>NZ_CP058595.1:97500-2517500 GCF_013402795.1 Costertonia aggregata | reverse complement strand
CGTTACAATGCTCCCCTACCCCTTGTATGAATACAAGGCCATGGCTTCGGTAATATGCTTATGCCCGATCATTATCCATGCGGAACCGCTCGACCAGTGAGCTGTTACGCACTCTTTAAATGAATGGCTGCTTCCAAGCCAACATCCTGGCTGTCAATGCAGTTCCACCGCGTTTTGTCAACTTAGCATATATTTGGGGACCTTAGCCGATGGTCCGGGTTCTTTCCCTCTCGGACATGGACCTTAGCACCCATGCCCTCACTGCGCAGAAACGTTTCATAGCATTCGGAGTTTGTCAGGAATTGGTAGGCGGTGAAGCCCCCGCATCCAATCAGTAGCTCTACCTCTATGAAACTATCTACACGCTGCACCTAAATGCATTTCGGGGAGTACGAGCTATTTCCGAGCTTGATTGGCCTTTCACCCCTACCCACAGGTCATCCCAAGACTTTTCAACGTCAACGGGTTCGGTCCTCCACTGTGTGTTACCACAGCTTCAACCTGCCCATGGGTAGATCGCACGGTTTCGCGTCTACTACTACCGACTAAGGCGCCCTGTTAAGACTCGCTTTCGCTGCGGCTCCGCCCCTGAAGGGCTTAACCTTGCCGGTAAAAGTAACTCGTAGGCTCATTATGCAAAAGGCACGCCGTCACCCATATGGGCTCCGACCGCTTGTAGGCGTATGGTTTCAGGATCTATTTCACTCCGTTGTTCACGGTTCTTTTCACCTTTCCCTCACGGTACTGGTCCACTATCGGTCTCTCAGGAGTATTTAGTCTTGGCGGATGGTCCCGCCGGGTTCACACAGGGTTTCACGTGCCCCGCGCTACTCAGGATACCACTATCCAAAAGGTCTTTGCCTATACCGGGCTATCACCGTCTATGGCCGCTCTTTCCAAAGCGTTCTAGTTCATCGCTCCTCGAATCACGTGGTCCTACAACCCCATCGGTGCCGTGACACCGATGGTTTGGACTAATCCGATTTCGCTCGCCGCTACTCTCGGAATCACTATTGTTTTCTCCTCCTCCGGCTACTTAGATGTTTCAGTTCACCGGGTTCGCCTCCCTTGCGGGATACTATATCTTCAATATAGTGGGTTGCCCCATTCGGACACCCGCGGATCAAAGGTCATGTGCACCTCCCCGCGGATTTTCGCAGCTTATCGCGTCCTTCGTCGCCTCTGAGAGCCTAGGCATCCCCCATACGCCCTTCTCTTGCTTGTCGCACCTGTACCCGAAGGTACGGCGCCTCTCGTTTCCTCTATTGTTTTGTCATATGTAAATATGATCGTACGGTACCCATCCCCTAAAGGATATGGTACCATACCGTCCCAATATGTCAATGAACGTTGTGGCGGGTCGCCACTGACGGTTAGATATCAGCAACTCCCCTTTTGCGATGGCCCGGGATAAAATGGATTGTCCCAGGGCAACGCCCTGTGGAGAATATCGGAGTCGAACCGATGACCTCCTGCGTGCAAGGCAGGCGCTCTAGCCAGCTGAGCTAATCCCCCATATACTAGTAGTTAGTACATAGTAGTCAGTAGTCAGTACTTCCAACTACTACTCAACTTCTAGAATTTCCTTTCAATACTTTATTCTCAATGAACTTTTTCGTCAATCGGGTAAGTGTAAAAAAACCTTAACTCCATGACCCTTGACCGGCAGCTTTCGCCGCTTTGTAGTCTCAGGCAGACTCGAACTGCCGACCTCTACATTATCAGTGTAGCGCTCTAACCAGCTGAGCTATGAGACTGCTTCGGACACCGGCCCGAGACCCATGCCCTGTATATCGTGATAATGGGTACAGCTTGAGAAGGATCGGACCAATGGAGACAACGGGACCGGAGGGGCCCATCGCATATCGCGCCGTTTCTCTAGAAAGGAGGTGTTCCAGCCGCACCTTCCGGTACGGCTACCTTGTTACGACTTAGCCCTAGTTACCGGTCTTACCCTAGGCCGCTCCTTGCGGTGACGGACTTCAGGTACCCCCGGCTTCCATGGCTTGACGGGCGGTGTGTACAAGGCCCGGGAACGTATTCACCGGATCATGGCTGATATCCGATTACTAGCGATTCCAGCTTCACGGGGTCGAGTTGCAGACCCCGATCCGAACTGTGACCGGTTTTGTGGATCCGCTCCGCATCGCTGCGTGGCTTCCCGCTGTACCGGCCATTGTAGCACGTGTGTGGCCCAGGACGTAAGGGCCGTGATGATTTGACGTCGTCCCCACCTTCCTCGCGGTTTGCACCGGCAGTCCCGTTAGAGTCCCCATCTTTACATGCTGGCAACTAACGGTAGGGGTTGCGCTCGTTATAGGACTTAACCTGACACCTCACGGCACGAGCTGACGACAACCATGCAGCACCTTGCAAAATGCCCGAAGGAAAAGGTGTCTCCACCCCTGTCATAATGCATTTAAGCCCTGGTAAGGTTCCTCGCGTATCATCGAATTAAACCACATGCTCCACCGCTTGTGCGGGCCCCCGTCAATTCCTTTGAGTTTCATTCTTGCGAACGTACTCCCCAGGTGGGACACTTATCACTTTCGCTTGGCCGCCGAACCCGAAGGCCCGACAGCTAGTGTCCATCGTTTACGGCGTGGACTACCAGGGTATCTAATCCTGTTCGCTACCCACGCTTTCGTCCATCAGCGTCAATACATACCTAGTGAGCTGCCTTCGCGATCGGTGTTCTATGTAATATCTATGCATTTCACCGCTACACTACATATTCCGCCCACTTCGATATAATTCAAGACCTGCAGTATCAAAGGCCGTCCTACCGTTGAGCGGCAGACTTTCACCCCTGACTTACAGGCCCGCCTACGGACCCTTTAAACCCAATGATTCCGGATAACGCTCGGACCCTCCGTATTACCGCGGCTGCTGGCACGGAGTTAGCCGGTCCTTATTCTTACGGTACCGTCAGCCGCCTACGCGTAGGCGGGTTTCTTCCCGTACAAAAGCAGTTTACTACCCATAGGGCATTCTTCCTGCACGCGGCATGGCTGGATCAGGCCCTCGCCCATTGTCCAATATTCCTCACTGCTGCCTCCCGTAGGAGTCTGGTCCGTGTCTCAGTACCAGTGTGGGGGATCCCCCTCTCAGGGCCCCTAACCATCGTGGCCATGGTAGGCCGTTACCCTACCATCAAGCTAATGGTACGCATGGCCATCTTCGCCCGCCGTAGCTTTAACGGACCCCCGATGCCGGGGGACCGTGCCACGGGGCATTAATCCAAGTTTCCCTGGGCTATTCCCCTGGCGAAGGCAGGTTCCATACGCGTTCCGCACCCGTGCGCCGGTCGCCATCTCTGTGCAAGCACAGAATGCTGCCCCTCGACTTGCATGTGTTAGGCCTGCCGCTAGCGTTCATCCTGAGCCAGGATCAAACTCTTCATCGTTGTATCTCAAATAACTTCACAACACGAAAACATCCCGGGCCCTCTCCGACCGTTGTCGATCATCGGTCTATCTTCTTCTTTACTGTACCCAATATGTCAATGAACCCTAATCAAAGGAATCCCATAAAGGAACCCCGATCGCCCCCGTGGGGATGCGCCTCTCGAAATGGAACCGAAACGTTCGATCGCCATCCCTAAAGCGGGTGCAAATATAAAACCTTTTTTTGGTTACACAACATGAAATGATTTTTTTTATAAAAATTATCAAAACCGTTCTTAAGCTAGCTTACAAGAAAACCTGATTTTAAAAGGAACAGGGATTGCGCCCTTGTTTGAGCTCTTTGCATTACCTAATGCAAAAGCGAGTGGCAAAAGCCCGTTTTGCAACCTGAGTTGCAAAGTTCCCGTAAAAGAAAATATACTATGAAAAAAAATTCCATACCAGGCCAAACCGAATGACAAAATCACGATAAGGGTAGTTTGGTGCAGAATAATAGTTTGGTTGGGTAAAAAGGGTATTGAAATGTTCTGCCTTGAGGAATATTCTAGTTTGCCTGACCTTTGCGTTTATAAAGAAGTCCAACATAGGAAAGGCTCCTAGTTCTTCTTGATTTTGAGTGTAAAACTCCCCTAACAAAGGATTATATGCATCCATATTATAGGAAGTGAAGTATTTTAAGGTTACACCGGTCTGAAGGTACATAGCCTTTTTAAAAACATCATCGGAAAAGTACAAAGTGTTTCTTGTGACGAATTCTGGTAGATTCAAAACCTGGTTTGTCTGCGATACATTTTGATACATTATGGTATTGTTGAGCGCAAACTTGCCCAACCTGAATTCGTTCTTGTATTTTATTTTCAGATAATTTACACTGTTGCCTTCTTGAAATGGTTTCAAGAAAGCATTTTCTTGATTTGCTTCGATTTGCTCGGGTGTTGCATTGCTTGGGTCAGGGGCAAAAAAGGTGTAATTGCCTATCGTTGTGTATTTCGCAGATATGTTGCCGAACAGCCTAGTATCGAAAGTAAACTGCAAACTATTCGTATTGACATTTTTAAAACTGGAAGTGTTCTGCCAGTTATAATTGACATAATCGCTTTGGTACAACAAATAATTGAAATTTGGCATGGCCGAAGATGAGTGTACCGTAAAACCAAAGCTATAGTCATCGTTGATTGTATATGATGCGTTGGCATTTATCAACGTATTGGTCAAATCACCCACCACGCCATAACGCAAGCTTGCGTTTAACTTAAAGCCTCCTATCTGGTTTTGATAATCTCCCCCTATCTGTACTTCCTCTCCTTTTAATTGATTTTCTATTCGTCCCTGGGAAGTAATCAATAGACTATTGAAAAAATAATCGTAGTTGTAAATGCTTAGAACCCCTCTTAATCTTCCTAAAGTTTTATTGGAAAAATCTACATTTACTTGGTTGAGCATAGTCTTTAGATTGGACTTGTCATTTATAATGCCTCCTGCTAGCGTATTCCCAAAATAGTCATTTTGCGCTGTTTGTATAAATTGATAATATTTGGTCTCGTAGCTGAATTGATGCCCTATTGCCAAGGAGGTGTTCTTTTTTTCAGTAGAATCCTTTTTTTTCTTTATTAATTTATATTGCTGATCCAGAAAGTATCTTTTTCCCAGGATTTTACTTTCTGCATCGGTAAAAAAAACATCGATAGCGAATCTGTCATCAAAGTCTTCATCGCCAGACTCAAATTGCTCCTCTTTATCCGAAATCCCACCATTTTCCTGATTTTCAAAATCTTGTGCGACTATATGGGCCCTTAAGGAATATCTACCATCTTTGGTCTCGTAATTGCTGGTAAACCTAAAAATGCCTGATTCAGCTTGACTGAACCTGTATTTTCCCAAAGATCTAAAACCCGTATAGGCCACTGAAAAATTTAATCTTTTGGACGTATTGAAAGTAAGCAATGCATCTAAAAACTGCCCTTGTTCGAAAGTAGTCTTGAACATCAGCTCTGTCATTGGAGTTGGAACGTTATAGTAGTCAACATCTTCCATTTCCAAATACTTGAAATGCTTTCCTACAGCACCTATTTTAGGATAAAGGGAAATTTTCTCAAAATCCATTCCCAAACTATTATAAGGTTGGCCCACATTGGCAAAAGGCATTAGTTCAAAATCATCCTTTCTCAGATAGTTATATTTATACTCTTTGGCCATAACAAGGGTAGTATCTAGAGATATGGTGTCTCTTTGAAACGACACTATCTTGTAATCACTAACCGTGATTTGTTTATTACCTTCTTCCTTGCCTGGAATTAAAGTGGAGTCAATAATCTTTTTTTTGACAGGTGGTCCACTTACACTACGATCAACTGATGGTATTGAATCTTCTTGCGAATAAGTAAGTTGAAAAAAAAGAAAAAAAAGCGCAGGCCATGCATATTTCATACTGTAATCTTACATCACAAAGTTAATTTTTTTGTTCGTAATGAAATGTGAAAGTTTACGATATAGATAAAACTATAAATGGCAAGGATTTAAATTTAAGACATCATATAAATAGTTTACTATTAAATTTCAATTATCAGATATTAATATCAGAATAATCCTTTCTATTGAATTAAATCCACTTTAGAATTTGTATTACCGAGCAATTAAGCTCTACATCCAAATTAAATTTGGCAAAACCTTTATTATTAACTTTTGTAGCACAAGTTCAATATTTGAGCAGTTTATCTATTTAAGTGAAAAACAAGTAGTAATTAACTTTACTAATAGAAATTATAACGGAAAACAAATTGACTTTAAAACAAATATTTTTTCATAAGACTTATTCAAACAGCTATTACCATGGCAAAAAATATATATTCACCAAGTGATGCTATTCAATACTATCATATGAGTATGATTTGATAGTGTCATTATTTGCCAATATGAAAAGTACTTTTCTATTTTTCATCTCTATGACTACAGATCCTTTTATTTGTGCATCCATGTGTTGGATACCGAAATTCACAACTGGTTCAAATTGATTCATATCATTTAAAACAATGCCTTTTAACGAAGTATAACCCCCATGGTATGTATTGACTTTCAATGAATTACCAGTTACCAATAAACATTTATCATCTTTTATCTCAATTTCTGAAAAGGATGATATAGGTGCCAATTGAAAATCATTTGATAAAAAAACAAATCGTTCAAACTTTCCATTTATATTTTCCAAATAGCCAGAAGCCAAATTTTGCACCTCGTATTTTTCGGATTTTTTGACAGCTTCTTTCCCTACAATATCTTCAACAGTCTTTAAAGCAAAATCCTTATAGCTGATAAATCGTTTACTGATGACCTTCATTTGTGAAGAAATCTCATCTCTAGAATTTATCGGGTAATATTTACCATTAACATTATATGCTACAATTACCTCATTCCTACCATCCGAATCAAAATCATTTTTGTACATCTTTAAAGGAGGAGGATTTAAACTAAATTTTGTGTTTAACCCCCAATTACCCAAAATAATATCTTGATCTCCATCCTCATCAATGTCAAAACTAGTAATGGATTGCCATAAACCTTTCATGTTTTGAGGCAAATCTATTTCTATTAATGATCTATTATCATTGATAAAGACTTTAGGCGTATCCCAATCCGTCGCTACCAAAAGGTCTTCAATGCCATCCATATTTACATCCTTCCAAATTGCATCATTAACCATGGAGCACAATTTAAAATTATCATCAACAGAAAAATAGCCAGAACCGTCATTCTTCAACAAAAATGAATTGACACACTCTCCAAAATCATCCGGCTTAGACAAATTACCAACAAAAAGGTCTAAATCCCCATCTTGATCATAATCACTTGCAACTACAGATGATGTAACAAAATTGTTGATGGGAATTCGGTTTTCCGATTTTTCAAAGTTTCCATTTTTATTTATATATAATCTGTCTTGCAAACTTTTTCCATTTTTTAAGGAAGTAATACCAGAAGCCACGTATAGATCAAGGTCATTATCATTGTCAACATCGAAAAAAAGTGCAGCATTATCTTCACATAATGAATCCAACTCAATAG
Organism: Costertonia aggregata; assembly: GCF_013402795.1. GTDB lineage: Bacteria > Bacteroidota > Bacteroidia > Flavobacteriales > Flavobacteriaceae > Costertonia > Costertonia aggregata. The sequence goes on along the minus strand of NZ_CP058595.1, from coordinate 2,510,034 downwards.
TAGGTATCGATGTTTTTAGAAAACGTTTTCCGTTGTTCTTGAACATAACGGGCTTATTGCCCGAAGAGTTGCCGATAAATATGTCATCATAACCATTATTATCAATATCACCAACAGCAAAAGCCGGACCTTGTTTTGACACTTGGTACGGTATCAATCTTTCTTGACGAAAATCATTATACAAATCTTCCGAATGGATATACTCGAATTCTTTACTCTCTTCAAAGTATGGCTTACTTGATTCGACTTGATAATCATATTTTACAGTTGAAGGACTATATCTTACCAATAGGTTTTGATTAACCTGAGGGTTTATCAAAGTTTTTACGTCTAGATTAGGCCATATTATTTTAATAGAGTCAATTTTGGAAACTGTATCCAAACCAAAATTCAACTTACTATCAACAGACGATAAAAAACCACGAGATTTGAGCAGTCTTTTAGATTGCATCTTGTTTTTAGTATATATTAAAGCCTTAGTTCCTATACCTCTTGAATTTTTATCTCTATATTCAAAATTCAAAGAGATGTAATTCTTTTCTTCGTTTGATAAGTTTTCATAAATATCGGCAACGTTGTTTAAGTTATTTACAACAATATCTAAATCTCCATCGTTATCCAAATCAGAATATACCGCTCCATTAGAAAATGAGGGCGTGTCGGGAATCCAATTACCACTTTCATTAGTGAATTTTTCTAAACCACCCTTAAAAATTTGGTTCGCCACTTCCCCACTTGGCATTTCATTTATGGAATTATACAACCATTGTGTCCCCTTGTTGGGACTCCTATTTTTGAATGCACTAGATACGTATTGTTTAAAATCGAGATAATTAGGTCTTCTCAAAATACCATTAGTTATAAATAAATCTTGATAACCGTCATTATTAAAGTCAGCTAAAAGAGGGGCCCAGCTCCAATCAGTACTAGAAACACCATTTAAAAATGCAGTTTCTTGAAAATACTTACCAAATTTATTTATCTGTAACATATTTCGAGAATACTGATCTTTATACCCTAAATTTTTAAGTTGATTTTGCATATTGAACATAGCATCATCACCTTCCGTTTCTTTTACAAGTCGCTCATCGCTCGGTAGCATATCTAAGGTAACTAAATCGGTAAAGCCATCATTATTTATATCTGCTGCATCACTTCCCATAGAAAAACGACTAATAGTAGAAAATGACTTTGATAGACTTTCTTTAAATGTCCCATCTTGATTATTGATATAATAGTAATCATCTTCATGAAAATCATTGCAAACGTATATATCTTCCCATCCATCGTTATTATAATCTGCAATTGATGCGCTCAATCCATAACCGTTCACACCTCCATAAATATTTGTATGTTCGCTAACATCAATAAATTTACCATTTTCATTTTTGAGAAGAACGTCGCCGACCAAAGGCTCACGCTTATTCCTCGCATCCGCAGGACCGTGTGATAGTGTTGTATGTATCGCATGGTTTACTATGTAAACATCCAAGTCGTCATCCTTATCGTAGTCAAAAAAATAGGACTGTGTTGAAAACCCTTTAAAATCTAAACCATATTCTTTTGATTTTTCACTAAAAGTACCATCCCCATTATTTATGAACAGTTCATTATGACCCTTAAAATCCAACAGTCCCGAAACGGCACAAAGATAGATATCCAAATAGCCATCACCGTTTACATCTACCATAGTAGCTCCAGTATTCCAGCTAGAGGCACTGGATATTTTTGAAGATGTTGTGACATCCTCAAATTTTAAGCCTCCTTTATTTAGGTAAAGCTTATTTTCCCTTTGATTAGACACAAAAAAAATATCTGATAAACCATCATTATTTATATCTCCTACCGCAACACCACCACCATTGTAATAATAGATGTAATTGATAATATTGTGAATAGGGTCCTCTTCAATTTGATTTATAAAATCAATACCCGTTACATCATAAGGCAACTTTTTAAATAAATAATCTTTATCCAAATTTTTGGTTTTTGTTGTACAACCAAAACATATAAACATAAGAAACAGACAACGTATATTCACTTTTTGATTTTTATAAATGATTTATAATATAATACCCATATTATAAAAATTTAAATAATTCAATAAAATTAAAAGTTTAAACTACACCAGGTAAAAATCAAATTGAAAAAAGCCACCCTATGAAGGGTGGCTTTTTTCAATTTATGTAAAAAACAATATTAATTTTGGTCATTAATAAAATTATTATCCTGAATCGCTTGTTGAGGAATTTCAAAAGTCAAACGCTCATCATCATGTGGCATAGTAACACCTACGAAAGATAAGTGGTTTGCTCCTCTAGTAACCGAGGCCCTATTTCTCTTCAAAGCCAAATAACTTTTACCTTCTCCCCATAGTTCTAAGCGAGTTTGCTTATAAATTTCATCTATTAAGGCTTGCCCGCTTAAACCAGCAATATAAGAAGCGTCTCCGCTTGTTAATCTAGTCTCAACAAAGCCTTCAAGAGCAGTTCTAGCTTCTGGTTCTTGTCCAGATTTAGCTAGAGCTTCAGCATTTAAAAGAATCAACTCTTCAACACGCATATATATATAATCAGCCTTTACAATTTGTGAAGAACCTCTAAACACCCTGTCAGAATCATAGAACTTAAAATAGGGTTGTAAATGATTTGTAGCATCAGGATCAATTAAATATTGCTCTCTACGTATATCATCAGCTGCCATACTTTCGTACAAACCTATATCCATAGCTTTGTTGTCGCCAAAACCAGCATAACTAAATGAAAAGGCATCTATCTGACCCCACCACGAAACCAGTCCTAAACCAATATCAGCATTAATGTCCACGCCCCACATCCAGCCAGAGGCACCTACATCATTAAAACCTCCCCTAATGTCATCTGTATTAGTAACAGGTGTTTGACCAGGTATCGCAAAATCAGCGACCATAGGGGTTGCACTAGTGTTAGCCAACGCTGCGGCAGTCAACGTAACAACATCAGACCATCTATCTCTTCGAGAGGCAAGCACATAAGCCAACATTGTTTGAGCAACAGACTGATCTACCTGTGTTTTAGCCGTTCTATTAAAATCCTCCAAAAGATTAATGGCTTTATTTAAATCGCTCTCCATTAATTGATATACCTCCTCAGTTGTTGATTTAGGTTTACCAACCAGTCCAGGAACATCATAAATAGGAAGCGTAGGTGAAGTCCATGAAGCCTCTACATCATTTATAAAAAACAGTGTAAGATAAAAATAAGAGTGAGCTCGCATGGCTAAAGCTTGGCCTAAAATACCCCTGATACTAGGATCTTCGGGGTTAGCATCGTTACCACCTACGCTCTCAATCACCAGATTTGCAAGATTAACAATCCTGTAATAGTAACGCCATGGTTGATAATTTTCTTGTTGCGTGAAATCTACGGGGCCCTGTAGCTCTGTAATTCTTGCACGATACCAGCCAAAACTACTTAGTGTTAAAGCCATATCACCAGAAAGCATGTCCAAATAAATATCATATCCCTTCTGCCCGAAATCCTGTTGGGATGTGGTACCACCTGTTTCAGTGGTAAACATCGTAGCATAAATACCAGTTACAGTTGCCTCACCCAAGTCTGGGTTTAAATCTATCGCTTCAGATAACTGATCTGCATTCACGATAGCACCTTGAGGTTCTTCAACCAAAAAGTCTTCACTACAGCCTATAAAAAATAGTACTGTACACAATACACTAAGTATTTTTTTTAAGTTATTTTTCATATTTTTTTTTTTAAAATTTTGCTTTAACACCAAATGTAAAAGTAGTTAAAGGTGGGAATAAACGCCTCACAGAGTTTCCTGTCTCACTTGTAAAAGGTATAAAGCCATCTCTAGCACTTTTAACGAATAAATTGTCTCCAGATACATACATATTAAGCCCGCTCATGCCCAATTGCTTTAATACGTCGCCAGAAAAGGTATAACCTAACACCACATTATTTAAAGCTATAAAGTCTGTAGAGGTTAAAAAACGTGTTGACCTGGAAGTTATATTTGGTATAACCCTATCTGCTATTAGAGGAACATCAGTGATATCACCAGGTTGACGCCATCTGTTACGCACATCTACATGCCTGTTTGTGCCCAATATACCTCCATTATTGTCATGAATTAATTCTGCATATTGACCATCGTATGCCGTACCACCTAATGAATAGGTGAACTGTGTAGATAAGTTAAACCTATGTATTGTTGCATTTAAGCGAAATGCACCCTGAACAACAGGTATACTTGACTCATCAACAAACTTCAATGTAGCATCAGCGTATGTTTTAGTTGCTTCACTAACCACATTTGCATCAGGGTTTTCTGCCAAAAACGGTGTTAATGATTGTATTGAAGTATCACCATCATCAAAGGTACCATTTCCATTTACATCATCAAAATATCGGTTCCATTGCGGGAATCCATCTTCAGGATCCACACCAGCATACTCCCTCATGTAAAAATCAAAAATAGATCTACCCTCTGCAAAAGCATAATGGCCTCCAGGACCAACACCTTCATTTATTATGGCAGGCTCTCCAGTTTCTGGATCAATGGGAGTAGTCAATAACTCGTTACCTAAGAAAGCTCCATTGATCGTAAAATCCAGAGAGGCTTTCTCTGTTTTTAAGATGTGAGCAGTCAAATCAAACTCCAATCCAGAATTTCTCAACTCGCCATCATTTACATTAATGATAGCCACACCTGTTGATGGAGCATTTCTTCTACTAAAAAATAGATTATCCGTGTCTTTTATAAAATAATCAACAGTAGCGTCCAGGAAATTGCCTAATCCAAATTCGACCCCTACTTGATACTGTTGCGCTGTCTCCCATGTTAAATTAGGATTTGCAAAAAGTTCAGGAGCTACAGCAAATTCACCACCTACGTTAGTGACTAAAAATGTATTAATTCCAGTAAAGAAGGGAACCCCTTGTTCGTCACCCGTTCTACCCCATGATGCCTTAACTTTCAAAAAGTTAAGAAAATCGTTGTTGGACAAAAAATCTTCATTGGAAACCACCCATGAAGCACCTATAGAACCAAAAGTACCCCATTTGTTATTCGCAAACCTAGAGGAACCATCCCTACGAACCGAACCGGTCAAGAAATATTTGTTGTCATAATTGTAGTTCAACTGCGAGAAATATGAGTCCAAACTACGAGCAACAGACCTTCCTGTGGCCTGATTTGGAGCAACTATGTAATTATCCAATTGGTCTCCACCGGGGATAATTGCCTTAGTTTTAAAAACACTATTAAAGCTTTGCTTTAAATAATTACTTTCATGAGCAACCAAAGCTTCGAAAGAGTGCAATCCAAACTCTTTTTGATACCTCAATAACTGTAGAAAATTCACAGTAATCGATTCCCTTTCACTCTGCGTCAAATCTCCCTCGTTAGAGACTCCCGTACCATAAAATTGATTACTTATGGACTTGAATACGTTATTTGAATATTGCGCGCCAAAGATAGATTCCGCTGTAAGACCTTTGGCTAATTTAGCCGTTAAATTGAAGCTAGTGATTATTTCATGTCTATCTGTTCCATTAAAATCAAACAATGCTGAACCTACGGGGTTTAGGTTATCGGCATTGGGCCTTGACCTAAAGCCAGACGCAGAACCATAGTCTAATTGGTTGCCTCCAAAAATCGGATCGGGCACAAAATTACCATCATCATCCCTTAAAAATACCGGAAAAATAGGTTGCGTTTTGTTTGCAAATTCAAAAACGTTTTCAGAGCCGACGGTCTGACCATTATTCACTGTTTCTGAATATGTATAACCAATATTTGCCCCTAAATTCAACCAATCCTTCACATCGGAATTAACATTTAAACGTGCATTATATCTTCTAAAGCTTGTCCTAATGGCAAAACCTTGATCGTCCAAATACCCTACAGAAGCGTAAAACCTACCTTTTTCACTACCGCCGCCCATTTTTAAGTTGGCCTCAGTTCTGAATGCAGGGTTGAAAGCAACCTCTTCAAAAGTCTCAGGAGTGTATCTTCTACCAACACCTGACCTTACCTGACCAGTAGCTGGATCAATCAGGTTAGCCCCAGGGGTATCCCACAAATTATATCCAGGGTCTAGAAAACTCGTTGCAACAGTACCAAAGAGGTTGTCACTTGCAAAAGTATTGGCGGCAGCAAGGTCACCAACCGCTCCCGTACCATCTCCGGTCAACAACTCCCTGTTACGTTTTGCTTCCCAGATAAGACCTATAGACTCTTCAGGAGAGCTTATTGTTTCATATCTAGGGATTAACTGAGTGTTGATACCAGTTCTGACATCAACTTCAATGTAATTCTCATTAGCAGAACCAGATTTGGTTGTAATCAAAACAACACCATTTGCACCCCTAGAACCATAAATAGCAGTAGCAGTAGCATCTTTCAAAATAGTAGTACTTTTAATATCCGAAGGATTTATAGCATTTAAACTACTATCATTATTAATATCGCCATCACCATCTGTGAAAGATGTAGTTAATGGAACCCCATCCACGACATATAGAGGCGCCCTGTTGCCGTTCACTGATCCGAAACCACGAATTCTAATCGTAGAAGTTGAACCTGGCTGCCCAGTAGTGTTGATAACGGTCACACCAGCAGCTTCACCCGCTAAAGCTTGAGTAACATTCGAGAAGTTTTTCAGCTCAATATCTTCGGCGGTAACTGTCTTTGCCGTACCCGAAAATGCTTGCTTTGTAGAAGTACCGTATCCTACGACCACAACTTCCTCGAGCGCCTCGGCATCTTCCTCCATTTGAAGATTTATCGTATCGCTGGCACCTACGGTTCTGTTGGCCGTTTTTTGACCTATGTAACTAAAACGCAAAACCTGACCCACATCGGCAGTTATAGCATAGTTACCATCAAAATCTGTTTGCGTTCCAGAAGAAGTTCCCACAACTACAATAGATACACCGGGAAGCGGTAAACCGTTTTGATCGGTCACATTACCCGAAATCGTTTTCTCCTGTGCTGAGGAGAAAGACATGCATAACACCAACAAAGGCGTTAACATCCAAGTTAATTTAGATTTCATTTAATATATTTTTGAATTAGTCTGTGCCAAAAGTCTTAATAAATAGTTAATAATCCAAAAAATACTTTGACATCACTTGTATTCCTGTTAAAAAAAAACAAATTTTTATGAAAACATTAATAAAAGAACGCCTGAACTGGGGATTATAATTGTTTTTAACATTTAAATGAAAATTACTTAAGCAATAATTTAATCTTTTGATATTTTTGAAAAATGTTGAACAAAATATTTAATGATTTTCATGAAGCCGGTACAGACGAGGCTGGCAGAGGGTGCTTGGCAGGGCCAGTCACCGCTGCAGCTGTTATACTCCCAAAAAAGTTCGAAAATGAAATCCTTAACGACTCCAAACAACTATCTGAAACAAAGAGGAATGTTTTACGTCCTTACATTGAAGAGCTTGCCATTGGTTTTGGTGTAGCTCATGTTTATCCGGAAAAAATAGATGAATTAAATATCCTAAATGCATCAATTTTAGCAATGCATAGCGCCCTGGACCAAATCAAAAACCCACCTAGGTTTATAATCGTTGACGGAAACCGGTTTAAACCTTACCATGGCATACCTTATGAATGTATTGTTAAGGGAGACAGCAAATACATGAGCATTGCCGCTGCTTCAGTTTTGGCAAAAACGCATAGGGATGCCTACATGGAAAAAATACATTTGGAATATCCTATGTATAACTGGAAACGTAATAAAGGATATCCTACGAAAGAACACCGTGAGGCTATCCGTAAATATGGCATCACAAAATATCATAGAAAAAGTTTTAAACAATTGCCCGAACAACTAAGACTAGATATCTAAATTTGTGAAAAATCGCTAAGATGATCTTAAGAATAGCCTTACCCATTTTGTTTCTATTCTTTTTAAGTTGCAATGAACCCCTAAAAACCAACTCTAGGTTATTGGATTATGTGCCATCGAGTGCATCCACGGTAATAAAAATAAATGACTATCAAGCCTTCAAAAGCGGATTAAAGAACAGTTTTTTTATAAAACAGGTCGAAACTTCAAAAAACTACAGTGCTTTCTCAAAAAAAATAAGTGTCCTTGATTTTGTTCAAACGAAAAATCAAAGTGTTTTGGCACTTATCGAAGTGGATGAAGACGATTTAGGTTATTTTTTTATTGCCAACGATAGCACTCTCAACATACAACTTGATAAAATCAAAAATAAAACCATAGAAGAAATAGTATACAAGGGTAACGTTATCAAAAAACATACATTGAATGAATCTATATTTTATCAAACCAGAATAGATGAAAAAACCATAATTGCATCTTCCAAAACAATATTGGAGAATGGTATTTTAAGCACTGAAAAAGAAAACATCGCACCGACTTTACAAAAATTATTCGCCATATCCGATCTCAACAAATCTGCTTCAATTTATATAAACACCAAAGCAGGTCATTCCCTTTTCTCTCCGATACTTAAAAAAAAAGAAAGCCTTACAGGTTTTGCCGATTGGATTTCTTTGGATGTTGACCTGGGCCAAAACTATGTGAAATTACATGGCATCAGCATAGCCAATGACTCGATAAAAAACTATTTGAACTTTTTTAAAAACACAAGTCCCTTAAATAGTAAAGCTGCTTTGGTTACGCCACAAAATACCAATACCCTGTTCACATATACATTTGATGATTTTAGCAAATTTTCTAAAAACCGACAATCATATTCAAATAATTCAACGGTTTCAGACACTATTTTCAAAACCATAGAAGAAATCGGAGAACTACATTTCGACAATTCTAGGGCGATACTGATAAATGCATATGACGCCGAAAGCATATTTGAATTTTTGAATACTGTAAGAAGGAACGCTTTCAACTATCAAGGTCATGAAATCATAGAGCTTGATAAAAATGATTTCCTCAACTTTTATTTAAATCCATTGGTACAAGATTTTGAAGCCAACCATTTCGTGCTTTTGGACAACACTATGGTTTTTTCGGAAAACAGGGAGACTTTGCAAACTGTGATAAGTAGTTTTAATGGTAAATCTTCGTTTGAGAAATCCATTTTGTATCAAAGTATGCAAGATGAACTCGCTAATGAAGCATCAGTTCAATTTATAGCTGATTTTAAAGGTCTTTCCAATTGGATAGATTCTGATTTTCTTTCTGAGATAGAAGACGAACAAATCAAAAAATATTCGTTTTCCGCCCAAGCAACGTCTGACAATGGTTTTTATCATACCAATATCATCATCAAAAAAACGGAAAATAACCAAAAGCCCAATATTACGGCTCCACTTTTCACCGTACTGCTGGATAATGATATTGCAACACCCCCTCAGTTCATCATAAACCATAGAACCAATAAAAAAGAAGTTGTTGTACAAGATCAAGAAAACAATCTATATCTAATTTCTACCAAGGGCAAGGTACTTTGGAAAAAACAATTAAAGGGACGTATTCAAGGAAAGGTACATCAAGTAGACATTTATAAAAACGGTAGGTTACAATTGGCGTTTTGTACCGATAACCAATTTTTGATACTCGACCGCAATGGGGATTTGGTTCAACCTTTTGAAATATCGTTCAGTGGCGGCAACTTGAATCCGTTAGCAGTTTTTGATTATGATGAAAAAAAAGATTACCGGTTTGTAATCACGCAGGGCGATAAAGTGTTCATGTACAATAACAAAGGGAAAATCGTTACGGGTTTCAAATATACCAAAGCCAAAAGCCCAATTCTTACAGCACCAAACCATTTTAGATTGAACAAAAAGGATTATTTGGTATTTGTTCTGGAAAACGGAGATTTAAAAATATTGAACCGTGTTGGGGATAACAGAATAAATGTGAAGGAAAAAATAAATTTTTCACAAAATAACCCCCATCTCCACAACAACAGGTTTATAGTCACTGATGTAAAAGGAAATCTCTTCGCTACAGACACTAAAGGTAAGACAATAAAAACCCCGCTTAATCTGAACAAAGACCACGGCATTGATGCTACAAGTAAAACTTTAGCAGTAATGAACGATAATATTTTAACCATAAAAGGGAAAAAAATGGAAATGGATTTAGGCGTATACACCAAACCAACGATATTTTATCTCAACGACAAAATTTATGTCTCGGTAACCGACATACAAAATCAAAAGGTATATTTGTTTGATAGCCAAGCAAGGCCCATCCAAAACTTTCCCGTCTTTGGCAACTCTACCATTGATCTGGCCGATATTGACAATGACTCAAAACTTGAACTTACGGTACAGGACCAGGACAACTCGCTGATTGTCTACAAAATAAACTGAATTTGACCAACAGGTTTAATTTTTACCATTATTTTTTATAATTCTCGTAATTGATGCCCAAAGAAACTTACGCTTAATTAGTTTACAAAAAGCTCAAACTGTTTGGTAACCAATAGAATATTTATATAAATTTGTAAGTTGTGAAATATTTAACATTATGGGAAAGGGTGTAGTCGTAATTATACTATTGTTATTTAGTAACAGTTTTTTTGGTCAAACACCAGTCTTCTCTAATATCACGGCATCCTCTGGAATTCAAGATGCTACAGAACTATCCCAGCCTTTCGGCTACGGTGCTTCTTTGGCTGATTTTGATAACGATGGTGACATCGACTTTTTTTTGGCAACAGATTCTGGAATACCAAACCGTCTGTATAGAAATGATGGTCAAGGTATTTTTTTGGATATAGCCTCAGAAGTCGGTTTAGCATCCCTAAAACCAAGCAATGCTTCATTGTGGTTTGACTACAATGGAGACCGCTTATTAGACCTATTGGTAGTTGGGAATTGTATTGATATAGATTGTGATTCTAAAATCATGGTTAGCTTATATCAACAAACTTTGGATGGGTATTTCACTGAAACCACTGAGCAAGCCGGTCTCACTTTCGGTAATATATACGATTCTGGTATCGCAAACCCTCTGATAACAACTGGAGGATTATCTGCGGGGGACATTAACAATGATGGGTTTTTAGATCTCTTTATTACCTTTTGGAAAGGTAAAAGTTCTTTCTTTTTGAACAATACCGATGGAACTTTTTCCAATATTAGTAGTTCTAGCCTTTTAGATACAACAACGAAGGACTACTGGCAACCAATGTTTTATGATTTTAATAAAGACGGTTTTCAAGACTTGTACATAAATGTTGATTTTAAACCTAATGAGCTATGGCTTAACAAAGGTGACAACACATTTGATGAAGTAGCCTCAACCGCAGGAGTTAATGGTGCTTTCAACGAAATGGGAATAGCTCTGGGAGATTATGACAATGACGGCGATTTTGACATCTATGCTACAAACATTACTATTGATGGCAAATACAACATCCTTTTGGAAAATAATTCTCAAGGCAATTCCCTGAAATTCACAGAAGTTTCTAGGTCTTTAGGGGTTTCAGATAGCGGTTGGGATTGGGGCACAACATTTTTTGATGCAAATAATGATGGATGGTTGGACTTAGCAACTACCAATGGATATATATCTTACCCTGCTGACAAATCCAGACTTTGGATCAATAATCAAGGGGAATCTTATGCCGACGTATCGAACGCTTCGGGTTTTAATGATAATTTATTTGCTACGACCTTGCTAGCTTTTGATATGGATAGAGATGGGGACCTTGATTTATTACAGACATTAAAAGAAAACGAAAGCAACAACAAACCTGTATTACTTTACGAGAATTCCTTAAATAATAATTCTAATGCTGGAAATTTTATTGTCATCAAACCAAGAATGTACGGCAGCAACCACTACTCGATAGGAGCAACGATTAAAATAAAATCGAATAATCTTCGTGGTACCCGCCTAATTTCTGCTGGTACCAGTTTTTATGGCCAAGAGCCAGCAGAAGCATTCTTCGGCCTTGGCACAAACAACAATGTAGAAGAAATAAGAATAGAATGGCCAGATAATACAGTAACAATATTAAAAAACGTTGAAGCAAATCAAGTTTTGACTGTTACAAACGAGACTACTGTTGAAGATATTCCTGGATGTACCGATTTCAACTCGTGTAATTATAATCCATTGGCAACAATAGATGACGGTAGTTGCCAATACGGTTCTTCAAACGAAATTTCAGGCCCTAAAGAATCGGGGCTTAGTCAGATAGAAACATATGTATATGTTTCTGATAATAATTCTCAATTAAAATGGAACGTTGAGGGTGGAAAAATAATTAATGGTCAAGACACAAATAGCATATCGGTTAAATGGGGACTTAGTGAAAACGGTAAAGTCTCTGTAACGGAGCAGAGTGAAAGTTGCTTTAATTCAACAAAGACTTTAGATGTGACATTAAACATCTATAACAGACCGCAAGATATATCAATAGCAAGAGTCTGGAATGAAGTGCTGTTGGAAGCTATACGAAATGATTTTGCAAGGCCGACGGTACACGCTAGAAATCTTTTTCACAGTAGTGTCGCCATGTATGACATTTGGGCAGTTTATCATGGAACAAATCCTTATTTATTAGGAAATGAAGTTCATGATTTTACTAGTACACTCAAAAATTTTATCCCGAAAGAAGATATTGATGTTTCATTGACAAAGTCCATAAGCTATGCCATGTACCGCTTGTTAAATCATCGTTTTCGAAATTCTCCTGGCGCTGACGAGTCATTATCTATGTTTAAGTCAGTAATGGATCAATTGGGTTATGATACCGATATTACATCAACAGATTATGAATCAGGCGAGGCAGCCAACTTTGGGAATTATGTAGCGCAAACACTTATAGATTATGGTTTAAACGATAATTCAAGAGAAACAACAGATTACGATAATTCTTTTTACAGCCCTGTAAATCCAAGTTTGGATTTAGATTCTTCAACATACATATCAACAGGAGTTATTGATCCAAATCGATGGCAACCCTTAAAATTCACAACTTTTGTAGACCAAAGCGGAAATTTAATTTCAGAGTCTACACCAACATTTTTAAGTCCAGAATGGGGAAATGTGAAACCTTTTGCCTTATTACCTCAAGATAAAGATATTTTTAGCAGGGACGGTTTTGACTTTACTGTTTATCACAATCCTAATGTCCCTCCAAAACTAAATTCACCGGAGCAATCTTCCAAAGATAATTATAAATGGAACTTTTCTTTAGTTTCAATATGGGGTTCTCATTTAGATCCGACAGATGGTGTTATGTGGGATATTTCCCCTAAATCCATTGGTAATGTGAATTTTAATTCATTTCCAGATTCTTTTACAGATTATTCAACGTTCTATGACGAGTTAAATGGCGGTGATGTCGGTAATGGGCATAGTATGAACCCAAAAACAGGTAATCCATATGAAGAGCAAATAGTTCCTAGAGGTGATTACACAAGGGTCTTAGCAGAATTCTGGGCAGATGGTCCTGATTCTGAAACGCCACCAGGTCACTGGTTTACTATTTTGAACTATGTAACAGACCACGAGCTTTTCACACGCAAGTTTAATGGTAAAGGTGATGAATTAAATATCTTGGAATGGGATGTGAAATCATACTTTATATTGGGTGGTGCCATGCACGATTCCGCTGTGAGTGCATGGTCGATTAAAGGTTGGCATGACTACATAAGGCCAATTTCCGCGATACGTTATATGTGTGAATTAGGCCAGAGTTCAGACACTATGCAACCCAATTATCATCCAGATGGCATCAAACTCAAAGATGGCTATATTGAAGTTATTGGACCTAATGACTCCTTGAGCGGGAATAATGGCGAGCACATAGGTAAGATTAAGTTGTATTCCTGGTTGGGACATAGTGCCATAAATAACTCGGAAACTGATGTAGCTGGGGTAGGTTGGGTTCTGGCAGAAAATTGGTGGCCATATCAACGCCCCAGTTTCGTAACGCCACCATTTGCCGGTTATGTCTCAGGCCACTCAACATTTTCCCGTGCTGCTGCAGAGGTGTTGACATTGATAACCGGAGACGAGTATTTTCCCGGTGGAATGGGTGAATTTGTTGCCAAGAAAGACGAATTTTTGGTATTTGAAAAAGGGCCTTCGGTTGATATCAAGCTACAGTGGGCCACTTACAAAGATGCATCAGACCAGACTAGTCTTTCCAGAATATGGGGGGGAATCCATCCGCCAGTTGATGATATTCCAGGCCGTGTAATTGGCAGAAAAATAGGTTTGAATGCATATAATTATGCACTTCCCTATTTTGAAAAGAATAAAATCAACTATACAGACAATAAAATTGAGACACTTGAAGCCGTCCTTTTCCCCAACCCGGTAGCAAATAAACTATTCATTAATGCAATAGAAGAAAAAAGTAAAATATCTATTTTTTCAATGAGTGGTCAGCTAGTCATGAATGGTTTGATAGATAAGGAATCCTCAGAATATGACCTAAGTAATTTGCCAATTGGTGTTTATGCGGTAAAAATATCTAACGAAAAACAAAGCATAAATAAGCTTATTATAAAAAAATAAATTTAATACTAGAGAAGAAAAACTTCTTGAACTAGCATGGCAATTATTTAAGTATTAATGACTAAGGATAGCCAAGCAAGGCCCATCCAAAGCTTTCCCGTTTTTGGCAACTCTACCATTGATCTGGCCGATATTGACAATGACTCAAAACTTGAACTTACGGTAAAGGACCAGGACAACTCGCTGATTGTCTACAAAATAAACTGATTATACATATTTTTTTACCGACTATACAGATTTCACACATTCGATTTGGCTTTTATTTAATTTTAAGACCAATCGTAAATTAAAGTACATACAATGAAATCTCTATTTACAATTTTACGTTCGGGATTACCCCTGATTTTTATCCTGGCGTTTATTCCCAACACAAATGCCCAAATCTGGAAAAAAATAAAAAAAAGAGCAAAGGAGACCGTTGAGCGAAAATTGGAGGAAAAAACAGAAAGGGAAACCGAAAAACAAATGGATAGTATTCTGTATCCCGAAAAAAAAGGGAAGCAACCAAAAAACGATGAAACACCCACTACCAAAAAGAACCCAACAAATGAAAGTGATACAGATATCCCTGACAATACAGGGATAGCTGAAAAAAAAGAAGAGATTGCCGTATACAGCAAATTTGATTTTGTACCTGGTGACAAATTGCTCTACTTCGATGATTTTGCCGACGATTTCGTTGGTGATTTTCCTTCAAAATGGAATACCAATGGCGGTGGCGAAGTTGTGATGATTGACGATGCAAGATGGTTTGACATGAAGATGTCATCCTACTACATCCCTGACGTGGAGCAACTCCCAGAAGAGTATACCATTGAGTTCGATATTTTCACGACAGGGGTCGACACAAAAACATCATCAACGGCAAAATTACATTTTATATTGGACGAAAGCGACAATTTTGGTTATGGGCAAAATGCTGTATATGCCTATCTACCCTTTTGCCAATACATAGCATCTTCATTGCGCATGTGGGGTCGAAAGGACAGGGAAAAAGTGATAGACAACAATATATCTGTCGATATTCGTAAGATTATGATGGATACCCCACATATTTCGGTAGCCGTCAACAAAGAACGTTTTCGCCTCTGGATCAACGAAAAAAAATATGTAGACATCCCTAGAATTGTACCAGCAGGGAAAATTACAACTTTCAAGTTAGAGCCTGTAGGTTTTAAAGACGGTAAAGAACGGTTGTTCATCACCAATCTAAAAATTGCAGAAGGCGGAATAGATTTACGCAAAAAGTTGATTTCGCAAGGTAATGTATCCACTAACGGGATTTTATTTGATTCCGGCTCATCAAACATACAACCACAGTCCATGGGCATAATACGTCAAATTTATCAAGTGTTGCAACAAGAAGGCAACATGAAGTTAAAGATAATCGGACATACCGATGCCGACGGTGCGGATGACACCAACATGAAGCTTTCAAAAGCCAGGGCCGAGGCCGTCAAAAACACATTGATATCAATTTATGGGGTTTCATCCGATAGACTTGTTTCCGAAGGCAAGGGTGAATCAGAACCCATAGGTGACAATAATACTGCCGATGGCAAGGCTAAAAACAGGCGTGTTGAATTCATAAAACTATAACCAAACAAAAAAATAATATGAAAAGTCTTATTTCTCATGTATTCGCCCTAATGGTGGGAATATGTATATCAAATGCACAGTCAGATTGCAGCCAGTATTACCCCTTAGAGGAAGGAGCCACCTTTGAATATACCTCTTATGGTAAAAAAGACAAGGTCGAAACCGTAGCAAATTATGAAATAGTAGAAGTGACCAACAGCGGTGCAACCACAAAAGCGATTATGGATATTACCATGAAAGACCATAAAGGAAAGGAGATATACAATACCGAGTATAGATTCAGCTGTACCGAAAACAAGGTAATGATCGATTATGAATCGCTGATACCCGCAAGTATGTTGGAAGGTTATAAGGATATGGAAATGGAAATCAGCGGCACCGATATTGAACTGCCCAACAACCTTTCTGTAGGTCAAGAACTCGAAGATGCCAATGTGGCCGTCAAAATCAGTATGGGCGGCATGAACATGAACATGAGTGTTGACCAAATCAATAGAAAGGTAGAAAAGCAGGAATCGGTCACTACCCCGGCAGGCACTTTTGATTGCATGGTCATCACCAATGACACCAAATCAAAAATGATGATGGCCAACCAAACCTTTTCCTCAAGACTATGGCTAGCCGAGGGCGTGGGTATGGTCAAACAAGAAACCTTTAATAAGAATGGGAAGCTGATGGGCAGTACTGTTTTGACGGCATACAGCAGATAAGTTAATTTTTTTAGTTTTTAAAGCCGAAGAAATACTTCGGTTTTTTTGCTTTACGCAAACCTCATATTTTAATTCATGAAAACATTCGTTGCAATGAAAGGCTTCATCCAAATAGTTTTTCTGTTTTTGTCAATTCTTGGTTTTGGTCAAGAATTGCACAGATTAGATTCGCTGAAAAAAGTTTTAAAGTATCAAATCAATGAGACTGATAAGCATAACTTATTAGTTTTGATTTTTGATAGCTACCTGTATGAGAATTTAGACTCTGCCAATCTCTACAAAAATCAAATTCTTGAATTTTCGCAAAACGATATTTTAAAAAAGATGGATGCTTATGGCCTCGCATCAAAATATCATTATTATAAATATGATATTGACAGCTCTCTGTTCTTTACCAAAAAAGCACTTGATTTGGCAATTAAAATAGATAGTGATAGCCTACAAGCAAACAACTATAGAAGATTAGCCATACTTTATAGTCGAAAATCAGATTATGAAAATGCGGAAAAATACGGTAAGCGTGCATTAGAAATTTCAAAATCTATCGGGGATTGGAATTTGATAGCGTCGGCCAATACTATGCTTGGCAATCAGTTTTACAAAAAAAACAATTATGATATTGCTTTAAAGTATTATTTGAAAGCTGATTCTATACATTCCACAAATAGAGACAAAAGCAGATTTGCAGCAATGGTTTATGACAACATAGGTTCTATTTATGCTGAACTGAAAGATGAAAGGGCATTGCGCTACATTGACAAGGCATTTACCACTTACTCGCATATTGATGACCAAGAAGGAAGGAATTATTCTTATATCCTAAGGGCTATTTATTATCAAACCGTAGGTAACAATGAAAAAGCAATTGAAAACTTGGAAACTGCAAAAGAATTTTATGAAAATTATGGAAACTCCTTTAGAACGAAAGAAATATATGGAAGACTGATTAATAATTATTCCTCTATCGGGGAATATCAGAAAGCTGAAAAATATTTAAAAAAGTCTGAGAGTCTAATAAGTGATTCAGATACAAATGAAAGCAAACTTGAACTGGCTATGAATGCTGGACAATTATATATTGACCAAGCAAAATACCTTAAGGCAATTGATTACTTCAATGATGCTCTTAGCCTCATTGAAGGAGGTGTAACGAATTTTCAACTATCATATATTAGGGAAATCAACAAAGGATTGGCAAAATCGCATGAAGGAATCGGAAACTATAAATTGGCCTATCTATACCAACAAGACCAATTGTCGATTACCGATAGCATCAATAAAAAAATCAATGTAGAGTTAACCAAAGACTTAGAAACAAAATATCAAACCGAACAAAAAGAACAAGAAATTGCACTCTTAAAATCTCAAAGCGAACTCGCAGAACAAAAACAAAAAAGCCAACGTAATCTACTGTTAGGAGGTATCGGACTCACGTCACTTGCCGGACTATTTTTATTTGTTCTCTACCAAAACCGTCAAAAGACCAACAAAAAATTGAGGGAATTGGATGTGGCCAAGTCCAACTTCTTCGCCAATATTTCCCATGAGTTACGCACGCCTCTCACCTTAATCAGAGGTCCTTTGGAAGCTCAGCTAGAACAAGATGATTTGAATCCGGCAGAAAAACAAAACCTGTCTATTGCCAAAAACAATACTGAACGCCTTGAGACTCTGGTGGAGCAATTACTGGATTTATCGAAGTTGGAATCAGGCCATTTTTCCTTACAGGTTTCTAATGGAGATTTGCCTGGCTTTCTGAAAACGTTATCGGAATCGTTTTCATACCAAGCCCTACAAAAAAAGCAGTTATTGGATGTTGTTATTTCAATTGATGACGACCACTATTGGTACGACCAAGACGTATTGCAAAAAATCGTGACCAATCTTTTGGGAAATGCGCTAAAGTACAGTCCGGAAAAAGCAAGCATCACATTTTGTGCTGAATTGGAAGCTGAACAATTGGCATTATCGATAAAAAATACGGGCGTAAACATCCCAAAAGAGGAACTGGCACAAATCTTCAACCGCTTTCACAGAGCACATGAAAACGAAACAGGCACGGGCATTGGCCTAGCGCTTACCAAAGAACTGGTAGAGCTGCATAAAGGCAGGATCATAGCTGAAAGCCGATTGGGTTCCGTGATTTTTTCTGTAAAACTCCCCATTGCCGAATCGGCCTTTATAGCATCGGAAAAATCGGTCACTATTCAAAATTACAAACCTGTTTATAATGTTTCTTCTGTTGAAGTCCCGTTTAAAGTAATTACATCCGACCAAAGTGTACCAAACGGCGAACAACCTATTCTTCTTGTCGTTGATGACAATACAGATGTGCGCACGTATGTTTCTTCCCTGTTTGACAATACATTCCATATCATTATGGCAGAGAACGGCAAAACCGGATTCCGCACTGCCCTAGAGCATGTGCCCGACTTAATTATCACTGATTTAATGATGCCTGAAGATGACGGACTGAAATTGACCCAAAATTGTAAAATGCACAATGCCACATCACACATACCCATCATTATGCTCACCGCCAAGGCAGGAGATGAAAACCGCTTGGAAGGGCTTGAAACCGGTGCCGATGCCTACCTGACCAAACCATTCAACAATAAAATTCTAAAACAAACGGTCAACAACCTTCTGGAGAACCGCAAAAGACTACAGGAACGTTTTAGCAAAGAGGTTATACTCACCCCTAAGGAAATTTCCATAGGTTCACACGATGAACGTTTTTTGAATGCCCTTCAAGATGTTCTTGACAATCAATTGGTCGAATCCAATTTTAACGCCGAAGCTTTTGCCAAAGCACTGGGCATGAGCCGTATGCAATTGCATCGAAAACTTAAGGCACTTACGGGCCAGGCCACTACCGAATTCATACGAAGCCAGCGCTTGAAACTCGCTGCTGACCTTCTCAAAAAATCCAATGCCAGCGTTTCTGAAATTGGCTATACCGTAGGTTTCAACAACCACTCCCACTTTTCTAAATGTTTTAAAGAGCATTTTGGCGTAGCCCCTTCCGATTACATGCATTCTTGAGATTTAATATTTTTCTTTCATATATGTAAATAATTGTTTTTCAATTAGTTATTTCTATTGTTACATATAACAAAGCATTGGTTACATCTGTGCTAGCCATGATAATGCCTTACTTCTACTTTTGGCCTGAACAGTTGGGGATGTCATAAACCGATTGACTCAAACATGAAGAAAAAAAAGACAAAACTCATGGGCCATCTCCCTAAAATGCCCAAATGTGAAATATACCTCAATGTGGCCCGTCTCAATGATGGCAATTATGAATTGAAGATTATAGACAAGAATCGGTTGCTTAAAAAAACAAAATTCAGAAAACAATGAAAACCACAGTCGTATTACAAATTACTATAGTGCTATTGTTGGTACAAGTTGGCCAAGCACAGCAAAAGAAATCACAGCAGGCAAAAGACACCACTAAACAGATGAATTTGGTCGAAGCCCAGTTTGATGTATTCAAAACTGTTTTTGGAGGTGATAAGAACAAGGATAACTCATTAGCAGGATTCGAAAATTATGAACAAATGCTATTACAGTCAGATTTTGACCCTAAATTAAAAGAAAACCTCCTTCAACAATACAGGCTCATTGAATCCAATACAGAACCTAAACAAAAAGATTCTTTAAAGCTGGTCTTTGCCCAACAGTTGAAAAAGGCAATGGCCGAATCACCAAAACGAAAAAACTAATACCATGAGAAACATTACAACACTATTGATTTGTTTAATAGTGGTTTCAAGCCACGGCCAATTCTTAAAGAAATTGGGCAAAAAGGCAAAACAGGCAGTAGAGCGCACCATTGAACGACGTGTTGAAAGTGAAACCTCAAAGAAGACCGACCAGACCATTGATTCAGTTTTTCATAAAAAAAATCCCACTCATAATAGAGCCACCAAAACACCAGAAAAGTATCATTTTGACAGTTATTATAAGATCCAGTTGGTACAGAAAAAAGACACATTATTGATAACCTCATACTTTGGTGAAGATGAAAATGTGCTGGGCAGCAGTATCGAAATACAGCCCGGCGAAAAAGCGCTATCGGTCATTGATCTCAACCAAAACAAAATACACAGTTTTATGGACTTGGGCGACCAGAAAACTAAGACCAGCATTGCGTTTTCACCCAATAAGATTGAGGATGCCACAGATATGACAGCTATTGATGTTTCAGCTACTGGTGAAGAAAAGGAAATCCTTGGTTATCGCTGCAAAGGTTATAAGGTGCAGGGTAAGGAATACCATGGTATCGTCTGGGTCACCGATGAGACCGAGATTCGCTATCCCGGCGGATTTTCAGAACTACAGATCAAAAACGCCAAACATTCTGGTGTCGACCATAAGTGGATGACCCTAATTGATGGCCTTGCCCTTGAGATGGACATGACCGTGACCAATAAAAAAAAACCGCAGAAAGTACACATGTTGTGTGTAGAGTTGGGCCCGACCGATATGAAGATAGACACCAATACCTATAAAAGCGCCTTTTAAATTTTAAATATGAAAAAAAACATATCAAAAATTAGCTTGTCCATAATAATTAGCATACCATTTTTCATTGCTTCTTGCGGAAAAGATGATGAGGACAACACAACAGCTGTTGAAAATCAACCCCCAAATGCATTTGAACTGGTCGAAGTTATCAATGGGGCCAATGAGGTTGATTTATTTCCCAGCTTTCAATGGAACACTGCCAGTGACCCTGAAAATGATGAAGTCACATATTCGCTTTTTTTAGATACCGACGAACAACCATCAACTTTGATTGCCGAAAATTTATCAAGTACTAATTTCACACTGAGTGATAGACTATTTGTATTGACCGATTATTATTGGAAGGTTATCGCAAAGGACAGTCAAGGCAACCAGACCGAAAGTGAAACTTTTCATTTCAGAACAAGAAATCTAAACTTCCCAGAGAACGCCCTAGTTGACGAAGCATCATTTTTAGCTAGATGGGGACATTCCACACTGGCCTTTGAAAATCAACTTTGGTTGATAGCGGGGTATACTGGTATTTCACGTAATGATATATGGAGGTCTTCAAACGGTGTCGACTGGATGGAAGTCAATGCAGAAGCTGCTTTCTCGGCCAGACGTGCTCATGCTTCCGTAATTTTTGATGATAAAATGTGGGTTATAGGTGGTAGAGACGGTTTTGGAAAGAAAAACGATGTTTGGTATTCTTCCGATGGCATCACTTGGACCGAAGCTACGCCTGAAGCCGCATTTTCTCCAAGAGACAGTCATAAGGCAGTAGTGTTTGATGGCAAGATATGGGTCATTGCAGGCGAAGATGATACGTCAAGAAAAAATGATGTCTGGTACTCTACAAATGGGGTAGAATGGGTCGAAGCAACTTCCAGTGCTCCTTTTTCTGTAAGAGAACGATTCGGTGCCATGGTATTCAGAGACAAAGTCTGGATATTGGGAGCGAGGGATGGCGAAACAAGAAAAAACGATATCTGGTTTTCCTCAGATGGAGTCAATTGGACGGAAGCTACCTCCAATGCCGAATTTTCAGATAGGTCTGGTTTCGCATCGGTAGAATTTGATGATAAAATATGGGTGATCGGGGGTTATGATGTGGAATTCAAAAATGATATTTGGTACTCTTCAAATGGTACAAATTGGTTTGAAGCAACTCCAAATGCGTTCTTTCCTGCAAGAAACCGGCACTCTTCAGTAGTCTTTGACAATAAAATTTGGGTTATCGGTGGTTTTGGTGGTGGTAATTTAAGGTATAACGACGTGTGGGCATTTGATTGAAAAAAGAAACTAAATATTCAATGGAACTCCATTTAATATTATGGTGAGGCCAAACCCTTTACAATAAATGGACATTTATAAATCTTTTAAAATACAATCTGATGCAAAGAAAAATAATACCCGTACTCTTATTCTCGGTATTGCTTTCCTGTGGAGAAGCTTCTAAAAAAACTGAAAAAAACCAAAAAAATAAAGAGACAACTACAAAAGAGGAAACCAAGACCTTGCCCAGTGGCAATTACACCACACTATTGGTCGACTATCAATGCGGTATGGATGCTTCTGAGTTCGCCAAGACCATTGGTGTTTCAGAAAGCGATGTAAGCGTTTCAGACTATCAAAAACCAAACTTCTGTTCCTTTGACCTTGAGGGTTTCGGAAAAAATAAATTGGGTGACCCCACTACTATTCTATGGGAACCTACACCCAGTTCAAAAGACCAAAACAAGAGAGAGATTCAGGGCGCACTGAAGAATCAAGAAAAATATCCTGAACAGGCCATGCAGGGCATTGGCATTGAGCTCGCTGAAACCGGGGATGCCTATATCTTTCGCCAGCCCCATGTGGGCCGCGTGCTTATCTACAATGAAAACTATGATAATGCTTTTCTGATTTCGTACGGCGTTAAAAGTGAAGCCATGACCGACCGTACCGAAGCACAGCACCAAGAGCTTACCCAGAAGATGGTAATACTTACAAACTACTTATTGAAAAAACATAGAAAATAAATGGTCATGAAAAGTACTTACTCGAAAACAATAAGATTGGTTTATTTGGTTTTTCTCTTATTTGGAGCCACCGTAACCAGCCAAGAGGATAAGGGGTTCATTCCCCCCTCCATAGATGACGAAGACATTCCCATAGTAAAAGAAGAGTTGCCCGTACCCGAAGATGACCAAGACTATACCGTGCGTTTTTTTAAGGGGATTACCGATGGTGTCGAAAGCCGTATTGCCATTAAAGGTTTGGGCTATATTCTCCGGTCCTCCATGGTTCATGTTATTTCAGAAGATGGCCGAAAACTTGACGTCAAAATCGTTAAAAATGACTGGGAAGATATACACCGCGAAGGAGCTACCAAAAACGGTGAATATAAGGTCAACTTTAGAACCGCATTACAATTTGGAATTATCATATCATCGCCTGAAAAGGGGATTCCGTTCGTGGTGGCAGTCTCAGCAGGCCGCGAGTTATTTCCCGCCAGCAATCTTTTTGTTGACGCTTCCACGATGAAATCGGTTTCTTCGAACGAAATAATGGATACGGAAGGAAACACAAACGCCACGACTTCTAGTGCAGCGTCGGAATCTTCCAGTACGTTTACCTACTATATTATACCGATAGCGATTCTTGTACTTGGTATAATCGTTTTTTTATTTTTCCGTAAAAAAAGAAAAGGAGCTGCTACAGTCATCGCACTGCTCTTTTTTATTCCAATGGCTGAGGCGGGAATTGTGCAAGGCTTGGGAAACTCCATTTCTGGAAAGACCATAGCCAATGTGGCGGAAAAGTTACTGGATGCCGTCGGTAAGGAATATGGTTCTGGACGAAGAAACCACTATGATGTTTTGAGTCCTAGTGATACTGATTTCGAACCTTTGCTCGATCCTGCTGGTCAACCCTCGTTGCCGACCAGTTGCAACGAAACTGCCAGAAGAAGTGAGCAGAACTATGGCGGTGAGGATTCCCAGTCTAAAAATTCACCGAACAGTTCGAGCAGTGGAACTTCCGACGGTGAACCGGACACTTCCGATTCTAATGAAAAAGACGAAAACATTGATGAAGCCTTGGCCAAAGCCGAAGAACGAAAAGAGCGAGGTCTCAAGCAAGCCAAAGAAATTCGAAATACCATGATTGAAGCACAGCTTTCGACATTCAATACTTCCAATCAAGCCATTACCCAACAATACAACGCCGACATTAGAAATGCCAATGGTGATCCAAATGCCATTGCCAGTGCCACAGAAAGGTATCAAAATGATATCAACTCCATCACAAGGGCTCTCGAACGAGGTCGCTCGAATGCATCATCGAACTACACAACTTCGGTTTCTGAAGTTATGTCAGGCTATGCAAGGGAAGTTGCTGCAATACAACAAAGACAAAACGACTCAGGTGACAGTTCAAACAATGATGGTTCTGAAAATTTCGGGGATGGTAAAGATAAAGATCGTAGCGATAAAAAAGACCCAGACAGAAATCAAGACAAGCAAGACCAAGTTGATGCTTCAAAAGATGGTGGCAACGGTACAAAATCATCGGAAGTCGATAATAAAGATGGAGTTTCTGAAGAAGAAGGCTCAGAAAACAAAGAAGGTTGTGACTGCCTCGCCCGTGCCTATGACAACCTTCACGAACAGCGGTATAGATTGGAAAAATTGCTCAAAATTGGCCAGCATACCAAAAAAGTGACCGATTTCGGTCTTTCCTTCGGAGATAATTTCTCAGGTATACACCCTGTTTCTGGTTTGGCGTGGCAAAAAGAACGTGCCAAAGTCTTGAAATCGATAGAAGAATTTGATAAGACCTATAAAAATAAGCATAATGAACTGACACAGCGGCTGTACAATGTGCTACTGGAAATAGATGCCTGTGAAAAAAAACTGGGTGAAGAAAACTGGTACAGCAAATACGGCTTTATCTACCATGAATTTATGAAGCAGCGGTACGCCACCTACAAATAGCATGATGATGAATACACGACGACCTTTTGCAATCTTTACGATTTTGGTGTTAGGGCTATTGGCCTGCAACGAAAGCCCGAAGAAGAATACAATTCAAAATGACCAAGGCAAGGCAGTTGAAGAACCTGACCTTCGAGAAGCAACCGAAGACTTGGAGGAGGCCATGGAGGACATCGACATTGATGAACTCATGAAAGGTATGGGCGACCTAATGTCGGGCGGGGCCAAAGATTCTACAAGCCAGGGACTGTTTACCGAAAAAGGGGCTTTAAACCTCGAACTCCTAAGAAGCGATAAAGGGGCCTACGCCCGGCAATTATTCGCCAAAATGGTTGGGGTCAGCGAAAAGGAAGTACAGATAGCCCTTACGGCCATGCCCGATAACAATATCGTCAGCGTCAAACATGCCGAAGACATTGAGCAGAGTTTGAGCAATCCTGAAGTCGAGGCGTATATCGCCAGTGGTGAAGCATCACAAAACTTTATCGAACTGCTCGAAGAAAGTAAGACCGAGGCCAAAGTGCGTACGACCAATTTTAAGGCTAGGGCCGAAAAAGCGAAGAGAGCATTTTACAAACTGAATCCATCTTGGTTTGCCCTGACCAAAAATATGGAGGACACTTACGTGGATTCGCGAAAGGAAATGGTTTATCTACCTATGGGCACACTTTCGTTCGCTGATTCAGTAGTGTTTTTTAAACCAGGTGAGCCTGACGGATTCTTTCCAGAAAGATGTTTGGGAACTTCTCAAGGTGATGCTGATTTACAAACAGACTGTACAATTCTTGGTTCTGGAGGCTCTATCGTACTTTTTTTTAAGGATAATGCCATAACGGATGTCAATGGTCCTGATATTTTCGTGTTCGAACAGGGTGCTGCTATAGAACCTACAAATCTTCAGCTTAGCAAAGATGGTCAAAGTTGGATTGACATCGGAAAAGTGGAAGGAGGTACTGGCTTAAAAGATATTACGGATTATGTAAAGCCTGGCGAAACCTTTAATTATATAAAAATAACCGATTTAAAGACTAGTTTCGGGCCACCGCCCGGCGCAGACATTGATGCCGTGGCAGCCATTGGCGGTGCCCTACGCATGAGCTTGGACAGTGCCGTGCTCTTTGATACGGGAGAACATGAACTCAAACCCGAAGGTGCCAAAGCGATACGTAAACTGGCCCAACAAATACAGGACATTCCCAAGGGTACCATTACCGTGGAAGGGCATACCGATGATGTGGGCAGTGACCAAACAAACCTAGTGCTTTCCAAAAAAAGGGCAGCAACCGTAGCTGCTGAACTCAGAAAATCCATAAACAACTCCAGCTTCAAATGGAAGGAAGTAGGTCTTGGTGAAACCAGCCCATTAGCACCCAATGAGAATGATGGAAACCGTCGAAAAAATAGGCGTGTTGAGATTTTGGTTGCTCCGTTCTAAGATAAAATGTTGTAATGAAAGAAATCTTGTTCATACTATCGGTTGCGCTTTTTCAAATACCTACAATGGCGCAAACTGCTAAAACAGACCTAAGCGATTTGGTAAAAACATTCAACACTAAGGTCAAGCCCACTATTTCACTAAAATTGAACGGGGACACCATATCCTTTGAAATCCTAGGGGATAAAATGTTGTATTACAGGCCTAAAAAACCAACAGGTTTAAAATTATCGAGCTCCCGAGGAATAAAACGTAGCGAAGGCTCTACGTCGTGGCATCATCAGTTCAATTCAATCACGGCTACGTCATCACATTTTCAATCTACACCAAAAAATCATTTACAGCTGATATTCACTTTTGCCGGCAAGAAAGAACATATTATCCACGCAAAAAAAGGTTTGCAAGGGTGCATCGTCAGTGGAGCAGACTATATGCCCCTTGATATCATATGGTCTGGCCATAGGGAAATCGTACTAAGTTTTGACCATGAGAACTTAAACAATCATACGCTTAAGGTGCAGAAGGTTTCATTAAATGGCACTTTAAAACGAATGGATGGGAAACGGATATCCCATGAATTTACAATGGTATTGACTAAAAAAATACATAGTGTATTTAAAGATTTCCTTGATTCGGAATCTGTAATCAAATCCATTCAAAATAGCACTCTAAAACCATAGTTCAACTGTTTTAAAAGGTTCCCCAAATAAACAATTAAAACTATTTTTTAATATTAAAATTTTAAAATCATGAAAAAAGTAATCTTAAAGACAAAATTATTTCTAATGGCACTCAGCACAATACTTATATTTTCTTGCTCTGCCGAGGATGGTGAAGATGGTACTATTGGACCACAGGGGCCGCAAGGTGAGCAAGGGCCTGCGGGACAAGATGGTGCTGACGGTGAGAATGGTGAAGATGGCAATGCCAATGTTATTGCATCAGGGTGGACCTCAACCGATTTTGGTGACACGTACAGTGGTTTCTTAGCGAACAGTTTTTCAATCGATGATTCCAGAATTACTGCTGAGGTTGTAGACTCCTATGCAATTCTAGCATATTATAAAGATTCATTTGATAATGTAAGAGCCTTGCCCATAACGAACCAAAGTTGGGACATGTACTACACTATTAATGCAGATGATGCCGAAATACGTTTTCTAGTTACGGATAATACGGATAATGCGGCTGCTATACCACCAAGCGGTGAGGTAAGGTATGTACTTGTTGAATCTTCAACCAGTGCCAAAAACACAAACGTTGACCTTAGGAAAATGTCCTACGCAGAAGCGATGGATTATTTAGGTTTGCAGCACTAAGCTAACGCAATTCAATGACTAAATGGCAAACAAAAACCTCGGCTCACACCGGGGTTTTTTGTTTTACCAATTCCGCCTTGAAAAGAGCTTCAAAATGCCTGAGGAGTTTTTGTTTGACCTCATCCATATCAACTTGCTGTTTCCCCAATTCTATATTTAATGAAGTTACGGCCTTGTCCTTAATCCCACAGGGAATCATCAGATCAAAATACCCTAAATCGGCATTTACGTTCAATGCAAAACCGTGCATGGTGACCCAACGGGAAGCCCTAACGCCCATGGCACATATTTTACGGGCAAACGGGGTGCCAACATCCAACCAAACTCCGGTTTCACCGCCGGAACGTTCAGCTTTTAACCCATATTCAGCCAAGGTCAAAATGACCATTTCTTCCAAAAAACGTAAGTATTTGTGAATATCGGTAAAGAAGTTGTCAAGGTCCAAAATAGGGTAGCCCACGATTTGCCCGGGACCGTGATAGGTAATGTCCCCTCCCCGATTGATTTTGTAGAACTTGGCCCCTTTTTCTTCCAAAACCTTTTCGCCGACCAAGAGATTACCTATATCACCGCTTTTACCCAAGGTATATACATGAGGATGCTCAACGAACAAAAAATGATTGGGCGTTTCCAAACCTGCTCCTTCCCTTCTGTTCTTGATTTTTATAGCTATGATATTTTCAAAAAGCCCCTCTTGATAGTCCCAGGTTTTTTTGTAATCCTGTAGACCCAAGTCTTCTAAGACAACCTTCTTGTTCATGGGAACAAAGGTAGTAAAAAGTTGAGCGAACGATCTTGAATTCTACTTCATTCGTAGCGTATATTAAGGCTAGTTAGGATTGTTCAAGATTACCAAAGCTGCGATTACCCCAGGAACCCATCCGCAGAAAGTAAGCAAAAGTACGATCAGGAAAGAACCACAACCTTTTCCTATAACGGACAGCGGCGGAAAAACAATGGCCAATAAAACACGAAAAAAACTCATTGATTTAGGATTTTTTTGATTGATGTATGTATTTGACGCAAAATCACCTGATTTGTTACAGTATATCCAAAGCAAAATTTTAGACTTTATTTGAATTGATAGATTTGCCCAAACCACCTATATTTGCAGCCTTAAATCGCAACAAATGCAACTTTCGGAACAAGAAATCATTAGAAGGGAAAAATTGGCCAAGCTCAGGGAAATGGGCATTGATCCCTACCCGGCAGCTTTATATCCTGTAGATGCTACTTCTAAAAGTATAAAAACCGATTTTACCCAAGGTAAAAAAGTAGTGATTTCCGGGAGGTTGATGTCGCGCCGTATCCAAGGCAAAGCTTCGTTTGCCGAGTTACAGGATAGTGAGGGTAGAATACAGGTTTACTTCAATCGCGATGAGATTTGTCCGGGAGAAGATAAAACACTGTATAACGAGGTGTACAAAAAACTGTTGGATATTGGTGATATTATTGGTGTCGAAGGCGAACTTTTTACCACCCAAGTGGGCGAAAAAACCGTTATGGTAAAAAACTTTACCATGCTCAGTAAGGCATTGCGCCCTTTACCCCTACCCAAAAAAGATGCCGAAGGCAATGTGTACGATGAATTTAACGATTCCGAATTAAGGTATAGGCAACGGTATGTTGACTTGGTCGTAAATCCTAAAGTCAAGGACACTTTCATCAAACGCACCAAAATCACGAACAGTATACGCCAATTTTATAATGAAAGAGGCTATTTAGAGGTGGAAACCCCGATTTTACAACCCATTCCCGGTGGTGCGGCGGCACGTCCGTTTTTAACGCACCATAATGCCCTAAATATTCCCTTGTATCTTCGTATTGCGAATGAATTGTACCTAAAGAGACTGATCGTTGGTGGTTTTGACGGAGTTTATGAGTTTTCAAAGGATTTTCGTAACGAAGGTATGGACAGGACCCATAATCCCGAATTTACCGTTATGGAACTCTACGTAGCCTACAAGGACTACAATTGGATGATGGACACTACCGAACAGTTATTGGAAAAAGTAGCCATTGATGCCAACGGAACTTCCAAAGTAACCGTAGGGGAAAATGAAATAGAATTTAAGGCCCCCTATGCCAGAGTGCCCATTCTCAAAGCGATAAAAACACATACCGGAGTAGATGTTTCCGGGATGGATGAGATACAGTTGCGTGAAACCGCAAAAAGTCTGGGCATTGAAGTAGACGACACTATGGGCGTTGGCAAATTGATAGATGAGATTTTTGGCGAAAAATGTGAACACCACTACATACAGCCAACCTTCATAACCGACTATCCGAAAGAAATGAGCCCGTTGACCAAGGAGCATAGGAACAATCCGGCCCTGACCGAGCGTTTTGAACTAATGGTCAACGGTAAAGAGCTCGCCAACTGCTATTCCGAGCTCAACGACCCTATAGATCAGCGCCAACGTTTTGAAGAGCAGCTGAAACTATCCGAAAAAGGAGACGATGAGGCCATGTTCATTGATCAGGACTTTTTGCGCGCTTTGGAATACGGTATGCCGCCTACTTCTGGTATTGGTATCGGCATAGATCGTTTGGTCATGTTATTGACCAACAATTCCTCCATACAGGAAGTATTGTTCTTTCCACAAATGCGCCCAGAGAAAAAACCCTTGGAACTCTCCGAAAACGAAAAAACCATTTTCGATATCATCAAAAAGACAAAAACAATGCCTTTAAATGATTTGAAAGAGGCTGCAAATCTGAGTAATAAAGCTTGGGACAAAGGCATAAAAGGCTTAAACAAATTAGGCCTAACGAAAGTTTACAAAGAAGCAGATGCTTTGCTATGTACCCTAGAAGAGCGTTAAACACCGATGATAAAAATCGTTTAACTGCTTTAAAATCAAAATATTGTGCGTTTTGTTAAAGAAACATGCATCTCATCGATTTTAAGAAAATTCATTCGATAGATTTTTTATCTTAGTGATACCCAAATCCTATCATTATGAAAAAAATCTACTTTACGGGCTTATGCCTTTTGTCCATTATGGCATGTACCAAGGAAACCGCTTCCCCAAATTCCGACCCTGATTCCATCCCAGAATCCGATGCCAAATTAAAAGCTTGCTTTACCGTTAGTAAAGACACCGTATCAATAGGGGAAAGCCTAACGATAAACAGTTGTTCCAAAAATGCCATATCGTTCAAATACGACTTCGGAAACGGTACGCAAAGTTCTGAAGAAGCACCGGTATTCACAGATCAAGAAGGCGGTGCCTACACCATTGAACTTACCGTGAAAAACGAGGCCGGAGATACCGAAACCTTTAATTATCCCGTTTACGTGAAACCCGCGAAGGAACATTATTTTTTCCCCGATATAGCGGATGGTTTTTCTACGGTTTCCTTGGAAACAGGTATAAATATAGCAAACAATACCTATTATTCCCTGCAATTGGTGGAAGATGCCGGGACTTCAAAATTTTATTATTCAGAGATTGATGAAAACTACCAATCTACATCCAATTATATTGCCGACAAACAATTTAATTCCAATAGTGCGTTCTTAAACGTTTTCCCCAGTGGAAACAAAAATTTTCACTTTTCAAGAACCTTGGCTGATTTTTATGGCACCCATGAGGTAACCTACAATAACGCCTGGGGTTTTCTCAACGGAATAAACTCAGCTACCAAACACAAGTACGGATGCATAGCCGATGGCAGTTTTTATTTATACTATGGGGCAAAAAAGGTTGACGGGGTATACAAAACGGCCATTGAACGCAGAAACAGCTCCGGGGATGCTTTTGAAGAGTTTATAAATCCCATAGGGGATGCCGATAGTATGTTGGGCGATTTGATACTGACCGAAAGCGGCTACGTAGCCTTTGGTGCAAAATTCAACAAAAATACTACATCACCTTCCATAAGCGGATACAAACCCATTTTGGTATTTTATGATACCGCATTGAACGTTACTTCGCACATTGTTTTGGAAGAGTCCGTTTTGGACACTAAAATAAATTCGGCCAATGACCTCAATGGCACCTTTCACCTTGAGCAGTTGACCAACGGTAACTTGGTTTGCTACGGTAATGGCGAACTGATAATTACAAATGCTTCTGGAAGCCCTATCAAAACACATTATTTTGAGGGAACAAACAACAACCAGGCGTTATTGGCCTTGGGAGATACTTTTATCGTGTCCTCAAAAGAGTACTTGAGAAAGTTTGATGCCAATGGCAATAGCATCAAAAATCTCAAATACAAGGGTTTGCATTTACCGGAAATCATTGAAAAAGAAGACAGATTGTTTTTTATCGGCGGTTACTCCCATGAAGAAAAAACCAGGATATTCTATGGCGCAACGGATAAGGACCTACAACTAATAGATGTAAACAAATAACATATTTTTAAAACTAGGTTAAAAAGTATAGCTTAGGGGCCATTAAACGATTGTAGATGCACCTAAGTAAAAAACTGGGACTTATCTCCGGGCCGATACTTTTCCTGATACTGATAAACTTACCGTTGTACTTGGTTTCCGCTAAAGGAGACGCTGTAATCGCTGTCGCCGTATGGATGATTATTTGGTGGATCACCGAAGCCGTATCCATATCCGTTACGGCACTTTTACCGCTTATACTACTGCCGTTATTGAAAATAATGGATGTGACCGAAGTCGGGGCGAATTACGGCAGCCCTATCATTTTTCTGTTTTTTGGCGGTTTTGTAATGGCACTGGCCCTGGAGAAGGTAAATCTACATAGGCGCATAGCCTTAAATATCATTAAATTAACAGGTACAACACCCAATAAAGTGGTACTTGGTTTTATGATCGCTACCGCATCATTGAGCATGTGGATCAGCAATACTGCTAGTACGGTGGTCATGCTGCCTATTGCCATGTCCGTCATCGGTCTGCTGATACATGATGCTGACGGCTTTACGAAAAGCGACCAAAACTTTGCGCTTTGCGTTATGCTGGGCATTGCCTTTTCAGCCAATGCGGGAGGTATCGCCACGGTTATCGGCACGCCCCCAAATTCGGTTTTGATAGGTCTTTTGGAGAACGAATACAATATTGAGATATCCTTTTTAAAGTGGATGGTCATTGGGCTGCCTTTTTCCGCGATCATGATTGCCATTAGTTACTTGGTATTGGTCAAGTGGATGTTTCCGAACAAACAGCTCAGATTTACTGCCAGTAAAGATGTTATCGATTTGGAACTGAAGAAACTGGGACCTACTTCGGGCAAGGAAAAAATGGTGTTGGTCATTTTTGGTGTCACGGTTTTTTTGTGGGTTTTCAGGACCTTGATAAACAAAATCTTTCCAGAACTGGGATTGTCCGATACCATTATAAGCATGATTGCGGCGGTTTCTTTGTTTGGCATCCCCTACAACATTAAAAAAGGGGATTTTATCCTGCACTGGAAGGATACCGAAAAACTGGCCTGGGGTATTTTGGTGCTCTTTGGGGGTGGTTTGGCATTGGCCAAGGGCATGTCCGTCAGCGGTATCGTAGATATGGTCGCCGGTGGTATAGCTGAAAGTGATATCAGTATTTTGTTTACCGCTGCCCTATTGATATTCTTAATGCTTTTTATGACCGAACTTATGAGCAACGTGGCACTTGTGGCCGTTTTGGCCCCAGTGGTGGCGGGGATAGCCATAGGTTTGGAAATACCGCTGCTGTATTTGTTGATTCCCGTAACCATAGCCAGTAGTTGTGCCTTTATGCTGCCCATGGCCACTCCGCCCAACGCCATAGTTTTTGCTAGTGGTCATATAAAAGTGCATCAAATGGCGCGTGTGGGTATTATATTGAACCTTATAGCCGTTGTACTGTTGATACTTATGTTTCAGTTCGTAATACCGTATATATTCTAAAAAATAAAACCTCTGCCAAAGGCAAAGGTTTTAAATTGACTAAATCGAAAATTGATTAAATGAATAATATTCTCTAACTAATAGACTGCTTTGGTTTTAAAACGTTACACAAAACTTTGATTTTTTTTAAGCGTAAAGAAAAAACATCTTTTCAGTTTTTGTTAAAAACATAGGTTTTTGACACCATATTAAGAATAAACCTATGAATATTATTGATGTTTAAGGGGTTATGATTTCATTAACAAAGCATTGCCTTTTTTTTTCGGTTATTTGAAATTAAACCAAAAATCAACTTGAAAATGTTTAAAAAATTACTTCCAGGCCTATTCCTGGCCTTCTTTTTTATGGCCGTACCTACTGCAGAAGGGCAAATTTTTAAAAAGAAAAAGAAAAAAACCGAAACATCGGGCACAGCGACCAAACCAAAAAAAGGGGAAATCAAGCCATACGACAAGGTCATTACCAAAGATGCCGTTACCGATAAAGGGCTTTTTGATGTACATACGTTGAACGAGAAGTATTTTTATGAAATTCCCGATTCGCTCTTTAACAAAGAAATGTTGATGGTAAGCAGAATCTCAAAAACCGCATCCGGTATTGGTTTCGGCGGCGGGAAAATAAACACGCAGGTACTGCGCTGGGAGAAAAAGGCCAAAAAGGTTCTATTGCGCGTAGTATCGCACGATGTTGTTGCAGCAGATTCCCTTCCCGTGCATGAGGCAGTGGTAAATTCCAACTTTGAACCCGTATTGTATTCCTTTGATATAAAAGCCTTCAAAAAAGATTCTGTTGCCCCGGCCACGGTCATAGAGGTAAATTCCCTTTTTGAAAAGGATGTAAAGGCTTTTGGTATGCCAGAATTTTACCGCAAGCGATACAAGGTAAGTCGTTTGGATGCTGAAAAAAGCTATATCGAGACCGTAAAAAGTTACCCGTTGAATGTAGAGGCACGGCATGTAAAAACCTACATGGCGAGCAATCCACCTTCCAATGGTAGTCTGGGCACCATTTCAATAGAAATCAACAACTCTATGATTTTGTTACCGGCCAAACCTATGAAACGAAGATATTTTGATGAACGTGTAGGCTGGTTCGCAAGGGGGCAAGTAGATTATGGTCTGGATGCCCAAAAAAGTAAGACCGTACGATTTTTGGACCGATGGAGGTTGGAAGTGAAAGATGAAGATATTGAAAAGTACAAGAGAGGAGAGCTCGTGGAGCCCAAAAAGCAAATTGTATATTATGTAGACAGGGCCACACCAAAGCAGTGGGTGCCCTATATAAAGCAAGGTATCGAAGATTGGCAAGTTGCTTTTGAGGCTGCAGGCTTTAAAAATGCCATTATTGCCAAAGACCCGCCAACAGCGGAAGAAGACCCTGAATGGTCCCCAGAGGATGTCAGGTACTCGGTGGTGCGCTATTTGGCCTCACCCATTCCCAATGCCAATGGTCCTCATGTGAGCGACCCCCGTAGTGGCGAAATCTTGGAATCCGACATCAATTGGTACCACAATGTAATGACCCTGCTACGCAATTGGTTCTTTATTCAGACCGCTGCGATAAACCCCGATGCTAGGGGCGTTGAATTTAAGGACGAGGTGATGGGGCGTTTGATCCGGTTCGTATCCTCACATGAGGTCGGCCATACGTTAGGCCTACCCCACAACATGGGAAGCAGTGTGGCGTACCCTGTGGATTCATTGCGTTCGGCGAGTTTCACCAAAAAATATGGCACGGCCCCCTCTATTATGGACTATGCCCGATTTAATTACGTGGCGCAGCCAGAAGATGATGGCGTTGCCCTTATGCCCGATATTGGTGTGTATGACAAATATGCCATACAATGGGGCTACAAACCTATTTTGGATAAGACCGCGGAAGATGAAAAAGCGATCTTGGACCGATGGATATTAAAACATGCCGGAGACCCATTGTACAGGTTTGGGCACCAACAAGTAGGTGATATAGTAGATCCCAGCTCCCAGACCGAAGATTTGGGCGACGATGCCGTTAAGGCAAGCGAATATGGTATCGCCAATTTAAAGCGCATTGTACCCAAATTAATAGAATGGACGGCCGAGGACGGCAAAAACTATGACGACCTGCAAACCCTATACGGTCAGGTACAGTCGCAGTTTAACCGTTACATGGGGCATGTTTCAAATAATATAGGTGGTGTATATGAGTATCAAAAAACATATGATCAAGAAGGCGCCGTGTACACCCATGTACCCAAAGCACACCAGAAAAAATGTATGCAATTTCTCCAAGAACAACTGTTCAGCACTCCCGAATGGATGTTGGACCAAGAGATATTTGGAAAAATTCAATATTCGGGATATTTGGAAAGCCTCAGAGCATTACAGACCAGAACATTGAACAATATACTGAGCCTGGGCAAGATGGCACGCATCATCGAAAACGAAACGGCTAACGGCAATGGGGCCTATCGCCTTTTGGACATGATGAAAGACATGCGCACGGGCATTTGGTCCGAACTACGCACGGGCAAGACCATAGATACCTACCGGAGAAACCTCCAAAAAGCACATATTGATCGTTTGGAATATTTGATGAACGCCGAAAACCAGAAAAAACAGCCTACTTTTGGCGGTTATCAAAAATCAACGGTAGTAAATACCAGCCAATCCGACATAAGATCCGTGGCACGTGCAGAACTCAACCTATTAAAACGGAGCCTGCGTAATGCGATTGCCAGAACATCGGACACCATGAGCAAGTATCATCTGCAGGATGCCATGGAGCGTATCGACATGATTTTGGACCCAAGATAGGCGAAAGGTATATTTACGAAGATTTTAGGTACAAGGGATAAAAAACATATTTCCCCGATGAACCAAAACGCAAAACCACAAGATATTGTGGTTTTGCCCTTTGTAGACTGTTTTTGACAACAATACGATATTTTGAGGCATTTCTTTATATACATTAGTATCAAGAAATAAAACCCCGAACCTATGGCCCCAAAAGTAAAAAGCCTTATTTATTTTGTTTGTTTGGTCGCTTCGATTGTACTGTACTGTTCAACGACCGAAAACACCAAAGACACTTTTCAGCTGGCACAGCATAACGTTGATAGTCCAAAAAAATAGCATACCCCATATTACCTACTTGATCAAGGCGCTAGTATCTGAACTAGCGCTTTTTTTATGCCACAACGTAAGGTTCTGTTTCGTTAAAAAGGTCATAAACGTTTTGTACGGATTAAACCTAAACGAGGTAGTGAAGTCCAAAGACCAAACTTCAAAAACAAAACAGATGAAAAAAACAACATTTATGGCCATACTGCTCCTTACCGGAGCTACCCTTATGGCCCAACAAGGCAAAAGAGAGGCTTCTGCAATGGTAATAAGAGATGCAACCCCCGAACAAATGGCGACGTTGCATACCAAAAAAATGACGTTGGCCCTGGATTTGGACGAAGCACAACAAACCGAAATCCAAAAAATAAATTTGGAACATGCCAAAATGCGAAAAGCCAAAATGGAAGAACGCAGAGCGATGCAAGAAAAAAGAGCATTGCAAAAACCGACTACCGAAGAAAAGTATGCGATGAAAATGGAGCAGTTGGATAAACAAATCGCCCATAAAGCCCGAATGAAGAAAATCTTATCAGCCGAGCAGTACCAAAAATGGGAGAAAATGGCAGCCAGAAAAATGAACCACAAAAAAAGGGAAAAGCGTAAAAGAACAGAAGATAGAAAATAGTTGGTTTTTTTGGTTACGTAGGTAAAAAGGCAGGTGCCCTTGGGGCACTTGCCTTTTATTTTTACGATACCCCAAAAAGCGGCTGGATGGCCAGCCGCAAAATAGGATGATAAAGCCTAAAATGATTTTGAAACAGGTTTTCTGATTCCAAATAACCGATTAAAAGACTTTAAACGTTTGTTTTCGTTTGTAAATACTTACAAACGTTTGTCAATGAATAAAGCATTGATTTATTTGTATTTAGTTGATTTTTAAAGGATTTTTACGGTGTTAACCATATACCAACGTTGCCGGCAAGCTAAAACAAACTTAAATAAATGAGTGAACAGATAAAAAAGGATGGAAAACACATTGGACATTTTGTGTCTGCGGTAGTGTTTTTCCAAATTTTACCGCTAATTCCACTATGGTTTGAATACCAACACACTTCTGACATAAGTATTGACTCATTGATACTTTGTTCATCAATGTACGCTTTTGCTACAGGATTTTCATCAAAATATGAATGGCAATTAAGTATATGCTTTTTAACTGGTATTTTACTTGCAGGTACTTATCATTCAGTAAATCTTGACGAAAATGGAGTTGAAATTATAAATATAAGTGCGTTTCCTTTAAATGAAGCAGGTGCATTTTACACAATATTAGCTGTATTTATTATGCATTTAATCGAAAGATATTCTAGACATATTAACGGGAAAGAACCATTTTTTCTATTCACCAAAAACACTAAAGAATCGTAATTATGGAATATACACAAATAATAGCTCTTTCGACTTCCATAATAGGAATAGTATTCGCAATCTATACTTTTTGGACAAAGAAAAAAGTTGAAGATAAGTTCAAAAATATACTGAAAGAAAAGAGACAGAAACTCGAAAAAGAACTAATAGAATTATCAAAACAGCATATTGAAAAAAAGCTAAAAACGGATTTAGAATATCAATCCAAAATGAATGATTTAGTAATTAAAATTTACAAGAAAGAATTAGATAATATTCAAGAGAAATTCAAATATGAGTTACTAGTTGAACTTAATAAAAAAGAAAAACAAATACTTGAAGAAAGCTTGGAACAAAAATATTTAAGCGGACAAGTAGATTACTTAAATAAGCTAATACATATGAGTGGTTCAACAAAATCGATTGAATTAGAAAATGAATAAAAGCCAGCAGGCAACAATGGCTATAAATAATTGCTTGTTCTCGCCTACTTCTGAAAATTCTAGCGGATTTTAGCTTGGTGTGTACTTGCAAAGTTAAGTGCTAACCCACGCAACTACTCATAGCCGAACCGTTAGGGTACATTTAAATGAAACCACTAATTTTTACAGTTCTAATCTTTTTAATCACACTATTGGGTTGTAAACCTACTGAATGTGAAATAGCTGAATTAAAGGCAAAATCCGATTTTGCAAATTCAGATTTCAAATTACATTCAATGGAAATATTACCAGTGGAAAACACTTATTTCTATGTACTAAGGGAACACTATAATGTCAAATGGAGGTTTATTGATTCGGACTCAATCGGATTTTTCTATTGTTATGACTCAATTATGACCTCTCTGTTAAATAAAAAACTAGGAATCAACCTGAAAACAAGGGTTCAAACCATTGCTGATAGCTTGGAAAACCAGAATAATTGGAATAGTAATCCAACATTTGAGGGCGGACTTTCAGAAATACATAAGCTCATTAGAAAAAAATTGACAATCTCAAAAGAAGAAATTGACTTTCCAGTTGGGCAAAAGATTCTTCTGGAATTTGAAATTTCCGAAAGCGGAGAAGTTATCAACCCCATTGTTCGAAAAGGAGTTAATGAAAAAATAGACAAGAAATTAGTTGAAATAATAAATGAGTTGCCAAACTGGACACCGGGTTATCAATTTGGCAAACCGATTAGAAAAAAATATTCAATGCCATTAATTATTGAGTTCGAACAATAAAAACGTACCCTAACATTGGCTATAATTCATTGTGGTTTTGTGCCACACCAAAATAAAAGTATTAATCAAACGGCTAGATTTCAGCGGAACAATCCTGCGGATGATTCCACAACGAAATCATAGCCCAACCGTTGTCGGAAATGCCCACGGGCACGTGCAAATACGTTCGCCCAAAGCGAACTCCCTTTACACTATTCCCGACAACGGCCACGCAGTACGCTGCAATTTGCTTTAAAAAAGCCAAAGGCTTTTTAGTATTTTTACCGGAAACAATACGGCAGATACCCAGTTGCACTTCCGACAACAGGCGGATAAAGCAAATAGCGACTAAAGGCTGGCATAGCTACGTCCGCACATGCGCGGACAACGCTACTCGCCTTACCCGCGTGGCCGTTGTAAAACATTTGAAAATTTAAAAACGTGTCATCTAAAATTTATCAAACATTAATTTTCCTAATCGGAATGGTTAGTTGCGAAAGATATACAGAGCTGGATAGATTCAATAAAATTGTCCATGACCATTATCATTGGACATATAACGGCATTATCGTCGAAAAATATTTGGATGAAAAAGACCATAATAGACACATTATAATCTTAAAAAATAATGATGGAAGGGATAGGAGGGATTTTACCTTCCAAAGCCTAAATTTATTTAATTTCTTAAAAGTTGGAGATTCAATTTCAAAAGACAGGAAATCAATTGATTTAGTAATTAAACGGCATGAATTAGATACGGTAATCACTTTAGATTTTGGAAATATCAAAGGTTGGGAAATATATTCATCAGACAACCCATACATTTCCAAATAATGGGTAAGATAGACCTGAAAATAAAAACGTTTTACAACAATGCCTAAAATTCATTGCTTGCGGATTTCCTAAAAGGAAATCACGCGCAAAAAGCTAACTTTGGGTTCGGCTGGATTGTCCTTCGGACGAATCACAGCAACGAACCTTAGCCGAACCGTTGTCGGAAATGCCCACGGGCACGTGCAAATACGTTCGCCCAAAGCGAACTCCCTTTCCACTATTCCCCACAACGGCTACGCAGTACGCTGCAATTTGCTTTGAAGGAACCAAAGGCTTTTTAGTATTTTTACCGGAAACAATACGGCAGATACCCAGTTGCACTTCCGACAACAGGCGGATAAAGCAAATAGCGACTAAAGGCTGGCATAGCTAAGTCCGCTCAAGCGCGGACAACGCTACTCGCCTTACCCGCGTGGCCGTTGGCAACAACTTTGAAAAACTCACGCAATTGAATAAAAAGTTAGATAAACTCATTGACAAACATTCATCCGAATTCAATCAAATCATTGAAAAGATAAATGCTTACATCGAATTTAGTAATTCTGACATTGACTATTCTACCGACGATAATTGGAAAATTGCAGTTGACTGCGTAAACGGACTTTCAAAACTTGCTGAATATTCTTTTGAATATGGGAATTTTAAAGATAATTGGGAATACGATAAGTTTTACCAAAATCTATATGGACCAGAATTAATCATAAAATCACAAAAAACAAATTGTGATTACCGAATTGGACTTGATTTAAAGGGAATATACTTGTCTACGGACTTAAGGTTCAATGACAACTTGAGGTATATGGATGACCAATTTTGGAAAAATCTAATGGAGTTATCAGAATTCGACGGATTTGAGTATGAGGAATTTGAATTTACTTCCGACAAACAGAGAAAAAAATTTCCAGACTTGTTCAAAACGAATAAGAGTATGATTTTCCGAATAATGAGAAAACACTTCTTCGACATTACCAATGAAGATTGGCAATATGGTTCGAGTAGCGTTGGAGAATTTAAAATAACTTGGACTAAAGAAAAGGAATTAGGATATATGGTAAGAGAGTGTTGTGAGGCGTTTAAAAAAATGTATCGACTGAATTACCAATTATGGAAAGTAACAGATTTAAAAAATAAAAAAGCAGTTGCCAACAATGGCTCCTATGAAAAGCCATAGTCCAGTGTCTCAAAGATAATTAATATGTTGTTTAATCTTAAACCACCCTTTTTTTCTTTTAATATAACTTGCTCCGCATCCTATATGTGATAGACCTTTTGGTCTTCACCGGCATCTGTATGATCATAAGTTAATCAGTCCGGTCACTTGCTAACCGATGTGATAGATCTTAAAAGCCGATCTTCACCCACATTGTTCTGTGATCTGGACTATGTTACTTCTTGTTGAGCTTTGTTATCAATTTATATTTATTCTATGACCCCTATTTGATAGGGAGTCTCCGTCTTTATTACTGCAAGGGTTCTGCTCAGTAGTTTTCTAGCTACCTTCACTATAATCGATTTAACGTTCTTGCCCCGGTGTTTTCTATAATACCCCTGCATCACGGGATCGGTTCGAATAGCTTGCCAAGACGCTTCTATAAAGTAACTCCTCATCAAGCGGTGAGCACGCATGGTGATACCCGTATTGCGGAAAGTGTCGCCACTCTGGTAAACCCCAGGGGCCATGCCCACATAACCTGCCAAGTGCTTGATGTTCTTGAAACGGCGCAGGTCGCCCAGCTCACTTAAAATACCACTGGCGACTATGCCCCCTATCCCGGGAATACTCTTCAATAACTCAAAGTCCTTCTTATAATATTGCTTGGTGTACTTGCGAAGGCTCGTCGATACATCCCTGAACTCCTTGTCGATAAACCTGAAACTGCGCATACGGCTCGCAAGTACAATATTGCACGGTTCGTAATCGAAGACCAACGTGTCCAACCAAGTACGGAACCTATGGCTCCAATGGTCATTGTCGAACTCCTCCGGTACCGTTATCCCGTAATACAACAACTGCATCTTGATATAACTCTTGACCTGGCGCATATCCTTGACCAGATCGTTACGCCTTCTAAAGAGACTTCGTAATTGTTCCCGCTTGGGGTCGGGCACTTGTATGCTCTCCAAACGACCATCTTTAAGCTCCCTGGCTATGAGCTGTGCATCTATCCTATCGGTCTTGGTATGGCGTTCCTTACCTCTCCTGAAAATATCCGCAGGGTTCACCACCAAAGAACGCCAACCATAACCCTCGAGGCAACGATGGGCATGGTAACCGCAACAGCCAGCTTCATAAGCTGTTGTAACATCGTAATCGGGATAATACTTCTCAACATAGTTTAGAAGCAATTCAGGCTCGGGCGACATTGAAAAAGTCCTGCCGGAACTAAGGTCGGTAGCACAGTGGACCTTCCAGCTACGTTTGTGTATGTCGATACCAATGAATAACTTAGGTCTTGCAGTTTGTTGTGTTTCCATATCTTTTGATTTTAACGGATCTTAAAGATACTCGACAGGCTGCTTTTTCATAGATGCTATAATTCATTGCGGTTGAATTACTAATCGGAATTCAACGCAAGTTTCCTATCTTTCGGCTACGGCGGAAAGAATCCTGCGGATTTTTCCGTAACGAAATCATAGCAGAGACAGTTGTCGGAAATGCCCACGGGCACGTGCAAATACGTCCGCTCAAGCGCGGACAATGCTACTCGCCTTACCCGCGTGGCCGTTGGCAATAATTAAAACCAAAATAATGACTAAAAAAATCTTTCTTTTATTTTTAGGAATAACTCTTTTGTTTTCCTGCGAAAAAACTCAAAATTCAAATACCTCTACTGTTTATTACAATGGCGAAATAATCACTATGGTTGGTGAATCCCCAAATTATGTTGAAGCCCTAGTAGAAAAAGATGGAGTTATTGTTTTTACTGGCCCAAGTAGTGAGGCTATGGAAATTGCTGGAAAAGGCCACAAAATGATTGATTTGGAAGGCAAAACACTTGTTCCTGGGTTAATTGATGGTCACGCTCATTTTGCAAACTTTGGAGCACAGGCTATAGGTGCTCAATTATTGGCTTCACCAGATGCCAATGTTGATGATATGGAAACTCTGATATCAGTATTGAAAGACTGGAATACACCAGAGAACCGAGCATTAACAGGATGGATTTTTGGGACTGGTTTTGATGATTCCATCTTAAGAGAAAAAAGATTTCCTACAAAGCACGATTTGGATAAAGTTAGTACCGAATTTCCAATAATGATAACACATATTTCTGGTCATTTTGCAGTAGTAAACTCAAAAGGACTAGAAGAGTTGGGTATAGATGAAAAAAGTATTAATCCCGAAGGCGGTATTATACGACGTGAGGACAACTCAACAGAACCAAATGGTGTTTTGGAAGAACTTGCAGCAATCCCTTATATGCTCAGAGCTATAGCGCCCAAATCAGAGGAGTCAATAATCAAGTTCTTTGAAGCTGGACAAGAAATGGCTTTATCTTATGGTTATACGACAGCACAAGAAGGTAGAGCTATGCAGAATCACGAAATGCTAGTTACAATGGCAGAAAAGAATAAAAACAAAATTGATGTTGTAAGTTACATAGACTACGCTTTTGTAGAGCAATATATGGATAGTAAATGGAAC
Source organism: Costertonia aggregata (assembly GCF_013402795.1). Taxonomy (GTDB): domain Bacteria; phylum Bacteroidota; class Bacteroidia; order Flavobacteriales; family Flavobacteriaceae; genus Costertonia; species Costertonia aggregata. The sequence continues at coordinate 2,465,988 of NZ_CP058595.1, read as the reverse complement.
AGTAAAGAATACACTAATGGTTACCGCATTGGTGGTATGAAAGTGACTTTGGATGGTTCACCACAAGGCAGAACTGCTTGGAGAACAGAACCCTACCTTATACCACCTAAAGGAATGCCACACGATTATAGCGGTTATCCAGCCATACCTAATGATAGCGTTGTTATTTCAATATTTGAAAAAGGTTTTAAAAACAATTGGCAGATTTTAGCTCATACAAACGGTGATGCTGCAATTGACCAATTTATTAGAACAATGAAACCATTACAAGAAAAATACGGAAAGGAAAACAGACGTGATGTCATAATACACGGACAATACATTAGAGAAGACCAATTGGATGACGCAAAAGAAATGAAAATGATTGCTTCCCTATTTCCACTCCATACATTTTATTGGGGAGACTGGCATACACAGTTGATAGGTGATTCACTAGTTCAAAATATCAGTCCTGTAAAAACAGCATTAAATAAAGGTATGGATATTACCATTCATACAGATGCACCTGTTGCTTTACCTAATCTAATGCGTGTATTGTGGACCGCTGTAGAACGAACTTCACGTTCTGGGAAAATCATTGGCGAGGATGAACGCTTAACACCATATGAAGCATTACAAGCAATCACAATTTGGTCTGCATATCAACACTTCGAGGAAGATAAAAAAGGAAGTTTAGAAAAAGGAAAGTTGGCCGACCTAGTGATTTTAGATAAAAACCCTTTAAAAATAAATTCTAGCGAAATAAAAGACATCCAAGTATTAAAAACTATCAAGGAAGGAAAAATTGTTTTCAAAAGATAACTATTGCCAACAAAGAACTGAGATAAAAAACAAACAAATTCTTCCTTAATCGGAATTCATTCCAATTATCTATCTTTCGGTTATGGCGGAAAATCATAGCTGATTTTCCGCCACGAGCCATACACAAAACCGTTGGCAGTAATTTGAAAATCGAGCCCTGAATTAAAATGGATAAAAAAACTATTAAAGAAAATTACGCTACTTTTTCAACTGAAAAGTTAAAAGGAATTGTATTAGAGATTAAATCTTTAAATCCTGAATTCATACCTCTTTTACAAAACGAACTAATCAAAAGAAATGAAAATGAAGTTGCAATAGGAATAACAGAATATTTGACTTCGATAAAATACCATATATCAGAATCTGTTTTATTCGATAGTATATTAAACTTCAGAAAAGCTGGATTGACAGAAACAGAAATTGACTTTGAATTAAAAAGTAATCACGGGATCGATTCAAATTATGCGGAATTAGTTAGAATAAGTTTAAAAGAAAAAGGGAAAGAAAATATTGCAATTGGAACAGCGATGATAATTATACCTCTGATTTTAGGAATTATTTTGTTAACAATGCGAACATTTATTGGTGTTTTTCCTCTATTATTAATCGGAATTGGAATTTGGAGACTGAACAAAGGAATTATGCAAAAAAGAGTGAATAATTGAAAAACCACTGGCAATAATGTATAAAAATAATTACGGTTTAGTGCTTAATCAAAAGGTGTTGCGTGTTTACTACGTCTGATTTTCCTTCGGAAAATCCTCGCATACAAACCCGCAACTATTCTTATACAAGACCGTTAGCCACAAGTTGAATGAACAGACTAATTGAAAAACCACATCTGATTTTCTTACTCGCAATTCCAATAATAATGTTAATTGGAATTTTAAGCGGAGACGCAGTATTGGACATTAATGTTCACGACACTTATTACGTAATTTCTTATCTGCATTTAGCGATTCTGATTTCAATACTTTTTGGAATAATCGGAATTGGATATTGGATTATGCTAAAAGCGGACAGAAAACTATCAAAATGGTTGAATTGGACTCATATTGGACTGACTTTTGGTGGAACTTTAGTTGTGTGGATTTTGACCAAATTTTATCGGACTGAAATTATGGAATATGAATACAACAATAATCTGACCTTAATAATCACTCTGATTATTTTACTTATGATAGTCGGACAATTGATTTTTCCGATTAATATTATGTACGGACTGATAAAAAAGAAAAATAAAACCAGTGGCTAACAATGTATAACAGCAATTACGGCGGATTCGACTACGTCCGAACCCACTCGGAATTGCTAACGTCTGTGCTAAACCGAATATTAACGCAGCCAAATAGAACTTCTATCATCTACAAAATAAAGGATAGTTATGAGAAAAATAATTTTAGGAATTTTAACAATTGGAATTTTATTATCGTGTAATGGTGATGATGATAGCGAAATCAATATCGACGAACAAAATTTTCTGATTTTTGGACATTTTTATGGAGAATGTGGTGGAGAAGGATGTATAGAAACTTTCAAACTTACCGACAAATCACTTTTTGAAGATACTGTTGACGACTACAGTGGACAAGATATGAAATTCATTGAATTACAAAATGATGTGTTCGAACAAGTCAAAAACCTAACTAATTTCTTTCCAAATGAACTTCTGAATCAAAATGAAACTGTTTTCGGATGTCCCGATTGTGCAGACGGTGGAGGATTATTTATTCAATATTCAGAAAATGGAAATATAAAAAGTTGGAGAATTGACCAGGTCAAAAGCAATGTCCCAGAATATTTACATGTTTTTATGGACAAAGTGAACGAAAAAATAGCATTGATAAACGAATAAAAACTGCTTACAACAAAACCTATACGCAATGCGGCCATAAGTTCCTAGCTGCGCGGTCTGGGCGTATTTTCAGGCACCGCAAAATCTTTTGGATTTTGCTCTCGACAAGAAAAAAATAAATCAAAACCAAAAGGCTTTGCTATATGTGTGGCTGAAAGCAAACACCAGTTTGCTCCCGTACTGTTCATAGCCAAACCGGTTCTAGTCAATTCACCTGCGGTTAACTCTGATTCGCGCAACTGCGTTGCAACGCATCTTAAAGTAAATCGACTCGGCCACAGCGCTAGACCGGATCGCTCAATACCGCAACAAACATATCGCCATCGACGGGCATCGAGCCCAAACGACAACACATCCTATGCCAAAAGCAATATAGTAGGGCCGTTTACATTCCCAATACCACAAAACCCAACAAGGGGACGTCCGCTGCGCGGACTCCTTGATGAACTATCGTGCGAATCTATAAGGAGGTCGGATATCCGCACAATGGTTAAAGGATTTTGCTATTTTTCCGTAGAAATCACAGCACTACGTTTAGCGCTGTAGTTAGCATTAATTAAGAACTCTGTAACAAAAAGCAGTATTTGAAGTCTAATGGACAAAGTAATTCATCATCAATCAAAAAAATCTTTAAATGAAAACCAAAACAATTGTTTTCTTACTACTTATTTCAAATATCTTATTTACAGTTTCCTGCTCAAAGAATAAGAGCAGTACATCTATAAAATCTGAACAATTTAATACAGAAATAGATAGTTACATAAGGTCACTTATCAAAGCTGACCAAATTCCTGGAATGGCAGTTGCAGTCGTAAAGGATGGAACTATTATCCATAAGAAAAATTATGGTGTCGCAAATATAGTACACAACGTGCCAGTAACAGACAGCACGCTATTTCGAGCATATTCAACATCAAAGCTTGTGACAGCTGTAGCCATATTCCAATTAATAGAGAATAAAGAAATAGGATTAAATGACTTGATATCAGAGTATATTGATGACCTACCAACTAAATGGAGTAGTATAGAAATAGAACATTTATTATCTCATTCTTCTGGGTTGCCAGATATCATAGATTACAATAAAGACATATCAGATAAATTGTTACTTACCGAGATTTCTAAAAAACCTATTCAATTTGAAAAAGGTCAAAGGTTTCAGTACAATCAAACAAACTTTTGGTTTCTTAAATTGATTATTGAAAAAGTAACCAATCAAACATTTGAAACATTTGTAAGAAAGAATCAATTTGAAAATAATGAAAAACAAGTGATTTTTGCTTCAAATAGTTTAGTTGCGTTTCCGAATCGAGTACCTAAATATCAATTCAATAAAGATTTTAACGCCTACGAACTTTCTACTTTCGAAGCAGGTAATCGTTCATTAGCAGGAAATGGATTAAATATAACATTAAATTCATTTTTAGAATGGAACACAAAATTAGATAACAACAAACTGCTCAAGGAAGAAACTAAACTAAAAATGATGTCACCTTTCCAATTTACGGATAGAAAATCATCTTTTGGTCATAGTTGGGGAATTTATGGTCCTAAGGGAAAACAATATTATGGGTTTGCTGGTGGCGGAGTAAGTGCATTAATGAAATTCATAGATAAAGATTTAACCATTATTATTCTATCGAACGGATTTAAAAATAGGCCTATTATTTCCAATGCTGTCAACTATATTTCAGGATTAATGGATGAAGAATTAGTTAGAAAAGATAGAATGCTGAATGAAGATATTCGACTGGCTTTTATTGTAAATGATTATAAGACAGCAGTTGAAATTTACAACCAGATACAACAAAATAATAAAGATATTAACTTTGAACGAGGACTGGGTACAACTGGATACTTTTACTTATCAAATAATGAAATAGCTAAATCGATATCAATCTTTAAATTATATACAAAAGAGTATCCTAATTCCTATCGTGCTTTTGATAGTCTTGGAGAAGCATATTTTAAGAATAAGCAGTACGATTTGTCTAAAAAAAATTATAGAATATCATTGGGTTTAGAACCAAAAAATAAAAATGCAGAAGATATGTTAAAGAAAATCGAAGAAATAACTAATGCTAACAAGGTATAAACTGTATTACTTACTAGCTTTTAACTTATTTACAAAAAATCCACTTGGACTTTCTATTCAGTTTTCATTTGCTAACTTAATGCTTAAATTACACAACTAATCATACATAAACACGTTCGAGTCAATTCACCTGCGGTGAGCTTTAATCCGCGCGATTGCGTTGCAACGCATCTTAAAGTAAATCGACTCGGCCACAGCGCTAAACCAAATCACACCAATCGCCATACCTTAAAACCACCGTCAGGTGGGCATCGAGCCAAAACCGACAAGAACGGCGTGCTAAAAGTGATTCGGCACTGTGGTTTGTACTCCCAATACCACAAAATCCAACAAGGGGACATCTGCTGCGCGGACTCCTTGACGAACTATTGTGCGAATCTATAAGGTTATCAGATACTCGCACAATAGTTAAAGGATTTTGCTATATTTCCATGAAAATATCGCAACTGCGTTTGGAGCAGTGGTTGTGAGCATGCTAAACATGAAAAGAGTTTTATTTATTTCGGTTTGTTCAATAGTGTGGCTTTGTTCTTGTCAACAAAGAAGTAAATCGATAACGGAAAAAGTAGCGATTGAATCGGACATAAAAACTACTACCCATAATAATACGGGACAACCATCACAGAATCATGATTTAGCAAAATACATCTACACGGATACTACATACACCCTTGCCAAAGGAAAAAAAATTACCATACAAAATAGCTTTCCTAAGGGTGGAATGATTAAACCGGATGGAACACAATATTATGACTCAACCGGGAAATCATATGCGTTTGCATCATTTTGGACTCGCATTATCAATGAAACAGATATTCCTTTAGAGTTAAACCTCAATGTTCCTACCGATTCATTTCGAATTTTCACTCCACCTGACTCTTTCTTAAAGCTAATTTTACCCAAAGAACAATTCTCGCTTGATAAGCTTTCAAAATTCAACTATGGGCTGACCGAAATAGAGTCTTTCCTAGATGCAAATTTTAATAATGTTGGTATATTGAAAAAGACGATCAATCCAAATGAAGAGCATATTTTTTATATGATGGCACTTTCTTATCAAGCATCCGGAACCCCGAGAGCAGGACTTCTTTTGAAAGAACAAAACCTTTATTATGAAGTGAGTGTAGAACCCAATGGTTCTGGAATGGTCTCGATTGGTACCATTGCTCTAAAAAAATAAAAAGCCAGCTCATAACAAGGGCTATAATTTATGGCTGCAATTCGTTAACTTGTAACCTACAAACCATAAACGGCTGGATTTGAACGATGGGTTGCATACAACAACAAGACGATACAACAAGATTTTAAGCCGAACTGCAATGGTAAATTTTAACCGAACATTTCGATGATTTTCAAGAGACCAATCGAATACTAATTTTAGAACTTTAATTCGCAACAGAGATGTACTAATGCCATTATGAAAAAAAAGCCCCATCAAAAAAAAGGTGTGATAAAAAAAGTCTTTTCAGACTTTCGAGAAAGATTGCATATCCCTAAGACTCCCCAAAACGGAATTAATTATGAAGTTATTGCTGAAAATGATGAATTTAAGGTTATCATTCATAACGAAAGAGGAGCAAATAGAACAATCCGTTTCGAAGATAAAAAAGCGTTAAACGATTATCTAAAAACGCTATGAACCAGTTGAATTGTTAAGCTTATAAAACCATACGGAAATCAATGAATCAAACTCGACTGGTAAGACTCATCGGAACTCAAAAACTGAACTGAATTGCCATGCAAATATTTACAGACTTTGGGGAGTTTTAAAAATAATACCTGAAAAGCCCCTGAACTTAAGATTTAAAAATGACCGAGTTGAATAAAAAAACGGAAAAGTTACTGTATACAACAATGGTTGTAAACAATTGCTTTTTCAGGCTCGTCCTGAAAATTCCTGCGGAATTTTCAGCTTATGGTGCACACGCAAAAGTTTGTGCTAATCCACGCAACTGTTCATAGCCGAGACCGTTGTAAACAATGCCGAAAACCGAGTGAAATACTTCATTGGAGCGTATTATCTTATTAAATTAAAACCTATCGAATATGGAACGATTGAAGGTTCAGAAATCTACACTTGTAGTCGTTGTATAAACGATTCTTTTTTTGACTCTTGGGCAATTTCTTGGGCAACAACTGAAAAGAAAGAATTAGAAGAAACTAAACACACTTTTAATCTGACTGACAAAAATGTTAAGGAAATACAATTTTGGGCAGACAAAAAATTAGATGAAGAAAAACTCGGCTGGATAAATACGTTTTCAGACCTAAAAATATTAACCGAATACAAAGAAAAGTTCTTTCCAAATGATTCTGACTTTGAAATATTAAGTATCAGCTTTCCCGAATCTGATTTGAGCGGAGTTTTGGAAATGACAATACCGACTGAATCGAATAGCGGAGAAATTGGAATTTATAGCAAACTTAAAAACAAAGAGCTTGATTTAGAAAAAGACGAGTTTTTAGGTTACGACATAATCGGAATTGAAATAAGTGGAGACTTCCATTCTTTTCATTGCAACGACTTAGCTAATGATTTAAGAGATAAATTCGGACTAAAAATAAATGAATTTGGACTTTTAGTAAATTATGGGAACTGGAACGAAATAATGGAATTTATGAATGACGAATCTAATGGATTTGAACCTGTACCTTGGTTTTATGTCAAAGTAAATAGAATTAGAAAATGAAAAAAGCACTATTTACAATAATGTATAACCGCAATTACGGCGAATTCGACTACGCTCAGGGCAGACTAGAATCCACGCAGAATTGCTAAGGTCTGTGTCAAACCGAAATGTAACAGCTTATTTTCAGCGTTACTTTTCATTTAAGGAGCCGTTATGGACAATTAGAATTAATACTTAAAAAAAAACATAAAATGAAATTGAGAATCATTGTACTTTACGCTATAGTTTCGTTTTTGACAGGTAATCTTATTTATGCTCAAACAGAAAGCAAACCTGTATCAAAATCAGAGGAAAACATCGTAATTATTAAACAATACTATAAAAAACCACCATCGACTCAAAAGAAAAATTCTATTTTGCTCAAAGGGGTTTCAGAAGGAGAATTTATTGAAATTAAAATTCAGGGACTTATTAAAGATTTTGAACACATTAAACTTGAAATGGGAAATGATGGTGATTTATATGAAATAAAAACTCTAAATAAATTCGAACAATTATCTAATCAAACTTTAATAATTAAAAGTGTTATACCAGAAGGAATTCCAATGGAAAAAATTAAATGGAAAAGTCTATCTGACAAAGAGTATGAATATATTATCGCTGAAAATGGAAAAGATGGTCAGCAAATGAAATTTAATTTAGAATAACAAAAGCCCATAACAGTATGCATAATCAATAGCGGGTTTATCTCATAAATGAAATATTGCAATTCGCATCAAGTTTAGTTTGTTAAAAGAGGAATCATGCAATCCGCTACTAAATTATACACCTAAACGATGACCATAATTAAAGCAATCTAATGAAAACAAAAAATAGAAGACATAATTGGATTTTAATACTTTTTATAGCACTTCAAATACCAACAGGAGTTTATTCTCAAAATAAGAGTGTTGAAAGTGAAATTCTAAAAAACGGAGAAATTATTCGAAAAGCCTTTGTAGATGGGAATATCGAAAAAATAAAATCTCTGCATCATCCTAATGTCATTAAGGCATTAGAATATAAGGACCTGAAAATCGGAAGAGATGAAGTCATTAAAGGGCTGAAGGAAACACTTGAGAATTTCAATCTAGAATTCATTGAGAATGATGTTGAAAGTATTTTCGTAAATGAGAATATTGCAATTGAACAAACCAAGTTTTCAATAAAAGGAACACCAAAAAATGGTGGTGAGCCTTTTGTTTTCAGTGGACGAACGATGGTTACTTATATTAGGTATGGTAAAAGTCCGACTGGTTGGGCCACCATACGTGAAATAATACAACCAGCAACTGAATAAGATTCATATTGAAAAATTAAAAATACAGTCTGCAGCAATGTACAACCCAACTACGGCAGATTCGACTACGCTCGGGGCAGGCTAGAAACCACTTCAAATCGCTAATGTCCGCGCCAAACCGAAAATTAGCGCATATCAATCGGTAACCTACGGTTATGTGTCATCTAAAATGGGGCACGAATAGGAATTATGGGATTTCCCATCGCCCGTACATCGCCCTGTCGAAATGACAATATCATCTTAAAAGTATAAACAAACCAAAGCAACTGCAATCAAATTATGGGATATTGACCTTTAATTGGACAATAAAGATGTAAGTCCTGTTGCGTATACATCCCCACAAAACATAAAAAGAACGAAAGCATCATACTTATGTCTTAAATTGTCTTATTTCAGTACATTACCATAGAAATCGCCCTATTATGTAGTGCTTTATATTTACGCAACCATCCGAAATTCGACTTTAACCAACTTATGGAAAAAATTATTTTGTACTTTAAGAATAAATTTTAAGGCTTGCTTAAGCATCACAAGTTAATTTTTTACAGGTAATAAATTGGATTCAATCGCCAAACGGCCTTTAAAACAATACTATGAAAAAATGGGATTTTAAACTGAAAAACAGTCCTAGGGACATCAGTAAAAAAATTGAATCCGCACTTGAATCTACCAACGGTTTGGTATTCAACATAAACCACCGTGAAAATGGCCCCATAACATTTAAAATGCGTAAAAGGATTACCTACCCTTGGTACCTATATTTTTTGAATAGCATAGTTGTAAATGGAAAATTATCAAAGACGGAAGCTGAAAACGGGGCTAACGTAGAAATATTGTTTAACCAGCACTTTTTATGGGTATTAATAATATTTACACATATAATTTTGGGAGCGGCTCTCTTAATTGCTGTAATCTCGGAAAAAGACAACAACGTTTACACATATTTGATCGCAACCTTTGTTTTGGCAATTGGAGTTATATTATGGATTAGAGTACAGAAAAAACATAAAAGAAATATCCAAGAATACAAAACGCTGATTTCCGATATTTTAGGATTATAATTATTAACTTTTGTAACACAGAATTTTTATAGCCTACATCAACCCACATACAAAATCCTAACTGATTTTCCATTTGGTTGTAATGTATTTGTTTGACCATTTGACCGCACGATCAACTTACAAATCACATTTTTTGTACTACCGGTCCATCACTTCGTGGCCGTGGTGTTGGTCTAGCTTAGCGCTCTGACGGCTGAATTTAATCAACACAAACTGTTTATCGTAAGCGTTGGTGAAAAATAAAACAGCTTTCTTGTAACTAAAACCTATTTTCAATCGTCGTAAATATGTTAACCTAAAAACAACTTGTTAAATGAGAGTGTCGTTATTGATAATTTTGCTTTTCTTTCACCTTTTCAAGCTAACTGCGCAAACAGAAACTTCACTGAAAATTCTTGATTCCGTAACGATAAATGAGTGGTTGGTCGAAAATAAAGTTCCGGCAATAGCCATAGGCACTATCGAAAAAGGCAAGTTGAACCCAGTAAGGGTGCTTGGAAAAATCCAAGGTGACATACCAGCCAGTACTCAAACTATCTTTGATGTAGCATCCCTTACGAAAACAATAACCACATTACTTACACTGAAATTAGTAGATGCGAATTCTTGGAAATTAGACGAGCCCTTGTCCCACTATTGGATTGACCCCGACATTAAGAACAATCCATTACACAATAAAATAACTACACGCCATGTATTAAGCCATAGAACTGGTTTTAAAAACTGGCGGCGGATGAACAAGGATAAGAAACTAACTTTTGATTTTGAACCCGGCACAAAATTTCAATATTCTGGTGAGGGATTTGAATATCTAAGAAAAGCTCTTGAAGAGAAATTCGATATCTCATTTCAGAAGTTAACAGATTCATTAGTCTTTAAACCTAACAAAATGAACAACAGTCAGTTAACATGGAGCGAAAGTATTGATAGCCTAAACTTTGCAGGCACTCATGACAAGTATGGGAACGAATATGTATATAAAAAGTCCTCAAAAGCCAATGCTGCTGACAATTTGTTGACCACAATCGGAGATTTTAGCAACCTCGGATTAAATATTATCAATCAACAATATCTCGACCAAAATACCTATCGTGAAATGATAATTCAACATTCCTCTGTTCGAGATGGAATAAGCTTTGGTCTAGGATGGATTATATTCAATGATTTATCAAATAATGAATACGCACTGTTTAATGCAGGAAGTGACCAAGGTATAAATGCTTTAATAGTTCTTCTTCCAAAATCAAAAAGAGGCTTGATAGTTATGACAAATGGCGATAATGGAAGAGCTTTAGCCATGAAAATTATTGGAGAAACTCTAGGGGAGATAGGAAAAGAAATTTTAGGAAGATTTTAGAGGGTTTTAAATACCATGTAGAATTGATTACAAAAAAATCATCTAATCGGAAAAACACGTACACTAATTATCTTCACTTAAAACAGAAAATATTTATATGCTTTCTCACCACTACCGGCAGCCGATAACGGTAGGGTTTGCGTTGGCTAGCCCACTAGTTCGTGGCCTCATGTTCGCATAGCTCAGCACGCCCATGGTGAACATTAACCTACATATTTCGAAAATAGATACTATCCGGTACCGCCATTTAATTCCCGATATCGCAAGATTCTATAGAATACAGTTCCTTTTGCGGTTCACTTGGGGAACAATGCCATATGAGATAACGGAAGTACAATTCTAGCGACATTGTTGACGGATTTTGCTATATTTCCTTAAAAATTACAGAACTGCTTTTGAGACTGCGGTTGTAGACAATTAAAAACAAATCAAACTATGAGACTAAATCTGCTGATCGCTACTCTAATTTTAATTTCTTTCACAAACTATGCTCAAAATTCTAACCTTGTTGTAGACTTGCATTACCCAGTACCTATTGACAATAATTTCGTAGGCGAAAATTATAATGGAGTCATTGGACTAGGAATTGAATATCATTTCTTAGACATTGACCCGGTTAAAGTTGGGATTTCTGTAAATGGAGGATTTTTGAGTGAAAATACCGAAACCGGACAAGGAAATACAACGTTAACTACTTTTCAGCCAAGAGCAGTTGCAGAATTGAAATTGACATCAAATGGAAAGATAAGGCCTTATATTGGTATTGGTTATTCATTTCTCTTTTTCAAAGGGGAATCCAGGTCTGCCTTTGACAATCCAGAAACAACCACCGTTACCCTAACCGAAGAAGGACTCAATATTAATGGAGGTTTAACCTTTAACTTTACAAATCGTTTTTTATTAAAGCACAATATGATTATATATACTTGCCGCCGGGAGATGCTTTGGACATAAAATTCAATACTCGGGTAAATATATTTAAAGGAGGTATAGGATTTAGATTTTAAAAAAACTCCCTACAATAGGCAGAGAAAGCAAATAGCGAATAGGGGGCATGGCCATCATAAAACATTAAAAATGAGAAATCTTCCATACACACTAATATTTTTCTAATCCCATTATTTTCTTCAGGACAAAAGAATATGGATTTAACCAAAGGGACTGATAGTGTTGTCACCGTCTATGTATACGGAAAATCAAAAGTCACCCTCAACGGAGAAAAAACTAACTTTTCGAAACTTGAAAAATATTTACGGACGAATCAGATAGCACAGGCGAAGATTGGAACTTTAAAACCCATACCTATCAAAAGCGTTCCCGACGTTCAAAAAAGTGGTAAAACTGATGGAAAAATATAAGGTCAAAGCCATATGGTATCGAGACCAATTTTTTCAAAAACCCTTTTTTGAAGACAAAAAAAATAAAAAATAACGTGCTTCAACAATGCCTGTAATTCAGCTCAGCCTTGAACAAATCAAAAACCTTGACTTTAAAAGACGGCTGGATTCCGAACTTAAAAAATCTTCACTGATATACCAAGCCGAAATCATAGCCCGAATCGACTAATGCCATAAAAACTTACATTACCATTGATTGGCATCGAGCCAAAACTTACAGGAACGGCGTGCTAAAAGTAATTTGGAACCATGATCCGTACACCCAATACTGCAAAATCTATCAGCCTGCCCCTCGGCCTTATAGGTGAACTATGGTAGTATTTAAGCGGAAGTGCAATATACTGCTCCATGTTGACGGATTTTGCTATATTTCCATGAAAATATCGCCATTGCGTTTGGCGTGGTGGTCACTAACTAATAAACGCAACTTTTAATAGATTTTTCCATCTGGATATTAGAATCCAATCCTTTAATTAAATACTTCTGAAATGATTAAATCAAATGTAAGAATAGAGAATCCGTGTCATATAAAATGGCAAGATTTGAATCAGCTGGAAAACTCAAAGGACAGGTATTGCCATGAATGCTCGTTGAATATCATAGATTTCACAAACATGAACAATACAGAAATCATAGATTGTTTGGCAGAAAGAAAAGGAAAAAAGGTCTGTTGTGCAATGCGCCATAGCGAAGAAGAATCAGGACTGAAAACGATTAATAGAACCGTAAAAGATTGGCAAGCTAGAATTAAATCAACCACAAAGAACAGTCATCTTAAAGCTTTTTTATTATTTTCCATTGGACTATTGATGCTTACCACAGGATGCAAAAAAGACGATAGTGATGATGATATCTATATTGGAGAACCTGCAACCCCAGAAAATTCAGAACTTGTGGCAAAAACCACTGCTAAACCCAACGTTAACTCGTTTACCAAAGCCCCTAAACACACCAAAGACTAATAACAAAAAATGGCGAATAAGAAACAAGGTTTATAGTGATTAATTTGTAAGCTTAGGAATAGTTATTGTATACATAAAATTTGCCTTTGCAACTTAAAATAAAGATAACAAAATACTAACTTAGGAAGCCTAAACGTGGTGCGGAAGTAATTGGCAATAATTTATAACTATGAAACAAACCATTCTTATTACAATCGTACTGAGCATCAATTTTTCAGTGTCAGGCCAGTCTCAAAAGGAACTCGACTCGCTAAAAGTCAAATTAGAGACGATATTTATGAAAGACCAAACTTTTAGACGCATCTATACAGAGGCTGAAAATAAGCTTGGGAAAGATTCTGATGCCTATGAATATTTTTGGCAAGTAGTTGAAGCTCAAGATAAAGTTCTTGAAAAAGAAGTGATAAAGATTATTGATAAGTTTGGCTGGCTGGGAATTTCTGAAGTAGGTAGATTGGCGAACACAACTTTATGGAGTGTTTTGCAACACGGTAGCATCGCTTCTAAAAAAAAGTATGCACCGCTATTGAAAGCTTCTGTTTTAAAAAAGGAATCACAACCTAGTCATTATGCCCGTCTCGTTGACAGAATGTTGATCAACTCTGATAAACCTCAAATATATGGGACTCAAATAGATTACAGTTCTAGTGAAGCCCCAACCTTCTTTCCAATCGAAAAACCTGAATATATAAACCAAAGGAGAAAGGAAATCGGGTTGGACGGAATTGAAAATTCTGTGGGAAAAAATGGGATTGAATGGAATATTGCTCAAAAAGAAAAATAATTATTACCAACAATGACCATAAGAAATCACTTGTGCTCGCCTACCCTTCGGCTCCGCTCAGGACAGGCTTCTGAAAATCCTCGTGGATTTTCAGTTTGGTATGTACTTGCAAAGTTAAGTGCTAACCCAATTATCTACTCGTAGCCGAGTCCGCTACGTGCCATAAGGACGAAATGAATAACTTCAAGACAATCCAAGAATATTCTGAGGCTACTGGAATACCGCCAGCAAAATACGAACACTTTGTAGTTAGAAATTTTCAAGATAATATGCCGACAGTTGTCCATAAAATGTCTGCTTTTAGACATGCTTTTTATGCAATAGCCTTAAAAATAAATGGCGGTGGAAAAGCATTGTCAAGTCATTACTCAGATTTTCCAGAAGGTTCAGTCGTTTTCTTTAACTCACCATTTCAAATTCTGTCTTGGGATATTGCGCCAAATTGGGAAGGCTTCTATATTTTAATGACTCGTGATTTTCTTGCTCAATCTCACTATTTTAAAAACTTCTTAGACCTATTTCCTTTTTTAAAGATCGATAAATCAATTCCATTTCAAGTAAACGAAGAAGAGACGAAAACACTATTAAGTATTTATGAAAAAATCAATATTGAATATCATAGTGATAAGCAAGATAAATTTGAGATAATCAATACATACGTTGCTCTTCTATTAAATTATGTCAAAAGATACTTCAACCAAGATATCTCAAAAGAAACAGCCAATCAAATCATAAAAACAGCTGATTTGAAAATATTAGGTCGCTATCAGAATTTAATTGAAGAGCATTTTCGCTTAGACAATGAATGGGACTATAACAAAAACGGTCACTCACCAACTTATTATGCAGAAGTCTTAAACATACATCCAAATTACCTAAATGCAATCGTCAAAAACAATTTAGGTGTAACCGCTTTGCAATACATACACAAACACATTCTACATTTAGCAAAGTCTTATTTGACCCAGACAAAATTGAGTATTAAAGAAATTGCCTATCAATTACAGTTTGATTCGCCCAATAATTTCAACAATTTCTTTAAAAAACATACTCAAAACACACCCGGAAAATATCGCAAATCGTCAAATATTTGAAATTCATACTTCTTGCTTTGTTTTCATAAATAAGCAATGGTCTTGTTGGTCGCATCTTTGTATCAAATAAAAAACAAATGATATGAAGACTATAATCATCGGCTTATTAAGCCTAATTACAACAGGAGCAATTGCCCAAAAATTGAATTCACAAACAACTAAAAATTACATTATGAAAAAAGTAAAATTTCAAAGTTCAGGATTAGAATTAGTAGGAGACCTTTATTTACCCGTCAACTACGAGGAAGGAAAAAAATATCCAGCAGTACCAATATTAGGACCAATGACCTTTGCTAAAGAGCAAGCACCAACGGAATACGCCAAACGATTTGCAGAACAAGGTTATGTTGCATTAGCATTCGACCCAAGATATCGTGGAGAAAGTGCTGGATTACCAAGAGAATTGGAAGACCCAATTGCAAAAGTCGAAGACGCTAAAGCAGCTGCTAAATACTTAGCTTCGCTTTCTATGGTAAATGATGAACAAATTGTTGGTTTTGCACTTTGCCAAGGTAGTTCGGAAATGTTACGAGCAGTTTCAGAAGATAGCATCTTCAAAGGATTGGTTACTGTTGCAGGACATTACAGAGACCGAGAAGGTGACATTCAATGGATGGGAACAGAAGAAGCTTTAGAAGAAAGAATTGCAAGCGGAAAAGTTGCATACAATACCTACAAACAAACAGGGGAAGTGATTAATGTGCCAGCAGTAGACGAAACCAGAATGGACGTTGGTATGCCAGGAAAATTTGTTTGGGACTGGTACCACACTTGGTCAGATAAAGGAATATGGGTAAATAATTATCCTAAAATGAGTGATGCGTTACTCTTTGAATATGAGTCTTTAACGGCAGCTAAAAAACTCGAAAAACCATATCTAATGATTCACAGCGATAATAGTTTCTTACCAGAAGTAGCCAAAAGACAATTTGAAGCTGTACCAGCAACTATGAAAAAATTACAATGGGAAGGAGAGACTGGACACCTTCAATATTACGATGATACAGAAATTTTAGATAGAACTGCAAATCAAGCTATTGCTTGGTACAATTCAATATTTGAATAAAGCTAATTCAAAAAATACGGCATACAATAATGTATAAAAATAATAGCGGTTTCGGTGCTTAATCGAAATCGCTTTTTTTATATTTATGGTAAGTCTAAAATCCGAAAATTTAGCGAATAAAGTCCGCTACTATTCGTGCACTAGACCGTCGATAATGCCAGCGGGCACGTGAAAATACGTCCCCCAAAGCGAACTCCCTTTTCCACTATTCCCGATAATGGCCACGCAGTATGCTGCAACTTGCTTTAAAACAAAAAGGCCTTTCACTATCTTTACAGGAAACAAAACGATGGATACGCAGCCGCACTACCGACAACAGACGGTCAAAGCAAATAACGACTAAAGGCTGCCATAACTAAGCGCAATCAACGCTACTCGCTTTACCTGCGTGGCTGTTGTAAAACAAACTGAAAAACGAAAAGCTATGATACATTTAATTTGGTCAATAATAAACGGAATGATTGTTATTTACTTTATGTATCTGATTGTTGGATTTATCTCGAAGGGAAAAAGAATATTTAAACCACAATTTAAAGTTGTCTCGATTCTTATAATGTTAATCGGAATTGTTCAAGTAATTTCTGCTTCAAATTCAGAAAAAAACTCAAACCGAATAACTATAAATGAGGCCTTTAACAAAAAGGATAATTCCGAAATCAAACAAGTAGTTCTTGAAGACAATTTGACTTTTGACATTAATATGCTCGTAAAATACTCGATTGACCAAAATGAATATATTCCGATAGAAAGTCATAGTTTTTTAACTGGACTCGTAAGCGGTTACGTTTGGGAATTTAATTCAATAGACACGAACAGCTTTGAGCCAAATAAAAAGTCGGAATTTATTGCTAATGGAATTTTGAAATGGAATCTTTTCGGAATTACAGTATTTAGTGAATCAAAAACTTTTAATGGTACGATTAATGGTACGATTGAATAAAAGCCAGGTTACAACACCTGTATAATTAATGACCAATTCTAATCTACTTACGAAAATCCACAAGGATTTTCCACTAGGTTCGTATTTTCCAAACAAGTTGCTGAAACACGCAACGAAATCATACACGTACACGTGTGCACAATATCCCAGAAACCTCAATCTGAACAATAAATATTTCAAATTATATGAAAATTAAAAAGTATCTATTTTGTCTTGTTGTCATTCTATATGTCTCGTCCTGTAGAACAATAGCCACTCCAAATAACGAACCTTTAGATAATATCGTACTGATCACAGGTGACACATTGTTTGGAAAAGTCGATTATTTTAAGGAAGGGTACGCGCTCAGTGAATTTTACAGGAAAATAAGACTGACAGATACAAATGGAAGAAAAAAAAGGTTCAAGCGAAAAAAAGTACTTTCTTATAGCGTAAATGGATATAATTATGAAAGCCATACACTTGACCTAGAAACCAAACTGTTTAAAAATGGTCGTTTATTCGACTCTAGATACTATATCGACCAAAATGGCGACCAACATTTTTTAAAAGTAATTTCGAAAGGAAAATTATCCCACTATGAACTGGAATGGATAGACAATGATAACAACGACCTGGAATCAACGGATTTAATTAAGAAATCTGAGGATAATTTCTTCATTCCCGCAGAAAATGCGCGAAGCCAAGTATTAAAAAAAGTGGTGAGTGACTACCTTTCTGACTGTCCAGAGATACAGAAAAAAATAACCGAAAAGGATTTTAAGTATGTTTTTCAAGTAGTCGACTTTTACAATGAGAACTGCGAATAAGAATGAATGGTTTTGTCCTGAAATTTGATAATGCTTGAACGCAAAATAAAAGAAAAATACTGTTACAACATTGTATGTAAAAAATAGCGCAAGTCGTTACCAACACCAAGGTTTGGGCATTTTTGAAAAGTCGCCACCCCAAAAGCTTTAGGGATTACATATGACGATTACCAATAAAAAAGATAAAGCAAAACACAAAAGATTTGGCTTGTTCTAGACGAAAAGGCAAGTGCCTTTTTTGCACGCAACTACTCATAACCGATACCGTTGTCGGAAATGCCCACGGGCATGTGAAAATACGTTCGCCCATGGCGAACTCCCATTTACACTATTCCCGACAAAGGCCACGCAGTACACTGCGATTTGCTTTAAAACGAACAAAGCCTTTTGTTATCTTTACTAAACAAACGGCGGATGCTACAGGATTGACTAAAAACTTTATAAATCAATGGCTTTTGCCGCATTTATGGTTTCATCCAAATCATCATAGCTTAAGGCATCGTTGAGGAAATAACTTTCAAAAGCACTTGGTGGAAGGTAAACTCCTTTATCGAGCATACCATGAAAATATTTTTTGAAGGTAGCATTATTGCCCTTTGCCGATGAGGCAAAATCTACCACAGGCTCATCGGTAAAGTGCACGGAAATCATACTACCAAAACGATTTATTTGATATGGCACTCCTTTTTTGTTCAGGACTTTGGCCAAGCCTTTGTGCAAATATTCCGTTTTATCGGCCAAGCTTTGAAAAATTTGTGCATTATTGTTCAGTTCGGTCAACATGGCAAGTCCTGCGCTCATGGCCAAGGGATTTCCGCTTAAGGTCCCGGCTTGGTACACAGGCCCTTCCGGCGCCAAATGCCCCATGATTTCTGACCTGGCGGCAAAGGCTCCAACGGGCAGTCCGCCACCTATGACTTTCCCAAAGGTTACAATGTCGGCATCAACACCCAATGCTTCTTGAGCACCACCTTTGGCCAAACGAAATCCTGTCATTACTTCATCAAACAGCAATAAAATACCTTCTTGTGTACAAATATCACGCAGTCCTTTTATAAATTCATCGGTAGGCACTATGCAACCCATGTTTCCTGCAACGGGTTCTATGATAATCGTAGCGATTTCACCTTTATTAGCTTCGACCAGTTTTTTAACCCCTTCCAAATCGTTATAGTGGGCCAATAGGGTGTCTTTTGCCGTACCTTGGGTAACCCCCGGGCTATTTGGGCTTCCAAAGGTGACGGCTCCGCTGCCTGCCTGTATCAAAAAGGAATCCGAATGCCCGTGATAACAACCGGCGAATTTTATGATTTTGTCCTTCCCGGTATATCCACGGGCCAGACGAACAGCACTCATACAAGCTTCCGTTCCGCTGTTGACAAAACGTATCTTATCTATATTGGGCACCATGGAAACCGATAACTTTGCCAATTGCGTTTCAATTTCGGTGGGCATGCCAAATGAAGTTCCTTTTTTTGCCTTATCGATTACGGCATTGAGTACCGGTTCATAGGCATGGCCCAAAATTAGCGGACCCCATGACGCAATGTAATCGATCAGCCGATTATCATCCTCATCGTACAAATAAGCTCCTTCGGCCTTTTTTACAAATATGGGGTCACCACCTACCGCCTTAAAGGCCCTAACAGGTGAATTTACCCCACCGGGAATGTATTGCTTGGCCTCGGCAAACAAGGCACTGCTTCTTTGATATCGCATTTATTTGTTGAGTTTTTCTGTTTTGACGATAAGTTTTTGACCTATGGAAAGTGTATCGCCCCTCATTTTGTTCAAACGTTTCAATTCATTGACCGAAACAAAATACCTACGGGAAATTGAATATAAGGTATCTCCTTTTTGGACTACATAAGTACCAAAATCATATGTTTTGGGCTCTTTTTCCACCTCATATCCTTGGCTGACCACTTGTTGGTCATATTGGGTAAGATTATGCGCTTCAATGAGGGCTATCAGCTTTTGGGGATAGCGTTTGTCGGTGGCATAGCCAGCTTCCCTCAACCCTTTGGCCCATCGTTTGTAATCATCGCTCCTGTAATCGAACAGAAAAGCATATCTAGACCTTGAGGACAAAAATATGCTATGGTCTCGAAAGGAATACATAGGGTGATTATATTTTCTAAAACATTCCCCCTTGGCATCATCATCATGGTATTCAAACTCCCCGTCCCATCCGGCATGGCACTTAATACCAAAATGGTTGTTGGTCTTTAGTGCCAATTCGCCCCTACCCGCACCACTTTCCAAAATACCTTGTGCCAAAGTGATGCTGGCCGGTATGCCGTAAGCCTTCATTTCAAATTGTGCGATTTCGGAAAAGGTAGCAATATATTCTTTAACAGATGATATCGGGAATTTCACAAATTTTCCCGTATCATCGGGCATTGGGTATAACCCATCCTTTTTTTCCTTGAAAGTATTTTCATCATTTTTGACAATGGCCTGAGTTTCCTTTTTTTGACGTTTGTTGTACGTGGTTCTCTTTTTGGCGAAACATCCGGTGAGCAGTACACTCAATCCAAAAACAAATGCAATTCTCTTAATCATGTGTGCAATAATGGTAAATTTTTATTTTTCAACCTTTGGTTCATACCTGCGATACCTTGTAGTCCCCCACTATGTACCGCCAATACTTTTGTTCCTTTTTTAATTTGATTTTTTTTAATCAAATCAAGTAAACCGAACATCATTTTACCTGTATAAACAGGGTCTAACGGAACTCCTGTTTGCTCCTTAAAAGCATTGATAAAATCAATAAGTGTTTCATTTATTTTGGCGTAACCTCCAAAATGGTAATCAGTCCGTAATTCCCAATTTTCTTTGGATACAAATTTACGAATATCTTCCTTTAAAAAATCGCCCTTCAGGGCGGGGAAGCCTAAAACCTTTTGATACGGCCATGATGCATTTATGATTCCCGCAAGGGTACCGCCCGTTCCCACACAGCATGTTATGACATCAAATACAGCATCGCCGTTATTCAAAATTTCTCCGCAACCCTTTACCGCGAAAGTGTTCGTACCACCTTCGGGCAAAATATAACAAGTACCATATTTGGTTTTTAGGTGATTCTGAAAATCGACATCATCTTTGTTTTGGTAAATCGCCCTTGAAACAAATTCAAATTTCATTCCGTTTTCGAATGCAAATTGCAAAGTGGGATTGTTCTGCCATTTACTTTTGATTTCTTCCCCACGGATGACGCCTATGGTCTCAAAACCACACTTTTTACCGGCGTAGGCAGTTGCTGCAATATGATTGGAAAATGCACCGCCAAACGTGAGCAAACGTGAAAAACCTTGCTCTTGCGCTGCAATGATATTATATTTTAGTTTTCTGTACTTATTTCCGGAAATGAAGGGGTGTATTTTGTCTTCACGCTTAATATAAAGCGTAATGTCCTTTTGTTTTAAAATCGGTAAATCCACTTTTTGATTAAGAGCGACCACTAGAGTATGATTTCTAGTGCCAAAGGTATTTAATAAAGCTTAGAGGTCTGCGATTATCGATATAATCCAGATTATTTTCATTGAAATAAGCTTCGCGTTCAAAACTGATGTTCTGATACCCCTTGTAACTATCCATATAAAAAAGAGTCTTCACGACCCATTCCAACATATACAACACGTAAAAAGGTAGAATAAGAAGCTCTCGTTGTTGTTTAAGATGTATTTTCTCGTGATTGATAAGAACGGTATCGTCTTTTAATTCATCATGCTTTAAAATAATGAAGGGCCACAGGGACAGCCCTACATAGTTTTTATAGAAGAAATGTTTAAAGACTACAATCATAGATTAGCATTAAAACGCTATAACACAAATTTAATTGTTAAAAATGTGTATTTCAAAACAATACGATTTTATTGCCAACAATTGGGATGAATTGCAAAATAGGGCCGTTTAGCTTTAAAATTGGCCTTTAACAGTATATAAATAGCTATTTATCAACAGTTATGATTAATTTTATACTGTAAAATGATTTCATGAAAAAGATGATTCCCGTAGAGGAAGGTGATTTTTATTTGGCCGATAATGGATATAGGGTGTTTACCGAGCAATATCACTTAAAAAGAGGGTATTGTTGTGAAAGCGGTTGCAGGCACTGCCCATACGGTTACAATGTTAAAACCAATTCACAATGACCAAAACTTGGGTTCGGCATGATTTTTGAAGATGTATTTAACGATAAACTCCATAAAAAGTAAGACTATGAAAAAGGTAAAATTTTTGGCCATTCCGGTACTTGCAATGCTACTTTTTGCATCTTGTACATCTGTGCGTGTGCTATCTGACTACGATCAAAAAACAAATTTCAACGAATACAAAACCTATGCCTTTTACAAAACAGGTATTGACAAAGCCCTAATTTCCGATTTGGACAAAAAGAGAATTCTCAAGGCCATTGATGCCGAGTTGAGCTCAAGAGGCTTTGTTAAATCCGAAAATCCCGATATACTCGTAAGTATCTTTACGAAGGAACGCGAACAGGTAGATGTCTACAACAACAACTTTGGTTGGGGTTGGGGCGGCGGCCTAGGCTGGGGCTGGGGCGGTTTTGGCCCCGGTTGGGGTTGGGGTCCCGGTTGGGGATGGGGTGGTTTTGGTCCCGGCTGGGGCGGAAATGCCGTGAGTACCAGAACCGAAGGATCCTTGTACATTGACCTTATCGACACCAAAGAAAAAGAACTCATTTGGCAAGGTAGGGGTATCGGTACTTTGAACAATATCAAAAATATCGAAAAGAAAGAGAAACGCATACGTGAATTCGTCTCGGAAATTCTTCAAGAATATCCCCCTAATGCCATAGCGGCAAACTAGATTTTACCTTTGATAAATTTATATAAAGCAAAGCCTTCTACATTTATAAATAGAAGGCTTTTTAGTACCTTTATGTTCTAAATAAATGCGAGAATGTCCTACACATCCAACCCTGTTCTGGAGAAACTGCCCAAACACTTAAAGCAGTACGTTAAACCACAGAATTACGATGAGTATACAGCGATCAATCAAGCTGTTTGGCGTTATGTGATGCGTAAAAACGTGGATTATTTAAGCAAGGTGGCACATAGCTCATATTTGGATGGTCTTGAAAAAACCGGGATTTCAATAAATCATATTCCCAACATGTATGGCATGAACCGTATATTAAAGGAAATTGGATGGGCTGCGGTTGCTGTTGATGGGTTTATCCCCCCTTCTGCATTTATGGAGTTTCAGGCTTACAATGTTCTCGTAATAGCATCGGATATACGCCAGTTAGAGCACATTGAATACACTCCCGCCCCCGACATTATTCACGAAGGCGCAGGTCATGCACCCATTATAGCCAATCCGGAATATGCGGAATATTTAAGGCGGTTCGGAGAAATAGGCTCCAAAGCCATCTCAAGCGCAAAAGATTACGAACTGTACGAGGCAGTACGCCATTTATCCATCATCAAAGAAGCCGCCGGAACGCCGCAGGATGAAATTGATACGGCTGAAAAACATATTGAGGACCTACAAAAAAATATGGGCGAACCCAGTGAAATGGCACTTATACGAAATCTTCACTGGTGGACCGTTGAGTATGGCTTGATCGGCACAATTGAAAATCCTAAAATTTATGGGGCAGGCCTTTTATCCTCTATCGGCGAAAGTGCTTGGTGTATGACAAAAGAGGTTAAAAAAATACCTTATTCAATAAAAGCGGCACATACTGCTTTTGATATTACCAAACCCCAACCCCAATTGTTCGTTACACCGGATTTTGCTTTTTTGAGTCAGGTGTTGGAAGATTTTGCCAATACCATGGCACTGCGAACCGGTGGGCTGAGCGGTATTCAAAAACTCATAGATTCCAAGGAGCTGGGCACTATAGAGCTCAGTACGGGACTTCAGATATCTGGCAACTTTGAATCGGTCATCTCTTATAAGGGCAAACCTGTATATTTTCAGACCAAGGGCAAATCTGCATTGGCCTATCGGGAAAAGGAACTCGTGGGCCAAGATACGATTAAGCACAATACAGGATTTGGTTCTCCCGTAGGAAAGCTCAAAGGCATTAACCTGGCCATTGAAGATATGGGGCCCCGAGACCTGAAAGCCTACAATATTTACGAAGGGAAAACAGTAGATCTAGAATTTGAAGGCAATATTAATGTTAGGGGAGAAATCGTTACGGGTACGAGAAATTTAAGGGGAGAGATTATTTTGATTACGTTTAAAAATTGTACCGTAACACATGATGACACTGTTTTGTTCAGTTCAAAAAATGAATTATACAATATGGCCGTAGGTCAGGAAATCGTATCGGCCTTTAACGGCCCAGCCGATTTGACCAGCTTTGATCTGATTACCCATACGGTAACTTCCACTACTATAAAACCACATGTTTCCGAAGCCAGTCAAAAGTTGGAAATGTACTACGAGCAAATCAGGCATTTTAGGGAAGGTATCAATACCACGATATCACGCCATAAAGTGTTCAGCGAACTTCAAGCAAACTATCCGAACGATTGGTTGTTATCTGTAGAACTGTATGAGCTTGCCGTGCAAAACAATGATACTGATTTTGCTGAAGAAATCCTTTCCCATTTGGAAACGATCAAGCAGCACAACCCCAAGGTAGGGCATTTGATCGATGATGGTGTTACTTTGGTAAATTCAGCCCTTAAAATTCAGCATTGAGCTTAATTTGTTCAAAGTTTTGGATTGGTTGGTTTTCATATACCAAGGTCCACCCCATTGAACCGGTCAATACATAAAACTTCTGAAGCTCGCTCAATAATCGGTTTTCGGCGTTTGTACGTAATGTAGATGCATCAATCTTTTTGAGTAAAGATGACTTAACGGTATTTTTGATCGTATTGTAATCATTGGCCTTAAACGGATTTAAATAATCTGCCGTGACATCATAATATTCAAAATCGGGATTTAGCCTTATTTCGGGTTGTGGAATGCTCTTGATTCTCAAAGTCCGTGTAGGTTCATCAATTTCAAAATCTATCTTACTTAAATCATAGGCTATGGTAACTTCTGCATTTACCACCACTAGAGCTTTTTTATCGGCAGAAATCAATGCGCCAAAAAGCTCCTTGGAATCTTTATAATTATATACTTCGGCAAAATGGCCTTCGGTCACTATCAATTTTGACACATTGTTTATCTGTTGCTGTATCAACATTGAGTCTTCTTTAAGGATGGATTTTTCAGTTTTATCCTCACTACAAGAACGATATATCAACACAAAGGCCAAGGTTATGATAACGCCCGCTAAAACTTTTTTCATTAAACTTATCAGTTTTCGAAATTCACCCTAAATCTGCCATCTGTTATACTTCGTGTTGAAACGGCATTATCACTCTGCGTCCCTATAAACTCAAACCTACCTGTTGTTTCCCCAGATTCATCAGTCAAAACAGTAACCGAACCTGAGCCACCATCATTTACAGAACTCCATCCCGTTTCCTGGTTCCCAAAAAAACCAGATGCCATAAAACCGCCGTTGTCATTACCTAAATCATAGCTTCCAGGACCACTATATTCTGGCACTACAATGACCAAACTGTTACCGGCACTATCAAAACCTTGTACTATGAACGTTATAAAACTACCACCATCTATCTTAGATGCGGTGGCACCATCTGAAACATCCGATGATTCAAACGAAACATTTTCCACGGTCGCCCTTATAAACTCACCATCAGCAGGACCATCTTCGGCTGAAGAGGAACAGCTTAGAAATAATATACTTAAGAATACACATAAAAAATAAAACTTCAATTTCATGTTATCGATTTCGTCAACTTGATATTAATAGGTTTAAAGATATGCACAAAATATTCAATTTGAATTGAAAACGCAGTAGGAATACGATAATTCAGAAGTCCATACTGTGTTCAAAAATAATTTGTGGAAAATCTTTTTGAATTTTTTTTATTTTCTCGCGAAGCGATTTTAAGAAATTTTGGTGCTCAATAGAATCAGGGTGAAAAGGCTTGTGTCCCAACCCTTTTTGAATGGTTTCAACCTTGCTCATTACTGCATGTACATTTTCTTGGATCCAAGTGCATTTGAACTTTTCCCAAATGTAATCAATGGCCAATTCATTGGGATGCACCATATCGGATGCGTAAAAACGATAGTCCCTTAGCTCGTCCATCATAATTTCGTAGCTAGGAAAATAATCCAAACCTTCTTTGTTATGATGGTGCAAAATAGACTGAATTGCGGTCATCAAATGCGCCTTACTTCTTTGGTTGTTCGTAAACCCATCTTTTATGTGCCGTACCGGCGAAACCGTAAATACGATTTGGGCCGTACGGTTTACCTTACGAATTAGTTCAATAGTGTTTTTTAAACTCGCCGTTATCTCTTGAACGGAAAGTATTTCTTTTGAAAACTCCTTTTGGGGCACCTTGTGGCAATTGGCAACGATAATATCCCTGTCTTTTTTTTTATAGACCCACGATGTGCCCAATGTTATAAAAATATGGGTAGCCTGCTTGAGTTGTTGATGCGTATGTTTTAAAGCATTTTTTAATGTGTTCAAAAGATTTTCTTTTGAACTATCGTTTAAATCGGAATGCGCGTCAAAACAAAGCCAGCGTTCATTAAAAAAGAAGATGTCATCTTCTGAATACTCTTCTTGCGTGACCGACTTTTCAATCAGCTTCTCAATCGCCAAAGGATGAAACAATACCCCAAACGGGTTTTGAAACGACCTGAACTTAAAATAGTTGAACTTTGCGCCAATATTTTCTGAAAAGCATGAACCCAAGAGTACCAGTCGGCTATCATAATCAATTTGATGATTTGCTATCGATAACGGAATTTGGGTCTGAAGTTTCATCGTATCGGTTTACAATAAGCGGTGATAGCTTTCGATTTCGTTCGCTACAAACGAAAACTGTTAATTGATATATGCTTGCGCCTTTTCCAAAGCTTCATCTATACCGTTAGGGTTTTTGCCCCCTGCGGTCGCAAAGAAAGGTTGCCCACCACCACCGCCTTGGACAAACTTACCCAATTCGCGAACTATTGTTCCCGCATTCAGGTTTTTTGAAGCTACCAAATCTTTTGATATGTAACAGGACAAAAGCGCTTTACCGTTCTGCTCCGTTCCAAAAAGCAAAAATAGATTATCTTGATTCTGACCCATTTCAAAAGACAGGTCCTTTATCGCAGCGGCATCCAAATCTACCTTTTTGGCCAAAAAACGTACCCCGTTTATTTCTGATAACTCGTTCAACAGATCGCCTTTCAAGTTTTTGGCCTTATCCTTTAGAAGACTTTCAATTTCCTTCTTCAATTTTGTATTCTCCTCTTGGAGCGCAACGACAGATTTAACTGGGTCTTGCGTGTTGTTCAAAGCATCTTTTATTTCAAAAAGCATCCTGTTGCTTTCAAAGTAAAAATCTTTTACGGCATCGGAAGTTATCGCTTCTATTCTTCGAATTCCGGCAGCTACGGCACCTTCGGACCTTATCTTAAAATGCCAAATATCGCTCGTATTCTTTACGTGTGTTCCACCACAAAGTTCAATGGATTGCCCAAAGCGAACAGTTCGCACCGTATCCCCATATTTTTCACCGAACAAGGCCATGGCACCTTGCTTTGTTGCTTCTTCAATAGGAATACTTCTTTGCTCCTGCAACGGCAATTGACCTTCGATACGTGCATTCACAAAATTCTCGACATCCCTTAACTCATCTACGGTAAGCTTCGAAAAATGGGAAAAATCAAACCGAAGGTATTTGGAATGCACTGCGGAACCTTTTTGTTCTACATGGGTTCCGAGCACCTCACGCAGGGCTTGATGCAACAAATGTGTGGCCGTATGGTTGGCTTCGGTTCGTGCACGTTGTTTTTTATCTACGACTGCTTTGAAGGATGCTGCCGTGTTTTTTGGAAGTTCTTTGGAGAAGTGTATGATTTCATTGTTTTCTTTTTTGGTGTCGATAATATACACCACATTTCCGTTGGCTTCTTCCAAGTACCCCTTATCCCCTACTTGACCCCCTCCTTCAGGATAAAAAGGGGTCATATTGAATACCATTTGATATTGCTCCCCGTCTTTTTTGGAAATAACTTTTCTATATTTTACCAAATTCACGTTGGCTTTCAACATATCATAGCCTACAAACTCCTGTTCGGCGTCATTTGAAAGAACTACCCAATCTTCTTTTGAAATTTCCGAAGCCGATTTGGAACGGTTCTTTTGTTCCTGCATGGCCATATCGAAGCCCTTTTCATCAAGCCTGTATCCTTTTTCGGATAAGATCAAAGCCGTTAAATCTATGGGGAAACCGTAGGTATCGTATAATTCAAAGGCTTTGCGCCCATCTACTGTTTTACCATTGGTATTTGAAATTACGCTATCCAATAACACCAAGCCCTGTTCCAGGGTCTTCAAAAAAGAATGCTCTTCTTCCTTGACCACATTTTCGATCAATTGAAGCTGTTCTTTCAATTCAGGGAAAGCACTTCCCATACTTTCCGTCAATACTTTGACCAAGCGGTACATGAACGGTTCTTTTGTATTCAAGAACGTAAAACCATACCGTATGGCGCGTCGCAGTATTCTTCTAATTACATAGCCTGCCCCGGTGTTGCTCGGCAATTGTCCGTCTGCGATTGAAAAGGCCACAGCACGAATATGGTCTGCTATGACCCGTATGGCGATATCATTTTCCTCCGAAATACCGTATTTGGTATTGGTAATGGTCTCAATTTCACGAATAATGGGGGTGAAAACATCGGTATCATAATTGGAGCGCACCCCTTGCAAGACCATGCACAGGCGTTCAAAACCCATACCCGTATCAACATGTTTGGCCGGCAAAGGCTCTAGGCTGCCATTGGCCTTGCGATTGTATTGCATAAATACCAAGTTCCATATCTCTACAACCTCGGGATGGTCTTGATTGACCAATGATGCACCGGAAACCTTGGCCTTTTCTTCCTCAGGGCGTATATCCACGTGTATTTCTGAGCAGGGGCCGCAAGGGCCCTGCTCGCCCATTTCCCAAAAATTATCCTTTTTGTTGCCCATGATAATTCTATCCTCGGGCACAATAGCTTTCCACAGCCCAAAAGCCTCCCTATCCATTTCAAGATTATCAGCATCATTGCTGCCTTCAAAGACCGATACGTATAGGCAATCTTTATCGATCTTTAAAACATCGGTCAACAATTCCCAAGCCCACGCAATAGCCTCTTTTTTGAAATAATCGCCAAAACTCCAGTTGCCCAACATTTCGAACATGGTATGGTGATAGGTGTCTTTCCCTACTTCTTCAAGGTCATTGTGCTTTCCGCTTACCCTAAGGCATTTTTGGGTATCCGATACCCTTTTGTTTTTGGGAACGGTATTGCCTAGAAAAAACTCTTTAAATTGGTTCATCCCCGCATTGGTGAACATCAATGTAGGGTCGTTTTTTATGACCATCGGGGCAGAAGGCACAATATGATGCCCTTTTTCCTTAAAAAAGTTTAAAAATTTTGTTCTTACATCCTTTGACCTCATAGAAAACGGTAAGCTTTTGATAATTTTAACGCTTTATGCAAAACAATTTTTATATTTGTTTGTTATCATAAAACGGATGCACAAAAATAGGATAAAATCCATTTATGTCTAAGGTAAAGTACTATTATGACCCGGACACTCTTTCGTACCGAAAGATTGAACCGAAGAAATCCAAAAAATACAGGAATATAGGCCTATTTTTTTTGGGGTCTATGCTTTTTGGACTTCTAGGCCTTACCATTCTCCTAAATACCGATATACTCAACACGCCCAAAGAACTGTCCTTGCAACGCGAAGTGAAAAATTATGAGCTTCAATTTGAGCTATTGAACAAAAAAATGGGACAGATGGAACAAGTTCTTGCCAATATAGAGGATAGGGACAACAATATTTATCGCTTATATTTTGAGGCCAACCCCATACCCGAAGAGCAACGCAGGGCCGGTTTTGGAGGTATCAACAGATACAAATCACTGGAAGGTTTCAACAATTCGGAAATGATTATCGAGACGACCAAACAGATGGATATCATCCAAAAACAAATGGTCATACAATCCAAATCTTTGGACGAAATCACAAAACTGGCAGAGGAAAAAGAAGAGCTACTTGCCGCAATACCGGCCATACAACCCATAAACAACGAAGAATTGACACGAATGGCATCTGGGTACGGGTGGCGTTCCGACCCTTTTACCAAAGCTAGAAAAATGCATTGGGGTATGGACTTTACCGCTCCCAAGGGAACGCCTATTTACGCCAGTGGCGATGGCAAGGTCACTCGGGCCGACAATAACTCTTCCGGCTACGGTAAACATATTCGGGTAGATCACGGGTATGGCTATATGACACTCTATGCACATTTGAGCAAGTACAACGTAAAACCTGGGCAAAAGGTAAAACGAGGTGACCTCATCGGTTTTGTGGGCAGCACCGGGCGGTCCGAAGCTCCGCATCTGCATTATGAGGTTTTTAAGGATGGTGAACGTATCAACCCCATTAACTTTTACTATGGAAGTTTGACCGCAAAAGAGTTTGAGAACATGCTGAAATACGCCAATCAAGAAAACCAATCCTTGGATTAATGCATATAGAACTTCCCGAAAAAAGATATTACGGTATTGGCGAAGTAGCCGAGGCCTTTGGCGTAAATACCTCTTTGATAAGATTTTGGGAAAAGGAGTTTGATGTACTTCAACCCAAAAAAAATGCCAAAGGAAACCGAAAATTCACTCCTAAGGACATTCAAAACCTTCAACTGATCTACCACCTGGTGAAGGAAAGAGGGTTTACCTTGGAAGGTGCCAAAATTCACTTAAAAGAGGAACGCCAAAAAACTTTATCCAATTTTGAGGTCATCCAGAAGCTGGAAATGGTAAAAGCCGAACTACTCAAAATAAAAAATCAACTGTAACCGTAGAGCAGTGTCCTTTTTATACCTTTATTTCCTTTAACACCGATAATCAATAAACACCAATAAAATGAAAAAAACACTAATCCCTATAATCGTTATAGTAAGCCTGGCCGTTGTCCTAGGTATGTGGTACGTAAACACCAATAATACACTCGTTGATATGAAGGGCCAAGCCACAAAACAGTGGGCCAATGTAGAAAGTTCCTATCAACGTAGAAGCGACCTCATCGGCAACTTGGTAAAAACGGTACAAGGTGCCGCCGATTTTGAAAGAGGCACCTTAAAAGATGTCATAGAAGCGAGATCAAAAGCGACCGCTACCAATATTGACGTCAATAACCTGACCCCCGAAAAACTGGCCGCTTTTCAAGAAGCCCAAAGTGGACTATCCTCTGCCCTTTCACGACTATTGGTTACCGTAGAAAGATATCCGGACTTGAAAGCCAATCAAAATTTTTTAGAATTACAGTCCCAGTTGGAAGGCACAGAAAACAGAATAAACGTAGAACGCAATAGGTTCAACGAACTTGCTGGGGAATATAATATTAAAATTGAAAAAATCCCCACCAATATCATAGCCAATATTGCCGATTTTGACCCGCTTGCCCTTTTCAGTTCTAAACCGGGTTCAGAGAATGCTCCCGATGTGAATTTTAAATTTAACTAGTACAAAAAAGAAAAATGTCCAAAGTAGAGGATTTTTTAACACAAGAAGAAGAGCAAGAAATCGTTGGTGCCATTCTTGAGGCCGAGAAAAATACCTCAGGTGAGATTAGGGTACACATCGAGGCACATACTGAACTTGATCATTACGAAAGAACCAGGGAACTCTTTCATTACCTCAAAATGGACAATACCAAAGATGAAAATGGAGTGCTCATTTATATTGCGGTGCATGATAAAAAATTTGCAATTCATGGCGATAAGGGAATCGACAAAGTAGTACCCGAAAATTTTTGGAACGCCACTAAGGATACCATACAGCGATACTTCAAAGAAGGGGAGTTTAAACAGGGTATTATTGAAGGCGTATTAAAAACAGGAAAGGAGCTAGAAGACCATTTTCCTTGGAAACATAATGATGAAAACGAGTTGAGCAATGAAATATCCAAAGGATAGCATTACGTTTTTTTATTACTCTGTTGTGCTTTTTCCTATGCGCAATTTCAAATCCCCTCCAAACCTAATAAGTCCCAACAGACAAGTGTATATGATTACGTAAACTTACTATCGGTTCCACAAAAAAATACATTGCAACAAAAGCTGGTTCGTTATGCCGATAGTACGTCTACACAAATCGTGGTGGCGATCATTAATTCGACCAAAGGGGAAAACATCAATTTTTTAGGTGCCCAATGGGGGCAAAAATGGGGTATCGGCCAAGCAAAAGAAGACAACGGTATTCTCGTTTTATTGGCGAAATCAGACAGAAGAATCGCCATTAACACCGGTTATGGGGTCGAAGAACGATTGACCGATGCATTATCCCGAAAAATAATAGAGACCGTTATCATTCCCCAATTTAAATCCGGGAATTATTATAATGGATTGGATAAGGGTGCCGATGCTATTTTTGAAGCGCTCAACGGTAAGTTCAAAGAAGACCGAAGTTTTAACGATGGTCTACCTTATGATGCCTTTTTACCTTTTATCATTTTTTTGGTCGTATTGATCATACTTTGGAACAGAAAAAACAAGGGTGATCGTAATGATCGCGGTGGTAGAGGTTCTGGCTTAAATCCTT
The DNA here is from genome assembly GCF_013402795.1 of Costertonia aggregata. Taxonomy (GTDB): domain Bacteria; phylum Bacteroidota; class Bacteroidia; order Flavobacteriales; family Flavobacteriaceae; genus Costertonia; species Costertonia aggregata. The sequence goes on along the minus strand of NZ_CP058595.1, from coordinate 2,433,116 downwards.
GGGATATAATCATCCTAAGCAATATGGGGCGCGGAGGTAGTTCCAGTGGAGGTTTTGGCGGAGGCGGATTCAGTGGTGGTGGCTTTGGCGGAGGTTTCGGTGGCGGCGGTTTTGGTGGCGGTGGTGCTTCTGGTGGCTGGTAGAATCTTGCAGTAATATTACTACTCAGTTGGTAGTTCAATTACTTTTGATGTTGATATTAGAGAACCATCAATTCCCATTCCTTCAACATATAATACTACCTTGTCTTTTTTGTGTAATGGTATACTTATGCTTGTTGGTTTTTCATTTGATAAAATTACCCTAGGTCGCCAATCAATGGCTCCAAAATATGAGAATAGCTTAGTATCCAGATCATAACCAGGATCAAAATATTCTTGAGGTCTTGAAAATCCTTTTTTAATTAAAAACTTAACGAACTTATCTCTTTTCTCGGGAGCTACGTAAAAACCTTCTCTTAATTGAATCCCAATAAAAAAATTAGTTCCTGAAGAAAACCCCATAGAAGCTTTTGTTACGACTATTGCTCTTATACTAGATAAGGGCATAGATACAACCTCACCTGGATCGGTAGGCCTACCATCTACGGAAACCGAATAATACTCGTAATGAGGCGGCTTTATTGGGTTTATCATTCTATTTGATTGAAAATACATTACACCATCAACATATACAGGTTTAATACCCTGTTTGGTCAGATAAGCTAATAAAGATGGTGTCTTTTGAATATCTTCATCATCAATCATTTTTAATTCTGAATATGGGGAAACTAGAATCTTATCATCTTTCAAGGATTTTTCACTTACACTTACCTCATCCAAGGCAATAATGCCTTTTCCAAATATATTGTTCTGGGTCATATCAATATCTTCCTCAGGTACAGGTTCGATGTCCTGGTTTGAACATGAATACTGCAAGGGGTCAAATATGATTTTTGGGATTACATATGTAAAATTAGTCTCTATTTTTGCTTTCCTCAATTTTCCTTTATTACCCAAGAGAGTAATACCTATTGAATCGTTTGCATATAGTGGCATATTTAAGTTAAATGTTTTATCGTTTTTCAAATCACCATATGCAAAAGCTTTATTGTCTCCCGTAGTTACGTATATCTGTTTTTCTTTGGTGAGATCCGCATCGATTATTTTTCCGGTTACTTGAAACCCGTTCTCCATCATAAATTGAACCTGAATCCCTCTTTGTTTTGTGGAATCCCAATGATATCTGCCCCAACCCTCAAATATAAGCCTGGTATCCAATTCATATCGTAGTTGTTTGTTATCATCGTACATATAATATTTCAAACCATTCATTTCCTTTTTGAAGTATGGAGATAGTAGAAATGAGCTTGTAAGCGAGTTATTGGGATTATATGCCTTAGATTCCGTTGGCAGGATTGAAAGACTCAATGAAGCACTCTTGATTGTTTTTGATTTGGTATTGATATTCAATATCAATGAATCACCATCTATGGCATGTCCTATTTCCAAGGGCATATCACGAGCATCATCTTGTCGATAATTAAAAAACATTCGATGCGTCACTGGCATAAGTTTATCATCTAGTAAAACAATCGTATTGATTCCGTATGGCATCATATTTCTGTCTATACGTAAACTTTGTACTTCTCCGTTCACTACATATTTCCCAGTAAATAGGTTTTCATTTTGAAAAATGACCAAAGTATAGACTTTATGTTCACTGTCTTTAAAGAATTTTTTGGAGCCAATGAAGTTTATCAAAATATTCTCATCTAGTGTATTGTACAATTGAATTCCTAATCTGTCCGATACTGCTTGTGGAAGTTTTTGTGTCAGTAGTTGATTGTTTTCATTACCAAACCTGAGATAATATTCCTTACCATCCTCCACCACAAACCCAATTCTACCATAACCCTGTTTGCTAGTAGTGATTTTATTTTGTACGATTTTCCCTTTATCTGTAACTAAACAAAGACTGTCTTGAAAGATGCCGTTTCCTAAACCATCCTGAAGCTGTATCGCAACCAGGTTAAAAGCATTTTTGATCAACCGCCCTCCTTCTGGGTAAACATTTAACTTATAGCCTTTTGACTTTTCGGAAGTTTTGTCCTTATCGACTTGATTAAGTATTTTTATTTTCTGACGATAAGGCTGCAGTTCTTTATAGTTTTGACTGTAATTAGTCCAAGCAATAAGCATATAATCACTATTTGTAAAAGTAGAATCTATGGCAAAGTCACCATGCGATATCCCACTTTCGACATGGTATATTTTGCGTTTTACTACTTCCCCCTTTAAATCAAATAACCCAACATGTAAATTAGTGGTTTTACTTGATGGCAATTTTGCTTTTTGATCCTGAACGTAAGCAGCAAACCACAATCTCTCTCCTTGGGAAAAAACTGTTTTGTTTAAGTGGAGATGTACATTTTCAAGTAAGTCCAATGACTTTTCTTGGCCATGTGCTAGATAAAAACCAGAAGTTATTATTTGAACAAAGGAAAATAAGAAAATCTTTTTCACTCCATAATTTTATACTTTAAAATATAGTGAAAAAATAACTTACACTACTTTTTCCTCATAAAAATTGACACTGGCACCCCATTGAAATCGAAGTTTTCCCGCAGTTTATTTTCCAAAAAACGCTTATACGGTTCACGAACGTATTGCGGAAGGTTACAGAAAAAAGCAAATTGCGGATAGGGAGTAGGCAGTTGCGTACAAAATTTGATCTTTACATATTTATCCTTGTAGGCAGGTGGCGGTGTATGTTCTATGATGGGCAACATTACATCGTTCAGTTTACTCGTGGGCACACGCTTTGAACGGTTTTTATATACCTCTACCGCGGTTTCTATGGCTTTATAGATGCGTTGTTTCGTCAATACCGAAATAAACAAGATAGGTACATCAACGAAAGGCTCTATGGCTTCCTTTATTTTTTGGGTAAACTGTTTCATGGTATTGGTTTCTTTATCCTCGACCAAGTCCCACTTATTTACCAAAATAACAATACCCTTGTTGTTGCGTTGCGCCAACCAAAAAATATTGGAGACCTGACCATCAAAACCCCTTGTAGCATCCAACACCAACAAACAAACATCACTGTGTTCTATAGCCCTGACAGAGCGCATAACGGAATAGAATTCCAGGTCTTCCCGTACTTTGGCCTTTCTTCGGATGCCGGCGGTATCTACCAAATTGAACTCGAAGCCAAACCGGTTATATCTTGTATCGATACTATCACGTGTAGTCCCCGCTATATCGGTAACGATATACCTATCTTCACCAATCAATGCATTTATGAAGGATGACTTTCCGGCATTGGGCCTACCAACGACCGCAAATCTTGGTAGGTCGCTTTTGTCCTCTTCTTTTTCAGGAAGAACTTTTACCAATTCGTCCAATAAATCGCCGGTACCACTACCATTTACACTTGATATCGTGAAATAATCTCCCAACCCCAGTGCGTAAAACTCCACGGCATCCTGTGCACGTTTTGCATTATCCACTTTGTTTATGGCCAAAAATACAGGTTTGTTTACACGACGTAGTAGTTTGGCGACGTCTTCGTCCATACCTGTAACACCGGTTTCGACATCGACCATGAAAATAATGGCATCGGCCTCATCAATGGCAAGTTCAACTTGCTTATCAATCTCTTTTTCAAAAACATCGTCACTCCCCAAAACATAACCACCTGTATCTATCAAGGAAAATTCGACACCGTTCCAATCACTTTTACCGTAGTGGCGGTCACGGGTAACGCCACTAACAGCATCTACGATAGCTTCACGACGCTGAATCAATCTATTAAAAAATGTAGATTTTCCTACGTTTGGTCTCCCCACTATGGCCACAATAGCACTCATACTTCCTGATTTTTGAGGTGCAAAAATAATACTATTTTATTGTAATCAAGCTCTTTATGGTGATGTTACATTGGTAAGCATCAATTATTATATCCAAAACGTTTCAATTGCCTGGAATTACTGCGCCAGTTCTTGTTCACTTTTACGTAGAGTTCTAAATGTACCTGTTTGTCAAAGAATTTCTCCAGATCTTTACGGGCCTCTACACCTACTCTTTTTAATGCGCTGCCCTTATGACCTATAATAATTCCTTTTTGGGAATCACGTTCAACCATGATTACCGATCGCATTCTAATAATGGTGTCATCCTCAAAAAACTCTTCGGTATCAATCTCTACAGCATATGGGATTTCCTTTTTGTAAAATTGAAGGATTTTTTCACGTATGGTCTCGTTTACAAAAAAGCGTTCGGGCTTATCCGTTAATTGGTCTTTGGGATAATATGCCGGGGATTGCGGCAGTAACTCAATGATGCGTTCAAAAACACCTTTGATGTTAAAGTTTTGTAGGGCCGATATCGCATGAATCTCGGCAGTTGGTAATTGCTCTTGCCAATATTGTACTTGCTCTTCCAAAACTTCTTGTTCAGAGGTATCGATTTTATTGAGCAGTAAAAGCACAGGTATTTTAGAGTTTTTGATTTTCTCAAAAAAACGTTCGTCTTTCAATGCTTTTTCCCCGATCTCGACCATATACAGCAAAATATCGGCATCTTCAAAAGCTGATTTCACAAAATCCATCATAGCCGACTGCATCTCGTAGGCGGGCTTTATTATGCCTGGCGTGTCGGAAAGGATTACTTGAAAATCATCCCCGTTCACAATACCCAAAATCCTGTGCCTGGTAGTTTGTGCCTTAGAGGTAATAATGGACAGTTTTTCGCCCACAAAAGCGTTCATCAAAGTAGATTTACCCACATTGGGGTTTCCTATGATATTTACAAATCCCGCTTTATGCTCTTGCATCTTTTAGTTTTTAAAGTATTCTTTTGCCGCTGTATTTACCCTAGGTGCCAATAACAATACGGCAATCATATTGGGAATCACCATCAAGGCATATGATAGATCGATTAAATTCTTTACCAAATCCAAAGAGGCCACTGCGGCAAAGATAATCATGATAACAAAGTACCAGTTGTAAAACTTCCCGATTTTAGCATTGGTCAAAAAAGAAAGACACTTTACACCGTAATAGGAGTATGTGAACAGGGTTGATAGGGCAAATGCGGTCACGATAACCATTAACAAATCGTCCCCATATCCAAATAATGTGGTTTCGAATGCCGATAGGGTCATAACGATACCGCTGGAATCCTCTAGATATGCTCCGCTTAAAATAATGACTATCGCAGTGAAAGTACACACTAAAATAGTATCGATAAAAGGCCCCAACATGGCCACCAAGCCTTCTTTAATGGGATTATCGGTTTTGGATTGTCCATGGTACATAGGGGCACTGCCCAGACCTGCTTCATTCGAGAACATGGCCCTACGGATGCCGATAATCACCAAGCCCCAAAAACCACCTGTTACCACGGTCTTAAAATTCCATGCCTCGGTGATTATCATTTTCAACGAGGGTAGAATTTGTGATGAATTCAAGACCATTACCACTATTACGGCCACCAAATATACCGCTACCATAAATGGTACGATTGCCGATGCTACCTTGGCTATTTTGGTCAAACCACCAAAAATCACAAATGAGGTAATTAGGGCCAATATCAGACCGATTGTCCATTTCCAGTTAACATCGCTCATTTCAAATAATGTATCGGAAGGTTCAACAACGCTCATAAAGGTTTCTGTAAATTGATTGGCCGTGAACACGCCCAAAAAACCGAACAGGCCACATATGGCGAAAAATATGGCGAGCGGCCGAGCTTTTTCGCCAAGCCCTTTAGTGATGTAGAACATAGGGCCGCCTTGTAATTTTCCATCGGAATCCGTTCCGCGGTACATGATAGAGAGACTACAGGAATAAAATTTGATACACATACCGATAAGTGCGGTCATCCAAATCCAAAAAACCACTCCAGGACCACCATCATGAATAGCGATAGCAACACCGGATATGTTACCAAGCCCCACGGTAGCGGCTACAGCTGCGGAAAGCGCTTGAAAAGAGCTAACATCGCCCTTTGCGGTTTTATCATTGTATTTTCCGGCGGTAATGGCAATGGCATGACCAAAAAAGCGATACGGCAGGAACTTGGAATAAAAGACCAAAAATAATCCACCTCCTATAAGTAAAATAAACATGGGCCACTCGGTAAATGGCAATGCCTTTTTTATAAAATCGTTAAGTACATTCATAATAAAGTCCAAAACTCGAAGGTATACAATTTACACAACAGCACGAAAGGAAAATAAACCCCCATGAATTTGGATTTAAACAAAAAACCATTGTATCTTTGTTGTCCACATCGCGGGATAGAGCAGTAGGTAGCTCGTCGGGCTCATAACCCGAAGGTCACTGGTTCGAGTCCAGTTCCCGCTACTAGCAAAGACAAGGCTTCACAGAAATGTGGAGCCTTTCTTTTTTCCAATGGGTACAGAATAGGTACAGAATTGAGCCTTTTTCAAAGCTTTAATAAATTTTGTTTGGGATTAGTTGGATTTGAAATGAAATTGCTGGTAAAAATTTTCTAAAAATTCTTTGAGACTAATGTTATTCTTCAATCATACTTGATTCGAAAGGCTTGTAATAAAAATCTTGCTAAGAAAAAGATGTTCAATTTCAGCACTTTATTAAATTTATAGCAGTGTTTGAAGAAATTGAATCCAACAAGTTCTAACATATCGTCTACAGACAAATCCATTGCCGTATTGCCTTTTGTCAATATGAGCAATAGCATTGATAATGAATATTTTTGTGATGGGCTTACAGAGGAAATTATCAATGCGCTGGCAAAAATTAAAGAATTATCAGTTACCTCAAGAACCTCTTCATTTTACTTTAAAAACAAAAAAGTAACCTCACAAGAAATAAGAGAGCAACTAGGGGTATCTGTTTTTATTGAAGGAAGTATCAGAGTGTTGAAAGACACAATGAGAATTACGGTTCAGATGATAGATGCTCTTAATGATTTCCATTTTTGGTCAGAAACCTTTGATAGAAACCCAGAAGATGTTTTTGCTATTCAAGACGAAGTAAGTCTATTTATTGCCGAAAAGTTACGTGAACATATAGGTCATATTGAGATTGAAGACAAATTAATTGAGCCCATTGATGTGCCAATCCATATTTATAGAGAATATCTAAAAGGAAGATATTATTTAATGAAAATGGGGTATGAAAATACGGTTAAAGCAATTTCAATTTTTGAAAGTATTATCCAAAAAGCACCAAACTTTCCGAATGCATATATAGACATAAATCACGGCTATACCTATATGGGAGCTATGGGACTGATGCCTGCTTTTGAAGGCTTTCAAAAAGCACAACCTTTTCTTAAAAAAGGGTTAGAACTTAATCCAAACCTTTATCGTTCGCAATTAAATTTATCTTGGATAGAATGTTGGCAAAACTGGAATTTAAAAAAGGCCTATTTACACGCAAATAAAGCATTAGAAATTCAACCTGCTGATGAGATTTATCTTACTATTTCTAATTATTTAACCGTTGAGGGTAAATTAAATTCTGCTCATAATTATATCGATAAGGCCTTAGAACTTGACCCTTTCTCCGCAATGAATATTCATTACAAGGGCTTTTTATTATATCTTCAAGAAGATTACAACGCGGCAATGCCATACTTTCAAAAAGCGTTAGCGTTAAATCCCATTTTGCCATTTCCACCACTCTATATTGGAGAATGCCTTTTGTTTACAAATAGAAACCAGGAAGCTTTAAGCTACTACAAAGCTTTAAATGGCGTCTCCATAAACGATTTAACGCAATTAGGTGGCATCACTATGTGCTATGCAAAAATGGGTGACATTGAAAAATGTAATGAAAAGATTCGTGAGCTAGAATCTTACTTAACATCCGAAAAGATGGATAAGGCCTTCAATTTTTTAATTCTGGTAAATGTTTTATTAGGCAATTATAACCAGGCTTTAGAATGTATAGAGCAAGCCTTTGAAAATCATCTACCTCTAATTTTATTATTGAATACTGAACCTATTTTAAAGCCAATAAAAAACCTTGAAAGATTTAAAAAATTAATGGTTCAGGCTATACCAGATAATAATAACTACAAATCACAAAAAAAATATAAGCAAATCTTATTGAGTGATGATGAAATTGAAAGACACGGTAATGCATTGAAGAAAATAATGAAAGAACATAAGTTGTACTTAAATCCAGATGTATCTCTAAAAGATTTAGCTTCTTATCTAGAACTTCCAACGAATTATGTCTCACAACTTTTAAGTCTGGGTTTTCAAAAAAACTTCTCTGAGTTTATCAATACGTATCGAGTTGAAGAATTTAAACAGCGTGTCATATTAGAGGAAAATAAAGGTTTAACCATTATGGCGGTAGCTTACGATAGTGGTTTCAATTCTAAAACAGTCTTCAATACGTTTTTCAAAAAGATTGAGGGTACTACACCCAATTCTTATCTAAGAATGAATAGAAGGAATTAGTTCCGTTTTCTAAACACGAACTTTTTTCGACTAATCCTACTGTAGATTTGTCTCATATTAATCGTAAAACGAAAAATTATGAGAAAGACTAGAAAAATTATACCAGGAGCACGATTGGCATTCGGTATTATATTAGGTTGTATAGTTGGCTATTTAACTTCAAATACAGAAGTGTGGTTTATTTTGGGTATCGCTATTGGTGCTGCCTTAGAGTACGGAAACAAAAAAGCAACAACCAAACAATAGATAAAGTGAGCTAGTTATTTCAGTTGCAAACAAACAATCTAATTTCAAACAATCATAATCTAGGCTACACTCAATCTTAATAATAGAGTGTAGGCTTCCCCTATTATGATGAATAATGAACTGCACATACCTGAATCGACTTTGTTTTACCTTTCAGGATTTTAGTTCCTAAATTTTCCAAACTATAATCTTCCGAAGTTTCCAGCTTTCGCGAAAGCGGTTCAGAAATTAAGAAATCTTCTTTTAATTTCGTAGTTAATCCTAGAATCCTTGCTGTGGTATTGAGCACATCGCCCGTAAAGAAAATGTCTTTTTTTAATGCGCCTATTTCACCTGTGGTGACTTCGCCGAAGTGCAAAGCTGCTTTGAAATTTGGAATAGTGTTATACTTCTTTTCAAAATGCTGTGTTTGTTTTTCTAAAGCAGTTTTCATTTCAAAAAAACATTGAATACATCGGTTATCTATTAAACCGTCATCCAGATTCCAAGTGATAACAATCTCATCACCCACATATTGATAGACTTCCCCGTAATTCTTGATGATAGCATCAGAAAAACTTCGGTAATAGTCTTTGAGTAATTTGAAGTAGTTTTTATGACCTAGTTTTTCAGCAATAGTGGTACTGTCCTTCATATCTACAAACATAAAGATGCGGTTTTCATCTACGGGTTTATGGTAGCGGCCTGTAAAGAAATTATATAAGATGTTTTGACCTAGATTCTCGCTTACTTCGGCAAAAATTAATGAGACTAATAGTGAAAATAACAATTGCACCCAAGTGCTTACGTGCGTTATGCTGGTAAAGAATTGGACATATTGATTCCAGACGGATTTACTGAAAACTGATTCTTTAGATACAATGCTGGCTGCTATCAAGTAAAGTATAAAAACCAGAATAAAAAGTACTGTTGTGTACAGTAGAAACTTACCTATAATTTTTTTTGGAAAGCTTTGATTGGCAAAAAGCTTATTGACTACAAATACCTCAATCGCACCGACTAAGCAGCCCACTATAAAAACACTTACAGAGGAAAAAACAAAAATGGCTGGCGTAATGGGTATCACCCATTCATCCACTTGTGATTGGTCTGCCAACACAGCATAGTCTGACCATAACAATAGTAATGAAATAGCAAGCCAAATGATTCCGAAAGGAAGTATGCGTTTAAGATAATATTTGTTTTTGGCTGAAAGTGACATCATTACAAAGTTCGTAGAATTCAAACCACAATTCCAAAATCAAGGGTCTAAAAAAGTTCTAATGCTCATCATATAGGTTCTGATTTTCATTTCAGAACAATTGTCTTTTTTTTTAAAATCATCTTTGTATTATCAAATGACAAGAGTTTATTCATCAATCAAATCGATACAGTATGAAAACAGATTTTTATTTACTCGCTACCTACGTGCAAGAGCTACAACTCTTAGCGATACAACCGCATTTAGATGCCATCGTGGGAAAAGGACAATGGAATTTTGACCTTGAAGATTGTGACAAAGTGTTGCGATTGTATTGCAACTACGGCACAAAAGAAAAGGTAATTCATTTTCTTGACCGAAACGAACTTTTTGACAAAGAGCTTTACTATTTAGAAAGTGAGCAATATGCACATATCTGTAAAGTAAGACCTTTATCGATTTACAATATTTCCATAAACGCTTAAACCTATCAAAAATGAAAGCAGTAGTTTATTCTAAATATGGCGCACCAGAAGTCCTACAACTAAAGGAACTGGATAAGCCAGTGCCCAAGCCGAATGAAATTTTGGTAAAAGTGTTTGCAACCTCTGTAACATCTGGTGACGTTCGCTTACGAGCTTCAGATTTTCCACCACTATTTTGGTTACCCGCAAGATTGATTTTTGGATTGTTCCGTCCCAAAAAGCAAATCTTAGGTCACGAGTGGTCTGGAGTCATTGAGCAATTAGGTAGCAAGGTATCAAAGTTTAAGATTGGCGATGAAGTGTTTGGCACCACCACTATGTTGAAGACAGGAGCCTATGCGGAATATATGTGTATTCCTGAACATTGGAGTCAAGGAGTTGTAACTAAAAAGCCAAAACAGCTTTCCCATAAAGAAGCTGCAGTTTTGCCCATTGGTAGTATGACGGCGCTGTTTCTACTTCAAAAAGCAAATATTCAAAGAGACCAAAAAGTACTCATTTATGGTGCTTCGGGTAGTGTGGGAAGCTATGCAGTACAAATTGCTAACTATTTTGGAATACGTGTTACAGGGGTCTGTAGCACTCGGAATATCGAAATGGTTGAGCAATTGGGAGCAGAAACCGTAATCGATTACAAAAAACAGGACTATACTCAATCACCAGAGCGCTACAATATTGTATTTGATACCGTAGGTAAAACTTCGAAATCGGCTGCTAAAAAGGTACTCAAGGACAACGGGAAATTCGTTACCACAAAAATACTAACAAAAGAAAGTAAAGAACTGCTTTTACAAGCCCGTCAATTGGCAGAAACAGAAAAAATAAAACCATTTATAGACAAAGAATACAGTCTAGAAAATATGGTTGAAACACACCGATATGTAGATTCTGGCAGAAAACGAGGGAATGTATCCGTGGTCATTCATCATTAAAATATCTAAATCAAGAAAATTATGAAACCACTCATTGTACTTATTGTAAGTTTTGCTATCTCAATTTTGGCTATCAAAATCATCAAAAAAGAATATGATTTTGCTTTGTCTGCAAGAATAGCGATGGCCATAATGCTCGTTTTCACAGCCATTGGACACTTTGTATTCACCAAGGGAATGACAATGATGATACCCGATTTTATTCCTTTTAAGGAGAGCTTTGTTCACTTTACAGGAATATTTGAAATCATTATGGCTGTTGGTCTTCTTATTCCAAAGTATCAGTCATTATCTGGTTGGGCACTCATCATTTTTCTATTGCTGATGTTACCTGCCAATATTTATGCATCAGTACATAAAATAAATTATCAAACTGGAACATTCGACGGAAATGGTCTTTCTTATTTGTGGTTTAGAATTCCATTGCAAATACTTTTTATAACTTGGACATATATCAGTTCCATCCGAATGTAATCATATCAAAGTCAAAACGCATTATGAAAACACTAATCCTGATTTTATCAATGTTCCCATTTCTTATGAATGCCCAAGAGGTTTCCAAACTTTTGGAGGTAAAACTAATCGATAACACAGAAAGCCCTGTTCACGGTATATCATTTCTGATTGAAAGAAATGGAAAAGTAATAGTTAACAAGGCCGTAGGTAAACGTCAGAAAGACGGAGATGCTGTTCAGATAACAGACCAATTTAGAATTGCCAGCAGCACCAAGACATTTACTGCAACTGTAATATTACAACTAGAAGAAGAAGGCAAGCTTTCCCTTTCAGATAACATCTATTCGTATTTAAAGGATGTTGAATATCTAAGACTGGACGATTTTCATTTTTATAAGAATGCCGCTTTCGCGAAAGCTATTAGCATACAGCAATTACTATCACACAAAAGTGGATTGGCAGATGTTTTCAATGACAAACAAGAAGCCTTTTTTGAGCGTGTAATGCAAAATCCGCAACTGCAATATCAACCAAAAGAAGTGGTAGATTTATATTTTGAATTTGGGCTTCATAAGGAAGCAAAATTCAAACCTAGAGAAGGTTGGCATTATTCTGATATGAATTATGTATTGCTCGGGTTATTGATTGAGAAATTGGACCAAAAACCACTAGCACAATCCATTAGAGAACGTATTATCAAGCCTCTTGATTTAAAAGACACCTATTTAGAATATTATGAGAAGGCGAGAGACAACAAACCAAGATTGCATCAGTATGTAGGCACGATAGATTTTAATAGTGTAAATACCTCTTTTGATTGGTCAGGTGGAGGGCTGGTTAGTACGCATCAAGACTTAGCTACATTTATCAAGGCGCTGTTCAATGGAAAGCTTATTTCGGAAAAGTCATTGCAAAAAATGATAAGCACAGAAGAAACATTTGAGAATCACCTTCCCTACGGACTTGGTGTTTATGAGTCCGTTTATAATGGCCAAACCTTCTATGGACATTATGGCTTTTTTGGAACATATATTGGCTATTGCCCAGAAACCAAAACGGTATTGTCTTATTGCACCTCTCAGGCAATGCCTTCTTTTAATGTGTATGGATTTGTGAATTACATTGTCGAGAACTCAAGATGAAAACAATAGATAACATCTACAAAAAGGAATATACCGAAGTCGTGGAACTTTGGGAAGCTTCGGTAAGAGCAACTCACCATTTTCTAAGAGAAGAAGATATTGAATATTTTAAACCACTAATTTTAAATACATATCTAGATGAGGTTGAATTAAAGTGCATCAGAGAAAATAAAAAAATAGTTGGGTTTATTGGAGTTGCTGACCAAAACTTGGAAATGTTATTTATTCATCCTGAGTATAGAGGAAAAGGAATTGGAAAAACACTCTTGGATTATGCTATTAATAAATTAAAAGTGACCAAAGTTGACGTAAACGAACAGAATGAACAAGCTGTTGGGTTTTACAAATATTGTGGATTTGAATTTGTAAAACGTTTGGAGCTGGATTCATCAGGAAAACCGTATCCAACGTTACATATGGAATTAAAAAAATGACTACAGTCAATAAACATTTATAACCGCGATTATGCTATAAGAATTTGAACTATAAAGCATCACATACACTAATACTTAGCAACATATCTCGGTTTATCGATTTAACCGAGCTAGAAAAGCAGAAATACATCTCTTTACTCTCCGAAATAAAGGTAAAGAAGAAAGATTTTTTGATGCAAGCAGGTGAGATTACTAAATATGAATACTTTATCACCAAGGGATGTTTAAAAGTGTATACTTTAGATGAAGAAGGCGCACCTCATATCTCAATGTTTGCTATTGAAGATTACTGGACTGGTGATTTGTCAAGCTTTATGACCAAGGAACCTTCAAGATATTATATTAAAGCAACGGAGCATTCAGAACTTCTAGGAATTTCGAGAGAGAATTATGATTTGTTGTTTCGAGAGATTCCAAAATTTGAACGGTTTTATCGCATCTTATATCAAAAGTCTTTAATCAGTTATATCAGACGTTCAAACTACGGCATATCTTTAACAGCCGAAGAACGATATTTAGAATTCAAAAAGAAATATCCACAAATTGTCAGTAGAATTACTCAAAAAGACTTAGCGGCGTATCTGGGAATTACGCCCGAATTTATGAGCAAAATTATTTCTAGAGTAAACCGAATGTAAAAGTCTTAAACTAGTTCATTTTTTTTCACACTTCACCATCGCAATTTTGAAGTGTGAAAAGAATAATACTCATATCGGCAACATTCTTAATTGGTTTTGTATGCACCTTACAAGCCCAATTCACCCAAATAGAACTGTTTTCTGGATTCGAGAAAACTGATTTCACATTACTCTCTAGTTATTCCATAAAGTACAGCAACACCTTAAGCATAACTACCCTAGCTTTCTTCCAAAAATTCAGAGAAAAAGAAAATCAAATTTTTGATGAAGTAGGCTTACAACCTACATTATTCTGGAATTTTAATGAGACTATATCCGTCGGACCTTCCCTATATTATAATAGTTTCGGAGGGTTTTCAGAAAGACTATCAGCTAAGCTCACCTTAAAACATTCCAACGCTCTATTTATTGTTATTCCAACTGTAGCATATTCAGAAAAGAAACAGGCTAGTCAAGCTGAAATATTTGCCCAATTTCAATTAAGCAAACCACTAACCGCAACTATTTCACTGTGGTTGAATGGACAGTTTCTAACTGTTTGGGATAAGTTCAAATCACATTCCCGAAGTTTCCAACAATTACGTTTAGGTCTATCCTACAAAGGACATCAATTTGGACTTGGGGCAGATTTTGACCAATACGGACATAAACCTATTCAAAAATCCTCTTTCGGATTGTATTACCGTAAAACATTTTAAACTATACATATTATGAAAAATCTATTCAAAAAATTAATTACGACACACCCTAATTGGGGATTTAGTATTGCACGTTTAACGCTAGGATTAGTCATATTTCCGCACGGCGCGCAAAAGTTATTAGGACTCTTCGGTGGATATGGCTATCAAGGTACGATGGAGTCATTGACTACCCAAATGGGTTTGCCAAGTATTGTAGCCTTCTCAGTTATAATGATTGAGTTTTTTGGTTCCATTTCATTGGTTCTTGGAATCTTCTCTAGGTTTTGGGCATTATCTCTTGTAGGTATGTTTACAGGCATCATAATTACTACGCAGTTAGAACACGGCTTTTTTATGAACTGGTATGGTAACCAAGCAGGTGAAGGTTACGAATATTCTATTTTAATAATTGGTCTTGCATTAAGTGTGTTATTAAATGGAAGCGGAAAATGGTCAATCGATACTATAATCTCAAAAAAACAATAATTATGAAAAAAGTAATCACAATTGCAGGCAGCAACAGTCAAAAATCAATCAACAAAGCTTTAGTAGGTTACACAGCTAGCTTATTGAAAAATGTAGAAATCATATCTATCGATTTGAATGATTATGTACTTCCTGTTTACGGGGAAGACTACGAGGCAGAGAATGGCATCCCCACAGCCGTCAAGAGATTAGATGAAATCATCAATACGGCAGATGCATTTATTATCTCTTTAGCAGAACATAATGGTTCCTATGCCGCAGTATTTAAAAATACTTTAGACTGGTTATCACGTTTAGATATGAAAATTTGGAAGGAGAAACCTATGCTACTTATGGCAACTTCCCCCGGAGGAAGAGGTGGAGCAACTGTACTGCAAGGGGCAAGCACCTATTTTCCATTTCTTGGAGCAAAACTCATAGGAACATATTCGTTACCATCTTTTTATGACAACTTTAAAGAAGGTGAAATTATAGAAGAGAGTTTTAGAAAAGAATTAGAAGATAAAACAGTCAGATTTTCTAAAGAACTCTAAATCAGTTTATGGGAATGAACTTTTCGAACAAATCATATTTCCGCTCGAATAAATGATTGGGAGTATATCTCCGCAACTTTGTACCATAATTGCCAATCAACCTTTTAAAAATGAACACATTAGCAAAATTAATTGTCGCCACCTGTCTAGCAATTATAGCAGGACAAAATGACCCTCGCACATCATCTGATGGATATGAAGGTCTAGCGTATGCAGGTCTATCTAAAGAAGACCCGATAGAGGAAAGAGCGTTTACGGTTCTTACAAACAAATGCAATGTCTGTCACGAGAAACGCAATCGTAGACGTGTCTTCACTGAAGATAATATGAATGGCTGGTCAAATGATGTATACAAGTAGGTGTTCATTAAAAAGCGAATGCCAAAAGGCAAGAAAATAAAACTCACCAGCGAAGAGTATCAAGATTTATTAACCTGGATATCATCCATAAAAAATAATAAAAATGGAAATCAACTTTAAAATTATCGTATTGATGCTTGGCATCTTATTTACAGGACTTACGGCAGGATTATGTTTTACGTGGTCTAATGCCATCACCCCAGGAATCGGCAGACTGGATGATTTAGGATTCTTGCAGTCATTTAAGGCGATGAACCGCGCCATCATTAACCGCAGTTTTCTCATCACCTTTTTTGGACCTGTGATTCTACTGTTCATTAATGCCTATTTGCATCGCAACGCACATCCCACGACATTTTGGTCATTTATGCTTGCAGCCATTCTATTCTTTATAGGTGTCGGTTTGATAACAGTTTTTAAAAATGTACCACTCAACGAAATGCTTGATAAAACCGTACTAGAAAACCTTTTGACTATTGAGCTTAAGGAACTACGAACCAAATTTGAGCAGCCTTGGAACCGCTGGCATATACAGCGTACTATAGCCTCATTCACATCATTCACACTGCTGATAATAGGCTTGATATATTCAAAATGATACAGCGAACAAAATATTCATTAATCAATAAACGAACAGTTGTGAAACTAACAAGAGTAATTAGCATTGGAATACTTATTTGGATAATTGGCGTGAGCTTATATGCATTATCCTTCTATGTGCCACTTTTAGAAGATGCAGAACAGCAAGCCAATATTTGGTTATCTATAGTCATAGTCCCCGTGGTTTGGTATGGAGCAAAACTCTATTACCGAAATAGTATTAATACTCACGGATTGAGAGTAGGACTGATTTTTTTCATCATATCTGCAGTTTTAGATGCACTTATCACAGTGCCATTTACAGTTCTGCCTTATGGCGGCACATATTCTGACTTCTTTATCGATTTTGGGTTTTGGTTTATTGGACTAGAGTTCATTACAACGACAACTCTGTATTGGTATCTCAAAGTATTCAAAAAAAGGAACATTCAACACATATAGTATAAAAAGTAATATCAAAAAACCCTCATAATATTGGAGGAGAAATTAATATCAATTTAAAAACGAAGAAAAATGAAAACAGAAAACATTTTAGTTATCGGAGGAACCGGAAAAACAGGAAAACGAGTGGTTCACCTTTTAGAAGAATTAGGTCAAAACGTGCGAATAGGTTCACGTAGTGCATCACCTTCTTTTGATTGGCATCAGCCCGCAGGTTGGGCACAAGCTTTAGAAGGAATAGATAAAGTCTATATTACCTATCAGCCTGATTTAGCAGTTCCTGGAGCATTGCAAGCTATTGAGCAATTGGTGAAAGAATCAAAACGAGCCAATGTGAAAAAACTGGTCATCCTTTCAGGAAAAGGAGAACGTGAAGCGCAACTCTGCGAGCAGGTTATAATCCACTCAGGGTTAGCGTATACTATTGTTCGCGCAAGCTGGTTTAATCAGAATTTTAGTGAAAACTTCTTACTAGAACCAGTACTTGAAGGTGTGGTTGCTTTACCACAAGCACAGGCAAATATCCCTTGGGTTGATGCTGATGATATTGCTGCTGTGGCTGCCAAAGCTTTAACTGAAGATGAACATAACGGGAAAATCTATGAACTTACTGGTCCGAGAACCTTGACTTTTAAAGATGCGGTAAATGAAATTGCCAAAGCAAGTAATCGTGAACTTACCTTCATTCCTATTTCAGTGAAGGAATATAGCGATGGAATGCGTCAAGCCAATATTCCCGAGGATTTTGTGTGGCTTATCGAATACCTTTTTACTGAAGTATTGGGCAATCCTGAATTAGCCGAAGTGACTAATGATGTTGAAAAAGTGTTGGGTAGAAAACCTATCGATTTTACCGAGTATGCAGCTAAAGTAGCAGTAACTGGGGCTTGGAACGCCTCAGTACCACAGATTAATAAATGAATTTAAAAAGGCTCCAATATACCAAAATTGGTTTTGGAGCTTTTAAATTTTGATGAAAATACAATGCCCTTAGTCACTTTAGTTCTATGAAGAGGTGAATCAATTTTAAAGTAAAAGAAAGATGGTGATACCCTATCCATTAATTAAACCAAAATATTATTGGTCTTTGATAAAGGACTTAAGTGCTTTTATTAAATCCCCTGTCTATAATACAGGGCTGCAAAAAAGCACGAAAAACAAAGTCTATGATACCATTGGCCTCTTTTTAATTAAGGTGGTTTTCTCAGTAGTAGTCGCATCATTACTTCAGTTTATCTATGACCCTGAAAACTTGACTTCCACAAGTATGGCGGAACGTTTTTCTCCATTACTCTTACTGCTAGTAGGTGGAATTGTGTTACCTCTATTCGAAGAAGTGACCTTTAGACTGTCACTAAAATTTAATCCAATATATCTTGCCTTAACCACCGGAGGATTTTCATATTACATTCTAACTAAGGCAGTCTTTAAAAGTAGATTATCGCTTATAGATGACTCATTATGGTATAGAGTAATAACCGCTGTTATAATAGTTCTAATTACGTATGCCGTTTGCAGAAAAAAGAACATTTGTTTAGTGTTACGGCAATTTTGGGAGAAGAATTTTAGAGTGATATACTACTTGTCTTGCCTAAGTTTTGCTTGGTTACACATTTTTAATTTTGTGTTAAGTTTAGTCAACCTTTTGTGGATGCCTATTCTAACACTTCCACAACTATTCAGCGCAACTATTGCAGGATATACAAGGGTTGCCTTTGGTTTTCAATATCCACTTTTGGTACATATGACAACCAACATTTTCTTTTTGAGTCTCGCATTTTTACCGATGGACTAGAAAAGAATTTCAGTGAATTTTTGGATTACTTAATCTGGCTTGGGCGATAGCCAAACTTTTTCGCGAAAGCGTTAGAGAATGAACTAAGGCTATCGTACCCCACTTGCCACGCGGCTTCTTGTACTGTGGCTTCATTTTCACTTATGAGTTTATGCGCAGAAGTAAGTCTTTCATTTTGTAGATATTTAAAAACAGGAACTCCAAAAATGGCTTTAAATTCTTTTTTAAGTCGGGTAGTATTAAAACCAATCGCCTTTGAAAGCTCTGAAAGTGAAGGTGGATTTTCTAAATTTTCCAGAAGAATATCTTTTGCCTTATTCAATTGCTCTCTATGTAGTGGCTTCGAAGCTTCTTCTTGTTTTAATGAAAGTTGACCAAAGAAATGAGATAACAACGCAGTAATCTGACTTCTAAAAAACATCATTTTGGTTTTTCCTGAATAGGTGTTAGAGAAAAAAGCATCCACGATGTTTTCCATCTCTGGTGTCATAAAAAAACTTGGCCCCTCGACGTAGTGGTCTTTAGGATTGACCAGTTCATTCAACAAATCAGAAAACAACTCGCCTTCTTCATTGGGAAGTTCTTCGAGCTTACTCATCTTTGTAGCAACGACAATACATCTTAAACTTTTATCGGGGCTAACGGTATGCTCAAATTCTACTTTTTCATCTGCATAAAAAGCAAAGGATAGGCCTTTAGTGTAGTGAAAGTCTTTTCGTTTTTCACCGTATTTAACCGCTAAATCTACATTTCCCGAACCATAAAAAGCGACAGCTACTATGGGCTCATCAAAATAACACGCATCCACTTCTACCTTAGATGAATTTGCTTCTTCAACTAAAATTACGAAGTCATTGATATGGATAAAATCGCGGGTCATTTTTCGAATGTTAATTTAAAAAATTTTGACGTTTTCTCATACACTATCTCTCCAGTTTTAGGTTGGGCAGGTTCTTCTATAAAAACCGAGATACAATGCCGTTCAGCACATTCCCCTACATTCCGTTGCTCTTCATTCCGGGAAAAGAGCTTCACTACAAATATCTTGGACACAATCCCCAATTTCAGCTTTCCATTCCGTTAACCCTTTCCGCTATGCTGGAAAGGAACACTACATTCCCAAGCCAAAATTGTGAATTAAGTCCGCTTTCTCATCGGAAAGCCATCACTTCGGTTTTCTTAACAGGATTTTCGGCGCGGACTTCTTGAGCCCTCACTCGAAAATCCTTAAAAACCGAACCGCTGTCTTATACATTTTAAGGGGTTTATAATGGATAAAGCCTTTGTTGTTTTTCGGGTCGTCGAAAAACAGGCACGGCATAACCAATTCTACATTAAACCCAGCCACTCATTTCGCTTAACTGTCGGTACGCTCAAATCGTGACCGGATTTAAAAGAATTGCTAATGCCCTTATGGAACTTGTCAAGACCGTGGCAAGTTTTAGTGAAAAATAAGGTATCTACTTCCTTGAAATCCGCCGAAAAAGGTCGGATTTACTACGTCGCAAACACACCTGATTTATTCCCTAAAAGTCTTGACAAAACCCACTCTATCCATTGTGCGATGCACGAAAGAAAAGAACAAACACCCCTTAAAATTTCATCTGAATTGAAAAGGGAAATATTAATCAAGCCTGTAAAGGGCATTTAAAACCATTTAGTTATGAGTACTATTAGAAATCACGTACAGTTGATTGGAAACGTTGGACAAGAGCCAACCATTACGAACCTTGAAAGCGGTAAGAAAGTAGCCCGCTTCTCACTCGCCACGAACGAGTATTACAAAGACAGCAAAGGCGAAAAGCAAACGGACACCAACTGGCATACCTTAGTGGCTTGGGGCAAGACCGCTGAAATCGTTGAGAAATATGTCGAAAAAGGCAAGGAAGTTGGGATTACGGGAAAACTAAAGACCCGAACCTATACCACGGACGATGGAAACCAACGCTATGTTACCGAAGTGGTAGCCGATGAAATCCTGTTACTTGGGAGTAAAAACGACAAGTAGGACTTAAAATTAAAGAGGGCGTTCCTCTGGAAAGTTGCGCCCTCTTTTTCATTATTCACACATTAAATATATGCACAATGAAAGCACAAGTTAACGCAATTAAAGAGCGGTTGCAATATTTTAATGGAACAGAAATGTTCTATCAAATCCCGCTATTGAAAACACGATTTACCGATGGATTGAAATATCTATCGGAAGTTGCCGAATGTTTTTGGCTCATTACGGATGCTTCCGTAATTGCAAAAAGTCTGATGAACCGAAGCGAATTTATCACTATCGATTTTAAAAGATTGCCCGAAGAAAAACAGGATTATTCGGGTTACGAAGCCGAAATAATTTACAGCGATGGCAACGATAACATTTTAGAAAAACACGGCTATCGTGCTACCGATTTTCCACTCGATGAACTGCGGTTGTTTTTTGTAAATGATACGCTGATGTTATCAAGTGAATATTAAAATCTATCGCTATTGTATATCTCAATTTTACAGACTTGAGCGAGGAAGCTCAAAACCGACTTTTGGAAACGTCCAAAGAAGATGTGAAACGAAAATTTGGGGATAGCATTCGCAAATACGTTAAAGAAAATTATGGCTGTTTTGAAACGATGATAGAGGAAGAAGCACTTCGCAATTTGTATTCCTACACCTATGTATTTAATATATGAAATTTTGAAACAATAAGGTAAACGCCTCTGAATTTTCAGAGGTGTTTTTGTGTGTAATTAAACCTACATCAAGAAAAAATCACTATCTTTCTTTCGCTGAAATTCAGAATTCAAATTAAAGTAAGGTTATCCACTTTTCGACTTTCGCCGATAGCCTTGCACATCGAAAAATAACATATCGGAAAATCATTTTCCCTGAAAATGGCAATCGGCTTTTTAGCCGGATTGTATGGATTTTTGTCACGCTTGCGCGTGACGAAAAGGAATAGCAAGAGGGTAACGGGCTGCGCCGCGTTACATATTCCATTTTCGTTTTAATCCGTTGATTTTTAATTACTTAAAAACAAACAGGATTTAAAAATTCCAACAATTTGCGTCAAATGGTCTTGGAACACCAGTAAATAGGGATGGATTTACGTCAAATCTTTAAAAAAGCGGAAGGAAATGGATTCATTCATCACTATCAGGTTCAAACGAAAAACTGCCAAGCGGTTTCAGGAATTTTCCAAAATGCACTTTAAAACGCATACCGAGGCGATGGAAAACATCCTTGATTTTTTCCTCTATAACGAGATTTCCCCAAAGGAAAAGTTAGGACCAACCGGACGTACTATCGAGGCTAAGTTGCTCAAAAGAATCAACGCTGTCATCGCCATAATGCGTGATGTAGAAAAGAAACAAACCAAACCAACGGTCGCAATGTTGCAATCCCTTTTTGTAATGGACGAACCCAATAAAAAACCTTTAATAGTTGAAAAGAAATATGCCGAAGAAAAGAAAGAAGTACGCTTTCGCGAAATCGAGTCTACGAGATTCACGAACGAAGAGAGAGCGAAGCTGTAAAAGCAAAATCTAAAAAACGAACTCTAATATTCGAGCTATGTACATCACAATAACACCTCAATCTGGGTTGGCAGTTAATTAATCAAATTTAAGTAATTTTCTAGGCTTAGTACAGTCTATCTATTGAGATCATTTAGACCCTATTTGAAATTTACAACCCTATCTAAAGCCTCATCTGCATCTTTATGAATAAAATTTGCTTGGTAATTCAAAGTAGTTTTCAAATCGCTATGTCTATACAATTTTTGGAGCATTTGTGGATGAATTCTATCGCCTGCAATATTACCAAAAGTATGTCTCGCAATATGGTTGGATAAATTCTTGTCGATATCACAGGCAGTAGCGATACGCTTTAAATATTTATTGAAAAGCTTGGTGGCATTTCTGATTTTTCGGAACAAATCTTCTTCATCCTGTGGGTTTACGTATTTAAGAAAAGGGAAGACGTAACCGTTATTTTCATTCTTCTGCGGCTTATAACTGTTTATGATTTTCAATGCTTTGTCCGAAATTTTTAAACTAACAGGCTTTTCGTTTTTGTCCATTGTGTACAAAAGTCTACCGTCCTTAATTTCAGCCCATTTCAATTGCACGGCGTCGGATATTCGTATTCCTGCAAAGTAAAAAGCTGTGAGCCACACGTTTTTGCTATGCCAAATGCTTGTCTGCTTTTCTAGTTTTAGTGATTCAATCCGTTCTACTTCATTTGGAACAAGACCAATTTTGTGACTCGTTCCTATTTTGATTTTTTCATTCTCTCCGGAAAACGGATAGAAAGTAGCGTCCACAACTCCTTCTTTTATTGCACTATTGAATAAAGTGCGAATGAAAATAAGTTGATTAGTAATGGTTCTTGTTTTATGCTCAAGGTGCGAACTACAAAAGACTTTATAATTTTTTATAAACGCATCTGAAATATCTTGGAAGTGAAGCTTTTTATTTTTCTTGAAAGCTGTAATGGCATCCTTCAAATGAAGCTCGTTCTTTCTAGCTTTGCTAGTTCTTTCTTTTCTTCTTTTTTTAATTTCAAGTCGTGATTGCTCAATAGGTATTGAATCGTCTTTAGATAGGAATTCGGAAAGATTATAAAGAATGGACATCTCTGATTTGGCAACCGAATAGACCTTTTTATTAAATTTACGTTCTACTCGCTTTGCTGCAAATTCAAAAAAAGATTGTGTGCCTCCTGGCCCCTTTAGTTTTTCTTTCGCTTGCTTTGTAGACAAAGGTTTTACATTGGCTAGATACAAATCGTTAGCTTCTGTTAATCTCTTTCTTAAATAGTTGTTGAGTTTTTTAGAATTAAGATGCGACCTTTTAACAAGGCCCGCATCCTTATTCCAATCTTTTTCGAGAACGTACTGACCGATGAAGACATAGTTAGTTTTGTAATCCTTACTAATACGAATAGCAAGTGGAGCAGTACCGTCTTTCCTCTGCTTATTTTTTCTGCGTACAATCTTAACACTTGCCATAGTGTAAAGATAATAAAATTTAAAATGAAAGGGTACAAAATAGGTACAGAATAAGATGCTTTTAAATACTATTATCTATAATCAAAATTTACATAGTGTATTGTAAAACATAGTGTTTGTAGAGTTTTGTTTAAAATTGACTGCTGTGTAATTAAAGCTCATAACCCGAAGGTCACTGGTTCGAGTCCAGTTCCCGCTACTAGAAAACAAAGGGCTTCACGAAAACGTGAAGCCCTTTGTTTTCTACATAGTACAGAATAAGTACAGAATTCTCCATTATTCGGGTATTACATATTATTTCGTTCTATTTGGGTTGTTTTGACATTATTTTTGATTTAGTCCAATACTTGTCCAGTGATTATTAGAAAAGGACAATTATAAATAGAAGTTAAATATCATACAATATACCCACAAGTTAAACTCGTAAAATACTTTCATCAAAAGACTACGGTATAAAGCCATCGCTTTATCCCCTGCTCATTTATTCCGTTTCCTTTTGAGCCAAGATTTTATCTTCCGTTTGGTTTCTGCTCAAATATTGTTTAATCTAAAATTTCAACATAATGAAAGATGTATCTAAAAACCCAAGGATTTCCATTTAGGAAGCAAAAGAGCACTATCAGCTGAGCAAAGAAAACTATTGCATCGGGTCAGGTGAAAGTCATCTGGCCTAATATCGCGAAAAGTATCCTATGTATTATGCGGTGCCACTGAATATTGTTTCATCTTAGTAATTAATAATGAACTATTGTTTGTAAAGAATAGGTTGTACTTTCCGAAGTATCGCCCACATATCAGAACTACCCATACCATTGGATAGGATGGTGATATTCATTTCCTTTTCTATCAATCTGAACAACATACCCTCTGTCCCCCAAATATTACCAGGTCTCGAAGCACCGTGATGGCGCTGTTCATTACCAATAGGAAAGGAAAATGACCACAGGCCGCTTGCATAGGAATCAAAATCTTTGACACCCTCAACAGGCTCAAGAAGCTTGGTTAAGGACTTTTCGCTGATTAACTTTCCACTATAAAGAGCATTCGAAAATGTATTCAGGTCGCCCAAGTTGGAGTACATATTTCCTGAAGCACCATAGTTTTCACCATAGTACGGAATATCTCTCTCGAACTGGTTTGCCTCTGTATTCCACCAGTAAGTGGTAGCGAGATTATCAATAACTTTATAGTTAAGAATTCCTGTGTTATTCAATTCAAGAGGGTCAAGAATTTGTTCCTTTAAAATGGTCTTGAAAGGTTTTTGGTGGATTTCTTCCAACACCTTACCAAGAATGATATAATCGGCATTATTGTAACTGAATTTTGTGCCTGGAATAGTGTCCAATTTCCCGCTGGCGAATTTATGATATACTTCATCAGAAGTGTATTTTTTCTCATAAACCATATCTCCACCACTTTCAAGGCCTTCAATGCCAGAGGTAGAGGTCAATAGCTGGTGAATATTCACTTTTTTAGTGCCCTCGCCTTTATAATTCGGCAGAACCTCATAGATTGTTTTTTCTAAAGTCAACTTACCCTCATCAATTAATTTATAAATCAATACACTAGTGAACAATTTGGTGATAGACGCTACCTTGAACTTAGTTTCTCTGTTGTTTGGTATATCGAATTCCTGATTGGCCATACCATAACTTTTAAAGAACAAAACTTTATCATTCTTTGTTATTAGGATGTTTCCGTTAAAATGGTTTTCCTTAGTGTAAGTGTCGAGAAAAGATTGTAGTTCTTTGGTTTGACTGTTAACGTGATAAAATGCCGTGCTGACAAATAAAAAAATAAAAAGTTTGGATTTCATATTTCGATTTAAGAATATGTTTATAATCAAGGATATCTAAAAAGAGAAAATGTTACAGTTATTTCCATTCACCTGAATAGAAAATTTCCATTTTGGCACCCTCCCTATGCTTTACGAAATACTATATTCTAGGCAAATAGCTTCACTAAAAAAGTCATTGATACTATATTCAATTTCAGCTTGTCAATATGTTGGTCCTTTTCTCCAAGCAGGAGAGCGACACAAAATTCTCAAATCTTTTTTTTCTAAGCTCTGCCTCTCTAAGCCGAAAACTGCAAACTAAAGTTTAACATAAAAATTTTAATCCTTTTAGTCACACTCGTATACCACAAATTGTCTAATTTATAAAAACATATGAAAGACCATCTCAGCGCATTAGTACAAAAAGCAAACTTAGGGGACAGAGAAGCACTTGAACAGGTATTATTGAAAATTAAGGATCTGGTTTATAACCTTTCCCTTAAAATGCTGTTATTTCCCGAGGATGCAAAAGATGCGACCCAAGAAATATTGATTAAAGTGGTCACTCATCTCAGCACCTTTAACCATAAAAGCCAATTCAAAACATGGGTTTACAGAATAGCAACAAATTACTTGCTCAATCATAAGGGAAAACGCTCAAAAGAATTTGCAATGCCTTTTAAGGATTATACTGACTTGATCGATTTGGGGCATTCCAATGAGGTGCGATATACCAAGAATGAAGGCGAGCTTTCGCTTTTGGAAGAAGAGGTAAAAGTAAGCTGTACACAAGGTTTATTACTCTGTTTGAACGAAATCGATAGAATGGTTTACATTTTGACAGACATTCTAGGATTCAATGGTGTAGAGGGCTCGGAAATCTTAGGTATTTCTTCTGAAAATTACAGGCAGAAACTATCACGTTCAAGAGCAAAAGTTAGAAGTTTCCTCAATAACAAATGCGGTCTAGTAAATCCTGAAAATCCTTGTCGTTGTACTAAAAAAATAGATTTTTTGATAGACCAGAAAATCGTCAATCCCAAAGATTTGCGTTTTGCACATTTTTCAGACCGAAGTATCGATTTGGTAGGCCGAATAGACGATTTGGAAAAATCAGTCGCTATCTATCGTTCTACACCAAATTTTCCCGCGCCCGAAGAACTATTGGAGGAAATCAAAACCACTCTAAAAATCAATTGAAATGTCCAACTCTATTTTTAATCCAAAGCGATTCGTTATCATCACATTAATCACGAGTATTTGGATTAATGTATCAGAAGTGTTTCGCTACTTTGTTTTGGTGATGCCCAGAGTCAAGGCCTTTTTCAACAATAAAGAAGGCGTTGCAGAAATGGATTGGGGCATATTTGCTATTTGGGGATTATGGGATACTTTATTAACTGGTGTTCTTGTATTCGTTTTTTGGCTGTATGCAAGCGTTTTTGGACATTCAAATCGGTCGGCAATGATTTCAGGTACAATAGTTTGGTCTGCAGTATTTGTAATCTTTTGGGTTGCTACCGCAAATATGGGATTGTCTGAATGGAATATACTATGGATAGCTTTGCCACTAAGTTGGATTGAAATGGTTGTTGGAGCTTGGATTGCATCGAAATTGTATTATAGGTTTGAGCCAATCAAATAATCAGCCTGTTTAAAGACAAAGTGCATACCCATCAAAGAAATTCCATAACACCTCGCTTGCATTAATATCCTCATTGGTTTCCCAAGCAATAGTTTCGTAGTCCACGTTCTCAACACCTGGCCAAGTATGTCCGCCATTGTTCACTTTATAGAAAAGCACGTCGGCATTACAAGCACAGTCG
Source organism: Costertonia aggregata (assembly GCF_013402795.1). GTDB lineage: Bacteria > Bacteroidota > Bacteroidia > Flavobacteriales > Flavobacteriaceae > Costertonia > Costertonia aggregata. The sequence goes on along the minus strand of NZ_CP058595.1, from coordinate 2,405,668 downwards.
GAATACTCAAATAAAGTAACTGTAGCGTTATCGGTCATATCCAAATCAGGTAAATCCAATGGCTCATTGGTAGTTTGGCATACGTTATTGGTTTTCCAGAAATCGACCAAAGTTTCAATTCCCTCAATGGGTGAGGGATTGTTGGCTACGGTTCCACCTTCATAAGGCACGAACGGGTCTAAATCGCCGAAGATGAATGCCATTGGTATTTTCTGTGAAGTATTACATTGACTGAGTGTTTCCGAGCCAATGGTGCTGCCCAAGCTAGCCATTGCCGCAAATTTATTTTCGGTTTCACAAGCTATTTTCTGTGTCATAAAACCTCCGTTTGAAAATCCGCAGATATAGATTTTATGTGAATCTATGGCGTAGTTCTCTTCCAATTCAACCAATAACTTATCTATAAAACCTATGTCATCAATACCCATATTGGTCGCACTGGTTTCCCTTCCATCTGCCCAACTGAAACCATTCTGGGTTGGTCCGAAGCCTTGTGGATAGGCAACAATAAATCCATTGCTGTCAGAAACCGGGTTCATTTGGGTAAACCCTTGAACGCTTTCTGCTGTACCGCCACCACCGTGAAGAACTATGACCAAAGGGACTTGTGCAGTTCCATCATAAGTAGGTGGTATATGTAAAATGTATTCCCTGATATTGTCTTGATGAATCAGTGTAGCATTAATGGTCGGTGGAAATTCCTGTGGTTCAATACTATTTTCATCTTTGTTATTGCAGCTTGATAATAAAGCAATATAGAGAAGACTCTTTACAATCAGTTTCATTCATCAGGTTTTTTGGTCAACTATTAGGACTAATGTTATCTCAAATAGTTTAATATAAAACGTAAAATTCCCTTTTTTTGTTTTGTACTAAGATTCAATATCTGCTTGGTTTAAGTTAATTCACTCAGCACATTACCTTGTATTTCAAAAAAATTTCATTCCGGAAGGTAGCCCTTCGCCACAAAGATCATGAACACCATCCCAATTTTGGTTTTCCATTCGGTTAGTCCTTCTCGATGCACTTGCCGATAAAGAGGATAAGAAAGTATAGTTCAGTTTACAATATATTCAGATAGATTTGACCAAGGAGTCCAGACAGTTTTCTAAAGCTGATTTAGCAGCTATTTTAAGCTGGTTTACGAGGAAACTAAGTCTATCTTCGAATGAAAAATAGATATTTTAGTATTTTATGAATATTTATTCATATTTTTGTTTTATGTCTGATACCAAAACAAAACGTCTTAATCAAATTTTTGATGCTACCCTTCGACTTACGGGAAAAGTTGGGATTGCTGGCTTAAAAATGTCCAATATCGCGAAAGAAGCTTCAATGGCAACCGGAACACTTTACATTTATTTTGAAAATAAAGAAGATCTGTTGAATGCTTTGTATTTCAAATTACAGAAAGAAAGTGCCCCTGCTATTGTCAATGATATAAGCCATCTCGCAATAAATATTCAGCTGTATAAGATGTGGAAAATTGCCCTAGAGCGTTTGGTAGACAACAATCTTAGAATAATTTTTTTAGAACAATTTGTAATATCGCCATACATTTCAAAGTCCAATAAACAAATAGATATTGGGTTCAAGAATTACTTGAAACAGCTATTGGAACAAGGGAAGTCTGAAAATTTGATCAAGGATGCCAATAGTGATATGCTTATTGCATTGATAATTGGCTTTGTAAGAAGTTTTTCAACCCATATAGTTAACGATTGTAGCGGAAAACTCACTGAAAAATCCGTTGATGAATCGTTCTCTCTATGTTGGAATGCCATAAAGAAATAAAAAATTTAATTATATGATGAATAAATATTCATAATAAACTGAAAATAATGAAACTATATAGAATTTCGATACTATTACTCTTTGTATTAACCGGTTTTCTTAAAACAAATGCACAAATTATGGAAAATAAAAAAATCAATATCAATGGCGAAAGCATAGCCTATCTCGACAATGAGAAAGGTAATACAACCTTATTATTTCTTCACGGCGCATTCATCAATAAGGAATACTGGAACGCGCAATTATCCTATTTCTCAAAAAACTACCGTGTTATAGCAGTCGATTTACCAGGTCACGGAAAATCTACTCATAATATAAAGGATTGGACGGGTCCGAGATTTGGTAAGGACATCAGCAAATTCATTCAAGAGTTGGCATTACAAAATGTAATAATCATAGGACACTCTTTCGGTTCGGACGTTATGCTCGAGACCGTTACCATCAATGATACCGATATTATTGGTTTGGTTGAAATCGACCATATGAAAAACGTTGGGATGGAATTACCAAAAGAGGCAGTTGACCAAATAGTTGCTGGCTTGAATGCGGATTTTGAGGCTACCTGTGAGCAATTTGCCAAACAAGCATTGTTGACCGAAGCAACTGACCCAGAAATTGTTTCACGATTATTGGCGGATTATAAAGAAATGAATCCCGAAATAGGTATTCCCTTACTTAAGTATGGTTTTAGTTATCCGCCGAGCGAAACAGAACTCTTAAAAGGCCTAAAATTAAAGTTGTATTCCATTCACGTTAACTATGCACCTACCAATGAAGAAAGTCTTAGAAAATATCTAGGTAATAATTATGAGCTGCATAAGATGGAAGGGACTTGTCACTATCCGATGATTGAGAATGCAAAGAAACTCGATGCTCTGCTCGAAACGATTATCACAAAAATCTAATATTTAAACACAACATAAGTAGATTTCGATACATAACTTTTTTCGTTCTTGCTGAACTTTGCACCAAACAAAAAACATAATTATGAAAGTTACACTTGCAGGTTCACTAGGACGTATCGGAAAAACCTTAGCTCAAAAATTAGTTAAAGAAGGTCATACAGTTACGGTTATCAGTAGCAATCCGGACAGAAGTAAAGACATAAATACTTTAGGCGCAATTCCCTCCATAGGTAGTTTACAGGACACTAACTTTCTTACATCAGTTTTTACAGGTGCTGATGTAGTATATGCAATAGTTCCCCCAGCAAACTATTTTGACCAGACTCTCGATTTGTATCAATACTTTGTAGAATTGGGCGATAGTTTCAAAATGGCCGTAGAAAACTCGGGCGTTAAAAAGCTTGTGAATTTGAGCAGTATTGGCGCACATTTAGAAAAAGGCAATGGCATATTAGAAGGCACCTATTATGTAGAGAACGTGCTGAACAGTCTACCCGAAGATGTAGCCATAACTCATATTCGACCTGTTGAAATTTATTATAACCTTTTTCAGTTTGTTGATTTAATTAAACATCAAGGTATCATTGGCAGTAATCTCGATAAAGATGATGTCAATGCTTGGGTCTCACCAGAAGATATAGCCGAAGCAGTTGCAAATGAAATTATCAATATCAAATCAGGTCGTAACGTAAGATATATTGCAAGTGAAGAGCTTACCTACTCCGAGCTGGCCACTATTCTTGGTAATGCCATTGGTAAGCCAGATTTACAATGGGTAAAGTTCACCGACGAGCAAGTTTTGGAAAATCTTATAAATGTGGGAATGCAGCCAGCAATTGCGCATAAAATGGTAGAAATGTACGCTGCCATCCATAATGGTTTATTATACAAAGATTATAGAAAGAAAGAACCTAAAATTGAGGGTAAGGTCAAAATGAAGGATTTTGCTAAAGAATTTGCCGTACTTTATAATCAAAAATAAAATAATGCAACCGCATCGATTCCAAACCATAGGGCAGTATCATAAATTCAGGGGATTAGCTGGACCAGCTCATCCGCTCATCAGCGTCTTGCGCATCGAGGCTATCAAGAAACTAAATGATGAAGAGCCCAAGCACTTGATTCAGGATTTTTACATGGTTGCACTCAAGAACAATGTGAATGCAGTAATGCAATATGGTCAGCAAAAATATGACTTTGACGAAGGTGCATTGATTTTTTTAGCACCTAGTCAACTATATGCGATACAAGCCGGCGGTAACCTGACCCACAAGGGATGGTTACTACTTATCCATCCTGACTTCTTTTGGAACACCTCACTGGCAAGGACTATTAAAAACTATGCGTATTTTCATTATGATATCAATGAAGCATTGCATCTTTCAGAAAAAGAAGAAAAGACGGTTGTAGGTATCTTGCAAAATATCGATGAAGAATGCCAATCGAATATTGATAAATTCAGTAAAGCTGTAATTATATCACATTTAGAAACTCTATTGAATTATGCCGATAGATTTTATCACAGGCAATTCATAACCCGGGAAAAGCAAAACCATGAAATATTAGCGCGGTTGGAAAGAATGCTTTCGGATTATTTCAATAACTCTTCGGGTTTAGCAGACAATGGAATCATATCAGTTACAAATATAGCTGGCTTACTAAATGTTTCTCCTAATTATTTAAGCAACTTACTTCAGGTGTTAACAGGGAAAAGTACCCAACAGCACATTCACGATAAATTGATTGAAAAGGCAAAAGAGCGATTGGCCATAAGCGAATTGTCTATAAACGAGATTGCCTATGAGTTGGGTTTTGAATATTCACAGTCTTTCAGCAAATTATTCAAATCAAAAACGGGACAGACACCAACCGACTTTAGAAACTCTTTCACAAAGGATTAAAAACCATTATTAATGTCAACATTGGCATAGTATCATTCAACCAATTTAGCCAAGGCATGTGTATCTAAAAAGGCCGTTATCTTAACTACTTTGCCACTACCGTCAAAACTTAATTTCCAGGCATATTCATTGATATAATGATTCCCATCAACAGTCTTTGCTTTACCTTTCCATTGAAACCACACAATATCTTCTGATGCATTGATGTCTATAAGTTGTGGCACTAGGCTAGTGGACAGGAACTCATTAATGGGGATAACGGCCTTATCCATAAACTCCTTTTTGCCTTTATAAATTCCAGAATAAGGGGCATTGCCTGTAACCCGCCAAACCATATCTTCATCCAGTACGTCAAAGAAGCTGCCTTTGCCCGAAATCCATTCCTAGACCGCTTTTTGAACGATGCTGTGATTTCTTGATTCCATATTATCAATCACTGTACTCTTATACACTTTTTCAACGACGTCTTCACTTTTCTCTTTGCAGGAGAAAAGAGCCAATAATAGTATCAATGCGATAGCAGCCGTTTTCATGGATTCTTTTTTTTGTACAATATCATTCCGCCGTGATAGAGTATACCATCCTTAAAATCCCCATCCGCAGTAAAACCGGTATCATCTTTATATTCTATGTGGTTTCCTTTGACCCTGTACTTGCCCTGATAGGCACTTTCTCTATTGCCACGAGCTTCATCGTAACGTCCATTGGGTAATAAGTTGTGACGTACGTGATTGTCTTCCGTCACCCACATTCCTATATATTCCTTTGTTTCTTCTATTGTTTTCTTGGTTTCCATCTTTTCGTTGTTTATTGCTTCTTTATCTTGGCTTTTACATTCAGTAAACGAAGCCATTGTGATTAAAAGGCCCATAATCATAATATTATTGAAGTTCATTTTAATTCATTTTAGATTTTCTTCAAATGAGAAAATAGCTATTACACTTAGCATACAATCTCTTATGAAATAGCTCTTCTCAAGTTGAAATGATTTTAGGAAGCATTTACATTTTCAAAATCCGTAGAAACACCAAGTGATTTATGGGCTTCCATCATTTCCTGAAGATTAGTTATTTTTTGATTTACAAACTCATAAGCGTCACTACCTAGATAGAGATGCGTCGGTGGATTATCCATTTTTGAAAGTTCTATAAATACATCTGCTGCTTTTGCTGGGTCGCCAGCTTGATTGCCGTGAATGTCTTGAGCGTGCATCCGGACGGTCTCTCTTGCAGATTCATAAACGTCGATGCTGCGTTCGCTCGTTTGCATGGAGTCACTACTTAAGAATTCCGTTCTAAAATATCCTGGGGACACACAGGTCACATTTATGCCGAGCGGCTTCACTTCGGTTTGTAAGGCCTCGCTAAAGCCCTGAACCGCAAATTTCGTTGCACAATAAATACCATATCCAGGGAACGTTGCTACGAACCCACCAATGGATGCGATGTTCATTATATGCCCAGAACCCTTTTCTCGCATAATAGGAAGTACATTCCTGATTACGTGCAGAGAACCGTAGACATTTACATCGAAATTCTGATGTACTTCTTCGTGCTGTAATTCTTCAATCGCACCGCCCAATCCATAGCCGGCATTGTTGACTACAACGTCTATTCCCCCAAAATAGCTTAACGCTTTGTCAATGGTGCTTTTTACATCATTTTCATTGGTCAAGTCCATTGCTAACGGTAAAAAATTATCGCTCTTTTCAGAAACTTTTTCGATTAATTGACTTTGATTTCTTGAAGTTGCCGCAACTTTATATCCGGATTTCAGTAATTTCTCGACCAGGTGTAAGCCCAATCCTTTTGATGCACCTGTGATGAACCATACTTTACTCATACTAATTTGTTTAAGACCTGTCTACCGACAGGCAGGTTAATATTTTTTGTCTCAAACAAAATTATGGTTGTCACACGCTTACTCTCGTATATCAATCAAACCAACACTTATAGATTTCAAACAATAATGAAGTTTTTGCTCTTTTGCGAAATCGAAATGAGCACTTCATAAGTTAAACTGCCTGACGAATGGATGTAGGCGTTGTAGCAGTTTGCTTCTTAAAAAACGTGGTAAAATGGGCAGGTTCATCAAAACCCAATGAATAGGCTATTTCAGAAATTGACCAATCGGTTAGTCGAAGTAAAATATGAGCTTCAGAAACAATACGTTCTGAGATAAGTTGTGTTGTAGTTTTACCTGTTGTTTTTTTAACCGCTCGATTCAATGAATTTACGTGAATCGAAAGCCGGTCTGCGAAGTCACTTGGGGTTTTTTCAGTGATACAATAATTCGTTGATTCTACTGGAAACTGACGTTCTAAAGCTTCTTTAAAGATGATTGTTATTCGCGTGCTCGCATCTAATTTGGTGGCTTTTATTCTGGTAGGTTGTAATTTTAGGGCGTAATGGATGATATCTGAAACCTTACTTTTTATTACTTCATACTTATAGTGGTATGTAGAGTCTATTTCTGTTGTGATTTGCTCAAAAACCTGACTTATGTAGTTATCTTGTTCTCGTGTCAATTCAAAATTGGGATGCCCGTCAATACTAAAAACTGGCAGATTCGAGGGGCTTTCGTGTATAGAATTCAAAAGAAATTGTTCTTTAAAAATCAAAAAACTTCCTGTGCATTCCCCACTACCTTGCACAAAAGAATAAGGAACTTGTGGATTAAAGAACATTAACGTACTTCCATTAGTCTCAATACTTCTATCGGCATAATGAAAAGTGTGTTTGCCCCGGATTAAGGTAATTTTATAGAAATCCCTTCTTGTGTAATTAACGGGTTTGGCATTTGGGCTTAAACTTTTTTCGAGGTCAAATACATTAAAATGCCCGATTCCAGAAGGCTGAAACCTGTCCGTTGCCAATCCTTTGTTCTTATAAAATTCAGTCAGATTTTCCATAACTCTTTTTTACAAAATTAGGGATTGTCACTTATATATTTCAAACAGATTTATAATTGGTTACTGGTACTCAAAACCATTCATTCTAATATTAATTGCTTATCCAATCTTCCTGTATCATTTCCATATTGGAAACGCCACCCGAAAGATTTCCAGCGTATACCGCTTGGGCAACCGAACGTATAAAAGTAGTGTTGTCCCCACAGGCAAACACACCAGGAACCGATGTTTTTTGAAACATATCAACTTCAATAAAACCTTGTTCGTTGAGTTGACATCCTAATTCCGAAGGTATAGTCGAATGTTGCTCAAAAGGTACTCGAGCATAAAGTGCCTTTAGGGTTTCTGCAGTACCATCCCTGAATTTTAGTTTTTCAATATGGCCTTTTGTATGCTCAATAGAAGCAATTGGCTTTTCAATTACAACGATATTGTTTCGGTTGAGTTCATTAACTTGGTCTTCACTCAGTTCAGATTTTCCATCGGTGTAAATGGATAGCTCGTCCGTCCAGTTTGAAATCAGTTTTGCCGTTTCAAAAGCACTATCCCCATTTGCAAGGATTCCTGTTTTTACTTTCCGTACTTCATAACCGTGGCAATAAGGACAATGCACTGCAGTGATTCCCCAGCATTCTGCAAAGCCATCTATTTGGGGTAGAATATCCTTTATACCAGTGGCGAAGATGAGCTTTCTACCTTGAAAAGATTGACCAGATTGTGTTGTAATTTCAAAACCGTTCTCTAGTTTTTTTCCTTGTACTGCAAAATCCTTTAAAAATTGTACCGTTGGATATTCCAGAACCTGTTCTTTTGCTTTCGCTGAAATAGATGCTGGGGTAGCGCCATCTTGCGTAATGAAATTATGGGAATGAGGGGTCTGCTCGTTGCAAGGGTTTCCCGCATCGATGATAAGAACATTTCTAAGTGACCTTCCTAAAGCCATTGCTGTAGAAAGGCCTGCATAACTACCACCTATAATCAGCACATCAAATTTTGTTTCTTTTGTCATAATATCTAATTTTTTAAAAGCAGATAACGGCAAGGGTAGCATAACTAGCGATGACGCCGATAAACTTTGTTTTATAAATTTTCTTCGGTTTCCCATTGTGTTCTCATATTAAGCTATGGTGTAGGTCATTAATAGCTTCTTCTATAGAATTCCCATAACCTTTTAGAATTCCATCACCATTTAAATCAGTAAGAACTACTGTATATTTAGAATTTAGGACTTCTATTTTTAAGTGTTTTAAATCCATTGGATTTATGGAACAACTTTTTACGTTCTCTTCTAAAGTTTCAATCATTGCAATCAAAGTTTTCTAGATTATGTCTCAAAAGTGAGACATATATATTTAAATTTTTTTAAGGTGCAATTCCTTTTATGAATGAATTCCACGCAAACCTTTTTATACCGGGTTTTGATGATTCGTTACTACTGTCGGTATTTACTGTACTACTAATTATTCCAGCGTGTAAATTTTGAATCCACTGAACCGTCATTTGTTTATTGATGACACCACTTTTCTGCAAATCTTTAACGATGGTCGTAAAACTGTTATATATGAAATCATAGTCAGCACAATCCTTATTATTTTTACTGTGATTATGACCATCTTGCTGATGAAGCTTGTAAAAAAACGAATACTTTGCGCCACAATTAATGCCAGCGTACAACATATTTTCCAACTGAATCAATGGGTCATTGGAACTATTTATAGCAGTTATCATTGCTTTCTTGCAACTTACTTCCATCTCACGTTCACAAGTTGCAACCAACTCTTCTCTATCCCTAAAATAGCGATGTAAGGTTCTTCGCGTAATATTTGCATTGTCGGCTACTTTTTGCAATGGCGCAGAAAAGTCCTGATTGAAAACTTCAATAGCGGATTCGATAATGCGGTCTTTTGTTTCTGATAACATAGAGGTTAAAGTTAGTAAAATTTTTCGGTGTTTCACAAATGTGTGACATTACATTCCCAACCTCCTTAACACATTGTCCTATATTTTGCGGAAAGCTATATTACAAGAGGACAGCCCTTCGCCACAAAGAACCGCTCAGTTTTCTGAGGGGTTCTTTCTTTTACAGGGTTTATGGCAATGACTAAATATTATAGTATTTTTAAAGAGTAACTAAATACTACTTTTATGAGAACGCTTCTGATTTATATTTTTGCAATCTTTCTGTTTTCATGCCAAGAGAAACTAGACAGAAACATAGAGCCGATTACAAGAAAAGAATCCATTCCATCCGATTATAATCCGCAGGCCAAATTGCAGGAATTGAACATTAGCTTGAAAAACCCCGGCACCCCGGTTGCCAACTACGTACATGCCGTACGCACCGGAAATCTTATTTTTTTGGCAGGAAAAGGTCCGAAAAAAGATGATGGCAAAAATATCGTGGGGAAATTAGGGGCAGATTTAACCATTGAAGAAGGTTATGAAGCTGCACGATGGGCAGGCATTAATCAATTGGCCGTGCTACAGGCCGAACTCGGCAACCTCAACAAGGTCAAACAAATCGTTAAGGTAAAGGGCGTGGTAAATGCCATTCCAGAATTCAGCGATCAATCCAAGGTCATTAATGGGTATTCCGATTTAATGGTCAAAGTGTTCGGCGAGCGTGGAAAACATGCCAGGGCCGCTGTTGGTATGGGCTCTTTGCCAGGGAATATGGCCGTGGAAGTAGAAATGGTCGTTGAGGTATTTGAGGATTGATTTTTATTGTTCAATATCCCTCGCCTCAAAAGCAACAAGTTCATTCCCTTGAAATCGTGGGGTTACTTCAATAGGGTTACAGCATACCTCACAGTCTTCAACGTAAGTTTGTTTCGGAATCGAGGGATCCATCAACATCGAAATTTCTTCCCAGCAATATGGGCATTGAAAAAAGTGTTCGTACATATATTAGATATTGCCCTGGTCTTTATTCTTTGCTTTGCATAAAAGAATAGTATACATTATGTTCACAATATTGCTAGAACTCAATATTCAACAATTGTCCTGTTAACTGTAGTAATTGCAATTCGGCCAATTTAGCGTCGTACTTGGCCAAATTTTTATTGGTCTGTGCGTTCAATAAATTAATTTGAGCCTGCCTAAATTCAATTGAGGTTATTCTTCCCAATTGAAACTGTTCCTTGGAACGTTCAAAATTATTTTGGTTGGTCAAAACATTCTGTTCTTGAATTTTGAAGATATTCAACCTATTCTCATAAATGGCCAATGCGTTTTGAATATCGCGATTTACCTCTAATTCAATCTGTTTTTTCAATAATTCTTGGTTTTCATACGCTATTTTGGAGTTCTTGACACGCACGGTTGTTCCACCACCGTCAAACAAGTTCCATGTTAAACGTGCGCCTAGGGTAAAATTCCTCCTATTATTAACGGTAACCCCAGGAAAAAATGCAGAGGGTGCGTTATTGTTTAAGTTCCAACCATATGAACCGTTAAGGTCTAAACTGGGTAAATACCCTGATTGGTTTACCTTGATATCGTATTCGTTTATTTTTAGATTTCTTTCGGTCAGTAACAATGCCACGTTGTTCATTTTTGCCTGCGATACGAATTCCTCCAATCTAAGCTTGGGCGTAAACCGTATCAAAGTATCCACTGCGTAGTCTTCGTTCAGGTTTTGGCTCAAAACAACATTCAGGTCACGTTTCGTATTGGCTAATTGTTGTTTTACGTTCAAAAGGTTTATACTATCATTGGTTACGTCAACTTGTGCATTTAAAATATCCAACTTGGTATTCTGTCCGTAATCAAAAGCATATTCCGCCCTAGTTATGCGCTGTTTGGAAATTTCCAAGGCCTGCCGTAGTACGTGCGCGTTTTCGTAAAGGCGGGCTACCTCAAAATATACACTAAAGAGCTGTAGCATGGTATTTTCTATGGTTTCACGAGCTTGGAGTTCGCTTAACTGGTATTGCTCCTTTAACCTTTTGTAATTGTAGAGTCTCCCCAAACCATCAAAAAGGGTATAATTTGCGGTTAAATTGGCGTTATACCGCTGTGCTTCCGCTTTGTACAATTCCGCATCGGGGCGTGGTACAGGATTACCGGACGCGTCAAGTTGCGTCTCCCCTGTTTCGGAGTCCCTCAGAAACTGACCCGGAAACTCAAAGGTAGAATCATCACGTTGGTAGTTTGCGCTGGCATTTCCCGTCAATGTGGGCAAATATCCCGAATTGAGAATGCCTTGGTTGTTCTCGGCTATCTCGACTTGGTTTTTTGCCACCTTTATGCCAAAATTATTTTCAAGCGCCAAATTTACGGCATCTTGTTTTGAAAGTGTTTTTTCCTGTGCAGATAATCTACCCAGCAGAAATAAAGAAAATAGACTTACTAAATATAACTTTTTCATTCTTTGTTTCCTTCTAATTCAACAGCTTGGTTTGAATCATCTGTTGCTGAAAAATTTGATATTTCCCCGTTGAGGGTTTGTCTTGGTTCTTCTTTGCCCCCATCTGCATACGATTCTTCCTCTTTTTGCTCTTTAATGGCACGTTCTACCTCTTCTTTGGTGATATCATTGCCCGTGACCAACCATTTTGTACTTACTTTCATTTTGTTGCTAAAAGCCAAGAACAAAGGTAGCATCAATAAGGTGAGTACCGTAGCGAAACCAATACCATAGGCTATTGATATTGCCATGGGCTTTAAAAACTGTGCCTGCCTGCTGGTTTCCAGCATCAAGGGGGCCAGACCGGCAATCGTTGTTATCGAGGTCAAAAATATGGCTCTGAAACGAGACCGCCCAGCTTCATAAATGGCGTCGTCAAACTTCATACCTTCCCTAAGGTTGCTATTAAACTTGCCTATGAGCACCAGACCGTCGTTTACCATGATACCTATTAGAGCGATGATACCCAACATGGATAGGATATTGATAGGGAAATTATGAATCCAATGGCCCCAAGCGACCGCCGTAAGGCTAAAAGGCACTAAAAGCAATAGCATCAAAGGTTGGCTAAAGCTTCTAAACGTGAAGGCAATGGTAATGTATATCAATAACAATACCGATAAACCCACTACGCGTAGCGAACCGATGAGTTTACCGGCTTCCCTGTTTTGCCCTTCATATGATGGTGTAATGGTAGGATATTTTGAGAGGATATCTGGCATTACATTATTCTGTATCTCAACCATTATATCAGTACCACTTGTGGTTTCGGGGTTTTTAACATCAGCCGAAACCTGTATTTCCCTTCTACCGTCCAATCGGTTTATGGCCACATCGCCGCGCTCGATAGTATAGGTGGCAATTTCTTTTAAGGGTACCCGACTGCCGCCAGGCGTGACTATACGCATCTCGTCCAAATCGGAAATCGATGAGCGATCTTGCCTATCGTACCTTACCCAAACCCGAATCTCGTCTTGTCCCCTTTGAAAGCGTTGCGCCTGTGTTCCAAAAAAACCGGCACGCACCTGCGTCATGATATTCCGTAAATCCAACCCCAATAAATAGGCGTTATCCTTGAGCTGTAACCTGATTTCCTTGATACCAGCCGGGTCGTTGTCCGATACGTCCTTTAACTCCGGATTGTTCTGAAGGGCCGTTTTCAATTCTTCTTTTGCAGCTTTGAGCTCACCTATATTATTACCCAATAGTGAGACCGAAACGGGAGAGCCACCAAAATTACCGCCCGAACCGTAAATAAGGCTTTCAACCCCAATAACGGGGCCTACCAGTTCCCTTAATCGGTTGGTGACCATATCGGAACGTATCTCATCTGGCCTTTCTTCGCCTGGCAGCAGATTGATGGTCAAAGTAGCTGCGGACGAACCGGGGCCCACATTGCGGATTATGTTATCAAAAAGAACCTTATCTGTACCTTTTAAATATTTCTCGGTCAATTCTTGATTTACAATTTCGGATTTTTCCTCTATCATAGAAATGATGGAATCGGTAACTTTTTCATTGGTCCCGTTCGGCATTAACAACTCCACTTGCACCCTATCACTGGCAATCCTTGGGAAAAATGCAGTTCTAATGATGCCGCCGCCAATTGAGCCGAAAGTCAAAATCAATGCTATGGCAAAAAAGGAGAAGGTCAATAGTTTATATTTAAGGCCAAACCGTAAAGTAGGACTGTAAAATTTATCCCGCATCCAAACCATAAAACGGTCACCAGATTCGTTTATGACCCGAAGCTTTGCAAATATTTTACCAATACTTGTTTTGGGTTTTCCCTTGGGTGGTTTCAACGCCTTGGAATGCGCCAAATGCGCAGGTAAGATTATAAGGGCTTCGACCAAGGACACCACCAGTGTCAAAATTACGATAACAGAGACCTCACCAAAGAATTCCCCAATACGCCCATCCAAAAATAGAAATATTGAAAAGGCCAAAATAGTGGTTATAATTGCGGACACGATTGGGGGGATTACCTCCATGGTACCATCAATGGCCGCCTGAATGGGTTTTTTCCCTTTTTCGTAGTGCTGATAAATGTTCTCGGCAATCACAATACCATCATCTACCAAAATCCCGATAACGATAATCATACCGAAAAGGGAGAGAACATTTATGGTCACATCAAAAAAGCCGGCAAATACAAACATTCCCAAAAAAGCGACCGGTAACCCAAAGGCCACCCAAAAGGCAAGGCGTGTATTCAAGAATAGGGATAAAAATATCAAGACCAGGATCATCCCCATGATGGCATTCTCGGTCAATAATTCGGTTCGTTGTACCAAAGTCTTGGAAAAATCGCTGACAACATCCAACTTAACGTTGTTGTACTTTTGATTGAAGTCTTCAACATACTCCTTTACTTTTTCTGCCGAACCGATAAGGTCTTCTGTATTTGTACTGGTGATCGTTGCATTCACAGAAAGGTTCCCATTAAAATAAGAGGCATTCGGTGTCTCTGAGAACCGGTCTCGAATTATGGCAACATCATTTAAACGAATGGTCTGCCCCGAGGCATCTGCCCGTATGATAAGGTTGGATAGCTCGTTCCCGTAATAAGATCTGTTGTTCGCACGGATCAAATACTCTTCCGCATCGGTCTTAATATTTCCACCGGTAACCAAAATGTTGGCATTGCCCACGGCTTGGGCGACTTCGGTAAAGGACATATTGTAGGCCAGCAACATATTTTCATTTACCGCAATCTCTATTTCTTCTTGGGGGTATCCAGAAATCTCTATTTGGGAAATACCATCGATCGCACGTAAATCGTTCTCAATTTGTCTTCCAATCTGTTTTAAGGTAACCAACGGAATATTCTCACCGCTGACCGCAAAACTAATGGTTGGCCGTACCGCATCCAATTTTGAAACAATCAAAGGTTCCATGCCAGACGGAAACGTAGGTACTCTATCCACGGCATTTTTGACCTCTAGGAGCATAAAATCTATGTCCCTACCCTTTTCAATCTCTACATTGATGCTCCCACTGTTTTCACGAGAGGTTGATGTTACGCGGTCAACCCCTTCCAACCCCTTTAGGTTATCCTCTATCTTTAAGATGATACCTTCTTCTATCTCTTGGGGAGAAGCCCCGGGATAGGTAACCTGAATAAGTACATTTTTTGAATCTATTAACGGAAAGAAAGATGACTTTAATGACTTCGCCCCAAAAAAACCAAAAATCGCAAAGGCTATTATGATAACGTTTACGGCAACATGATATTTAATAAAATATGCTATTAGTTTTCGCATTATCCTTTGATGTTTGCAGATTTATCCTCGAAAACCTTTACCGCCATACCCGTGTAAGCCCCTACTAAGGGTTTTGCCATTATGGTCGTGCCGTCCGGAACTTCTTTGATGACCACTTTCTTATCGGTAAAATAAACCGGGTTGACATCGATAACGTCCAAAACGGTGTCGCGTACCACGAATATTTTGTTATTTTCCAAAAGTAGGTTTCGGTCTATTTCAATAGCATCCTGTTCTTCTTTTGCATCGAGATTGGCCTCAAGATACATGCCTTCCCGTAAGGTATTGTCACGAACTTCGATAAACGCTTTTATGGTCTGCGAAGCTTGGTCTACCCTGCCGTTTATGCGGGCGACCTTACCCGTATACATTTTGGTTTTGTCTAAATTGGTCAATGTTACTTTTTCACCGATTTTTAGTAAATCGCTATAGGTTTTGCTGATTGCAACCTCTAGCTCATATACATCCGTATTTATGAACTCCCCTAGTTTTTGACCACCTCTTATCAAGGTTCCCTCGGTCACCAAGGCTTCGGTCAATACACCTTTGAACGGCGCCGGTATTCTGTATTTGGACAATCGTTGTTCCAAATTTTTTACATTGTAATAACTCGTTAAAATACCCCTACCCGTTATAAAGAATTTTTCTTTTTCAGTGGTCAATTCTGGGAGTTCCGGCGTGCTTTTGGCCATATCAAAACCGTTAAGATAGGTCTCCCATTTGGGAAAAATATCCGGGTAGTCCAAACGTAGGTCGGGCATTATGGAGGTCAACTGATTATATAGATTGCTTTTTGCCGATTGTACCGATGCCGCATATTCAGATGCATCTATTCGTATTATCGTTTCTCCTTGATCGTATATTTGACCTTCTTTAAAAAGTTTATTGCCCTTTCTAAACACCCCTTGCACTTCGGCATACAATTCAACCCTTCTTTTTGCGGTAAGATTGCCGTTAGCTGGCACTACTATGGGTACCGCACCGTTTTTGACCACTTCGGTAAAAACAGTTTTTACGACCTTTTGCGCTTTTGGTTTGAAACTTTTTTTACTGTCCACGATTTTTTTGGCCAAAAAGACAGCCAAAACGATAAGCAAAACGCCCACTATGGATAAAATTATTTTTCTCATACTATCTTGGTTATCGGTGTAGTTTTTTCAGCAAGGTTATATTGTATTTTTTGAAGGATAGCGATCATCATATCTTTTTCAACAACTGATACACCGTCTTCCATAATATCTATGACCATTTTGATTATCGGCCTTGTTTTCTCAAATAGAAGCTTCCCTGTTTTGGTAATGTAGATATCGTTTACCCTCTTATCATCTGCGTTTTGTTCTCTTACTATGTATTTTTTGGACTCCATCTTAGCAAGAAGTCGAGCGAGGGAAGATTTGTCCCTAAATGTAAGTGAGGCCAACTCGTTTTGATTTAAACCATCTTCTTCGTATAGTTTTTTAAGAACGACCATTTGCTCCTTAGTAAGGTCCAGACCGTTTTTATGAAAAGCCTCCTGTAAATGATAATCTACCATCTTCACGGTTCTACCAAGCCAAGGCCCCACCGAACTTTCAAAATCTATGTGTACTATTGGTTTTTTCAAGCGACAAAGCTAAACATTACGAAAATGGTTGCATATGCAACTATTGTTAAATAATTCTTAAATGTTGAATCTTTTTATAGTATTATAAAACAAAAAAAAGGATGCTTAAAAGCATCCCTTTTACAACCAACTTAAATCTATAGCAACTAATCTTCAACATCCTCAAACTTAGTGTCCGCCATTCTGGTTTCACTAAAGTTTATATTTTTGAACTTATCTATATCTTCCTTTCTATCATAATCAAATACCAACATTTCTTTGGTATTCATCAATTTCAGCGACTTGAATGAATTGAACTTATTGTTCTGAATCTGAAAAACCTTTAAGCTTGCCAGTTGGCCTATCTCTTTTGGTATTTCCCCTTCCAAACCATTATTGGCCAAAACAAGTTCCTTTAATTTTACCAAGTTGCCTATATCCGAGGGTATAGCACCGTATAAGGTATTTTCAAAAAGGCCAAGACTTTCCAACTCTGTTAGGTTACCCAGGGAAGTTGGGATTCTTCCGCTTAAATTGTTACTTGACAAATTCAAAATCTTCAACTTTTTTACTTCCCCGATTTGCTCTGGAATAGTACCGTTGAAAAAATTATTGAAAGCGGTGAGCTCCACCAAACTTGTCATAGTACCAATGTTCTCCGGTAAATTTCCCTTCACCCGATTCATTTCCAATTTTAGTACTTTAAGATGGCTTAATTCGGTAATATCCGAAGGCAATTCTCCCGTTATATTGTTAAAAGCCAAGTTTAGGGTAGACAATTGCTGTAAACGCCCCAAACCTTTGGGTAAGGGTCCCATTAGGTTGTTGGCAAACAAATTGAGTTCTACCACATGGCCTTCATCTATTTTTACGCCATACCATTGGGAAACAGGTTCTTTGAGGTTCCATTTATTTTTCCAATGATTGCCGTTGGTACTCTTAAACAAATCTAAAAGTGCTTTTTTCTCATCTTTTGGGATTTCCCTTGTCAAATTGGCTTGAACCAATTGAAAAGAGACCAAAAAGAACGCAAAAACTAATAGTGGTTTTTTCATAGATTAAAATTATATTACAATTCGTAAAACTTGGGACATGTAATTGTTTATAACCTAATAAAGAATTACCCTACAAATTTAATATCTAAATAGATTACCCGCAAAATTTATCGATGAACCACCGTATAATGTTGTGAAACCCTTGTATTTTGTGGTTTCAAGATTTATTGTTTTTGTAAGAATGGCCGTGTAAGGTCAAGATTCCAGCTCTAGGGTAATTTCCTCCCAACGCTGCATGAGTTGCTCCAACTCTTTTTTCTTCTTTTGGTAGCTGTCAAAAAAATTAGGCTTCGCTATGGTTTCATCATAATTCATGAGCAGCTGATGGTCTATTTCGGCAATTTCTTTTTCCATCTGTGAAATTTTACTTTCAACAGAGCTCAATTTGTTCTTTAGGGATTTAGAACGCTTTTCATCTTGATAACTATTTGTGCTATTATTTTTTTTATCAACTACTTTTTCTTTTTTCTCTATGGCTCTAAAATCCTCTGCCTTTCGCTGTTCGAGATAATAGTCAATATCCCCCAAATATTCTTTAAGACGCTTGTCTCTGAATTCATACACTTTGTTCGTAAGCCCTTGAAGAAAATCCCTGTCGTGGGATACCAAAATCAAAGTACCCTCAAAATTTTGTAATGCCTGTTTTAAAACGTTTTTTGATTTGATGTCCAAGTGATTGGTAGGTTCATCCATTACCAGAACATTAAAGGGCTGAAGTAACATTTTGGCCAAGGCCAAACGGTTGCGCTCCCCACCCGACAATACTTTTACATATTTTTCAACCTCATCGCCACGAAAAAGAAAAGACCCTAAAATATCACGTACTTTACTCCTGTTTTTCTCGTTGGCGGCATCGATCATCGTATCCAAAACGGTTTTACTACCATCAAGATATTCTGCTTGATTTTGGGCAAAGTAGCCCACCTGAACATTATGGCCTAATTTCAAATGCCCCTCATAATCCAACTCACCTACGATTATTTTTGCCAAAGTAGACTTGCCCTGACCGTTTTGACCTACAAAAGCAGTTTTACTGTCGCGCTCTACTAATAGGTCAATTGAGTCCAAAACATGATTGTCCCCATAGCTTTTGCTCACATCATCGATTTCAGCAATTATTTTTCCCGGTGTAACCGAGACCGGAAAACGAACGTTCATAACGGCATTGTCGTCTTCATCGACCTCAATACGTTCCATCTTATCCAATTTTTTGATGAGCGATTGCGCCATGGATGCCTTGGTAGATTTGGCCCTAAACTTTTCTATTAATCGTTCTGCTTGCTGAATTTCCTTTTCTTGATTTTTTTGGGCGTTCAACTGCTGTTCTTGAATTTCTCCCCGTAGCTTTAAGAATTGTGAATAGGGTTTGTTGTAATCATAGATTCTCCCCAAGGATATTTCAACGGTCCTATTGGTGACGTTGTCCAAGAACATTTTATCATGTGAAACGATGACTACCGCACCATTGAAATTCTTCAAAAACTGCTCTAACCAAATGATCGATTCAATGTCCAGGTGGTTCGTGGGTTCATCCAGCAATAAAACATCATTGTCCTGTAACAGTAGTTTGGCCAATTCAATACGCATTCTCCATCCACCCGAAAAAGTATCGGTTTTTTTTTCGAAATCGCCCCTTTTGAACCCAAGCCCCAACAATACTTTTTCGGTATCGCCCTGATAGTTGTATCCGCCCAAGATTTCGTATCTATGGGTTATATCGCTTAAATCGATAATGAGTTGATTATACCCTTCACTTTCATAATCGGTACGCTCGGCCAATTGATGGTTTATGTCATCCAGCTGCCGCTCTAATTTTTTTATTTCCTCAAAAGCTTGATACGATTCTTCTAAAACGGTACGGCCTTGTTCAAAATCGATATCTTGGCGTAGAAAACCTATTTTCACATCCTTTTCCATAGCAATAATGCCAGAATCCAAAGGCATGTCCTTTGTTAAAAGTTTAAGTAGGGTAGATTTGCCCGCACCGTTCTTTCCGATCAGTCCCACACGGTCGCCCCCGTTCAATCGAAACGAGATTTCCTCGAATAAGTATTCGCCACCGAAAGAGACGGAAAGGTTATGGATATTAAGCATATTTTGTGACCGTTGTTACATTAATTGCCCCAGCAAACTTGTATTTTTGCTAAAACTTTTGCAAATGTTAAAAAAAGGGAACAAACTCTACAGTATTTTAACAGGAACTTGTCCCAAATGCCATGAAGAAAGTATGTATTTGGAGAAAAACCCGTACAAAATCGGTTATCTTTTTAAAATGCACGAGCGTTGCTCTAACTGTAATACCAAATATAAAATAGAACCCTCTTTTTTTTACGGTGCCATGTATGTTAGTTATGGTCTAGGAGTCGCTTTTGCAGTGGCAACTTTTGTAATTGCGAAATTATTTGTGGGTATGGGCCTTATAAATACCTTTATAGCGATTGTAGCGACCTTGGTCGTTTTTATGCCGATTATCATAAGGCTTTCGAGAAATATTTGGATAAACTTTTTCATTACGTATGAACCCGATGCTACACATTCGAGTTCATAACATATTTTTTACGAAATCTAGATATATCCATTTCCTGCGATATAGGTGATTTTTCTTCTATAAAATGATACAATTGCTGGGATGCGGAAGGGGCTATCATCACGCCTCTAGACCCAAAACCGTTCAGCACGAACAGGTTTTTGTGTTCAGGGTGTTGCCCTACCAATGGCCTCCTGTCGGTAACCGTAGGGCGAATACCCGCAACCTGATCAATGACTTCGTAATCGCACTCAATAAAAGAGTTCAGTTTTTGCAACAATTCTTTCCTTGTTTCTTCAGTTGGAAGATTTGTGGTGTCCTTCCATTTGTAGGTAGCTCCTACCCTATACACATCATTTTCTTCGGAAATACAAAAGATAGATGCTTTTATGGCTGCTTTGACCTTTAACTTGGGAGCTTTGATGAACAGGTATTCGCCTTTGGTACCCGTCAACGGCAAGTAATTAAAGTATGGGTTTTGTTTTAACCCAAAGCCTTCACAAAAAACGATTTGCTTTGCTTTAACGGAATCATATTCAACATAGCCTTTTGTGATGCGCAACGTATTATAATCAAATGAGCTCCTAATCAAGCGATTATTTTTTGATAAAAATTGGGAATACGTTTTTAACAATGTTGCCGTATCAATTTTTCCGGTATGCAAGACTTCACCATAACCAAATGGAGCATCAATATTTGGATTGGTATTATCCAGTATTTGAGGTGACATAAATTCTCTTAACCCTACTTTATCCGATGCCTCAAACCATAGATTCTGTTCTTCTACACCAGCAAACCTGCGCATAACAGGAATTTTATGATCCAATCGTATACTAAGTTTTTTTTCAAGTTGCCGATAAAACGGAGCGGCAAACTTAAATTGTTCCACTGCGTTCCATGCCAATGTAAAACGTTTCAAGATTACTGGGTTATAAAGCCCTGCCGCTACTTTTGAAGCTATTTGGGAATCGTCGCTGATGACCTTAAAGGTTTTTCCATGTTTTTCCAAAGTTTCGGCAAAGGATGTTCCTGCCAAACCAAGACCCACGATCAAATAATCTAACATAGCGTAAAAATAAAAAACGCCGCACAGTAGTGCGGCGTTTTTTATGATGTTTTTGAATTGGAATGTTGATCAATGCCTAATAGGCCCACATATCTTGTTCCCTATCCCTGATAGTTTCCTTAATACGTTTGGCTTCCAGCAATTGGAACAAGGCATTGTCCGCAATATAATCACTTACCTTGCGGTCTCCGTGAACATTGTCTTCTTTATAGATAACCGCATTGAACCTTCTTGCATTCAACAACATATCAAAAGTGATAGGTTGTGCCGAATTTCGCTGGTTGAACACCTTGGCATCATGCAATACTTGTCTTGCGCCTGGGTACCATACCCAAAACAATTCGACTTTGGCATCACCTGGATCCATGGTCTCGTCATCAATAAAGTTAACGTCCGGTGCCACGGGAGCAATACCCAATAAACGGTATTTAAGTTCTCCTTGTCGTTTGTCAAAGTACCAAATTCCCTTAATACGGTACTCCTCGATATCAGCGGCAGTAAGTTCCCTTCTCATGATGTATTCAGGAGAAATTTCCTCACCTGCGTTCAATTGTTCGTAACCGTAATCAGTAGTATCGGTCTTTTGTAAAGTGGCCGTAAGATCTTCGAACTTTCTCTTTTCGGTAAAATAGGAATCTACGTAAACGTCTTCCAATTTTCCGTTTTTAATGTTCTTCATAAGAACATCGTACAAAGACCTTCTATCGGATCCTATATCTATGGTATCTGTAGGGTAATATAGCGGAAAGTTTACCCTTTCATCCAAATCTATGGTTTCCCATACTGTTTTGGACCAAAGAATATCCCTATCATCCACATAACCATACTCCATTGGTGTATCGTTATCGGACTCAATTTGCGCCTCTGTCTTTTGACCGATTTCCTCTGGCTTTTTGGCATTTAAAATATTTGCCTGTGCCACCATGGATACGGGTAAAAGTGATACCACTCCAATTAATAAAACATTCTTCCAATTCATCAGATACATAATTTTAAAGAAGCTGGGTGTATGTGAACACCCAGCATATCAATTTTTACTAGTTTGTAATCTCCACAACTACAGGAGATACTTTCTTTAATTTATAACTCTTGTTATTCGTAATATAAGCGTTTACATCAAAAATCTGCACTGCGTCGCCACGCTTGGCTCTTTTAAGGGCAGACTTGGCACGTGAGTCCAATTTGTTACCCCTTACGCTCACCGTTGGTTGACCAGGAACCTTGAACTTAAATCCGCTAACAGCAAGATTCAAATCAAAATCAAAATCTTCCAACAAAGCGCCTACCGTTGCAATCTCCAAGTTTCTTCTTGGCATTTTTGCACTACCGGTTTGTCTACTCACCGAACCTGAAGGCCTAGGAATATCCTTGATTCTAAATTCTGCTGGAGTAGAGATACGTTGACCGTCAGGCAATGTTCCCGAAGCAACAATCTTGACCGTTCTACCTTTACCTGGGCTCATAACATATTTGCTACCACCTCTCTTGGAAAGTCCAGGAGCAGATGCAGAAACCTTATTGTCAGGTACACCCGGGATAGAAATCGTCATTGGGTTGGCAACGCCACGATATACCACATTCATCTTATCGGCAGCGATAACGGCAGCATTAGGCTTGGTAATCGTTGCGAAAGTACTGTTTACTTTTACAGGTACTTCTTCACCATCCTGCATAAAGAACATCTCACCTTCAACCTTGTGGTCTCCCGCAGATCCGGCACTTATCAATAATTTGATACCACCAGCTTCCAAAGCATAATCTTTACCTTCAGATAATTTTCTACCGTCAAGTGTTAATTCGGCTCTTACTGGAGTAGATGAATTATCGGTTTTGCTAACGATAATCTTACCATCATACTTTTCACCAGCATAGAAAGCGCTTTTGCTTGCAGATAATGAAGTTGCAAAGTTCTTTAAAGAAACCTGATTTGTCAACTCCCCTTCCAACATTGCCTTTAAGGCATCTTCTTCCGTTGATTTGATATCGGCTTGTAAAGCGGTCAACTTGGTCAAAGAAGCTATCAAAGGAAAACCTTCGTAGTGATATTTGATCCAGTCTTGTTTGGTACCGTCCCTTTTTGTTTCCTTACCGTTTTCGTCACCTGTTTTAAAACGGGACTCAACGGAAGCTTTCATTCTTGTAGGGACCAAAACGCTAACCTGATCGCGATAGTCGTTAATTCTTTTTAAGAATTCTTTTCCACCCGCTGTCAAGTTATCGCCTTGAAAGAACTTTTGGTCTAAGTAATCCGACTTGTCCATTACTTGATAGTCTGTTGGGTCTTCAACACCTTTCAGCATTTCTTTTTTAAGACCTTCCAAATAATCGTAGTAATCTTGAGACAGACTCTTTATCTTGTTGGCATCTTTATATACCTTTTCGTATTTGGTGGCGTTTTCAGATGCTTTTGTTTCTAAACTAGCTAAGAATAAATCATTATCCTCTGCTGTTTTTGCGTTAGAAGCTTCCATCTTTTGGTTCATAATACCAAAAGCCGCAAGAACTTCTTTACTCATGTTCAACGCCAGCATACAAATGAAAACCAAGTACATTAGGTTGATCATTTTCTGACGTGGTGACTGTTTTCCTCCTGCCATGTTTTCTAATTAGTTTTTAATTATTATTTGATTTGGGGTTATTCAACTAAAACTAATTAGTTTTTACTCATTGCAGAAAGCATACCACCGTAAACTCCGTTCAAAGAAGATAGGTTGGTAGCCAAAGATTCCATTTGGTCTTTTAACGCAGAAGCGTTCTGTACAACTTCTTCGTTTACCGTAGCTTGTTTGCTAGCACTTTCTAACTGCACTTTGTATAAGCTGTTCAAAGATTCCATTTGAGCGGCAGCCTGTACCATTTCGTCAGAATATTTTTTGGTAGATTCCATTGCATCGACCGTTGGGGCGATACCTTTTGCAGCACCTTCGAAGTTTCTGATACTAGTACCTAAACTCTCCATGAGGTTTGCATCTACTCCGGCTTCTTTTAACAAGTTATCCAATTTGGCGGATAAAGAAGCTTCTGCCTCTTTCATTTCAGCTACTTCGTTGTTTCTACCGTTTGATTGACCTCCGGATAATTCTGGGTAAACTAGAGACCAATCGTATTCATCATCAATTGGTTCAAATGCACTGATAGCAAAGATAAGTGCTTCGGTAATAAGACCTACTGCCAAAAGAAGGCCACCTGTTAACGGTCCAAATTCCCAGTGAAGGATCTTGAACAACGCACCAATAATAACTACCGATGCTCCAAGGCCATAGGCCATGTTAAATAATTTCTTTGTTGATTTTGACTGTGCCATAATTTAAGATTTAATTCAAATTTAATGTTAATAATAAGTATTTGGTTTATTGTTGGGTATGATATAATACATAATTTATTGTGTTGAATCTTCCTCGCCCATGTAATCTTGAACGGTCCTGAATCCTATATAACTTCTTGCAGAGTCCCTATACTCGTAATCTCTTGTACTTACTTGTAGGAAATAAGCAACATCTTTCCAAGATCCCCCACGGATTACTTTACGGGCGTTCGCACCGTCACCACCATTAGGGTTCATTGTGGAAACGAATTCATAAGAGCCTAGGTCGTAACTTGAGTTCGTCCATTCCGATACGTTACCCGCCATATTATATAAATTGAAATCGTTGGGTTCGTAAGATTTTGCCTCTACGGTATACAGCGCTTGATCCGCTGCATAATCCCCTCTTTGAGGTTTGAAGTTTGCCATAAAGCAACCTGTATCACTAATTACGTAAGGACCTCCCCATGGGTACGTGCCACTTTCGATACCACCTCTGGCCGCATATTCCCACTCTGCCTCTGTAGGTAACCTAAACCTGTTCACAAATTGTCTGCCACGACTTTTTTGGTCGTCGTTCTTGAATTTTGTTCTCCAGTTACAGAATGCTTTTGCCTGCATCCAAGAAACACCAACTACCGGATAATCGCTGTAAGCGTCATGCCAGAAATAGTCATTGTGCATGGGTTCGTTATAAGAGTATTCAAAATCCCTGATCCAAACGGTCGTATCAGGATAAATTTCCAATTCTTCTTGCTTTATGAAATCTTTCCTGTCATTTGTTTTGGCACGTGCAGCGGCCTCAATGTCCATCCAGCTGTATTTGTATTTCAACTTTCTTACATCAATAGTGCGTTGACCATTATAAGATTCTTCTTCGGGCAGATAAATGGAATCTACCATTATCTCAGTATAGTATTCATCGGGGTATTCGGAAACGTCCCATACCAGATCTACGTCTTTGTTAAGGGCCCTGCCCTCGTAATAGTCGTCACCAAAATCTGCACGATCCAACATGTATTTATCGTAAGCCGATAGTTTGGTAGTGTCGGCATCCTTAAATGCATATTCCCCGATACCTTCGTCTTCTGGGCTTAGCCCTAATTCATCTGCCAAGATAGCAAGCTTTGTTCTTGTAATGGAATCTTTTACCCATTCTACAAACTGACGGTACTCGCTATTCGTAATTTCCGTATCGTCCATATAAAAGGAACGAACGGTAACGGTTTTGGTCGGTGCATTAAGAACTTTTGCTTGATCTTCCTCACTTTTTCCCATGATAAAAGATCCTCGAGGAATCAACTCCATGCCGTAAGGTTTTTCCGGATACCATTTTTTCCCTTGGGCTCCGACTAGTTCTCCTTTTGTTTTGGACCCACAACTTGTGAGTAAAAAAACAAATGCTATAGATAACAACAATAGCTTCTTCATACTTTAGGTTAAATTTCGATTAAGACTATAAACTGTAAATACAATTAATTTCTATTCTCTAAAACTACTTATTGAGAAATTTATTGTACAAAACTATTTATCCTTTTAAATTTTTATTTATTAGTTAAAACCTTTCTTGTAGGCCTTGAACCACCGTTCGGGAATATTTTGGTCGCAAGCGTCCAGATAGTCCTTCTCTGCGCATGGTAATAACGATGGTGATTTGGTTTTATTATGTGAAGATAAAATTGATGGCACTTCTACCCACCACCTTTCGGTGAGGTTACTTTTATGGAATATGAGCTCGTCAGTATCGGACGGAACAATGAATTTTATGAAATCGTTCGAGTTTTCGAAGGGGGATTCTTTTATCCTAAAGTTAAAGCCTTCGATAAAATACCATATCATTTGGGCAACCAGTTGATGGGATTGGGACGTGTTCTCGCTCTCGTATATTCCAAATATGGATACGTTATCGCTTAGACCGGCGTATCTCGCAATGGCACAAATTTCCCTTCCCGTAAAACCGTTAGGGGAAAAGTTGCTTGAGAGTCCTATCTCGCTTGCTCGCACAGCACGTGCGTCCAAACTTATCAAATGTGCATTTCTGAGAACAGGTTCTGCCAAGGTAATGTCCGAAGCTATTTCGCCCAAACGGTAAGCATCAAAAAAAAGACGCTCCATTAAATCGATTTCTTCTTGGGCATTAAAATAACTCTGGTAACCTATATTGGAAAAATTAAATAGATTATTGGGTTTATCGGTTATGATCTTGCTCATATAGGAGTGGGAAGAGATAAGCTCCTCATCCATTCCAAAATCAAATCTACTGTCAATGGCAACCAAATTGACCATATCCTTGATTTTATCAAAAGATCGATACGTAGCATAAGTAAGGTCTTGTGTGTCACCAATAATTATCGGAACAATATTTTCCTCCAACAGGCCGGCGGAGACTTCTTTGAGGACAAAATAGGTATCTTCCACGGTTGCCCCTTCTTCTATATTTCCCAAATCAACAATACTGGAATTCCAATTGCCCAGCATCAACTTGTATAGCTGGATCCTAATATCTCCAAGATTTAGTTTCTCAGGTTTTTTTTCAAAAGCGTTCCTAGATTCGTTCACGCCCAAAATAGCGAAAGAGACATTCGCCAAAACGGGCAGACCCTCTTTTTGGGTATGTTTGTAAATATGCTTTCCCAATGCCTGTGGCGGCAATAATTCGCAATGTGCCAACACTTTGTCTTCTACGGGAACTAAAAAATCAAAGGCCATCTTAGGGTTATGGATTATGGGTTAAAGGGAACATTGAATATAACAGCCTCAACATTTGCAATGATCATTATCAGTTTTCGTATTAAATAATCCTTCGACTCGACTTCTGGCTGCCATTGCTTATTTTTTCTTTGCTTTAGGTTTCGCCTTGGCCTTAGCTCTTGCTTTCTTCTTTGGAGTTTTTTTCTCGATCAGCGTTTGCGCCTCCTCCAATGAAATTTTGGTAGCATCAACGGTTTTGGCCAACTCTACCTTTATTTTTCCTTTGATAATGTTATGCCTTCCCCATCGTGCCTTTTCTATTCGAATGCCCTCTTCAGGCCATTCTTGTATAAGCTTATCTATCTCTTTTTGCTTTTTTATTTCTATCAATTCCTCGATATCCGATTGGGACAAATTATCAAAATCATACTTTTTGTTCACGTTTATGAACATGCCGTCCCACTTTATAAAAGGCCCAAAGCGCCCCGTACCTTTTTGAACGTCCTTACCCTCGTACTGGGCAATAGGTGCATCTGCTTTTTGCTTTGCCTTTATCAGTTCCACAGCCCTATCCATAGTAATTTCCATGGCATTGTCTTCTTTTTCCATTGACACGAATTTCTTTCCAAAACGTACATAGGGCCCAAATCGCCCCACATTGGCCTCGACCTCTTCACCTTCGTACACCCCTAATTTTCTAGGTAGTTTAAAAAGGTCCATCGCTTCTTCATAAGTAATTGTGTTTAAGGACTGATCTGGCAATAGACTTGCAAAACTTGGCTTTTCCTCATCATCAACGGTACCTATTTGCACCATAGGCCCAAATCTGCCCAAACGAACGGAAACCTGTTTCCCTGTTTTGGGGTCTTTTCCCAGAATACGTTCGCCGCTGGCGCGATCGGCATTTTCTTCAACATCTTTTACTGTAGGATGAAAATCTTTGTAGAAGTCTTTCATCACCTTTTGCCAATCTTCCTGACCTTCTGCAATTTCATCAAAATCCTCTTCTACTTTCGCCGTAAAATTATAATCCAGTATATTGGAAAAATTACTGACCAAAAAATCGTTGACGATCATTCCTATGTCTGTTGGCACTAATTTACCCTTGTCCGAGCCTACAGTTTCGGTCAAGTTCTTTTCCTTTAAGTTATCGGATTCCAAAAGCAATTGCACATACTTTCTTTCCGTACCATCAACGGTACCCTTTTCTACATAGCCCCTGTTCTGAATGGTAGAGATTGTTGGCGCATAGGTTGATGGACGGCCGATCCCCAGCTCCTCCAGTTTTTTTACCAAAGATGCTTCGGTATATCTGTATGGTGGTCTTGAAAACCGTTCGGTCGCCGTAATGTATTTATTCTCCAAGGTCTCACCAACCTTCATGGCGGGCAACATACCTTCTTGCTCCTCAGCAGCATCCTCATCATCAAACCCTTCCATATATACTTTTAAAAAGCCGTCGAATTTAATGACCTCACCATTTGCCGTAAACTCTTCGGCATGGGTATTGCTCTTAATTTTTACATTGGTACGCTCTAATTGTGCATCGCTCATTTGCGAAGCGATAGTTCGTTTCCAGATAAGTTCGTATAATTTTGATTGGTCCCGTTCCAGTGATGGCGACTGGTTTTTGATATCGGTCGGGCGAATGGCCTCATGGGCTTCCTGCGCCCCTTTGGATTTGCCCTTGAAATTGCGAACGTTACTATATTCTTCTCCGTAATTTGATATGATTGCGTCTTTGGCCGCATTAATGGCTTCGCCCGATAGATTTACGCTATCGGTCCTCATATAAGTAATCAAACCTGCTTCGTACAAACGCTGGGCCACTTGCATGGTACGACCAACCGAAAAATATAGTTTTCTTGACGCCTCTTGTTGTAAGGTAGATGTCGTAAAGGGTGCTGATGGCGATTTTTTTGCAGGCTTTTTGTCCAGATTCCCGACTGAAAAATCCGCTCCGATATTTTGCTTTAAAAATGCTTCCGCCTTTTCTTTTGAAGAAAAGGTCTTATTCATTTTTGCAGTAAAAACACTACCGGCCAAGGTCTTGAACTCGGCCGATATCTTAAAAGATGCCTCTGGGGCAAAACCTTCAATATCACGTTCCCGCTCAACGATCAATCTTACTGCGACCGACTGCACCCTGCCAGCGGAAAGTCCTGGTTTTATTTTTTTCCAAAGTACAGGGGAAAGCTGATACCCTACCAATCTATCCAAAACGCGCCGGGCCTGTTGGGCGTTTACCAAATTGTAATTTATCTCACGTGGATTGTCAATGGCCTTTTGTATGGCCGATTTGGTGATAGAGTTAAAGACGATACGCTTGGTCTTGTCCTTGTCCAATCCCAATTCCTCGGCCAAATGCCAGGAAATCGCCTCTCCTTCTCGGTCCTCATCACTGGCCAGCCATATGGTTTCCGCTTTTTTGGCCAAATCCTTCAGTTTTTTAACGAGTGCCTTTTTCTCGTTATCCACAATGTATTTTGGTTTAAAATCATTGTCGACATCTACACCCAGTTCTTTGGAAGGAAGGTCGGCAATATGCCCAAAACTGGACTCTACCTTATACTCTTTTCCTAGAAATTTTTCTATGGTCTTTGCCTTTGCGGGGGACTCTACAATCACTAAATTCTTGGCCATTCAATCATTTTTGGAGTCACAAAAGTAGTTGAATTTTTTAATTTTTGACCATACCATATATATACTGACTAAAAAGCACTCCCTAAACACGGGTGTTTTACGACTTTTTTTTGATGTAGCCATTTGATGCGGAAACACCCTTTTTGAAATACTGCATATCTATTTTTCACATTCTAGACATTCCTCAAGTGTATCAAAGGGTACGACACCACCACAACCGCCCCATGTAAATTCCTTACACTTTTGTTCCTCTTTATCAAAATAAAATTTTGGGATAGCGGCATCGCAATTTCCAACTTGAGGCTCTAGACCGCATCTGCCGTTATCGTCATTATCGGAACATGAGATAAAGCAAACGGTACTACATACCAAGATTAAAAACACGTTCTTTTTCATTTTTTTTGTTTTGGATATTCAATAAAAGGTTGTTATTGTTTAGATAGGAACAAATACAATCAGTTGCGTAGGGCCTAGAACAATTAACATTTTGGCATCACAATATTTCGCTAATTTTTAACTGTCAATTTGTCACTAATTTTAATTTAGTACTATCTTTGCAAATCCATCAATAGTTTGGAAAGAATTGTATTTACATGGAGAAGATTATAGACGAGTCAGTTCAAGGCACCTCACTTTCGATAGAAAATAATAGCGAAAACAACCGCAACCTTTACATAGAAAGTTATGGTTGTGCCATGAACTTTTCCGATAGCGAAATAGTAGCTTCCATTTTGGCGAAAGAGGGCTTTAACACTACCCAAGAACTTGAAGAGGCCGACCTTGTTCTTGTAAATACCTGCTCTATTCGTGAAAAAGCCGAATTGACCGTTCGCAAACGCCTGGAAAAATTCAATGCCATCAAAAAAGAACGGCCCCATATGAAAGTAGGGGTTTTGGGCTGTATGGCTGAGCGTCTCAAAAGCAAGTTGTTAGAAGAGGAAAAAATAGTTGATATGGTGGTAGGCCCCGATGCCTATAAAGACTTACCAAACCTAATTCAAGAAGTGGACCAAGGTAGGGATGCTGTAAACGTGATCCTCTCCAAAGAAGAGACTTACGGCGATATTTCTCCCGTAAGGTTAAATACCAATGGGGTGACTGCCTTTGTATCGATCACGCGGGGATGTGACAACATGTGTACCTTTTGCGTGGTGCCCTTTACGAGGGGCAGGGAGCGTAGTCGTGACCCACAATCTATCCTCGAAGAAGTTAATGAACTTTGGGACAAGGGTTTTAAGGAAATCACGCTTCTTGGGCAAAACGTAGATAGTTATTTATGGTATGGTGGCGGATTGAAAAAAGACTTTGCCAAAGCATCGGAGATGCAAAAAGCGACTGCCGTAGGTTTTTCCAAATTATTGGAAATGGTAGCATTGGCCCAACCCAAGATGAGGATTCGTTTTTCCACATCCAATCCGCAAGATATGACTTTGGATGTCATCAAGACCATGGCCAAATACAATAATATTTGCAACCATATTCATTTACCGGTTCAAAGTGGAAGCAATCGCATTTTAAAAGAAATGAACCGTTTGCATACTATTGAGGAGTATTTTGAATTGATCGATAATATTAGGGAGCTACTGCCCGATTGCTCTATTTCTCAAGATATGATTGCCGGGTTCCCCTCGGAAACCGAAGAGGACCACAAAGCTACTTTGGCCGCTTTGGAACGTGTAAAATATGACTTTGGCTACATGTATCTCTATTCCGAACGCCCGGGCACGATGGCAGAAAGAAAATTAGAGGATGATGTTCCCGAGGAAACCAAGCAACGAAGATTGTCCGAAATCGTAGCGTTACAAAGGGCACATTGTAAACTAAGGACCGAACGCCACTTGGGAAAAGTGCAGGAAGTATTGATAGAAAAAACCTCTAAAAAATCAGATATGCAATGGATGGGAAGAAACTCGCAGAACACGGTCGTGGTTTTCCCCAAAGAAGACTATAAGATAGGTGATTTCGTCAACGTGAAAATCAATGATTGTACTTCTGCCACTCTTATCGGTGAGGCAGTAGGCTATAGTGACAGTAACACATAAAATGGAAAACATACAATCTATAAAGCAACGCTTTGAAATCATTGGCAATGATATAAAGCTCAACCGCGCCATTGAAAAAGCCATTCAGGTGGCCCCAACCGATATTTCGGTATTGGTTACCGGGGAAAGCGGTGTGGGCAAGGAATCCATTCCTAAAATAATCCATTCCCTTTCCCATAGAAAACATGCCAAATATATCGCGGTAAACTGTGGGGCCATTCCAGAAGGTACTATCGACAGTGAACTTTTTGGACATGAAAAAGGGGCTTTTACGGGGGCAACATCCACACGAAGTGGTTATTTTGAAGTTGCCGACGGTGGCACTATTTTTTTGGACGAAGTCGGGGAATTGCCCTTGACCACTCAAGTACGTTTGCTACGTGTTCTTGAAAACGGGGAATTTCTTAAAGTGGGGTCCTCACAGGTACAAAAGACCGATGTGCGTATCGTGGCCGCAACCAATGTAAATATGTTCGAGGCCATTAAAAAAGAACGCTTTAGGGAAGATTTATACTACAGATTGAGTACTGTTGAAATCAACATTCCACCCTTAAGGGAACGCAAGGAGGATATTCATTTATTGTTCCGCAAATTTGCATCTGACTTTGGTCAAAAATATAAGATGCCCACCATTAGGCTGGCCGATGATGCCATTCAACTGCTCTTGAAATATAGATGGCCGGGGAACATTAGACAGCTTAGAAACATTGCCGAGCAAGTATCGGTTTTAGAGGAAAAAAGAAATATCTCGTTAGAAACATTGAACAGCTATTTGCCCAATGCGGGCAATTCCAATTTACCGGCCATTGTAGGACAAGATAAAAAAGAAGGTGATTTTAGCAACGAACGCGAGATTCTTTACAAAGTTTTATTCGATATGAAAGGGGATTTGAACGACCTGAAAAAATTGACCTTGGAACTGTTGAAAAATAACGATACGGAAAAAGTACAGGAAGAAAACGAAACGTTGATTCAAAAAATTTATGGATCGGACACCGAGGAGTACGTAGAGGAACAAACAGCTCCCGTAGATGTTCTACGACTTCCCGAGCCTTATCCAGAACAGCCAGTACCGCAATTGACCAAAGAGGACAAGTATCATTTTGCCGAGGAAATTGAAGAAGAAGAAACCTTATCTTTACAGGAAAAGGAGATCGAGTTGATAAAAAAGTCATTGGAGCGCAATCGCGGAAAAAGAAAAGCGGCAGCGGCCGAATTGGGTATTTCCGAACGTACACTCTACCGAAAGATAAAACAATATGATCTGTAAGTGTCTGTAATATATTTTCATATGATCAAAAGAATATCCGTAGTGTTTTTTGTTTTTGTCATTTTGGGCATCAACGGTTGTGGGGCTTATAATTTTACTGGAGGAGATGTAGGTACTGCAAAAACTTTTCAAATACCACAATTTCAAAACTATGCGGGACAAAGTGTAGGCTCGACCATAGAACCGGGATTGGACAGGGATTTTACGCTAGCTCTGCAAGATGCCATACTCAACCAAACCAATCTGGATCTGGTAAGGTCCAACGGCGATCTGCTTTATGAGGGTGAAATTGTTGAATACCGTGTATCGCCCATGAGTGCTACGGCCGACCAGACCGCTGCACAAAATAGGTTGACCATAGGTGTAAACGTCCGTTTTTTTAATAACACAAAAGAAGATGCCGATTTTGAACAGCGCTTTTCCTTCTTTTTTGATTATCCTGCCAACACCCTGCTAGACGCCATAAAAAGTACGGCGCACGAAGAAATTTTTGAACGTATAACACAAGATATTTTTAACGCATCCTTAGCGGATTGGTAATGAGAGAACATATAGCGAAAAAGCACATATAGCATCTTGCAACATAATGAACGTAAAAGATTTTACATATTTACTTCAACAACCTGACACGGTAGTGCTTCCTGCCCAAACCAAACAATTGGAAGACGTTCTACAAGAATACCCTTATTTTCAGGCCGCACGTGCCGTTCATTTAAAAGGGCTTAAAAACCTCAACAGCTTTAAGTACAACAATGCCCTTAAAGCTACGGCCGCCCACACGACGGACAGAGAAGTGCTTTTTGATTTCATAACCTCCAAAGCATTTTTACAAAACAGTATTGCAGATACCATATCTGGCAGAAATACCGACTTTTACGAATCAGAGATTATATCGGAAGAAATAGTACCCAACGCTGAAGTGAAGACCATTCAAAATATGAATGTTGAAGACGAGCCGTTGCCAAGAAGTACAAAAGATGCCGAACAGATTTTAGACCCGTCACTTTTTAAGTCCAAAGACCCACAAATAGACAAGGATATTGCCGAAGCCAAACGTAAAAGTGAAACGGAATTGGAACTGGGAAAACCTTTGGCTTTTACAAAAAAGGAAAAGTATTCCTTCAAAGAATGGCTTCAGTTGACCTCTTTTAAAAAAATCGATAGGGCCAGCGATGCATCCGTTGAAAAAATAAAAGATGTTAAAACGAACATTGGTCAAAATCCGTCAAAAAAGAAAAAATTTGACCTAATCGATAAATTTATCGAAAACAATCCTAAAATTGTCCCAAAAGAAAAAACCGATATCAAGGTCAATATAAAAGAGTCCACAAAAATGGATTCCAATGAGTTGATGACCGAGACCTTGGCCAAGGTATATTTAGAACAAAAAAAATACAAGAAAGCCATACAGGCCTTCAAAATTTTAAGTTTGAAATATCCGGAAAAAAGTGGTTTCTTTGCAGACCGAATTAAAGCGGTGGAGAAATTACAAAAGGAAAATCAATAGATAAATGAGCACATTTACAATATTCTTGATACTGATTATCGTAGTAAGTTTATTACTTGTTTTGGTAATTATGGTACAAAACCCAAAAGGTGGCGGCTTATCATCTTCTTTTGGGGGAGGTGGCAACCAAGTCGTTGGCGGTGTAAAAAAAACGGGGGATTTTTTGGATAAAAGCACATGGACATTGGCCACACTTTTAATTGTCCTGATATTATTGTCAAACGTAGCCCTAAAAGGTAATTTTGGTGATGCCGATTCAAAACTGTTACAAGGTGACGATATTGAAAATACCACCCAAGATGCCTTACCCAATACAGATACACCCGCATCTGACGAGCCAAACCCATTAGACACCATACAATAAATATCCTATAAGATAAAATTGAATGCCAGCCTGTAATGACAAGCTGGCATTTTTGTTTTAACAATATGTCAGTTTTTAGGCAATGGCATAATTTCTGCCTAATGGATTAGAAGAATTTTAAAATTTAAAAACTATAATACTATGGCTAAAGTCAACATTAAACCATTAGCAGATAGAGTTCTTATAGAACCTATGGCTGCTGAGACCAAAACTGCATCAGGTATCATCATTCCGGATACAGCCAAAGAAAAACCTCAAAAAGGAAAAGTAATGGCTGTAGGCCCTGGGACCAAAGATGAAAAAATTACGGTAAAGGTCAATGATACCGTATTATACGGTAAATATGCCGGTACCGAATTAAAACTGGAAGGAAAAGATTACTTGATGATGCGCGAAAGTGATATCCTAGCTATCATATAATCATCCATTTACTTTTCATTCCCATGTGTAAACGGAATCAAAGTAGGGAACCTTTAAAACACTATAGAGTATAATTTAAAAGTTTATCGCCTTTGCGAGAAACGAGAAAGACATTAAAACAATAATTTATTATGGCAAAAGATATAAAATTTGATATTGACGCACGTGATGGTTTACGTAGAGGCGTTGATGCCTTGGCCAATGCGGTAAAGGTCACTTTAGGACCAAAAGGTAGAAATGTAATCATTAGCAAGTCATTTGGTGCTCCACAGGTGACCAAAGACGGTGTTACCGTTGCTAAGGAAATCGAGTTGAGCGATGCCTTGGAAAACATGGGTGCCCAAATGGTAAAAGAGGTAGCCTCTAAAACCAATGACCTGGCCGGTGATGGTACGACTACCGCAACTGTTTTGGCACAGTCTATCGTTAAAGAAGGATTGAAAAACGTAGCGGCGGGCGCCAACCCTATGGATTTGAAAAGAGGTATTGACAAAGCTGTTGAGGCAATCGTTGAAAACCTTTCAAAACAATCCAAAAAAGTAGGTGATTCTTCCGATAAGATAAAACAAGTGGCAGCAATCTCGGCAAACAATGATGATACCATCGGCGAGTTGATAGCACAAGCTTTTGGAAAGGTCGGTAAAGAAGGGGTTATCACAGTAGAAGAGGCCAAAGGGACCGATACGTATGTAGACGTTGTAGAAGGTATGCAATTTGACAGAGGATATCTTTCTCCTTACTTTGTGACAGACTCGGACAAAATGATTGCCGACTTGGAGAACCCTTACATTCTTTTATTCGACAAGAAAATTTCCAACCTTAACGAAATACTTCCAATTCTAGAACCCGTGGCACAATCCGGTAGACCTTTGCTAATCATTGCCGAAGATGTTGACGGACAAGCATTGGCCACGTTAGTGGTAAACAAGCTGAGAGGTGGCCTCAAAATCGCTGCCGTTAAGGCTCCAGGTTTTGGCGATAGAAGAAAAGCGATGTTAGAGGATATTGCCATTTTGACCGGTGGTACCGTAATTTCCGAGGAAAGAGGTTTCTCATTGGAAAATGCCTCTTTGGATATGTTGGGTACAGCTGCCTCGGTAACCGTAGACAAAGACAATACTACTATTGTTGATGGTGCAGGTGCCGCAAAGGACATCAAAGCGAGAGTAAATCAAATAAAATCCCAAATAGAGACTACTACTTCTGATTACGATAAGGAAAAACTACAGGAAAGACTCGCAAAATTAGCTGGTGGCGTAGCCGTACTTTATGTAGGTGCTGCTTCTGAAGTAGAAATGAAGGAGAAGAAAGACAGGGTTGACGATGCCCTACATGCAACGAGAGCTGCAGTGGAAGAAGGTATTGTTGCCGGTGGTGGTGTTGCTTTGGTAAGAGCAAAATCTATTTTGGCCAAAGTAAAGGCAGAAAATGCGGATGAAGAAACCGGGGTTCAAATTGTGGCCCGTGCCATTGAGTCGCCTTTGAGAACTATCGTCAGCAATGCTGGTGGTGAAGGTTCAGTAGTTGTTGCCAAAGTAGCGGACGGAAAAGGGGATTTTGGTTACGACGCCAAATCGGACAAATATGTTGACATGCTTAAATCGGGTATAATAGATCCCAAGAAAGTAACGCGAATAGCATTAGAGAATGCAGCTTCGGTTGCGGGTATGATCTTAACTACCGAATGTGCATTGACCGACATTAAAGAGGAAGCCCCAGCGGCACCTCCAATGGGCGGCGGCGGAATGCCTGGCATGATGTAATACCGAGCCAACAAAAGCAAGTATTGGCTTGATTACTTAAATATCACTTAAACACAAACCCTTGTTTTGAAAAATTTCAAAGCAAGGGTTTTATTTTTTGATTAAATATGGTCGTTTGTGCTTTCTAAAAAGCTCTCTATCTAAATAGCTATCTTTAAATAAGATGAAATTACTATATTCTAAGTTATATAGACATCGTAATCCTATGAAACATATCAAATTCTCTTCTATTGCCTTGGTAACAGTTTTCTTTTTTTCAATGGCTCCATTGTCCATTATCAATAATAATAATAATCCTGAAGAAAATACCATAGCGGTCATGGCCTACTACGTTCCGGAACGTGATTACGACCCGGAAAAACTACCCTTGGAACAATTGACCCATATCATATTTTCCTTTACCCATGTTATTGATGGAAAAATGCAGTTTAGGGATAAAGAGAATAGAGAGAAACTAGCCAAATTAGTAGCCCAACGCAAAAAACACCCGCAATTAAAGGTAATGATCGCATGTGGCGGTTGGGGTGC
The DNA here is from genome assembly GCF_013402795.1 of Costertonia aggregata. Classification (GTDB taxonomy): domain Bacteria; phylum Bacteroidota; class Bacteroidia; order Flavobacteriales; family Flavobacteriaceae; genus Costertonia; species Costertonia aggregata. Next base: position 2,367,721 of record NZ_CP058595.1, on the reverse strand, counting down.
CGATGGTTTTTCGGATATGGCGCACACGAAAGCGAACAGGGAAAAGTTTGTGAAGAGCGTAGTTGATTTTAATACCGAGTTTCAACTTGACGGAATAGACATTGATTGGGAGTATCCTGCGATACCCGCAGCCGACACCAAAGCCAGACCAGAAGATAAACAAAACTTTACGTTACTGATGAAAGAACTGCGCCAAGGACTTAATACGTTGAAAAGAAAACAGACCCTGACTTTTGCATCAGCAGGGTGGAAACGATATTATCAAAACATTGAACTAAAAGAAGTAATGCAATATGCAGATTTCATGAACATTATGACATATGACCAAATTGGTTCAACGTCACCTTTTACGGGACACCACACCGCATTGGGACATATTGGGGAAGAAGATATACAAGCTACACCGGCTTGGGAATATGTTCTACAGCGTAAAGAAGCTATGAAAAAACGCGGTTATACCTACAACGGCTCCAGATCGGCCGAAAAAATCACGGATTACTGTATTGCAAATGGGGTAAAAGCTGAGCAAATAGTCATTGGTGCTGCTTTTTACGGTAGAGCCTGGAAAGGAGTCCCACCAAAAAATAATGGCCTTTACCAGCCTAACTCCGGTTCTTACATCGGTTGGAGCGCTTATCGTCAAATACGCGAAGAATTTGAAGCGGACGAAAAGTATAAAAGACATTTTGATTCTGTAGCAAAAGCACCTTATCTATATAATGCTACAGATAGTATTTTTATAAGTTATGACGATACGGTATCGGTTAGGCTAAAAACCGAATACTCATTAAAAAAGAAATTGGGAGGTATCATGTTTTGGGAGTTGGGGAATGACACAAAACAAGAAAATAGCCTTTTAAAAGCTATTCATGATGCTTCATTAAGAAATTGACACAAATAAGCATTACCGAAATCATAAAAGTCCAAACAATCGTATGAATTTTTTTTGCCATTTCCAAAAAGACAATCCCCTGTTTAAATATTATACAGGGGATGTTAAACTATACATTTACAGCCATTCTTCAGTTAATTAAATAACCGTTACGTTAATGGGTATTACTATCATCTGAATCGTCATCACGATATTTACAACAAGGGTGCACACTGTCGTATGCCTCTTTGCTGGCCTTTAGCTCTTTAGTATCATGACCTACGGCCACCAAAGCTGTTTTCACCTTCATGGGGTCGGTTTTACGTTCATCGATAATCAATGATAACTGGTGCGAAGGGATATCCCATAAGGCGTATTTAACACCTTTTACACCTAAGGCTGCCTTTTCAATACGTGTTTTGCACATATCACACTTTCCATCTACTTCTATGGTAAGTTTTTTGTTCTTTTCTTGTGAAAAAGTCAGCACGGTCGACAGAGCGAATATCAAGGTTAAAATAGAATTTTTCATTTTATGAATATTGAATTTTTATAATTTATATCTAAATCCCGTGTAAAACATACGCCCCATTATGGGAGCATATACAATACTGGTATCAAAATTTGCGCCAAAAGGATTATCCGCTCCCAAAACCGGGTTAGGTTGCCTAAAATTAGTTAAATTTTCCCCACCAAGGTATACTTCAAATTTTTCTGAAAACACTTTGGTAATTTGCGCGTTCATTAAACTATACCCTTCCGCGAACTCACCCAACCGAAACTGGGGCGGATTTACATCTGTATTCGGCAATCGTTGTTCGCCAAGGGCATGTAAGGTGTAATCAAACTTCCACTGGCTACCTTTCTTGGTACTATCGGTCTCATAACCTAAGTTGACGAAAAATCGGTTTTGCGCCTGTAATGGCTTCTGTAAGCGACCTGAGCGATAATCGGTCTTTACATCATAATACTTATAAGCCGTTCGGAGTTCCAAGTTTTCCAGAATTTCATGGTTAACTTCAATTTGAAAGCTATTGGCATAGCTCTCGCCTTCTAAATTATAAAAAGATATCGTTCTGGGATTTTCCCAATCTACCACTATTTGGTTCTTAAAATCAGTTCTATAAAAATCAAACGTAATATTTCCCGGTCTGTCCAAAAAGGTAAATCCCTGCAAAAAGCTTATACCATAGTTCCAGGCGTCCTCGGCATCCAATCCATAAATATTTCCGCCATTACCCGTTAGTTGCAATTGGCGTGCCGAAGCAAAAAATTGTTGGTTTTCGGCAAAGATATTGGCAGCTCTCCTACCCCGTCCTATGGAACCCCTTAGACTCCCCAATTCCCAGGGAGTATAACGAATATGAAACCTTGGCGTCACAAAAGTCCCCAAACGGTTATGGCTATCAATTCGAAGTCCGGCGGTAAAACTCAGTTTTTCAAGGTTCTCATAACTATACTCGAAAAATGCCCCTGCCGATACATCATCCCTATTAAAGTTTTGGGTATTTACCAGTTCATCGTATGAATCGTATGCAAAGGTAAGCCCTGTTTTGAACGTATTGCGTGTATCGCCTATTATGGAATTAAAAATTGCGTTGGAATACAGGCTTTTATGGTCAATATTATATTGGTTAATACCATAATAAGCTTCTTGTTTATGATTGCTGTACGATGCTTGAAAACCGAAACTTTGAAAAGGGAGTTCCGGAAAAACGTATCCTAACTTTACAGAAGAATCAAAACGGCGGGTATCAATCTCGCTGCCCCATGCTTCGGCTCCTGTTAGTGACGGGGCGTCAGTCGGCATTAATCTATCCGTATCGGGATTGTAATTGGTTTGGCCCACCTGTTTTTCATCGTTCAAAAAACGAAGATTCAAAAAGCTGACCCAGCCCGTTTCCGGATTTTGATATTGCCAGCGGTTCATCACGTTTATCTGCTCCGCAAGCGGCGCATCCAAAAATCCGTCACCATTTCTATCTTCTTTTTGGCTTCTTAAGTTACCGTGCAAATACAGGCCCGTGCTCCATTTATCCGAAAGTTTATGGTTGATATGGGTATTCAGTTCCATTCGGCCGTTTTGGTTGGCATAACCATTAACGAACAAACGCTTATCGGTAAATGGCTTTACCAACTCCGTATTAATTTGACCCGAAATACTCTCATAACCATTAACTACACTCCCAGCCCCTTTTGTGATTTGGATGCTCTCCACCCAAGTTCCGGGTGTAAACGTTAACCCGTAAGCTTGGGATGCGCCCCTGACCATAGGAATATTTTCTTGGGTAATCAACAAATACGGACTCGTAAGGCCCAACATTTGTATTTGTTTGGTGCCTGTTAAGGCATCTGAGAAATTAACATCGATAGCCGGGTTGGTCTCAAAACTTTCGGACAGGTTACAACAGGCTGCCTTTAAAAGTTCGGCACTATTTATGGTCACTACATTTTGAGCACTTAAAAAGGTCTTGCTTACGGCATCCCGCTCTTTTTGCACCACAACCTCATTCAACGCATTGGAAGCTTTTAAAAAATGATGTATGGTCTTAGGGGTTTTTATTAACAGTGTGTCCGACTCAAAGCCAACATAGCTAATGATCAAACGGTTATGCTTTTCTGAAAAAGGAATGCTGAACATACCCTCTTCGTTGGTAATGGTCCCTATTTGGGAGTTCATCCAGTACACATTTGCACCGGGGAGACCTATGTGCTTGCCTTGGGGGCCAGACTCCATGACCATACCATCTATTTTATCCTGAGCCTGCGTCCAAAACGCAAGCACGCTAGATAACAATACAATATACTTTTTCATCTACCTTGTTTTAAACTGTTTGAAAAAGCATGGTTATCGCCATAACCAACATAATGGCATTCTCGATAAAAGTAGCCTCGGTCATGGGTAGCTTGAGCGCTGTTCCCAAGCAGGCACAGCGAATGGATTTTTTATCCAGCAAAGTCTTTGTTACCCCAACGGTAGTTATCCCTAAAATCACTATGGTAGCTATCAAGGCCAAAGTCACTTGAAGGCGCATCAAAAACAGCAGCCCCAAAATCAGCTCCAAAAAAGGATATACCCGGCCGTAAGCAGGAATGGCCTTTGCCAACGGGTCGTACATTCGAAAACTATCGGGAAATCCTTTTAAATCCAACAACTTAAAAAAGCTAAAGACAATGTAAAACAATCCCATGAAGTCGAGCATCGCTTCGTAAATACTCCAGTCCTTATAATTCAGTAAAAAGGCCGCCGAGAACAGGTATAAAAAAATTAGCAACAATGGTTTTAACTGTTGCAACTTTGTTGGCTCACTTTCTTTTTCTTTTTTAAGTAGGTTAGAGTTCAATGCTTTGGATGCAGCTTCTTCACTTTTTTTGTCAGTAATCGAATATTTGTCCGGAAGTGCTGATTTAAAAATATCCAGGCCAATATGCTCTCGCATGGTTATTTGGGCTTCGGATTTTTCAAGATTTACCTCAACATTTTGAACTCCAGAGACTTTGGATATTTTTTCAGTAACCGATGCTACGCATCCGCCGCAGGTCATTCCTGTTATTATATATGTGTGTTTCATTATAATTTAGATTTATATCATTCCTGAAAAACAGGATTTTTTTCAATTTTAAATAATACTATGCATGAAAAGTATAGCCTTTTCAAGAAATTTTAAATAAAAAGATATAAATCAAATCAAGAAAACTTCATCCAACAGTTGGATGTCTTTCACCAATATTGGGGGAGGATAAATATTGTCCGAAACGGAAGATTCCGTTTCAAAGTAAAATACATGTATGAAAGCTGAGGAAAGAGCAACCAAAAACTGTTGCTTTTTCAAAGAAAGATCTTCAAAAGTGTTTTTTAAGGTATCTTGGCCTTCCACTACTTCGATCTCATTGTCGCAACATCCCTTTTCAATGGTATTTTCTTTCGAATCTTTGGTTTCTGATGAAGACATGAGCATACTACAACTATCAGGTTCCGAAAAAACTGCTACATCTATCAAATGACCCATGCAGTAATGCTTTTCCACTTTCCAAGAGGTGGTGGAAACCAATAGCAAAAGTGCCATGAACAACGAAAATATTTTATGGATGTAATGCTTCATTTTGACAAAATTACGAAATATCAAGCTTGTTTGTTCAAAACGGATACCTCCTTAACGAATATTTATAAATGATAGTATTTGTTAGTTTTCATATAAAAATCGACTTTTGGGTTATCTAAAAATAAGTAGATATGCATGATTCCTTACGCCCCAGAGTTATGGCGATCCTAAATGAAAATAGGCAGACCCATTTTAAATTACAGCAAATATGCGAACTTCTTAAAGAAAATATTGACCATTACGATTGGGTAGGTTTCTATTTTAAAAATGGAGATAAGGATGAGCTAAAACTAGGGCCTTATGCCGGCGAACCTACGGATCATACCATAATTCCGTTCGGAAAAGGCATATGTGGGCAGGTTGCGGTTAGTAATCAGAATTTTGTAGTCCCTGATGTTCAAGCACAGGATAACTACATCGCCTGCAGCATTACCGTAAAGGCAGAAATCGTAGTCCCTTTATTTGTAAACGGTGAGAATATAGGACAAATAGATATTGACTCCAATACGCCCGATCCGTTCACCGCAGAAGACGAGCGCTTTTTGGAATTTGTGAACCAACAAGTGGCCGGTATACTTACCAAGACGGTTTAAAACTTTTGGGGTTTTGTTGATAACCTGAACCAAAATACACTATTAAAAAATATACTTTTGTGTGCTTAATCAGTAACCATAAGCACACACCAATGAGCAGCGTCAAAAAAGCAACCTCGGCCTTAATTTCGGTATTTCACAAAGATGGATTAGAACCCTTGGTCAAAAAATTTCAAGAGCTTGGTATTACCATTTATTCCACGGGCGGCACCGAAAAATTTATAAAAAACTTAGGGGTTGACGTTATTCCCGTAGAGGATGTGACTAGCTATCCGTCAATTCTAGGTGGGCGTGTAAAAACATTACATCCAAAGGTTTTTGGGGGTATTTTAAATCGCCAGGACAATGAGGATGATATAGCACAGCTAGATGAGTTTGGGATTCCCCAATTGGATATTGTAATCGTTGACCTATATCCATTCGAGAAAACGGTTACCAGCGGTGCATCTGAACAAGAAATCATCGAAAAAATTGATATCGGGGGAATATCGCTCATCCGCGCCGCCGCCAAAAACTACAAAGACGTACTTTGTGTATCGTCAATGGAGGATTATGCAGAAGTTCTGGAGATGATTACATCTGGAAACGGGAGTACCAGCTTGGAAGATAGAAAACGCTTTGCCACAAAGTCCTTCAACATCTCTTCTCACTACGATACCGCCATTTTTAATTATTTTAACAACGATAAAAAAGAGACGGTTTTAAAAATAAGTGAAACCAAGGGACGGGTTCTCAGGTACGGTGAAAACCCACACCAAAAAGGATATTTCTTTGGGGATTTCGAAGCAATGTTCTCTAAACTTCATGGCAAAGAGCTTTCTTACAATAATCTATTGGATGTTGATGCCGCCGTACTATTGATGCAGGAATTTAAAGGCGATGCACCTACTTTTGCCATTCTTAAACACAACAACGCCTGTGGGTTGGCGCAACGCAAAACGATTCACGAAGCATATGTAGATGCCTTGGCGGGTGACCCGGTTTCCGCTTTTGGGGGCATTTTGATAAGCAATGTAGAAATCGATAAAGCAACGGCAGAAGAAATTCACCAACTGTTCTGTGAGGTCGTCATCGCCCCAAGATATTCCGCTGATGCCTTGGAGATATTGAAAGGGAAGAAAAATAGAATCATTCTGATACAGAACGATGTGGCCTTACCGGAAACTATTGTAAGGACTTGCTTGAACGGTATTTTGGTGCAGGATAAAGACCACAAGACCGACACTGTTGCCGACTTGACCTATGCGACGGACAAAAAGCCATCGGAACGTGAACTTGAGGACCTTATTTTTGCTTCCAAACTATGCAAGCACACAAAATCAAATACCATTGTTTTGGCAAAAAACAAACAACTCTGCGCTAGCGGAACAGGGCAAACCTCACGTGTAGATGCGCTCAATCAAGCCATTCACAAAGCCAATTCCTTTAAGTTTGATTTGAACGGTGCCGTAATGGCCAGCGATGCTTTCTTTCCTTTTCCGGACTGTGTCGAAATCGCGGATAAAGCCGGTATCACCAGCGTAATTCAACCGGGGGGCTCTATTAAGGATCAGTTGAGTATAGATTATTGCAATGAAAACGGAATTGCGATGGTAATGACCGGCACCCGTCATTTTAAACATTAATTTTACTACTTTTACCGATTAAATATACCTTTAATCCGAAACCAAACAAAGTAGCATGGGATTTTTTGATTTCTTAACCGAGGAAATAGCCATAGATTTAGGTACGGCGAACACCCTTATCATTCATTTGGACAAAGTTGTTGTAGACAGTCCATCTATTGTTGCAAGGGATAGAATTAGTGGCAAAATAATTGCGGTTGGCAAAGAAGCCAATATGATGCAAGGAAAAACCCATGAAAACATAAAAACGATCAGACCTTTAAAAGATGGTGTAATCGCAGATTTTGACGCATCCGAAAAGATGATCAATATGTTCATCAAAAACATTCCTGCATTAAAGAAAAAATGGTTTCCGCCTGCCCTCAGGATGGTCATTTGTATACCCTCTGGCATTACCGAGGTAGAAATGCGTGCGGTAAAAGAATCTGCCGAGCGAGTAAACGGCAAGGAAGTTTATTTGATACATGAGCCTATGGCAGCTGCTATCGGTATTGGGCTTGATATCATGCAACCTAAAGGAAACATGATCGTGGATATCGGTGGTGGTACTACTGAAATTGCCGTTATCGCCTTGGGCGGAATCGTTTGTGACAAATCCGTTAAGATTGCCGGTGATGTCTTTACGAACGACATCATTTATTACATGCGTACCCAACACAACCTTTATGTGGGCGAGAGTACAGCCGAAGCCATAAAAATTGAAATCGGTTCCGCTACCGAAGATTTACAATCCCCACCGGACGAAAAATCGGTACAAGGGCGCGACCTATTGACCGGAAAACCAAAACAAGTACAGATTTCCTATCGCGAAATCGCAAAAGCGCTGGATAAATCCATTCTTCGTGTCGAAGATGCGGTAATGGAAACCCTATCTCAGACCCCACCAGAATTGGCAGCCGATATTTACAATACCGGTATATATTTGGCAGGAGGTGGCTCTATGTTAAGAGGCCTGGACAGAAGGCTTTCACAAAAAACAGATTTACCGGTATATATTGCCGAAGACCCGCTAAGGGCCGTTGTACGTGGTACCGGAATCGCCTTGAAGAATTTGGAACGGTATAAAAGCATTCTTATTAAATAGTCTCGGCTTCGGTTTTTCATACCTGCTACAGTTAAGGTATTCTTTTTTGACGTATTAAAATTAGAAGTGAATGCAGCAAATCATCAATTTTATTTTAAGATATAAAACTTCGTTGCTTTATTTCTTATTGATGACCATTGCCTTAGCCTTTACCATAAACTCGCACTCGTACCACCAATCAAAATTTTTTAATTCTGCCAATTGGTTTACGGGAAACATTTACAGCACATCCAAAGGAATAACCGATTATTTTAACCTTAAGGAGGAAAACAGGATACTTCTTGAAGAGAACAAACGATTGAGAAATATTGTCTTCAATCAAAAAACATTGGACAGTATTGCGTTAGACACTGCAAATATCAACTACACCGTTACCGCGGCACATGTTGTCAAGAACAGTTTTTCCAATCCTAGAAACTATGTTACCATTGATGTGGGAAAGCGTAATAATATAGAACAGGATATGGGTGTAATCACTACCAAAGGGATATTGGGCATCGTGGAAAATACATCCAATAAATTTTCATCAGTTCAGAGTATATTAAATGAAAATTCCAATATCAATGCAAAAGTAAAAGGCACTAACCATTTTGGCTCGCTGGTATGGGATGGGGACGATTATACCACGGTTCAACTTATTGATATTCCCCGATTGGCCAAATTAACCGTAGGCGATACAATAGTAACGGGTGCAATGAGCAGTATATTCCCCGAAAACGTACCTATTGGGATTATAAAGAAATTTGACCTCAACGTTTCAAAAAGTTTTTACAGTATTGACGTTCAGCTGTTCAATGATATGACCAACATCAAAAATGTGTACGTTATTGGCAACTTGAACAAGGCCGAAGTAAAACAATTGGAAGCAGAAACCGAAAATGACCAGTAATTATTTTAGAAATATCATCCGTTTTTCATTGCTTGCGCTTGTACAGGTCCTCATCTTTAATAGGATGAATTTTTTTGGTTTTATAAACCCGATGGTCTACATCCTATTTCTTTATTGGTATCCTATCAAAGAAAATAGAGCGCTCTTTTTGGCGACTGGTTTCTTGCTTGGTTTCACCATAGACGTTTTTTCCGATACCTTGGCCCTACATTCTGCGGCAACGGTCACAATAGCCTACCTAAGACCTACCATAATGCGGTTTGTTTTTGGGGTAAACTACGAGTTTCAAAATTTTAAGTTAAGTAATAGCACTACGGCACAACAAATTACGTTTTTGGCGTTATTGATAATAGCACATCATTTGGTATTTTTTGTATTGGAAATATTTAGTTTGGCCAACTTCTTGTTAATTTTAAAGAAAGTTTTTGCGACCGTTGCCGCATCATTGATATTATGCCTATTGTTAAGGTCACTTTTTACCGAAGCCAAGGAATAAGAAAATACATCGTCAAATTAGAAAAAAACTTCATCACCGATGAAAAAACTACTGCTATCGTCAATAATCGTAATTATAGGTGTAACCTTTATCGGGAGGTTATCTTATTTACAGATCTTTAGCTTTTCGCCGGACAATATCATAGAGGACACTGCTATTAAACGAATTTACGATTATCCAGAGCGAGGGTATATTTACGATAGAAACGGTAAACTTTTGGTAGCGAACCAACCTGCATATGATGTGATGGTCATCCCAAGGGAAGTCGAACCGTTTGATACCTTGGAGTTTTGCAACCTATTGGGAATCGATAAGGAAAAATTTGTTAAAGAACTGAAAAAAGCTAGAATCTACTCACCTCGGCTACCCTCGGTCTTAGTGCCCCAATTGTCTAAAGAAGATTATGCCCGACTTCAGGAAAAAATGCGCAAATACGACGGTTTTTATATCCAAAAGCGATCGTTGCGCTATTATGACACGAAAGCTGCGGCCAATGTGCTGGGGTATATCAGTGAGGTCAATGAGAGAGATTTACAAAAAAACAAGTATTACGAGCAAGGCGAACTAAAAGGAAGAACTGGAGTAGAAAAATACTATGAAGAATTGTTACGTGGCAGAAAAGGCGTACAGTACATTCAAAAGGACAGATTTAATAGGGTAATCGGCCCTTACAAGGAAGGTATATATGACACACTCCCCGAACAAGGGAAAGAAATAGGACTTACGCTGGACAAGGTTCTTCAAGAATACGGAGAAAGTCTCATGCACGGTAAACGTGGTGGTATCGTCGCCATAGAACCAAGTTCCGGTGAGATTCTCGCGATGATATCCGGCCCTTCATACGATCCTTCGTTGTTGGTAGGCAGAAAACGATCTAGAAACTACACAGAACTTTATTATGATAGTATAGCCAAACCACTTTTTGACCGATCTATCTCCGCCGAAGGTTCTCCCGGCTCTCCATTCAAAACCTTGAATGCCTTGGTAGCCCTACAGGAAGGGGTAATACAACCCAATACACAAATTAGATGCTACAATGGTTTTTACGTGGGGAAAAATAAAAAGGGATGCCATTGCGGTGGTGGCCTGCGAAATATGAACAGTGGTATCTATAATTCTTGCAATGCCTATTTTGCCGGTACATTCAGAAAAATTTATGAAAAATTCGAGACTACCGATCAAGGTATGGATGTTTGGGAGAAACACATCAAAAGCTTTGGTCTGGGCGACTATTTAGGTTCCGATATTTATACAGGTAGAAAGGGAAGAATACCGGGCAAGGAATTTTATGACAAATGGTACGGCGATAACAGATGGTCATCCTCTTTTATAATCTCAAACGCTATTGGGCAAGGCGAAGTGGCGGCAACGCCCTTACAATTGGCCAATATGACCGCTGCCATAGCGAATAGAGGGCATTTTTATACGCCCCATCTTTTGAAACAGGTAAACGGCGAGGATATTACCGTGAAAGAATATACAGAGCCAAAACACACTACAATTGATAAAAAGCATTTTGAACACGTAGTGCAAGGCATGGCTGATGTATATACTAAAGGAACCGCAAAATGGGTAAGGGTTCCTGGAATAGATATTGCCGGAAAAACAGGTACCGTTGAAAATTTTACCAAAATCGATGGGGAACGTGTTCAATTGACCGACCATTCGGTTTTTGTTGCTTTCGCCCCCGTTGACAAACCGAAGATAGCACTTGCCGTATACATTGAAAACGGATATTATGGAGCTAGATATGCAGGCCACATCGCATCCCTGCTGATAGAAAAATACATAAAAGGGGAAATCACAAGAAAGGATTTGGAACAACGCATGTTGGAAAAAACCTTGGAACATGAATATGCCAAGCCCTATAGCGGAGAACCGTTCAAGATAAACGAATATGCCTGGTAAAAGTGTCCTTAAACGTATTGATTGGCTCACCGTTTTGCTTTATCTTTTATTAGTTGCCATAGGATGGACCAATATATACTCCAGTACATTTTCCGAAGAAAGTTCATCAATATTTGATTTTGGACAACTGTATGGCAAGCAATTCTTCTTTATAGGGGTAAGTTTTGCCGCCATAGTCGTTATTCTAGCCTTGGAAGCCAGTTTTTATGAGCGTTTTGCCAGCATTCTATATATTGTTTCCATGGTTTCCCTGCTCGGGCTGTTCCTCTTTGGCAAAACTATAGCGGGAGCGACCTCATGGTACGATCTTGGCTTTTTTAACCTACAGCCCTCTGAATTTGCAAAAGTGGCCACAGCATTGGCTCTTGCCAAATACCTAAGTGATATCCAAACCGATATCAAGCGAAGAAAAGACCAGCTCTACGCCTTTCTCATTATTTTGATACCAGCCATATTGATTGTTCCGCAACCTGATCCTGGTAGTGCCTTGGTATTTTTTTCATTGGTATTTGTTCTTTTTAGGGAAGGTGTTCCTACATTTTATTTGGGAATCGGTATTTTGGCCATTTTGGTATTCGTGACCACCTTGATGTTCGGCACCATATGGGTAGGCATTGTTCTGGGGCTTTTGCTGATACTTTTTTTATTACTTAAAAAATCATCTTTTAAGGCGCCCATACTCCCACTACTGTCATTTTTGGTTATTGCCGTTTTATTTTCCTTGTCGGTCAACTTTGTATTCAACAATGTTTTTGAACAACGACATAGAGATCGGTTCAGCTTATGGCTACGCTTGGAAAAAGACCCAAAAAAACTGGAACAGATACGTAAAACCATTGGGTATAACACATACCAATCTGAAAAAGCTATTGAATCCGGAGGGTTTTTTGGTAAAGGTTTTTTGGAAGGCACCCGTACCAAAGGTGATTTTGTACCGGAACAGCACACCGATTATATTTTTAGCACTGTTGGCGAAGAATGGGGTTTTATGGGAACAGCGACCGTTATCTTGATTTTTACCTTATTGTTTTTAAGATTGATTTATCTGGCAGAGCGGCAAAAACTTGCGTTTAGCAGAATGTACGGCTACGGGGTGATCTCTATTTTGTTCATCCATTATTTTATAAATGTGGGAATGGTCATAGGGGTACTACCCACTATTGGGATTCCCTTGCCATTTTTTAGTTACGGTGGGTCAGGATTACTGTTTTTTACAGTTTTGCTTTTTGTCTTTTTAAAGTTGGACTCCAACAGGCTTAAGGAATATCTTTAGAATTCCCAACCTGATTTCTTTACAGAACCCTCCAAATCGCTTTGTTGACCATCCGACAAGTTCGGAAAAAAGTCTATCCCCGTTTTTTTTTCGATAACATCAATAGGTACTAAAAAGCTTTCCAAGAATATATCACTGGGTGCATTCCGCATCAAGAATCCTACGGCTTTGATGTTGTTTCCTTTCCCCCTTGAAATAACCTTGTAAAAATATTGGGGTACATCAACATCTTCCTCACCAATTTCTTCAAGCCCTTTTTCTAGAACACCCCCTGTAACTACCAAAAGTTCCCCATGCTGCTTTGCCCAAAACCTTGTTTGCATCTCCAATCGGTTCCAGACCCCTGCATTGAATTCCCTATTCTGCGGACTAATGTTGCTCGTGTAGAAAGTTTCATTGTAGGCCTGCTCGGAAAAACGCCTGTCACCCGCTGGGCACAAATGCCCCCTATCATAACCTGAGCCCTTGTAATTACGCCAATCTGCAGATTTTGTCTTTACTTTTGGATCTTCGATAAAATAAGGGCGTTTTCTATCGTCATTGGTCAAATGTTCCCGTTTTAGGTAATAGGCCACCCATTCTGCCTGTTCATAAGGTTCGTTATAGGATAACATGTAGTAATTGTGCGAAACAATGGCACCTGTTGTGGACGTAGGCATTAGTTTGTTTAACATTGCCCTTTTAAAACCTGTTTGATCAGCCGTGGTATCAGAATACGTATCTGGTGTATAAAAATTCTCGAACAACCAAAAACCTACAATACATACTAAAATCAATAGCGTATAGACATTTCTTCTTTTCATTCACAAAGTTGTTTTTAAAAACAAAGCCCTAACTTTTATTTAAGTTAGGGCTATATAATCATCTAATACAATTCTTTATCCTTTTACGCTTGCCAATTTTCCATTTTTGATATTGTTCATTTTTAAGTCTTGTAGAACATTTACCGCTTCCTCAACATACACGTCTTTGGCCAGATTAACATGCCAACGGTCACGTTTTTCACGAAGAACGGAGTCTTTTGTGAACAATTCCTGCTCATATTTGAGCGACTCGAATGTAAGCCGGGAATCATATTGATTGATCTGCTTAAAGTAATCCGATTTTTCCCTATCCTTTTGATACTCTTTCTTATAGATATCATAGTTAAGTGAGATAACCGTTTCATCTTGTTCGGATTTTATCCACTTTGCGTTTTCTTCGATAAGTTTTATTTGAGGGTTTGATGCCATTCGCTTTTTACTGTTGGCAATGGTCTTGTCATAGTCAATATAACCATCCCATGGCTCATAATCGGCAGGGGTTATTTTATCCCAAGAAAGTGGGTTTTCCTGATCGCGCTCCCCTAAGTCGATATAACTGTACTTGTCCGGTACCACAACATCACTTTTTACCCCTTCCAATTGTGTAGATCCGCCGTTTATTCGATAAAATTTTTGAGTGGTCAGCTTTATTGCGCCCAAATCACCGTGTTCGTTGCTGCGAACTATGTTATCCAACGGTATCACATTCTGTACCGTTCCTTTACCGAAGGTTTGTTTACTGCCGATTACGATAGCACGTTTGTAATCTTGCATGGCCGCCGCCAATATTTCGGATGCAGAAGCCGATAGCTCGTTTACCAAAATTACCAAGGGGCCGTCCCATTGTATACGTTCATCTTTGTCATCATACACATCTTTACCCTCACCGCTAGAACGCACTTGTACCACGGGACCATCTTTGATAAAAAGTCCGGCCATTTCAACAACGGTCTTTAATGAACCGCCACCATTATCGCGAAGATCCAACACCAAGCCTTCCATGCCTTCTTCTTTAAGGCGTTCTACTTCTTTGGCAACATCGGTTGCTGCATTTCTTTCGCTATAATCATCAAAATCTACATAAAATTTAGGCAGATTTATGATGCCATATTTCTTATTGCCCTTGATAATGTTGGCCGATTTGGCATATGATTCTTCCAACTCTACCACATCCCTGGTCAAAGAGATGGTCTCTTTGGAGCCATCAATTTTTCTAACGGTCAAATCTACCACTGTTCCTTCAGGGCCTTTTATCATTTTTATGGCATCGTCTAAACGCATACCAACAATATCAATGGGTTCCTCTCCTTTTTGACCCACTTTTATGATAAGGTCGCCAACTTCTAACCTACCGTCTCTCCAAACCGGCCCCCCAGAAATGATATCGGTAATTTTAGCACCTTCGGCCTTTTTCTGTAAACGTGCACCAATGCCTTCAAACTTACCGGACATGCTGGTATCAAACTTTTCTTTGTCCTCGGGCGCAAAATAAAAAGTATGTGGGTCAAATTCGTCAACAATGGTATTGATGTATTGTACAAACCAATCTTTACGTTGCAGGTCATCTACGAAATCAAAGAATTCGTCCAATGTTTTTTTGGTAGATTCACGCGAAGTTTTCTCGGCTTCCTTTAAGGACAATGTATTGTCTTTATTCTCGAGTTTGGAGTCGTATGTGCCCAAAGTCGCATATTTCAATTGCTTTCTCCAACGTTCTTTCAGCTCTTTTTTGGAAGCGGCAAAAGGCTCTTCATCATATTTTATATTGATGGTTTCTTTGGCCGAATAATCAAAAGGCCTGTCCAGCACCTCTTTATATATCTTCTTGGCATCATCCATTCTTTCCATCAATCTATCGTAAACCAGATTAAAGAAATCGATCTCGGTATTCTTTATTTGGTCATCTATTTGAAACTTGTATTTTTCAAATTCCTTTATGTCTCCTTCCAAAAAGTATCGCTTCGTTGGATCCAAAACATCAATAAAATCCTCAAAAACGTTTACCGAAAAATCGTCATTAATAGCCTTGGGCTCATAGTGGCCTTTTTCCAAAACATAGGATATGAGGTCCAACAAAAGTTTATCCTTGTCATTGAGTTCAAACGATTTATTGGTAAAGCTGCATGAGGCAACAGCGATCAAAACGGTAAGTAGACCTAAGGCTAAGTTTTTTTTCATCTGATGATGTTAATTGTATTAATGAATCGTAAAAGCAATACTAAAAAACAGTTTAAGCAGACTATAAATTGTATTGCAAATCCGTTATTTTTTTACACTGAACTTAATTCTACAAGATACTGAAAAAATCATGCCAGTATACTATCGGGAAATTAATTTTTTGTTAAACGTAACTATTCAAAAATAAACAGCCATACGTTATAAACACTATAAAAACGTACTTTTGCAACATAAATTATATGGAATGCAAAAACCTTTGATTTTAGTTACCAACGATGATGGAATCACAGCTCCAGGACTGCGCTCACTGATCAAATTCATGAAAGAAATAGGTGATGTGGTAGTCGTGGCCCCGGATAGTCCGCAATCGGGTATGGGCCATGCCATTACCATAAACGACACGTTATATTCCAAAAAAATGATAGTAGATGTAGAAGCCGGTGCCCCGGAGGAATACAGCTGTAGCGGAACTCCTGCCGATTGCGTAAAACTAGGGCTTCAAGAAATACTGGACAGAAAACCTGATATCTGCATAAGCGGTATAAACCATGGATCCAATGCATCGATCAACGTAATATATTCCGGCACAATGAGTGCCGCTATCGAAGCCGGTATCGAAGGAGTGCCCGCTATCGGCTTTTCACTTTGCGACTACGCTTGGGAAGCTGATTTTTCAGCTTCTAAAGAATTTGTGCAAACCATAGTAAAAGAGGCGTTAAAAAACGGCATACCCAAAGGCGTAGTGCTGAACGTAAATATTCCAAAATTAGAGGTCAAAAAAATAAAAGGGATAAAAATATGTAGGCAAGCCAGAGCTAACTGGAAAGAAAAATTCGATAAGCGCACCAGTCCAATGGGAAAAGACTACTATTGGCTTACCGGTGAGTTTGAATTGCTGGACAAAGGGGAAGACACCGATGAATGGGCATTGGCCAACGGTTACGTCTCCGTAGTACCCACCCAATTTGATTTGACCGCACACCATGTTATACAAGAATTAAATTCCTGGGACGTTTGATCGCCCAAAAATAAATACAAAAACTAAATGAAAATAAATACAAGACCAAATACCAAAAAAGAAATACTTATCGGCTTTGTCGTGGGTATTATTGCAAATACTATCGGTACACTTTTATACATTTTACTATTCTCGGATTTTGGCATCGCTGAGACCTTTAAAGCAGCTATTGAACAGGAACATGTGGGAAGTCTTTTAGCTTTGGGGGCTATTCTTAACCTCATTGCCTTTTTTGGATTTTTAAAAATCAAAAGGGATTACAGGGCAAGGGGCGTGTTGATTGCAACCATGATTACCGCACTGGCAATTCTTTATTACAAAGTATTTTGAGATTTCATATCAAAAAAAACCATAAACGCACGAACTATCAATTTATAAAGTACGGGTGAAATATTATATCATAGCAGGCGAAGCATCGGGAGATTTACATGGCTCTAACCTTATCAAGGCGATAAAGGCGGTTGATGCGGATGCCCAAATACGATGTTGGGGCGGGGATTTGATGCAAAATGCCGGAGGAAACCTGGTAAAGCATTATAAAGAACTGGCATTTATGGGGTTTTTAGAAGTGCTTTTTAACCTTAAAGCGATATTCAAAAACATTAAATTCTGCAAGCATGATATTGCGGGTTTTAATCCGAACGTATTGATATTCATAGATTATTCCGGCTTTAATCTACGCATTGCCAAATGGGCAAAAGAAAACGGTTTTCGTACCAATTACTATATTTCGCCTCAAATTTGGGCCTCGAGGGAAGGTCGTATCAAAAAAATAAAACGTGATATTGATGCCATGTATGTCATCCTACCTTTTGAAAAGGAATTCTATGAGAAAAAACATGATTTTCCGGTTCATTTTGTAGGCCACCCTTTAATAGATGCCATAACCAATAGACCTGAAATTAATCCGATATCGTTCAAAAACGAATATCAGTTGGACCCTAAAAAACCAATCATCGCATTATTGCCAGGTAGCCGTAAACAAGAAGTACAAAAAATGCTATCCTTAATGCTCTCGGTAGTTCATGCTTTTCCCGATTATCAATTTGTGATAGCTGGTGCCCCTAGTCTTGAAAAAGGGTTTTATACGGATTTTTTAAAAAATCCCAACGTAGGGTTCGTCTCTAACAAAACTTATGATATCCTCAGTATTTCCCATGCCGCATTGGTCACCAGTGGCACAGCGACTTTAGAAACCGCTATTTTTAAAGTACCGCAAGTAGTTTGTTATAGGGCCAATTGGATATCCTATCAAATCGCAAAACGGATCATCACTTTGGATTTTATCTCTTTGGTCAATTTGATAATGAATAGAGAAGTAGTGAAAGAACTGATTCAAAACGAGTTGAATACAAAAAATCTAAAAACCGAACTGTTAAAAATTGTTGATGGCCCGCATCGGCAAACTATGCTGAAAGCCTACGAAGAACTTGAAAAGAAATTGGGCGGTAAGGGTGCCAGCAAAACAGCGGCAACTTTAATCTACAAGAGTCTACAAAAACCTCTTTAACATAAAAATCAAATTATTTATTTAATTTTGATATCCAAGTAACTTCTTTGCCTTGGCCCATGCGTAAAATCAGTTGTTTTTTTCTCGTACTTTTTATTTGCAGTTGTGGTGCCATCAAAAAGAAGACCAGCTATGGCAAGGAGCGAAAAGTTACCGTGGAAGGCACACCTGAAGAAACGTCAGAAAACGACAGTACCCCAAAAAGCCCAGAGGGCAACATATCGCTTAACAAAGCAGATGATATCATAAATACGGCCCTTACCTTTTCCGGAACGCGTTACAAGTTTGGGGGCACCACGCGAAAAGGTATGGATTGTTCGGGTCTTTTGTACGTTTCCTTTGGAGAACACGATATTGCCTTACCTAGAATATCGTACCAAATGGCCGAGGAAGGCAAACGCATAAAGGTCAATAAGGTTGTCAAAGGGGATTTATTATTCTTCAAAACAGGTAAATCAAGAAAACGGGTAAACCATGTAGGGTTGGTAGTTTCCGTAGAGGACAACGATATAAAGTTCATACATGCATCAACCTCAAGAGGTGTAATTGTTTCCTCTTTGCGAGAGGGGTATTGGAACTATGCTTTTGTGAAAGCTACGAGAATCCTTTAAATGGGACTTCTGCGATTTATTCCCATAAAGCTTACTTTATTTTTGGTTTTAGGTATCTTGGTGGGTTTTTATCTTGATATCTCACTCATACCGTCGCTTATCACGGTCTTGGTCTCGTTTTCAGTACTGGTCTTTTTCTATTTTGGCACAAAGAATACGAAATCAATTGGTTTTGGGGTTTTTGCCTGTGCCACGATTACTTGTTTAGGTGTGCTATGTATATCATACGCACAACCTAAAAACAGGTTTGCCCATTATACAAAAAACGATTTTAGAGGCTCACACGTTTGGAGCGTAAAAGTCAAGGAAGTTTTAAAGGCCAATACCTTTTCAGATAGATATATCGTTGCCGTTCGGCATTTGGACTCGCTACAAGTTGATGGAAAATTAATGCTCAATATCAAGAAGGATTCTTCTCAAAATTTATTGAAGATAGATGATGAGTTGATTGTATATGCAGAAATCAAGAGCATAAGACCTGCTTTAAATCCACATCAATTTGATTATGCCGATTACATGAAAAAATTAGGGGTATACCACGAAATACGTATACAAAATTCTAATTATGTACTTGGAAAACAAGCATCGACTACGATATTGGGAATTGCTGCTAAGGCCAGAAACCATATTATTTCAAAACTTGAATCGGCCGACTTTGGTAAAGACGAACTTGGGGTTATCAAAGCATTACTTTTGGGGCAACGAAACGATATTTCAGAAGCTACCTATACCAATTACAAGAATGCAGGAGCGGTACATATTTTGGCAGTTTCTGGATTACATATCGGGATAGTGTTGTTTATTCTCCAATTTTTCCTGAAACCGCTAGAGCTTTTGCCCAAGGGAAAAACCATTAAACTCATTACAGTGGTCATTTTACTTTGGGGGTTCGCCTTTCTTGCAGGACTTTCGGCTTCAGTAGTTCGTGCCGTTACCATGTTTTCATTTGTGGCTTACGCCCTATACTTGAACAGGCCCAGTAATACCTTCAATATTTTGGCATTATCTATGTTCGCAATTTTGTTGTTCATCAATCCCTTGTTACTTTTTCAGGTAGGTTTTCAGATGAGTTATGCCGCCGTTTTCGCCATTATTTGGATATATCCCCTTTTACAAAAATCATGGTTCCCCAAAAATATTTTCATTAGAAAAGTATGGCAATTATTAGCTGTAAGTGTCGCAGCACAATTGGGTGTTTTGCCTGTAAGTCTTTTCTATTTTCATCAATTTCCGGGATTGTTCTTTATATCCAATCTTTTGGTCGTTCCTTTTTTGGGCTTGATTTTGGGAACAGGCATTTTAATCATTATGCTTTCGCTATTTGATTTTTTACCGCCTTTTGTTGTTTTTGCCTATGATTTTATGATAAAAACGATGAATGCCATAATCGCCTGGGTGGCCCAACAGGAAACTTTTATTTTTAAAAACATTTCATTTGATATCGTACAATTATGTATTAGCTACTTATTGATTATCTGCCTAGTACTTGCTTTATCAAAAGCTTCTTTTAAAAAGTGGGCCATTTTCTTATCGGTAGTTATCGGGTTTCAATTTTGGACATTTTACACGTCATATCAAAATAACGAAAAGGATACACTTGTTTTGTTGCATCAAAACAAAAACAGTATCTTGATTTATAGGCAAGGGGATAGTGCACAAGTATTTAGTCGGGATACTATAACCGAAGAACATAGAATATTGTCCGACTATAGCATCGGGGAGCGTATAGATAAAATCAGATTTTCCAAAATACAAAACAGCTATACCTTTACCGATAAAAAAATCTTGACGCTGGATAGCGCCGTAATTTATCCTCCCCAATTAAAAAAAACAGACTACCTTATATTGACCCAATCCCCAAAAATCAATCTGGAAAGAGTCCTAGATTCGGTACAGCCCAAATATATTATAGCCGATGGCAGCAACTATAAAAGCTATATCAAGCGTTGGGAGCAAACCTGTACGCAGAGAAATGTGCCTTTTCACTACACCGGTAGAGACGGTGCGTTTTATTTTAAACAGAACTAGCTAGTGATCCGATAGTTCAAAACCTTCGGTCTGATTGTCCCGTATAATGGTTTCCTTATCCTCAGCACCATGTGTCAGCCTTCTTAATGGTTTAATAAAAAGAAGCACCAGTATGCCAAAAAGTACGGCAAAGATGAACAAACCTCCAAATACATTCAATTCACCAGCTTTGGATGCACTTTCGCCGATAACTCCTGCCACCTTATTGCCCAAGCCTGTCGCCGCCCAGTACACTCCCATCATAAGTGCCATGTAACGAGCTGGTGCAAGTTTTGTGAAAAAGGATAATGAAACAGGCGATAAACATAATTCCCCCATAGTGTGAAAGAAGTAGGCCAAGACCAACCAATACATAGCAGAACTGCCATTGTTCTCATATTCCATTGAAGCAAATACCATGTAAACAAAACCAATACCCATAATGATGACACCGGTAGCCATTTTAAATAAGGAGTCGGCCGCTTTTCCCTTTAGCTTTCTTTTCGCCCAGATATTTGCAACAAAGACCGAAAATAAAATTATGAATCCAGCATTGGCCCCTTGAAACCATGCAGCGGGCACTTCCCAACCGAATAACATCCTATCTGTTTTTTGTTCGGCGTACAAATTCATGAGTCCGCCCATTTGTTCAAAACAACCCCAAAACACGATGACCATCAATAAAGACAGCAGCAATACCACGTATCTATCTTTTTCAACTTGACCATTTAAATTTTTATAGATCATCATCATCATTCCTGTAACAAAAGCAAGGAATATGTAAAGAATCGCAAAGCCCCAACTATCATTTCCATTATAAGTTAAACCAGAATATACGGCATAGGCGATAATAGCAATTACAATACCCAGCTGTAAAGGTGATTTCAACAATTGGGAAAGAAGTGTCCCGATACTTATATCATTCGATTTCTCTTCAATGGTCGGAACATTACCAACCTGTACCAAAAAACGTTGCCCATATAGGTATACCAACAAGCCCAGCAACATGCCGATACCGGCGAGTCCAAAACCGTAATGCCAACCATATACCGAGGCTACTAGACCAACCGATAGCGAAGCGGTAAAAGAACCCAGGTTAATGCCAACATAAAATATACTAAAACCTTTATCCCTTCTAATATCATTCTGTTTGTAAAGCCCACCTACCATAGTCGAAATGTTTGGCTTTAACATTCCGACACCGAGTATAACCAAACCTAGACCAGTGTAATAGGCCCAAATAGCATCAATAGCCAAAACACCATGACCAGCCGTTAACAATAACGCCCCAATGGTTACTGCCTTCTTTTGTCCGATCAACCTATCCGCTATAAACCCTCCGGGAATACTCATGAGATAAACCAACATTGTGTACCAGCCATACAGGGCTATGGCTTCACCTTCTGTCCAACCTAGGCCGCTTTGTTCTCCTTTTAAAGTTTCAGCAGTCATGTACAGCACAAGTAACGCTCTCATACCGTAGTAGGAAAATCGTTCCCACATTTCAGTAAAGAAAAGAACATATAGCCCTACTGGATGTCCAAAAAGTTCTTTTTGATAAGGTAATTTGACAGTGTCGGCCATGTAAGTTTATGTTGGTTTTTAAAATGTGAAAATATCTAGTCTGGGTAGGGTTTATCCTTTTACCTTTTTTGAATCTATCATCGGTTTTTCCGATTCTTCCCCAATTTCTCTATCACGTAAGTTTTCATGGATGAAATTGGTCATCTTATTGTACAAATGAACTCTTGTATTACCGCCATAGATACCATGGTTTTTGTCAGGATATATAGCCCATTCAAACTGTTTGTTGGCCTGTATCAAAGCTTCGGCCATACGCATAGAGTTCTGGTTGTGCACATTATCATCACCAGATCCATGCACCAAAAGATAATCCCCTTTGAGCCTTTCGGGATAATTTAAAGGGGAGTTTTCGTCGTACCCACTTGCGTTTTCCTGTGGGGTCTGCATATAGCGTTCTGTATAAATTGTATCGTAAAAGCGCCACGAAGTCACGGGAGCAACGGCAATCGCAGCCTCAAAAACATCATTCCCCTTTAAAATACAGTTGGTAGACATAAAGCCCCCATAACTCCAACCCCAGATTCCCGTTCTTTTCTCGTCGATATAGGGAAGCTCGCTCAGTTTTTCCGCAGCTGCGATTTGATCTTGAACTTCATACTTGCCCAATTCTTTTTGGGTCACTTTTTTAAAATCCCGTCCCTTAAAACCTGTACCTCGGCCATCTACACAGGCTACGATGTAACCTTCCGATACCAATTTCTGGTGCCAATAGTCATTTGCGCCCATCCACCGGTTAGATACATTTTGAGATCCCGGTCCGCTGTATTGATACATGAACAAGGGATATTGCTTGCTTTCATCAAAATCCAAGGGTTTGATCATATACATGTTCAACTCGTTGCCGTTGATATTTATCGTAGAAAATTCTTTGGGGCTTACTTCATAAGCCCTCAATTTATCCAACAAAGAAGCGTTGTCTTTGATATCTTTGACTTTTTTTCCTGTAAGTGCCTTATATAGTGAATATTTGGGGGGAACGGTAGCACTTGAATATGTATTTATAAAGTATGTGAAATCGGCACTGAAATCGGCTGAATTCGTTCCTTCGGCAACGGTTAAGGCTTTTTTGTTTTTTCCGTTGGAATTGATACTGTAAATGCCCCTATTAATTGAACCGTTCTCGGTAGATTGGTAATATACCCTATCCTGCTTTTGGTCGTACCCGTAATATTGGGTCACTTCCCAATCGCCCCTGGTAATCTGGTTCATTAGTTTTCCATCTTCGTTATATAGATAAATGTGGTTCCAACCATCCTTTTCGCTCGTCCATATAAAGCTATCATCGGCCAAGAATGTCAAGTTATCCGTTATATCTATGTAAGCATCATCCTTTTCTTCCAACAATAATGAAACCGAATTATTCTTGGCGTTCACGGCATGCAATTTAAGATTGTCCTGATGCCGATTAATGGTCTGCACACTTAAAAAATCCGGGTTGTTCATCCATTTGATGCGTGGTATGTAATACGGGTTTCCCAAATCTACCTTGGAAATGGTTCCCGTTTTCACATCCAACATATGCAAACTTACCTTTGCATTTTCCTCGCCCGCCTTAGGGTATTTAAAAACATGTTGGGTCTGGTACAGTTCCTCCCCATAAACATCCATGGAAAATTCTGGAACATTGGTCTCGTCAAAACGTAGAAAGGCGATTTTGGTTCCGTTAGCATTCCAGTCAAATGCTTTTACAAATGCGAATTCTTCTTCATATACCCAATCAGTGACTCCGTTTATAATTTTATTCTTTACACCATCATCGGTCATTTTTTTTGTCGTTTTTGATGTTAGGTCAAAAATGAACAGATTATTGTCCGCTACGTAGGCTACCTGCTTGCCGCTGGGAGACAAGGTAGGTTCTTGTATTTTCGTATCGGAAATTTTAATCGTTTGTTTTGATGCCACGTCATACACGTAGTATATACCTAAGGTAGATCTTCTAAAAATCGATTCGACCTCGGTCGCCAAAAGTATTTTCGATTCGTCCCCGTTAAACTCATAGGATGTAAAATATTGCACACCATCCAAATCGGCCGAGGATACTATGGTCTTCACTTTTTCTTGCGTACCATAGTCATAAACATCTATACTGGAAGTACGATTTGACCTATCAAAATCAAGGATGGTATATTGTGTACCGTTGTTCATAGAACGCAGTGCGTCCAAACCTTCGGTCCTAAAGGCCCCGCCATAAATTTCCTCAATGGTAATTTGCTTTTTTTGGGCTATGGCAGTAGATATAAATCCAACCAGAAGAATAAGTAAAATATTCGATTTTTTCATCAATTCGCAAAATTTTGTTTAAAACCTTCAAGTTTACTAATAATTTGACTAAAAAATAAACTTTGGACTTAAAATATTGCAATATATATCAAGCGAGTTCACAAACGGGCGCGGCACTGTTATTTATTTGCTTTATACCTATCTTTGAGGTCACAAACCAAATGCTTATGATTACTCCTGTTGAGGGATTTTCCAAACTTTCCAAAGATGAAAAAATAGATTGGATAGCCAAAAATTATACCCACGATACGGCCGAGACAATACGCACGATAAAACGGTATTGGAATTCTGATGAAAAGCTGCAAAAACTTCATGACGAATTTATAGAGAACACGCTTACCAACTACTATTTACCCTTGGGCATTGCACCCAACTTCTTGATCAACGACAAGTTGTATGCTATACCTATGGCGATAGAAGAAAGTTCGGTCGTTGCCGCAGCGAGCAAAGCCGCAAAATTTTGGTTGCATAAGGGTGGTTTTAAAACTACGGTATTAAATACCGAAAAAATAGGCCAAGTACATTTTGTGTACAAGGGGGACAAGGAGAAGCTCCAAAAGTACTTTGACCTAATTAAACCCAAGCTACTTTCCGATACCTTGGCCATTACCAAAAATATGGAAAAGCGTGGCGGGGGGATTACGAATATCGAATTAAGGGACAAGACCAAGAAATTAGATGACTACTACCAATTGCACTGTACGTTCGAAACCATGGACGCGATGGGCGCCAATTTTATAAATTCGTGCTTGGAACAATTTGCACAAACATTCAAGACCGAAGCAAAGGGTTTTTCTTCGTTTTCCGATGAAGAGAAGAATATAGAAATCGTAATGAGCATTCTTAGCAATTACGTACCCAATTGTTTGGTGCGTGCCGAAGTTAGCTGCCCCATTTCCGAACTCAACGTAAGCGAAACCCTATCTTCTGAAGCTTTTGCCGAAAAAATGGTCAGGGCGGTTGAAATTGCCAAAATAGAGCCACACAGGGCCGTCACACACAATAAGGGCATCATGAACGGTATAGACGCCGTTGTATTGGCCACTGGGAACGATTTTAGGGCAGTTGAGGCGGGCGTTCATGCGTATGCCGCAAAAGATGGCCATTACACAAGCCTGACCCATGCCCACGTAAAAAACGGGGTCTTCACGTTTTGGATCGAGATACCCTTGGCGTTGGGCACCGTTGGCGGACTTACAAGTCTGCACCCTTTGGTAAAATTGGCATTGGAGATATTGGGAAAACCATCGGCAAAAGATTTGATGCAAATCGTTGCCGTGGCCGGATTGGCACAAAATTTTGCCGCGGTACGTTCTCTGGTAACAACTGGTATTCAAGAAGGCCATATGAAAATGCATCTGTTGAACATCCTTAATCAATTGGAGGCTACCGCATCCGAAAAAGAAGCGTTGATAGAGCATTTTAAAAAAAATACCGTTACCCACAGCGCGGTTGTGGCCGCCTTTGATGCGATAAGGAAATGAAAGAATTCTACAGTAACGGCAAACTACTTTTGACTGGCGAATATGCTGTATTGGACGGTGCACTGAGCTTGGGATTGCCCACTAAATACGGCCAACACCTCAAAGTATCCGAAAACCATACGCAGCAAATCATATGGAAAAGTTTAGATGATAGGGGGAATGTTTGGTTCGAGGGAATTTTTGAAACCAATTCGCTTCGAGAAATAGCATCAAGCGATACCGATATTTCCCGGATACTGGCTAAAATACTTACCGAAGCCAATACACTAAATACTTCTTTTTTAAAGAACACGGGAGGTTGTACCGTTGAAACCAAACTAAATTTTCCTAGGGATTGGGGGTTGGGTTCATCTTCCACGTTGATCAACAACGTCGCCCAATGGGCAAATATAGATGCTTACACTCTTTTACGGAATGCCTTCTCGGGAAGTGGTTATGATGTTGCTTGCGCAAAGCACGACACCCCGATTACCTATCAGCTTATAAATTCCGAGCCAATAGTTGAGAAAATAGCTTTTTACCCCTCTTTTCGGGATAGCTTGTTTTTTGTCTATTTAAACAAAAAACAGAACAGTAGAGAAGGAATCGCAAAATATAAAAATCAGGCTTTTGATACAAAAAAGTTGGTTACCACAATTTCTGAAATCACATCGAAGGTTATTTTGTGTAAAGAGCTGTCCGAATTTGAGGAATTAATGTTGAAGCATGAAAAATCACTCTCCCAAATCTTGAATATTCCTAACATCAAAGAATCACTATTTTCCGATTACCAAGATGGGGCCATTAAGAGCCTTGGGGCTTGGGGCGGGGATTTCATCTTGGCCACTGGAAACGAAAAAACCCCTGAATATTTTAAATCCAAGGGGTTTATGACCATTGTCCCGTATTCTGAAATGATATTACCCTCATGGTAATATCTTTCTTGGGGCAAGAAGAATTCCAATGAAGTCAGTTAATAGAAAGTTGCCCTATTATCTTCAATTTCGGCAGCTTCTTTCAAAGCATTATACACGGCAGAATTCACTCTTGCCGCGCCAGATGAACGTAATGTATTGGCATACGTACTGTAATTATCCAGTTTAATCGCTTCTTCCTTTTTCGTTACCGTTACCATAAATACGCCTGTCTCGCCCTCAATAAGTTTAGAAGTCGCCCCTTCCTGCATAGCGAAAGCAGTTCCCACAACGGCAGGTTCCCTACCAGCTCCGGGAATTGTTGGCGATTTTACTGTCAACGCAGAAGCATTGGAGAGAGATACATTATTGTCTTTGGCGTATGCTTCTATACTTTTTCCTGTATTCGCACTAATAATCTGCTCGGCCTTTCTTTCCTTTCGTATTTTGGGAAGTACGCTGGCGGAAGCGTCTTCTACCGACATAACTCCCTTGGCATATGTAGCGGTAAGCTGCACGATGGCATAACCGTTATTTATATTGAATCGTTTTATATCCCCTACCTTGGTATCCTCGTTAAAGGCCCATTGTACTACTGCACGCTGTGCCCCCAACCCGGGAAGATTTTCATCCATTGCCTTTATTTTGTTTACCGGGCGCACAACATATTCATTTTCTTTTGCGATTTCGGCAAACTGGCCAGAGTTTTCCTTTACCTTGGACTCAAATTGGGTGGCATCGGTAAACAGTGCGTTGGTGGTAGCCTCAGAGGCTTCCAATTCCCTGGCCAATGTAGCTATCTGAACAATATCTTCCTTATCGTCGACCTTGACGATATGATATCCAAATTCTGTTTCAACCAAACCAACATGGCCTTCCTCGTTGCCAAATGCAAAATCATTGAATTTGGGTGTCATTACACCTTCTTGAAAATAGCCCAAATCACCTCCTTTGGAAGCTGATGGACCATCTGAATTCTCCCTGGCCAAAGTAGTGAAGACGGCATCGGTCTTTTTAGCTTCCTTTAGAAGTTCGTTGGCTTTTTCCTCAGCCTCTTCCTTGGTTCTTTTTACTTGGGGATTCGCCCTTTCGGCTCCTTCGTAGGAAATGAGGATGTGACTGGCCTTTACCGAACCATTTGCCTTTCTGCCCATCATTCTTGAAATTTTGAAGTAATCGCCATCCCTATACGGACCAAAAGTCTCGCCAACTCGGAGGTTCATTAGGGTATCGGCAAATTTAGCTGGCAACGCTTTTTTTGCTTTGTATATGGTATCAAACTTAATATCGGAGTTTCTATCCAAGAAAGCGGCAACATCGGTCGTATTCTTAAACCCTACGATAGTATCGTTGGCACCTTTGGACTCATTATACTCTATTGTTGGATTCATTAATTTTACGATGGATTCTTTAACGGCCGTCTCATCTTCAGCCGATGGTTTTTCTTCAAAATACACAAAACGTATGTCGCGTGAAGCTTCTTGTTCAAAATCATTTTTGTGCGCTTTGATATAATCGGCTATTTCAGCTTTGGTGACCGTAATTGAACTGTCGGGGATAGCGGTGTAAGGCACTCTGACATACTTGATATCCACTTTATCATTGGCTAACTTATACTCAAGCTCCCCTTCTTTTAAAGTAGCACCGACACCAGCCTTTATCAAATTAAAATAGGTTTGCTCTTTGGCACTTTGAATGATATTGGCCTCATCTTGTAACCATAACTCATATTGAGCAGGGGCATTTGTTTTTAAATCGTTCAAAAACTGACGGAACTTATTCTCATCAAAAACACCATTTTCATTTTGAAATTGTGGATTTTGACTATAACCCGGATTTTGTTTGATGAAATTTATAATCTGGTCCTGTTCTATATCGATACCCAAATCTTCAAATTGCTGCCCAAGTACCGTGCTGCGTACTTCTTGATCCCATACATTGTTTACCACCTGCATGTTGGATGCATTAGGTCCAAACCTTCTAGAGGCCGTCTCTACTTTTCTCCTAAAATCATCTATGGAAATCTCGTCACCATTGATTTCGGCTACGGAAGAACCTACTTTACCTCCCGCAAAATCTTGACTTGAAAAGATGCCGGAAATCACAAATGCAAATAAAGCAAGGCCAATAATCAATATAAGGACAGTCGTCCGTTTTCTAATATTCTCTAAAATTGCCATTATAGGGTTTGTTTAAAATCAGTTGGCGAAATTACCATTTTAATTGAAATAATAAAAACTAAAAAAGCCCTATCCACAAAGCTTTGCCTACTTATTCTTTTTCCAATATTTCAAGTGAGACCAAATCTATTTTAGTATTTGATACTTCGAGTATGGTAAACAGAAAATTATCAATTTTAATTTCGGCATCCTGTTCGGGAATTTCTCCCGTTTCGCTTACGATAAAACCGCCAAGAGTACCATATTCCTCACTTTCCGGTAGTTCTAGCTTATAATTCTCATTGATATAATCCACCTCTAACCTGGCCGAAAACTTATATTTACCGTCTTCTAACTGCTCTTCCAACAAATCAGTGGTATCGTGCTCGTCCTCGATTTCCCCAAAAAGCTCCTCTACGATATCCTCAACGGTCATAATTCCCGAAGTACCGCCGTACTCGTCCAAAACCACGGCGATACTCTTTCGTTTTTTGGTAAGCAAATTCAATATATCGTGTATGAGCATAGTTTCGGGCACAAACTCTACGGGAAGTAAGATGCTTTTTATGGTCTTGGGTTTTTTAAAGAGTTCGTAGGAGTGTATGTAACCTATTATCTCATCAATCGTGTCCTTATAGACCAGTATTTTGGAATACCCGGTTTCAGTGAACAGCTTAGCAAGGTTTTTTGGTGTTTCATCCATTTCAACGGCCGTAATCTCTGTTCGTGGTACCATGACTTCCCTGGCCTTGACCGCCGAAAATTCCAATGCGTTCTGAAAAATCTGTATTTCGGAGTCTACCACATCCTCTTCTTCCACGGTTTCCATTTGTTCGGTAATGTAATCGCCGAGTTCCATTTTACTGAAGGCCAGTTGAACCTCATCACCATCGGTCCTAAAAAAAGCTTTAAGGATAAAATCCGACACCTTGATCACAAAATCCGAAATAAAAGAGAACAAAACGTAAAATACATATGCCGGTACGGCCAGTACTTTTAGAAGTGTGTTCGAATAGATTTGAAAAAGCACTTTTGGTAAAAATTCCGCAGTAAGCAGAATAATCAAAGTAGAAATTATGGTTTGCGCCAAAAGGCTAAAATCGGTCAATAAAATGGTAATGAACTCACTGTTTGATGGCAAAAACCCCATAAACCATTTCATGAGAAGGTCACCCATGAACAAACCATAGACCACTAAGGCAATATTGTTGCCAATAAGCATGGTGGCAATAAACTTGGAAGGCTTTTTAGTGAGCCGGGTAAGGACTTTCGCCAAAAAACCTTCTTGTTTTTTCTCTATTTCAATATGTATTTTGTTGGCCGAAATAAATGCGATTTCCATACCTGAAAAAAAGGCGGAAAGCAATAACGATAAAACGATAATGATGACGGTGGCCTCCAAGGTTTAATTTTGATTGTCCTGTTTTCGTTTTTCGAACTTTCTTCTGTAATTTCTGCGAAACAAAAACATGGCGATGGAAATTACTGCGAAAAAAATAAATATATAAGTTTCTTGTTGGGCCACGCCCCAAAGCGTGATTATTTTATAAATTGACGCAATGGCAACCGCCAAATATAGATATTCGGTATATTTTAAAATTTTAATCATTCCAATTCTTCTTTAATCATCATTAATCCGTAGGTTTTATGGGCATTGAAGAAGGTAAAATCCCTGTTAAAGTCCATTCCTTCCCCATCCATTACCGTGCCGTCCTCCGGGTTGGTATATTTGAATTTCTCTTGGGTGAAGATCCACTCATTGCTTCTGTCCCAATATATCTGTGGGGCTTCGAGTTTTTTGCCATCGTGACTATCAATGACCACGTTTCCCCGTAAATCTATCAAATTGGTAATAGAATACGAAATACCATAATCTGCCTTTATTACCGTTTTTTCGCCCTTTTCATTGTAAAAATCTATTTGTAGCCCCTCGGGAAACGTTTGATGCTTAAAACGTAGGTTTTCGAAATCCTCGCTTATAGGGCTGGTGAGTACCGCTACCACTTTTGAGGAATCTATAGCTTCACTTTCCAGCTTCTCGGGCATCTCGGTATAGGTCAATTTAAAATTTTGGGCCACCCCTTGTGGATAAATAGTTTTTTTTGCCTCTTCCCCTACCCTTTCATAGTTGTCGGTGCAGCATAAAAAAAGCATTGCCATAGAAGATACCATGGCAATGCTTTTAAAACTATTTCTAAATAGTCTTTTCATCTTATAGATTGGGCACTTTTACGCTACCCCCTACCCAACATGAAAAACTTACGGTTTTCCCAGCCATTCCAGAATTAAAAATATCTGTCTTGGATGGTGCTTTTGCATTGTAACTGGCAGCGGCCTGACTTGCCCTACTGCTCAAGGAAGGATCAACCCTACCTGCCCTACGGGCCATATCCGCGGCTTTCCAATAGATAGCTCTTTTCTCAAACGGTGTACTACCACAGCTATTAGCACTACTGGCATACAAGTTCGCAATTAATAGATAAGCCTTTCCGTTAGATGGATTCGCATCCAAAGCTTTTTGGGCATACTTCCTAGCTGTTGACTTACTTGATCTTCTATAACTGGTTGCGATTTTGTAGGCAATATTTGATTTCTTTTTAGCATCAGTCTCCAATGTCAACGCTTTATCAAAATCTGCAATGGCACCTTTCATATCACCCGCTTTCTTTTTGAGTGTACCACCATATACATAAGCATCGGCAGAAGGATCAAGAGCTAATTGCGCTTCAAAGAGTTTTTGGAACATGGGATCGTCTGTACATTCTTTACTGAACATTCTACCTACGGCCCTTTTTACCCAATCAACGTCATTTTTCTTGTTTTCAAAACTTTTTTCATACAATGGGATAAGGTTTCCACAGTCGGCCAATGCCCCTAACTTTGAGTCTATACTGCCCACGATTTTACCATAGTTTTCCGAGTAACTGTTGTATGACTTTAAGCGTCTTTTCTCTTTTGACGTAAGCGTGTTGGCCTCTTCCTTTTCCAATAAGGGAGATATTTTATCGGTCAACTCGTTATTTTCTTCTTCAATTTTTTCAGTGACATCATCGTACACATCAAAAACTTCCTGCAGTTCTTTTTTACCTGCCCCATGCAAGTCAACCAAACTAGAGAAATAAAGGTACAATGCCTTCGGGTGCGTAAAGTTTGCCCTATCCTCTTTAAAGGCCTTGCCCAACATTTCATAAATTTCGGCATCATCGATCATCTTGTTGTCGTATTTGAACAAGACTTTTTCCGTTATGGTTTTGGCCATGGGATACTTTTTGGGAAAGTATTTCATGCTATTGTCATAAAGAGCCATTAAATCGTTTATAAAACCTTCTTTCTCCGCTCCGGAGCTTTTCTCGATTTTGTATTCTAAAATATCGTCGCCATAGGAATAGATCGCCCTGTTTACATCTGGACAATTATCATATACCATTTTCCAAGGTGTGTAGGCCGCTTCATAATTTTTCACTTTGGCATGTTCGGAAAATATGGATAGGTTCTGCATACATTCCGGATTTTGTGCCTGAGCATTACTTGCGCCCATCATCCCAAGAAAGGCAACCGTCATCAAGTAAAATTTCGTTTTCATTTTGCTATATTTTTAAAGTGGTTAATGTACTAATTTTTTATTAATTTATTTGTCTCTTTACAAACCATCGATCATTCAATGACAACCCAAGGTTTATTTTCAAATAGCTCTCCTCTACCAAACTGGCATCCGTAGTTCCTCTCCTGCCCAATTCAAAACCTAGGTTGACGTTCGAGAAACTTCCACCGAGCGGTAATCCTAGTCCAAAAGTTATGCCAAAGTTATTGATCTCTTTATTATTGACCATCATCCCGGTATTGTCCAAACGCAAGCCAGCCCTATAAGTTACTCGTTTAAAAAAACTATCAAAAGAGTTGTATTCCGGTATAAAGTACCCCCCAAAAGCAATACTACTGGCATCGTTATATACCAAATTTTCTACCTCGAGAAAATCATTTTGTATTGCACTTAACTTTTGAAAACTATACTCCGCACCCATGAACCACTTTTTATCTTCCCCGAAACCTAAGCCCAAAGTCGTTGTCGTAGGTATCTTAATTTCGGTATTCTTTAGGTTTTGCGCAGCCAAATTAACATCTATGACTTCAATATTAACTCCCGTAACGCTTGAAAACGAACCTATGGCTTGCGTATTTTCGGAAACCAAATTGGCTTGGGTATTCACCAACACAGAAGTGTATAACGTATATTTTTCCTTGATTTTTGGCGTATAGTTTGCAGAAAAGTTAAAGTCGAAGCCATTTACTTTGGACTCCCTATCATCCAAAGTACCAAATTGTACGTCTTCAACACTCTGCACCCTACGGTTTTCCAAGCTACCAAAATTAAAGTTTACGGTAGCACCCAATCGAAAATCTTTAAATGCTTCGTAACCTAATGAAAGGTACGCCCTGT
The DNA here is from genome assembly GCF_013402795.1 of Costertonia aggregata. Lineage (GTDB taxonomy): Bacteria > Bacteroidota > Bacteroidia > Flavobacteriales > Flavobacteriaceae > Costertonia > Costertonia aggregata. Next base: position 2,333,914 of record NZ_CP058595.1, on the reverse strand, counting down.
TCAATCCACCTTCCCCGGTAAAGGCATTGGTCACTGTACTTCCATTTTGGTCGACTGATTGCGAGGTTAGGTTATATCCGATAGAAGAAAATGGCATTATACCCAAACCCATTCCCATTTTTTTAGCAATGGGAAAGCCCAAAGCCAAATAATCAAGTGTAGTTATAGATGTTCTTTGTTGCTCTTCAAAAGTCTTTAACCTGAGTTCTCTTCGGGATATTCCGGCCGTATATGTTGTTAAGGCCAATTGGCTGTAAGCTGCCGGGTTTCTTAGATTGATATGTATACTATCCCCATACATACTCACACCGCCCATCATTTGGTTTTCTACGGTACCTACCGCCCTTAAATCACCAATACCAAAATACGAATATGGGGAAACCGAACCGTTTTGAGCATATATTCCAGTGGCAGCAAAGCATACCAATGCAATTAAAATTCTTTTTACCATTTATTGTTTGTTGTATTCCAGCAAATAATTAAGCCCTTGTAAGAGAAAATTGGAATGGGCAAATATGGTATTTTTTAATCGTTTTGACAAAAATAGAGCATCACCGCCTGTTAAAATAACTGTTAAATCTTCAAAACGTGATTTATATTGATGAATTACACCGTCGATCTCATTACATACCCCGTTCACCACCCCGCTATGCATGCTTTTTTCGGTAGTGTTTCCTATAAAATCGTGTATCTCTTCCGCCTTTAAAAGAGGCAGTTTTGCGGTGTGTTCGTTCATAGCCTTGTACCGCATTTGAATGCCAGGCGAAATGGCACCGCCCAAATACTCGCCGTAGTCGTTCAACATATCAAAAGTGATACATGTGCCGGCATCTATAACCAAGGTATTCGCATGGGGATTGTGATAAAAAGCTGCAGTTGCCAGTGCCATACGGTCCACACCCAATGTTTGAGGCGTTGCATATGAATTCTTAAAAGGTGTTTTGGAATTATGCCCCAATTCATGTACTATACTAAAAATAGATAGTACGGCTTTTACTTTTGTATCCAGATTACTGACCGAAGAAATTATGCTGTGGGATATTTGGGGGTAATGATCGCAAACTTCTTTTACTTGTTTGGCTACATGTTCTTTTTTTGATTGTTGGTCAAAAATCATCTTTGCGTCATTGAAGACAGCTAGTTTTACCAATGTGTTTCCCGCATCTATAATTAAGTTCATGTTACAAAGATCCGAAAAGTGAAAAAAACAAAAGCCTTTTTTCGCTTTTTTGTTTGTATATCCTAAATTTGAAATTATATTTGCACCCGCTTTAGGGCATGGTACCTTAGCTCAGTTGGTAGAGCAACGGACTGAAAATCCGTGTGTCCCTGGTTCGATTCCTGGAGGTACCACAAAAAATCCTTACATCATAGTAAGGATTTTTTTGTTTGCGGTATCAAGTCAATAGACTTTCAAAAGTCCCTTCATATTCACTTCAAAGAATTTATATCGCATTTCATCCAATCTTTTAAAGATAAGCTATATAGGGTTTCATCGATGAAATACATATATTTTCTTTATGCCCTTTTTTATTTGTAGTTCAGCGGATTTTTATTTGTCTTCGACCAAAAACAAAATTGAAACAGAAATACCGCTTTAGATTTGCCCTGTTAGGAAACCATAAATCTTTAAAAATGAAAACCATATTACTCATCAAACAAATTTATTTGGAAGGCTTTAGAAACTTGGGACATCTTATCGTTACTAAATACTTTAAGGCTTTTGCTTGGTTTAGCTTTATCATGTTCGCCGTTGTGCTTTATGCGTTTATATTCAGGATATCTACCGGATTCGCTTTTGATTAATTGCACCTTACTGAACATTTATCAAAATACAATAAAAAATCCCCGTGGGCACGGGGATTTTTTATTGGAAAAGTTCTACAAAACGTAACTAATTTGGAGTGTTGCCAACATCTTGCCAAATAGAAGCGACTTTACTTATCTCAAAATCGTTTAGGATAATCGTTCCGCTCGCATTGTTCTCAATATCGAGCATATTGAATGCCTTGTTTGGAAAAACCTGTGCTGTCATTACATATTGCCCCTCGTTGATAAAAACTTCGATAGACGAAGCATCCATAAGAATACGAACCTCAAACTCTGCTTGACCTAAATTGTTCATAGGCATCGTTTGGACGCCACTGGCAAAATCTTCATGAAAATCGATTTTGCCAGAAGTTCTCCTGTCCAACACAAAAGTTTCTTTTTCACTGTTCATGGTCAACAAGAGTTCGTCATCAACATCATTCTTGAAAACAAGTTCAAAACCTTTGGTTGTAGTCCTGAATTTCACCTGGGATTGATTGTAATTTTTAAAAGGAACCGATTGTATACTATCAGCAGGTATTTGGATGGTTTCTTTGTATTCTGAATGAATTATGTTGTTCAAATTACTTACCGGATAATTGATCAGTTCATATTCAGTGCCAATCTTTTTTAGGGTAAGTTTTCTCGGGACCGTCATGGCACTTCGCCATTTTTTGGTAGGTGTTTCCCGTGCATAGGCCCAATTGCTCATCCAACCAATGAATATTCTATCTTGCTCTGGATCATTTGAATATGTATCACCATAAAAATCCTTGGGTAGCACGTTATAGGTCACTCCAGCATAATTGTCTGTCCCCCAGTCTATCCATTTTTCGCGAGTTTGTTTTGTTGTAAACTTTGCACCATCAAAATCCCCTATAAAATATTGTGTACCACTACCACCGTTTGGAGCTCCGGGATTTATACTGATCAGCAACACCCATTTTTCTTCATCAGCACCTTCGACCTTTAATTTAAACAGATCGGGACATTCCCAAACACCGCCATGCGCCCCTTGTTTTTTTCCGAATTCACTAAGCTTTGTCCATTTTTTTAAATCGTTGGAGCTCCACAATTGCAGATGATCGCCTGCTACCAGACTCATGACCCAGGCATGGTTTATATCGTCCCAAAAAACTTTGGGATCCCTAAAATCTTTGATACCATTATTCCCAATGACCGGGTTTTCTTCAAATTTGGTCCACGTATCGCCATTGTCCAAACTATATGCGATACCCTGGGTCTGAAAATCGGTTCTGCCGGCTTTCTCCCCTTCCATGAGGTGATAGGTAAAGATTGCCACTAAAGCTGGGTTGTCCAAAGTGCCAAAACCTGAGGTATTTGCAAAATCGACTACGGCGCTTCCCGAGAAAATCAATCCGTTTTCATCAGGGTACAAAGCAATAGGTTTATGTTCCCACTGCACTAAATCTTTACTTGTGGCGTGACCCCAATGCATGGGCCCCCAAACAATATCTTCTGGATAATATTGATAAAAAAGATGGTAAACCCCCTTGTGATACACCATACCATTAGGGTCGTTCATCCACATTTTTTTCGGGGAAAAGTGAAATTGCGGTCTGTAAGGTTCTTGGTAGTATTTGTTTTCGGATTCATCCACCATCAGATTTTTCCCTTTATCCACATTTTTACAAGCGGACAATAACAAAAAGATACAAATAAGTAGATTCGATTGTTTTGAGTATAGCATCGTTGTGTTTTGAAATAGAATTGATTCATTACCAAGGACGCTTCTAAAATAATATCTTTGTGCTTACAATCCCAATAATATATGAAATTACTACCAGCCCTTTTTTTATTGCTTTTTTATGTTTCAAGTTTTTCCCAGAGCAAACTTCATAAAACCCTTAAAAAATTCAATACAGAAAGTGTTACGTACATAACGGTAGAGGAGCTATCAAAAAAGGATGATGTGGTATTGCTAGATACGAGAAAAAAAGAGGAGTTCAACGTAAGCCATATCAAAAATTCCATTTGGGTAGGGCACAAAGCTTTTCAAATGGACTCCGTTTATCATAAAATCCCAAACAAAGACCAAGAGATCATAGTCTATTGCTCCATAGGCGTTCGTTCTGAAGATATTGGGGAAGAGTTGATAAAATTCGGTTATACCAATGTAAAAAATTTATACGGTGGTATCTTTGAATGGAAAAACCAAGACCAACCTGTATATAATCTAGACGAAAAAAAAACAGAAAAAGTACATGCCTTTAGCAAGCATTGGGGAAAATTGTTGACTAAGGGTAAGAAAGTATATCGGTAATTTAGAAGAAAAAACGAAATAATTTACCGAGCCAACTTTACACTTGTAAAACTACATAAATCAATACCATTGGGCATATTATCATCACAACCATCAAAGAACGCGCAGGCTATCATAAATTACCGAAATATCACATCGAAAAACCTACTCCTTATTTTTACACGAAATCCAGAACAGGGCAAATGCAAGACCCGTTTGGCCGCTACGGTAGGGGACGAAACAGCATTGGACATTTATAAATTTTTATTGGAACACACTGTTACCATAACGCAAAAGCTCGACTGCGCAAAACAAGTTTGGTATTCCGAAGAGATTTGGGATAATGATATTTGGGACAATACAGTCTTTGACAAAAAACTGCAAAAAGGAGATACCTTAGGAACACGAATGGCCCATGCTTTCCAAGAGGGGTTTGCAGCTGGTTACGAAAAGATTATGATTATCGGTAGCGACATGTTTGATCTGTCACAAAACGATTTTGAAAATGCCTTTCAACAGTTAACTGAAAATGACTTTGTTCTAGGCGCTGCCGAGGACGGCGGATATTATCTTTTGGGAATGAAGATTTTTAAGGCAGAACTTTTTAAGGGTAAAGACTGGGGCACAGCATCTGTTCTGGAAGCCACCCTAAACGATTTAAAAAACGAAACATACCATATTTTGGAAGAAAGAAATGATGTTGATCTTTATGAGGACATAAAAGACGTTGAAGCCTTTTTACCCTTTTTAAAACATATAAAAAATGACACAAAAACAACTTGATGAATCTACCGCTTATTTACAGGGAAAAGGTTTTGAAGCCCCTGAAATAGGTATTGTACTGGGTACAGGTCTGGGAAAATTGGCCGAAGAAATTGAAGACCCCATAGAGGCGCACTATAATCACATACCGTTCTTTCCTCTGGCCACAGTAGAGTTTCATACCGGTAAATTGATCTACGGTAGCTTGGAGGGAAAAAAGACCGTTGTGATGCAGGGCCGTTTTCATTTGTACGAAGGTTATGATTTTTTGGATATTACCTACCCCATTCGTGTAATGCATCAATTGGGCATAAAAAAATTGTTCATTTCCAATGCTGCCGGAGCCATCAACCTTAATTTCAAAAAAGGGGATATCATGCTTATCGAGGATCATATAAATCTTCAGGGCGGATCACCATTGGCCTTTAAGGGAGTTGGTAATTTCGGGGACCGATTTACCGATATGGCCGAACCCTATGATACAACTATGCGAGACATATTGGTAAAAATAGCCGAAAAGGAAAAAATTACCTTGCAAAAAGGAGTATATGCATCTGTGGTAGGGCCCCAATTGGAAACCAAGGCCGAATATAGAATGCTGAAAATTATTGGTGCGGATGCCGTGGGCATGAGTACCGTTCCCGAAGTTATTGTCGCCAATCACCTACGTTTACCCATTGTGGCCGTATCGGTACTTACCGATGAGTGTGATCCAGATAATCTAAAACCCGTAAATATTCAGGAAATTATAGAAATCGCGGGTAAAATCGAACCTAAAATGGTGAGGCTTTTTAGGGAACTGATAAAATCACTGTAAAGATTTTGACAAGGCAAGACACATCAAAAATAAGTATTGTTGTTCCTGTTTTGAACGAAGCCGAATGTATGGGAAAAATAATAGATATTCTCAAAGAACGGAGTTCGCCCAAAAACATACAGGAAATTATCGTTGTTGATGGTGGTAGTACAGATAACACGGTAAATGTTGCCCTAGAAGCTGGTGCTTCGGTAATACATTCCCCAGTAGGCAGGGCCAAACAATTGAACATGGGGGCCAAATATGCCCAAGGGAACATTTTATATTTTTTACATGCCGATACATCCCCACCCTATCGTTTTGACGAAAACATACTAAATGCCATAAAAAAAGACAATACGGTCGGCTGTTTTCAGATGAAGTTTGACAGTGACAGCCGGTTCTTAAACTTTTTTGCCTGGTTTACCCGCATAAACCATATTCTTTGCAGAGGCGGTGACCAATCGCTGTTTATCACCAAAAACCTATTTGAAAAGTCAGGGGGTTTTAATGAAGATTATAAGGTTTACGAGGACAATGAATATATAAGCAGATTGTACAAATTATCTTCTTTTACCATATTGCCACGGCATGTAAAAACTTCCGCAAGGCGTTACGAAGAAAAAGGAGAGATAAAACTTCAATACCATTTTGGTGTGATTCATCTCAAAAACTATCTAGGGGCGGGGCCGGAACAACTATACGATTATTACAAAAGAAAAATAGCCTTATAGATGCCTTATGAATTCTTTTTGGAGATGTTGTACCCATTACCCCTTAGGCATAAGAAAATGTTTGGTGTAGATGCTTATTATATTCGAGAAAAAATAGTTTTTGCCCTTTGCCAAAAAGAACACATGCATCAAGATAACGGTATTTGGATAGCTTCCAAAAAGAAGCATCATCAAAAACTGAATCATCAAGTCAAAGGGCTTAGGAGTATAAAAAGCTACGGCATAAAAACTTGGCTGCTACTACCCGAGGATTTTGATTATTTTGAGGAACAAGCCAATATAGTTGCAGATTTAATCAAAAATAATAGCGAAATTATCGGTAATGTTCCCAAACCCAAACGATGATATAATATTGCAGGTCAAATTTTCATCAAATACAAAACCTTAACGAATTGGACCTATCTCACCACCCTCAAAATCCAAAATAACCCCTTCACTGATCCATTTGGCAAGTGCTTGGCGATTGTCGGGCTCCAAAATTCTTCTTTGGTCTTTTTTATTTCGGATATTCCCAATCTCGATAAACGTCATTGCAGGATGCGTTTTTTTCACTAGATACAGGGAAGTTCTATCTTCGAACGTTCCCGAATAGGTACGGTTGGGCTGGTATTTTTTGTACTTTTTTTGAAAGGTCTTATGAATGCTCTCCGCTAGTTTTTTACCGTTTTTACTCTTTTCATGATGATAAAAAAACACGTCAATATTCTGCCCTTTACTTCTGCTATCTACATGTGTAACGATAAGGCGTTGGTATCTACCCCTGTTTTTTCTGTGCAGATCGTTGATAATATCCACACGTTGCTTTAACCGAGCCAGTTGATTTAAAGGTATTTTTTTATCGCCAAGGGCCACCTCATCATGGTCAATTTTTAAAATACGGTCCTCGCGAATACCGTCATCGGGATCTTGAATAATTATATACACCTCTGCACCGTGGGAGAGCAGTTCCTTCGCAAGTCTTAGGGTTATATCGTAGGCATATTCGTCTTCGGCGATAGAAGTTCCTGCATATTTGGCCATAGCTCCTGGGTCGGGACCTCCATGTCCAGAGACCAAATAATAAACGGCACCTTTGAGCTGCTCGCTTTTTGACAATACCGTTTTATGTACCTCGCCAAAAATAGTGTAGTCTTTTCCTTTTATCTCCTTTATTTCAGAGGATTGTTTTTGAATGGAATCTACCACTGCGACCGTATCCAAAATTATATTTGGGATTTTGTATGTACGTCCTTCATATAAGTGAATACTATCACGAAGATTTTCCAGATTCAATATTACAAAGTCATCGTAAACATCATAAGGATCTACCCCTTGCTTTCGCAACAAGGAAAGAATACCATCACCTTTTTCGGCAAGAACCGTTTTTACCGAATCTTGTGCCATAAGCGGTGCTTGAAAAAGAAAAAAACCGAATAGAAAAATAGAAATCCTGAAATTCATCACTTTACCATAGCATTACCCGTGCCACAAAGGTATACGAACTAAACAAAATTGAAAAATCATTGTTTCGCAGTGCACACAGGTTTCAAAAATATTGTCCTATACCAAAAACAACGCCCCTATCGGCATCTTTTGTGATACCGTACCCATAATCTATCCTAAAAATTGCGTTGAAAATACGTTTGTGAATAAACCGCAAACCCACTCCCGGATATACACGTATATTCTGAGTATCACCAAAATCACTGAAATCACCACCGGGATTTCGCCAAGAACCACCGTCAACGAAAACATTGCTCTGTAACACAAACCAATCTTTGTCAACTAAAGTATGACGATACTCGGTGTTAAAGACAATGGCGCCCGTACCCCTATCAATAGTGTTCCCTACGCCACGTATGTTTAGATTGTTATCTACCGTAAAAGGCGCAAAAGGCGAGTCTACATTACTGGCCAATCCCAAACGGAGTCTACTGGCCCAGTTTCCTTTTTTTCCTATTCTGCGGTAATAGGAAAAATCATTAAAACCTATCCAGAATTCTGGAAGACTTACGTCCGAACTACCTACGTACTGTAAATTCAAAGAGCTCTTGAAACCGTATAGGTATTGATAAAAATAATTTACATCGTCATAATTATAGATTAGCTTGAACAAATGCTTATCTACCTTTAATTCCAACGGAACGCCATCACTTGTTGCCCCCGAAATATATTCATAGTCCTCTGTAAAAAGGCTGCCGCCGACTTCAATCCTATTTCTAAAATTGAATTCGTACAGCCCCAATACTTCCAGACCAGCGTTGTTGTATTTATAATCGGCAGTAGCGTTATCGAAAAAAACCGGTTCTAGCGTAGAAAAACTATTGTAGTTGATTGCCAAGCCTATCTTATCATTAAACAAATACGGTGCCCGCAAGCTAATCCCAAAAGAATTGAATACATCATACTGATAAAAACCTCCTAAAGTAATATTTCTTCCCAAAAGGTTAAATTCCTGTAAGCCCACCCTAAACGCAAAATCATCGTTGGATGAAGTAAAAAGATTGGCAAACGGTATGAGGGTAAAATTTTCCTCGATATTATAAAATACGTTATGTTGCCCGTCATTGGATGAAAACACTTGGTAATAGGCGTGTGAGATAGAGGGCAATCGCTTGAGGAGAATCATATCCTCATCCATAACAAGGGAGTCCAGTGCAATGCCTTCTTTGAGTTTCACCAATTTTTTTATAAAGGCAGGCTTAGTCCTTTCCGCACCTTGAACCTTTAGGTTTACCACTGTGCGCTCTTGAGAATTTCCAAAGAAAAAAACTGAAAGAAATAAGAGCGCTAAAATGGGTTTTGCGGGCATGGGTCGTAAAATGGCAAAAATAAACTTTAGTTGTGACAAAACTATCACGGTACCGTACCTTGCCTACTCAATGGTAAAATCTACTTCGGTAAAGAGATTTACCCAATTATCCTCACTTACCGCCAACATCGTAAACTTATAAGGTTGATTCCGATTTAAGTTCTCGGGTGTACTTTTTGTAATGTTCAAGACCACATTGTCCAATTTATAGAACTGAAAGTTTTTTTCGATGGTGTATGTACCCGAAATGAGATTGCCCAGTTGATCGGATACCACTTGAAAATAGATGACCGTATCGTCATAGGTGCCATCTGTCCAAGAAAAAATAGGCATGTTGGACGATGCATTTATCGATACATTTTGGGGCAAATACTCCGTAGGTTTTGTTTCCTGTTTTAAGCGAATGGGGTTAGATACATGAGTCAAACCGGCCTCATCAAAAGATACTATGGCCCACTTCTCTTTATTTGCGGGTACTTCAAACTTTTTTAGATAACCGTTGAAAACGTCGACCAAGGGAAAATCTACCAAAGTATAGTTATCAAAATCGTTTTTATCCAATCGGGTATCGGTAGTCTCATAATACCTAATATTGGTAGCACCAGGTCTTGGGTATAAAAAAACACTGACCAAATCGTCATTTTCATTACTGGCCGCACATGCGATTACGTTGTCCAGAACTACTTCTTTATTGGCTAGGGAACTTTCAGATACGCTTATATCGTTGAGTTTATCCGTAGAACAACCAAATAAAAGGTATAATGCCAAGAAGCCTGCAAATTTAGACATCATTTATTTTGTTTGTAAAAACCCGATAGTATTTGCTGCGCAGGTTTATTCTGCGGCGTAAATCTGTTGTCCTCGGCACCGCCTGATTTTTCGTGGGCTATGAACCATTTCCACACATAGCCACCGGCAAACCAATCTTCTTCCCAAAATTCTGAAAGAATGGCCTTTTGGGCATTTGCCTGTGCTTTTAAGTTTACTTTTTCTTCATTGCGATCTACCAACCATGGTTTTTTGGCCGTATAATCCATACTGCGATAACCAAATTCAGTAAAAATGACAGGTTTGTTTTTCGCTTTGGACAAAGACCTTATTTTTGTTTTCCATGGTTGCCATCCCGTTTTCAACTCTTCTACCGTAGGTGTCTTTGATTCGGATAATGGAAAATAGGCGTCAATTCCTATATAATCCAGATCGTCCCAAAAAGTGGTTCTCGAGTATTCGTCCCAATTGGCGGCATAAGTCAATTTCCCCTTATATATTTTACGGATTTTTGAAATCAATCTTTTCCAATAGTTAGGCCTAGCCTTTACAAACTGCTCCAATTCTGTACCGATACACAAAATGGCTACATTCGTTTGTTGGGCCAAATCGGCATAGTTTAAAATAAATTTGTCATAAGCGTTTTCAAGTGTTTTCCAATCTTCCTCGGAATCCATTTTCAAAGTCCCTGTAAACTCCCCCCTCCATATCCATATTTGGGGCTTCAACATTACCTTTATACCATTTTGCTGTAACATTTGTATGTACTGCTTGGCTCCCTTGCGGGTTTCCCCATACCACTGCCTTTCGGTATCAAAAATGATTTCGGGCGAATTTATTTCCCGTATAAAACCAAAGGGCATAATGGCGGCATGGTTGGCATGTACCTTTAACACCTCGTTTATCTGTTTTTGCACCACCTTCTCGGGAGCAGCCACAAAACTGACGCCATTTATTTTTTCGTGTACCTGACTTGTGCAGGAAAACTGTAAAAAACAAATCAAACTAAAACCTAAAGCCCTCATTCATTACTGTTTAAGGGCCCAAAAGTAATCTATTTGAAAATAATCCTTAAAAAATAGCCCGTAATCCTATGTTAAAAGTCTCGCCCAAACCCGTATTGTTGCCACGCACAAAATTGGTATACAAAGCCTCTATATTCAATGCATCGGTCAACTGGTATTTGGCACCGCCGCCCAAGGCCGTAAAATCCTGTGCGAAATCATTTCCCAAATCCAAACGCTGCGAGTGTTGCGCCAAAACCAAAACAGTGAATTTGGAACTGGGAAAATAACTCAAAAACAGTCCGGGGTTAAGGTTCAAGCTGTTATTGGCAAAACTTTCTTCCTTGTCGCCCAAATTGAGTTCTGTGGTAAATTCCGAGAACAATTGCCATTTGTCTCCCGGAAACGTATAATCATAGAACAGCCTATTTTGCCATACAAAACCATTTTGCTCCAAGAAGACGCCATTTTCGCTTTCATTGTCAATCAAAGGAATAAAAATGGAACTCTGAATACTAAAATTACTGACCGCTGCAAAGGGTACGAACTTAATTGATGGTGCAATGGCGGTCAAACCAGACCTTGCCGTACCTTCTTCACCATCAAAACTAAAAACGTCCAAAGCGCCCCTATCGGCAATCACATTAGAACGTACCCTGGCAATAAGCCCCAAGTTCACCCTTTTGTTATTGCCAACACCTGTGTAAAATTCAAAAGTGGAGGTGAAAAAAGTTTCTCTGGGCTCCTCACCATCGGAAAAAGTACTTTTTGTTTGCGTGTACAGGTTATTGAACCATTTCAAATCTACCTGACCTTTACCAATCAGTTTGGAAGGGGTATATTGTTGAATATTACTTTGTTTTGGCTCATCCTGTACGATTTCTTCATCTTTCATCTCATTATCATTGGTTTCATCGTCTTGGGCAAAGCTGGCCAAAGTGATGAAAAACAAGCCCAGTAGTATTGCATATTTTCGTTTTGATTTCATGTTATTGTTTATTTAGTTGTTTTTATGACGTAGTTGTATGTTGCCCATCTGTTTTTCAGATTGCGAATCTATTTTCAATAGGCAAATGAAATGAGTCCGTATTATTGTCCGTTTTCCTTTTTTTGGTGTTTTATTTGACTTGGTTCAAGGTCCAATCATAGGGATAGTGGGACACCTTTGCGTTCTCGGGTAAGGGCTCTGTTCTGAATTGATTGATATAATCGACCAAACTTTTTCCGCCTTGCGTGAAATCCCCTTTGTACCACTCGAATATTTGGGAAATCTTCACCTTATTCTTATTGACTTGTATAAATGATGGATTGTTCAATGCCAACTGGGTTTGTTTTTGCAATTGTGCCTCTAAAGTTGATGGCTTATATGCCGTATTGATAATTGGTGGACAACCAAGGCCAGCACAAACGAGTACAAAATGAAAACGAGCCTCCGAAGGGAAGTTTCCGCGCAACAGTTTATTCTCGATGTCGTTCAAGGTTATTTGCTTGCCTCCTATGTCTTGCTTGGTCTTGTCGAAGAATCCGGCTACATCCAAAGGTGATTTTAACGGATAATTTTCTACGATGTTCTTTATGACCAAAAGGTTATAACCGTTTATCCAAAAGGCTTGGTATTCCGATGCATTATCCTTGGGTACGTTAATATTCCTTGCCATATCCAACAATTCATTCAATGCTTTGGGATTACTTTGTATGGCTTTATAATCCACTCTACCGTTCTTTACGTGAGTATTTAAAAAAGTATCTGCCTCTGAAAAGAATGTAGTAGTCTCTTGCGAATGTAAGTAGCTCGTGAAAGAAAGAAACAGCACAGATACTAATGTGATTATATGGTTCATAGGTAAATGGTTTTATTTGTTTAACTCTCGCATAGGTCGAAAGTAATTTCATAACCCTACAAAAAAATATAATCTTTTATGATTTATTTAAGATTTTAAAAATCAGAAACTTACAAGTACGACAACCTATTAAGACCTTACATGATGTACCTGTATTTAAAATCTTTCTAAATTAAATCGTCAAATTAAGTTCTTACATTTAAGGGCGACCTAATAGCATAACAACCTAAACCATATGGAACATATTGTTATTATCGGTAACGGAATTGCTGGCGTGACCGCTGCAAGGCATGTCCGAAAACTTTCCGATAAAAAAATTACCCTAATCTCTGCCGAGACCGATTATTTCTTCTCCCGTACCGCTTTAATGTACGTATATATGGGGCATATGAAATTTGAGCATACCCAACCCTATGAAAATTGGTTTTGGAAAAAGAACAGATTAAATCTAGTGAAAGGGTATGTCAGTAAAGTCGACCCTCAAAACAAAAAACTGGTTTTGGCCGACGGGAATTCCGTCAGTTACGATAAGCTCATTTTGGCAACGGGATCAAAACCGAACAAATTCGGATGGCCAGGTCAAGATTTGGACGGTGTGCAAGGACTCTATTCCAAACAGGATCTGGATTCACTTGAAAAAAACGCACCCAACAAAAACATTTGCAAAAGAGCGGTAATCGTTGGCGGCGGGTTAATCGGGATTGAAATGGCCGAAATGCTCCGCAGTCGCGATATCCCGGTTACTTTTTTAGTGAGGGAAAAAAGTTTTTGGAACGGTGTATTGCCTAGTGGCGAATCGCAAATGATCAATGAGCATATTCAAGAACACCATATTGATCTACGATTGGACACCAATCTGGTTGAGATCATCGCCGACGAAAACGGTCGTGCCAAGGCTGTACTGACCGATAAGGGAGATACTGTTGAATGTAATGTTGTGGGCCTCACCGCAGGGGTTTCCCCCAATGTAGATTTTCTCAAGGATTCTGGAATAGCCTTAGGCCGTGGGGTTAAAGTGAATAGAATGTTGGAAACCAATATAAAGGACGTCTATGCGATAGGGGATTGTGCCGAACAACATGAAGCTATCGGTAACAGGAGACCAATTGAAGCAGTTTGGTACACGGGCAGAATGATGGGCGAGACCTTGGCCCAAACCTTGTGCGGTAATCCCACGGAATATAATCCCGGGCACTGGTTCAATTCTGCCAAATTTTTAGATGTGGAATACCAAACCTATGGTTGGGTCTTCGGTGAACGCGGCATGAAAGAATATGAACAACATTTTCACTGGCGACACGCGACGGAAAAAATATGTATCACAATAGCTTTCAATAAGGATACCGAACAATTTTTGGGCATAAACACCTTCGGCGTTCGAATGCGGCACGAGATTTTTGACCGTTGGCTGACCGAAGAAAGAGAAATCGATTATGTCATGGAACATTTGAAAGATGCCAATTTTGATCCAGAGTTCTACGCACAGTACGAACAGGAAATCATACAGAAATACAATGCTGAACTTGGCACATCGTTGAGGGTCAAAAAGAGAAATTGGAAACGCATATTTGAAAAAATCTAATCACAACACCTAAATATCATAGTAATTATGAACACAATGGATAAAAGTATGTCACTTACAGGGCAACCCCCAAAAGCATTGAATACTGGTCAAAAACTAGCCACTTTGATAGGTATGTCGGGATTGGGAATATTGGTATTGAATTTGTTCAACTTAGATTTTGAGAATAGCGGTTTGTGGCTCAGCATTGCGCTTATAGCCATTTTTGCAGGTGTAGTTTGGTTTTCAAAGGCAGCTTACGCCCACAAGGAAAAAGGTATAAAAAATGATGGGGTATGGTTCAAATCTATCTCGAGCAGAGGGGTACTGGCATGGATTGCCGGTATTGCACTCACAGGATTTTACGTAGTACTTTATTTTTATCCCCAATATCTAGGGTTGGTGAAAGATGGCGAAAATACCGGAGTCATAGCATTATTTGACCCGCTTAGTAAGCTATTGAGCGGCAACCCTGCCAGCCAATGGTTCGTATACGGCACATTATATACGGTAGCGATATTGGCGTTCGGCATAAAATTTATGTGGAAATATCGGCACAACCGGTATGAAAAAATCCGCACGGTAAGCGTCATGTTCTTTCAAACGGCTTTCGCTTTTATCATTCCCGAGATCATGGCCAGGTTAAATGGGGATTTACCGTACTATGACCTAAAAAACATGTGGCCTTTGAACTATTACAATTTTGAGCGTTATCGCATAAACGGTTTTATTGAAAATGGCAATATAGGATTGGCCATGTTGATTTTTGGTATACTTTCCATATTCGTTATCTCCCCTATTTTGACCTATAAATATGGGAAAAGATGGTACTGCTCATGGGTATGTGGTTGTGGTGCCTTGGCGGAAACCGCTGGAGATTCTTTTCGTCAATTAAGCGATAAATCAAAATTCGCTTGGAACGTTGAAAGGTGGGTCGTTCACAGTGTCGTAGTTTTTGTAACCCTTATGACCACAGCGGTAATTTATTCGTATTTGGGTAACGATAGTAGTAAATACTGGTTGACCAAAAGCACTTTTCTTATTGGTGTAGCATCCATTTTAACACTTGTATTTGCTTGGGTAATGATTTTTAAGAGGCAAGAGCTTCAAAAAGATGCAAAATACGGCGCCATAGGATACTTTACGATAATCATTGTACTTATTGGGATGCATGTTTTTAGTGGGGAGGGCAATATCTTTTTATTCAAATCCGAATCGCTGCGCAAAACATACAGCTTTTTGATAGGCAGTATCTTTTCCGGGGTGATCGGCACAGGTTTTTACCCTATTTTTGGCAACAGGGTCTGGTGTCGTTTTGGCTGCCCTATGGCCGCTATTTTGGGATTTCAGCAGCGTTTGTTCTCGAAGTTTAGGATTACGACCAATGGTGGGCAGTGCATTTCCTGTGGCAATTGTTCTACTTACTGTGAAATGGGCATTGATGTACGTGCCTATGCCCAAAAAGGTGAAAACATTGTACGTTCTAGCTGTGTAGGTTGTGGCATATGTTCCGCTGTATGTCCCCGAGGGGTTCTTAAGTTGGAAAACGGACCTCAAAAAGGTAGAATTAACCCGACCGAAGTTTTATTGGGCAACGATGTTGATTTAATGGACTTGGTCAACGATAAATAAAACTACAATTTCAGAATTAAGATTGTCAGTATTCATATGCGTTGCCGACAAATTTGAAAATCGATTCTTACCGTGTTTCTAAAACCTTTATTTGTATTCTTCATCCTTTTTCTTTTTGGCAATGCTGCCGAAGTAAAAAAGACGTATCACAAAGAATATTATCGAACCGGTATACTAAAACTCGAAGGTTGGCTAAAAAACAACCAAAAATCGGGGTATTGGAAATTTTATCATTCTAACGGTAAAATATCAGAGAAAGGGCACTACACCAATAATAAGCGAACTTCATATTGGTACTTTTACGATACAAAAGGACAAATAAAGCAAGAGGGGCATTATAAGAACGGTGGCATGGCAAACTGGTGGCTGTTCTATGACACAAACGGAAAAATAAACCACAAGTGCCAATTGAACAACGGCAAAAAAAATGGCTACTGCCTAAAATATAGGAACGCTAAACTTACATCTGCCCAAAAATATAAAAATGGAAAAAAAATCAAGGAATGGTATAGCTTTGCAAGTTTTAAACGTGAAAATAAATTATCCGACTTAAAATAATGCAAGATTCTCCTCATATTAAAGTCATCATTCCCGCCTTTAACGAGGCAGATTCCATTGCAGAGGTCATCAAGGATATCCCAAAATCGGTTTCAGAAATCATCGTAGTCAACAACAACTCTTCTGACAATACAGTGAAAAATGCCCAAGCAGCTGGTGCTACTGTACTTACCGAGCGTAAAAAAGGATATGGCCATGCCTGCCTAAAGGGTATGGATTACGTCGCACAACAGTCCAAAACGCCGGACATTATCGTATTTATCGATGGGGATTACTCTGATTATCCAGAAGAATTGAACAAGGTGGTCGCACCTATTTTAAACCATGGTTATGATTTTGTTGTTGGCGCCCGGGTAAAAAGATTACGTGAGGATGGAAGCATGACCCCACAACAAATTTTTGGCAATTGGTTGGCTACTTTTTTGATGAAATTACTCTTTAGGGCAACATTTACCGACTTAGGACCGTTTAGAGCAATAAAATATAACAAGTTGTTAACACTGGAAATGGAGGATAAGACTTACGGGTGGACAGTGGAAATGCAGCTAAAAGCCTTAAAAAAGAAGCTGGCATATACCGAAGTACCAGTGCGTTACAAGAAACGAATTGGCGTTTCAAAGGTGTCGGGTACGGTAAAAGGTAGTATATTTGCAGGCGTAAAAATATTAGGTTGGATTTTTAAATACAGTTTTAAGTAAAATGGCACTAACGATCGCATACATCATCATCGCAATTTATAGCATTGCACTGTTACTGATATTTTTCTACAGTCTTGCACAGTTGAACCTTTTGGTAAACTACCTAGGTAATAAGAGGCGTAACCAAAGTGCACCTAAGTTTAATCTTTTAGATGCCAAAGAAGTACCATATGTTACCATTCAACTTCCGGTGTATAACGAAGAGTATGTGATGGAACGTTTATTGGAAAACATAGCCAAGATAGAATATCCAAAAAGCAAATTGGAAATTCAGGTTTTGGACGACTCAACCGATGAATCTGTAATCGACACTGCCAAATGGGTAGAAGACCTACAAAATACAGGACTTGATATTCAACACATTCGCCGTGAAAACCGTCAAGGTTTCAAAGCAGGGGCATTAAAAGAAGGGTTGGAGGTTGCCAAAGGCGATTTTGTTGCTATTTTCGACGCTGATTTCCTGCCTGATAGTGATTGGTTGAAAAAGACCGTAATTTATTTTAAAGACCCGGAAATTGGTGTGGTACAGACCCGTTGGGGACATATCAACAGGGATTATTCCACATTGACCAAAATACAGGCCTTTGCCTTGGATGCTCATTTTACCTTGGAACAGGTAGGCCGAAATTCCAAAGGACATTTTATCAATTTTAACGGTACTGCAGGTATCTGGCGCAAGGAATGTATCTTGGACGCCGGTAACTGGGAAGGCGATACCTTGACCGAAGACTTGGATCTAAGCTATCGTGCTCAACTAAAAAATTGGAAGTTCAAATATTTGGAAGATGTTGAAACTCCTGCAGAATTACCTGTAGTCATAAGTGCCGCTCGTTCTCAACAGTTTCGTTGGAACAAAGGCGGGGCCGAAAACTTTAGGAAAACAGTTTGGAGCGTAATAACCGCTAAAAACATATCTTTCAAGACCAAATTCCATGGTGTGATGCACTTATTGAACAGCTCAATGTTCTTATGTGTATTTATCGTTGCATTGTTAAGTATACCGATGTTGTACATTAAGAATATGTACGGTCATTTAGGTTGGGTTTTTGAAGCTACCAGTTTCTTTATTTTAAGTACCATTATCCTTTTCGTATGCTATTGGTTTACCTATAAAAGCATACAAGGAAGTGGCTTCAATAGCTTTGTGGATTATATACGTATTTTCTTTACTTTTTTCTCGGTCGCCTTAGGATTTTCATTACACAACTCCATTGCAGTTTTGGAAGGCCACATGGGCAAACGCAGTGAGTTTGTACGAACGCCAAAATTTAATATCAATAGTCTTACCGAAAGCTGGAAAGGCAATAAATATTTAGCCAAAAAGCTATCCCCGAACATGATTTTGGAATTTGCGCTTATGGTCTATTTTCTATTTGGAATGTACAGTGCCATACCGTTAAACGACTTTGGGCTTTTCCCCTTTCACTTTATGTTGTTCTTGGGCTTTGGTTTTGTATTCTTCAAATCCCTTACCGCAAGGGCATAAAGATTTAAAAAATTAAATTATAAAACGGGTAGCATCTGCTATCCGTTTTTGTTTTGGCGTAACTATTATTTTTGTCAGGAATTTCCATGGTCATATCATCAACGACCGTATTTGAAGCTTAACTTGGATTGATTTATAAATCGCTTATGAATAAATCCCCGCACATTCACCAAACAGTACTACATAGTAAAAATCCCTTGTAAATTTTTTGTTGATTTCCCTTATCTTACGGTTAACAAACATATACAAACCAACCCAAGGCGATAAAATCAAAAATACATGAAAAAAAAATTGCTTCTTTTAGCCATACTTTCATTGGTTTTTCTTTCTTGCAAGAATGAACTTCCCGCTAAAAACAAACAGCCGAACGTCATCATTGTTTTTACAGATGACCAAGGCTATCAAGATGTTGGTGTTTTTGGTTCCCCCAACATTAAAACCCCTCATTTGGACCAAATGGCAAAAGATGGCATTAAGCTTACCAATTTTTATGCAGCACAGGCCGTGTGTTCTGCCTCCCGTGCCGGACTTTTAACAGGATGTTACCCCAATCGTTTGGGTATACATGGCGCTTTTATGCCCAATAGTAAAAAAGGACTGAATACAACCGAAACCACCATTGCAAAAATGTTAAAAGAAAAAGGGTACCGTACCGCAATTTATGGGAAATGGCATCTAGGCGACCACCCCGATTTTATGCCCAATAACCATGGGTTTGATGAATATTTCGGCATACCTTATTCCAATGACATGTGGCCCTTACATCCGCAGCAAGGTCCAATTTTCAATTTTGGCCCACTGCCCTTGTACGAGAATGAAATGATTGTCGACACGTTGACCAACCAATCTTTGTTGACCACACAAATTACAGAGAAAAGTGTAGAGTTCATTACAAAAAATAAGGGAAATCCATTTTTTTTGTACGTGGCACATCCCCAACCCCATGTACCCTTGTACGTTTCGGATAAATTCAAGGGAAAATCCGAACGGGGTCTGTACGGGGATGTGATTATGGAAATAGACTGGTCTGTAGGTCAAATAATGAGCACTTTGAAAAAATTGGACCTAGCAGAAGATACGCTCGTGATTTTCACATCGGACAATGGCCCTTGGCTCAATTATGGGGAACATGCCGGTAGCGCACTTCCGCTAAGGGAAGGAAAAGGCACTGCCTTGGAAGGCGGACAAAGGGAACCTTGTATCATCTATTATCCAAAAAGAATCGAACCGGGCAGAACTATCGAAACTCCCATGATGAACATTGATATTCTGCCTACTCTCGCAGAAATCACCCATGCCAAACTTCCAAAAAATGTAATCGACGGAAAAAGTGTATGGGATATTTGGACGGGAAAGTCCACGAAAAGTCCTCAAGAGGCCTATTACTTTTACTATCATGTAAACGAGTTGCACGGAGTACGATATGATAAATGGAAAATGTACTTCCCCCATACCTACAGGACCTTAAACGGTCGAGAAGGAGGCAAAGATGGTATTCCGGTAGCCTATGAACAAGATTCGATTACCGAAATAACATTATATGACTTATCAAAGGACCTTAGTGAAACCAAAAATGTAGCAAATGAAAATCCCGAAGTTGTACAGACCATAAAATATTTGGCCAATACTATGCGAACCGAACTTGGCGATGCCTTAATCGGTATTGAAGGAAAAGGAACTCGACCCGTTGGACAAATAGAGGAATAAATCCCTTACATTAGTCATAACAAACAACCTGAGCAAAATGCCCAATACAATTGTGACATATCTGAAACTGCATAAAGTTTCGATAGTATTGGCATTATTGAGTTCAATTTTCTATTACACCTTTGCCTACCATCTGGAACGAACCGATTTTATAAAGCTCCTAGCTTTGTTTGCAGCATTATTTGTTTTATGCTTTAAACTGGTACAGTTCGAAAAATGGAATTTTAGGTTTTTGCTCGCCATAGGCATTGCGTTTAGGGTATTGTTTATTGTTGCGGAACCCAACCTATCACAAGATTTTTATCGTTTTATCTGGGATGGCGAATTGGTAAGCCATCTAGTAAATCCGTATTTGAGCGTCCCCGATGTTCTGATAGAACAATCGAATCTAGCGGTTGCCAATGCTCAGGAACTATATGCGGGCATGACCCGTTTAAGTACCAAAAACTTTAGTAATTATCCGCCTTTGAACCAACTCATTTTTGGTATGGCCGCATTGTTAGGTGGTAAAAGCATCTTAGGCTCTGTTATGGTCTTGCGGGGTACCATTATTTTGGCAGACGTTGGTATTTTCTATTTGGGAAGAAAGCTCTTAAAAAAACTTAACCGCTCACCACACCTTATTTTTTGGTATTTTTTAAATCCGTTGGTCATTATTGAACTTACCGGAAACCTGCATTTTGAAGGTGTGATGCTGTTCTTTTTTGTTTGGGCGCTATATCTATTATCCGTTAATAAATGGCAATGGGCGGCAGTGGTTTATGCTTGTTCGATTTCGATGAAACTCGTTCCTCTTTTATTTCTCCCCCTTTTCTTGAAGCATTTCAACTTCAAAAAAGCGGTTGTATTTTATCTGATTATCGGAACGACTTCCCTTCTGCTCTTTGCGCCTTTTTATTCATCTGAATTCATTACCAATTATTCCAAAACAATAGGACTCTGGTTTTCCAACTTCGAGTTTAACGCAGGTTTATATAACGGTATCAAGCAAATCGCCCTTCAATTCGATGCCAAACCATGGGAATTGATCAAAACCTATGGGAAAATCACTCCTATTGTGACCATTATCGCAGTTCTGCTTTTCACCTTTCTAAGAAAAAATGAAAAACTATCAGTGCTCATTACCTCTATGCTATGGGTGTTGACTTTGTATTATTTTATGTCCGCGACCGTGCATCCGTGGTATGTTATTTTCCTTGTGGTATTGACCGCATTTACGAAATTTAGGTATGCGTTCATTTGGTCGGCGGCCATTGTTTTAAGTTATTACGCCTATTCATCGGCGGACTTCAAGGAAAACCTATGGTTGTTGGCGATTGAGTATATTGCGGTTTTTATCTTCTTGATTTACGAATTGGTTGCATATCGTAACAAAACTTGAAATTTTTGTAAAAATTTTTATTGGAATTAGGTGAGTTCAATATAATTTGTACATTTACAATGTAATGAACGCACAAATCAACATTTTCACTCCTACGAGCATCACTGCTCCCGTACGTACGTTCGCGCCCCGTCGCCGTCGCCCGTAAGGGTACTATACATTTCATGGAACTAGGTGAGTCCAGTTCCGCATCAGAAAATCACATTTTATTTTTTATCCATTAAAAAATCATAGCAATGAACATTGTTGTTGCTAACACATCACATTTCAAATACGCACAGATTATTTGCGATACCATTGCCGATTCAGCCAAAGTGCGCGGTACGGGAATTGCCAAGCGTACCCCGGAATACATTCGGAAGAAATTGGAAAATGGCAACGCCGTTATCGCTTTGGATGGCGATACGTTTGCCGGTTTTTGTTATATTGAAATTTGGGGCCATGAGAAGTATGTTGCCAATTCGGGACTAATCGTGCATCCTGATTTTCGGGGAAAAGGACTTGCAAAAAGTATCAAACAGAAGATTTTCGAGTTGTCAAAGAAAAAGTTTCCCGATGCAAAAATATTCGGGATTACCACAGGACTGCCCGTTATGAAAATCAACTATGAATTGGGCTATAAACCCGTGACCTTCTCTGAACTGACCGATGATCCAGAATTCTGGAAAGGCTGCCAAACCTGCAAAAATTTTGATGTGCTAACAAGAACGGAGCAAAAAATGTGTCTGTGTACAGGTATGTTATACGACCCAGCTACCAAATCAAAGAACAAGAAAGTGAATGGTAAAGCATTTAAAAGATTGAAAAGTATAAAAGAGAGTTTATTCCTTAAGAAAAAAACAAAATAACACCACTGACAGTTTAGATTTATAAGAAAATGAGCAAATTAGTTTTAGCATACAGCGGCGGATTAGACACCAGTTACTGCGCCAAATACCTAAGTAAAGAAAAGGGATACGAAGTACATGCCGTAAGCGTGAACACTGGGGGGTTTTCATCAGAGGAAATTAAATCCATTGAAGAAAAAGCGCTGCAACTGGGAGCAACTTCCTACACTTCAATTGATGCGGTTCAGACCTTCTATGAAAAAGTAGTCAAATATCTCATCTTTGGAAATGTCTTGAAGAACAATACGTATCCGTTATCCGTCAGTGCAGAGCGAATTGTACAAGCGATAGAAATCGTAAACTATGCGAAAAAGGTCGGTGCCAAATATATCGCTCACGGAAGCACGGGAGCCGGTAATGACCAAGTACGGTTTGATATGATTTTTCAGATTATCGCTCCTGAAATTGAAATCATTACTCCTATACGAGATAACAAATTGGCACGGGAAGAAGAAATAGAATATCTCAAACAGAACGGAGTTGATTATCCCTGGGAAAAAGCTAAATACTCTATCAACAAAGGTCTTTGGGGAACTTCCGTAGGTGGTGATGAAACACTGACTTCTGACAAACCATTGCCCGATGCTGCTTATCCAAGTCAATTGCAAACAAAAGAACCATCTGAAGTAAAACTGACTTTTGAAAAAGGAGAATTGGTTGCCATTGATGGTCAAAAAGACAATCCGGTCGCAAATATTGAAAAACTTGAGGTCATGGCATCCAAATATGCCATCGGAAGAGATATTCATGTAGGTGATACGATAATCGGCATCAAAGGCCGGGTCGGTTTTGAAGCTGCAGCGGCACTCATCATTATCAAAGCGCACCATTTGTTGGAAAAACATACGCTATCGAAATGGCAACAATTTCAGAAAGAGCAACAAGGTAATTTCTACGGAATGTTATTGCACGAAGGCAACTATCTAGACCCCGTAATGCGAAACATAGAGGCATTTTTGACCGACACGCAAAAAACCGTTTCAGGTGATGTTTTCGTGGGTTTATACCCATTTCAATTTAGATTGAATGGAATTTCCTCAAAACATGATTTGATGAATGCCTCCTTTGGAAGCTATGGCGAAATGAACAAAGGGTGGACAGCCGATGAAGCGAAAGGCTTCATCAAAATACTTTCGAATTCAGGAAGAATTTATAATCATGTAAACAATGATTAAAGCAGGAATAATAGGTGGTTCAGGATATACGGGAGGCGAATTGATCCGAATTCTTTTGCATCATTCGGAAGTTGAAATCGATTTTGTCTACAGTACAACACGTGCAGGAAAAGCAGTTTCTTCGGTACATGCTGATTTGTTAGGTACTACGGATTTGAACTTTACAGGAGATGTAAACTCCGATGTAGATGTGGTTTTTCTTTGCTTAGGGCACGGTAATTCAACTAAATTTTTAGGTGAACATCAATTTTCGGAAACAACCAAAATCATTGATTTGAGTAATGATTTTAGATTACAAAAAGATGCCACTTTAAACGGGAAGAACTTTATCTACGGATTGCCCGAGCTCAACAAATCAAAAATCAAGAAAGCCAATTATATCGCAAATCCGGGTTGCTTTGCGACTGCCATTCAGTTAGGTTTACTCCCATTGGCCAAAGCGGGATTACTGGATAAGGACATACATGTGAATGCTGTGACCGGAAGCACCGGGGCAGGTGTTAGTCCATCCGGCACCACACATTTCAGCTGGCGAAATAGCAATGTGAGTTGGTACAAACCTTTTACCCATCAGCATTTAGGGGAAATCAATGAAAGTTTGAATTCATTACAACCCAATGTTGGCGAGGTGTTTTTCCTTCCCAATAGAGGTAATTTCACTAGAGGTATTTTGGCAACGGCATACACCAAATTCAAGGGAGATTTGGAAGAAGCCATAAAGCTATTTAAGGATTTTTATACCGATGCAGAATTCACGCAAATGGCATCAGAACCCATCCATTTAAAACAAGTAGTGAATACAAATCAATGTCATATTCATTTGCACAGGCATGAGGACACTTTGTTGATCACATCAGCCATAGATAATCTCTTAAAAGGAGCATCGGGCCAAGCAGTTCAGAATATGAACTTAATGTTTGGGTTTGAAGAAAGCGAAGGATTACAATTGAAAGCGGGGGTGTATTAGGCCCCCTCTAGCTCCCCAAAAGGGGAGAACTTATGAAAAAAAGTGAAAATAAAAGTTAAACTTTAAAACCACCCCATTATATTCTCCCTTCGGGGGCTAGGGGCTTATTATGAAAATAGCCATCATAGGAACAGGAAACTTAGGATTGTCCATCGCAAAAGGTGTATTGCACAGCAACGGAGCCACGAGTATGTACATGACCAAAAGGAATGTAGAATCCATCAAAGCGTTTGAAAGCTACGGAAACGTAACGGTCACTTCAGACAATCGAGAGGCAGTTCAAAATTCCGACATCTTGATTTTTGCAGTACAACCTGGTCATTTTTCACAAATCTTAAAAGACATCAAAGACTTGCTAACCGAAAAACATGTGGTCATTTCGACCATCACGGGATTCAGCATTTCAAAGATTGAAAGTATCATCGGAACGGATAACTATGTCATAAGAAGTATGCCGAATACGGCAATTTCCGTTGGGAAATCAATGACCTGTGTTTGTGCCAATGAAATGGGCAAGAAGCGTATTGATTTGGCAAAAGCGATTTTTAATAGAATGGGGCATTCCTTGGAAATTCCGGAAGAGAAAATGCAAGCAGCTACCGTTATCTGTGCAAGCGGCATCGCCTTTTGGATGCGCCTTATTCGTGCCACAACACAAGGTGCGATCCAATTGGGGTTTGATGCCAAAGAAGCGCAAGAATTGGCCATGCATACCTGCAATGGAGCAGCAAGTTTGTTGATTGAATCAGGCAATCATCCCGAAGAAGAAATTGACAGGGTTACCACCCCAATGGGTTGCACAATTAAAGGCTTGAATGAAATGGAACATCAGGGACTAAGTTCCTCATTGATTCGCGGAATCGTAGCCTCTTTTGATAAAATAACGGAGTTTAAAACAAAATAAAATGCGAAGTCAGAAGTACGAAAAAAAGTACAATAGCACAACAAAACTCCGGATTTGAACTTGACACTTGAACTTATAAATTATGAACCTTTTCGATGTATATCCACTTTATGATGTGACTCCTGTTTCCGCAAAAGGAATCGTTGTTATAGATGACAAGGGACAAGAATATCTTGATTTTTACGGGGGTCATGCGGTGATTTCCATAGGGCATTCCCATCCACATTATGTGAAACGATTGAAAGACCAATTGGATAAAATTGGCTTCTATAGCAATGCGGTTCAAAATCCCCTGCAAAAAGAATTGGCAACTAAATTGGGACAACTTTCAGATTGTGAGGATTACAATTTGTTCTTATGCAATTCGGGTGCCGAGGCCAATGAGAACGCTTTGAAAATGGCCTCTTTTCATACAGGTAAAAGTCGGTTGATCGCTTTCAAAAATGGTTTCCATGGACGAACTTCTGCCGCAGTAGCAGCTACGGATAATGAGAAGATAAATGCTCCGCTCAATAAACAACAAAAGGTTACTATTCTTCCCTTAAATGATACTTCTGCCTTCAAAACAGAAATCGAAAAAGGAGATGTTTGCGGAGTCATCATTGAAGCGATTCAAGGCGTTGGAGGATTGGATGAACCATCCACCGCATTCTATCAAGAAATCGCACGACTCTGTAAAGAAAACGAAGTGGTATTGATAGCGGACGAAGTTCAATCCGGATTTGGAAGAAGTGGTAAGTTCTTTGGATTTCAGCACCACGGAATCCAACCTGACATTATTTCCATAGCAAAAGGAATGGGCAACGGCTTTCCGGTCGGAGGAATTTTGATTCATGAAAGCATCAAAGCTTCATACGGATTATTGGGCACTACTTTCGGTGGAAACCACCTCGCTTGTGCCGCTACGATGGCAGTTCTAGAAATCATGGAAAAAGAAAACCTGATTGACAACGCTAAAAAGCTAGGTAAATATTTTAATGAAAAAGCAGCAGCAATCCCATTGGTAAAACGAACTAAAGGAAGAGGATTGATGTTGGGACTTGAATTCGATTTCGAAGTAGCCGAACTCCGCAAAAAACTGATTTACGACCAACATCTATTCACGGGTGGGGCAAAAGACAAATACGTATTGCGGATTTTACCAGCCTTAAATATTACGAAAGAAGATTTAGATGTTTTCTTTGAAAAATTAGAACTAGCACTCAGCGAATAACAAAACCATGAAACACTATTTATCCATAAAAGACATTGACTCCCTTTCCGATTGGGTGTCGGAAGCAAGAACGTTAAAAGCGAATCCAATGGCTCATAAAAACTTGGGTGAAGGAAAAACGATTTGTTTACTATTTTTCAATAACAGTCTACGAACACGTCTCAGCACCCAGAAAGCTGCCTTGAATTTAGGCATGGACGTTATGGTAATGAATTTCGGTAGTGAAGGTTGGCAGTTAGAATTTGAAGATGGGGCCGTCATGAACCAAGGGAAATCGGAACACATCAAAGAAGCAGCAAAAGTGGTTTCGCAGTTTTGTGATATCGTTGCCATTCGTGCTTTTGCGTCTTTGACCGATAAAGAAAAAGACGAGGCAGAAATCGTTTTGAATGGGTTTAAAAACTATGCTTCTATTCCCGTCGTGAATATGGAAAGTTCTGTTGCCCATCCGCTGCAAGCACTGGCAGATGCCATTACCATTGATGAACAGCATACCAAACCAAGACCAAAAGTCGTACTTTCTTGGGCACCACACCCCAAGGCCTTGCCGCATGCCGTTGCCAATTCTTTTGTGGAAATGATGCAGTTGCAAAATGCGGATTTTGTTATAACGCATCCCAAAGGCTATGAATTGAATCCTGAAATTACTAAGGATACCGTGATTGAATATGACCAAGAAAAGGCAATGGAAAATGCAGATTTCGTTTATGTGAAAAACTGGAGTAGCTATTCGGATTACGGAAAAGTTATAAGTCAAGATTTAGATTGGATGATGACCTTGGAAAAATTGGGAAATGCAAAGTTCATGCACTGTCTGCCCGTTCGAAGAAATGTGGTAGTCGAAGACGCAGTTCTAGATGGAGAGCAATCTTTGGTTATCGAGCAAGCGAATAATCGAACGTATGCAGCACAGGTAGTTTTGAAAAAGATACTGAGCTCCCTAACCCCCAAAAGGGGAATTAAAAATGATGCCTTATGAAAAAATCACGTGATAAACACCTCCCCTTGGGGGAGGCCGGGAGGGGCTTATCCATAATAAAAATCGGTGGAAACGTCATCGAAAATAAACAGGAACTCACCAAGTTCTTAAGCCTTTTTGTAAAGCTTGACGGGAACAAAATTTTAGTCCATGGTGGCGGAAAATTGGCTACCCAACTCGCAACCAGACTCGGTATCGAGTCAAAAATGGTCGAAGGACGACGAATAACCGATGCGGAAACGCTGAAAATAATCACCATGGTATATGCCGGATTGACCAACAAAAATATTGTAGCCCAATTACAAACTAATAACTGTAATGCGATTGGATTAAGCGGAGCCGATGGAGATACCATTCAAGCACATAAACGGCCAGTAAAAGAAATCGATTATGGATTTGCGGGCGATGTTGATGGCGTGAATAGTCAAACGATTTCAAAACTGTTGGAAGCAGATTTCATTCCAGTCTTCTGTGCCATGACCCATGATGGAAATGGTCAACTTTTAAATACAAATGCGGACACTATTGCAGCCGAGGTAGCCATTCATATGAGTAGCCTATACGAAACAACACTTTATTATTGCTTTGAAAAAAAGGGTGTCTTAAAGGACATCAATGACGAAAATTCCGTTATCAGGCAAATTGATAATAGGAAATACACGATACTTCTAAACGACGGGGTAATCGCAGATGGCATGATTCCGAAAATCGATAATTGCTTTTATGCTGTTGAAAGAGGCGTAGAAAAGGTATGTATCGGCCATCATTCCATGTTGGATTCAAAAAACGAACTTTTTACCACTATCACCTTATAAAATGATGCAGGAAAAATTGACAGAGAAAGCCTTGGATTTATTGAAACAATTGATTTCAATACAATCCTTTTCATCCGAAGAAGATAAAACCGCCGATGCCATTCAAGAATGGTTCAAAGAATTTGATATTTCTTTTGAACGGATTCATAACAACGTTTTTGCAAAGAACAAATTCTGGGATGACAGCAAACCGACTCTGCTATTAAACTCCCACCACGACACGGTAAAACCGAATAAGGCCTATACCAAAGACCCGTTTCATCCACATATCGAAGATGGTAAATTATACGGATTGGGCAGCAATGATGCGGGCGGATGTTTGGTTTCCCTACTAGCTACGTTCTCTCATTTTTTCGAGCAGGAAAACCTCAACCACAATATTTTGATGGTCGCTTCCGTGGAAGAAGAAAGTGCTGGTGAGAATAGTTTAAGAGGATTGCTTCCCCACCTTCCCGAAATCGATGTGGCGATAGTTGGTGAACCCACCTTAATGGATCTGGCCATTGCTGAAAAGGGACTGATTGTCTTTGACGCAGTAGTCAAAGGAACTCCGTCCCATGCGGCACATCCAAACAATGATAACTCCATTTATAATACGATCGAAGTATTGGAGTGGTTCAAGAATTATAAATTTGAAAAGACATCCGAAGCGCTTGGAGATGTAAAAATGACCGTGACCCAAATCAATGCGGGCAGTCAACACAATGTGGTCCCCGCACAAGTGGAACTGGTGATCGATGTTCGTGTAAACGATGCGTATACCAATCAGGAAATTGCGGATTTATTAAAGGCCGAAGCACCCTGTGAGTTACAAGAACGTGGGTTGAAATTGAACTCCTCCAAAATAGATAAAAATCACGCTTTAGTACAATCAGGAATCGCTTTGGGACGACAAACCTACGGCTCACCTACCCTTTCCGACCAAGCCGCATTGACCTGTCAATCGCTAAAATTGGGTCCCGGAGATAGTACGCGTTCCCACTCCGCAGATGAGTATATTTACGTGCATGAAATCGAGGAAGGCATTGATTTGTATATTAAAATATTGGAAGGATTCTTAAAAAAGACATGAGATGTAGAACGTAAGATTTTAGATTTCTACCAATCAGTCTTACGTCTTACTATCTATAATCTAACATCTAAATAAATGAAACTTTGGGACAAAGGCTTTAGTACCGATAAAAAAATAGACCATTTCACCGTAGGTAATGACCGTGAACTTGATTTACACCTGGCAAAATATGATGTGATCGCATCCAAAGCCCATGCCAAAATGTTGGGCAAAATTGGGTTATTGTCGAAAAAAGAGACAAATGACCTAGTTACGGAATTAGATAAAATCGCCACAAAAATCGAAGAGGGTTCTTTTACAATTGAAGATAATTTTGAAGATATGCACTCCAAAATAGAATTTCAATTGACCGTGGCCCTGGGCGATACAGGTAAAAAAATCCATACGGCGCGCTCTCGAAACGACCAAGTTTTGGTCGCCATGCATTTGTATTTAAAAGATGAGCTCTCCGAGATTAAAACTCAGACCAAAACCCTTTTTGATTTATTATTGAACTTGGCGGATAAGCATAAAAGAGTCTTATTACCAGGCTATACCCATTTACAAATCGCAATGCCATCTTCTTTCGGATTATGGTTTTCAGCTTATGCTGAAAGTTTGATCGATGACTTGTATTTCATTGAAGCCGCTTACAGAATCGCGGACCAAAACCCATTGGGCAGTGCGGCGGGTTATGGAAGTTCCTTCCCCATCGACAGAAGGTTCACTACTCAAGATATGGGTTTCGAGACTATGAAATACAACGTGGTTGCCGCGCAAATGAGTCGAGGCAAAGTCGAAAAAGCTACGGCTTTCGGAATGGCCAATATCGCCGCTACAATATCAAAAATGGCCATGGATATCTGTTTGTATATGAGCCAGAATTTCGATTTCATATCCTTTCCCGATGAATTGACTACAGGTTCCAGTATCATGCCGCATAAGAAAAACCCCGATGTTTTTGAATTGGTCAGGGGCAAATGCAACAAACTGCAATCCATTCCCAATCAATTGACTTTGGTGATCAATAACCTTCCCAGTGGCTATCATCGTGATTTGCAATTGGTCAAGGAAATCATCGTGCCTGCGATTCAAGATATGAAAGCTTGTTTGGAGATTTTGACCTTTAGTCTAAAAGAAATCCGTGTCAACGAAAACATCATTGAAGACCCCAAATATGACTATTTATTCAGTGTGGACACTCTGAACGAACTCGTTCAGAACGGTATGCCTTTTCGTGATGCCTACAAACAAATGGGGCAGGAAATTCAGGCAGGCAACTTCACCCCCAAACGAAAAATCAAACACACCCATGAAGGTAGTTTGGACAATTTGTGTTTGAAAGAGATTCGAGAGAAGATGAGCAAGCTATCTTAAAAAATTTCACGGGAAACCGGGAGTATTCGTATTTTAGATATGCTGATTTTTACAACGTCAACTCAAATACATATAAAATCATGAAAAAACTATCGATATTTCTTATTATTTCAATGTTGTTTCAATCATGTTCTTTTGACACGGCCGAAAACTATTTTGACCGAACAACCCTTAACACCAATAAGTTCAGGGATTTTGGCAATAGAAAATTCAAGAACATGATTGCTCAGAGAAATGGCGGAATGCTTTACACGATTAACAATGAAAACTTAATTAAAACTGAAAGTTTGCAAGAAAACGTTACTGGCTATTTGCTTGTAGACATTGAAAAGGATATCAAAAAAATTGAGGCACTTAAGATCACTGACGATACAAAAGCTCTCATCGAGGCATCCCTAAAGGAGTTTAATTTTGTGAAAAACAAATATGAGACCGATTATTTAGAGATAGCAAAAATGATAGATGAAGGAGTGGATACCGATAAAATCAATGAAACACTACTACGTTTTGACGAAAAAAATATCCCAGAATTAGATGCACTTCACCAAGAATTGATGGACATCGCCATGTCCTATGCTAAAAAAAATGGTATCAAGGCACAAACATATTAGGCAACAAAGCCAATCTAGGCTAGTGGGAAATAGAATAACTTGCACTCATCTGCGTTAGTTTAAGAAAATGCAAAAAAAATCCAATGACGCTGAAGAGCCTTCTTTTTAAAATTTTAATAGTTCTTGGCGTTCTGTTACTACTCTTTATTTTAGCCCTGTATTTTACACTTAAAACTAAAAAAAAAGATATTTCGAAACAGTTTCCTTATGCAGAAATTGTAAATACCACCGTAAAAACAAAACACCTTTGTTACATTGTCAAAAATTATGATGACCCGATCAAAGAAGCATCGTACCTAATTAAACTTAAAAATGAATTCCCTACTGAGCTTGGTACGCCTTATAAAATCCCTACAGGCACTAGCCTAAGAATTACCCAAGCAAAAGCTTTTACAAACGGTGTTAGCGGTTTTACCACTAATTATGTTTTTGGTGATATTTATGTGGAAGCATTGGAGAAAACCGTCCCTTTTCAATATGAATGGAACGCGCAAAAACCCTTTGAAATAAAAGATTACGATAATTATCTGGTTTATCCGCTGACCCCTTGGCAAAAGCAACCCATCCCTTACAAAATTTTGATTGAAAACAATACCAAAAGTGATTACACTTGGCCCTTGACCACCACAAATGAGGCTTTTAACGAATTGTTGTCCGGAATTTGGAACACCACGATATATATGGGAAATAGTGATTTTGAGAATACGACTTTTGAAAAAGAAAGGTACGAAGCAGGCATGAAATATTATGCGGAGCCCTCTTATCAGATTCTTCCGGAAGAGTATTCGCTTTTACAGTTAGAAAAAGTGTATACGGATATACATCAGAACACATTCGACTATGTTGTTGGCAATGACCATAGGTTAAACCTTTCGCAAAACTTTGTTTCTATTATCCTCACAATCCAGATTAAAGAAAACACTATCGAAAGCGTATTGATAAATTATGATGATAATGGAAAATATATTGACCATTTAATGATTGCATCGGCCCACCGCTCTAAAGGAGCTTTACAAGTCTGTACATTTAACGGCCCAAACATAGCAATTGAAAAAAAGTCTGGCAGCAACACAAATGCAATTGATCGTGTTAATTATGTCATCAATAACGATGGCGTAATAGTAATCAATAAATAGTATATAAATCGTTGATTACAAATTAGAAATTATATAATCAATAAAATTTAAGATATTAAACCTTAGATGGTTGTCTTCAAAATTAGTCGTGTTCGTATTTTCTACCATGGCAGCTGCACTGTAACATGTTCCCGAAACCATAAGCATCCAAACCATACTTGGTTTTTTCGGTTTGTAGAAGATACATCAAGTCGGCTGCATCTTTACGTTTAGGCAAAAAGTGTTGCACCAATCGTTTACTTTCTTCAAACGTTGATGTTAGCTTCCAAATTTTTGTTGCACTTAACTTTTAACTAAAATCTCCCGATCGCCGTTCTTCCAAGTCAACATCCGTTAATACCAAGTTATCGGACTCTACCTGAATTTCCCATTCATTTTGGTAGTCATAGGCAAAATAGGCAAAGGCACAAGAGAAGGATAAAAACCCTACAATTGGCAATGCCGCTATGAGACCTACAAGCCATTTTTTGTTTGAAATCCCAATTTTTCGAGGCATGAGGCTGATAAAAAAACTTGTAAGGATACAAATGAATAGAACACCAAACAAAATCAAGGGAATAAAATTGCTGAGACGATTTTCCCCAACATCGGCGTAATAGAACAATAGTAGGTCAAAGCGGCAAAATACAGGGTGGAAAACAGTAATAGCACACTTAATTTTTTCATATAATAAAGTTACAAAATCGGAATGTTCGCTTTAATGGCTATATTCAGAGTATTTTGACTAAAAGTAAGTGTTTACAGGTACACTTAAAGTATTTGGACCACAAAACGGACCGATTCTTTACTTTTTTCGAAAAAACAGCCATAAATTCCCTGAAAACAGTGATAATTTAAAATGTGGTTTGTACAATATTTGCTACTTGATGCTTTTAAGTTTGCAGTATTTTGTCTTTTGTCTATTTTAGTTATGCACTAAACATTCCCCTTATGAAGTATTGCATTGTTTTTGTTCTATTGGTCTTCGCCAATTTTAAGTCAACTTCACAAGAACTTGAAAAGTCAATACCCAAAACAGATTCCGTTGCAGAAAAACAAGCAACATACTATGTACAAAAATTAACAAACGTATATCATAACGGGGAATATGACGAACACAAAGCCTATAGTGATTCTTTATATGCGCTAGCAAAAGAAAACGGACTGGTCAAATTTCAAATATTGGGAAGGGTAAATCAAGCGGTATATTATAAAAACCGTGGCAAACAAGACAAATCCTTGACCTTATATAGAGAAGCACTTGAACTTACCAAGGCCATTCCAGAAGATTACAGAACAAAAATTATCATTCTGGTAAACTTGGGAAACATCTATGTAGATATTGAGGCACACCCCAAGGCCATACAAACCCTGGAAAATGTATTGGAGCTTTTGGAAAAACATGAGAAAAACCCAAAAATAGAGGCGGCAGCCCTTAACGGACTTTCCAATAGTTATGATGGGCTTGGTAATATGGACAAGGCTTTAGAATATTTGATGCGCTCTAAAGAATTAGGCGAGGAAATTAAGAACGAACGCATAATCGCTACCGCACTAAACAATATCAGCGAAATCAAATACTACCAAAAAAATTATCAAGAAGCCGTAAGTACCGGTAACAAAGCCCTGGAACTAGAATATACAAGGGAAAATATTTCCGAAAAGGCATCCGCATTACTCCATATAGGAGCCGCTAACATAAAGTTGAACAATATTGCCCTAGCAGTTGCCCAATTGGAAGAAGCTAATGCAATCGCCATTGATAAAAAACTTCCGGAAATAGAGCTGTTCTGCCAAAAATTTCTCGGCGAAGCATACCTATTACAGAATGAGGTAGAAAAAGCATCGGAAGCGGAAAGAACATATCTTTCGCTAAAAAACAATACATTAAAAGTAAAAGATAGAGCGGTAAGGCTAGACCTTGAAAAGGACCTGACCGATAAAAACAATATCATATCCCGTTTAAAAAACAACAACAATACATGGATCGTTAGGTCGCTCGTTTTAACGGCCATACTTTTTGTAACGTGTTTACTTTTCTATTTGTACCAAAGAAGAATCCGTAGGACGCAAGAGAAAATTCAACATCAATTTATCGGCTTGGGCAAAAACAATGTGCTTGAAAATAACAACACTAAGAAAAGTGAGTACCGATCATTAAATCCCGAAACCACTTCTTCCTATAAAAATTCATCTCTGACCAAAGATCTTCTTGAGGAATATAAAGAGTGTTTGATACAATTTACCAAAGCGAACAAACCATACCTGAACAGTGAACTTTCACAATCCGAGCTTGCTTCGCAATTAGGAATGAGCAGCTATCATTTATCTGAAGTGCTAAATTCCGGATTTGACCAAAACTTCTATAACTTTATTAATTCGTACAAAGTGCTTGAAGCACAAAAATTAATGCGATCTAAAAGTCATAAAGATTCCAAACTTTTAGCTATCGCTTTTGATTCCGGTTTTAAAAGCAAGACTTCTTTCAACAGAATTTTTAAGAACCACACGGGCAAGACCCCTTCAGAATATAGGAAAAATCTTACTCAATAATCTTATTTTAGGGGATATCACCTAAAAAAAGGCTCCACTCCTTCGGTTGGTACGTTTCACACAATTTGCGAATGGTTTAGACCGTTAACGTCTAGCATCATTGCATACCCTTATTTGTATATCACGGGATTCAGTGTTGCCGATAACATGTTCTAGAACGATTTTTACCTCTGGAATTTGGCTTTATCGACACTTAAAATAACACATCTCTTGGGAGATATCAACCAAAACGATTATGCTTAAAAAGTTATTTTTATCGCTTGCATTTTTGTGTACCGTTATCAACTATGGTCAGGATTTTACGGCTATTTGGAATACCGTTAATGTTGAAACAGGCTCATCTGCAACAAATCAGGTAACCATCCCTACAAACCCGGCCTTTACAACATACAACTACGATGTCGACTGGGGTGACGGAACCTCGGACACAGGAGTCACCGGTAATATCACACATACCTACCTGTCCGGTCCTGGTACGTATACCATCTCAATAAGTGGGGATTTTCCTGCTATCTATTTCAATGATGAGGAAGCCAATGATAAATTAAAAATCGAGGAAATTCTACAATGGGGCACCATTCAGTGGCAAACCATGGAAAATGCATTCTACGGTTGTACAAATCTGAATTTTGATGCCATAGATTCACCAGACCTGTCCAATGTGACAACACTGGAAAGTATGTTCAGAGGCTGTACATCGTTTAATGGTATCGTGAATAATTGGGACGTTAATAGTATCGAAAACATGTCAGGACTTTTTGCGGATGCGGTTATTTTCAACAGACCACTCGATTCATGGACAACCAACGCCGTTACCAATATGTCAGAAACCTTTTTAGGTGCTAGGCTTTTCAATGAGCCGTTAGACAATTGGAGAGTTGATAATGTTGTCGATATGAGCGGCATGTTCAGTAGCGCAGGTAGCTTTAATCAAAATATAAGTAATTGGAATACGCTGAACGTGCAAAATATGAGTAGCACGTTTCGATACACTAGCAACTTTAATCAACCACTGAACAACTGGCGTGTAGATAATGTAACTGATATGTCAAATATGTTCGAGGGCAGCGCATACAATTTACCCTTGGACAATTGGAGTGTTGCCAATGTGACCAATATGTCCGGCATGTTCTCCCAATACAGTCGATTCAATCAAAACATTAACAATTGGACGGTTAACGCCGTAACCGATATGTCCCAAATGTTCCATAGGGCCACAAGTTTTAATCAACCACTTAATGATTGGGATGTAAGCAATGTCATCAACATGAACGGTATGTTCGATGGTTTTTTTGTGGCAATGATATTTAATCAACCGCTTAATGATTGGGATGTAAGTAAAGTAGAAGATATGGGCAATATGTTTAGAGATTGTCCGGCCTTTGACCAACCTCTAAATCTTTGGGTCGTTGATGAAGTCGCCAACATGAGCGGTATGTTCGAAAAGGCTACAGTGTTCAATCAAGATATTACGGGTTGGAATGTAGACAAGGTAGAAAACATGAGCAACATGTTCAGAGACGCCCAAGCATTCAATCAACCTATAAATACTTGGACACCCACTGCAATAACCAATATGTCCGGCATGTTCAGCGGTGCCAGACAATTTAATCAGCCGCTAGATAGTTGGGATGTAAGCCAAGTTGCAAACTTCAGCAACATATTTCAAAACGCTACGCTATTTAATCAGGATATCAGTAATTGGATAACTGATTCGGCCACGAACATGGCGGGCATGTTCCAAAATGCCACTGCCTTTAACCTTGATTTAGGCTCTTGGAACATAAGCGGTGTGACGAGTATGGCCAATATGCTTTCCAATTCGGGTTTATCACAGTCAAACTACGACAATACCCTAATCGGCTGGGCTGGGCAAACGGTTAGAGACAATGTTAATCTAGGCGCAACAAGTCTTAACTATT
Source organism: Costertonia aggregata (assembly GCF_013402795.1). Lineage (GTDB taxonomy): Bacteria > Bacteroidota > Bacteroidia > Flavobacteriales > Flavobacteriaceae > Costertonia > Costertonia aggregata. The sequence continues at coordinate 2,296,554 of NZ_CP058595.1, read as the reverse complement.
GCGATGCACTGGATGAAAGGCAGGACCTTATAGACGACTCTAGCTGGAACATTACCGGTGATATTGTGAATTGTTCGTTTGTACTCTGTACCAATTTAATATCACCCATTGATGGAGATACGAATGTACCTGCAAGTGCTAACTTAACGTGGGCACAGACTCCCGGTGCCACGGGCTATTATGTTACAGTAGTAATTACACGAGGAGGTTCAACGTCTACCCCGTTTAATGATATACAAGTCGCTGGCGGAAGTACGACAGGTTTAGACCTAGAAGACGGTGTCGGTAATGATCTATTACAATCCGGTGATGAAGTATCTGTAACAGTTGTGCCCTATAATGATACTGATGGCCGTGCAACGGGATGTACTGCGGAAACATTTACCGTAGTCCCATCATGGGTCAATAGTCCCGATGCATTCAAATTTACAATAGACACAAGAAATTTGGATAGAAACTCATCAGGAATAAACCAACTTAGATTAGAACATAATACGAATTATAGAAATGACTATAATTATTCTGTAGACTGGGGAGACGACCAATTTGACAATAATGTAACCAATGAAATCACCCATACTTATCCTTCTCCAGGTATATATACAGTATCTATAATTGGAGACTATCCTGCTCATTATTATGGTTCATCCGGTCGCGACAACTTAAAGCTTTTATCCGTAGATCAGTGGGGTACCTACGTATGGAAGAGTATGAGAAATACCTTTTATTTCTGCGAAAACATGGTATATAATGCAGCGGATGTTCCAGACTTGTCTCAAGTAACGACTATGCAAAGTATGTTTCGCCGCACCTACAATTCCAATGGAAACATTAACAATTGGGACGTTAGTAATGTTGAAAATATGAGCAATATGTTCTATCAGGCATCAATCTACAATCAACCTATGGATTCATGGAACGTATCTAATGTAACTTCTATGGCACAGATGTTCAATTCCGCTTCAGCTTTTAACCAACCCATCGGAACGTGGAATGTCGGTAACGTTGAAAACATGTATAGTATGTTCTATGCCGCTACTTCATTTGACCAACCCCTAAATGCATGGGACGTACTAAATGTGACCGATATGAGCTATATGTTCAATGCGGCATCTTCCTTTAATCAACCTTTGAATGATTGGGATGTGGACAATGTAACCAACATGACCAATATGTTCTCATCTGCCAGTTCTTTTGACCAGCCACTAGACCAGTGGGACGTGGATGAGGTAATCAATATGAGTAGCATGTTCAACTCGGCAGCAGCATTTAATCAAAACTTAAACGATTGGGATGTAGACAAAGTAACTAGTATGGCATCTATGTTCTCAGGTGCGTCTTCGTATAATCAACCAATGGACCAATGGAACGTTACGACGGTCACAAACATGTCCAGTATGTTTCAGTCTGCCACTGTATTTAATCAAAATATCAATGGTTGGGAGGTGACCAATGTGCTTAACATGTTTAGAATGTTCAGAAGGGCTTTGGCCTATAACCAACCTATGCACCTTTGGGATGTAAACTCTGTGGTAAATATGTCTTCTATGTTCGATAGTGCTGAAACTTTTAATCAACCTTTAGACAGCTGGGATGTAAGTGCAGTAGCCAATATGTCATCTATGTTCAGTGGTGCGCTTGTATTTGACCAGCCACTTGATTCTTGGGAGGTGTCATCAGTAACACTTATGCCATTTATGTTTGATGGAGCAGCCATATTTAATAGAGATATAAATACTTGGAACGTTGCCTCTGTAACAAATATGGCAGGTATGTTCAGAGAAGCACTTGTATTTGACCAGCCTCTTCAGAGCTGGAATACCGGTGAAGCGCTTAATATGGAAGAAATGTTTAGAGGTGCTACCGCATTCAATCGACCCATCGACTCTTGGAACACGTCTTTTGTGACAACTATGAAAAGTATGTTTGAAGACGCTACAACTTTTAACCAGTCTCTTAATTCTTGGAACGTAGCCTCTGTAACCACTATGGAAGATATGTTTGATGGAGCGACGGCATTTAACGGAGAAATAGGGGCTTGGAATGTTAGAGCGGTTACGACCATGAGAGAAATGTTTAAAGATGCTGTAAGTTTTAATCAAGATATCAATAACTGGCGAGTAGCAAATGTTACTAACATGGATCGTATGTTCAATGAGGCCATAGCTTATAATCAGCCTATGGACTTATGGAATTTGGGAGATGTGACTATGGCCGCAGCTTTTTTTAACGCCACTTCTTTAAACCAATATTTCGGGGATTGGGATGTAAGCGGTGTATCGAACATGAATGCCATGCTCGGTAACACTGCCTTGACGAGAGAAAACTATGACAATACCTTGATTGCCTGGTCAGAACAAACCTTGACCAATGGTATTACATTGGGGGCTACTGGTTTGCCCTATTGCGATGCAGAAGAAGAAAGACAATCAATGATCGATAATTTTGGTTGGACTTTTGATGGGGATATAAGAGATTGTCCCATTCCAGAATGTACTATATTGACATCACCCTTGAATGGCGATACCGATATACCGGTAAATACCAACATTACCTGGGAACCAGCTTTGTATGCAAGAGGGTATCGTTTGACGGTAGGAACCAGTCCCGGTGGAAATGACATAGTGGATAACGAAACTATCAATAATGAAACTTCATATGAATTTACATCTGATTTCGACACAGGTGACATAGTTTATGTGACATTGATTCCCTTCAATGACGAAGGCGATGCAGTAGGGCCATGTACCGAGGAGAGTTTTACGATTTCAAGTAATCCGGCCACAATACCAAATTGCACCAATTTATTGTCTCCCACCAACGATGACGACGATGTTGCGGTTACTACGGATTTAAGTTGGGACCCGATTTCAAATGCTGACGGATATAGAATAACCGTAGGAACGACCGCAGGAGGAAACGAGCTTGTAGATGACGAAGATGTGGGTAATAATACCACCTATGAATTTGGTGTAGACCTCCCTGAAGACACAGCTATTTTTGTAACAATTATTCCCTATAATGATGAAGGGGATGCTACAGGATGTAGAGAGGAAAGCTTTACTACCGAACTTATTCCAGTTCCTCCTGTTTGTTCTGGTTTGATAAGCCCGGCAAATAACGAAACCGATGTGCCTATAGATACCAATTTGAGCTGGACGGCCGTGCCTAACGCTACTGGGTATTTAGTTGTAGTGGGTACGACGTCAGGTGGTATAGAAGTGGCCAATAATATTGATGTAGGCCCTAATACAACTTATGACATTACCAATGACCTTCAAGAAGATAGGTTACACTACGTGACTATTATACCTTATAATGACGAAGGGGACGCTACAGGGTGTGTAGAAGAGACTTTTACTACTGGAAATTCGACTAGTCCCCCATCCTGTGTTTTATTGGCTACACCTGCCGATAATGCAACGGCCGTCCCTTTGGATACCAATTTAAGTTGGAACGGTTCTAGTTCGGCAGATGGTTATCGTTTAACCGTAGGTACCACAAGCGGCGGTACGGAAATATTTACGGGGGATATAGGCGATATAACCACTTATGATTTAACCGATGATCTTCCCGAAGGCACTATGATATTTGTAAATATCACGGCTTACAACGTAAACGGTGATTCTACAGGATGTACCGAACAAACCTTCATGACCGACGGCCCACCAGAATGTACCACATTGGTATCGCCTATAAACGGAGCTACGGATGTTCCGGTCAATACGACAATAGAATGGGCTCCCAGTACCAATGCCGACGGTTATAGGTTAACCGTTTCAGGTAGCAGTGTGGCAGCGAACAACCTAACCGACGTTGATGTAACAACAGCCACAGACTATACCTTTCCCGATGATTTTAATAGGGGAGAAACGATTACGGTAACTATTACGCCTTATAACGACATGGGTGATGCAACAGCCTGTACTTCGGAAAGTTTTACCACAATACCACCTCCACTGCCCTTATGTACCGCATTGGCGACTCCTGCAGATGGATCTGTAGATGTAGCCGTGGATACAAATATCGAATGGGTTCCAAGTGCTAATGCAACAGGTTACAGGCTAAGCGTACTGGCAAGTAGCAGCACTGCAAATAATCTTACCAACCTTGACATTACAAGTGGGAATAGCTATGATTTTTCCAATAATTTTGAACAGGGCGAAACCGTACAAGTAACCATAGTGCCCTATAACGCAGTGGGCGAAGCTATAGGATGTATCTCAGAGCGTTTTACCATAAAACCGGTACCAACTTGTACCAGCTTGACATTACCGACGAACGCCAGTACCAATATAGCCTTGGACACCGATTTGGCATGGACACCCATTCCCGACGCAACCGGTTATAGAATAACGGTTTTGGGCAGTGACAGTTCGGCCAACAACGTATCAAACCTTGATATCACTACTGGAAACACTTACGATTTCCCTACCGATTTTAGACAAGGTGAAACTGTATCGGTAACTATAGTACCTTACAATGAAGTGGGAGACGCAATAGGTTGTAATACCGAAAGCTTTACCATTGAATCCGTGCCTGACTGTACAAGCTTAACCTTGCCACTAAATGGTTCTACCGATATCGCTGTGGACAGTGATATTGAATGGACTCAGATTACTGGCGCAAATGGCTACAGGTTGACCGTAACGGCCAGTAACAGCACGGTCAATACTATGACCGATGTAGATGTCACTATAGGAACTTCTTACAATTTTTCAAATGATTTTGAACAAGGTGAGACCGTAACGGTTAGCATAGTACCTTACAACGATGCAGGAAATGCTTTTGGATGTAGCTCAGAAAGTTTCACTATAAAAGCGGTTCCTTCCTGTACCAACTTGATAGCACCTTTGAACGGAGACGTGATTGCGACTACAAATAGTATTAGTTGGAATGGTATAACCGATGCCGATGGCTATAAAATCACCGTATCCGCAAGTAATACGACATTGAATAACATAACCGATTTTGATACTACCAATACCTCATACAACTTCCCCAGTAATTTTGATGAAGGCGAAGTTGTTACCGTAACCATAACCCCATATAACGAAGTTGGTGATGCTATTGGATGTACTTCGGAAAGTTTTACGATTAGACCTTTACCTACATGCACAACCTTATTGGCCCCGTTGAATAACGCGACCCAAATAAATGTAGCTACCGACATTTCATGGAATGCCTCATCACACGCAGATGGGTATAGATTATCGGTAGGTACCACACCTAACGGAACCGATATCGTAGACAACGAAGATGTTGCATCCTTAACGAATTACGTATTTGCTGAGAGCTTACCTTCGGAAACGATGATTTATGTAACCGTAATACCTTACAACACTTCCGGAGATGCGGTTGGATGTACTTTTGAAAGTTTTGAGACAGAAATCATCGCACCGGAATGCACTATTTTGTCAAACCCCGTAAATGGGGAAACCGAGGTAGCACTAGATACGAGCATAAGCTGGGAAGAAGTTGAAAAGACCGATGGTTATCGCCTATCGATAGGAACAACCCCCTTAGGAACAGATATTCTTGACAATAGGGACATGGGGCTTGAGACCAGCTACATACATGGTGGGGAATTTCCTTTTGACACATTGATCTATGTTACGGTGACCCCATATAACAGCGTCGGTGATGCACAGCAGTGCGTTGAACAATCGTTTACAACAATAATCCCCGAAGACGAAACCAAATACGGTTTTTCTCCCGATGGCGATGGCATCAATGAATATTGGCATATAGAAAATATTCAATACTACCCTGAAAATGTTGTTACTATCTATAACAGATGGGGCGATGCGGTTTTCAGTATTGAAAATTATGATAACGATTCACAAGTCTTTCAAGGAGATGCCAATCTCAAAACCAAAATGGGTGCAGGTAGGCTACCGGAAGGGACATACTTTTTTAACATTCAAATCGAAGGCGAGACCATTCTTAGGAAAACAGAAGGGTTTTTGGTAATAAAGCGTTAATACTATGATTTTAAAAAACAGTCCCAAGGCATTGGTTGCCTTGGCCATTATGTGCCTTTTGAACGGCAGTATGGTCATGGCACAACAAACCCCTGCGTTCTCGGAATATAATTACAATCCGTTTATCATTAATTCAGCTTATGCCGGGTTGATGCCGAATACCGAGGCTACTTTGAGCAATTCTGGGTTCTTGAATACCGTAGAGGGTAGCCCAAAGAGTTTCGCATTTAGTTTTAACAGCCCTTTGAACAGAGGTAAAGTAGGTGTTGGCGCAGGTATAATATCCGATGAAATAGGTGTAACAAAATCTACTAGCGTGTTCGGGGCATATTCCTATAAAATATTTTTTGATTTTAAGGACGACAGACCGTACTGGCAAATATATAGCCCTGGAGTACTTTCCTTTGGGATTACTGCCGGTGTACAACTGTATCAAGATAATTTGCTCGACCTTGGTATAACCGATGATCCACGATTCAGTGAAAATATAAGTGCCACCATACCCACCGTAGGCCTTGGCTTTCTGTTCAACCATTCGCGGTTTTATGTTGGTGTATCGGCCCCGAACGTATTGGGGGACAGGTTGGCATCGGAACAAGATCTTAACCTGAGGAATCCTATCTATGGTTATTTTGGTTATCGGTTTTTCAACAATCGTTTTCAAGATATCATGATCAAGCCGAACCTGCTACTTAAGTATGAGAACGGCGCACCTTTGCAGGCCGATATAAATCTATCCTTTAGTTTCAGGAACAAGTTTGAACTGGGAACGGGATACCGTACCAGCTCTTCGGTAAACCTTTTGGCGGGCATATATTTGTTCAACAACCTTCGTTTTATATATCAATACAACCTCGCCTTAAAAGATAGTCCTTTAGGAAATATACATGGTTTGGTGCTCAGCTATAAATTCGGTGATGGGTATGCCTTGGATTAGAGAACATCTGAATTTTCAAGTTCATTGGTATTCCTAAAAAGTAAATTATATTATATTATTTTATCATACCTAGATTAATGACCTCCTGCTCGGTCAAATACCGCCAATGGCCACGGGGCAAATCTTTTTTGGTAAGGCCAGCATAAATAACACGATCCAGTTTTACGATTTCATATTCCAGTTCTTCAAAAATTCGTTTTACGATATTGTTTCTAGAACTGAAAATCTCCATACCCACTTGATTTTTTGGGGCATTGTCCACAAAGCTTATTTCTTGTACACGCACTACTTTTTCATCTACCGCTATACCTTCCTGTATTTTTTTTAAGTCTGCGCTACGCAAGGGCTTGCTCAACTCAATATGATATATTTTCCTTAGTCCGTTTTTAGGGCTCTTCAAACGCTGGGAGAGTTCGCCATCATTGGTAAACAAGAGTAGACCCGTGGTATCCTTATCCAATTTGTCTACGGGTACCAGTTCGGATTTGGAAGCGTTGGAGATAAGGCCCATAACGGTTCTTCTGCCTCGTTCGTCCCTGGTAGTGGTGACAAAATCTTTAGGTTTGTTCAATACAACGTACTCCTTTTTTACAGGGTTCAACCTGCGACCATCAAAACGAACGTCATCGGTAAGTTTTACTTTATAGCCCATTTCGGTTATCGGTTTACCGTTTACGGTAACGTTACCGGCCGCAATATAAATATCAGCTTCTCTTCGGGAACACACACCCGAATTGGCAACATACCTATTTAGGCGTATGACATTAGGGTCGGAAGGTTTTTGGGGCTCTGTGTTTTTTTTAATGGGCGCATTGCCTCTGGCGTAACTTTTCTTCCTAAAATTACCGCCCTGTCTTCCAGACTTTTTATTACCGTTTCCTGAATCTGACCTACCCATATCTTAATTTTTTGCAAAGGTAGGAAAATGGATTCCTGCACCTGCAGGAAAGTGAAACTAAATCACTCCTTAAACTCGACCGTTGATTGTCTTTCCCTATTCACATATAGTTTTGTCACATCTGGGCGTGAATAGTGCCCAACGGCATCAAAATTCTGTCGTTCTTCATATACCCGGTCAAAATCCAAAGTTTCATAAATTAAACCTTCTTTATAAAGTACGGGCGCTACAATCCATTCGCCATTTGGACCAGCAATGCAAGAACCACCGTTTGCCAAGACCTCTGGCGATTCTTTTAAAACGGCATCTAGATGGGGCGTGTCTTTCGGAAAATCCGATTTTTTCATCAAAGAGGAAACAGAAATCACAAAACTGCGGGATTCCCTGGAGATAAACCGGGTAATATCTTTCGTGTTATGGTCGCTACCGGGCCATACGGCAACATGTAAATTCTCGCCTTGACCGTATAGTGCTGCCCTTGGCAAGGGCATCCAATTTTCCCAGCAATTGAGTCCACCGACCGTGAACTGTTTTAGGGGATGTACTTGTAGACCGTTGCCGTCTCCCGGTGCCCAGGTCAACCGTTCGTCATAGGTAGGCTGTAATTTTCGATGTACGGATTTTATTTCCCCAACTTGGTCAATATATACCAAAGAAGCATAAATACTATGGCCGCCCCTATCTTTTGCTCGCTCCATAATCCCCAGATACATGGCGATATTGTTTTCCTTTGCCAATTGGCATACGGCATCTAATTCCCCAGCTTCGATTTGAACAGCATTGCGAACATAGTGTGCGTGTATTTCCTTATTGATATTCAAATCCCATTTGGCACCATCGGTCAGCGACAACCAAAACGGATATCCCGGCAGCAGAGCTTCCCCAAAAACTATGAGTTCTGCATTCTCCTTACCAGCCTCTTGAACAGTTGTTTCTATTTTTTGTAAAGTTGCTTTTTTATTCAACCAAACGGGCGATATTTGCGCCAATGCTACTTTCAAAAGATTATCCATTATAAAATTCGATTTAAAACCAAGTCAACGTTGATCAGTAAAATACTGAAAACGCCGACAACGATTATTAATTTAAGAATGTTATGCAACCATACGTAATGCTTTTTAGTCGATGATTTGGCCAATAATAACAAAAAGAGCATCAATAAAATAATACATCCCGTAAAGTAATGGTACATAAGGCCAACATCAAACTTTAAGATCAATAGCAAAGATGGGATAAGTGTCAATAAAATCAATAAGGCTATGCATAGCTTTGAAACGAAAACACCATATATAATGGGAATGGTTTTGTAGTTCTGTGCCATGTCCCCGGAAATATTCTCGAGATCCTTTATCATCTCACGGGCCAATATCAATAAAAACAAAAATAAAGCGTGAACGAATATGACCGTCTCAAAGTTTTTGTAGTAGACGAATACTGCAAAAAAAGGCGTTATGGCCAATGTGGCCGAAACAAAATTACCCATAAAGGGCAATCGTTTTAATTTATGTGAATAGAACCATATACCGAATATGTAGGCCGAAAAGAAAAAAACCGCCCTAAATGAGACATAGCTTGCCGCAAAGACCGCCAAAAAATTAAGCACGAAATAGGTGGTGAGTTTAAAGCGCTGACTTACTAAGCGATCCAACATACTTTTTCTGGGTTTGTTTATAAGATCTTTCTCGGCATCGTAAAAATTATTGATAATATACCCTGCGGCTATGACCAATGTTGATGCCACCACGATGATAAAGAGGTTGATGTCAAAAATGACCTTTCGTAGGGGTAGGGCCGGCGCGAGAATATATATAGATGCCAAATACTGCGCCAATGCAATCATGAAAACATTATAGCCCCGAACAACAGAAAACAGACTCAATACCTTTAAAAGCAAGAGTTTATTTTTTCTAGAAAGCATTTTTGGATTTTTAGAAGTTGTACACCACTTCTAAATTGTAGTCCTTTAGCGCAGTTCGTGCTTTGTCTATATCCTCGGTGAAACCAAGAATATAACCACCACCACCTGAGCCACAAAGTTTTAAATAATAGTCATTGGTATCGATACCTTGTTTCCAAAGTTGATGGAATTTAGCGGGAATCATGGGCTTAAAATTGTCTAAGACCACATGGGAAAGTTGCTTGAGATTGCCAAATAGGGATTTTACATTACCGTTCACGAAATCTTCGACACAAGCATCGGTATGTTTTATAAATTGATTTTTAAGCATTTTACGGAAACCCTCATTCTTCATCTGTTCCATGAAAATCTGCACCATTGGTGCGGTTTCTCCCGTTGAGCCACTGTCCAACAAAAATACCGCGCCCTTGCCCTTCGAATTTTGGGAAGGGATACTGGTAGATTCTATATTATCATGCGAGTTAATCAAAATAGGTAGGCTCAAATAACTGTTCAATGGATCTAACCCAGAAGATTTGCCGTGAAAAAAGGATTCCATCTTACCAAAAATACCTTTTAGGGTCAAAAGTTTTTCACGGGTAAGATTTTCCAATACCGTGATTTTATCCTCGGCATATTTATCATAGATAGCGGCAACCAAGGCACCACTACTCCCTACGCCATAGCCTTGGGGAATAGAACTGTCAAAATACATTCCCTGTGCAACATCTTGATGCAATGCCTCCAAATCAAAAGAAACCAAATTTGGCTCTTCCTTGGAAAGGTTCTTCAGGTATTCTACAAAACCCTTTAAACTTTTATTGGATTTTTGGGCACTTTCCGATAAGTTTTGCCCAGTTTTCAATGCACCTTTAAAAAAATTATAAGGAATAGAAAGTCCCTTGGAATCTTTTATGATTCCATATTCCCCAAAGAGGAGGATTTTAGAGTAGAATAAAGGTCCTTTCATTTACGTGTTATTTTTTAAACCAATGCAAAATTAAAATATACTTTACTAAATATACATAACTATATATTAAAAGTTTAATCCTTTTAATCAAAACGTTAAACAGATACGGAAAATATATGCACTCAAATCATTTTCTTTGCTCCAAAACCGATTCGGTCATGAATATATTGCCCATTTTGACAATAGGTGACCAACTCATTTTTAATAAATTGATGCACCTCATCTTTTTCGATTTCCGGATAGAGCACATGAACGTTAGCCCCAGCATCCAAGGTAAAACAAACATGCGTTCCCGATTTTTTCCGAAACGCCCATATTCTATTGATGATTTCCAACGTTTGGGGTTTCATTAAAATAAAATAGGGTTGGCTGGTCATCATCATGGCATGCAAGGTCAAAGCTTCGCTTTCCACTATTTTAATAAATGCATCCAAATCACCGTTGGCCAAAACCGATTGTAGTTTTGTAAGGTTTTCATGGGCTTGGGCAAACCTTTGCCCCGCAAAAGGGTGCCCATGCATTAAATTGTGGCCAACGGTACTGCTGACTTGTTTTTCACCCTTGTCAACCAATAAAATGGTATCATGGTATTTCTTAAAAATGTCATGTACATGATACGGGTATTTTATGCCGTACAAGTCGGAACTGCCTTTTGTTTTTTCATGCTCGCCCCACTGTACTATGTCACCCTCAATACTTCTACTGGCACTGCCTGAACCCAAACGTGCCAAAAAAGATGCTTTTTTATAATAGTAATCTGTTTCGATTTTCGGGTTCAATTGTTTTTCTATTTCCATAAGACAGAGTGCCAAAGCCGACATTCCGCTGGCAGATGAGGCAATGCCACTGCTATGCGGAAAGGAATTGGACGTTTCTATTGTAAAATGATACGCCGTTAAAAATGGCATGTAGGGCACTATTCTTTTAAAGAAAGTCCTGATCTTGGGGTTGAAATCTTCCTTAGGTTTTCCTTCAAAATATAAATCGAACTGAAATTCATTGGCAACCGAGGATAATTTTATAAAACTTATCGTTGTTGTGGTGGCACAGGCATCCAATGTGAAACTTATGGATGGATTTGCCGGTATTTGATTCTCCTTTTTTCCCCAATATTTTACCAATGCGATATTACTGGGAGATTTATAGGTGACTTTCCCACCTGCGACTGTAATATGGTAAGGAGAAGGGATAAAATCTTTTTCGGTCATTTAAAAATCGAATTTTCACAAAGATAGTTTTTAAGCGGTTTTGGAGTAGCGGACAATTAAATTAATTGTTATTTTAGGGCTAAACACGCCAATACAATTGAAAAAGAAGATTATTTACATTGCGATATCGGTTATCGTTTGCCTCATTATCGGGTTTTTATCCAGTATTGTGACCCAAACTTCAGTCGATACCTGGTTCCTTACATTAAAAAAACCAAGTTTTAACCCCCCAAATTGGCTTTTTGCCCCCGTTTGGACCGTATTGTATATTTTGATGGGGGTTTCTGCCGGTTTGGTATGGGCCAAAGGTTTTTACCACAAATGGGTAAAGACCGCATTGTACTTTTTTGGGTTGCAATTACTGTTCAATGCCACTTGGAGCATTGCCTTCTTTGGCTTAAGGAATCCCCTATGGGCACTTTTCATCATTTTGGTCTTATTGCTATTGATTTTATTGACCATTCGCTGGTTTAGGGTAATCGATAGGCTTGCCGCTTATTTACTGTTGCCTTATTTGTTTTGGGTGCTTTTTGCAACGGTGTTGAATTACAAGATCTGGGAGTTGAACTGATTGTCAAAAATCATTTTTGCGATAATTGCATCAACTTCATCATTGTCCTATAATTTCTTGTAGTAGCTTGCACTTTTAATTTTCGTTCAAAGAAATTATTGTCGCATTTTGAATTTCCATATCCCTTTTTGCACTTTAAATAGATACTCTTTGGGGTAATTCTAAATTCCTCGTTAGGGTAAGATTCTTGATTTAAGCTCTTCATCAAATCTTGGTTTGGCACATTTTTCAGCAATACAAAATAAATTGAGTTCGCTTTGAGGTCATTAGGATGGTCAAAAGGGTTTTTAGCAACGATTTCTTTGAAGTCCAACATGGCGATGACCAATACCGGAACTTGAAAACCAAATTTTTTCGCTATGTTTTTTGATATTTGGGTTTGAATTTGGCCAGTATCGTTCCCATCACTCTTAAAAATAATATTCCCGCTTTGAATATATGTTTGAACCGCTTTAAAACCAGATTTTTGCATTAGCTCAAGCAAATCGGTCATCATGACCTTTTTTTGGCCACTTACGTTTATTCCCCGCAATAGGGCGATGTAGGTCTGCATGATTATGTTTTTGTTATGGCTTTTGCCACCATGTAACCACCCGTCCATGCATTTTGAAAGTTAAAGCCACCCGTTATCGCATCTATATTGATCACTTCGCCGGCAAAATACAGGCCTTCATGCTTTTTACTTTCAAAGGTCTTAAAATTGATTTCTTTCAAATTAACGCCACCTGCCGTTACAAATTCTTCCTTGAAGGTGCTTTTACCGTCTACTTGAAATTCACATGCCGTTAACTGTCCTGCCAAATTTTCCAATTGAACCTTGGCGCAATCTGCCCATTTTAAATCTTTGGGTATATGGGACGCACGCACCAAATTTGTCCATAACCTTCTTGGTATATCAAAGGCTTTTGTACGTAGTATGGTCTTTTTTGCCTCGACCGCTTTGATTTCCATCAAAAACGAAAGTACGGCTCCAGAATTGTAATCGGGTAACCAATTCACCCTTATCTTAAATTTATATGCCATCTCATGCAATGTTTTCGCCCCCCATGCCGATAATTTGAGTATCGCCGGACCGCTCATGCCCCAATGGGTTATCAACAAAGGCCCTTCGGAAGTCAAAACAGGTGGTTTCTCTTTTTGGCTTTTGAGCTTTATCGTGATTTTTGGATTAAATAGCTGTCGCTCCAAAACATCTACGGTCGCATTCGTACTCAACCCTGGAATACCGTTTATGCGTTTATCCTTTATATTAAAAGTAAACAAAGAAGGCACTGCCGGTTCTAAGGTATGACCCAGTTTTTTTATCAATTTCCAAATTTTAGGATTGCTGCCCGTAGCGATCACTATTTTTTTTGCAAGGTATTCACCCTTGATCGAGGTTACCCGCCAAGAATTATCTTTTAGCTTTTCTATTTGGGTCACCGTGCTGTGCCTAAGGATTTGAACGCCCAAGCGTTCCGTTTCGTTCAAAAAACAATCTATTATTGTTTGGGAAGAGTTGGAAACCGGAAACATACGCCCATCCTCCTCTATTTTTAGCGGAATGCCTTTTTTCTCGAAGAAAGCGACCGTATCGCCACTGGCATACGAATGAAAGGGGCCTAAAAGCTCTTTCTCGCCCCTTGGGTAGTTCTTAACCAATTCGTTAGGGTCAAACTCGGCATGGGTAACATTACAACGACCACCTCCCGATACTTTTACCTTGCCCAAGACCTCCTTGCCCCTTTCCAAAATAGCTATTTTGAGATCTGGTCTAGCTTCGGCAATGTGTATGGCCGTATAAAACCCGGCAGCACCGCCACCTATAACGATTACGTCCCACATTACTTTATGCGTTCCGGATAATTGGTTATAATGCCATTTACCCCTAAACGCTTCATCTTTAAAATATCTTGTGGTTCGTTGACCGTCCAAGGGTATATTTTAAGGCCAACTTCCTTTATTTTGATGGTATTGTCACGATTTAGGTTTTTAAAGTTTGGATTTATAGCCTCGGCATTCAACTCTTTGGCAATGGCAATGGCATCGACCGGTTCTTCTTCGGTAAGAACGGCTATAGGTACCGCTTTGTTTAAGCTTCGCATCTGTTTTAACTCGTCCCAATTAAAACTGGATATCAAAAAATTGTTCAAAGACCAGTCTTTTTCTTTTATGTAATAGTTTATGATATGGTTTACCGTTTCGGCTGTGTTGGCCCCTTTCAGCTCGATATTCAAGACAACCTTATTATCTATCAATTTTAGAACGTCCTGTAATGTGGGTATTTTATGGCCACCATCCAATTGAAGCTGGGAAAGGTCAAAAAAATTGTATTCCTCAATGTTTCCCCCGCCATTGGTCAACCTATCCACTTTGGCATCATGAAAAACCATGATCTCCCCACTGTCGATTTTGAAGACATCGATCTCGATCATATCCACTCCCAAATCCAATGCTTTTTGTACCGATGCCAAGGAGTTTTCGGTCTCGTGGCCCATGGCACCTCTGTGACCTATCACTAAAGGTTTATTCATATCATTACAGCTTACCATGAGAAATGTAAAAAAAATAGTTCCAATAAAACGCATAATAATCACATTAAAAAAGTAATTCAATAAAGATACAACTGCTTCTACAACCACGAATATAAATGATTGTCAAATACATCAAACAATGTCAGAAAAATATTTAATTACCATAATATCAGATAGATATGAATGTTAAAATTCGTTACCCTACCCTCTTTTTATTTACATTTAGCATACAACAACCAATAAAAACAAACATTATGTTTACAAAAACAAATCTAATTTCTACGATTGTAGCGGCTATCTGGTCCCTTATGGGAGGTTATCTTTTATGGGGTATTTTAACCGTTGATTTTATGAACGACCATTTGGGTTCCGCTACCGGAATGGACAAAGAAATGCCTGATTTTGCTTTTTTGGCCTTAGGCTGTCTGGTGCAGGCATTTGCATTTTCAACAGTATTCAAAAAATGGGGCGCCAGTTCTTATGGTATTTCAGATGGTTTGGGCTATGGTATTTGGATAGGCATCTTTGTTGGCTTTGGAAATGGCATCATTAACTACGCAACTTCCAATTTTTTGGATATGACGGGAACCATAGCAAATGGTGGTGTATACGTTATTTTTTATGCCATTATGGGAGCATTGGTAGGTTTGATTTACGATAAGGTCAAATAGATGCGGGCCCCTTGAAGATTTGCGTGCACGAAAATTTTTCAAGGGGCTATTTTAATCAACTATTTTAAAAATATAAGATTCCAACGATTTTAATTGAACGCCTATTTCTCCAACACCGTTTTCGACTTTCATTATATTCTCACTGCCATACAAAACATCGGTAATTTTATATTCTTGATTGTCAAGATTCCATTTTTCAATAACCTCATGAGGGATTTTTAGTTGAAATTGGTGTACGACCCCTGCATCAAAATTTGACACGATTATCAATTTTTCATTTTCTGACGAGCGCACATAAGAAAATACCCTGTGGTTATAATTATCCGAATTTTCCTTATTAAAGTAATGAATATCTTGATATTCGCCCATCAAAGCATCGCTTTTGATGGTAAAGTTCAGCAACCGTTTATAAAAATCCCGTAGTTCACCCTCTTCTTTTGATAGTTGGCCACCATCAAATTGTTTGTTGTTCACCCATCTTTGATGATGTGGCACACCTATATAATCAAAAATCGAAGTCCTGGTAGGTTTTCCAAATCCGGCATCCTCGGCTCCGGGCTCCCCTACTTCCTGTCCAAAATAAATCATAGTCGGTGACGTGGTCATCGTAGCCGAGACCACCATGGCAGGCTTTCCTTTTTGGGCATCACCTACAAAAGCAGGGCTTGCAATACGTTGCTCGTCATGGTTTTCCAGAAAATGAAGCAAATGATGCTCGATGTCTTTTGTGCCATTTTTAACAACCGGGATATGATCCGTCCAACCGTGACCTTGCATGATATGTTTTAAGGAGTCGTACATTTCAACCTTATCGTATAGATAGTCCATTTTTCCTTTATGGATGTAGTCTCTATACAAATATGGATTATATACTTCGGCAAGTAAAAAAGCATTGGGGCTTTTCATTTTGATGTGCGAATTCATATAGCTCCAAAATTCAACAGGCACCATTTCTGCCATATCAAATCGAAAACCGTCAACTCCCATCTCTAACCAAAACAATGCTATATCTTTGAACTTTACCCAAGAATTCGGCACATTTTTCCCAGACCAAAATTGATAATGTTCTTCATAATCCTCATTATCAAAATTATCGGGAAGCCTATCAAAATCATAAGAGCCATCCGGGCGCACACCATAATTTATTTTTACGGTCTCATACCAATCGTTCATGTTGGGTTGTGCCAATCTAGAGCCATTTCCGGTCCATTTGGCGGGCACCTCTGTAAATCTACCATCGGCCATTTCATGATACTCCCCTCCCAAAGGCAAATAGCCGTCTTGCCATTGGGGCACATTAAAGCTAGCATCGGGAATATAGTAAAAGTCATTATCTCGACTATACTCTTTCGTGGTATCGTCCGAAGCCCCAAAAGGCTCAAACCCTTTAGGTGTAGATTTGCCCTCATAATTACGGGCAACATGATTGGGCACAATATCTATCAAAAGTTTCAGTCCTGCATTGTGGGTACGTTCAACAAGTGCCTTGAACTCTTGTAAACGCTCAGAAGGGTTTTCTGCCAAATCGGGATTTACATTGTAGTAATCCTTGACCGCATATGGCGAACCTGCCCTGCCCTTTACGATATCGGGGTCGTCCTGCGAAATTCCGTATTGCGAATAATCCGTAATCACATCATGATGAGGCACACCGGTATACCATATGTAGGTAACCCCAAGATCCTTGATTTCGGTTAGGGCCTTGTTCGTGAAATCATTGAATTTACCAACACCATTTTCTTCAATTGTACCCCATGGCTTGTTGGTGGTGTTCATATTCCCAAAAAGTCGGGTAAAAACTTGATATACAACCTGTTTTTTTTCTTTGAACTCTATCGTTTCATTCACTTTTATTGATTTATCGTCCGTTTTGCATGCTAAAAGACCCAACAGGAAGATTGTACAGATACATTTTAAAAAATTACACATTATACGGTAGTGACTTTTCCGGGTTGTAGCGCAACACGTTCCCCGTTTACCCTAATGGACATTTCTTCATTGCCCTGCAGCTCAAAGTCCGTCGTCGTATTTGTGATTTTCACGTTTAGGATTCTTCCCCTGAAATTCACTTTGAACGAATAGCCTTCCCATTGTTTTGGAATCCTTGGCGTAAAGGAAAGCTTATCATCTATGACACGCATTCCGCCAAAACCTTCAACAACGCTCATCCAGGTTCCTGCCATTGATGTAATATGCAGCCCTTCCTCAACTTCTTTGTTATAATCGTCAAGATCTAAACGTGATGTACGCAAATAGAATTGATAAGCCTGTTCCATCCTATCCAATTTTGCGGCTTGAATACTATGTACGCATGGTGACAGTGAAGACTCGTGAACCGTAAAGGGTTCATAAAAATCAAAATGTTTTTCCAATTGCTCTTCACCAAAATGATCTTCGAACAGATAAAACCCCTGAAGAATATCTGCCTGTTTTATGTAGGGCGACCGCAAAATCCTGTCCCAACTCCATTTTTGGTTGATGGGTCGTTCAGCTTTATCCAAATGTTCCACGGTAATGAGTTCTTTATCTAAAAAACCGTCTTGTTGAAGATATACACCGTATTTTTCGGAAAAAGGAAAATACATGTTGTCCGCGACTTTTTTCCATTTGGCAGTTTCAGTATCGGTCAGCTTGGTCAGGCCGATAACACGGTCAAAATCCTCAGGATACCCTTCTTTAACTTTTTGCAACTGCTCAATGGTATAATTGATGCACCATTTTGCCAAATAATTGGTGTACCAATTGTTATTGACATTGTTTTCATATTCATTGGGTCCCGTGACCCCTAGGATTACATATTTGGCCTTATCCTCGGAAAAATTGGCCCGTTGATGCCAAAACCTGGCTATACCGATCAACACTTCTAGGCCCATTTCCGGAATGTAGGTATAATCACCCGTAAAACGATAGTAGTTGTAGATTGCAAAAGCAATGGCCCCGTTACGGTGAATTTCCTCAAATGTGATTTCCCATTCGTTGTGACACTCTTCCCCGTTCATGGTTACCATGGGGTATAATGCCGCACCATGGGAAAATCCTAGTTTTTGGGCATTCTCTATGGCCTTTTCTAGATGATTGTACCGATACTCCAATAAACTCCTCGCTACTTTTTGGTTTTTTGTCGCCATATAAAATGGAATACAATAGGCCTCGGTATCCCAATAGGTACTGCCACCATACTTTTCTCCCGTAAACCCTTTGGGCCCTATATTTAACCTAGAATCCTTACCCAAATAGGTTTGGTTCAATTGAAAAATATTGAAACGAATACCTTGTTGCGCTTTTACGTCACCTTGAATGGTAATGTCGCTCATTTTCCAAATAGCGGCCCATGCAAGTTTTTGTTTTTCCAAAAGTTTGTCGAAGCCTATATCGGTAGCTTGTTCCAAAACTTTTTTAGCAGCCGACACCAAATGGGACGGCTTATGGTTCATAGAGACCGTATAGCCTCCAAATTTATGGAGCTCTATTGTGGTGCCCTTTTCAACTTTATTGATAAAAATATGACCTGCGAAAGATTCGCTTTGTTTTTTTGATGGGCCCTTTTTATCGACGTTCTTGCCATTGATCCAAACCGAAGATTGCATAAAGGTACAGGTGGCAAAATTTGTCTTCATGGTATGGGCTTCGATAAAGGCCTGGTTTTCTTCCAACCTTATCTTTGTGGTGTTCCAAAAAGTATCGTCCCAATTGCTGTCTTCATTGGTAATGCCACTATCCAAATAAGGCATGAACACCACTTCAACATCAGATTCCAATGGAGTCACTTGATATTTTATCGCTCCGACCTCGTCCAAATCCAAGCTTAAAAAACGTTTGATTTTGACATCTACTTTACAATCGTTGGCGAGCGTGGCCACAAAACTACGCTTATACCAACCTTCTTTCATATTGAGCTCACGACGAAAATCTTCGACTTTTTTACACGTATGCAGATCTAGCTGCTCATTGTTTATCATCACATTGATGCCTATCCAATTTGGAGCGTTCAGAACTTTGGCAAAGTATTCGGGGTATCCGTTTTTCCACCATCCTACACGGGTTTTGTCCGGATAATAAACCCCTGCGATATAACTTCCCTGAAAGGTTTTACCGGTATATTTCTCCTCAAAATTAGCGCGTTGCCCCATGGCGCCGTTTCCAATACTAAAAAGGCTTTCGGAGGATTTCACCCTTTCAGCATCAAACCCTTCTTCAATGATGGACCATTCATTCGGTTTTATATAATCTTGATTCATGTATTATGTTGTTATTTTTTGGAATGTCGCATGTAAGTTGTGATATGGTAAATCAATCTAATCACACAATAATTGATCATTTATTCAACATCCTCCCCATTTAATTTTGCCAGTTCTTGGATAAACCCCAAATTGATTTCCGTAAAATCATTAAAATTAAAATCCGCTTCGGAAAGCACATTTTCGTCACCGATACCAATACTGACCATGTTTGCGATATTGGCAGCTTGGATACCCGCTACGGCATCTTCAAAAACGATACAATTTTTAGGAAGTACATTCAATTTTTCCGCAGCCAATAAAAAAACTTCGGGGTCCGGTTTCGCCTTGGTTACATTATTGCCATCAACAATACTATCAAAATAATGCAGAAGACCCACTTTCTCCAAAATGGGGCGAGCATTCTTACTGGCCGAACCCAACGCAACGGGGACATTATGCTCTTTTAAAAACTGAAGTACCTTGGGAACATCCGGAAGAATTTCAGATGCATCCATTTCTTCGATATATCGCAAATAATCTTCATTTTTCTCGACCATCCATACATCAAACTGTTCTTGGGTCGCATTTATGCCTCCTATGTCCAAAAGGATTTCCAAACATTTTTTTCTGCTTACTCCCTTAAAAAGTTCGTTCTGTTCATGGGTAAATTCAAAACCAAGCTCATTGGCCAGTTTTTTCCATGCCAAATAATGGTATTTGGCCGTGTCGACTATAACTCCATCCAGGTCGAATATAAATCCGCTTGTATTCATCAAATTTTAATTGGGTGGTTAATTAATGGTAGATTCTCTTTCAATTAGGGTAGATTCTATAATTTCAGTCCTATAAACTTCGACTTCTTCTTCACTTTCCACTTTCTCGATCAACATTTTCGCCGCAATCTGTCCCATTTCCTCACCGTGTTGAGCGACCGAGGTAAGCCTTGGGGTAGCGTACTTTGACAAAATGCCGTCGGTGAAACCGATAAAGGAAATGTCCTCTGGTATTCGCAAACCTTTTTTCTGGACCAAACGCATGCAGTGAATGGCAAAAATTTCGTTCACGCATAAAACGGCATCAACTTCATTGCCATCAAAGAAACTATCAATATCTTCTTCTTGTACATCCATGTAGGGCAATTTTAGTATCAGATTCCCATCAATCGCTATACCGTTATCACGTAGAGCGGAAAGATATCCTTGAGTACGCTCCCTACTTACACTAAAATAATCCTCTGTAGTAACCAAGGCTATTTTTCTTCTCCCACTTTTCAAAAGCTTTTGTACCGCTAGGTATGCGCCTTCCCTGTCGTTTATAACGACTTTGTCACACTGTATTTCGTTCGTTACACGATCAAAAAGAACCAAGGGTATACCTTGTTCTGTAACTTCCTTTAAATGGTTGTAATCGTTCTTTAATTGGGTTTCGGCAGAAAGCGACATAATGAAACCGTCTATACTACCATTGGCCAACATCTCCATATTGATAACTTCTTTATCAAATGACTCGTCCGAGATGCAGACCACCACATTGTATCCCTGTTTATTGGCATATTTTTCGATACCCCTGAATACTGTGGTAAAAAAATGATGTACGATTTCCGGAATAATCACGCCGATATTTTTGGTGCGCTTATTTTTGAGGCTTATGGCAATATTATTGGGCTTGTAATTGTACAGTTTTGCGAACGCCTGGATTTTCTCTTTAGTATCCCTACTGATCTCTTCACTATTTTTTAAGGCCTTGGAAACTGTAGATATAGAGACATCCAATTCTCGCGCAATATGTTTTAATGTGATTTTTTGTCTCAAATCCTAATTATGTTAGATGCATTCTTAATTAAATACCAACGTGTAAATTTAATCTAAAAAACATAAGAAGATTAATTTTGGCCAAAATCCGAAAATTTCATAACCAAAAGCCAATTTTTAACAAAAACCGATTTCAAATGCATTATTCAAAAAATGTTATATTTGTGCAATATTGCTATATTTACAATAAACAACCTCTCTTTTAAAGATTACATAATTTCAAACCTAAAAGATTATGAGTCTGCTATTTTTAAAAGTTATTAACACGAAACCGTTTTCGTGAACCCTAAAGATAGACCATAAAAGCATTTAACACTTTTTTTACATATGTTTAACCTTAGATTTAAAATTAACTAAACTCAAAATTAACTCTTTATGAAGATTACGCTACTAAAAAGCTTGATGCTAGCCGGTGCATTTTTATGTTTCGGTTGGGCTCAATCGCAAGATGTATCCGGAACCGTTTCGGATGCAAACGGTCCATTGCCAGGAGCCAGTGTTTTGGTAAAAGGTACTACCAATGGTACACAAACCGATTTTGATGGTAATTACACCCTTAATAACATAGGGAGTGATGCTACCTTGGTAATCAGTTACATTGGTTACAAGACCCAGGAGATTGCCGTAAATGGGCAATCCACGATCAATGCCACACTCCAAGAAGACGCACAGGCGTTGGACGAGGTGGTTATCATTGGTTACGGTACAACTACCGTTAAGGATGCCACAGGATCTGTTGCATCCGTTAATGCCGAGGATTTCAATTCTGGTGTCATTGCATCACCAGAAGAACTTATACAAGGTAAAACCGCTGGTGTTCAAATCACACAATCCAGTGGTGCTCCCGGAGCGGGAATTGACGTTAGAATTAGGGGAGCGAACTCGATACGTTCAAACAATAATCCACTATTTGTCGTTGATGGAATACCACTTCCTGGAGGTGGAGCTTCCGCAGAAGGTCAAGATGTTGGCTTCGGAACGAGTGGAGCACAAAACCCGTTGAATTTCTTGAACCCATCCGACATCGCAAGTATGAGTATATTAAAGGATGCCTCTGCAACTGCGATTTATGGATCTAGAGGTGCTAATGGCGTTGTCATAATTACCACCAAAAATGGTAAGGGCGCAGGTAGTGGTCCTAAATTTGAATTCAATACAACGTTAAGTGTTGCCGGACCAGCAAGGAGGTACGATTTGTTGGATAGAGGTCAATTCTTATCAGCTGTTGAACAATTTGGCGGTATTGCCTCCGATCAAGACTTTGGAGCAAATACTGACTGGCAAGATGTTGTCACAAGAACTGCTGCATCCCAAAACCAGAATTTATCATATTCACAGAATTATGGTAAAGGCAATATCAGAGCAACATTTGGTTATGGAAAACAATTTGGGGTAATAGAAAATTCTTCCTTAGAGCGTATTACCGGAAGAGTAAACTGGAACCATAGATTCTTGGATGATAAGCTCAACATAAACCTTACAGGTACTATTTCCAGGGTTAACGATGAACAACCACCCTTAAGTGGTAATGCAGGTTCGCAAGGAGACGTTTTAGGAGCGGCCTATTCTGCCAACCCTACATGGCCGAGCAGCCCTAACTTTAATCCACAAGGAGGTAATTTAAATCCTGCAAACTTTCTTGCTTCATACCAAAGTATAACAAATACAAATAGGGCCCTCATCAACTTATCGGCCGATTATGCCATAACTCCAGAATTAAATGCAAAAGTGACCGTAGGTTATGACAATTCGGAATCTACAAGAAAGAGTATGTTATCAGGGGATATACTCGGGTTCAACAATGGTGCCCCAGAAAATGGTAGAGGAGCTGTTAATGACCTTAATTTAGAAAATTCTTTGTTAGAAGCTACATTGAACTATAAAAAAGAATTTGAAAATTCCAGCCTTGATGCTTTAATTGGGTTTTCTTACCAAGAATTCGCTACAAATGGCAGAAATGTTGCAGGTTTTGGCTTCAGTACAAGGAACCTAAATCAAATGGGTACCGATTTGGAGGATAGCGCCAATACAGTGGAAAATTTAATTTCAGGCGATTACCAACAGTATGGGTTAGGAACCAACCAGTCAGAAATTTTCATCAATCGTTTTGATGATACCGGTGCCACATCATTGGCCATACCGAGTTCCCTATCGGTAAGAGGTATCATAGGCAACACTTTTGACAATGCGGACGAATTACAATCATTTTTTGGTAGGGTCAACTACACACTTCAAAATAAATATCTTTTCACGGCAACCGTAAGAGCCGATGGTTCATCTAGATTTGGACCTAATAATAGATATGGTATATTCCCATCTGGAGCTTTCGCTTGGAAATTATCAGAAGAGGATTTTGTAGGGGATGCCGTATCAACCTTAAAATTAAGGCTAAGTTATGGTATAACCGGTAACCAGGATGGTCTTGAATTTGGTCAGTTCGTTAGAAGGGAAAGATTTGGTGACGCTACATTCAATCAAGCTGGTGAGATAGGTAATATACCAGGGTTGAACCCGGTCGCATTTGTTAATAATGATCTAAAGTGGGAAGAAACCACTTCTTATGGTGTTGGTGTGGACTTTGGATTTGGGAATGATAGATTAACCGGTAGTTTGGATGTGTATAGAAGGGAAACAACAGATCTTTTATTCAGAATTGAAGCTGCACAACCTTCTCCACAACCCTTCTTTTTCCAAAACTTAGATGCGGTATTATTGAACCAAGGTGTCGAATTTTCATTGGCCTATGATATTATACGGTCGGAAGATTTAAATTGGAGCGCTTCATTTAATGTGGCTTACAATGAAAATGATTTAGAGGATTTTGATGGCCAAGTGAATGCAGGTACCATTTTTGGACAAGGGCTCACAGGAGCTTTTGCCCAAAGACTAGAAGGCGGTCGCCCTCTATTTTCTTATTTCCTAAGAGATTTCCAAGGTTTTGATGCCAATGGCCAGCCTATTGGTGACCAACAGGTATTTGTAGGTGAAGATGCCTTACCAGATGTTACCGGTGGTTTTTCAACGAACTTATCCTACAAGAATTGGGATTTTTCCACCTTCTTTACAGGACAATTTGGATTCTCGGTGTATAATAACACCCGTAACGCTCTTTTCACGGCAGGAGCCATTAATAATGCAAGAAACGTCACACAAGACGTGCTTAATAGTGGTGAGGCAGGCAATGCAGCTGCATCTGTTTCTACTCGTTTTCTTGAAAAAGGTGATTTTATCCGTTTGCAAAACGCAACCATAGGCTATAATGTGAATCTTAGTGGTGAAGGTTTGTTCAAAACTATGAGATTATCGTTAACAGGTCAAAATCTTTGGTTGATTACCGATTACTCCGGACTAGATCCTGAAATAAGCTCTTCACCTGCAGCTGCCGGGTTATTGAACAACTTACCAACTGCTGGTATTGATTATGTTGCTTATCCTAGACCAACTACTGTTACTTTTGGTTTGAATGTTACTTTTTAAAAAATTGAATTATGATAAATAAAAGAAAAAGCAAATCGTTTTTAAGTATGGCTGCAGCGGCATTGCTCGTTGCAGCGTGTACTGACCTTGAAATTGAAGGAACTGACTCCATTATTGATGAATCTACGGCTTCGGGCGGTATATTTAATGGTGTAGATAACGTAGAAAGCGCCTTGGACAATGTTTATGGTGGCTTTAACCGTATTGGTGACCAAACCAAAGTTTATGCTTTGAACGAGGTGACCACAGATGAATTATTGGTTCCCACCCGTGGCACGGATTGGGGCGATAATGGTATTTGGCGTACGTTGCACCAACACACTTGGGATGCAGCTCACCCTTATGTCTTGGATACGTGGAATGACTGGAATTCATCTGTCTTTCTAGCTTCTGAAATTATTGATGAGCGAAGTGGTGCTTCGGCCAGTGAATTAGCTGATGCCAAATTCCTGAGAGCTTATGCCATGTGGACGATAATGGATCTTTATGGCCAAGTGCCATTTAGGGCTCCTGATGAAGGACCAAGTATAAATCCCAGGGTATTGACAAGAACAGAGGCATTAGATTTTGTAATCCAAGATTTAAGAGATGCCATACCCAATTTACCTGAAAGAGGTCCTGATCAAATTGCAGACAATAAAAGAGCCAGTCAAGCAGCCGGTAATTTTTTGTTGGCAAAAGTTCTTTTGAACGCTCATGTATACAGAGGCACTACTCCCGATAATTCTGATATGGCCGAAGTTATATCTTTGGTAGATGAAATAGCAGCTGATGGCTATGCTTTGCAAGATGGTTATTTTGATATTTTTAAGGAGGATGCTGATAGCGAAACCATATGGTGGATTCCTACAGGTGTAGGTAACAGGATATGGAATGGTATGCACTACAACATAAATTCTCCTGACAATGGCGGGGGCGGATGGAACGGATTTAGCACATTGGCAGAATTCTATGATTTGTTCGAGGGCGACCCAAACAGCAATTATATCGGCGATGGACAAGAGGAGCGAAGAGGCTGGGTGCCAGACGCTACCAACGCAGATCCAGAAACTAATTATGGTATAGGATATGGGTTCTTGATTGGCCAACAATATGATGGCGATGGTACTCCTTTGAAAGACCGTCCTGGTAATCCCTTGGTGTTTACAAAAGAGTTTCCTGGCTTGGTAGGCAACAATGAAGTAACGGGTATTAGAACGATTAAATATCACCCTGCAGATGGTGGCTCTTTTAGAAGTCATCAGATTATCTTCAGGTATTCCGATGCACATCTAATGAAAGCGGAAGCTCAATTAAGAAGTGGTGGCGATGCCACGGCCTTAGTCAATGAATTGAGGGTTTTAAGGGATGCCGCTCCGTTGGGATCAGTGTCCGAACAGGATTTGTTGGACGAAAGAGGAAGAGAATTATATAAGGAGATGACCAGAAGAAACGATATGATTCGTTTCGGACAGTTCACAAGAGATTGGGAATTTAAAAATCCTGAAGCAGTAGGGGATGATTCTAAAAATCTTTTCCCTATTCCTGCAAATGCTCTACTTTCTAATCCAAATCTGGTACAAAACCCAGGGTATTAAAATTTTAATTTTTTAAGTGTTTAAAAGGCCGTTCGTAATGAACGGCTTTTTTATTTTTTGCCCTCCCCGTAAAAAATAATATCTTTCAAAATCAAAGCTTGATATGTACACCATAGGTTATGATATTGGAAGTTCCTCGATTAAAGTGGCTTTAGTAGATACCGCTACCGGAAAAAGCTTGGATGTTGTTAGCCAACCCGATAATGAAATGGGAATGATATCCTTAAAAAACGGTTGGGCCGAACAAAACCCGAATGATTGGTGGGTTCACGTTTGTAACGCTACAAAACTATTGCTTGCAAAAAACAATATCGATTCAAAAACTATTAAGGGTATTGGCATTTCTTACCAAATGCACGGACTCGTAGTCGTTGACCAAAAAGGAAATCCTTTAAGGGATTCCATCATTTGGTGTGATAGTAGAGCGGTCAAAATCGGGAAAGAGGCATTCAAAGAGCTTGGAACCAGAAAGTGTTCAGAAAATTTATTGAACTCCCCCGCCAATTTTACTGCCTCAAAGTTAAAGTGGGTCAAAGAAAACGAACCCGATATTTATAACTCGGTTTATAAATTTATGCTTCCAGGCGATTATATCGCCTATAAGTTCAGCGATAACATTTGCACTACCTTATCCGGGCTTTCAGAAGGGATTCTTTGGGACTTTACAAAAAACACTACTGCCGATTGGTTGCTGGATCATTATGAACTGGACAAATCAAAGATTCCAGATATCGTATCTACTTTTTCAAACCAAGGGGGAGTTTCCAAAGAAGGTGCCATGGCATCAGGCTTAACTGAAGGAACTCCTATTTTATATAGGGCGGGTGATCAGCCTAACAACGCCTTATCCTTAAATATTTTTAATCCCGGAGAAGTGGCAGCCACCGGTGGCACCTCGGGTGTTATGTATGCCGTAACCGATAGCCTTTCCGCAAAGGAAAGTTCAAGGGTCAACAATTTTGCCCATGTCAACTACGATACAAAACAGATACGAATTGGCAAACTCCTTTGCATCAATGGTGCCGGTATTCAATATCGTTGGCTTTTGAACAACTTGGACGTTTCGTCATATGAAGAAATGAACCAACTGGCAGCTTCGGCACCCGTTGGTTCGGACGGCGTTCTCATACACCCATTTGGAAACGGAGCAGAAAGGGTTTTGGATAACAAAAATCTGGGTACGCATATGTCGAATATCAATTTAAACATACATTCCAAGGCTCATTTATGTAGGGCCGCTTTAGAAGGTATCGCTTTTTCATTTGTTTACGGTATAGATGTTATGAAATCCGATGGTATACAACCAAAGGTTATTCGTGCTGGTAATGACAATCTTTTTAGGTCTGAGATTTTTTCGACTACCATATCCACACTCATTAATCAAGAGATTGAAATTTATAATACCACGGGAGCTATTGGGGCCGCAAGGGCTTGTCAATTACACTTGGGTGACTTTGAAACTTTTGGAAAACAGATTATGGATAACGATTTCATAATGCAATTTAAACCATTGAAAGAACGCAACAGCTTTAAAACGGCCTACTCAAGATGGAAGGACAGATTAGATGAACTTTTAAAAAAATAAAAAATGGCTTTAATAGGTAATACAGAATACTTTAAGGGAATAGATGAAATAAAATTTGAAGGTAAAGAATCCGACAATCCATTATCCTTCAAATACTATAACCCCGAGCAAACGGTAGCTGGTACAACCATGCGGGAACATTTTAAATTTGCCATTGCCTATTGGCACACCTTCTGCGGTCAAGGTGCCGATCCGTTTGGACCCGGTACCCAAAATTTTGAATGGGACAAGCCATCGGACCCTATTGATGCAGCAAAGGCAAAGGCCGATGCCGCTTTTGAGTTTATCACAAAAATGGGTTTCGACTATTTTTGTTTTCATGATTTTGATCTCGTACAAGAAGCGTCCTCATTTTCTGAATCCGAGAAAAGATTGGCGAAAATCGTTGATTTTATAAAAGAGAAAAAGAAAGAAAGTGGTGTTAAACTATTATGGGGTACGGCCAACTGTTTTTCCCATCCTAGATACATGAACGGAGCCTCCACAAATCCGGACTTTAATGTTTTGGCAAGGGCTGGCGGACAAATAAAACTTGCGCTTGATGCCACTATGGAACTTGACGGGGAAAATTATGTGTTCTGGGGAGGCAGGGAAGGTTACATGTCTCTCTTGAATACCGATATGAAACGTGAATTGGATCATATGGGACAATTTTTGGGAATGGCCCGTGATTATGCAAGAAGCCAAGGGTTCAAAGGTAATTTTTTTATTGAACCCAAACCCATGGAACCCATGAAACACCAATATGATTTTGATTGCGCCACGGTAATCGGGTTTTTACACCAATATGGGCTACAGGATGATTTCAAATTGAATATAGAGGTCAACCATGCTACCTTGGCCAGCCACACCATGCAACATGAACTGGAGATTGCCGCCGCCCATGGCATGCTAGGAAGTGTAGATGCCAATAGGGGCGATTATCAAAACGGTTGGGATACAGACCAGTTTCCAAACAATATCCTGGAAGTGACCGAAGCCATGTTGATTTTTCTGAAAGCAGGCGGACTGCAAGGAGGCGGTATTAATTTTGACGCAAAAATAAGAAGAAACTCTACGGATTTGGAAGATGTTTTTCATGCCCATATCGGCGGTGCCGATGTTTTTGCAAGAGCTTTATTGACTGCGGATAAAATCATATCCTCATCGGCCTATGAAACATTACGTGCCCAAAGGTATAGCTCCTTTGATTCAGGAAAAGGGAAAGATTTTGAAAAGGGCAAATTAAATTTCAACGACCTGTATAACATCGCAAAGGAAAATGGCGAGCTAGAACTGCAAAGCGGCAAACAGGAACTATTTGAGAACATTATAAATCAATATATATAGTTTTTATTACCGCTGGGAAATTTCACTACCTGTATAAAGTTAGCTATACTATGTGGCTTGTTTTATTTATGCTGTTCAAATCGCCCATTTTAGCATAAATATTAACTCCCGCCCTTTCGTCATTCCTGTAAGATTGCTTAAATTGCCTTTTACTTTGGGTGGTATATGAACAGGAATTTAGTACTATTTTTAGCGACGATGATGCTTATCGGTTGTGGCGAAAAAGATGAAACGCTTTTTGAAAAGGTAAACTCATCGGTTACGCATATTACCTTCAAAAATACACTCAAAAGCACGCCAGAACTTAATATCCTAACCTATCTATACTACTATAACGGTGCCGGTGTTGCTGCAGCAGATTTTAACAACGACAACCTTGTAGATTTATATTTTACGTCAAATAGTGGTGCGGACAAACTGTATTTAAATAAAGGTAATCTGGTCTTTACAGACATTACAGAGATTGCCAATATAAAAAACTTGGGAAGTTGGTCCACTGGGGTAACCTATACAGATATCAACAATGATGGCCTTTTGGATATATATGTGTGTAAAGCTTCGGGCTATCGAGCTTTAAAAGGTCGTAATCTCCTGTATATAAATCTTGGTCCGAACAAAGATGGAGTACCTGTTTTTAAAGAGGATGCAACTTCTTACGGTCTTGATTTTTCGGGTCTGTCTACCCAGGCCGCTTTTCTTGATTACGACTTGGACGGCGATTTGGACATGTATCTAATGAACCACTCCGTACATCCAAACAATGCGTATGGGAAAGGGTCAAAAAGAAAAAAAATAGATTCTTTGTCCGGGGATCGACTGTACGAAAATATTGACCAAAAATTTGTGGACGTATCAAAAAAAACCGGGATTTTTCAAGGTAAAATAGGCTACGGCCTTGGGTTGGGGGTAAGTGACCTCAACGGCGACAATTATCCGGATATTTATATCGGAAATGATTTTTTTGAGAATGACTATCTATACATCAACCAAAAAAACGGGACTTTCAAGGAAATGATTACTTCGGAGCCTCACAAAATAGGACACACCTCACATTTTTCAATGGGAAATGATATTGCGGACATCAACAACGATGGCCTAGTAGATATACTGTCTGTTGATATGTTGCCCGAAGATTTGGAAACCTATAAGTCCTCAGGTTCGGATTTTAGTTACTCTACCTATGAAAATTATATAAAAAATGGCTATGCCCGGCAATACATCCAAAACACACTTCAACTAAACTTAGGGAATTCTAGATTTTCAGAAATAGGTCATTTATCCGGTATCTCTGCTACAGAATGGTCTTGGTCACCGCTCCTAGCGGATTTTGACAACGATGGCCTTAAAGATATTTTTATCACCAACGGTATAAAAGGCGCTACAAATGATATGGATTTTGTAAAATTCATCTCTAATGATGCCATACAGAAGAGTATCGACGAGGGCATGTCAAAAATGGACATGAAACTGATAGATAAAATACCCCAAATTAAAGTACCCAATTACTTATTTAAAAATCTCGGAAACCTAAAGTATGAAAACGTGAGTGACAAATGGGTGACTTCAGAACCTTCATTTAGTAATGGTAGTATATATGCTGATTTGGACAATGATGGTGATTTGGATATAGTCGTCAATAATGTTGATGACCATGCGTTTGTATTGGAGAATAAAGCGACGGTTTCAAATAACTACATAAAAATCTATTTACACGGAGAAGAGAAAAACCCTTTGGGCATTGGTGCAAAACTACATATATATGCTTCTGGAAAATACATATTTGAAGAAAATTACAACACTAGGGGTTACTTATCTTCCATTTCACCGGATAAAACGATAGGACTGGGGCAGGCAAAGAAAATAGACTCGCTTATTGTGGTATGGCCCAATGGGTATTCACAAAAATTGAAAGATATTGAAGTGAACAAGTCGATAGACCTTCACACAAAAGATGCCAAACTTCGCAAAAACAAAAGTAAAAATCCGATTAAAACAAACACATACATAAATGCAGGAACTTTACTGAATTTTTCACATAAGGACAAGGCTTCGCTGGAGTTTTATAGAAACCCATTGACCCCTTACGCAACCACAAATGAAGGACCATCAATTGCAGTAGCCGACGTTGACAAGAATGGAAAGACGGATATATTCATAGCTGGAGCTAAAAATCAGGCATCAGCATTTTTTCTTCAGGATAGTCTAGGAAGATTTAACAAATCACTGGATACCATATTTGAAAACGACTCAAAAAGTGAAGATGTGTCGCAGGTGTTTTTTGATGCGAACAACGATGGCTGGCAAGATTTACTGGTAGTCAGTGGTGGCAATGAATATAAAAACGGCAAACCGTTAATACCTCGCCTTTATATCAACAGAAAAGGTGTTTTGGCCAAAGATTCCATTCAATTTAAAAATCTGCAGATAAACGCATCCAAGGTAGATGCGAGCGACATTGATAATGATGGCGATTTTGATATTACCATCACTTCGGATGCCGTACCTGCGGAATTTGGCGCAACTCCCGTACAATATATTTTAAAAAACGATGGTAAAGGCAACTTTAAGGACGTTACGATTGGGTTTGCCCCAGATTTCCGATCTCTGGGCAATGTAAAAGACTTTGTTTGGCAGGATATCGATGATAATGGATATAAAGATCTAATTGTCGTCGGGCACTGGATGCCTCTATCCATTTTTTACAATACCGGTAAGCGATTGGTGTTACAGTCTAAAAACGGATTGGAAAAATCTCATGGTCTGTGGAATACGCTTACAATTTCAGATTTTGATAAAGATGGGGACTTGGATATCGTAGCAGGCAATTTTGGACTCAATAGCAAGCTAAAAGCCTCTCCCCACGAACCGCTTAGTTTATATAGAAAGGATTTTGACCAAAACAATGCCATTGAAACCCTTGTAACCTATTACTATAAAGGAAAGGAAACTACCTTTGCCTCAAAAGACGAGCTAACGGGACAGCTCCCGTACCTAAACAAAAAGTTTCTTTCGTATGGGGAATTTGCAAAGGCGGATATTCATGAGCTTTTTGGGCAAAAAAATCTACGAACCGCAGAAAAAAAAGAAGTCTATTCATTGGCTTCCACATATTTTGAAAATCAAGGCGATGGTGTTTTCACACCCATAATGCTTCCTATGTATTCCCAGTCGTCCACAATACAGGATATCGCTTTGGAAGATTTTAACAAAGATGGCTTTACAGACCTGTTACTGGTCGGTAACAATTATGAAATTAACACCCAGTTGGGTAGGATGGATGCGCTACAAGGCGTAATTTTGCAAAATGATAAAAAAGGTAGGTTTTATTGGGACAACACACTTAAAATAGATGTTCCAGGGCCTGCAAGAGATATACAAAGAATACATGCGGGAGAGCGCAATTGTTTTGTTATTGCCATAAATAACGGTTCCCCTATTTTTCTTTGTGATGAAAATCAATAAAAGGCTATGAAGAGTGTTGTTTCAAATAAAATATGCTGTTTTCTTTTTTTCTTAGCGTTACTATCATCCTGTAAATCAAACGATAGCGACACCAAAGAAGATTTTGGTAATGACAATACATTATTTACATTGCTTTCCCCCGAGGAAACGGGCATAGATTTTATAAACAAAGTAGAAAATCAGAAAAACTTCAATATTTTCAAATACCGTAATTTTTATAATGGTGGCGGGGTGGCCATTGGCGATATCAATAACGATGGTTTGGCCGATATTTATCTCACGGGAAATATGGAACCCAACAAACTGTACTTGAACAAAGGCAATTTTGTATTTGAGGACATCTCAAAGACCGCCAATGTTGAAGGCAACAAACCTTGGTCTACCGGGGTGGTCATGGCCGACATAAATGCAGATGGCCTTCTGGATATTTATGTGAGCAATGCCGGTAATATGGAGGGCAACAATCACGACAATGACCTGTACATAAACAATGGGGACCTTACATTTACCGAAAAATCCGAAGAGTTCAACCTTGCCAAAACGGGTTTTTCCACTCACGCAACTTTCTTTGATTATGATAAGGACGGGGATTTGGATGCGTACATCTTAAACAACAGTAATATTCCGGTAAGTAGTTTGGGCTATGCGGAACAAAGGGACGTACGTGCCCAGGATTGGGAAGGCGTACCCGATATTTTCAAAGGCGTTGGCGATATGCTTTTACGCAATGATGATGGGAAATTTGTTGACGTAAGCGAGGACGCTGGTATTTATGGCAGTTTAATCGGTTTTGGATTGGGCGTAATGGTGACCGATATAAACAATGACCTGTATCCCGATATCTATGTTTCCAATGACTTTTATGAAAGGGATTATCTATACATAAACAATCAAGATGGTACGTTTTCGGAAGAAATCAAAAAATGGACCTCCCATTTGAGTTTGTCGGCCATGGGGATAGATATGGCCGATATCAACAATGATGGAAATACTGATATATTCATTACCGATATGCTTCCCGAGCCAGATGAAAGGGTAAAATCCGTAATGACCTTTGAAGGCTACAACGTTTTCAAATTAAAGCAGAGCAAAGACTTTTATCAACAATATATACAGAATACACTTCAATTGAACAACGGTAACGGTACATTTTCAGAGGTAGCCTATTACAGCGGTGTAGATGCTACGGATTGGAGCTGGGCAGGCCTACTTTTTGATATGGACAATGACGGTCTGCGCGATATTTATATTACCAATGGCGTAAACCATGACCTTACCGATATAGATTTCGTAGATTTCTTCGCCAATGAAATCATTCAAAAAATGGCACTTACGGGAAAAAAAGAATCCATTGACTCTATCATAAATAAAATGCCCATAAAGCCCCAACCTAATTATGCTTACAAAAATAACGGTGATATTACCTTCAAAAACGCCAGCAAAGAGTGGGGCTTACAAATTCCGAGTCTCTCCAATGGTGCTGCATACGGGGACTTGGACAATGACGGGGACCTGGATTTAGTGGTAAACAACGTAAACATGCAGTCCTTTGTTTATCAAAACAATGCTGAAAAGCAAACTGACCACAACTACATCAAAATAGATTTTGAAGGTACCGAAAAAAATAAGTTCGCCATAGGTACAAAGGTTTGGCTATATTACGATAACGCAAGAGTAGTTCAAGAGTTGATGCCCTCAAGAGGGTTTCAATCCTCAATGGACTATGTCATGACCATTGGTCTAGGAGATACAAAAACCATAGACTCCCTTCGTGTAGTTTGGCCTGATGACAGGACACAACTTTTGAAAAAAGTGGAAGCGAACCAATTTCTGCATCTTAAACATACCGATGCAACAAAAACTTTTTCCTATCCCAAAACTCCTCTAACAAAAACTTTGTTGACGCAGATAAACAGTCCGCTAAACTATCGTCACGAAGAAAACAATTACAACGATTTTGATTACGAGGGGTTAATTTACAAGCTACTGTCTCAAGAAGGTCCGGCACTAGCGGTTGCCGACGTTGACAACGATGGTAATGAAGATGTTTTTATAGGGGGTGCAAAGGGGCAATCGGCCTCTGTGCTATTTCACGAAAATTCTGGTATTCTAGGCCAAAAGTCTCAAAAAGCTTTTCAAGATGATGCCAATTTTGAAGACACGGCCGCAGCATTTTTTGATGTTGATAATGACGGTGACCAAGACTTATTGGTCGGCAGTGGTGGTAATGAAATAGAACAGCAGAGTTCGTACAGGACCCGGTTGTATTTGAACAATGGTAAGGGGAATTTTTCAAAGTCCGGTCAAAACCTCCCTTCCACCTTCAAAAACATAGCGGTCATAGCACCCAACGACTTTGATAACGATGGGGACATAGACGTATTCATAGGATCTAGGAGCGTAGTAGGCACTTATGGTGTAGACCCAAATCATCTATTTTTAGAAAATAACGGTGATGGTACATTTACCGATGCGACGGAACGTTTGGCATATGACACCAAAGATGCAGGAATGATAACCAGCGCCATTTGGGTAGATATGGATGGGGACGATAAAAAAGACCTTGTAACTGTATCGGACTGGGGAATTCCCAATATCTATAAAAACTCTGGCAGAAGGTTATCAAAATCAACCACTACGTTGGATAGCTTGTACGGTTGGTGGAACGTCGTTGAATTCGCGGATTTGGACAAAGACGGTGATCAAGACTTAGTTCTGGGAAATCAAGGTAGTAACCTTCACTACAAACCTACCGGCGAAAATCCCATGAAAATGTGGATCAACGATTTTGACAATAATGGTACTTTGGAACAAATAGTTACACAAAATTTCAATGGTAAGGATTATCCATTACATCAGAAAAAAGAACTTACCGAACAAATGGTCAAGTTAAAAAAGGAAAATTTGAAGGCATCGGATTATGCGAAAAGAACCATAGAGGAACTTTTTGAGAAAGAAGTTTTTGAAAAATCCATAGTAAAGACTGCAGCAATATCCGAATCTGTAATCGCCATAAACGAAGGCGGTGGCAAGTTTACCATCAAAAAACTGCCAAGCAGAGTACAGCTTTCCTGTGTTTGCGGGATTAGCTGTACCGACATCAATAACGATGGGCATTTGGACTTGATAATGGCCGGTAACAATTTTGAGTTCAAACCACAGTACTCAAGGCTCGATGCCAGTTACGGGAACGTTCTTCTCGGCGATGGCAAGCTTAATTTCGAGTGGCAAGATTACAATACGAGTGGCTTTTTTATCCGGGAAGAGGTAAAACACTTAAAACAATTCAAGGATAAAAAGGGAAACACATTTTTGATCGCCGCGATAAACGATAATGAACCAAAGGTTTTTACACTGAATGAATAAGCACATTGTATACATGCTGGCAGTGCTCATATGCTTTGGTTGCAACGATGAAGGCACACTTTTCAAAAATCCACCTCCCGATGAAACGGGAATTACTTTTGCAAATAATCTTACCGAAACCGATGACCTCAACATTTTGGATTATCTGTATTTTTATAACGGTGGTGGGGTTGCCATTGGCGACATAAACAACGACAACTTGCCCGATATCTACTTTTCGGGGAACCAAGAAAAAAACAAGCTTTACCTAAATAAAGGAAACCTGCAATTTGAGGACATAACAGATTTTGCAGGGGTCTCAGGAAATAGCACATGGAATACGGGTACGGTCATGGGCGATGTAAATGGTGATGGCCTTTTGGATATTTACGTGTGTGCCGTGGTAGGCATCAATGGGTTCAACGGTCATAACGAACTTTTTATCAACAATGGCCTTTCAAAAAGTTCGGGGCAGGTTACTTTTACCGAGAGTGCTGCCAAATATGGGCTTGATTTTGACTCTTATAGTTCTTCTGCCGCTTTTTTGGATTATGATAAGGATGGCGATTTGGACATATACCTTCTAAACCATGCCGTACACACCCAAGAATCTTACGGAAAAGCTGATTTACGGTTAAAACGAAATTATCAGACCGGTGATAAACTACTCAGAAACGATAATGGGAAATTCACCGATGTCAGTGAAATGGCAGGCATATTTGGAGGCATAAACGGCTATGGCTTGGGCATTGCAGTTTCAGATTTTAATCAAGACGGTTGGCCCGATATTTATGTAGGCAACGATTTTCATGAAGATGACTACTACTATCTAAACAACAAAAACGGAACATTTACCGAAAGCCTTAAAAAACACTTTGGACACACCAGTAGATTTTCTATGGGGAATGACGTAGCCGACATCAATCAAGATGGTTTGCCCGATTTGATTTCTTTGGATATGCTTCCAGAGGATGAAATGGTTCTAAAATCCTCGGAAGGGGACGACAACATACAAACACAAAAACTAAGAATACAAAATTACGGGTACCATTACCAATTTACCAGAAATATGCTATATATCAACCAGCCCGATGGTAATTATATGGAAACCGCTTTACTTAGCGGTATAGCCGCTACCGACTGGAGCTGGAGTTCCCTTTTTGGGGATTATGACCAAGATGGACTTCAGGATCTGTTCATTTCAAACGGAATTCCCAAACGCCCCAATAACCTGGATTTTATAAATTTCACTTCGAACGATCAAATAAAAAACAAAATAAACAATACCAAACTGGTAGATCAACAGGCGTTGGATCTAATGCCCAGTGGCAGAACGCATAACTATATTTTTAAGGGAGCAAACGATTTAAAATTTATAAACAAATCCAAAGATTGGATTGTCAAAGACACTTTGGCAACCGGAGCAACGGCTTGGGGAGATCTCGATAACGATGGGGATTTAGATTTGGTGACGAGTAATATCAACAGTCCCGCCAAAATATATATCAACAAGACCAATGAAAAGGCAAACTACCTGAAGTTGAAATTTGAGTATAAAAAAGATAATATTTTGGGTATTGGCACTAAAGTGTTCTCGTACCACCAAGGCAAACAGCAATATAAAGAGCTGTACACGGTAAGGGGATTTCAAGCCTCTTCCCAACCTATACTACATTTTGGTTATGGTAAAACGGATGTAGTGGATTCGGTGAAGGTCATTTGGCCCAATGGCACCTATCAAATGGTGAAAAACATAAAAGCAAACCGGACACTTACCATAAAACCAAAAAATACCAAAGTATTTGATTACGCTTCAATACGGCCAAAAACCAAGGTGATTTTCAATAAGATAGACACTAATCTTGGCATAGATTTTACGCATACAGAAGATAATTATACCGATTTCAACCGACAAAAACTCATCCCTTATCAAATATCGGATAGAGGGCCCGCAGTAGCCGTTAAAGATTTAGACAATGACGGCAAGGAAGATATATTCTTTGGTGGTTCAAAATTCATGCCCTCAAAGGTGTATATACAAACCGATTCTGTTTATATCCCCAAACTAATTCCTCAGATAAGCAAAGACTCAATTAAAGAAGATGTGACCGCCACAATAGCCGATTTCAACAATGATGGGAAAAATGACCTGATGATAGGCTCTGGCGGAGCTGATTTTTACAACAAAATGAAGCCATTGTTAAACAGTTATTACAAGCAAAAAGATTCGTTGTTCGTAGATGCAAAATTGCCCGATTACTTCGAAAACACTTCTGTTGTAAAGCCATATGACTATGACGGGGATGGCGATGTAGATGTGTTCGTCGGTAACCAGTCCGTATCCAACGACTTTGGGAAAATTCCCAAATCCTATCTGTTGGAAAATAAAAACGGGGAATTCTCCGCAATTGAAATTACGGAATCCGGAATGGTGACCGATGCCGTTTGGGATGATTTTGATGGTGACGGCACAACAGATCTAATCATCGTTGGTGAATGGATGCAACCGATATTTTATAAGAACAATAATGGCAAACTTACCCCTACTCCCACTATTGATGAATCTTTGGCAGGACTTTGGCAAAGTATCCTGCCTTTTGATATTGATGGCGACGGTGATACAGATTACCTTTTGGGCAATTGGGGTGTAAACAACAAATTCAGTATATCTTCGGATGCCCCTGTAAAAATGTACTATGGGGATTTTGATAAAAACGGACAAACCGAAACCATTACCGCCATCAGAAAAAATGGCGAATATTATCCCTTGGAGGGTCTGGACGGCCTTTCAGGTCAAATGGTAAGCCTTCGTAAAAAATTCACTTCATACAGTAGCCTTGCTGGTAAGACCGTAGAAGAGATATTTGATAAGGATGTATTGAAAAGGGCTAAAATATTTGAAATAAACGAACTCAGATCAGGGTATTTGAAAAATAACGATGGTGATTTTGTATTTATTCCGTTTCAAACAGCATTACAGGTTTCCCCCATACTATCGTTTGTATCTTTTGATTTTGATGCAGATGGTGAAGAAGAGGTTTTGGCCGCTGGAAACTATTTTGGTGTAAAGCCGTACCATGGCAGGTTCGATTCTTTTCCCGGAGCGCTGATAAAAAACGAAAAAAGTGTAATTTTGGGAAACCGTTTAGGTTTAGACCTTACGCAAAAATCCGTACGGCATTTAAATATTATCTACCTAAAAAACCAACCCTATTTACTGGTAACGTTTAATAATGATAAAGCTCATGTATACGAGCTAAGACAATAATTTTGAAGTAGTAAGATGAAAATGAAAATAGTGCTTTTGGGTGTTCTTTTTATGGCCTTTGTTTCCTGTAATGAAAAATCGGGATCAATAGCCGTGACAGACCAGGACTTGCATAATGCTGTCGATGCGGTTACGAATATTATGATACACGATATATTCTCACCGCCCGTTGCAAGCCGTATTTTTGCGTATCCCAATATAGCTGCATACGAAATCGTAGCATTACATAACAGTGATTACGTTTCCTTGGCAGGGCAAGTAAACGGTTTGGAACCAATACCCGAACCTAGCCCCAAGGATTCCATAAATTATCAATTGGCTGCATTGATCGCACATATGGATCTGAGCAAAAAATTGATTTTTTCAGAGGAAAAAATGGACGTCTTGAGAGATAGTTTGTACACTACTTGGCAAAACCAAAATACTTCTGTTTTTGAATCCTCTAAGACCTACGGTTTACAAGTGGCCGAACATGTAGCAGCCTGGATGAACAAGGATAACTATGCCCAAACCCGTACCATGCCCAAATTTACCGTTGATAGTGATAACCCTGAAAGATGGCAACCCACCCCACCGGCATATATGGATGGTATAGAACCGCACTGGAGTAAAATACGTCCTTTTGTCATTGACTCCTCGGAACAATTCAAACCCGTTCCCCCTCCTCCATTTTCAATGGAGGAAGACTCCGATTTTTATAAAGAATTGAAAGAGGTTTACGACATAAGCAATGAGATTACGGCAAAAGGTGATGATTCCGAAGAAATAAAAATAGCCCAATTTTGGGATTGCAATCCCTATGTCTCGGTAACACGGGGGCATCTTATGTTTGCTACAAAAAAGATAACACCAGGAGCGCATTGGATCGGTATCGCCAAAATTGCCAGTAAAAAAACCAATGCCGATTTCGACAAAACTTTGTACGCCTACACAAAAACATCCATCGCCATTGCAGATGCCTTCATTAGCTGTTGGGACGAAAAATACAGAAGCAACCTTATTAGGCCCGAAACCCTTATAAACGAGCATATTGACGATAGTTGGAAACCAGTACTGCAAACACCGCCCTTTCCTGAATATACAAGTGGCCATAGTGTTGTCTCAGGTGCTGCTGCCATAGCCCTAACGGATATTTTTGGCGACAATTTTTCGTTTGATGATGATACCGAAGTACCTTATGGTTTACCCATCAGGTCGTTTTCTTCTTTTAACGCTGCTGCTGATGAGGCAGCCATAAGCCGTATGTATGGTGGCATACATTATAGGGCCGCGGTCGAAGTAGGTGTTGAACAAGGTAGAAAACTGGGTAAGTTTGTCATGAAAAAACTAAATATGACCCATTCGGATACTCCCGTAGTCTCAAATTAATGGAATGAAGAAAAAAATAGCACTCCTATTCGGGTTTATTATTTTGGCCGGTAGTATTTGGTATCTTTTTATCAAACCCTTTGATTATTTAGTAACTTTTAAAGTGAAAGCTTTACCGGGAACCATAAATCAGACGATAAAAACTTGGGCCGTATCATCGGATAATATCACGACCGTACAACAAAAAGATATTCATACGATATCGCAACGAATCAAATTTGGGGACTCGATTCATCATTATGATTTTGAAATCGTTCAATTAAACGATACTGTTTCCAAAATAAAAGTTTTCATTAAGGATAAAGAGAATAGTTTTCAGAATAAGCTTACCATTCCGTTTGCCGACACACCATTTGAAGAAAACTGCATCAAGACCGTGAAAGACCTATCCCGCACCATAATTGACCATTTAGGTGATTTCAAGGTTACGGTGGTAGGCGAGGAAAATATTGCCCCTAAGTTTTGTGCATACGTTCCTTTAAAGGGTACGCAACTCCAAAAAGCCTCTGGCATGATGAAGAACTACTCCTTGTTGAGTGGTTACCTAGCGGGTAAAAATATTGAATTAGATGGTAATCCCCTAGTGGAAATTACAAAATGGGACGTCGCCACGGACAGTATTTACTACAACTTTTGCTTTCCTGTCATTAAACCCGATACTATCCCGCAAAATTCTATCATACAGTTCAAAGAAATAAAATCTTCCAAAGCAGTAAAGGCCATATATAACGGCAACTACATATCTTCGGATAGGGCATGGTACGCTTTGCAGCAATATGCTAAAAATGAAGGACTAGAAACGGTAGAGAAACCCTTGGAAATATTTTACAACAACCCCGGTCTAAGCAGTAACGAACTGGAATGGAAGGCAGAAATATTCATGCCCTTAAAACCCAAATCCTAAACCAAACGTAAACCGAGGCCCATCCTCACTGTTGAACAATGCCAGGTTTATGGACATAACATCTGCGGCATTAAGGAAAAAACCACCACCATACGAATTGTGCCATTGACCCGAACTTATGTTAGGGAACCAAACCCGACCATAATCAAAGCTTGCGAACATACCCAAAGAAGTAGGTAAAATACTGGTTCTCATTTTACGCAGGCTAAATCTAACATCAGTATTTTGATAGTATGCCGTTTTTCCCGTAAAACGTTGGTTCCTGAAACCCCTGAGCCCATCAAAACCGCCGATACTGGCACCTTGAAAAAATTCAAAACCATCACCTATGTTAAAATGGGCTTTCCACTTAGTAGCCAGTACAAGTCTGCCATTGGGCACCAGTTTGTAATCAAACGATAGGCTCGGGATGATGTAGCCAAAGTTTTGCCCCTCTTCATTTATATTGTCTTTATAGCCTACTTGCAACGAAGTAGCCATACCCATGGTCGGGAAAGCTTCGTTGTCCCTGTTCTCATAACTGTATTCCCCGTGTACCCCAACAAAATCATTTTGGGTCTCTTGCCCGTTTTCTTGATAAAATGTATTGATAAACCTGTCTTCGGTCTCCTCTACTTCTATGGATTCATAAGAGGCTCCTATTTTGAATTTAGCGCCCAACTGACCCCTCCACACCAACGATGGGGCCAATTTTATAGTTTGAATCCTGACTCTATTGAAGTCAAAATCCAGCTCGTCGTCCAAATTAACCGTATTGTTCCCAAAACCAAAGAAGTTGATGGCAAAATTAGGGCTGGTGAAACGGCCGTCAAGAGCTAGGTTCCAATTCTCGAAAAGGTTGGCAAATTCTCCATTATAACCCACATCAAATCCGTTAGTAGCAAAATAATACGATGCGTTAAATGTATGTTGCTGGGTAAAAGGATTTTGTCTAAAACCGTTATAAGTATAGGTGTTTGAAAAACCGATTTTAACTCCGTCATCAGGGTTAAAGCCAATTGTTGGTATAGTTTGGTTGGTACTGCTCCTAATATTTAAGGGTTGGTACGTATTTACCGTATAATCGTCAATTAATTTCACTTTGGCGCCAGCTGACCGCTTTATTGTGTTCTTTTTACTTTTTTGATCGTAAATCGCTATTCGCTTTCCGTTTTTTACTTCATAAATATCATTGTTTTGTCCTCCTATCAATCTTACTTTGATTCCACCAAAATTTGGCTCATTTTCGACTTCGAATATATCATCGTCGTCTAAGCCATATACCCAGATTTCTTGGGTGACGTTACTGTTGAACACTTTATCAAAAAACAGTTTCTCTTTTTTACCACCTATGTTACGGTATCCTTTTATTTGGATATCATCATTGCTCAATCGTTGAATCTCAAACCAGTCATCCTTATCGGTTCCTGTCACCACGGCATATTTGTTCAATATCCTATAATATTCCCGTGCCGTTTTATCAATATCGTTAATACGCGACAAAAGTATTTTACGAATATTGGAAACTGTTTTGTCCCTTA
Organism: Costertonia aggregata; assembly: GCF_013402795.1. GTDB lineage: Bacteria > Bacteroidota > Bacteroidia > Flavobacteriales > Flavobacteriaceae > Costertonia > Costertonia aggregata. The sequence goes on along the minus strand of NZ_CP058595.1, from coordinate 2,253,039 downwards.
CCTCTTCAGGAAAAGCCAAAAAGGCTTCCCTGATTTTTGCATCGGTCAAATTTTCCTTTAAAAAGGTAGCTTGGGCTATCCAATCCCCCTCGGTAGTTTCTGCCAACAAGGCCATATCTAACACATAGGTCTTGGGTGATGAATTAAACCCCTTGACACTTCTTATCTCCTTGGTAAAACCTTCCATAAGGCGTAGCCCGGGAATTATTCGTGTGGCGATTTTCATTAAGACACCATCGCCCATAATCGAGAAAACCTGGTCGCGATCACGTGGTACGGGCCTGTAAATGGTTTTCTTACGTTCCTTATCCTTAAACTCTGCCCATCGCCATTGATCTACGTGCCTGTCCCAATCGCCAATCGCCATATCAAAAAGTCGTGCCCTTATGTAGAGATCGGTATCTACTTCGTACTTTTCATCGTCCCTAAGGTCTTCTAACATACTATCTGTGCTTTTTAGTTCATCGGAAAAACCAAAACTTTCCAAATCGCCATGACCATCCCCTGCATGTTCTTCTATCATATACAGTTCATTACCAAACACATCATTATAATCCTGTAAAGCCGATTGCTTCGGCACATAGTACAATACCGGATTTGTATGATAAATACCAACAGCATCAGAAAGTTTTCCAATTGTGAATGGCGCATAGGGGTGTGATCCCGTATAAAAATCCTCTAGTAATTCCTGGGTATAGGTTTCCTTTAGGTCGTCCAAAACATATTGATCTTGAAAAGCCATGGACTGTAAATACAGTTCCGCGCTTTTACGCAATGCACGCATTACATATTCCTTCCCCTTTTTGTCACGCAATCTCAAAGATTTGGATTGATGCCCCCCACCTTTTTTTACAGGTATCAATCCTCCAAAAAGTGTATCTAAACGAACCGTTGGTGCCGTAACCTTCGTTGCATAATATTTGCGATAGCGCTCTCCCCAAATGGCCTTGAAAAAACCGCTTTTATCAATTTCTTCTTCGGTATAGACCGATGCTTCAACAGTGGCGGGAAAATCATTGTCGTATTTTTGGGCAAACGGTTTACGATTTGGCGGCAAAACATCCGTAGTGAACAAAAAATCCTCTTTTTCGTCTTTACCTACCCCATAAAATCTCACTTTGGAAGAGCCATCGGTATAGACTTCCAAGGTAGCGTACCCCATTTTTCCTGTGGAAAACTTAGATCCGTTCAATAATCGGGTCGCTCCCTTTTTTGCTCCGGAACCGCTCACAATCTGTGGTGTATTGTTTTCCAAGATATATTGAAGCGTATGTTCGTGGCCCGAAGTGAAAATTACCTTTTCGGAAAACTGTGCCAATGTAGTTACTTTGTTACGTAAATCCCTATATCTTTTATTTTGCAAGTCTTCAATTGAAGCTCCTGAGGTTCTCCTCAAAACGTTGATAAAAGTGCCAAGAACCGGTACCGGAATAGCCATTTTCTTGGGATAAAACTGTTTTTTGAATGAAAATTGACCGCCATGGGGGCCATAACTTGTCATTGGGTGGTGCATGGCAATAACCGTGGTACGTTGCCTATTGTCCTTGATTACGTCTTCTAGTTCCAATAAAAACTTTTGCCTACTTTTAATATCACACTTATCGTTAATATCCGGTCTTTTGTCCCAATTGGTAAGGTACCATTCCGTATCCAAAGCAACTATGACCACATCCTCATTTACATCAATGACCTTTATGGGGCAACCGTCCTCAGGGAAAAAGACCTCTTTGCTGCCCAACTTTTCTTGAATGTACTTTTGCTCTCTTTTCAGACCTACCAATCCCTCGGTATACCAGTCATGGTTCCCTGGGATAAAGAGTGGCTTGCCCTTAAAATTTTGGAGGGTGCTCAGCTGCGCGTCTAAGTGGTTCTTTGCTTCCCGGTATGCTATTGTAGAGTCTTTAGGGTCTGGCAAACCTGCCGGATAGATATTGTCGCCCAAAAAAATGGCAGTGCTATTCTCGTCGGCCAAATCCAATCGGTCTTTGAATATCTTTAAAGCGGGGTTCATTCCTCCTATAGGCGAAAGCCCTGCATCGCCAATAAGATAAAATGTATGTGATATTTTTTTGGATGTGGGCACATCTGTTGCATGGGAAACATCTTGGTATTTATCCTTGTAAGTGGCGCATCCAAAAAGTGAAAGTATCAATACGATTGATATATATTTCTTCATATACTGGGTCATTTCTTTAAAATAGCTCTTTGTGATTCTTTTTTTGGGTTTCGACTATTATTTTTAATCGGTCATAAATAGTCCATCATCATTTCGTGTGATATATGGATTTCTTCAAATTAAAATTTTGTACTTTGGAAATCAATATTAGTTATACATGTCAGACCTCATAAAAAAAACCGAACAGTTTGCCACCGATTTGCTTAACAATCAATTAGATACCAATTTTTTATACCACAACTTTAGGCATACACAAAGAGTGGTCGAAAGTACTAAAGAGCTATTGGATTTTTATGACTTAAAAGATAAAGAAAATAACGCACTTGTTATAGCTGCTTGGTTGCACGATACGGGATATACCAAAGGCTTTGAAAACCACGAAGAAAAAAGTTGTGACATAACCAGGGAGTTCCTGGGCGGCCATAACACAAATGCCGAACTCATCAAAACCGTTTGTGCCTTGATCATGGCCACGAAGCGCCATCACCTGCCACAAAACCAATTGGAGGAAATTATACGTGACGCCGATTCCTCGCACTTGGGACAAAAAAGCTATTTGGAAACGACCGAGCTGCTCAGGGAAGAACTGAGCAAACTGGGCATTAAGGAATATACGACCAAACAATGGCGCAATGCCAACGTAGAAATGTTCAGAACCGAACATAGGTTTTACACTAAGTATGCTCAAGAAAATTGGCAACCGCTGAAGGATAAAAACCTTAGAAAACTAATAAAGGATAAAAAATCTGAAAAAGAAATTGCAAAAAAAGAGGAATTAAAGGCCAAGTATAAAAGTGAAAGCCCCGACCGTGGAATACAGACCTTGTTCAGGGTTACTTTAAAAAACCACATTACCCTGAGTGACATTGCAGACACCAAAGCGAATATCCTATTATCGGTAAATGCCATTATAATTTCTTTAGCTTTATCCAACTTAATCCCAAAATTGGACAACCCCTCTAATGACTACCTTATATATCCTACGGTAATATTTATTGTTTTTAGTATTATATCAATGGTGTTGGCCGTTTTGGCGACAAGACCTAACGTGACCAGCGGGGAGTTCACCAAAGAGGACGTAAACGAAAAAAAGGTAAACCTTTTGTTTTTTGGCAATTTTCATAAAATGAAATTGGAGGACTATGAATGGGCCATTCAGGAGTTGGTAAAAGATAAAGACTATATTTATTCCTCTCTCACTAAAGATCTTTATTTTTTGGGCCTTGTATTGAATCGTAAATATAAGATCCTAAGGTGGACCTATACTATTTTTATGATAGGTATGGTGGTCTCGGTAATTGCGTTTGCTATTGCATTCAAGTATTACGGCCCGGAGAGGCTACTTGAATCTGTTGCCATGTTATCAGCTTTTTAGCTCCTGCATCAAATCATCATAAGTATAAGTGGTTTCCGATGAATCATCTTTGGTTTTATACAGGATATCAGCACGAATGGCTTTAAGTCCGGAAACGCCTTGTAAACCTTCCAACTCCACGATTTCGACTTTACCGGCAAAGTATCCTTTTGATTTAAGGAAACGTATATAGCGTAAGTACTCTAATTCGTCGCTTTTTTGGGAATACACGATGACCATTTTACCTGCTTGGGTAAGCCGTTCGTTTGTTCCCTTCACATATGATTTGTCAATGCGTTTTTTTATGATCTCGTAACGGGCATTGTAAGTGCCATCTACATCAAAGCGTTTTTCGTCCATACGAAAACGTATCGAAAGTGATGTGTTGTACACCAATATCAATGAAGCTACATCCAAGGGGACCGGTAGCTCTGGCTTTAGGTTATAATGTACATTTTCCATTTCGCACATGACCTGTAATTGCCATAAGCGCAAATTATTCAGGTAAATACCATCGTAGTTCTTGTCACTTGTTATAGACTCCCCTATGTACATGTTATGTTCCACACCATCGGTTTTGTATCGCTCAAAATAATGGGGATACATGGCTTGGGCTTCTTCTTGCTTTTTATCAATGACCGATGCCAATTTCTTGTTGATGAGCATTACACTTTCATCATAATTTCTACGATGGTCGTAGTAGGAATCGGTTCCCATATCTATGGATGCCTGATAGGATACGATAAGTTTGTTCAGCTCCGCATCCGTTTTTTTGAGATGGTCGAATACGGGATTAATCTCATCCATAACAAAATTGAAAATAGCCTGTTCGCTATTGGTATGCAATGTTTCTTTGATACCGTCAACATGGTTATCTACACGAAACATCAGTTCCTCATAAATGGGAAGCTTGTTTTTTTCCCAGGCCCGTACCAAAACTTTATTGATTTCCGAAAGTTGAATCATCAAATCTCTTTGAATAGCTATATTTCTAGCCTGCGAGGAGTTTTTAATATCAATTTGACCGTACAGTGGGTTTACATCTTTGAAGACTATTTCCCTAAAAGCGGGCTGGCCACCTTCCAAATCGTCCTTGATAAACCGTTTAGCCTCTTCCTGAAAGCGCCAGTATACCGAATCGTGAACCGATGTGCATTCATGTTGAATTATAGCATCTATCAAGTTTTCCTCCTCGGTCTTAGATCGTAAGACCGCAGAAACGATATAAGGCATTACATCAATCAATTTATTGGCATTTACGCTATTAAGCGCGTTCTTTTTATTCGATACCAGTTCCAACACGCCCAATAAATTACCATTGGTGGCAATTGGGGCAAAAATGGCACTCTTTATACCTTGTTGATGTAAATTTTTATAGGGTTGTGCCTCTTTTTGGGACATTTCAAAATATTTGTCCACATCGGATATGGCAAAATAATCCTTTTTTTCGAGCAAATTTTTGTATGAACCTTGGCAAAGGGCCTTGTCACAGGACTCAGTGTCCTTATCATGTAAAATAAAACTCTGTATTCCCTTGCCATATACCCTTTCAAAACTATTTTCCTTTGGGTTATAGGTAACAAAACCTGCCCGGATATCGGATAGATTAAAAAAGGACTTAAACGTATCTTGCAAGTCTTCCATAAAATTATCGCTCGCTCTTTTGTCACTGGCGATAAGACTTGATTTTATTTCAGATATGGAATGTTCTGCGGTAACATCAAACATATTGGAAATCACGAACCCTTTGGAAATAAAGCTATTTGGTGGTATTTTTTCTTTCCATAGCTCCAGATTGTCAAAATTTTCCAATAGCTCGTTCACATCTTCTTGGGTCAAATCCTTCTTTTTATCCGTAGGAAGTATCTCAATAAAATCGGCGTTGTACAATATTCGGTAGTGACGCATTACACCATTGGCATCCGGAATATCGTAAAACAAAGGTCGCTTGAAGTCTAGGTTAAAACCGTAATAAAAATTCAATATCACGGTACAAGCGACTATGTACAATTGCTGCTCTGGCATATTGCGCATCTCTGGAATGAAATCATCACCACCGGCATCCCGCAATATTTTTTTGAACCTTTTTGATGAATTGAAGATAACATCGTCAAAAGGCACAGAGGCCGCTTTTATCTCATTGTCCGTAAGGACTTCAGAAAATGTGTCCTGTAATATGATTCGGATGGGTTCCTCATATTTTTGCAATAAAGATATATCCGAAAAACCATCCCTAAGTTCGGGGTAGGGCTCTTGGGCTTTTAGAATTCTCTTGGCCTTTTTGGCAAGGTATTCATCCTTGCCTTTGGCCATGGTCTCGTACCGTTCCAACAATTTACTGAAACTTATGAGCTGTACCAAAGGGGATTCTATGTCTTTATTGTTCTGCATATATGTATTTAGACGTATAAAAGCGGACAAAGTTACAAAAACTAACTACAGCAATTTGTTAAAGTAAACGCCCAAAAACCGGGGCTTTTTTAAGATATTTAACAAAAAAACAAGATGTCGTCCAGTTTTAGGTTGTCCAGAGCGTATAAAAATGCTAAAATCATACCATTTGACGATACTTCTAAGTTTGTACTTTTTAGCGATTGCCACAGAGGGGACAATAGTTTTGCCGATGAATTTGCCAATAATAGGAACATTTATTTTCATGCCCTTAAACACTACTATTTAGAGGGTTTTCAGTACTGTGAGCTAGGTGACGGTGACGAGTTGTGGGAGAATATTCATTTTGAATCCATTTTCGAGGCCCATAAAAATGTTTTCAAACTTTTGCGACAATATCATTTGGAAAATAGGCTTCATATGATATGGGGCAATCACGACATGGTCTACAAAGACAAAGGTTACGTAAAAAAACACCTCTCCAGTTATTTTGAACCTATTGATGCAGAGGACAAAGCCCTTTTTGAGGGCATAACCTACCATGAAGCCATAGTACTCAAACATAAAGATACCCAACAAGAGTTGTTTTTGGCCCACGGCCACCAAGCAGATTGGTGGAATTATACCTTTTGGCGGTGGGGAAGGTTTTTGGTACGTGTTTTATGGAAACCCTTGCAGGTTTGGGGTATTGCGGACCCTACGAGTCCCGCTAAAAACTACACGGAACTGATAAAAGTTGAACGCCGAATCAAAAAATGGATTTTAAAGAACGATTTAAAAATAACGATTGCTGGCCATACACATAGGCCCCGGTTTCCAGAACCTGGGGATATTCCCTTTTTTAATGATGGCAGTTGCGTACACCCGAGAAGTATAACCGGCATCGAAATTGAAAACGGGAAAATATCATTGATCAAGTGGCAAATTGCCACAACGGAAGACGGTACGTTGCGCGTTGTAAGAATTTTATTGGAAGGCCCACAAAAATTGGTAGATTATATTAGGGCAAAAGAATAGATGCTCAATTGATTATCTCACCTTTTATAGTAAATTCAATATCTTGTTTCTTACCATCTTTCTTAAGTTCTACATCATAGAATATGCCTTTGGAATGATGGTCGACCACCTCAATCTCAACTATTTTGTAATCGTCATAATCTGATTTCAGTTTTTCCCTGATTATCTTTGGCAGCTCCTTTTTTTTAATATTCCGCTCAGTTTCTATCCAATTGCCATTGGGACTAAAATCGGCCCTGTAATGCTCGCCGTTTATTTTAAAATGGGATTCAAAATTATCGTTACGATCCAACCTCCAGTCCGGGTCGTCCTCACCGGGGTATTTTGCCTCAAAAGTTGCTTTTACCGCTTTAGGCACGTCTGATTTTTTTACTCTTTGGCAGCTCAGCATATTCAAAGAAATCAACGCAAACAAAACATTCAGAAAAAATTTCATGTTATACTTTTTTGATAAAACAAATATAGCGTGCCCTACTATGCCCTTTTCATAAAGGGGATGTTAATTATTAACCAAAAAAGCATGGATAACCCCAGGCAGCCATCCTAAAATCGTTAACAAAATACTGATAAGCAATGTTGTACCTACACCGTGTTTTAAAAAAACAGCTAAAGGCGGCAATAAAATATTTAAGATAATGGTCAAGATAGACATCATTTAATTTTTAGTCGTTAATGTAATCGATTAAAAAAGTATGGTTATAAATTATACTTTATGTATTTGTCCCCAAAAGTAAACTATGCTTTATGACTGCCTTAGCTGTATCCAAAATTAGTTTGATTTGATTGATATGACCCGTTGTCTATTTTGAAAGAATATAATGTTGATATACTATTGGTATAATTTTTTATGCTTATCACACTACCAAGATGAAACCAGGAAATTCTCAAATGATAGTTCTGCCAAATTTAAAATACTAATTAAAATGACGGTTGTGCGCTTAAGCTATCTTTGATGTGCTATCCAAAATAAAGCAAACTAAAATTGTATATTTAAGACCTATTTTAAAACCAACCTATGCCCCTTGTCATTGTAGTTGCAGGTATTGTTTTACTTTTTCTGCTGATCGCCAAATTTAAGCTCAATGCATTTATTTCATTTATCATCGTCTCTTTACTTGTAGGGGTCGCCGAGGGGATGGATTTTCTAAAGGTTGTTGATTCAATACAATCCGGCCTTGGAAGCACGTTGGGTGGCCTTATCATGATATTGGGTTTGGGTGCCATGCTAGGAAAATTGGTCGCCGATAGCGGCGCGGCACAGCGTATTACCACAAAGTTGGTCGATAAATTTGGTAAAAAAAATATACAATGGGCTGTGGTTCTGACTGGTTTCATAGTCGGTATTCCCATGTTTTATACAGTTGGTTTCGTAATCTTGATTCCATTGGTGTTTACGGTTGCCGCCACAACGGGACTTCCTCTTATTTACGTAGGTCTGCCCATGTTGGCATCACTTTCGGTAACCCATGGTTACTTGCCCCCGCATCCGGCACCAACGGGAATAGCGGTGATGTTCAAAGCCGATATCGGAAAGACCCTTTTATATGGCATCATAGTTGCCATACCCGCCATTATAGTTGCAGGGCCTTTATTCTCCCGTACCATAAAAAATATTCAGGCTACGCCGTTAAAAGAATTTTTAAATCCCAAGATATTATCGGATGAGGAAATGCCAAGCACATCCGTTAGTATCATTACGGCTTTGCTACCGGTAATCTTGATCGGTATTGCTTCATTGGTCAATATTATATTATCCGAAGATAATCCGATAAAAAAAACAACCTCGATTTTGGGCAATCCGGTCATAGCCATGTTGCTGTCCGTATTGGTCGCCATTTATACATTGGGACTGGCCAGGGGAAGAAAAATGACCGATGTCATGAACTCTGTATCCAACGCTGTATCGGGGATTACGATGGTATTGTTGATTATTGCCGGTGCAGGAGCACTAAAACAGGTATTGATAGATAGTGGCGTAAGCGAATATATCGGAGCGCTACTGCAAGGGTCTTCGGTTTCACCATTGATTTTGGCATGGCTCATTGCTACCGTGATTAGGGCTTGTGTGGGCTCGGCAACAGTTGCCGGGTTAACCGCGGCAGGAATAGCCCTGCCCCTGTTAAGCAGCTCAGGAGTAAGCCCGGAACTTATGGTATTGGCCATAGGCTCGGGAAGTCTTATGCTTTCGCATGTAAACGATAGTGGGTTTTGGCTCTATAAAGAGTATTTTAACCTATCGGTAAAGGACACTTTGAAAACTTGGACGGTCATGGAAACCACGGTCGGAATTATGGGACTTTTGGGTGTATTGGTTTTAAATCAATTTGTATGATGTGTCAAAGCCCATAATAGAGGAGTTGATTGAGTAACAACGATATTCATCCATATAAAACTATAGTAATCGATAAATGCATCAAAATGAAATTGCCTTCAAAAAAAATAGAGGAACTGGGATTGGTTCTACCGCCCGCCCCAGCTCCGGCAGGCCTTTATAAGCCTACATTGGTCGTAGATAATTTTTTATATGTTTCCGGGCAGGGGCCTATGTTAAAAGATGGTTCGTTTTTTACCGGGCGTATTGGTGATGACCTTACACTGGAACAGGGAAAACAAGCGGCACGTCAAGTTGCATTAACCATGTTCGCGACCATTACTGCTCATTTTGGGGATATAGACCGTATAAAACGCTTGGTAAAGACCTTGGGAATGGTCAACTGTACCCCGGATTTCAGCGACCAACCTTTGGTCATCAACGGTTTTAGTGAATTAATGTCCGATGTTTTTGGATCCGATAACGGTGTCGGTGTCCGTAGTGCCGTAGGTATGGTGTTACCCGGTCAAGTGGCCGTTGAAATAGAAGCTATGTTCGAGCTTCACCATTAAAATAAGATTATGGATACATCAAACTGGTATAAAGTTGAAAACGACGAAGCTATAATCTCTCCATCTTTATTGGTATACCCAGAAAGGATAGAAGACAATATCAGGACCATGGTTTCAGTGGCCGGGAGTGTTTCCCGACTGCGCCCCCATATAAAAACGCACAAAACTGCAGAAATCGTTCAAATGCAACAAAGGCACGGTATTCAAAAATTCAAGTGTGCGACCATTGCCGAAGCCGAATTATTGGGACAATGCGGTGCTAGAGACGTTCTGTTGGCAATGCAACCTGTGGGAGCAAATATCGATCGATTTTTTAAGCTGATGGAAAAGTATACCTCATCACACTTCTCTACCTTGGTCGACAACCCAAAGACCTTAGAAAAAATTGCATCGATGGCTTCAAAAAAAGAAGTTTTGGCCAATCTTTACCTCGACATCAACTCAGGTATGAACCGCACCGGATGTATTCCGGACGAAAATGCGGTAGCCCTATATTATTCCATGGAGAAGCATCCCAATATTCATGCTAGGGGTCTACACGCCTACGATGGCCATATCAGGAATAAAGATGTTGATGAACGCACCAAGGCCTGCAATGCTGCTTTCGACAAGGTATATGCCTTAAAAGAAGCTATAAAAAGAAAAGGGATTACCGTACCGGACATTATAGCGGGCGGTTCCCCGTCGTTCCCCGTTCATGCAAAAAGAACGGAGGTAGACACTAGCCCCGGCACTACGTTACTTTGGGATGCTCGTTATGAAGAATTGTTCCCGGATATGTCTTTTCTACATGCAGCCGTTTTATTTACACGTATTATAAGCAAACCAGCAAAAAATATCGTTTGTTTTGACATAGGCCATAAATCCATCGCTCCTGAAATGGGTTTTCCCCGGGTTAAGATACTCGGTTTGGAAAACAGCGAACAAATAGGCCAAAGTGAAGAACACCTAATGGTCAAGGTCACCGATGACAGTCTTTATGAAATCGGGGATAGTTTTTATGCCATACCCATGCATATTTGCCCAACTGTCGCAAAATATGAAGAGCTCGTTACCGTAGCCGATGGTAAAATGACCGGCACCTGGAAAGTAGCGGCACGCAATCAAAAGATAACCATCTAACATGTACATATAATATTACCTTGCATGTTTGGATGACCGGTGCCGATTTGGAATAGTTTTAGGACGGAACAATGTCCGAATGATCTCGATACCATTTCCGATTTACAAAAAATTCCAAACTTGTCGGAAAAAGAGGGTATTCCTCAAAAGATATCAATCAAATAATGCATCAAAACTTTATTGGATATTTAGAAAGAACTTGGAGTTGATTCAAAATCCGGTTTATTTCCATCCCATTATACATTTTATAGTACGGATATTTTCATCGATTTTTAGGGATTTTAACAGCAAATTAAAACCCTATGGCAGGGTATTTGTTATCTTTAATAAAGTGTTACGACTATCAATCCCAAAGATGAGGAACCTAATTTTACCTGTTTGCTTTTTCATGTTATGCTTTATAGGTATAGCACAAGAGGACATTCCTAAAGCCAAGCCGCTCAAGATAGACCGTAAAAACGATTTGGATATCAAAAAAGACCCTAAAGGCACTGCTTTAAAACTTCCATCGGTTTTTGAGATAAAACCAAATACTCCCATCAAAGACCAATTGAACAAAAAGACCATTAATATGCTTGATCAAAAAGAATTGGTACAAGCGGGCCATGGATTAAAAATAGACCCAAAAATTGGACCTTTGGAATCTGGTGGGGAATCGGGCCAGCATTTTGGAAACCAATATCTGGGCGATGTGCGCAGTAACGCTAAATTCATTGGTGTGGTCTGCCGAGACCATGAATATGTTGACGGCGACCGGGTAAAAATTTATATCAATGGAAAAGTGGCCGACCCCAACATCCTTTTGACCGGGGCTTTTAAAGGTGTGAACATTGATTTGGATTCGGGTTTCAACCGTATAGAATTTGAGGCACTCAATGAAGGGTCTTCCTCTCCCAATACGGCACAGATAAACGTTTACGATGACAAGGGTGAACTTATTTATTCCAACAAATGGCTTTTATCACAAGGTTCCAAAGCTTCTTTGATTGTGGTCAAAGACTGATTATGTTATTGTGTCATTGTCGCAATATCATCTGAAAAAAGATTGATGTATTCCTTTTTCAAAGTAGACCTCCCGTTGTTGGGAACTACCAGTGACATCTTGGCCACTCTATATTTTTGATTGATATCGTATGAGAACTCAATGAATTCATCTGAATGCAGTGTGGTCTCCAATTTGTAGCGCATTGTTTTCACCAATCCCTTGTCCACCACCTCAAAAAGCTTCAAAGATTTGATCTCGCCCAATTCATACCGTATCAAATCGGGTACGCCTGAAAATAAAAAATAGCCGCGTACCAACGGCGTTATATAGTCTGAGGTTACAAACTCCTTAAAACCTGCATCTGTGGAGTGTAGCCGTAAGAAATCGTTACGTATCAATTCGCTTTGAGCTACCAAAACGGAATCGAGCTGATTCAAAGGTATTTTAGGGTATTCGCTCGGACCACAGGCAAAAAATAAAGTCGCGGCCAGAAAATATATGAACTTCCTCATTGCGTTTAGATTAAAATATCTCTAACAGCAACGTAATATTCCAAATATTATTTTCGTTGTCCCGGAATGTAGGTTTCTTTCGCCCTTTTTAAAACATCTGATTTATAATACGGCACGTCTTTCCATTGTACATCGGCATACCTTTGAATTTGATCATCAAAATGAGGAGAGTTGGGGTCACCGCTTTGACCACCCGCTAAAATGGTCTTAGCTTTTACCCTTTCACCAAACTCCACAGCAGCTACAAAACTGTTGCCCCGTGTACCGTATATTTTTTTGGTGTCATTATTGTATCGTGCGCCATAGGCGGCCAAAGCGCCCCAACGACCCGATGCAAAACCAATAGCAATGCTTGGTTTAGTATCATCAAAAGGTTGGCGAATATCTCCGTTTAATCTTTGATACCGGTTTACTTCGCCCCAAGGCATCTCCCAAGTACCAAAATCACTGATAAGTTGATTGATTGTTTTTTCAAAGATTCCAAGGTGTTGTCTCGGGTTTTTGCCCCAATGCTGAAATCGCTGCATAGGTGATAAACCTTTGGGATACATCCCTTCTTGATAAAACCGGGTTCCATAAAAATGTGCCAGGGTCATTGCAACAGATTCTTTTGATGTTCTATAGTCCCACTTTTCAAGGACCTTAATAGCTTCCCTAAGTTTGGGGTTTTTGTCATCATATGTATTGTACGCCTTTATCAATCCGGGAATTAAGGCTTCAAAAGCGGGCAAATAGGGGTCGTGCGCCAAATCTATAAGTCCATCTAAGGTAAAATTCTTTTTGTCCTTCAAAAGTCCGATAGCATGAACGCCCCTAAAATTCTCCCGATCAATGGACATGTAATTGGGATAGTCCTCTTTTTTGGGACTAAATTCCGATGCAGCTGTGTAAGGTGTAGAATTGCAATTTTGTATCCACCCATTTTCAGGGTTTAAAATGAGTATGTTCTCGTCTACGGTGTGCAGCCCTTGCCAATCGGTCTTGGGGTCACTGCCATCAACAGGTTCGGAATAATCAAACGCAACATCACGTTTCGGAACAAAATTGCCATGAAAGTAAGCGATATTTCCTTCCGCATCGGCATAGACCGTGTTATTGGAGGAATTGGTTCGGATATCCATCATCTCCCTGAAGCCTTTGTAGCCCTCTTTTTTTGTTCTCACAAACGATTGCTCCAAAGCCTTTATGGGTTCCCACATCATGGCAGAGGCTGTCCATTGCCCATTTTCCATATGGGTTATTGGGCCATGATGGGTTCTGTAGGCAGAAAATGTTTTTTGTTTTATGGAATCACCATCTTTGTACTTTAGAATAATTTCGGAACTTTCCACTGGGCGCAACTCTTCCCCGTACCTATATAAGAGTTTGTCGTTCATCTTTACAATAGTTTCCTTGAACTCATCCATGACATCGGTATAGGTAGAGGTATGCATCCAGCCTGTTTTTTCATTAAATCCCTGATACACAAAAAACTGCCCCCAGGTCACCGCTCCATAAGCATTAAGGCCTTCTTCTGAAACTACATGGACTTCGCCCCGAAAATAAAATGATGTATGCGGGTTGATGAGCAACATGGCGTTGCCCGAACGGGTCAAATCTCCAGAAATAGCGATACCGTTAGAACCTTGGGGCTCTGCCATCTCTTCTTCTTTCTTTATCTTAAATTCCTCGGCTTCGGGAATCTGCATATCGCTCTCATAAAAAGCCTTGATTTTATCGGTACGTATACGCTCTATATCGCCACCTATGGATCCTTCGCTAAAATACATGGGCATCCAAGGTTCAAAATGGGTCAATAACCTTGGTTTGACCTCCGGATGTGTCTTTAGATAGTAGTTGATGCCATCTGCAAAGGCATCGCACAATTTTTTTAACCATTGGGGACTTTTTTCATAATTGGCTTTTGCTTCTTCTTCGGTCATAAAAAGGTTTGCCCGCAAATCACTGTAAATAGCATCTACCCCTTCAACTTCTGCCAAACGGCCCGTGGCCCAAATATAATTTTGTTCCACACGGTTGAAGTCATCTTCGCATTGGGCATATAACAGACCAAAAACAGCATCAGCATCCGTTTGTCCATAAATGTGGGGCACTCCAAAATCATCCCTATGAATGGTGACCCTTTTGGCCTTTTGTTCAAGAGATAATGTGCTGTAATCTACCTCAACAGAAGTTTGAGACTCCGTTCTGCATGAAAGAAAAACCAAAAAAACTGAAAAAACGATATATCTCATCAATAAAAATTTATGTTTTAAAGATAACCTTAAGTTAGATATATCAAAAATTCAACTTTTTTATGTATTTCATCGAAAAAAAGTAGGGTTTTACCCAGGTCTGATTGTTTTCACGTTGTTACCTTAAATGCTACAACCATGATTTCAAAAACCACCTATCTATCAGGATTACCGATAGGATATTATTTTCTTTTTTTCATCATAATTTCCCCATTATCGATTTTTGGTCAAGAGAGTTGGTCAAATCCAAGCACCTGGCCCAATGGCAACGTACCAAGTACCAATGAAAATGTAACTATTCCCGAGGGAAAAACCGTTGTATTGGACACCTCTACCCCAAACCTAGGAAGCTTGACGATTAATGGAAATTTGATTTTTAAAGATATAGACCTTTCTTTATCCGCTAGATGGATCATGGTACACGGATTGTTACAAATTGGAACGGAAGAAATTCCTTTTCAGAGTAACGCTACCATAACGCTGACTGGACCAAAAGAAGATATAAACACCATGGGAGGGCGATTCTTGGCAACCATGATGAGGGGATCTTTGGAGATTCATGGCGCGAGTGCCTCAAAATTGAGTTGGGGGCAATTAGAGGGTAGCCTAAGCCCGGGAGCAACTTCGCTAACACTTGACCAAGAACCGACCGGATGGAAAATTGGGGATAAAATCGCCATCGCACCAAGTGGTTACGACCCCTTTGAAGCCGAAGAAGTGACCATTTCGGGCATCAGGGACAAAACTATTTATTTCAGCCCTGCTTTACAATATATGCATTTCGGGGAGTTGCAAGAGTATGAGGGGAAAATTCTTGACGAGCGGGCCGAGGTGGTGATGCTCTCCCGAAACATTCTGATTCAAGGAGATTCAGACTCAAAAGAAAATCGTTTTGGTGGCCATATCATGGTCATGGTCAATTCAGGACCGGTGCATGTTGAGGGTGTTGAATTTACAAAAATGGGACAGCCGGGCATTGAAGCACGATATAATTTTCATTGGCACTTGGCGGGAGACCGAAATGGCGATTATATCAAAAATTCGAGTATACATCATGGTTTACAGCGAGGTGTAGTAGTTCACCAAACTAACAATGTGTTGGTAGAGAATGTTGTAGCATACGATATACAGAATCATGTGTTTATACCAGCCGAGGATGGCAATGAAATCAATAATACTTTTAAAGACAATGTAGCCCTACTTGTACGTAAACCAGATAAAGGTTTTTTTGCCTTCCCAAGGGATGGCGCTGGAGGAAGCACCCAAGGGGAACAGCGCGTTGCCGGATTTTGGATGCGAAACCCACATAACAATCTCATCGGGAACCATGTAGGTGGCTCAGAACGGGGTACCGGATTTTTCTTTGATGCAAGAGGCCGCGGAAAAGAATTCAAGGACTTTGACCTGCTACCGAGAGAGGTTGTATTTACCGATAATGTAGCACATTCTTGCTCAGTACCTGGTAATCTAGGAAACGAAGGGGTTTCCAATACTGCGCTCTATGGACAGGTCGGGCATGGCCATGGTTTCTTCATGACCAAATTTTTCAATGGTGATTTAATGTGGACCTTTAATAACTTTACTGGTTACAAAAATGCCATGAGCGGCGCATGGACCGAGATTACCAACGTTACTTTGGATAATTTCATTTTGGCCGACAATGCCATAGGGCTGCTATCATCTGAATCTTACGTGCAGAACTCCATCGTAATTGGTAAATCAAAAAATGAGATAGGAGGTAAAAATAGACATTTGAGACATGGAGATAGAAGAGCAGGGTATTATTCCATAGCCCAAGGGGGCAGTAAGGAACCTAAGTTGACCAATGTAACCTTTATCGATATTAATAAAGATGTGGAAGAAGGTAAAGTGGCTGCTGCCATAATTGGACATGGAGGTCACAAGGAAGATAACTTTTTTGAAGGAATCAAGGTAAAGGGCGAAACCTTGCCCCTATGGATGAGTACAAGAGGAAACAAAGGCAAAGACGAAAATTCTTCCATTTTATTGGACAAAGATGGGAGTTTGACGGGTTATGATCGACCTGTTCTTGTTGCACACCCCTATTCCTCATTTGCCAACGACGCTATAGAATATCGAGAGGAATGGCAGGCCTATATTTTAGAGGCCGAAGGTGCCATGCAGTTAAGAATGGCCGATATTGGGTTTGACCTTCCGCAAGAAGTAGCACTGATACGTGACTATGACCAGCACCGTATCCCCAAAATGCAAAGAGCAAAACAACGCTTTTACAATTTTTTTGGTAATCAACGTTATACCATTTTAGGCCAATGGGAAATAGATGATAGAAGAAACCTTTTAGAGCTACGGAGCATATTGGAAAAAGAAGGTGAGTGGGCGATTTTTAAACATCCCTTTCCCTATACCGGAATTGATGTGCTGGATGAAGATGATTTTCCGATTACCAAGGTCAATAGTCTAAAAGAATTGGATAATCAGCAACTCACCTCCTACTATTTTAATGAGGATGAAGGGGCGGTCTATGTCAAAATGGTTACTGATGAAACCGGTCATGCGAAAATAAATCTCATTCCGAAAGGTGAAAAAACCGGAAATAATTACGGTATCCCTGATAACAGCCCAGACCTTTTCTTTAGGGACATCAGTGTATACCCTAACCCCATAAGTGCAGAGTCGGTTTTACAATACACCTTAAACCAAGATGAATTTATATCAGTAGAGCTTTTTGACCTGCTGGGAAGAAAAATAAACCAGTTGGATATTGGAAAAAAAGATTCTGGCAACCATACACTGCCCCTTGACAATATCGTGGTAAATTCAGGCGTTTATGTACTAGCCGTTAAAGTTGAGAACGTCACTGTACCCATCAAGGTTGTTAAGCCCTAAAAGTGTATGAACAACTACTTTACCTATATCTTATTTTTTGTTTTTCTGATTATCAGATTTGAAGCCACACTTGGCCAACAACCGAGGGAGTTGAAAATTGTGGCTGGAGAAACCTATGAACTAACCAAATCACATAAGAACTTCGATAAAATTATAGTGAAGGGACTCCTAAAAGTAGTTGACAAGCGAAATTTACAACTGGTGACCGGCCAAATGATTATCGATGGCGGAACGTTGGAGGTGGGCACCCCGGAAGAACCTTTCCACCACCAGTTTAAACTACTGTTCAAAAACAAGGGTTTTGAACAGCACGGATTAAAAGTGGTCAATCAAGGACGTGTTTATCTCAATGGAAGGGCTCGAAAGAATGATTCACTTCAAAAAACAATTCAACTTACCACTTTCGATAGCACACAAAATGCTATCGTAACTTTCAAAGATGTCAACCAAATACAAATTTCCCAAACCACCTTCAAAGGATTGGGAAATAAATCTAACGCAGCGGTTGCCTGGGAGGGTGCTTCTAAAGAAAGCTACATTCAACATTCCGCTTTTGTCAACTCAAAGAACACTGATATTGAGTTAGACAATACTTCGATTACATTAAAACAAAATCTATTCATTACCAATCACGGGAGCACTATTATATGCTCTAAATCAGGTCTTGGAACCAACAATAAAATTTTAGAAAACACCATATATGCTAGTGGTCTTGATAGTATTTATGCGATCTCAATTCATCATCCTTTTCAACACATACAAAAAAACAGGTTGGTTTTAAGCGGTGCCGTTTCGGGTATTCTGTTCAGGCCGAAAAATCCAAAACAAAAAACATCCCTACAGAAATCCAAATCCACACCGTCTTTTGAAGAAAACACCTTAGAAAGGGTGCGTCATCCTTTAGAAAACCAAGTAACCAATGAAACCATAGGAATTTTGTTCGAAGATTTTGGTAAATCCCTTATTTTTAAAGCAAGAAACAATAGCGTTTCCAATTTTTCAGTGGGGGCCATCGTCACAGGCGGAAACTATGTCTTGGAAAAATGTCACTTTAAAAATAATACCACCGGGGTTTTCGCCGGCACTGGCTACCTGAACGAATGTACATTCCATATGGCTAACAAAGTTAAGGGCACCACAGCAATAATCGCTTCAAATAGATTTGGGAATGCCGCACCTAAGATAACCGACGTCAACATCTTAAATTATGATACTGGAATACAGTATGACGGAGTTATTGGAGCATCAAACTACATCAAAGCCACATCCTTTGTGAACACGGTTCCCGTTTCGTTTAAAAACCTATCCGCTGAGAGTGTTATTTTGGATGCTGATGGTTCTTTGTCCTTAAAAGGCAATCCCAACAAAGACATTTCAAAGAATAGTATAGACCATGCGCACCATAATATTTCACAGGCGCATCACACTATGGTAAAAACAGATAAAACAAAACGTACCTTGATTTACCCGAAAACGGCACTTTTGGTTTCGGAAGCAAGCCAGCAATTCAATTCACTGGATGGGGTGTATTGTTCCGATGAAGGTTTATCCGGAGTTTTAGCTATCTCAACAGGGTTCGGCCTATCTGACCCCGTTCACGAGCATGACGGTAATTTTATAGACTTAGAGGTTCATCACTTGACATCGGGAAATTCAAAAAAAATACAAAAACAGACCAATCGTCAAGAACTATTGCTGTCGGCCAATTCGGTTTATAAAGTGATGTACAAAAATAAAGGAAACCCACTTTATGACATCAGTCTTGAATGGGATGGCCCTATTGGCACATGGATCATGGTACAATTGCCCTACCCTCATGAAAAGCCAGTGGCCATGCGTTCTTTCGGAAGCCTCATACAGCCTAGCAAAAGCATCAATGAGGTCAAGAATTCTCCAAAAACCACCTACTTTGTTGACAGGAATAAAAAAATGGCATTTATAAAACTGTTCAATTCAGACTTTGCCGATGAACTGGTGCTTTATAGTAGTAGAGTCAAAACAGAAATTGAAATTGAAGGCCAAAAAATTCCTATTGAATTGGTAACCCATCTGGGGAAAAATCAACTATCGATATCATTTAAGACTCCAAAAAACACCTTTTCCCAACTTGATGTGTTGGATTACTACGGAAATATTGTCAACACCCTTTTCAAGGGCACCAGCATTGATAACATCACTAAAAGTACCATTGACCTGAACCAATATGATATTGAAAAAGAGATGTTTCGCTACTCGCTTACAGTAGATGGGAAAAATCATAAAGGTCCTATTCATACCTATAATTCAAACTGAGTCTCTTACCCCTAATTTAAAGAGAATTGTTGCAACGGTAATATCAATTGAAGTAACTTGCAACTTCTTTTGAAGTACCCATGGCAGAGAAAAAAGTAAGTATCCTAAAAGCATTTAAAACGATTATTTGGCCCAGAAGAAAATTGGTCTTTATCGGGCTTTTATTAATCGTTATCAGTAAGGCGGCCAGTTTTGTGGCCCCAGTTTCCCTTAGATATTTTTTAGATGATATCGTTCCCAACAAAGATTATGATTTTTTAAAAATATTGGTTGCAATCGTCATATTTTCGTTTTTGGTACAAGGGGTCATGTCTTTTCTTTTGACCAAAGTATTGAGCATACAAGCGCAGTTCATGATATCCGAACTCCGAGCACAGGTACAAAAACAGGTGCTTTCCCTGCCCATTCGTTTTTTTGACAACACAAAGTCGGGTGCGTTGGTCTCACGTATCATGAGCGATGTCGAAGGTGTCCGGAATCTTATAGGAACAGGGTTGGTGCAGCTTGTAGGTGGTACAATAACCGCCGTTGTATCGCTTGTATTGCTGTTGCGCATAAGCCCAGGTATGACGCTCCTGACCTTTATACCTTTGATCTTATTTGCATTCATAGCCTTAAAAGCGTTCAAAATTATTCGCCCGGTATTTCGGGAACGTGGAAAAATCAATGCGGAAGTAAAAGGACGATTGACCGAAACCTTGGGAGGCATACGGGTCATCAAAGGATTCAACGCCGAAAAACAAGAAGGTAAGGTTTTTGAAACCGGTGTTGACCGCTTGTACCAAAACGTTAAAAAGAGCTTAACGGCTACGGCCATAATGACAAGTTCATCCACGTTTCTTTTAGGTTTGGCCACTACAGGGATTATGATGGGCTACGGAGGCTATAAAATGATGCAGGGAGAACTCACCACAGGAGAGTATTTTGAATTCACCTTTCTTTTGGCCTTGATGGTCGCCCCAATTGTTCAAATGAGCAATATTGGCAGCCAACTGACCGAAGCCCTAGCTGGTTTGGACCGTACCGAAGAATTGATGAACCAAATATCGGAAGCCAACGAAAAAGACCGTACCATTACACTCTCTACCATTAAAGGGGATATGGCATTTAAGGACGTTTCCTTTGCCTATGAAGAAGATAAGGATGTGCTGCACAATATTAGTTTTGAGGCAAAATCTGGTGATGTCATCGCACTGGTAGGGAGTTCCGGTTCTGGAAAATCGACCATTGCCGGACTGGCCGCCAGTTTTTTGAATCCGGATTCAGGTACCATAACCATTGATGGGAAGGATTTGGCCAAAGTAGATTTGACCAGTTTCCGTCAATTTTTAGGGGTTGTTTTACAGGACGATTTTTTATTTGAAGGTACCATACGCGAAAACATCCTCTTTCCAAGACCCAAAGCTACCGAAGAGGAACTACAAGCTGCCGTAAAAGCTGCTTATGTAGATGAATTTACCGATAGGTTTGATGACGGATTAGACACTTTAATCGGCGAGCGTGGTGTGAAGCTTTCTGGTGGGCAACGCCAGCGTATCGCCATTGCACGGGCTGTTTTGGCCAATCCAAAAATTTTGATCTTGGATGAGGCCACCTCCAATCTGGACACCGAAAGTGAAGCACTCATTCAAAAGAGTTTGGCCGAATTGACCAAAGGACGTACAACCTTCGTAATCGCCCATAGATTGAGCACCATTCGTAAAGCCAATCAAATTTTAGTTATCGAAAACGGACGTATTGCCGAACAAGGCACCCATGACGAGTTGATTGCCAAAGAGGGTAGGTATTATAATTTGTTTACGTACCAGGCAAGAATATAAGTTAGTGGTTGTTGGTTAGTGGTTGTTGGTTAGTGGTTGTTGGTTCGTGGTTAGTGGTTAGTGGTTAGTGGTTAGTGGTTAGTGGTTAGTGGTTAGTGGTTAGTGGTTAGTGGTTAGTGGTTAGTGGTTAGTGGTTAGTGGTTAAAAATGCCCGTAACCAAAATAAAGACCAAACTAATCCTAAACTATTAAAAACAAATAATCCTATACTTTTATTAAACCTCAATTTTAATGCAAAAGTAGCCGTAACCAGAAGAAAATTCACTACAATTGAAATGGGCAAAACTAATAATCCATAACCCATAGGGCCACCAGTATCCTCTATGATAATAAAGCTTAGAGGCACAAAATAAAAATTTACAAGTATAATTAAAATAGATACAATCTTATTGGCAATTTTCAATTGGAATATTTTAAATTAACACCCTTAATCAAATGGTTTACGTTAGTCTCTTTAGCTAGAAACTCACTTTTATTTGACTTCTAAAGCTCCTCAGGTGCCAATTCTACCTCGAGACCGTCCAATTCGGGTGCCATATGGATTTGACACCCCAAACGAGAATTATCTTCAACATTAAAAGCTTCGGAAAGCATAGCCTCTTCGTCATCGGACATCTCAGGAAGTTCATGATCGGATTTTACATAACATTGACAAGAGGCGCACATGGCCATACCCCCACAAATGCCGATAGTGCCTTCGGGAGCCAATTCATAGGAACGTACTACTTCCATGAGGTTCATGTTCATATCGGTAGGTGCATCAATTTCATGTAGCACTCCTTCTCGGTCGGTGATTTTGATTTTTATGTCGGACATTGTCCTTAGTTTATTAACGGGTTAGCAATATTGTAAACTAGTATTGTTTCATTGATTGAATCAGTCCGTAAAGCATCCTAGAAATTTGATTTTTCGATTAGTTTTTTAGTGTCGTCAGAATTCAAATAACTCAACCTATACTCCAAATATAACATAGATCTGACTTCGCTCGTAGAACTCATGGCAATATATAAGAATCGGATGAAATCAGGATTTTTCTTCTGTCAAAACCTTCAGCTATGTTATTGGAAATAGAAACGGACGCTCTCGAAATTTGGTCTTTAAAAGAACAATCTTTCAAAATTTTAAAATCATCGTAGATGTTTACGGCAAAATCTCGTAATTTCTGCCAAACCAATACATCTTCAAATCTTTTTGCCGCCATAAACCAATCATCCCCTATTTCCTAACGACTAATTCCTAATCAGTTTATTGATTTCACAACTGCTTTCGGAGCTTCTTTTTTACTGCCATCAAATCCGGTAACGCCACCAACAGTGGTATACTTCATTACATATTTTTTGTCGGGATAAATACGTTGATAGGCACTCTGGCACATGAGGGTTGCTTCATGAAAGCCACAAAGAATCAACTTTAGTTTTCCTGGATAGGTATTTACATCGCCTATGGCATAAATTCCGGGTATATTGGTTTGATAATCCAAGGTATTATCAACCTTAATAGCGTTCTTTTCAATTTCCAATCCCCAATCGGCTATTGGTCCCAGTTTGGGCGATAACCCAAAAAGGGGTATAAAACTATCTACTTTCAACTTAATATCCTCTGCGGCATTAGCGGTTTTTCGTATCAGAACAGATTCCAGTTTTTCATCGCCTTGCAAGCCTACGATTTCTGCTGGAGTAATCAAATTTAATCTCCCTTGGTTTTTTAACTGTTGTACTTTTTCCACAGAATCCAAGGCGCCACGAAATTCATTTCTACGGTGTACCAAAGTTACTTCTGATGCAACATCGGCCAAAAAGATACTCCAATCCAAGGCAGAATCCCCACCACCGGCGATAACCACTCTTTTGTCGCGATATATTTCCGGATCCTTAATAATATAGGCGATACCGTTATCCTCGTATTTTTGCAAATTTTCCAGCAAGGGTTTCCGAGGCTCAAAACTACCCAGCCCGCCTGCTATCGCTACAATCGGCGCATGATGTTTTGTACCTTTGTTGGTCGTTACGATAAAAGAGCCGTCATCTAGCTTTTCAATGGTCTGCGCCCTTTCCCCTAAGGTAAATCCTGGTTGAAACGGTTTTATCTGTTCCATAAGATTATCTACCAAGTCTCCCGCCAATACTTCGGGAAAGCCCGGTATATCATAAATGGGTTTTTTAGGGTATATCTCGGAGCATTGGCCGCCAGCTTGCGGTAAAGCATCTATCAAATGGCATTTTAGCTGTAATAGCCCTGCCTCAAAAACGGCAAAAAGACCCGTAGGTCCTGCACCGATTATCAGTATATCTGTCTTAATCATTAAAAGTTCAATTAAACACCGGTAAAATTAGTGGAAAGGAAATTGGAAACATATGACTTTGTCAAGGTCTTACTCAATATTGATAACCTCTTCAATCTGTGGGGCATATTTTTTAATGGTCATCTCAACGCCGCTCTTCAAGGTCATTTGATTTACCGAACAACCTACGCAAGCCCCCTCTAACTTGACCTTTACAGAGTTTTCATTATCGATGGATATCAAGGAAATATCACCCCCATCACTTTGTAAAAAAGGTCTGATTTCGTCCAGGGCCTTTTCAACGTTCATCCTAAGTTCGTCCGAAGTCATTGTTGTCATACCTACTTCTTTTTAATGGCAGAACAACCTGCCATTGTCGTTATTTTAATAGCCTCTGTAGGAGGTATACTTTTGTTCCTGTTCACCGTTTGCCGAACTACATTTTTGGTAAGTTCCTCAAATGCCGATTCTATTGGGGTAGCTGTTTGCATGGCCGCCGGGCGACCAACATCGCCTGCTTCCCGAATACTCTGTACTAACGGAATCTCACCCAAAAAGGGAACGTTTAGATCCTCAGACAGATGTTTTGCCCCTTCCTTACCAAAGATATAATATTTATTCTCAGGAAGTTCAGCGGGAGTAAAATAGGCCATATTTTCCACAATACCCAATACGGGAACATTAATGGAGTCTTGCTGAAACATGGCAACGCCTTTACGGGCATCGGCAAGGGCGACTTCTTGTGGGGTACTGACCACAACGGCTCCCGTTACGGGCATGGCCTGCATAATGCTCAGGTGGATATCTCCCGTTCCTGGAGGTAAATCCAGCAGCATAAAATCTATTTCGCCCCAGTGGGCATCAAAAATCATCTGATTCAAAGCTTTGGAGGCCATGGGGCCTCTCCAAATTACCGCTTGATTGGGCTGCGTAAAAAACCCAATGGACAATAATTTTACCCCATAACTCTCTACGGGTTTCATCTTGGATTTCCCACCAATGTTTACGGCCAAAGGCTTTTCTTGGGCCACATCAAACATAATGGGCATTGAAGGCCCGTAGATATCAGCATCCAACAGTCCCACTTTAAAACCCATTTTGGCCAAGGTCACCGCCAAATTCGCTGTTACCGTAGATTTGCCTACCCCACCTTTACCCGAAGCTACGGCAATGATATTTTGGATACCGGGAATCGGTTTTCCCTTGATCTCGTTTGTTTTGGGCTTGGCAGGTGCATCTACCTTTATATTGACCTTGATTTTTGCCTTTTCATAGACTTCCCTATGAATAACCTTCAATATTTCAACTTCGGTTTTTTTGCGTGCCTGTAGACTGGGATTGGCTATGGTAATATCAACCTCTACCTCGTCCCCGAAAATCATGACGTTCTTCACCGCTCCACTTTCAACCATATTTTGGCCTTCGCCCGGTACGGTAATATGCTCCAATGCCTTTAAAACGGCTGTCTTTTCAATCTTCATTATATAAAATCATTCTAAACAACAAAGATAGTCCTTAGACATGAGATTATGAAGGTATGGGATTGAAATGTGGAATAGTAAAATAGGGATTCATTATTAGTTGGTTTCTTCAAATAGCTTTAGGATATAGCTCGCCAAATCAAAAAAATATCGTGATTTATCCTAATTTTTTGAATAATCGGAAAATAATTGCACGTCTAAACCTTTCTTCCATCCAACAAATTGATGATTCTGGAACCATAGGCCGCATTCTTTTCTGAATGGGTCACCTGAATAATAGTCACTCCGTCTTCCTCGTTCAATTTTTTAAACAGTTGCATAATCTCTTCGCTCTGTTGGGAATTCAAATTCCCGGTGGGTTCATCGGCAAGTATCAATTTTGGATTGGCAATCAAGGCCCTGGCCACTCCCACTAGCTGCTGCTGACCACCGCTCAGTTGGGCGGGAAATAAATCTTTTTTACCTACGATACTGAACCGGTCCAGCATGTCGGCCACCATGGCTTTGCGTTCAGAACCTTTGAATTTTTTGTACAACAAGGGCATTTCCAAATTTTCCTGAACGGTCAGTTCATCCAACAAGTGATAAGATTGAAAGACAAAACCGATGTATTCTTTATAAAGATTCGCCCTATGCTTTTCTTTCAGTGTGTGTACGGATTCGTCCAAAAAATGATATTCGCCCTCATCAAAATTATCCAACATTCCGATTACATTCAAGAGGGTAGATTTTCCCGAACCTGAAGGTCCCATAACCGAGATAAATTCCCCTTCTTCAACAGTTAGGTTAATGTCCTTTAATAAGAAGATACGCTGACCTCCCGAGTTGACCCATTTGAAAATATTGTTTAGTTGTAGTAGCATATTTTTAGTGTTAAGTATTTAGTAATCAGTATTAAGTAAAGCTGTTTTGAATGTTCTCGACTGCGCTCAAAATGACACTTGATGCTTAATAGTTTTTACTCGGTTCGTAAACTTTTTACAGGATTTTGCTTTGCGGCCCTTATCGCCTGAAAACTAACAGTAAGCACCGTAACGACCAGGGAACCCAACATGGCCAGGGCAAAAATCCACCATTTGAGTATAACACGGTATGGGTATTCCTGTAACCAACCGTTCATTATATAATAAGCAATGGGAACCGCTATAAAACAGGATATGACGACCAATTTCAAAAAGTCTTTTGAAAGCATGTTCCATACATTAAAGACGGATGCGCCCAATACTTTACGAACCCCTATCTCTTTGGTACGCTGTTCGGCCACAAAAGATGTTAACCCAAATAGTCCCAAACAACTTATCAAAATGGCCAACGCTGTAAAAATGCCCGAAAGGGTACCGATTCGTTGTTCGGCAGCAAACTTTTCCGCATATTCGTCATCAACAAAATCATATTGAAAGGGTATCGCTGGGAAGTTCTCTTTAAACACTCGTTCTATAACCGCCAAATTTTGACTGGCACTCTGGTCCGGGTTCAACCGTAGGTTGTAATAACTGAAGTTATCTTGGCGGTCGTACACGTACCAAGCTTGCTTCACTGGCTCATAGGGCGATTGTGCAATGATGTCTTCGACTACGCCGATGATTTTCAATGGGGGATCTTGCTCTTCTTCATCCTCTTGATCAGAGTAGCGAATAAGTGTGCCTACCGGATTTTCGAGCCCCATATATTTTACAGCCGTTTTATTGATAAGAATTCCCAAGGAGTCAGAGGCCATATCTCTAGAGAAATCCCGGCCATCAATAATCTTAAGATTAAGTGTTTTGGCATATTCTGGGGAAACTTCCGTCCAAGCGAAATCGTCTTGAAAACCATCAGGTTTACCATCCCAAGTAAACCCACTTCTATTTGACCAAACACGTGTTGTTGGGCTGCTAGATGTGGCCATGGCAAACACTGCGCCCGACTTTAGAAATTGCTCCCGCATGACATCTGTCTTCCCTTCGAAATCAGCGGACCAAGTCGGTATTTGTACAAGTCCTTCCTTAACATAACCTATCGGTCTGTTTTTGGCATGGTTGATCTGTTGCATGACAATGACAGTACCAATGATGAACGCCACGGAAACGGTGAATTGCAAAACCACCAATAGTTGCCTGGGCAAGCCGGCGTATTTCCCAGCTTTAAATGTGCCTTTTAATACATCTACCGGTTTAAAGGATGAGAGATACAATGCAGGGTAACTGCCCGCCAATAATGCTGTAAAAAAGATAAAGACAATGGAAATCAACCAAAAATTGATATTGTTCCATGGGAACTCAATCTCTTTTCGGGCCAGTTCATTGAATCCGCTCAAGCACAATAGCACTATCAAAACCGACACCAAATAAGCGAACAGAACCACCAAAAAGGATTCGCTCAAAAACTGATAGATCAATTGCCCTTTTTGAGATCCGATTGATTTTCGAATGCCTACTTCTTTGGCTCTTTTTTCAGAGCGTGCCGTACTGAGGTTCATAAAATTTATACAGGCCAATAGCAGTACAAAGGCACCTATAATCCCGAAAAGCCATACATATTTAATTCGCCCGCCTATCTGTTTGCCCTGCTCAAAATTGCTCCGCAAATACCAATCTTTCATGGGGAGCAAAAATAGTTGTGGATCAAACTCCGCCGTATCTTCATTGAGGTCTTTTTTTACATCCTTAATAGTCCGGGAAACACTTTCCAAATCAGCCTTATCAGCAATTTGCACAAACAATTGAAAAGAATTGTTTCCCCAATTGTCCAACGATTCCTGAATCCATTCCCGATTGGCCACATAATTGTCCCATGGTATGATGTAATCAGTGTCGTTGAATGTATTGTTGAAGGGAATGTCTTTGTATACGGCAGAGACATTGAGGTCGTATTGATTGCCAATTTTGACCACTTTTCCGATGGGATCCTCCTCACCAAAGAGGGCATCAGCAGTGGATTCGGATAGCATTATGGAATTTATTTCACGTAATCCGTCTTTATCACCTTTACTGATTTCAAGATTCAACAATTCGGGTGCCATGGGCTGCATATAATTGCCCGGGCGGGATATGTTGTTGTCTTTGTATTTGATGTAGCTGTCCTGCGTCCAAGAGGCCATCATCAAGTGTTTGAAGTTTTCAGCATAGCCATCGCGCAAGGCGGGCTCAAGCGGTAGCGGAATAGCAGGCCCGGTGCCCACATTGCCATTAAAGGTTTGCGATTGGTAGACCTGGGCGATCTTGTCCCTATCTTGAAAATAATCGTTATAGGTAAGTTCATCGTTTACCCATAACCCTATAATGAGAGTAACGGCCATCCCCAGGGCCAATCCCCCAATATTTATTATAGAGTATCCTTTATTTTTCAGGAGATTTCGCCAAGCGATTTTTAGATAGTTCCTAAACATGATCTGTTATTTTTTGATTGTCATTATTGCGCTATTATAGAGACACCGTTTATTCGTAAATGTTTCACTCCGTACGCAAACTTTTTACGGGATTGGACATTGCTGCTTTTAAAGCCAAAAAACTTACGGTTAATGTTCCGATAAGCAAAGAAATAGCTCCTGCAAAAACCAACAACCAAAATGACAGTTCTATTCTATAAGCAAAATTTTGAAGCCAATAATCGGCCGTCAACCAAGCTATAGGTGCCGCTATTACAAAGGCAATCAAAATCAGTTTTAAAAAATTGGTTGTGTGCAATGCTAATATTTGAGAAACTGTTGCTCCCAAAACTTTTCTTACGCCTATTTCCTTGACACGTTGATTTATGGACAAACGGGCCATACCCAACAGCCCGAAACAACAGATAATTAAGGACAAAAGTGTGGCGATGTTGACCAGTTTTTGCCATTGTTGTTCTTGTTTGTATTGTTTTGCATTCTGCTCATCCAAAAAATTGTATGCAAACACGGCATTTGGCATAATGGCTTTGTACACCCTTTCCAAAGCCAGAATAGCTTCCTGTTGTTTTGATTTTTCAAATTTGACAAGAATATTCCCGTAGGGTTCCTGAATCATAGAAATGAACATCGGTTTAATGGGTTCCCTTAACGAGCCAAAATGAAAGTCTTTCACTACGCCGATTATCGTTTTCTTCTGATCGTCTTCATCGTTTTCAATCAATTTTACGGATTCCCCAATGGGGTGTAATAAATTAAATTCTTTTACAAAGGTTTCGTTTACGATAATTGAATTAGAGGCATCGGTCGGGAAATCCGAAGAAAAATTCCGTCCCACGAGAATCGGAATCTCAACATCGGGCAAATAATTTTCATCAATACGCAAAAGTGAAGCTTCAATTTGTTTGTTATTTACAATTACTCCTTCTGAAAAATGATTATGGGCATAAGAGACTGATGCTATTGACAACTCCTTGGATAGCTCTTCTTTTAACACTTTACCGATATCGGCAAAATCCCTATTTCCTGAAATAGTTGTGGTTATGATTTGATTGGGATTATAACCCAAATCTTTGGTACGTATATAATCCATTTGAGAATGGAAGACTATAGCTGCAATAAGTAAAAATATGCCCAATGAAAATTGAAAAACGACCAAGCCGCGTCCTGCAAAATTTTTGCCGCTCCATTTCAATTTATTGTAAAGGGCCTCGGACGGCTTAACCTTGGAAAGTACAAAAGCCGGATAAAGACCCGTAATTAAAATGATACATCCAAAAATGAAAACAAGCGATATACCTGATTGAAAGTTGAGCATTTCGGCAAACGCAAAATGTTTGGCCGTCAAGGAATTAAAAAATGGAAGCAACAGTTTTATCGATAAAAGAGAAAGTAAAAATGAAATACCACAAAGCAAACCCGACTCCATCAAGAATTGAAAAATTATTTGAGTTTTGTTACCGCCTGTTATTTTTCTTATCCCTATTTCCTTTGCCCTTTTTATGGCGGATGCGATGCTAATATTGATGAAATTTATTGCCCCCATTATCAAGATAAGCAAGGCAATGGCAATAAAAACAATGGAATATAGGGAATTGCTGGTATTTACTACCCCAGACTCATTATTACCTCTACCTTCGGTAAGCGGATCCAAGTGTATATCCAAAATATTCTGTAAACCATAATTGATTTCGGAATCGAAACCATATCGCGCTAATTTTTGTTCCACTTGGTCTTTGGCGTGGATGGCAAAAATACGACCGAACTTTTCTTTAATCGCCGTTACATCTGCTGGTGGTTCCAATACTACAAAAGTTCCAAGATAGGCGTTCATCCAATTGGTATCTATAAAAGCAAGTTCAAGAAAACTGAATGGGAGTAAAATCTCGAACTGAATAGAAGAGTTTTTTGGAGCATCCTTTGCAACGGCCGAAATGATCAAAGGTTTTTTTAACCGTTGATAAGCAGGGTCGTTCTTCATTTGTAATACTTTCCCCACTACATCGGTAGAATTAAAAAGTCGTATGGCAGTACTTTCGGAAATTACAGCCGAGTTTACTTCATCCAAGGCAGTATTAACATCTCCGTGCAACAATGGAAACGTAAAGACATCAAAGAAATTAGTATCAACAAAAAGGATATTTAACTTCAGGATTTTATCTTCTGTAGAAACCTCGTTGAATATTTTGCCCCCCATAACACGGGCATATTCTTTTATTTCAGGAATAGCTTCCTTGAATGTTTTTCCCTGCACTTGACCCGTTCCGCCAAAAGTTTTTGCTATGGCTCCCTTATGTTCTACCATATTGGTGGTAATTCGGTACAGGTTTGGGTTGTTGGTATGAAAATCATCAAAACTATGTTCATCGTTCCAATAAATTATCGCAAAAAGCAAACAAGTAATGGCTAACGCCATCCCAACAATATTTATCAGGGAATAAAATTTGTTGTTCCAGAGGTTGCGCCAAGCGATTTTTAGATAGTTTTTGAACATGATTTTCATTTTAAATAGACCTCACAGATCTTGAAGACCTGTGAGGTCTGAGGTTATTCTGTGCGTAAACTTTTTACGGGGTTTACTACGGCGGCCCTTATACTCTGATAGCTAACCGTAAGTATCGCAATACCTATCGCCAATACGGCGGCCAAGGCAAATATCCACCACGGAATTTCTATTCGATATGAAAAATCCTGGAGCCATTTATTCATCACAAACCAGCCTATCGGCAGTGAAATAAGAATCGCGATACCGACCATTTTAAGAAAATCAGTGGTCAAACGATAGGAAATCTGAGCGACGCTAGCCCCCAATACTTTTCGAACGCCGATTTCTTTGGTTCTTTTTTGTGCATTAAAAGCTGCCAACCCAAATAGGCCTAAACACGCAATCAAAATAGAAAGGAAAGTAAAGACCATAAATATTCTTCCCAAGTTCTGTTCCGCTTCGTAGGTGGTGTTGAAAGAGTCATCCATGAAACGATAGCTAAAGGGTTGGCCAGGTGCTATTTTATTCCATATGCCTTCTATATTTGCGAGTGTATTGGAAAAATCGCCAGGTTTTAGTTTTACCGCCAAGGTACCTGTTGAATTGTCCAAAAACAGCCCTAAAGCACCTATGTTTTCACGCAACGATTCATAGTGGAAATTTTTGACTACGCCGATTATGGTGTAGAATGTCTTATCTTCTAAATCAAGGTCTCCCGTTATCCGTATACCCAATGCCTCTTCGGCTTTGACTCCCAAAATGGGCAATGTAGCTTCATTAATGATAACGGCAGTTGAATCTGCGACAAATTTTGGATTGAAGTCACGACCCGCAACCAGTTTCATAATCAGTGTATTGATGTAGTCATGATCAACTTCCCAAACTTGCATCTGAATGGCGTTCTCCTGTTCCATGGCCCCTTCCCTAAAGAGAGAACTGTTTGATCGGGCAGACGGCGTAGGCAAATAATCACTTAAAGAGGCCTGCTCTACTTGCCCTAACTGTTTTACTTCATCTTTAAAAGCCTGCACTTGACTACCAGCTGCATAGGTATCATTTATAAGAACGATTTGATTCTTGGCAAAACCCAAGTCTTTGCCTTGAATGTACTTTAATTGCTGAAATACGACCAAGGTGCTTACAATTAAAAACACGGAAATGGCAAATTGAAAAACCACTAAGGAATTACGAATCTTACCTCCCCCAACAGTATTCTGACCACTGCCTTTCAGCACTTTAACAGGCATAAACCGGGACATAAAAAAGGCAGGGTAACTTCCTGAGAAGAATCCGAGAATAATGGTAGCGAAGACCACTAACAACCAAAAAAGCGGGTTTGCGTACGGAATAGCAATCGTTTTTCCCGAAAGATCATTGAACAGCGGAAGTACTATTATCGCCAGTATCAACGCAAAGAGCAAAGAGATAAAGGCGATCAATCCTGATTCGGTCAAAAATTGACGAATCAAATCCGACCTATTGGAACCCAGCGTTTTTCGAATACCTACTTCTTTTGCCCTTTTCAGGGAGTGTGCCGTAGAAAGGTTCATGAAATTCACCGTTGCCAATAGGATGAGAAACAGGGCTATAAAAGAAAGAATATATACATTTTGAATACTGCTATTGGCACTTATTTCAGACTGTCGATTGGAATACAAATGGATATCGGTCAAGGGCATTATTTTATGTTGCCAGTAATTACCTGATGCAGCGAATGATTCTGCGGTCATTCCCGGAAACAAATTCTGGACCCATGGAATCATGTAGCGCTCGAACATGCCCTGCAAAGGTTCATTAAAATCAGTGCTGTTTACATTAGGTATCAATTTCACGAACGTGTAATAATTCATACTCCCCCAATTCGCCTCGCGAGAATCAGCGTAACCGGCCATGGCCAGAAAAATACTATGCTCCCTCAGCAGCGAATTTTTGGGCAAGTCATCAATGACCCCGGTTACGGTATAGGTGTCGGTATTGTTCAACAACATCTGTTGGCCGAGAGCGTTTTTTACACCGAAATGCTTTTCGGCAGCTGTCTTCGTCAACACCAAGGTATTCGGTTCCGTCAACGCGGCCTTTGAATTGCCCACTAGTAATTTCAAACCGAAAAAATCGAAGAAGGTAGAGTCTGCAAAAGCTCCGCGAAGTTCTTTGGTATTGGTCTCCGTACCGCTCTTTCGTATAAGGAAACTACCGCGGTCTCTCAGCCTAACCGTCGACTCGACTTGGGAAAAATCTCGTTGCATGGCTGCCGCCATAGGCGCAGCACTCTCAGTAGCGGCGATTTCGGCACCGCCAAATTTTACATCGGTATCAATGCGGTAAATACGATCTGCATCGGCGAACATTTTATCGAAACTCAACTCATCATAAATATATAATGAAATAAGAAGTCCTCCAGTCATACCGATCGCAAGACCGAATGTATTCAGAAAGGTGAAAAAAGGTTGCTTTTTTAAACTCCGCCAGGCAATTTTTAGATAGTTTTTGAACATGATGATTTCGTTTTTTGATGCTTCGCCTGCGCTCGGCATAGGTTTGATGATAAAATTATTCTGTACGTAGACTTTTTACAGGGTTTACGATTGCGGCTTTAATTGCTTGATAGCTGACCGTTACCAATGCTATGAGCAATGCTAATATTCCTGCCAAAGCGAAAGTCCACCAGGAAATCGTTATTCGGTACGAAAAATCCTCTAACCACTTGCTCATAAAATACCATGATACAGGTACGGCCAGTACGATGGAAATCAAAACCAGTTTTAAAAAATCTTTGGAAAGTAATGTTGTAATATTTTGAACAGAGGCACCCAAAACCTTACGAATACCGATTTCCTTAATTCTATTTTCCGCCATGTAACTGGCTAGACCGAATAGACCCAGACAGGAGATGAAAATCGTAAACAGTGTAAAAAGACCCACTAATTGTCCCGTTTGCTTTTCGCTTTGAAACTTCTTGGCATACTCTTGGTCA
The DNA here is from genome assembly GCF_013402795.1 of Costertonia aggregata. Classification (GTDB taxonomy): domain Bacteria; phylum Bacteroidota; class Bacteroidia; order Flavobacteriales; family Flavobacteriaceae; genus Costertonia; species Costertonia aggregata. The sequence continues at coordinate 2,218,800 of NZ_CP058595.1, read as the reverse complement.
ACAAATTCGTAGTCAAAAGGATATTCGGGATTGTATTTTCGGAAAACGGCCTCGGTCTTAGCAAGGCTCTCTGAAGTAGATTCGTCTGTTTTAAATTTGATATGAATGACGTTGTTGGCATACATAGCACCTTCGATGACCATAGGTTCGATTTTTTGAAACGGGGAATCCAAAATAAAATCCTTGACAACGCCTACCACATGCCAATCAATACCATTATCTTTTATGATTTGACCTAAGGGTTGTTCAAACTTCATCAGTCTTACCGCAGACTCATTAAGGATGACCGCAGTGGAGTCCGTAGAATATTTGTCCAAATCGAAATCACGGCCAGCTATAATTTCCATACCGGTAGTTTTGGCAATAGCATCATCGGCATTGAACCTTTGAATCGTGGTCTTGTTATCCTTATCTTTACCTTTCCATTCAAAAGCCCATGAATTACTCCACCCTTGTGTTATGGGGGAATTGGTTTTAGTGACCGATTCGGCAATACCGGAGACCAGTAATTCCTTTTTAATCAGGTCATAGTTTTTTCCCAAATCTCCCTCTATAAGGGAATAAATTAGGTTGTTCTTAGAATACCCGCTTTGTCTGTTCTGGACACTTTGTAACTGTTGGGTTACGATAATACTTGCGGTAATGAGAATAATCGCGACAGAAAACTGAACGACTACCAAGACTTTTCTGGGGGTTACCGGAGCGCTGATTTTCTTAAAAGCACCCTTTAACACCGTTGAGGGTTTAAAACCGGAAAGGTATAATGCGGGATAGCTACCCGCCAAAACGCCCGTTCCTAAAATTATGGTAAGAGCAGATACCCAGAACCATTCGTTCGTCAAATCCAGAGATAAGGGCTTCTCTACTAATTCACTAAAAGCCGGTAAACATAGTGCCACCATGATTAAAGCCAAAACAGCCGCTAAAAAGGTTATTAAGATGGACTCACCTAAAAATTGACCGATCAATGCCCTTTTTCTAGCTCCTACAACCTTTCGTATGCCCACCTCTTTCGCTCGTTTCTCGCTTCTAGCCGTACTCAAGTTCATGAAATTGATGCAGGCAATCAGTAAAATAATGAATGCAATGATACCGAACATCCGAATCAAAATGATCCTACCGCCGACTTCCTCTCCGTTTACAAATTCCGAATGCAACCAATAACGCGACCAGGGGTATAAATAGGTGACCATCTCTGGAGAATCTTTGTCGTACCGTTCCCGTAGGTTTTTTATCTTACTGGAGAATGCATCATAATCAGTTCCTTTTTTCAATAGAACATAGGTGGCAATCGAATTGTTGCCCCAATAGGTATCGTTCCAACCTCGCTGTTTCGCATAGGCCCATGGCATCAAAAACTCGAAATTGAATCCCGTATTATCAGGCAAATCCTTTAGGATTCCCGTTACGGTAAATACGTCTTTGTTGTCGACTTTTACGGTTTTCCCCATGGCCGGTGCATCGCCGAATATCTTCTTGGCGAAAGTTTCGGTGATAACCACGGAATTTACACCCTCTAAAACCGTTTCAATACTACCCTCAATTAAGGGAAAACTAAATATGTGTAAAAAATCAGGGTCAACTATAGTACCTGTTGATTTCATTCTTTTATCCCCCACGGAAAACAAGAACGTATCATCATAGTTGTATCTCGACACACGTTCCACTTCAGGATAGTCTTTCTTTATGGTCGGTGCCATTATTTTAGGAGTGGAATTCCATGTCCATATCTCACCTTCTATGGGGTACTGATTATAAACTTCGTAAATACGGTCTTTCTTTGTATGAAATTGATCTACGCCAGTCTCGAAGTTAATCCATATCACAATCAAGGCCGTCACTCCAAGACCCATGGAAAGGCCAACAATATTCAGTAACGAAAAACTCTTATTTCGAATTAAGTTTCTCCATGCGATTTTTAGATAGTTTTTGAACATGATTCTCGTTTTTTGATTGATGATGCTTCGCCTGCGCTTGGCATAGGTTTGATGATAAAATTATTCCGTTCGCAGGCTTTTAACGGGATTTGCTTTTGCCGCTTTAAAAGCATGAAAGCTTACCGTAGCGACTGCAATAGCTAAAGCAATACCACCTGATAGGAGAAAGACCCACCAATTGATCTCTATTTGATATGCATATACATTCAACCATTTGTTCATCGCATACCAAGAAAAAGGGGTTGCAATCAATATGGCAATGAAAACCAATTTCATGAAGTCCTTGGACAGTAATGTTACAATACTAGAAACCTCAGCTCCAAGCACCTTTCGTATACCAATCTCTTTGGTTCTTTGTACCGCGCTATACGTTGCTAAACCCAAAAGACCCAAGCAGGCAATCAAAATGGCTAAAAATGAGAAAAGGGTAAACAGATTTTTAAATCTAAAATCCGACTCATACTGTGTGTTGAACGACTCATCTAAAAAGCTATAAAGAAAAGGACGATGCGGTGCAATTTCTGCCCATTTTCTTTCAATATCCGTTATAGCTTGTTGCATGTTGTCCGATTTTATCTTTAGGGAAAGGTACTTTCCAAACTGAGAATAGCGCAAGGTCAAAGGGGCCACTTTCTGATGTAGCGACAAATAATTAAAGTCCTTCACAACACCTATAATGGTTCCTTCGCGGCCCCACTGCTCAAAACGTTTTCCGATAATATCCGCTGCATTTGCATAACCAAAACTTCTCGCTGCAGATTCATTGACCACCATCGCCGAAAGGGAATCTGTTACAAACTCACTCGAGTATGGTCTCCCCGCTACCACTTCAATCTCATAGTGTGGGATGAAATCAAAATCGATTTCATATAAAAAAGGCTCAAAATGCTCCATATCGCCCTCAAAGGTCTCTATCTCGGTGCCTGCCGCAGGAAAGTGACCTCCCGGCACGGTACGTGAACCGGCTACTGAAACCACTTGGGGCAAGCTCATAAACTCACTTTTGACGGTTTCCATATTATCCAGAACCTCACCATCCCAATTAAAATCGATTACCAATTGTTGTTCCCTGTCAAATCCTAAATTTTTATCCAACATAAAACCCAATTGAAAATACACGATTACCGTACTAGCGATCAACGCAATGGAAAGGCTAAATTGAAATATGACCAACCCCTTTCTAAGGTTGCTCCCTTTTTGTGAAGTCCTAAAAACTCCTTTCAACACACGTGAAGGCTTAAAATTGGACAAAATAAATGCCGGATAGGAACCTGCCAACAAACCTGTTATCAAGGCCATTCCAAAATAAATGGATAAAGAAGCAGTGCTAAAAACCTCACTGGTCAAGAATAATTTTCCCGTAATCTGTCGCATACCGGGAAGACAGGCCATAACCAAAGCCAGCCCGATCAATGAAGCCATGAATACCATAAGCATGGACTCTCCAAGAAACTGATAACGCAACCCCTTTTTGTCCGCTCCAATAACCTTTCTAACGCCAACCTCTTTTGCCCTTTCCAAAGAACGGGCCGTAGCCAAATTCATAAAATTGATGCAAGCAATAATCAAAATGAACAAACCAATTATGGCGAAAATGTAAATATTGGATAGACTACCCGTTATCCCGGGTTGGCGTGCCGCTTCAGAATTCAGGTAGACGTTTTTCAAGGGCTCAAAAGAAAGGTCATAGTAATATTCCGCATCTTCGGCCGGTCTATTTCGTTTTAAAAAATCGGGCATTTTAGCCTGAAAAGCATGTTGATCAAAATTATCGGTAACCAAAAAATAAGTATAGAAATCTACATAGCCCCAAGCTTCAAAAATACCGGGTCTAGTCTGATAGAACGAGCTCATGGACATCAGTGCATCAAACGAAAAATGTGAATTCGCAGGCACATCTTTCATGACCCCGGTAACCGTGTAGATCCCATCGTTGGCCCTACCACCAATACCATCCATTGCTTTACCCATAGGGTCTTCGTTCCCAAAGTACTTTTTTGCCGTACTTTCTGTCAGCACGATAGAGTAAGGTGCCTCTAAAGCTGTTTTGGGGTTTCCGGAAAGTAACGGCCAGCTAAATATATTGAATACGGTCTCGTCAACATAAAAAGTATTCCCTTCTTGAAAAGAACGTTCATTATATTGGAGCAGAATATCCGATCTTCCCGAAAACTGAACTTTCTCCACTACTTCCGAAAAATCCGCCTTCAATGCAGGCCCTACGGGAGCATTGCCCCAAACCCATCTATCTTCCAAATTATCTTCACTACCATGATGAACTATTCTATAGATATTATCCGCTTTTTCATGATAGGTATCGTAGGATAGTTCATTCTTAATGAATGTCACTATCAATAAAAAACAAGTCATTCCAATAGCAAGACCACCAATATTGATAGCTGAATACCCTTTATTCTTCCAAAGGTTTCGCCAAGCGATTTTTAAATAGTTTTTGAACATGTTGTTCCGTTTTTTGATGCTTCGACCATGCCAAGCACAATGATGATTTGATTGATGAATAAACTCCTATATCATGGCTCCAATGGCCCTATTTTGACTTTCGGTCACGATTTGACCATCGAATAGATTTACGACCCTATGGGCGTAATGCGAATCCCTATCGGAATGGGTAACCATTACAATGGTTGTGCCTTCTTGATTTAATTCGGTCAACAGGTTCATGACCTCGATACCGTTTTTGGAATCCAAGTTGCCCGTTGGCTCATCTGCCAATATCAATTTTGGATTGGTCACTACCGCTCTTGAAATGGCAACGCGTTGCTGTTGTCCACCTGATAATTGTTGCGGAAAATGCTTTTCCCTATGGGCTATCTTCATGCGCTCCAATACCTTCATCACCTTTTCTTTTCGCTCACTCTTGCCCATTTTCAGATAAATGAGCGGTAATTCCACGTTTTCGTAGACCGTAAGCTCATCAATTAGGTTAAAGCTTTGGAAAACAAAGCCTAAATTTCCTTTTCTGAGCTGGGTACGTTGACTTTCTTTAAGACCGCCTACCTCGTTCCCTGCAAAGTTGTAGCTGCCTTCCGTTGGGTTGTCTAGCATACCGATGATGTTCAGCAAGGTTGACTTTCCACAGCCCGAAGGCCCCATGATGGCAACGAACTCACCATCCTCTACCTTTAGGTTTACGTTGTTCAGTGCCAAGGTTTCCACTTCCTCGGTCCTAAAGCTCTTTTTTAAATTTTGGATTGTTATCATTTTCTTGATTTGATTTTAGCTGTTATTATAATGACCTTTGTATTTGGGGTGCGTTACACTTATTGTTTATTTTAACACTATTCGTTCTGCCTCGCCAAAGGTGTCGTAATTGCTCGTGATTACTTTTTCACCGGCATCCAAACCTTCCAAGACCTCATAGTATCTGGAGTTTTGTTTTCCGATCCGGATAGGCCGTTTTAAGGCTTCGTCGCTTCCCGGTGTAACCACGAAAATCCACTGCCCTCCCGTACTCTGGAAGAAACTACCTTTGGGTAAAAGCAGGGCATCGCTAGATTCCCCCAATTGTAACTTGATATTGTAACTCTGACCTGTACGAATGGTTTCAGGTTTATTTTCAGTAAAGACCAAATCTACCCTAAACCTTCCGTTACGTACTTCTGGGTACACTTTTCGTAAACGCAAGGGGTAATCTGTACCGTTACGTTCCAATACCGCGACCAAGTCACGTTGTACACGGTCTATGTAATGTTCATCAATATCCGCTTCTATTTTATAATCGGTCAGTACGTTTATTTGCCCAATACGTTGGCCTTGTGAGATATTCTGACCTATTTCGGCATCTAAAAAACCCAATTGACCATCTGCTGGGGCACGCACGTTCAGGTGGTCCAAACGTTGATACACCATCCCCAAGGTTTTCTGCATACGGGCCAAATCAGTATCCAATCCCGTCAATGAAGTTTTTCTAAGCTTATCATCGTTCTCGGTCTGCAACTTTATGATTTCGTATTGCTTTTTGGAAAGCTCGTAATTTTCCTTGGATAGCTGATAGGCTTCTTTGGATATCAACTCATCTTTATAAAGTGCTTCGTTTTGTTCATAGTTTCTTTTTAACCTTTGTAGGTCGGTCGTAGCCGTGGCCAAAGATCGCCGACCTTCAACTTGCCTTGAATCAAAGTTCAGTTTAGTTGAGCGTAAATCGTTTTGTTTTAGGGCGAGGTTGCTTTCACTGGCCAAAATCTGTTCGTACAGATTCATATTTTCAAGCTTTAGGATAATATCCCCTTTTTTGACCATAGTGCCCTCTTCTATTAATTTTTTGGTGACACGGCCACCTTCATAAGCATCCATATAAATAGTGGTGATAGGGGCAACATTGCCATTTATCGTTATGTAATCATCAAACTTGCCTTGGCTTACCTCTGCTATGGAAAGTTTTTCTTTTTCTGTCCTAAACGTAGCGGTAGAATTTGCAAAAAGAAGTTGATACCCTACAAACAGCAATAACAATCCTATTGCTATGTAACCATAATGTTTGGGACGCAATCCTTTTTTCTTTTCTAATTGTATATCCATCTTATTATTGTTCCTTGTTTTTATAATTTTTGAATGACCTTTAATTTCTTTTGTCAATTATTCTCTTAAACTGGTATTGAGAGACATAACACATACTCTTATTTTTAAGTCCTCACTTTTTTATTCTCAGCTCCTAGCTGATAGGTACTGGCTCAAATCAATTAATGGCAAATACAGGTAATCCACGGTAAAAATCCAGTGTGCTTTTATTTACTTCCAAGCGCAATCTGGCTTGTAGCGTATCATTTTGCGCAGTGGCAAAGAGATTTTTTGCCGTGAACAGTTCCAATGCATTGATCAACCCTTTCTCATATCGTTTTTGAGCGATTTCAAATGCCAAATTTTGAGACTCGGTTCTTTTTTTGCCCTGCTCATATTCGGCGACCAGTGCATTGTGCTCCTGCACCAGTTGCTGAATGGTTTGATAAAGTACCTGTTCCTGCACTTCCAAATCGTTTTTTGCCCGCTCGAAGGCTATTTTTTGTTGTTTTACCGCAGAATGTCTGGACCACCCTTGACTTATGGGTATATTGATGGAAACGCCTATAAACTTTGCGGCGTTATCCTCTATTTGCCTATCAAACGATATTACTTGACCATTATCGTCTTGAAAAGTTTCTGCATATCTAGTAACAAAGCCTGCGTCCAAGGTCAAGGTCGGAGCCAAATTGCCTTTGGCGATGGCCATATTTTTCTTTGCCGCTTTTGTTCGTAGTTCCTGTGCTTTGATAACGGGAATAAAACCTTTGGCTTTCGCATAGATGTTATCCTCTGCCAAGCTATCTACAGCAACTGTATCGAAAACGGATACCCCTAGCGTATCCTGCACGTTTATCGTAGTGGCCCCTTTTAGGTTCATTTCCTGTATCAACACCAAATGTGCGGCTTGAAGACTATTTTCACTTTGGACCACAACGAGTTTGTCGGCAAAAAGTTGGGATTCCGCTTCATATAAATCCGCTCCGGCCATAAGCCCCAATTCAATTTGCCGTTGCACCAATTCATAATTGGTCTGTGAAATCTTTAGCTGTTCCTTGGCATTGGCCACCAAACCTTCAAAGAACTTGATGTTGTAAAATGCGGTCATTACCCGAAAAGCCAATAAAAATTTTTGCTGCTCCACATCTTCCTTCGCTGCTTGGCGTAAAAATTTTGAGGCCTTGATGGTGTTCAATTTTTGAAAACCTTGGAAAATATCAAAAGAGGCGAATAGGCCATAGTTGTTCTCGAAAAAATCGGTATTTACAAAAACACCCGTGTTGGGATCTTCTTGGCGACCGAACCTTAAAGTATAATCGGAACTGGCATTTATGCCCGGTAACAAATTTCGAATAGATTGCCTGTAGGTTTCCGCACCCGACTTTTCGGTAAGCTCAAAATCCTTTAAGGTCAAATTATGGTCAATCGCATAGGTGATACATTCATCCAAAGTCCATTTCTGCTGTGCCATAAGATTCATGACCATGACAAAAAAAAGAAGGGTAGTTATTTTAAATTTTAAACTCATATTGTAATTGGTATGCCAAAAGGTATACTACTTATGTGCCATAAATTTAAATAATTGATTTTCAAAGTTTTATATTAAAAATTTAAAGAATACCCAAAAACGGGTGTAAAAAATATGTACATATATTGTCAAAAAAATGGACACTTTGTAAAATAAATTGATTCTGATTTGTAGTTTCGAAAAAGTATCAACATCCTACATTATGACAGATGCAAAAATTCTTGTAATAGATGACAACAAAAGCGTATTGAGCGCTTTGGAAATATTATTGCAGTTTGAATATAAAAGTGTACAGACCATATCTAACCCAAACCAGATATCATCATTCCCCAATTTTACCGAAATTGATATCATCCTTTTGGATATGAATTTTTCAGCTGGAGTAAATACAGGAAACGAAGGTTTGTACTGGCTTAGGGAAATCAAAAAGAAAGCAGGCCATATATCGGTGATCATGATGACCGCATACGGTGCCATAGAGCTGGCCGTAGAGGCGCTCAAAGAGGGTGCATCCGATTTCATCTTAAAACCTTGGAACAATGAGCGCTTGTTGACCACCGTAAAATCGGCCTATGAGCTGCGAAAAACAAAAAAAGAAGTGTCTCAGCTCAAAGAAAAGGAGAACCATCTAAAACAGCTCATCAACCAAAACAAGAATTATATTATTGGTAATTCCAAGGTTTTGAACTCGGTTCTCGATATAGTGCGTAAAGTTGCCAAAACCGATGTAAACGTTTTGGTTACCGGCGAAAACGGCACAGGAAAAGAACTCATAGCCAGAGAACTACATAAATCCTCAGCGAGAAACCATGAGGTCTTTATTTCGGTAGATATGGGTTCTATTTCCGAAAACCTGTTCGAAAGTGAACTTTTTGGTCACCTTAAAGGCTCTTTTACCGATGCAAAGGAAAATCGGGCCGGTAAGTTTGAGGCGGCCAATGGCGGCACCCTGTTTTTGGATGAAATAGGGAATTTATCGTTACAGACACAGGCAAAATTATTATCCGCCATTCAAAATAGGGTCATTGTACGCGTAGGATCCAATACACCTATACCAGTAAATATTAGGTTGATATGTGCAACCAATTGCAATCTAGACCAAATGGTAGCGGACGGGCTGTTCCGGGAAGACCTTCTTTACCGCATTAATACGATTCGTGTAGAAGTACCGCCTTTACGGGAACGGGAAGGGGATATTTTGATATTGGCCGATTTTTATCTCAATAAATTCATCAACAAATACGGAAAACAAGGACTGAAAATAAATCAGGCGGCACAGGAAAAATTGATGGCCTATAACTGGCCCGGCAATGTTAGGGAACTATTGCACACTATGGAACGGGCGGTCATACTGTCCGAAGGTAATGTCCTCAAACCAACCGATTTTCTTTTAGAGGTCAAAAACTCATTAACGATGGGAAACGGCCCAGATACCTTGGAAGAGATGGAGCGTTTGATGATCACGAATGCGCTGAACAAAAATGATGGCAATTACAGTGCTGCTGCCGAGCAACTTGGCATATCTAGACAAACACTCTATAACAAACTCAAAAAATCTACAGAATAATGGTAAGCCGTAACATATATCTACAATTGGCCCTACGTATCATCCTGATTACGTTGACCATTATAGCCTCTACTTACTTTTTTTTCAATAAGCAATATATTGTAGGTAGTGTGGGTATATTGATATTGGTGGGGCAGACCACGGCATTGATCAATTACGTTAACCAAACCAACAGAAAAATAGCCTATTTCTTTGATGCCATAAAAAATGAGGATTTTACACTTAGATTTCCTGAAAAATTAAGCGTAAAGTCATTGGAAGAACTCAACCATAGCCTCAACATGCTAAATGGTATGATACAGGACATTCACTTAAAAAAGCAGGCACAAGAACAATACTATCAGGAAATATTGAGGCAGGCCGACATTGGTATTTTCACGATAAACCCCAAGGGGCATATTCTTTATGCCAATCCCACGGTACAGAACCTTATCAATTATAGGCCGTTGAACCATGTAAAACAACTTAACCAAGTTGACGGTAAACTCTATCAACTCTTTAAGGATCTAAAACCGTTTGACAATACTATTTTTCAATTGGGCAATGAACGGGGAAAACGGGAGCTGAGTTTAAAATGTACCCCGATACAAATTGAAGGGGAACAGTTGTTATTGGTGGTCGTACATGACATACATAAAGAATTGGACGAAAAAGAAACCGATTCTTGGGTAAAATTGATTCGCGTACTCACCCATGAAATAATGAATACCATCACACCCATAACCTCTATATCCGAATCAATATTAAACTATTTCAAAACTGGCAACCAACTGACCTCTCCAACCAATTTTACCGAAGACGAGATCAAGAATACGGCAAAAGGTTTGGAGGTTATCAAGGAACAAGGGAACGATTTAATGAGTTTCGTACAATCGTACCGTACCTTTTTGAGCGTACCCGAACCTGATAGGGAACTTGTTCCCGCCCACAAGATTTTAGCGAAAACCAAAATACTGCTCAACGAACAAAAAGATAGTTTTGCCGTACAAATCGAAACCTTGATAGAGCCACAAGAATTAGAGCTGTTCATTGACCAAAAACAAATTACCCAGGTACTTTTAAACTTGGGAAAAAATGCCCAGCAATCTTTACAAAACCAAGAAGATGCGACAATACGTATCATTGCAGGGGTCAACGAAATGGATAAGAAATACGTACAGGTTTGGGACAATGGCCCAGGAATACCACCCGAACTTATAGATGAGATATTCGTACCTTTTTTCACTACAAAAAATACGGGAACCGGCATAGGTTTGAGTCTTTCCAAACAAATAATGAGGCTTCATGGGGGTAGTTTACGGGTAGTTTCAAAAGAAAACAATACGGTATTTACCTTGGCTTTTGATTAAGAAGATAACTCACCCAGTTCCTTCCAGGGGTCCCAAAAATACTTATCCAGATCTTGTATTTGATTGTCCACCACTTCAATGCCTTCGCTCTCCAATAACTGCTGCATTAGGTTGGTACCGCCAAAATGATGCTTTCCGGTCAAAAGTCCGGCCTTGTTCACAACACGATGCGCAGGAACATGTTCCATACCTCCCGCACCGTTCATGGCCCAGCCTACCATTCTAGCACTTCGCGCAGCACCTAAATATTTGGCAATAGCACCGTAAGAGGTAACCCTGCCGTAGGGGATTTGAGCCGCCACCTCGTATACTTTTTGAAAGAAATTTTTATTGTCGGGATTCATTTTGATACTTTATTGGGATAAAATTGTATGCATTACTTTGACGGGTACACGATCATCAACGATTTTGTGGATATCGGAAAAGTTTCAATAAAACGTTCGAAACATGGTTATGATCAAAAGTACGACCATTAAAATACTTAAAATATAGTTTGCATTTTTTGAAAATCTGTTGGTCTTCTTCTCCAACTTATTGAAATAAAACACATAAAGATACAATACCGAAAATGTTCCAAAACCGGCCGCAATCACAAAGGTAAGGGTATCCGTAATTTCAAACTTTATCCACCCCGATGCGTTCCACATAACATTTAGACCACTATAATAAGGTATAGTCAACAGATTTACGGCAGCCAAAAGGGACCCCTTAAAAAAACTGTTGCGCTTACTTACCTTGACCACTTTGGGCACCTCTATTTTATTTTTTCTTGCCTTGAGGAAAAAATAAACGGCAAAAAAAGCGAACACTGCTATGGCCACCTTCATCAAAACCGATACAACCTCGGGGTTTTTGGCCAAAAATTTAGAGATTAGAACGGCAACGTAAGCCTGTATCATAATCATGGTAGACACGCCCAAGCTGAAGATTACGCCGTTCAACTTACCTTTTTCGACACTCGTCTTGGCAGCGTTCAAATTTAAAAGGCCCGGTGGCACGGTAGCCATAAAAGCTGCCGAGAAAGTGACAAAAAAAAGGATCAAAAGATGTTGCATTGGTCGATGAATAGAACTAGAAACAATACTAGTTCAGCTTGAACTGTAAATAGGTTATCGGTTTTCCCTTTTCAAGATACTGATTTTCATAGAAAGTCTGTATATTCAAAACTTCTGCAGGGCTGCCCTCGTTTTTGTACACATCGTGATTGGCATAACATATTTCCAAACCTAACCCATGAAGCAGTCCCAAAGTATAACCGTGCATAAATTCACTATCCGTTTTTAGGTGTACAAGGCCTTTATGCCCCAATATTTTTTTGTATTTGTTCAAGAAAACAGGGTTGGTCATCCTATGCTTGGTACGCTTATATTTTATTTGAGGGTCGGGAAAGGTAATCCAAATTTCAGCTACTTCATTTTCGTCAAAAAGAAGGTCAACGAGTTCTATTTGGGTTCTTACAAAAGCTACATTATGCAAATTTTCTTCGAGTGCCGTTTTTGCGCCTCTCCAAAACCGAGCACCTTTGATATCGATACCTATAAAATTTTTATCTGGGTTTCGCCGGGCGAGACCTACCGTATATTCGCCTTTGCCACAGCCTAGTTCAAGAACAATCGGGTTTTTGTTCCCAAAGTGGTCTTCCCATTTACCTTTGAGCGAAAATCCTTCCTGTATTTCTTGCCGCTTTGGCTGAATGACATTTTTAAAGGTTTCGTTCTCCTTAAACCGCTTTAGTTTGTTCTTACTTCCCAAATCTTTTGTAATTAAATACGTTTGGCAAAACTAAGGAAATCTTACTTGTGAGCGTATGGTTTAAGACTGGGCATTTTCCAAATCCTCTGCTTTTTCGAGCGTAAATGAAAATTCCGAACCCACACCCTCGGAGCTTTCCACATAAATTTTTTCATTGTGCGCCTCTACGATATGTTTTACTATGGCAAGACCCAGACCAGAACCACCTTCAGTACGGCTCCCACTTTTGTCTACCCTGTAAAATCGTTCAAAAAGTCTAGGAATATGGGCTTTGGGAATACCTTCACCGTTATCGGTTACCCTAACGATGACCTTATTGCGTATCAAATTCTCAACGCTTACTTCTGTAGTACCGTTCTCGTAACCATATTTGATTGAATTTACCAAAAGGTTGGTCAATACCTGTTGTATTTTTTCCCTATCCGCTTTTACATAAACCGGTTCATTATAGTCCATATCAAACGTGAGCACGATTTTCTTTTTGGCCGCTTTCATTTCCAAAAGGTCAAAAACGTTGCCGATGAGTTCAATAATATTAAATTGTTCCGGATCAACATTGAGCTCGCCCGCTTCTAGCTTCGTAATCAAATCTAAATCCTTTACGATATAAATAAGCCGATCTACCGCTTTATTGGCTCTTGAGATATATTTTTTTCTGATATTCTTATCGTCCATTGCGCCGTCCAAAAGTGTCTCTAAATAGCCTTGTACGGTAAACAAAGGCGTTTTAAGCTCATGCGAAACGTTCCCGAGAAAATCCTTACGGTACTCTTCACGAATTTTCAGGGTATCTATTTCTATTTTTTTATCCTTGGCAAACTTTTCGATTTCCTGCGTTAGGGTTTTCATGTCGGTGGTTATGGGCGCGGAAACCAATGAAGAGGACTCCAGTAGCGAGACATCGTCATATATTTTTTTTATTCTCCTGTAAATAAATTTTTCTACCCTTAATTGAATGATAAAAAAAGAAAGCAAAAAAGTCACAACAGCTACAACGGGAATTAGAAACCAGTCCTGTAACTCTTTATGCCATAAAAAACCGGCAAAGGCAAAAGTGAGTATTAGTGAAATAATGAAACTGGAACGAAAAGCGAATTTATAGGATTTCTTTATTTGGGTGGCCATTATAGTACAAACTTATACCCTACGCCTTTTACGGTCTTAAAATGGTCATCTCCGATTTTTTCCCTTAATTTTCTAATGTGCACGTCAATGGTCCTACCGCCTACGACAACCTCGTTGCCCCAAACTTTGTCCAAAATAACTTCACGTTTAAAAACTTTACTGGGTTTGGAGGTCAACAAGGCCAAAAGTTCAAATTCTTTTCTTGGGAGAATAAGTTCCTTGCCTTTATTTACAATTTTGTATTCCTCACGGTTAATGACAATATTACCTACTTTTACGATATCCTCAACCTCGGGCTTGTCGTCTTTCAACCTTCTCAACAAAGCCTTCACCTTACTTACCAGCACTTTGGGCTTTATGGGCTTGGTGATGTAATCGTCGGCCCCCGCATCAAAACCGGCAACTTGTGAATAATCTTCGCCACGAGCGGTTAAAAAAGTAATGATGACCTTTTCAAGGCCTGGTGTATTGCGTATGGTCTCGCAGGCTTCTATCCCATCCATCTCTGGCATCATTACATCCAAAATTATCAAATGAGGATTTTTCTTTTTGGCTTTTGAAACACCTTCAGCCCCGTTTTTGGCCGTAAAAACTTCGTACCCCTCCTGCGAAAGGTTGTAGCTTACGATTTCTAGAATATCCGGTTCGTCATCTACTAACAATATTCTGATATCCGATTTTTTCATTTGTATACGTTTATTCCTCTAGTTGGTCAGATGTTATTCCCCATGCACATAAAATCGCTAAAATTCATTGTGCACAAGGGCTGGTTTCGTGGTTCTAAAGTTGGTTCATTCATCCAAAAGTAAAGATAATACTTATATGCTAAAGGTGCTTAACATTCATTTAATCTCATAACCTTTTGATAACGCTAAAAACACAAACCTTTAACCTACAGCTAACATGACCTTTACCCTGTCTGACTTTCTTTGCCACTGAAAATGAAAAACAACTTATGAAAAATATATTTACAGCTTTGCTCTGTTTTATAGCTATTGTCAGCCAAGCACAAGACAAGGGAAGCATAGTAGGTAAGCTTACTGATAAAGAAGTCAATAACGAGCCTTTGGCCTTCGCCAATGTGTTGATCAAGGGAACGACAAAAGGTGCAACTTCAGATTTTGACGGGCTTTATGAAATACCCAATCTAGACCCAGGCACTTACATTGTTCAATTTAGTTACTTAGGCTATGAAACTGTTGAAATACCCGATGTCTCGGTCGAAGCGGGTAAAGTAACGACAATTAACGTACCCATGAGTGCTGCTGCCGGTGTGGCTTTGGAAGAAGTTATCGTAGTGACCACATCAAGAAAAGATTCTGAAATCGCATTATTGTTAGAGCAAAAAAAAGCATTACAAATTAAAGAAGCCATTAGCGCTGAAGCGCTTACCTTAAAAGGTATTGATGATGCGGCAGCGGCAGTGGCCCAAATATCCGGTATATCAAAACAGCAAGGATCCAGTAATGTTTATGTACGTGGATTAGGGGACCGGTACCAAAATACTACGATGAACGGTTTATCGCTACCCTCCAATGATGTGAACAAAAAAAATATCGATTTAAATCTATTCTCAACTGGGATTATCGAAAACGTTTCTGTAAGTAAGGCATATACACCCTCCTTTTATGGTGATTTTGCAGCAGGTAATGTAAATGTTGATTCCAAGGAATATACGGGCAAAGGTTATTTTGAAATTTCTTTGGGCAGCGGATTTAATTCCAATGCGCTGGGCGAAGATTTTTTAAAGAGTGAAGGCACAAGCTTTTTTGGGTTTTATAATAGATATGACAATGACCCGTTCGCAATCATATTATCACATGGCGTAGATCCCGAAAATGCTTCTGAACCCATAAACGTAAGTGGCTCTGTTGAAGGTGGGTATTCCATAGATCTCAATGATGAATCAAGACTTAGCTTTTTTGCCACGGCAAGTTTCAGCAACGGTTACGAACTTAGGGAAGGACCTGCAAGGGATTTTACCAATGTATTAAAATTTGATTTCCCTAATACTACTGAGTATGCCTACAATACAACAACAACTGCTCTTGGAAACATTGTTTATAAGATCAACAATGAAAATAAAATAAAGTACAGCTCTCTTTTCATAAATAGTGCTACGGATGCCGTTAGCTTTTTTGGCACGAACGGCGAGGGTTTTAATCGTGATGGTATTACCTCGGATGACGGTTTTTTTGTTTCAAACGTACAGTTTAATCAAGATATGATATTTGTCAACCAATTAACCGGGCAGCATGTCTTTGATGATAAATGGAGTTTGGATTGGGGTACTGGTTTTAATAAAGTATTTTCTGATGAACCGGACAGAAAGCGTCTCACCCTTGAGAACTATCAATTTGCATTGGACAATGACCCGAACACAAACCCTGTCTTCTTTACAAACACGGCTTTTGAGAACCAGCGGTTTTTTCAAAGTATAGAAGACGATGAACTAAATAGCTTTGTCGACTTGCATTACAAAGCATCCGAAAATACCGTTATCAACTTTGGTTATAACGGCAGGCGTAAAGAACGTAGATTCAACAGCATACGATATGGGTATCGTATTTTTGACAGAACTACGCCAATCACAGATGTAAATAACTTTGATTCGTTCTTCACTATTGAGAATAGTAGCCTAGGCGGTATCGAAGGTGCTTTATATGATATACGTATCTTAAATCCCATCAATAATGATATTGGAGCCGTAAACAGACCTGGTCTTGCGGACAATACGTATAAGGGAAATTTAGACATACATGCAGCTTATGTAACCGCAGAATTCAGTGTAGGCGAAAAATGGCTATTTGTACCTGGAATTAGAGCTGAGTCAGTTAGCCAAAACATCGTATATGATGTAATTAACCTACCGCCAAGTGACCCAGGCTTTAGAGATGTTTACGAAAATATTTACCTACCCAGTTTAAATATTAGATATGCCTTAAATGAAGACGCCAACTTAAGATTTGCCTTTAGCAATACAGTTTCTTTTCCTGAATTTAAGGAGGTAGCACCATTCGTCTACGAAGGGGTTACCCAAAGATTTGGCGGTAATCCCGATTTGTTTGGTGGCAGGAGCGGAAACGGAGTAAATTATTCGGACATCTATAATTTTGATTTAAAGTACGAATGGTTCATGGGAAGAGGAGAGGTACTTTCCTTGGCTGCTTTTGGAAAATTAATACAAGACCCTGTAAACCGGGTTATTGCAGCAGATGCAACAGGAACCCAACGATTTTTTAGAACAGGGGATCAAGCTGAGGCCTACGGGGTAGAGTTGGAAATACGTAAAAATCTTATCACCGATGCCGATGAAAACACAACACTCTCATTAGGTTTAAATGCCGCTTACACAGCGACCAATCAAGATTTAAAGACTATAGAAGCAGGAGATGAAAATACGTTCGGAACCTCTTTTGACAGAACTTCTGATGAATTGGAGGGAGCATCTCCCCTGATTATTAATGCGGACATAAATTACAGTCCTGTATTTGAGAATTACAAACCAAAGGCGACACTGGTCTTCTCATACTTCTCGGATAGAATTTTCGCCTTGGGCGCCGGGTCTTTGGGAAACATTGTCGAAAATGCAGTGCCAACGCTAAATTTTATCTGGAAAAACCCTATTGGAGAGCACTTTGAAGCAAATTTGAGCGCAACAAATCTTTTAGATCCAGATATAACCCTGACTAGGGAAGGCACTGGAAGCGGTGATATTATTATTCGTGAATTTAACTTAGGAATTAACTTGGGACTAACCCTTAAATATAAATTTTAAATACATAATCTTAATTACAATTAAACTCAAAAATGATGAAAAGCAAATTATTAGTTTTAGGCATAGTAGCTTCGGCATTTATAGCCTGTGAAAGCGATGATACCGCAGATATTATTATTAATGATAATAGCGTTACAACTACGAACAATACCACAGGCAACAACGGAGGAAATGAAACTGTTATACTAACCCCGGCTTCAGGTTCTATTACAGAAAACTTGACCCTAGAGGCAGATACAGAGTATTTATTGACCGGTGCAACGATTGTATCTTCGGGTACAACATTGACCATAGAACCAGGAACCGTAATCAAGGCAGAAGCAGGGCCAAACGTTTATTTGGCAATTGAACAAGGTGCTCAAATCTTGGCCAATGGGACTCCTTCAAACCCTATAGTTTTCACATCCAACTCAAGTGCTCCAGCAGCGGGGGATTGGGGAGGTATAATTCTTTTGGGTAGAGCTCCGTTGAACTCTGTTACCGGTACCTCGACCTCAACCTCAGAAATCGGAAATTTACCGTACGGTGGCAATATTGCCGATGATAATTCAGGTGTGCTTCGTTACGTTAGGGTTCAATATTCAGGTGGTGCAGCAGATGGTCAATCTGAAAACAATGGGTTTTCTTTTTATGGCGTTGGCAGCGGAACAACGATCGAGTACATTCAGGCATTTGTTGGTGCGGATGACGGTGTTGAATTTTTTGGAGGAACCGTGAACGCAAGTTTTGTAGCTGTTGTAAACGCAGAAGACGATTCAATCGACTGGACCGAAGGTTATAGCGGAACCATCTCAAATGCTTATGTACTACAAGGAAGCGGGATAGGTGATGAGGCTTTTGAATGCGACGGGTTCAATACCGATTTTACCAATGCAACGGGTACTTTTTCAAACCCAACAGTAACCAATGTTACTATTGAAAGTGAAAGTTCAAATGACAGCACAAGAGGTTTTCTTCTAAGAGCTGGCACACAGGGTACTTTTTCAAATGTGTTGATCATTGG
The DNA here is from genome assembly GCF_013402795.1 of Costertonia aggregata. Lineage (GTDB taxonomy): Bacteria > Bacteroidota > Bacteroidia > Flavobacteriales > Flavobacteriaceae > Costertonia > Costertonia aggregata. The sequence continues at coordinate 2,200,243 of NZ_CP058595.1, read as the reverse complement.
GAAAGACACAGGTATATCAGTTGATGACGATGAAGAATCAACGCCTACATCCCAAAATATTGCCGATGACACTTTAACGTTTACCGATGTTACATTTACAAACGTAACAACGAAAACAGCCATCGACGGCGGTGTTTCCACTGAAGCCGACTTGGTAACTGGAGACGGTAACGGCACCGGGACCAACATTACAAGCTGGGGAGCTGGTTGGACTGTAGGGATTAACTAAACATCTTCCTCGTAAAAATATAGAAAACCCACTTTTTAGTGGGTTTTTTTACGTTTTGGCTAAATTTTTGGTATTGTATATAAAGTACGTGTCACGAACAACCAAGAATTCATATCTTTACGTATATAATTAGTGTATGAAGAAACTATACTTTGTTTTTTTCTTGCTTTTAACTTCGCTATCCTTTGGCCAGGACAATAAATCCAATGGAGATATCGAAGGTTTTGAGCTATACCCTAACCCTGTTACCAACGGCAAAGTATACATTACTACAAAAGAAAATGCCCCTAAAAAAATATTGGTCTTTGATGTTTTCGGCACCCAAATAGTAGAGACCACAATTCTTGGAAAGGAACTGAGCCTTTATGATTTGAGTGCAGGTGTATATATGCTACGCGTTTTTGAAAAAGATAAGGTAGCTACCCGTAAATTGATTATAAAGTAATAAAATTACCCACTTCTGCTTTTTTATTTTTCTTCAATTTATTGATTTTCAAACACGTCGATAAAAACAAAAAAATATCGATAAACGTACACAATACGTTTTTTTACCTACGGTTTATCGAGTTTCACAACATTTAATGCCCTTGTTGTAGGTGTTTCCCTATATTTGAGGTGTTGATCCCAAATCAATAAACTTGACCATATGAAACTATTTTACTCAATGCTATTTTTAGCGCTTACTTTTCATGTATCTGCCCAAGATGAATTGGCCTTCGTGGACTATCCAAAAACTGAAATAGAAACTGGCGCAGACTTTAAGATCTATCCAAATCCCGCCTACGGAGATATCGTACATGTTTCCACAAAACTGAACAACACCAAAGACATTGTTGTATATGATGTTTTTGGGGAAGTGGTCTTAAAGGATAGAATTGCGACAAGTACTTTGAACATCTCAAAGTTGGTGCCTGGAGTGTATGTCTTACAAGTAACGGAAAATAAAAAGACGCTTACCAGAAAGTTGATCGTTAAGTAATACCCGTAACAGATAAAACACAAGTGGCTTTTTAGGGTCGTTAATTATTTCACTCCCTTTGGCTATGCTATATTTGTGCTGTGGGACTACAGGAATTAACATCCGCTATTTTTAGGATAGATACCTCTACCGAACTTGAATCGGTAGCTTTAAAGGTATTCGCCCATCAGTTCAAAAACAATATTGTATATCAAAACTTTTGTACGTATTTGGGAAAGGATGAACCCCATGTAAAAAGTGTTGACGATATTCCTTTTCTGCCCATCCAATTTTTTAAATCGCACAACGTGGTTTGCGGAGCAACAGAACCTGACGCTATTTTTTCAAGTAGCGGAACCACAGGAAGCCTTACGAGCAAACATTGTGTAAGTGATGTCACCATCTATCAAGAAAGTTATCTAAAAGCATTTCACACCTTTTATGGCAACATATCCGATTTCTGTATTCTTGCGCTTTTGCCCTCCTATTTGGAACGTAAAGGATCCTCTTTGATCTATATGGTAAATGACTTGATCAAAAAAAGCCATCATCCCGACAGCGGTTTTTATCTGAATGATTTAAAAAGTCTACATATAAAGTTGAAGGCATTGGATGCATCGGGCACAAAAACCATATTGATAGGTGTTTCTTTTGCCCTTTTGGACTTGGCGGAAATCTACCCAATGAAATTAAAGCATACCATAGTTATGGAAACAGGCGGTATGAAAGGAAGAAGAAAGGAAATGATAAGTGAAGAGCTACACTCGGTTTTGTGCAAAGGGTTCGGCGTGAACAAGATTCATTCGGAATACGGCATGACGGAACTTTTATCACAGGCCTATTCTAAAGGTAATGGTATTTTTTATACACCACCTTGGATGAAAATTATAATTCGGGATACAGAGGACCCTCTGACCGACCAAGGTTATGGAAAGACCGGCGGATTGAACATTATTGATCTAGCCAATGTAAATTCTTGTTCCTTTATCGCTACCCAAGATCTGGGCAAAACTTACGAAGATGAAAGTTTTAAAGTTATGGGCCGTTTTGACAATTCGGATATTAGAGGTTGTAATCTAATGGTATTATAGGCCTTACCACTACTTTATCTTAACGAATGTCCTATCATCAATACCTTCTGATGAAATAACGATAGTGTTGCCATTATCCTTGATTTCCCCTTGATAATTGATGCTGTTGTGGGTAAGGCTCATTCCCCAAAGGGTATTGTTACCCTCATTTTTTGATGGCGTAATCGGTTTTTTATACATATCCGACTCTGAAACCCCCACAGAGAAGTTTATTGTGTTTTGATAATAATCCACAAAGGGTATCTCTACTGAAAAAAAGCCAACTTCATAGCCTTCGCGGGCCATATCAAAGTCATCACTGGTACCATAATAAAAAATCTTTCCTTTTTCAAATTGCAAGTAATGGTTTTCTAACGTATCACTACTATTGTATGGGTATACGTATTCATAAATACCATTCAATTTTTGTTGCTGAGGTAATTGTTGGTCAGTGTTGGCGTATTGATCGGCAAAACCAAAAATCAAAAACAAGGCACTTATTTTCAATATTTTGAACATAGACTTTAATTTAATTTTTTCTGTAGGTAAAAGTAACCTCATCATCGGCTATAAGCGGTTCATCCGCGAATATTAACCGTAAAGTGGTTTCTTCTTCGATTTCAAACACGTAAGAACGATCATTTAAAGTAATCTGATTTCCACTCCCGGAATATGCATATGTGCCCGGTTCTGCCAAAAAATCAAACTCACCCGTATTTTGAACCGTTATTTTGTTTGCTCTGGTATCAAAACTTATGGTATTACCGCTAAAATCATAATCCTGTCCAAATCCGCAAAAACAAATTACGTTCGTTAGCACCCAATCCCCTTCCAAGCTAATATCATCGGGGGTATCGTTATTTTTGGAACATGACACAACAAAAACCGTAAATACCAAAAAAATCAATTTCTTAAACATATCAACAAATATTTATGTTACATACGTATAGGATGGGTAACATTTTGAATGGTTGCTTTCATCATTTCACAACCAACACAAAATAATTTTTTTTCCCACGCTGTAGTAGCACGTATTTATTGTTGATAAGGTCGGTCACGGTAATGAGATGATCTTCTTTCACCTTCTCTTTGTTTACCGATATGGAGTTCTGTTTTAACTCTCTTCTGGCCTCACCATTTGAACCCAAAAAATTTGTCTTTGCCGCTAAAGCGGCAATCATATCCAAACCATTTTCCAATTCGGATTTTTCTAGTTCAGCCTGGGGCACACCATCAAAAACGTCCAAAAACGTTTTTTCGTCTAGTTTTTTTAAATCTGCGGAGGTAGATTTTCCGAAAAGGATATCGCTCGCTTTTATGGCATTATCCAAGTCCTGTTTCGAGTGCACCATAACGGTTATCTCTTCGGCCAAACGTTTTTGGAGTTGTCTCATGTGTGGGGCTTTGGCATGCGCGACCACCAAATGCTCTATTTCGGTCTTGGACAAAAAGGTAAATATCTTGATATATTTCTCGGCATCCTCATCAGAGGTATTTAACCAATATTGGTAAAATTTATAGGGTGAGGTGCGGTCCGCATCTAGCCAAACATTACCACTTTCGGTCTTTCCGAATTTCGTACCATCCGCTTTTGTGATCAATGGCGAAGTAAGTGCAAAACCTTTTCCACCCCCTATTCTCCGTATAAGCTCGGTTCCCGTAGTAATATTGCCCCATTGGTCGCTACCGCCCATTTGCAGGGTACAGTTATGGTTTTGGTAGAGATATAAAAAATCGTAGCCCTGTACCAATTGATAGGTAAATTCGGTAAAAGACATCCCTTCTTTGGCCTCGGTAGAAAGTCTTTTTTTGACCGAATCTTTGGCCATCATATAATTTACCGTGATATGCTTACCCACATCCCTAATAAAACTGAGAAAGGAGAACGCTTTCATCCAATCATAGTTATTGACCAAAACAGCGGTATTGGGCGCATCACTTTTAAAATCCAAAAAGCGTGACAATTGTGCCTTTAAAGCTTCTTGATTGTGGCGCAAGGTCTTTTCGTCCAAAAGATTACGTTCGGCAGATTTACCTGATGGATCGCCGATCATGCCCGTCGCACCGCCTATCAAAGCATAGGGTTTATGGCCCGCCAATTGCAAATGGCGCAACATCATCACGGCCACCAAATGCCCAATATGCAAGGAATCCGCTGTTGGGTCTATACCAACATAAGCGGACTGCATTCCCGTCATTAAATGTGCTTCGGTACCGGGCATTGCATCATGCAACATCCCTCTCCATTTTAATTCTTCCACAAAATTTGAGGCCATACTAGTATCAATTTTAAATAATGTGCAAATATAAAATAAATGTTAAGCTACACTTTCCAAGGAGGTGAATAATACATCATAAAATCCCTAAATTTGAACCATGGTTTTAGTTACTGGTGGTACGGGTTTGGTAGGCGCACATTTGTTATTGGAACTTGTACAAAAAAATACATGTATACGGGCCATACGTAGAGCTACCAGTAATCTGAAAAATGTTGAGAAAGTTTTCTCCTACTATGTTGAAGATGCTCCCGAGCTTTTTCAAAAAATTGAATGGGTTACGGCCGACCTCAACAACATTCCCGAATTAGAGAATGCCTTTAGGAACGTTACCCATGTGTACCACTGCGCCGCATTGATATCTTTTGACCCCAATAATTATGGCTTGTTGTCCAAAATCAATACAGAGGGCACCGCCAACATCGTTAACCTTTGTATTGCCAACAACATCAAAAAAATAGGTTACGTTAGTTCTATCGCCACACTGGGGAAACACCCAGAAACAATGCATGTTGATGAGGAAACTGAATGGAACCCGCAGAACGCGAACGCTTATGCCCTTACCAAATATGATGCTGAAATGGAGGTTTGGCGTGGTACTATGGAAAACGTTCCCGCGATTATTGTAAACCCCGGTGTGATCCTTGGGCCAGGATTTTGGAACAGTGGCAGCGGTATCCTTTTTACGACGGTAGCGAAAAACAGGGCATACTATCCGCCGGGTGGGACCGGTTTTGTCACCGTGAACGATGTTGTCAAAATAATGGTTCGCTTAATGGATTCGGACATTCAAAACGAACGTTTCATAGCCGTAGGGGAAAATCTGACCTTTAAAAAAATACTTGCCGACATCGCCAAGACCATGAATTTAAAGCCCCCTACGAAAGAACTGAAAATATGGCAATTGGAGATTTTATGGCGGTTGGATTGGTTAAAAAACCTACTTACAGGTTCCGATAGAAAATTGACCAAAAACAATGTACGCTCCTTAAGGCAACAATCCATTTTTGAGACTACGAAAATTGAAAAAATGATGGATTATACGTTTGAACCGTTGGGAGATGCCCTACAGTTCTGTAGCAAAAAGTTTATGGAAGAAAATGGTTAATCTTCATCTTCTTTGATTGTATTTTTAAGGGAAGATGCCTTTTTATCGGTTTTTTTGGATGTGCTATCCATTTGTATTTTCATCAATGCGTCTATTTCTTTTTTCTTTTCCTCCAATTTTTTTTCCACACCCTTATAAATAGCCTCGTACTGCAAGGGCAATGAGGAATAGTACACATCACTCCTCACGAATTGGGCGCTATCTATCTTATATTTTTCAAAAATAAAGAACATGGTCTCGATATTATTTTCCCTTAATATTTCTGCGCTTGTATTTTTTGCGGAATTTATAATCGCCAAATCATAAAGAATTTCAGTCATTTTTTCTTCAGGAATAAGGTCTTCCGGTTTTTTTACCATTTCCTCTGCACATGAAGCTACGAATACCGCAGCAATACAAATGAGACAATACGTTTTCATTAATCTCTATTAAAGGTTAAGCGTTTGGCGTTTTTCTGGTCGGAGACCACACCGTTCTCATAGGCCAAATGGCCATTTACAAAAGTATGGGTAACTCGTGATTTAAACCGCTGTCCCTCAAAGGGGGACCAACCACATTTGTATAGAATGTTACTTTTGTTTACCTCCCATGCGTTATTCATATCAACAAGTACCAAGTCTGCAAAATAGCCTTCACGTACATACCCCCTTTTGTCTATATCAAAAAGAAGTGCAGGATTGTGGCACATTTTTTCCACTATTTTCTCCAAAGTAATCTTGCCGTTATGATAATTCTCCAACATAGCGGGCAGAGCATGTTGTACCAAAGGACCTCCAGAAGGTGCCTTAGTATATACATTGTCTTTTTCTTCCAACAAATGGGGTGCATGATCCGTGGCAACTACATCAATACGGTCATCTAAAAGGGCTTCCCATAAAGTATCCCTATCCTGAGCGGTTTTAACGGCAGGATTCCATTTTATCAAAGTACCCTTTGTATCATAATCAGCATCTGAAAACCATAAATGATGAATACAAACTTCGGCCGTGATTTTTTTCTGTGCCAGCGGTATATCGTTTTGGAACAAGTCCATTTCCTTACCCGTTGATAAATGGAATACATGTAACCGCGCCCCTGTTTTTTTTGCCAAGGCTATGGCTTTGGAAGAGGATAGGTAACATGCTTCTTCACTACGTATCAAATGATGATATTCAATGGGGATATCATCACCATATTCACTTTTGTATTGGGCCAGGTTCTCCCTTATGGTTGTTTCATCCTCGCAATGAGCGGAAATCACCATTTCGGTATTACTGAAGATCTTCTCGATGACCTCTTCGTCGTCTACCAACATATTTCCGGTTGAGGAACCTAAGAACAACTTGACACCGGAACAGGCATTTTTATCCAATTTTTTAATCTCCTCAAGATTATCGTTGGTGCCACCAAAAAGAAAAGAGTAATTGGCAAAAGAAGATTGTTTGCCCCTATTGAACTTTTCTTCCAATTTTTTTAGGGTCGTGGTCTGAGGGTAGGTATTGGGTTGTTCCATATAGGTAGTGATACCGCCTGCAATGGCGGCCCTACTTTCCGAAGCGATATTCCCTTTATGGGTGAGGCCCGGTTCCCTAAAATGCACTTGATCGTCAATAACACCGGGCAGTAGATATTTACCCGATGCATCTATTATTTTTGCATGGGCATCGCTGATATCCTTGGCTATCTTCACGATATGGTCGCCATGCATCAAAACATCACTTTCAAATTGACTGTTCTCGTTGACTATCGTTGCATTTTTTATAAGTATTTTACCCATATTAAAATCTATTTTTTTGAAATATGCTACTCAATTTCATTTTCAACACTCCAAAAACGGCTTCACTGATGATAGAACCGCTCATTTTTGATTTTCCCTTTTCTCTGTCCCTAAAAATTATGGAAACCTCTTCTATTTTAAATTTTTTTAGGTGTGCCCTAAATTTCATTTCTATTTGGAAGGCATAACCAATAAAGCGAACGGAATCCAATTTTATGGTTTCCAATACTTTCCTCCTATAACATACAAAACCTGCGGTTGGGTCATGTACCCGCATTCCCGTTATTATTTTTACGTAAAATGATGCCCCGTAGGACAAAAGCACCCTGTATAAAGGCCAGTTCACTACGTTTACCCCCTTTTTATACCGTGATCCCACGGCCACATCGGCACCATTGAAACAGGCCCTGTATAATCTTTCCAGATCGGTCGGGTTATGGGAGAAATCGGCATCCATCTCAAAAATATATTCGTAACTCTTGGTCAATGCCCATTTGAACCCGTGAATGTATGCGGTCCCCAGGCCCGATTTCTCGTTGCGTACCTCAAGGAAAAGACGGTCAGGATTACCCTTTTGCATCTGTTTGACCATAGCCCCTGTACCATCGGGAGAATTGTCGTCTACGATGAGCACATGAAAATCTTTCTTCAACGCAAAAACTGCATTTATAATAGCCTTAATATTATCTATTTCATTAAAAGTGGGTATGATAACTAAGCTATCCGCCATATGGTTTATTAGGATTTGAACAAAAATAGTGTTTTAAAACCTGTAGCAAAATGAAGGTATGGGTTTTATCACTTTTTTAAAAGATACCGTTCTCTTCAGAATTTGTAATTTTGAAATCTTAAAAGGTTTTTTGTCCGAGGTCGGCAAATATAATACACAACCCAATAGCGTATGACATCCAAGTTATCCAAAACTTTTATTTATTTTTTGGGAACTCTTTTTATTATCAACCTCGTACAAAGTTACTTTACCCAACTTATTTTTGACGAGTCGTATTATTGGTATTACGCCCAAAATATGGCTTGGGGCTATTTTGACCATCCACCCATGGTGGCCTTGCTGATAAAGATCAGTAGTTTCTTCTTTGAAGGGGAACTTGGGGTGCGTTTTATGAGCTGCATCTTATCTGTGGGCACCTATATTATTCTATGGGATTTGGTGGACAATCCCATAAAGAGAAAATATATTCCCCATTTTTTTGCCCTTGGCTTCTCTATAACGCTATTAAATGCCTACGGGTTTTTGACCTTACCGGATACCCCGTTACTTTTCTTTACGGCTCTTTTTTTATGGGCCTATAAAAAATTCTTGGAGAGAGAAAACGTTTGGTCGGCTATTTTTTTGGGTGTTGTAATGGCTGCCTTAATGTACAGTAAATACCATGCGGTCTTGGTCATTGCTTTTGTATTGTTGTCTAACCTAAAACTGGTGTTGAACAAGTATGCCTGGTTGGCCGTTATTGTGGCTCTTTTGTGCTACACACCCCATTTTATATGGTTGTACGAGAATGATTTTGTATCAATTAAATACCATTTAACCGAAAGACCCAACCAAGCATATAGTTTTAGCAAGTTTACCGCTGGTTTTTTTCTAAATCTTGTCGCACTTTTTGGGCTCACGTTCCCTTTGGTATACTGGTCTTTGTACAAAACCAAAATTACCGATACGTTTATAAAAGCATTGGTATATTTAACCTACGGCGTTATTCTTTTCTTCTTTATCTCCAGTTTTAACCGAAGGGTACAGACCCAGTGGATCATTGTAATCGCCATACCATTGTTTGTACTTACTTACCAATATACCCTTCAGAACCCCAACTTTAGAAAGTGGCTCTACAGGCTAGCGGTTATCAATATAGTTTTGCTCACCTATGCCCGTTTTTGGCTTGTACATCAACCCTTATTGCCCATCACCTATGAATCCCACAGAAATCGCGAATGGGTAAAAGAAATTACGGATAAGGTTGGGGACATGCCCATCGTATTTGAAAACTCCTACAGAAACGCCCCTATGTATGCATTCTATACCGGGAATACGTCATTTTCATTGAACAACATTATGTATAGGCAAAACCAGTATACCATTGATAGCTCGGAATATAAGGTGCAACACCAAAAAGTTTTATATGTATCTGGTTATTTGAGCGGTGGGGACGTTACTTTACGAAATAAAAATGGTGATATATACTACGGAAAATACATAGAGGATTTTGAATCTTTTCGAAAGTTAAGGTGCATCGTAGATGTAGAATCCTTTGACTTGGATAGTAATGAAGAACTCGTTTTGAAAGTATACAATCCCTATCAGGAAGATATTGATTTAAAGAAAATCAAATTTAACGTTGCCTACACGAACGACTACAAAAAAGTAAAGGAGACCCAACCTTTGAAAACGGACTTAAAAGATGGTCAAACCCCATTTTTAAAAGCAAAGGATACCACCTATTTCACATTTAAGCTGCCAAAACCAAAGATGGAAAAGCCGGGGTACGCAAAGCTGTCTATATCTGAAAACGGCCTTTACACAGGCTTGAACGGCAAAACAATACCTGTGAACTGATGGAACCTATTCTACGAAATATCACCCCAAAAGATTGGGTTACCATAATCATTTTTGTAAGCGTACTTTTCTTGGTCATCGCAAAGACTCTTTTTTACGGTCGTTTTTTAAATTATTTGATTTTGCCCTTTAACAACAAGTATATTTTTATGTACAATAAAAAAGATAAGCTCCAGAACTGGTTTCACGTGTTCTTCACTATCTTTTTTATCATCAATACCTCGCTGTTCATTTATTTGGCACGCAATATCTTCTTAGATCGCAGCGGTATGGCGTATCCATTCAGCTATTTATTGGTTTTGGGTGCCCTAGTGCTATACATACTGGTAAAAATTACATTACAGTTGGGAAATGGGTTCGTTTTTAGTACGCAAAGAACCATCACTGAGATCATATTCAAAAAATTGTCCTACTTGAATTATTGTGGTCTAATCATGCTGTTTGCCAATATTTTTCTTACTTATGTGTGGGAAGACTCAAAAGCTATAATTTATATAAGTATACTGCTCATTCTTTTGATAAATATAATAGGATGGGTCACATTGATAAGAAATCATCAAAAGTTCATTACCTCATATTTTTTCTATTTTATTTTGTACCTTTGCGCTCTTGAAATTGCCCCTGTCATTATTATGGGCAATTATTTGAAAGGTTGATATATACTATAAACGAACCAGCTTTCTGGGGAACGTTTTAAGTTGTTTCACAGTTGGTAAGCTAATACATATAACACATGAAGGTAAAGACGATTTTGGTATCTCAACCAGAACCGAAAATGGAAAACTCTCCGTATTCCAGGCTTATTGAGAAAGAAAAAGTAAAAGTTGATTTTAGGCCTTTCATACATGTAGAAGGTGTAGATGCCAAGGAGGTGAGACAACAAAAAATAGATCTCAAAAATTATACGGCGATTATTCTAACCAGCCGTAATGCAGTAGATCACTTTTTTAGAATAGCCGACGAGATGCGTTTCAAAGTACCGGATAGCATGAAGTATTTTTGCCAGTCCGAAGCCGTGGCCTATTACCTTCAAAAATATGTAGTCTACCGAAAGCGTAAGATATATGTAGGCAAAATGAACTTTCCCGATTTAGTGGCACTGTTCAAAAAATATAAGGATGAAAAATTTCTTCTTCCTTCCTCTGATGTTTTAAAGCCTGTGGTTCCCGAAACTCTTGATAAATTAGGGATAGATTGGACAAGAGGTATATTTTATAAGACGGTCATTAGCGACCTATCTGACCTTAGGGACGTATATTATGACGTTCTTGTATTTTTTAGTCCATCGGGCATTGAATCCCTATTGAAGAATTTTCCCGATTTTGAACAAAATGACACAAGAATAGCCGTGTTTGGAAACTCGACCGTAGATGCAGCTACTGATGCAGGTTTACGAATAGACATCAAAGCACCTACGCCTGCTACGCCGTCAATGACCATGGCCCTTCAAAAATATATTACCGACGCCAATAAAAAATAAATATTGGATAAACCAAAAAAGAAGGGGTAAGTATTGATACTTACCCCTTCTTTTTAATATCTATGATCCAAATCTTAAAAGGCATACCGCTGTGGACCGCCTCGCCTGATTTCCTCGCTGGCATAGGATTCAAATTTCTTGAAGTTTTCCCTGAACGCATTGGTCAATTTAAAAGCGGTCGTATAATAGGCTTCATCATTATTCCATGTTGTTCTGGGGCTTAGAACATCGGTAGGCACCCCAGGACATGTACGTGGTTGGGCCACGCCAAAAACGGAATGTATATGATAATCATCATACGAATACAATCCCAAATCCCCGTTCAACACCGCATTGATCATAGCACGGGTATATTTTAGTTTCATTCGGGTTCCCACACCGTAAGGACCACCCGTCCAACCTGTATTAACGAGCCAAACGTTTACCCCTGTTTCCTTCATTTTCTTGCTCAACATCTCTGCATACTTAGTTGGGTGCAAAGGCATAAAAGGAGCACCAAAACAAGCTGAAAAAGACGGAATAGGTTCTTTTACACCAGCCTCGGTACCTGCTACTTTTGCCGTATACCCCGATATAAAATGATATGCGGCCTGGCTAGGTGTTAGTTTTGAAATAGGAGGTAGTACACCAAATGCGTCCGCGGTCAAAAAGAAAATATTCTTTGGGTTTTTTCCGATAGATGGTCGTTGTACGTTATCAATGTGATAAATAGGATAACTTACCCTTGTGTTTTGCGTGATAGAGGTATCGGCAAAATCTACATCGCCCTTATCGTCCATGATTACATTCTCAAGAATTGCCCCCCTTTTTATAGCCCCAAAAATTTCTGGCTCTTGCTCTTCAGATAAATTAATGACTTTTGCATAGCAACCCCCTTCAAAATTAAAAACGGCATTTTCATTGTTCCAACCATGTTCATCATCACCTATCAATTTACGTGAAGCATCTGTGGACAATGTTGTTTTACCGGTTCCCGAAAGACCAAAGAAAATAGCTGTTTCCCCGTTTTTACCAACATTGGAGGAACAATGCATGGGCAGGGTGTTCTTTTGGGTCGGCAATATAAAATTGAGTGCCGAGAAAATTCCTTTTTTAATCTCACCGGTATAACCGGTACCCCCTATCAAAGCTATCTTTCTGGTAAAGTTCAAAATGGCAAAATTATGTTGGCGCGTGCCGTCAACTTTTGCATCGGCCATAAACCCAGGGGCATTTACCACGGTCCATTCCGGTTCAAAATTCTTAAGCTCCTCATCGGTAGGCCTTATGAACATGTTATAGGCGAAAAGGTTAGACCAAGGATACTCGTTTATTACCCGAATATCCGTTCTGTAATTATGGTCGGCACAGGCGTAACAATCACGAACGTAAAGCTCCTTCTCGTTCAAATAGGCAATAACCTTATCGTAAAGTGCATCAAACTTTAAAGGTTCAAAGGGTATATTGATATCACCCCACCAAACCTCATCTTGGGTCACCTTATCTTTAACGATAAAACGGTCCATTGGGGAACGGCCGGTAAATTCACCCGTATTTACAGCTAAAGCTCCCGAAGACGCTTCTTTTCCCATACCTTTTTGCAAGGTAATATCATGTAATTGGGAAGGTGTTAATTGGTATTTGATATTATCATGGGAAATCCCATAATTTTTTAACGAAATCGTTTTAGTGGTTTTTTTTGAAGTGTTCATTTTTTGGCTTTAGTTGCACAACAAAATTATTGAAAAAACTTTTTTTAGATACTATGAATGACAAATTATTAATGAAAGTCCTTAATAGCGCGATACGCTAATACAATCCAACCTATAATAAGTAGGGTACCACCAATTGGTGTCAAAAAAGCGACAGATCTAAAATCAAACGAAGTCAAACTATTAAGGGCCAAAAGATAAATGGAAAACGAAAACAATAGTACCCCAACGACCGTACAGTAAAAAACCCATTTTTTACCAAGCTCCGGTATTTGTTTGACACTTGCCAATACCAGTAAAAACAACGCATGGTACATTTGATATCTTACACCTGTTTCAAATGTTGCCACCGCGTTTACATCTACCAGTTTTTCAAGACCATGGGCTCCAAAAGCACCAAGTACAACGGCTAACACGCCAAATATTAATCCTGTTATAAAAATTGTTCTGTTCATAACTTAAAGCAGTCTATTATTTATAAATGTAACAATTTGATACCTTAGTATTTCGTTTTATCAAAGGTAACAAAAGCAATGATGAGAAATATTTTAGTCTTGGGTGCGGGGAAATCAACATCGTATTTATTGGATTATTTTCTTGAAAAAACCACCGTAGAAAATCTACACATAACCATAGGTGATATTAATCCCGACGCCATTCCCGGTAAGATAAAAAATCACGCCTCGTGTACCGTTCGTCAATTGGATATTTTTAAGGACGTTGAACGAAAAAAAGCAATAGCCGCCTCAGATATTGTGGTATCTATGTTGCCGGCACGCTTTCATATAAAAGTTGCCGAAGACTGTATTGCTTCAAAAAAGCATTTGGTCACCGCTTCTTACGTAAGTGACGAAATCAAGGCATTGGATAATGCAGCTAAGGAAAACGGATTGGTATTTATGAACGAAATAGGATTGGATCCAGGAATTGACCATATGAGTGCCATGCAAATTATCGACCAAATACGGGACGAAGGTGGTAAAATGCTTTTGTTCGAATCTTTCACTGGTGGTTTGGTGGCCCCGGAGAGTGACACCAACCTTTGGAACTATAAATTTACTTGGAATCCCAGAAACGTTGTAGTGGCAGGCCAAGGCGGTACGGCCAAATTTCTACAGGAAGGCACTTACAAATACATTCCCTATCACAAACTTTTTAGGCGAACGGAATTTTTTGATATTGAAGGTTATGGCAGGTTCGAGGGCTATGCAAACCGCGATTCATTAAATTACCGAGAGGCCTACGGGCTACAAAACGTGCTTACACTCTATCGCGGCACAATGCGTAGGGTAGGTTTCTCCAAAGCGTGGAATATGTTCGTTCAGTTAGGTATGACAGATGATAGTTATACCATAGAAAATTCAAAAGGGATGTCCTATCGCGAATTCGTTAACCTATTTCTGCCCTACTCCCCAACGGATTCCGTTGAACTGAAATTACGCCATTATCTGAAGATCGATCAAGACGACATCATGTGGGAAAAACTGTTGGAGTTGAATATATTCGATGCCCATAAAACCATTGCATTGCAAAACGCCACTCCGGCCCAAATACTTCAAGCAATTTTAGAAGATAGCTGGACTTTACGTGAGGACGATAAGGATATGATTGTAATGTATCATAAGTTCGGATATGAACTAAAGGGGAAAAAAGTACAAATAGATGCCAATATGGTGGTATTGGGAGAAAATCGTACCCATACCGCTATGGCAAAAACAGTAGGTTTGCCCGTTGCCATAGCCGCATTAATGATACTGAACAAAAAAATAACCACGCCTGGTGTACAGATCCCCATAACCAAGGAAGTGTATGTCCCTATTCTAAAAGAGCTTAAAAACTACGGAATCACTTTTAAGGAATATGAGGTTCCCTATTTGGGTTACAATCCCGACTCCGTGGCCAGTTAATACTGGCTTTCTCCAAATGGAAAAGGAAGAAAAGGGTCTTGTGCAAAATAACGATTTGGTAATTAATCTCTACTTTTACCTCAAATCTGAAATCCGTAACATGAAATCCCGTAACGATACCATTAAGATTGATGGCATAGACAAGAAGATACTTAGGTTTTTGATGAAAGATGCCCGAAAACCCGTTTTGGAGATAGCCCGAAATATTGGTATTTCCGGGGCGGCCATTCATCAACGACTTCGCAAATTGGAAGCTTCAGGTCTTTTGGCGGGTTCTAAATTCGTAATAAACCCAAAAGTAATGGGCTACACCACAATGGCCTATATCGGTATTTTTTTGGACAAGGCCATGAGCAATCCCGCCGCTGTAAAACAGTTGGAAAAAATTCCAGAGGTATTGGAATGCCATTACACTACCGGAAATTGGTCTATCCTTATTAAAGTACTATGCCGGGACAATGAACATTTAATGCAGGTACTGAACAAAGAAATTCAACGCATCGAAGGTGTTTCACGAACGGAAACCTTTATTTCCTTGGCACAACAAATTGACAGACAGATTACAATTTAAAAAAAGCCTGTTCAGATAAAATCCAAACAGGCTCCAAAATGTGGTAAACTTTTTTCTCAATCTCTTCCTCCAAATACTTGAAGTCCCCAATATACCAAGGTAGCCAAAGAGCCAATTGCTGCTACCAAATATGTTCGTGCCGCCCATTTTAAAGCATCTTCCGAACCTTTATACTCTTGTTGTGTCACTATGTTTTTTGCTTTGAGCCAGGCCAATGCCCTATTACTTGCATCATATTCTACCGGAAGCGTAATAAAACTGAACAATGTCGCCAAGCCCATCATAATAAGTCCGGCAATAGCTACATAGTATCCTAAACCTACTCCCGCAGCAGCACCTAACATCAGACCACCAAAAACCACCCACATACTAAAACCGGATGTAACGCTGACCACAGGCACCAATTTGGAACGCATTGTTAACCATTCGTATGCAGTGGCGTGCTGTACGGCATGACCTACTTCATGTGCAGCAACGGCGGCAGCAGCGGCATTTCGTTGACTGTAAACGCTTTCGCTAAGATTAACGGTTTTGTTCGTGGGATTGTAATGATCTGTTAATCTACCTGCAGTGGAGATTACCTTGACATCGCGAATACCATGGTCCGCCAACATTTTTTCCGCGATTTCCGCACCGCTCATTCCGTTTTGCAAGTGCACTTTTGAGTAGTGCTTGAATTTACTTTTCAATCTACTACTGACCAACCAACTCACCAAAGCAATGGCACCGATCAATATATAATATGACATCATAACTATTTCACTTTTATTTTAATAAAGATACTAAAGAATCTTATTCAATTATAGATTCTTACGTGTAGAAAAGCAAAAACCTCGCCAAAACCTACTGAAGTTGTTTTAGAGTTTAACAAGGTCTTTATAACTGACAAAATGTACCTTAAGCCATTGCGGCCTCCCAACCAAAGGCCTCAACGATTTCTTTGTACATCACTTTCCCTGCTGTGATGTTCAATCCTTTATTTAAGGCGGCATCGGTCGCACAAGCTTCTTCCCAACCCATATGGGCCAATTTCAAAACGTAGGGCAAGGTAACATTGGTCAGTGCCATTGTTGAAGTGTATGGCACGGCACCCGGCATGTTTGCCACTGAGTAATGCACCACATCGTCTATGATGTAGACCGGATTTTCATGTGTGGTAGGCCTAGTCGTTTCGACACAACCCCCTTGATCTACGGCAACGTCAACGATAACGGTACCTGGTCGCATTTCTTTGAGCATGTCCTTAGTGATAAGGTTGGGAGCTTTGGCGCCTTTTAATAATACGCCCCCAATAATCAAATCATGGGTTTTGATATGTTTTCTAATATTGAACTCATTGGAAAATTCGGTAACTACATGCGGAGGCAACACATCGTTTACGTACCGCAATCGATTCATATTGATATCCATAATCGTTACATGGGCCCCTAGGCCAGCTGCCATTTTAGCAGCCTGTATACCAACTACTCCCGCTCCGAGCACCAAAACCTTTCCAGGCTGTACACCGGGTACCCCGCCCAATAGTACGCCTCTGCCTTTTACAGGTTTCTCCAAATACTTTGCGCCTTGTTGAATGGCCATGCGTCCCGCAACTTCTGACATTGGGGTCAATAACGGAAGCGTGCCATCCTCATCCTCCACGGTTTCGTAAGCGATACAGACCGATTTACTTTTGATCATCGCTCTGGTCAATGGCTCACTGGAGGCAAAATGAAAGTACGTGAAGACCACTTGATCTTTCTGTATCAATTCGTATTCTTCTTCTATGGGCTCTTTTACCTTTACGATCATTTCACTCATGGCATACACTTGACCAATGGTATTTAAAATAATGGCCCCTGCTTTTTTATAATCCGAATCAAAAAAACCGCTGCCCTCGCCCGCCGTGGACTGTACGTATACCGTATGGTCGTTTTTCGTAAGTTCAAAGACCCCAGCAGGTGTCATGCCTACCCTACTTTCGTTGTTTTTAATTTCCTTTGGAACACCAATTTTCATTTTTATCGGATATTGATTATTTATCAAAAATCCAATAATTATTACTTATCTAAAAATAAAATTGATAAAAAGAGGGGTTAAACTCTAAAAAAAATAATTTTAACATAGTATACCCCTCCAAAAAATAGGGGTTACATTAAAATATTTATACTATTCTAAATTTTATTAGGATGCAGAAATACAGTGTATAAATAGCAGTTATTTATATTTTAATTTCGCCGCTATGATAAAAAAAGAAAGGACAATGGTTATTGCGTTGGCAATGATCATACTCAAACTATCGATAGCTATACCGTATATAAGCCAAAGCACAATACCCGTAAAAAAGAACAAATACATCGTAAGCGATATATCTTTAGTGGATTTTTGTTTCCAAGCTTTATAGACCTGCGGTACAAAGGAAGAGGTTGTCAAAGCCGCAGCGATCAATCCAAGAATTTCTATTTTATCCATAACCGTAATGTGATATGTAAAATCAATTGGACTGACAACTTTGCCATTAGGCAACATTATTTTGTCAGCCCACGATATTCACGATTTTACCAGGCACTACAATGACCTTCTTAGGGGCTCTACCCTGTAACTGTTGTTGGGTTTTTTCATGCGCCATGACCGCTGCTTCAATATCATCCTTGCTTAAATCCAACGGCAGTTCCATAGTAAAGCGCATTTTACCGTTAAAGGATATTGGATATTCCTTACTGCTTTCCACCAAAAATTTCTCCTCGAATTTTGGAAAGGGCGCAAAAGCAATAGATTCCGAATGCCCGAGTTTATCCCAAAGTTCTTCGGCAATATGTGGTGCATAGGGCGAAACCAAAACCGCTAGCGGTTCTAAAATAGATCGGTTCATACAGTGTTGTGCCGATAGCTCGTTCACGCAAATCATAAACGTTGAGACCGATGTGTTAAAACTAAAATTTTCAATATCTTCCTGTACTTTTTTGATGGTTTTGTGAAGGGTTTTTAAAGCCTCCCCCATCCCCTCCTTAGGAGGGGTGTCGGTTACATGAAAAGTGCCGTTTTCTCCGGTATGATATAAGCGCCATAGTTTCTTTAAAAAGGAATGTACTCCGGTAATCCCGTCTGTATTCCAAGGTTTGGATTGCTCTAAGGGGCCTAAGAACATTTCATATAAACGCAAGCTGTCTGCACCATATTCCTTTACAATATCATCGGGGTTGACGACATTGTACTTGGACTTGGACATTTTTTCGACCTCCCTGTAAGTTTTATCACTGATAAACAATGAACTCAGATACTCCTTACCATAAGAACTATTCCTAAATTTTTCCACTTCGAGTTCATCAGATGAATTCACGAAAACTACTGGAACTCGAATTGACAAGGGAGGATTAATAAAATAGTCCTCAACTTTCAACTCAAAACTAGTTGACTTTAAATCTTCTTGTAAAGTATTTTTAAGACTTGAAATTATCTTTTCCCTAATTATCGGATTTTCTATATCTACTACAGAATTTTCATCTACAACTACATACTCCTTGAGTTCTAATGTTTCAGCACTATGAAAATTTCCATTTTCGTCATTTTTCAATATGGTAACAGACATCTCTATTTGTTGTCTTAAAACAAAAGCACTGGTCCCCGTAATCATACCTTGATTGATGAGTTTTTTGGCAAACTCATCTTTGGGTACATATCCTCTATCAAACATAAACTTCTGCCAAAAACGGGCATATAACAAATGCCCGGTGGCATGTTCGCTTCCACCGATGTACAAGTCCACATCTTGCCAATAGTCAATCGCTCCCTGCGAGAATATTTCATTGTCATTATGGGGATCCATATAACGATTAAAGTATTGGGAACTCCCCGCCCAGCCGGGCATGGTATTCAATTCCAACGGAAATATGGTTTTATGGTCTATCAACTCACAACTCACAACCGACGACGTTTGCGTATCCCAAGCCCAAACCGTGGCGTTGCCCAAGGGCGGTTCCCCTGTTTCGGTAGGTAAGTATTTTTCTACCTCGGGCAATTCAATAGGCAAATATTTTTCATCGATCATCTGCGGCATGCCGTCCACGTAATACACCGGAAAAGGTTCGCCCCAATAGCGTTGCCTGCTAAAAACGGCATCGCGTAACCTGTAGTTGATTTTTCCTTTGCCCTGACCCAATTTTTCCAGTTCAAAAATGGCCCGTTTTACCGCTTTCTTGTACGGCAATCCATTAAGGAAATCGGAATTGGCGATGACCGTTTTTCCTTTATCGGCAAATGCCTCTTTGGAAATATCAACACCCTCAAAAATATTGGGAATCGGAATATCAAAGTGCTTCGCAAAATCATAATCACGCTGATCCCCACATGGTACGGACATTACCGCTCCGGTACCATAACCCGCCAACACATAATCCCCTATCCAGATAGGAATGGGTTCTTTGGTGAACGGGTGCTCTGCGTAAGCCCCGGTAAATGCGCCCGAAATGGTCTTGACATCGGCCATACGGTCACGCTCCGAGCGTTTTGCCGTAGCTTCTATGTACGCATCTACCTCAGCTTTTTGTTCAGGAGTGGTGATTTTTGCGACCAACTCATGCTCGGGTGCCAAGGTCATAAAAGAGACCCCGAAGATGGTGTCAGGGCGTGTGGTGAAGACTTCGATTGAAAAGTCTCCTCCCGGGCCCTCCCCCGAAGGGAGGGAGTCCAATGTTTCCCTGATTTTAGTTTTTACGCCGTGAATATCATTTAATACTTCTTCATTGGTAAATCTGATTACTTTAAAACCTTTTTTTTGTTCTAAAATCAGCTGTCTTTCTGCATCTTCATCCAGTTGATGTTCGTGTATTTTTCCATCTACTTCAATAATCAAATTCTTCTCTAGGCAGACAAAATCAACGATATATTTATACATGGGATGCTGCCTTCTAAACTTATGGACAAAATCTTTTTTTCGAAGCACTTGCCAGAGTACATCCTCCGCTTCCGTAGGGTTTTGACGCATTTCTTTCGCTCTTTCCAAAAGAGTTCCCATTATCGAAGAATCCGTCCCTCCTCCCTCGGAGGGGGCTAGGGGGAGCACCTTGAAGGTTACCGAGGCTCCTTGAGAGCGACCAATCCAATTGGTTTGGGAATCCTTTAGCGGTTGCGGCCAATCAATGTTCTCCAAACCATCCAACAATCGTTGGGCATAGGCGGTAATCCGCATACTCCATTGCGTCATTTTTTTACGGATAACCGGATGTCCGCCACGTTCCGAAACGCCATTTACAACTTCATCGTTTGCCAAAACGGTTCCGAGCGCAGGGCACCAGTTCACTTCGGTTTCGGCCAAATACGTTAATCGATACTGTAATAAGATTTCTTGCTTTCGCTTGTTGGAAAAAGCGTTCCAATCCGCAGCGGAAAAAATAACGATATCATCGTCACAGACCGCATTTACATTAACATTGCCATCGGTCTCAAAAATAGAAACAAGGGTTTTGATATCCTCGGCCTTATCCCGATCCATATTGTACCAAGAATTGAACAATTGGATAAAAATCCATTGTGTCCATTTATAGTATTTAGGGTCGGATGTACGCACTTCCCTACTCCAATCAAAAGAGAAACCGATTTGATCTAATTGACGACGGTACGTTTTTATATTTTCGGCAGTGGTTATGGCAGGATGTTGCCCTGTTTGTATCGCATATTGTTCCGCAGGCAATCCAAAAGAATCGTACCCTTGCGGGTGCAATACATTAAAGCCTTTATGTCTTTTATAACGCGCATAGATGTCACTAGCTATATAGCCTAACGGATGTCCCACATGCAGGCCGGCACCCGATGGGTAGGGAAACATGTCCAAAACATAGAATTTTTCCTTTTCAGAATCATTCTCAGCCTTAAATGTTTGGTTTTCCGCCCAGTATTTTTGCCACTTTTCCTCTATCGCATTAAAATTATAACCCATACCAAAAATTCTCTTCCTAAATTATTATCCTTGCCCTAAGTAAAAATACCTAACCAAACGTAATACAGCCTCAATTTTATCGAAACCATGCTGCACTTTATATCTTTCTTTAGGGTGTGCGGCAAAAATAAGTTTATTCAATTTACTTTCCTATTTTTACATATTATTACCTACTATGAGCAAATCGTTTGAACGTTACCAAAAACGAAAGTTGATATCCTCTTACTTTTCAGTAGTGTTGAGCATTGGCTTGGTCTTATTTCTTTTAGGGGTTTTGGGACTTTTAGTGCTGAACACAAAAAAAATGGCAGATCATTTTAAGGAACAAATCACCGTTTCGGTATTTTTAAAAGACAATGCCAAGCAGGTCGAAGTGGATCAGCTACAGAAAAGCTTGGCCATGGCAGACTATACCAAATCATCGATTTACATATCAAAGGAAGAAGCCGCGGAAAAACATAGCACCGAGATAGGCGAAAACTTTATGGATTTTTTAGGGTACAATCCGCTTAAAAATTCCATCGACGTTAATCTTAACGCCGATTTTGTCTCACCGGAACAAATTGAAGAAATAGCCGCGGACCTCTCCAAAAAAAACTATGTGGAAGAAGTAAGCTATGACAAACCTTTGGTAGGCCTTTTGAGCGACAACGTAAAGAAAATCAGTTTTTGGATACTCGTCGCCAGTGGCATTTTTACGTTCATCGCCGTTTTGTTGATAAACAGCTCCATTCGTTTATCCATCTATTCCAAACGGTTTATCATAAAGACCATGCAAATGGTCGGAGCTACGAAAACCTTTATTCGTAAGCCCTTTATCTGGACGAATATTAAACTGGGGATGCTTGGTGCGATGTTGGCCCTTTTGGCCTTAAGTGGTTTTCTGTTGTATCTTGATTCCACTTTTCCCGAATTGAAGTTGTTTCAAGATGTCGTTACCTTGGTCGTTGTCTTTATATCCGTCTTTGCATCGGGGATTGTCATTTCATACATTAGCACCTATTTTGCGACCCAACGTTTTCTTAACCTCCGAACGGACGAATTGTATTATTAAGCGTTATAATCAGATATGAGAAGTGGGGAAATGCCATGAACGGCTAACTTTTTTATAAATTTGCAAAATGAGCAAAAAACAGAAAAATACGGTACAACAGCCCAGACAAGAGTTTATCTTTCAAAAGAAAAACTATATGTTCATGTTTATAGGAATTGCCTGTATCGCTTTAGGTTTTATATTGATGAGTGGTGGCGGTAGTGACGACCCCAATGTTTTTAACGAAGATATTTATAGCTTTAGGAGAATACGTTTGGCACCCACACTGGTTTTGATCGGTCTTGGGATAGAAATATATGCCATATTGTTGAATCCGCACAAGAAGAAAAATTAATTGGATACTTTAGACGCCATTATCCTGGGGATTATCCAAGGATTAACGGAATTTCTACCTGTTTCCTCAAGCGGTCATTTGGAATTGGGAAAGGCCATATTGGGCGATAGCTCCGTACCGGAAGAAAGCCTTTTGTTTACCGTTGTACTGCATTTTGCCACCGCTTTGAGTACCATTGTTGTTTTTAGAAAAGATATTTGGGAAATCATAAGAGGCCTTTTCAGCTTTAAATGGAACGAAGAGACACAATTCTCATTGAAAATTATTGCATCTATGCTCCCAGCGGTCGTGGTTGGCTTATTTTTTGAAGAACAGTTGGAAGCTTTTTTTGGGGGCAATATTCGTTTTGTAGGTTTTATGTTGTTAATTACGGCCGTGCTATTATATTTTGCCGACAAGGCCAAGGACACGAACAAAAAAGTAAGTTTCCCCAATGCATTCATCGTAGGTGTTGCACAAGCCATAGCCATGCTTCCCGGAATTTCCCGTAGCGGTGCCACGATATCTACATCGGTTTTATTGGGAGTGGACAAAACAAAGGCAGCACGTTTTTCCTTTTTAATGGTGGTGCCCCTTATTTTTGGTAAAATCGCAAAAGATGTAATGAGTGGCGACCTAACCTTTTCGGGAGAAAACAATATTGCCATGGGCGCCGGCTTTATTGCAGCCTTTATTGCCGGATTGGCCGCTTGTACCTGGATGATTCAACTGGTCAAAAAAAGTAAGCTATCATACTTCGCTATTTATTGCCTGATTGTTGGGACAATTGCCATTGCATACGGTTTCTTGGCCAAATAGTATAATTGTCGGTGAGTCAAAAATCCTTAAAAATGGATGTAAGAACAAAGGAAGATTTTCTAAACGGTCAATTGTTATTGATTGATAAACCTTTGGGGTGGTCATCTTTTCAAGCGGTAAACAAGCTCAAATGGGCTATTCGCAAAAAATTCAACTTAAAAAAAATAAAAATCGGCCATGCAGGTACATTAGATCCTTTGGCCACCGGGCTGTTGCTTATATGTGTTGGTAAATACACCAAAAAAATTCCCGACTTTCAAGGGCAGACCAAAGAATATACAGGAACTATAACATTGGGTGCCACTACACCTTCTTACGATCTAGAAACTGAAATAGACCAAACTTTTTCCATAGAACACATCACTAAACCCCTTGTACAAGAAGCCACATTTAAATTTATTGGGGAAATAGAACAAATACCCCCTGTCTTCTCCGCTCTAAAAAAAGATGGGAAACGGTTGTATGAATATGCCCGAGAAGGAAAGGCAGTAGAAATAAAAACCCGAAAAATAATTATTTCAGCGTTTGAAATCACGAAAATAAATCTTCCTGAAGTACAATTCAGAGTGGTATGTAGCAAAGGCACCTATATTCGTTCCTTGGCACATGACTTTGGAAAGGCACTGGGTTCTGGCGGACATTTATCGGTCTTGCGAAGAACCAAAATAGGCGATTATCACGTAAATACTGCGGTTGACCCCAACGTCTTTGCAGAAAATCTACTCGAAAATATAGAGGATTCACTATAAATCTTGATTTTGGCTTTCTGTTTGGCGAAAAATTAAAATAATTTCAAGAAATTGTGGTTATAGCTCTATGAACCTTAATCGTAAACAATTATCGCTGTTGATTACTTTCTTCTCTATGTCGATCATGGTGTTGGCCTTATACAATATCCATTTGGGCAAACAAGAAGCAGCGGACGAATATGTTGTTGAAATGGTTTTAGCCGAAGAAGATATTGAAGAATTATTAAAGGAAGAGGAGAAGCTTTTGGAAGAAATGGCCAAAGCAGACCCCATAAAAAGTCATATGGCCTTTAACGAAACGGCGAAGCCCAGTTACGGTGATCCCGAACCCATACAGACTTTAGAGGAATTAATGGAGGAAGCCAAAGCCTTATCTGCCGAAAGCGACGACCCTTCTGACATGATTACCGACAGTGAGTATATCGCGAAGATGAAAGAATTGGCCAAAAAAAGGGAAGAGGCCAAACAAAAACTCGGCGAAAAAGAGGCTGACAAAAAAACGTTTACCAACAATCTCGCCGCAAGGAAAACATCAGTTTCCTATTCTCTTGTAGATAGAAACAGTTACGAATTGCCTCCTCCTATTTACACCTGTATCGAAGGCGGAAAAGTAGTGATAAATATCGAAGTAAATTCAAATGGCGATGTCATAGAGGCTGATTTTAATGCGAAAAGTTCGGGTACATCAAATGGATGTTTGGTAGACAATGCCATTGCCTATGCATTAAAGGCAAAATTCAATTCGGCCAGTAAAAAAGTGCAAAAAGGTACGATTACCTACTTATTTCAAAGGAAGAATTAACAAAAGGTCATTTAAGATACTCTGACCTTTATCCTTGTTATACCACAATTGTAGCTCTTGCTTGAATTCAGGAAGTATTTTGCCGTGCTCCAATTTGTGTGCTTCAACGATAGCTGTCGCCGTTTTGGAACGAGGCCCCCAATTACCAAGAACTTTGTTGGTTTCCGAATTTAACTGAATCAATTTTGGGATAGACATGCCACCGTTGGTCAAAAACCTGTTCATCAGTTCGGGGTTTTCGTCGCGCATCACTATCCTTAGGGCAATATTCGGATTAATCTCCGTTATTTTATGCATTACGGGCAGAGCTGGGGAAGCATCGCCACACCAACTCTCGGTCAATATCAACCATGTGATTTTTTTGGTTACTTTTTGAATCAATGCGGCACTATCGACATCTATTTTAAAGGTCTTGTCCCAACGCTTCATACGTTTATCGTTGAGCTGTGTATAATTGGTCAAAGCATCGGTCTGTAGAGGCCCTGTAGATTTCCCTTCAATAGCCAGCTTGGTTACCAAATCTCTATATTCGCTATATGATATAGCCTTGTTCAAGCCCTCTTGTATAAGTCCTTCAACAGTTTTTTCCATCTTATCCAAAACATCTATTTTCATAATTTATCCAATATGAACGGTATTAGTAGGCAATCCACTTAAAACCTTACCAAAATCAAACGCAAAGGTATAATGTGTAAACACATCAAAATATGATAATGTTCATAAAATCATTCTTTCGCTATGCTTAAACCAAAAAAAGCTCCAAATATTTTGGAGCTTTTTAAAGACTAATTCAACGATTATACATTTTGGTGAAATTTCATGATTGAAAAGAATAAGAATCTGTATCAAAAAATTGTTCTCGATACGATTTTAGTTCCTCAAAATCACTCAAACCGGCATATGTATGTGCTATTCTTTCAAAATGCACAACATATTATTGGCCTACATAAGGGTTAAAATTTTTAGGAAGGTATTTTTCTACATCAAAACCTAATTCAACCTCTTCTTCCTCTTCTGGTACAACGATTTCCTCTAGGTCCAAAGGCATACCGATATAGGGATCAAAATCATCCGGCAAAAAATAGTAGGGATCAAAGCCCAAATCAATTTCCTCTTGATATTCTACCACTGTCATCGTCGCAATATCCGACTCTTCATTATTGTTTTTTTGCTTCTCCTTCTCGTTGGCATTCATACTTGCTGTGAACAAAAATCCAAAAGCAATGGCGGTTAAAACTCTATTATTAATCATACTCTTTATATTTAACTGTTTTATTTATAACTATCTGATAAGCTCTTTTGTTCGTAATGATTTTTCTGTTTCGGCATATATTTTCAAAGTATTATCCAAAAATTGTTTTTTATCGTTTCTCATTAATACCGCATATGAAACCCCGTTCGTCATCATTAAAATACTGGTTACCATAACCTCTAGACCCTGCAAGCCCAACATGTCTTTTAAGCCTTTTATATTATGTTCATTAAAATTTAAGGATGTATGGATGTACTGGAAATAACGGTTGGACGGTTTTCCGATTTTAAATCTGTGGCCAGGCCTAATATCATGATTTTCCTCTTCTTTTATTTTATCCCCAGAAACTGAATTTTCAAATTCTGGAAACAAAATTGGTCTTTCCTTTTTCATAGCGATTGCATTGATTCAATTTCAAAAAACATTAGGCTTTTTACCCTTTTATTGCTTTTCTAAATTCGAATACAAAGATAATAACGCAAAAATCCAATTAAAAGTATTAATCCGTTAAACAATAGTTAAACTATTATAAATAAATAGTAATACTATTAAAAAGTATAGGATATTCAAAAAATAAATATTCGGGAATATATTAGATGGCTCTCTTTTTTATCATGCCACCACGGGTATCGTTAATTTTACTCATTACTACAAATGCTTTAGCATCTATCTTAGAAATTTCGATATTGAGTTTTCTGATTTCAAGTCGGGTTATTACCGTAAACAATACATCATACTCATTATGAAAACCATTTCTTCCATATCCTCCTTTTGCGGGATAAATGGTCACACCCCTGCCTAATGTATTGATAATCATACGACGTATTTCATCACTATGATCGGAAATTATGGTGACTCCGGTATATTCCTCAATACCTTCGATGACAAAGTCCAAGGTCTTTGATGCCGCCAAATAGGTAAGCATGGAATACAGAGCGGTTTCAATGGACAACAGATAGGCTGCTGCCAGAAAAACAAGAACATTGATCAGAATAATGATATCCCCAATAGTCGTACCCAACTTTCTGCTCAAAAAAATCGCAAGCACCTCGGTACCGTCCAATACACTGCCGCCCCTTACCGATAATCCTATACCGGCACCTAGAAAAAACCCACCAAAAACGGCTACCAACAACTTGTCTTGGGTTACCTCAGGAAAACTTACCGTAGTTAGTACCAAAGCCAATCCTAGGATTGCGATCGTAGTTTTTATGGCGAACGCCTTCCCTATGACCTTATAAGCTAAAAAGACAAAAGGCAGGTTTACCAATACGATAAGTAAGGGCAATGGCATATCGGTTACTTCGGCGACCAAAAGGGAAATCCCCGTAGCTCCGCCATCGATAAACCGATTGGGAAACAGAAAACTCTCAAGACCAAAAGCTGCTGAAAAAATACCCATGAGAATAAAGAATCCATCTTTTGCCCATAATTTGTAATCTGGACTCTTTGCATTGGAAACTCCTTGGTCGTTCATGGTATTAATTTTTCTATAGGTTCTCGGGATTTACGGCCAAACTATTGAACAGTTTTGCTTTGGCCTTGTAAAATTTATTCTCTACTGAATTTTGCTTTAAAACCGCATCTATCAGTTTACTCTCCCTTGAATTGATTAAAAACAATGAGCTTTCCCCAAAACTGAACTTTCGTTCCTCTGCTGAAAGCAGTGTATTGTAATTGGCGACTATTTCATCTATCAAAACGTTCTGGTTTTCGAAAGAATCCAACTCATTGTAAATCGCCAAAACCTTGTTGCGAATTTCGATTTGCGCATTATCAAATTCAAATTGGGCATCGGCCAGCTTTATCTTGGCCAATCTTAGATCCCCTCTTTCTTTTCTTAGGAACAGCGGTAATTGAAACGTTACTCCCCCCTTATAATTATCGGTGTTCAAGGAATTTATCAATTCGGGGCTTTCGGTCAAAAAATTATACTCAACATCTATTTTGGGTAGTAATTTATTGGTTTTAAGCCTTTTGTCTACCTGTAAGCCATCTATTTTAAAACCCAATGACTTTAATTTTGGGTGGTTTTCCAGCGTAAAACTATCTAGCGGTTTGCCCAAAATCTCAAGGGTAATATCAACATCGGATGCAATATCAACATCGGGAACTACATTGGGCTGGATTTCAAACGGTATATTGTCGTTCAACCACAAAAAATTTGAAAGTTCCAGAGATTTGTTTCTGTATCTGACATTGGCCTGTTCCAATTCCAATGCCCTGTTTTGTACGGCTATTTTTGCCTCGACGGTATCAATCGCCGCAATTTCGCCGGCCAAGGCGCTTTGCCTTATTCCTTGGAACCTTACCTGGGCATTCTGTAAAAAATTAGAGAATACCTGACTATCCTTATAAGCCTGTACCCAGTCAAAATAGGCCAATGAAGCATCAAATAAAATCTGGTTTACCAATAGGTCCCTGTCCGCTTTTGTCTGCTCCCTAAAGAGTTTTGCTTTCCTTAAGGTGGCCATACGCTCATTGATCCACGAACCCCTGCCCAATGACATAGAGATTCCTGCACTGTACAGACCATCCTCTGGCACACTTTCGTCACGGCTTATAAAATCCCCCTCGTTTTGTTCCAGGTTACCTTTTAATTCTATGCCATACCAAGTAGGTATTTTAAAAGTGGCATTCAAACGGTCCCAATATTCGAATTCCTTAAACTCCTTGCGTTCGTAATCAACCTCGATTTTGGGGTCAAATGCGCCACGGGATTTCATCAAATTGGCCTGACCGGTACTTATGGCCAGTTCAGCCTGTTTTGCAATAGGATGAAATTTCTTCACGTACCCCAAATACTCGTTAAACTTGAGAACCAGGGAATCCTGTACCTGACCTTGCGCCAATAAACCGAGATGTAAAAAAATACAGATAATGAGATTTCTCATTTTTTACTTTTTTACGGGTTTAGCTTTGGCTCCTTCCGGCTGGTAATAGTTTGGAGGGAAACCGTTGAGCTGACGCCATAATTCAAACCAAATAGGTACATCTTCCAACAGTGCAATGGTATTTGCCCCCGAACCAACCCGAAGGTCTTTGGGCCAAGGGTGATCATCGGGGTCCGGAGCCAACAGCACCCGATACTTGCCATTATCGCTGATAAAAGTCTCGATAGCGACTACCTTGCCCCCATATGTACCATAGGACACATTGGGCCATCCGCTAAAGATGATCGCTGGCCAACCATCAAATTGTATACGTACCTTCTCGCCTAAATGCATAAGGGGCAAATCAATAGGTTCTACAAACGTCTCGACGGCCATATCATAATCTGCCGGCATTATGCCCACTAGCCTATCACCTTCCTTAAAAGTTTCTCCAATACCCCCTTGTATCGCTGTATTGATATACCCATTTTGCGGGGCCGTTATGTAATACATTTTATTACGTATTTCATAATTGGTATATTCATTTTCCAATTTGGTTACCTGGGCCTCAGAATCAAATTGATTTGATTGAGCCGTATACATATCACTCTGCGCTTTGGAAATCTTATCGGTATATTCTGCCTGCACCCTATTGATTTCCACCTGTGCGTTCAAAACTTCGTTTCTAGAGGCCAACAGCTTATTTTGCTGTGATATTAGTTTTGCTTGGGTCTCTTGAAGTTTCAGTCTTTTTTCCTCCACATCGGTCACGGCCTTTAAACCCTCGCTTTCCAATTGAACGGTACGGTCATACTGCCGTTGGGCGATTTTGATATTGGTTTCGGCAGCTTCCAAATCTATGCTATCGCTTTGTACTTTTAATTTTGATTGCAAAAGCTTGTTTCGTGCCTGTTCCAACTTAAGAACACGCTCATTGGCCAAAGCCCCTATTTGATTGTTCAATGCCTTGACCTTACCTTGATATGAGTTTACAGATGCGGATTTCGCCTTGATTTGTTGGCCCGTTCGCTCTATCAGGTTTGGATCAAAGTATTCGTTTTTGATTTCCGATATAAAGAGTATGGTATCTCCTTTTTCAACATAATCGCCTTCACGCACATACCATTTCTCTATACGCCCGGGAATGGTGGACTGAATGGTTTGCGGCCTTTGGTCAGGGGTCAGCGTTGTCAAAAAACCCTTGCCCGTTACATTTTGGGTCCAAGGCAAAAACAATATGATTATACCTATTAGCGAGAATACTACCAAGAACCTGTTGAAATGTTTGTAATGCTTTCTACCGGATACAAATTTTACCGCGTTGAAATATGAAATGTCCACATTTCTGTTTATACTATTTTTAGAGATATTCAGCATCGTATTTATTTATCTTCAATGATTTTACCATTTTGTAACGTGATTTTCCGACCACATCTGGGAATCCAACCTTCATCGTTGCTAACGACCACTAACGTCCACGGGTTTTCCTTGGCCGTCAAGAATGTCATGATTCTTTCTGCCTCGCTTTCATCAAATTGATCCAACGGATCTCTAAGTACGATTAACTTTGGCTTTTTTACCAAACTTCTTGCAAGAACAATTTTTTTGGCTATCGTGTAGGAAACCTGTTTACCTTCGGGATAGATTATCGTATCCAGACCATCCGGTGCTTCCTTTACGAATTTCGTAAGACCTACGACATCAAGTACCCAAAGGATATCCTCTTTAGAGATGCTTTTATCGCCAAAAGTGATATTGTTCAGTAACGTTCCTTCAAAGGGAGATTCTTCTTTTAGTGATTGACCTACGTTAACCCTGTAATGGTTAAGGTTCTCGTCTTTCAACCTTACATCGTTTACATATAAATTACCTGATTCAGGTTCAATTAGTCCAGATATTAAATGTAGCAATGTGGTTTTACCAGATCCATTATCACCCTGTATCAAAATTCTAGTTCCCTGTTCCAATTTTAAGGAAATATTGTCCAGAATAACTTTTTTGGTCTCGGGCACCCTGTAGGTAACGCTATCTATTTCTAACCTAAAGTCATCTTGGTCGAACAAAGGCAGTTCAACCTGCATGGGCTCTATTTCCTTATCGACCACTTGCCCTAATTTTTCGAGAGCGGTCAGTACATCATAGAACGATTCCAAACCAACAATGAGCTTTTCTACCGAACTGATGACCAGTAAAATTATAATTTCAGCCGCTACAAATTGCCCTATATTCATTTCTTGGTTCAATACCAAAAGGCCGCCGATTATGAGAAGGCCACCGGTCACCAAGATTTTGAACCCGATCATTTGAACAAACTGCAGTACCAAAATCTTAAAGTGGTTTTCGCGAGCCTTGAGATAATCCCCTACCAAAGCGTCGTTTCTCTCCAATGCATGATTGGTTTTTCCCGACAGCTTAAAACTCACGATACACCTAGCTACTTCTTGTGCCCAATGGGCAACCTTGTATTTATATTTGGACTCCATGAGACTAGTCTCCAGACCTTTCGTAATCGTGTACTTAAATACTACATATATGAGCACTATCAAAAGCACACCATAGATAATGAAAAAGGGATGGTAAAGCGACAATAAAAGCAACCCAAATATTATTTGTAACAAGGCGGTCGGAAAATCAATAAGTAATTTTGACACCCCTTTTTGTATGTTGAGGGTATCAAAAAACCTATTGGCCAATTCCGGTGGATAAAAATTACGCAACTGGCTCATTTTTATTTTCGGGAAGCGGTAGGCAAATTCAAACGAAGCCCTTGTAAATATTTTTTGCTGCACATTCTCTATAATGCGTAATTGCATTAATTGCAATGCCCCCACAAAAGCCACACCCAGTGTTACCAACACTACCAGAACTATCCAAGAGGTACTTACCTGCGCTCCTTGTATTAAATTTATGATAGCCTGTATACCCAAGGGCAATGATAAGCTCACAATACCTGCAAAAACCGCATAGTATAAAATTTGGAGCACATCTTTTCTGTCCAATTTCAAAAGGTTGACAAGCCGTTGCCAAGCCGTTAAAATACTTTTAGCCATGCGTATTTTGGTTTAGGGAATTAAAGGTTAAATCTATAAAATATTCGGTCGGTGAGGTACTTTTATGGCAGTTTGTTAACGATTTGAAATGGTTCTTTAAAAAGTGTTGGTGCAAGGAACCTTCTAAAATTGTGCTTGCCAAGCTTGAGGGATAGGTATAGTTTTCATCAACAGCCGCTATCATATCACTGATGCGGTTTACCAAACGTTTGTAAATAACGAAATACCCTTCTTTGTTTTCGGTATCAACTTCTTTGGTCAGGTAGGATTTTGAGTATTCGTTAATGACTATATTGTTGAGCATAACTTCATTAATATGGGAAAAAGCCGAATCCTCTTCAGTGGACTTGGTAACAATTTCAATAGCTTTTCTCAACTTTTCCTCAGCGTTTGAAATACCGTTCGTTGAAAAAACCAATTGATACTCTAGCCATCCCCAGTACCACGAAGTCAAATATAAAAGCAGTTTATGTTTATTTTCAAAATAGCGATATATGGAGCTTTCATTGGATTTAATCTTTGTACCTAATTTTTTAAAGGTAAAGCTTTCAAACCCCATCTCATATATCATAAGAATACTTTGTTTGATTATTCGTTTACCCAAATCGGAAGATTCCGGATCTTTTATATAAATC
Source organism: Costertonia aggregata (assembly GCF_013402795.1). Classification (GTDB taxonomy): domain Bacteria; phylum Bacteroidota; class Bacteroidia; order Flavobacteriales; family Flavobacteriaceae; genus Costertonia; species Costertonia aggregata. The sequence continues at coordinate 2,167,167 of NZ_CP058595.1, read as the reverse complement.
TTATCATTAATGTCGATTTTGACGGACTGTAACAAACGCTCCATGGGTTTTGATTTTTGAATGAAAAAACAAATATAATAGCATTACTATTGTATTATGATAGTTTAACTTATATTTAACGATAGTTTTGCCATTAAAATTGTGTCTTATTCTTAAATTAGTATTCAATTAATTTTTCTATAAACCGTAAATTCTGTTAAAATGAAAAATAGTATATTGATTATCATACTTCTGGTATTACCGTTTATAGGAACGTCCCAAGAATTATATACGGTACAAATGGACGTTTACCAAACATTACAGACTCCGGCAGCAGGGAATAAGATACGTTTACCCATGAACAATACTACCATAGTCATGGGTGGGCTAAATGATTTGGACGGTTTGGGCAATTACTTCAACATTTATGGCAGTAAATTAATCGTGGATAGCTTAGATACCGGAACAGACGGTATAAAGAGAGTTGTCCTGCGCAGAGAAGATGGTAGAAACTTTCTAGACCTTTTCCCTACCATAACCGCTAAACTTATTCCGTTATATCGGTCAGGCAATAATAAAGAGAATAGCATAAACTATAAAGCAGACGAGTAACAAAACGTTTAATTTAAAAATCAATAACGATGAGAAAAGTATTATTTGGTATTCTATCATTGGTAAGTATAAGCATGCTTCAGGCACAGGAAGCCGATGTAAAAATTGGTGACATTCTAATTTTAGACAACCCATCTGGTTCAGAATACAAACATGTAGATTTCCCTAAAAGCAATATAATTATAAAAAGGGGGGCCATAGCAAATTTCAATGCTCTCGTAGGAGAAAAACTATTGGTGAAAGATATCGTGAAAAATGAAGATGGCACCACAAAAGCAGTGTTAGAAAGAAAAAACGGACGTAATTTTTTTAGGTTTTACCCGAGCGTAACAGCCACTTTGGACAATGCATTGACCAAAGGTGAATTAAAGGTCTACTGATAAATAATTTACATAAACACTTATGTTCTCTGTACACCGGCTGTGCTTGGATTGTTCTTCGCTAGGCAATCAAATCCAAGGGAGACGCGGTCGGTGTTTTTAACAAACTTACCTACCCTCATGATATTGGCCCACATTATTACCAAAGATAAAAAGCAGGCCCTGAAAATCATAGATATCTTGATGGGCGAAAAGCTATTGCTACATGCCGTCGTCTCAGAAAAAACGGTATACCAAAAAATAGGCGACAAACTTCAAGAAAGTCAACAAACCCTGATCATAGGGAAAACAAAAGCCTTACTTTTCAATACGATCAACGAAGAGATTAAGAAGCATTTTTCAGAAAATATGCCCATGTTATATTCTATCCCCATTGTTTATATGGATGATGAGCTTACAGATTTGATTCGTTCCGAGACTGCAAAAGTCTAGCTGTTGCCGTTAGATGTCTGTGTACCAATTGAACTGATTATTTATAATTTGTTCTTTTTTATTCTCCACATATTCCAAAAAAGCCGTGGCGGCAGGAGAAAGGTTTTTCGATTTAAGCCATATGAGATTCCAATTAGTGCTAATGGGCAGGCCGGGTACCTTGATAATTTGCAAATCATTGTTTTTTAGCTCGTTCTTGATACCGATCAATGGCATAATCGAATATCCCAAACCGGAAATTACGGCCTGTTTGACTGCTTCGTTGGAGGTTAGCTCTATTTTTTTTGAAGTGGGCAACTTATTTTTTCTGATATAGTCCTCCATCGCGTTGCGAGTAGCCGAACCTTGCTCCCTGTATATCAAAGGCAGTTTTTCAAAAAGTTCGCGTTTACCCATGTTATTCTTAAGTTTATGCCTAGTGCCACCAACAAAAAAAAGCTTGTTTTCCATAAGTTCAACACGTTCAATGTTCAACTTATCGGGCAACACCGAGACCATGGCAAAATCTACTTCATTATTCTCCAATGCTTCAACTACTTTGGCTTTGTTGGTCACATCCATCAAAAGTTCTATACCACTATTGTCTTTTATAAAATCGGCCAAAAAATAGGGCATGACATATTTGGCCGTTGATACGATAGATATTTTTAACCGCCCCGCCAAATTACCTTCATAAAAGAGGGATTTATAGTTAATGGCATTAACCTCGTTCAATATTTTTTCTGCCGCATTGGCAATTTCCTTTCCAAAATCGGTAACATAAAGCTTACGGCCCACCACCTCGGTCAGGGGAATGGAAAATTGCTCCTGAAAATTTTTTAATTGAATTGATACGGCTGGTTGTGTTAAGAACAACTCTTCTGCTGCCTTTGTAATGCTCTGTTTTTCAGATACCTTAAGAAATACCTGAAGTTGGTGCAAGGTATAATTCATAAACTATTTTAATGTTTTATATAATAAATATAAATAAAAACTTATGAATTTATTGTTCAACCTTTGCATAAAATAATTAAATCATGATATACAGACTTACACAGACCCAAAAAATGTCTAAGCAAAAGGAAAAAATTGAGAAGTCAGAATGGCTACATCCTTTGTACTATACGATCATGTGCCTTGTTTTCGGCTCTGTTTTAACCTTGTCGGCACTCAATGGCTTTTTATTTTTTGGATGGTTAACAGTTTCTATGTTGATCGTGTTCGGGCTTGCCATCATACATTTGGCAGGTCAAAAGCAAACAAAAAGATATTCATCTAAATTTTAAAAATGGAAACAGTGGCTAAAACAAAGCAAAAAATTCAATTGGTAGACGGTGTATTTTCTCCATCGGAAGCATCGGACGTTATTCTTTCGCTTATCAATGAAAAAATAAATTTTCACAAATTACAACGCCTTTCTTGGTGCGAAGGTAGTGCGACCGCTGATACCAAATACCCAGACGATAGGATAAAAGAACTGGAAAAAGAAAAAGAAATAGTTAAAGAGTTTATCTCAGCGGTACGCCACGAGGGCAAAAAATTGAAAATAGACGGTATCCTCAACATTACCTTAGAGGAATAGTTCCTGCATGGATTTACATTTACTGATTGACAACCTGACCAACCCTGCCCTGCTCTTTTTCTTTTTGGGAATAATAGCAGTTCAATTAAAAAGTGATTTAGAGATTCCGCCGAACTCGGCGAAATTCATATCGCTTTACCTTATGTTCTCCATCGGCTTCAAAGGGGGGCAAGAACTATCGCATAGCGAACTTGATATGGAAATATTTTGGTCGCTACTTTTCGGGGTATTCCTTGCACTTTTTGTACCGATATATACCTACTTTATCTTAAGAAGAAAATTTAGCGTACCCAACTCCGGAGCCATTGCGGCAGCTTATGGCTCTGTTAGTGCCGTTACCTTTGTGACCGCCGTATCGTTTTTGGAAATGGAACAGATTGATTTTGGGGGCCACATGGTAGCCGTGATGGCTTTGATGGAAGCTCCATCCATAATCATCGGGGTACTATTGATGGCCTATTTCCAAAAAAACAAAAAAGAAAAGATAAAGTTGGGCAGTGTGCTTCACCATTCCTTGACCAACGGTAGTGTGCTTCTCATTATGGGAAGTTTGGTCATAGGTTTTATGGCGAGTGATAAGCAAGCCATGGGCATAGCTCCCTTTACTACGGACATTTTCAAAGGCTTTTTGGCCGTGTTCTTGTTGGACATGGGAATAACCAGCGGTAAAAAGTTGAACGATTTTGTCAAAAAAGGATGGTTCGCCCTTTTGTTCGCCATTATTGTTCCCCTTATCAACGGTTGCTTGGTCGCCGTGATAAGCGCATCTTTTACAGAGAGCATAGGAAATAGATTTTTGTTCGCAATATTGGCTGCAAGTGCGTCCTACATTGCGGTGCCCGCCGCCATGCGGTTGGCTGCCCCAAAAGCGAACCCCAGTCTATATTTGCCTATGGCCCTGGCCATAACCTTCCCTTTCAATATCACACTGGGCATGCCTATTTATCTTGGCATTATACAAGGGTTTTAAAATATTCGATTACCTTTATTTTTCAAATAATTGAACCATGGAAAAACACAGATGTGGTTGGTGCAGGGGCGATGTATTATATGAGGCCTACCATGATGAAGAGTGGGGCGTACCGGTAAGAGACGATGCAACTTTATTTGAATTTTTGATATTGGAAACTTTTCAAGCAGGGCTAAGTTGGATTACCATACTTCGCAAACGGGAAAATTTCAGAAAGGCCTTCGATGGTTTCAACTATGAAAAAATAGCCACTTACGACGAATCGAAAATAGACGCTCTTTTACAGGATGAAGGCATTGTACGCAACAAACTAAAGGTAAACGCAACCGTCTCCAATGCCGTTGCCTTCATGCAGGTACAAAAAGAGTTTGGAAGCTTTAGCGACTATATTTGGGGATTTGTAGATAAAAAACCCATAAAGAATGCATTCACTAACTACAAAGATGCCCCTGCCAACACACCGCTTTCCGACACCATTAGTAAGGATTTGAAGAAAAGAGGCTTTAAATTTGTAGGCAGTACCGTTGTGTATGCCCATATGCAAGCAACCGGAATGGTCAATGACCATGAAATAAGCTGTTTTAGGTATAATGAAGTTTGATCAATAGATTTCCAGAAAATGAGAATAAAACTATATGTGTTGTTATTGGTTTTGTTTAATGGTGTGTGTATCGCTAATGCCCAAAACAAATACGAACGTGAATATCGCATAAAAAAATCCCAGTTCCCCAAAAAGGCGCTAGGCTATATTCAAGAAAAATTGGAAGGTGCCAAACGTATCAAATTTTATAAGGAAACCGATAGCAGTAAAGTAAGTTACGAGGCAAAATTCAAGAAAGACAGACTTTGGTACAGTATTGAATTTGATGACAGCGGAGCAATGGAAGATATTGAGATATTGATCAAACCTGTTGATATTCCCGAAGATACCTTCAAAAAGATAGAGCAGTACCTCACCCAAAAATTCACTAAATATAAAATTCAGCGTTTACAACAACAGTACCCGGTCATGGCTATTGAGGCAACCGAAAAAACTGTAAAAAATGCATTTCAAAACCTCATGATACCTACCATAAACTATGAACTTGTTATTTCTGGACGTGAGAAAGAAACCTATGAACAATTTGAGATATTGTTCGATGCCGAGGGAAACTTTGTAAATATCCGAAAATCCCTCCCACCAAACTATGACCATGTACTGTATTAGGAAATCAATATGTGTTTTCTGTTTTTTTATGGGAAATATAGTTTTGGGGCAAGATAACTTTACGGGATTTTGGGAATCCGATATAGCGTTAAACTATACCGTTTTCAATAATTACTCGCACAATTTCAAGGTTTCGCAACGTAGCTATACCTATGATGAAAAGCTAGATGTACGAATAAGGCAAATAGATTTGGTACATTTTTCAAATGTAAAGATAAGCGGTAATCAAAGTATCGCCCTAGGCGTTCAATATAGGTTCAGGAATACTTTTGAGGCCGATAGGGAGAACGAGCTTCGGTTTACGCAACAATACAACATAACCTCCAGATCAAGGAACATACGTTTTGGCCACAGGGTGCGTTCTGAGCAGCGTATCAACAAATCCCTTACCACACACCGGTTTAGATATCGTTTTGCGCTGGATTTCCCGTTGCAAGGAGAACAGCTAGATGTGGGGGAAGCCTATTTGGTTACCTCTACGGAATCGCTTTTAAGCGTCGCCCGAGCAAACGCTTCTGAATATGACCAGCGATTTACCGCAAACATAGGGTGGCTTTTACATGAAAATACAAAATTACAGGCAGGGTTGGAATACAGATTTGAGGATTATACCCACCGCACCGAAAACATTCTTTTTGTGCTTACTTCCTTAGTTTTCTCGCTCTAACATTTTTAAAAAATCCCGTCTGGTTATTTCCTCGGCACCAAGACTTTTCAAATGTTCGGTATATAACTGGCAATCTATAAGTGTATATTTTCTCTGTTCCAATTCTTGTGCCAATCGTATAAAAGCAAATTTTGAAGCATTGCTAACCGTACTGAACATGCTCTCACCGCAAAACACGTGACCTAAATCCACTCCGTACAGCCCTCCGACCAAAACATCGCCCTGCCATACTTCATACGATTTCGCGAAACCTTTTTCGTAAAGGTCCATATAGGCCTTTTTCATCTTATCGGTTATCCAAGTACCGTCTTGACCAACCCGTTTTATGCTGGAACATTTTTCCAAAACCGTAGCAAAACAATTATTTCTGGTCAACCGGAAGGTTTTGTTTTTCAAAATTTTCCGCATACTCTTTGAGATTTTGATTTTATGTGGAAAGAGAACCATTCTAGGGTCGGGACTCCACCACATGATCAAGGAATCGTCGTTAAACCATGGGAAAATTCCGTTTTGATAGGCCAAAATCAATCTTTCAGGCGATAAATCGCCCCCCACGGCCACAAGACCTTCGGCATTGGCACTTTCCAAGGGCGGAAATTCCAAACGGTCCGTAAGAAAAAACAAGGGACTATGCTTTTTATTTTCTGACAATTTTATGTTTTAAAATAAAATTAGCAAAAAGAAGATAACCGCTAAAAAACTGTTTAACCTTGTTCGTTAATCCTCATAAAAAAACCTTCCCATGAGAGAAGGTTTTTTTTAGTATTGTAGAATAACGTTCTAGATTAGAACGGCAGGTCATCGTGATCTTCCTCGTTAAGATTGTCCGCAGGTTCAAAGGCTTCAACAGGTGGTGTAGGTGGTATGCCTTCGCTATTTTGGGCTGGCTGTAAACTTTCAATGCGCCAACCTTGAATTGAGTTGAAATATTTTACCTCGCCTTGTGGGTTCGTCCATTCCCTACCCCTAAGATTTATACTGATCTTAACATCTTGGCCAACGTTGAAATTATTCAATAAATCGGTTTTGTCCTGAACAAATTCTACCATTATATGTTGGGGATATTGTTCATCGGTAGTTACGACGATTTCTCTTTTTCTAAACCCATTGTTCCCAAAAGTCTGGGTTTCTCCTATCAATTTTACCTTTCCTTGTACTTCCATTTTCTACTATTTTGCCATTAAAATTTTCCAAGCGGAAAGTACGTCATTTTTGGCTAAATATGCTTTAGCTTTTGCATGAAGTTTTCCACGATCCTGTAGAGTTATCAAGGCTTTTACCTCGTCGTTTGTCTCAACAAAGGCATGCACCTCTTCCCGGTCCGGTAGTTTTTCCACATTTCCCAACATTCCCAAATCGTTTCCCGTGAGCACATCACTGTTTCTAATGGTATCGGGAATAGCATCTACTCCTATACCCAGACTTGACAATGGTTTGGGAACTTCGAACATTCCCAAATTGGCCCTACTGTACCAGTTACCGCCCATACGTGAAACTTGATCTATTTTATGTTGGTCAATACTCCCATTACTATCCAAAACCGATGTATGAACATGTATCTTGACCACCTCTGAAAACACTAGGTTGCCCGCACCGCCTTCTTGGCCCAAAGCCTCTACTTTGGTCACCTTACATTCAAACTGTACGGGGGACTCTGCCACGCGAAAAGGTTGTACAACATCCGATTTTAGCATGGTTAAACCAGATTTGATAAACTCGTTCTCGCCCTCGGGATATTCGGTACTGGACAATGACATTTGTTGTACCATGTCATAGTTCACGATATTGATGACCACTTCGTTCGTCTCCAAAACGTTTTCTAAGGTGTGTTTTGTGGTGTTGTCGCGTACCCTTCGCGCTGGAGAAAAAATCAAGATTGGTGGGTTGGCACTGAATACATTAAAAAAACTGAAAGGGGAAAGGTTGGGCCTTCCGTCAGCATCTACCGTACTAGCAAATGCAATAGGTCTTGGACCTACGGCACCCAAAAGATAGCTATGCAATTTTGGGGTTTCCAACTCGTTGGGGGTTATAGAAATCATGTTGTTCATAGCCAATAAAAGTACTAAAATTAAAGGCCAATAAAAAGAGCGATGAAAGCTATAAAACAAGAATTTGTACCATTTTACGTTATATTTGGTGTAAGACACTACATGGATGAAATTCAATATTAAAAAGAAGACTTCCAACATTTTTCTTCTGATAGCATCCTTTGTTATCGTGAGCCTTATTTTGTGGAACACGAACAATTTTTTCAAAAAATTCAAGGAAGAAGAACGGTTAAAAATGGAAATTTGGGCCACGGCACAATCAGAATTTCAATCACTTTCCGCAGATGCCGAAATAGGTAATTTACCCCTAAAGGTCTTTCAAAACAACACTTCTACCCCTATGATATTGATGAATAGGGACGGTTCTATAAAAACGCATAATATTGATAAGGAATTCCAAAAAGATACGGCGTACCTCAAGGAAAAGATGCGAAAATTCCAAAGTGAAAACTCACCCATAACCATGGAGTACAAGGGTGAGGAGTTGGCTACTTTATATTACGGAAATTCAGAAGTATTGAACAAACTCAAATATTATCCCATTGCACTGTTATTGATCATTTTTTTATTCGGAGCGGTCATCTTCTTTTTCTTTAAGACCAATAAGGCCTCCGAACAAAATAAGCTATGGGCGGGCATGGCGAAGGAGACCGCGCATCAAATCGGCACACCGCTCACATCATTATTGGGCTGGAACGAATTATTGAAAACCGAGAACATAAATCCTGAAATCACCAAAGAGATAGAAAAGGATATCGATCGTTTGCAGACCATTACGGAACGTTTCTCCAAAATAGGCTCACTTCCCAAACTTGACGAGTACGATATTGTGGCCGAAACCAAAAACGCATACGATTACCTAAAGCGAAGAAGCAGTAAGCTCATCAATTTTACCTTTGAGGCCAAGGTTGAGCACTTTCCGGTTCTCCTGAATAAATCATTATATAATTGGACAATCGAAAACCTGGTAAAAAATGGTATCGATGCCATGAAAGGCAAGGGGAGTATCGCACTCGAAATCGTTCCCAACGGAAATTACGTACATATATTGATAACCGATACCGGACATGGAATCCCCAAAAGTGATTTTCAATCTATTTTCAATCCTGGGGTGACCTCAAAAAAAAGAGGCTGGGGCCTTGGGCTGTCTCTCGTAAAACGTATTGTAGAAGAGTACCACAACGGTAAGGTCAAGGTCCTTTCTTCCAACAAGCAAGGCACGATTATGCAAATATCCTTACGGGCAAAGAATTAATTATGGCAAAGGAAAAATTAATAGCGATAAAAGAAGCGGAGTTGACCAACAACTGTCCGGAATGTTTTAATCAAGAATTGAAACTAACCTTTTATCAAAAACATAGATACGGAAAATTGTTTCATAGGACCACGAACGAGGTAACCAACCAAATCGTTTGCCGTAAATGCAGCTCTATGATATATCCCGTAAAATGGACAGATGATATTGAACGTATTTTCAATTATTATCAAAAAATGGTGCAACCGGAGAAATCCTCGTTGAAATTCACCTCACTGTTCTACATTTTACTGCTATTGCTCATTGCGCTTATTGCGGGAGGTGTTTATGTATTTTTGGAGGGTACTATTCAATTGTAGCGCGAATGGCCGCGGCTATTTCTTCAAATTCCTCTTTTTGTAACGAAACCTTATTTTGAAAGGTGGCATCTTTCATATCGCCCAAAGGAATCAAATGCACATGCACGTGCGGTACCTCTAAACCAATAACGGTCATTCCCACCCTTTTACAATCAACGGCTTTCTCCAAGGCTTTGGCTATTTTATGGGAGAATGCCATTAAGCCCAAATACGTCTCGTTGTTCATTTCAGTAATCTTGTCCACCTCTTTTTTTGGGATACAGAGCGTATGGCCCTTTGCATTGGGATTAATATCAAGAAAAGCGAAAAAATCATCGTCTTCCGCAATCTTGTAACAAGGTATTTCCCCATTTACGATTTTTGTGAAAATTGTTGGCATGGTCGGTTTTGGTTTGATAAACAAAAAATCCCATCAATAGGTATTGATGGGATTAAATATATAAAATCTATGTACTACGCCCTTGTGATTTCTAGAATATCGAATTTCATAGTACCATTAGGAACTTTGATTTCTGCGGTGTCGCCTACTTTTTTTCCCAAAAGCCCCTTGCCAATAGGCGAGGTAACCGATATTTTTCCAGTTTTCAAATCAGCCTCGCTTTCGGCTACCAAGGTATATTTCATCTCCATACCATTGGTCTGGTTTTTCAATTTTACGGTAGACAAAACCAATACTTTTGACGTATCCAATTGAGATTCATCTATCAACCTGGCATTGGCCAAGGTTTCTTCCATTTTGGAGATTTTCATCTCTAAAAGCCCTTGTGCTTCCTTGGCAGCATCATATTCTGCATTTTCGGACAAATCGCCTTTATCCCTTGCCTCGGCAATAGCTTGCGAAGCTTTTGGTCGCTCAACATCTTTGAGTTGATTTAACTCTTCCCTTAACTTTTTTAATCCTTCCGCGGTGTAATAAGATACGTTGCTCATAACTTCATCGTTTAATAAATAACAAAAATCCTCTGCATTGCTATGCTTACATAGCTTTTTTAGAGAGGATTTAACACAAAGATACATATTTTTTGTTCAATTTTGTTTAAGAATCCTTAAATCTAACACGACCTATGAAGCGTTTACTTAGCTGTTTACTAATGCTTTCCCTGTTGGCCTGCGATAGCGAACGCACCAACAGAAATCCTTTTTTACAGGAGGTCAGTTTTCGATTTGACATTAACCTAAATTTACCCCTGTACAGTCCGCTTGCCACTACGGGCAATGCTGTTTATATCGGTGCACAAGGGGTAGGCACGCGCGGCGTTTTTGTACTGAATTCAGGAAATGGTCAATTTTTGGCATGGGAAGCCAGTTGCCCTAACCATGCCCCTAACGATTGCTCAACAATGCAATTGAATTCGCCCGTTGTGACCTGCTCCTGCGAAGACTATTCCTATAACCTTTTCAACGGCCAACAACAAAACCGGCCCGATGATGGGCAACGGTACTATGACCTTTTGTTCTACAGGGCTTCGCAGAGCGGAAATGTGGTGGTAATCTCTAATTAGTTTCGCTCAGGATATTATTCATCACCCAACTGGTATGCAACGCGGTCTTACCGGTAGAGGGGTGTGTTTGATTGCCCAATAAGTGTTCTTTGATATTTTTTGTGTGGTACAACTGAACATTTTCAGGATTTTCAATGAATAGACTTTGTTTGCCCTTCCCATTTTCCAGAACAATATCTTCTTCCCCAAAAACAGAAAAGGTTATCTTACCATGGCTTCCATAAATTTCAACCTTGTCTTCCCTGCGGTCACAGCCAAAATTCCAACTTCCTGACCCCATAACACCCGATTTGTGCAACCAGTTCGCCGAAACGGAATCCATTGCCGAATATAGACCTTGTTGGTTATTGACGACCCCTTGCGCAAATTCAATATCACCAAGTAAAAAGGTGAACAAATCTAGCCCATGACTGGCCAAATCATCAAAATACCCTCCCGGCGCTATTTTTGCATCGGTACGCCAATTGTAATTTTTAGACAAATCTAATGGGTTTGGTGGTTTACTCAAAAACCAACGTATGTGCCTTATTTTACCGATTTGATGGGTATTCAACCATTCATTTATCTTTAGAAAACGCGGCAACGACCTTCTATAATAGGAAACAAAAAGTGGGATATTATCTACCTTGAACATCTTATAAATATCAAGACTCTCTTCGTAACTCGGAGCCATAGGCTTTTCGATACAACAGGGTTTGCCGGCCTCGGCAACTTTTAAAGCATATGTTTTATGGGAATCTGGCGGAGTGGCGATGTAAACGGCATCTACCCCATCATCATGTATTAGGTCGACTGCGGAGGGATGAACTTTGGGAATACCGTGTCTTTGGGCGTAATCCTTTGCCTTTTCAAAATCTCTTCGCATGACCGCCACAACCTCAAAACCTTTTGTTTTTTGATAGGCCGGCACACTTTTGATTTCGGTTACTGCACCACAGCCAATAACTCCCCAACGGATGATATTAGATGACTTCATTGCGGTAAAACTTTTTCCCAATTATCGGATTCTGCAAATGTTTTGATGGTTTCGTTTCTTTTTTCCAACAAATTACTCATATATCTTTTAAGAAATAAAAAATTTACCAGCTTACCCAAAAAGCCCAAAGGCGAATCATAATCAAAAACATCGTTCATAATGGTACATCCTTTCTCTTCTGAAAAAAAATGTTCGTGTACAAAGCGCTTAAAAGCACCTTTTACCATTTCGTCCGTAAAATAATTTGGTCTTTCCAAACCCGTAACTTTTGAAGTCAACTCTTGATATATTCCAAAATGCTTGGCTCGCCACGTTACCGTTTCGTTTAGTTCAATAAGTCCGCTGGTTTTACCGGCAATGGCCTCTTCATTGGTATGTGAAGTAGATATTTTATGCAAATCAATACTTCTGGATAAGTCAAAAACAATCTCTATGGGTGCCGCAATTTTTGTTGTCAGTTCAATTTTTGGCATATGATTTTGTTCAGTAAGTTAGATATTTAACACCTAAAAAAGCAGTTCATTAAATACAATATAATCAGTAATCGTTACTCCATGTCATAATTACCGTTCGCCCATTGTATGGTTGGTACGATCCATTCTTTTAATGGTTTAAATAAAAAACCGTGTCCCATTCCCGTGTTCAGTTCAATTTCTTTAAAGTGATGTATTTCACAACTCGACGTACTCTTGCGCTCCCGTGCCGAAACCCCGAATGGGTCAGATTTTTCATAAATGGTTAAGATATTTCCGCAATAATCAATATCAGGTATATCCTGAATATCGTTATTTCTAAAACTTGCAATAAATACGAAATTCAAATTTTGATTATTTGCAAAGGTCGAAACATATTGAGCGATATACCCCCCTTTTGAAGTTCCCACAACAGTTATTCTATGGGGTTCAACTCCAATATGTATTAAACTGTCGATTTGGGTTACGATTCTATAGGCGTAATCTCTTGCATTTACATTTCCTTTTCTTTTCTCACTAATGACTTTTAACCCGCTTTTTTTAAATTCGGCAATGATTTCTTTGTATTCGGTTCGTCCAAATTCGGGATGCAGTTCATTCAATTCGTGTTCTTCTAAAAATCGATTATGAAGGAAAAAAATAAATCGGTCATCGTTTTTCTTTTCGCATGCAAATAATGTTGTGCAAAAAACGATTCCGATCAAAAAGCATGCTTTCATTGGTGCATATGACTTTATCATATCTAATATGTGGCCCGTAAAGCTCAAATTCAATTTCTATCTCAGCAATATTCTCAAATCAAACCGTTGCGCTCTTTTAAAGAAAAAGAATAAAATGCCGACATGTAAGTTCGAGTGATTTTGAAGAACTAAAAATCGTATTTCGGCATAGCGCGGCAGAATCTATCGTGAACAATTTTTATAATCAAAATTCTTATTCTCGATGCGAATTCTTATTCATTTCAATCATAAAATTCACTCAAATTGATAGAATCCCATCAAAATACACAACGTACGTATTACAAGTTACTATATTTCTATTGTATAGTTACTTTATGTACATTAAAACATGTAATCTAATTACGTATGTATCTTAAAAACCAAATCCTTAAAAGGTAGGATCGTTTTTTCCAGCCCCATCTCGTAAATCCAATTTAGGTAGGCTTCCACTTTGTTTTCTTCCAATGTTCCCCAATTGTCTTTATCGCCATAATATGGGGAAGTAAACTTTTGGCTTTGTAGTAAATCAATATTCTTATCCTGTTCAGCAACAAAAGGAGCAATGCATTCGATTCCAAATTCAGGATGTTCTTGGGCATATAAATATCCTTTTTTTGTAGCCTCCAGAAAGTTGGAAAAGTAGGTTTTGTTCGCTATAACCTGTTTTTTGCTGGCCATGATCACTGGAGAATATCCATAGGGAATACCATAATCGGACATTTTGAACATATTCAAAGCAATACCTTCATTTTTGGCCTGTACGCCTTCCCAGTTTCGGAATACCCATGTGGCATCGGCCTTGTTTTTTAAAAGGGTTTCCCAAATACCCAATTTATCGGGATAGGTTATTTCAAACGTACCGTTACCACCATCATTTTTTATCATTTGGCGAACAATCCCATCTTCATATCGAGCCTTGTAAGAGGCATAGTGCTTACCATCCAAATCTTGCGGACTCTTGATACCGCTAGAAGCTAAAGCCGCTATCGCACTTATATCTTCCCTAAAAATAGCGGCAATGGCAACCGCATCAAAAGGTGTTTTCTTCGTGCGATAGCTTAAAATACTCTCAAAAGGGCAAAGGGCGAAATCGGCATCTCCCAATTCTACTTTTTTGGCCGGAGTAACCGTATAGTTATCACTATCTGGCGTTATGAGTTCTACTTCCAAACCCAATGCCGAATAAAAGCCTTTTTTTTGGGCTACATAAAACCCGGTATGATTGGTATTGGCCGTCCAGTCCAATGCGATTTTTAGCTTTTTCATGTGTTCAATTGTTTTAATCAAAAATTTAAAGTTGCGCCCATTAAAAAGTTAATGCCAGCCTGTGGATAAAACCCTTGTACTTCGAACGAATTACCCGGTGTTGAAAAATCGTCCAAAAACGTATACCCATCAGAAACATAGAGTTCATCAAAAATATTGTTGACCAATCCCGAAAGTACTATTGACTTTAGAATTTTATTCGTTTTGATTTCGTAGGTCACATTAAAGTCGGTCGTAAAGTAACTATCCAGTTTGGAAGACTCCGTATCTGTATTGCTTAAATATTGTTCCCCTACAAACTTACTGAACAAAGAGAGTTGCAACTGCTGTGTTGGTATGAACGTAAACCTATTTCCCGCAACGATATTCGGTGAAAATGAAATATTGGTATCCCCTAAATTTCTTAGCAACCCATCCCTTTCAATAAAGAAATCCTTGTTCTTGTTGGTACTTAGGGCAACGTTGGGCTGGAGCTGAAATTTATCGCCCAACTGTACATTGGCATCCACTTCGAGGCCAAAACGGTAGCTATCGCCTATATTTTCCCGTAAAGGGGCCCCAACATCATTTAATTCTCCCGTAAGCACCAATTGATCTTTGTACGCCATATAATAAAGGTTGGTATTTATTTGTACATCTGGTGACACATAGCGCCAGCCCAGCTCAAAATCGTTCAATCGTTCAGGTTTGGGATTTCCGTTCTCAAAATCGTTTCGATTGGGTTCCCTATTTGCAACGGCGTAAGAGAAATAAAAATTATGGTTTTGGTTCAGGTCAAAAGTAAGACCGGCCTTGGGGTTAAAAAAGTCATAGGTTTCATCAACCAAGCCAGTTTCCTCACCATTGGCTTCATAGCCGACCGTTCTGTATTGCAAATCGCCATAAAGCGACCATTTTTTATTCAATTGGTAGTTCGCTTTGGTGTAGATGTTAAAATCCGTCTTAACGGAATTGTCCTCATAGTACCGGTCCCTAATATCCAAATTATTTGAAAAACGGGCCCATATCACCTCCCCAAAATGATCACCTTTGTATGTGTTCCATCCGCCACCTACAATAAAATTTAATTTATCCTTTACGTAGTTAGCTGAAAAAACCGTACCGTAAAAATCATTGTCCAACCAACGCCTACGTATGATATCCGTTGTGTTTACAGCCTCACCGTTTACGGTTATGGGAATTATGCCATAGGTTGCAAAAGAGTCATCCTCCCTAAATTCTTCAAAAAAACCACGACCTCGGGTATAATGTAATGCGATATTGGTACTCCAACGCTCATTTATCTTTTCGTTCCAGAGCAGTTGGGCATGGTCTTGTTTGTAGTTGTCCACTTGGTTTTCATGAAATTGTGTTTCCCCGTTTTCATCGGTATATATACCTGCGGGATTAAAAGTACGGTCCCGCTCCAAAGTGGCGGCATCGATTCCGAACCAAGATTGATAGGTAATCTCATGCCCGCCGAACAGCAATGCTTTGATGAGTGTATTATCGTCTTTATAGGCACCTTGTAAAAAGTAGGAATCCAATTTCGATGAGGCCCTGTCTACATAGCCATCCGAGGAAATTCTTGAAAGCCTGCCCGAAATTTCAATATGGTCATTCAATAGTCCCGTACTGAACTTTATATTGTTCCTTAAGGTATTAAAGCTACCCAACGAACTGGATATTTGTGCGTAGGCTTCATCTGAAACGGCATCGGTCAAAATATTTAAACTTGCACCGAACGCTCCTGCACCATTGGTAGAGGTGCCCACACCGCGTTGCAGTTGAAGACTTTCGGTAGAGGAGGCAAAATCGGGCATATTGACCCAAAAAGTGCCGTGAGATTCCGCATCGTTGTACGGAATACCGTTAATGGTCACGTTTACCCGGGTAGCATCACTACCCCTTACCCGTATCCCTGTGTAGCCTATTCCCGCACCAGCATTGGAGGTAGTAACCACAGAGGGTAGAAAATTCATTAGAATGGGAATATCCTGACCAAGGTTTCGCGGCTTGATTTCTTCTTTGGTAAGGTTGGAAAACGTAACGGGAGACTGCTTGGTCACCCGCACGGCCGATACCAATACCTCGTCCAAGACCACTTTTTTACCTTCCAAAGAGTCGGTTTGCTGTTGGGCCTGTGCGGCCATACATAAGCCAAAAAAAGCGATTGCCGTTGAAATGATTTTAATGTGATGGTCCTTACTGTTTTTAGACAATCGCATTGATTCGCCCATTTGCCGAGCGGTCGTTGAAGAAAAAATTGAATAGAGCGGTTTCATCCGTAAAAAATATTACAAATAAAAGGGGCCATTATTCTAGGTTAACATTGATTTTTTGCCCAGTTAAGGACATAGAAATTCCAAATGTTGGCTTTCACCATCCCTTGGCAGCATTACCTGCCCAGGTTCATTGGGTATAATCTCAGCCTGATTTAACAAGCACCCCTTTGAGATGGCATAAAAGTACTACAGGATTTTATATTACACACTATAACTTTATCAATAATTAACTTTTGGCCATAAACTCTTCATTATCCCCATACGTATGTATTCATGAACGGTTCACTTTTGACGATATATGGGCAAAACCAAAAATAAGTTCACTTTTAAAATATTGGTCAGTTACCTCATTTTAGCAGGGTTGGCAGGGTTGGCCGGTTTTTTTATCTTCTCGGAAATACAAATCTACATTTCGACCGATACGGCCGGCGAGAACGATACCAAGCTGTTAAAGACAAGCGCCCTGTTGACCAATATGCACGAGGCGGAAAGTCTATCCAAACTGGCCCTACAAAGCAGGACCAAAAATAACTTCAACGCCTATACCTCAAAAATAGATTCAATTTTAACGGATGTAGATAGCCTAAAGACACTGTCGGAAAGCGATTATCAAAAAAATCTGTTGGACAGTCTACAAATACTGCTCCGAAAAAAAGTGGCCAACAATAATGAACTGCGTAGTCTCAAGGTAAGGAACAATGCCACAAACTCAATTGATTCGGCAATAAAGAAATTAGACAATATGGAAGCCTCTTTGGGGATAATCACCCCCGAAATGCTTGCGCCCAATATCAAAGAACTTCCTATCGAGGCACAAAGGGCCATACGCAAATTGGCCGATTTTTATAACCAAAACGTACCTCAGGATAAAAACGACCTGAACAACACCAAAAAAATAGATTCTATATTGAACGTATCAAGAAACCTGTTGACCGAAGCAAAAATAAAGGACTTTAGAACCCAGCGCTCTTTGGAACTAAAGGAAATGCAGGTAAACCGTAACGACTTGGAACTTTCCCAACAATTAAGAAACATTATTTCCGCATTTGAAAGGGAAATTATAGTCAACACCTATAATGACAATGTCAAAAAACAATCGGCCCTACGAAGAAGCATACGCCTGGCGGTGTTCGCGGCCCTTTTGGGATTCGTAATCACTGGGATCTTTACGTTTCTCATCAATAGGGATTTTTGGAAAATACAGACCTACCGTGAAAAACTGGAAAAGGAAAAAAAATATTCGGAATCACTTTTAAAAAGCAGGGAACAATTGATTTCTACGGTTAGCCACGACCTTAGGACGCCCCTCAACACCATATTCGGCTACGCAGAGCTTATCGAAAACTCGGGGCTTACCGAAAAACAAAAATCGTATTTAAAAAATGTAAGATCTGCCTCAGGTTATGTAAACGATTTGGTAAACGATTTATTGGATTTCTCCAAATTGGAAGCAGGTCAATTAAAAGTAGAGAGTATCCCGTTCGTACCATTTCATTTGATACAAGAAACCGCCAGTGCCATAAAGGAAATACACAAAGAAAAACCTATAGCACTACAACTAGAAATAGATGAAAAATTACAAACAACCCATTTGGGAGACCCTTTTAGAATACGACAAATATTGAACAACCTCATTGGCAATGCTTACAAATTCACGAATAAGGGGTTCATAAAAATCAAGGCGTGGACAGAAAAAAGGGATAGTGGCATAATTGCGGCCTATATCAGCATTGCCGATAGTGGTATCGGTATCAAAGAAGAGAAGCAAGAACACATTTTTCAAGAATTTGCACAGGCCGATGACGACACCGAAAAAAAATATGGGGGTTACGGTCTGGGGCTTACCATATCCAAAAAGCTTACCGAACTCCTCGACGGCTCCCTTCACATGAAAAGTGAGGAAGATAAGGGAAGTACGTTCACGGTACAACTACCCTTACAGCCCACTAATGCGATCACACCTACAACTCCCGATACTTTATTAAAGTCTGGAGCGTCTTTATCAATCCTTGTTATCGATGATGATACGGCCATGCTACAATTATTGCAAGAGGTATGTGCGAATTCAAATATAAAAGCAATGGTGTATTCAGATTTCAATGATATTAAAAAAGAAATGAATACACCATACGACGCTGTAATCACCGATATTCAAATGCCGAATATCAACGGTTTCAAGGTATTGGAAAAATTAAAATCGGGCCTATATACACATTATACGCACCAACCCATAATCGCCATGACCGGAAGGAGAGATTTGGATATGAACGTCTATACCAAGGCTGGTTTTGACAAAACCATACAAAAACCTTTTTCAAAAACTACTTTTTTTACTGTCTTGGGGGAGTTTTTTCCAGATAGTTTTTTACCAAAAAAAGAACAAAATGAGGATGAAATAATCAAAAATGAATCAAATTTGTTCAATTTGTCACTAATTTCCTCTTTTTTGGATAAAAACGAAGATGCCTTGAACGAAATCTTGGAAACGTTTTTAATCGAGACCCAATCGAACATGGTACAGCTTAAGACGGCTATTGAACATGAGGATTTAAATAAAATCAACGATATTTCACATAAAATGCTCCCTATGTTCCGCCAATTGAAAGCAGAGGATTGTATTCCTATTTTAGAAGCATTTGAACAATTGGAATCGATTTTTGAAAACGATTTGAAATCCAAATTTTACAGCCTTAAAAACAAAGTTACCGCACTAGAGCTCGCTTTGCGACATTATATATCTACAAGTCCAAGTTATAGTGATTGATCTTATTGTACAACGTCTTACGGGTGACCTGTAACAATTTTGCCGCTTTGGATTTATTGAAATTGGTTTTCTTTAAAGCCCGTAGAATCTGCTCTTTTTCATATTCGGATTTTGAAAATCCGCTCGCCATGTCCATTTTAGTTTGGTCGGGTTCTTTTACCGAAGCGGGCAATGCTGCAACCTGTACTTCGTCACCTGTGGTAAGTAGCACGGCCCTTTTAATGGTGTTTTGGAGCTCTCTGAGGTTTCCCGGCCAATGATATTTTCCAAAAACAGCTACGACTTCATCCGAAAAACTTTTTACCTCTTTGTTCAATGAGTTGTTCGAAATGGTAAGAAAATGTTCAGCGAATAAAATCAAATCCTCAAAACGTTCTGATAAAGATGGTATTTCAATCGAAAATTCGTTCAATCTGTGATAAAGATCTTCACGAAAAGTTCCCTTTTCAACGGCATCACGTAAATCTTCGTTGGTAGCGGTTATAATACGCACATCAACATGAATCTCTTTCGTGCTCCCGACCCGTTTGATTTTTCGTTCCTGTAGGGCCCTAAGCAGTTGAATTTGATTTTCATAAGAAAGGTTACCCACTTCATCCAAAAACAAAGTACCACCATCAGCTGCTTGAAAATTTCCGATCTTATCCTCTACGGCTCCGGTGAAACTACCTTTTATGTGTCCAAAAAATTCACTTGTTGCCAACTCTTTGGGAATCGCTCCACAATCAACAGCAACAAAACTATTTTCGCTTCTTTTACTTTTATCATGTATCGCTTTCGCCGTTACTTCTTTTCCCGTACCACTTTCTCCTGTAATGAGTACGGACATGTTCGTGGGCGCTACCAGTTTTATATACTCGTTCAACTTTTTGGAGGCATCACTAATTCCCGTTACCGTTCCCTTATTTGTCCCACCATTGGTAGGTATTTCAATATCGGCCTTTTTGGTAATGACCCGTACTGGTTTCCTCTCAAGTGCATTGCCGATCAATGTCAACATCTCATCTGGCGTGAAAGGTTTTGATATATAGTCAAAAGCGCCCTTTTTCATAGCGGTGACAGCCGTACCCACTTCGGCATAGCCGGTCATTACAATTACGGGGATGCTTGGGTCTACTTGTTTTATTTCATCCAATAATCGAATACCGTCATAATCGGGCAAGCGTAAATCGGTCAAAACCAAATCAAAACGTGAATCTTTAAACTTTGCCTTGGCATCTGGAGCCGTGAGACTTATTTCTACTTCGTAGCCTTTTTTATCCAAGAATTTTTGGAGCATTTGACAAAAAGCGGTATCATCTTCAATTATGAGTATTCGGGGCATCCTATGGTTTGCTTTACTTATGTACGTGAAAAACACCTAAGAAAGCTATGCCTTTTTTTTAAAATTTTCATAAAAGATAATGCATCAATAAAAAACCTCTACCACGCTCAAGGCCCAATTCAACCATCAAGATTCGTGAGATACCAATTCCGGTATCCATAAAATAGAAAGGGGCCGCATTACACGACCCCTTTCCGACCAAACCAACTTGATACAAAACAAATAACTCAAGTTATTTACATTTCAATCCAGTTTCCGTTTTCATCGGCATACAAAGTGCCTGATGTACCATCTTCCAATGATACCTCTAACTTGTATTGCTTAGCTTCGTTTACATAGGCTTTATTGATTGTTGCCGTAGGATAGTTTTGGGCCACTGCTCCAGATACCGCCTCCGGAAGTGTACTTACCTCTATCTCGGTAAAATCATCTTGGGCCACTGCCACAACATCCGTAGCATCAGCTTGTGCCTCTTCGGCTTGTGCGAACGCTGTTAAACTTCCCAATGATAATACTGCTGCAAAAAATAACTTTTTCATGTTTCTATATTTAGATATTAAACTTGCTATATCTTATAGAAAACTTGATGCCATAATCAAAATTTTAATTAACTTATTGATTATCAATTAATTAAAATAAAGTGAATTATTTTATATTGGATAAATATGTTACCTTAAAAAACATTGTGTGTAATAAATACACAATTTAGAAGATTTTAAATGGTGTGTTCAGTATCAAAATCGGTCTTGTAAGATTCCTTTGAAATGGTATCGTTCGTCGATATGTCTTGTGATAAATAAAACGATGCGAAAATAATGGCGAGCAGAGCTGCTATTCCGTAGGCCATAGATATAAATAAGTGTTTCAATTTATGGTTTTATGTGTTCTTACTTATTTAGACACCTAAATAAAATAAAAGTCACAAAAAATGAAAGTCCCGCAAATGCGGGACTTTTCTAACTTAATCAAAAACTAATAAACTCTACTATATGAAGTTGAATATTACATGTCTAACCAGTTACCTTCGGCGTCTGCATATAATTCAGCAGTAGTACCGTCTTCTTTGGTAACTTCCAATTTGTATTGTGCTTCACCGTTTACATGAGCTTTATCTATGGTTGCTCCAGGGTGGTCGGTACCTAAAGCATCTACAATAGCTTGCGGTACATCCTCAACTGCGATTTCAGTAAAATCCTGTGCGATTACGATTTCCATAATCCCATCGTGAAAAATTGGGGTTGTTGCAGAAATTGCTGTTAAACTTCCTAAAGCCAGTGCTGTTGCGAAAACTAATTTTTTCATCTTGTATCTATTTTAAATTAACAATTAATAAATAAGTTCGGTTATCTAAGATGAAACAATAATGCCAACTCCGCTTACATGCTAAAAATAGATTTAATACTTTGATAATCATATATTTAAATTAATCAAGAGCGTATTAAACTTTGTATAAAGCTGTATAGTAAATGCCAAAAGTGTGTAAGAGTTACACACTTTTGGCATTTATATCAAAATTTGTAATCTGTTATTTTACTTGATGGGCAGGTTTCAATAAATCATTAACCGTCTTTACAGGGTTAAAAGTGGTGGACGGTACTTCTACAAAAATAGTGTTCCAATATGCCATGGCACCGTTCCAAAGACCGGGACGCTCCAAAGCTTTCAGGGCTTTTCCCTCTTTTGTTTTCTCGGTAATAAATCCTTGTTTGGGATCTACATAATTCAACAGGTTGTATTTATCGCCTTCATAATCCTTTACACCACACACGATATCGACAGGATTAAAATGTGTTGACGTCTTTAAAATTTCAGATTGATTGCTGTTGGATAAATCTATTTGGGCGGATTCTACGATTTGCAACGAAATACGACCGTTCCCATCTTTAATCCAAAAAGGGCCTCCGCCGGGCTCACCCTCGTTCTTGACCATACCACATATGCGAATGGGCCTATGAAGCTTATCCTTTAAAACATCTATTTGATTTGAAATCGTAAACGTTGCAAAACTATCGGAAAAACGTACGTTAAGTTCATCCTCCAAAAAAGCTTTGCAATCGTTCAATAATTCCGAATTTACGGTATCACCTTCCAAAGCCCTTGCATATTCAAAGGCTTTCTGCTGAACCGAAAGCAATAATCCCGCCAAGATTTTTTTACTTTTTGAAACATCGTCAGCATAACGTGGTGTTACAACATTGTCTATGTTTTTGATAAAAATGATATCAGCATCTTGCTCGTCCAAATTTTCAATTAGAGCGCCATGACCACCAGGTCTGAACAAAATCGTACCCTCAGAATTTCGAAAAGGATCGTTGTTCATATCGACCGCAATGGTATCCGTTGACGATTTCTGAAAGGAGTAACCAACCGTGAAGGATGTTTTTGTTGCCGTTGATACCCTATCGCCCACTTTATTGAACTCTTCATTGAACATTTCGCCATGCTGTTCGGAAATCGTAAAATGCAGGTTAGACTTACCCCCTACCGTAGCGTACGCCGCTGCCTCTTTCAAGTGCTCTTCAAAAGGTGTCGCCGTAGTATCCCCATATTCATGAAACGGGAGAAGGCCTTTGGGGTAAAAGCCATAATTGAGACCATCTTCCAATAACATTTCCTTTACGAAAAGATATTTTTCTTCATCCTTGTTTTTGGCCTTACCTACGATTCTGTTCTGGATAAGTTTATAAAATGCCAGTTTCTCCCATTGTTCAAAAAATTCTTTGATGGCCGTATCGTTTGTACGGGCCACATATTCGTCCAAACTTTCCCCTAATGGATCGTAAGCCTCCAAAAAATTGAACATGGCTTTGAACATGCGGGATGCAGCACCCGAAGCGGGAACGAATTTTAATAGCAACAAGCCTTCTTTTGATTTCTCGAACGTATCAATATATTGTTGTTCCTCTGATGGGGAAAACTTTAAGATACCGTCCCCAACTACAGCCGATTTCGACAAGCGTACAAACGGTATACCTTCTTTAAAGGTTTCAATCTGTCGTTTTACCTCGTTTTGGTCAATTCCTTTTTCCTGTAGCAGCTCCAAATCTTTATTCGTGAATTCCATTTTCTATTTTAGCAAGTTATCAATGTGTTTAACGGCTTTATTCAGTCTTGTTTTTTTATCTCCTTTTACAATAATAAAATTTTTATCGTGCTTTTTGAGAGTGTCGTGAAAATATGTGAACATTTCTTCTCTTTCCTGTGGCTTGTCCCTTAAATCATCGGCTTCCCAAGGTATATCTATATAGGTCAACAAATACAGTTCATATGTATTTTGCAATGCATACTTTTCTAAAATAGGGTCGCAATAACCAAGATAATACGCTTCGGAATATACTTTGGTTTCCAATAAATCAGTATCGCAAACCAATATTTTTGTAGCTTTTTGCGTGAGCTCATTCTCCAATTTTATTTGGCCCTCGGCAATTGGCAATAAATCTTTGGGTTCACAGGTTTTGCGCTCGTTGTTCCATTTATTCTGTAAGTATTCCCGGGCGTATTCGGGTACCCAAACGGTATTGTAATGCCGTGCCAATTGTTCCGAAAGTGTAGTTTTACCCGTAGATTCCGGGCCGAACAATACTACCTTAATAATGTCCGAGGGCTTTTGTTCAAGCTTTTTTTCCATGCCGAATAACCGTAAATAGCAATTATTGTAAATAAAAAGAATTGAAACGAAGTAAATATAAGTCCTTTATACCAATACAGGGGAACTGAAATAATATCGCCAATTATCCAATAGATCCAGTTTTCAAGTTTTTTCTTGGCCATGAGCCACATGCCTACGAAAAAGATAGCCGTAGTGACCGTGTCAACATACGATGTCCAGTTATTGAACTTATCAAACCAAAGGTATACCAAGCAAACAAATATGACAGTTGCCATGAATAAAACAATAGACCATTTTTTCTCCCGTGGCGTAGTCTTGGTTATGGGGATAAAATGGTCTGCGTCAACTTTTCTGGTCCAAACGTACCACCCAAAAATGCTCATCGAGAAATAGTAGGCATTGATCAGCATGTCTCCCAACAATCCAAAAACCAGCAAAATATATACAAAAATCCCCGTACTGATAATACCTGTAGGGAAAACCAGTATGTTCTCTCTTTTGGAATACCAAACACTCAAAAAACCAAAGAACACCCCGATCATTTCCAGTATGATCAAATGGGTGGGCGTATCTTGATACTGGGCAAAGATCCAATCAAAAATGTGGCTCATATGCGCTCCTGTCTGATTTTACAATTTTCATGAACAACAAACCCTTGTTCATCAACTCAAAAGCTGTTTTTACTTCTGTACTCAGTACTTTCATGACTTCATCATAGTCACCGAATACTTGGGTACTCAACGGATTTTCAAGAATTGTTAGGCCCGAAGCCCTTAGTTTTTTTATAAAATTGATGATATGTTGTTCAAAATCGTCCTGTAAAGGAGAAAAAGTTAGTTCTACGGATATGTTCATTGTTAGTTTTTAGTTGTTAGTTGTTAGTTGTTAGTTGTTAGTTGTTAGTTGTTAGTTGTTAGTTGAATAAAATGCATTTATCCTTATGCCCGGCAAACTATTTGCTTTTTCTCAAAGCATACACACAGGTAAAACCCTCAAATTCTAGAAATTTTATTTCGTATTTGGATGTATCGCCTTTGTAGATGATTTCTCCGCTGGTCTCACCATCGAAAAGGGAAAAATCTGAAATTACGATGTGGTGTAGAAAGCTCAGGCCATGGGTGGCGTAGATTTTATAAAGGGATTCCTTACAGCCCCAAACCACGGTCAATTTTCTTACCAAAGCATCGGTGTTCGCAATAGTGCTATATTCTTGCAAAGGAGTGAATTTATGTGCAATGCGTAAAATTTTGTCTCGTTGTTTTTCAACATCAATACCTACCTCATCGGTTTCACTTACAATAATTGCGGTAAAATAAGAAGAATGGGTAATAGATATGTGTTTGCCGTCTTTTAAATGTGGCTTTCCAGAAGCGTCATAATACAAATCGTGATCTACATATCCCGCCTCCGCCATTAAATGGCGAATACTCAGAAAACCCCTTCGGTGCAATTGGGATTTCATACCGTTCAGCCTGTCTTGACAATGCTTTGTTAAGGTTATACCCTGTGCAAGTTTCCCTTCGGATTCTGAAATGTGCCAAATGTAGACCTTGACCGTGGGATTTACTGTTATTGTTTTGTAAAGGGGCATGGGCGTATTCTAACTAATTGTTACCTTTGCAGTCGCTAGAAATAGCGGTTTGCTATGAAACGAAAGTAAAAATAAAAAAACACATGAGCACAAAAACAATGACATACGTACCCTATAAAGTAAAGGATATTACCTTGGCGGATTGGGGAAGAAAGGAAATTCAATTGGCCGAGGCCGAAATGCCCGGTTTAATGGCACTGCGCGAAGAGTATAAAAACGAACAGCCTTTAAAGGGTTCCCGCATCGCCGGTTGTCTACATATGACGATACAGACCGCTGTTCTCATTGAAACTTTGGTTGCACTGGGTGCGGATGTGACTTGGAGCTCATGTAATATTTTCTCTACACAAGACCATGCCGCTGCTGCAATTGCTGCTGCGGGCATTCCGGTTTATGCCTGGAAAGGGATGAACGAGGAAGAATTTGACTGGTGTATAGAACAAACTCTCTTTTTTGGCGAGGACAGGAAACCTTTGAACCTTATTTTGGACGATGGTGGTGATTTGACCAATATGGTTTTGGACAAATATCCAGAGTTGGCTTCCGGCATCAAAGGCCTTTCCGAAGAGACCACTACAGGAGTACATAGATTGTACGAGCGCGTTAAAAACGGTACGCTACCCATGCCTGCCATTAACGTTAACGACTCAGTCACCAAATCCAAGTTTGATAATAAATACGGTTGTAAAGAAAGTGCCGTAGATGCTATACGTAGGGCTACAGACACCATGCTTGCCGGCAAAAAGGTTGTTGTTGCAGGTTACGGTGATGTAGGAAAAGGAACGGCAGCATCGTTTAGAGGTGCGGGTTCAATAGTTACCGTGACCGAAATCGACCCCATTTGTGCACTACAGGCCTGTATGGATGGTTTTGAAGTCAAAAAATTGGAAAACGTAGTTGGTACGGCCGATATTGTTATTACGACCACCGGTAATAAGGATATCATTAGAGGAGAACACTTCAGGGCCTTAAAGGATAAAGCCATTGTTTGTAACATCGGCCATTTTGACAATGAAATAGATATGGCTTGGCTGAACGGGGAATATGGGAACACCAAGGATGAAATTAAGCCTCAGGTAGATAAATATACCGTTGACGGCAAAGACATTATCATTTTAGCGGAAGGCCGATTGGTAAACCTTGGTTGTGCAACCGGTCACCCAAGTTTTGTAATGAGCAATTCATTTACAAACCAAACCTTGGCACAGATTGAATTGTGGAAAAACAGTGACAATTACGAAAACAAGGTATATATGCTTCCGAAACACTTGGACGAAAAAGTAGCCAAATTACACTTGGCCCGCTTGGGAGCTGAACTTACCGAGCTAAAACAAGATCAGGCCGAATACATCGGCGTAAAGGTCGAAGGCCCCTACAAACCAGAGTATTACAGATACTAATTTTGAACCAAACCCTTATCGATATTTTGCTTGATAGGGGTTTTGCCTTTAACCAATCGTTTTAAATGACTATACTACTTACAGGTGCGACCGGTACTCTGGGATCTAGGGTTCTATTTTCCCTCTTTGAGGATAAATGGGATATTATCGACCATGTCTACCTTCCTGTACGGGAAAAAAAATCAAGCACTCCAGAAAGTAGGATTGTCAAGATGTTGGGGAGCGATTTCGCGCCACAGTTCGTAAAGAACAATACCAAAGCAATACTATCCAAAATTACGGTTGTTCCCGCAACCGATATTTTGAGGCCCGATTCGTTTTTGGCCAACAAAAAAATTACCCATTTTATACACTCTGCCGGTTTTGTGAACCTGTCTACGGCTCCAGAGGCCAAAGCCGAAATCTTTAAGGAGAACTTTGATTTCACCAAATCAATTTTTGAGGCGTACTCCTGTAAGATTGATAAATTTATTTACATAAGCACAGCTTTTTCGGCGGGTAATTTAGGTGGATTAATCCCAAACGATTATTTAAAAACAGAACCGAAGGAGCATAGAAACCATTACGAAGCTTCAAAATATGCCTCTGAAAAATATTTGATGCAGGCGGGCAAAGCGGCAGGCGTTCCCATTCAAATTTTAAGACCCAGTGTTTTGGGCGGGAATATTACGGACGCCCCTAATTTTTTCATTTCCAAATACATGGTGTTTTACCTGTTCGCTAAATTCTTTTACCGCAATACCTCAGGGGAAAGTATTAGAATTACGGCACATACCGATAGCGGTCTCAATATCATACCCACGGACTATGCCGCAAAGGTCATCGCAACCGTTTTTGACACCCATGTAGAACAATTGAACATTGTTCACCCAAAAACCACGCATATTACCAACGGCATCAAAAAAATATTGGATACGGTCAGCTTTGAGAACTTTAGCCTTACCCAAAATATCATTGACCAAGCAACAGGTTTTGAGTCTAAGTTAGAACAGTTTTATTACAATACCATAGGTGTACATTTAACGCCTTATCTTACTTCCAAACCCTGTGAATGGGATACTACCTTATTGGAAAAAATTCTCCCTGTCCCGGAGTATAATCTAGAGGATTACCTAACAAACACCATACAATTTGCCAAAGCACAAGGGTTTCGGAATCAACAGTGGTAATACTAATTTTACGTCATTGAATATCTAATTTTTGAATATGGTTTTATTTGTTGATATGGACGAGGTTATTGCGGATACCTACGGGGCCCACATAGAGATTTACAATCATGAATTTAACGGTAGGCTTACACCTAAATCATGTATGGGTTCAGAAGTTTGGCAAATGGTGCCCAAAGCACATCAAGATAGCGTGCGAAAACATGCTACAAGAAAAGGTTTCTTTAAAGATTTAAAAGTCATAGCGCATAGCCAAGAAGTTTTGAAAAGACTTTCCGAAAAACACGAAGTATATATCGCCTCTGCCGCTATGCAATTTCCCAACTCCCTAGAGGAGAAAAGCAAATGGTTAGATGAGCATTTCCCATTTATCCCATGGCAACACAGAATTCTTTGCGGTCATAAGCATATTTTGAAAGGGGATGTGCTTATAGATGACCGAAGTTACAATTTAGAGAGGTTTAATGGCCGTAGCCTACAATTTACCTCTCCACATAATGTAAACACAAAAGGTTTTGAAAGAGTGAGCTCTTGGGTAGAAATAGCTGAAAAACTACTTTAATCTAAAATTCTACATGTCCTAAAATACCAGTAACTTTAAACCATATACCACCTTCATAAGTTTTGGCACACCCGAAAATTAAAAATACGATTACGTTTACCGATAAATTTGGGGAAATTTTAAATTTATCTGACGTTCAAATCAAAAAAATAGACAACCTAACCTATGAATTATTAAAAAAACACCAATTCAGTATTGACCCCGATTATGATGAAAAAAAAGAGCGAAAACAGTGTGATAAATCCGTACAAAAAATATTGAGTAAAGAGCAACGTGTTAAATTAAAAAAGGTTAGAAAAAACACTCAAGAAAAACAATCTACAATAGATTTTGAAACCCAAAAATTTAAACGACTACAGGAAAAATATAAAAGTTTACAGCTTACAGAAAAAAAATTACATATTCTTCAAAACATTCTAAATGATATCAGAGAAGTTGTGTTTGCGAAATGGGGAAAGTATGTGCCTGGTAGTAAAAACCAATTGAGTAAACACGAATTATATTTAAATGTGGCAAGTAAAAAATTATCAGGGTTTTTAAGCGAGGAAAAGTTAGCCGAGTTTTATAAGATTGAAGCATCAGAACAAAAATGGTTGAAAAAAATTCATACTGAACAAATAGTAAACATGAACGCTTCATTGAATTTGACAAGCAAACAAGCAGAATTTATTTACGATTATGAAGAAAATGAACCGTCAAAAGATATCAATAATGACTATTTGAGTGAATTTGAAAAATGGGATTTGAAACGAGAATTTATGAGCTCAATTTTAGACAAAAAACAATTTAAAGAATATCTAAGATTATCAGAAAAGCAAAAGGCGGCCTACATCTCATATTTCAAAGAAACCGACAATCTAAAATCTAAAGAGGTAAAAAGGCTTAAGAGTAGAGTTAATTACTTGATCAACAATTATCTTTACGTACTCTGTGAATGGAGATTGGAGTTAGAAACATATATTCCCAAAAGTCTAAATTTGATGCTGCTTGATTTTAGATTGAAATATCATGAAAATCTAAAGAAAGATTTAAACAAAAATCTGAAACAAAGTATTCGCCACAATAAAAACCACGTCCCAAACGATTTGATTTTTTTAAAATTAAGAACAAAAAATGATGCAATTGTTCCTCATTTACATTGCATTACTAATTTAGAAAACAACATTATTACTGAAGTTCCAAAAAAATTATGCGATTTAATAGTCAATAAGCCCTCAAAAGTAAGAGATGCTGACGCAAAGCTGCATGAATTTACAATAACAAATTATGAAAACCATGGTGGGACTTATGGAGGGTCAACTTATATTAGAAGAAAAAACAGAGATGAAATAGATTCTAAACTTGATATATTATCAATCTTATTGTTGCATCCTGAGCCCCAGAAAAATATAGATGCCGGTAAAAAGTTTGACTAGTTGCTTTTAAGCTGTAGCTTCCCCAAATCATAAAAATAAAAATTCTTTTCATCGTTCATGGCAACAAAGAGCCCATTGGGGAAAGTATCGTTCAAAGGCACGGTAACCACTTCGCAACCATCGGTTTCATATGTGGACAAATTTACTGCCTTGATAAAGGCATTATCTTTTCGTGAAAAGATATTGAACTCGCCCAATTGTTGGTTGGAAACGATTATATAACCCTCTCCGTTAGGATAGTTCGCAATGGCGATACCTTCGATATCCTCAAAAAAATATTCTCCGCCAAAACAACTTATTTCTTCATTTCCCGCAGAAGGCTCGGCATGATATTTTTTGATGCAGACCCCTTCATCCGAGTAATATACATAGCCATTTTCATCATCTACAGCGATGGCCTCAATTTCTTTTTTACCACTGAAAGAACCAAATTTGCGAACCAAATCCGTTTGTACCCCTGTACTATCGGATTGTAACCTGTACTGGTACAAATACCCCTTTGAAGGTCCGGTTTTTCTTCCCACAATGGCATAAATTGTCGCATCCCTTGGGGATTTGTACAATGCCACGCCCATAGGCAATTTATTTTCCAGAACGGCCTCATCCTCAAAGACCGAAAATCCCCCATTATCCAACGGTTTCATATCGGGAACCGAGAATACGCGTATTTGCTGCCGCTCCCTTTCGGTAAAAACCAAAATATCGGTTTTGGTCGAATCGTTCAATTGAAACCCATATTCTATATCAACGTTGTTGGGCCTTTTAATATTTTCAATGGTCTTTTCCGCTATTATTTTTCCATCCAGATCAAAAGCATAAATAGCTCCGTTGGTTTCTTTGTCCGTTCCAAAAACAATACTTTTTGAAGGGTCGTTAGGATGTACCCATATGGCAGGGTCATCAGTATCATTAAGGGTAAATTCGGTGATTATGTCCGGTGCTATTGCCGGTAATTCACTTTGATTGCATGAGCTACCAAAAATGAATATTACACTTAAAAACAAAAGTTTCTTCATATATCTGAATTTAGGACAAAAGCCACCCCTACCGTTGCAAGGGCAGTTTTTGAGCAGCAGTGAAATTATCTATTTTTTGAATAAATCGTACTTTAAACCAAAGGTCAAGCGTTGGCCATAAAATTCAACCTGCTGTGTACGGTCACGTATGCCCTGAAAATAGCGCAAGGGCTGATTGGTAATGTTGTTTACATCGGCGTACAAACTCAGGTTTTTGTTAATAGCATAGGTCGCATTAAAATCAACGAACAATTGAGTGTCATAATACCTATCGTCAAAATCGTTACCCGCAATCTCATCGATATAGCTATCGGAAAAATTAACCGATAAGCGGGCACTGAACCTTTTATCGGCATACCCCAAAGAACCATTGAACATGTTGGGTGCTGTATTGGGCAAATCCAAATCTTCCCTTTCATCACCATCTTCGTTACGAATGCCATCAGCGGAAGAAGTCAAAAAGGTATAATTGAGGTATAGGCTGAAAT
This sequence comes from Costertonia aggregata, assembly GCF_013402795.1. GTDB lineage: Bacteria > Bacteroidota > Bacteroidia > Flavobacteriales > Flavobacteriaceae > Costertonia > Costertonia aggregata. The sequence continues at coordinate 2,135,158 of NZ_CP058595.1, read as the reverse complement.
TACGGGCAAAACCGGGCAAGAAATCCAGTTGGCGCTGAAATGCAATCTCAGCCCCAAAAATAGAGGCCCCCTCGCCATTCAATGGTTGAAAAGTTTCAAAACCACTAGTTCCCGGGCCAAAAGTATCATCGGTAGTTTCACCTTGAAAGGTATAGATAAAATTGTCAATATCTTTATAGAACAATCCGCCCGATACTATGCCCACACTTTGAAAGTAATGTTCGGCCATAATATCAAAGTTCATTGATGTGGTGGGTTCCAAATCGGCATTTCCCAAAATAATCTCATCATCTTCGCTCAAAATTTCCGCTCTGGGAATCAAATCTACATAATTGGGCCTTGCCAGAGTATTTGTCCAAGCCAAACGTAAAACCGTATTTGGTGAAACATCATACTTAAAATGTACCCCAGGTAGAATATTGGTATACGAGTTTTCATCGTTCACCACTTCAACTTCAATGCTTTCTTCAATACCATTGGCCTCATCTTCCTCAATAAAAGTCAAGCTATTTCCCGTGGATTTTAAGTTGGTGTTTTCGATACGTATTCCGGCCAAAATACTCAATTTTTCAGCTATTTTTTGATTGAACATCAAATACCCCGCATACACATCTTCGATAACTTCAAAATTACCCGGTAAAAATTCATCCAAAACCGGAGTCCCATTGGTCAAATTTAGCCTGCCCAACCATTCCTCACTCGCAAAAGCGCCTATGAGATATTGACTGCCCGCCAAATAATCGGAATCTGAATAATCTTTCACCGGAACATCCACAAGGGTGGGAAAATCGTCCTCTAAATCAAATTCAAGGAAGTTATTGTCCCTCAACTTTGTTTTAAAACGCCCTCTTGCCCCAAATTTGAAGCTTCCGTCACCTTTGCCAAAAATATCGACCGGAATTTCAAAATTCACGAAAACATTGATATCCTCTTCTTCGGTAAACTGGTTCTCTTCGGTAATTTCACCGTATTCAAAACTTTGTAGATTTTCGTCAGCTACGTCGGCGGCCGAAAATCTTGGGTATCTTGTATTGAAAACATCATTGTTTATTATGTACTCTGATTCAAATTCGGCATAGCGTTCGTTCAATCGCTCCTCAGATGCCTTCGCAAAAGAACCCATCCAATCTACTTTTAAATTGCCCCAAAGGTGATTACCACCTAAACTGTAGTTCTGCATACGTTGATCTTCCAAACGCCTATTTTTATTTCTAGTATTATCTATGCCACCTTTAGTCTGGCGTTTTACCTCTACCGGAAAACGCACCGGCAATCTATTTAAAATTGTAAAATCACCAGTTCCGATATCCTCGCCGTCCAAAATTTCGTGTTCCAACCGAAACCTGTTCTCCCTATCGTCACGCCAGTTGTACATGGTTTTTAAAAAAACAGTATTGTTGGCATCAAACTTATAATCAAGATTGGCAGAAAAACTTCTTCTGATACGTTGCACCAAATATTCCCTTTGCTCAAAAACATTGGCATAAGGGTCAACATCGATTTCTTCCAAAATATCTTCCCCATCGGCATCCTGCACCCCTGTGTTAAACTCAAATTCATCTGTCCATTCCGCTTCAATATTATCGGATCCAAAATCGTTATCGTTTCCTGAAACGGCAATCATCCACCCGAACTTATCGTTTTTACTTCTATTTCCTAATAGTAACGACCCGTTCAAAATAGGTTTATCCGTTATAAAATTAATACCTGAACCCAATGTGGCCGATAGCCGAAACCCCTGGGGCGATGTCCGGGTCACCAAATTTACGGAGCCCCCCAGAGCATCGGCATCCATATCGGGAGTTACAGCTTTGCTGACCTCAATGGTCTGTATCATATCTGCCGGAATCAAATCCATCTGGATATTTCTGTTATCGCCTTCGGCGGATGGGATACGGCTACCGTTGAGCGTAACGGAATTCAACTGTGGCGAAAGTCCACGTACTATAATGTTCCTCGCCTCGCCCTGATCTACCTGCATGGTAATACCGGGAATTCGTTTTACCGCATCACCAATATTGGCATCGGGAAATTTACCGATTTGGTCGGTCGACACCACATTCGTGATATTGAGGTTGGATTTTTGGGTGTTCAAGGCTTTGGATTGCCCACTCAAACCATAGGCCGTAACCTCAACACCTTGCAACTGCATACTTTTAGGTTCAATAAACAAAGAAATTTCAGTGGTTGCATTTGCTTTTACGGTAACTTCTTGCTGAATGTCTGCATATCCTAAATACGAGACACTTAAAGTATACATGCCTTCAGGAATATCGATCAAAGTAAATCTGCCGTCAAAATCGGAGATAGCCCCCTTTGATAAAGAAGTAATCATAACGTTGGCTCCAGGCAGATAAATCCCGTTTTCATCGGATATGGTTCCCTGTACATTTCCTGTTTGGGCGAACAAGATAAAAGGTAAAAAGATGAATGTAATGCGCAATATATTTTTCATTTTTCCAGTGTGGTTGAGTTAAGCCACAAAGAAATTGCATTAAGGGCCAAAGGCAGGTTTACAAAATTTTAAGTTTAAATGAATTTTACCTGTATTTTTGAGGTTCTTTAAATTAACTTAACAATCGGGTAACAAAAAACCCTCACTGTTGGTGAGGGTTTTGAATTTTTTGAAGAATAAAGTTTTTTATGCCTCAAAAGGCTCAATAGATACATAGGATTTACCTCCCGCTTTCTTTTCAAACTTTACCAAACCATCTACTCTAGCATGTAAAGTATGGTCTTTGCCAGCGTATACGTTTTCACCTGGGTTATGTTTTGTTCCTCTTTGCCTAACGATAATATTACCAGCAATAGCAGCTTGACCACCGAATATTTTGACGCCTAACCGTTTCGATTCTGATTCTCTACCGTTCTTAGAACTACCTACACCTTTTTTATGTGCCATGATATTACTATTTAGTTGAATCCCAAGGACATACCATAGGGACTATATGATTTAACAATTATGCTTTGCCGCCGTCTAGTTCGTCCTGCCATTTTTTTAGCTCGTCCCACTTACCTTCAGCCGCCAATTTAGCTTGAGCCGGCCAAGTATCGGTCACGTGGTTTCCACGAACGTCCGCAATGATTTCGGAAATTTTTTCTGATTTGGCCTTCGCCAATTCTGCAAAAGTTGAGATTCCTGCTGCTGTTAAAGTTTCAGCTATTTTCGGACCGATACCCTCAATCTTTTTTAAATCATCTGCCTTAGCGGTTTTGGGGGCTGCTTTCTTTTTGGGTGCCGCTTTTTTTACCGGTGCCTTTTCAGCTTTTGCTTTTGGAGCCTCTTTTGGCTTCTCTTCTTTTGCCGGAGCTGCTTTTTTGGCTCCCTTGGCAACAATATTTTCAATAACGATTTCTGTCAAAGATTGGCGATGACCGTTTTTCTTGCGGTAGCCTTTACGCCTTTTTTTCTTAAAAACGATTACTTTGTCACCTCTAAGGTGTTTAACGACTTTAGCCTCAACAGCCGCACCGCTTATAGCTGGGGCGCCAATAGTCACGTTCTTGCCGTCATCCAAAAGAAGTACATTGTCAAAAGTCACCTTTTTCCCTTCTTCTGTCTGTAAACGGTGAACATACACTTTTTGGTCTTTCGCAACTTTGAATTGCTGCCCTGCCATCTCTACAATTGCATACATAGCGTGTATATTTATTTAAAATTAACGCTTACTTTTTCAATAAGCGGATGCAAATATAGGGGTAATTCGTTAATCCACAAGTGATTTTTAGAGTTTTTAGACCGATTTTTTACTGAGATTATTACTCGCCTTGAACAATTGCATAAAAGACAGTGTCAATACTAGCGTTGTCGCAAACCCCATGATGGCAACAGTAAAGAAAACGATACCTTCAAAATGAAAATTTTTGAACCAAGCCTGGGAAAGTTGTGCTAAAAAATCGGTATTCACTTCAGTGGAGTAAAAGGCGAAGAAAACCGTGAACAAAAGTGTGGCGACAAAACCAGTTACCACGCCTGTAGAAAATCCTTTCGCATAGTTAAAGTTCATACCTTCCCTAATTCTCCTGTATTTTATAGCTTCATAAATGGCAAAACCTGTAATTACGCCATTAAACAAACTATAAAATACATTGGTATGCAAATCAAAAAGGGAAAGTATCAAAAAATAAGCTATCAGCGAACCGCTGGCAGCAATTCCAAAACGAATGGGAAGTGTAAAATTTTTCATGTTCTAGGCTTTTGTTTTTCCCTTAATATAATAAATATAGAGAAGATTTATGATAAAAAGTTGTTAAACCCTTGGAAGGCTAGGCATCGGATAGAAAAAAACTTAGTTACGTGTAACAAATCGAGTATATTGTACACTTATTGATCAAATTGGTTTAAACAAAACACTGATTAAAATGAAAAGAAAACTATTCTTGGCTACCTTTTTGCTTTCTGCCATGGTAGCCGTAAAAGCCCAGGAAGTCACTTACGAAGAATACGACCTGGACAACGGGTTGCATGTGATTCTTCATCAAGACAATACGGCACCTGTGGTGACCACGTCCGTAATGTACCATGTAGGCGGAAAAGACCGTACCGAAGGCCGTACAGGCTTTGCTCATTTTTTTGAACACTTGCTGTTCGAGGGTACCAAAAACATAGAGCGTGGAAAATGGTTCGAAATCGTATCTTCCCATGGTGGGCAGAACAATGCCAACACTTCACAGGACAGAACGTATTATTATGAGGTGTTTCCATCCAATAATCTACAATTAGGCCTTTGGATGGAATCCGAGCGGATGCTACATCCAGTTATTGACCAAAAGGGTATTGACACCCAACAAGAAGTGGTAAAGGAAGAAAAGAGATTACGTTACGACAATTCTCCTTACGGGCAGTTATTACCCGTTCTTGGCGAAAACCTATTTGAGAAACATCCATACAAAGACCCCAATATTGGATATATGGAAGACTTGGATGCTGCTACCTTGGAAGATGTTATAGCATATAACAAAAAATACTATGTGCCCAATAATGCCGCTCTGGTCGTAGCGGGAGATATAGATATCGCCGAGACCAAAAAAATAATCGAGGATTATTTCGGCCCTATCCCGAGAGGTGAGGACGTTGTACGCAACTACCCCAAAGAAGACCCGATAACCGAAGAAAAAAGGGTAAAGGCCTACGATGCCAATATACAGATACCGGCGGTGGGCATTGCCTACAGAACGCCCGGTTTTAAAGAACGTGATGCATATGTGTTGGATATGATCTCAACGTATTTAAGCGATGGGAAAAGTTCCAAGCTATACAAGAAAATGGTAGACGATCAAAAACAGGCTTTACAAGTAGGTGCTTTTAATATCCCACAAGAAGATTACAGTATGTATCTAGTCTTTGCCCTACCTGTTGGCGAAACATCATTGGACACCTTGATTTCAGAAATGGAAGAAGAAATAGCAAAGGTAAGAAACGAACTGATTTCCGAAAACGACTATCAAAAACTCCAGAACAAATTTGAGAACCAGTTTGTGAACTCCAACTCAAGCGTATCCGGTATTGCCAATTCATTGGCAAGGTATCACGTGCTTTATGGCGATACGGAGCTTATCAACAAGGAGATTGAAATTTACAGGTCCGTAACCAGGGAAGAAATAAAAGAGGTTGCGAACAGGCACCTAAAATCCAACCAAAGAGTGATTATAGACTATTTGCCAAAAGACAAAACCGAAAACTAAAATCGATACTGAAATAAATTCAGACTTATGAAAAAAATATATCTAGCAGCGGTATTCGCCTTTATGGCAATTACCCTACAAGCACAGGTCGACAGGAGCATTATGCCCAAACCGGGGCCATCACCTGAGATTAACCTAAAAGATGCGGAACGCTTTGAACTCAAGAACGGGCTTAAAGTATTGGTAGTGGAAAACCGTAAATTACCAAGGGTTTCCATACAATTAAGAATTGATAATCCGCCCGTTCTGGAAGGGGACAAAGCAGGGGTTTCCAGTTTGACCGCAAGCTTGCTGGGCAACGGTTCCAAATCAATCCCCAAAGACGAGTTCAACGAAGAGGTCGACTTCTTGGGCGCCAGCATAAATTTTGGCTCACAAAGTGCCTTTGCCAGTTCACTTTCAAAATATTTTCCAAGAATATTGGAGCTTATGGCAGACGCGGCCATCAATCCGAATTTTACCCAGGAAGAATTCGAGAAAGAAAAACAAAAACTGATAACCGGTTTAAAAACACAGGAAAAAGATGTTTCCGCCATTGCAAGAAAAGTGCAAAATGCGCTGGCTTACGGAAAAAATCATCCCTACGGTGAGTTCACTACCGAAGAAACGGTAAACAACGTAACCTTGGCCGATGTTGAAAAGTTCTACTCCGACTATTTTGTGCCTGCCAATGCATATATGATAGTAATAGGGGATGTTAATTTTAAGGACGTACAAAAATTGGTAAAGGAACACTTTACATCATGGACCAAAGCGGTACCGCCATCCTTTAGTTTTTCTAAACCAACTGATGCTCAGTACACACAAATAAACTTTGTTGATGTACCCAATGCGGTACAGTCAGAGATTGCCGTTCAGAATTTGGTAAATCTTAAAATGAACGACCCGGATTATCTTTCAGCTTTGGTGGCCAATCAAATCTTGGGCGGTGGCGGTGAGGGCCGTTTGTTCCTAAACTTGAGAGAGGACAAGGGCTATACCTATGGGTCTTACTCCAGGTTAGGGGATAGCAAATATGCCCCCTCAACCTTTAGGGCGACCGCTCAGGTTAGGAATGCAGTGACCGATAGTTCGGTGGTGGAAATGCTGAAAGAGGTAGATAAAATAATTACCGAGCCAGTTTCTGCCAAAGAACTGGAGAACACCAAGGCGAAATACGTTGGCCGTTTTGTACTTGCGCTCGAAAAGCCAGAGACCATAGCCCGTTATGCGCTGAATATCGAGACTGAGAACCTCCCAGACGATTTCTATAAAAATTATCTGGAACGCATTAACGCAATAACCGTTGAAGATGTTCAAAATGCGGCACAAAAATATTTCAGTTCTAAAAATGCACGTGTCGTAGTAACCGGAAAAGGAAGTGATGTATTGGAAAACCTGGAAAAAGTGGAATTCAACGGCAAAAAGATTCCTATAAAATACTATGATAAGCAAGGTAAAGCTACCGAAAAACCCAATTATGATGCAGCTATACCAGAAGGTGTTACCGTAAACAGTGTGCTGGAAAAGTATTTAGAAGCTGTTGGAGGCAAAGAAAAATTAGAAGCCGTTGAATCCTATTTATTGTTGGCCGAAGCTGAAATTCAAGGGATGAAACTGGAACTGGATATGAAAAAAACATCCAAAGACCAGTTTATGCAGAACATCAAAGTTGGTGGCAACTCTATGCAAAAACAAGTTCTTGACGGGGACAAAGGCTATATGGTCGCCCAAGGGCAACGCAAAGACCTATCGGAAGAGGAAATCATGAAAGTGAAAGAAGAATCCTCTCCCTTTCCAGAACTGAATTACCTCAACGGCGGAGTAACCCTGGAGGGCATTGAGCCCGTAGACGGAAAAAAAGCCTATAAAATAAAAGTGTCGGACAGCAAGGTTTCCTTTTATGATGTAGAAACAGGCCTAAAACTGCAAGATGTACAAACCCAAGAAGTACAAGGGCAACAAATGTCAAGCACCATTGGGTATGGCGATTACAAAGAAGTATCGGGCATTATGTTCCCTTTCATGATATCCCAAACAGCGGGCCCACAAAAATTTGATTTCGTAGTAAAGGAAATCAAGGTAAACCAAGGGGTATCCGACTCAGATTTCGAATAAAATACTATTAATCCATGTAAAGAAATCCGTTTAGAACAATCTAGGCGGATTTTTTCTTTTTATTCACCAGATAAACCCCGAACAAAATCAACAAGGATGCCAATGCTTGTTCAAATGTAAACGTTTCATTGTCCAACACCCCCCAAAAAATACCGACAATAGGGATAAGATAAGTCACCGATACAGAGAAAACAGCTGATGAAATTTGAATCAGCTTGTTGAACATGACCTTGGCTATACATGTGCCCAATACACATAATATCACGATGTACCCCAATGAGCTCCAGAAAAACTCACCAGAGACCACATCTGCTTTAAAAAAACCTGAAAAGGGAAGAAACATCAAAGCTGGCACGATTATACATGCAAAATTACCTACGGCAATACCCATGGGGCTTACCTGTTGCAGTTTGCTCTTGATTATGTTGGCATTGCAAGCATAGCCAATGGTAGCGGCCACAATACATAACGTATACCAATAATTTTGATCCGGGTTTAGCTCTTTGCCCAATACAATAAGTAAAATTGCCCCAAAAAGTCCCACAACTACGCCTAACAATTGATTTCTCGTAAATTTTATCCTGAAAAAAATCAAGCCCACGAACAAAGTAAAAAGAGGAACCAGCGAATTCAATACCGAGGTTACACTACTATCTATTTCCGTTTCGGCAAAAGCAAAAAGATACATGGGCAAAAAACTGCCTACAAATCCCGATAGGGCTACCCATTTCCATTCTTGTCTTGAAATGGTTTTCAAGGATTTGAAACCTATTAAAAAAAGAAAAAAACCCGCTAGTACAATACGAACCGAGCCTAATTGATAAGGGGTGAATCCCTTCAATCCTTTTTTGATCAATATATATGATGTGCCCCAAATGACAGAGAGTACAATAAGATAAAACCACTTTTTTTTGGAACTGTTCAACAGAAAGAATATTTGTGCAAAATTCGTCTATTTTAAGATAACAACTGTCCGGAGCTCAAATTTGGATAGTACCTTTGTAAAAAACAATATTGTTTTGAAATCTTTTGGTGCCTTATTTTTTGTTTTCTTGTATGTGCTGGCCATGCTCCGCCCCGTACTTCCTATGCTTGAATATGTTGTGAACCAGGATTATATAGCAGAATTTTTATGTATAAACAAAGAGAAAGTAAAACTTAACTGTAACGGTAAGTGTTACTTGATGCAAAGACTAAGTGAACAAAAGGAAGGAAAAAAGCCAAACGTGCCCAAAATCACCATAGAAGAATATCCTATCGGTTTTGTCAATATCCCCAAGGTAGCGTTTACTTTATATATTTATACTACTCCATACTTAGCCACGAACTACAAAAACGACTACGATTTTTTGTATAGCGATTCCAACTTTAGGCCACCAAATACGTTGCGTAAATTTTCTTTCAAAACCTAACTCTTAGGACAAAATACCATAGGCTCTATAATCGGGTCATAATATCTTGGAACATCCTTAGGGCTTGCTTTTGTTGGTACAAGCTTTCCAAAGGATTTTTACTAAAAAATTAAAATTTGAAAAATGAAATATCTATCAATATTACTCATTATCACATGCGTATTGTTCTCATGCCAATCTGAAACATCAGGGGAAAACCGTAATACAAAAACACAAATGGATGATACCAAAGAAACTATCCCAGAAAAAAGAAACGTAAAACCGGACGGCAGTAAATACACGATTAAAGAATTGGAAAACATGACCCATGATGAGCTTATGGCGCTTACTTATGAAGCGCCACGGGACACAATTTTCACAATAGGAATCCTTCTCTATGATGGCTATTTTAGTTTGGATGCCATGGGCCCGCATTCTGTTTTCAGCAGTATGTACCCGGCAAAGACTTTTTTTATCGCAAAGGAAAAAGGACTGATACAAAGTAACAATGGCCTCAAAACACAGGTTGACACAACGATTGCCGAAGTAAAGCACTTGGACATTCTAGTTGTTCCCGGTGGCACGGCAGATACGTATAGGGCAACCAAAGACCAGAAATTATTGAATTGGATAAGGCAAATTGACCAAAACAGCAAATACACTACCAGTGTTTGTACCGGAGCTTGGATTCTAGGTGCTGCAGGATTGTTAAAAGGTAAGAAAGCAACCACTAACTGGTACGATGCCGAGAATAAATTAAAAGGTTATGGAGCAACATTTGTCAACAAAAGGTATACCAATGATGGTAAGTATTGGACATCAGCAGGAGTCTCCGCAGGTATTGACATGAGTTTGGCCCTTGTAGACCATACAATGGGCCGTAATTATGCGGATTTTGTAATGTTGAACTTGGAATATGATCCCGCCCCACCATTTGAAGGTGGTTCTCCCGAAAAAACCGACCCCGTGGTTACATACATGACCAAAAAGATGTATGATTTTTATATTGAGCCTGTAATTAAGGAATTGAATCCTTAATTTTGAAAAAAAACAGATGAAAAAAATTGTTCTTATAAGCGCACTTTTAACACTGACTATTCTATTTTCTTGCAAAGAAGAAGAGAAGAAAACCAGCGAACCCACCCAAATGGAACAGGTAATGGCCGTTCATGACGAGGTAATGCCAAAAATGGGCACTATCGGAAAATTGGTCGGGGAGCTAAAATCAAAAGTAGATACAACAGCGGCCGGTAGGGAATATGAGCAAGCCATGCGCGACCTTCAAAAGGCGAACCAATCCATGATGGATTGGATGCAGAGTTTTGGCAATCGCTTTGATTCCGAAGAAATTCTCGAAGGCAAAGAGCTTACGGAACAAAAGCAAAAATGGCTGGATGAGGAAGAGGAAAATGTGAAGGCCCTAAAAGAAGAAATAAATTCAAGCATTGCTAAAGCCAAAACGCTGTTGGGCAAAGCTAATTAAAGGCCTCCCACCATTTTTCTTTAGAAATGTTTTGGGTATCCAAATAAATAGGTTCCCCGATTTTGGGTACCGTAACGGGAATATTCAATTCTGTTGCTTTTTTTAAGATACGGCTGACCGGTTCGGTCCAGGGATGCATTGCCAATTTAAATGAGCCCCAGTGTATGGGCATTATTTTTTTTGCCTTTATGTCAAGTCCCGCTTGTGCGGCTTCTTCGGGCATCATATGAATTTCTTTCCATAGCTCGTTATACTGGCCACATTCTAACATAGCAAAATCAAAGGGGCCATATATATCCCCTATTTCTTTAAAATGGGCACCATAACCACTATCGCCACTAAAGAAAATGTTTTCGCTTGCCGTTTGTATAACCCATGAGCTCCATAGAGTACTACCACCATCTGTAATTCCTCTACCCGAAAAATGCTGTGCGGGGGTGCATATAAAACGTAATCCTTGAAAGTTGACCTCACCCCACCAATCCAATTCGATGATATTGCTTTGGTCAACGCCCCACTCGGTAAGATGAACGCCTACACCTAATGGCGTATAAAACACGCCTACTTTTTCTTTTAAAAGCTTAACTGAACCATAGTCTAGATGATCATAATGATCATGTGAGAAAATAACGGCATCAATCTTAGGGAGTTTTTCTATTTCAATAGGTAAGGATGAGCTAAACCGTTTTCCTCCAAGCATTGGATGTGGTGCCGGGACATCACCGAACATGGGGTCTATCAAAATATTCTTGCCTCCACTTTGTAATAAAAAGGCAGAATGTCCAAACCAAATCAAACGCATAGGGCCTTCATAAAGAGAAATGGAAATGGAATCAATTTTTTCAACGGATATATCTTTTTCTGGTTTGGTGTGGGGTTGTGGGGCAATATAACCTCTTAAGCTTTTTACAAAAACACCAAACCCCATATTCATTTGAACGTCACCAATATTCTTAAAGGCACCTTTTCCATAATTTTTTGATGTAGCGTAACGCATCTTTTGTTCCTTGGTGGGAGTTCCACCAAATTCAGGACTGAAATTGATAAAGAGAAAGACAGCAACGACCATGGCCAACAGAAAACCCACAAAAAACAACCCCATTCTTTTTATAATTTTTTTAAACTTTCGCACCAACAGAAGATTACAGATTTAAATAAGCTATTTACCAAAAGGTAAGTCGCCCAAGTCTACATTACCGCCAGATATTATAATTCCGGCCTTTTTTCTCATATACTCTTTCGGGTTTTCCTCAGCATCTCGAATCAAAGCGGCCACGGTAACGGCACTGGACGGTTCAATTATAATCTTCATACGCTCCCATACCAACCGCATGGCTACCACGATCTCATTTTCGGTAACGCGAACAATCTTGGTTACATGCTTTTTGATTATGGGAAAATTCTTGTCGCCCAATGTCGTTTTTAGTCCGTCGGCTATGGTATTTACGGTGTTGTTTCCTTCAATTTTTCCAGTTTGCAATGAACGGTAAGCATCATCGGCCTCAAAAGGCTCGCCCCCGATTATTTTACAACTCTCTCCAAAATGTTTTGCAGCTATGGCGGACCCGGCAATCAATCCCCCGCCACCCACAGGGCAAAAAATATAGTTTAAATCTGGTCGCTCGGTCAATAATTCAAAAGCTGCCGTTCCCTGACCTAAAATTACATGCTCATTATTGGAAGGATGCAAAAAAACAGCTCCAGTCTCTTTTGCAATCTGGTCTGCCATGCGCTGGCGGGCACCCAGCGTAGGCTTACATTCGTAAATAGTGCCCCCATATTCCAATACGCCTATCTTTTTTACCTGAGGAGCAGATGATGGCATAACGATATGGGCGGGAACTTTTAAGCTTTGTGCGGCCAATGACAATGCCTGGGCAAAATTGCCAGATGAATGGGTCACAACACCTTTACTGCGCTGCTCATCGGACAGTTGTAGGATGGCGTTCGTAGCTCCCCTAATTTTATAGGCTCCGGCCCGTTGAAAGTTTTCGCATTTAAAATATACCTCTGCACCTACTTTTGTATTGATCAATCTTGATGTGAGAACCGGTGTATCGTGAACATACGGGCTTATTCTTGCATGGCAGTCGATTACATCTTGTTTTTGCATAAGGGTAGATTATTCGTTCCAGCGAAAAGTCTCCATAATATGTTTTATATCCTCTTGAAGATACGCCGCGGCAGGCTGAATGGAATCATAATTGGGTTTGGCGAAAAAATACAACGATCCCGTTACAAAATGCTCGGTACTGTCCGTCACATAAAATTGAGCCTGTGAAGCTGCATCGCCAAAGACTTCATAATACATTCCGTAAACTTTATCCTTTTCGTTTACAAAAGGCTGTTCGGCAATATTATCGGCTTTGGCCACGTGCTCATAAGATAATTTTTGGGCATCTGACAATAGTTTATCCAAATTGCCATCTACGTTCTTGTACGTGATATAAATTGAACCGTTCATATTTGGGTAGCCTATGGTAATCCCTTTTTTCGATTCAATTCTAAAATTGGCCTCTTGATTGCGCTCAAAACTAAAAAAACCCAAGTTGGTATCTATATAGTTGGCCTTGGGATACTCTAGCCTGAGTTCTGCCTTTGGTTTGGGCAGTACCTCTTCCCCGTTCTTACAGCCCAAAAAAATCAATAAAAACAATACAAAATATTTAACTTTCACGTGGCAGTGTGATTTTAATTTGCTTTAATCTTTTTTTGTCGAGGCTTTCTACTATAAATTGATAGTTTTTAAAAAGCACTTTTTCTCCCCTTCTGGGAAAATTACCTGCGATTTCCAATACAAATCCCGCAATGGTTTCAGACTCTCCTTTTTGTAGTTCAAAATCTTCCTCATCGTCAATTTTTACCACTCTGTAGAAATCCTTTAGTGTAGTTTTCCCATCAAAAACATAGTTATGGTCGTCCAATTTCGAAAATACCAGATCTACATCGTCAAACTCATCACTGATATCACCAACAATCTCTTCAATAATATCCTCTAAGGTAACAATTCCTGATGTACCCCCATATTCATCTACTACAACGGCCAAATGGTTTTTTTTGTCTTGAAATTCCAATAACAAATCATCCAATTTTTTATTTTCCGGCACAAAATAAGGTTCTCGTATCAAGGCCATCCAATTAAAGGATTTGCGGTCTATATAAGGCAGCAGATCTTTTACGTAAAGAACTCCCAGAAGATTGTCCATATTTTCTGAAAAAACAGGAATACGGGAATAGCCGTGTTTTTTTATTTCTCGTATGACCTCGGGATATTTCATGTCCTCGCTCAAAGCAAAAATATCTATCCTGGGGCTCATGACCTGCTTGGTATCGGTATTTCCAAAAGATACGATACCTTCCAAAATCTTTTGTTCCTCTTTAGTTGTATCCCCTTCGGAGGTAAGTTCCAGTGCCTGGGAGAGATGATCTACGCTTAGGTTTGATTTTTGCTTTCCCAACTTTTTGTACATAAAAATCGTAGTTGCCCGCATGGGCATGCTCAAGGGGCTGAAAAGTACATCCAAAACCTTTAAAGGAAATGCCATGATATGGGCGAAACTGATGCGGTTTCGGTTTGCGTAGATTTTCGGCAAGATCTCCCCGAACATCAATATTAAAAAAGTGGCCACCACAACTTCCAACAAAAACCTTACCGAGACTATATTGAACAACACGTAGGTGATATTTGCGAAAAAAGTGTCGCCAATATCACTAAAAAGAAGTACGATACCAATATTGATAGTGTTGTTGGCAATCAAAATTGTGGCCAATAGCTTTTTGGGACGCTCCAATAATTTGACAATAAAATTACCCTTGGTCGTTTTTTGCTCCTGTATTTCATTTATGTCCGTTTGTGAAAGTCCAAAAAAAGCTACTTCCGCACCGGATATAAGGGCCGAGCATAACAGAAGAATGATAAGAATAAAAATTTTAGCCAGTAGCGCACTGTCAAAACTTATAAAACTCAGTACCAAACTAAGGGGGTCAGGGTCCAATAGTCAATGTTTAATTTTGTTTTGTTTAAAATGGCAGGTCATCATCCTGTTCCGGCTCGTTAACCTTAGCTTGCGCTTTGGGCGCAGCAGTCTGGGCGGCTGCTTTATTATGTTGCGGTTGGTCGTTGGCTTGATTATTGGCCATGCTTTCCTTTTTTGTCGTCAAAAAAGTAAAATCCTGCACATGTACTTCGGTGGTATATCTTGTATTACCGTCTTCCCCTTGCCACTGTCTATTTTTTAATCTGCCTTCTACATATACCTTGTCGCCTTTGCTTAGATATTTTTCACAAATCTCGGCAGCCTTGTTTCGGATAACGATGTTGTGCCAATCTGTATTGGTGACCCGTTCACCTGTTTGTTTATTGGTATAGGTCTCGTTGGTAGCCAATGGAAAACGGGCAATACAGTTGCCGCCTTCAAAATAATGAATCTTTACTTCATCCCCTAAATGCCCAATAAGCATTACTTTGTTCAATGTTCCGCTCATAATAAAAATCTAATGGTCAAAAGTACAAATTTTTAAACGCTTTTATAAAGTCTGCTATCAAAACAGGCACGGGCAATTCTTCCAGTTTGGAAAGTGGTATACCGTTGGGCAAATCATGGTCTACCTCAACGATCCAGAATTTGGTATGCAAATGTTGATGGGAAAGTTTATGTACAATGGCATGAGTATTAAAAAGTGACACCTTTCCGTTGGTATCACTATTAAGAACGGTCGAATGTTTGTTTTTTATCTCTTCTAAATTGATTTCCTTTTCAGATTCCATAAGTGGGAATTCCCACATGTTTTGCCAAATCCCTTTTCCTTTACGCTGGTGCAGTATTGTTTTTTTGATTCCATCTTTTTCAAAAACGGGAACCAAATAGTTAAAATATCGGTTTCTGACTTTGGCCTTGTTCATTTTGACGGGCAAATCGCCCACTTTATTTCTTTGAAGAGCCGTACAACTATCGTTAAGGGGGCACAATAAACAATATGGTTTTTTGGGAGCGCACTGAATGGCCCCAAACTCCATTATGCCTTGGTTATAGTCACGAACGTTCTCTTTGTTCATTACCTTTCGTGCCAATTTTTTAAAGTATTTGATACCTTCGGTACTGTTTATGGGAATATCTACGCCGTAATATCTGGCCAAGACACGGTATACGTTACCATCGACCACGGGTTCGGGTTCATTAAAACAAATAGATGCTATGGCACTCGCCGTGTAGTCCCCAACGCCTTTAAGCTTCAAAAGTTCATTGTAAGTCCTGGGAAATCGGCCATCATATTCGTTCACTATCATCTTAGCGGCAGCATGTAGGTTCCTGGCCCTAGAATAATAGCCCAGCCCTTGCCATAATTTCAATACTTTTTCCTCGGGTGCCT
The DNA here is from genome assembly GCF_013402795.1 of Costertonia aggregata. GTDB lineage: Bacteria > Bacteroidota > Bacteroidia > Flavobacteriales > Flavobacteriaceae > Costertonia > Costertonia aggregata. The sequence goes on along the minus strand of NZ_CP058595.1, from coordinate 2,119,132 downwards.
TGGCCAAGTCATGTACCGTTGGAAAATTCTCAACCAACTTCAGATAGTACGGTGTACCCTGTACTACACGGGTCTGCTGTAGAATAATTTCCGAAAGCCAAATATTGTATGGGTTTTTGGTTTTTCGCCACGGCAACGTTCGTTTATTTTCATGGTACCAACGTAGAATTTTTTGAGAAAATGGTATCGAATCCATACTAAACAACAAAAGTAATAGTTATTCTTTTGGTATTTACCTTATTTTTCTATTTTGAAATTGCATTGATTATGGCGGGCGCTCGAAATTGGTCTTGCGAACCAAGTTATACGTCTAAAAAATAGGGGATTAGGCATATAAAGGGTTTCATTTGACCATATTGAAAAAAGTGTTGGCGAATTCACTTAAAATTAGTCCTTTAGAATAAAAGATTGAATTTAATTTATATATTTGCAACCCGAAAAAAAGGTATAGTAAACTAATTAATTGAAATGACGAAAGCGGATATCGTAACGAAAATCTCAGAAAAACTGGGAATTGAAAAAGGAGATGTACAAGCAACAGTTGAAACCTTTATGGAAGAGGTTAAATCTTCATTGGAAAATGGAGACAACGTTTACCTAAGAGGTTTTGGTAGTTTTATCATAAAGACCAGAGCAGAAAAAACAGGTAGAAATATTTCTAAGAACACTACCATAAAAATTCCTGCCCACAACATTCCGGCATTTAAGCCTGCAAAGGTTTTTGTAGAAGGAGTAAAGAGTAACGTACACGTTAAACAATAAAATATTAATCTTATAAAAGTAGACCTTTATGCCGAGTGGTAAGAAAAGAAAAAGACATAAGGTAGCTACCCATAAACGCAAAAAGCGAAGGAGAGCTAACCGACACAAGAAAAAGTAGTTGTTACAACTACTTTTTCGTTTTACATACGTTCATTGACATAGAGATTCAACCAAAGAATCCCGACAGGTTTCCTAAACCTGTTTCCGATATTGTTTAATCCATCTATCCAGCTATTTTGGGTAGATATAAATATATTCAGGTGAATAGAGAATTAATCGTAAGATCTAGTTCCGAAGCCGTTGACTTTGCCTTATTAAAAGATGGAAAGCTAATAGAATTACACAAAGAAGAGGATAACAATAATTTTTCGGTTGGCGATATATTCCTCGCCAAGATTCGAAAACCCGTAACCGGGCTGAATGCCGCTTTTGTAAACGTAGGTTATGAAAAAGATGCCTTTTTGCACTATCATGATCTTGGGCCGCAGTTATCTTCAATGCTAAAATTCATTAAGCAGGTAAGTACAGGGAAATTAAGAGATTACTCCCTTAAAGACTTTCCATTTGAAAAAGATATTGATAAACATGGTGTAATAACCGATGTTATCAAAGCCAATCAATCTTTATTGGTGCAAATCGTTAAAGAACCCATATCCACCAAAGGCCCCCGAATTAGTTCGGAACTCTCCCTAGCGGGGCGTTACCTGGTCATGGTACCTTTTTCCGATCGTGTATCGGTCTCTCAAAAAATAGAGAGCAACGAGGAAAAAGATAGACTTAAAAGACTTGTAAAGAGCATTAAGCCAAAAGGATTTGGGGTTATCATACGAACAGTTGCAGAAGGCAAAAAAGTCGCAGAGCTGGACAAAGATCTACAGAACTTGCTGACCAAATGGTCCGCAATGTGCAAGAAATTGTATAAAGCACCTACGCCATCCAAGGTATTGGTAGAGCTCAACAGGGCTTCATCCATACTGAGGGATGTTTTTAACGATTCCTTTACGGGAATCCACGTAGATGATGAAACGCTTTATGAACAAATTAAGGATTATGTTGCCGAAATAGCCCCGGAAAAGGAGTCTATCGTAAAACAACATAATAGTACTGTCCCGATTTTTGAAAAATTCGGAATCGAGAGGCAGATAAAAACTTCTTTTGGCCGTACGGCATCCATGAGCAAGGGTGCGTATTTGATCATTGAACATACCGAAGCCTTGCACGTAATAGACGTAAACAGCGGTAACCGTTCAAATAAGGCCAAAAATCAAGAAGATACCGCATTGGAAGTAAATCTTTTGGCCGCATCGGAAATTGCAAGACAATTAAGGTTGCGTGATATGGGAGGTATTATCGTGGTCGATTTTATAGACATGGTAAAAGCACCGCACAGGAAAAAGCTTTTTGAACATCTTAGGGATGAGATGAAAGATGACCGTGCCAAGCACAAGATACTCCCCCCAAGTAAATTTGGGCTCATACAGATTACCAGACAACGGGTAAGGCCAGAGATGAACATTAAAACAAGTGAGGTAAATCCCAATGGCAATGGCCAGGAGATAGAGGCACCTATCGTTTTAATCGATAAGATCAATGCCAATCTGGAGAAACTTTTAAAAGGGCCCAAAGCCAATAATGGGATTGTATTGAACATACACCCTTTTATAGCGGCCTATATTACCAAAGGTTTCCCGTCCATACGTTCCAAGTGGTTCTTGGAGCATAAAAAATGGATAAAAATACAACCTAGGGATGCGTATACGTATCTTGAATACCGTTTTAAGGATAAAGACGGCAAGACCATATATTAGTAAAAACCTTCTTTGGGAGTATAAACTCCCAAAGAAACATTTTTGAACCAACCTTTAGTTTAGACCAAAGGGTTATTTAAAAAGATATCCACACAAAGCGACTCCTAAAAGGGGTCGCTTTTTTTGTTTCCATATTTTCGGGACATCTTTTTTCAAGATTATATTCCCAGGTTAGCGTCAAAAAAACTAAAAAACACAAATGGCAAGGCCATTGACAAATTCATTATAGATTTGAACCACTAAAATTACCTGAACAAAGCATAACTTGTGCTTGTGTTTCGATCATTTTTATTTAGTAATTTTCTGATTATAATATCATATAAATGAAAAAAAGCCACGGTAGCCTACTATGCATCATTTTTTTATACATTTTAGGATGTTCAGAAAACACCCCCGATGAGAGTTTGACGGATTATCTTGACGATACCGCTTCTATACAAGGCAAAGATGCATACTTGGAATCGCCTTATGTGACTGCTGGGGACAGGGTGTATATGGTAGGTCATCAAGACGGTTCCTTTCCTGAATTGGGATGGCATATTAAAGGAGAAATGGGCGGTATTTGGAACCACCCTATCAAACTTATGGATGGGTTTGACGTTAACCTTACGTTTGATACTGAAAACGTAGCGTTGAAAAAAGCGGATACCTTTGTAAATTATCCGTTCGGTAATAAGCACATTTATAATTTATCCGATAGCGACCTTAAAATAGAAAGGTTTCAATTTGTACCGGATGGAAAACAGGGAATCATCCTTCAATATCTTTTAAAAAATTCAGGTGATACCGTACAAAAATTCGGGTTTGAATTCACTGGGCATTCTGACTTAAGACCAACATGGTTAGGTGAGCGCACCAAAATGATAGATGGCCAAGATACCTCCAACTATTTGAACCAAAGAGAACAATGGTTGATAAAGGATATGAACAACCCGTGGTTCTTAACATACGGAGCCAAAGAAAAACCTATGTCCCACGGAAATGCGAAAAATATATACAAGGGGTTGGGTGTTTCAAACATGTTGAAGTACGACATTCATCTTGAGCCTAACGAAGCCCGAACACTGACCTTTACCATAGCAGGTTCATACCACTCCAAAGAAGGTGCCCTAAAAACCTATGACGACCTTGGCAACAATACATTAAACCGGTTATCCCAAAAAAAGGAAAGATACGTGCAATTGGCAAAACAATCAAAATTGACCGTTCCCGATAAAAATTTGGAAAAGGCCTTTGAATGGCTAAAGTACAATTGTGATTGGTTGGTTAGGACGGTTCCTGAGATAGGCACGGGAATAACTGCTGGTATTCCCGACTACCCATGGTGGTTTGGGGTAGACAGCGAATATGCGTTAAAAGGCTATATGGCCATTGGCCAGACCAATGTGGTATACAAGACCATTCATCTTTTGGACAGTGTTTCCAAGGCCGTTAACGGTAATGGTAAAATCATACATGAAATGTCTACCAACGGTACGGTTTTCAATAATGGCAACATCAACGAGACCCCTCAATTTGTTTCATTGATTTGGGAAGTGTACCAATGGGACGGCAACAAAGAATTTCTCCAAAATTATTTCCCTACGATAAAAAAGGGATTGCACTGGCTTATGGCCGAAAACGATACAAGCGGTAATTTATTCCCCGACGGATTTGGAATGATGGAGATACATGGCCTTGACAGTGAAATGATAGATGTAGCCTCCTATACACAGCGGGCATTTTCCGATGCAGCTAAAATTGCGTTGGTATTGGAAGAGATGGGATTGGCCAAAGCATATAAAAAAACGGCAGATATCTTAAAAAAGAAGATAAACGATAAGTTTTGGTCAGAGGGTTTTAGCTCTTATGCCGATTTTTTGGGAACCGACGAACAAGCCTTACATTTGATCGACGATGCCATCGTTAGGGCCGATACGCTAAAAAAACCATGGGCAGTTTCCGAACTTCAGAATACGAAAAAACAGATTTTAAAAAACCGTTCCTCTACGCTAAAACCCTTTGTACTACACCATAATTGGGTAGTGAACACGCCCATGGAAATGCTAATAGCCGATTCAACAAAAGCCATTCAAGCCTTGAATACCGCTGAAAAATTTGTGAATCCGTTTGGGGTTTTCGTGACCGGTATCGATAGGGATGACTCCGCCGGTTCAGACGATGGTTCTTTTAAGGGCAGTAAGGTCTTCTCCTACACGGGAGCGGTAATGACCCTGCCGACCGGAGTGCAAGCGGTAGCGGAAAACAACTATGGTAGGCCCGATAAGGCGTTGAATTATTTGAACCGAATGACACGTACTTTCAGCTATGCGTTACCGGGAAGCATGTATGAAGTTTCCCCAGATTATGGCATGATGGCTCAAGCTTGGAACATTTACAGCTACGCCATACCTATTGTTCAACAGTTTTTTGGGATAAAACCACAGGCATCAAAAAAGAAGGTAGTGCTAAAGCCTCAAATGCCATCAAAATGGAACAAAGCCTCTTTGGAAAATGTAAAGGTTGCCGACAATGCCATATCGGTTTATTATGAAAAAAAACCTAATTCGATTGATCTGGAAGTGAGCCAAACCAAACCCGACTGGGAAATCGAGGTGGTACTCCCAAAAACAAGAGGTATTGATTATACCCAAATAAGTCATTATGATGCAAGAAAAAGTTCAGGGCAATACGCTGTATTTTCTGCAACAGGCGATTCAGTAAAAATCTCAATCGATATAAAGTAACTTGAATGAGTTTTCATACAAACTCCTATACTATTGACGAAGCCAAAAAAAAGCTGGAAAATTATTGCGCCTATCAAGACCGTTGCCATAAAGAGGTTGTACAAAAATTAAAAGGAATGCGTATGATACCTGAGGCCATTGACCAAATTGTCACGCACCTGATCCAAGAAAACTATTTGAACGAAGAACGATTTGCCCAAAGTTTTGCAAGGGGAAAATTCAATATAAAGAAGTGGGGCAAAAACCGAATCGTAAACGAACTGAAACAACGTGATATTTCTCGATTCAATATTACTACCGCCCTAAAGGAAATTGATGAAGAAGAATACATAAAAACCTTGGATACCCTCGCCAAAAAAAGATTGGGGCAAATCACTGAAAAAAACGTTCAAAAAAGAAAAAAAAAACTAGCCGATTATCTTTTGTACAGGGGTTGGGAAAGCCATTTGGTCTATGCCAAACTTCAAGAACTGATCAAAGCCCCATAGTCCTCAAAATAATCAAAACGTATAATCAATGCTTGACCATACCTTACCTGACCGAGTCATACAAAGCATTGGTTCTGACTATTGCTTTTTCGTTTTTGGAATCGATCCACTTTTGGCCTTTTATTTTTCGCATAACATTATCATAATAACGCATAATAAGTACGTTGTAAAAAGCCTTCCCTAGATTTTTGGGATTACGGGCGATAGCTCTTAAACTCATTGAAAATCCCGGGCTTATGTACTTCATATAGTGCCAATAGCCCTCTGGCATGTACAATACCTCACCATGCTTTAAATGAGTCTTATAGCCTTTGGCTTTTTGCAATGCAGGCCATTTTTCAAAATCGGGATTAGAAAAATCAATACTTTCGTGTGTGATCAAAGAGTGGGGAACCTTGTACAAATACTTGGTTTCGGATTGGGGATATAGAATGCATTCTTTTTTACCCTCAAAGTGAAAATGAAAGATATTCCCCAAATCAATGTCATAGTGCATAAACGTATGTGAATTGGTGCCTCCAAAGAAAAGCATGGGCAAACCCTTCATAAGCTTTAATCCAAAATCAGGGTATGTGAAATCTTTTTGAAGTATGGGTACTTCTTTCAGAATATTCCAAAGAAAAATACGGTATTTCGTAGGCTCTTTTTTCAGTAAATCAATGTAATCTCCCATTTTCATGGTCGTATGCGGTTCATTAAAACCGTCGGTATGGGAAACCGGTCTGTCATCGTAGAGGGGAACCGTCTTATCGCCAGCCACCTTGGCCATATAGTCCAAGTTCCATTTGGAAAATGCGGGCCAATCCTCTATGAACTGTTCCACAACAACAGGTTTCTGAGGCTTAAAATAATCTTGGATAAAATCCGCCTTAGATATTGTTTTTACCCTGGGTATGTCCTGTAAGTTCAGTTGCAATCTGAGTAGTTTAACCCACAAATTTAAAAAACAACTTTCAAATGTTTCTTAAAGTTTTCGAAAACAATGTAAAGGGACACTTGTAAGCAACGGCTACCTTAAGACTGCTTTGTAAGTTTTGCTTTGCTTTTGGCCTCTTCGTTTCTTTCGATTTTGTGCTCGGGGCGTGTCCATTTTGGTTTTTCGCCCAAAGGCTGATATTGGGATTCCGATGCTTCCACGGTTTTTGGCTGGGAAACTTTGGTAAAAGGTTTTTGTGGATTCAATCCCAATAATTTGAACATTTCCATATCCTCGTTTACATCGGGGTTTGGTGTGGTCAAAAGCTTATCGCCCGCAAATATAGAATTGGCACCGGCGAAAAAACACATGGCCTGTCCTTCCCTGCTCATTTCGGTACGGCCGGCAGACAATCTCACTTGCGTTTCGGGCATGACGATTCTCGTAGTCGCCACCATACGAATCATATCCCAAATGGCTATAGGTTCAATATCTTCCATTGGCGTACCCTCAACGGCGACCAAGGCATTGATGGGAACCGATTCTGGTTGTGGATCTAAAGAGGACAGTGCGACCAACATGCCTGCACGGTCCTCCAACGCTTCGCCCATGCCGATGATACCACCGCTACAAACCGTAACATTGCTTTTACGAACGTTATCTATGGTTTCCAAGCGATCTTCAAAGGCACGTGTAGAAATCACGTCTTTATAGTAATCTTCCGAAGTATCCAAATTATGGTTATAGGCATACAATCCTGCTTCTGCCAAACGTTTAGCCTGATTTTCGGTAATCATACCGAGCGTACAGCAAACTTCCATATCCAGTTTATTGATGGTTCGCACCATTTCCAATACCTGATCAAACTCCGGACCATCTTTGACATTACGCCAAGCCGCGCCCATACATACCCTAGAACTTCCCGATGCCTTTGCCCGAAGTGCCTGTGCCTTTACATGGGGAACGGTCATTAAATCGTTGCCTTCAATATCGGTATGGTAACGGGCCGCTTGCGGACAATAGCCGCAGTCCTCGGGGCAACCTCCTGTTTTTATGGAAAGTAATGTTGACACCTGAACGGTATTGGGATCGTGATGTTTACGATGTATCGTTGCCGCATCATAGAGCAGCTCCATCAACGGTTTATTATAAATATCAAGGATTTCTTGTTTGGTCCAGTTGTGTCTTGCTTCGCTCATAAACTTAAGTTGTATCAGGTTTCAAAAATAACTGAATTCGAGTAGATATTATAATTGTGATGTTTTTAAACCTTAAATGATACTCTCAAATTAAATCTTTACTATACACTTTATCGAAAAAAAACACTTTAATGAAAGAAAATTACTACCTTAACATAGTTGTTTCATTAACTTTAAAATTATTAAATCATGAAAAAATTATTTTGTCTTTTTACTTTTTTTACCATTATGATAGCTTTTCAAAACCAAGCTTATTCTCAAGTATTGGCGGTAGCTGGATCCGAAAAGGAAGCTACTTACGGCAATGGTTCTGGGTGCTTAATCTGCGAATTGGAAAGGTTTTTTGCAGAACATATGGGATGGGGCACGTCAAATGCAAGTGGGTCTTGGAGAGAAGAAAAAGAGGCAAGAAGACTTGGGCTCAATAATAATCCTCCAAGCAGAGATATACACGGAAGACCTATTGTTGATAAGGCTTATTTGGAAAGTTTAAGCTACGCCGAACGAAATAGAATCAAAAAAAATATAGACAAAGAAGAGGAAAAATGCGGTTGCATACTCATTCCAAATTAAAAATAAAAATTGATTAATTCACTAAATAAAGTATAAAACGCTAAGCTTAGTTCTTAGCGTTTTATTTTTGGGATTATGCTTAATTAACTTTTCTTTCTTCTATTCTGATTTCTTATTTGGCACCGTAGACTTTGAATCATTTTCAGCAGAAGCCACATCCTTCCCCTTTAGATACTCTGGCAATTGCATTCCCGCCATATTGAACATTTCCTGTAACGGGGGAACGGACTTGTACATTCCTGAAATGAAATTGGCGGTGGAGTTTTTACCGTCCTCGGTCTTTGCACCGGAATCCCAAACGGTTACCTTATCGATTTTGATGTTCTTGATGGCTTCGGCCTGGGTTTTGACCAACTCGGGCAATTTATCGGCTACCAATAACAATACTGCATCTTTAGGACTATCTCCTGCTGCTTTTACGATTTTATCCAGACCTTCGGCCTGTTTGGTCAAGACTTCCAAAATACCCTGTGCTTCGGCCTGCGCTTTAAACAAAATTGCATCGGCTTCTCCTTTTGCCTTTCTACGGATCATTTCCGCTTCGGCTTCGGCATCGATCTCTACTTTCTTTTTGTCGATTTCCGCAGGTACCACAATATCGGCCATTTGAGAACTACGTTCCCGTTCGGCCCTTGCGATTTCCGCATCTTTCTCGGCGGCATACGATTCTTCCAAGGCTTTTGCGGATTGCACTTTTTCGGCGGCGATTGCTGTACGCTCAGCTTCTGCTTCTCGCTGTCTACGTAAAGAATCAGAATTCGCCACGTTTATCTTTGCCACGTTTTCCCCTTCAACAGCTTTGGCATTTGCCGCGGCCACTTGGGTTCTTTCATCCTGTAACGCATTGGCCTCACCAATGGAACCATCCCTGTTTTTCTCTGCGACCGACTTACGTGCCGCATTAATTGCATGGGCAGCGGCTTCTTTACCCAGGGCCTCGATATAACCGGATTCGTCAACGATATCCGTAATGTTTACATTGATCAGTTTAAGCCCTACTTTCTTTAATTCCGACTCAACACTTTGGGAGATATTGGTCAAGAATTTATCCCTGTCCGAATTGATTTCCTCAATATCCATGGATGCCACTACCAAACGTAACTGACCAAAAATAATTTCTTTGGCCAAATCCTGTACTTCCTGCATTCCCAAACCAAGGAGTCTTTCGGCTGCATTCTGCATTACCCCGGGCTCCGTTGACACACCTATGGTAAAACGGGAAGGCACGTTTACACGAATGTTCTGTTTACTCAGGGCATTTGCCAAATCTACTTCAATAGAAATAGGCGTTAGATCTAAATACTCGTAATCTTGGATTACCGGCCAGATAAATGCGGCCCCACCATGAATACATTTTGCAGAATTTCCCGTACCTACTTTACCGTAGACGACCAAAATTCTATCCGAAGGGCAACGTTTGTATCTTCTTATGAAAGAGATGATTATAATGAAGAAAAACAGTATGGCAAAGCCAATAGCCAATAATGAGGCGCTCCCGCCCATTTCCATTTGTAGAGGTACTATCATTTAGTTATTTATTTAAGAGTTCAACAATCAATATTCCGTTAGCTGTAATTTCCTTGACCTTGACCACATTGCTTTGTACTAGGTCTATATTTTCATCGGTCAGGGCTTCGAGTTCCCGCAGTGTTCCCTGTACATTTATACTTACTTTCCCTATCGAGGAGCGGTTGGCCCCAATGGTAAGGTATACTTCCCCTATTTGATTTACGGCGTTCTTTAGCTTCAACGTTCCGCTGCTCTGCAATTTTGCCAAATAATAAAATAATGCAGCCATCGCCGTCATCATTAAAAGTCCACAAATAATCGATATGATAGCGGTAAGTCCTTTGGACAGGCCGGCATCCAAGCAAGCAATGCCCGACCAGCCAAATATGGTCAAAAACCCCATGAGGTTTTTAAAAGAGAGAAATTGAAACCCGATTCCCGTATCGCTTTCTATCTCAACATCTACATCCCCGCCCAAATCATCGGCGTCTCCGCCAACAAGTGTCATGATTATCAATACAAGGAAAATTGCGGAAGAAATCAGCGCAACGAGCCAATAAATTTTTTCAAAAAGTGGCAAAGCGGCAAACCATTGTTCCATATTTATAGGTTTAGGTTGGTTAACGAAATATACTACTTTAATATGATTCTAGGACGGTATTCATCCTACTTTAGAAAGTAAAACACTCACGGCATTTCCTCCAAAACCTACGGCGTTGACTACTATTTTGCGAATTTTATCAGGTATATGATCGTAGGTTAAAAAAGGGACTTTTACGGGTTGTTGGTGTTGCAGCATCAAAATGGCCAACTCTACGCTCAACATGCCCGATGCGCCAAAGGTATGGCCCACTTTCCATTTATTGGTAGTCAAAAAAGGAAGTTTGTTACAAAAAACTTTTTTTATGGCAGCATATTCGGCGGCATCACCTTTAACGGTACCCGGGGCATGCATTACAATAACATCAATTTCAGCAGGGTCAATAGTGCCTAAAGCCATTTTCATAGAACGTTGAAAACATTGTGCATCGGTAGAAATAGAGACATTATGTTCCAAGGGTTCGGTCGCATAACCGATACCCTCGATAACCGCCAAGGCATTTTTTGAAACCCCTTTTTCTAGACAGGCTACCGAAGCACCCTCACCCAAGACCATGGTGTTTTGCGATTTATTTAAATCCAAAGCCAAGCAAGGGTATCTTTGGCCATATGCTATACCTGTTTGTCCAGTTACCGATTCATCAAACTTTGCATACACCTTTAATGCCTGCATTTGAGCTATGGTAAAAGGTGTTAACGGTGCTTCACTGCCGCCTACCAAAAATTTGTCCGCCATACCGCCTTTGAGCCATGCCACACCGTTCAATAAAGCATGTAACGCTGTGGAACAGGTAATGGAATGTGAAATATCTGGCCCACTTGTCTGCAAATCATGTGCCACCCAAGATGAGATATTACCCAATGTAGTGGTCGGCGATGTCAGCGTAGGTGCGTTCTTATCTTGAAGAAATATCTTATGATATTTTTCAAACAGTGAAGTAGCCCCGCGAGAAGAACCAATATTGATCCCTATGTTGTTACCATCATCCCAACCGGCCTGTCCCATGGCATGTCTTGAAACCAAAATTGCATATAAAACGGAATTATCAAGGCTTTTGTATTTTGTATCCGATGCCTTTAGTTCACCTACCTTATTTTCAACACTTTTGGAAAGTTCCGATACAAAAACCTTTTTCCCGTTAAATGTCCTTGGAACCAAAAAATGATTGTTGGTTTGATAGTTTTTCCATGTTTCTTGAAGCGACGCGCCTAAAGATGAAATAGAAGATATTGCGGTAATGGAAATATGTAGGTTCAAAATGCGATTGTATGTTCAGCAAAAATAAAAGTTCTTATCTTCATGGAGTACAAATCAAACCAAAAACAATGAACAATGAATTAGTGCCCCAACCCAGCTGGTGGAAACGTAATTGGAAATGGGTGGTTCCCCTAGGTGGATGTCTTACCCTTATTGTGATTTTTATAGTTTTCTTTGCTTCTCTGTTTTTTGGCGTAACCAAAATTTTGGAAGATTCACAACCATACGAATATGCCTTTGAACTTATAAACCAAGATGAACAAATGATTGAATTGTTGGGTTCCCCCATTGAAAAAGATGGGATGGTACAAGGTAACATTAATTGGACAAATGGGGACAAAAATGCAAAAATGACCATTCCTATTGCAGGGCCAAAAAGAACAGGCATACTTTATATTGATGCAACCGGGGAAGGCGACACTTGGGATTATAAAGAGATAAGGGTCGAAGTTAGCGAAGAAAATGTAGATTTACTGGAAAAATATCCCGTAGAATAATACATGCAGCCCAAAATCGCCATTGTCGTCCCCTGTTATAATGAGTTTACACGACTACCGAAAACAGAGTTCAAAAAATTTTTGGGCAATTTCCCAAATGCACATATCTGTTTCGTGAACGACGCTTCTGACGATGACACATTAAACTTGTTGAACGGGTTTTCAATTGATTTTCCAAATCAGGTTTCCGTGCTATCCAATACCGGTAATTTGGGAAAAGCAGCATCGGTACAAAAAGGTGTTCTATACTGCTCAAAGAACCAAATAGCCCCGGTTTTAGGATATTTGGATGCCGACTTAGCTACCTCGCTAGAGGAATGTTATTCGTATTTGGATTTTCTCACTGCTAAAAAACACTTTGTCTTTGCGTCGCGAATCTTGAAAATAGGTTCTGTAGTGGAGCGTAAATTTTCACGATTTCTCTTTGGTCGCATCATCGCAACTTTTATTTCCAATATTCTCGAAATTAAAGTGTACGATACGCAATGTGGATGCAAGGTTTTCAAAACCGAACTCACCCAAATTATGTTCGAAAAACCCTTTATATCCAAATGGCTTTTTGATGTTGAACTCTTTAGCAGAATGCTAGGTCATTTTGGAAAAGAGGCCGCTTTGGAAAAAATGGAGGAAATACCTGTAAAGCGGTGGATAAACCGTGGCGAATCTAAAGTAAGGCTTTCTTATTTTTTTAGGTTATGGTACGATTTATACTTGATACGAAAAGCACATCGTGACAATGTAAGGCTTTAATAAAACTAGAGTAGCCAAGATGAAATTGAAAGGCAGGTATTCTTTGGCCAAGGGCCAAAATGACTAGAAAACTTCTATCGCCTTTACGATAGTATCATAGATTTTCTGTAATTGGGCATTTGTAATCGTATAGGGTGGCAATACATAAATGGTATTTCCCAAGGGGCGTAAAACAACTCCTTTGTCCATAAAAAATTGATATAGCTTATCTCGTAAACCACCATATCTATCCATTTTTACATCCAAATCAATGGCCAATATGGCTCCCAAACAGCGCACATGCTCTACCTTATAATGGTTAGCGATACTAGATGCGAATTCTGTATGGGCTTTTTCTATGTAATTTCTCCTATGCAAAATTTCAGGAGACGATAAAAGTTGAATGCCTGCTAGAGCCGCGACACAACCTAAAGGGTGCGCACTAAAGGTATGTGCGTGAAAAAAACCCTTTGACACGGTATCGCTCAAAAAGGCATCAAAAACAGTTTGGGAACAACTGGTAATACTCAAGGGAAACATACCTGCCGTTAGTGCCTTGCTCAAACAAATGATATCCGGTTTGTTTTCTAAATGATCACTTGCAAAATTTTTACCTGTTTTACCAAAACCGGTCATAATCTCATCGGCGATGCAAAGAACATCAGTGATTTTACATATTTTGATAAGTGCATCAAGACCTTTTGCCGAATGAAATTTCATCCCTGCCGCACCCTGGACCAGTGGTTCAAAAACGAATGCCGCACAATCGTGGGTATCAAGAATTTTTCTTAATTGTGCCGATATCTCTTCTATAGTATCATCTTGTGGAACAGGTATACGTTTTACTTTCAATAAAAAATCCTCAAAAGGCCCGTTGTACGACGATAACCCCGAAGCACTCATGGCACCGAACGTATCGCCGTGAAAACCATCTTCAAAAGCAATAAGAGTATCTCTTTTATCGCCTTTGTTATGATAATATTGTAAAGCCATTTTTATAGCTGCTTCAATTGCGGTAGAACCATTGTCATTAAAAAAAATCTTGGATTGATTTATGGGCAGGATTTCCATTAATTTTTCGGAAAGTTCCACAGCAGGCTTATGGGTAAAGCCACTAAACATAACAAAGTCCAACGTTTGCATTTGTTTTTGCATGGCTTCAACGATATAATCGTTACAATGCCCATACATGGCGGTGTACCAAGATGCGATACCATCTATATATTCGTTACCTTGTTCATCCCAGAGCAAAGCGTCTTTTGCTTTTACAATAGCAATGGGGGGATTGGCCGTTTGGTGTTGGGTCAACGGATGCCATAAATGCTTTTTATCTCTTTTAGAAAGATTTTCCAAATCAGATTATTTTGATGAGCTTGGTTTTCTCTATCTTGCAAAGATGGGCAATTCATCTCAAAATCAATGCTGAACAACCTTATAAAATCATTGACACCCGACTATGGAAAACTAAGGTTGACAAGGGTTTTCCTTATTTTATGTATTGTTGCATTAATGGTACGCTTCCCATTTTTTTTTAGGGATTATGTAGACCGCGACGAGAGTACTTTTATATTGGTGGCCCAATCTTGGGTAAACGGGCATTTACCTTTCACGGAGCTTTGGGATGTAAAGCCACCGCTGACCTTCCTGTTTTTTGCCAGTATTATTTCGGTTTTTGGAAAGAGTATTTTCGCCGTACGTTTTTTTGGGACACTTCTAGTGGTGATCAGCTCCTTTTTTACGTACCGGATAACAGCAGGTTTAACCTCAAAAAAAGTTGCATTTTGGGCAGCCATATTCAGTGTTTTTTTACAAAGCTCATTTGGCAGTTTGCAAGGCGTAATGAGCGAACATATCACTATGGCGTTTTTTATGCCTGCTCTATACCTACTTACGAAAAAACATACTTTTTTTACCGTATTTTGCACCGGATTGCTTTTGGGGGTATCTGTTATGGTAAAACTCAATATGGCATATGCCATATTGTTCATCGGCCTATATCTCATATACTCATACGTAAGGGAAAAAAAATACGTTGATGGTTTTTTACACACCTCTGCCTACGGTTTTGGAATTTTATTGATTATAGGGCTTACGATTCTGCCCTATTATTTTCAGGGTATCTCTGACTTATGGTGGAAATCCGTCGTACAAGCCCCATTAGAATATGCCAATGCCAGACGTTATTCCATTTTTAAAATGGCTCCCTTAATACTTGTTTTGACAGTTTTTTTTCTTGTTGCATGGAAAAAAAAATATATCGACTTTAAAAATATTGTCGTTCAACTATTATTAGTATCCATCATAGGCGTGGTGCTTTCCTTTGTAAAAGGGGGAAGGGTAAACGGACATTATTTGATTCAACTTCACCCTATTCTAATTGTTTTAGTGGCAATAGTTTTGGGTCAATTAAGTTTTATCCAAAAAGTCGATTATAAAAAAATAGCTTTTTTGGTCTTGATTTTGTTACCGGTCGAAGCTTATCTGGAATACGGTAATATTATCAAAAATAAATGGGAAAGGGGAACTTTTTATAACGGTGAGGGGATATCGGTCCCTGCTTATATTAAAAACAACAAATTGGATACCTCCCATATCTTGTTCTTGGAATACCATATCGGGTATTGGGTACTGGGAGTAAACCCTCCTACAAAAGCGGCAACGCATCCCAGCAATATCTGTAAGGACGAAATGTTCAAATTCTACGATAACCCCAGAAAAACCTCTATGGAAGAATTGAAGTATATTTTAGAGGAATTAAGGCCAAAAACAATCGTGGGTAGAAGCAACCGATCTATTTTTGACTTGGACCTGGTACAAGAAAATGCATACATCAATACTTATCTTGAAAAACACTACGAGATTTTAACCACGGTTGAAAAAGCGGATATTTACCAAAGGTTAGAGGGTCTCTAAAATATGTTTGAATTTATCGGCGTATTTTTTTATGACCGCTTTGTCAAAATTCGCCTCTTCATCTATCCTTCCGATAAGAGAAACCCCTGTTTTATGTAAAATAATTTGTTCGGTATGAGGATTTGAAACTCCACTAAACAGTACGGACACATCATACCCTTTTTGTTTTAACCAGTTTATGGTCAAAAGGGAGTGGTTGATACTGCCCAAATAATGCCTGGAGACCACAACAACTTTATAATTGGGCATAACAATGTCCAATATCGTATCCGAGTCGTTCAGGGGGACTAAAAGTCCGCCCGCACCTTCAATGATCAAATGGTTTTTTGTATCTGGTTCAACGATTTTTGAAGTATCTATGTGAATACCATCAATTTCAGCAGCGGCATGGGGACTCATTGGTTGTGTTAGGGCATAACTATTTTTATGGATGACCGTTCGCGAGTTGGAAATTAAATCGGCAACTTTATGGCTATCGGAATTTTCTAAATCTCCAGCTTGAACGGGCTTCCAATAATCAGCTTCCAAAGCTTCGGTAAATATCGCCGAAGCGATGGTTTTGCCTACATCGGTAGAAATTCCGGTAACGAAAATCTGCTGCATTTTATTCTGGTTTTGTGATTATACCACAATTTAAGCATTTGTATTTTCTTGGCTCAAAAAAAGGGAAAAGCTTGTAAAAAATTCCCTTTCTCACATAATAAGCCTCTGATTTTTGCGACTTACAATTGGGACATACCACAGGATTACCATTTTCATCTTGGGCATACGCCCTAATTTCATCATAGACCGCAACGGCTTTTTCCTTATCCTCGATATATACCTGTAATTTTACCCCACCAATGGCATTGCTTATCAATGGGTCCGAATTGAGTGTGTTCTCGTCCCTTAGAAAAACAGAAATGCCTTCTGACTCCAATTTACCTTTCACGATCTGCACATCGGCAACATATTCAAAGGAAGCTAGTGTGTAGAATTTCTGTTTCATTTTTAAATATAAGCGGACAATAACTCTAAAACCAACCCGATTTCCTCTTTTGAATTATAGCTATGCAAGCAAAAACGCAAGCGTTCCTGGCCTTTAGGTACGGTAGGATACAAAATGGCCTTCACGTCAAAACCTTTTTGTATCAATTTTCGGGATATGGATTTTACCGTATCATTACCGGGAACAATACAACTTTGTATAGCGGACGAACTTGTTACAAAATGCTTCGTTAAACCCAATTTTTTTACTTTTTTATGAAAAAAATCGATGTTGCCCAAGAGTAGTTCTTGATCGTGCCCCTCGCATTTTTTCATATACGAATAAGCAGCATGAACGGTAGCTATGGAGTGTGGCGACAAACCCGTTGTATATATTAAGCTACGGGCAAAATTCACCAAATAATCTTTCAAAGCTTTACTGCCCAAGATAGCCGCACCGTGGCAGCCTATAGCCTTCCCAAAGGTAATTATCCTAGTGAAAATTTTATTTTCCAGACCCAATTGCTGTACCAAACCTTCCCCTTTTTTTCCGTAGACTCCCACGGCATGCGCCTCGTCAACAACTAAATGACATTGGCACTCTTCGCAAATCTTTACCAACGCTTTCAAATCCGGGGAATCCCCATCCATTGAAAAAACGGATTCTGTCACTACGTAAATATTCGCGTTCGATGCCGAGATATTTTCGCAACGTTCAATCCCCTTTTTTAAGTCTTCTATATGATTATGCTTGAACTTGTAATGTTTTGCGTGACTCATTTGTATGCCGTCACGTATACTGGCATGTATGTACTCATCGTACAAAATGAAATCTCCCCGTTGGGGAACTGCGCCAAAAAAACCAATATTGGCATCATATCCCGAATTAAAGACCAAAGCACTCTTGCTATTGTGAAAATGTTGTAAAAACTCTTCTAAATGCACGTATAAATCATGGTTCCCCGACAATAGACGTGACCCAGTGGCCCCATTTTGATGGACTCCCTTTTTCAAAAGTAATTGAAAAGTATCGGAATATATGGTTTCATTTTTGGCATACCCCAAATAATCATTGGACGAAAAATCTATCAAGCCAAAGTTTTTTGGCAACTGACGAATTGCGTTTTCAGCAGCTCTATCCTTTAATTTTTGATTTAGCTTTTCTGGTAAATCCTGCATTTGGCAAATGTAACATTATCCTGTTTTAAATAGTTTTTCGCTAGGTACAAAAAACATCATAAATTTTATTTTACACATTCTCGAAGTGTTTTTCGCCTCAGCAGCTATGCAAACCAACACCTATACAAATTTCTAGGAATTTTGTACACTATAAAGTGACCACTGAGACTTCGCCATATAATGGCCGACACTTTGATAGTTAGAATGGGCAGAACTTCGTGCAATCGTCAAACAATAAAAATACTCAAGATAATATAGTGACATACAGCCAAAAAAATGTACTGAATAGAATCAGACTAACATATGAATACATAATGAAAAGTAATCATGGCAAGATTAGTATTAATTTGTATTGTGTTTGCCAGCTCTTTAGATATATGGTAGTTAATGTTAAATCGAGGAGATCCATGTTCTCATAAATATTCTTGTCATGCATGTGGATATACTTATTTATCACACATAAAATCAGGGGGGCGATAGCAAACTTTTTTTAAGCAATACATCTACAAAAATAGTTTTGGCAGACTAATCTATCCCGTTCTATTTATTTAAACGAAAATGAAAGCAAAATTTCTACCAAAAAGTATTGAAAGAAAAGGGAATAGTTGAAAGCCAACTAACCAATTATCTTTTTTAGATATTTAATTATTGTTTTTCAATAATTATTTTATATTTATTATTGTTAAACAATAATAAATATAAAATAATTATGAAACTTTCTCGATTGTTTAAATGGCTAATAAGTGGTTTTATTTTTTTTGTAGGTATTCAGTTATTATTGGTATTTGGTAAAATATACGCCTATTTATTAAAAGGTAAATTTGATACAAGCCAAATTATAGGTTTGAAACTACCAGAACAATTATCCGATACTTGGTTGATGACAATACTACTTATAATTAGTTTGGCTATCGCTTTTCTCCTGTTCAATCTTTTAAAATTGTGGGTAATAGCAAATGAATTTTCTAGGCAGGAAGTTTTGCAAGGGAAAATACGAAATCGCTGCGCACTATTGGAAAAGGAATATCTATCTTTTCAATTATCGCCATTATCTTTGATTTCGCTCTGAGTTACGATTTACTTAGTGATTATAAAGTAGTTGAAAATAGAAGTATAGCCTATCAATCTGGTTATTTCTTAGGACATTTTATAGGCCATGTCTCTGGTATTTTATCAAAATGGTTTCCTTTAATGATATTAGCAATACTTATTTTGATTATAGCTAATCTTCTCGAAAAAGGCTCTTTGCTTAAAGAAGAAAACGACTTAACGATATAACATGGGTATAGTCGTAAACTTGGATGTAATGCTCGCCAAACGTAAAATGAAGAGTAAAGAATTGGCCGAAGTTATTGGGATAACAGAAGCCAACCTTTCCATTTTAAAATCGGGCAAGGCAAAAGCGGTTCGTTTTTCTACTTTGGAAGCTATTTGTAAGGCATTGGATTGCCAGCCAGGAGATATATTGGAGTATCGCTAATAAAAAATGGCTGCTTAGACATATGCCAAGCAACCATTTATATTTTTTACGGGATTAGATATCAATCCGCCAAAACAATCACTTTATTATCCTTCATTTCAATAGTGCCGCTTGAAATAGAAAGTATGGTTTTCCCAGAAGCGTCTTTTGAAAATTTGTTTTCATGAGCTTCATCTATGTTTATAGCGCCCTCTACTTTTACGGTGCCTTCCTGCAATAGGGAAATAATAGGTGCGTGGTCGTTCAACATTTGAAACTCACCATTTATTCCCGGTACCGTTACCGAGGTAACTTCACCAGCAAACAAAGTTGCTTCAGGAGATACGATTTCTAAATACATGTTTTTTAAGTTCAGATTTAGGAGTTATGAGTGATGGGCAACTCTGAGCGCTACACTCTAAACTCGTAATTTGATTAAGCTTCTGCCAACATTTTTTCTCCAGCTTCAATAGCTTCTTCGATTGTTCCTTTAAGGTTGAAGGCAGACTCTGGTAAATGATCCAACTCACCGTCCATTATCATGTTGAACCCTTTAATGGTATCTTTAATATCAACCAAAACACCCTTAAGACCTGTAAATTGTTCTGCTACGTGGAAAGGTTGGGAAAGGAAACGTTGTACACGCCTTGCCCTACCTACAGCCAATTTGTCTTCTTCGGACAACTCTTCCATACCCAAGATGGCAATAATATCCTGAAGCTCTTTATAACGCTGCAACAACTCTTTTACTCGTTGGGCACAAGCGTAGTGATCATTCCCTAAAATATCGGCCGTTAAGATACGAGAAGTAGAATCCAATGGGTCCACTGCTGGATAAATACCTAACTCGGCGATTTTACGTGATAGTACGGTAGTTGCATCCAAGTGGGCAAATGTCGTCGCAGGTGCCGGATCCGTTAAATCATCCGCTGGTACATAAACCGCTTGTACCGAAGTAATTGAACCTCTTTTGGTCGAAGTGATACGCTCTTGCATGGCACCCATCTCGGTAGCCAAAGTAGGTTGATATCCTACCGCTGAAGGCATACGGCCTAAGAGTGCGGAAACCTCTGAACCTGCTTGTGTAAAACGGAAAATGTTATCTACGAAGAAAAGAACATCTTTTCCCTGTCCCTCGCCCGCACCATCACGAAAATATTCTGCAATGGTCAATCCTGAAAGTGCGACACGGGCACGTGCCCCCGGTGGCTCGTTCATTTGTCCAAAAACGAAAGTCGCCTTGGATTCTTTCATGGCTTTTTTATCAACCTTGGTCAAATCCCATCCGCCTTCTTCCATGGAGTGCAAAAAGTCATCACCATATTTTATAATTCCAGATTCCAACATTTCGCGAAGCAAGTCGTTCCCTTCACGTGTTCTTTCCCCTACCCCTGCAAAAACCGAAAGTCCACCATGGCCTTTGGCAATATTGTTGATCAACTCTTGTATCAATACGGTTTTACCAACACCAGCTCCACCAAAAAGACCAATTTTACCTCCTTTGGCATAAGGCTCGATCAAATCGATTACCTTGATACCCGTGAAAAGCACTTCGGTAGAAGTGGAAAGGTCTTCAAACTTTGGGGCTTCTCTGTGTATTGGCAACCCATCTTTGCCTGATTTTGGCAAATCGCCCAAACCATCAATAGCATCTCCAATAACATTGAACAAACGCCCATAAACATCATCGCCAATAGGCATTTGAATAGCGCTTCCTGTTGACACAACATCAACGCCCCTGCTCATACCATCGGTAGAATCCATAGAGATAGTCCTAACCGTATTTTCACCCACATGCGATTGCACTTCCAGCACCAATTTGGTACCATCGGCTTTGGTTATTTCCAAGGAATCGTAAATTTTTGGGAGTTCTGCACCTGATTCAAATTCCACATCGATTACGGGTCCGATAATCTGAGAAACTTTACCTGTAACTTTAGACATTGTTTTGTGTTTATGTTATGAAAGCGTATTGTTTTTTTAAAAGAATTAAGCCAAGAATACTTGCCCTTTTTTCCGGCTGCAAAGATATGCTATTACATTTTAAACCAAAACTGTTTTTTCTCTTTTTTGACAAACAAAAAAGGTGCTCAAAAAGCACCTTCCTGTATTATGGTATAAATTGATATTCAGTTGCTTATTGAAGCGTTGGAGAATAATTGGTCGGGTAGTCCCCTACATCCAACAAATTACCGGATGCTTCAAAATTAGAACCATAGGTGGCATCAATAGCTTTTAAAAATTCGTTAGCCATTACAGCGTAACCCCTTGATGTTAAGTGAATACCATCCAAGCTTACCAAACCTCCCGTTACCAAGTTGGCCGTTAACGTATAATCACCCGTGGTAATACCGGAAGTTTTGGCTTGTTCTAAAACTGATTTCAAATCTACAAAAGCCAATCCTGCAGAATTAGCAACTGACTCTATGGTCGTATTATAGGCGTCGGTAGCATTTTTTATACTTAAAAGTTCATCGCTATCCAAAGCATCTTTATCATCAATACCGCTGATTGCCGCTAAGACAAGGCCCGCTTGTTCTGGCGACGGAGTTCCACCTGCACGTAAAAGCCCTAGTACTTGAAGTACGTCAGGAGTTAAAACGACAGACCCGTAACCTTGTGCCAATGCCGTCCTATCAATAGTCAAAAGTAGAAGTTCGTCTTCGGTCATTTGCCGAAAACCAAGAGGATTGGTTTCTGAAACCGGTACATCTATAAGAAACCGATTAGCACCTTCCTCAAAGGTAATAGCGTATTGTGAAGCTAAAGCCTGCGCATTGGCGGGTGGAACGCCTTGCTGTATAAGGCTTTGGGTGAAGATACCCGTAACCGCTTGAAAAAAACCGGTTAAATTGGCTGCCGTCGCTGCATCGATGACCAATGCGTTGTTCGGTACCGTAGTAAAAAAAGGTAAATCAGTAATGTTAGGTAAATTCGCTACAGCCCCATTGGCACCGTTAGCTGTCAATTGAGAGATAACCCCTTGAAAAACCTGTCCGAACAATCCTGGATCTGTAATATCCAATTGACTATACTGAGTCGCATCAGGGTTTCCCGTACGATCTACCCCTACACCTCCCGATG
The DNA here is from genome assembly GCF_013402795.1 of Costertonia aggregata. Lineage (GTDB taxonomy): Bacteria > Bacteroidota > Bacteroidia > Flavobacteriales > Flavobacteriaceae > Costertonia > Costertonia aggregata. The sequence goes on along the minus strand of NZ_CP058595.1, from coordinate 2,096,466 downwards.
TGGCATAACTCAAAACATCATTGCCCCCTATTTCAGAAAGTGTAAAAAAAGATGGGTTTTGAGCAGCGGCATCGCCAAGCATAGTCGCAGTTAATGAAGTAGCAAAACGTGCATAGTATGGGTTAGCAGCAGCGTAACCGGGAAAAGTAAGATGATAGCTTTTGGCTCCAGGAACGCCAGTATTGTTGAATGTACTTCCCAAATTGGTAGTAGGATTGGTGGTAGGATTTGGTGCTGGAGCTCCTTGAGCTGCGAAAAACTCGTTTAAACGTTGAGGGCCCGAACCGTTGAAAATCAACCTATACCCTATTTGACTTGTCGGTACACCAAGAAATGCTCCGGTATTGTCCTCCATCAACGGTTGGGTGAAACTTCCGCCACCGGCCAGAGCAAATTGATCAGACAACAATTTTGGAAAAGAGTTCTCCTGTGAAGCTCTAAATAACGCCCCATCACTAAAACCGGCAGTGAAAGACGCTCCGAGAGAAACATAATTGGAAAAATCCGCTGAACCAGCCGTAAGCGTTGGCAAATCTTCCGGCACTTCAGCTGGGAACGGCAAAACATCTTCGATATCATTACACGCAGTAAAAGCGATCAGTAATGATGCTAGGAATATATATTTGTAGTTTTTCATTTCTATTCAAATTTTATTTTCAATTAGTTATTGATAGTCCATGAGAGATAATACATAGAGCCTATAAAGCCCGTACCAAAACCTGTAAAGTACTCATCTCCCAAAAGATTGGTGCCCCCAACCTTGAATGTGGATTTTATGCTGGGTATGGAATAGTTGATTTGTGCATCAACAACATGAAATTCCGGCACTACACCATTACCAAAAGTAGCTTCCCAGAAAAAGTCATCACTAAAACGGTAATTTACGTTGAATCCAAAATTTTTGAACAGGGCTTCATTTCCAAAAGATGCCTTGAATTTGTGTTCAGGTGTGTTGAAACTCAACAAAAAGTCGGGATTGGCCTCTCTATCAAATTCCACCCTAGTATAAGTATAACTACCTCCCAAGTCAAAGTTACCAAATACTTTGGCCGTTAGTCCTAAAGATGCACCATAGGAACTAATGTCTGCATCCGAGTTGGTGTATGTACCGTAGGCTTGGAAATCCCCATTGGCTATTGAAGCTACTGAAAGCGACCCATCACCTACCGTACCATAGTATGGAGCTACGACTACCTCTTGAGAGATAAAGTCTTTATATTGGTTATAGTATGTACTAAAATCTATAACCAGTTTGTTTACCTTTCCACGATAACCCACCTCAAATGAAGTGACTTGTTCAGGTTTTACAATATCAGGATTTGCAATTTCCAAATCGGCGGGATTACCCGTCTCTCCCAATCTTTCGACCGAATTGAGCGTGTATGAATTATTGTAAGCGTTGGCAGCAGTTTGAGTAATACTTGCAGGCTGTCCCAGTAACTGTCCAGCTCCACTCACATCGTTAAAGGTTCTTGTATATCTATCTAGATTATCGGGAGCCGAACCTACCAATATGGCCCTTCCTGCATCCAAACCAATGAACAGATCTTGCGTAGTCGGGTTTCTAAAACCTGTTTGAACCGAAGCCCTAATATTGTGGTCTCTATTCAAAGTCAAACCAGCGGACAACCTTGGCGAGAAGAAACCGTCAAAAAATTCAGATTTATCATAGCGCACCGAACCGGTCAACTTTAAACTTTTCTCGCCAGCTAAATTTATATTTTTCTGAATCTGGGAATAAATACCAAATTCATTGTAATCAATTGGACCATCGGAATCCGTGTAAATTGTACCAAAGGAATTTAAACTATACTGCCTAAACGATCCTCCGACTTGAATTTCCGCCCAATCGAGTAAGTGACCAAAATTGTAGTTGGCATCGGCATGGTAATATTTTGATGCATCCCTAAATTGTGACCCTTCTGACAAATCAGGATTTCGTATTACCCTGTCAAATGCATTTTGAAATTCTGGTGTACCCGGTAAAAATCGGCCAGATTCGGCTTGCGCCCTAGCGGCTGCATGGGCTTGTGCATCAGTAGCGCCACCCAAGGTAGCCTGCACATAGGTTCCCGCATATTCTCCAAACCACGTTTGATCATCTTTCCAAGCACGGTTGATGTTGATACCGGTAAATACCATATCGTAGGAATCTCCCGCTTTGTCGGCTACAACATAACCTCGTAAGAAAAAATTATCGTTCCTAATCTCCAATTTATGTTGCTCTTGAAAGAAGTTGGCAATATTGTACCTGTTGGTTCCTTGATAGATGGTGTTCCCTGTACCCACTTTTCCAACATATGAAAGCTCCAAATTATTACCTTCTATGGGTCTGTAGTAAAGACCCCAATCAGATTTTATACTGCGAGCGGTGTAATTGGTAAGATCACTTTCATTGTAACCTGTTCTACTTACATCTACAGAAGGTACCAAAGCGTTTGCTCCGGCAGGCAAAATACCTAGACCTTCCAAGGTGGTTGCCACACTCTTTAAATTTTGTGAAACTTCGTCACCATATACATTGATACCGTCATAGTCCAAATCGGCTCTTGTCCTGTTCGGGTCAAACTTATCGACCTCACTGGTTGCCGCCCAATCGGTACCGTCCAAATATCCAAAATTCCATTTTACAGCGAATTTATCACTGAATTTATGCGCAGCCCTTATTCCTACATCGGTATATGGGTTGGTGCCCGCTGCCTCTTGGGATGTTACGCCCTGCTTTACCGAAACACTTATCCCTTGATAATCAAATGGGCTTTTGCTTCGCATAAACAATATACCATTAAAAGCATTCGCTCCGTAAAGTGCCGATGAGGCCCCTGGTAATAGTTCTACACTCAAGACATCGGTATCGATCATACCCACCAAGTTACCGATAGGGAAATTCAAGGCCGGTGTAGAGTTGTCCATACCATCTACCAATTGCATAAAACGGGTATTGGCAAAAGTTGCAAAACCGCGGGTGTTTACAGATTGAAAAGTTAAACTATTCGTGTTTACATCTACACCCTTTAGGTTTTCCAGACCGCCATAAAAACTTGCCGAAGCCGTATTCTTTATCTCCTGAATCCCAAAACGCTCAACCGTAACCGGGGATTCAAAAATTCGTTCGGGAGTCCTGGAGGCAGAAATTACGACCTCATCCAAAAAAGTCTGAGCCTCCTGTAAGGTAATGGAGAGTGTTTGATTGTTGGATGTGACCTCAGCGGTTGCACCGGAGTAGCCAATACTGGTAATTTCTAACTGAAAAGGTGGTGTTTCTTCAGTTTCAAGAATAAAATTACCGTCAAAATCAGCAGTGGTTCCAATAGCTTTTCCTTTTATGACTACGTTGGCCCCAGGAATAGGAGTACCGTTTTCGTCCTGAACGGTTCCGGTAACCTTGGTCTGTGAAAATGCAAATGTCCCCAATAACAGCAGGGGGATAAGAAATACTGTTCGCATACTATTTGAGTTATTTAGTTACTATGTTACGTGCAAGATACCTATTTTTCCGAATGAAAAATCATAAATTAAAAAAAATTATGCATGCATAGTATTATTTTCATAAAAATGAAGTATTGAAAATGCTTATTTCATAAAGCTAAACAAAAAACCATGAACATAGTTCATGGTTTTTTGTATGCTATACTATGAATTACCTAGTTTATTCCACGGTGACCGACTTGGCCAAATTACGGGGTTGGTCCACATTACAACCGCGCATTACAGCTATGTGGTATGACAACAATTGTAACGGAATCGTAGTCAGTAACGGAGTCAAACTTTCTAAAGTCTCGGGAACTTCTACAACATGATCGGCCAATTCCCTTACCTGTTCATCCCCTTCGGTAACTACCGCGATTATTTGCCCTTTTCTTGATTTTATCTCTTGAATATTACTTACGACTTTTTCATAGTGCCCCTTTTTGGTAGCTATAACGATAACTGGCATTTGCTCATCGATCAAGGCGATAGGGCCGTGCTTCATCTCAGCCGCAGGATAACCCTCCGCATGAATGTAACTGATTTCCTTAAGCTTTAGAGCCCCTTCCAAGGCCACTGGAAAATTATACCCCCTGCCCAAGTACAGACAGTTTGTAGAATCCTTGTACACATCGGCGATAATTTCGATTAAGGGATTGGACTCCAACGCTTTTTCAACCTTATTGGGGATAGTTTCCAACTCCGTTAAAAGTTCATGATATTTAGACTCTGAAAATTGCCCTTTTTCTTTGGCCAATTTCAAAGCCAGCAAAGTAAGTACGGTAATCTGCGTCGTAAATGCTTTTGTAGAAGCCACGCCAATTTCGGGACCGGCATGGGTGTAAGCCCCTGCATGGGTTTCCCTAGCTATGGAAGAACCAACTACATTACAGACCCCGAATACAAATGCCCCGTTTTCTTTGGCCAATTTGATAGCGGCCAACGTATCTGCAGTTTCCCCGGATTGGGAAATGGCAATCAACACGTCTTTATCGGTTATTACCGGATTTCTATATCTAAATTCCGAAGCATACTCTACCTCAACGGGAATCCTTGCCAAATCCTCAAAAATGTATTCAGCCACCAATCCCGCATGCCAAGATGTACCACAGGCCACAATAATTATTCTGTTGGCGTTCATGAACTTTTCCAAGTTCTGATCTATTCCCGCCATTTTAATGAGGCCTTTGTCAGCTAAAAGCCTTCCCCGGTACGTATCTAAGATCGCCCTGGGCTGCTCATATATTTCTTTGAGCATAAAATGTTCATACCCGCCTTTTTCTATTTCTTCAAGATTTAATTGTAGCTCCAAAATATTGGGATAGGCAATGGCGTCATCCTTGATCTTACGAAGTTTAATCTCTTTGCCCAACCGTACTATGGCCATTTCCTCATCTTCCAAATACACCGCATTGTTCGTAAACTCAATAAAGGGGGAAGCGTCCGAGGCAATAAAGAATTCATTTTCACCAACTCCTATCGCTAAAGGGCTACCCAACTTGGCCACTACGATTTCGTCTGGCTTATTTTTATCAAAAACGGCGATTGCATAAGCTCCTACCACTTGGTTTAGAGCTATTTGCACTGCCTTTCCCAATTTCACATCCTCGGTATTTTTAACTTCCTCGATAAGGTTAACCAATACCTCGGTATCGGTATCCGAAGAAAAGCTATAGCCTCGCTTTATGAGCTCTTTTTTTATGGATTCATAATTTTCTATGATACCGTTATGGATGATGACCAGGTTTCCTGAATTTGAGTAATGAGGATGGGAATTTACGTCATTAGGAACACCATGCGTAGCCCATCTGGTATGGCCTATTCCCAGGGTACCATCCAAAGAAATCGTTGATTCAGACTTTTTTTTAAGGTCTTCAACTTTTCCTTTGGTTTTGGATAGGTTGATATTTTTACCGTCATATAGCGCAACTCCCGCACTATCGTAACCTCTGTACTCCAAGCGCTGTAAACCCTTTATAATAATAGGATAGGCATCTCTATGGCCTATGTAACCTACAATTCCACACATAATCTGTATATTTTATCGATGGTTGTTTGCTAAAGGGTCAAATTTACAATGATAAATATAAAGTTTATCCGATTAACAGTTATATAACGAAAAAATCCTACAACTTGTATATTCAGGATAAATTAGTCGGTCTGCGTGTAAAAGATTTCAAGTTTCAGCCTTTGTTCCCCGTTTTCCGGAGTACTGCCAAAAAGAACTGTACCCAGTGGGGAAATCGCCGACATGGTAGGTACCGCCGATTCTTCTGCGTCACCCTGAATCATAGCGCTGGACAAATTTGTTATGCCGATGTTCGAAGTAATCGATAGTCCCAAAGTTGGATTATCGGATTCTCGTAAAATTAAATTGTTGACATAGTCGGTAATACGTATTTTATAAGTAATGCCATTATCTTCCGAGTTTTTGTTCAAAACACCATCATAAAATGGAAAAACGGTCAAAGGTGTTGATATCGTGACCTGAGGCTCCGCGAAGGCATTATATAACGGGGCATTGGTTTCGGTATTATAAAGATAAAGCCGTAATGGCTCGATAACGCCACCGGCATCGTCCAAGGTTTCCCTATCTACATAAAATACTAGGTTGGCCTCATTGATTATCCAATTGTTGGCCCTAATTTGATCAATGGTCTCTCTTTCATTGTTTTCGTCAAACAATTTTATCTCCGCAAAAGAACCGGCACCTCCTTTTAAATATATTTTTGAAGCGTTATTCTCATTATCAAGTTCTTCTTGAATATCGGTAGGGTAGGCTTCATTTATCAGTGTATTGACTGCGTTGCCTGTTATCGCTTGGTTTCCACCACCGGCCAAAAAGTTTATGACAAACTCTTTTTCCAATTTCACAGTGGTTTCTTCATCACTATCGTAGCTATCGTGCTCGTAGGTAATCGTAATGTTAGCAGCCGTTAAGTTCAATAACAAAAGTACATCGCTATCTACAGATAAATGTATTCCCCTGAAAAATTCACTGAAATTAGCGTTGGTGAACAATTCTGCAGAACCTTCCTTGTCCAAAATATTTTCTTGAAAAAATGCAGCAGGTAAAGGCACTCGTATACCAGGGGACAATTTGCTAGAAATCGTTCCTGCTTCGTCCACATCGGTTTCAGGGTCGTCTTCCTCAACTACGAAGAGTATTTCTTTATCATCAATAGTAACAGCACCGTCAAAAAAAACTTCACCGGTAAAAGTGGGTGAGAATTCCTGGGTTGAAAAATATTCCTGTGATTCCTGAAAATTTGTGCTGGGATCTAAATCCCTTAAAAAAAAAGTGGATTCTTCTACCTTTAAATTAAATTCCTCGCCGACTCCTTTTCCGTAAATGCTATCCAAATCAAAGGTTGCCGCAAAACGATCGCCCAATGTTGAATCATCTACTCCATCCAATATACCGTCGCCATCAGTATCTTCATTTAAAGGGTCGGTATTGTTACGGTCTTCTTGAATATTCGAAACCCCATCGCCGTCACTATCATTGTTGGGATTGTCAGGCTCATTATCCAATGCATCTGGGACACCATCCCTATCACGATCACCTGTATTGGTTTGGTAGGGTATATATAAAAAAACCTCTTTTACGGTTTCATTCTCGTCTATTTCAGCAGGTTTTGAGGTATCGGGATTATCCTCTACATCTTGCCTCAAGGTACCAAAAAGAGGGTTGGGTGTACTCAAGCGTAACTGGCTGGTAATACTGGCCGTTGTATTGCCATACACTGGATCGTTGAATTTTCCCAACTGATACAAGGGGAGTCTGTTGGTCTGTACCGCAGTTATATTTTTATTGAAAGCAAACACATCAAATACCGCAACATCAGTAGTAAACGGCTCGCCTGCTATAACACCTTCACCTATGGTGGTCATTTCCTCTTCACAAGAAACGAATGCCACAATCAGCAGCAATCCTACCATTGCAGGAAAAATAGTTCTCTTAAAAAAAATCATGTAAGTTATTTTAAAACTTCTGTGTTGTAAAAATTGGCATAGGCTTCTTCAAACTCTTGTAAAGAAACATATGGCAACACCGGTTTTTGAAGGTTGGCGATATGGTTGTTTAAATCCTCTGGAATATCTTCCGATGCTAAAATAACCGCATCGGAAAAATCTACGGCTATTTTTAACAAATTATTATAGTCGGGGGTTTTGAGTGCTTCGATTTTATCTTCGGAAATCCCATCAAAAGCTACTTTTTTGTGCATTTCTTTATCCAGTTCGCCCTCAAAACTTTTCCCATAAACGGACATCACTATTTTACTATCCGCAAACAAGGGCTCATCTTCATAGTACTGTTTTAAATACATGGGCAGCAAAGATGCCATCCAACCGTGAACATGAATGATATCGGGCGACCAATTCAATTTTTTCACGGTCTCTACAACACCTTTGGCAAAAAAGATGGCACGCTCATCATTGTCGGCAAAGAGGTTACCGTCTTCATCGGCAAAAGTCGCTTTGCGCTTAAAGTACTCTTCGTTATCTATAAAATAAACCTGTATACGTTCCTTTGGAATAGAGGCCACTTTTATTATCAAGGGCATATCCATATCGTTGATGACCAAATTCATACCGGACAAACGTATCACTTCATGAAGTTGATGCCTTCTTTCGTTGATGTTTCCATATCTGGGCATGAAAATACGTATTTGTCCCCCGTTGCTGTTGACCATTCGAGGGGTTTCATAAGACATTAAAGAAACTTCGTTTTCGGGGAGATAAGGAACTAATTCAGAAGATACAAACAATATCTTTTTACCATTCATAGAAGTTGTGATTTTATTTTTCGCGCAATCGTGGCTGCAAAATTACAAAAATTATGCAGAATAGCAGTAATTATAGTAAGTTTGCTCGCCCATTCCAAAGTTATTATGCAAGTATTCCGTACCAAAAAGGAATTGACCAACGTGCTTTCCGAAAAACCAGAACAACACAGTATAGGTCTTGTACCCACTATGGGCGCACTGCATAAGGGGCATTTGACCCTTATACAAAGGGCATTTGAAGAGAACAAGGTGGTGGTGGTAAGTATATTTGTAAACCCCACGCAATTTGACAATAAGGACGATTTAAAAAAATATCCGAAAGCCTTGGAAAAAGATATTGGTTTGATAAAAACCATCTCCAAGGAAATACTGGTTTTTGCACCACCGGTATCTGAAATGTATTCAGATGAAATCTCTGCAAAATCCTATGATTTTGATGGATTGGACCAGGTGATGGAAGGAGCTTTTAGACAAGGTCATTTTGATGGCGTCGGGACGATAGTTGAAGCTTTATTGACCGTAATAGCTCCCGATATAGCGTATTTTGGGGAAAAGGATTTTCAACAATTGCAAATCATAAAAAAACTTGTTGAGATAAGGAACCTTGCTGTCAAAATCATAGGATGCCCCATAGTTCGAGAGCCAAATGGGTTGGCGTTAAGTTCAAGAAATGAACGTTTGTCCGAGACCATGAGGCATAGCGCCTCACTCATATACCAAACCCTATTGTCTGCCAAGGAAAAATTTGGCACGAAAAGTGCTGATTCTATCATAGAGTGGGTTGAAAACAGGTTTAAGCAACACCCCGATTTTCAATTGGAATATATTGAGATTACCGATGCTGAAACACTCCGACCTTTTCAAAAAAAACATAAAAATAAAAAATATAGGGCTTTTATCGCCGTTTACGCCGAGGAGGTTAGGCTAATAGATAATATAGCCCTGAATTGATTAACTTTGTGCCATGCAAATTGAAGTCGTAAAATCAAAAATTCACCGTGTAAAAGTTACCGGTGCCGATCTTGATTACATTGGCAGCATTACCATTGATGAAGATTTGATGGATGCCGCAAATATTATCCAAGGCGAAAAAGTCCAGATCGTAAACAACAATAATGGAGAACGCTTGGAGACTTACGCCATACCGGGACCAAGAAATAGTGGTGAAATAACCCTAAACGGTGCCGCATCTCGAAAAGTAGCCGTTGGCGACGTACTTATTTTAATAACCTACGCAAGAATGGATATTGAGAAGGCCAAAACTTTCAACCCATCTTTGGTATTCCCCAATGAGGAAAACAATCTCTTAAACTGATTGTGAACAAATCGATTAAAAAAACACTAAAAATAATACTCCCAATAGTCTTGGGAGTTTTTTTGGTCTGGTACCTATATAACTCCACAACCCCTTTTCAACGCAAGGAAATCATCAAGTATGTTCGCGAAGCCGATTTATTTTGGGTAAGCGTTTCAATAGCCATAGGCATTCTCAGCCATGTCTCAAGGGCCATACGGTGGAACTATCTACTTGAACCTTTGGGGTACAAACCCAAAATAACCAATAACGTACTGATCATTTTAACGGCGTATTTGGCCAATTTGGGTATTCCAAGGTCGGGGGAGATACTTAGGGCCACAGCTTTGGCCACATATGAGGATGTTCCCTTCGAGAAAGGAATAGGCACTATAGTTACTGAAAGGATTATTGACCTCATTATGCTTTTGTTGGTAATATCAATAGCATTATTGCTCCAAACCGACCTTATTTTAGGTTTTATACAAGAATCGGGGCTCGGCATACTTAGTGGCGGCGTTATTTTGGCCATTGGCATCATTGGATTGGTAATAGCCATACGATTGGTCAAAAAATCTACCTCTGCCTTTGCTGTCAAGCTCAAAAATTTTCTAAAAAGTCTTTTGGACGGCATTTTAAGTGTCTTTAAAATGAAGCGTAAATGGGCGTTTATTTTTCATACTTTTTTTATTTGGGGGGCTTATATCATGATGTTTTGGGTCATTAAATTTACCGTTTTGGAAACTACCGGACTTTCTTTTGGAGCTTTGTTGGTAGCATTTGTTGGCGGTGCTTTCGCCATGGCGACGACCAATGGCGGGTTTTTGGCCTTCCCTATTGCCGTAAGTAAATCTCTTGAGATTTTTGGGATAAGTGCGGTATCTGGTACTGCGTTTGGCTGGATCATGTGGATAGCACAGACCGCAATGGTCATTTTCTTCGGTGCAATATCTTTTCTGTTATTACCGTTATTGAACAGAAATAAGTAGAAATTCTACTGGCCAAAACCAATACGATGAAACGCTTAGTGTCTTTTTTTGCATTTGCAATATGCTTTGGATTATCCGCACAAGTAAAACAAGAGATTTTTGAATCCTTCAAATTACAGGAAAGAAGGGATGTCCGATATTATTTTCCCGAAGACTATACCGAAGAAAAAAAATACCCTTTGATCGTCGTTATGGATGCCGAATATCTATTCGACCAAGTAGTGGCCGTTTCAAAGTTCAATAGCGAATTTCAAGGAATGCCTCAAGCAATTATAGTTGGTATTCATCAAAATAAGGATGGCTTACGTTTTGATGATTGTGCTTTTGAGGAAAATGGTTTGCCTTCTGAAAAAGGAAAACTTTTTTATGAGTTTTTGGGCATGGAAATTATTCCTTATCTAGACCTTAACTACAAAACCGCCCCATTTAAAATGATCGTAGGGTACGGTATTACTGCAAACTTTATGAATTATTGGCTGTTCAAGGAACAATCGCTTTTTAATGCCTATATAAGCATCTCACCGACCTTGGCACCTGAAATGGAAACTAGGGTACCTTCACGTTTAGCAGCCATGGAAAAACATATTTTTTATCATTTGATAACTTCAGGTGAGAAGAACGCAAATAGAAATCGTATCGCCCAAATGGATGCGGAATTAAAAAAATTGGAAAAGGATAATATCCACTACTATTTTGATGAATATGCCGATGCCAACGAGACTTCAGTAGCCACTTACGGCTTGGGAAAAGCATGGGACAGAACCTTTCAAATGTTCAAACAAATAAGCCCAAAAGAGTACAAAGAAAAGATATTGACTTCGGAAGAACCTGCATTCAGCTATTTAGAAAAGAAATATAGTATGATATCCGATTTATTTGGATTTGAGAAAAAGGTGGAGTTAAACGACATCATGGCCATTTATGCTGCAAGCCGTAAAAAAGACGATTTCGAGTCTCTAAAACCTCTTTCTGACCTTTGTAAAAAAGAATTTCCCGAAACCATGATGGGCTTTTATTTTGAGGGCGAATATTATGAGGAATTGGGCGAGGCCAAAAAAGCGTTACGCACTTTTGAAAAAGCCTTTGGTATGGAAGAAATCGATTTCTTGACCAAAGAAATGGCTCTTGAAAAAATTGATGCGCTCAAGGCCGATTTCGGGTTTTAAATCAATGTCCAATTGGTTAAAATCTTGTCCAACATTTTTAAAAGGCATATTAGTCACAAAACCCGTAAACCTACTGAACATTTTTAAACGGCAAAGTTCTATCTTTATGGCTTAACCTTTGATTTAGGAATGGCCAAAACCAAAACCGCTTTTTTTTGTCAAAATTGTGGCACCCAATACGCTAAATGGGTAGGGCAATGCAGTGCTTGCAAGGAATGGAACACCGTTGCAGAGGAAATAATCCAAAAAGAGGAAAAATCGGGTTGGAAGAGCCCTGCCAATACCTCTAAAAAAATAACTAAACCTTTACGGATAAACGAAATCTCGATAAACAGGGAAATACGCCTCGACACCTTTGATCTAGAGTTCAATCGTGTCTTAGGTGGCGGGCTTGTTCCCGGAGCGTTGGTACTGTTGGGCGGAGAGCCTGGTGTGGGAAAAAGCACCCTACTGCTTCAAATAGCATTGAAACTACCCTACAAGACCTTGTATGTTTCAGGTGAGGAAAGTCAAAAACAGATAAAGATGCGTGCGGATCGTATTCATCCCAATAGTGAGACCTGCTTTATCCTTACGGAAACAAAAACACAGAATATCTTTCAGCAGATCGAAGCTACCGAACCTGATATCGTGGTAATCGATTCCATCCAAACGTTGCATTCAGATTATATTGAATCCGCAGCAGGAAGTATCTCACAAATACGGGAATGTACTGCGGAACTTATCAAATTTGCAAAGGAGACCCATACGCCCGTTATCTTGATCGGTCATATTACCAAAGACGGTTCAATAGCCGGGCCTAAAATATTGGAGCATATGGTAGACACGGTACTTCAATTCGAAGGTGACCGTAATTATGTATACCGAATTTTACGCTCCCTAAAAAACAGGTTTGGCTCAACGGCCGAACTCGGTATTTACGAAATGCAGGGCGGTGGTTTACGGCAAGTGAACAACCCGTCCGAAATCCTGATCTCCAAAAACGATGAAGGGCTCAGCGGTACAGCAATAGCTTCTACCATTGAGGGCATGCGACCTTTGATGATAGAAATACAGGCATTGGTCAGTACCGCAGTGTATGGTACGCCCCAACGGTCCACAACTGGTTATAATGCAAAACGCCTAAACATGCTTTTGGCCGTACTCGAAAAACGAGCGGGATTTAAGCTGGGGGCCAAAGATGTTTTCTTGAATATCACCGGAGGCATTTCAGTTGATGACCCTGCCATTGATTTGGCCGTTATCGCCGCCATTCTTTCCAGTAATGAGGACATCCCGATAGAAAAAGGCATCTGTTTTGCCGCCGAGGTAGGTCTCGCAGGCGAAATACGACCCGTACAACGGGTAGACCAGCGTATTTTGGAAGCAGAAAAATTAGGCTTTACATCAATTTACGTATCAAAAAATAACAAAATAGGTCTAAAAAACACCCAAATACGAGTTATACTAGCTTCCCGTATTGAAGATGTCGTCGGCAGTTTATTTGGGTAAGTGATCTCAATACCGGTAAAACCAAAAATTCTATATTTCGATACAAGCGACCGAATCTTTAAACTTGGCGATTATCGTAAAGCTACGGAGCTGGATTAGGAAACTCGTCATGAATGGCTTCTATCCCCTTTAAAATCTCATCGGTTAGTTTTACATCAATACTGGCAATATTTTCCTCCAACTGTTTTATAGAGGTAGCCCCAATGATATTACTGGTAACGAAAGGTCTCGTATTAACGAATGCCAAAGACATTTGGGCCATGGATATATCGTTGGCTTGTGCCAGTTCATAGTACTTTTGGGTAGCTTTTTTTGAAATCTCTCCGCTGTATCTTTTGAATCTAGGATGCATGGTAACACGAGCACCCTCGGGCATTCTATCCCCTAGGTATTTACCGCTGAGTACACCAAAACCCAATGGGGAGTAAGCGAGAAGGCCTATTTTCTCTCGCATTGATATCTCTGAAAGACCTACCTCGAACAAACGATTCAACAAACTGTACGGGTTTTGAATGGTAATACTTCTGGGGAGCGTGGCATGCACCTTGCTTTCTTCCAAATAACGCATGGTGCCCCAAGGCGTTTCATTGGATATACCTACATGCCTTATTTTTCCTTCACGAATCAAATCCCGTAAAGTTTCCAAAACTTGATGAATATTATCTTCCCAATAATCTGTGATGTCGTGCTTATAGCCACGTTGGCCAAAATAATTGGTATTCCTTTCTGGCCAGTGCAATTGGTATAAGTCTACATAATCGGTCTGGAGTCTTTGTAAACTTCCTTCAACTGCTTCTATTACGGCTTCCCTCTTAAAACCTGTGGTTCTAATAAATTTTGTATAATCGCCGTTCCCTGCAATTTTGGATGCCAAAATTATTTTATCCCTTTTTCCTGTTTTCTTAAACCAAGTCCCTATTATTTTTTCAGTTTCCCCTTGATAATCGGGATGAGCTGGTACTGGATACAATTCGGCAGCATCAAAAAAATTGACCCCTTTATCCACGGCATAATCCATTTGTTCGTGACCTTCAGCTTCGGTATTTTGATGTCCCCATGTCATTGTGCCTAGACAAATTTTGCTTACCTCTATATCGGTATGGGGGAGTTTGGTATAAATCATTGAAAATTAATTGTAGGGTTTCTATTGCAAATTTAACACTTCAGAAGCGACTGCAATGTTCCCAAAAGTTTAAATATGGTATTATTTTTAATCCAATTCTACTAGAATCGGGCAATGATCGCTATGCTTGGCCTCGGACAAGATAACGGAACGTTTTAGCTTATCTTTTAGAGGCTCGCTGACCATAGCATAATCTAAACGCCAACCCTTGTTGTTGTTTCTCGCATTGGCACGATAGCTCCACCAGGTATAATTATTGGGTTCGGAATTAAAGTGACGAAAACTATCAATAAAGCCACTTTTGATAAAGTTACCTATCCATTCCCGTTCCACAGGCAAAAATCCCGAAACATTTTTTAAGCCAACGGGATTGTGAATATCTATGGCCTCGTGACAAATATTATAGTCTCCCAGCACAATCAAATTGGGGCGTGACTTGCGAAGTTTATCGGCATATTTCTGAAAATCTGCCATATACGTCAATTTATGTTCCAGCCTTGCCTGATTGGTTCCCGAAGGCAAATACATGCTCATGACCGAAAGATTGCCAAAATCGGCCCTTAGGTTTCGCCCCTCGAAATCCATATACTTGATTCCGGTCCCGACTTCTACATGGTCTGGTTTCGTTTTTGATAAGATGGCAACACCGCTATATCCTTTTTTTTGCGCACTGAACCAGTAGTTATGCGAATATCCGGCATTTTCGAAAAGCGAAAGGTCCAATTGCTCTTCCATTGCTTTGATTTCTTGAAGACAAACCACATCTGGGTCAACGGTTTGCAACCATTCCAAGAAACCCTTGTTCAACGCTGCTCGAATCCCATTAACGTTATATGATACTATTTTCATACATAAAATTTGCTCGAAAATAACGAAACTAAACCTCCAATAAAAATACTACCTGTATTAAACTCGGTAAATAATTTAACTTTGGAATAGCATTTGATTTTAAACAAGCATAATTTCAAGATCTCATGAAAAAAATGATTATACTTTTTATTATAACCAACGGTTATTTCTCAAATGCCCAGGCTTATCCCCAATTTGAAAACGACCACGAGATAAAACTCAACATAGGTTTATTTTTAGCGACTACAACGGTAGAAGGTTCCTATGAATATTTTTTGAACCAAGATGTAAGTATTGGAGGTACCTTATATGCCGATAATGATGCTGCCGACTATAACGGCAACTTTGGTATAGGGCCAAATGTAAGGGCTTATTTCGGGTATCGCCCAAGAAGTGGTTTCTTTGCCGAGGCTTTTGGGCTTTATTATACCGGAGAAGAGGAAACACAGAACAACACCGCTCAACCATCAAGAGATTATAACACCTTTGCTTTAGGCCTTGGCATAGGCAATAAATGGGTCACCAGAAGTCAAAAATTTTCATTGGAAATAAATGCGGGGCTAGGCCGAAATGTAAAAACCGAAGAATTTCAAAATACCTTCATGTACAGAGCCGGACTTTCATTAGGGTTTCGGTTTTAATTCCTAATTTCACAGTCTTATTCCCAAACAAATGAAAGGTGCTATTTCTGGTTTTTTCCTGTGTTTTGCAATGGTTTGGGGCATTGCCCAAGAACCCGCCAAAAAAGATAGTGTCACTGTTCTTGAAGAAGTTATTTTATTGGAAGAGGCCATTAAAAAAAAAGCTAATGGGATTACCCCATCGGAAATCATTGGCCCAAAAATTTTCCGGAATTATAGCCCCATTGATGCCGCTTCGATAATAAATCAAATTCCTGGGGTTTATCTCCTCTCCGGAGCTTTGAACACTAATAGGATTACCATCAGGGGCATTGGCGCCAGAACCCCTTTCGGAACCGATAAGCTTCGCCTTTATTTTAACGGCATTCCCGTAACCAATGGTACAGGATCTTCAACTTTAGAGGCATATGATATTGAAAATTTAGGCAGTATAGAAATCATCAAAGGGCCAAAAGGTAGCGCCTTTGGTACAAATCTAGGAGGCGCCATATTGTTGAACACAAAAGAATCAATAGATGATTTTACCCGTTTTACCAACAATTTTACATTTGGTTCATATGGTCTACTAAAAAACAATCTAAGTTTTGAGCATAATGACGATAAACTATCGTTTGGCATACGATACGGGCATTTGAACACCAACGGGTTCAGAGAGAACAACCGTTTTCAACGTGATGGCTTTTTGTTGAATTCAACCTTTAAAATCAATATGAAAAACTCCATTACTTTTTTATTGAACCATATTGATTATACCGCCCAAATACCAAGCTCCCTTGGTGAGACCGATTTTATTGAAAACCCGAGACAAGCAGCTTTTACGTGGGGGGCTTCGCAAGGTTTTGAAGCCAACAGATACACTTTGGCAGGACTCTCCTATACCCACAGCTTTGACACTTCTTTAGAGAACACAACCAGTGTTTTTTATACGTATTTGGACCACTACGAACCTAGACCTTTCAATATTTTGGATGAATTTACCAACGGTTACGGTTTTCGCACTTCTTTTTCGGGTAAACTATCTTTTGCCGACTACACCATTGGGGCTGAGCTATATAAAGATGAATATAACTGGGGTACCTTTGAAAATTTGTATCAAGAAAATAATGGCAATGGGAGCCTACAGGGCAATCGTATCAGCAAAAACAAGGAATTTAGAAGACAGTCGAATATTTTTGGAACGTTCACCTACCCATTTACCTCCAGATTTTCAGTACAATTAGGACTTAATCTCAACCAAACCAAATATGATTTTAGGGATTTGTTCAATACGGACGACAGCAACAAAAATGCAGCACGAAATTTTAACGCTATACTACTGCCCAATTTTACCTTGGAATATAAACTCAGCGACAAAAGTTCGTTTTACGGTAACATAAGTCGTGGATTCTCTAACCCAAGCTTAGAGGAAACCTTGACTCCCGATGGAGTTATCAATCCAGATATAGCCCAAGAAAAAGGAATAAATTATGAAATTGGAAGTAGGTTGACTCTCCTAAAGAAAAGACTTTCGGTAAACCTTGCGCTCTATCAAATGGACGTTAACGACCTTTTGGTAGCACAACGTGTAGGGGACGATCAATTTATCGGTAGAAATGCCGGAAAGACCAGACACCAAGGCATTGACCTAGCACTTACCTATACTGCTGCCGTTACCGCTAAGTTAACCTTATCCCCTTTCTTGAATTACACCCTAAGTAACCATAGCTTTATCGATTTTGTAGATGGGGATGACGATTTTTCTGGTAATCCATTGACGGGCGTGCCAAAACATAGAATCAATACCGGTATACAACTGAAGCACTCAGCTGGCTTTTACTGGAACATAATACATCAATTTGTCGATGAAATTTCTTTGACGGACGCAAATACCCTGTACAGCGACTCTTTCAACATATTCAATACAAGAATGGGATATCAAAAGCAGGTATTGGATAATTTCAGCATTGGGGTAGATTTTGGCATCAATAACATCATGAACACCCTATACGCACAATCGGTACTGATCAATGCAAGGAGTTTTGGCGGTAACGAGCCCCGTTATTTTTATCCTGGGAACGATAGAAATTTTTATGGGAGTATACAGTTAAAATACACGCTTTGATCTCTGTATAAATGCTATCCTATTTTTTGCAACCACGTTTTCATATCCACTTCTTGGTGTATTATTTCCTTGATCGCAGAAATAGCTACACGTGATTGCTCCATGGTATCGCGATGGCGAATGGTAACGGTCTTATCTTCCAAGGTTTGATGATCTACCGTAATACAAAATGGTGTTCCATTGGCATCTTGCCTGCGGTATCTGCGACCAACAGCATCTTTTTCATCATATGACACGTTAAAGTCCCATTTGAGGTCGTCTATGATGTCTTTGGCCACTTTTGGCAATCCGTCCTTTTTTACCAAAGGTAAAACGGCCGCTTTCGTGGGTGCCAAGACTGCCGGCAACTTCAAAACGGTACGAGTGGTACCATTCTCCAATTCCTCTTCTTTTAAGGCATTTGAAAATACTGCAAGGAACATACGATCAAGACCTATTGAAGTCTCTACGACATAGGGCACATAATTTTCCTTTTGTTCGTGATCAAAGTATTGTAATTTTTTACCGGAGTGGTTTTCATGTGCGCCCAAGTCAAAATCGGTTCGGGAATGTATTCCTTCCAACTCTTTGAAGCCAAAGGGAAAACGAAATTCAATATCCGAAGCGGCATCTGCATAGTGGGCCAGCTTTTCATGATCGTGAAAACGATAGTTCTCCTCGCCCAACCCTAGGGAAAGATGCCATTTCATGCGATTTTCCTTCCACTTTTCATACCATTCCTTTTGCGTACCGGGCTGAACGAAAAATTGCATTTCCATTTGTTCAAACTCACGCATTCTAAAGATAAACTGTCTCGCCACGATTTCGTTCCTAAAGGCCTTTCCCGTTTGGGCTATACCAAAAGGAATTTTCATACGCCCGGTTTTCTGCACGTTCAAAAAATTGACAAAAATACCTTGGGCGGTTTCGGGCCTTAGGTATAAATCCATGGCACTATCGGCCGAGGCTCCCAATTTGGTGCCGAACATAAGGTTGAACTGTTTTACATCTGTCCAGTTTTTGGATCCCGACAACGGACATGCGATGCCCAATTGTTCTATGAGTTTTTTGACATCGGCCAAATCTTCGTTTTCCAATGATTTCCCCAATCGTTTCAAGATGGTATTGGCATCTTCTTGATAGCCTAAGACCCTAGGGTTGGTGGCCAAAAATTGTTCTTTGTCGAATTTATCGCCAAAACGTTTTGCAGCCTTGATTACTTCCTTTTCTATTTTCGCTTCGATTTTGGCAACATAATCCTCTACCAAAACATCGGCACGATATCGTTTTTTGGAATCTTTGTTGTCTATCAATGGATCATTAAAGGCATCTATGTGCCCAGAGGCTTTCCAAGTGGTCGGGTGCATGAAGATAGCTGCATCTATACCTACAATATTATCATTGAGCTGCACCATGGCTTTCCACCAGTACTCGCGTATGTTCTTTTTTAGTTCGGCACCGTTCTGCGCATAATCATAAACGGCACTGAGCCCATCATAAATTTCACTGGATTGGAACACATAACCATATTCCTTTGCGTGGGACACGACTTTTTTAAAAATATCTTCTTGATTTGCCATGCGGCAAAAATAGAATTTTACCTATTAAAACCGTATATTATTTCAACTGAAATTCTGTTGAGGACAGTAATTTTTGTTCCTCGAAAACATTGAGCGTGTAGAGGCCTTCTTCCAAAGAACCTTCGGGTACGCTGATAATATCGCAAACACTTATTTCTTTACCTGCGTATATGAGCTCAACCCTTTTACTGTATATATTCCCGTTTACCGATATTGTGTTGGCATTATCGGGCACTACCTGCATATTGGGACCAAGAAACTGATAGTAGATAACTTTTTCCTGGGTTTTTTCATTGGGATCTGCAGAAATGGTAATACAACCCCTGAGTTTTGAGATGGTGGAAGCCTTGTTGGTGCGTATGGGCTTGCCACCTCGCATTCTGTAACCACTACCCTCAGAATCATCAAGTTTTAGGTAGCTCTTTATTTTAAGCTCTTTGTTGAGTTCTTGGATTTTTTGTCGTTGTAACGCTTCCGCCTCGGCCAAAGTACTGGTCTTGCCCCGTAAATCTTCTATCTTTTTTCTGGTTTCCTCATACTTCTCGGAGAGTAACATGTTATTATACTTGAGAAAATTGTTCTTTAGCTTTAGGCTATCATGCCTAGCTTCCAACGTTCTAAGTTCTTTTTTGTACTCTTTTAATTTATCAACGGTAAAGTTTAATTTCCCAACAGAATCCAACAATTGCTGCACTTTCTGCCTTGAGTCCTGTAATTCAATTTCATTGACCTCGTCAAGTGCGGAAAGCCTATCAACCTCGGTCTTCATCAAGGTCAGATCTTTTACTAAAAGGGATTTTTCATCCTCTAAAAAACTGATTTGGGTTTTGGACTGGGCGTAACTATAGTAGAAAGCAATAAGAACACCTATAATGACCGCCACAAGGGCAGCAAGGATTATCCTATAATTAAATTTACTATCTTGAACTTCCATCTAGTTTAATAAGTAGGTTATTACCTAAAGATTTGTGCCCTTCTAAGCTGTCAAATATACTAAATGATATCAACACAATCCTAGTACCTATCGTGTGTTTTGGATGTAATGCCCACTTACGTAAAGGTGAACGATTATTATGTACAGTTTGTCGAAATAGCTTACCGGTTACCGAGTACAATTTTATCGATGAAAACCCAATCGACCGTAATTTCTATGGTAGGGTTAACGTAAAAAAAGCGAGTTCATTGTTCTTTTTTATTGAAAATGGCATAGTAAAAAACCTCATTCATAACCTAAAATATAAAAACCAAGAGCAGATAAGTGGTTTTTTGGGCGATTGGTACGGAGAGATACTAAAAACCGACAGTGGGATAGCTAAAATAGATTTTGTGATTCCGGTACCCTTGCACAAGAAAAAAAGAAGAAAAAGAGGGTATAATCAAGTAGATGGTTTTGGGAAAGGGATTGCACACCATTTAGGGGCAAAATTTAGGGACGACCTATTGTTAAAAACTGCAAATACGCGTACCCAAACCAAAAAAGACAGAATATTCCGTTGGCAAAATGCACAGGAACTCTACATTTTGAATACTGTGGATATATTGCAAAACAAAAACATTTTACTCGTTGATGACGTTATTACAACGGGCGCTACCCTGGAAGCATGCTCTACGGCCTTGCAACAAGCTAAAGATGTTAAAATATTCATAGCTACAATGGCCGTTGTACCTTTATTTTAAGTTTCTGTAAAATTAGTTGTTTCTTTGTTCCGAGACTTTTAGAACACCATGTTAAAACGTATTTTAGCTTACTTTTTTCTTCTCTTCATCGTGTTGGCTTTTTTTCAATGTGGTAGACGGGGCAGCCCCACGGGAGGGCCAAAAGATGAAACACCACCTGTATTGATAAAAACCGAACCGGAAAACCTATCCGTAGATTTTAAGGCCAAAAAAATTCGCCTATATTTTGACGAGTATATCAAGTTAGAGAAAATACAGGACCAGCTTATCATCTCACCCCCTTTAAAATACCAACCCATAATAACGCCGCAAGGCAGTGCCAGCAAATACATCGAAATTGTATTGAAAGATACATTGAAAGAAAACACGACCTATACCTTCAACTTTGGGCAAAGTATAGTGGACAATAACGAGGGCAACCCCAATAGCTTTCTGACCTACGTTTTCTCAACCGGCCCATATGTAGATTCCTTGAAAGTCTCCGGAGTGGTAAAAGATGCTTTTGACAAAGAGGCAGACGATTTTATAAGTGTTATGCTCTATGAACTGGATAGTACGTATACCGACTCTACCATTTACCAAAGGCCCCCCAATTACATTACCAATACGTTGGACAGTACCATAATTTTTAACCTCAACTATCTAAAAGCGGGAGATTATGCCTTGTTTGCTGTAAAAGACCAGGCGAAAAACAACGTTTTTGACCAAAAAGCAGATAAAATCGGCTTTATAAACGATACTGTATCATTGCCTACCGATTCTACCTATTTATTGAGCCTGTTCAAGGAAATACCCGATTACAACATATCGGTACCAAGTTTGGCCGCAAAAAACAGGGTTATTTTTGGATATCAAGGAAACCGAGAAGATATTAACATACAACCATTGACGAAACTACCGGATACCGTTAATACCATAATCAAAAAAGAAAAGGAAAAAGATACTTTAAACTATTGGTTTACACCCTTTGAAAATGATTCCCTTGTTTTTACGGTCACCAATGAAAGACTACAGCTCATAGATACTTTTACCGTGAAAAACAGAAAGCTGGCCTTGGATTCATTACGAATTTCGTCAAGTGCAAGCGGTAAACTAAATTTTGGCGAGCCTTTTTATATTGAAGCCAATATTCCGATAATGGCAATAGATACGGCTATGATGAAGATGATGAATAAAGACTCAATTAATGTAACCTTTGACGCCATATTGGATAGTATCAACAATAAAGTGGATATTGAATTTACGTTGGACCCCAATGAAAGCTATGCACTTACCTTACTACCGGGAGCTTTGACCGATTTTTTTGAAACACAAAACGACACCTTAAATTACCGCCTTTCGACCGGTAGTTATGCCGACTATGGCAATCTACGCATAAACTTGGCCGGAAACGTTCAATACCCCCTTATAGTTCAATTAACGACCGAAAAAGGGGAAACCAAAAGGGAAATCGTAGCCACTGAACCCAAACCGTTTGAGTTTGCCAACATTACGCCCGGCAACTATATGGTACGGCTTATTTTTGATAAAAATGGCAACGGGGCTTGGGATACCGGTAATTATTTAAAACGCATACAACCAGAAAAAGTGAGGTATCTCCCCAAAATACTAGAAGTAAGGGCCAATTGGGAATTGGATGAAACCTTTACGGTGCCAGAGTAAAACTATCGCGATCAGCTAAAAACTTTAGCTTATTTCTAGTCGTCGAGATATGTTCTTTGGATAGTTTAGCGGTTAAGACACTCTCTTTTTTGGAAAAACATAAGTCATTCCCCAAAGTATCGTAAACTGCGGAATGGCCAGAATATTCATGGCCCGTTTCATCAAAACCAACTCTATTTACGCCTATGCAATAAGCCATGTTCTCTATGGCCCTCGCTTTCAAAAGCGTGTCCCAAGCGGTTACCCTAGGCTTTGGCCAATTGGCCACATAGATTAAAATGTCATAATCTACCGTATTTCTCGCCCATACCGGAAAACGAAGGTCGTAACAGATCAACGGGCATATTCTAAATCCTTTATAATTTACGATAAGCCTTTCCGAACCGGCTCTATACACTTTATCTTCCCCGGCCAAAGTAAACGTATGCCTTTTATCGTAACAATGATATTGTGAGTTAGGTTCAACGAAAAAGAGCCGGTTTGTGTATGCACCGTTTGTATAAAATGGTATACTCCCAACGATTGCCGAATTTTGTTGCCTTGCTTTTTCTTGCATCCATTTTAATGTGGTTTTACCTTCGTTTTTATCAATGTTTTGAGGTGACATCGTAAAACCTGTAGTAAACATCTCAGGTAGGACAATCATGTCCGTTTCCATCGAAATAGTATCGATTTTATCAGAAATAGATTTTCTATTCTGTTCGGGATTCTCCCAAAATAAACTGGTCTGTATTATTGCTATTTGAAGTTCGGTTGCCATGGTTCAATATATCGATATAATCTTGATTTAAAGCTTGTTCCCCTCTTGATGAGATTTTGTGAATGTAGGGTGAATTTTACGATTGAAGATGAATAAAAATTATATTTTAATTTGGTTCAGTTGAAGTACGCTTTTTTGTTCCTCAGAATCACTCAGACTACTTATTATGCTATCTTTTTTAAATGCCCAAGGGGTCAAAGTGGCAAAATAACAAGTAATTGCCTGTGAGACACTAAAATCTTAAACTATAACCTTAAGGTTAAGGCAAAAATTGGTATGCAAAAATCTCGATCATGGGGTCAGGATAGGTTATTGGTCATTTCAATTCAACCCTCTAGTAAATCAATCATGGTAGGCGAACCTTGTATTTTGGCATGGTCCAAGGCCGAATTACCCTTACTATCCTTAATCGAAATGTCAGCCCCATTGTCCAATAACAGTTTGGCAATATCCAAATTATTGAAGGTAACCGCATATATCAAACAAGTGGCCCCCATGTTATTTCGTGTATTGACATCGGCTCCGCTGGATATGAGTTTTTCC
Source organism: Costertonia aggregata (assembly GCF_013402795.1). Lineage (GTDB taxonomy): Bacteria > Bacteroidota > Bacteroidia > Flavobacteriales > Flavobacteriaceae > Costertonia > Costertonia aggregata. The sequence continues at coordinate 2,072,353 of NZ_CP058595.1, read as the reverse complement.
GCAATTTTAGTAAAGCCCTTAAAACATACCCCCATGAGTGCCGTATTCCCCGAAGCATCCTTTGCATTTATATCGGCACCGTTATCCAATAGAACATCTACCATATCAATATGGTTGTAATATGTACATAGTACCAAAGGTGTGCTCCCCCTTTGATCCTGGGCTTTGATCAGATCTGGAATTTCCAAGAGCATTTGTTGTACGGCTTTTTTATTTCCCGTTCTTATTTCGTTAAAGAATATATCTGTTTTACTATCCATACATCCAAAAGTACAAAAACCGCTACATCACTGGTGATGTAACGGTTTAAAATTAAACTTCTTTTACATTATCTATGCCAAATCAAAGCGGTCCAAGTTCATCACTTTTGTCCAAGCAGCCACAAAATCCTTTACAAACTTCTTTTCAGAATCGCTACAAGCGTATACTTCGGCATAAGATCGCAGCTCTGTATTGGATCCAAAAATTAGATCTGCGCGTGTTCCGGTCCATTTTATCGCACCTGTTTTGCGGTCTCGTCCTGCAAAAAGTGTCTCATCATCGGATGTATCTTCCCATTGGACGCTCAAATCAAGTAGGTTTACGAAGAAATCATTGGTCAATTCCCCACGACGGTCGGTAAAGACCCCATGTCTGGACTTATTGTAATTTGTATCAAGAACGCGCATACCACCAACCAAAACGGTCATTTCAGGAGCGGTTAGTGTCATTAATTGAGCCCTGTCTACCATTAATGCCTCTGCTGAAGCTTTAAAATCTGGGTTCTTATAGTTCCTGAATCCATCAGCAGCAGGTTCAAGGGCTTCAAATGAATATGCATCGGTTTGTTCTTGGGAGGCATCCATTCGCCCAGGTGTAAAAGGTACTTCAATGCTATGGCCTGCATTTTTTGCAGCTTCTTCTATTCCGGCACTTCCGCCAAGAACTATTAAATCTGCCAATGAAACCCTTTTGTTCCCGGATTGCGCATCATTAAATTCCTTTTGGATTCCCTCAAGTACTTCCAACACTTTGGAAAGCTCAGCGGGGTTGTTCACTTCCCAATTTTTTTGTGGTTCAAGACGGATGCGTGCACCATTGGCACCTCCCCTTTTATCTGAATCGCGATATGTAGAGGCCGAAGCCCAAGCGGTCGTGACCAATTGCGATATCGATAATCCAGAGGCCAAGAGTCGTTTTTTCAACTCAGCAACATCAGCTTCATTTATCAACTCATGGTCAACTTTTGGTATTGGGTCTTGCCAAATCAATTCTTCTTCGGGCACCTCTGGTCCCAAATAACGAGAAATAGGGCCCATATCCCTATGCGTTAGTTTAAACCAAGCACGGGCAAAGGCATCTTCCAATTCTTCAGGATTTTCATAAAAGCGCTGTGAAATTTTCAAGTAGTCAGGGTCTAATTTTAAGGCCATATCAGCATCGGTCATCATCAACTCCTGCGTTTGGGAGGCATCACCTGCCCTTGGAGCCTGTTTTGCAGCCGATTCGGCAGTTGGTCTCCATTGGTTGGCCCCTGCCGGACTTTTGGTCAGCTCCCATTCGTAACCCAATAGCATTTTTAGATAGTCATGGTCCCATTGTGTAGGGTTGGGTGTCCAGGCCCCCTCGATACCACTGGTAATGGTATCATCCAAAACGCCAGTTCCAAAGGAGTTTTTCCAACCCATGCTTTGTTCCACAATACTTGCCCCTGCGGGTTCTGCACCCACATATTCATCGGGATTGGCAGCACCATGCGCCTTACCAAAAGTGTGTCCTCCAATGGTCAACGCCACGGTTTCCTCATCGTTCATGGCCATACGGCCAAAAGTCTCTCTCATTAGTTTTGCCGTACCCAAGGGGTTTGATTCCCCATTTGGGCCTTCTGGGTTTACATAGATCAATCCCATGTGTGAAGCCCCGAGATTCGCCTCCAATACATATTCCCCGTCTGAGAAACGCTCTTCGTTGCCCATCCATTCGGTTTCGGAACCCCAATAAATATCTTCTTCGGGCTGCCATATATCTTCACGCCCCCCGGCAAAACCAAAAGTTTTAAATCCCATGGATTCTAAAGCGCAGTTACCGGTAAGAATCATTAAATCTGCCCAGGAAAGTTTTCTGCCATATTTCTTTTTTATGGGCCAAAGAAGCAATCTTGCCTTATCCAAGTTACCATTATCCGGCCAACTGTTCAACGGGGCAAATCGCTGTGAACCTGAACCGGCACCTCCACGGCCATCCCCTATACGATACGTTCCCGCACTGTGCCATGCCATGCGTATCATAAAAGGTCCGTAATGTCCATAATCGGCTGGCCACCAATCTTGAGAAGTAGTCAAGACTTCAACAATATCTTTTTTTACTTCCGCCAAATCCAAAGATTCAAATTCTTTGGCATAATCAAAATCTTCATCCATGGGATTGGACAGTTCTGAATTTTGACGAAGTACATTAAGCCTCAACTGGTTTGGCCACCAATCCAAATTAGTAGTTCCCCCCCCAGCAGTCTGTTTCATGGTTCCGCCCAGGTAAGGGCATTTGCTTGAATCATTGATATCCCATGCATTGCCATGAGAATCATTGTTTTTGTTGTTGTCCATAATAATTTTTGTTTTTACCCACATTGACCGTAATGGCCGAGCATGGTAGTATGTTTTAATTTAAAAGATGTTGTTACGATTTTCGATACATAAAAATACAAAATAACGTTTGAGTCATATAGACAAACCATATGAATATATTATCCAAAAATAAGATTTGCCTATCTCGCCCATTTCGTTCAAAACAACAAAAGTGAAATCATCAGAATAAAAGATTTTTATTACAATTTTGTTATAATTTCTTACGTTTAAGAAATAATCGTAATTTTAAAAGGCCAAAACCACACAACATTTGGAAACTCTATCCATCAACTTCCTTATCAAGGATTCCCCTACCGCTGTCGCCATTCTTGATAACGACATGCGTTTCATAAGCCATTCGAACATTTGGCTGCAAGAATTCAATATCAAAGACAAGGTAATAATAGGCAAATCCTATTATGATGTTATACAGAATACTCCACAAGAGATCAAAGACATACACCAGGAATGCTTAAAAGGAACTTCCAATACGAATAAAGGTAAAAAATTTATATACCCAGACGGTACCATAAGATGGTTTAAATGGAAAATCAATGCCTGGAAAAACGAAGATGAATCTGTTGGTGGGTTAATAGTGATTCATGAAGATATCACGAAACATAAAAAAAGGGAAGAACTATTAAAAATAGCGGAGAGTGTTGGCCGAATAGGGGGTTGGGAATTGGATTTAAAAACCAATGTTGTTTATTGGACCAAGGTAACCAAAGAAATTCACGAAGTACCCGAAGATTATATGCCCAGTCTAGAAGAGGGTATAAATTTTTATAAGGAAGGAGAGTATCGACAACTCATCGGCAAGCTTGTCGGGGAAGCCATTAGTTATGGCAAACCATGGGATACCGAGTTGATCATCGTTACGGCAAAAGGCAACGAAATTTGGGTTCGTGCCAAAGGAGAAGTTGAAACAATCGATGGAAAATGTGTACGCCTTTTAGGAACCTTTCAAGATATTGACGAAAGAAAGCGGGCCGAATTGGAATTTAAAGCCGCCACAGAAAGATTGGCCATTGCCACAAAAGGTGCCAATGTGGGTATATGGGACTATGACATTGTTAAAAATGAATTGGTTTGGGACGATAACATGTATCGCCTTTACGGGATTAAAAAAGAAGACTTTAATGGTGTATATGAAGCTTGGCAAGCTGGACTACACCCCGATGACAAAGAACAGGGAGACAAAGAAATCGCCTTGGCCATTTCGGGAGAAAAAGAATTCGATACCGAATTTAGGGTAGTCTGGCCCAATGGGGAAATAAGATACATCAAAGCAAATGCCGTAACCCAGAGAGATAATGAAGGCCGAGCCATAAAAATGATAGGCACCAATTGGGACATTACCGAAAGCGTACGCGCAGAATTAAAAAATAAAGAAATATCCGAACGACTGCATGTAGCGACCAGGGCTGCAAACATAGGTATATGGGATTACAAAATAAATGAAAAACTGGTGGTCTGCAATGATTACATGTATGACATGTACGATATTCCCAAAAACTCTTCCAATCTATTGAACGAATGGATGCATCGGATACATCCTGAAGACAAAGAGAGAATTCATGATGAACTTGAAATGACCATTGCGTATGATAAACCTTTCAATACACAATTCAGAGGTATTAGGCCAAATGGCGATATCATACATATAATTGCCTTTGGTGAGGCGCAAAAAGGAAAAGATGGCAAGGTCAGAAATATTATTGGGGCAAATTGGGACATTACCGAACTAAAGACCACGAAATTACAGTTAGAAAGAGTTCAAGAATCTTTTAAGGGTACTTTTGAAAACTCAGCTGTGGGTATGGCCCTGGTAAGTTTGGATGGTAAATGGATTTCGGTAAACAAAGGGTTATGTGACAGCTTGGGATATACCGAAAAAGAACTACTTCAAATGACTTTTCAGGAATTGACGTTTCCCGAAGATCTGAACACCGATCTAAAATTACTTCAACAAGTCGTTGATGGGAAAATATCTACCTATCAAATCGAAAAACGGTATTATCATAAAAAAGGGGATTTAATGCATGCTATACTCACGGTCACAGCCGTAAAAGATATTGAAGGAAAACTATCTCATTTTATATCGCAGATTTTGGATATAAGTTCCAGGATACATGCAGAAAACCGTACCAAAAAATTATTGGATGTTACTAAAGAACAAAATGAAAGCCTTTTGAACTTTGCGCACATCGTATCCCATAACTTGAGGTCGCACTCCAGCAACTTATCTATGTTATCTGGTTTTTTGGCATCTGAAAATGATGCCGATGAGCGTAAAAACCTTATGAACATGCTTAATAACGCTTCGGAAAGCCTTGCCGAAACGGTTATGCACTTAAACGAAGTAGTACAGGTAAAAGTAGGTGCATCGGAAAAAATTAAAAATGTAAATATCCACAGAACCTTAAAAAATGTAGAGAAAAATTTGAGTGTACTTCTAAAAGAAAAAGATGTAGTTTATTCAATAAACGTTCCCCACGATTTAAAAATAAAGGGAATTCCGGCGTATTTTGATAGTATTTTCCTTAATTTGTTTTCAAATAGTGTAAAATATGCAGCTCCCGAACGACAGCTTTTTATAAAAATAGATGCTGTTGTAAAAGATGATGTTGTGACAATTGCCTTTGAGGATAATGGTATTGGCATTGATCTGGAAAGACACGGGAAGAAACTTTTTGGCATGTACAAAACTTTTCACAGAAATAAAGATGCAAAGGGCATAGGGCTTTTTATCACAAAAAACCAAGTAGAGGCCATGAACGGCAGTATTGAAGTTAAAAGTAGGGTTGATCAAGGCACCACTTTTTTATTAACGTTTAGCAAAATATAACCCTCACAAAATAATTGTTATATCAACAGATTTAGAAAATGAGAAAATTAGATACCAGTTGTATTATTGATGATGATCCCATTTTTATTTACGGGACAAAAAGAATCATGAAAGAGGTCGACTTTTGTAATGATATATTAGTTTACAATAACGGTCAAGATGCCATTGATGGTCTGAATGAATTGACCTCACAAGGGAAAGAACTACCCTCGGTCATATTTTTGGATTTAAATATGCCCATCATGAACGGATGGGAATTTTTGGATGATTTCACCAAAATACCAAATCATAACAGGGAAAAAGTTACGGTGTACATTATTAGTTCCTCTGTTGACCCAAGGGATTTGGAGCGCATCAAAGACTATGAGGTAGTCAACAACTATATTTTAAAACCTATTTCACCAAAAGATTTGGAAAATATATTGGATTCGGTGGCATAAACTCTATAATTTCTTATACTTGGGTTTAGTTTTATAGTACTGAACCTCTATTATGGGAAAATTCAAGACCGTTTGTATTATTGATGATGACGAAATTTCCGTTTTTGGACTAAAAAGATATATGTCACAAGTTGATTTTTGTGAAAATCTTTTGGTTTTTAAAGATGGTGAAGAAGCATTACAAGAATTGAAAAAACATATTCTTGATAACAGGGCACTACCCGACGCCATTTTTGTGGATCTACATATGCCCATGCTCGATGGTTGGGAATTTATTGAAGAATTTTCCAGGCTTCAACAAAACACCATCCTCTTAAAAAACATTTATATCTTATCTTCTTCCGTTGATAAAAAAAACATTGAAAAAGCCAAAAAATTTGGCCTTGAAGGCAATTATCTCATAAAACCTATAACGCCCGAAATTCTTAAGGGCTTCGTATCGTGAAAATCAATATCAAAAGAATTATGCCCGTTTTTTTGATAATACCCGGCGGGGCGATTTTTACCCATGCTTACTTTTTTAACGATAAGCCCTTTAATTAATTGGGAAACAATAAAAAATATAGTACAACGTCGGGTTTCATCATATATGTCTTATTCAGTCTGGCCCTATATTTTCTTGTTGGATACTGGAACGGTTTACTCAGAAAAAAGGTGACAAATATTGAACACCAATTCTAAGTAAGACCATTTCGAAAACATGAATTTAAACCTATATATTAATTTCTTGTACCGGGGGTAAAATCATCTGGTGCATTTTGCGGATCGTTGATCGTACCCGAACCCCCTGTATCGTTAAAAATAGTCCATTCGCCAAAAGTATATAAGGCGTTTGCCTCAACAATGTCAACATTACGTACAGCCCTACCATCTTCAAATTCATGATCGGTCCCCGAGCCATCTTCCCCTACGACCCCAAAAACATCTATAACGGTCCCGAAGGGGTCTACAAGCTCTAGATTATCATCCCCATTGGAATCTGCCGGGCTATTGGTGCCTACTCCTAAATTTGGTGCAAAACCATAGACCAGCTCAAACTCGGTCGCATTGGGTGAAATTACCAAAGTACTCTCAGCGGTAATGATCAGCCCCGATAAATCTATCGTAGAACTGACTTCCGTATTTGCATTGGTATACCTACGCAGGGTCCAACCTTTTAATGATAAATCGGCGGTAGCAGCATTATATAGTTCTACAAATCGTGCCCCGGCATTATTGTTCGGGTCAGCCAATTCTGAAATAAAGACTCGGGTAGATGTAAATTCATCTATAAGATCGGCGCAACGTTCCCCAGTAAGATCAATATCATCCAAATCACGTATGGCAAGCCGATATTCATCGTTGTCACGCAAAAGAACTCCAATAATACTACCGTTGCCTTGCGGTAAGGTTTCCGATCTAAAATCTGAAAAACCACTATTAACCAGTATAAGTTCATTATCATTACAATCGATCAACGTTCGTTCGGTTTCTTCCCGTTCAATAGCAAAAGGCCGGTCGAGTTCGGTTTCCAAGATTTCCAAATCATTACATTGTACCAAAGTGTTTGTTAGCGTTTCATCCAAAATACCTATATCTACTATTGTGGGAACTATTTCTGATATATCGTTACACGCTACAAAAAGGTGATTATCTACCACTGCGGCAGGCAATCTGCCTACCGAGATATTGCCAAAGGCACTGAAAACCCCACCTATCTTAAAAACATCTTTACTTTTTCCTAAATACAGGCCTTTTAACTTTATAAAAATCTTACTCCCGATAGGGTAGAACAAATGGGTATCCCTAACATCAATCTCTATCTGAAACCCTTCGCCGGGGTTTACAGGGCTATCCTGAAAATGTAGAACACTAAAAAAGTTCCCCGCCTTGTCCGATGAGACCACATATCCTTCAATAATCAAATCTTCTTGAATTTGAACAGTCTCATCTGTATACAGGTTTTTAACTTCGGCAAAGGTCGCATTGGCTACAATTTCCGAAACGCAGGACTGTTTTGGAGCATCGAAATTACGGTCCTTTACGCAGGCGTATATAGTTATAATGGCCAAAAGGCCAAAAATAATTTTACTATACGATATCTTATTAATCATCCTAACTTATATTTCCCCTTTTGGAGGAATGGTAAATCTTAGAAACTAAATGCCAAGTTCAAAAAATAGGTGCGACCGTAACCGTACCAATATTTTGGAGCAAAAGATGGCGTTCCGCTCAAATTATCTTGTTGTAACTGTCCAAAATTACCGTTTCTGCTTTGTTCATAGCCCCCTGTTCTAAAAACAGCATCAAAGGCATTATTGATACTGGCGAATAGGCTTATATATTTCCCGTTTTTTAACCATGATTTACCCCCTACCAAATTCAAAAGATAAAAGTTATCGAGTGGTTTTTGGTCTAGGAGCTTGGCAACATTTTCTGGTGTGGCACCAGGGAAAGCCTCTCCGGTTTCCGGGTCCAACAGAAAACTTTGTGTTCTGGTAATCGTAGAAATATTGGCGTAATTGTTCGCCAGATAATTGGTGGTCGCACCAATCCACCAATACTTGGGGTCTCTATATTCAATCCCAAAAGCATAGGCCTGTTGCGGACCTTGCGCCAATTTGTAATCTTTTATGGCAGCCATTCCTAAATCAATGGCCCCATCAGGGTTTATCAAATCTTCCTCGGCACCGGCAGTATCAAAATTTATGGAAACCGATGGATTACTTGCATACACATATTTGCCTATTGCCGCAACAGCGGATATCTTTACCGAAGACGACAATTGATACTCCAGCCCTATCTCGCCACCCAAATGTAGCTTGTCCAAATCGGTAAGTACTTCTTGTACAAAATCAGAACCCACGCCTGCATCCACAAAAAAGAAGTTGACGTCTGTCGTATTTTGAAAACGCGTATAAAAACCTGTAATACGACCCGTTAATTTTGGGAGCCTTATAAAATAGTTCAGATCGGCAGTAGTGACGGTCTCGCTTTGCACGTTGGGCACTACTTCATTATTTTCCCTAGGGTTTATAAATATATTTTGCAATACTGGAGCCCGTTTGAGATGGGCCGCATTCAGTGTAACCCAATGTCTGCCCGTAATTTTATAGGTAAAACCCCCTTTAAAACCAAAGTCTGTAAAAGATACTCTTTTCCCCAAACCTATTGAATTTTCCAAAAACCTCTCGTTCAAGAATACTCCTTTACGTTGGTAATTGGTATTACTATAGTTCGCGGCTACATAACCGTTCCAGCTATCATAATTAAGGCGCAATTGGGCAAAACCATCCAACGAAGATACATTGATTGCATACCGGTAATTAAAAATATCGCCTTCACGTTTTTCAAGTGTACCATTAACGTCGTTTAAAGTATTGGAGAAAGGGTCGATATCTTGATGGAACCCAGCCCCGAGCAAATCAGCTATTTTTGCATAATTGTCGGAATCTAAATTTTTATAGGTAATCCCAATATCGACTTGAGCACGATCGGAAATCTCCAAATTACCTATGGTATTTAAGGTGAGCTGGGTATCTTCGGCGATATCGTCATATAATACATATGCAGCTTTTTCATCTGTATTGGCCGTGTAGATATCATTCCACTGTATTTGTGGATTTTCCAAAAACCCTTCTCTCGCCAAATTGGCACTGATAAAATTAGCCCCTATGGGACTATTTATGTAGAAACTGGGCAAATATCTGTAATATGTAGGGTCGGGATTGGGAGCATTGTAATAGCCCAACCTACTTCGGGCGTTTTTCCCAAATTGGTACGAAATCCCCGTATTCAAATTCAACTTATCCGATGTATAAAAATGATTCAACATAAAAATGGGCTCCACGATTTTGCGTTCCCTTGAATTTCTAATCTCACCGTTTTGTTCTCCCCAATAGGGATTGTACTGCTTACCTGCCAAATTAAAAACCTCTTCAGTAATCGCAGAGGAACGTCCGCGGCGATTACTGGCCATGATGCTCGTGAAACTCGCGCTGTTTTTTTTATCAAATTGATATTCCACTGCGCCAAAAAATGAAAAAGCATCGTACAAAGTACCCTCTATATAGCCTTGTTCTGCCCATCGGCGCGACCCTGAAACCGTGTACGACAGTCCATTTTGTTTGACCCCGGAGCTATACGTGGCCATTACCCTACCGGCATATGTTCTATTTGAAATTGATGAGGATAAACGGGTACCCGGTCGCAAACCAGACGGTCTGGCATCTATGTTCGTATTGCCAAGGATTCCGCCAAAGGTATAGTCCGAAGCCTCCAAACCGTTGGTAAACTGTTGATTTCTGATTACATCGTTTAGCCCGCCCCAATTGTTCCATTGCGGACGACCATCAAAGAACTTGTTCATGGGAATACCGTTGATCAAAACTCTCCCATTTTGGGAATCATATCCCCGAACACGAAAAAATGCCTGTCCAAAATCAAAAGCGGCCCTATTTAAAAACACATCCCTGGTGGCTTGTAACAAGCCCGAAGTAATAGAAGCGCCGTCATCATCCGACAAATCAGAATCGGTAAGCGTAATTAGGTTATCCGTTTTTTCACGGGCTATATCTTTTTCCAAATACACAGTACCCAAATCCAACGGCCGGTTTTCCAGGCTTATGGGTATGCGTTTGGTAAGGTAGTCGGTTAGAGAAATATTTAGAATGTACTCCCCTTCTTTCGGTATGGGGATTTGGAAAAAACCATCCGTTTGGGTTTGTACCTCAACTTGGTTTCCTTCTATATAAACCATAACATTTTCAAGAGGTTCCTTCGCTTGTTTATCCAAAATATATCCTGAAACCACTATACTTTCCTGCGCACTTATAATATTTGCGGCTAAGGCCAAAAGAAAAAAGAACCGCATTGGAGATTGGTATGGTTAGTATCAATTCTTATTAAATATATCAATTAGTGGTCAATTGCGTAAGAAATATCCGTGAAATTGATTCTTTTTTCGTTATTTGAGAGAATAATTGGATTAATTTTTAACATGAAGCGCATAGTACACATAGTATTGTTCCTATATACCGCCGTTGCCTTATCACAAGGAAAAACGTACAAAGTACGAACCATTGCTTTTTATAATGTCGAAAACCTGTTCGATACCAAAAATGATTCTTTGATTTTTGACGATGACCGTACTCCGGAAGGGAAAGACCATTGGACTTTAGAGCGTTACGAAAACAAGTTAAAAAACATCTCACAAGTGTTGAGCGAGATAGGGGCCAATGTTACCAAAACATCCCCTGATATTATAGGGGTGTGTGAAATTGAAAACAAACAGGTTTTGGAAGACCTTATTCATCAACCCAAACTACGGGACAAAGATTACGGAATCGTTCATTTTGATTCTCCCGATGAACGGGGAATCGATGTTGCCCTACTTTACAAAAAAGCCGCTTTTATACCTACTTCGTTCAAAAGCCACCGCCTATTGCTTACAAATGAAAAAGATAAACGAAACTACACGAGGGACCAATTGATCGTTGGTGGTTTATTGGATAATGAGCCCATGTATTTTTTAGTGAACCATTGGCCTTCCCGCAGTGGTGGCGAGGCACGTAGCAAACCTAACCGATTGGCAGCTGCAAGATTGAACAGACGCATAATCGATTCTATATTGCGTATGGATGTCACAGCAAAAATCATAAGTATGGGCGATTTAAACGACGACCCAAGGGACGATAGTCTTAAAAAGGTTTTGAAGACCAAAGGCAAACCCAAAAAATTGGAAGCGGGCGATTTGTTCAATCCGATGGAAAAACTGTACAAAAAAGGTATCGGTTCATTGGCCTATAGGGATAAATGGAACCTATTTGACCAATTTTTCTTTACCGAACCCCTACTTAAAAAGAATGAAGGTTCATACCGCTTTTGGAAAGCCAATGTCTTTAACCCTACCTACCTTCTTACAAAAAAGGGGCAGTACAAAGGCTATCCTTACAGAACGTATGCCGGTGGCACGTATACGGGAGGTTATAGCGATCATTTTCCCGTGTACCTATTTTTGATAAAGGCTTCTCCTAATTCTCTAAAGTAATGAGGCCAAAATATAAAATACGATTTCTCGTCACTCGTTCCTTGCGCTGTAAAAAGGATAAGAAATCTTTAAGAGTTTAAGGCATTATATTGATTGTTTTTACTAAAATGCGCAATGGCTATGCCGTAGTTTTGCTATAATTGGGTCAGCCGAATATTGCGCCATTTTACTTTTATCCCCCCACCATCATGAATCTGCAATGCTACCGAGCCCTCACCGGCCCCTATTTTTTCATCTGTAATGGTTATCATTTCGGTTCCGTTCAGCCATGAAGTAAGTTTATCCCCCTTAACCCTGATTTTCATTTGGTTCCATTCCCCAGCCTTGAGCACACTTTCCTTTTCGGCCTCAGGTTTTATTAACCATCCACGACCATAAGACTCATAAACGCCACCCGTATGCTTTCCGGGCGGTGCCACCTCTACCTGCCAGCCACTTACTTTTGTACCCTTAATGGTAGAACGTATAAAAACACCGCTATTACCGTCTGCCTCTTGTTTAAATTCAAGGTTTAGTTCAAAATCTTTATAATGCTCGTTAGTGGCCAAGTACCCATATTGGGCGTCCGGGCCACTTTCACAAATCAAGAGCCCATCTTGTACGTACCATTTCTCCGTGCCATAATTTGTCCACCCATCTAGGTTTTCGCCATTAAAGAGCGGCTTGGATTCTTGGGCAGTAAGACCAATTGAAAAGGTAAGCGCTAGGAGTAATAGTATATTTTTCATTTGAAACTAGATTAAAAGGTAATACAGGGATTGTTCTTTAGATTGATGTACGGGAGATACTTTCCAGTACTGAATAAGCGCAAGTGTGAAAGTGAACATAATTTGCCTTTAGTTGAACCACTGTCCCCAAGGTATTCTACTTAAAATCAACACAAGGCCCAAGCCGTAAAAAATTGCGATACTTTTAAACTTTTTCTTACCCTCCATAAATTTTTTATGTCTAGACCATCCTATCGTTATCAAGGCTATGGCCACGATATTGGTAAAAGGATGTTCCACGGCCAAAAGTCTTGCAGCGGAATTTAACCCTCCCATCCCCAGAGCTTGAATCGCCTTTAAACCGTTCGCAGATACAAAAAACAAGATAAGGCCTATGACCAATTGTATGTGTGACAGTATCAAGGCGAAGAGGCTTAATCGCAGATCTTTGCCCATGGTAAACATTTTATTGCCTAGCCAGCCTGCAAAGGCGTTGGCAACGGCAAGAAAAAGAATGGCTAGCACCACGTAAGCCAAATAAGAATGAAGTGTTTGTAAAATTTCCATAAAATAGTGTTTGATTACGAGTCCTAAAATACAAATTATAACCCATAAAAAAACCCTGCCGATTGGCAGGGTTTTTAATTCTATAAAAAGAATGATCTAATTAAATATGTAACGAACTCCCAATTGGGCTTGCCATCTTGAAGATTGAATACCTTCATCATCAAATTCTTGGAAATTAGGAGTACCATCAAGATTAACGGCTCCAGGATTCAAATTAAAAGTTGGTGTATCTCCAGTAGAAACAGTAGTTAGTGGAGTAACCTCACTACCTACGAAATTTAATCTTCCCCAATCTTTGTTCAATAAATTGGTAAAGTTGAAGATATCTGCAGATAATTGAAGTGTATGTTTCTTATTGCCTACATTAACGGTAAAATCCTGTAAGAATTTCAAATCTACAATATGACTCCATGGTCCACGAGTAGCATTACGTTCCGCATACTGACCCCTTCTTGTACTCAGGTATTCATCATTTTCGATAAAGGTGTTCAAAGCTTGCCATTGTTGTTCGGGAGTGAACAAGTTACCATCTCTATCAACAAGGTTGACCAATTCTATTTCACCTTGACTTGCCGGAACGTATATTAAAGCGTTATCACGTGAATCGTCACCTAATAAATCCCTATTGGATTCGTTGTAAATAAAACTGTATGGGCTTCCTTGGAAACCTTGATACAACAATGCAACTGTTGTTTTTACATTATCATTCCACTTTAGTTCGTATGATGCATTGGCCAGTATTCGGCTACCAAGTGCAAAATCAGACCTTGTAACAGGCAAATTGGAGTTTTTCCCATTTACAGTTTGAATATTTCTCCATTGTGAACTGTTTTGCGAAGAAGTACCGTCGAATATTTTGTTAGACTCTCCATAAGTATAGGAAACAGAACCTGCAAAACCATTTTCAAATGGTTTACTCAATGTAAATGTAGCGTTAGTCGCATTACCACCACCTGTGTTTGAGGCTAAATAAATTCCTTGATATGTATTATCAATTCTATTTCGCCTATCATAAAACGGTCTGTTATCTGCTCCTTGGAAGTTACCCGTTGGTGCGCCTATATTTAAATTTTCATAAAATACATCTGTTATTACATCAGTGTAAAGAAAGTCTACAGAAGCAACCAAGTTCCAAATAGGTAATTTTTGATCAACAGCGATGTTGTATTTTACTACCTGTGGTAACTTAAAATCTTCTGCTATTAAATCTATATTACCCCCAAGACCACCAGAGCCTGGTGCTGGGTCTTCAAATTGATTATTTATATTTGGCTCAAACTCTTGCCCAAATTCAAACATAAAACCACCAGTAACACCATTATTATTGTATGTTCCACCTGGCCATACCAAAGGCAATCTTGAGGTAAAAACACCTATTCCACCCCTAATTTGTGTTGAACGCTCACCATTCACATCCCAGTTAAAACCTAATCTTGGGGCAAACATGGCAGTACCCACACCTTGGCCAACGCGTGCACCCTGTAGGTTTTTGCCAGCTGCTTCCAACAATGGTATAGTTTCATTGTTAAAAGAATCGTTTGCGGTACCATCTTCCCAACTCGGAATATCGATACGCGCACCAATACTTACCTTAAAATCATCGGTAAGCTGTACATCGTCTTGCACATAAAACCCAGCTTGGAAAGTTTTAAAGTCTGCCGAACCAGATGATTCATCGCCAACTGCGCCATTGCCGATCAAAGAATAACCATGTTGGTACAAGTTTGCGTCTTGACCAGTCAAAAATTGATTTAAACCAGATGAAAGAAGATTTCCATCATCATCAATTTGATCTTGGAATTCATAAAATCCATAATTAAAAGCAAAAAACAAGTTTTTTACTGTTGCAAACTCTACGTTAGCACCCAAAGTAACCGTATGACGACCAGCATATATCTCAAAGTTGTTGGTTATGGTCAAGTAATCCGTATTTAATAAATTGGCCGTTGAAAACGGTTCGGAACCAAAATTGATATTACCTCCACCATCTTGTATTTCAACTGTTGGGAATGGGTCGCCGGAAGGGTCACGATCATCTCGAACAGCAGTATAACCTATCACAAAACTATTGCTAAATTTATTTCCAAATCTAGAGTTCAATTCCAAGGCTGTAGAATTTGTAGAAGATTCAAAAAATTCAGACCCGTTTATAAAACCAATGCTTGTATTTCCAGAACTCCTAGCTTCCAAGTTTTCTGCACCTACATAACTATGTCTCAAAGACAAATTATTGTTCTCATTGATGTTCCAATCAACTTTTGCCACTAAAGTATTACTTTCCAAGGTTCTGGTGTTATTGTTGAAAATACCTGGGTCAAAATTGTAAGTATCTTGAAGGAAGGTGCTAAGACCAGCCAAATCGGCTTCGCTTGCACGACCCCTGTAGTTACTAAAAATAAAGGGTTGTGGGATTTCAGTTTCATTACGCTCGTAATTTAAGAAGAAAAACAACTTATCCTTAACCAAAGGACCGCCTACACGAAGTCCGTAAGTATTCGCACTAAATTCATCTACTTTTTCACGTTCGTCCCCTTCGTTGATTAATGCAGTAGGAGTTTTAGCCACTAAATCCTGATTACGTGTAAAAAAATAGGCCGAACCTTCGAATTCGTTAGAACCCGATCTAGTTACCGCATTTATAGAACCACCTGAGAATCCTGATTGTCTTACATCAAATGGAGCAATGTTAATTTGAAAAGTTTCAATAGCATCAACAGATAATGGGTTTACACCTGTTTGACCTCCATTGGTACCAGAGCCCGCTAAACCGAATACATCGTTATTTACGGCACCATCAATATATATGGCATTGTAACGGTTATTCTGACCAGCTAATGAGATAGAAAAACCATCATCACCTTCACTTAATTGGGCTTGTGGTGTTAAACGCACAAAATCAGCTATTGAACGTGATGCTGCTGGCGTTGTGGCCACTTGACGTTGAGATATGTTCGTTTCGGTGCCGGTCTTGTTTGAACCAAAAACACCCCCTGAAACTCCTGTAACAACAACTTCGTCAAGAGCTGTTGCAGATTCCGAAAGCTGAACATTGATTTTATTGGTAGAACCAAGATTTAAAAAGATTCCCTCTTTTACATCATTATTAAATCCCACGTAGGAAAAAGTTATTTTATAAGGGCCACCGGTACGAATACCCGATATACGATAAAAACCATCAAAATCAGTTGCAGCACCATAGGTAGTACCCGATGGTGTATGTACGGCCACTATACTAGCACCCGGTAATGGCTCGCCCAAATTATCGGTAACCTGTCCTCCGATGGCGGAGGTGGTAACCCCTTGTGAAAAGGCCATTGCAGTGAACATAAGTGCTACAACGGCGAAGTACATTTTTTTCATGTCTCTAGTGTTTAATTGAGTTTTTTAATTTGCTGCAAAAGTCATTTATTTCTTGCAACCGTACATTAAGTTAATGTTAAATTAGTTATGGTAAATTTAACATAAAATCAAACCAAAAAATACTGACAAACAATTAGTTATCAGTATTTATTAAGAAAAATAAAAATGGTGGTTTTTAACTCTTAAAATATTGCAGAAGCTGCAATGTAGAACCGTCATGATCGGTGATTTCGGAATTTTCTATATCCTTTAAAATGGCAGTTGCCAATTGCTTGCCCAATTCTACGCCCCATTGATCAAAACTAAATACATTCCAAATAACACCTTGTACAAAAATCTTATGTTCGTACATGGCTATAAGCGCACCTAAACTTTTCGGGGTGAGCTTATCGATCAAAAAAGTTGTCGTTGGTTTATTGCCCTCGAATATTTTGAAGGGCACCAATTTTTTAATTTCATCCTGGGAGATATTTTTTTCCAAAAGTTCCTGCTCAACGGTTTCCGCGGTTTTACCGTTCATAAGGGCTTCGGTCTGGGCAAAGAAATTGGCCATTAACTTATTGTGATGGTCTTTATCCCCATGAAGTGATTCTTTGTATCCTATAAAATCCGTGGGAATCAATTTTGTGCCCTGATGCATTAACTGAAAGAAGGCATGTTGTGAATTGGTGCCCGGTTCTCCCCATAAAATGGTTCCGGTCTCGTGCTCTACCCTATGACCGTTTCTATCCATACTTTTGCCGTTACTCTCCATAAAGCCTTGTTGAAGATATGCGGAAAACCTACTTAAATATTGGGTATAGGGAATTATGGCCTCGGTATCGGCCCCATAAAAATTATTGTACCACACGCTCAACAATGCCAATACTACAGGAATGTTATCTTTAAAATCAGTGGTTTTAAAATGCTCGTCCATTTCATTGGCTCCCACGAGCATACTGTCAAAATTTTCGTAACCCACCGCCAGTGCTATCGAAAGGCCAACGGCACTCCACAATGAAAACCGACCGCCTACCCAATCCCACATGGGAAAGACATTTTTGGCCGAAATACCAAACTCTTTGATCTTTGCCGTGTTGGTTGAAACCGCTGCGAAATGTTTTGCGATATCGGTTTGTTCACCTCCATTATCAAGAAACCATTTTTTAATCGTCGTTGCATTGCTCAAAGTTTCTTGGGTAGTAAACGTTTTGGAAACAATCACAAAAAGTGTTGTTTCCGGATTTAGCCCCTTCAAAACCTCGTGAACGTGATCACCGTCTACATTGCTTACAAAATGTACGTTAAGATGATTTTTATAAAATTTCAAAGCTTCGGTTACCATGGCCGGACCTAGATCAGAGCCTCCTATACCAATATTTACAACATCGGTAAAGGGTTTTCCCGTGTAACCTGTACTTTCTCCCGAGATAATTGCCTTGGTAAATGATTTTATATGCTCTTTTACCTTATATACCTCTGGGATAACATTGGCGCCATTGACCAAAACGGTATCCGTTTTTTTGGCTCTTAAGGCCGTATGAAGTACTGCTCTACCTTCGGTCTCGTTTATGGCGTCTCCCTCAAAGTATTTTTGAATGGCATCTTTTAACTGAACTTCTTGAGCCAATGCGAGCAAAAGTCGTGTGGTTTTGGAAGTGATCCGGTTTTTGGAGTAGTCCACTAAAAAATCATTCCATCGCAATGTAAACGTTTCGGCACGCTGCGCATCAGAAGAAAAAAGATTTTTTAAATGTGTATGTCGGGTTTCCTTAAAGTGTTCGGTAAGCTTTTTCCAAGCTATGGTCGTAGTAGGGTCTATGTTCTGTAAAGGCATATTTTTTTTTAGGTGGATGTTTTTAATACGATTTTTCGCAAAAATACACCTTCCCTGCCTAAAAACAAGTCTGCCTCGGCTGGCTATTATTGATTTAACGTTACCAAATCATCAATCTCTTCCCCTGCGGGAATATCCGGATATACAATACAGTCCAGTTGCTCCTTTTTTGAGGCTATAAATTCAAAGTAAGCGGGTCGCAGTGTTTCGTGCAAAGGTTCGGCCAAAGGCAGTTCTTCGCGCAACGGATCTACTTGCTTACCATTTTTCCAGAAGCGGTAACATACGTGTGGGCCGCCTGTGTTACCGGTCATCCCTACCCAGCCTATCACATCGCCTTGACGAACGAATTCCCCTTTTTTCACATTTTGCTTTTTCATGTGGAGATATTGCGTTGAGTAGGTTTCATTATGTCGGATCTTTACATATTTTCCATTACCGCCCCTACGGGTAGATTCTACCACGGTGCCATCTGCCGTGGCCAAAATAGGGGTTCCGATGGCTGCCGCATAGTCGGTTCCTTTGTGTGGTCTTAGTTTATAACCGTAATACCGTATTCTACGCTTTAAATTATATCTGGACGATAATCTTCCGAACTCTACCGGCATTCTCAAAAAGGTGCGCCTCAAGTTGTTGGCCTTTTCATCATAATAATCTACAATACTTTTGAGAGAGTCATTCTCATAGGCAAAGGCATATATGGGTTTACCGTTATGCTCAAAGTAAGCCGCTTCAATAGATTCCGAACCAGCGTAGATGGAATCGTTGATATACTTCTCTTTATATACTATCTTGAACTTATCATTTTTTTGAAGCATCGAAAAGTCTATGGTCCAGGCGTACACGTTTGCCAGATTGTGGGTAACACTGTAATCAATACCTTGTTTTAATATGGCTTCGGACAAATTTGTCTCTATAATACCGGAAACCTCCCTCTCCACATATTTCACATCTTTTTTATTGGTGTATGCCATGACACTGTCGCGTAAATCTACCACGGTGTAGTTTATACGATCGTTCTCATAGATAAAAACCTGGGCAGCTTGGGTGGTATCCTTGGACTTTAAAATGGTGTAGGGTTTGCCTACACGAATTTTACGAACGTCAAAAGTATCTTTAAAATCCTCTGAAATTTTGGCGATTTTTGGATAATCCACTTTGTTTTTAAGCATTAACTCACCAAAACTATCACCGTTCTTTACAGTATCGTTCACAACGATGAAATCATCTACATTGAATCCAAAATGTTTTATAACGACCGGTTCTGCCGGCACTTCTACTTTAACGATATCTTTATTCACAGGCTTTTCTTCTTTACATGAGAAGATAACCCATACGAGTAAAATTGCGCCCCAATATTTTTGCATTATCTGATTTTCGATTTTTCTGGATTAAAGATATGGTCTACCCACTGCTTTCCCCAATTATTTAACTCTTCTTTTGAATATATTTCGGGAAAAAAAACTACTTTTTGAAAGCTGGGGGGCAAATATTGTTTCCAGTTGGTCCCGCCCGTTGCATCTACCTCTGCATTCTCTTTTCCCAAATATCGGTAAGCCGACCCCATGTGCATTAAGGGCCAATTTACGTTGGCATTCATATCCATGGTCTTTAACGCATCCAAAAGCTCTTTATTATCTTTTTTATCGACAGGCAATGTTAAATATTTATGGTATATGGTACTGCCTTTCAATTGTTTGGCTATACGTATCAATCTTGGCGTATATCTATATTCAAATTGTTTAAGGGTAAGTGTTTTTTTGCCCGTTTCAATATCGGTAGCCCCTTTTTTCCAGTATATATGTTCATAAAGTTCCTCGATGTCGTTTTTATCGGAAAACGATTCCCTCTCGGTATGGTGCACAAGGTTTTCCAATGGGGTGGCGTAGACCTCAATCATTCGGTATTGTGCGGACTGAAAACCACTTGCCGGCAACAAGGCCATTCGGTATTGAAGAAATTGTTCACGTTCCATACCCTTTATCATGATACCAAAAGAAGATATCAAAACTTTGTAGTAGCTATTGATACGGTTTACCCTTTCAACAAAAAAATCAACGTCTTGTGTTTTATCGTCTACCAATTGTTTTTGCTCATGCAATATGAGTTTAAAATATAGCTCGGTAATCTGATGGTACATGATAAAGATTTCCTCATCGGGAAAATGGGTTCGGGGCACCTGTATACTCAATAGCGTATCTAAATGAATATAATCCCAATAGGTAAGGTAACGTTGATAAAGCAGCCCGTCTAGATACGAATTTAAATCTTGACCGGAATCTTTATATTTTTCTTTTAGTTTGTTTATTTGGGATTGGGTGAGTTCGTCCTTCATTACAGGGTTTAATCCATTATTATCTTGAACTGGTTTTTTAGTCCGTTATAACCGTCCAAATCCGCCTTGATAGAACCCACAGCCAAATCTGCTTTTATACGTATGGGTATCTTGTTCAAATCATTGGACACCCACAAAGATAAACTTTCCTTTTCTTTGAACACCCTGCCCGATTGTACGAAAGGTCTAAACTTGAGACATTCTACCTTACCGTACTTTGTTTTCAAAATCTCGGTTCCCATATACTTAAGTTTAAATTTGAACACGCCATCGTCGTCAAAAAGCATGTCCAATTTAATCTCATCGCCTTCGCTTAAATCCTCAGCCCTATAATTGTTGCGTAAAAAATAAAATGCGGAAAGAAGATCCTGTATATCGTGGTTGATTTTAAAGTCAAACTTTTTATCGTTCTTTTTATCCTTTAATATCGCTTTGTCCTTATCGTGATAAAAATCGATTTCCATATCTTTTGTATACCCGCCCTCATCAATTTTACGAACAAATTTATACGGTTTCCCATCTTTTTTTCCAAAATAACTCTCGTATGTATCGTCTACCTTAAAAAAAACACTGGCCAAACCAGTAGTTTTTCCCCTGCCTACCACATGATACACGGGAACGCCTTGAACCTTGTCCGATTTTAAATGTAAGGTCGCATAGCTGGCGTTAAAAATACCATAGTGTATCCTAAACTTAAGCCATTCGCCCACCTTAAAAGAAGAATCCTTGTTCTGCCCTGATGCGAAAAGCCCTATGCTTAAAAAAAGTATGAGTATAATTTTCTTCATAGCTATTATATTACCGTAAAAATACTAAAAGCGTAGTATCAGTCGTATTCATAACAATAACTTAAACAAAATTTATTCCAAAGTATTGTGCCCATCAAAATATGCCGTTAAATTAGACTGCCATATACCCTTTGTTTCATGGTTTCAGTTCCTGCTTTTGGGATTGCTGTACAAAAAAAGCCCGGTGTATACACCGGGCTTTTCCTAAATAACCAACCAAACTTTAAATTATGAAAAACCAATACTTAAAGTTATAAGGGAACCACCCCTTATGAGGACAAATTTAGCATATAGTTTTAATGCTACGTCAGTTTTAACTTACTTTAACTATTGCTTTAACAGAATTCTCGGAGAGTCTTAAAAAAACTCAGGAGATCGTTAAAAAATTATGGTTTACAGTGTTCCCCTCGCCGCTTGTTCACGTTCAATAGCTTCAAAAAGTGCCTTAAAATTACCGACCCCAAATGACTGGGCTCCCTTTCTTTGAATAATTTCGATAAACAACGTTGGGCGATCTACAATGGTTTTCGTGAAAATCTGTAACAGGTATCCCTCTTCATCCCTATCTATAAGTATACCATGCTTTTTAAGTACCTCAACATCTTCATCAATATCACCTACCCTGTCCAATAGATCATCATAGTATTCCCCGGGAACATATAAAAATTCGACGCCCCTTTCACGCATGGCCGAGACCGTAGCCACAATGTCATCGGTAGCCAATGCCATATGTTGCACACCGGGACCGTTATAAAAGTCCAGATATTCTTCTATCTGTGATTTCTTTTTACCTTTGGCAGGCTCATTAATAGGAAATTTCACCCTGCCGTTACCGTTACTCATTACCTTACTCATAAGAGCGGTATATTCAGTAGCAATATCATCGTCAACAAAAGATACTATTTGGGCAAACCCCATGACCTCACCGTAAAATTTACACCATTGGTTCATCTCGCCCCAACCCACATTACCGACCATATGATCAATAAATTTCAATCCTACCGGTTCCGGATTGTAATGGGATTCCCATTTGCGGTATCCCGGTAAAAATACCCCGTTATAGTTTTTGCGCTCTACGAAAATATGTACGGTTTCACCATATGTGTATACTCCGGAACGAATTACGTATCCGTTTTCATCCTCTTCTTTTGTTGGTTCCAAGTACGGTTTTGCCCCTCTTTTTGTGGTTTCTTCAAAAGATTTCGTAGCATCATCAACCCATAACGCTACCACTTTTACACCATCGCCATGTTCATTGATATGTTTATTGAGTTCTCCTCCTTTTTGGAGAGGAGTTGTCAACACCAATCGTATTTTGTCTTGTTTCAGCACATAGGAAACCCTGTCGGTAAGACCGGTTTCCAAGCCTGCATATGCTTCGGATTGAAAACCGAACGCCGTCTTGTAAAAATGTGCTGATTGCTTTGCATTGCCCACATAAAGTTCAACATAGTCCGTTCCCAAAAGTGGGAGAAAATCCTCGGCCTCCTTAAAAAGCTTTTTAAGCGAGTATTCGGTGTTTTTTAAATCTTTCAGATTTTTTATTTCAGCTGCCATGGCTATTATTATTTGATAAATTTATATAACGGGAACAAAATTCCCTCTAATGCACTTTTAGTATGAAGATGTCCCGTTCCTACGGGAAAGAAAAGATAATTTCGTTTACTTACCACATAGCCCTAAGATGTGCGGTTATGTTGATTTTATCGTGCATGGTACAAATATCGGAAAAATATTGAAGACCATATATTTAAAACCAATATCCTACACTAATGAAGACGTTGTTCTCCGATACCTCGGGTGACCATGAATAGTTGATTTGCACCGGCCCTAAAAAAGATTCCCAACCATACCCTATGGCATATCCGGAAAAATCGGGAGCGGTAAACCATTCGCCCGTCCTGAAGATATCATCGTCTACATTGGCATAATTTGCTGCAAAAGTCAGGTGGTTCTTGGGCAAAAACTCATAATCTAACCTAGCATAGGTTTTTACATATGCATTACCTGGCAATGAAATAAAGTCGTACCCAAAAAAAGGAATAAAATTATTAATGAAATCATTACCATAGCCCCCTAGAACAAAATCAAATGAAGTAACGTTGGAAGTACCCAACTTAAACCCGCCTTCGGTCTCTATATTTAAAGATACATTTTTGGTTATGGGGAAGGCCGTCCCCAATCTTGCTTTGGAAACCGAAAACTCCTTAAAGTTATTATTGAAATCCGAAGAAAGTATATAAAAATGAAAATCGCCATTAAAATATAATCCCCTGGACGGAAAGTACTTATCGTCATACGTGTCAAGAACAAGCTGACCATAGGCACTGAAATAGTTGCTGTTTTCAAAAAATGTTCTTCCTTCGCTATTGGTAAACAGTGCTAAATTAGACGTATCATCTTCCAAATCGGCCAAGGTCTTTGTGCTGTATTTTAATAATTTATGCTCAACGCCCAATGTAAAAGCAAATTCTTCCCGTAACACCGTTTGAAGATACACTTGGTTCGTAATATCATCAACATCAATACTCACCGTATTTACATTGGGGTTTGCGGGCACATCAAAATTGGAAGTGATCACATCAAAATCTATCTGCCGCTCAAAATCGTTAAACCTTGAATTTACGCCAAAACTCCAATAACTACCCTTATCCAAATAATACTGAAAGTTGTACCTGATATTGTCCCCGGCTATAAAATCAAACGATATAACATCGTCTTTGAAGAACAAATTCTTTTTGGTAAGGTTTATAAGTGCTGCACTCTTATATAAATCATCATAGTGCGCACCCAAACGTATGTATGCCTTGGTAGGGTTTTCCTTTAACTTCAAGATAAGGTCGACCCCCAATTCGTTTGAAACCAATTCATACCGAATCGTTTGAAAATTTCCCGTAGCCGAAAGGTTGCCAATACCTTGTTGAAGTTTTTCAAAGGTTATTTTTTCAGCCAATTTAAATCGAAGTTTTCCTTTTACATAGCCTCTTGTGTAATTATTGTTTCCTCTGATTATGAGTCGGTTAACAATGATGGTGTCTTTTGGGTTTATGGGCAGGGTGGTTGTTGTTTTTCCCTTTTGGCACATGGCCAATTGCTTTAGTTCATCAAATTTGTTTTCCCCGGCCACTTCTCCACTTTTTACGATTTCGTTACCCAGATCAAAGTCGATAACAGAGTATTTTTCTATATCTGGTTTTATGTAAATATCGGTTTGGGCAACCTTTTCTACCATGTCGTTCACCGTTCGGTAATTGTTTATCTGAAGAAGAATCTCCGTGGCGGACATTAAAGCCCCACGTTCGGAAAGACCGTGCTGAACATCTACACCTATAATAAAATTTGCTCCTAGATCTTTGACCTCCTCTACAGGATAATTGTTCACAACACCCCCATCTATAAGTATTTTGCCCTCAATTTCCGTTGGTTCAAAAAGTGAAGGAAAAGTACCGCTGGCCAGTATGGCCTCTGGCAAGTAACCCTTATTCAATAGTACTTCCTCGCCGGTCTCTATGTTGGTGGCAATACAAAAAAACGGAATCGGTAGCTCTTTAAAATCCCTAACATCTTTTACATGATATAAAAGACGTACCAGTTCATTATAAATATTCTGCCCTCCCGAAATAGCCGATGGAAAGGAGATTTTAAAATTCTCGAAAGGCAATGTAAGCGCATACCTTTCTGAATCATCTTTTTCATAAAAGGTTTTTGCGCTTCTGGGGAGATTATCCTGTATCAGCTCCGTAAAGTTTATGCTCCTAAAAATGGAGTCCAATTCTTTTGCGGAGTATCCGGAAGCATATAAGGCCCCGACTATGGCTCCCATACTGGTGCCTCCGATATAATCTATCTTTACCCCGGCATCCTCTATGATTTTCAAGGCACCGATATGTGCCAGACCTTTTGCCCCGCCGCCGCTCAACACCAAGCCTACCTTTACTTCACCTTTCTCCCCAACATATTCTAAATGTTGCGAGAAGCAAAAGGTCGAAAGCAAAAACGTTACTATTAAAATTGGTATTTGTCGCATACGGGCTATTGGTCTGTATTTTCAATGAAACGTTTCATAAATTTTTTTGGCTTTTGCCATACCAACGGTATTTGCCAAATTTTCTATCGAAGCTTCCTTTATTCGTTTTACCGATTTGAACTGCTTCAACAATTCCTGTGCGGTTTTTTCGCCAACGCCTTCTATCCTCTCAAGTTCTGAGTTAATGGCCGCTTTACTTCTTTTTTTTCTATGAAAGGTTATGCCAAACCTATGGGCTTCGTTGCGCAATTGTTGTATAATTTTGAGGGATTCTGATTTTTTGTCCAAATACAAAGGAATAGGGTCATCCGGAAAATAAATCTCCTCTAGCCGTTTAGCAATACCTATGATGGCTATTTTACCCCGTAGGCCCAAAACTTCCAAACTTTTCAGTGCCGATGACAACTGACCTTTTCCGCCGTCAATCACGATAAGCTGTGGCAGGGGTTCACCTTCTGCCAAAAGGCGTTTATACCGCCTAAAGACCACTTCTTCCATAGAGGCAAAATCATCCGGACCTTCAACGGTCTTGATGTTGTAATGCCTGTACTCTTTTTTTGAGGGCTTTCCGTTCTTGAAGACCACACATGCCGCAACGGGGTTTGTACCTTGTATGTTACTGTTGTCAAAACACTCTATATGTGTAGGTTCCTCAGAAAGTCTTAAATCGGTTTTCATTTGACCCATGATCCGTTTGGTATGCCTATCGGGATCAATGATCTTGATTTGCTTAAAACGTTCTTGCCTAAAGAATTTCGCATTACGTTCGGACAGGTCCAAAATTCTTTTCTTGTCTCCCAGTTTGGGAAAGGTCACTTTCAGATGAGGTTCCACTGCCACGGGAAATGGTAAATACAACTCTTTAGACTGTGAGTTGAAGCGCTGTCGTATCTCTACAATGGCAAGTTCCAATAAATCTTTTTTATCCTCATTCAATTTCTTTTTTATCTCCATGGTATGGGACCTGATTATAGAACCATGGGAAAGTTGCAGAAAATTAACATAGGCAAAAGCATCGTCCGAAACAATGGTAAACACATCTACATTGTTGATTTTGGGATTCACTATCATCGACTTTACCTGATAATTTTCCAGTACCTGTATCTTATCCTTTATGCGCTGTGCTTCCTCAAATTGCATTTCGGCGGCCAAAGCCTTCATTTGGTGTTTAAAATAATGTAATGATGATTTAAAATTGCCTTTGATAATTTCGCGTATATCATCGATTTGCTGATGATAGTCCTCTACTGGTTGATGCCCTTCACAAGGGCCCTTGCAATTTCCCAAATGGTACTCTAGGCATACTTTGTATTTTCCGGTTTCAATCTTTTCTTTGGAAAGGTCATAATTACAAGTACGCAAAGGGTAGACACTTTTGATCAAATCCAGTAAAGTCCTTACTGTTTTCATACTGGTATATGGGCCGTAGTATTCGGAGCCGTCCTTTATCAACTTTCGGGTCGGGAAAATTCTGGGAAATCGTTCGTTCTTTATACAGATCCAAGGGTAAGATTTGTCGTCTTTCATAAGAACATTGTACCTGGGCTGGTATTTTTTGATGAGATTGTTCTCAAGCAAAAGTGCGTCAGACTCTGTAGGCACTACAATATGCTTTATACTCTGTATTTTCTTGACCATTACACGAGTCTTACCGTACTCATGGTTTTTGGTAAAGTAAGAAGACACTCGTTTTTTAAGGTTTTTCGCTTTGCCCACGTAGATAAGCGTATCGTCCGAATCATAAAACTGATATACCCCAGGACTATCCGGCAGGGTGCTCAACTGTACTTCAATAGGAATATTGGGCATTAAACAAGCGAAGTTTTATACAATGATACAATACAGTTAAAATACCATCTTTTTATTAAAGCGCACAGTAATTTTATTTTTTTAACGTATCCCGAAAATGGTGTGTTTTTAAACAATAACCCAAATAAAACCCTTATAATCGGAATGACGTTCTCTATTGTAGATTCTTACATGACAGATTTAACCAAAAGTTACTAGTAAAACCGTAAAAAAAGTACGGTTTTTGTTGCAAGACCATCATAATTCTACCAAAATTATTGTTAAAATAAAAAAACGACCCCTAAAACAAACTATCTATAATCAAAAAATTGTATTGATGTAATCAGCTTTATATCAATAATTTACAACGTATTCTATATATCAACGACAGTTGTCCGATTGTAATTAAACGTTAAAAAATGTATAAAAATGTGCATTTCATCGTCAAAAAAGTGCTTTTTATGGATTTTATAAAACTTTTTATTTACATTTAAACAATCAAAATTTAACATCGCATGGACAATTACATTATAGTTTTAGGTATGTATCTCGTTTTGATGCTTTTCTTCAAGATATATTATGCCGTGGTTACAAAAGAGTAAGCCATAAACAACCCATTTATTTATAGTATCCCCGAGGTTTAATCGATTTATGCTGAAACAACAATTACGATTAGACCACAAACAGAAAAGAAATTCCCTCTCCCCCTCGCAAATCGACTCTAAAAGTCTCCTAATTGCGAACAGATTACTTTCAATACCTATTTGGTCACACCAATTGTATCATATTTTTCTTACTATTACCGAAAACAAAGAAATACAGACCAATTACATATTATCTATTTTACAGGGGAAAGATAAAAATATAGTTGTTCCCAAAGTAGAGGGTAAAAACCTATTGAGAAACTACCTCCTAACCGATGGTACGGTACTCAAGAAAAACACACTGAATATTCCCGAACCGGTTGAAGGTATTGAGATACCATCCGAACAAATAGATG
This sequence comes from Costertonia aggregata, assembly GCF_013402795.1. Taxonomy (GTDB): domain Bacteria; phylum Bacteroidota; class Bacteroidia; order Flavobacteriales; family Flavobacteriaceae; genus Costertonia; species Costertonia aggregata. The sequence goes on along the minus strand of NZ_CP058595.1, from coordinate 2,044,046 downwards.
TGGTATTTGTTCCTTTACTTGCGTTTGATAAAAAAGGAAACAGGGTAGGCTATGGGAAAGGATATTATGACAGGTTTTTATCTGCATGTAGGCCCAAAACGTTAAAAATTGGACTTTCGCTATTTGAGGCCGAAAAAGAAATCATAACAGATTTGAATGATACGGATATTCCTTTGGATTACTGCGTTACCCCAGAAAAAACCTATTCATTTTCAGATACCTGAACATCTGCAATATTATCTTCATTGGTTTTACCAAAAGCTTTCTTGTTGAATACGATCAAAATACCCACACCCGTACTTATGGCTGTATCAGCAACGTTGAAGACCGGTTCAAAAAACCGAAAAGCCTTTCCGCCAAAATAGGGCATCCATTCAGGCCACACCGTATCTACCAATGGAAAATAAAGCATATCTACAACCTTACCGTAAAAAAGGCTTCCATAAGGTTCTTTTGAGAATAGGGTAGCGACCTCCCTATTACTATCGTTAAAAACGATACCGTAAAAAACCGAATCCAGTATATTGCCCAAAGCACCTGCAAAAATCAACGATATTGCCAATATCAAGGTTTTCGAATGTTTTTTGCGAATGGTATCGTATAGCCAATATCCTATACCCACAATGGCAAAAAGCCTAAAAATGGTCAATACCAGTTTGCCCCTGCTATCGGAAATGGGTAGTATATCACTTAATTTGGCACCCCATGCGGCACCCTCGTTCTCTATAAAATATATCTTGAACCAACTAAACACATCAATTGATTCTCCTAGGATAAAATGGGTCTTTATGTATATTTTACTGATTTGATCGATCAATAAAATAATGATGATAAGTATAAGGGACTTCTTTAAATTCATTATTCAAGAAATTGATGCGGCAAAAATAGCGATATTAATCGGTTTTTTTGAGGTAGATATTCCCGGTAACACTTGCTAAGTCAAGTTTACTTTCTCCTTTGGGAACAGCTTCTGTATGAACTTTGCCGTATTTGGTTTTGGACTTGATGTCGGCACTGCGCACAAAGGCGACGATATTGCCACTTTGGGTTCGCACCTTGGCTGTTTCAGTAATATTTTTTAAGGTACACATACCATCATCCAAAACAACGCTTATGTTTTTAAAGAACCCACTGATCGCAACCATACAGCTTGTTCCGTTCACGGTCAGATTCTTCCCGTTGGGGACTTTAACGACCAGCGCTATGGAAACAACCTTGTGTGCGCTCAACTTATCGTTCGGATTCTTGAATAAAGGTTGAAAATCTGTGTGTATCGATAAGGTGTTCCCTTCCTCTTTTATATTTACTGCCAAGTCTTTTTTATATTCCCCGTCAATGGTGGCGTATACTTGCAATAAATCTGAATCTGAATTTTCAACCGTGAGCAAAAAGCATTGGCCTGCATCAATGTTGACTAGTGTGGTCCGGGTGGTAAGAACAGATTTTTTGATTATTTTTTGCGCATTCAGGGCTTCTACGTGAGAGAACAGCACAATAAGGAGTAAACAAGTAACATATAAACGTATAGGCCTGTGTGGTAATACAAACCACACAGGCCTATCCAAGTTATTTTGCATCACGCGTATTACTTCTGCATGTTTTTTGCCTCGATACTCAAGGTGGCATGTGGCACGAGCTTTAATCGTTCTTTATTGATCAATTTACCCGTAACACGGCATATTCCGTACGTTTTGTTTTCAATACGTAGAATAGCGTTCTTCAAATCCCTGATAAATTTTTCCTGACGGATGGCCAATTGTGTGTTCGCCTCTTTGCTCATGGTCTCCGAACCTTCCTCGAATGCCTTAAACGTTGGTGAGGTATCATCAGTACCGTTATTGCCATCGTTCATGTAGGAACTTTTTAAAAGTTCTAAATGGCTTTTGGCCTTTTCTATTTTTTCTTCTATCAATGTCTTGAATTCCGCCAAATCCGCGTCGGAATATCTAACTTTTAAATCCTGTGCCATAATTTCTAGTGCTTTTGGATAAACAATTTTGTGTTTACTTCATCAAAGGAGATCAATGTACCTTTTTCCAATTTTTCGGCAAAATTCAAATCGGCCGTCAAGGTCTCCGTTTTAATATATTCCATATTACTTTCTACGGCATCTTCTATTAAGCCGTCCTTTAGTATTTGAATATCAATTTTATCGGTCACTTCAAACCCGGATTCTTTTCTAATGTTTTGAATACGGTTGACCAATTCCCTAGCGATACCCTCTCTTTTAAGGTTTTCATTGATGCTGATATCGAGTGCTACCGTTATCGCACCCGAACTGGCTACCAACCATCCTTCAATATCCTGGGAGGTTATCTCTACATCCTGTAACTGTAATTTAATACTTTTATTTTCCAGATTCAACGATATTTCGCCCTGTTGTTCGATTTTTTGGATGTCTTCCTGCTCCAATTTTGCTACCGCATTGGCAATGAGCTTCATATCTTTTCCAAATTTTGGGCCTAAAGTCTTAAAGTTTGGTTTAATTTTTTTCACCAGTATTCCCGAGGCATCGTCCAATAACTCTATCTCCTTCACATTTACCTCGGACTTTATCAAATCGGCCACCGCTTCAATTTCATTTTTTTGGGCATCGTCCAAAATAGGAATCATTATTTTTTGTAGCGGTTGACGCACTTTTATCTTTTCTTTTTGACGGATGGACAATACCAGTGATGAAATCGTCTGCGCTTTTGCCATCTTGCTTTCTAAGGCGGTATTGACTAGAGTCGTATCATACTTTGGAAAATCAGCCAAATGTACACTTTCAAACGTTTCGTTTTTAGTCGTATTTGTTAAATCTTTGTAAAGCCTGTCCATAAAAAACGGTGCTACCGGAGCTGATAGTTTGGCAACAGTGACCAAGCAGGTGTACAACGTTTGATATGCCGATATTTTGTCTTGTTGGTAATCCCCTTTCCAAAAGCGTCTCCTGCACAGGCGCACATACCAGTTGCTCAAGTTTTCCTGTACATAGTTGGATATGGCACGCGTGGCACGCGTTGGTTCATAGTCGGCATAGGCTTCATCTACCTCCTTTATAAGCGTATGCAACTCCGAAAGGACCCATTGGTCAATTTCAGGCCTTTCATTTATCGGAATATCCGTTTCCGAGTAATCAAACCCATCAATATTGGTATATAGGGCAAAAAACGAATACGTGTTGTACAGCGTTCCAAAAAATTTGCGCTTGACCTCGATTATACCTTCCGTATCAAATTTAAGATTGTCCCATGGGTTAGCGTTGCTTATCATGTACCAACGTGTGGCATCCGCACCATGTTCGTTCATCGTCTCAAAAGGATCTACGGCATTGCCCAAACGTTTGGACATTTTTTTACCTTCCTTGTCGAGCACCAATCCGTTAGATACCACATTTTTATAGGCTACCGAATCAAAAACCATTGTTGCTATGGCATGAAGTGTATAAAACCACCCTCGGGTTTGGTCAACGCCTTCGGCGATAAAATCGGCAGGAAAGGTTTCTCCCTCGTCGACCAAGTTTTTATTCTCAAACGGGTAGTGCCACTGTGCATAGGGCATTGAACCGCTATCGAACCAAACATCGATCAAATCGCTTTCACGTTTCATGGGTTTTCCCAATGCCGAGACCAACGTAATCTGATCAACAATATTTTTATGTAAATCTATTTTTTCATAATTCTCATCGGACATGTCTCCAACGACAAAATCATCAAAAATATCTTTTTCCAAAATCCCGGCCGAAACGGCTTTTTTCATTTCGGATTTGAGCTCCGCTACAGAACCTATTATCATTTGTTCGGTACCATCTTCGGTACGCCAAATAGGCAAAGGAACGCCCCAGTATCTTGATCGGGACAGGTTCCAATCGTTGGCATTGGCCAACCAGTTGCCAAAACGCCCTTCTCCCGTTGCTTTGGGCTTCCAGTTGATAGTTTGGTTCAATGCAAACATCTTGTCCTTAATGCTAGTTACTTTTATGAACCAAGAATCCAACGGATAATAAAGAATAGGCTTATCGGTACGCCAACAATTTGGATAACTGTGCACATATTTTTCTACTTTGAAAGCCTTGTTCTCTCCCTTTAATTTTATGGCAATTTCAACATCGATAGAGCGTTCGGGTGCTTCACCATCCTCATAATATTCGTTTTTTACGTACTTGCCCCCAAACTCTTTCAATTCTGGTCTGAACCTTCCCTGTAAATCTACCAATGGGACGGGATTATCATTTTCATCCAAAACCAACAGGGGTGGTATCTCGGGAACGGCTTGTTTGGCCACCAAGGCATCGTCCGCACCAAAAGTGGGTGCGGTGTGCACGATTCCCGTACCGTCCTCGGTAGTTACAAAGTCACCGGCGATGACACGAAAGGCATTTTCAGCATTTTGATAAGGCTTGGCATAATCAATGAGTTGTTCATATTTAATCCCTACCAAATCAGAACCTTTTGCTTCGGCTATGGTTTTGTAAGGTATCTTTTTGTCAGAAGAACTATATCCGACAAAATCTTCGTCACTATCAGCTTCAAAAAATTTTCCGTTAAACTGTTTCGCTACCAAATTTTTTGCCACTATCACGAATACAGGTTCAAAAGTATATTGATTAAAGGTTTTCACTAAAACATAATCAATCTTAGGGCCAACGGTCAGTGCTGTATTTGAAGGCAATGTCCACGGTGTGGTCGTCCAAGCTAAAAAATAAATCTCTCCCTCAATACCTTTTAAAAACTCTGGCAGGGTTTCTTTTTTGACTTTGAACTGAGCGGTTACCGTAGTATCGGTCACATCTTGGTAGGTTCCCGGTTGGTTCAACTCATGGGAACTTAATCCCGTACCCGCTTTGGGCGAATAAGGCTGAATGGTGTACCCTTTATAAATAAGCCCCTTGTCGTAAATTTGTTTTAGCAGCCACCAGACCGTTTCCATATACTTGGGCTTGTAGGTGATATAGGGATCATCCATATCTACCCAATACCCAACTTGCTTGGTCATAGCGTTCCAAACATCGGTATAACGCATGACCGCTTTTTTACAGGCTGCATTGTATTCCTCTACCGATATTTTTTTGCCGATATCCTCTTTGGTGATTCCCAGTTCTTTTTCTACGCCCAGTTCAATAGGCAGGCCGTGCGTGTCCCAGCCTGCTTTACGTTTTACCTGGTATCCCTTCATGGTCTTGTATCTAGGAAAAATATCCTTTATGGTACGTGCCATAACATGATGAATTCCCGGCATACCATTCGCTGAAGGCGGACCTTCATAAAACACATAGCTTGGTTTACCTTCACGTGTAGATACACTTTTCTCAAAAATCCGGTTTTCCTTCCAATACGCAAGAATTTCTTCAGCGACCCTGGGCAGGTTTAATCCTTTGTATTCTGCAAACTTCATATAACGGGTTCAGGTACTACAAATTAAGGCTGCAAAATTATAAATTTTGATTGAATTTAGGAGCGTTAATCGCAAATGAATATGCAATCCTGATGTAGCTTTCCGGATTGCCAAATTAAAAATAGCATCTAAATATGATTTTAATACGTATCTATGTGCAATTAACCTTTAACATTAAAAAATATAAAAAGATGAAAAAAGTAATTTTAGGTTCCGTATTGATGCTTGTATTGAGTGTGTCTTTTGTTTCTTGTAGAGAAGCTGCGGACAAGGCCAAAGAAGCTGCTGAAGAAACCAGCGAAGCAATGGATGAAGCCGGAGAAGACCTTAAGGAAGCTGGCGAAGATGCCATGGATAAAGCGAAAGAAGTTGGTGAGGACATGAAAGAGGCCGGTGAAAACGCAATGGACGAGGCAAAAGAAGTAGGTGAGGATATGAAAGAAGCTGGCGAGGATGCCATGGACAAAGCGAAAGAAGTTGGCGAGGATATGAAGAAAGCCGGTTCCGATGCTATGGACAAAGCAAAAGAAACCGCAAAAGAGGTAGAAAAAGAAGTGAAAGACGGTACAAAGTAAGCCAAAGACATTTTAAAAAAGCCCCGATGAAATTCATCGGGGCTTTTTTATGGCTACGGGTTTCGTAAAAAATGAACGATGATATCAAAAGGAATAGCCCAATCCCAAAATTAAATTTAAGCCTGGTGCAACTATCCCCGATGAATAGGTACGATAGCGTTGATCGGTAATATTCTCTACGTTAAGCGAAGCCTTTAGACCATTTCCCATTTCATATTGGGAGCGAAAGTTGAGCGTATACCACGAAGGGCTGAACGGGTTTCCATTGAGGTCACTGGCATAAATAAAATCCTTGGCCCGTTCCGAAAAGGCAAGGTCATCAAAAGAGACCTCCCCGTTGTAGTTCAAGAATACATCGGCTTTTAGTCTTTGGTTTTTCCATATTATGTGAAAATCGCCAAAAGTTGGGGCAACATGTCTCCCAGGAGAATCCGTTCCATCATCTTCCTCCTCTATTCCCTGGGTAAAGGTAAGGTTTGACAGTAATGAAAGTTGATCCGAGAGAAAGGCCTCCAAACCGAATTCAAAACCGTATACGTAAGCTTTTGCGGCATTTTGAATGGCTTGTACATTACTTAATTCTCCGTTATAATCTATTTCGGACTGTTCGTTGAACTCAAAATCCCTTCGTACCAAGGCATCGACCAAATAGGTGTAAAAAGCGGCACCTTTCAATACCACTTTATCCTTAAAATTTTTTTGTATGCCTAGCTCGGTATTATAGGCGTACTCGGGAACCAAATCGGGATTGGGAACCACAACGGAACCCGGTTCCGAATCAAACACCTTACCTATATCATCTATATTGGGGGACCTAAAGCCCGTGGATCCGTTAAAGGTAATCTGTAAATTTTCTTTTGGAAACCAGCTAAAACCTAAACTCCCCGTTACCGCATCATTGTTTAAATTGGCATTGTCAAAAGGAAACGGAAAAAAAGTCCTGTCAAAGACTGCATTTACCCACACATGACTATAGCGTATGCCGGACAGTAAGGTAAAATTAGGCTTGGCCTTATACTCCGTATTCAAATAACCGGCCAGCGTTTCCCAAGTAGAACCATTGGGGTATCTAGATGCCGCATTTGATGTTACATTGGTCTCGATATTTTTTTGACGGCCTTCTGAGTATACTTTGTTATAAATATACTCTGCCCCGTAATACAGTCTTAAATCTCCTATTTTTTTATTTTCAAAATCAATGTTTGCCGAAAAGGCATCTACTTTTTCCCGAGTCGTAAATCTATCCAAACTACCAAAGCCCCTACTATTTCTACTTTCTTGAAAATGTTGGTATGCCGTGGTCAATCTCACTCCATCATAAAACTTTCCTTTTCCTTTTTTATTGATCTGTAAATTACCCATGAACCATTTTTGTGGGCCATAGAACCATTCTGCGGAACGCAAACCGTCATTTGAACTGTTGGGCCGTATCAATCTATCATATCTGGAATAATCCGATGTTGTGGAATAGTAAGCCCCCAAACTATAATCCCACGTATTATTGGGCTTATAGGCAATTTTTTGAAGTAAATTGATTTGATCATACCCTGTAGGAGTCTGTTTTTGGGGGTTTTCATTGAAAACCAAAACGTCTTGCCCGTTTCTTCTCTCTACAAAATTTGTCCTTAAATAAGAATTGGGACCATGTTCGCCCATGGTTAAATCACCAAAACTATTGTATGTGGCACTGGTCAAGAACGCCCACTTCTTTTTCCCCAAATTAAAATCTACATGAAATGTATTTTCATTGTTCGCCGAAGCGAAGCGATATGCCGTACTGCCTGAAAAATCGAGTTCTTCGGTCGTGGCATACGTTGGCTTTTTGGTATAAAAATTCATTACGCCCCCAATGGCATCGCTCCCATAAATAACCGAACCGGGGCCAAAGATAATTTCGGTATTTTTTATGGTATACGGGTCTATTGAAATTACATTTTGTACGTTGCCTCCCCTGAATATGGCATTGTTCATGCGCACCCCGTCTACTGAAAGCAATAGTCTGTTTGTGGCAAAACCCCTAATCATGGGACTACCACCCCCCAACTGACTTTTTTGGACAAAAACCTTTCCGCTCTGTGCCAATGCGTCGGCTGCCGTTTGCGGATTGTAAAAGGCTATTGTTCTTGCATCAATAGAAGCTAATTTTTGAGGGATATCTTTTTTTTGCTGTTCCCATTTTGAAATGGACATGACCACTTCATTCAATTCTTGTGGCTTTATGGTCAAAAAAATTCTGTTTCCTTTTTTTCTTATGAGATTCTTGGTCGATTTCCGAACGTCATAGCTCAAATGTTTAAAAGTGATGCGTTCATTATAATCAAAGGCCAAAAGGCTGCATTTGCCGTTAAAGTCGGTCAGGGCCGTTTTTGATTTGTCTGTATTGTAAACAGCCACGTTGGGTATGGGCTCATTAGTGTCCCTGTCCAAAACCACAATTTCCTGTGCAGAAATTTCTTGGAAGCATACAAAAAAGAGAAGCACTATTAAGTGGCGCATACTAGCTGAAAACTTCATTTAAAATGGTAAGCGATTTGGGTTTTCTAAATCCGTGCAAATGTAATTCAAAATACAGAACAAGGGATTTCAAAAGTTCTTGTCTATGGGTTTTATGCATCTTTATGGTTTGTATGGCATCAAAACTTATGCCTAAGAATGCTTTGAAGTAATTTAAATTTTCCCCTGTAATCATGGGGTTAAGTGATGGGGCGATGGCAAACTCGCCTTCCAACAAATCAAAATATGGCGCATTGGAATTATATGTGTCCGGATAAAACCCCAAATATTTGGTCAGTGACAATAAAAAATAGATGTGAAAATTAGCGACTTCATCGTGCACATCCAGCCATTGTAGGGAAGCTTCCAAAAAAATAAAAAGCTCTTTATTTTCCTCTTCCTCGTGTATGCTGTTCGCCAACATTTCTGCCAGGAACATTGTCATTGCGTTTTTTGTAATATCGGTATGTAGGGATTGATAATGGTAATTGACCTTGGCCTCGCGTATGCTTTCCAAAGTACCTTTGTTCTTGTGGTTGGCCACCAACTCTAACTGTGTCAAAGGTTGAAAAAGTGCTGTTTTGAGCTTTCCCTTTTTTGAAGCCAAAACGCCTTTGAGCAAGTAACTCTTTAACCCGTCCGATACGGTAAATACCTTCACGATCAAGCTTGTATCCCCATATTTTAAGGAAGTCAATACTATTGCTTTGGTGGTTACCTGCATCTATTTATAAGGGTTTTAGGTAAAGATAGGTTGAAAAAGTACGAAAAGCGAAATACAATTTTGATGTGCTATCATACCAATTCAAAATGGGAACAGCATAAAAACAAAAAACCCATAAGGTTATAAAAAACCTTATGGGTGATACTATTTAAAATTTGTGCTTCGTATTTAAATTACTCCCTGGGCCAACATAGCATCGGCCACTTTTACAAAGCCTGCAATATTTGCTCCTTTTACATAATTACAATAGCCGTCTTCTTCCTTGCCATATTCTATACAGGAATCATGAATGTCCTCCATTATGTTTTTGAGACGTTCGTCTACCTCTTCGCGAGTCCAACTTATACGTAATGAGTTTTGGGACATTTCCAACCCTGAAGTGGCAACACCACCGGCATTGGAAGCCTTGCCCGGCGCAAATAATATTTTTGCCTTTTCAAACTCGTGAATTGCTTCGGGAGTAGAAGGCATATTGGCACCTTCTGCCACACAAATGCATCCATTTTTGACCAAGGCCTTGGCATCATCTCCATCCAATTCGTTCTGGGTGGCACATGGCAAGGCAATGTCGCATTTTACCGTCCAAGGTGTTTCCCCTTTGTGAAAAGTTGCAGAAGTGTATTTGTCCGCATATTCCGAAATACGCCCTCTTTTATTATTTTTTAAATCCATCACATAGGCCAATTTCTCCTCATCAATACCATCGGCATCATGAATGTATCCCTGAGAATCCGATAACGTAAGTACTCTAGCACCTAGATGCAATGCTTTTTCGGCAGCAAATTGAGCAACATTTCCCGAGCCGGATATCACAACGTCCTTCCCTTTAAAATCCATATCACGGGTCTTCATCATACTTTCGGCAAAATAAACAGTACCATATCCTGTAGCCTCGGGGCGGATTAGGGAGCCGCCCCAGGAACGACCTTTTCCTGTAAGCACTCCGGTAAATTCATTTCTAATCTTTTTATACATCCCAAAAAGAAACCCTATTTCTCGTGCCCCTACACCTATATCCCCGGCGGGGACATCGGTATTTGGGCCAATATGCCTATTCAACTCTAACATAAAGGCGTGGCAAAAGCGCATGACCTCATCGTCAGACTTGCCTTTTGGGTCAAAATCAGAACCTCCTTTGCCACCACCCATAGGGAGTGTGGTAAGACTGTTCTTGAACACCTGCTCAAAGGCCAAGAACTTGAGAATACTGGCATTTACCGTTGGGTGAAAGCGCAACCCCCCTTTATAAGGGCCTATGGCGGAATTCATCTGAATACGATAGCCCCGGTTTACGTGAATCTCTCCGTCATCGTCTACCCATGCTACGCGAAAAGACAGGAGTCGCTCCGGTTCGACCATTCGCAACAAGATATTCTTGCCATTATAAATTTTGTGTTTGGCGATATAGGGTATGACCGTTTCCGCAACTTCCTGTACCGCTTGAATGAACTCGGGCTCATGACCATTTCTAGCCTTTACCTCATCCATAAATGCTTTGATTTTTGCTTCCATAAATGATAAGGAGATAAATTAATACCCATCGGCTATGCCAAGGGCTAGGTTATTGAATTCAAAATATATTGGCAAAATTATGCTATTATTATATTTAAGGCCCTATTTTTTTAAAAATTCGATAAAAAATTATCCTATGGCCTGTTCCAAATCGGCAATTAGGTCATCCTTATCCTCAATACCTACGCTTAAACGTATCAAAGCATCGACCACACCGCTTTTTTCCCGCTCTTCTTTAGGGATGCTGGCATGGGTCATACTTGCGGGGTGCCCTGCCAAACTTTCTACCCCTCCTAAAGATTCCGCCAATGTAAATACTTCGAGTTTTTCCACGATTTTAATCGCATCTTCATAACTACTCCCCATTGTCACAAAAGATATCATGCCACCAAAATCATTCATTTGGTTTTTGGCGATTTCATGATTGGGATGATTTTCAAAGCCCGGCCAATACACTTTCTCGATTTTTGGATGCTTTGCCAAATATCGCGCTATGGCCTTACCGTTTTCGCAATGGCGCTGCATACGAACATGTAGGGTCTTTATGCCCCTAAGGGTCAGGAAACTATCCATTGGGCCACATACGGCACCACTGGCATTTTGAATAAAATAAAGTCTATCGGCCAGTTCTTTGTCCTTCACGACCAAAGCACCTACAACGACATCGCTATGGCCTCCCAAATACTTTGTGGCAGAATGCATTACGATATCGGCCCCCAAATCTAAAGGTGTTTGTAAATAAGGTGTAGCAAAAGTATTATCCACGGCCAATAGAATATTCTTCTTTTTTGCCAATTGGGAAACTGCTTTGATATCTATGACATTCATCATGGGATTGGTTGGCGTTTCTACCCAAATGAGCTTGGTGTTTTCATTGATATGCGCTTCTATTTTATCTACACTTTCCATACCAATAAAATGAAAAACGATACCGTATTTTTCAAATACCTGTTTGAACAAACGGTAGCTACCACCGTATAAATCGTTTGTGGAAACTACTTCATCTCCCGGGTTCAATAATTTTATTACCGCATCAATCGCTGCGAGCCCACTCCCGAATGCAAGGCCGTAATTTCCATTTTCAATACTGGCCAAAGCATTTTCCAATGCAGTACGCGTAGGGTTGGCACTTCGGGAATATTCAAACCCCATATGCCCGCCAGGCGTTGACTGCGCATAGGTTGAGGTTTGGTAGATTGGGGGCATTACGGCACCGTATGCTTTATCCGGGGCCTGCCCGCCGTGTATTGTTTTACTATTGAATTTTAATGATTTCTTTGTCATGTCAAATAATTAATCCTACAAATGTATCGTTATCTTTTGGAGAATACAATGAAGCTTTACTTTTGTACAAAATCAAACATTCCCCATGAAAATTCGAACCTTGTATCTGTTTCTCTTTTTGATATGCATCAGTTGCAAAAACGATGAAAAACTTACGTTTAAGCCAATTATCCTTAACGAAAAAAAGTGTGCCGAATGCCCAATAGTCGAAATTACGGTACCCAAAGCGTTGGGGAAAAATAAGATCGATGCCGTCGTAAATACGGCTATTACCGAAGAGATTGTCTCACTGTTGACCTTTGGCGAGAGGTATGATGCGAAAACCATACAGGAAGCCACAGCTTCATTTAACATGGGTTTTGAAGAACTGCAACAAATATACCCCGATGAAACAACACTTTGGGAAGCTAAAATCAGCGGAGAAGTGGTTTATGAGGACAAAAACGTCCTGACCATACGTTTAGATGCTTATTTGTTTACCGGTGGCGCACATGGTTTCAGCCCTAGCAGGTTTTTGAATTTTGATAAAAATAAGGGAGTGGTGTTAGAAAACGATGCGCTCTTTTCCAAGTTAGAGGATTTTAAAAAACTGGCCGAAAACAAGTTTAGAAAGCAAGAAGATATTCCCTTGGAAGCACCCATAAATAGCACCGGATTTATGTTCGACGGCAATGAGTTTTACCTACCGGACAATATTGGCTATACCCAAGAGGGCATTCAGTTACTATATGAGCAGTACGAAGTTGCTTCTTATGCGGATGGACCCATAAAACTGGTTTTACCTTTTGACGAGGTCAAAAAACATTTGGTGCTCAAAACAAAACCAAAGTCTTGAAACCATTCTGAAACATCGGTTATCCCATCAATATTTTCTTTAGGGAAACGATGGCTCCCAAATGAAGGCCTTCATGAAATAGATTAAAAGCTATGGCATCCTCAATATTTTTCAATGTTACTTTGGCACTGGTAGTGTATTCGTTATAATTTTCAAAAAGACCGGCATTGTAATCTTCTTGCGCCCATTCAATGGTAGGTACAAGATACCCGGATACCATTTTGATTTCCTCATCGGGGGCCGTACCATCAGGCACCGTGCCCTTCCTGTATTCGTTGATCAATTCATCAGGGATACGTACCTGCAGACCACTTAGCTTATAGAGTAATAACTGCTGTGTAACCACTATATGAGCGATATTCCACCAAATATTGTTTCTATATCCTTCTGGTATTTTTAGAAGCTTATCCCTAGAGAGGTCATCCAAAATGCCATGTAGATTTCTTCTATTTTGCAAAGTTATTTTAAATAGGTTTCTCAAAATAGTTACTTTTTTAATTCAATTTTAAAAATAGCACAATTAGCGGTAATTAAGTTTCTTTGCAAAGGAATAGTTATATAATGGAACAATGAAAAAAATATACCACTTAAGCACTTGCGATACCTGCCAAAGAATCCTCAAAGAGCTACAACCCTTGGATGGTTTTGAACTCCAGGACATCAAGACCGAGGCCGTTACAGCATCCCAGCTGGAGGAAATGCACAAACTATCCGAAAGCTACGAAGCCCTGTTCAGCAAACGAGCCAGATTGTATCGTGAAAAAGGATTGAACGAAAAGCAGCTTTCCGAAAGCGAGTATAAAAACCTGATTTTGGAACACTACACCTTTTTGAAAAGGCCCGTAATCATGTTAGACGACCACATCTTTATCGGAAACAGTAAAAAGGTAGTGCAGGCTGCCAAAGCGGCCATACATTCTTGAGCAAGCGGACCTTAGCCATATTGGCCGCTATTGGTGCTACAACAATATATGGCATCAACCATACTATTGCCAAGGAGGTTATGCCTGTTTACGTAAAACCGTTCGGCTTTATCTTTTTAAGGGTCTTTGGGGCAGCTATTCTATTTTGGGGGATTTCATTTCTTGGTCCAAAAGAAAAGATTGAAAAAAAGGATTGGGGCCGTTTGGTTGTTGCGGCATTGTTGGGAATGGTCGTTAATATGCTTTCTTTTTTTAAAGGGCTTGAGCTTTCAACACCTATAAACAGTGCTGTTTTGGTTACCATAAGCCCCATAATTGTAGTTGCCCTATCCGCTTTCTTCTTGAAAGAACGTATTACCCTGAACAAAAGTCTAGGTATCATATTCGGATTCGTAGGCGCACTTGCTTTAGTGCTTTTTGGTATGGAAATACGACAAGATGCCCCTAATATTCCTTTAGGGAATACGCTTTTTATCATTAATGCAATTGCCTATGGCAGCTATTTGATAGTTGCCAAAAAATTGGTGGAAAAATATCATCCGTTTACACTAATGCGCTGGTTGTTTACTGTTGCCGCAATCATCAATCTGCCGATGACACTACCTGAATTTTTAGAAATCGATTGGGTAACAATGCCCTTGTGGGCCTACGGTGTAATATTGTTCGTTGTCCTATGCACAACATTCATGACGTATCTCTTTAATATTTTTGCCATGACCGAATTAAAAGCGTCTACTATTGGTGCTTTTATATATGTTCAGCCCATTTTTGGAATTCTGTTCGCTATCGTTACTGGAAAAGACGGTCTTACGATTGTCAAACTGGTCGCCACGATTCTAGTGTTGGTAGGCGTTTATCTAGCCAGCAGAAAACCTAAGCCAAATCTTTAGGGGTCTTGGCAAATCTTCTGGTATCTTCTTTGGTCAATACTCGAAACCCTTCCGCTTTTTCGGCCCCACTAAAGGTTTTCAAAAACTCGTTCGTCAATCCGGTAAGGTTACGTGTTTTAAGGTCCATCCAAGCGCCCATCATCTCACAATGTGCCAAATGCCTTCCCTTATAATCATAGAAGTTATGATGGAACTCAAAAAATTTAGCATCCTCGCTCATACCCATAATTTCCATTGAGACCTTAATGGGCCTACCGGGGAAAGCCTCTTTGAAATAGTAGATATGTTCATAGAACACCACGGGCCCAATCTCATGCTGTGCCAATGTTTTTTGGTCAAATCCCAGCTCCATTAAATAGGCCATACGTGTATGGCTCATATAGTTCAAGTAGGCCGAATTGGCCAAATGCCGATTAGCGTCAACATCGCTCCATCGTATTTCGAATTCCTTTAGGTACATTATATTTTGTTATGTGTGCATAATAATCATAAAAATACCATAGTTTTGGAAAAGCACATAGAGATGGCTAACAATTTATCGTTAAATTTAAGCTTAAAAATAATTTCATGAGTCAAAGACCCGATTTTATCCAACACCTTTCCTTACCTGCCATTGCCGCACCCATGTTTTTGATTTCCGGTCCAAAATTGGTCGTTGAATGCTGTAAAAACGGTATTGTAGGCACGTTCCCGGCCCTTAATCAAAGAACAAGCGAAGGTTTTGAGGAATGGCTTATCGAGATAAAGTCGGAGCTCGAAGAATTTGAAAAGGAGACTGGTAAAAAACCTGCCCCGTTCGGGGTAAATTTAATTGTTCATCCTACGAATCCAAGATTAGAGGCCGACATCAAGCTTTGTGTAAAGCATAAAGTACCTATTATCATTACTTCATTGGGAGCAGTGTCAATGGTCGTAGATGCCATTCATAGTTATGGTGGACTGGTTTTTCACGATATTGTCAAAAAACGCCATGCAGAAAAAGCACAGGAAGCTGGCGTGGATGGCCTGATACTTGTCGCTGCCGGTGCTGGCGGACATGCAGGTACCATAAACCCCATGACCCTTGTGGCCGAAATCAAAAAATTCTTTCATAAGACCATTATTTTATCCGGCTGTATCAGTACCGGGCGAGACATTGCCTCTGCTATGCAAATGGGTGCAGATTTGGCCTACATGGGTACACGATTTATCAATACCGATGAGGCAAAAGCCCCAGAGGAATACAAAAAAATGATCATTGATGCCGGAGCTAGCGATGTAGTATATACCGCAGCCATATCTGGGGTACATGCCAATTTTTTAGGGGCAAGCCTAAAAGCAGCCGGACTTACCGAAGAGGATTTGAAAAAAGATGTGAAAATAGATTTTGGAAAAGAGCTCGATACCGAAGCCAAGGCATGGAAAACCATTTGGTCGGCTGGCCAGGGTTCCGCTTTGATAGATGATTCGGTTCCTGTATCAAAATTAATATCCAACTTAAAATCAGAATTCAAATCGGCTATCGAAGAACAAATCAAAGTGTTGGAAACATATCCAAAATAAAAGATTAAATAGCCGTTTTTTTTCAACTCTCAAAGTTAAAGCATGCAACGGTTTGTCTGTCATTTCTAAACTACGGTTGTTTGGCTAGCGCTCAACTCCCCTAAAAATTGATGCACTTGACTTATTGCCATTGAACCCTCACCAACGGCCGAAGCCACTCTTTTCACGGAGCCTTTTCTTACATCACCAACGGCAAAGAACCCAGGAATGCTGGTTTCAAGTGATTGTGGTTTTCTATTTTTAAAAATAGAACATATGTGCAAATCCTCTTCTTTTATACCGGGTCCTGTACAAATAAATCCTTTTTCATCAGTGGCCACTAAACCTTTTAGCCAGTCTGTACCAGGTTTAGCCCCTATGAAAGTAAATAGATTGGTAATCGGTTTTTCTATCCTTTCCCCTTCTTTGGTTTCCAAAATCAAGGATTCCAAATGATACTCGCCGTTCAGTTGTGTCACTTGGGTAAACAAATGCACAAAAATGTTTGATGCCGCTTCAATACGCTGTACCAAATAGTCGCTCATTTTAGCCCCTAAATCGCCTCCACGTAAAATTACATGTACTTCCTCGGCATGGTCGGCAAGAAATAATGCTGCCTGCCCCGCAGAATTGCCCCCACCTACAACACCAACAATTTCATCTTTACAAGAAGATGCATTCATTCCCGTAGCGGAATAATATACCCCGCTACCTTCATATTTATCAATATTTTTTAATGGCAGTCTACTGTAACTTGCCCCGGTAGCGGCCATTAAAGCCTTGGATTTAATTTCTTTTCCATTGGTGGCGCATAATATAAAATAGCTGCCCGTATGTTCAATACTTTTCGCCCTGTGCGGAATGGAGATGTTACAGCCAAACTTTTGTGCCTGTACGTATGCCCTATTCGCCAAATCGTTACCTGATATTCCCGTGGGAAACCCCAAATAATTCTCGATTTTTGAGCTCTTTCCCGCTTGCCCACCGGGAGCATTACTATCTATGGTAACCACATCCAAACCTTCGGAAGCGGCGTAGACGCTGGCCGCCAACCCGGCAGGTCCTGCTCCTATGACCAAAAGGTCAAAAATTTTATCCTCAAAGTCCATAAGAACCCCTGAATTTCGGGCGACCGAATCCAACGATGGGTTTTTACATATCTTGGAATCGCTGGTGATTAAAATAGGCAAGTCCTCTTCCGAGAGGTTAAAGTTCAGTAACAGATTTTTTGCCTCATCTGACCGTTCAACATCCAAAAAATTATACCAAATATGGTTCTTTTCCATAAAGTCGCGAATGGCATAGGTCTCTTTTGAGTTACCAGAACCAAGTAGTTTTAGCCCTCCCGTAAATTCATTGAGCACGGTTTGCTGACGCAGTAAAAATGCATTGAGAAGTATATCGCTAATATCGCTGTGCTTGGTTATCGCTCTTCGTAGTTCTAATGGGGTCAACCGCAGAAGACTGGTATTTGCGTTGGCAATGGCATGAAATTGTGCACTGCGGTTGGATAACATTCCACTATCGCCCGAGAATTCATTTTTTTTATGCTCTACAATTATGGCATTATCATTTGTGGGATCTTCTATTGATATAGAACCTTCCAATACGACAAAAAAATCATATTGCAGGTCCCCTAAAGAAAAGACCCGGGTATTTTTGGTGTAATTTTCGATTTTGCCATAGTCTTTTAATTGGTTTATCTGGCGTTGGGTAAGTTCCGGAAATCTTGGGTCGCTCATTGTATTTAGTATCTAGAAATTTGTTGATGTACGTAACACCACATCCATTTTTCATTGGGCTCCGCAGAAATAATCACAGGATGCCCGTGCGAGGTTGAATGCTTACTGGCGTGTTTATTGGGAGAACTATCACAGCACAGGGTTATACCGCAATCTTGGCAAGTGCGTAAATGCACCCAGGAATCTCCGGTTTTTATACATTCATTGCATTCTTGGGATTTTGGTTTTTTAATCTTGGAAACCACCTGTAGGTGTTCACATTTTCTTGCACGTAAAGCCATCCTTAAATTTACGATAAAGTTTAGTTTCTGATTTTAATGAATCCCACGAATTATCAAACTTTTGTCTATTTTTAACAATCGGCTTAACAAAACCTAATCCTTTCGATCTTTAAAGAATATTAATATATGTACATTAAACGCAATATTGGTTGGGGGCTTATTCTAAGGTACGCTTGGAAAAATTTTATTTTTTTCACATTGTACGCTTCATCCATCTTTTGCATATATCATTTTTTGGGATGGGATTTTATAGATGTTCCTTTTCAGCCCCTAAGTGTAATCGGTATTGCAGTGGCATTTTATATCGGTTTTAAAAACAGCCAAAGCTATGATCGTTTTTGGGAAGGTCGCAAAATTTGGGGCGGTATCGTAAACTACAGCCGCACTTGGGCCATACAGGTGTTAAGTTTTGTGAAAACCGACGATTCGGAGTTCGACAAAAAAATGCATACTCAAATGATCTATAGGCACATTGCGTGGATTAATGCAGTGCGGGTACAGCTACGCCAGCCCAAATCTTGGGCCATTAAGGAGAATAAAATGGTAGAAAAAGTTTTTGATAGGCATAATGAACGTAATATTTCCTGTAATGCAGCACAACCATTTATCAGCGTTAAAGAGTTCGATGATTTGGCAAAACGGGTCAACCCTGCCACACATTTGGTAAAAAACCAAGCATTCGACATTTGCACATTAAAGGAAAAAGAGATATTGGATGGTTTTCAAGAAGACCAGATGCAATCGCTATTAGAGGAATTCTATAACCTACAGGGCAAATGCGAGCGCATTAAAAATACGCCGTTCCCTAGGCAATATGGTTACTTTTCCAAAGTCTTTACATGGATATTCGTACTGCTCCTACCTTTTGGCCTATTGGATGTTTTCGAAGATGACTCTATGGCTACCGTTGGCGCAATAGAAGCTTGGTACGTTTTTTTGATGATTCCCTTTTCGGTATTGATCTCTTGGATATTTACGACCATGGAAACTATTGGGGACAATAGCGAAGATCCTTTTGAGGGCCGTATCAACGATGTACCCATGACAGCCCTTTGTAGAACCATCGAAATAGATTTGCGGGATATGTTGAATGAAAAAGACCTACCGGAACCCGTAGCTCCCAAGGATAATATTTTGTATTGATGCCTGTAGTAAAATCTGTTTACAATCCATCATTGTTCCTAAAAAATGGTCATTTTTCCACCATATATTCAGGGCTCTTTCGTAAAGTAAACGGTGTTGCACAACAAAGAGAGCGTTTGGAACTACCGGACGGGGATTTCTTAGATATGGACTGGAGTTATACGGATAATCATTCAAAAAGGCTGGTTATCTTGCTACATGGTCTGGAAGGTGATGCACAGCGACCTTACATTACGGGTAGTGCAAAAATTTTCAATCAAAACGGTTTTGACGCATGTGCCGTGAATTTTAGAGGATGCAGCGGGGAACCTAATCGATTGTACCGTTCCTACCACTCTGGGGCTACCGAAGATTTGGATGCTGTGGTGCAGTACATTTTGAACGAGAGGGACTATTCGGAAATCTATGTAAAAGGATTTAGTCTTGGTGGAAATCTAGCATTGAAGTATTTGGGCGAAAACGATAATATACCCCAGCAAATCAAAGGTGCAGTTGCAGTATCGGTACCTTGTGACCTGCACAGTTCGCTAAGGGCGCTTTTGAGGCCCAAAAATTATTTATATGCCCAACGATTCAAAAAACACTTATTGGCGAAGTTGCGGATAAAACAGCGGTTGTTTCCCAAAAGAATTACCAAAAACGATATAAAACGCATAGAGACCTTAAAGGATTTTGATGATGTTTACACCAGTAAAGCGCATGGGTTTGCCAACGCTATGGATTACTATACCAAGTCTAGCTGCCTACAATTCTTACCAAGAATACAGACCCCTACTCTGATTATAAATGCCGAAAATGATTCATTTTTGGGAGAGGAATGTTATCCTGTGGAAGAGGCGGAACAAAATTCGTTCATATATTTAGAAATGCCCAAATATGGCGGTCATGTAGGTTTTTTTGACAAACAAAGTACTACCTACACCGAAAAAAGGGCAATAAACTTTATACAAGATGTGCTTTAAATTGCCCTAATTCTTATCTTAGTACCTCAAATATATTTTTAGATGAAAAAAATAATGAGCCTTATAGCCATAGCGGCTATATTAACAAGTTGTGGAGAAGAAAAAAAGGAAAAAAAAGATGGTTTTGAAATGAATCGTACCAAAACCGAAAAGAAATCTGCCGATGCATCAGAAGGTGTTCCCGTTGATATGGACAATGATGGTGTTGGCCCTTTTAAAGATGTAACGTTTTCCGATGAGATTAACGCCGAAATGGCCGCTGCAGGAGAGGCTAAATTCAATGCGATCTGTACTGCATGCCACATGGCCGAACAACGTATGATAGGGCCTGCGTTAAAAGGCGTTTACGAGCGTAGAAGTCCGGCCTGGGTCATGAACATGATCATTAATCCTGATGGCATGCTTAGGGAAGACCCTATTGCCAAAGCACTTTTAAAAGAATATAACAACGCTATAATGTTGAATCAGAATTTAACCGAGGACGAAACCAAAGAAGTAGCGGAATATTTACGGACTTTGTAGACTGTTTAAAAAGATTTTTCACTAAAAAGCCGTTACTCTTTTTGAGATAACGGCTTTTTGATTTTAGTAGTGGGATGAACAATTTATAGGCCCCAGACCTTGAAAGGGTTATTTGAGTCCGTATCATCTTTGGTTTTAGGATTATCAACCACTACTTTATAAGTGGGATCTTCCAAAACATTTACATCTATAATGTCATCGGCATTTTCTAAAAGACGGATACAATCTTTACTCAAGTGTCTTAAATGCACTTTCTTACCCGCTTTGGCATAACGTTCGGTAATTTTATTCAGCGCTTCGATTCCCGACATATCGGCTACCCTACTTTCCTTAAAATCAATGATTACTTCATTGGGGTCATTCTGAATATTGAACTTTTCTGCAAATAAGGTTGTCGACCCAAAGAACAAGGGACCATAGATTTCATAATGTTTCACTCCGTTTTCATCGGTATGTTTTCTGGCACGAATACGTTTGGCGTTTTCCCAAGAATAGGCCAAAGCCGAAATTATAACCCCTAGAAGTACCGCTACCGCTAAATTATGTGTTATGGCCGTTATCAAGGTTACCAGTACCATTACAATAACATCGGAATGGGGCATTTTACGAAATGTCTTAAAACTTGCCCACTCAAAAGTTCCGATAGCTACCATAAACATAAGACCTACCAATGCTGCCATGGGCAACTGTTCTATTAAACTGGAACCGAACATAATAAACACCAACAACATTATCGCCGCGGTAATTCCTGAAAGCCGTGCCCTTGCCCCGGAAGATGTATTGATCAAACTCTGCCCGATCATCGCACAACCGCCCATACCGGAAAGAAACCCGGAAAGTATGTTCGCCGTACCTTGGGCCACACATTCTTTATTGCCACTGCCACGGGTTTCCGTTATTTCATCAATGATATTCAATGTTAATAAACTTTCAATCAATCCCACACCGGCAACAATGCCCGCATAAGGGATGATTATCTTGAACGTGTCCCATGTAAGGGGCAATTGAGGGATTGATAGTGGCGGAAAGCCCCCTTTTATGGTTTCTCCGGCACGCATGGTATCGGCTACCGTTAACGTTTCTACGCCAAAACCGATTACAATGGCTGAAACTACAATAATTGCAAGTAAGGAAGATGGCACCGCTTTGGTGAGTTTTGGGAACCCCCAAATAATCAACATTGTTAAAAGTGTTAGACCCAACATCACGTACATGGGTGTTCCGCTCAAAAGTTCATCTGTGCCTTTCTGATAAAAATTAGGGAATTGCGCCATGAAAATTATAATGGCCAGTCCGTTCACAAATCCGAACATTACCGGGTGCGGCACCAATCTTATGAATTTACCCAACCTGAGAACTCCTGCCAAAATCTGTAAAATTCCTGCTATGATCACCGTGGCAAAAACATAGTTCAATATAGTTTCAGGTTCAATTCCGGGAAAAGTTCGTTTAAGTTCCAAAATCAATCCCACGAATATTACGGCAACTGCACCGGTAGCACCGGAAATCATACCAGGCCGCCCCCCCAAGATGGAAGTGACCAAACATAAGATAAAGGCGGCATACAATCCTGTCAACGGAGAAAACCCCGGAATTAAGGCAAATGCTATTGCCTCTGGCACCAACGCCAATGCCACGGTTAGGCCCGATAGGATTTCGGTCTTATAATCTATTTTTTGTTTGAAATCAAAAAGGTTGAAATACTTCTTCATTTATGCTGAATTTATTTCAGTATATCCCTGAAATTAAGGGCGCAAAAATAGCATTTATTATTTGGATGGTGTAATGCTGCCCAATTATTACGCTACAACTTAAATGGTTACGACTAATGTAACATTGAAACATGCGATACATTTACCGCTAAACCTATAAACTACCATCATATGTTTTCTTCAATCGATTTTATTACAGTGCCGAAAATGCTATTAGCAGGAATACTGATCTATGCATACATGATACTAATCACAAGGATTGCCGGCAAGAGAACTTTCGCAAAAATGACAAGTATTGATTTTGCGATTACCATTGCTATGGGGTCTATTCTTGCAGATGCCGTAAACAAACCTATTTCTAGCTTGATGCCCGCCTTTGTTTCGTTAATTGTATTGGCTGGCCTACAGGTATTGTTTTCAAAAATCTTGATTTCGTCAAGCGTATTCAAAGAGCTTACAACCAACACACCTGTGCTACTTGTGAAAAATGGAGTTATCTTAAACGAAAATCTAAAAAAGACATTGGTGAGCAAAGCCGATTTAATGGGTAAATTAAGGGAGGCGAACGTATTTCAATTATCGGAAGTGCAAGCGGTAGTTTTTGAAACTACCGGGGATATCTCGGTTTTGCATTCCAAAGATGGAAAGTCAATTGATAGTATAATACTGGACGATGTAAGCGGGTAAAATAAAAAACCGCCTTAAGTAATGTACCTAAGACGGCTTCTAACTAAATAACCAACCAAAAAATCTTTATTTCGGCTACGCACAACGACCGTAAGCCTACTAGCGTTCTATTATTTCTTTCTTTTTCGCTCTACTTTCATAGTAGGATTCGAAGTCTTTGTTCTTTTCTTGTCCACCGAACTTTTGCCCGATTTTAAGTATTCAATATATCCCCTTCCTTCAAACTCATAAATAGTTTCACTGCTCGGGTGATATAACTCGATAGTACTGTCATTAATAACGTAAAGTTCAAAGTAATCATTGCCCATGGTATCGTAACCTAATGTTAAAGTTTTGAGCGTTTCATCGTTTTCTACGTCATACACCTGATAATCGCCTTCAAAATTCCATTCCAAGTTAGAGATTGGTGTTCCCACCCGATTTACGGACGACCTAAAGTAATTTGGGAAAAACTGTAAAAAGTTCTCATCGTCAAAATCGTTCAGTACGCCCTGCTCACTCGTGAATATTTTTTCCCAAGCGTTGAATTCCTGTAGTAAGTAGTCAATATTCTCATAAAAAACCATATCATAATCAAAGTCGTTTATTTGATATCCCCTTAGATAATATGAAGTGTTGCTTCTTGGGTCATGCAACTCGATAGTGCTATTGTTTATGGCAAAAACATCCAATACCCAAAAACCGTCAATATCATGATCAATATCTACTGCCCCCCTTAACGGGTCATAGTTACCTACGTCTATTCCAAAACCATTTCCGGTCTTGCCTATTCCCACAATATTATTATTGGCATACAATATGCCATTATCAAAGGTTATGGTAAATGCACGTTGTAAAAATGGCACTTCCCCGTTACCACGTGTTTCGTTTACATCTACATACCATAGATCATAGGCCTGTAGTACGGCATCTGTATTAAAGGCAGATTCTTCTATAAATTCATCTTCAATAATAACTTCGGTGTAACAAGAGGTCATTAACGTTCCTATAAGCAAAAATCCGAGGAGTAGTTTTATCGTTTTCATAATATAATGCTTTGGTGTTATTGATATAAAACAATCACCATGCCAATTATTTTAACTATTTGACAATCAACAACTAAACTCCTTATTTTATTTTGGTAATTTTGATGTGTTAAATATGTTCAATGAGCAAGGAATTGAAATTTGCCGTATTGGGCGGAGGAAGTTGGGCCACTGCAATCGTAAAAATGCTGACCGAAAACCAAGAAAAGGTTGGTTGGTACATGCGAAATACCGAAGCTATATCCCATATTGAAAATGAAAAACACAACCCCAATTATTTATCTTCGGTGGAATTTCATACCGAACAACTAGAACTGACCGAAGATATTGATACTGTGGTCTCAAAAGCGGATATCTTGATTTTTGCCATACCCTCGGCATTTTTAGAGACCGAGCTTAAGAAGCTATCTGCTTCATTAGCGCACAAAGTCATTTTTTCTGCCATTAAAGGCATTGTCCCAGAAACCGGATTGATAGTAGGGGAGCATTTTCATGACACGTATAACATCCCTTTTGAAAATATTGGTGTAATTACCGGACCTTGCCACGCAGAGGAGGTAGCTCTGGAACGTTTATCCTACTTAACCATTGCATGCGCCGATAAAGATAAAGCCGAACTGGTAGCCCAAAACCTGAGCAGCGATTATATCAAAACCAAAATATCCGACGATATCATTGGGACGGAATATGCGGCCATGCTCAAAAACATTTATGCGCTGGCAGCAGGTATTGCGCATGGCCTAGGGTATGGGGACAATTTTCAAAGTGTGCTGATGAGCAATGCCATTCGCGAAATGGGCCGCTATATAAAACGGGTTCATAAAATGAAACGCAACATCAATAATTCTGCTTACTTGGGTGATTTATTGGTAACGGGGTATTCCGTTTTTAGCCGAAATCGGATGTTCGGCAATATGATCGGAAAGGGATATACCGTCAAAAGTGCCCAAATGGAAATGAAAATGATCGCCGAAGGATACTATGCTGCCGAGAGTGCCTACAAAATGAAGGGTAAATTCAAAAAAAAGGTAAAAACACCGATAATTGACGCTGTTCACAAAGTTCTATATGAAAACGGCAATGCTAAAAAGGTATTTAAAGAACTAACCCATAAGTTGGATTAAACACGCTCCAAAGAAAAGTTGGAATGTTCTTCCAGTTCGTTTTCCAATACTTCTTTCCATGTCAATATTTGAGCGTCATCCACTTTATAAACCGTTCTGAATTCGTCCAAAATTGGTTCCATTAGTGAACGCACACTGTCAATATCAAAGTATAAGCGTCCTGTTCTACGAATAAAGAAATCCATGGGATTTTGCACCATTTCGTAGTCTATACCAAAACGGAGCTCAGCCTTGGCCAATCTTACGATTGCATCTTCATCTTTTAATGCTTTATATATTTCAAGTATACTTTCGGTCTGTTTTCCGTAATTGGTGACCAAAAACCATGCATTATATTCCGTAAAACCGTCTGACTTTATTTTTTCATGCACCTCAGCAATGTATTTTTTGACGTGTTTGAATTTTTTAAACCCATCGTTCCCCATCAACGGAATCTTATCGGTAAAGCAATCTTTTATTGTAGCATTGTGCTCCTCCTCCATTTTTTTGACTATACGGTTTACGACACGCTCGGCCATTTTACGATAGCCCGTCAACTTACCACCGGCAATACTTATCAATCCCGTATCCGATGTAAAAATCTCGTCTTTTCTTGAGAGTTCGGAAGCTGATTTTCCCTCTTCGTGAATCAGGGGTCGGAGTCCCGCCCAAGACGATACAATATCGTCCATCTCCAATTCTATACTCGGGAACATATTGTTTACGGCGGATAAAAGATAAATGGCATCGGCCAGATCCGTTGTAACGTGGTCTTTGTCCAAGTTGAAATTAGTATCGGTAGTGCCCACATAAGTTACTTTACCCCTAGGAATGGCAAACATCATTCGCCCGTCGGGTATATCAAAATACACCGATTGTTTTACCGGCAATTTGGCATGCGGAAACACCAAATGCACGCCCTTGGTCAAGTGCAGACGTTTGCCTTTTTTAGAATTATTGGTGCTTCTAAGTTCATCTACCCAAGGCCCAGCAGCGCTGATTACGTATTTGGATTCGATTTTGAACTCTTTTCCCGAAATGTTGTCCTTTACCTTTACACCTGCTATTTTACTGTCGGAATAGATAAAATCGGAAACCTCGGCATAATTTAACGCTTCGGCTCCGTACTGAAGGCTTGTTTTAATATTCTCAATCGTTAAACGGGCATCGTCGGTACGGTACTCGGCATAATAACCAGCTCCCTTCAATATCTTTTTGGGCAATAGGGGTTCCAATTTCATGGCTTCCTTTTTTTCCAGCATTTGCCGCTTATCATCTCCGGAAACTTGGGCCAGGATATCATATACCTTCAACCCGATAGAGGTCAGCCATTTGCCATAGGAGCCATTTTCTATCAATGGCAACAACATTTTTTCCGGCAATACCAAATGCGGTGCCAATTTGTGTACAATGGCACGTTCAGAACCTACTTCTTTGACCAGCCAAAAATCAAACTGCTTTAAATAGCGCAATCCGCCATGTATTAATTTTGTGGATTTGCTACTGGTCCCCGAGGCAAAATCGTTCTTCTCCAGCAAAGCGACTTTCAAACCTCGTGATGCAGCATCCAAAGCAATGCCACCACCAGTAATTCCACCTCCGATGACGACCAGATCATAGGCTGAATCGCTGAGCTTTTCAATGGTCTTTGTTCTATCTAAATTTGAGAACCTTTTATTTTTCATAACACTTTTTCTAGCAAAATTCAATCCAAAACAGGATGGTCATTAAAGATACTGGTTTGCACAACCAATTACAAAGCCTATAACTTACTCTATCGTTATAGTAATGGTAACTTCACTTCCCAGGGCATCAACAGCCGTGATTTTATGTTGCCCCAATGTTGGCACTACTCCTATCTCATGAAAATTTCTTGTTTGTGCAATAAAAGTCTCGTCTACATACCAAAAGACGATGGTTTCAGGTTTCGCGTGGGCCAATTTTAGGATAACTTCATTGGTTTGGCCTTCAAAATTCCTTGCCAGTGTAATTCTACTTCCGTTTTTGGGATAAATAAATTGCATTGGTGATTTGCGAATGCTCTTACAATCTTTCCTGAAGTTAGGCAACGATTTATATGTAGGATGCGATTTTTTATAATAAAACTCCATAAGCGGTGGCAATGCAAACCAAGATTTTACAATAGCCTGAGATAAATCTATACAGGATGAATTGACCCTATATTGTTCTTTAGTATCTAGATAGACCAATTGATGATATGAACATGAAGTTACATAATTGCGTTTATTAGGTATGGCAATCGTTTTGGCAGGACAGATATCGGTTGCCAAATAACCGCTTTCGGAACAAACATCAATTTGGATGAACTCATCCAAGGGTCTTGAAAACCATTTGCTTTTGGGGAGTACGTCAAAAACATCGAACAGTATTGGGGCAGCACTGGAAACCCCGGTCACATTGGGTCTGCCTTCCCCATCGGCATTGCCTACCCAAATACCTACGACATGTTTTTTGGTTACGCCTATGGCCCAAGCATCCTTATTTCCAAAACTAGTGCCGGTTTTCCAAGCTATTTCTTTACTGCTATCGTAAAATTCCCAAGATTCATTTCCTTCGGGCCTGTTTACCTCTTTCATTGCCTCGAAAGTCAAATAAATACTTGCAGCATCAAAAACAGTTTTCTGAATCGATGTATTTCCAAAATCGGGCACACTGTTCGCTTTTAATATAGGTTCAATAAATTCATTTTCATAATATTCACTCGAGGTTTCATTAAAATGGTTGACAGTCGATGCCAAATTAGCGTAAGTTTTACATAAGTCCCAAAGGTTACTTTCGGCCCCTCCTAGAATGAGTGTTAGACCGTAATGATCGGCCGTCTTGCTCAAACCGCCCAATTGAAAAACATCTAACTGATCACGAAATTTTTCGAGTCCGTATTGCTGCAATAAACGAACCGCAGGAATGTTCAAAGATCGGGCCAAAGCACTTTTTGCCCTCACCGCACCACTGTAATCCTCATTGAAATTTTCTGGTGTGTAACCGGCAATTTGCGTAGGCACATCGGGCACGAGCATGTTGGGCAATAATTCCCCGGCATCAAGCATGGCGGTATATAACAAGGGTTTTATGGTACTCCCCGTACTCCTGTTCGCCTGTACCATATCTACATCTTTTTGATGTTCCTTGGTCGTTTTTGTATTGCCCACGTAGGACAGTACCTTTCGCGTGTCGACATCCAAAACCAATACGGCGGCATTATGCACTTGATTTTGTCTTAGGTTGACATGGTGCTTTTGAACTATGGCGTTTATATTATCCTGTAAATTATGGTTTATGGTCGTTCGTATTTTTTGCCCTTTGTTTTTCTTTGAAATATACTGTACTACATGTGGTGCGATCTTAGGTAAAGGATATGGTTTTTGAGGCAGTTCTTCAAGCAGGGCCAGTTCATACGTTGTGGTATCAATACATTTTTCATCCAGTAATTTTTTTAAAAGCCCGTTTCTTTTATCAAGCAATCTTTTTTGGTTTTTCCCTGGATAAATAAGGCTCGGAGCATTGGGCAGTACTGCCAAGGTCGCCGATTCTGCCCAGGACAATTGGTGCGGTTGTAATCCAAAATAACGCCATGCGGCAACATCCAACCCAACTACATTACCGCCATAGGGCGCATGGCTTGCATACAGTTTTAAAATATCTTCTTTGGAATGGCGCAACTCCAATCGAGTGGCCAAAAGGAGTTCGATACACTTTTCCCAATAAGAACGGCGTTTTCCGTTTCTGGACAATCTGATTACCTGCTGTGTTATGGTACTGCCCCCACGAACAGTTTTACCCGCAGAAACATTATCGGAGAAAGCCTTTGCCATTGAAACAGGATTAAATCCCGGGTGCTTGTAAAAATAAGCATCCTCAAACTGCAAC
This sequence comes from Costertonia aggregata, assembly GCF_013402795.1. GTDB lineage: Bacteria > Bacteroidota > Bacteroidia > Flavobacteriales > Flavobacteriaceae > Costertonia > Costertonia aggregata. Next base: position 2,014,848 of record NZ_CP058595.1, on the reverse strand, counting down.
ACACAGGCTTTGAACTTCTCGGGAACACTGTCCAATACAGGAAATCGCCATTGCCCGTCACTGGCAATTTTTGCTCCTAAAAGAATACCTTCACTACTTTCTATTACCGTAGCGGTAGGGGATTTAAAAAGTTGTTTGGGCAAACAGAAATAGTACCCAATAGTAAAAACTGTTAGAAGTATCAGTTTTTTTGGGTGTTTCCTATAAAATCTTATAATCTTCCTCATTTAAAAAAATCATACTCCCGCTCCACCAGGCAAATCCTGACCTTGTACCACGAGTACCAGTCGTTGATACCTTTTTGTTGGGCAAAAAGATGGTCCGTATGGTTTTTCCATTGGGCAATGGCGTCCAGACTCTCCCAATAACTTACCGTTATGCCTATTTCTTCCCGGGCACTCTCCACTCCCAAAAATCCTTTTTGCCGGCTTGCCAAAGCTTCCATTCGTTGAGCCATTTCTGCGTAACCGTGATCCTCTTCAGTTTTGGTCGAAGTGAAAATCACGGCATAGTAAGGCTTGTTCATTTTCATGAGGACTACTCAAAGATTTCCTATCAATCTATATATTCTTTTTCCAAAAAATAATTCACGATCGCTTCTTTCATCAGCACCGATTGCTCCCCGGCCTTAAGCGAAGGTAGTTCTTCCTTAATGGTATAATGCGGCCAGCCATCCTCGTCAAAAAAATCAAACTCATAAAACCCGTATGGCTCCAATAAACGGCAAATGGCAATGTGCATTAAATCCAATTTGTCATCTTTCTTATATTTTCTATGGTATTGCCCCAGCTCTTGAATACCTACAAGATATATGATGGCATCGAGCTCCAGAGGGTCTCCATCGGCAAATTGCGAAGACAACCTCTCTACCAATTCTCCCCAGCGTTCTTTTAATTGTAAATCTCTTGACATGTTTTTCTTGGATAAAAAGACCTGATGTAAGGCTATCCTAGCGAACCTTACAACCTTCATCAAAGGTACAAATCAAAGTTCTATATTTGTCAAAACACTAACAGCATGGGTTTCTTGGACATTATTTTGGGGTTGTTGTTACTTTGGGGACTTTGGAAGGGTCTTAAAAACGGACTTTTTGTGGAGCTGGCCTCACTCATTGCTTTGATTGCGGGCATATATGGCGCAATTCATTTCTCTTACATTGCGGGAGATTACCTTTCCAAGAATATGGAATGGAACGAACGCTACATAAACATAACCGCTTTCATCATCACGTTCATAGCGATTGTCTTGATCGTTCATCTAGCGGGAAAGTTCTTGACCAAAATCGCAGATTTTGCCATGCTGGGACTTCTAAATAAGATAGCCGGTGCATTGTTCGGAGCTTTAAAGGTAGCCATTATCCTTGGCGCACTGCTTATTTTCTTTGAACGTGCCAATTCATCACTGCGTTTGATAAAAAATGATTTTGTGGAAGAGTCGGTTTTATATGAACCGGTCAAAGAAATAGGGGCATTTGTTTTTGATGCGGTTTTAAAGAACAATATGAAATCTTCCGAACCCATCGAAAATATCAATTAAAGCCGCTTTTTATATAGTATTTTGGGAGTTTTAACGATTATAGATATGTTAATTTAACAGTCGCCGTTACTTTGTTAAAAAATGCATATTGTGAAAAACCTGAAAAACACATCTTACTATAGGGAAGCTATTCACGAACTAAATTACGCCTTTGGCAATTACTATCTTTTTGATGGCTATGTGGTTGCAGAAATTCATGAAGGTGTCGTATACAACTGGGAAGACAATGGTAGAAAAGCTGCCGAAGATATTCTTAGCCTTTATGATAATGATGGTAGCAACTTAATTTACATAACCAATAGGATAAACAACTACTGTGTAAAACCTGCCGACTGGCTTCACTTTTTTAGAAATAGCTATAAGCTAAAGGGATACGGAGTTATCACCTATTCCAAGGCAAGTTTTAAAAATGTAATACTTGAAAAGTTATTTGTTAGGTCAAAGATTGTGAGATTCACTTCATTGGAAGATGCTATTTTTTGGGCAAAGAATCTTTACCATGAAAAAGCACTGGCTTCATGAACAAATCCCTTTTTATAATACAAATAAACAACTAAGCAAAAGAAAACACTTTACAGATTAACTGTGTTGTTCAACGAGATCCCATAGACCGATCAACAAAGATAATTTACTTTGCATCCAGAACATTGAAAATGATTTAGAGTGAAAAGTATTCGAGAAACACAATACTTTCACGAGGCCATTCATGAAATCAACTATGCCTTTGGGACATATTTTCTTTTTGATGGTTTTGTGGTAGCTGAAATTAATGAGGATGAAATCTGCACATGGGAAACCCATGGGAAAAAAATTGTAGAGGACCTTACCCATCTTTATGACAACAACGGTAAAGATTTTGTATACATTACCCATCGTATACACACATATTCTTTAAAACCTGCCGATTGGCTAAAATTCATTGAAAACGGTTACAAACTCAAAGGTTATGGCATAGTAACCTACACCCAACTTGGTTTTTTGAACGCTATTTTGGAAAAGCTTTTTATAAATACCCAGTTCAAGCGCTTTAAGTCTTTGGACAATGCCATTTCTTGGGCCAAAATGCTATCAAAAGATAAATTAATGGTTTCTTAAATATATCTAGGTTTCCCAAAAATCAAAAAAAGTCCCCATGAGATTAATTCTCACATGGGGACTTTTTTTGATTTATAATAGCACTATTGTATTACCTCGACCCATTGCCCATTGGTCCTTACCATATAATCATTATCGTACATGGCTTCTGCCTGTATACCAGGTAAATAATATTTCCCTAAATACGAAGCGTTCAATAAAATCCGAAAGGTTTTGGTCTCGTTCTTTTTCATATCAAAATAGAAGTTGGCCCGGTCATCGCGCAAATCGGTATACGTAACCTGGTTTTGGGCGAAATTTCCAAAATCGGTAAATCTGGTATTCACAATTTCCCATCCGCTTGGGAAAATTTCGGTCAAGGCCATGTCCTTCAAATTATTGGAGGTGGTATTGGTCAAGGTTACCTCGGCCACAAAATCAGTTCCCTGGGTAATTTTTGTGGGGTCTATCCTTGAGCCGTTTCTTCCCTTGAATCGTATTTGGGCAAATAAATTTTTCTGGATGGTCTTCTCCTCGCCCACCGGTAAAATTCCACTGTTCACAACACTCACATATACCGTATTGCCTTCGGTATTTTTAAGATTGATAGTATTATCGCCTTTTTTAACATCGATCTTGCGACTGGCCAATGTCTTTGCCGTAGCAACGTTTACCGACTTTCCATTAACGATTAGGTTTGCTTTGATTCCTTTTCCACCGACCATTTCGGCAAATTTTGCCATAGCCAATAAACTGTATGCCGTACTCTGGGTACTCATCCATTGTTTATCAGATAACCTTTTGGCAATGGTCTTCGCCAAATCTTGCGCTTTGGCCTTGTCTTTTAACAATACATATGTTTCCAGTGCCATGGCCCTGTTCCTGTCCGAAGATCCGTAGGTATAGTAATCGTGTTTGTAGGCTTCAAAATCTAGCTTTGCGGTAGACAAAATTTGTTTGGCCACCCCTGCCTGACCGATCAAAGCGTAGGTTGCCGCCAAGCGGAATTTGGCTTCGTTCGAGATGCCTTTGGTCTCCCGTAAACGGTTCATGCTCGCAACGTCTGCATTACCGGCAAGTGCTAAGGTATACAATCGGTAAGCTTGCGCAAGGTCGGAATTGTTACTGCCCGAACGCCATTGTTTGGCCATGCTTTGTTGGTATTTCACCCAACTGGACGTAAACCCTATGGGAAGCACATAACCTTTCTTTTCGGCCTCTAAAAGAAAATGTCCGGCAAAGGTAGTTCCCCAATCATTGGCATAATTTTGACCAGGCCAATATGAGAAGCCACCGTTGGCATTTTGCATTCCTCCCAATCGCTTAATGGCCCTATCTATATTTTGCTGTACCTGTTTTTTACGGTTGCCGCCCATATCAAAAATATCCGACAGATACAACTGGGGAAATGCACCCGATGTAGTTTGCTCAACACACCCATGGGGGTAACGGATCAAATACTGCATACGACCATTGAAATTCATCGGAGGCAATGTAGAAAATTCGATTTGCGCAGTATTACTGCCCGCAACCCCAAAAGTCTCAAAATTTAAGGTTTCACTGGCGTTGCCTTCCAAAACGATTTCTGTAACTTCAGAAGTCATGGGGTTGGGATTTACCACATCAATGGGAATTTCAAAGGAGGCTTTCTCTCCATTGCCCGAAGCTTCTACCGTTACTTTGCCAATTCCCTTAAAATCGGCTACGTTCAATTGAAAGTAGGCCATTTTTTCATCGGGCTGGCTAAAATTCAAGGTCTGCGTCGTGTTGCCCTCAACGGTAAACGATTTATCCTTCTTTATTTTTAAGGTTACGTTCTTTACCTTCTTTTCCATAGCGAATACGGTAACCGGCAAGGTAACTCTCTCACCAGGTGTTATTTTTCTGGGCAACGATGCCAATATCATCAAGGGCTTACGAACAGGCGTTGTTTTTTCGGCCATACCATAGGCTTCTTTTTTAGGGTTACCGGCTACTACCATGGTGCGAACGGAACCAACGTATTTCGGAATCTGAATTTTATGGGTTTTGGTCTCTCCATCCTTTAAACTGAATGGCCCTAAATGTACCACCATGGGCTCAAAACGGTTTGCTTTTTTATTTTTTGCTCCCGCCAGTTCACCGTCGCCACCAATGGCAAATACTTGGTCTATCCTCCCGCCAAAAGCACCTACAACATCGCCGTAAACATCCCAAGTCTTTACACCCAAAGCTTCTTTGGCATAAAAAGCATCCCATGGGTTTGGGGTTTTGAATCGGGTCAAATCCAACAAGCCTTCATCTACAATGGCAATACTGTAGGTCATTGCCTTTTTATTTTGCTCACCAACCTTTACCGTAATAGTTTCTTCGGGTCGCAAAACCTCTGGCATGGTAATTTTAGGCTGTAATTTTGTCTCTTTGTTTTCCACACCTATCCCCGTTACACCGTATAACCTGATAGGGGAATCATTTTTAGTGGATGCATGCGGTTGCAGCAACGCAATGTTGATATAAATATTGGGCGTGTAGAGTTCTGTAATGGGCAAATCGAATTTGGTCTCGCCTTCTACGGTATCTACCCAAAGGGATTCCAAAACTTCACTTCCATTTTCTACGGTAACCAAGGCCCTACCACCTTTGGAGCTTGGGAAGGTTATCGTTGCCATTTCTCCCACGTTATAGGTTTCCTTATCCGTGGAAAAAACAAGCATAGTAGCCGCAGAGGGGTCATTTTTCCTTGATTTTCCCGCCCAACCCGGCCAATCAATATATACGGCCTTACCTGTGGCATGACCTCCATCGGGATCCTCTACACGAACTAAATATCTGCCCCAACCCGGGTATTTTAATTCAAAATTGAAATTTCCTTTTCCGTTAGTGCCCGTATTCATGGTGGTTTCATAGACCATCTCGCGGTATTGACTACTACTGTAATTGGAAAGGTTATCGGCAGAGGTGTCCCACCACCATCTCCAATTCACCTTGAACACACTTACTTTTAAGTTTTTTGTGGCCTTTGGCTTGCCGTTCTCATCAACGGTTACCACTTCAAATTTATGTTTTACATCGGTCAACAACATACCTCGGGTCTTATCTCCTTTAGGGGCGTTCAATCCGATGTAGGTATCAAAGGGCGAATAGGGTTTTGTAAAAACATCGGTACTAAAATCCCCCCCATTTTCATATACCTTGGTAATGAACGCAGCGCTCAACATCCCGGGCGCCTTACCGGAAAGTTGCGGATTTATACTGAAACCAGCCTTACCCTCTGCGTCAATTTTATTGTTGAACACCACTTGCTCTTCCGTAGAAAAACTACGGGTAGGGTCGTCAAAAATATAACCGGGAAATGTCTTGAATTGTGTTGTCGTAGGATTGAATTTTGCCGTAATGTCGGCTTTCAAATTTTTAGCGACCGCGCCGTGCAGCCACTTCACCTCCATATTGCCCTGTATGGGCTTCGCACCGTTCAAAACTTCAGCGTTGAACTCGGTCTTTATCTTCAAACGGTTTGGTTTTATGGTTTCGATTTTAATGGTCTTTGTAAATGATGCCCCACCAACCGATACTTTGGCCAACCAGTTTCCTGTTGGTGCGTTTTCATTGGTCTTTATATCAAAATGATAAAAATTATTGAGTCCGTTCGTCTTTATTTCCCTATGCAGAACCTTGTTGTAGGGATCTAGCAATTCCAGTTTTATGGGATGGTTTGCAGGTAAATCGTTGGCATTGTCGTTCAACATGAACGAAAGGAAAATTTGGTCACCCGGTCTCCAAACCCCGCGCTCCGCAAAAATGAAGCCCTTGATACCTTTTTGAAGCTGCACCCCAGAAACATTAAATTTGCTGACCGATAGCACATTCCCATCGTTTAGTTTTACATAATTCTTTTGTCCGTTATTCTCAGCTACGGCGAAGTAAGCCAGTTTGGGCGAATCAAAAATGGAAGTCCCATCCGCATCTGTAGTTACGCTACCTATGGGCTGTTGTTGAAAATTATAAAAAGTAACCTTTGCCCCTGCTATAGGGTCGGTATTCAAAATATCGTTTACGGCAACGAAATAGCTTTTGTTCACCCCTCTTTTTACTGTTACACCAAGGTCTGTGGCCAAAACGTTGGTTCCTATTTTTTTATCATAATAATAGGATTTGTCACATGGGTTTTCCCGTTCGTTCCAGTTATAATCATAATAACCGTAATCGTCGTAATAATTTTCGATGCCGTCCCATGAGCTATCTTCTTGTTCCTCGTCAAAATTCTCGGTGGCCTCTGGTTCGGGGTCAAAATTCGTAGCATCACATTTATAAGAACTGTAACTGGGCCTAAAGTTAAGTTCAACCCTGTACATAGCGCCTCTTTCGGGGGTTATTATAGAGCTTAGGTCCAAGGCATGGGCGGACCATTTGCCGTTGGCATTCGAAAGGCTGTTTTGCAGTATGATTTTTTTGGTGACGATGGGCCTGGCCACACTTCTTAAGTTATACGTGCCATTTAAATTATTTCCTTGTAAAAACTGGAGAATGTTGTTCTGATATATTTTGAGAACGGAAACATCCACAGCTTTTAAATTGACCGCTTCAAAATTAATTTTTAGGTTATTTGACGATGGTAAAATAGTACCGTTAGTGAGAAATCTGATTTGGGGCTTCAGTTGTTCAAAAGCAATACGCTCTGTAAACTTTTGCTTTAATTTATGGCCGTCCTCACTTTCAATACCTCGAAACACTTCTAAATTTACCGTCCCTTTAATATCAAGGGAGGGATACACTTTTAGCGAGTTGCCCTCCACGGCATATTTGAGATTGTTGTCGCCTTCCAAGACCACTAAACCTTTGAAGTTCTGACCTTTTTTTATGGGATCGGAAAAATTGACCAATACCAACTGGTCTTCACCGGTCGTTACCGTGGCGTCAAGTACCGTAAAATTGTTTTTACCGGGGATTTTGATGGTGCTTTTTCCTTTACTCTCAATATTGAATTTGCCACCGTCCCATGTGATCTCTATTTCGGAGTCTTCTTCATATCGTTGAATACTATCGATCTTAAATTGAAATTGGGTTCCCTTTTTGACCACATTGTCAAACTTTATGTGTATTGATTTTCCCTTGTGTTTTGCCGAAATCAATTCTTTTGCACGCTCTAAGGCAAGAACATCCGAAGACCTTATTTGCCCGTTCAAATATTGTTTTTCTTTGGAGTAGGATTGTAAAGCATCGGTATATACATTAAACTGTTGTTTTAATGTCTTTACACTAAAAGACAAGGTTTCCAACTCATCGGGAATCTCTTTGACAATATCCTCTAGCAGCAACGTAAACTGGTATTGCGTGTCTTGGTCAAAGCCGTTTTCAGGAACAAAGGCAATGGTACGGTTATCCAAAGCCACTACCTTACCTTTTACTTTTGGTGATACCACCAATAGATCATTATCCAGTTCGTCCCCATTGTTCCAAGTTTCTACAGGTGTGTTCAAAACCACGCGAACATTACTTTGGGCAGAAATTATGCCATGGGAGACCTGATTCACATATTCTTGATATTTATTTAGATTGTCTAATTGATCTGCTAAATTTTCCTGTTTGGATTTACATCCAACCAAAAGCAAAAAAAATACTGAAAGACGAAGAATAGATTTCGTGTGCATCTAATTATGGATTTAAAACGGTAAATATAAAGTGTTTGTAATGTAAAATAGCTCCCTGTATTCCGTGATATCATATAACTTGGAAATTAGGCGTTCTATTGTAAGGAGGGGAAATAATATAAATATATACGCTATTTTCTGTAATACAGATTTTAAACCTCTAATATTGGTCCGTTTTGGTTTACATCATTTTAAAAAAATTGCATTTCATCGAAAAAGAATGTTTCTTCAAAGCTGTTTTGAATATATTATGTATCATTACATCGAAGATTTAACCCCGATCATCTTCACAAAATACGAGAATACCCCCATTCTTACACCTACCTACAAAAGCCTACTTACAGATAGAACATTATATGAAAGTGAGAATGCACTACGCTGCGTTCGTTTTGTTTGTTTGTACCTTGGCCTCTTGCTCATCAGAGCCTATCGATGGCGATACAACGAATATTACCAAAGCGGAAAACGCAGTAGAAGTAGAAACGGAATTACTGGAAATTGTCAATAATCACAGGGCATCATTAAACAGGCCCGCTTTACTTTTTAGTGAAGTGGCCTATGAGTATGCCAATGCCCATAATGACTATATGATATCCAAAGGAAGCCTGAGCCATGATAATTTTAGTTCCCGGGCCTCTAAAATCTCTTCCAAAGCAAATGCCGAAATGGTAGCCGAAAATGTGGCCAAAGATTATGATACGGCAGCTGGGGCATTTCAGGGTTGGTTGAAAAGTGTTCATCATAAAAATACCATGGAGGGTAAGTTTACACATACCGCAGTGAGCGTAAAAAAAGATGCTAACGGCAATTACTACTTTACGCAACTGTTCTACAGATAAGTGGTTCCCAAGCCAATATCTTTTACTAAATTTGACATGAACCGTAGATGATAGTACACCTTATGTACGTCGTGATGTACTGATAATACGAATCATTAACTTTAACTCTAAAGTATGTCAATAGCACCTCCTTTTAACCTTACCCGATGGATAGAAGATAACAGGGACACTTTAAAACCTCCTGTTGGCAATAAAAATTTATATAAAGATGCGGGCGATTACATTGTTATGGTCGTTGCGGGACCAAACGCGAGAAAAGACTACCACTACAACGAAACCGAGGAGCTGTTCTATCAATTAGAGGGGGATATCGAGGTTCATATTCAAGAGGACGGGAAAAAGAAAACCATGAAACTTGGGCCAGGTGACATGTACCTGCACCCGGCCAAGATACCGCATTCCCCAGTTCGTCACAAAGGTTCAATTGGCTTGGTTATTGAACGCAAACGAGCGCATATGAAGGTTGATGACGGTTTGCTCTGGTTCTGCGATAATTGTAACAACAAATTGTACGAAGCCTATTTCACGCTGAACGATATCGAAAAAGACTTTTTAGGTCATTTCAAATATTTCTACAGCTCCGAAGAATTGCGTACTTGTGATAACTGCGGTACCGTAATGCCAGTAGACGAACGTTTTATAGCTAAGGAATAATGGGGATGTTAACTAATATCCTGATAGGTTTCGTAGCATTGCTCCACATATATTTCTTGTACTTTGAAATGTTTGCATGGACGACCAAGGGCAGGAAAATATTTCGAAAATTTCCTCCAGAGCTCTTTGAGCCTACAAAACCTATGGCAGCCAATCAAGGTTTATATAACGGTTTTTTAGCTGCTGGGCTAATTTGGACGTATTTTATCGGCGATCCAAATTGGAGCAGTAACATTGCCCTTTTCTTTTTGGCGTGTGTTGCCATTGCAGGGATTTATGGGGCGCTGACCGTATCAAAAAAAATCTTTTATGTTCAAGCATTGCCTGCATTGATATCAATTGCCCTAATCCTATTCAGGTTATGAAAAGTCTATCAACAGTTATCCTATTGATTATCATTACATCCTCAAATGCCCAAATGACTCCCGAAGAAGTTGTACAAAAACAATTGGAAACCTATAATAATCTTGATATTGAGGGATTTATGTCGGTCATTGGTGCCAATATCAAAATCTACGATTTTGAAACGGGAAAAACCACGGTAGACGGTTATGACCAATGCAAGAATGTATACGATGCCCTATTCAAAAGTTCACCAAAACTTCACTCCAGAATATTGACACGAACCGTATTCGATAACAAAATAATCGACCATGAATACATAACCGGAAGAAAGGGTAGCAACACTCCTTTGGAACTGGTATTGATTTATGAGGTAAATCATGAAAAGATCACGAAAATCACGGTTCTTAGAAAAGAATAACGAGCTGACTCATAGATCAGCAAAAAAGTATTGAAAGCAACTCAAGGTTTATGTTTCGATTATCGGGCAAATCAAAAGTTGATTTCGTAATTTTGTAAAAATGTAACAATTCACGTTCAAAAAGTTATAAAATGTCAAAAATCGCAACTGAATTTGGTATTGATGAAGCGTTAAAAGCTTTGGGGATAGCAGCCTTAAACGAAGGAACTTCCACTGGGTCCGATAACTTTTCTTCAGGAGAGGTAATAGAATCTTACTCTCCAGTTGATGGAACTTTAATCGGAAAAGTTAAGACCACATCCAAAACCGACTACGAAAAAGTAATGTCAACGGCAACAACAGCATTTCAATCTTGGCGCAAAAAACCTGCTCCTTTGCGCGGGGAAATCGTGCGACAATTTGGTGACAAATTACGTGAATCAAAAGAACCTTTGGGAAAATTGGTGTCTTATGAAATGGGAAAAAGTTACCAAGAGGGTCTGGGCGAAGTTCAGGAAATGATCGATATATGTGATTTTGCCGTAGGCCTTTCAAGACAGCTGCACGGTCTTACCATGCATTCGGAACGTCCGGGACACAGAATGTACGAGCAATACCACCCTTTGGGTGTTGTTGGTATCATATCGGCTTTTAACTTTCCGGTTGCCGTTTGGGCGTGGAATACCGCTTTGGCATGGATCTGCGGTGATGTTTGTGTTTGGAAACCTTCTGAAAAAACACCTTTATGTGGCGTAGCCTGCCAGCATATTGCCGCTGAGGTCTTTAAGGCCAATGGATTACCAGAAGGGATTTCCTGTTTGATCAATGGCGATTATAAAGTTGGGGAAATGATGACCAATGATGGTCGAATTCCTCTAGTCTCGGCAACGGGCTCCATACGTATGGGAAAAATTGTGGCCCAGGCCGTTGCTGCCAGACTTGGAAAATCATTATTGGAGCTTGGTGGAAACAATGCCATTATCGTTACTCCCGATGCCGATATTAAAATGACGGTAATAGGTGCCGTGTTTGGTGCAGTGGGTACGGCCGGTCAACGTTGTACCTCAACACGCAGGTTGATCATACACGATTCGATATACGATAAGGTAAAAAATGCCATTGTCGACGCCTACGAACAATTACGCATTGGCAACCCCTTGGACGAAAACAATCATGTAGGACCTTTGATAGATACCGATGCCGTGGCACAATACAACAACGCCTTGGAAAAAGTGGTTGCCGAAGGTGGGCAAATTATAGTAGAAGGTGGTGTTATGCAAGGAGAAGGTTACGAAAGCGGGTGTTATGTAAAACCTGCTATTGCCGAAGCTAAAAACGATTTTGAAATCGTGCAGCACGAGACCTTTGCCCCCGTGCTTTACTTGTTAAAGTATACTGGGGAAGTCGAAAATGCCATCGCGATACAAAATGGAGTGGTACAAGGCCTTTCTTCTGCAATAATGACCAATAACCTTAGGGAAGCGGAGCGTTTTTTATCGGCCTCAGGTAGTGATTGTGGTATTGCCAATGTAAACATAGGCACTTCTGGAGCTGAGATTGGCGGAGCTTTTGGCGGTGAGAAAGAAACAGGCGGCGGTCGTGAAAGTGGTTCCGATGCATGGAAGGTTTATATGAGAAGGCAAACCAACACCATTAATTACACGACTGAGCTACCTTTGGCGCAAGGAATAAAATTTGATTTATAGCATTATTGAGATTTTGATGTTACCGTAATTTTTACAGATAAACATATGATTACTTTCAAAAAGGGTAGTTGTTCACTTTTCTGAAAAAAATCAAACTGGCATATCAATGCTATATTCTTTAACAATGTTACAGCGATTGTAGATTAACCATTTAAATGACGTAAGCCTGTTGGTTTAGGAAGAAGAGAATATCGTTTATTCCATCAACGTTAAAATAGAGTATCAATAAAGACCCGTTGTTATTTCTCCCAAAATAATAACGGGTCTTTTAAAATTAACTAACTCAAACTTTATACGTTTAAACCCTATTTCAATGCCGGAACCTTGTCGGGAGAAATAGGGTTTCCAATTTAAATTTACATTCAAATATGGCATCTTTTCCCTTATGAAAAAGACATAATTTTATAACTGGTACTGTTTTCTGTATAGTTTGCAGATTGTATTTCACAAATTGATGTATTGTGTTTTATAGCATCATCAAATACCACTTTAATGTATTAACTGTTTGATAAAGAAGATTTAAGGCATCTCTTTTTAACATTTTTTAGGTTTTTTTTAATACATTGTAGTCTAAACACTAAATGATTATTAACAATGAGTAAAACAACAACGAACCTGATCGGGATCCTACTCACCATTCTAGCGGGGACTTATTTTTACATTACCTATTGCAGCGAGTGCAGCGTAATGGCAAAAGAAGAACCCAAAGATGAAGTAGTTGTTCCGGCAGTACCCGAAGCCACATCATATCCCTTTGCTTTTAGCGATGGTGATTATGCCTACAATGTAAACGACAACTATAATTTTAATATGTCGTCGTCCTCGATCTTGATGCCACTTTCACAAAAAGTGACTGACGGTATCAGTAGCCTTAGAACATACTTATCGGAAAATGCTGAAAAAGTGCTGAATGTAACCGGTTACTACAAAAGCGATGAAGCCAATAAATCCGCTTTTCCAAATCTTGGGTTAGCTCGTGCCAATGCGGTCAAAAACCATTTAGCGGAAAATGGTATTCCCTCTGCTCAGATAAATACCATGGGCCTGCTTATGGATGATATGGTTGCGGATGGTGTCGTTTTTAAGGGGCCAGTCTCTTATGGTTTGGACAATAAATCCGAAGACGCCGATGCAGAAATACAGGCACTGTACGAAAAAATAACGACCAACCCTTTGGTTCTTTACTTTAACACAGGACAAGCTGCCATTGATCTTAGCGCGGAACAACGCCAAAAAGTAGCCGACATATCCAGGTATTTGGATAAGGTAGAGAACGCAAGAGCCAAAGTGGTAGGACATACCGATAACAAAGGCCAAAGAGCATCCAACATAAAATTGGGCCAAGAAAGGGCCGATTTTGCCATGGGGTATTTGGTTCAAAACGGTATTCCGGAAACTAAAATAATAACTACTTCAGAAGGTCCGGATTCTCCAGTTGAAAGCAATGCCACAGAAGAGGGTAGAACCAAAAATAGAAGAACCGTTATAACACTAAGCAAATAATTAACTTTAAAAATATTGAAATATGGATTTTGAAAATATGAACATATGGTGCTGGATCATTCCTTTATTATGCACATTACTTGGCGCACTTTTTGGGTATTTGTTAGGAAAAGGAAAGAGCACGACCATAGATAATTCGGCAGATATTAAAATTTTAGAAGATAAGAACGCTAAATTAAAATCGGATTTGGATGCCTGTTTAGCGTCTAAATCGGCAACTCCCGCATCTTCATTAGCGGCAGGCGCAACAGTAGCTTTAATACCTTTTGATGCAGCAGCGGCAAAAGCAGCATTTGGAAAAAACATAAAACAAGACGATCTTAAAATTGTCGAGGGTATTGGGCCAAAAATTGAAGGTATGTTCAAAGATGCTGGCATAAAGACTTGGAAAGCGCTATCCGAGGCCTCGGTCGCCGAATGTCAAAAAGTTTTGGATGGTGGTGGCGATCGCTACAAAATTCATGACCCCTCTTCTTGGCCCATGCAAGCCAAAATGGCTTACGAGGGCAAATGGAAAGATTTGGTGAAGTGGCAAGATGAACACGACCATGGCAAATTATAACAAGGCATAATAACCAACATCAACCAAAAAATCCGATTCGTAACGAATCGGATTTTTTATGCTGCCTCAACTATCGCAGAACTTTTGATTATAGTCTGCCATTGGCCTCTACCCATTTGAAATGATATTGGTCTTCCGGAAATTTCATTCGTGATGCAATACGCTCCAATCGTTCCGGGAGCTTCATCAAATAATCCCGTGCTTTTTCGGCCTCATCGTTTAAGTCACGTATGGCATCCAATTGCCAAAAAGAATTCAATTTCTTCAAAATTTCGATATAATCCTGGGCCGTATATACCCCTAAGCGTTGCGCACAGTTAGAGAAATTCTCGAAAGCGGTTCCTATACTTCCCCCTGATTCCCTTAAAAAATGTGCCGGCATCACTATTTTTTTCTTCATCATGTCGGCAAATGCCAACATCATTCCGCTTGGGTCATGACCAAAAATGGTCTTTACAAATTCCCTGTAGGCCAAATGGTGGCGCATCTCGTCACCAGCGATTATCGTACACATTTTGCCCAGCAAGACATTCCCTTTTTTCTTTGCCAATTTCCCCACCCGTTTATGTGAAATATTGGTCGCCAATTCTTGAAAGGTGGTGTAAACAAAGTTTTTATAGGGATCCCTGTCGGTTCCTATATCAAAACCGTCAGATATCAAATGTTGCGTGGTAATCTCTATCTCTTTCATATTTACCCTACCGGATAAATACAAATATTTGTTGAGCACATCCCCATGCCTATTTTCTTCAGCAGTCCAGGCACGTACCCATTTTGCCCAACCATTGGTCTTGTATTCCCCGTGCTGATCGATCCCCACAACATCCATCAACCATGACTCATAGGTAGGCAGTGCCTCTTCGGTAATGGTATCTGCGACCATGGTTACCCAAAAATCATAGCCCAGTTCTTTGGACTCTTCACGCAATTGTTCTATTTGGTCTAAAAAACCTTCGCTCTCAGTATCTGGCAAAAAATCGGTTGGTTGCCATATGTCTTCGGGCTTGATCAGAAAGTCATCCATAAATCCCTCTACCTGTGGCTCAATGGCCTGCATCACTTCTAATCGTATATTCTTATCAGACATAAATCTCTTTTTTTCAAAGTTCGGGATTATTACATTAAATCATCTTAAAACTATGGCAATTTTCAGTTTCTGCCGCTTTCACCGGGGTATAAAGTATGTACCGGATCACTTTGCCAAACTTCTTTGGAATCAACATCCATCATGGACAACGGTCCTTTAAAAGCCGCTCCCGTATCAATATTCCAAACATTGGCGACATTTTGTGGTACCGTTTTGCCTATTCTCGTTACAGGTGTGTGACCAATATAAATTTCATTGTACTGTATCAACCTTTTTGGGTAGTATTTGTCCTCTTTGTCAAGACTGGGATTTAGTGAAAGTGCCAGCTCCCATAGGGTCCTGTCCCAATAAAAAGTTTTTGAAAAATACTCATAATCCACTCCTTTTAAGTTGGTAAAACCAGCGTGCAAGAACAATCTGTTATGGCTATCCAAATAATAGTTTTCCAGGCTATCAAAGAATGCCATGTGGGTAGTTTTTATTTGGTCATCGGTATTTTCATACGAAGCTATGGTCGCCTGCCCCCCGTGTTGAAACCACAACGGGTTATCTTTTCCTTTGCTCAACCATTCATTACAGAGCTCATCGTGATTTCCCTTAATAAAAACACAACGGTGAGTGGTTTTCAAATGAATCAAAAAATTTACGGTCTCTACCGCTTGGCTCCAACCGTCAACGTAATCGCCCAAAAAAATAAGGGTGTCATCAGACGTTACATTTGCCTTATCCATAACTTGGAGCAAGGCTTTTAAACCGGAATGAATATCGCCAATAACCAATGTTCTATTCTGTATCATTGTACAAAAATCGCAATTGCACCAATAACCACAATGACAAATAAAACCAAAAAGAAAATTTTCCAAAAAGAGTACGGCCTTGTACCGCTAATGCTACCCGACTGCCCGTTGATATAGAAACTATACTCTTTGCCACCATAGGAATAGGAACTTATATAAACAGGTAAAAGTATATGCTTAAAAGTCTCGTTGGATAGTTTGATGTCTGCATGATGAATGCGTTGTGTATCCCCGCCGATGTCTTGCCGTATCCAAGTATTTGCTATTTGTTTTGCCTCTTGAAATGATTGATGATGGCCCTCTTTAAGGGAAATGGTATATTTTTCGGTTACAAAACCAGATAGATATTTTGAATTGAACACCACCAACTCATTCAAGTTCCAACGGGCAATTTTAGACGGGATTTCCCTTCTTTTTTTTTCCGATGCGTTGATCAGGATATCATCAATAAAACCATTTACCGTACCGCTGGCCGAAGACCATTTGGTTTTTCTCACTTGACGGGTGCGTGTCCCATTTTTGGTGCGATATCTCTGGGTTTCATAGTAATAATCCCCTCGTTTACCCTGATAGGTTGCAAACAAATTGGCGTCAAAAGTCCAATAGGGAATATACAGACCGTGAATACTCTCGGGGTCCAAAGCGGCTCGTTTTAATTTGTTCGGGGCAAACCATAGGCCGTTCACCCAAGATTTAAATGTAGATCGTGCCTTAGTATCATCCAACGTGAAGGGAAGTACGGCCCCAGGCAAAATCCACCCCTCTTTTTCAACATCTTCCCGAATCAAGGGTTCGCCACAATATACACAGGAAAGGGATTTGTAATTTTCCTCTACGTGCTGATTGGCACCACAGTTTTTACAATGTAAAAGCTCAATAGTCTCGGTATATGCATTTTCACCAACAATTTTCAGGTAATGCTCAAGTTCAAGTTCTTCAAAGCTACTTTTGGTCTGCTCAATAAACTCCTCATAACCGCAATATTCGCAATTCAATTTATGTGAACCTGGTTTGAACTTAAGCTCTGCTCCGCAATTGGCACATGATTTTTTAAATTCGGATGTTTGAATGTCTTCCATACAAATTATTCCCGCCACAGCAGAAATGTTTCAGCAATTATATTTTTGATTTTATACCTTCGGCAGTGGTGGCGGCGTATTGCCCCCTAAAAAGGATTTTAACTCCTCAACGTCTTTTAGGGCGCTCCAAGTCTCCATTCCCTGTTTCCAGACCAAGGAATCACGATTTATGGTCCTGGCCGCAAAAAGCTCCTTTAACTTTTCAAAAGACACCGGACCGGCCTGCTCACCGCCAACGGCATAATGGTACATTACTTGGGCCGGTATCGGCGGCGGCACAGGGGCGGATTGTGGCTGTGTTCCAAAAACAGGTTGCTGCGCTTGCGGGTTCATCATATTGCCCATTTGTTGTGCCAGCACAAAACCCATGCCCATGCCCATACCTGCACCGGCCGTACCCCCTTCGTTTTTGGCAGCTTCTTCCATCGCCTTCGCAGCCTTGAACTGGGCAAGCTTGGTCATATCCAACTTATCCAAACGGCTGTATTCAAAAATTTCTTTTTTAAGCTCTTCGGGCATCGATACGTTCTCAATGTAAAAACGCTCTAATTCTATGCCTACCCTACCGAACTCGGGCTGCATCACTTCTTGACAGGTTTCCGAGAGTTCGGTCGTATTTGCTGCATAAAGCTCTACAGGAAGGTTTGCCTTTCCTACGGTATCGGTAAACCGCGTTACAATCAAACTTTTTAAATGCTCGTTTACTTCATAGTTGGTGAAATTGGCATCGGTACCGACCACATCAACCACAAATTTTCCAGGGTCGCTTATCTTAAAACTATAAGTTCCAAAAGCTCGTATCTCTACCAGTCCAAAGCGGTCGTCACTCAACATAAACGGATTTTTGGTGCCCCATTTTTCATCGGTGAACAGTCTTGTATTCACAAAGTATACTTCGGCCTTAAAAGGGCTGTCAAAACCATATTTCCAACCTTTTAAAGTTGTTAAAATAGGTAGGTTTTGGGTATTTAATGTGTAGGTTCCCGGCGTAAAAACATCTGCCAATTGGCCCTCGTTTATAAAGACCGCAGTCTGCCCCTCGCGAACAATCAATTTTGCATTGTTCTTTATCTCATTTTGGTACCGTTCAAACCGGTGTACGATAGTATCGTTAGATGAATCCATCCATTCGACAATATCAATAAATTCATGACTCAATTTCTTTTTTATCTCGTCAAATAGACCCATAGTAGTAGTGTTTTCTAATTTTTGAAAAGATACTCATTTATACAAAAAGGGACAAGGAATATGTAATCCCAGCATATTGCCCTTTATAAATTCCATCAAAAAATATGGACTACAATTATATTTCTACTTACTTTAGATTATTCTAGTATCATCTTATGATAAGAAAAGTCTATTGTATTGGCGAGTTGTTGATCGATTTTATTGCGGAAAATCAAGGTAGCGACCTTTCCAAGGCCAATATTTATACCAAAAAAGCGGGAGGTGCTCCTGCCAATGTTGCGTGCGCCATAGCTAAACTAGGGGGTAAAAGCTCTTTTGTTGGCAGTGTGGGCGAAGACCCCTTTGGCTCTTTTTTATTGAATGTGCTTGATGCGAACGGTGTAGATATTTCATTGGCGCAGCGTTACAAAACCTTTACCACCATGGCATTTGTCTCAATTGCCGAGGATGGTGAACGGGATTTCGTATTCAGTCGTGGTGCGGATAAAGAGCTGATATACGACCCGTCCCTGAAAAAAGACTTTAAGGAAAGTATAGTACATTTAGGTGCCGCCACTGCGCTTTTAGGGGGCGCATTGGAAAAAGCCTACGGCCATTATTTTTTTGACGCCCTCACCGAAAAGGCGTTTATTAGCTTTGATCCGAATTTTAGAGGGGATTTATGGAAAGACAACAAAGATGTATTCATAAAAAAGTGCATGCCTTATGTTGAAAAATCCAATTTGTGCAAATTCAGTTTAGAAGAGGCACAACTCCTTTCAGGAGAAGAAAATTTAGATGAGGCCTGTGACGTTTTACACGAAATCGGGGCGAACACCATTACGATTACCCTAGGCAACAAAGGCACTCTGGTAAGTACCCGAAAATTCAGGGAAACCGTTCCCAGCATTAAGGTAAACCCCGTAGATACCACAGGTGCAGGAGATGCCTTTATTGGGTGCTTATTACAACAAATCGCCACATCGCACACTATTGACCCGGCTTTAGAGGATAAAAGCCTATTGACCCAAATGGTTCAAAAAGCCAATAAGGCAGGTGCCATAACCACTACGAACTTTGGAGCGATAGAATCTATGCCAGATAAAAAACAGATGTACGATTAGGATGAACCAAGCTAGTTTACATCACCTTTTGGCTTTAAAATTCGATGAAACAAAAAGTCCTGAAGATTTGTTCGCATTGCGTTTGGCAACAAACCTAACCTTGGTAAAAGAAGGTTTTTTTTCCCTATACCAAGAAGAAAGGCATAAAGCGTATTTTACCAGATTGATAGATTTATTGCCCAGGCTTTTTTCCGATAGGCCCACTGAACTGAAGTTTCAAGACTTGGTGAGAGTAAGACAACAGGGCAACTGGTATCAATCGGAAAAAATGGTAGGTATGCAACTGTATACCAATCATTTTAACAAAGATTTAAAGGGATTGCGGGATAAACTCCCGTACTTTGAGGAATTGGGTGTGAATTTTCTTCATTTGATGCCCATTACCACACGCCCAAAAGAAGAAAACGATGGGGGTTACGCCGTAAACAGTTATCATGAGATAGACAAAAAATTTGGAACCAAAAATGATTTGGAAAAGCTGACCCAAGAGCTGCGTTCCAGAAAAATGTTCTTGATGCTCGATTTTGTTGTCAACCATACGTCAAACGAATATCCTTGGGCGAAAAAAGCGATTGCAGGCTCCAAAAAATATCGATCATACTATTTCACGTATCCCGACAGGGATATACCGGATGCCTTCGAAGAAACGCTTCCAGAAGTATTTCCACAGACTTCTCCCGGTAATTTTACGTACAATAAAAAAATGAAGCGTTGGGTCATGACGGTCTTTAATGATTACCAATGGGACCTTAATTACAGTAATCCCGAGGTATTTTTAGAAATGCTGACCAACCTTGTAAAACTCATCAACCTTGGTGTAGATGTAGTACGTTTTGACGCCTTGGCATTTTTATGGAAAAAAATCAGGACAACTTCTCAAAATCTACCGGAAGCCCATATGTTGATTTCACTTTTTCGCATGTGCCTACAAATAATCGCCCCTGGAACCGTTTTATTGGCCGAGGCCATAGTTGCCCCAACAGAAATCATAAAATATTTTGGTGAAGAAAGTAGAAAAGGCAATGAATGCGAGATGGCGTACAATGCTTCGTTAATGGCATTGCTATGGAACTCAATCGCTACAAAAAAGACAAATCTGCTACAAAAAAGTCTTCAGGAAATCCCAAAAAAACCCGATACCGCCACCTGGATAAATTACATTCGCTGTCATGACGATATTGGATTGGGTTTTGACGACGCCCATATTTATGATATAGGATGGGATGCCAAAGAACACCGTAAATTTTTATTGGACTATTATTGCCAAGTTTTACCATGGTCCCCTGCCAAAGGATTGGTTTTCATGTACAACCCCAAAAATGGGGATGGTCGCATAACCGGTAGTGCCGCATCGCTTTTAGGGCTGGAAAAGGGAATAATGGAAAACAATGAAAAATTGATAAAGGCCGCAATCGACAAAATCGTAATGATGCACGGTATCGTATTCTCCTATGGTGGAATACCTATGATATATGCCGGCGACGAAATAGGCATGTTGAACGATTATTCCTTTCTTGAAGACCCGAACAAAAAACATGATAGCCGATGGGTAAACAGGCCCCAACAAGACTGGGAGACGATTGCTGCATTACAAGGCAAAAAGGGCCATAGTTCGGAAATCTTTTTTAGGTTACAAAAAATGATAGCGCTCCGTAAAAAATTATCGGTCTTCGCAGATAGTAATAATTTTGTGTTGCACGCTGCACCAAATCAACATCTATTGACTTTTGAAAGAAATGCCATTGAAGATAAATCGGTTTTGGTGCTTTCAAATTTTGACGAAAATCCACAAACGTTATCAAACGATTGGCTGCAGAGCATTGGTTTTTTTGCACTGGAAGGAGTAAAGGATATCATCTCAAACAAAAAAATAAAAACAGCATCAAAGGGCATTACACTACAACCCTACGAACTTTTGTGGTTGCAAAAGCTATGAGGCATCATTAATTGTACTTGACCTTTCTAAGCACCCTCAAGGATTCTTTTAAGGATTCATAACTGTTTGCGTCGTATTTTTTCAATATTGGTCTCGCCTTTTCCATTTGATCTTTGGCATCTTCAAAGCCGCTGAAATAGCAAATCAAATATGTTGCGGGCAGATGCTCCAAATCTTTTTTCTCATTGGGGTTCAGTGTTATTTTATTACCCAATTTTTTCAGCAGCGCGTTATTGGCATTATAAATATGAAATAGCGTTTTTTTATCAAAAAGCGGAGGTTCAAAAATAAGGTCACTTTGTATTTGATAAGTGCCATTATCAAAAAACTGAATGACCATTTTTTCCAGAGGATAGTACTTTTGTTGTTTTCCGAGCCCCAATTGTATAAACTCTATAGTGGTAAATGAACTATCGTCAAATGTGATGGTTATCTCATCTAATGCGGAATAGAATAGTTTTACCTGCTCATTAATCAATTCAATGTCAACACGGGAAAAATACGTTTCTTTCTTTACTTTTTTTCTTTTTCCCGCCCAACACACCACAAACTGTTCCTTAAAAACTTTATAACCACTTTCCAGATCTTTGTGGCGGTGATTCAAAAAATCGATAACGCCGTCCAAAGTGAGTTGAATATTGTTCTTGGCATGTTGTTCTATGGTCTCGACAGCTTCAGAATTAATATCCTTTAGTTCAATATTGTAGGCCTTTGGCATACTTATGCTACCCTCCCTAAAAAAAACCATTCCGCCATAATACTTCCATATGTTCTTTCGCAAGGCACATACTTTTCCGTTTGATTTGATGGAGACCAAACCAACTACTTTTCCCTCGGGCAAATGCGGGAAGGGAATATTCTCATATGAAATCATGGGCGGGTTGTCCAAATAGGCATTTACCAAGTTTTGGATTTTACTATCGTCAAAAAAATCGACCCCCACTATCTTATTGTCCTCATCTTCGACCCCTATTACTATAAACGACCTGTTTTTTGGATTGCTATTGGCCAATGCGCAAACATGCTTGAGGAACTTGGCCTTACCTTCTTTTTGTCCAATGTTTATAAATCTTTTTTTATCGTAAAAACTATTCTCATCGTTGTGGGCGAGAAGGTTTTTTATGAGAAGACGTTTATTAATCATCGGGAAATCCTGTTTGTATTTGGATGTACAAATATGACTCTAAGATACTTAACCCTTTTTTTAAATATTACCGATAGATCAATTAAAAACCGTTATTAGTTTTTATTCACTGGTATCAGGGGTGCATATACTGCTTAATAATTCTATTTTTGGATTGAACTTGAAATATAGTAACGTGAAAAAGAATACATTTTCAATAAAATTCATCGGCTTGCTGTTATTTTTCATGTGCTTCTGCCTATGTTCATGCAACCAAGCTACAATGGTTAAAATGGGGCAAACCATAAAAGATGAAAAAAGGGGGGATTTTACCGGCTTTGCAACCGATATTAATGGGGAGGGGGCTATCATTGCTATTGGTTCTCCGTTTGCGGACAACAAAGTATTGGGGTGCGGCAAAGTAGACGTGTATCAATTTCATACTCAAAAATGGATTCCTTTGGGCAAGCCATTATATGGCAATATGCAGGGTGGGCATTTTGGGAGTATCGTTGATTTGAATAAAAAAGGTAATATCCTCGCTGTTGGCGCCCCAAACAACAATAAACTCGGTATCAATTCAGGTAAAGTAAGCGTATTTGAATGGAAAAACGATCAATGGCAACGATTAGGTGAGGATTTTATAGGAAAAAGAGCTTATGATAAACTTGGAACCCATATTAGTTTGAGCGATGATGGTAGAACATTGGCGATAGGAACTCCTAGCAATCCTAAAGTTGAAAACGATCAAGGAAAAATCGAGGTTTTTGCTTTTGACGACACCATGGGCTGGATTCCCCTAGGCAATACCATTATAGGGGAAACCTATGTCTCTAGAAGGCAATACTCCACAACTATTTCTAGCGAGACCCAGCATATTGGGGAGGTGTTCGACCTAAGCGGCGATGGCAAGACGTTGATATTAGGTTCGAGTAAAAGTACTTTAATAAGCGACAATAGTTATATGAACGGTAATCTTCGTGAAGAATGCAGCGTTGCCGTATTTCGTCTACAAAATGGTCTCTGGCAAAAATTGGGCGACATTTTATTTCCTGAGCAAGAATATGAAATCGGTTTTGGTGAATGGGTAAGTACAAACGAGGACGGTTCATTAATAGCATTGGGATCTCATCTCACCCAAGAATATAAGTATGTAGACGATAGCAAAGACCTATTCTCGGGATATATCAAGACCTACAGGCTAAACGACTCCGGAAAATGGCAGCAAGTCGGGAACAAACTACAAGGGGAAGGCGGTGACACTTTCGGGGTACGTTTTTCACTGAACGGTAAGGGCAACAAAATGGCTGTTACCGGTCATGGATATAATCCTGACGACGGTCCAGCAAATATGAACTATGCCTATTATTTTGAATTAAACGATACGGTATGGTGCATGAACGCAAATAAAATAAAACTAAAAAAAGCATGGGAGGATTATACTGTGGATATTTCATTAAGCCATGAGGGCGATACCTTTATCGTGGGAAATAGTAATATGGATAACGATGGATTGACTTTTGGCGAGGTAACTGTATATAAACCCAAGAAGTGATGAAAAAATTCGGCATATATATTTTGTTCATATCATCGACAATTTCGATTACCATCAGTTCCTGTGGAAAAAAGAATCCTCTCCCAGAAAATGTTGCCGTTTGGCAGGTTTTTGGTGATACCATAAAATTTGAAGAACACACCTATAACGAAAACAAACAGGAAATACTAACTGCGAACGAAAGTGGTATTATCGGTATCGTAGATTACGACATGCCTTTAGACTCAACATACCTCCCGTTAAAAGCCAAGATATTTAAACGTCAACTTGATGGTAAAACAGTGTTGACAAAGCACGATACACTGGGACAAGGTATTATAGCGCCTGGCGGCGTATTACAATTGAATGCGAATGGAGATAGAATGACGACCCTGTATGCTAGCGAAGATTCCAAAATATCTGTTTTGACGCACCATCTCAAAGGAGACATGTGGCAAACCGTGGATACACTCTTTTTACATCCCGAATTTAAGTTCAACTACATCAACCTAAAGTTAAGCGATGATGGTAATACATTGGCCGTGTTCCCTGCTATCAACGGTTATACAAGAGCGTATGTAAATACCTATCGTTTTGAGGACGATACATGGAAAACTTTGGGTGATTCAGTACCCGTACAGGATATTTTACCCAAAAACACACAATCTTACGGTAGCGGAATGTACTGGGATTATGTTGATTTCAACACAAATGGAAGCAAAATGGTCATTGGTAATCCCTTTGCGGAAGTAAACGGACTGAGTTCTGGTGAAGTACGCACCTATGCACTACAAAACAATCAATGGAAAAATGCCTCAAAAACAGTGTATGGTAAATTTCCCTATCATCATTTTGGTAGTAGCGTTGTCCTAAAAAACAACGTACTTTCGGTTACTGCACATTCTAGAAAGCCAGATGAAAACATGACCGTCTTTTACTGGACAAACAAGAACTGGGAGGAACAGTCAGGCTATTTTGAACCTGATCAATTTATGGGGGAAATATATAGTATCAGTGCCGATGCACGGACCGTGCTCTCAGTAGAACCGACCCAGATATCCTATGGGGAAAAACCAAAAGAACTTTATATATATCACCATTTAGAGGGCACATGGCTACTTTTAGGTAAAATAAGAAACGGTTCCAGGCACATTAAGGAAATTGGGTTGTTCCCAGAAAGCAGACAACTGGTAACGTTTCAAAAAGATTTTTTTAAGCAACACATCGTTTGCTATAAGTTGATAGACTAATTGCCGGTTTTATGTACCAAGGTACTGCTCGCCTGTGCTGTGGGCATAACCACTAAATCGGAAATATTTACATGATACGGCCTGGTCACGACAAAGTGGATGATATCCGCGATATCCTCGGGCTTTAAAGCTTGAAAACCTTTGTAAACCGATTTCGCCCTTTCCGTATCACCTTTAAAACGCACATTGCTAAATTCGGTTTCCACGAGCCCTGGGTTTATGGCACCCACTCTTATCCCATGAGCGTTCAAATCTAACCGCATACCTTGGTTTATGGCGTCTACGGCATATTTACTGGCACAGTATACGTTTCCTTTGGGATATACTTCCTTTCCTGCAGTGGATCCGATGTTTATGATATGACCCGATCTACGTGCTATCATCTGCGGCAAAACCGCTTTGGATACATAAAGCAATCCTTTTACATTGATGTCCAACATAGCGTCCCAATCATCCAAACTCCCCTGATCTATGGTGTCAAGGCCATGGGCATTCCCCGCATTGTTTATGAGGATATCTATTTTCGAAAAGGTATCTGGAATATTGTTTATGGATTGTATCACCCTATTTTTATCCCTTACATCAAAGTTCAGAATATGTATCTTGACATTCTTGCCAAGTGCTTCCCGAAGATTATCCAATCTTTCTTGCCTTCTCCCACAAAGAACCAAATCAATACCGTTTTCCGCAAAAAGTTCAGCGGTCGCCTTGCCTATTCCACTGGTAGCTCCCGTAATCAATGCTGTTGTATTCATTTCTATATTTTTATGGCACTGGATGGCCTTGGCTGGCCTCAAGCAGGGCAAACCAATCTTCTCTCTCCAAATTGATGTTGACGGATTTTGCGCTGTCCGTCAATCGGTCGGTGTTTGTTGTACCTATCACTGGGTATATTTTCGCAGGGTGTTTCAAAAGCCAGGCCAGTAGAAGAGCATTGGCACTTGCACTGTATTTTTCTTCCAGGGTTTTCAACACTTTCTTGATCCGACCTTGTTTTTTATCGTTCTCCCTGAAATAACTTCCCAAAGGACTCCAGGCCATCATCATTCTACGATGGGCGATGCCGTCGTCTAAAGTGCCGTCGTACATCGGTTTGTTCATGGTCAGGGAAAACTCTACCTGATTGCCTGAAACCGGTATTTTGGTCTCTATCATAGCTATTTGCGAAGGAGTAAAGTTAGATACTCCAAATTCTATAACCTTTCCTTCTTTTTGCAGTTTTTCAATGGCTTCCGCAATCTCATCGGGTTGCATCAAGGGGCTTGGCCTATGCAAAAGGAGCATATCCAAATAGTCGGTTTCAAGGTTTTTCAAGGATGCCTCGGCAGATCCTATGATATAATCTTTGTTGTATTGGTAGTGGGCCACTTTATTAGGCCTACCCGTTACCATTTGGATACCACACTTCGAAATTAATTGTACGTCTTGCCGTTTGATTTCGCTTTCCGCAAATGCTTTTCCAAAATCAGCTTCGGTAGTATAGTCCCCATATATATCGGCATGGTCAAATGTGGTGATTCCCAGCTCCAGGCAATGGTGCATCGTCGCAATGGATTTCTTTGTATCAAAGGCTTTTCCCCAACTACCCCAGGTCATGGTGCCAGCAATAATTTTGGAATATTTAATCGGATTTTTCATAAGTCCTCGAAAATAAAGATAAATCCCTTAAATCCTTCATAAAACTTAATGGGTTACCGTATTTTTAACCAATCGTTAACAGCCATTAAATAAATAAATTTTCAATTTGCGCCATGCGAATTCAACCAACCAACTGATGCTTAATTAATACACCCTTTATATGGAAGAAAATACTACTGTAGATATTAGTGCCGTGAACGAGAAAATTGCCCAGGAGAGTGCTTTTATCGACCTACTTACCCTAGAGATGAACAAGGTCATCGTGGGGCAAAAGCACATGGTAGAACGTTTGCTCATTGGCCTTTTGGGACAAGGGCATATTTTATTGGAAGGAGTGCCGGGCCTGGCAAAGACCTTAGCCATAAATACCTTGGCAAAAGCGGTAAAAGGCAGCTTTAGCCGTATACAGTTTACACCAGACCTATTACCTGCAGACGTTGTAGGTACTATGATCTACAATATGAAAGTAAACGACTTTTCTATTAAAAAAGGTCCGATTTTCGCAAATTTTGTATTGGCCGATGAAATAAACAGGGCACCTGCGAAGGTACAATCCGCCTTATTGGAGGCCATGCAGGAAAAACAGGTGACCATTGGCGATGAAACCTTTGTTTTGGACAAACCCTTTTTGGTAATGGCCACCCAAAACCCCGTAGAACAAGAAGGTACATACCCACTTCCCGAAGCGCAAGTTGACCGTTTTATGCTGAAAACAGTGATTGACTACCCCAAAATGAACGAGGAGCAATTGATAATTCGCCAAAACTTAAAAGGTGCCTATGAACAGGTTAAGCCTGTGGTTACGCTTAAACAGATTCTTAGCGCACAACAAGCGGTCAGGGACGTTTATATGGACGAGAAGATCGAAAAATATATTTTAGACCTTGTTTTTGCCACACGTTATCCCGAAAAATATAATTTAGAAAGCCTAAAACCGCTGATCAATTTTGGGGCATCGCCACGTGGTAGCATCAATCTGGCCAACGCTGCCAAATGCTTTGCTTTCATCAAAAGAAGAGGGTATGTAGTACCCGAGGACGTGAGGGCCATAGTCCACGATGTACTTAGACACAGGATAGGCATCACTTACGAGGCAGAAGCGGAAAATATAACCTCGGAAGAAATCATCAACCGTATCGTAAACGAAGTTGAAGTACCATAGATCAGTTGACAGTTATCAATACGAATTCTACAGTTGATCTTATACACTGCTGTAGCCTTCTATTGATTATTTAGTCTTAACCACTACTCGCTGAAAAATATGGATACAAAGGAATTACTTAAAAAGGTCAGAAAAATAGAGATAAAGACTCGTCGTCTTTCTGATCATATTTTTGGAGGAGAATACCATTCTACCTTCAAAGGCAGGGGTATGACCTTTAGTGAAGTACGGCAATACCAATTTGGTGATGATGTAAGAAGTATTGATTGGAACGTAACGGCCCGTTATAACGAACCTTTCGTTAAGGTGTTCGAAGAAGAGCGAGAACTCACCATGATGCTCATGGCAGATGTGAGTGGTTCAGAACTATTTGGAACATCCAATCAATTTAAAAAAGAAATCATTACCGAAATATCGGCCACGTTGGCTTTTTCGGCCATGCAAAATAACGATAAAGTAGGTTTGATTCTCTTTTCCGATGAGGTTGAACTCTTTATCCCTCCAAAAAAGGGGAAAAGTCACGTATTGCGTATTATCCGGGAATTATTGGAGTTTCAGCCAAAAAGTAAAAAAACCGACATATCGGAAGCCCTAAAATACATGACCAACGTACTAAAGAAAAAAGCCATAGTTTTTGTGCTCTCGGATTTTATGGCTGAAGATTATGAAAAAACATTGAAGATTACAGGGAACAAACACGATGTTACCGGAATCAGGATCTACGATGAACGTGAGGAAACCATTCCCAATTTGGGAATGGTACAAATGCAGGACGCTGAAACTGGTAGGTTGCAATTGGTCAATACACAATCCAAAAAAGTGCGTATGGCCTACGGGCGATATCACAGGCAACGTGTTGATTATTTTAGGGAAACCTTTAAAAAGTCAGGTTGCGGTGTATTGGACTGTAGGGTTGACGAAAGTTATGTAAAAAAATTGTTGGGCTATTTTAAGCGAAGAGGATAAATGAAGTTTAACCATACGGTGTTGACGGTAAAAAGTTACTTGCGTGAAATAAAGCAAGCTTTTGTGTTATGCCTGATGTTTGGCTCTTTTTGTGGTCTCTCCCAAGAGAGTGCCAAAGTAAATGCATCTATTGACACCTCCTATATCAAAATCGGGGAGCAAATAAAGTTCACGGTTACCGTTGATGTAGATTCAACAGCAACCGTATTTTTCCCGGAGGGGCAAACTTTTTCTCCCTTGGAGACTGTTGAAGCCATCGCTACGGATACCGTACGAAAGAAAAATAGGTTCATACTTCAAAAAATATATGCCCTTACACAATTTGATTCGGGGGCCTACACCATTCCCCAGCAACGCATCGCCATCAACGAAAAACCGTTCATGACAGATTCTTTTCGAATCAACGTGAACACCGTTCCCGTAGATACGTTGAAACAGAAAATGTTCGACATAAAACCATTGATCCAAGTAGAGAAAAGCAACGCCCGCATATGGAAGACCATTTTATGGGTTTTAGGCGGTCTTCTAATAGTGGGAGCTCTTTTGTACTGGTTCGTATGGCGAAAAAAACCACTTACCGAAGAAGAAAAAGTAGCACTCCTGCCACCTTATGACAGGGCATTGCTGGAGCTCAAAAAACTGGAAAATTCAAAATATCTTATCCAGGACGAATACAAGGCATATTACTCGCAATTGACCGATATCGTTAGGTCCTATTTGGAAGAAGACGCCCATGTTTCTGCCTTGGAAAGCACCACGGGGCAATTGATAACAAAATTGGAGATGATGAAGGATGCCGGAGAGCTAAAATTGGATGATGCCACCATTAAACAGTTCCAACAAATTCTTCAAACAGCTGATTTGGTGAAATTTGCTAAATCGAAACCTTCTACTTCGGTTGCGGAGCAGGATAGAAAATTAGTAGAGCAGATTGTTGTAAAGACCCACGATGCTTTACCTGAACCCACGATAGAGGAACTCATGCTTCAAGAGGAATATAAGGAAGAACAGGAGCGCAAAAAACGAAGAAGAAAAATCATGTATTCCGCAGCGGCCGTTTTGGGCGCTCTTGTATTATCTGTAGCAGGTCTTTCGGTTTACTATGGGCCAAAACAGGTTTGGGACACCGTAACGTTTCATCATACCAAACAACTTTTAGAAGGCGATTGGGTAGCCAGTTCCTATGGTTTTCCGCCATTGCGTATTGAAACACCTGGGGTTCTAAAGAGAGTTGACGGCGAGTTGATATCCAATTCGGCAAATCTGGATACCATAAAAAACGAGGCAAAAAGAAAGGCGGCCAAAGACGTTTTTAACAAATTTTCCGCATCCCAGAAGCTGGGGATATCAGAATTTCTTATGGAAGAGGGCAAGGATGATATCTATATAAAGTTCGAGGACATGACCTTGCCCAACAAGGATTCAACGAACTTAGAGAAAGAGGCACAAGAAGGTATCGATTTCTTTGCCAAACAGGACAGGGTCAAGAACATCATTACCAAACGCGAAAAATATAGTACGCCAGCCGGTTCGGAAGGTCTCAAACAATACGGTTCCCTAAAATTCAAAAGTTCCGAAGGGGAATATCAAAAGAAAAACTATATCATCCTAAATTTTGCGGCACCAGGCAATTATAAACGATTGTTCTTGATCTGGAACGTTGACGATGAATATGCCGATAAAATAGTAGATCGAATCTTGGCATCGATAGAAATTAAAACTGAAGTATAAATGCTGGAGAACGTCCAATTTGCGAACCCACAATTTTTTTGGTTGCTCTTATTGCTTCCAATGGCCGTGCTTTGGTATTTTTTTAAGCGAAAACAAGAGAACGCATCGCTAAGGATTTCGAGCACAAAAGGGTTTTCAACAAGTAGCTTTCTTCCTAAATTAAAGCCTTTGCTCCTTGCCCTGCGCTTATTGGCCCTGGCCGCCATAATAACGGCAATGGCCCGCCCGCAAACAAAAGATGTATCGTCTAGAACAAAGACCACCAAGGGTATTGACATCGTTATGGCCATAGACGTTTCTTCAAGTATGTTGGCGCGCGACTTAAAACCCAACAGGCTCTCGGCTTTAAAAGAAGTGGCCGCCGATTTTATAAAACAACGCCCCAATGACCGTATAGGCCTTGTGGCGTATGCCGGTGAGAGTTACACCAAAACACCCATTACGAGCGATAAATCCATCGTATTGAATGCGTTGAGAGAAATAACCTATGGGCAATTGAACGATGGTACGGCAATAGGTATGGGTCTTGCAACATCAGTCAACCGTTTAAAGGAGAGTAAGGCGATAAGCAAGGTCATTATTTTATTGACGGATGGTGTGAACAATTCCGGTTTTATAGAACCGCAGACCGCTGCCGACCTTGCCGTGGAATTTGACATTAAGACATACACCATTGGGTTGGGCACCAACGGGAACGCGCTTTCCCCGATCGCATATAATGCAGACGGCTCTTTTAGGTATGGCATGCGCCAGGTAGAAATAGATGAAAACCTGTTGAAGGATATTGCCAAAGCCACAGGTGGAAAATATTTTAGGGCGACCGATAATGAAAAACTGGAAGCTATTTATGATGAAATAAACAAATTGGAAAAAACCGAAATAGAAGAATTCAAATACACTCGCTATGAGGAGAAGTTTAGGCCTTGGATATATCTCGCCGGAGCTTTACTGCTAGTGGAATGGGTATGTAGAAACACCTTGTTTAGAAGTTTTATTTAAAAATGGTTCAATTAGACGAAAAAACATATTTGTATCTCCTGTGCATTATCCCGGTAATGGCACTCTTCTTTATAATGCTCCAAATTTGGAAAAAAAAGAAGCAAAAACAGTTTGCCGATGTATCGCTCTTAAAACGCTTGACACCCAATAGGTCCAGATTCAAATCTACCTTAAAATTGATTTTCTTTCTACTCGGGCTCACATTTTTGACCCTTGGGCTGGTCAATCCAAAAATTGGCACGAAATTGGAAACCGTAAAAAGGGAAGGTGTTGATATTGTGTTTGCACTGGATGTTTCCAAAAGCATGTTGGCCGAGGATATTGCACCAAACCGTTTGGAAAAGGCAAAGCGATTGGTGTCCGAAATCATCAACCAATTGGCAAGTGACCGTATAGGTATTATTGCCTATGCGGGTCAAGCATTTCCTCAATTGCCCATCACCACCGATTATGGTGCGGCCAAAATGTTCTTACAGAGTATGAATACCGATATGTTGTCTTCCCAAGGAACGGCGATCAATGAAGCTATTGAACTGGCGGCCACGTATTTTGATGATGAAGAGCAGACCAATAGAGTGCTGTTCATAATTTCCGATGGGGAAGACCATTCGGAAGGTTCAACTTTGGGAGCGGTTGAAAAAGCCGTTGAAGAAGGTATACGAATTTTTACCGTTGGTGTAGGTAATGCCAAAGGTGCGCCGATTCCCTTAAAAAGAAACGGTATTGTGGAGAGTTTGAAAAAAGACGGTAAAGGCGAAGTGGTAATCACCAAATTAAACGAGGAAATTTTGGACGACATCGCGGATGAAGGTAACGGGCAATATATTAACGGGGCCAATACAGAGGCCGCTGTAGAGTTTATAAAGGAACAATTAAATCAAATGGACAAGAAAGAGTTCGAAGCCAAACAATTTGCAGAATTCAAGGACCAATTTCAATGGTTTTTGGGCATAGGCTTGATGTTTTTATTCTTGGACATCTTTTTATTGGATAGAAAAACACAGTGGTTGAAAAAATTGAACTTGTTCAACGAAGAAATTGTAGAGTAACATGAAAAGAATCACTTACATATTGTTCTTGCTTACCCTTTTTGCTTTTGCACAGGAAGAAGAATCAAAAAAAGCGTTAAAAGCATCCAAGAATTTAACTTGGGAAGCCAACAAACAATTGTCGGAAGATAAATTTGCCGATGCCGAAGCGGATTACAGAAAGGCCATATCCAAAAGTACCGAAAATATTGCAGCACCCTACAATTTGGGCAATGCCTATTACCAAAAGGAAAGTTATAATGAAGCTTTTGGGCGTTTTAAACAAGCGGGGGAGCTGGCAGAGGACAAAACGGCAAAGCACAAGGCCTATCATAATATGGGCAATGTGTTCATGAAGAACAAAGAATATCAAAAAGCGGTAGAAGCCTATAAAGAAGCGCTTCGAAATAATCCAAAAGACGAGGAAACCCGGTATAACCTAGCCTTGGCCAAAGAAATGCTGAAAAAAGAACAGGAAGAGCAAAAGAACGATCAAAACAAAGACAATAAGGATAATCAGGACAATCAGGATAAAGACCAAAACAAAGACAAAAAGGACGAAGGGGACAATAAAGAAGATAACAAAGGAGACCAAAAACAGGACGAGAACAAAGATCAGGGTGACAAGGGCGATAAAGGGGACCAACAAAAAGAAGACAATAAAAAAGCGGACGGTGACGAAAAAAAAGAACAAAAAAAGAATCCCGGGCAAGGAGACCAACAAGAGCAAAAACAACCTAGACCAAACCAGTTGAGCAAGCAACAAATTCAGAATTTGTTAAGAGCTATGCAGAACAATGAGAAAAAAGTCCAAGAAAAAATAAACGCCCAAAAAGTAAAAGGTGTTAAGGTCAAAAACGAAAAAGATTGGTAATGTACCTGCACTTAAGAAAATATGGTTTCTTATTTACAATATCGTTCCTTTCTTTCATGGGACTGGCCCAAGAGAACGATGGGGTAACTTTCGAAATGAAAGTTAGTAAAGAAAAGCTGGGCGTTAATGAAAGGCTACGTGTAGATTTTACCATGAACAAAGACGGTGATAATTTTACTCCGCCCGATTTTAAGGGGTTTCGTGTTTTGATGGGCCCTTCCCAATACATAAGCAACTCATGGATCAATGGTAAAAGAAGCTTCAGTAAAACATACACCTATACCCTAGCCCCTACCGCCCAAGGAAAATTCACTATCAATCAATCAACAGTGGTCATCGGCGGTAAGACCTATAAGTCTTTACCTGTCACCATAGAAGTAACCTCAGCAGTGGACAAGCCCAACGGGGAAAAAACCGTAGATGATATTGCGGATGAAAACCTACATTTGGTGGCTGAGGTTTCCAAAACCAATCCCTATCTAAATGAGGCGGTAACTGTTGTCTACAAACTATATGTGAGTCCGGCGATAAGCGTTTCCCAATTTAATCCGGTCGACAATCCAAAATATAATAACTTTTGGAGTCAAGATATTCCCGTTACCAAATACAACACCCAAAATAGCACCTATAAAGGAAAACAATATCGCTCTATAGTGTTAAAGAGAGTGGTTTTATACCCCCAAAAATCCGGAAAGCTGGAAATTGAACCCTTATCCCTAGACGTTACTTTGGAAGTACCCACCAACAAACGTGACTTTTTTGGAGGCCGTATCTACACGCAGACCAACAAAGTAGTTTCTGCAGGACGAAGAACCCTAAACGTAAAGGCTTTGCCCACCGAAGGTAAACCTGCAAACTTTGGCGGTGCCGTAGGAAATTTTGAATTTAACGTGACCACGAGCAAGGCAAAGCTAAATGCATCGGAATCATTACAGGCCAAAGTCGAGGTTAGCGGAAAAGGAAATCTTAAACTATTTCAATTACCGGAATTGAATTTACCCGGATCCTTGGAAGTGTATGATCCCGAATTCAAGGAAAATGTGCGCACTACACTTTCGGGAATGCAAGGTAAAGTAAGCAATAGTTACACCGTTGTACCCTCTTTTAAAGGAAAGTACCCCATACCAAGTATAGATTTTAGCTACTTTAATCCAAGTACCAAAAAGTATGTAAGGCTTACTTCTGATGAAATAATGGTAAATGTTATCGAGGGGCCTAGCAACAATACCTCGAACAGTACCATCGTATCAAACAATAAGCAAATGGTGATCACTACGGGAGACCAGTTCAATTTTATAAAATTAAACCCAAATTTAACGGCAATAGGTCTAGACCATTTCTTGGGTTCGACCCGTTTTTACTTGTGGTTACTTTTACCGTTACTGCTAATTCCCCTAGCCATATTATTCAGAAAGAAAAGAGAAGCTATCGCTGGCGATGTCGTTGGCAATAGAATAAAAAGGGCGAACAAATTGGCCAGAAAATATCTATCCAACGCGAAAAAGGCCTTGGGCAATAAAGATGCTTTTTACGTTGCGTTAGAAAAAGCCCTGCACAATTACCTAAAGGCAAAACTTAAAATTGAAACCTCGGAATTCAGCAAGGACAAGATTACCGAACTATTAGAGGAAAAACAGGTAGACGATACCACTAAAGATGCATTCATTGGTCTTCTCAAAAATTGTGAAATGGCACGTTACAGTCCTTTTTCAGACGTACAAATGAAACAGGATTACAATAAAGCGAGCGAGGTAATCTCATATTTGGACAAACAACTTTAGGCATGAGACAATTCTTTTATATTTTCATACTATTTGTATCTTTTCTTGGAAATGCCCAAAATGAAGCTTTATTCAACAAAGCCACGGATTTTTACAATTCCGGGGCATATCAAAAGGCCATAGACAATTATTTGAAAATATTGGATAATGGTCAGCACTCCGCCGAATTGTACTTTAATCTTGGTAATTCCTATTACAAATTGAACAAGGTCGCCCCAAGCATCTACTATTATGAAAAGGCATTATTGTTGAAACCTGGCGATAATGAAATAAGGAACAATTTGGGTTATGCACAAAATATGACTTTGGATGCCATTGAAACTATGCCAAAAACGGGACTTTCAAAAATATACGATAGCATCATAGGATCATTATCTTTTGATCAATGGGCCTATGGGGCCATTGGGTTAATGCTTCTTTTTGTATTGCTCTATATCGCTTTTTATTACCTTAGATATGCCGGTCAAAAAAGAACCGCCTTCATCGCTGGAACCATATCTTTAATAGCCGCTGTCGTATGTTTGATATTTGCTTTTCTACAGTATACTGAATTTACCTCAGACCGGCCGGCCATTGTTTTTTCGGAAGAAATTTCAATCAAATCCGAACCCAATGAAAGAAGCCAAGAAGTGTTTAAATTGCATGAAGGCACCAAAGTGAATGTTTTGGAAGAACTCGGCGATTTCAATAAAATACGACTTGGAGACGGTAAAACCGGATGGTTATTGAAAACGGATATAAAATTGTTAAAGGATTTTTAAAACAACTTTAACAGCGTTCCAATAGTATTACTTTTATATTTACGCTTCTCGTCTTAAGACCGTAGTGTGAAATTATCATTCATCTTTATATTATCTTTGGTTTTGACCATGACTGTTGTCGCCCCGGCTATAATACAGTTAATGAAGTCGGGCAATGATACCTTTATAATCACAGACTTTAACGAAGAGAAAGATAGCACAAAAGAAAAAAAGGAACTAAGCGAAAAAAATCATTTCATTAATAATTACTCAAATATCATTGTTCCTGCCGCCACAACTCTGTACAGGCACTCTGCACAGTACGTAGAAAATTACCGTAGATTTGATATAGAGATTTTTCTGCCCCCACCAAAACACATGGGTTAGTTTTCGTATTCGATTTTTTATTTGACTAACCTGTTTTTTTTTATCTTAGAAAACACAAACACTTTACAATATGTTTAAATATTTGAAGAACGACTTACCAGCGAGTATCGTTGTATTTTTTGTAGCGTTGCCTTTATGCTTGGGAATTGCCCTGGCCAGTGGAGCGCCATTATTTTCCGGATTAATAGCGGGTATCGTAGGTGGTATAGTGGTCGGGGCCTTGAGTGGTTCACAAATTGGGGTCAGTGGCCCTGCCGCTGGTCTTGCGGCCATAGTATTGACCGCTATCGGAGCGCTGGGAGGGTATCAGAATTTTCTACTTGCCGTTGTTTTGGGCGGGATAATACAATTAGTGTTTGGACTGTTGAAAGCAGGTATTATAGGGTATTATTTTCCTTCCTCTGTAATCAAGGGTATGCTTACCGGTATAGGGATCATCATAATTTTGAAGCAAATTCCGCATTTTTTCGGGTATGACCCCGACCCTGAAGGGGATTTTGCGTTTTTTCAAGTAGACGGTAAAAATACCTTCTCCGAAATTTTCGAGACTTTGAATAACATAAGCCCTGGTGCAACAATAGTTGCTATTTTAGGTTTGGGTATTTTATTGTTATGGGACAAGGTATTGTCGAAGAAAGGAAAAATCTTTCAATTGGTTCAAGGTCCTTTGGTTGCGGTGGCAGTTGGTATTATTTTCTTTGTTTTGACCAAGGATGACCCTGCATTGGCCATTTCGGGAAATCATTTAGTAAGTGTTCCCATACCTGAGGACGCATCTTCATTTTTGGCCCAATTCAGCTTTCCCAATTTTGGTGCAATAACCGATCCGCAAATATGGATAACCGCATTTACCATTGCACTGGTCGCCAGTTTGGAAACCCTATTATGTGTTGAAGCGACCGATAAGTTGGACCCACATAAAAACGTAACCCCAACCAATAGGGAACTTTTGGCCCAAGGCACCGGAAACATTGTTTCGGGAATGATCGGGGGCTTGCCCGTAACACAGGTTATAGTGCGTAGTTCGGCCAATATTCAATCGGGAGGAAGAACAAAAATGTCTGCTATTATTCACGGTTTCTTTTTATTGATCTCGGTGATCTTAATCCCCAAATTATTGAATATGATACCCTTATCGGTATTGGCCGCCATACTTTTTATTGTTGGTTTTAAATTGGCAAAACCATCGCTGTTCAGAAGTATGTATAAAATGGGTTGGAAACAGTTTATCCCTTTCGTAGTTACGGTATTGGGCATTGTTTTTACAGATTTACTTATAGGTATCGGGCTTGGTTTGGCCGTGGGTATTATCGTTATATTGATAAAAAGCTATCAAAACTCACATTTTCTGCACATTGAGGATATCAGCAACGGGGTCCATAAAATAAAAATGACATTGGCCGAGGAAGTCACCTTTTTCAATAAGGGGGCGATCCTGAAAGAACTGGACAGTCTACCGGAAGATTCGTATCTTGAATTGGATGTTCGTAAAACCCGATATTTGGACAACGATATAATTGAAATCTTAGAGGATTTTTCAAGTAAGGCCAAAAGCAAGAATATCAATATAAAATTGATTTCTGAACGTGGCATTGTTGAAAATCCCGATAGTTATATCGAATTTTTCAAACTCATCCCTAAATCGGCTTAGCGATTACGGAATGTTTATCAGCGATATATAAAATCAAAGCACGACCATAAAAAAATATTATTAGATGAAAGCACAAACAAAAGAAATGCAGGAGGCGATTACCCCAAATTCGGCAATAGAACTATTGAAAGAAGGTAATTCAAGGTTCGTGGCCGCAAAAATGGCCGAACGTGACCTTCTGGATCAGGTAAAGGATACAGCTTCTGGGCAATATCCTTTTGCTACCGTATTAAGCTGTATAGATTCGAGGGTTTCAGCAGAGCTTATTTTTGACCAAGGCGTTGGCGACATTTTTAGCGCACGGGTCGCTGGCAACATTGTAAATGAAGATATATTGGGCAGTATAGAATTTGCATGTAAATTGGCGGGTACCAAAGTCCTTGTAGTTCTAGGACATACCGCCTGTGGTGCCGTTAAGGGAGCCTGCGATGATGCCAAAATGGGAAATCTGACCATCCTCCTACATAAAATAAAGGCAGCGGTGAGATCCGTAAACGAACCAGAAAACCAAAGTTCCCGAAATTCAAAAAATATAGATTTTGTAAACGAGGTAGCCCGTAAGAACGTATTATTGACTATTGAAGACACGCGAAGTTTAAGTCCCGTCCTAAAAGAAATGGAAGATAACGGGGAAATAAAAATAGTAGGTGCCATGTATGATATTGAAACGGGCAAGGTCAATTTCTTTGATTCTTAGATAGGGACATTCATAACACTTCCATTTAAAAACAGATGGCTTTTGTATGCTAAACAGTAAGATAGATACCCATAAAGTTTTAAATTTGCCGCTTTAGTCAACCATCATGATAGATACGATAAAGAAGCATATTAAAGAGATTGAACAGTTTTCTGCCGATACCGCCGAAGCGGTCGAAGCTTTCCGAATAAAATACTTGGGCAAAAAAGGATTATTGAACGATTTCTTTGCCGAATTCAAAAATGTCCCCAACGAACAGAAAAAAGAATTTGGACTCGCTATAAATCAGTTAAAAAAAGTAGCTGCCGATAAGGTAAACGATTTAAAGGGAGCCATGGAAAGCAATGTGGCCGACACTGGGGTTTATGGCGACCTTACCCGACCTGGAGAACCTATTGAGCTAGGTGCGCGCCACCCTATATCCATAGTTAAAAATCAAATTATAGAGATTTTTTCAAGAATAGGCTTTAATGTTTCGGAAGGACCAGAGATTGAGGATGACTGGCATAACTTCACGGCATTGAACCTGCCTGAATACCACCCGGCACGTGACATGCAGGACACATTTTTTGTGCAGACCAATCCCGATATATTATTGCGAACGCACACCTCATCCGTACAGGTGCGATACATGGAGAGCAATACGCCGCCCATTCGTACCATATCACCGGGCAGGGTCTACAGAAACGAGGCTATATCGGCACGTTCACACTGTTTTTTTCATCAGGTAGAAGGGTTGTATATTGATAAAAATGTTTCTTTTGCAGATTTAAAGCAAACCCTACAATTTTTTACTACAGAACTCTTTGGGAAGTCAAAAATAAGGCTGCGCCCTTCTTACTTCCCGTTTACAGAGCCTAGTGCAGAGGTAGATGTATACTGGGGCCTGGAAACCGAGGCCGATTATAGGATGACCAAAGGTACGGGTTGGTTAGAAATTATGGGCTGCGGTATGGTAGATCCCAATGTTCTGACCAATTGTGACATTGATCCAGAAGAATATTCCGGCTTTGCTTTTGGCATGGGCATAGATCGTATCGCACTATTGCTTCATCAAATCTCCGATATTCGCTTATTAAGCGAAAATGACGTTCGCTTTTTAGAGCAGTTTAAAAGCGCATTATAGACCAAACCTTTGGCATCACCATGATTGCATAGACACGTTGGTTATTTTAACCTAGTTAAAGTATATTTACGGTAGAACCATTTTGTCATCCTTAGTAGGTACAGTGATTAAACAATCATAATCAATACGATATGTTCAAAAATATTTTCGATTTCAGTAATATAAAGGGAGATTTGACCGGTGGGCTCGTGGCTGGGGTTGTTGCCTTACCACTGGCACTGGCTTTTGGGGTACAGTCCGGTTTAGGGGCGATTGCAGGATTGTATGGAGCAATTGCCGTAGGTATATTGGCTGCCCTTTTTGGTGGTACGCCGACACAGGCAAGTGGCCCTACTGGCCCAATGACCGTGGTTTCCGCTGCTTTGGTTGCCAATGCCATTGAAGTTGCAGGGAGTCTTGAAAGTGCCATGGGTATTATCTTGCTTAGTTTTTTGGTGGGTGGTGCTCTACAAATTTTTTTCGGACTCATAAATATTGCAGGGTATATCAAATATTTTCCTTATCCAGTTATTTCGGGTTTTATGAGCGGTGTGGGGCTTATCATCATTATTCTCCAAATTTTTCCTTTTGTCGGTCTTGACTCCGCAAAATCCACCATCAAGGTAGTAACCGACATGCCAAGACTCTTTACCGATTTGAATTGGCAAGCATTGGCTTTAGGCGGGTTGACCGTGATAATTTATTATCTATTCCCAAAAATCACGAAAGCTGTTCCAAGTGCTTTAGTGGCATTGATATCGGTTTCTATATTGGCATACTTTATCAAATGGGATGTACCCATTATTGGTGAGATTCCTTCAGGATTGCCCGAATTACGGTTCGGAACTTTGCTTACCGTTGACAGCAGTGCTTATTTTATGATACTTGAATACGGTATGGTCCTAGCCGTATTAGGTTCTATAGATTCCCTTCTAACCTCGGTAATTGCCGATAATATGACCAAGACCAAGCATAACAGTAATCGTGAGCTTATTGGTCAGGGCATCGGTAATATGGCAGCAGCCTTAATTGGTGGCATACCAGGGGCAGGGGCTACGAAAGGTACCGTGGTCAATATTAATTCAGGAGGTAGGACTCGTTTATCCGGGGCCTTGCATGGTGCTTTTTTACTGGCCATTTTATTGGGTCTTAGTTCTTTGGCAGCTTATATTCCGCTCGCAGTATTGGCTGGGATTTTAATTCCTATCGGTTTCAAGATAATAGACACCAAAGGGTTAAAACATTTAAGAATCATACCAAAGGCAGATGCCGTGGTCTTGATCATTGTGCTGCTTTGGACCACTTTTGGAAGTTTGATACAAGCTGTGGGAATAGGTGTAACCTTGGCCGCACTCTTGTTCATGAAGCGTTCTAGCGATATTGGCGAAGAAGGCATGCAAATAGGTACTTTAGCTGGTTTTGATGGTGAGAAGCCTTGGCCCGACGAAACTGAATTTTATGAGAAAAATAAGAACCAGATATACATCAAACATCTTTATGGGCCTTTATTTTTTGGATTTACCTCGCATTTTCAAGAGCAGGTAAAGAACGTTGGCGAAAACATCAAAGTACTGATCATTCGGATGGATCGTGTGCCACACATAGATCAGTCTGGGGTATATGCAATGGAAAACGCCATTTTGGATTTGACCTTAAAGGATATGAAAGTAATCATTACCGGATTAAGAGAGCAGCCCAAAGATTTGTTGACATCACTGGATATTATACCCGACCTGATTCCCGAAGATCAAATTTTCCCAACGATAGACGATAGTTTCGAGTGGCTGAAAACCCATATGAAAGGTATTGAATAGCCAGTCATCAAGGTAGAAGAATATTGTAATGAAGAAAGATATAGAAATCCCTATTGCCAAAGATGTTCATGTAGCGATAATACACGAGTGGAACGAGGAGTTTCTTTCTAAAGATTGGAATGCCTACATCATTAATAATGGAAGTTTTCCCATTGAAATGGTTCTTGTGGTTTCAAAAGGATATGAGGGTGATAAGAAAACTTCGATCATGCGCCATGCCATAGGAGTAGTGGCGGCCAAGTCCTTTGAAAAGATTGAAGTAGTTCAAGAAGACGTACTTGCCCTGAACAATGAATTTTTTGTAACCTACTATGCAGATAACAAACTTTAC
Source organism: Costertonia aggregata (assembly GCF_013402795.1). Taxonomy (GTDB): domain Bacteria; phylum Bacteroidota; class Bacteroidia; order Flavobacteriales; family Flavobacteriaceae; genus Costertonia; species Costertonia aggregata. The sequence continues at coordinate 1,972,604 of NZ_CP058595.1, read as the reverse complement.
GAAAAACGGTTTGAGTTCACAAAGGGGAGTGTTTCTGAAAGTAGGCTATCAACCATACCTATGATTGAAAAAGAAGGGGTTCTTGCAAAATAAATTCGTTTCCGGATTTTTAAAAAATATCATGTTCGTAATTCACATTCCTGCAAAGTGAGAAGTCCAGATTTTCAACTTGGTTCTTATGAGATTGCGATAGGTTTTTGAGCATAATGATTATGACTTAGAGATGATAGCGAAACAAAATAGATCTCTTCAATTAAAAAATAAGAAAGCCAATAAGATATTCATTGCTTTGATTTTGGTGCTTTTTGAATTCTCTAAGGAATCGTTGCCTTTATTATAATTAAATCCGAATAATTCGCAACCCTTTTTTAATGATTACATCTTGAGGACATGAAAATAAATGTAATATCTATTGCTCTCTTGTTCCTTTTTTTAATTTCTTGCAGAGAAGTTGAGTCTATCGATTGTTCATTGGTCGACTGTGCCTTTCAAACTTTTTCTATCACATTTGTTGATGGTGACGGAAATAATTTAATTGAAAACGGCACTTATACCATTAATGACATTATGGTATCAAAAAATGGCGATCAATTAAGTTTTAACGCATCCGAAGACAATAAAATCCTTTTTGAAACCGCTGGTCAACAAGGTGATAATATTTATGAAATAAAGCTTTCAGAATCAAGAACGGATGTATTGATACTAGACCTTGACAGGAGAGATTCAAGAAATGAATGCTGTGGTCCTTTTTTTGATGTGAATAACGCTATCTATGAAAATAGTAGTAACCTAGTCGTTGAAACAGATGGGTTTATCACAGAACTAATTGTTACCATACAATAATCGTTAAGAAAAAACGACCGTTCACAAAAAACCTACCATTCGGCAAAGGGCTTTTTGCTCAATTGGGAATTATAATACCGTACATCTCCCGTAACTTCCTTACCCAACCATTGTGGTTTTTCAAAATGTTCGTCTTCATGAGCGAGTTCTACCTCGGCAATAACCAAACCCTTATTTTCCCCTAAAAACCGGTCTACTTCAAATAGATGATTTGCAAAAGGAACTTCGTATCTAATCTTTTCCAATATTACGGGTTTGCATAAATCGATAAGATCAGTGGCCTCGGAAAAAGAGATTTCCTTTTCCCATTCAAATCTTGAAGTGCCTGTTGCATTCGACTTCCCTTTTACCGTAATAAACCCTTGATTGTCTTTAATACGAACCCGAACCGTTCTTTCAGCCTCGGTATTTAAAAAACCCTGTGCGATTCTGGTTTTTGAAGTTGCTACTGCCTGATATGCCTCGGATTTTACCAAAAATTTACGTTCTATTTCAATCACCGCTACTTATCGTTTTTATTTCGTTTGACTGTATAATTAACTTCTCGATATCACAGTTGGCCAAAAACACCATAGTCCTTGCTATAACTTTTGAGTGAATAGATCGGTAATTTTTCAAAGGCCCGATCAAAAAAAAGTTTAGCACTTTAAATATCTGTTTTGCCAACCATTCGCCCGTTCGCCTTTTGTTCCTATTTCCTACGATTAAAGATGGTCTTAAAATATGTGTCTTTGGAATTTGTAGTTTTAACAAATCATTTTCCATTTCCCCTTTTACTTGGTTATAAAAAATAGAGCTGTCACTATTCGCGCCCATTGCAGAAATTACGATAAAGGTACCTATCCCGTTTTCCTTACAAAGCTTTGCGGCCGTAATAGGGATTCCATAATCTATACTGTGATACTTCTTCTTGTCCGGCGTTTTTGATTTAGTAGTGCCTACGCAACAAAAAACCTCGTCTGCAATAAAATCGGTTTTATATTTTTCAAGATGTAGCACATCAACAAGGTGCTCCTCAATTTTAGCATCCTTTATTTCAGTCTTGGAACGGGAAAATAGCACAACTTTTTTGTAACGATCATCCTTTATCAAAAGCCGAAGTAAGAACCGCCCCGTGAGACCGGTTGCTCCAAGAATAATGGCCGTTTTCCTGTATTGTTCCATCAAATTAAATATACCGTAATTTTGTAGTATGTACAACGATTTGCCGTTACGAAAAATCATACATGTGGATATGGATGCTTTTTATGCATCTGTAGAACAGTTGGACAATCCTGAACTTCGGGGAAAACCCATTGCCGTGGGCGGTAAGTCCAAGAGAGGTGTTGTGGCAGCGGCAAGTTATGAAGCCCGTAAATTTGGGGTGCGTAGTGCCATGAGCAGTGTAATCGCCCAGCGCAACTGTCCCGACCTAATTTTTGTAAAGGCCCGTTTTGATCGCTATAAAGAAATCTCGCAGACCATTCGCAAAATATTTTATGATTATACCGACTTGGTCGAACCGCTATCCTTGGATGAGGCCTATCTGGATGTGACCGTTAACAAGAAGGGAAATCCGTCTGCGACACTTATCGCAAAAGAAATACGTCAACGTATTTTAGAAAAAACGGGGTTAAATGCCTCTGCTGGAATATCTATAAACAAATTTATCGCAAAGGTAGCCAGTGATATCAATAAGCCCAATGGTCAAAAAACGGTAAACCCCGAAGAGGTCATTCAATTTTTAGAAGATTTGGACATTCGAAAGTTTTACGGTGTAGGGAAGGTCACTGCGGAAAAAATGTACAAACTGGGTGTTTTTACAGGTAAGGACCTAAAAAGCAAATCTTTGGAATTTTTAACGGAAACGTTCGGGAAAAGCGGTACTTACTATTACCATGTGGTCCGCGGTATTCACACCAGTGCCGTTAAGCCACATAGAATACCGAAGTCGGTAGGAGCGGAACGCACTTTTAACGAAAATCTGAGTAGTGAGATTTTTATGCTGGAACGCCTTGACCATATCGCGAAAGAACTGGAACGCCGCTTGAAAAAATCTGATATTGCGGGGAAAACGGTTACGTTAAAAATTAAGTACAGTGACTTTACACTCAATACCCGCAGCAAAACCTTACCTTATTTTATTGCCGATAAGGGTTTGATTCTGGAGACTGCCAAAGAACTGTTATATCAAGAAGAACTACAAAATTCCGTTCGCCTTTTAGGAATCTCATTGGCCAATTTAAATACCGAGAAAAAAGAAAAGCCCAAAACAGAAAAGGAAACCATATCGGTACAGTTGAAATTTGATTTTTAATAAAGACCCCCCTATAGAAAAAAGTCTACAGGGGAGTCCCAGCTTAAATATCAAAACACTTAACACTTTATTTCACTATCAACGTGTTATCGGTTGAAGTTGGGTTCATTGGACAAAAATACACATACTCGCCTTTTTCCAATTTTGTCGGATTTGATTTTTGTGTTTTGCCTGTAGCCACGACCTCGGTAACATATGCGGTTTGAATATGATTTTCCGGTTTGGAAATATCATCCCCCTTTTTTACGAGAACAAACCCCACGTCATGACCAACAGCGTTGTTCGTAATTTCAAATACGTATGTACCTTCTGGTACGGTAATTTGTTTTTGGGCAAACTCCCCGGGGGTCTGCTCCAATGCTATGGTCTCCTGGGCCGCTTTCATCATATTGTCTTTCTTCATCATTTTGTCTTGGGCATTTACTGAAAATACCGTTCCCAATGCCACTACCAATACTGTAATTACTTTTTTCATGATTTTTGAATTTAATTTTTGTTTCAACCCCTCGCTTTTGTTCATGATAAACTGTAGGGAGAAATCTTATTGTTTTTACTAATTGTTACTTATTGACCATACTTGAGCGGATGGTGTTCGCCTTTTTTATGCCGTAATTTCTTCCAATGATCGTACTTGTGGAAAATCAACCGGTACATCGGTGGTTTTGTGCAAGTAGTTAGAAATGGTCTTATCGCCTACCAAGACAATGGTATCTACCAAATTCTCCCTGGTCCATCCTGCGTTTAAAAAATTGGACACCACTTCTGAATCGGTAGCTCCCCTGTTTTCGGTTATATTTTTGGCCAATTTTGCCAAGGCGTCCAATTTATGGTCAAAAGATGCTTTTCCAGCCCTTAACTCAAGTATTTCGGCATCGGTAAATCCGTTCATCTTCCCTATGGCCGTATGTGCCGACAAGCAGTACGTACAATTGTTCACTTGGCTTACCGCTAGGTTTACCACTTCTTTTTGTTTAGCGCTCAATGATGTCTTGGCATTGCTCAAGGCCAAGTAATTTTCCAAGGCATTTTTTGAATGTGCATAGGTAGCATAAAGGTTGGGTACAAAGCCCAGTGCTTTCTCCAAGTTGTCAAAAATTGCTTGGTTGTTGGCCGTTACTTCTTCTCTTGTTGGTACATTGAATGTGCTCATAATACTTTTGGATTTTATTGTCATTTTTCACTAAGGCATAAATATGTGTGATACAAGCCTTTGCTTTGATGACGGATTAATATGTAATGATTAAATGGATATAAATGGTTTCTCGGCATCACAATAAAAATCGTGATGATGCTTTTGTTCGCAATGGGTCTCGGGACTGATCGTATTGGCCGTTGACCTTTTCGTTTGCCTAAATATTTCTATTAAATTGAAAATAGATGTGTGTTTTGCCTTCATCTTTCTTGTTTTATTAGTTACAAGGCAAAGATGCGACGGGGAAGAGGGTATTTGTTAGGAGGTATTGCCCGACCGCTTGTAGAAATTTCCCGCTAAGGGGAAATTGTTGCCGTTTCCCTGTATTGTGAAGGGGAATATCCGGTCATTTTCTTAAAAAATCGACTAAAATGGGCCGGATCGTTAAAGCCCAGTTCGTACGCTATTTCCTGATTTTGCTTATCGGTGAAGTTCATGAGTCTTTTTGCTTCTAGGGCCAAACGTTCCAGAATTATCTGTTGCGGCGATTTTTGATTGTACAGAGCAAATAAGTTGGACAATGTCTTTGGGCTCTTGTACAGCATTTCGGCATAATCGCTTACTTTACGTTTGGTCCTGTAATGCGTATCTACCAAAACATTAAATTTACGAACAACATCTATTTGCTCATTGTTCATTGCTTTCGAAATATGTTGCGCTTTCGCTAAGCGTGTGCAGATAATAATGAGCCGCTTCAACAACATTTGCAGCATATCGCCCTGTATTTTGTCCGAGGTCGAAAATTCGTCCAAAAAAACATCGTAAAGCGTATTGAACTTGCGTTCTTGCTCTACCGGTATGGTTACAATAGGTAAATCCTGCGTTCCAAAAAAAAGTATCCCATTGCAAGAGACTTCACTGTCGTGGTCGCGAATACAATAAAATTCCCTATTGAACAAAAAGGCAGTTAGTGGTAACGCCGTATTCCCGTAAGTAACATGCTGTAGGTATGTAGTGGTAATTAATTGATTGGGTTTTAATTCAACTGATAGATTATCAATCAAGATAAAAGTGGATGCTTGATTCCTGTTCCATAAAATATTGATGTTTCCGGCCAATGAAGAAAATCTGTTTTCGTTCTTTTTGATATCATCGGTAAACCCGAACAAAGAACCCAACTTAGAATCATGAAACTCAAAATGCATGCCTGAAAAAGATAAAATTATGATCGATACGACTGTTTAGTCTATAATTTTTGTTTATGCTTACAGATTGTAAAGTACTATAAAACAGGTATTTTTTAAACAAAAATGTTAATCATTCCCATATATTTTAACGCCTTACCTGCTTTTTTTAATTTTAATCAAAATTGCTTTGAAAAAGAATATGCATTGTATTCTTTGTATGACAGTTAGACTAAGATATTACGAATGAGCGAAATAAAAAATTACGATAGGGCAGCGCATAAATATTACATGTCACAAAATATTACAGGATTACCCATTACGTCTTGGGATTTGTTTGGGCCCTATTTTGATACGTTATGTAAAAATTACAACGACCTAGTGGCCATTAGGCATTTGGCAAGTGAAAATAGATGGTCATACAGCTCCCCAATCGAGGAAAATTTAATCCAAGATGAGCAAATTATAGTCATTACAGATGCCAAGCTTAACATAGTGCACGCCACCAATAACATTTCTGGCATGAACGGGTACACGCCCCAAGAGATTTTGGGTAAGAGTCCAAAAATGTTCCAAGGAGAAAAAACTTGTAGAGAAACCCAAAAACATATATCCAAGGCTATCAAGGAATCAAGACCTTTTGAGGCTACCGTTGTTAATTATCGCAAAGATGGTAGCATTTACAATTGTTGGATAAAAGCCGAACCTATCTTTAACGAAAAAGGTAAAGTGGTCAACTTTATCGCCTATGAAAAAGAAGTAGCTTAAGTGTTTGTTTTGTAAGAAAAATCCCGATGGTTAAAACCATCGGGATTTTTTTATACTATACTGTTTTCTTTATTGATATGCGCTTTAAAAATTACAGCTCTCGATTTCGGTCACCCTTAATGTGTTGACCATGCCTTTATCTTTTATGGGCATTGCAGCGAGACTGATCAACATATCACCAACGTCCAAAAAGCCTTTTTGGCAAGCTATTTTATTTACATCTTCAATGGTTTCATCGGTAGATACGAATTTGTCGTAATAAAATGCCTTTACCCCCCATAAAAGATTCAATTGTGTTAGTATTCTTTTATTTGACGTAAAAACCAAAATATGCGCACTGGGTCTCCAAGCCGATATCTGAAAGGCCGTATAGCCGCTGTTGGTCAAGGTAGAAATGGCCTTGGCCTTGATTTCGTTGGCCATGGTGGCAGCATGAAAACATATCGCTTTTGTAATATACCGGTTCGTCTTTATATGAGGTGGGTCATGCGGTACTTTTATAAGTTCTGAACTTTCTACGCTTTCTAAAATACTGGACATTTTTTCGATGACCTGTACGGGATAATTCCCTACCGAGGTTTCTCCGGAAAGCATAACGGCATCGGCACCGTCCATAACCGAATTGGCAACATCGTTGACCTCAGCACGTGTAGGGGTAAGGCTAGTAATCATGGTTTCCATCATTTGGGTAGCAATGATTACGGGAATTCTGGCCTTTTTGGCCCTCAATACCAATTGTTTTTGTATTAATGGTACTTCCTGTGCGGGAACTTCTACGCCCAAATCTCCACGGGCCACCATTAAACCATCACAATAGGCAACGATTTTATCTATGTTTTCTACAGCCTCGGGTTTCTCAATTTTGGCAATAATGGGTATTTTATGCTCGGAATGTTCTTTTATGATATTTTGAAGATCTATCAAGTCTTGACTAAAACGAACAAACGAAAGGGCAATCCAATCCACTTCAAGGGAAACGGCAAAAATGGCATCCTTGACGTCTTTTTCCGTAAGGGCCGGCAAAGATATATTGGTATTGGGTAAATTAACTCCTTTTTTTGATTTAAGAGGCCCGCCTTGTATCACTTTTGCCTTTACTTCTGTTTCGCTATTGGTCGAAATCACTTCGAACATGAGTTTTCCGTCATCCAACAAAACACGCTCGCCGGCCTTTACATCTTTGGGAAAATTGGTATAGTTCATATATACTCGTTCCGCAGTACCCTCAAACGGGTTTCCCGTTACGAACGTTATCTCATCGCCAGGTGCGACCACTACCTCTCCCGCCATGACACCTACCCTAAGTTTAGGGCCTTGTAAATCGGCCAAAATAGAGGTATTCGTTCCCATTTCCTCGTTGAGTTCGCGAATCATGGAAACACGTTCTTTAACATCGTTATAGTCAGCATGGGAGAAATTAATTCTAAAGACATCCACTCCTGCTTGCATCATACTTTTTAAGACTTCCTTTTTGCTAGTGGCCGGCCCTAGGGTAGCTACTATTTTTGTCTTTTTCTTCGTTGGCATTCTTTAATATATTAAGTTATTTATAGACTTTATCGTGTTGGTCTGTATACTGTATGCCGTAACTATCTCAGGCATTTTCAGTACGGCTTCCACTATCGGTTTTTCTGTTTTTACGTTGTCCTCTTCAATCTTCAAAAAATAATCCACATCTTTATATTCCGGCAATAAAAAATGTGCCGTGTAAGAGGGTTCATTTTGAAAAAGACTCTCTTGAACTGTATTGTCCTGTGTAAAACTATGATTGGCGATCAGGGTCCAATAACCATCGGTATCCAAATTTTTCCATTCAAAAATCGGAAAGGAGATGTTTTGGGATATGTCCAAATCTAAACGGCATCTTTTAAAGTTGGATTTCAAAAAAAGGTTTAATCTGTAAGCTAATGCAAAATCTTCCAAACTGCTGTGAAGGGCAATTAACGTAAATGTGTCCTCGTAAAAATCATCCGAAATTTTGAGTATTGCCGCCATACTAATAGCCAAGCCGTAAATATATAATTAATAACGCACCTAGCCTAGTACACCCCGTGTATATTAGGCTATGTTAGGGTTACGAAAACGTTAGAGATATCTTTTTTAGGATATTATTCCTTATCCATACGGTTCTGTAGTGCGAAAAAAGCTCGTTTTGACGCTCTTTCCTCTGCCTTTTTTTTTGAAGTGGCCCGCGCTTTGGCCACTATTTTTTTATTTATGGAAAGTTTGACCGCAAAATGTTTGACAGTGTCGTTACCTGTGTCCTCATACACATCGTAATGAAAACTTTTTTTCTGCTTTTGGCACCATTCTATCACTAAACTTTTATAGCTTATGACCTTACCTTCCAGTTGCTCAATATCAACATAAGGCTCAATTACCCGTTCATCAATAAATTTTTGGCAGTATTTATAGCCTCTATCCAAATAAATGGCCCCTACCAAAGCTTCAAAAACATTACCGTGAATATTGTCCCCAAAATGGGATTTGGGTATTCTACTTTCTACATATTTGATCAAATCAAGATCTTTGCCTAGTTCGTTCAAATGCTCCCTACTTACAATTTTAGAGCGCATCTTGGTCAAATACCCTTCATCGCCACTAGGGACTTCATTGTACAAATACCTTGAGATGATTGTTCCAAGCATGGCATCTCCCAAAAATTCCAACCGTTCATAATTCATAGGATTGCCTTTTGCATCCTTTTTATTGGCTGACCTGTGCAGAAAGGCTTTTTTGTAAACTTTGAGATTTTTGGGCTTAAAACCAAGAATACGTGTCATCCCCAAAAAAAAATCCCCATCCTCCTTAGAATGGGAATTGAATATATTGGAGGCAAAATTCATATGAAACTTAACTGATTTTTTTAAATACTACACACGCATTGTGACCCCCGAAACCAAACGTGTTGCTCATGGCGACGTTGACTTCTCTTTTTTGGGCCTTATTAAGGGTAAGGTTTAGTTTTGGGTCTATGTTCTCATCAACCGTTGTATGGTTGATGGTCGGTGGCACCACACCGTGTTCCATGGCCAGTATTGACGCAATGGCCTCAATGGCACCTGCTGCACCCAGTAAATGGCCCGTCATGGATTTTGTGGAATTTATATTTATGTTGTGGGCGTGCTCACCGAATACTTGGGATATGGCCTTTAGTTCGGCAACGTCACCCAAAGGGGTAGATGTACCGTGTGTGTTTATGGCGTCAATGTCTTCTGGCTTAAGGCCGGCATCGTTGAGACAATTTTCCATAACCCGAACAACACCTATACCGTCGGGATGCGGGGCCGTCATGTGGTAGGCATCGCTCGAAAGTCCGCCTCCGGCCAACTCCGCATATATTTTGGCCCCTCTTGCTTTTGCGTGCTCATATTCCTCCAAAATCAATGCTCCGGCACCTTCGCCCAACACAAATCCGTCTCGGGTCGCATCAAAAGGCCTAGAGGCCGTTTCTGGACTGTCATTTCTGGTCGAAAGTGCATGCATTGCCCCAAAACCGCCCATTCCCGCAATGGTTACGGCAGCTTCGCTGCCTCCGGTAACGACTACATCGCAGTGGCCCAAACGAATACTGTTAAGGGCATCGAATATGGCATTGGCAGAAGAGGCACAAGCAGAAACCGTGGTATAGTTTGGCCCCATAAAACCATGTTTGATCGAGATATTGCCCGGCGCAATGTCCGCAATCATTTTTGGAATAAAAAATGGGTTGAACCTTGGCGTGCCATCACCTTGGGCAAAATTCATCACCTCGTTTTGAAACGTCTCCAAACCTCCTATACCAGCGCCCCAAATGACACCGACACGAAATTTGTCTAGTTTGTCAACATCCAATCCAGAATCTTTTATGGCTTCATCGGAAGAAACCAAGGCATATTGGGCAAACTTATCGAGTTTGCGCGCTTCTTTTCTGTCAAAGAAATCAGCCGCATCGTAATTTTTTAGTTCACAGGCGAACTTTACCTTGAATTTCTCGGTATCGTAATATGTAATCGGCGCACAACCGCTCTTACCGTTTACCAGACCGTTCCAGTACTCTTCAATAGTATTACCAATAGGGGTTAAGGCTCCCAAACCAGTAACCACGACTCGCTTTAACTGCATTGAACTTTGATTTTATGTTTAGTACTAAGCTAAGTGTAAATTAAAAAAAATTATCCATGCAGCATGGTTACCACATGGATAATTTGTCACCTTGAGCAAAATAACATAAAATTACTTCGCTTCTTCTATATAACTTATGGCTTGGCCAACAGTTGCAATATTTTCGGCTTGATCATCAGGAATCTGGATATCGAATTCTTTTTCGAACTCCATGATAAGTTCAACGGTGTCCAAGGAATCCGCTCCTAGGTCATTGGTAAAGCTAGCTTCGGCTACGACTTCGTTTTCATCAACTCCTAATTTATCAACGATGATAGCTTTTACTCTTGATGCAATGTCTGACATAATAATATCTGTTTTAAAAATTTAAATTGTTGGCAAAAATAAAAAACTTTGGTTTAAATACACGTATTCACGTTAAAATGTATTGTAATTTACTAAAATTAAGTACAAGAGTGGTATTTTCGTTCCAAATATTTTCTGCGCATAACTCTATTTGATTGTCGATGAAACGTATTGTACTTTTTGCCTCTGGTTCTGGTTCAAATGTTGAAAACATAGTACGTTACTTTCAGGATAATCCCAAGGTCATGGTCGCCGGTGTACTCACTAACAAAAGCGATGCCAAAGTTTTAGATAGGTGTGATCACTTAAATATCAATGGTTTGTTTTTTAATAGACATGCTTTTTCGAAGACCGACTGCGTTCTTGACATCTTAAAAACGATGCGGCCCGATCTCATTGTCCTTGCCGGTTTCCTCTGGAAAATACCCAAAAAATTTGTAGCGGCGTTCCCGAATAAGATTATTAACATACATCCCGCGCTTTTGCCAAAATATGGTGGAAAAGGCATGTACGGCATGCATGTTCACCAAGCGGTAAAGAACAATGAAGAAACCGAAACGGGGATTACCATTCATTATGTAAACGAACATTATGACGAAGGTGGGGCCATATTCCAAGCCAAAACCGGAGTATCACAAAAAGATACCCCGGAAAGTATAGCGGCAAAGGTACATGACCTGGAATATAAACACTTTCCCAAAACCATTGAAAAACTTCTTTTTGAGAGCTAATGGCGAAAAAAGAAAAATTCTATACCGTATGGAAAGGAAAACGCCCTGGTATTTACACTACCTGGAACGATTGTAAAGCGGCCATTAGCGGTTACAGGGGCGCACAGTACAAATCGTTTTCAACATTCGATGCTGCAAAAAAGGCGTATAACGGTAATTATGATGATTTCAAAGGAAAGAAAAAAGTAGGATCCGAGCTAACCCAAGAGCAGCTTTTGAAAATAGGGCGGCCCAATTACCATTCCATTTCGGTTGATGCAGCTTCTAGCGGCAACCCTGGTATAATGGAATATCAAGGCGTTGATACCAAAACAGGAAAAAAACTTTTTAAACAGGGACCTTTTGAAGAAGGCACCAATAACATTGGCGAATTCTTGGCTATTGTGCATGGGCTGGCTTTTTTAAAAGAACAGAAAAGCGATAGGATAATTTATACAGATTCCCGCACAGCCATGAGCTGGGTACGAAAACGGACTTGTAATACCAAACTCAAGGAAACATCAAAAAACAGGGTGCTTTTTGATTTGATACGCAGAGCCTTACAATGGCTAAAGTCTAATACGTACGATACCCCAATCGTAAAATGGGAGACCAAGGCATGGGGCGAGATTCCTGCGGATTTTGGGAGAAAATAAATTTGATTTAAGGTATTTAGGATTAGTATTGCAATACCGTATCTTTGCAAAAAATTCTTGCTGCCTCATGGGTAAACTTTTAATTGTAGGTACCGTCGCATTTGATGAAATAGAGACACCGTTCGGAAAAACGGATAAAATATTGGGAGGTGCCGCAACATTCATAGGTTTGGCCGCTTCACAATTTCATGTAGACTCTGCCATAGTTTCTGTCGTGGGAGAAGATTTGCCACAGGAATATTTGCAGGTTCTTACAAGAAGAAATATCGATATTTCAGGCATTGAGATTGTCAAAGGAGGTAAAACCTTTTTTTGGAAAGGCAAATATCACAATGACCTCAATTCTAGGGATACTCTTGTTACTGAACTGAATACGCTGGCGGATTTCAATCCCATTGTCCCCAAAGCATACAAGAACGCCGATGTCATTATGTTGGGAAACCTGCACCCCAGCATTCAGATGAGCGTTATCGACCAAATGGAGACCAAACCAAAACTTATAGTTTTGGATACCATGAACTTTTGGATGGATAATGCCTTACCTGAACTTTTAGAGGTGATTCAACATATAGACGTTATTACCATCAATGACGAGGAGGCTAGGCAATTAACGGGCGAATATTCCCTAGTGAAGGCAGCACAGAAAATACATACAATGGGTCCAGAATATGTGGTCATAAAAAAAGGGGAACATGGCGCATTGTTGTTTCACAACGGTAATATATTCTTTGCTCCCGCCTTGCCCTTGGAAGAGGTTTTTGACCCCACAGGTGCAGGCGATACGTTTGCAGGTGGTTTTTCCGGTTTTTTGGCCGCCTCTGAAAATATTACCTTTGAGAATATGAAGAATGCCGTAATACACGGTTCCAATTTGGCATCGTTCTGTGTTGAACGATTTGGTACAGAGCGCATGGAAAGCCTAGAAAAAGAAGAGGTAGATGAAAGGTTGCATCAATTTAAACAATTGACACAATTTGATATTCAATTAGCATAAAAACAACTGCCCCTAACATCTGGGGCTTTTTTAATACACCTAACAATGAGCGACGCCATTAAACACGAATGTGGAATCTCCCTGATCAGACTGTTAAAACCGCTTGAATTTTATAAGGAGAAATATGGTACGGCCTTCTACGGCGTTAACAAAATGTATCTGATGATGGAAAAGCAGCATAACCGGGGCCAAGACGGAGCTGGTTTTGCGAGCATTAAGTTGGACATGGCTGCCGGAGAAAGATACATGAGCCGTGTCCGCTCCATTCAACAACAGCCCATTCAGGATATTTTTGCCCAAATCAATAATAGAATCAACAGTGCTTTACAAGAAAATCCAGATTATCTAGACGATGTAGCCCTTCAAAAAAGGCATATCCCCTACATTGGCGAATTATTGTTGGGCCATGTGCGTTATGGGACTTTTGGAAAGAACAGTATTGAAAGCGTGCACCCGTTCATACGCCAAAACAATTGGATGCATCGTAACCTTATCGTGGCAGGAAATTTCAACATGACCAATGTTCACGAGCTATTTGATAATTTAGTGCAATTGGGACAGCACCCCAAAGAAATGGCAGATACGGTTACCGTGATGGAGAAAATAGGTCACTTTTTAGATGATGCCGTTGCCAAGCTCTACAAACAGATAAAAAAAGAAGGGCACACCAAAATGGAAGCTTCCCCTATTATTGCCGAAAGGCTGAACGTGGGTAAAATATTGAGAAGGGCCGCAAAAAACTGGGACGGCGGCTATGCCATGGCAGGTTTAATAGGGCATGGTGATGCTTTTGTCTTGCGAGATCCCGCCGGTATACGCCCTACCTATTATTATAAGGATGATGAAATAGTGGTAGTTGCATCGGAACGCCCTGCAATACAAACCGTGTTCAATGTACCATATGAAAATGTAAAAGAGTTAGACCCCGGCCATGCACTACTTATAAAGAAAGATGGTACTTTGACCATAAAACAAATATTGGAGCCTACGGAGCGCAAGGCCTGTTCTTTTGAACGTATCTATTTTTCAAGAGGAAGCGATAAGGAAATCTACCAAGAGCGTAAAAATCTGGGGAAATTGATTTTCCCACAGATTTTGTCCGCGATAGACAACAATATAAAGAATACTGTTTTTTCGTACATCCCCAACACTGCGGAAACTTCTTTTTTTGGGATGGTCAAAGAAGCACAAAACTACCTCAACAAGAAAAAAGAGGAGCAAATATTGGCCATAGGTTCCAAGATTACCAGCGAACAACTGCATGAAATTCTAGAAGTGCGTCCCCGAATAGAAAAAGTGGCCATAAAAGATGCGAAACTCAGAACTTTCATAACACAGGACGATAGTAGGGATGACCTAGTGGCCCACGTTTACGATATTTCCTATGGCTCTGTAGAAAAAGGTGATAACCTTGTAATAATAGATGATAGTATCGTAAGGGGCACAACATTAAAGAAGAGTATTTTGCGTATTCTTGATAGATTATCGCCTAAGAAAATAATAGTGGTTTCGTCCGCTCCCCAAATCAGATATCCCGATTGTTATGGTATTGACATGGCAAAGTTAGAGGATTTTATTGCCTTTAGGGCAGCATTGTCGCTACATAAGGATAATGACACCATGCATAAGGTAGAGGAAATCTATCACAAATGCCTTGAACAAACTACTTCTAAAGACAAAGATGTTATTAACTATGTGAAAGAATTCTACGCCCCTTTTACAGCAGAGGATATATCAAAAAAGATAGGAGAGCTTTTAAGTCCGCCCGATATTAATTCCGAAGTACAGATCATTTACCAAACTATCGAGAACCTTCATATTGCTTGCCCTAAAAATTTAGGCGATTGGTATTTTACCGGCAATTATCCCACACCGGGCGGGAACAGGGTCGTAAACAGGGCGTTTATCAATTTTTTTGAAGGAAAAAATCAAAGGGCTTATTAACAATTTTATCGATGAAATGCACAAATAACTGTATTTCATCGATAATTCACGCTTTTTGCCGTGTTTTTGTGCTACAAGGAACAAAGCATAGGTACTTTAGTTTTGCCATAGCATAAGTAGGTTAAGTTCATGGTAAGATTTGGGGCAAAAAGGGTGGAGATTTCTCCGCCCTTTTTATTTGACCTATCATTATTTAATCCATAATGCCTTTCTATTACGAAAATTTCATCAGAGCCCTCTTTTTTAAAAATAGCACTGCCCTTACATCTTGACCTATAATTTGGGATTTCAACAAAGAAGTTTCATCTGGGATACTATCAGACATTATATTTGGAGAACCATAGCATAAGTAGGTTAAGTTCATGGTAAGATTTGGGGAAAAAGACGGAGCAATGCTCCGTCTTTTTATTTTCAAAAACCATATGAAGTTCAACTTTAGCACACCCTGCGACAAGAACGCACAGAAAAGCAGACCGCACTTTTGGACATACATCCGATGCATCTCTCAGCTCCATGATACCATTTGGGGAAAAAGACGGAGCAATGCTCCGTCTTTTTATTTTCAAAACCATATGAAGTTCAACTTTAGCACACCCTGCGACAAGAAAATACAGGAAAGCAGACCGCACTTTTGGACATACATCCGATGCATCTCTCAGCTCCATGATACCATTTGGGGAAAAAGACGGAGCAATGCTCCGTCTTTTTATTTTCAAAAAACCATATGAAGTTCAGCTTTATCCCACCCTGCGACAAGAAAATACAGGAAAGCAGACCGCACTTTTGGACATACATCCGATGCATCTCTCAGCTCCATGATACCATTTGGGGAAAAAGACGGAGCAGTGCTCCGTCTTTTTATTTTCAAAAACCATATGAAGTTCAGCTTTATCACACCCTGCGACAAGAACGCACAGAAAAGCAGACCGCACTTTTGGACATACATCCGATGCATCTCTCAGCTCCATGATACCATTTGGGGAAAAAGACGGAGCAGTGCTTCCTATGTATATCTATGATAGATTATCATATTCATAAATCTCTAAACAGTTCAAAGAGCATTTCAACGCATTATAAAGAAGTTCGTCTAAAACCTTTTTTCGTAAATGCCGGTTAAGCTACTTTTGAAGAACCATAGCATAAGTAGGTTAAGTTCATGGTAAGATTTGGGGAAAAAAGACGGAGTGTTCTCCGTCTTTTTTATTTCTGATAATCAACCAGATACCCTGTAACCATCCTGTCTCGGCTGCATTTCGAACAAAACACCATTTCGTGTAAAGGCTAAAATTTCCTAAATTTTCTTTGTTATTTCTCGCAATACCAGTAATTTAGTGTTGCCATAGCATAAGTAGGTTAAGTTTATGGTAAGATTTGGGACGAAAAGGGTGGAGACTTCTCCGCCCTTTTCTATTATAAAAAGTCATAAAAAAATCCGTTCGGCGAGGTCGCCGAACGGATTTTTTTTAATTCAATGTATCTTAAATACTACTTGTTCGCTGCATAAAGTTCAGAAACCTTATCCCAATTAATGACGTTGAAAAATGCATTCACATAATCCGGCCGTCTATTTTGATAGTTTAAATAATACGCATGTTCCCAAACATCCAACCCAAGAATGGGGAAACCTTCGCAGCCCGTATCCGGCATTAAAGGATTGTCTTGGTTGGGCGTTGAACAGACCTCGAGTTTTCCTCCTTTGTGAACACATAACCATGCCCAGCCCGATCCAAATCTAGAGCCTGCGGCACTACTGAATTTATCCTTGAATGCTTCAAATGAGCCAAATGCATCATTTATGGCATCTGCCAATTCTCCTGATGGGTTTCCACCGCCGTTTGGCGACATTACTTCCCAAAAAAGTCGGTGGTTATAAAATCCGCCGCCATTGTTCCTAACACCACTGTTAGACATGTCCAGACTTTCCAAGATAGCCTCAATAGACTTATTTGCCAAATCGGTTCCTTCAATAGCACTATTTAATTTTGTGGTATACCCGTTATGATGTTTGGTATGATGTATCTCCATGGTCCTAGCATCAATATGTGGTTCCAATGCATCGTAGGCATAGGGTAATTTTGGTAATTCAAAAGCCATTGTATTGTGTTTTTATGTTAATAAATGTTGTTTATCAAATTTACATGTTTTAACAAACAAAATCCCCTAATTATTTGTTAAGAACTCTTTTAGAATCCGTAATTTGCGTAAAAAAGCACGTGCAAAAGGCACCTTATAAAATATATAATGCATCTGCCGGTTCTGGAAAGACCTACACCCTTACCAAGACTTACCTCAAAATTGTATTGTCTGCCAGATCAAGAACCAGTTTTAGACATATTTTGGCCATTACGTTTACCAATAAGGCGGTAAACGAAATGAAAAACAGAATCTTGGAAAGTCTTTTCCAGTTTGGGAAAGTAGAACAGGTGGAAAATGCACCTATCATGTTCAAAGACATATTGGTAGAGCTTGCCATTGATGCCGAAACCCTTAAAAAACGCTCCCGGTCGGCGTTGAAATACATTTTGCACAATTATGCTTTTTTTGATGTATCAACCATAGATAAATTTACACATAGATTGATCCGTACTTTTGCAAAGGACTTAAAACTACCCCAAAACTTTGAGGTAGTTCTGGACACCGATCTTTTGTTGGACGAGGCTATTTCAAAGCTTCTTTACAGGGTGGGCAAAGACAAAAAGCTGACCCAAGTCTTATTGGATTTTGCATTGGAAAAAATTGATGATGACAAGAGTTGGGACATAACTTTTGACCTTACCAAGATTGGTAAACTTTTATTTGACGAAAATCACGTTCTGCATCTAAAAAGCATAGCAAATAAAAGCATTGATGATTTTTTGGTACTGAAAAAAGAACTCCAAAAAAAAATACAATCTGCCGAAAAAGCCATTATCGCCAATGCAAAGGAAACCCAATATATTTTTAATGAAAATGGATTGGAGCAAACCGATTTTAAATCGGGCTGGTTCCCAAAATTCATCTCCAAAATAAGCCAAGGGGACTTGGCGATAGACTTTGCCGCTGGATGGAAAAAGAACTTTGCGACAGACCCACTGTATTCTAAAGCCTGTCCAGAGCCTACAAAAGTTATTTTAGACAATTTACATCCTACTTTCAATGAGCTGTTTCAGAATATAAGGTCACTGACCAATAAGCGTAATTTGCTTAAAAACACCTATCAAAATATAGTGCCTTTGACGGTGCTCAACGCCATTCAGCATGAGATAAAAACCTTGGAGCTTGAGCAAGACCTTTTACCCATATCGTCTTTCAACAAATTAATTGCCAACGAGATAAAACACCAACCGGCACCATTTATCTATGAACGTTTGGGCGAAAAATACCGGCATTATTTTATTGATGAGTTTCAAGATACCTCCGAAATGCAATGGAACAACCTGATTCCACTTATTGGCAATGCCCTGGAAAGCTTGGACGAGCAAGGTCAAAAAGGTTCTCTGGTTTTGGTAGGGGATGCCAAACAGGCGATTTACAGATGGCGGGGTGGCAAGGCAGAACAATTTTTAGGCCTTTGCGAAAATCTGACGAACCCCTTTACGGTAGAACCAAATATAGAAACGTTGTCGAGCAATTATAGGAGCCACCAAGAAATCATACATTTTAACAATGACTTTTTTTCAAAAAACAGCTCATTTTTAAACAATGGGATATACAGCTCACTCTTCTTCAATGGTAACAAACAAAAGCCCAACACCAAAAAAGGCGGGTGCGTAACACTTTACTTCATCGATCCGGATGATGAAAAAAGTGAGGACGAGCTGTATTGCGAACAAGTTTTGGAAACCATAAAAGAAGTAACCTTTAATAAACATGCCCTACGGGATGTTTGCGTTCTTACCCGAAAAAAGAAACATGGCGTCGTTCTCGCTGATTTTCTTATGCAGCATCAAATACCCATCATTTCTTCGGAAACACTTTTGTTGAAAAGTAATGCCAAAGTGAAATTTCTTGTTGACATGCTTCGGTATTGTACAGACCCATCGGACTTGGAAACCAGCTATCGCATTTTATCCTTTCTTGCCCCAGAAGGTAGTGAGAAGCATACGTTTATCACAAAGCATCTGCAAAGCCTAAACGAATTCTTAACGAATGAACATGATTTCTCCATCGATTTTCTTAAACAAGTATCGGTCTACGACGGTTTTGAAAGTATTATAAAGTGTTTTGACCTCATCCAAGATTCGGATGCCTATTTGACCTACATGTTGGACACCGTTTTGGAAGTTGAACAAAAAGAAGGTGGCAATCAACAGGCTTTCCTGCAATATTGGGAAAAGAAAAAAGATACATTAAGCATTACGGTGCCCGAGAATATAGATGCGGTACAGATAATGACCGTACACAAATCCAAAGGACTTGAATTTCCTATCGTACTTTTCCCGTATGCCGACACTTACATATACGAAGAAATTGACCCAAAAATATGGGTTCCTGTAAATCCAGATGATTTCAATGGCTTTGGGGAAGTGCTGCTCAGCAAGAAAAAAGAAGTTGTGGATTACAATGAAGCTTCATCCGATCTATTTCAAAATGAGCAGCATAAATTAGAGCTGGACGCTTTTAACCTATTGTATGTGGCGTTGACCAGGGCCGTAAAAGGATTGTATGTTATTTCAAAAAAAAACATTACCGCTAAAGGCGAGTACAAACCAAACTATTATTCGGGCCTCTTTATCCATTATTTAAAAGAGTTGGGGCAATGGGATGCGACAAAATCAAAATATACTTTTGGAGAACTGGAACCAAATCATCAGAAAGGCAGTACCGTTCAAAACACTCAAAAAATACCTTTTCAATACACGCATAAAAATCGCCCCAGCTTCAGAATACTCACAAAATCAGGAATACTCTGGGATACCGAACGAGAAGAAGCCATAGGACAGGGCAATCTTTTGCACCATATTATGGAAATGATAGAAACGGAAGAAGATATTCAATCTGTCTTTACATCAATTACACAAAAGGGAAAGCTTGCCTCGGATGAAAAAGAAGCATTGCACTCCAAAGTCCGAAAAATCATTGCACACCCAAAGTTGAACCAATTTTATACGATTGGTAACATTGTGAAGAACGAAAAGGATATAATTACCAAAAACGGCTTAATTTTACGCCCGGATAGAATCGTCATTAAAAACGGTACGGCCACCTTGATAGATTACAAGACAGGTAAAAGAAGTTCCAAATACCATGAACAGTTGTATACTTATGCCGATGCCCTTTTAGATATGGGTTACCCGGTCGAAAATAAAATAATTGTTTATGTTAATGACGAAATAGTTCCAGAATTCATATAAATCAAATTTACCTATGTACGGAAAAATACAGCACCATTTAAAAAAAGAACTTAATGATATCAAGGAAGCGGGCCTTTTTAAGGAGGAGCGCATAATCACATCCCCACAAGGAGCAGTTATTAAAATAGCTACGGGCGAAGAAGTTATTAATTTCTGCGCCAACAACTATTTAGGGCTTTCCTCTCATCCCGACGTAGTAAAAGCAGCAAAAGACACTTTGGATTCCCATGGGTTTGGGATGTCCTCAGTTAGGTTTATTTGTGGAACGCAGGATATACATAAAGAGCTCGAAGCAAAAATCGCGAATTACTACCATACTGAAGATACTATATTATACGCTGCCGCCTTTGATGCCAATGGCGGGGTTTTTGAACCCTTGTTGACCGCCGATGACGCCATTATCTCCGACGCATTGAACCATGCATCGATTATTGATGGAGTACGCCTTTGCAAGGCAAAAAGGTATAGATATGCCAATAACGATATGGCAGATCTGGAAAAACAGTTGAAACAGGCCAATGACGATAATGCAAGATTCAAGATAATAGTGACCGATGGGGTGTTCTCTATGGATGGCTTATTGGCACCTTTGGACAAAATTTGTGATTTAGCGGATAAATATGATGCCTTGGTGATGATAGATGAATGTCATGCCGCCGGGTTCATCGGGGAAACCGGTAGAGGCACACTCGAAGAAAAAGGGGTTTTGGACAGGATAGATATTATAACCGGAACCCTAGGCAAGGCTTTAGGCGGCGCCATGGGAGGCTACACCACGGGTAAAAAAGAAATTATTGAAATCCTTAGACAACGCTCCAGGCCTTACTTATTTTCCAACTCCTTGGCCCCAACCATTGTCGGGGCTTCGATAAAGGTTTTTGAAATGTTGGATACGGATACCACATTAAGGGATAAATTGGACTTTAATACCAAGTATTTCAAAAAAGGCATGAAAGAAGCTGGTTTTGATATTGTTGACGGGGATTCAGCCATAGTACCCGTAATGCTTTATGATGCCAAATTATCGCAACAGATGGCCAAAATGTTGTTGGAAAAAGGCATATATGTCATCGGTTTCTTTTATCCTGTTGTACCCAAAGGGAAGGCAAGAATACGTGTACAGTTGTCCGCAGCCCATGAAATCGAGCATTTAGATTTGGCCATTAAAGCGTTTATCGAAGTAGGCAAAGAGCTAAAAATCGTTTAAATGCGCTATTTATTATGTGAAATGCATTAAAAAAAGTATAAAAATGGTTTTGTTAATAATTCTTAACAACTTACATTTGCAGCTAATAAACACTTAAACTTAAAAATTTGAACATGAAACATCTTAGCAAATTATTGGTTGTTGCCCTACTTGTCGTAGGTATCAACAACGTAAACGCGCAAGACGAGAATAATCCTTGGCAGGTTAGTTTTGGAGTAAATGCCATAGACGTTTATCCGACTGGCGACGTAAGTTCTTTTGGAAACGAGTTCTTTAATGCAACCGACCACTGGAATATACTTCCTTCAATTTCTTATGTTGGCGTGTCCAAGTATATTGGAGACGGCTTTTCTGTTGGAGCAAGAGGTTCTTTGAACAGAATCAGCAAGCTTGGCGATGTAAGCGTAGATGATTTATCTCACTATGCAATTGATGGTACGATCAAATATAACATTCTTAAAAATACAGTTATTGACCCATTCGTCGAAATCGGTGGTGGTTATACTTGGGTTGATGAGATTGGTGCCGGTACCGTTAACGGTGGTGTTGGTGTTAATGTTTGGTTCACAGAAAACTTAGGTCTTACACTACAATCCTCTTACAAGCATGCTTTCGAAGATTATGGTGTTAAGCACTTTCAACACTTAGCTGGTCTTGCCATCAAATTTGGTGGTACGGATACTGACGGTGATGGAATTTATGATAAAGATGATGCTTGTCCAGAAGTAGCTGGTCTAGAAGCGTTCAACGGTTGTCCTGATGCTGATGGCGATGGAATCGAAGATAGCAAGGATGCTTGTCCTAATGCTGCTGGTTCTAAAGAAATGAATGGTTGTCCTGATGCTGATGGTGACGGTGTTGCCGATAAGGATGATGCTTGTCCAAACGAAGCCGGTCTTGCTGCTTTAGCAGGATGTCCTGATGCTGACGGTGACGGTGTTGCCGATAAAGACGATGAGTGTCCTAATGAGGCTGGTCCATCTGAAAACAACGGATGCCCATGGCCAGATAAAGATGGTGACAGTGTATTGGATAAAGACGATCAATGTCCAGATGTAGCTGGTACTGTTGCTAACAACGGTTGTCCAGAAGTTACTGAAGAAGTACAAAAGCAATTGAACGATTATGCTAGAACTATCTTATTCGATACTGGTAAATCATCAATCAAAGCTGAGTCTACTTCTGTAATGGTAGATATCATCACTATCTTGAAAGAATACCCAACTGCCAAGTTTACCGTAGAAGGCCATACTGACAGCGTAGGTAGTGCTAAATTAAACCAGAATTTATCTGAGTCCAGAGCACTTTCGGTTAAAGAGTTCTTAGTAGAAAAAGGTATTGAAGAATTTAGATTGTCCGCTATCGGTTACGGTGAGGATAAGCCTATCGCTACCAACAATACAAGAGCTGGTAGAAAGCAAAATAGAAGGGTTGAAATCAACTTGGTAAAATAAGAGATTTTAAAATTTTATTTCATACGAGAAAAGCTCCGCAAATGCGGAGCTTTTTTTATTTTTAGCCATGCAAAGTTTTCTAGAAGAAGTAACCGGTGGTCTTTTAAAGGAATATGATTCTCTAGAAGATATTATTTTTGTTCTTCCCAGTAAACGTGCCGGCACTTTTCTAAGGAATACCATAGCCAAAAAATCAAAAAAAACCACCTTTTCACCTGAAATTTACAGCATAGAAAGTTTTGTGGAACGACTATCGGGCCTTACCTATGCCACGAATATTCAACAGTTGTTCCAGTTGTATGAATCGTATCTGAAAATTACCTCCGAAGAAAAAGATAACTTTTATGGTTTCTCAAAATGGGGGCAGACGTTATTACAGGATTTTAATGAAATTGATAGATATCTGATAGATACTAAAAAGATATTTTCATACTTATCCAGTATTCAAGAAGTTAACCATTGGTATCTCCAAAAGGAGAAAACCCCGCTGATAGAAAATTATATACGATTCTGGAATAATCTGGAAGCACTTTACACTGCTTTTAATCAAGATTTACTAAATAATGGTCTAGGGCATCAAGGTTTGGTGTACCGAACGGCATGTGAAAACCTTCAAACCTATATAAATTCGTCCAAGAAAAAACATCTATTTTTAGGCTTTAATGCCCTCAATACCGCAGAGGAAAAAATCATTCAAGAAATACTATCCTCTACTGATGCGGATATATATTGGGACATTGATAAAAGTTTTTTGGAAGATGCTGTACACGATGCAGGTCATTTTATAAGAAAACACCAAAAAAATTGGCCATACTACAAAAACAATTCAATCAAGGGCTTAAGTAAAAACTACTATGGCAGAAAAAACATCAATATCGTCGGAATTCCAAAAAATATATCCCAGGCAAAATATGTTGGAGGTCTTTTGAAGAACATGGCCCTGAAAACCCAAGGCACAATAAGTAACACCGCAGTAGTACTGGGAGACGAGAACTTAATGAACCCTATTATCAACTCTGTCCCCAAGACAGTACAAACGGTCAATATTACGATGGGGTATCCTTTGGGCAAAACCCCTTTGGCGAGTATGTTCTCACAATTGCTCAAATTGTTTTCTTCAAAAACCAAAGAAGGATGGTACTATAAAGACGTAATCGATATTTTGTCCCACCCCAGTATTCAGCTTTTGTTGTCTGGGTCTGGAAATAACCTAGCGTCCAATATCAGTGACGCTATAAGAAAGAAGAATTGGAGTTTTATCGATGTGAAAAAAATAGAATCCGTTCAACAAAACGATACTGTTAAATTATTGTTCTTTAAGGCCACAAATGATTCCAAGATTCTTTTGGACAAGTTTCTACAAATTATTCTAGTTTTAAAAGCTAAATTTAAAAAAAGTCGGGATTTACTGAATCTGGAATACCTATACCGCTTTTACAGGCTTTTCAATGAACTAAAGGTACTTATGGCCAAGCATGCTTTTGTAAATGATGTAAACGCTTTGGAGAGTCTTTACAAAGAGCTTATCTCTTCTGAAACTTTAGATTTTCAGGGAGAACCGTTAGAAGGCCTTCAGGTTATGGGAATGTTGGAAAGCAGGAATCTTGATTTTGAAACGGTTATAATCACCTCGGTAAATGAGGGTATACTGCCCTCGGGAAAATCCAATAATTCATTTATTCCGTTTGATATAAAGAAAACTTTTGGACTACCTACCTATAAAGAAAAAGATGCGGTATACACCTACCACTTTTATAGACTATTGCAACGGGCAAAAAATATTTACTTACTGTACAACACTGAGCCTGACGTTCTTGAAGGCGGGGAAAAAAGTAGACTCATAGCACAGCTACAGACCGATGAGGACAGATTGTCGGATATAACACAAACCGTAGCATCTCCCTTGGCGAATGCCAATACCAAAATTTTGGAAGTTGTTGAAAAGGACCGTTTGTTGTTACAAAATATCAAAACTTTGGGAGAAAACGGTTTCTCCCCTACTTCTTTAAGTAACTATATTAGGAACCCTATTGATTTTTACAAAAAAAACATCTTGAAGATATCCGATGCTGAAGAAGTTGAGGAGAACTTGGCCCACAACACCTTTGGGACTATAATTCACGATACCTTGGAAGATTTGTACACTCCTTTCATTGGCGAATACCTTACCCAAGAAGGATTGGTTCAAATGAAATCCGATATTGAGAAACAGGTGCAAAAACATTTTACCAAAAGCTTTTTAGAGGGTGATATAGGCAGGGGTAAAAACTATATTGCATTTCATGTAATTGTCAAATACATCAAGAATTTTATCGACCTTGAAATCGAAGAAATCAAGAAACATGAAATTAAAATTCTAGGTTTAGAAGAAAACCTGAATATAGTTTTGAATATCCCGAATTTGAGCTATCCCGTTCGCTTAAAGGGAAAACTGGACCGTATTGATGAAATTGACGGTAAGCCAAGAATCATAGACTATAAAAGTGGGAAAGTGGAACAAAAAAACGTGTCCATAACCCAATGGGGTGATTTAATCGAGGATTATGAATACAGCAAGGCTTTTCAATTGCTTTGCTATTCGTTGATGTACACAAACGACAATACCGCTGAGCATTTGATTGCCGGCATTATATCTTTCAAAAATCTAAATTCGGGACTTCTTAAATTTGGCAAAAAAACAGAAGGACGGAGCAAGAGTGTTGATTATACCATAACCCCAACTACTTTGGACGAGTTCAAGCAGCATTTATACGCACTGATTACAGAAATTTTCAATCCCGATATACCCCTTACCGAAAAAGAAGTATAACTATTTTTTATCCGGTCTTGTAGGTCTTACCTCTATTTTACTGGGCAGCGTTCTTGGGTGCATCTTGAGCAAATCCAATACCAAATCGCCAATGTCTTCGGGCTGTATCTTCCACGCATCAGTATCATCCGGTTCATTGCCATTAAAATGGGTGGCTACAGACCCTGGCATTATGGTGGATACTTTTATATCATACTTTCTTAAATCGAGCATCGCTGCCTGGGTAAAACCCACCACGCCAAATTTTGTAGCGTTGTACCCTGCTCCCGAGGCAAAGAAATTGGTGCCTGCCAAGCTGGCCAAGGTCATGTAATATCCTTTGGATTTTTTTAAGGGCTCAACCGATGCCTTTAACGTGTGAAACACTCCGTTTAGGTTAGTATCAACCATTTGATGCCATTTTTCATCGGATAGTTCGTCAACAGGGGCAAAATTTCCCACGCCTGCATTGGCAAGCACAACGTCTAACTGACCCCAAGTTTCAACTATTCTTTGGATAGCTTTCTTTTCATCTTCAAGCTTGGTCACATCAGATTCCAAGGCCAATACATTATTTTCGTCTCCCAGATATTCTGCTGCTTTTTTCACTGTTTTTAGAGTTCTGCCACTTATGGCAACTTTCATTCCCGCCCCGGTCAGTTTTTGTGCCACGCCAAAACCAATACCTTTAGAACCTCCCGTGATGTATGCCACTTTTCCTTTTAAATCGATCATTACATTATTTTTTGTGAAATTAAATTTTAGGCGAGGCAAAGAAAAGAAGAAAGCGTTATTCTTTTCTTAAAAGATTAAAAATGAACCAATAAAGATTTAAAACCCATAGCCTTAAGGCAAGGTGTTTACGTGGAATTTACACAGCGTAGAACGTTTTTGTAAGTTAACCCTTGATTGTTTTTGTTGTTTTCATCTTCATGATTTTCCGCAACATCTATCCATTTTTTCTAATCGCCCATGATTTTTGAAAGTTCTTGGTTTATAGGCAAAGCTTAATTTTTGATTTTCACTTTACTATGAAGTAAAGGTTTTTTGTAAAAACCTATTGAAAACGCTACCGATCGTACAAGATATGAGTATTGCTGATTTGGCTGTCATAAGTAGGAATTATAGCATTTTACCTTTATTTAGAGCAGAATCCGTAATGTTTGTACGAAATGGGAAGCCTTGATTATAGCTGTTTACCATAATTTATAAATTTGCCGTACAACAAGCTCTCATTTTTCCTAAAGATTATGGTTCGTACACAGGCCGATTTTTATTTTGGCATGGTTATGATGCCATTACCAATCGTGTGTGATCTTTTGTATTTTGAACGTTTGCTGTTTACCGCCCTGTTCCAAAACAATATGTAAAACATCTTTTTCACGTATGCCCTCCCATCCACTAGACCAAAAGTCGCACAACTTATCTTTTTGGGCGAGTTCAACCAAATCGATATTGTTGATTCTCAAAACTTTTGATTTTGGTTTTATCGTATCTTTAAAATCACTTTTTTCATAAATATTGGCAATGGTAATCATACCTTTTTCGAAATCTGGAAAAAAGCCAACTTCATACATGTCAAGTTTTTTCAAATCATATTCTTTGGACGCATCCAGAATAAGATAATCATTGGTCCAATCTATGGTTAACGTGTAGTTTTCAAAGAATTCATTGCCCAAAACCGATGAATTTTCAGGCTTTATTAAAAAATAAGTAGGCGATTTGAACCTATGGCCATTTAAAGTGAAAGTCTCCATCATCTTTAAGTAGGTAATCCCCTTTTTACTACCTGTAAAATTGGCCCCTGTTATGCCGATTTTCTTAATTGAAGGGGTGTTCTTTAAAAGGGTAGTATCCCCAGTTTGGGCGAAACCATTAAATCCTGTATCAAAAGTGAAGTCTTTATATTTTTCACCTATTTTGAGATTTAGATATACATTGCCAACAGTTCCGGAATTTATTTTAATTTTTTTATGATTTTCTGAAACTTCAAATTTGTTGCTAGAGTCAGCTATCCTTATAATTTTCTTCTGATAATCAATTTGCCAGTTCGATTTTCTCATTAGATTATTTCCTATAAAACCGTCTATTTTTTCACAGCTCATATATTTACTGAATTTTGAAATATCCCAAATCATGGCTACTGTTTCTTCAAATTCAATACCTCCTATATAAATTTTGTCTATTTCTACTCTTTCTATTTTATTTTGAGAGTCTTTCCCATTAGAAATCGTTCCTTTTTTTAATATTTTAAGATTGAGTTTGCCAGCGATTGTTGGGTCGATAAGATTTAGTTCTGCTCCTGTATCCAATAAAAAATTGAATGTCTCGCCTTCTATGGTAACCGGTAGTAAAATAAATCCGTTCTTATACGTAAAGGGGATTTCTGTGAAATAATCGTCATTGTTTACAAAACCTTGTTTTTTGTACTTGTACGTAGCACAACCAATGAAAAGATGAATGGCGGATATGAACAATATTGTTTTTCTCATTTTGTATGTATTAAGAGTTTTGGTTTAATTTTTTTTACCTAACTAGGTATTTGCCTTATGTATAAATACACATATAAATTCAAATCAAATATTTCTATATTTATTTGAACCAGTGATGAAACTAGAATTTAGAATTAGCGGTTGGCTTTATTGTTTATGTTTCAAAACCCATTCTACAATAGGATCTCTATGTGTCGCATAGTCTTGAAAACTCATTGAAATGTTTTTGTCGACATCTAGATTCTTGGCCGGTACACCATAAAAAGCGTTGACCCAAAAGGTTTTTCCTAAAGTAAAGGTGTCTTCCGCCCAATCATGTTCATATTTGGAATCTTGAATTTTAATCTGGGAATAAGGAAGCGTGTAGTAGTCGCCTTCGGCCCAAAATTTTAAATTATCCCCGACTTCTTCTCCAACGATTACCACTTTATCTTCTGCGAAATACTTGACCCGTGCCGCGGTCACTAAACCTGCTGAGAAGGTTTTGTTACTCGTAACAAGGTAAATTTTCTTGCCTTCATCAATTATTTCAGGAGTATGTGTAGCTAGTTTGGTAGGCTTCATAAAGTTGCCACCGGTATAATACCTCAAATCTATAATAACGTTATAATCACTTTTCGTTTTTAAGGTGTCAAGAAAAGCGTCTATTTGACCTTCAAAATCATTACACTTATACCATAGCGCATTAATACCGAAATATGCTATTTTTTCCGAGTCCATAAAAGTATGGGAGACTCCTTTTTCCATGTCTTTTAAATATAAGGGTAATTGGTCGTCCGCATTTAAGAGATGGTTCCAAGAAGTATCCTGCTTATTGTTGGGATATAGATCTGCCCAAGTTTCATATTCGTATTTGGTATCCGGCATCTTTTTGATGCCAAAGTTTACCTTTAATGTGTCCGAGTCTCTCAGAAGACTTAGCTCAAGGGTATCTGCTTTAGATATTCCCAGCCCGTTTAAAATTTGCGGACTTGACAAATAATTGGAAGCTGTGAATTTTTTAAACCTATCAATACCGGATAGATGGGGCTTCATTTTTTGAAATACGTTATTAATGTCCATTGAATTGATTTTCAATACTTTTGAACCTAGATATTTTGACGAAGCTTTATCCGTTTTGATGATGTATAGTCCATCTTTAAACCAATAGAACCGTAATGGGATTTTATCCATACCGCTCAGATGTATTGTCGTGTGGCCGTTATTGGCCATAGCAACGGCTTTGGATAGTTCCAAAGTCATTTGATTATCGGAAAGACGGTCAATATTTTTCCTTAAACTATCTAAAAGCACCTTGCAAGACTCAGCGGTATCTTTTGAAAAGGTTTTGGAATCGGACAGGTATACATTCTCGAAGAAATTTAAGTCTGCCATCCATTGCTCATTTCTTGTTTTGTCGTGATGGTTTATCTCCACTTCTTCCCTGCTCGGTTGCCATATGAAAATTCCCAAAAGGGGAATCATAAGAGCAAATAGACCATAGTGCCATTTTTTCAACTTACCTTTTTTCATGACTCGTTTGTTATTGTTTAATATATTACAAGTGCAATATCAGGCTTAAGGCAAGTTGATGATAGTGGTTTTTGTTGGACTGTCGTTTTGAGTGGTTGAATTGGTTTAGGGCGCCATGCGTTGAAATCAAGATGAAAAGTGCCCAGTAGATCGTTACAATCCCGGGAGTTTTTTTATGGGTTTTAAATACCAGCTCTGAATAGGTTTAGGTATTCAACCAACCCTTGAAATCACTCGTTTTTGGTCTACTTACAATAAATTCTTGATCTCTTGGATTGGTAATGGAAAGTTTTACCCGATGATTAAAATAGGGTTCTATTTTTTGAATGGAGCCTTTTGCTATAATTTGCCCCCGATTGATTTTGAAAAATTGATTCCCATCCAAAGAATCGAATAATTCGTCAATGGTTTCATTGATAATAAAGCGCTTACCCAGGGTTACTCCAAAGGTGATGCTATCTTCAGAATAGCAATACAATATATCCAATGTTTTAATCTGTAGAAAAGCATTTCCTTCTTTGACCAATATCCCTTCCCTTTTTGGTTTGGATTGTATACTTCCCAACAACTGTTTTAATGTGGCCGAATCTATAGCGGGAGCCTTTTTGGATTTACCGAATTTTTTCAATGATTTGGCAAGGTCTTCTTTTTGTATGGGCTTCAGCAAATAGTCAACACTGTTTACTTTGAACGCTTGAATGGCGTATTGATCAAAAGCGGTCGTAAAAATGATGGGGCATTCCACCACTGTTTTCTGAAAAATTTCAAAGCTTAGACCATCTGCCAATTGAATATCCATAAAAACAAGTTCAGGGGCTTTGTTGTTTTTAAACCATTCCACAGCTTCTTCTACAGAATCGATTGTGTTCAATACATCGTACTTGAAATCACATGCCGTCAACATACGCTGTAATTGACTGGCCGCCCTTGGTTCATCTTCAATAATCAGTATTTCCATATTTTTTTTATTCAGAAATATTCAATAAAGGTAAAACTACCGTAAATTGATTTTCGTTATTCGAAATTTTGACAGATTCTTCAGAGGTCAATCGGTACCGTTCTTGAATGTTTTTCAACCCTACTTTGGTCGAGGGTAGTTTAGTTGATTTCGGTTGGATCTTATTACGCACCATTAATTTGTCATCCTCTACGAAAACATTTATTGTCAGTGGTTTCGCCTTTGATATTATATTGTGTTTTATTGCATTTTCCAATAGTAACTGAAGGCTCATAGGTACAATCATTTTATCTAACATATTGTTGGGAATGCGCCAATCTAATTTCAGGTTGTCGCCAAAACGTTCGGATTGAATGTGAATATAGGCCTTTGCAAACTTTAGTTCGTCTCGTAAAGTAATGAGGTTGGCATTGCCCGACTCCAATAAAAAACGATAAATTTCCGATAGCTTGTCTACAAATTCCTTTGCCTCGGCTTTGGAATTTTGATCTATAATATCCCGTAATGTATTTAAGGTGTTAAAGAAAAAATGGGGCTGGGCCTGATTACGTAGTGCATCTAATTGCGCTTGTACAATGGCCTGTTTTGACTGTTCCTCCTCCCGGATCGATTTTTTGAGCCTAACATAAAAATAAATAGCTTCGTAAATAGCCATGGTCATGGTACTTATCAACGTTATGGACAATAACGCCTTGGAGCGCATCATAAAATTGTAACTGTCGCCAGTGAGCGGTGATAATATCCACATACCAATATAATCCATCACTATTACAGTGAACACTATACCAATAAACAAGAGTGAAATTCTAAGTGCACTATCTTTTAGAGAAGGGAATTTTATCCGTAAAAAAATCATAATCGCTCTTATGATCAACCAATCTATGGTCGAAAAAACGAGAGATATCACCCAAGAGATAAGCCTTTCGATAAAAGGATATTCTCGAGAGAGATTGCTGAAAAGGAAGTATGTTGCGAAGCTTATGATTAGAATACCGACCAGTTTAAACCAGAAATCATCAAATCCTAAATAGCGTATGCGTTTCTCCTTGGTATAGAACATTAGATTCAATATAATGCGATGAAGGGCGTACCCTGCTGCGTTTGATATAATTTAAAATCGATTCGGATAGTGAACAAAAGCCCAACTATAGTGACCTGTATGATTCGATGCTTTTGAAAAATTCCGTTTTCTAGAAACCCCAATAGCGAATAACGGGATTATCTGTATACTGTGCAAAGTGAAGAAATGTACAATTCTTAAATCTTTACTGAGCACTCCAACCCACCAAAAGCAATAAAGGGTAACCTAAGAATATGATTACTTTGCGTTGTAAGAGGCATATCGTAAATATTCCCATGGGCGTGATGTACAAGATTAACCGTAAAAACCATTATTGTTATCATTTTAAAACATTACACTGATTTTGAACAATACTCAAATATGCAGGTATTCGCTGGCCTATAAAATAATTTTTAAACTGAATCGTCGTTAAATAGTATTAAACCATCGGGTTCTAGTTTTAGTGAGGAACATAGTGATTGTAACACAAACTTGATCAATAGATTTTATAGTATTTTGTAAGCAGTGAAAAAGTATCAAATTAAACCAATTTGTATCATGCCTAATTCAAAACAAGATTTGCGTACAAATTGCGTGCAAATGAAAAAGGCTTCAAAAGTCAAAAACTCTTAAAGCCCTGTAAAACTTGCTGGAGAATACCGGAGTCGAACCGGTGACCTCTTGCCTGCAAATCAACAGTCTTTCCAAACGGTCTAGCCGTTCGAGTATTAAAAAATTGTCCATTTTGTTTCTTTTTAGGGATGTGAAATGAACAAAAGCGCTTTTGTTTTCTTTCAATATTGTTATTGGATAAATGTATGAAAATAGGCGAATAACCAAATAGACCGTAACAAATAGTTGTTCACAAATAATTGATATACCACAAATTAAACCAAACCATGCCAAACTAGATAGTGCTAAAGGACCAGTAATTTTATTTGGTTCCGTTTGATACCAAACGACACCATTCTAAATAAGGGTCTAATCTGTGATTTAGCAGAAAATTGTGGGTTATCAACAATTAAAAATGAAGGAATTAGAAAATAAGGACTTTAAAAAGACGGATTTTAATATCTAGGTTATTTTAATTAAGGTTTGAAATTTTATTAATGCGTGAAGAAAGATTGGCATGTCATTTGAAAGTACGGTCTCAAAAAACCTTCTTTTTACAGCACTCGTCAAAACACAGGTAACGCTCCGTGGATGGTTTCGCAGCTTCTCATAGTGTGCTATACACCGTGCATATTGTTGGCGTTTCGTTATTTATGTTTAGATAAAACCCCCAGTTTTTCACCCACTAATATATGCTGATATGATTGACCATCCTCTTGCATCGGGGCTTCCAAACTGAAAGTAACTCCATCTTGAAAAATCATTATAAAGTCTGATCCACCAAAGGCAAAATGTCCAAGCATATCACCTTTTTTTACACTTGTGCCGGGGATAACATTTTTTTCAAAATTTACCGAGCTTACTGCTCCCATCCCAATTGGCATTAAGGCGACGAGTCCGTATTCATTAGTTTCAAGGATAACACATCCTCTGGTCTCAATAGATTGCCATCCCGTTTTGGCGCTTGGATTAAAGGCATATCGATTGTTTTCATTATCCCACCAGAGTTGTCCGCCCGGAGGGTTGATACCTGGTATAATTCTAGCCTCTTTTACGGTGCCGCTCAAAGGGAAATGATATCTGTGATAGTCATTAACATTGAGGAAGGAATGGGTAAATGTGCCATTAGAAAATGCGTCTTTGTACTGACTATCATCACCGATAAGTTTTGATATAGATTTAAGTGTAGCAGACTTTACTGGAACCCCTCCTTCATCCATTAGATATGAGTTGCCATCGATGTCCCATACGCCCTGCGGTTCTGAGTCAGCAAATGACACCACTACGGAATCTAAATCTGGACTTGCAACAGGTCTCATGTCAGGAGACTTAAGGTATCTGGCAAAGAATTGGTTAAAAGTCTTCCAGTTAGCCGGATCTTCATACCAACCGTTTCGCAGACCGAAATTGGGGTCATTTAATGCCATTTGATAATGTTCTTCATTCCAAGATTCTTCAGTATCCAAAAAAGACCCCCATGATTTACTGAAAGTGACCAGCCATTTGGCAAATGGTTCATAATACTGCAAGGAGTTGTTCACCAATCCTTGACCCTCCAACTCTGGAAGTGGTTGATCGATTAAAAAATAAAACGCGCAAAGACCCTGAAAGATATTATCAAATATTTCTGGGTATTCTTCTTTTTTAACGATGGCCCAAGGCATTGTTGTTTCTGTCCATGTAACGAACCTATAATATTCCTCAAGGTTTTGAGCAGGATTTGTATTCCTGTCGGGATTAATTTCTTTCGCCTTCTCAAGTGAAGAAATAAGTAATGATTTTAGATTAGGGTCATTATCTAAAAGGTTTATTAACTCTTTTGTTGCTTTTCCATATTCAATATTTTTTTGGGGAGAGTCACAGGAGAAAACACCAATGATGGTCAATAGTGTAAGCAAGAGATTTCTATAATATTTCACTTTAATTGTGTTTTGTATTGGTTAATGAACCCCAACGGCCTCGGCTATTCGTAATTGCGGTTAGCATCTATTGTTGTGCGTCCGTACTTTTATTCAGATTTGTGTACTTCAAGTTCGATTTCGACCATAAATTCTGGTAATGCCAATCCTTTTACTTCAAGCCATGAACCCGTTGGGAATCCATTTTTATAAATTTCGGCTCGATATGCTGATTTTTCTAGCATTTGTGCCATATCAGTTGTGAAAATATCTTCTTTTACCACATCGTCAAATGTGCAACCAAAGTGTTTTAATATTTTTTCCAAATCAGCATAACAGTTTTTCATCTGCTGTTCTATATCGCCAACCGCAATTGGATTTCCGTTATCGTCCATACTTACTGCTCCTGAAATTTTAATGCTATTTCCAATTTTCAGGGCGTGGGAATATCCGTAAGCTTTTTCCACTTCTGGTCTTAACAGAAAATATTCAGGTTTTTCAGGTTCAACGATTACTTCTTTTTCAATTTCTTTCGTTTCTTCCTTTTGTTTTTGCTCACAACTTTGCAGTCCAAAAGCTAATGCAAAAAGTGCTGCGAGTAAAGTCAGTCGGTTGGTTTTTATTTTCATGATTTAGATTATTTAGTGCCTACTTTTTTGTGCTTTCGTTATTTTTTACAATTCTTTCAAACGGTTAGTTATTAACTCCAGTATTATTTCAATTTCTTTATTCAATGGGGCGTAAAATGCCTGATTAGTGACATTTGAGCTAGACTGATATAAAACGATTTGATTTAAGAAAGGTAATGAGTTTAGCATAGATTTTATTCCTGTACTTTCAAAAGTGGTATTTACATATGCTTTTCTGATTCCTAAATAGGCATAAACTCTTTCCATATTTCCTTCATTTATCATTTGTTTAATAGCTATGATTCGGTAATCGAGAACTTCTTTTTCTTGTTGTTTAATTTCATCAATCTTGCTTTGTAATCCCGCCAATTTATGTTTTAACTCATTGTTTCGGATAAGTTTTAACTGACCGGAGCTTATAATTTCAGTAAGAACGCCAGTTTCAGGCTCAAAATTTATTTCTGTACCAAAGGTTTCACTACCATAAATTGCTATTATTTGCTCTGAAATAGTGTCTTTAGATGCACTACTAAAGGATTGAATCATCTTTTCTGCGCCTGAAATATTTTGATTATTTTGCTGTATAATTTCTTGAATTTTAGTTTTATTTTTTGAAAATTCTTCCTGAAGTGATAGAAGGTTCTCTTTCTCTGTTTTTCTATCTTGTTGAGTAAGATTCCAGTTATTAATCTGAAGCGCAATAAGAATCCCAATAACAACAAGTACAATCTCTCCAATGGCATAAATCAGATACTTACTGAATTTATTTTCAGATAGCAGTTTTTGTCTAATTTTTCGAAAGAATTTTATCATATTATTGGCAATAGTTAGACAGTTTGTTAAACAACTCTTCTGAAGATGTTTTAATATCTTCCAACAATTGTTGTTCTCTTGTACAAAGTATTACAGTCATATTCATATGGTCTTTAATGTGTTTAAAAAGTGCGTTATCAGGGTCTTTTTGCCATTCACTGCTTTTTAATAGAGAGCTAAGTTTATCACCATATTCATCTTTATATAAAGGCACTTCGTGTATTCCAAAACTTGTATAATCGCCATAGCTAAATATTTGCCGAAACAATGGTTCATCATTTTTGTCGATTATTTTAAGTGCATAATCTTGTTGGGAATAATGATTAAGAATTTCATTTTTTAACGCACTATTTTTTAGGTTTTCCAATTTTCCTGAAGAGGTAATATCTACAATGGCTGCTTTTGTTGGGATATAGTCATAAGCTCGAATAGCACTCAAATAATCTTGTAATAGAATGGTCTTGTCTTCTTGTATTTTCAATAAATTGGTTAGGAATCTTTTGGTGGTTATTTTGCGCTCTTTGAGAGAAACTAAAGCTCGATTAACATTTTCTATATCTGTTTTAAGATCTTCACTTATTTTACAATAATACGTTTGTTCTTGTTGTTTGAGTTTGCGTTGGTCGTTCCAATCGTTTATTTGTAAGGCAATTAAAATTCCAATAACAACTAACACGATTTCGCCAATGGCGTATTTAAAGTATTTTCCCATTTTATTTTCTTGAATCAGTGAACGACGAATATGTCTGAAGAATTTAATCATATCAATTACAGTTTTCAACTAATAATTCATTTAATTCTTGGGCATCAGCTTTGATGCTTTTAAGAAGCTCTTTTTCGCGTTGTCCCGTAATCATATTAAAAACCATGACATCCTTGATCTTTATAAATAGTTCGTCATTGGGCTTTTGTTGCCATTGCGTACTGGATAATAATCCTTGTAATTCTGCATCAAATATGTTTTGATACTGTGGTATTTCTTGAAATCCCAAGTCAGTATATTTTTCCACGTTAAAAAGTTTTTCCGTCAGCGCATTATAATTGATATCAATGATAGTTGTGGCATTATCTTGTGCTGTATAATGATTTAAAATTCTTTTTTTCAGGATTTGACTCCGCAGTTTTTCTAGTTTCCCAGAAGAAGTGATGTCAACTATGGCTGCTTTGGTTGGGATGAATTTATAATACCTGAACGTTGGTAGAAAATCTTTAAAAATAACCGCTTTATCCTTTTGGATTTTTAAGAGGTTTTTCAAAAATCTTTCTGTGCTTTCCAAACGCTTATCAAGAGTCACCATTGAACTATCAATATTTTTGATATCTACCTGTAAATCTTCGGTAATTTTACAATAGTAGGTTTTCTCAACTTTTAATGATTTTGTGTTCTCATTCCAATTATTGATTTGAAGGGCAATGAGAATACCGATGACCACCAAAATGATTTCCCCGATGGCGTAGAGGAGGTATTTGCTGAAACGTTTTTCAGCAAGTAGTTTTTTTCTGATTTTTCTAAAGAATTTTATCATTGGTTGACCATTACGTATTCCTTACTATTTCTCAATTTCTTGCGCTATAACGTCCAGCATGTTTAAGATTCTATTGCGTAAGGTTTGCGATTGAATGTTTGTAACTTGATGAGTTGTGATTACCTGGCTCACAATGCCCTCAAATTCAACATCTACAAGAACCTTTGTCAAATCCACACTTTTTTTTGTTGGCTTAATGGTGAATTTATAGTTTGACTTTTTGTCCAATGCCTCAGTGGGCGTGTATCCGTCTTTCCATAAATTATTATTTACGTTCCTCGCAATACCCAATCTAAAGTAACACGGCGCTAAAATCTCCGTTCGAAATTTTTGGTACTCCAACTCCATTTCTTGAACCTGAAAGACATCAGAAGACCAATTTGATAAAGACCTCACCAAGGTGTCATTCTGTATGAGGCGAAGATTTTCTGAACCAACAATATCGTTTTTTATGGGGTCAAAGGTAGGGTCCCTAAATATGATCCACAATGATCGGTAAAACGCGTCTTCATCAATTGCCGAGGTGGGATTATCTATTTGCTTTAGCAAATTATCGCAGGCTTCTAGTGCCTGGTTACGCATCAGTATTTTTTCGTCAAGTTGCTTGAGGTTACTTCGATATTCACTGAACAATTGTTTTAAAATTAACTGCTCCTTGACCAAATCTTTCTGTTTCTCATTCCAATTGTTGATACTTAATGCAATCAAGATTCCAATGACCACCAAAATGATTTCACCAATCGCATAGACCAGATACTTTGAAAAACGATTTTCTTCAAGCAATTTTTGCCGGATACGGCGGAAGAATTTAATCATAAGAGAGTGGTTGGTTCCTGTAAAGATATGACTTTATGGAGTTAGGATTTAAATAATGGGGTTGATAGTCTCATCAACGCGCGGTTAAGAAAGCTAGGGATAGTATTGTCAGCTCTTACTAAACCGAAGATGCAGGGACAGAGCTATTATGTACTCAGTCTCTATGTTATACATATAGTTTTTTTAATTGGCCGTTTTTTAGGACACTTTGCCAATAGTTTATAACTTCATATTCAAACGTCTCAATTGTGGTCTCTTTTAGTAGTCCCTTAATTTGACGTTTTATGGGACTTAGATTCCTTAATCTAATATTGAAGTTAAAGCACCCAATAAATGTGATGCTTTTTCAAAAAATATTCTGTAAAGGGTGAAGAAGTACTAAAATAGACCAATTTGTATCAAATAATACCATGGTTGATTTAAAACCAGTTTTGCGTGCAAATTGCGTGCAAATGAAAAAAGCTTCAAAAGTCAAAAACTCTTGAAGCCCTATAAAATTTGGTGGAGAATACCGGAGTCGAACCGGTGACCTCTTGCCTGCCAGGCAAGCGCTCTAGCCAGCTGAGCTAATCCCCCTTGCTAAAGTGCATCAAAGGAAATACTTTTTATGAACCTATCAAAATAGATATCAATCTTTCTTTACACTAAGTATCAAAACCGGTATCGGGGCAGAAAATTCCGATTTGAGAATGGTACTTTTTTCCCAAAGCTTTTTAAAGAAACCCCTCTTGCGCCGAAATACACATAACAGATCCGGGTGTTTGGACTGAAAATGTTCCATTACCCCCAAATAGGTAGTGGCATTCTCAGTGATGGTCAATTGAGAGCTAATGTCCATCAAAGCTGAATTTACCTGTAGATCGTCGTCCGAATATCCCGGCGTTTTTACCAAAAGTAAATCTACCTTGGAGCGAAACTGATTCTTTATCATAATCAACGGATCCAAAATTCGTTTCCTTTTTAGAAAGCCGGATTTAAAAGCTGTCAAAATATTCTTAAAAGGTGTAAAAACAGTGCCCCTTGGGACTATAAGAGTGGGAATATTGGTCTGTTTGATGATTTTACCCGTAGTGTGCCCTAAATACAGTTCTTCTTTGATATCGTTACTACGCGGCGCAACGATGATCAAATCAATACCCAATTCTTTATCGATTTGATTTAACCCATCGGCGATATCCCCATTATAAGTAGCGATCTTTACCTCAATATGCTTCACATCTACCTTACCGATCACTTCTTTTAGACGTTCCTTGCTACTTTCCGCTACTTTCTCGGAAATATTGGCGAGACTGCCCGTCTTGGCAGAAACGTTGAAAACATCCATCATAAAGATTTTTGATGAAAACTCAGATGCAAAATCTATGGCATATTGCAAAGTTTCGTGGGCATTGGGATTGGTTCCTACAGGAACAAGAATGTGTTTCATCTGTGCGGTTGTTTATTTATATTCTAAATTTACGATTAAATTGAAATCTATTTATGATTCGGTACGCAAATTTATCGGAAATTCCGGACATCCTACAATTAACAAGAGCCTGTGCAAGAGCAATGGAGAAAAACGGTATTTACCAGTGGAACGAACATTACCCCACCAAACTGGCTTTTGAAAATGACCTAAAAAACAATGAACTGTATGTTTTGGAGGTTGATAACAAGGTAAGCGGTACCATTGTGATTTCTACCCATATGGATGAGGAATATAAGCCTATAAAATGGCTAACGCCCAGCAAAAACAACATCTATATTCACCGCCTTGCCATTAACCCTAACTTACAGGGTCAAGGATATGCCAGAAAATTGATGGATTTCGGGGAAGCATATGCCCGTAAAAACAACTTTGTTTCCGTACGTTTAGATACCTTTAGCCAAAACAAGCGCAATCAAAAATTTTATGAGGTGCGAGGCTATCAGAAGCTAGGTGACATTTATTTCCCCAAGCAAAGTGACCATCCGTTTCACTGTTATGAACTAGTGCTGTAATCTCCCTTTTTTGAAAGCGAAAATCAATTTTAGAAATATAAATAATCTCGCCGTACCGGCTACGATTGCCGGGATAGCCGAACCTTTGTTATCCATAACCGATACGGCAATCGTTGGCAACATCCCCGTTGACGGGCTGGAATCTTTGGCAGCAGCGGGTATCGTTGGTTCTTTTCTTTCTATGTTGATATGGATCCTAGGACAAACCCGCAGTGCGATATCGGCCATTATCTCCCAATATTTGGGCGCTGGCAAGTTAGAGGAGGTCAAAACACTACCGGCGCAAGCCATTTTTTTGAATATTGGCCTTAGCATTATGATTTTGGTTTCGACCATTTTTATCGTCGAAGAGATCTTTATGCTCTTAAACGCTTCGGGGAAAATATTGAACTATTGCATCAGTTACTATTCCATAAGGGTTTGGGGATTCCCGTTGACCCTTTTTGTATTCGCTGTTATGGGTATTTTCCGAGGTCTGCAGAATACCTACTGGCCCATGCTTATTGCCATTACGGGAGCGGTTCTGAACGTGGTCTTTGATTTTGCACTGGTATATGGTATAGATGGTTTAATTGAACCTATGTACTTGGACGGTGCAGCTTGGGCCAGCCTAATTGCACAGGCAATAATGGCCGTTATGGCTTTTGTGCTATTGGTAACGAAAACCGATATTAGCCTAAAGCTAAAGTTCCCGTTACATCCGGAGCTAGGTCGGCTCATCATAATGAGCCTTAATCTTTTTGTGAGGGCCTTGGCCCTGAACACCGCTTTGATTATGGCGGTGAGGGAAGCAACGGCTTTGGGCGATAAGTATATAGGCGCACATACCATTGCCATAAACCTTTGGTTGTTTTCCGCTTTTTTCATTGACGGCTATGGTGCCGCTGGAAACATAATGGGCGGACTTTTACTGGGGGCAAAAAATTACAGAGGGCTTTGGAAATTGGCAAAGAAAATAGTGCTGTATGGGTTGTGCGTAAGTGTGTTGTTGATGTTTTTCGGGTTTCTTTTTTATTACCCAATCGGTAGGTTATTCTCTAACGAAACCTTGGTATTGAACACATTTTATAGTGTATTTTTTATATTGATACTAGGTCTTCCCATGAATACGGTCGCTTTTGTATTGGATGGATTGTTCAAGGGTCTTGGTGAGATGAAATACCTTAGAAATACACTTTTGGCAGCTACTTTTTTAGGTTTTCTGCCTGTTCTGTTTTTGGGGAAATATTTGGATTGGGGACTTTATGGTATATGGATCGCTTTTACCATGTGGATGGTGATCAGGGGCGGGGCTTTGGTTTGGAAGTTTCGTAGAAAGTTTCGCCCGTTATTGCAAAACAACTAATTTTGATAAAAATGATAGTATAATGGGTACAGATAGGGAAAATGGAAGTCTTTATACCAAAATAGACGGTAAGGTCGCTATTGTTGAATTTGGGCATCCTGCCAGTAACTCCTTTACCGCAGAATTGCTGGATAGGCTAACCGCTGAGCTTAATGATCTTTCGGAAAACAATACTATCTCGATTGTCATATTAAAGTCCGAAGGGGATAGGGCTTTCTGTGCGGGCGCATCTTTTGATGAGCTTGTGGCGGTTTCCAATTTGGAGCAAGGCAAAGTATTTTTTAGTGGGTTCGCCAATGTCATCAATGCAATGCGTACTTGTAAAAAAGTAATTATCGGCCGTGTACAAGGTAAAACCGTAGGTGGCGGTGTTGGTCTGGCTGCCGCTTGTGACTACGTATTCGCTTCCGAAGCGGCTTCGATTCGCCTTTCTGAGCTTACCATTGGCATTGCCCCTTTGGTCATTGCCCCTGCCGTGGAGCGAAAAATAGGTACTGCAGCGATTTCGGAACTGTCACTCTCGCCTACCGAATGGAAAAGTGCTTATTGGGCTCAGGAAAAAGGACTTTTCGCCAAAGTTTTCGATGACACTAAAGAGCTGGACAAGGAACTTGATTTTTTTGCCCAAAAACTATCCGATTACAACCCAGAAGCATTATCGGCTTGGAAAAAAGTACTGTGGGACAAAACTGACCATTGGCAAACCTTATTGACCTACAGGGCTGCCATTACCGGAAAACTGGTACTGTCGGATTTTACCAAAAATGCCTTATCCAAATTCAAGAAATAAGAGTCGCTGTATGAAATTCTTTTTTTTGCTTCTGTTTTTATTTGTTTCTGTCGGATTCTCCCAAGATGTTGAAAGAGACATCCAGATGATACGGCAAGAGTATGGTAATATTGAATCAAGCTTTAACAACTTTGAGAAGAAGACAGTTTCAATCATGAATCAGTCTACCGAAGGCGGTGAGGCCACTGCGTACATAAAGAGTAATCGTATAAAAAAAGTCAATACCATACTACTGGGCGAAACGGGAAAAGATGTTTTTGTTTTTTACTACAAGGACGACAGTTTGTTTTTCGTTCTATCTACAAGGCATCATTACAATGTTCCTATCTATTGGGACGCGAAAACCGCCGAAGAGTATGAAGTCGACGAAGTTTTTGATGAATCCAAAACCAAAATCGAGGAAAACCGTTATTATTTTAAGGACAATGAAATTATTAAATGGCTAGGCAATGATGAAAAGCCGATACGGACCACTCCAGAAGTTTATGAAAAAGAAGCTCAAATATTGGTAGAACTATCCAATGAATTAAAACAGGAAATCACTGAATACTAATAAATTCTTGTACACGTTGTATAGCTAAAGCTTTTATATGGATTTTCTCAAATTTCTAAATAGTGACCTCATATTTCCGGCCTTTGCGTTGATCATTCTGATTGTATTTTTCGTAAATCGGGTGAGGACAAGGCGTAAATTCAAAAGATAACCATGCCAAAAAATACAATTATGGGCTGGATCATCTTTTATCTTTTTCTTTTTTTAATCGGTACTTTTTTGGCGTACCATGCCTTTACCAACTACAAAAAAACCCAAAACCTGCTACAAAAAGGTATAAGAGCCACGGCCACCGTGACTCAGTTTCATACTCATCAAAGTGATGGCAGTACCATGTATACCCCGGTTTTTGAATTTACGGACAGGTCGCAGACCAAAATAAGTTTTAAAAGTGGTATCAGCTCTAGCCCACCTGCCTACAAAATTGGGGATAAAGTAAAAATAGTATACGATAGGACCAAACCCGAAAAGGCAAAAACAATATCGTTCTGGGGCCTGTACCGCTGGAGTGTCATTCTTTTTATGATTGCCGCACCATTTTTGATTATTGGGGGATCGTATTTGCTCTACGCAAGTCGTTAAT
This sequence comes from Costertonia aggregata, assembly GCF_013402795.1. GTDB lineage: Bacteria > Bacteroidota > Bacteroidia > Flavobacteriales > Flavobacteriaceae > Costertonia > Costertonia aggregata. The sequence continues at coordinate 1,929,279 of NZ_CP058595.1, read as the reverse complement.
AATTCTTTTATCAAAATTCCTACCTTTGCCCATTAATCTACTTGATTATGGGCAATATAAGAATCACCAAACAATTCAATTTTGAAACAGGCCATGCACTGTACGGTTATGACGGCAAATGTAGGAACGTGCACGGTCACAGCTATAAGCTTTCGGTCACGGTCATAGGCGAGCCCATAACCGACACTTCACATGTAAAATTGGGAATGGTAATCGATTTTGGCGACCTTAAAAAAATTGTAAAAGAAGAAATTGTGGACAAGTTTGACCACGCCACGGTCTTTAATAAAAATACGCCCCACGTAGAGCTGGCCAAAGAATTGATGGATAGGGGCCATAACGTGATTTTAGCCGATTATCAGCCCACCAGCGAAAATATGGTAATTGATTTTTCCAAAAAAATAAAGGCTAGATTGCCCAAAAATATAGAACTACATTCCCTAAAACTCCAAGAGACCGAAACCTCTTTTGCAGAATGGTTCGCTTCTGAAAATTAAAATTATAAGGTTTTTGATAGCTCAAATTAAAAAGCCGAACCTTAGGTCTGGTTCGGCTTTGTTAAATCATATTCCTTATATCATACCAATCTTTCCAATATCCCTGATGTTTCCAAATCGTTTTGAATTTCATTGCGCTGTTCCCTAATGATTTCTTTCATTCTGTGGGGCAGCATGGTCTCGGTCAATATTTCATTGTATTCGGAAATTGCCGACTCATCCCCTCTAACTGCCTCTTTCAACATGGCCTCGTCATCATTCGAAGTAAAAAAAGTCTTGATGTCCATCCATGTCCTATGCATTGTACCTTTGGTAGAACCGCTGATTTCAGCATCTCCAGTTTCTAGTACCGGAGTGGCGTTATGCAATGTTTTTACAAATAATTCACGCTGTTTGGCCCTATTTTGAAAATAGCTTATGACGCCTTCCCGTTTTACGTTTTCCGCCGCTTTTTGAAATCCCTTTACGGCATCTTCGTTCTTTTCAATAATTTGCTTGATTTTGTTTTCTATTGTTTTAATATCACTGTTCATAAATATATATTTTTTCGGTAACGTTACTGCCTACCGTATAACATTGGTAATGTATGATATGATCATAATTAAACTTAACTGCTTTTGTACTAATATTGACCCATTTGCTAAAGCGAATTCGTATTCTGCTATATTTGTATATTAAATGACCACTATACATCTTCCCGAAAATAAAAAAGTGTATTTCGCCAGTGACAACCATCTAGGCGCACCCACAAATGCACAAAGTTTTCCCCGGGAAAAAAAGTTTGTGGCCTGGTTGGATGAAATCAAATATGACGCTGCCGCCATATTTTTGTTGGGCGACCTATTTGATTTTTGGTTCGAGTATAAAACCGTTGTGCCCAAAGGGTTTACCAGAACTTTGGGTAAATTGGCCGAAATATCGGACTCGGGAATTCCCATTTACTATTTTGTGGGCAACCACGACCTTTGGATGAACGGGTATTTCGAGGAAGAGCTGAACATTCCCGTTTTTCACCGCCCTCAACAATACAAAATCAACGATACTTCGTTTTTTATAGGTCATGGTGATGGGTTAGGGCCACATGACAAGGGTTACAAGCGCATGAAAAAACTGTTTACCAATCCGGTCGCAAAATGGTTTTTTAGATGGATGCACCCGGATTGGGGCGTTCGGTTGGCTCAGTATTTTTCGGTAAAGAACAAATTGATTTCCGGTGATGAGGATGCCAAATTTTTAGGCGAGGACAAAGAATGGTTGGTGCAGTATGCCAAACGCAAATTGGAAAGCCAACATTATGACCATTTTGTTTTTGGACATCGCCATTTACCTTTGGAAATACAGTTGAACGAAAAATCCAAATACACCAATCTTGGTGACTGGATCAAATATTACACCTATGCCGTTTTTGATGGGGAAATACTATCCTTAGAAAAATTCGAGGGCTAACAATTCGTAAAATCATAGTGGTTATTCGGCCTCATGCTCTTCCACGTCTTTCTGTAAATCCAGTTTTCTAAAGGTTGGCGACACAAAAGCCGTAATCCCGACCGTGAGCAGGGTCATGGTGCCACCAAATACCACCGCGGTAACGGTTCCCATCAATTTGGCCGTAACGCCGCTCTCAAACGCACCCAATTCGTTGGATGATCCCACGAACATTGAATTTACCGAAGCTACCCTCCCCCTCATGTTGTCCGGCGTTTTTAATTGGAGAATTGTTTGCCTGATAATCATGGAGACACCATCTACGGCACCACTTAAAAACAATGCGATTACCGATAACCAAAAGTATGTAGAAAGCCCGAACACGATGATACAGATACCAAAACCAAACACCGCCCAGAGCAACTTTTTTCCCGCATTTTTATGTAAAGGAAAACGTGTTGAGCCCAACATAGTGATTGATGCCCCAACGGCAGGAGCGGCCCGTAAAACGCCAAAGCCTTCTGACCCTACCTGCAAAATATCTTGGGCAAAAATGGGGAGCAGGGCCACTGCACCTCCAAAAAGCACAGCTATCATATCCAAGGTCAAAGCCCCAAAAACCGCCTTGGTATTAAAAACGAATTTTAAGCCTTCCCGTAAACTTTGGAAAACAGGCTCCCCTATTTTGGGATTTAGGATAGGCTTTTTTGATACTTGAAACAATGCGATCAGCGCTATGATAGAAAAACCAAAAATGATACACATAGACCAGTGAACCCCTATCCAACTTATAGATAGGCCTGCCAAAGCAGGGCCCAATACCGATGCAAGCTGCCAAGTAGAACTACTCCAAGTGGCGGCATTGGGATATATTTTTTTAGGTACGATGAGCGCGATCAATGAAAAAATGGTAGGTCCCAAAAATGTCCTGACCAATCCGCCCAAAAAGACCAAAACATAAATACCGTACAGCAGGGTAGTAGTATTGTATTGGCGTTCCAGTGACGGCAGACTGAGCATAAAAAGTCCAAAACTAACAACCGAGAAACCTAGAATGCATTTGACCAAAAGGTTACGTTTTTCCTTTTGGTCCACAATATGCCCGGCAAAGAGGGCCATACCCACCGCAGGAATTACTTCCATTAGCCCAATGATTCCCAACGAAAGTGGGTCTTTGGTCATAGAGTAGACTTGCCATTCGATAACTATAAACTGCATAGACCATGCAAAGACCATCGCGAAACGTACCAGCAAAAAAATATTGAATTCCCTATACCGAAGTGCTGCGTAGGGGTCTAGTTCTCTTGCCATTTCTAGATGGTTATCTCTATTTGATTCCCTTCCGGATCTAACACCACGCTCTCATAATATCCATCTCCCGTAGTCCTTGCTTCTCCTTTGATCGCATAGCCATCTCTACGCAACCGCTCGGTCAAAGCATTAACCTGCTTTTTACTGCCAACAGAAACAGCAAAATGAACAATCCCTAGATGGGTTATGGCTAGGTTTTGACTGTGCGCTATTTCTGGGGTATGCATTAATTCTAATCTTGGTCCCTTGTCAAAGCTGAGAAAATATGAGGAGAACTCCTTTTTTGGATTATGATATTTCCCTCCCGCTTTTGCATTAAAGTAAGTTTCATAAAAACTGCGCATCAATTCTAAATCGGCAACCCAAATAGCCAAATGTTCTATCTTCATTTAATATCCTTTATTTTCAATTGAAGACTAATGTTACCTTGCCATTCATTTTCGTCCAACGAAAAAACAGCTTTAAATGGTTTTCTACTTATGACCAAAGGTAGTTTGTCTCCCAGATTGAACCCTATACCGTCAATCCTATGGCTATCGTTTTGGGTGACCGATATTTTTAAATGTGCCTCATTTTGGCCTACACCTTTTGCATAGCCTGTATCGGTCAAATTCTCTGCCATAAAAACAGGGGTCATATTGCCTGGGCCAAAAGGAGCGAACTGTCGTATGATCCGCATCAATTTAGGGGTGATATCCTTAAGCTCTATAACTGCATCGACCGTTATTTCGGGAGTCAACAATTGTGGGTCTATGCTTTCTGAAACCACTTTTTCAAATTGTCGTTTAAAGGTTTCAAATTGATTTTCCGACAAAGTCAACCCTGCTGCATATTTATGCCCCCCAAACTGTTCGATACAGTCCGAACAGCCTTCCAGAGCATTGTAAACGTCAAAACCTTTGACCGAACGTGCGGATGCCGCCAACTTATCCCCGCTCTTGGTAAAAACCAAAGTAGGCCTATAATACGTTTCAGTCAATCTTGAGGCAACTATACCGATGACGCCTTTGTGCCAAGATTCTTTATACACCACAGAGGTAAATTTTTCCTCTTCGTTGTTTTCTTGAATTTGAACTAAGGCTTGCTGGGTAATCTCTTGGTCCAATCCCCTTCTGTCGGTATTGAACTGCTCAATCTCAGCAGCAGATTTCTGGGCCTTGTTCAAATCGGTTTCTGTTAGCAGATTTACGGCATACTGACCATGTTTCATCCTGCCTGCCGCATTAATTCTTGGGGCTATGATGAATACAACATCGGTTATTGTGAGTACTGTTTTTTTTATCTGGTCGATAATAGCCTTAAAACCTGTTCTAGGCTGTTGATTGATAACCTGTAGGCCATAAAAAGCGAGAGTTCTATTCTCACCGGTTATCGGTACGATGTCCGCACCAATGGCAGTAGCCACTAAATCAAGGTATTGTACCAAATCATCAATAGTTTTCCCTCTTCTGGAGCTAAGGGCCTGAACCAACTTAAAACCCACTCCACAACCACACAATTCATCATAAGGGTAATCGCAATCCACACGCTTTGGGTCTAAAACGGCTATGGCATCCGGTAAGTTTTTCCCGGGTCTGTGATGGTCGCAAATAATAAAATCAATATCTTTTTTCTTGGCATAGGCTACCTTGTCTATGGCCTTAACGCCACAATCCAAGGCAATGATCAAAGAAAAACTGTTGTCCTCTGCAAAATCGATGCCTTTGTAAGATATTCCATACCCTTCATCGTACCTGTCCGGAATATACGTTGCCACATTTGGGTAATCACTGAGTAGGTAGCTGTAAACCAAAGCGACCGCCGTAGTACCATCCACATCATAATCGCCATAAACCAAAATATTTTCCTCGTTTTTGATAGCAGTTTCTATGCGGCCTACAGCAACATCCATATCTTTCATCAAGAAGGGGTCGTGCAAATGGGTCAGTTGTGGACGAAAGAATTTTTTGGCTGCTTCATAGGTGGTAATACCCCTTTGCACCAGTAGTTGCGCCACCAAATCATCCACATGAAGTACATTGGCCAATTGGTCAATATCTTTCTGTTCCGGTTTCGGCTTTATGGTCCAGCGCATATTAAAGGTCAAATACAAAAATCAAGTGCAAACTAATTTTTCAGAAATTTTCTCGTTACAATTTCAATACATCAAAATTGCTCGAAGTGAATCATAACTTCGTAAAATTTACTTATGATGGAATTTAGTGACAATTTTTAACTCCGCAAACCTCCGAAACATCTCCATAACGCCACAATACGTCTCAATAGAAAGGTCTACAGCGCGCTGCAGCTTTTGCTCATCCAAATTGCTACCGTGAAAATGATACTCAATAACTACTTTATCATAGTATTTAGGATGCTCATCGGTAAGGTTGGCGATGGTCTCGATGTGGAACGCGTCTACTTCCAATTTCATTTTTTTGATAAGTGAAGCCACATCCAGTCCAGAACATCCTGCAAGCGAAGAAAGCATCAAGGCTTTTGGACGAAAACCGTTACCATCTCCCCCATCTTCCTTGGCAATATCTATATGTAAGGTATGCCCCGAGGGATTATTGGTTTCAAAGGCCATGTTACCCAACCATTTAGTGCTAATATGATTTGTTGTACCCATAATTTTTCGTTTATTGTAGACTTGACTTGTAAAAGTACGATAATTTGACACCTCTTAAAAGCCTAAGCTTTTACTCGTTCATGATTTCGTATATCGCATTTTTAACTGAAAATTATACTGTATGCCCTTAGTACGACCTCTTGACCCGGACCATAGCCCAGAAACCAAAAAACTGGCCGAATTCTTTAACGAAACCCTGGGGTTTTGTCCGAATTCAATTTTGACCATGCAGCATAGACCTGCTATTTCCAAAGCCTTTATTAACTTGAATATGGCAGTCATGGCCAATGAAGGGCGGGTTACGTCTGCCTTAAAACGTATGATCGCATGGGTAAGCAGCAATGCCACCGGATGCCGCTATTGCCAGGCACACGCCATACGGGCCGCTGAACGTTACGGAGCGGAACAGGAACAACTTGATAATATTTGGGAGTACCGAACTCACCCTGCTTTTTCTGAAGCTGAGCGAGCCGCATTGGATTTTTCGCTGCAAGCATCGCAAGTGCCCAATGCCGTAGATGCCGAAATCAAAGAACGTTTGTACCAATATTGGGATGAAGGTGAGATCGTAGAAATGCTCGGCGTAATTTCTCTTTTTGGTTACCTCAACCGTTGGAACGACAGTCAGGGAACCGATATTGAGGAAGGTGCGGTAGAAAGTGCCAACCAGTATCTTGGTAAACATGGTTGGGAAAAAGGGAAGCATGATGGGAGTGCTTATTAGGGGTGGAGAAAAATAATTATTTTGGCTCACCTATCACCTTTGATACTATTTTCCTTAACTCCCCTACAACCTCTTGCTCAAACCATGGGTTTTTGGCCATCCAAAACCGATTGACTGGGGAGGGGTGCGGCAACGGAAAATGTTTTGGCAAAAAATCTTTAAAATTCGCTACGTTCTGGGTTAGGTTCGCCTTTGAAAATTCTTTTAGATACCTGTCTTGGGCATACTTTCCTATCACAATAACCAGCTTTACGTTTTCAAACTGTTCCCAGACCAAACCATGCCATAGCGGTGCACATTCCTTTCTTGGTGGTAAATCGCCAGTCTTCGCTTTTCCGGGATAGCAAAAACCCATAGGCAACACGGCAAAATTATCCGCATCATAAAATTGCTCATCGGTTACCCCTAGCCATTCGCGTAATTTTCTTCCGCTGGAATCGTCCCATGCCCTATTGTGCTCATGCGCTTTTTTCCCAGGAGCCTGACTTACCAAAACTATCTTCGAATTTACCGTTCCCGAAATTATAGGTCTTGGCCCTAGCGGCAAATGTTTTTTACAGACTTCGCAGTTTCGAATCTCTGAAAGTAGATGCTGCATGCTCATTTTATTTTATAAAAGTCTTCAATAACCAAATCGTTAACATACCCCAAAACGTACCGGTTGCCATACTTAAAATGGCAAGTACAATGGCATGTGGCATCCATTTGATATTATAAGCAGCAGTGACCGCTGGAGCAGTCGCAATACCACCAACATTGGCCATACTGGCTATAGGCACCCAAGCCATATTCACATTCAACAGCTTTGCTATAATCAGCATAAAAATAAAATGACCCAAAAGCCATACAATAAGAAAACCAAAAAAAGGCATATTAAAACCAAGAGTGGCAATTTGCAGTTTTAAACCCAAAATGGCCATAACTATAATAATCAATATCCTCCCCGCCTTTAAAGCGAACGTAAAGTTCCATTGCTTTATAAAATTGCTCAATGCCAAACCCGTTAAGGATAACAATACCACTTTAACTACAAAACTTTCAATGATGAAATTACATAATACTACGCATGCCAATAAAATCAAGGCACTTAACAACGGTTTTAGTTTAGTTCCTTTTTCAACACGTATATCTTCAGGTATGGCTACATCGGTAATAGTGAACCATGCATTAAGCGTGCCACTCTTTTTGATGCTTTGGAACATGAGGATGGTCCATATATTTACTAAGATATTATCCATTACCAAAACGGTAAGAAAAATATTTTCAGGACATTCTACCAACTCTTTCAATACCAATTGGCTGGTACTTCCCCCAATCCAACTGCCTACGATGGGCGGTATACCCATCCAGTAATCATCTATAGTCAAAGTTTGGGAAATCAATTCAGAATCTGAAAAAAAGAGCATAAGCAATATGGGGAAAACCGCAATGAAAAGTGATCCAGATGCAAAAACCAATAAGGGTTTAAAGCCAATGGACTTTAATTGACCTAGAGACAAACTGCTCATGACGGCAACAATGGCCAAGGGAATAAAATAATCCTTACTAAAGCTGTGTATATGGGCTTGGGAATAGTCGGCATTTAAAACGTAGGAGACAATGGCAGGTATAATGTAAGCCAACAATATTGCAGGTACCCAATCAAAAACCGACTTAATGTGTTTATTTTCCCATTTATCCAAATAGTAGACCGCAATAACAGTAAATGCAGAAATAAGCCACGGTGCTATCATTGACTAAATGTAAGAAACTATTGTTTACCGCCTACGATAATTACGATTTCCCCTTTTGGTGGTTTTTTCGTGTAGTATTTTAATACCTCCTCCATACTGCCCCGAACGGTCTCTTCATAGATTTTTGTCAATTCTCGAGAAACCGAAGCGGGCCTTTTCGCTCCAAAATATTCTACAAAATGCGTAAGAGTCCTTATGAGTTTATGTGGTGATTCGTAAAAAATGATAGTGCGTGTTTCCTCAGCCAAGAGCTTTAACCTAGTTTGACGACCTTTTTTAACGGGAAGAAATCCCTCAAAAACAAACTTCTCGTTTGGCAGTCCACTGTTCACCAAAGCAGGTACGAAAGCGGTTGCCCCGGGCAAGCATTCAACTGCGATATTGTTTTCTACACAGGCCCTTGTCAACAAAAATCCAGGATCGGATATGGCAGGCGTTCCCGCATCCGAAATTTGTGCTATAATCTCACCATTTTTCAATCGCCTTACGATACCGTCCATCAATTTATGCTCATTATGCATGTGATGGCTCTGCATAGGTGTGGTTATTTCAAAGTGCTGCAATAGCTTTCCGCTTGTACGGGTATCTTCGGCAAGTATCAAATCTACTTCCTTCAAAATACGAATGGCCCTGAGGGTCATATCCTCTAAGTTTCCGATAGGTGTAGGTACCAAATATAATTTTCCCATCAATCCAAATAATTAAGGACATACTGTTTTACCCGTAAAGTAAGAAATCATCAACGCAAAAAAAGCAATAATCGAAAATAATTCCCCACCATCTTTTGCGACCATATGTGCCGTAAGTGCCAAAGTAACATCAAAAAAGAAACCTGCATAGGCCCATTCCTTTAATGATCTGGAGAAATTCCCCCAAATAGCAACGAGGCCCAACACCTTTGCAATCGCTAATGGATATACAAGATAACCCGGATATTGCACACTTTCAAAGTAGCTGGCTATCGCATCAGGATTACGAAAGTACATCTGTACCGAATATAGCATGATAGCCGTTAATATTCCGGTCGCTACATAAAAAACGATTTTTTTGATTTGCATGGCGATATAGCGATTACCGGGCCAAAGGTACAATACGAACTATCATAGAAAACAAAAAACCCAACAACTTATGTTGGGTTATACCGATTATTTGTGAAAATTGTTAGGCAAACCTGCGTTCTATCAATTTCGTAAAGCGAAGTTCATATTCTTCTTTTCCCTGCCAATTATTGTAGTCGGGTTTTACCATATTGTTGATGAATGAAAAAGAACGTTCCTCGGTATCAATTGTGTTGAGTTGGGAGATGACCCTATTAAAATCTTCCATGCTATCGTTGAACAAATGCTTTACGAAGGCCAACCGGTCGTTTAAATCCACTTTTATATCCTTGCCTAAAGTATCGTTTATTGATTTTGGAGAATTGACCCCGTTTTTTGTGCCATTGCTTTTGGGCATCAAAATTTCCTTTTCATTTTTCATCAAGTCGGGCTTGGCCATAAATTCACCGAAAATCTGCTCTACCTCTTCTGAGCTTGGCATTTCGGAGACCATACCTTTAATAGTATCCATACCCGGAACCATAATGTCTTCTTCATGCGGATTACTTTCCGGAACAGAGGTATTACCCTCTAGTACTGCACTGGCCATTTGCTCAAATTTGGCAGCAATGGCGTTTTTGGAAACGTCAACTTCCAAATCGTTCAATTCCTCTTCGATAAAGCGCAAAACCGCTAATTTTTCATAAAGCGTTTTAGATGCTTCATATAAATCGGTTATACTATCCAAGTCTCTCGCCGTAATAATATCCGTAGACAACTTCCTCAACTCTTCTTTCAACTTTTTTTTCATCAATGCGGATTTATATTCTTACCATCATATTTTCAACAAAAGCTATGCCTTTCTTGCGTATTTTTATATTTCTTTAAAACAAGAACGAAAAAAGACCTTATTTTCGTCTAAAATTACAAAATGTTTCTCGAAAACACCGTTAATCACAAGGAACAATTCGGCTGGATAGAAGTTATCTGCGGCTCTATGTTTTCCGGTAAGACCGAGGAATTGATCAGGCGTTTGAGACGTGCACAATTTGCAAAGCAAAAAGTAGAAATTTTCAAGCCGATGGTCGATACCCGCTATAACGAGGAAATGGTAGTCTCGCACGATGCCAATGAGATACGCTCTACTCCCGTTCCCGCTGCGGCTAATATTAGGCTTTTGGCCGATGGCTGTGATGTGGTAGGTATTGATGAGGCCCAGTTTTTTGATGATGAGATCGTAACGGTCTGCAATGACCTTGCCAATAAGGGGGTTCGCGTTCTTGTGGCCGGGTTGGATATGGATTTTAAGGGAAACCCGTTTGGTCCCATGCCCGCACTAATGGCTACGGCAGAATACGTTACCAAAGTACATGCCATTTGCACCCGTACCGGAAATTTGGCCAATTACAGTTTTCGGAAATCCGATAGTGATAAATTGGTAATGCTCGGAGAGACCGAAGCATATGAACCCCTGAGCAGGGGAGCATTCTACAAAGCCATGTTGCGGGAAAAAGTAAGTCAAATGAAGGTTGATTCTGAAGAAGTGAATGCTTCAAAAAAAAACTCCGATGTCTGAAGTAAAGGAAACGGTTCTAGAAATCGATTTCAAAGCTTTGGAGCATAATTATCTTTATTTACGTTCCAAACTGCTGCCCAAAACCAAATTTTTAGCGGTCGTAAAGGCCTTTGCCTATGGCAGCGATGCCGAGAAAGTGGCCTTAAAACTACAAAGCCTAGGGGCCGATTATTTTGCCGTAGCCTATGTAAAAGAAGGTATTGCGCTGCGCGATGCGGGCATTACCCGACCTATTCTGGTATTGCATCCGCAAGCGGTAAGTTTTGACACTTTGATAGAACGGTGTTTGGAACCTAGCATATATTCCCGTAAAATTCTGGAGGCCTTTCTAGAGACAGCCGCAAAACACGAACAAAAAGAGTATCCCGTTCACTTAAAATTCAATACCGGTTTAAACCGATTGGGTTTTGGGGAGAACGATATAGATTTTATTATCGGGAAATTAAAAGGGACCGATTACTTAAAGGCACTGTCTATTTTCTCGCATTTGGCCGCATCGGAAGATTTAAACGAAAAAGAGTTCACAAAAAAACAAATCGATACTTTTCAGAAAATCGCTTCTGAAATAGATAAAAAGTTAGACCATATTCCTTTTAAACATTTATTGAACACATCGGGAATCGTAAATTATCCCGGAGCCCAGCATCATATGGTACGCAGTGGTATAGGTCTTTATGGATATGGCAATGAAGCAAAAATCGACGCCCAGTTAAGACCAGTCGTCACTTTGAAAACCATTATTTCCCAAATTCATAAAATAAAGCCCGGTGAGACCGTGGGGTACAACAGGGCCTATGCATCGGACGGTTACAAAATATCGGCAACTTTACCCTTGGGCCATGCAGATGGTATCGGCAGGCAATATGGTAACGGAAAAACATATGTGTACGTAAACGGTAAAAAGGCTCCCATTATAGGTAATGTATGTATGGATATGATTATGATAGATGTTACCAATATTAATTGTAATGAGGGCGATGAAGTCATCGTTTTTGGGAAAGGGCTTTCCGCAAACGACTTTGCCCAAACTGCCGATACCATTTCTTACGAACTGTTAACAGGTATTTCACAGCGTGTAAAACGCTCATTTATAGAATAGTTAAATTCATGAATTAACATTTCGTCAAGAAGCCGATTTTTTATTACATTGCATTATCATATATTCATTAACCAACTAAAACACTATATCATGTTAAAAGAGTTCAAAGAATTTGCAATGAAAGGAAACCTGGTAGATATTGCCGTAGGTTTCGTTATGGGTGCCGCTTTCAATAAAGTTGTGGCATCGTTTACGGGGGGTATCGTTTCCCCATTGATCGGTCTTATTTTTAATGCAGACTTTAAAGACGTCAAATATATCATACAAGAAGGAACCATGAACGAAGCAGGCGAAAAAGTAGGCGAAGTAGCCATAATGTACGGAGAATTCTTGACCAATGTCATCGACTTTATTATTGTGGCTTTTGTGATGTTCATGGTAGTAAAGGGTGTTAACAAAATGAAGAAAAAAGAGGAGCCCGCTCCAGAGGAACCAAAAGGGCCAACACAAGAAGAATTATTGATTGAGATTAGGGATGCCCTAAAAAAATAATCAGATATACTTCCTGAAGTACCTTCAGGACAAGCCGCTGCGCTGCAGCTTAATTTTTAATTTTAAACCGTCAATCTAGTTTCGCTAACTGGGTTGACGGTTGTTTTTTACAGCAAAAAAATGTTCTCGAAATAGAATAATACTACGATACTGAACCTCACTTAAGAACATTAAGAGCCATGGACCTATTGTAATTGTTTCAATTTAAACATTTTGTTATATTATTATAATTTTTCATTTTTTTATTGTACACGGTAGGCCTTTAATTTACATTTGCACTTCAATTTTTAAAGTATATAAATGAAAGTAGCAGTTGTAGGTGCCACGGGAATGGTGGGCGAAGTAATGTTGAAAGTATTGTCAGAACGAAATTTCCCCGTTACGCATTTGATATTGGTGGCTTCCGAACGTTCAGTAGGCAAAAAAATAACGTACAAAGGCAAAGAACACACCATAATAGGTTTGGCAGATGCCGTAACAGCAAAACCAGATATCGCTATTTTCTCAGCAGGTGGTGACACGTCCTTGGAGTGGGCTCCTAGATTTGCTGAAATAGGTACAACGGTAATCGATAATTCTTCTGCATGGCGAATGGACCCCACAAAAAAATTGGTGGTTCCGGAAATCAACGCCCATAAACTCAAGCAAGAAGATAAGATCATTGCCAACCCCAATTGCTCCACCATACAGTTGGTCATGGCCTTGGCTCCTCTACATAAAAAATATAAAATGAAACGCGTGGTTATTTCAACCTATCAATCCGTTTCGGGAACAGGCGTAAAAGCGGTACAACAGTTGGAAAATGAAATCGCCGGTATCAAAGGTGAAATGGCCTACCCATATCCCATTAGTAGAAATGCTTTACCGCATTGCGATGTTTTTTTGGATAATGGCTATACAAAAGAAGAAATGAAACTGGCCCGTGAGCCACAAAAAATATTGGATGACCGCACTTTTTCCATAAGTGCTACCGCAGTGCGTATTCCAACTGCCGGAGGGCATTCAGAATCGGTAAATGTTGAATTCAACACCGATTTTCAATTAAACGAAGTCCGTCGAATCTTAAACGATACTCCCGGCGTTACCGTTCAGGACAATCCGGACACCAATACCTATCCCATGCCTATTTATGCGCATGATAAAGACGAGGTTTTTGTAGGCCGCATACGAAGGGACGAGAGCCAACGCAACACATTGAATATGTGGATAGTTTCCGACAATCTAAGAAAAGGTGCCGCAACCAATGCAGTACAAATTGCTGAGTATTTAGTGGCATATAACCTCGTATAGTGCACAATTTTCAGCATAATGTTAAAACCTTCAAAATACCGATGTTTTGAAGGTTTTTTAGTGCTATTTTTAGTTGGACAAATTACTGAAAAAAATGAAAAAACTACTTTTAATGACCCTTGCATGTTGCACCTTCTTGGCATGCAAGACAGAAACCAAAAAAGACCCTATCGTTGTGAACTACCCTAATACCGTAAAAGTCGATACCATCGACACCTATTTTGGAACCGAAGTCAAAGACCCTTTTCGCTGGTTGGAAGATGATAGAAGCCCAGAAACCGAAGCTTGGGTGAAAGAACAGAACAAAACCACATTCGGTTATCTGGAAAAAATACCTTTTCGGGACGATTTAAAAAATAGATTGGAAAAGTTATGGAACTATGAGAAGCTTGGTTCCCCGTTCAAAGAGGGCGACTACACTTATTTTTATAAAAATGACGGACTGCAAAATCAATACGTAGTATATAGAACTAAAGATGATGGTGAAGCAGAAGTCTTTCTTGACCCCAACACTTTCTCCGACGACGGCACCACATCTTTGGCGGGACTCAGCTTTACAAAAGATGGCTCTTTAGCAGCTTATCTAATATCAGAGGGTGGTAGCGATTGGCGCAAGGCTATTGTAATGAATGCAAAAACCAAGGAAATTGTTGAGGATACCTTAGTAGATATCAAGTTCAGTGGTATTTCATGGAAAGGCAATGATGGTTTCTACTACTCCAGTTATGACAAACCTGAAGGGAGCGAGCTATCCGCAAAAACAGACCAACATAAAATTTATTATCACAAAGTAGGCACACCTCAAGAAGAAGATGAGCTTGTATATGGTGGCAGACCATCGGAAAAACATAGATATCTTGGAGCTAGACTGACCGAAGACAACAGGTACCTTATTATTTCGGCAAGGATTTCAACCTACGGAAACAAACTTTTTATCAAAGACCTAGAGGACCCTAATGGTTTGCTCATCCCAATATTGGATGATACGGAATCCTCTAGCTATATCATTGAAAACGTTGGGTCTAAACTTTATATCGTCACAGATCGCAATGCACCCAACATGAAAATAGTCACGGTCGACGCATCTAACCCTACACCCGACAATTGGGTAGATTTTATTCCTGAAACCGAAAATGTATTGAGCCCAAGCACCGGTGGCGGCTATTTCTTCGCTGAGTATATGGTCGATGCCATCTCAAAAGTATATCAATATGATTACGATGGCAAATTGGTCCGGGAAGTAAAGTTGCCTGGAGTAGGTAGTGCCGGTGGCTTTGGAGGAAAAAAAGAGGACAAGGAGTTTTACTTTTCCTTTACCAATTACAATACACCGGGGTCGTCCTACAAATATAATGTGGAAACCGGTGAGTACGAACAGTATTGGAAACCGGAAATAGATTTCAATCCGGCTGACTATGAGTCAACCCAAATATTCTACACATCCAAGGATGGCACTAAGGTTCCCATGATCATTACCCATAAAAAAGGATTGGAACTCAATGGAAAAAATCCCACAATTTTATATGGATATGGAGGGTTTAATGTTAGCCTAACCCCATCTTTTAGCATTATAAACGCTGTTTGGATGGAACAAGGTGGTGTGTATGCCGTACCCAACCTGCGTGGCGGAGGGGAATATGGCAAAGAATGGCATGATGCGGGCATAAAAACAAAAAAACAAAATGTATTCGATGATTTTATCGCGGCCGCTGAATATCTTATCGAAAATAAATACACCTCACCCGATTATTTAGCCATTCGTGGCGGTTCAAATGGTGGGCTCCTCGTTGGGGCGACCATGACGCAAAGACCTGAACTTATGAAGGTAGCCTTGCCCGCCGTTGGTGTTATGGATATGTTGAGATACCATACTTTTACGGCAGGTGCCGGTTGGGCATATGATTACGGAACGGCAGAAGACAATGCCGAAATGTTCAATTACCTTAAAGGATATTCCCCGGTTCATAATGTCAAGGAAGGTGTGGCCTATCCTGCAACCCTAGTGACCACAGGCGATCATGACGACAGGGTGGTACCCGCACACAGTTTTAAGTTTGCCGCCGAACTTCAGGAAAAACAGGCCGGGGATAACCCAACCTTGATACGTATTGAAACCAATGCGGGCCATGGTGCCGGTACACCCGTGAGCAAAACCATTGAACAGTATGCGGATATCTTCGGGTTCACCTTTTTCAACATGGGATATGAACAACTTCCCAACCAAGAGGTCTTGAAAGAATTTAAGGAATAGCAATCAATATTTTGGTTTAAAATCCGTTTCTATTAGAGACGGATTTTTTTATATTATAAACTTGACTTTTCAATGCTTCAGTTAGACCACGTTTCTTTCGCTTACGATGAAGCTCCCGTATTGGAAGACATCAATCTTAAAGTACAAAAGGGAGAGCATATCTCGGTGATTGGCGAAAGTGGCTGCGGAAAAAGCACCCTTTTGAAAATAATATATGGACTTCTGCATATTAAAGTAGGTGAAGTGTACTGGGGCGAAAGACAGATTATGGGGCCTTTGTACAATTTGATACCCGGCGAGCCCTATATGAAATACCTTGCCCAGGATTTTGATTTGATGCCCTATACCACGGTAGAAGAGAACATAAGTGAATTCTTGTCTGTTTTTTATCCTAAAAAGCTAAAAAAAAGAACAAAAGAATTATTGGAAATGATCGAGATGGAAGCTTTCGCCAAAACAAAGGTGCAATACTTGAGCGGTGGCCAACAACAGCGTGTAGCCTTGGCACGGGTACTGGCTCAAAAACCTGAACTTTTGTTGCTGGACGAGCCTTTTGGGCATATCGATAATTTTAGAAAAAACAGTCTTAGGAGAAATCTCTTTGATTATCTTAAAAAAAGAAATATCGCCTGTGTTACGGCTACGCACGACCATAATGATATTTTGCCCTATGCGGACAGGGTCATTGTGTTACAAGACCGCAAAATAATCGCCAATAAGCCGACCGTAGACCTTTATAACGACCCTAAAGAGCTATACATAGCATCCCTTTTTGGGGAAGCGAACAAGGTACCGGTGAACATCGTTAAATCATATGCCGATACCAAACGACGAATCATAGTGTATGCACATGAGTTCAAGGTATCCGAAAAATCCGGAATGGAAGTCGTTGTAAAAAAATCGTACTACAAAGGGAGCCATTATTTGGTCGTAGGCGATTATGAAAATCAAGAAGTCTACTTTAATCACCACACACCACTAGAAAAAGGCGCAGCGGTGTTTTTGAATGTATCTATCGAGACATTGAACAAACGGTTACAGCAATAATTTTTCATCTTTTGGATTATCTGCAGTTCGTCGATCTGTATTGGCCCAACGTACTTTTGTTGTGTTCGTACCGTTCAAAGAATAGAACCCTAAATTCTTCATCATGAAAAGATTACATTATTTGTTTTCAATACTTTGTTTTGCATTATTGAATGTTTCTAGCTCATGTTCCAAGGATAAAGCGAACGAGATGGGAGAAATTTCCCAGGAGTCGGGCGATGAAAACCAAAATCCATCAGCCTCCGGAAAATTTGAGTTGGTCGCCAAAGCCGATTATTTGTCCAACAACGGGTCGGGGGAGCAGGCATGGGGCGATAACGTAACCATTGAGGCTTTTAAAATCAATGGGGATGCAGGTGAAGTGGTTTTTGAGACCCAATTCAAAGATGATGGTTTTGGAGTTGCTGGCGGAAGGTGGAAGCAAATAGATTACTATTACGAGTATCAAGGAGAAATCGTAAAATCAAGTGAAGCATTGGTTTTCACCTTTAAAAGACCCGCAGCAGAAGTTACTTTGCAGGTTGGGCAAATGGATCCAGGTGAGGGCCAACAAGCCAAGGAAGGAAAAACTTGTGAAGAGGGTGGTAGCAAGAACAAAGTTGATGAATCTGGAAAGTGGACAGCTTATGATGAAAACAACAATATTATAGGAAGCGGTATTTTGCTGGATGAATATTCCATTGAAGGAAAATTACCGAACTCAATGGGCTCTTATCGCTTTTTATTGGATACGGGAAATCAAAAAATCACAAAGTTGGTAATAGAAGCCACACAATGGGGAGGTGAGGAACGAGGATGTCCCACTCAAAGAGGTTCTTATGCCAACCAACCGTTGAATGATAGTGGTAATACCGAAAATAATTCTGAATTTAATGTAATGGGGTTATCTTTTACGTTGTGACCCCTTTAAAAAAACGGTTACGTACCATTGTTTTCGAATAAGGTGTTTCAGAAGAAAAAGAGAAATATGATATCAACTTATATCATCTTGCCCAATACACCACCTAAATACTGAAGCTAAAAATAATAAATGGCAACAAGTCATAATAATATGGATTTATGTGCGTTTACCAATCTTATATTTTAAATAGCTTACGATGAAACGTTTACATTTAATATTGACCTTGGTTTTTTTTGCCTTATTGGTCACCCCGATATTCTTATAGTATACCATCTATAATGGTTTGCTAACTTTGTTCAAAATATTTTTATTGGACAAACAATCCATCATACAAGAACTTCAATTTAAAGCGGTACGCAGTAGTGGGTCAGGAGGACAGCACGCCAACAAAGTATCTACCAAAGTAGAACTTGTTTTTGACGTTGCCAACTCCAAAGCACTGACTTTTAGCGAGAAACAACGCATTTATTTAAGGTTGAAGAACAGGCTTACCAAAGCAAATATATTGGTGCTTCAGTGTGACGAAAGCAGAAGTCAACACAAAAACAAAGATTTGGTCATCAAACGCTTTTTAGATACTATAGAAAAGGCACTAAAAGTTAAAAAGAAACGTAAAAGGTCGCAGCCCACAAAATCTGCCATTGAAAAGCGGCTCAAATCCAAAAAAAAGACAGCCGAAAAGAAGGCAAACCGCAGTAAGCCAAACCATTAAAGAAGTATTCTTAATTTGATATACTGCTAAACTTTTAATAACATGAAACGTTATATTTTTTTGGAATTTTGCATTGCATCTATCCAAGCATACGTTCATATTTTGAGTTAGTTTAAGTTGAACCGATGGGGACATCGGTTTTTTTTGTCATCAAAATATGTTACCGCTACCCCAGCTAAGACCATATGGCATATAAGACAAAAACCGATATGATACCAGCGAAACCAAGTACCGCAGTGGCCAGGCTAAAAAGCCTATACCCCGTTTTTACGTTCATCCCGCTCATTTGTGTGACCACCCAAAAGAAACTATCATTGGCATGGGACACCACAGCGGATCCGGCACCAATGGCAACCACGACCAAGGCTTTTTGTATTTCGGAATCAAAACCCAAAGAGGGCATCATGGGCATAATGATAGATGCTGCCGTAATCAAGGCAACCGTCGAAGAACCTTGAGCTGTTTTTAAGGCTGCCGCTAAGACAAAGGGCAGGAAAATCCCAATATTATAATCGGTCAGGATGTTCCCCAAGGTTTCCGCTATTCCCGAATTTTGCAGTATTTTTCCGAAAATACCCCCAGTACCGGTAATTAGTATGATGGATGCCGCGTCTTTAATGGCCTTGCCGACCCAACCCGTTGAAGACAACATATCATAATTAAGTCTTTTTGGCAATAGCAAACATAGGAACACCCCTATCAGTAGTGCAATTACGGGTTCACCCAAAAAATCGACCATATCTATAATTTTAGCGTTGGAGTCCGTTCTTTCCAATTTTAAAGAGGATTTTAGGATAATCAACACTATGGGCACTAGTATTGGAATAGAGGATTTTATGGCACTGGGCCGATTTTCAATCTTATTTTCAACATTCAAGGTACCATCAGTATCCGGGTCAATGTACGTTTTTGATGCATAAGTATTCGCAAAGACCAGAGCAGCTAGCAAGGCAATGATACTTATGGGGAATCCAAAAGCAATGACCAAACCCAAATCCGCCCCCAAAATTCCAGCGGCAGCTATTGGCCCAGGAGTGGGCGGAACCATAGTGTGGGATGCCAACAAACCTATTCCCAAGGCAGTGGCCGAACCAGCCAAGGATATTTTTGCTTTTTTTGACAGCCCTTTGTTCAAAGGGTGCAACAACAAAAAACCGCTATCGGCAAATACCGGTATTGAAACAATATAACCTATAATGCCCATAGCCGTGGGAACACGTTTTTTCCCGATAATTTTCAATACTTTTTCCGCTATGGCCAAGGCGCCTCCCGTATTTTCCAGAAAAGCCCCTATAACGACCCCAAGAACTATAATCAACCCTATTTTACCCAGTGTCCCCCCAAAACCCTCGTTTATAGAAGTTATGATATCGGCATAGGGCATTCCCACAAAAAGACCATATGAAATGGATATGATAAAAAGAGCTAAAAACGCATGCACCTTTAATTTTGTCGTCAAAATGATAATAGCAAAAACCGCAAAGAGCAAAAAAAGTAATTCCATAATAGATAGTCCTATTTATTAATAGCATCAAAGAAAGAAAAAATCAAATTTTCAATTAATGTACTTGCGTTCTGCATGCTAAAATCTATGCCTTTGGACGATTCATACGTTTCTAGAACCGTATTCAACCCTAATGCATTCAATTGTTGCTTATCAAGATCCAACTTTCCACAAACCGCAATAACAGGAACGCCATACGTTTTACCGAGACCCAACACTCCCTTTACCAGTTTTCCGTTAATAGTTTGCGCATCAATTTTTCCTTCACCTGTAATGATAAAATCTACTTTATTCTTTTCTAAAAAATCGGGTACTTTTCCAAGTTTTAATATAAAGTCTATTCCACTGATATAATCGGCATCAAAAAAAGTTTTCAATCCGTACGCAGTCCCACCTGCCGCACCAGAACCGGGTAAATGAGCATTATCATGCCCCAATTGTTCTTTTGCCCTTTTATGAAGATTTACGAGCCCATCATCCAAAATTTGTACCTGTTTCCTATCAACACCCTTTTGTGGGCCGTACACATATGCAGCACCATGTTCCCCGAACAAAGGGTTGTCTACATCGTTCACGGCAAAAAAAGCTATATTGTTCAATGTGTCATAAGAGGAACCTTTTTCTATTTTGGCAATTTTAATCAGGTTGCTGCCTATTGGCTCTAAGGTATTTCCCAGATTATCTAGAAACGAATATCCCAAAGCTTTGGCCAAACCTATACCACCGTCATTTGTTGCGCTCCCACCAAGACCTAAATAAATACGCCGAGCTCCTTTTTGAATGGCATCCTTGATCTGTATTCCTGTTCCAAATGTCGTAGTTCGCATTGCATTACGCTCTTGTACGGTCAAAAGTTCCAATCCCGAAGCTCTTGCCATTTCTATATAAGCGGACTTACTTTTTGAATCTAACAGATACATTGCCTTAATGGGTCGCATCAACGGATCCACGGTATCTACCCACATTTTGGCAATAACTTTATTACCGGATACGGCATCTAAAAACCCATCACCACCATCAGAAGCAACTAGGGAATGTATCTTGGCAGAAGAAAAAGCCTTTGCGATACCGGCTGTAATTGATTTGATTACTTCTTTAGCCGTGAGTGACCCTTTAAACTTATCTGGGATTACCAATACATTCATAGCACTTGTATTGTACCTAAGATAATGAACTCTTGGGGAATAAAGGAAAATTACCCTATGTCTACTATTTTGAGTACGTTCGTATTCCAAACAATAGTATCACCTACAGATTTTCCCATTAACGACCTTCCTATGGGAGTCGCTGCCGAGATACAAAAAACTGATGTATGGTCCTTATTATATTCTCCGGCAGAAATAGCGATATAATAGGCCAAATTCTCAGTTTGCACCAAACTTCCCAAACCCACGATTTTCGAAGAACTCTCCAAAGGCACTTTGTACAATACCCGTTGCATTTTTTCGGCCTCTGCCAACTGTTGCCCCAATTTCTCACGTTCCAATTGCAACATGGCGCGCCCGGTCTCATGCTTGTCCCCTGCACTACTTTTGGTCTCGGAACCCAACGATTCTTGAACTTCCTTTATATTTTTTTGAATGCGATATATTCTTTGTTCAACAACATCTTTACAAAAATTATATACCGATTGTTTTTTTATATTTTTCATTTGTTGACCAATTCTGCCAATTCTTTCCCGATGATACTGCCAATGGCAATACCCATACCACCCAAACGAACCCCACAAAACACATTTTCTGACACTTGTTTAACGATAGGCTTTTTTTGGTGGCCCATCCCCATGATGCCACTCCATCTTCTATCAATTTCATGAGCTGTGTTGGGCAAAATGACTTTTTTCAAAATATGCTCCAGGCTTTCTTGAATTTCATCGGTAAGACCAAATTTGAAGGTGTTTTCCTCATCAAAATTCAAATTGCGCCCTCCACCAAAAAGAATACGATTATCAATATTCCTAAAATAGTAATAACCTTCATCCAAATGAAAGGTACCTTTAATAGATAAGTTCTCAATAGGTTTGGTGATAAGCACTTGTGCCCTGGCCGGTCTTACTTTTTCATTGATCAATCTTTTGGAAAACCCATTGGTGGCCAAAAACAATTTTTTTGTTGAAAAGTTAAAGCCATCGGTTTCTATGAGCACTTTTGTGTTGGCTTCTTCGTATGCCGTAACGGTTATCGAGTTAAGTAACAAAATGTTGTCCCGGGAAGCTTTCAACAAAAGAGCGGACATCATTTTCCCCGTATCCAATTGCCCTTCCAAAGTATGAAAAATAGTATTCTTGTGAATGCTCCTAAATCCAAACGAGCTTTCTCTTTTTTCAAAAACATTTTTCCCAAAGACAGGCAGCAACAGTTCATTGAGATATTCCAGTTTGGAAATACAATCATCGTACAAACTACTTTTTTCCAAAAAGAGTTCGTATCCGCCATGTTGCTGAAAATCGATGATACTATCACCAAGGTTTTTACGCAATAGCTGAATGCCCTCCCAACGTTGCCGTACCAAATGTACAACTTCTTCCTCGGTATGGGTTCTTAAGTCAGATAGTAGTTCTGAAGCGCTGCCGAAGCAGGCAAACCCTGCATTTTTTGTACTAGCCCCTTGGGGCAGCATCCCTTTTTCAAGTAGTACGATTTTCGCTCTCGGGTAGTTTTTCCTAAGTTGTAACGCACAGTTCAACCCGGTTATCCCACTACCTACAATGGTAAAATCAATATCTGAAAACCATGTTTTATATTCCCAATAACTCAGCTGCATAACACTAATGTACAACTATAATTTGGCTTCTTTTGATTGGTTTTCTTCCGTTTTTCGCATTCCGAAAAACAGTTGGGACAACATATTTATTTCGGTATTTTTTCCGGTCAAATATCCTTCAAGGTCAATTGTACCCGTATTTTTTTGCCATGCCCGAACCCTCATGCTTTCTAAAAGTGAAAAAAACTGTTCGGTCTGGGGAAGATTCAAATCCTTTTGCAATTTTTCGAAATCTATTTTACAGTCCAAAAAATTGGAGCTTACTTGTTTTTCGACAGGCAACATTCCTGTAAAGGTATCAAAAGAAGTATACAAACCAGCCTCTTTCACGTAAAGTTGATATAACGGGAACAGGGTAAATATGTTATCGGAATCCACAGCGTTAGCCCCACGAAGATATTTCCTGAGACTTTTATCGGCCGAACCCAAATTGAAATGAATTTTAGGCACCTCTTTTTCCTGTACCGTTCTTCGCGCTACTTTTTCAAAATTATCGTCATACTCATAAGAAACTATAGTATCTATTTGTGTGGTTTTACCGTTTAGCTCAAGACTGAAAAACCCGTTTGTACGATTCAAAATTTCTGAAACGTTCAGATTATGCTTTTCAAAAAAAGTATAGGAACCAAGGTTTTGAACGAGTCTTTCTTTGAGTTCTTGATTGTGAAAGTCCGCATTAAAATAAAAAGATAATGAGGCATTGGGCAGCATTTGCAAGGAAACTTCATTTGGAAAATCATTTTTTGAAGAGACCGTTCCGTTCAAAAGCGCCTTCCCATCTTCAAAATTTATCGTAGATGTGCTCTTCCCATCTGTATAAACAATATGAGAAGCGTTACTTTTCAGATTTTCGATAATAGGATGCGCTTTATCATCAATGGTCTTATTATCGATCAAAACATCTGCAAAGACTTTTTTTGCAAAAGTCAGGTTTAGTTCGGGCGAAACAGCCACTATAAGTTGTTCAGCATCCCAGGCCATGGCCAGTTTACCATCGTTTATGATGGCGAAGCGATACCCGTTCCCAGAATCATGTATCGACACCGATTTTTTCTCGAGTTCTTCTTTGACAAACACCTCAAAATCCTCAGAATTGTAGATATTTAGTACTGTAAAGAAGGTATTCTTAACGTTGGGCATGGTAAAAGCTATGAGGTTATAGGGTTGTAACTCTATACCTTTATCCCTTTTTTCATCCTCCTCTTTATCGTCATCTTTTGAAGGTGGGAGAACATCATAATAATACTTGGGCGATGTTACCGCATCCCATACCAAAGTTTCCTTAATATCTTGGATGCCTACTTTTATGGCACTATCCGCATCTTTATGGATCACATTATTAAATGCTACCGATTTTTTATAAGTAACATAGCCATAATACCCTACAATGAAAAGCATTACGGCTAGGGAAAAGATTTTAAGGAACTTTTTCATTATAGGTGCAACGAAATTAATCCATAAGCTCGTCTATCATATTGATGAAGTAAGCAAAGCTGTTTTTATGCCCTTGGGTAGGGGTTTTCAAAATCATTTCGCCACTCATTTTATTGCCCTTGATCTTGGACATATTAAGCTTAAAGTCTCTCGTATTATTGGTAATTAAACCTATCTCACTTCTAAGGCCCCTTGGAAAAGCTTCCGTAGGTATTTTTGAAACAATATTACCACCGTTCACATACATACTGGTAACGTTTTTGCTGATATCTTTCTTCAAATCACTAGATAGTTTTGAAACGTAAGTACCATTTTTTATACCTATCATGTGTTCTTTGGAGCTCCCTAAGAAGACCGTGTTGTCCTTAAACATAAAATACAGGTCTATGGGGTACTTTGTTGTGGTGCCCAAAGCCTTGTAGATACCGTTATCGTAAGTTATACCAGCTTCTTTTATACCAATCTTCATTAGGTTTCCAAACATTTTTTCCTCTTCTGAACTAAACATGAACAAAAAGTCCGGAATAGTCTCTGTCTTGGTCTTTTCTACTTCTTTATAGTTGTAATCCTCATCATATTCATAATCGGTGTAGGTCACTTCTTTTTCCCTAAGATCTGTTACCAAAAGCAGCATATCACCACGTACTATTTTGGCAGCCCCTTCCTCATCTATCAATAAAGAAAACAATCGGGTTACCAATGAAGCGGCAGCTGCAATGGTTTCGGATTCTTCTCCCTTACCTGACATCAATATACTATCGATCAAATTCGGATAAGCTTTCAAAGTGCCTTCGGTACTAATGTTCAAGCTTATGTAGCCCAATAATTTATCTTCATTGATATAGTTCAAGAAATTTTTGTTGAACTTACCTTCATACATAGGTTTGTATAAGTCGGCAAGTTCATCGTTCATGGTATAGGAATATCTGAATGCGGTCTGGTCTTTTTCAAAATTTAATTTCCCCGTAATGGTCATACCGCTGTATAGTTTATCAATATCCATATACTCATAAGGATTGCCCATACCGAACATGTAGCTTGGAAAGGCATTTTTGTAAATTTGTGCAAAATCATTTACCCAAACAACAGCCTCGTCACTGCCCTTGCCCACACTTTTTGTATATGCGGTGTTTTTAAGAATACTTTTTTTTGCGTCACCGGTTATAATTTCCTTAGCTCTTTTTAAGGTGCTTGCGGCGGTCTTTTTTCTTGCTTCTTCACGTTTTTTATCTTGTTCCAAACGTCTTTTTTCTCTTGCGGCTTGCTGCTTCTTATACTCATCGCTATTATAATAATCGTTATACGATTGGGACACTTGCTCCTCAACTTCTTCGATAATCGTTTCCTCAACTACTGTCTCCTCAATGACCTCTTCAATTTCTTCAACCTCTTCAACAGCAGCCTCTACCGCATCTTCGGCCTCAACGGCAACCGAAGGGGTCTCCTCAATATATATATCATTGTAATAGTCGTAATCATTGTAGGCGTATTCATCCCTCATGTTTTGGGGAACAATCACTACCAATGTATTATTGTTCCACATGGTCGTCATACCGTCATACTTTTCTTGAAAATAGGATAGGGTGCCTTCGGTCTCAATTTTCTCTTTTTCCCTTTCGTTCAACAAGCTCAAAAAACCGTTCATGTTGTTCATGGGAACCATAAAAACATTGTTGTATACCCCATCCCTAATTTCTAAAAAGTAATAGAAATTTGCATTTAAATCTAGCCCTAAATCTTCGAAAGTGCTCAATTTGCCATCGGTTTCGCGAGATAATTCTTTTCCAATCATTTTTCCGATTTTGGAGTTTGAAAATTCGGAGACGGACATTAAATCGGTCACATTTTTCCCTTTAATGGAAACCACAACACTGGCATCGTACGGAATTTTCGTGGCGAAATCTTGAGCATTTGATAAAATGGTAAAACAGAAAATAGAAATCGTAAACAATACTTTTTGCATGATATAATTATTTGGTCAGTTTTATTTTATTTTGAATTGATCTTTCCCCCATTATAAGAGACATCGCATCCAATCGAAGCATTACGGCTTTTTTGTTGGGCGATATTTTTGCGTTGCTGTTTGATATATTTTCCACCGTATTATCAAAACGGTAGATGGCTATAAAATTAGCATCATTGAACACTTTTCTATCTTCCTTTTTAAGGTGCAAAAAAGACTTCTTTATGCTTTCATCGTACACAAAATGTCTCTGAAATATTTTTGAGGAAACATCAAAGGAAAAATTCGTGGTGTTGAAATTGGTCTTCCCTTTGGCATTCTGCTCTTTTATCAAATCTTTGGCAATCCCATTAAGGCTGGCAATATCCTCAAAATCGCAAGAAACGGTAAAAATATAATTATCAAAATCCTTCGTTTGTTTGATATTGGAAATACCGTTGGCCTTCTTCAAATGCAGTACCACATCCTTTAATGCCTCGTCAATATCATCTTCCGATGGTATTTTATACCCGTTAACACTATCCAGCAACATAATCGATGCTAATTTGGTCTTGCTTTTGCTCATGTTCACGGTAAGCACCATACTACCACTGCCATCGCTATTTAGATTGATTTCCTCCAAGACATCAAAACAACTTGTACATAAAAAAAGACAACATAAAATAGTGAAACACGAAAAAAACTTCTTGATCATACAGGGTATACTATAGGATAAATTAAACAAACTGTTTTTTTTGGCGAAAATTGTTTTGATGCAATTCTTTTTCTTATCAGGAACAAAACTAAGGCAATTATGGTGTTTACCGCCACCTGAAAACCGTGAAAAAATAAAGCCGAAAATTGGGAGAAATGAAAAAGCCCCAGTTTTTGGGGCTTTGTTTTACTCTTCGGTTAAAGGATCCATCTGAAAATCATCCATAAATGCTGTGGTATAGTTGCCCGCCAAGTAGTCCGGGTGATCCATTAATTGCCTATGAAAGGGTATCGTGGTCTTTATGCCTTCAATAACGAATTCATCCAAGGCCCTTTTCATTTTATTTATCGCTTCTTCCCTTGTTTGGGCAGTCGTAATCAATTTGGCAATCATGGAATCATAGTTGGGCGGAATGGTGTACCCACTGTATACATGAGTATCTAACCGTATTCCATGGCCACCGGGCGTATGCAATGTGGTTATCTTACCGGGCGAGGGCCTAAAATTGTTGTATGGGTCCTCTGCGTTTATCCTACATTCGATAGAATGTAACTTGGGCACATAATTTTTTCCGGAGATGGGAACACCCCCAGCTACCAATATTTGCTCCCTGATCAAATCATAATCTATCACCTGTTCGGTAATGGGATGTTCTACCTGAATACGGGTGTTCATCTCCATAAAATAGAAGTTTCGATGCTTATCGACCAAAAATTCTACGGTTCCGGCACCTTCATACTTTATATATTCGGCGGCCTTTACGGCAGCCTTGCCCATATCTTCCCGAAGCTTATCGGTCATAAAAGGGGAGGGTGTTTCCTCGGTCAATTTTTGGTGTCTTCTTTGAACGGAACAATCCCTCTCGGACAAATGACAGGCCTTACCATATTGGTCCCCTACGATTTGAATCTCGATATGACGCGGTTCTTCTATCAACTTTTCCATGTACATGGCACCATTACCGAAGGCTGCCGAAGATTCCTGTACGGCACTATTGTACAGGTCTTCCATTTCTTCTTCTTTCCAAACAGCACGCATTCCTTTTCCACCACCGCCAGCAGTAGCCTTGATCATTACAGGGTAGCCCATTTTCTTTGCTATTTTCTTGGCATCGGCTACATCTTTCAACAATCCGTCAGACCCTGGTACACAAGGCACTCCAGCAGCTTTCATGGTTGCCTTGGCCGTGGCCTTGTCCCCCATTTTATCAATATGGTCACCGGATGCACCGATAAATTTGATATCGTGTTCCGCACATATTTTAGAGAACTTGGAATTTTCGGAAAGAAATCCGTATCCTGGGTGTATGGCATCGGCGTTGGTAATCTCGGCCGCTGCAATGATATTAGGTATTTTTAAATAGGATTCACTGCTGGGAGCCGGGCCTATACAAACAGCTTCATCGGCAAAACGTACATGAAGGCTTTCTTCATCTGCCTTAGAGTAGACCGCAACGGTCTTTATGCCCATTTCCTTACAAGTACGTATAACCCGCAAAGCGATTTCCCCTCTATTGGCAATCAGTATTTTTTTAAACATATTTTTTAGTTTAAGAGTTTATGGTTTAACAGTTTACAAGTTTAACGGCATTGGCCCTAAACCTAAAACTTAAAACTTCCAAACTTAAAATTATGACGGATCTACCAAAAATAAAGGTTGATCAAACTCCACTGGTGAAGAATCGTCTACTAATACCTTAACTATTTTTCCAGAAACTTCAGACTCAATATCGTTGAATAATTTCATGGCCTCGATAACACAAAGTACATCTCCCGTATTGATGGTATCGCCCACTTCGACAAAGACAGGTTTATCCGGAGAAGGTTTTCTGTAAAATGTGCCTATAATCGGTGATTTTATGGTAATATATTTAGCGTCATCCTCTGCTGCTTTATTGGCTTCGGCAGCAGGTGGTGTGGTTTCGGCAGGTGCGGTCGGTGCAACAGGTGCCGCCTGTTGAGGTGCATTTTGCATTGGTATCTGCTGTACAAAGGTGGTTTCTGGAGCAGTCTCCGAACTTCCTGTTCTGATGGTAATCTTAATATCTTCCATCTCCAGTTTTACCTCACTTGCGCCAGATTTGGCTACAAATTTAATCAAGCTCTGAATTTCTTTAATATCCATTAATTTCGATTTAGTTTATGTTGAGTCAGTTTATGAATTATAGGCCCATTTTAGATAGATTGAACCCCAGGTAAATCCACCGCCAAAAGCGGCAAATACCAAATTATCTCCCTTTTTGAGTTGGTCTTCGTAATCGTTCAATAAAAGTGGTAAGGTGGCAGAGGTTGTATTACCGTATTTTTGTATGTTCATCATCACCTTTGAACTATCCAGTCCCATTCTGTTGGCCGTAGCATCAATTATTCTTTTATTGGCCTGGTGAGGCACCAGCCATTGTACGTCTTCGTGACCAAGATCGTTACGCTCCATTATCTTTGCGGAAACATCGGCCATGTTGGAAACCGCAAATTTAAAGACCGATTTCCCATCCTGAAAAATATAATGGTCCCCGTTTTTAACCGTTTCCTCGGAAGCGGGCAACATTGACCCTCCTGCCGGCATTCCCAGAAACTTTCTGCCAACACCGTCCGATCTTAGATATTCATCCTGAAGGCCGAGTCCATTCCTATTTGGTTCAAACAATACAGCACCGGCACCATCCCCGAAAATAATACAGGTAGTCCTATCGGTATAATCTATGATGGAAGACATTTTATCTGCCCCGATCAAGAGAACCTTCTTATATCTCCCGCTTTCTATAAAACCGGCAACGGTAGACATTCCAAAAAGAAAGCTGGAGCATGCCGCCAACAAATCATAGGCAAATGCGTTAGTAGCCCCAATTTCCGAAGCTACGAATGCAGCTGTTGAAGCGACCAAATTATCCGGTGTTGCCGTTGCAACGATCACCAAATCTATTTCAGATGGGTTCAACCCCCTTTTTTTAATAAGGTCTTCTGCCGCTTTTATGGCCATGTAAGAACTTCCTTCGCCTTCTTCGGGTTTTAGAATTCTCCTTTCTTTTATACCTGTACGTGCAGTAATCCATTCATCATTGGTTTCTACCATTGATTCCAACATTTTGTTGGTAAGAATAAATTTGGGCAGGTACGCCCCTACAGCCGTAATAGCTGCCGTTAGTTTGCTCATGCTTAAACTTTTTTTGCCAAAAAACTTCAAAAATGGCTCAAAATTCGTGAAAATTACTAATTTTTCACGAGTTTTTGCTCTGAAAGTATTTGTTTCTTGTTATTAAAGGTAAATAAAAAACTCCCACTATTTAAAGTGGGAGCTTCATAATCTGTACGCTATTGTTGTACTAGGCTTCTGCCTCTTCGGTATTATCGATCAAAACCTGTCCTTTATAGTACAATTTACCTTCATGCCAGTGAGCTCTATGATATAAATGTGTCTCGCCTGTAGTGGTATCCTTTGCCAAGGTAGGGGCAACGGCTTTGTAGTGCGTTCTTCTTTTATCTCTTCTTGTTTTGGAAATTTTTCTCTTTGGATGTGCCATTGTTGTATTATTTGTCCGTTTTTAACTGCTTTAACGCATCCCATCGAGGATCCGTAATATTTTTGTCTTTCTTTGTATCTTTAGGTTCAAGTTCTTCTAGTTTTACGAGCATTTCGGATTGTAATGTACCATCGGCAATTCCTGGGTGTACCCGTTTTTGCGGAACGGCCAAAACAACCATTTCATAAACGTACTGGGCAACATTTATTTGATGTGATCCGTGAGGTATAATTAAAATTTCATCATCCTCGTCATTATACTCCTCACCAAATTTTACCACTAATTCCAAACTTGATTCGGTTTTCAAATCAAAAGGTTCGTTGGTAACATCACAATTAACGTTTACGGTACCTTTAGCGCGCATATCAAGCTCTAACATTGTGCTTGTTTTGTTCAGGACAATGTTCAAGTCTACCGCTGCACCGTTAAACTCGTTATAACCAAAAGACTCAAAGAACGTATTGTCAATACTATATGTAAACTTGTGTTTTCCCTGCTTTAACCCCGAGAAAGGAATAACAAACTCCTTTTGCTTCATCATTTCAACACTTAAATTCTACACATTGGCCCAAATAAAGGCGGGTGCAAAGATACTATTATTTTGGAATATCCCAATCTAAACACAGCAAAAATCATTGAGCTTACATGATGTCGCCCAACTTATCGCCTTACCCTTTGTCTGAGCAGCTTATTGGAGGAAAGCTCTTTGTATTCTTTTCTGTTCTTAAAAATTTGCAATGCAACGAATACGGCCTCTTTGAACGAGCTATGATCTGCCTTTCCCTGTCCGGCGATTTCATAGGCCGTACCGTGATCGGGAGAAGTCCTTACTTTGGATAGGCCGGCCGTAAAATTTACCCCCTTTCCAAAAGAGAGGGTCTTAAACGGAATCAAACCTTGGTCATGATAGGCCGCAAGAATGGCATCAAACTTTTGATACCCGTCCGAACCAAAGAAGCTATCTGCGGAGTAGGGCCCGTATATCAAATGACCCGCTTCGGACAGTTCGCTTATAATCGGTTTCAGGATTTCATCATCCTCTTTGCCGATTACCCCATTATCCCCGCTATGTGGATTTATTCCCAGCAATGCTATTTTTGGTTTTCTAATGGCAAAGTCTATTTTTAATGAGTTTTCGATGGTAGCGATCTTACTACGTACCAATTTGGTCGTAATGGCATTGGCAACATCCTTAACGGCAACATGATCGGTCAATAAACCAACTTTTAACGTATCCGTGACCATGAACATTAGGCCCTCACCCTCAAGTTCCTGAACTAAATAATCTGTATGACCGGGAAAATTAAAATCTTCTGCCTGAATATTATTTTTATTGATGGGTGCTGTTACCAAAACATCTATCTCATCCTTTTTTAAAGCTTCAACAGCGGCCTTCAGCGATTTTATGGCGTAATCCCCTGCTTCTTTCGTGGCTTCCCCAAATTTAATTTGTGGTACTTCTTTCCATACGTTGACCACGTTGATCTTTCCACTCAATGCTTTGGAAGCATCTGGGACACCATTGTAATTTATACTGAGCTCAAGCTCATTCTTTTGAAACGAAATTGTTTTGTTGGAAGCAAAGATTATAGGCGTACAAAAATCCAACATGCGATTATCCTGAAAGGTTTTGAGGGCCACCTCGCAACCAATCCCGTTCAAATCTCCAATGGATATCCCCAATCGTATTTTTTCGTTTTCCTGCACCATATACTTTACCTTTGTAGCTGCACTTAAAACCATTTTCACGATTTTGATATTTTCAAGTGAAAAGGGCAAGTGTTCATCTCAATACTTACTTTGAGATATAACTGAATTTAACACAAAACTAGGTAATAAAAACGATACATGTTTACAGGAATAATCGAAACTTTGGGGGAAATAACCAGATTGGAAAAGGAAAAGGAAAACCTACATATCACCGTACAATCCCAACTGGCCCAAGAACTAAAAATTGATCAAAGTGTTGCCCATAACGGTGTGTGCCTTACCGTTGTCTCTGTGAACGACAACAACTACACCGTTACCGCAATAGCCGAAACACTTGAAAAGACCAATTTGGGAGAACTAAAGGTTGGGGAGGCAATAAATTTGGAACGTGCCATGATTTTGGGCAGTCGGTTAGACGGGCATATCGTTCAAGGTCATGTAGACCAAACCGGTATTTGCACATCAGTAGAGGAGAAAGATGGTAGTTGGTTCTTTTCCTTTGAATATGATGGGTCAAAAGGGAACCCCACTATTGAGAAAGGTTCTATTACCATTGATGGTACTAGTTTGACCGTTGTAAATTCGGGAGAAAATACCTTTAGCGTAGCCATAATCCCCTACACCTATGAACATACACGATTTAATACTTACAAAGTAGGTACAACAGTTAACCTAGAGTTTGATGTTATAGGAAAATATGTGGCCAAGTTGATGAAAAGTACTTTTGCATAGTTACCACAGAAAAGTCTATATATATTAGTTTACGAACTCGTAGGACTTCAACAATTCCAAACTTGTGTATTCCAAAGCTTTTTCATGGGTAGCCTCCAAAACTATTTTTGGGGCCTTGCCCGCTTTTTCTGCCTGTAGCCAACGTAGAATGCACAAACACCATTTGTCCCCTGCCTTTAGACCCGGAAAGCGCCACTCGGGCTTCGGGGTAGACAAGTCGTTGCCCTTAGATTTTGTAAATTCCAAAAAATCATTGGTCATAATGGCACAAACTACATGTGTACCGTAATCTTCTTCCCCGGTCTTGCAATAACCATCCCTATAAAAACCGGTCTTTGGTTCAAAGCAGCACGATTGTAAATTGGTTCCTAGAATATTTTTCGGGTTTTTTTCCATATCTGGTTTAAGGGCCGTTGCCATGAACAATAGGCAAAAGCAACATATTTGTATTAATGCAAAGCTTCTTCTATACGTTTTCTTTCCCAGCATTGAATTGAGTAACGATGGTTTTTGCCTTTTCCTCATCAGATTTTTGAACCGATAGGGATATCGTTGTTTGTGTTCCTCCCACAAAACCTGCCAGGGTACCCGAAAGTTGTTCATTTTTTTCGATTACGGCAATTCCC
This sequence comes from Costertonia aggregata, assembly GCF_013402795.1. Lineage (GTDB taxonomy): Bacteria > Bacteroidota > Bacteroidia > Flavobacteriales > Flavobacteriaceae > Costertonia > Costertonia aggregata. Next base: position 1,895,627 of record NZ_CP058595.1, on the reverse strand, counting down.
TTTTCCTCTAATAATCCTTTCAATAAAATTACCTGCACCTGACTGCCGCTGTATATTTTCACATAAGTATTCTTGTCCACCATATCGTAATATTATAAAATATAAGGTACAAAAAAGAAGTATATCTATTGGTTCATTTTCCAATCATTATAAAACAATGCGACCTCTGAGGCATGTTTTATTTCATTGTTGCTTAGTTTTTGGACCAAAGGCGGGCAGTCGCTAAAAAAACGAATCAATCGCTTTCGTTTTAATCCAAATACACCTTGGTCGGCCCTAATCATATAGGTGTCACCTTCCCTAAGAAAATAATTTACCTCCCAAATCAAAGATTCTCCCTGATCTTGCAATTCATATATGTAACGTGTCACCGGACCAGTCTCCCTTACCCAGAGAAATACTTTTTCGCCCTTATCAGGAGCGATGTACACTTTTCCATTAAATGGATTGTCGGATCTATCAAACCAAACGCTGTGGTACAACTTTTCCCCTATTTTATAAGCACTTATTTGTTTGGGGGCATATTTTCTTTTCTTTTTCTTGCCCTTAAACCTGATCCTGTCGTACAAAGTTGCAAAAGCACCTTCTTTTCGGTCGGCAACCATCCCATAAATAGTATCGTGGTTGTTCAGTACAACGTAACCTTCGCGGTAATTTTTTTGGGCCGATAGTATTAAAGGAAAAATAAACAGAAGTAAAGCGAAACCGTATTTACCCGTAGTAATGCGTGACATATTAAACTTTTATGAATATCTTCTTTTTGTACAAGAAATATGCCACTATTACATAAAATGTTACCACGGTCAAGGCATACAAAAGAGACGAAAGTTCCACAGACATAAAATCATGCACATATATGTTTTGAAACAGCCAACCATGCAACGAGGTTTTGCCCACCTTTATCTGCCCCATGAGTTTGCTGATGAAACTTGAAAGAAAATAAACGGCAATGGCATTTGCCCCAACGTATTTGAACAGACTCCCAAACTGTATTTTTCTAACATCGGTCATAAAATAAATAAGGGCGAGCACAATATTGGCCCAGCCAGCGGTAACCAACACGAAACTGCTCGTCCATAAAGCTTTATTAATGGGGAATACCAAATCCCATACGTGACCTATTATCAACAATACGCCCCCAATACCAAAAAGAATGGTCGCTTTTTGTCTTTGTTTTGAGATAAGGATAAGACCCGTAAAAATACCCAGTAATGAGCTGGCGATAGAGGGAATGGTGCTCAACAAACCTTCCGGGTCATAATCTGGTTTATAATTATGTGTTCCGAAGACCTTTACATCCAACCAATTGGCCAAATTGTTGGGTGCCCTGTCATAGGTGGACTCTACTCCTTCAACCGGTACATAACCCATTAATAACCAGTAGCCGACCAAAAGAAATATGGCAATGCCCAAAAGGGTTTTCCATCTAAAATTGATAAATAAAATGGATGCGAAAAAAAATACCACTCCTATACGTTGCAATACGCCGGGAAAACGAATATTGGCCCAATCTTTTACAAACGGGAACGTAATCGTAAATGCTCCCAAACAAAGGCCAAGACCAATTAATTTCAATGACCTTACCGTAATTTTCTTGTAGGTAGCCGAATTTGTGGTTTTGTTATTGTAGGAAAAAACAATAGATGTCCCCACAATAAAAAGAAAGAAGGGAAAAACCAGATCAGTGGGCGTATAACCGTGCCATTTAGCGTGCAAAAAAGGAGCATATACATTGGCCCATGTACCAGGGGTATTGACCAAAACCATGAGCACAATGGTCATGCCCCTGAAAATATCAACGGATGCTATCCTGTTTTTGATTCCCATACTATAACAGTTTTCCTTTCATTTTATTCCAAGTTTTAATGAGTAAAAACCCTGATATCAATGCCACGACACTTAAAATTACAGCTGATGTAGTTCGCCCGTATATCCAGTACCCGGTTGCGAACATGATGGAATATATTAAGATAATCCCCAAAAGCATTGCGGTGATGCCCGAGGGCACGCTCCACCCTTCATTGGTATCTACTATCAATTCATTATCTATTTTTGCTTTTTTGACCACTTTTGACCAACCTGGACCGCCTGGCTGGGTTTTTCTATAAAACGAGCGTAATGTTTGGTCAGATTCTGGCTTTGTGAGCAATGTTGCCGCCATCCAGATAGCGGTGGTCACTACCACGATAAAGGGGTAATTTGCCCATTCGGGAAAAACTCCGGTTTCAACGGCAAAGAGAAAATCTCCCAAAGGGGTCTTGGCCAATAAAATAACAATGATGCCCGAAGCGAACATTGCGGTAATTTCGCTCCATGCATTTATTCGCCACCAAAACCAACGTAAGATAAAAACCAAACCTGTCCCTGCGCCAAACTGTATCAATAAATCAAAGACCTCAAAAGCATTTTGTAATGTGAGAGCGAACAATGCGCTGAGTATCATTAGTAATATTGTTGATATTCTACCTACGGCAACCATCTGTTTTTCGGTCGCTTTGGGATTGATCTGTCGTTTGTAGAAATCGAACACAATGTATGAAGACCCCCAATTCAATTGGGTAGAAATAGTACTCATGTACGCTGCGATCAAAGAAGCCAAAACAACACCCAACAATCCACTGGGCAGTTTGGTCAACATGGCCGAATAGGCCAAATCATGACCTAACTTACTTTCCTCAATATTCGGGAACGCCGCTGCAATACTTGCGATATCCGGGTAAACCACAAGAGAGGCCAAAGCGACCAATATCCAGGGCCATGGGCGTAGCGCATAATGCATGATATTGAAAAAAAAGGTGGCCCCTATGGCATGGTTTTCATCTTTTGCGGCCAACATGCGTTGTGCAATATACCCCCCTCCCCCCGGTTCTGCACCAGGGTACCATGAGCTCCACCATTGTACGGCGATAGGAATAATAAATAGCATAATCAATACTTGAGTATTGTCAAAATCCGGAAGAATGTTCAGTTTGCTCGAGACCAGTTCGTTGGACATCATGGCCGATACCCCGCCCACTTCGGGTAGGTTTACCAAATAATAGGCTGCACCTATTGCACCGGACATGGCTACGAAAAACAATAAAAAATCGGTATATACAACACCTTTGAACCCTCCCAATGCACTAAAGATTACTGTTATAAGACCGGCTCCCACAACTGTTTCCCAAGGTTGAAGCCCAAGCATGATACCCCCGATCTTTATAGCGGCCAAAGTAACCGATGCCATGGTAATAATATTGAACAACGCTCCTAGATAAATTGCCCTGAATTTTCTTAAAAAACTGGCAGGTTTGCCACCATAGCGCATTTCATAAAACTCAAGATCCGTATTTACATTTGATTTTCGCCATAGTTTGGCATATACAAAAACGGTAAGCATGCCGGTAATCAAAAAACACCACCAAACCCAATTCCCCGAAACCCCGTTGGTCCTTACAATATCGGTTACGAGATTGGGCGTGTCGGTAGAAAAGGTGGTCGCTACCATAGATAGTCCCAAGAGCCACCAAGGCATGGTCCTGCCCGATAGAAAAAATTCGGACGAGTTTTTTCCCGATTTTTTTGAAACGTAGATACCTATTCCAAGAACAATAGAGAAGAATACGATAATAAAGCCATAATCCAGGGTACTCAGTTCCATAAGTTGGTTGTTGGTTGATAGCTAAAGATAAAATAATTTAAGATACTTTTGTCTATTGTTCGCTTAACAACAAATGGATACATACCAGTAACTATGGAAATCTCTTTAACATCTTGGCTACTTGCCATAACAGCGGCTTTTGTGGTGGGGGTATCCAAATCCGGGATAAAGGGAATCGCCATAATCATCGTAACCCTTATGGCCTTGGCCTTTGGAGCGAAAGAATCTACAGGGTTAATAGTCCCCCTTCTTATCGTAGGAGACGTTTTCGCGGTAATATATTACAATAGACATACAAAGTGGAAGTACATATTTAGATTTTTGCCATGGATGGTTCTTGGTGTTTTGCTCGGTGTTTATATCGGTAAAGATATGGATGAGGAAACCTTTACCTATGGTATGGCCATCATTATTTTAGGAAGTGTGCTCATGATGTATTGGTGGGATAGAAAAAAATCTAAAAAAGTACCCACACACTGGGCTTTTGCAGGATCTATGGGTATTATGGCAGGTATTACCACTATGATCGGAAACCTTGCAGGAGCCTTTAGCAATATTTTTTTCTTGGCAATGCGTTTGCCTAAAAATGAGTTTATAGGTACGGCTGCTTGGCTTTTTTTTATCATAAACATTTTTAAGCTCCCTTTTCATATATATGTATGGGAAACCATTACTCCACAAACCTTGTTCATTGATCTAAAACTGGTTCCGAGTATTTTAGTAGGCCTATTTATAGGTGTGCGGCTAGTAAAGATAATCAAGGATGATTTTTATCGAAAAATGATATTGGTTTTGACCGCTTTGGGTGCCGTATTGATTTTGTTCCGCCAATAAAACAAGTAGGTATCTTCACATTCAAACTTCTTAAAAATTTGTTAATTTCGGTAATAGGTCATATCTTAACACTTTACTAACCAACGATTGACCAATGAATAGTTCAGAAAAATTATTTGCCTCAAGAGTTCTATTAGGCGCTCTATCCATCAGTTTTATGCTTATTGCCTATGTGACCTATTCGGAATATTATACTGAAATTGAAAATAAGATAAGTCAAAAAGTAACGAACTCGCTACGACATTTAGACAACAGTGTGGCCAAACTTTAACCTGTTCCATCCTATTGAAATCAAATATTTTGTAAGGTTTGCCGTATTGTGCAATTTGCTTTTCAATAGTTATGGGCCATTTCCAAAATATTTTGATGGCACTGTTCCCGTTAAATTTTTAAAAGACTTATTAAAGGTGGTCTTAGAGTTAAAGCCCGCTTCTTGTGCCAAACCAAAAAAAGTAAGTTCTTTGGCTTTAGCTGTTTTGGCCAGTGCGATAAACTCCTTTATCCTATAATAGTTGACAAAATCGAAGAAATTCATCCCTATACGTTCGTTCAAAAGACGTGCTAATTCTGGATTGCTAATACCAAGCATCGTTGCCAGTTCTGCCTTCATCAATTTATTGTTCAAATAAGGCTTCTTTGCTATCATTATATTCTCAAGCTTTGTTTTTAAGATATCTAAATCCCCATAATTCAATTTAGACTGACTGTATTTTTGAGAAAGATTCAATGATTGAATACGATACAATTCTGGCGCAATCATCCCATAATAGGCTATAAAAAGAATTATAAAAGCTATGCCTTGCCAAATAAATTTACGCGCTTCTCGCTCTAAGGTTTCGGGTCCGAAAAGACTTATAAAATACATTATAGCCCAAACCAAAAGACAAACGCCTACTGCAATCAAGAAATTGAAAAAGAACTGTGTTTTTATGGTATAGCTAAACTCATTTTTAAGGTTATTTTTAAAACTTAAAAATTGTTTTAAACTCAAAAACCAATACGCACAATTAAATGTTAGCCCAATACCTACTAGAACATCTACTACGGCATATAATTCCCCTCTTTGTATTCTTGCGACAATCACTTCATCCGAAGGTATCATAAAGTAAAAGACCACAAATAAGATGTACGCCAACCCCGGGACATAATGAACTAAATCCCTAACCATAAAACGTTGGTTTGTAAGTGATGATTTGGTAAAAAGAAAAACGGTTGCCCCAAAAAGTAGAATAGCAAATTCAGAGATAGTGATTAACCTGAAATTATCTCCAAACAACTTCGATATATATAATACCCGGCCTAGCAACCCTATAAAAAGAACCAAAATCAAAAACGCTATATATCCGTTTACATTTTTTCGATTCTTGGCGGAAAACAAATAAACCCCTAACAAGAATAGGCTTTGAAAAAAGCCAAAATATACTAACTGATTTACGAATATTTGCATACTTTAAAATAAGCTGGCAGGCAACGTTTACCTGCCAGCTTTGTTTATTATTTGATTACAAATTGATTCACATTCTGGATTCCCTTTTTATCTATTTTCATATCCTCTTTCAAAAAGGCATCAAAATCGTCTCTGGTATTCCACTCCGTTAGCACTACATAATCTGGTTTGTACATGTAGCCAATAGCTGACCTTGAATTCTTCAATTCTAAAATAACCTTTCCACCATTGGCTTTGGCTTTTTTGAGCCATTCTTTCTGGTAAGAATTGAATTCCGAATCGTTTTGCTTCCAAAGATGTGTGGACACAAGTACCTTTTTTGGATTTAGTTCAAAACTAATGTCTTTTTCCATTTCGAAATAAGAGACATAAAAAGTAGACCACATAGACCTTCTTTGCTCGTGAAAATCTGGCACATTGGCCACAATTTCATTTAGAAACTTCTTACGAGCGTCTACATTGGGCCATTTGCCAAAAACATAAGTGCCCGGTTGGTAACCTCCCTGTGTGGTTTCTTGAACAGAAAGAATGGGTTGTTGGGGTTGATATCCTGTTTTAGAAGCAAAAACAAAAGCGGTTTTTCTATATTTTGGAAACAGTTTTGCCATTTCGGGTTTTCCAGTAAATAAAAGGATGTCCAATACCTCTCCTTTTTTAAATTCCAATCTCTTCGTTTCTTCCTGTGCGTTTACCATTAATCCGCTTAAAAATAAAGCAGCAAATACGAGCATCAATTTTGTTTGTTTCATACTAAATATTTTAAGTTTAAAATTCATGTGGCTAATGTAGAATGCGTTCCATAACCCACAAAAGAAAACGAATTGGTATAGGTACGCATACAGTATACGTTCTTGTTTTAAGGGTGTTTCAGCGATTCTCGACCAAATATGTACATGTCTAGCATGAGTGTAATAAGAAAAATCAAGTGTGATTTTGAGATTAAATCGATTTTAAAAAAGGGAGTAGATTGTCTTTGTAATTGTTTCCAATCGGGATTTCCATTCTTCCGATTTCAACATCATTTTTGGTGTAGGCGGTAATTTTTTCGCTGTTCACAATATAGGAACGGTGCAAACGAATAAACCGATTATCCAATCGCTTTTCAAAAGCGGAGATACTTTCTTTTACGGTTAAGGGCTCTTCTTCTTGAAAGTGTATTTTAATGTAATCTTTTAAACTTTCGGCATACAAAATAGTATCAAAAACAACCTTAATCTGTTTTTTGGCCTTGTTTACAAAGAGGTAGTCACTTGTATTGGTGATAGTATTATTTGAGTTACTCACTTCAGTCTTTTCTACCTGTTTTAAAAATTTCTGGATTGCCTGAAAGAAGCGTTCAAAGAAAATCGGTTTTAATAGATAATCCAAAGCGTTGAGTTCAAAACCGTCAACTGCATAATCTCGATAAGCGGTGGTGAAAATTACTTCGGGTTTATGAACCAGATTTTTAAAAAAATCTGTGCCCTTTAGTACTGGCATTTCAATATCAAGAAACAAAAGGTCAACCTTGTTTTTGCTTAAAATTCCACTTGCATCTATCGCGCTCGGGCAAGAAGCAACGAGTTCAAAATCTGGAATTTTTTCGAGGTAGCCTTTAAGTAACTCCCTAGCCAATGGTTCATCATCTATAATTACACACTGGTAACTCATGCCACTGCTAGTTTAAGATTGGCCGAAAACGTGCTTTTCCCATTCTCAATAATGAGGTCGTAAGCTTTCGGATATAAAAGTTCCAATTGCTTTTTTATATTTTGAAGCCCTATGGATTCTTTGTTGTCCGATTCCTCGGTAATAGTAGGCTTACTATTTTCAACTTTGAAAAGAAGTTCTTCTCCTTCTTTAGAAATGGTGATATTTATGCGGGCCTGATGTATCTCATTGGCAACTCCGTGTTTAAAGGCATTTTCCACAAAAGTGAGCAAAAGCAGTGGGGCAATTCTTTCCTGACCTGTTACATTTTTACTGAATTCAATTTTCACCCTATCCGCATAGCGTATTTTTTCTAAGGACAAATAGTTTTCAATCAGCTCAATCTCTTTGTCCAAAGAAACATAAGATTCGTTACAGCGATATAAAATGTAGTCTAAAATTTCAGATAGCTTACGGATTACTTTTGGAGTATCCTCTGATTTTTTCAAGGCCAACGCATATAGATTATTCAACGTATTGAACAAAAAATGCGGATTCAATTGATTTTTTAATGCGGCAAGTTCCGCGGTTTTCTTCTGTTCGTTCAACTTTAGCAATTGTTGCTTTTCCGTATATAATTTTAATACTAAAATCAAAAAAGTAGGATAGAGCAGGTACAATGATTTGGAAACAAATTCGCCAAAATTTATAAAGCGGCCGAAAAAAGACGGGTCTTCAAAACGCTTGATGTAATTCACATACGTTGCCGGAAACGAGGGCTCAAAAAAGTGAATAAAAATGAGGGTGCAAATCGCATAGAATGAAAAGAGCACCAATGTAACGCCTGCGACAAATGCGATTGTTTTCCCTTTATTCAAAAGTTTTGGGATTAAAAACTCAACAATAATGAAGGCCATTGCAATTTGAAGTGCTACCCTGATACTAAAAGTTACAGCCAATTCATAGGTACTTGTGTAATACCAACTTGAAGTTGATGCGGAGAAAGCAAAAATCAAAATCGCAAATACCAAGTACTTGTACTTTGAAATTTCCAAAAAATGTTGCACTCGTTGCCACATGGGTTATTACTTCTAAATATTAAAGATACAAATCTATTCAGGGGCTCTTTTAAATAACCGACGAATAGCACTTAAGCGATGCCAGAGACTTCCTTTTTGTAGACCAAAATATTCAGGCCCATTTGTGTGGTATTCAACATCCTTTACTGGCTATGTAACCTCACAGGTTAAAAGGTGCCATTTCTACTTCTAGCTTCGCTTAAAATTTAATATTTCACGATGAAGCATTTTCTAAATTCTTGTTTTTTAGTAGTCCCTAAAAAGAGTTTAAAGTTCTTTTTTATATCGATTTTCATATTGTTCTCCTTTTCCAGTTTTGCCCAAAAAGGAGCTATTACAGGTTCTGTATTGGATAAAACTACACAAGAACCTATTCCATATGCCAATGTTATTTTGAAATCAGGAGATAATATCGTTACAGGTGGAATCACTACTGAAAATGGTAGTTTCAGTATCGACGATGTCATATTTGGAACCTATAATTTTGAAGTCCAGTTTATCGGATACAAGACTGAGAACCAAACACTGACCCTTGACAAAGACCATAGAAAACTAAGCTTAGGAGCTATAGGTATTGAAGAAGATGCGGTTGCATTGGAAGCTGTCGAAGTAACGGCGGAACGCTCTACCATAGAACAAAAGATTGATAGAAAAGTCATTAATGTTGGTAAAGACCTTACCACAGCAGGTGCTTCCGCAAGTGATATTATGGGGAACATACCATCGGTCAGTATTACCCAAGATGGAGAATTGTCTTTACGAGGGAATGAAAATGTACGCGTACTCGTAGATGGTAAACCTACTAATATAAGTTCTCGTGAGCTTTTGCAGCAAATACCTTCTACCTCAATAAAAACTATCGAACTGATTACCAATCCATCGGCAAAATACAATCCTGAGGGAATGAGCGGTATCATTAATATCACGTTAAAAAAGAATACCAATTTAGGATTCAATGGCTCCATAAATACAGGTTTCACCTACGGAGAACGTGCGCGATATAATAATTCCCTTAGCCTAAACTATAGAAATGGAAAAGCGAATTTTTACGGGAGTTATGGAAACAGATTTGGAGAAGGAGTGACTAACGGATTCATTAACAGAACCGTAGAACGTACTGGACAAGATATTTTAAGTCTTGCAGACCGTACATCGCACTTGTTCAAATTTGGAGTGGACTATTATATCAATGACAAAAACACCTTATCAGTCTACACCAACCAGAATTTCTTTGATGCAATTTTAGATGCTGAGCGAAACATTTCATTTTTAAACACCCCGGATGCCAATTTCAATCAGTTTGATTTGACCGATAGAAATAATATAAATGCCTCTTATAACGTAGATTTTAAGCATGATTTTTCAAAAGAAGGGCATTCCATTGAGCTGGAAGTTGATTACAACACCTTAAAAAGCGATACCAATAACGATTTTGATTTTACTGGAAACACACCCTTGGCAAACTATGATGAGTTTATCGATGATACTCGAACCAACACCACAATAAATCTGGATTATGTGAATCCACTTTCTGATAATGTAACCTTAGAAATTGGCTTGGAAACCCGTTTGAGACGTACAGAAAACACATATACAACAGACCGTATTGATTTTAGTAATTCAGATTTTAGATATGACCGTAATATCCATTCCTTTTACACCACTTTTAGCCAAAGTTTGGGAAAATGGCAATACAATCTTGGAATACGTTTAGAAGATTATAATGTGGATACACAGTTTAATGAAGTCTTAGAGGCACCATTTAATTTTACCGATAAGCTTTTTAATATTTACCCATCAGGCTTCTTAAAATATAGCCCTAGTCAGGAAAGTAAAAACTCGTATCAGTTGAGTTTTAGCCGAAGGATCGATCGCCCTTCCTTAAATCAGATTAACCCCATACGGCAGTTAAGCACACCTCAACTCATTCTTTCGGGAAACCCAAGTTTGGTGCCTCAATTCACCAATTCCGTAGAACTCAACTATAATAGAAAACTACAAAAAGGCAATTTCACATTTGGCGGTTTTTATAGAAGAATTAATGACGAAATCAATAGACGAGGGTTTTTTGATGAAGACAATCCTACGGTCTTAATTGTTGACTACGATAACTTTGATAGTAATGATGCCTATGGTTTGGAGTTATCCGCAAGTTACCGGCCTACCAATTGGTGGAGCCTTAACGGAAGTTTTGATGTGTATTCCAGAACCCAAAAAGGTTTTATCGAGGGAGAAAGCGTAGAAGTGAACAATACGTTAATGAATACGAAGCTGAATAACAGTTTTAAAGCCACTAAGGACCTCACCTTTCAATTATTTACGTTTTACAGTGGAAGGCAAAGTGTTTTACAATATGATTTAAAAGATAATTTCTTTATAAATACCGGTGCACGCTACAATTTTGCCAAAGGCAAGGGAACGTTAAGCCTAAACTTCAACGATATTTTTAGAACACAGCGTTTCGCCTTTGAAACCTTTAGAACTATCATTCAGGAGGGGCAGTTTAAAACAGATTCCCGTTCCGTGTATTTAGGTTTGGCATACCGTTTTGGTAGCGGAAAGAACAAAAGTATAAAGCGGAAAAAAAGAGATAAAAACGTGAAAGCGGATAAACTTTTGTAGAGAATATCTTCTTAAGAATTTGGATTAGTATTTTTAAATTCTCCTTATCCTTGTGTTATGCCATCGATAGGGAGTTTTTAATGATTTATTATTAAATTGGGAAAAACAATTAGGCGTTGGCTAGTAAAGATGATTTCTTTTCTTTCAAAAATACGGTAAACAAAGTCTCGGACGAGACGGTGCTGCAAAACTTAGACTATCTAGAAACGGTAAAAACCTTTGCTAGAATTGCCAATAAAAGTATCTAAATATTTGATTATCAATTTAATGGGTTTGATTATGTTTCTGAAAACCCATTTTTTCTTTGTGGACATTCTTCAGAAGATGTTCAAAAAATGGGATATGATTTTTACTTTAAACATGTTCCGGAAAATGACTTAAAACTATTACTTACTATAAATACAGTAGGCTTTGATTTTTATGAAAGTATTGAACTTTCCGAACGTAAAAAGCATATCATTTCCTATGACTTTCATTTAAAACAGAGTGATGGAAGGTCTATCTTAATCAATCAAAAACTAACTCCCTTATTTCTAACTGAAGATGGTAAAATTTGGAAAGCACTCTATGTCGTCTCCCTTTCCTCAGCAAGTAGCGCCGGTAATATTAGAATTTATAAGGAAGGAGAGAATAAAATGTTCTCATATAATTTAAAAGATTCTCGCAGGACATAATCCGAAAAAGTGACACTCATTCAATAGGGAAAAAGAAATTGTACAATGCTCTATAATGAATGCCACCTTCAAAGAAATTGCCGAGCTAAAACATAAAAATAAGTTGATTGTAAAAAATGAGGTTGTACAATATAAGAAATTACCGTAATATTTGTAATCTTTTAATGTCAATATTTAAAATATACGCCTTGTATATATTTCCGAATTGTTGTTGAACGTACTCAAGTTTGGTTAAAAGCAACGCTCTTTACAAAAGCCGGTTTTGTAAAAGGGCCAAAGCTTATTTTACAATACCTTAAAGCATTATCGGCTTTTACAAGTGCCTGCGATAGGGTTCTTTTTCGAAAATAAAATTACTTAAATAACCTTATGTCAAAATCAAACTTTTCTACTTGTAGCACGGATGTCTTTTTAATGTCCGGATGTTCCGGGTTTATCAAAATATTATAGTCCCCTTGTACAACAGCGGAAGGGACCCTTAGGGCCAAACCCTCTTTGTTTCTTAGAAACCCATCCCCTTCAGATTGGGTAAACTTGATAGGGGGATTGTTCTTCCAATTCTTGCCTTTGAGCATTGAACTTTCATAGGTACTTATCAACCTATCGGGAATATTGATGGTGACCATGTAATAGTTTCGGGGCAAGCGGTTCAGAGAAACGTGTACGGCCACTTCCAATTTGGCAAGTGCCCGCGAGTCTGAGGTATAGACCATTCTCATACCCTTAGTATTCCAACGGCCTCCATAACGTTCTGCCCCCTTACCGGAAAGGTCGTCCTTGTATTTTTCTTTGGAGAGCCGGTATAACTTCATGCAAGGATGCCCTGTTCTATTCGGCCTAATTGATCCTGTACCATATTGATGCCCAATGTAGTGTCAAGAAGGTTTTTGGGAACGATACCACCCATGGGGATATTCTTGGTCTCCAACCATTCCATAAAATTATCGTAATCTTCAAAAACCGATTCCCCATAGTTAAGTAGACGCTTTATCTCAATAATACGTTCCGACTGTTTTGCAGGAAAGTTTTTGCGCCCATTCCGGTAGCGGTCAAGTGTTCTGGAAGATATGCCCAAATAATTGGCCCATTCCTTGTCGGTAAACGGTTCATTTCGGAAAAACTTAAGAAAGTCGTCATATGCTATTCCCTCTCGGACAAGTTTTATCATATCGAATTTTTGGGACTCATCGTCCCAATCATTGAACTCGCCATTGGCGATTCTTGAAGTTGTTCTTTTCATATCTAAATGAATTGCATCACAAATATACGAAATTTGTCGGTATAATTTTGCCTTTTGTCCAATAGCTGTAAAGGATAAGTATCATACACCCCAAAAATTACATCGCAGGACAGTATAAGATGTGAACATAAAAATCCGATTGAAAATAACATTGGCCATTTGCTTGTGAGTGGCATTCGCATAAAAAAGGCCTTAAAATTTGAACCCTTAAACATTAATATGTAGCTGGGATGCCTTCAACTAAGCCTATATTGAGCGCCGTCGAAATATTCTGGGCTAGCCTCTCGCTTAGCCTCCTCGGAAAAGAAAAAGCCACTCCCAATAAGAAGTGGCATTATAAACAGTGGTGGTCCCACATGGGCTCGAACCATGGACCGCAAAACTTTCATTCCCAACTATTTATTAACCTCAAAGTTTAAAAGGTATCCGAATTACATGCCTTATTTTATTTCTTTAATTAATATGTCTACGTTTTGTTTCAAATCTGAAATGTATTTATTTTCAAACTCACAATATTTTAAATGTTTTTTTGATTTCTTTAGCGTTAGGAGAGAAGTGCTCTTTTGATATTCTGTTTTATTATTTAATTTCAAATACGTGGTTCCATAGTCTATGGCGCTCAAAATATAATCAAAACCGAATTTGTCTGGATTCTTGTTGAAATATTTTTCTATAATTTTAATATTATTATCTAATAGTTTCATAGCCTTTTCAAACTCATTTGCCGCTGTAAAATAATCCGCTAATTTTACATTTATATACAAATAGTTCAAATCCAACAAAAAATTATCTTTCTTCAATTTGTTTAATACGAGAAACATTTGCTTAAGATTGTACTCTGAGTTTTCTTTGTCGCCTTCGCTCAAATAATGGGAGTTTACCTCAAGCATAATAGGAATAAAATTTAAAAGTAAGCGTAACGTTTTTTTATTTTTATCGTTTATGTATAAACTTAACAAAGCAGCTCTTGAGTAACATAAATTTACTAGATTTTTTTGTTTAGTTTCTCGATAACAATTGGCCAAAAGAACGTACATGTTTGAGAGTGTTTCATTAATATAGCCAATCTCAGTTTCGGTTTTAATAGGATTATCATAAAGATTATATATTCCATCAACCGACTCTTCATATTCAATTATGGACTTTTCAAGTCTATAACGAGCTTTAACCGTATCTTTTATAATTCTTAGTTCATATGAGGCTATTCTAAATGAAGCCACCGCCCTAACTATAGAATTCATGTTGTTTTTTAACATTGAATCAACCTTATTATATGACTTTTCTGCATTGATTAAATCACCGCGCATCAAACAAAGATTGGCAAATTCAATTTCTGCTTGAGTTAATAATTCTATCCGATGTTTAGAAGGGTTTTTTTCTGAGTCAATAATAGCTATTAATTTTAATAAGGGTGTTTGGGCTTCTATAGCGCTTATATCGGGGTCTAGATAATATAGTCTAGCAAGTGCTACTAAAGTTTCTAAGTAATTACTCTTAGCTCTTCCATTTAAATAAAGTTTCTCTCTCTCTTTTTCAGCTTTAAGCAGGTATGGGTAAGCCAAAGTTAGTGCTCCTCTGCTCAAGTGAAATACACCCACGTTATGACTTACAACCGTCTTAGTAAACATGTCATTCGTTAGTTTATAAACTTTGTGATATAAATTCAAGCAATTTTTATTATTATTTTCTTGATAGGCGAAGGCAAGTGAAAGAATCAATTCTAAATTTGTATCATCATACGTTAGTGCTAACTCTAAATCTGCTATTGCTCCATATAAATCATGGTTCAACATCTTTAATTCTCCTCTTTCAACAAGTTGTTTTATATCGCTCCTTTGACGTTTTTTACTTAATATAATTTTGTCAACTGAACTTTTGATTCTTCTGTTCTCAGAATCAATAAATTGTTGATTTATTTTTAAACGATTTTTAAAATCGATTTCGTCTAATATTCTTATAGCTTCTTGAAATAGCCCTTTTTTAATTAACCCAAATGCTTTCTTATATTCTGAAGATTTGTCATCTAAATTTTGATTAGCCCATTCCTTAGCTAATTTTTGTGCGGTAATATCAATATTGAAAACTTTTTGAAGTAGATTTTCATTCAGATAAAGAGATGAATTTAAAGAATCTAACACTAATTGTTTCCTGTAAATTCCCTCCTTGTAAATTTTTCTATGTCTTGCTATAGAAATAAATTCTTTAGCCAGGCCATAATAAATCAATCTATTTCTTTCTAATTCAGATTGCTTACAAAGGACAATTTTTATTGATTCTTTGTTACCGATAATAGATGATGCTTCCAACTCTTTCAAATTGACTACTTCATAACCTTCCTTTTCAATTTGAAGCTTTACTTTGGTTCTATCGTAATCGTTTGAAAAAATTAGCTTGAAATATCCATTAGAGTCCGTCAATTGGGGTTTGAAATATCCATTATTAGAAGAAATCGATACATTAGGTACGTACTCTAAATTCCCAGTATTAGTTTTACTATTTTGAATTACTACATAACCAAATATTTCATTGCTTTTTTGAGCGTATGAGCAGGAAAAAAAGGAAAAAAAAACTAAAAGTAAAATTCTATTCAACATTTGATTTTTTAATTAACACATCCACAGACTGTTTTGTGTGAATTGGAATATTGTTTTTTTGAACTATATCATAACCATTCTTTTCAAACCTAATATTTTGATATTTTTTCTGATAGTTTGATGGTATTTCAAGTTTGTAGTATCCATATATATCGGTAAATGTATAAGCATCTCTAACACTAACCCTAACACTATCTACACCTTTATTAGTTCTCGAATCGAGAACATTGCCATATATATTTCCTATATTATATAGCTTGACTTGAAGATAAATAGCTGCCCCATTGCTGATTCTGTATAGACTATCAAGAGATACAGGTCTGTAGGGTTCAGGATGTTCTATATTGATTTTTACAGCTCTTCCGGTAACACTCGATGGGACTTGCTTAAATGTCGCTTCCCCTTTTTCGTTAATAGATGCTTCTCTCCTGTCAGTTTTAAGGTCTAGATAAACTTTTCCTTGATTACGTAAAATAAGGTCATCATGTCCATTTGGACCATGTACAAAAACTGTGAAATCAATAGAATCAGAATCCTCACTATTAAACGGAAAGAAGAGTCCGCTTTTGAGAGAAAATAAAATTAGGGCTGTCGGCAGACCAAAAAATAAATACATTTTCCATTCACCTAAAACTTTATTCCAAAAAGAGGTATTTTCTTTTATAAAAGTTTTCCCTTTAGGTGTTATTTTAGCTTTAATTGAAAAGTCCTTTAACTTGATTTTTTCCTTGTATTCGTTAATATAAATTAATTTTATCTTATCACTATAATTTAGCTCTACAAGATTGTTTTTTTCAAGAAATTCTAATAAATCAATAGCTTTTTGTCTATTAAACCCCTTTTTTAATAAGGCTGGTACTATCTCCTTATATTCTAGATGATTTAACTTTCCTAAAATATAGCTAATCTCTTTGTCCGATTCATTCATTTCAAATATTGAATTACTTTGCCTTTTGTTTTGTAAAGATAAATCTTACATTAAAAAAGAGCAGTTTCTAAACCTCTCGTTTATCAAATTTATTTAGGTTCTATATTCCCATAGAAATCCTCCACTGCATTTTCTTTCCCCCCTGCAACATCTTGCTATACAAGTTTTTGAAACTCCTGTTTGTCGTGATGCTTCAGCCACAGATTCAAAAGTGCTTATTTGATTTCCTTGTAAATCAAATTTGACAACATCTTTTCTTCTTAAATCTTTTTCTATTGTAAATGGTTCTGCAAACTTATAACTCCAATAAAAACCCTTACAAGTCTTATTATAGCCTAAGCAAACATTCGCTATTGACTTCTTGGATACGTTAACCGCATTGCCCGCACTTTCTAAACAATCATATTGGTTAATTAAAAGCCCTTCTCCCATACTGTATTGATAAACTGTTTTTTGGATTCCCCCACCAGAATCTGAATTATATCCATTATAAAATGAATTGTATTTAATAATGTAATCTTTCTCCTTATTCGCTAGCTCATTTATGTCGTTGGCTGTATCTATTTGCTCCCAAGAGAAAGTATCAGGACCACAGATTCCGATTGCTTCTTGAAAGTAGCTTCCTGTACAGGTTTTGGATTTATATATATGGTCATACATGCGCTCTTCAATCTCTTTTGTAGTAGCTCCTATATAAACCAATCCGTTTTCTAAATTTTCTGCTTTATAAATTTTAAACACT
The DNA here is from genome assembly GCF_013402795.1 of Costertonia aggregata. GTDB lineage: Bacteria > Bacteroidota > Bacteroidia > Flavobacteriales > Flavobacteriaceae > Costertonia > Costertonia aggregata. Next base: position 1,878,198 of record NZ_CP058595.1, on the reverse strand, counting down.
TCTTCCTTCATCATCACTTTCATTATTACTTAACCTGAGTAAATACATTATTTTCAATTATGACTTTGTTCATGACATCCCTTACTATTTTTTCATCACTTTTCTTACAGTATAATGCATCGTAAACGTATAGTACGTATATGTGCATACTATTAATAACCTTAATACAAGAAGTCATAATGTCCACTTCTTTCTCAAAAAATAATCTAGAGGTATTCTTATAATCGCTTTTATTCTTGTCTTCTATAAGAAGTTTAAGCATTTGCGGCTCATTGTTCTGATAATAATGAAACAAATCACTTTGAATCATATGTTTTGGATGTTTATTAAAAAAGGATAAATGCTCAGTTTTTACAATGGCTTCATCAACCCCTAACACTTCTGCCAATTGACTATGAGTTAAATATCTTTGTTCACCCTTAAAAATTGATATTGCAATATTTGGATGTAATGCTGAATAGTCTAATTCTACAATTTCTTCACCATCAATCTTACACATTTTTCTTATCCATGAAGGCATTAAATTAAAACTATCAACAACTCTTCCTCCCGAACTGGAATTACCAACGATAGGAATCATATATCCACCTGATGTTAAGTAGTTAAACTGTTTAATATTTTCTTCAACAAAGGTTCTATTTAAACTATCTGAATAATAATCCTTGGCTTTACTATTTAGGCATGTAAGTAGTTTACCTTTTTTGTTTCTATATTTTTTTTTGGCTAGTAATTTACCTTTGATAAGTATTTGTCCTACAGTTGGGAGGGTAATATTTGCATAAACTGAAATTAAATTTTTGCCAATGGGGTTTTCAAATACTTTTGCTAGTTTGCTGTAAACATAATTCCTCCTTTTATCAATACATTCTGTTGTTTTTAAGCTGTACCTAACTATATTTTTGTTTTGATATTCAGAGGTTAGTCTGTATTGCTTACAGATTACGCCGTTTTCGTAGGTGTCTGTGCCATGGTAATTTTTCAGAACCTCAATAATAGGAACTGTGGTATTTGTAGAATATTTTAAAGCATTAATTACTTTTTTGTATACATAAGTATTATCATGTCCCTTCTTAACTTGTTTGTCTAATTTTTTTGATGATAAACTTTTCCAATATTCATTGTCATCTAAAAACAAGGTTGAAGTCAAATTAGAGATAATAATTAAACATTTTTCTATAGCAACTGTTTTGTTGTCATCTATCTTTTTAAGTAATTTTAATGGCAACCTTTCAATATTTCTTTTCACTTTTTTGGGAATCGCAATACTTGTAGCATCTGATAAAAATATCGGAAAAGTGTCATTGCTTTTCCATTTAGAATAGTCATTAGCATAGGTGTATTCCCCAGTAAAATAAGGCTCTTTACTAGTTTTAATGTAACTTTTATTTCCAGTAACATAATTGATAGTAGTTGGGTTGGATTTAATTGATAAGTTAGAATTCAGAGATTCCAACCTCCTTTCTTTTCTTTCATTCATTCTGTCTTCTTCATTTGAATTTTTTTCAATTCGTTCATACATTATTTTACTAACGAAAAAATGTTAGTTTCTTGCTCAGATAATGGGTCTGAAGCTTTTATTTTTAAAACTTTTTTTGATGGTCAAACAAATAACATTTACACACTGTTTTTTTGAATTGTTCATCTTAAAACAAAAAAAACCATGTCTCTTATTTAGAGCATGGCTTGAATTTTTAAAGATTAAGAACTCGTTGTTTTTAACCTGTTGTTTAATTTATTTTATCTGTTGTATATTACCTTGGTTTCTATTATTTTAACTTAATCTATGGTACAAACCATATTGATTTATTAAAAATAAAAATAATATTTGAAATACGCAAGTTTTTTAGACTTTATTTTCATAATAATCAGATAGTTACGAGTTTTGCTAAAGTATAATATGCACTATACACATTAACAGCATAGTTAATGAAAACACACATTTTGCATATAGTGCAGTGATTAAATTATTGAGCTCAAATCATTTTCAGTGGTTTTTGTTTAAAGAGTAAAAACCGTCTCAAAAGTTGGTTATCAAAATACAGCATAAAACTCTGCTTTTTATATCGTAATTTCAAAATGATAGTAGTAAAAAGGATTATTTTCTATTATATATACAACCTTTAAATCTTCTGATAGCCTAACTTTACTAACACTAAACTCATCACCTTTTTTTAGTTCGCCAATTTCATATTTAGAAATGACAAGAAAGGGGCAATTAAGAAGTTTCAGATGACCCATATGGTCTACAATCCAAATACTATTCGGCGATGAGTATTTTAAAAGTTCAACATATTCCTTTTTTCTCATGAACGCTATATATTATTAATGATTATTAAATATCATTTCAATAGATTCTTTACGTTTTTTAGTTAAAATACCTATTGATTTGTATCGGCTTTGTTTGGCATACACCAATTAGCCAATTTTTCACCAGTTTTGGTGTTTATAATGAACTTAAAATTTTGATTGAATATGCCTGTTCTATCTTTAGTGACCCTAGCAAAGTGATTTTCATCCATAAGTTCAAAATTCAAGGTCATTTCATACTCGAATCCATTTCTAGTCTCCTCTTTAGTTCCATGCTTTACCACTTTTAATTTTCCTTTATCGTCATTTTCTAATACATATTCGATTTTCCTTCTTATTGTTGATATTACATGACATCTTGACTCTATTATACTATTAATGAAGGCTTGATGCCTGGGAGTTACCTTTCCCCAATCCTGAAATCTGCCTCCTATTTTTGAATGTATATCCAAACAACCACCCAAACCTTTCCACTCGTGAGAGATAGAGTCTATAATTATTACATGCACATCCTCATTTTCACAGGTTTTAATAGCTCTTATATACTTCTCTGGGGTATATGGAGCGGTTATGGATAAAACCCTGTAAGAGCCTAAATGGGCATATAAGTTTGAACTACCATTTTCTGTATCAATTATCACAATTTTTGACCAATCCTTAGTAAGCCCATTGGCTAGTAGAAGTGAACTAAGGGTTTTTCCATATCCGGATGCTCCGCTAATACCTATCCTTAGTTTTATGTTTGTTTTCTCTGCTGTTTTTATATTCATGTTATATCATATATTGTTTATTAATATAAGAGGTAATAAAAAAAGAGAGCCAGTGATAGCTCTCTTAAATTTTTGCTTTTAAAATTTCTTAATAAACCTCTTCTGATGAAATTGCTCTTTCTTCAATCAATTCCAAAGCTTCATTTACATATTCAAACCTATAATCAAGTTCAATAATTTCCTGCGTATCCTCAATTGTGAACTCGTAAGGTTTACATGAAACTCTCTTTACAGAACCTTCAAATGAAGTTCCTATTAGTTCTTTACAGGTTTCCTCATCAAACGTTGAAGGAACTGATGCCGTCTTTGAGGTAAAATATAGTTTTCCTGTTTCCTTACTTTTTAGTGGTTCTACACCACCACGCACAATTAATGCAAAGAATTTTTTCCCTTGCTCATTTTCTCTACTTTTAAAATCAATAATTTTTACCATGAGTTTTTTGTTTTGTGTTATTATTTGACATGGGGAGCCAACCCCAACCATAAAAAGGTATGGGCTGTTTTGTAGGTTATCTGTAGAAGAAGCTGAAAAAATGGAACCTATTGAAGTGATTTTATTGCTAAACAACTTTTGGGATTTGATTTGGTTGTAACTGAGATAATTTGAAATTCGCTAAAGAAATTCTTATTGTCTATAAAAAAATTAGTTTTATAATTCTCTAAAGAAGAAACTCTTATATCAATTATCTCATCAACACCTATATCCCCTTTGTAATCAAACACTCTATTGAAAAATTGCTTTCCCTTGTTATCTTTAATGATAAGTCTATATTCAAATTTTGAATAGTCTAAATCAGAAATGTTCTTTAATCTTAGAGAATAATCTTTAAATGTATTTCTTGAGCTCCTTGACCAATATGAACCTTCATGCTGAATAGATATATTGGTACTTGGAACAAAAGTATGTTGTTTGCATTCTTTAGATAAATTATTTATTCTAAACGACCCTAGGTAATATTGGCCATCAGATTTATCAAGATTGAAAGTAAACTTATAGTATTCCTTATCTATTTGAAAAAAGTACTCTGCATTCTGAAGTCTAAGGGTTCCCGTACTAAAATATTTGACATCTTCCTTTATCTGTGATTTCAAGAATTTGCTCTCATTTGCATTATTTAGTAAAAGTTCCAACCTTTCAAATTTTGTCTCTATTCTGGATTTTTCAACTAGAATGGATATTTTGTCTTCAATATCTATTGAATTTAAAATTCTATAATCCTCTGTTAACGTTAATAGACTATCAAAGTTTCTATTCAAAATATGTTGTTCGCCGTATTTAAGAACGGAATCTATATCTGTTTTATCCAACTTTTTATTGCAAGAACTGAAACAAATCAAAAGTGTTACAAGCTGTATGTATTTCATTTTAATAATTTAAATTTTAAAAATAGGCAAATATGCCTATATGATAAATAGTTCGCTCCACGAATTTTATTAAGTGGAATATTTAGACGATAAAGCCTTTTTAATTGCTTTTGGAAAAAACCTTAGAAAACTCAGAAAAGAGAAGGGTTATACCCAAGAAGAACTTGCTAATGAATTGGATATTGAAATCTCCCAGATAAGTAGAATAGAGCGAGGCATAATAAATACCTCAATTGTAAATGCAAACTCCATTGCCTCGGTTTTAAAAATTAAAATCACTGAACTTTTTGACTTACTCTAGGCTAAGATTTAAGGAACAATAAGGGTATTTAATCTTATAGTATTAGAGTATAGAATTGAGCTTCCAACTCAATTTAACCTCTTTTTGGTTTCACAAAATATTTATTACAAAAATGTGGTTCAGCTCATACTAATTTTATCATTTATTAATCGGACTTAAATTAAGAAAGCGCACTACTATAATAATCTATCTAGAAAATGTCGATTAAAAATCATAAACTATAGTTTAAACATTCTGGACAATTTTCATTAATGAAATCAATGTGTTCCATAATATTTGAATATACACCATAATATCCCGGCTCAGCACAACCTTCTCCCCAACTTGTTACTCCAAATAAAAATTTATTCCCTAAACTATCCTCTATAAATAGAGGTCCTCCGCTATCTCCTTCACATGAATCAATACCTCCATCATTGTAACCTGCACATATCATGTCTTTAGAAACTAATCTGTTGATCAAATAATAGTTTTCTTTACATGTTATAAAGTCAACAATCGGAACACTAGCCTTCATCAAAATCTTAGGAAATGTATTTTTCTCATCAATTATTCCCCACCCCGACGCTGTAGCCATAGCATTAGTTCTTACAAGATTAAAATATTTATCTTCGTTAATAATTGGGATAGATGATTGATTCTTACTATTCAGCTCAAGAGGTTTTTTTAATTTTATAAGAGCTATATCGTTAATTAATCTAGTTGCATCAAAATCAGGATGAAAGATTATGTCTTCAATATCCGATTTCACGCCATTCCCCTCGAGATTTATTGAGCCGGAGTAAACCTGAACGTTGCTAAATTTTTTGACTCTCAAAGTATCATTGTACATTTTTTTGAAACAATGAGCTGAAGTTATAATCCAACCTTTATGAACTATACTACCGCCACAAAAATTAGTTTCATTTGGTGGTTTGTTTTTGATAAAAAATGCTACTTGCCAAGGTATTTCATCTAACTTAGCTTGCTCTCCTCCAATAATTTCCCAGGTAGATTGATTCTCGCCCGTAGTATAGTCAATATCAAAAGGAACATTTTTTTTTGAAGAGTCAATTGGCTTATCTTCTGAACATTTTTTAATTACAAAAAAGAAAGCTACAATAAAGAAAAATATCAAAAATAGCTCTGAAACCCAATTAATCCTTTTCATTTTGGATAAGCTATTCTTTAGAATTAAGGAGTTCTGAATATTCTTTTCTCAACTTTAACAACTCAATTTTTTTTGTTAATTCTTCAACTTCCGTTTCACCATCTATTGCTTTTTTTGCATCCTTTATTGTTTGTGCCAAATTACCGACTTGTTCAGAGGTAATAGCACTAGAAGAAACACTTACACTTTTCAACCAACCCAATTCCTCATATAATTCTAGAGATGCGGAATCCATCCTATATGGTAAATAAGCTACTGCTCCAACTTGTGAAATAAGATAATTTTCTTTGAACACTTCGATTTTTTCATTTTCACCAGGTTTAAGACTTACTTTACCATAATAAGCTTTCAAATTGACAGAGCCAGGAATTCTATAAACCATTCCATTAAGATTATTGGTTGAGTTCATTTTAGATTTCAATATTTCTCCCATTGACTTTCCATTAGGTTTGATTGATATTTCAAATTTTTTGTTTGAACCAAGAGAATTTGAATTTCTAAAATTTGGTTTTAGAAAATTTTGGTCCTTAAAATCCGTTTGTATATTAATCCCTGTATTATTTTCAGAATTGTAAACTGTGAATAGAGTATAATCCCTTTCAATATCAGGATTTAGAATAGTGAACCTTAATTTTTGTGTTTCGACTTGTTTAGTGCCAATAACACCTTCTAGAATCTTTAATAATATTTTATCTATTTCATTCAACTTAAATTGTAAGGTTTCTTTGTCTCCGGAGAAATTTTCAGAAGTTATTAACTGATACTTACTGCCTATTAATCTCTTTATTCTGTTTCTTAAAATAATTTCTGATTCTGTTAACTGTTGATTAACTGCGATGTCGTTGTTGAATAAATTGGATTTGCCCAAACCTGCAAATGAAGATATTGCTGATGTAATTATATCAAAAGATTTATCAATATTAGATATAGACGCACCCTTAATTAACCCATTTTCATTAAGTGTAAAAGAAACAGATTTGTTTTTGTTCCACTTTTTGCTAGGATTAACTCTATAAATATGTTCTGAGTCAACTATTGCATCCGTTTTTACTTTCAAATCTTGAATTATAATTTTACTAGACTTCTTATATGGAACATTTTTATTTCCAAAATATGTCTGACAGTCACCAAAAAGCTTGTTACATAAACTAAGGTTTTCTGGTGGTAAGAAAGACTCTTTAATGATTTCAAACTCTAGTTGGATAGTTGTTTTTGGCAGACAGTAAAAAATACCGAAATTGTCCACTTTGTTCTGAGATGAGACATTTTGAATTTGGATTCTTTGACCAAAACATAGGAAATTTCCAATGACGAAAAATACTATAAATAGCTTCATAAAATAGTTGGTTGTTTGGTTGCAAATATCTTTTTTGTAAGGTTATTCTGTTAAAATATAAAAAATAAAAGAATGTATTAACCTTTTGATAATTTTTTATTCAATAATATCATTTCTTTACTAACCTTTTTGAGTACGACTTTACCATAATAATCCTGTGTTGTTTTAATGCTAGAATGACCCAACAATTCGCTAACTGTTTCCATAGAAACATCATTATAAAGAAGTACTGTAGAAGCAAAAGTCTTCCTCGCAGTATGGTGCGTAACTCTCTTTTCAATACCAACAATATCAGCTATTTCTTTTAAATAAGAATTTATCTTCTGATTGCTAAGTTTAGGAAATATCAAATCGGCTTTGCTATTTCTATATTTTAAAAAAACACTTTCTGCTTTTGGCAATATGGGAATAGAAATTAGTTTACCCGTCTTTCGCCTCTTCATTTGTATCCACTTATTTCCATCAAATCCTTTGATGATGTGCTCCTTCCTTAAACTGGACATTTCACCATATGCAAGTCCGGTGTAACAACAAAAAACGAAAAGATCTCTTACCAATTCCAATCTTATCTGGGTAAATTTATGATTTTCTAATACAGACAACTCTTCATTTGATAAGAAAACAACCTCCTTTACAACCTTTTTTGGTTTAAATGCTACAAAGGGGTCATTTTTTAAATATCCTTCAATTAAAGCTATCTTAATAGGTTTTCTTACCCTTTGAATGGTCTTATTGATAGTTGCTTGTACTTGATTCAATTCTGTTTTTAAATAGTACTCAAAATCCAGTAAAAACTGTAGTTTTAAATTATCCATTGGATAATCATTTTTTTTATATTTCCATTTGACGAATTGTTCCAGCTGCCTACATGAATAATTATATTTTTTCCATGTAGCTAATTCTAAGTCTTTTCCTATCAGCTTGTCAAGTTTATATAAATATTCCTTAAAATAGCCAACAACTAGCTTATCGATCTTTGTAGAATTTCCAAAAGATTTTTGAAATATGTCATCCACAGTAAACTTCTTACCATCTAACTGTAGTGATAGATATGTTTTTCTAATTTTAGAAGATATTATCTCTAACTGACTATTAATTTCAGTACTATCTGAAGAATTTACTTTTGATTGAAGTTTAGCATCCCAATTATTTGGGCTGACAAATTCACCTGTTGCAAAAACCTTTCTTTTACCATTTAAGGTAAGTCTACAGGAAAGAGGGCATTTTCCTTTTTTGTTAATCTTAGCTTTGATGATAACAAAGCGAATTTTTAATTTTTGTTGACTCATTACCAATTGATTTTAAGTTAAACAATTGGCATACAATTCAGTTTTAAAAATGGGAACCTTGGATTCTATGATGGGAACCTTTTTAGTAGCCTTTTTATTTCATTATATCGATAAGTTTGGATGTATTTGGAAGTGTTGTAAAAACAAAAAAACACTCCTATCTTCTAAATCTATTGGCCAAAACCAAAAAAATCCAACCTAAACAAATAGATTGGATTTTCTAAATTGTGGTCCCACATGGGCTCGAACCATGGACCCCCTGATTATGAGTCAGGTGCTCTAACCAGCTGAGCTATAGGACCTATAAATTGCGGATGCAATATTACTATTTATTTTTAAAGCTTGCAACCTATTGTTAAGGCTATTCCTTAATTTCTTGACATAATTCTACCAACACCCCATTTGTACTTTTAGGGTGTAAAAAAGCCACTAATTTATTATCGGCCCCTTTTTTGGGCGCCTCGTTCAAAACGGTAAAACCCTCGGCCTTGAGTCGTTTTATCTCCGCACGTATATCATCTACGGCAAAAGCGATATGATGTACCCCTTCGCCCTTTTTATCCAAGAATTTTTGAATAGGGCTGTTTTCATGTGTAGCTTCCAACAATTCAATTTTATTTGGCCCGGATGCAAAAAAAGAGGTCCGTACCCCTTCAGTGGCTACTTCCTCAATTTTATAGGATGGGCTACCCAACAATTTTTCAAAAAGTAGGTTGGATGCCTCCAAATTCCTCACCGCTATTCCGATATGTTCTACCTTGTGCATGCTTGATTTTATTAGAGTATGTCATGTAATATCTCGAAGATACGTTAATACTCCGTATTTTTGTACCATGGAAACGCAAAGACAACGAAAAATCGCTGGGGTAATCCAAAAAGATCTGGCCGACATTTTACAACGTGCCGCCGTGGATGGTGGACTTAAAGGGACTTTAATATCGGTATCCAAAGTTTCGGTCACGACAGATTTATCCATCGCTAAAATTTATGTGAGCATATTCCCGCATAAAAATGCCGATGAACTCTTGGAGGGCATGCGTTCAAACCAGCCCTTGATCAAGCATGAATTGGCGCAACGCACCAAGAACCAGCTGCGTAGAATGCCAGAGCTTTCTTTTTACATAGATGACTCTTTGGAATATATAGACGGTATCGAGAAATCCCTAAAGAGAACTGAAAACCCTATCGAAAACCGGGATCTATTGGAAAAAAGGAAAAAAATCTAATATTGAACTTCCCGTTCTACATCGCAAAGCGATATGTACGTTCCAAAAGCAGTCAAAACGCTGTAAACATTATCAATTTTATCACTTTTTTAGTTATTGTAATCGGTTCTGCAGCGCTTTTTATAGTGCTCTCGGGTTTTGCGGGGCTAAAAACCTTTAGCCTTTCTTTCAGCAATATTTTTGATCCCGACTTAAAAGCGATCCCCGCGACGGGAAAGTTCTTTTCCGTGAGTCCGGAGAATGAAGAAGCACTCTCCGAAATCAACGATATCGCTTCATATTCAAAAGAAATCGAAGAAAAAGTATATTTGAACCATAAGCAAAAAAATCAGGGTGCGTATATTAAAGGGGTCGATGCCAACTATAATATTGCCACTGGTGTGGACAGTACCATTTACATAGGGGAGTGGAAACTTGACGAAAGCAGAAGTGTCGTAGGTATCGGGATTTCAAATCCCTTGGGGCTCACAACGAATAACTTTAGGAGCCCATTAGCGGTACTGGTACCCAAATCGGGCACCTCATCTATCTCTCAACAGACCAAGCCTTACAATCAAGTATCATTGGTCGTTAGCGGTATATACAGCATAGAGGAAGGTTTGGACAAAAAGTATGTGTTTGCAGATTTAAACCTCGTGCAATCCTTGTTGGAAAAAGATACCACTCAGGTTTCCGGCATAAATTTTAGGTTACGGCCAAAGATGGATTTGGCATCTACCAAAATGAAAATCAGGAAAATCCTAGGCGATACAATTGTTTTAAAAACCCGAAAAGAGCTGAATAGTACATTTTATCGTATGTTGAATACCGAGAACCTGGCCACATATCTCATTTTTACCTTGGTTTTGATCATCGCCCTTTTTAATGTTGTTGGAGCCATCATCATGATGATACTGGATAAACAGCAGAATTCCAAAACACTGTACAGTCTAGGCACAACGATCAAAGAGTTAAGGCGCATCTATTTCGTACAAGGCATTTTGGTCACTGGTATCGGCGGTTGTATCGGGGTGCTTATCGGGTCTTTGTTGATATGGTCACAATTAATGTTCAGTTGGTTGAAAATAACACCTTCTTTGGCCTATCCCGTAGAGTATCAATTTATTAATGTTCTTATTGTTTTGGCCACCATATTGGTATTGGGCGTAATTGCCTCGAAAATTGCCAGTAGTAGAATTACCAAAAAATTGATTTCAATGTAATCGTTTTTTCAGAAGGGTCTTTTGCTTGTTTTTAAATAGTGTTATCGTAATATAGCAATATTACATTTTTCATATTAAAATCATGCCCTTTAAGCGAATTGATAGTCCCCAAACTTTTCCAATACCTCATCAAAAGCGTTAAAAACATCGGTAGCGGCATCACTGGTCACCATTTTCATTCGATATTCCTTAAAATTGGGTATGCCCTTAAAATAATTGGTATAGTGCCTGCGCGTTTCAAACACCCCTAGTTTTTCGCCTTTCCAATCTATGGCCATTTGTAAATGTCTGCGAGCCGCATCCACACGTTCGGTAATTGTGGGCGGTGCCATATGCGTACCTGTTTCAAAGTAGTGCTTTACTTCTTTAAAAAACCATGGGTAACCAATACTGGCACGGCCTATCATGGCGCCGTCCAAACCATATTCGTCACGCATTTTCATAGCGGCTTCCGGGGTATTTACATCACCATTGCCAAATACGGGAATATGCATACGCGGGTTGTTTTTTACCTCGGCTATGGGTTTCCAGTTGGCATTGCCCTTGTACATTTGTGCGCGTGTACGGCCGTGTATGGCGATTGATTTTATACCTACATCCTGCAAGCGTTCTGCGACCTCAACGATTTTTATCGAATCATCGTCCCAACCCAAACGTGTTTTTACCGTGATGGGCAGTTTGGTATGCTTTACCATAGCTTCCGTCAGGGAAACCATCAAATCAATGTCTTTTAGAATTCCCGCACCAGCACCTTTGGACACTACTTTTTTTACGGGACAGCCAAAATTGATATCGATGATATCCGGATTGGATTTCTCGACTATCTCTACAGATTGAAGCATAGAGTCTAAATTTGCCCCAAAAATTTGAATGCCTACCGGGCGTTCTTTCTCGTAAATATCCAACTTCATAACGCTTTTGGCAGCATCGCGTATGAGCCCTTCGGAAGAGATGAATTCGGTATATACCACATCAGCTCCCTGCTCCTTGCATAATGCACGAAAAGGTGGGTCACTCACATCTTCCATGGGTGCCAACAATAGTGGAAAATCGGGTAGTTGTATGTCTCCTATTTTGGGCAAAGGGCTTTGTTTTAGATTGCTAAAATAATCAAAACCTTATACATTTAGCTCAATCGTCGCTTTTGAGTCGGTCGCGTTCCTTTTTTTCAAACGCTCTTTCATTGTCGCCAAGTTTAAAGTTTCCAAAATTATATTTGAACCCTAATCGTACAAATTGTGTCTCAGGGACAGGTCTATACGAATTATCTTGGTTCAAATATCTAGAGGTATACCTAGGGTTTGCCCGGCCCAGTAAATCTTCCGCTGTTAAAGAAACGACCGCTCTTTTGTTCCACAACGATTTTTTTAGGCCTATATTGAGAACCGTTGACGGGTCTGACTGTACATAAGAGCCAGCTATGAAGGTAGATAGGTAATTTAGGTTGATTTCGCCGTTGAACGTACCATCTTTGGATAATGTAATATAATTGTTCAGGGAAACATACACGCCTTCCACTTCGTTTTTTACCAGTTGGTCATTGCTCTCCAACGCCAAAAAGGTTTCCGATTCATAAAACAAAGAAGTATAGGCATATAAGTACCATATTTTTGAAACAGAAGTACTTACCGTAAAATCCAAGCCATAGGATATGCTCTCATCTACATTTTGCTGTACTTGTTTCAACGTTTGTGATTCGTTGTCCTGAAAACTCAAGGTGCTGATGTACTCACCGTTATCCCGATAATAAAAATCAAAAAAGTATGTGCTTTTCAAAGCGTAGTTCAAGTTAAAATTGTGACTAAAATTGGGGCGTAAGTCAGGGTTACCTTCATTGAAGTCGTTTTCGTTCAGGAAAAGCCGAAACGGATTTAAGTCTTGATAATTTGGTCTTTTTAATTTACGGCTATAATCAAAGGAAAAACTGCTCTCATCATCAACATTGTGTAACAGATAAAAAGAGGGGAAAAGCTCAAAATAGTTTTGGTTGTTGATCGTGTTCAAAGCCAAGGACACGCCTTTAACATCGGTTTGTTCTCCACGCAACCCTACTTTCACAGCCCATTTGTCCCAATTTCGCAAAAGGCTTACGTAACCGGCATAAACCTGTTCATTATATTCAAAATTATCGGATAACGACGTGTTCAATATAGATTGATTGCCCTCGATATCAAAAAAATCATAGGTGTTCAACGAAGTGATGCTGGAAATTTTTGCCCCGGTTTCCAACGAAGCTTTACCAAGTGGTGATACAACATCCAATTGGCCCGTAAAAATATCGATTTCCTGGTCTGAGACCGTTGAAAAATCGAGACTGCTCAGTGAATTACCTACAGCATTTGAGTATCTACTGGCAACTGTTTGTTCGCCGTCATCGGTGTATTTTGTGTAATGAACGTTAACGATCAATTGGCTGCCTTCTTTTTTGAACCTGTGCTCATAAGTGGCATCTAAGCCCAAGTTGAGATTGTCGTTCACGATACTGCTCGTTGTAGCCAACGTAGAATCTATTTGTCGCGACGCATTACGCATTTCGGTAGCTACGGTATTACTGGTTCGTTTGTTCGGTGAGAACCCAAGGTATGACGTAAAATTTAAATTATTTTTATCATCTATCCTATAATCCACGATAACATTGGCGTTTTGAGCCAAAGATCTAGTCGTTTTTTCCAAGTCTGTTTCCCAAAAGGCAAAATTGGTGTTGTTGGCATCAATGAAAAAAATATCGCTATTGGTATTCTGAAAATCTTTTCGGGGGTTTATGGTATAATTTCCGAAAAGGCTCAACTTTTCCGTTTTATAGTAATGGCTGGTGCCAAAACTATATTTTGGAAAAATAGCTTGGGCATAATTTCCGTTTACACTCCCTTTATAACCGGGCGTTATATTTTTTGAGGTGGTAATGTTCAAAATGGGACCGCCCTCTGCCTCGTATCGTGCAGGAGGGTTGGGGATGACTTCTATTGATTTTATGTTTTCGCCCGAAAGCCCTTCCAAAAAAGATTGTACTTCATCTGATGTCAACTGTATTTTTCTATCGTTAAGATAAATCGTGGCTTCTTGCCCCCTGATCTGTAAACCATTTTGAGCATTAATGACTCCTGGTGTATTTCTGATAATATCCCAAGAACTGCTTTGGGATACGGCCGTGTTTTCAACATTAAATACGATTCGATCAGGTTTTCGCTCCAAAGTGGGCTGTTTTGCGACAACGGTGACCTCGTCCAAGGTTTCCCCGGTTTTTTCCATTATCAAAGCACCTATACTTACATCTTTTGAAACATCTATGGCGATAGGTACGGTCTCTGAACCAAAATAGCCTGCCTTGACCAAGTAGATACCTTTAGGGATATCGGTAAAAACAAAATACCCGTTTTCATCCGCAGAGCTCCCTTTGACCAACGATGAGTCCGGTATATTCAGTAAAAAAACATTGGCAAAAGGCAGAGGGGATGACTTATTGCTTTTTACGAAACCTGAAATTTTATGGGTTTGTGAAAACAATAGCAAAGGCAAGAGTAGAAAAAATATGCCTGCAAAATAGTTTGGTCTCATTAATTTAGGGTCAATGACCAAATCTATGAAAATAATCACATATTACACGACGAAAATTCTTTCAAAAAAAACAACTTGTTATAGGATATGGAAATTGTTATACTACATCAAAACACTACCTCGACCGATACTTTCTCTCCTTTTCTATCGACCACAACTTTTGCGGAATTACCTTCCTCAAAGCTGGAAAGTGCCCTCATGTAGCTCATCATATCAACTACCGTACTATCGCCTAGCTTAACTACAATATCCCCTTTTTGAAGACCGGCAGCAGCGGCCGGCCGACCTTGGGTCACGCCATCTATACGCATACCCTTTCCGTCAAAAAGATAATCGGGCATTACACCCAACGCCACTTTAAAGCGGGGAACGTCCTCGCTTTCATTTTTCGTGGTTCTAAAGGTCAACTTTTTATCATCATCCAATTCTGCAATGAGACTCAAAATATACTCGCCTATCATTCGCATGCCTTCATAATTCAATTTTTCAAAATCATCGGAAGGTTTATGGTAATCTTCATGTTGGCCCGTGAAAAAATGTAAGGCGGGAATGTTCTGTAAGTAAAAAGAAGTGTGGTCGCTAGGACCTATGCCCGATTCGCCCAAGACTAACTTGAACCCGGGATTGGTAGCATTTAGCACCTGTTTCCAGATAGGTGCTGTGCCAACTCCGCTAATTGAGAGAGTCTTGTCTTCGCGAAGTCTACCTACCATATCCAGATTGATCATATAATTCGCATTTTCCAAATTGACCGTAGGGTTTTTTAAAAAGTAATTGCTCCCCAGCAATCCCATTTCTTCGCCCGAAAACGCAATAAAAACATAATTGCTTCCCTTGATCGAATCTTTTAGGCTTTCAGCAAGTTTCAACATAATGCCAACACCACTTGCATTATCATCGGCCCCGTTGTGAACGGCTGCTCCCTCTGTATACAATGAACCTTGGCCACCCATACCCAAATGGTCGTAATGCGCACCTATAATTACTGTTTTTTCCGCTTTGTTGTCAATGTAGCCTACGACATTGGTGCCTGTTATTGTGCTATCTCCCGTAACAAATTGTACTTCGGCATGGGGGTCGCTCTTTGGTGTAAAGGTAAATGTCTGAAAATATGTTCCTGCATTTCCCTTGGGCATCAAACCAATAGCTTGCATCCTTTTTTGCAGATACTCGGCGGCGATAAGCTCTTCGGGAGTGCCCGTTTCCCTACCGGCCAAACTATCGTTGGCCAAAAATGCAATATCTTCCTCTAGAGAAATCTTTTTAGGTTTATCCATCTTACAGGAATACAACCCCGTAAAAATTATAGCCAAAATCATCAAATTACGCAGCATAGCCTTTATTTTTACGTAAAAATACAGATCAAATGAGAATTCTTTTTGTTTTTGTCCTTCTATTTCTTTTTGAAAGTTGTAAAACCGAGCCTAAAAAACGAGAGCCCGTAAAAGATGAAAAAAAAAAATCCTTGATGGCAGGTAGTGATACATTGATATATCCCGAGGAAAAGCATTTTAAAAGTATTCGCCAAATAACTTTTGGCGGGGACAATGCGGAAGCCTATTGGAGTTGGGACGACAAGCAAATTATATTCCAATCGAACAATGAAGACTGGGGCATGAAATGTGACCAAATGTTCTTGATGAATATTGACGAAAATTTTAAAAGCAAAAAACCTCCCATGATAAGTACGGGTTTTGGCCGTACCACATGTGCCTATTTTTTACCAGATAACAAACATTATGTTTATGGTTCTACACACCTCGCCGACAAAGAATGCCCTGAAGTACCGCTTCGCAAAAACGGGAATTACGTTTGGCCGGTGTATGATTCCTTTGATATTTTTGTAGCTGATTTGGAAGGTAACATTACCGCCCGATTAACCCATGAAAAGGGTTATGATGCCGAGGCCACAGTTTCCCCAAAAGGTGATAAGATCGTTTTCACTTCAGATAGAAGCGGCGACCTTGAACTGTACACGATGAATTTGGACGGTACCGATGTCAAACAAATTACCGACGAATTGGGATATGATGGCGGTGCCTTTTTCTCTCCCGACGGCACAAAATTAATTTTTAGGGCTTCGCGACCAAAAACTCCCGAGGAAATCAAAAAATATAAGGACTTATTAGCGGAAGGGTTGGTAGAACCTACCGAGATGGAACTGTTTATCTGTAATGCCGATGGCTCCGAACTTAGGCAATTGACCTTTTTGGGCAATGCGAATTGGAGTCCGTTTTTTCATCCTTCGGGAAAGAAGATATTGTTCTCCAGCAACTTTGAAGCTGAAAAAGGATTCCCGTTCAACCTGTATTTTATCGATACCGATGGTAAAAATCTAGAACGGGTTACCCATGGCGAAACCTTTGACGCTTTTCCCGTGTTCTCTAACGACGGAAAATATTTAGCTTTTTCGAGCAACCGAAACAACGGTGGCACCCGAGACACAAATCTGTTTATTGCGGAATGGCAAGAATAATTTAAATTATGTCCGATATTTCTATTTTTAATGATAATGACCTATTCTTGATAGGCCTATCACTACTGGCGCCTTTGGGTGTTTTTTTGATATTGGGTTGGTTCTTTAAATCTTCAGGTAAAAGAAAAATC
The DNA here is from genome assembly GCF_013402795.1 of Costertonia aggregata. Taxonomy (GTDB): domain Bacteria; phylum Bacteroidota; class Bacteroidia; order Flavobacteriales; family Flavobacteriaceae; genus Costertonia; species Costertonia aggregata. Next base: position 1,861,090 of record NZ_CP058595.1, on the reverse strand, counting down.
GGCAAAGTGTTTTTTTATTTGGGCTTGGCTTATATACTATTCGTAATTAGTATTCCCTTGATTCTAATTTTACGTATGGAATGACTATCCCCTTCGAGCCCATACTGTTCGGTATAAAATTGAACGTGCATTTGGTGTTGGAATATCTTGCCTTCTTTTTGGCATTTCGGTATTACGTATATCTACGAAAACGCAGTGAAGATCCCATTTCTTCAACCCGCCGGTTATCCATTATTATTGGAGCTGTTTTTGGAGCATTGTTGTTCTCTAGACTTATCGCTTTTTTGGAAAATCCCACTTTATACGATGCCCAGGGCTGGGTATCTATTTTGAACAACAAAACGATAATGGGCGGTCTTTTTGGAGGGTTATTGGGTGTTGAACTCTCAAAAAAAATAATAGGTGAAAAAAAATCGTCGGGAGACTTGTTTACTTTGCCAATAATATTGGGCATTTGCATAGGTCGTGTCGGTTGCTTCTTTGCCGGTACAAGTGAATTTACATATGGTATTGAAACTCCTTCAATTTTAGGTATAAATCTAGGTGATGGCCTATATCGGCATCCTATCGCGCTGTATGAAATTGTGTTTCTAATAGGGCTGTTCCTACTCATAAAAAGGCTTAAAAAGCGACCTGACCAACCAGAAAGCGGCACTTATTTTAAGTTCTTTATGGTCGTTTATTTTTTCTTTCGGTTTTGTATTGAATTTATTAAACCCAATACCTTTTTGATTCTCGGCCTCAGCAGCATTCAATATTTATGCTTAATTTGTTTTGTATATTATCATAGATTCATCGTAAAATCAATTTTTTATGCCGGAAAGAAATTACACCTATTATGATTTTACGCTCAGCCTATGTCCCGATTGTTTAAGGCGTGTGGATGCCAAGATAATCTTTGAGAACCATAAGGTCTATATGCTTAAAAACTGTAAGGAACATGGGCGCTCCCAAGTATTAATTGCTGACGATATTGAATATTACAAGAACATTCGCAACTATAACAAGGTGTCGGAGTACCCAAAAACCTTTAATACCAAGACCCATTATGGATGCCCTTATGATTGTGGTCTTTGTCCTGACCATGAACAGCACTCTTGCCTGACCGTTATCGAAGTAACCGATCGTTGTAACCTTACCTGCCCTACATGTTATGCAGGGTCTTCGCCTACCTATGGCAGACATAGAACGTTGGAAGAAATCAAAAAAATGCTGGATGTCATCGTCAAGAACGAAGGCGAACCCGATGTTGTGCAACTCAGTGGCGGCGAGCCTACGGTTCACCCGCAGTTTTTTGAGATTATGGATTATGCCAAAACGTTGCCCATTCGCCATTTAATGTTGAATACCAACGGTATAAAAATTGCCAAGGATTTTGCTTTTGCCGAAAAATTGGCAACCTACGCCCCTGATTTTGAAATATACCTTCAGTTTGATTCTTTGGATAATCATGTGCTGCAAACCCTACGCGGTGCAAATTTGGCCGAAATACGCTCAATGGCCTTGGAACACTTGAACAAACTAAACTTATCGACAACCCTGGTCGTAACCCTACAAAAAGGATTGAACGACCATGAAATGGGCCAGACCATAGATTTTGCGTTGAAGCAAAAATGTGTACGCGGTGTTACCTTTCAACCTACCCAAATTGCTGGTCGTTTGGAAAATTTTGAGGTCGATGAAAATAGGATTACCCTTACCGAGGTACGCCGAAAGATTTTGGAACAATCTCCCATTTTTGAAGCGGACGATTTGATTCCAGTACCCTGTAATCCCGATGCTTTGGTCATGGCATACGCCCTAAAATTGGGCGACGAGGTGAGTCCGTTAACGCGTTACATCAATCCCGATGATTTATTGAACGAAGGGAAAAACACTATTATTTACGAGCAAGACGAACAACTGCATGGTAAGATGATTGAATTGTTCAGTACCGGTAACTCAGTTGAAAAAGCATCTGAAAACCTAAAAAGCATCATGTGCTGCCTCCCTGAAATCGATGCACCGGAATTGGGATATGACAATCTTTTCCGCATCATAATCATGCAATTTATCGATGCCCATAACTTTGATGTACGTGCGATTAAAAAATCATGTGTACACATTGTGAACAAAGATTACAAGATTATTCCATTTGAGACCATGAACCTATTTTATAGGGATGATAAGATTGAAAGGCTAAAAGAATTACAAAACGAAGTTATATGACAACGATACCCTTGGAAGTAGGAAATTTGGACGGTTTGATATATTTCTTTGCGGTGATCATGTTCGGTCCCGCTTTATTGTTTGCTATCATTGGCTTGCTGATCAGAAAAAAGAACCCAAAAGCGGCCAAAGTATTTTATATTTTGGCAGGGGTATATTTATTGGTGAGTTTAGGGGTCTGTGGAGGGCTTATGAGCGGATATTGAAAAACTGTTCATGTAATATCCTTTTCAACCAATATTTTAGCTTTTTCGAAAATTTTCGGTTTTTTTTTGACGTCGGCATCAAAAAGTGAAAATTTCACATACGGCCCCTTGTTATACTTCGCCGTAATGACCGTATTTTCTTCATTCTCTTCTGTATCACTTTCTTCGATCGTACCAAAGTATTTGAGCCACTCCTGCTTCTGTATAAAATCGTAACAGTCGTTCACGATAATGATGAACGTGAAATCAAATTCGGAATTATTTTTGTCTTGAAGGTTATGGTCGGTAAACAACAAAAATCTGACCTCTTGGTTTAGAGCACCCCATTTTTGAATCTTGTACAAGAATTTGTTACTGTCATAATCCAAGTTTAGCATCAGGCTGATTGTTTAACATTTAAATTAACGCTATTTTTAGGTATATGGGAACCGTTAGTAGTTACCATTACAGGAATTGTAACCAAAAATAAATAGCCGAACTTGACCGTATGCTCATAGACATCCTGCATTTGATGGGGGTTATCTTCTGCCTTCTCACTGCTTTTCTTATTCGATTTCGTTTCAACAAGAACAATAGTTTTTCTGGCCATCTACTGGCTGCGGTACTATTCTTAAATGCATTATGTAACAGTTTTTATCTTTTTATAGTTTATGGCCTTATAAACCATTTCCCATATTTATACAAAGTTCCCGCTCCTATAACCTACCTTATTTTCCCGTTGGCATATTTATATGTTAGGGCGGTATTGTACGGTAAGAGTTCATTCAAAAAAACAGATGTTTTACACCTAATCCCCTTCTTGTTCTTTACTGTAAACTACTTTCCGTTTTACATGATGGATATGGACGAAAAAAGTAGGATGGTCTACGAGGTAAGCCAAAACTTTAGCAAAACCTTTACAGGTCAAGATGGGCATTTGCCAGAATGGGTAAATATTTTTTGCAGGGCTTTGATCTCGTTAATTTACTTGGCGTTTCAATGGCGCATGATTCATTTGTTCTTTACAAAAAACAATACCGTAGTCTCAAAACAGTACAAGTTGGTCAAAAAGTGGATTTACGATTTTACCACGATACAAACCATATACAGTTTGGCCTTGTTGGTCTTGTATGTGAGTAATGCTTTACTGTTCTTTGGGATAATCCCCAATGTGGGTTATATTTATCTTCCGTTAGGGTTTTTGGTAAGTAGCAGCTTTTTATTGGTGTCGGCCTATTTATTGTGGAACCCAAAATTACTTATAGGATTGCCCAACCTGCCCTTAAAACCGCCCGGAACCGATTTACTTTCCTTAAAAACGGAATTGGAATCCGATTTTAATGTGCTCGATATTTTTTTGAGGGAAAAAGAGGCCTTTTTAAATCCTGAACTCACAGTGCACGAATTATCAAAGGCCACCCAAATATCCCCTAGAAGAATATCACAAATTATAAGTCTGTCGGATTACAGCAATTTTAACGACTATATCAATCAAATGCGCATAAAATATGCCGCCTCGGAAATTCAAGAGGGGTATCTTTCCCAATTCTCGGTAGATGCATTGTCAAAAACCTCGGGATTCAATTCAAAGAATGCATTTTATCGGGCATTTAAAAAAATTCATGGCTGTACCCCCAAAACATACCATTCTAATTTGAATAGTGATTCTTCTGGCTAAAAAACAAACGCAACGGTTTTATGCGCTGAATAGTGGGAAAATGACGTATCTTTGCCTTCCAAAAACACTCTTCTTATTGCTATGAAGAATATTAGAAATTTCTGTATCATTGCCCATATAGACCATGGTAAAAGTACCTTGGCAGACCGCTTGTTGGATTTTACCGGATCGGTCACCGATCGCGAAAAGAAAGAACAGCTCTTGGACAACATGGATCTGGAACGTGAACGTGGTATCACCATTAAAAGCCATGCCATACAAATGGAGTATACCCATAAGGGCGAGCAATACATCCTTAATCTCATTGACACCCCTGGACATGTTGATTTTTCATACGAAGTTTCACGGTCCATTGCCGCATGTGAAGGCGCACTTTTGGTCGTAGACGCTGCGCAAAGCATACAGGCGCAAACAATATCCAACCTATACCTGGCCCTGGAAAACGACTTGGAGATTATTCCGGTACTCAACAAAGTTGACTTGCCCAGTGCAAGCCCCGAAGAAGTAACCGATGATATCGTAGACCTTTTAGGTTGTGATGCGGAAGAAGTAATACCTGCCAGTGCAAAAACCGGTATTGGTATCGAGGAAATCTTAACTGCTATCATAGAACGTATTCCCGCTCCCGTTGGTAATCCCGATGAATCGTTACAGGCTTTGGTATTCGATTCGGTTTACAACCCGTTTCGTGGTGTGGAGACCTATTTTAGGGTCATTAACGGAGAGATAAAAAAAGGGCAAAAAATTAAATTCGTAGCTACTGACAAAGACTACTTCGCCGATGAGGTGGGTACGCTCAAATTAACACAACAACCCAAACAAAGCATAAAATCAGGTGATGTAGGGTATTTGATCACGGGTATAAAAGATGCACGTGAGGTAAAAGTGGGCGATACCATAACCGATGCCGCCAGCCCTACAAAAAATGCCATTGCAGGTTTCGAAGATGTTAAACCAATGGTATTTGCCGGTATTTACCCCGTTGATACCGAAGATTTTGAAGAGCTACGTTCCTCAATGGAAAAATTACAGTTGAACGATGCTTCGTTGGTATTTGCTCCAGAGAGCAGTGCGGCACTAGGTTTTGGTTTTCGTTGTGGTTTTTTGGGTATGCTTCATATGGAGATTATACAAGAACGTTTGGAGCGAGAATTTGACATGACCGTGATAACCACCGTACCCAACGTTAGCTATCATGCCTTTACCCGAAAAGACCCGGAAACCCCTTTAATCGTAAACAACCCTAGCGACCTTCCCGACCCATCTACCATAGATCGTGTAGAAGAACCGTATATTAAGGCGACCATTATTACCAAAGCCGATTTTGTGGGCAATGTTATGTCACTTTGTATCGATAAAAGAGGTTTGATTACCAACCAAACGTATCTGACTACCGATAGGGTAGAACTCACTTTTGATATGCCGCTGGCAGAAATCGTGTTCGATTTTTATGATCGCTTAAAAACGGTTTCCAAAGGCTATGCCTCATTTGATTACACCCCTATCGGTATGCGAACGTCCAAACTGGTACGTGTGGATATTTTATTGAATTCGCAACCCGTTGATGCCCTCTCTGCCTTGATACATGCCGATAACGCCACGACCATAGGCAAAAAGATGTGCGAAAAATTAAAAGAGCTTATTCCCCGACAGCAGTTTGACATTCCCATACAGGCAGCTATCGGCGCTAAGATTATTTCTAGGGAAACTACTAAGGCCCTGCGAAAGGACGTTACCGCAAAATGTTACGGCGGTGATATTTCACGTAAGCGTAAATTGCTTGAAAAACAGAAAAAAGGAAAAAAACGTATGCGCCAAGTAGGTAATGTAGAAGTGCCCCAAGAAGCGTTTATGGCCGTTTTGAAACTGAACGATTAAAGCTTTTGAACACCTTTTACAATAAATTCTTACATTTCTTGTTTTAAAACATCTAACCCTTAATTATTTGTTCCCCGACAGATGACTACACATATTGCCCATTTTTGTGCCAAGCATAAGATTATTCAAATAGAACAGAATTCCATTTTTACCTGGAAACAAGAAAGTGGAGAAATAGATGTTGAGTTATTGAAAGATAAAATCCTAAGAGAGAATACCGTTCACTTTTTTAGGCTAGTCGCCGGTAAAAATTATCCCGTATCATCAGATGATATCGTAATCAAAATACTAAAGGCAGAGCCCTTTGATGGTTAAGCCCCTTCTGGCTCTATATCAAATATTTTCCCTAAGTATACGAGCTTGTACCCTTCGGTAACATCATTGAATTCTGTACTGAACGAGGAAATGATTTTTATTTCACCCTCAGGCGATTTAAGAAACAATGGTACAATGTCTTGGTCCGCTTTTGTAATTTCGATCAAACCTTCATAATGCTCGGTATCCTTTAAATCAATTTCATGTATGACAGGATGTTTTCTTGTGGCTTCCATCAATTTTATAAAATCGTCGGTATGGGAGAACAGACCTTCTTTAGGGTTGTTTTCGGGGTCGTTCATTTCATCGGTATTGACCAAACGAAAAGACCCGTTTTCCCCGAATTGCTTTCTGAATTTGTTGATGGCAAATTTATTGATATCCGAATTACCTGTAAGTGCCATGAGATAACCAACATCGTTGAGCTCAATATTATCGGTCAATGAATCGGAGTAAATATTGGCTGAAAAAGCCTCTAGTCCCAATTTTTTCGCCTTGTTTATATTGGTTTGGTTATTATCGATCAAGACTACATGCCGCTTGTTTTTTTGTAAATATTCCCCAATCAAACGCGATACTTTTGAAGCCCCCACGATAAGAATGCCTTCTGACTTTTTAAGAAATACTCCCACAGTCTTTGCGAACAAACGCGCCGTAGTGGCATTCAATAAAACGGTTCCCAAAACAATCATAAATACCAACGGAGTGATATATTCGGCACCCGGTTCGCCTTTGGACAAAAGTTTAGATCCGAACAGTGATGCAATACCGGCAGCAACAATACCTCTGGGCCCTACCCAGCTGATAAATAACTTTTCATTAAGCTTTAAGTTAGACCCTAAAGAACTTAGAAAAACACCTAATGGCCGTATTACAAAAACGATTACAGCAAACAGGGCAGCGGTTTTCCAATTTAGGATAAGTTGTAGATCGCTTATGTTAATGTTGGCCGCCAACAGTATAAAGAGGATAGAAATCAAGAGTACGCTCAAAGATTCCTTAAAATAAAGTAGCTCCTTGATATTGGGAAGATCCATATTGCCCAAAACCATCCCCATGACCACTACGGCCAAAAGACCGGATTCATGGGCGAAGATATCCGATTCAACAAAAACCAAAAGCACTACTGAAAGTGAGACGACGTTCAAAAGATAATGTGGAATAAAATTTCGTTTAATGGCAAAAGCCAACCCGTGGGCAAAAGTGAAACCAAAAGTGAAACCAAAAAGTAAAATCTTACCAAACTCGATCAAAGCGGTTTGCGTATACGCTTCCCCTTCGCCCACACTTATAAATTCGAATACCAAAACCGCAGCTAGCGCTCCTATGGGATCTATGAGAATACCTTCCCATTTAAGTATGGCCGATATATCTTTCTTTAACGGGATATTGCGTAAAATGGGTGTGATTACGGTAGGGCCGGTGACTATGATCAACGCGGAGAACAAGAAAGAAATCTGCCATGACAAACCGAATATAAAATGAGCGGCGATGGCCCCTGCAAAAAATGTGGTAATACTCCCCAAGGTTATCAATTTAGTGATAACGGGGCCTACATTTCGTATTTCAGAACGTTTTAAGGTAAGTCCGCCCTCGAAAAGAATAATGCTTATGGCCAACGAAACAAAGTAATATAGGCCCTCGCCCGGGAAGAGTCCTTTTTTGCCGTTCCAAATAGGTTCTATCAATTTTTCACCATTCTCGGTAAAAAGGGTTGCAATAGGGCCTACCAGCAAACCGATCAATATCAGAGGTAAAATCGCAGGCAATTTTAACCGCCACGCTACCCATTGTGCAATAATTCCCAATATGATTATTCCGGCAAGCTCAAGCATAAATTCGGTTTTTCGTAAAAATACTAATTAAACCATAGAGAGGATATGCAATACATCAATTGCAACAAGAATAATTAACACTTTTGCGTGAATCACTTGATAAAGAACGGTTTATAGAGAATCATCGGTAAAAATAACGGGTAACCACCCTACCAATGAAGGTAAAATTAAAAAACCGGCTTTCCCAGAAAAGGGAAAAGCCGGTTTCTACATATCTTTTTGCTTACTTAATTCAACGCTCCAAGCGCGCAAAGGGCATCAGTAAACTGCTTAGGGGTCAATCCATCAAGGTCTTCTTCAGTAAATGTTTCCGATTCCCCACCTGCATTTAAGGTATACGTCCCATCGCCGTTATCGCAAATTTCGATTTTTTCTCCTTGTAAGGTGCAAGATTCACAATTGTTCTTATCATCATCCTTGGAACATGCCGCAAATGATAATGCCAATGCAAAAAGTAATACTGCTTTTTTCATAAATAAGTTTTAATGATTGGTTTTTATCTTTTTATTCAACGTTATAACTTGTTAAATATTGGGGTTTGAAAAAGAAAAACTGTCGGCCGTTTAAGAAATCAAGACAATGCCCTAATTGCAGAAACAAGTAAAAACCTTTTTCAAAGTATAAGGTATCGCACAATAAATTGTTAAAAAAGATAAAAGTAAAATAGATAGCGCAAAAGCTTTTCTTATTTTGCGTTTACAATTGTTTTAATGAAGTTATACCCCGTAGAATTAGGAAATTTAAAATTGGATGGAGGTGCAATGTTCGGTTCGGTTCCCAAAACGATTTGGCAAAAAACCAATCCGGCAGATGCCAATAATTTAATTGATTTAGCTACTCGAAGTCTTCTTGTCGAAGATGGTGATCGCCTAATTTTAATCGATACCGGTATGGGCGACAAACAGTCCCCAAAATTCTTTGGTTACTATCATTTGTGGGGTGATTATTCGTTGGATTCCTCATTGAAAAAAATCGGTTTTCACAGAGATGACATCACTGATGTGTTCATGACCCATTTACATTTTGACCATTGTGGCGGAAGCATACAATGGAACAAAGACAAAACCGGATACGAGCCCGCTTTTAAAAACGCCACGTTCTGGAGCAACAAAGAGCATTGGCAGTGGGCCACCCAACCCAATGCACGTGAGAAAGCCTCATTTTTACGGGAAAACCTCATCCCGATGCAGGAAAGTGGTCAGTTAAAATTTATAAAAAAGGGCAACGAAACTCTCCTGCAAGATTCCGAACTGGGCTTTGATATTTTGTTTGTAGACGGCCATACCGAAAAACAAATGTTGCCCATTGTGGAATACAAAGACAAAAAAATGGTGTTCATAGCAGATTTGATTCCTACGGTGGGGCATATTCCCTTGCCTTATGTAATGGGATATGACACCCGACCTTTGTTGACCTTGTCCGAAAAGGAGCTGTTTTTGAATACTGCCGTGGAAAAAGAGTACTTTCTTTTCTTTGAGCACGATGCCTATAATGAAGTATGCACCTTACAAAAAACGGATAAAGGAGTAAGACTAAATGAAATACATACTTTTGATGAAATTTTTAATTAAAAAACACTAATAAAAATCATATGACACGTATTTTTTCTAAATCCGTTTTAGGATTATCGGCTTCTATCATTTTAATGGGATGTGGAGCTACTACTTTGGTTTCTACCCCCATTGAAAACATAGATGACACTCCTTTAAAGGTTTCGGACCTGACCGAAACCGAAAAAAAAACCTGGGGGCACAAAGATCTGATTACCGATACCATTCCGGGAATGAGTGTGGACAAGGCCTATACCGAAATAATCGGAACAAAAAAAGGGGAGAAAGTAATCGTAGCGGTCCTTGACTCCGGAATGGACCTAAAACACGAAGATTTGGACGATGTACTTTGGACAAATACAGATGAAAAACCAGGTAACGGCAAAGATGATGACAACAATGGCTATATAGACGATATTCACGGTTATAATTTTTTGGGCGACTCCTACAATGAACAATTGGAATATACAAGAATGCTGCGTTTAGGATTGGGCGACGCTGCCACACAGGCCAAAGCCAAAGCTGAATTGGATAAGGAGTATCAAAAATTCTTGGGCTACAAAAACCAAATGGAGCAAATGCTCCCGGTGGTCAAAGAGGCCGATAAGGCAATTGCGGCACATTTGGGAAAAGAGGATTACACAAAAAAGGAGGTAGCCGCTATTAAACCCGATGACGAAACTTTAGGTAGAAACAAGTCTATCATCATGCAAATGCTCACGTATGGCGACTCTATTGATGAAGTTATCGAATCTATTGAAGGAGACACCAAAAGTGTGGCCGAGAGATTAAACTATAACCTCAACAAGGATTTCAACGGGCGAGAGATCGTTGGTGATGACCCCTATGACATAAACGATACCGATTACGGTGACGGTAATCCTCAAAACCGAGTCGAGGATGAAAGCCATGGCACCCATGTAGCTGGTATTATTGCCGCAGAAAGAAATAACGGAAAAGGGGTAAACGGCGTGGCGAACAATGTAGCCCTAATGAGTATAAGAGCTGTTCCCAATGGGGACGAATACGATAAAGATATTGCTTTAGGCATACGTTATGCGGTCGATAACGGGGCGAAAATCATTAATGCCAGTTTTGGAAAATCGTTCTCTCCAAATGCCGAATGGGTATACGAAGCTTTAAAATATGCAGCCAAAAAAGATGTGCTTTTTGTACATGCGGCCGGGAACGACGGTGCCGATTTGGACGACCCTAACCATCCCAACTTTCCCAATGATCAAATTAACAACGGTGCCGAGTTCGCCGACAATGTAATCACGGTCGGTGCACTGGCACCAAAATATGGGTCGGAAATAGTAGCTTCTTTTTCAAATTATGGGGATATAAATGTTGATGTTTTTGCACCCGGTGATAAAGTGTACTCAACAATGCCCAATAACGAATATGACTTTCAGGGTGGAACTTCAATGGCAGCTCCTGCCGTTGCTGGCGTTGCGGCATTAATTCGTTCTTACTACCCAAAGTTGAGCGCAGCTCAGGTGAAGAAAATCTTGATGCAATCTGGACTTACCGTAAAGACAAGCGTGATTTTAGGAGGTGACGCATCAAAGAACAGTACCTTGGACAAGGTTTCCACTTCGGGAAAAATAGTGAACGCTTACAACGCCCTCATCATGGCCGATGGTGTATCTAGAGGAAAAATAAAATTATAAGAAAATGAAGAAATTTTTATCGACTACCTTAATCGCATTATTGACTACGGTCACAGGTCTACAAGCTCAAAACAACTCATATTGGCAACAGCATGTAGATTATACCATGAATGTTGATATGAACGTAGAGAACTATCAGTATTCCGGTACCCAAAAGTTAGTGTATACCAACAACTCTCCGGATGAGCTAAATAGGGTGTACTATCATTTATATTTTAATGCGTTTCAACCGGGCAGCGAAATGGATATGAGGTTACAGAACATAGCCGATCCCGATGGTAGAATGTTCAAGGATGGGAAAAGTAGAATTGCCGATCTGTCTCCTTCGGAAATGGGTTACTTGCATACTACTTCTTTAACGCAGGACGGTCAAAAAGTATCTTTCTCCGAAGAAGGTACTATTTTGGTCGTGGATTTGGCAAAACCGATACCTTCGGGCGGGAAAACCACTTTTGAAATGGAGTTCAATGGGCAGGTACCTGTACAAATTCGCCGTTCGGGTCGTAATAATGCCGAAGGTGTGGCACTTTCTATGAGCCAATGGTATCCAAAACTGGCGGAATACGATTTTGAGGGATGGCATGCACATCCCTACATAGCTCGTGAATTTCATGGTGTTTGGGGAGATTTTGATGTTAAACTTACCATTGATAAGGATTATGTAGTCGGCGGCAGTGGTTATTTGCAAAATCCGCAGGAAATCGGTCACGGGTATGAAGCCCCTGGATCCAAGGTCAAAAAGTCCAAGGGAAAGACTTTGACCTGGCATTTTAAGGCTCCCATGGTACATGATTTTATGTGGGCCGCAGATCCCGATTATATTCATGATACGTTGCAGGTAGAGGATGGACCCATACTTCATTTCTTATACAAAAACGATGCGGACATTATTGAAAACTGGAAGAAACTTCAGCCCAAAACTGCCGAAACCATGAAATTTTTCAGTAAGAACATTGGTAAATATCCTTACAAACAATACTCCGTGATCCAAGGGGGTGACGGGGGTATGGAATATGCCATGAGTACCTTGATTACCGGAAAACGAAAATTCGGTAGCTTGGTGGGCGTTACCGTACACGAAATGGCACATTCCTGGTTTCAGCATATTTTAGCGACCAACGAGGCCAAACACGAATGGATGGACGAGGGTTTTACCTCGTTTATTTCATCGCTTTGTATGAACGAGATCATGGATTCCAAAAAAGAAAATCCATTCGAAGGTTCATACAAAGGCTACTACTATTTGGCAAATTCGGGAAAAGAACAACCGCAGACCACTCATGCGGACAGGTATGACTCCAACACTCCTTACGGCATCTCTGCCTACAGCAAAGGGTCTATCTTTTTATCGCAATTGGGCTATGTCATAGGTCAGGACAAGTTAATGCAAACCATTAGAAAATATTATGAAGATTTTAAGTTCAAGCATCCCGTACCTAATGATATAAAGCGAACGGCCGAAAAAGTTTCGGGTATGGAGTTAGACTGGTACCTGACAGATTGGACCCAGACCACGAACACCATCGACTATGGCATTAATGAAGTTTCTGCCGACGGCCAAAAAACCAAAGTAAGTCTTGAGCGTATTGGGTTGATGCCCATGCCCATAGACCTTGTAGTGGTGTATAACGATGGCAGCCAAGAAACCTTTTATGCACCCTTGCGAATGATGCGTGGCGAGAAAGAAAATCCGTACCCACAACTAAAAAGAACCGTATTGGATGATTGGCCTTGGGCCATGCCCACGTATGAATTTTTGGTCGATAGGCCTATCGAGGATATCAAGGGGATTATGATAGACCCTTCACAGTTGATGGCAGATGTCAATGCAACGAACAACACATGGGAACCTGGGCAAATGCCAAAAGACTAAGTAGGTTTCCCTAAAGTCTGTCTGGGTTTACTATTGTGATTGGCGTTTTTATCTTCACATCTCAATATCCATCAATACGATTAAGAACTATACTAACGCTCGTACCGTAAAACTGTGGCGTAATGGTTATTTTTATGCCCATGACATTTACTTTTTCAAAAAATGAAAAATTAAAAAGCAAAAAGCTGATGCAAAGGCTATTTGCTGAAGGTAGCAGTGTATCTAGCTATCCCATAAAACTCATTTATCTTAAAACAACATTGCCGGGCACCGTTCGTTTTAGGTCGGGGGTTGCCGTTCCCAAAAAAAACTTTAAGAGCGCGGTACACCGAAATAGGATAAAGCGCTTACTGCGCGAAAGCTATCGCCTTAACAAACCCACAGGTTTTAACAATAGTGAGGACAACTTTGCGTTTCTATTTTTATATATTGGAAAGAATATGCCCTCGTATTCAATCATTGAACACCATATGGTAAATGTTCTGAAGAACCTTGAAAAGAAAATAAGTTATGAATAAACTGATGAAAAAGAAGATTCTCGTTCCATTTTTTGCAGTAGTACTTCTTATCGTAGGGAGTAGTTTTAAAAGTGATTTTTTTGAAATTGCCAAACAGATAGAAATCTTCACAACACTTTTTAAGGAACTGAACATGAACTATGTAGACGAGACCAATCCGGCAGAATTGATGGATACCGCTATAAAAAACATGTTGCAAGACCTTGACCCCTATACCCGATTTTTAAACGAGCAAGATGTTGAGGCCTACAAAATAAACAATGCCGGAGAATACTCCGGCATAGGTGCTACGGTACGCTCGTACAAGGATAAGCTTTTGATCATTGAACCCTATAAAGATTATCCTGCCGATAAAGCGGGACTCAAAGCGGGCGATGAAATCGTCAAAATAGGTGATATCAATGTTTCCGATTTTGATGACAACGCCAGTGAGCTGTTAAAGGGAGCCAATAACACCTCTGTGGACGTTACGTATAGGAGACAGGGCAAAACAAGCACTACCACTATCCAAAGAGAGGCCATAGAAGTAGACGCAGTACCATTTTATAAAATGGTAGATGACAAAACCGGATACATTGTGCTTGCAAAATTCAATGCAAAAGCATCCGGGCAGACCAAAGCTGCATTGATAGATTTAAAAGGAAAAGGCGCAGAAAAAATTATTTTGGATTTACGCGGCAATCCCGGTGGGCTGCTATCCGAAGCTATAAACGTAACCAACCTGTTCATAGATAAAGGGGAGCTTATCGTCACCACCAAATCCAAGGTCAAAAAATTCAATAGGGAATACAAGACCAAGAACAAGGCAGTTGACACTGGTATCCCATTGGTAGTTTTGGTAAATGGCAGTAGTGCGTCGGCCAGTGAAATAGTTTCGGGCAGTTTGCAGGACTTGGACCGTGCCGTTGTCGTCGGCGCCCGTAGTTTTGGAAAGGGTCTGGTACAACGGCCATTAAAGTTAACTTACGGCACACAGCTCAAAGTGACCATAAGCCGTTATTACACCCCTTCCGGCAGATGCATTCAGTCTTTGGATTACTGGAACAGGGATAAAAACAACAATGCTGTACGCAATACGACTTTTAATGAGTTCAAGACCCGTAATGGGCGAAAAGTACAAGATGGTGGCGGGGTTTTGCCAGATGTTGAAATCGCTGCCCAAAAGGCCAACGAACTTACCACGGCATTATTGAACAATAACATTGTTTTTGACTATGCTACGGATTATTATTACAAAAACGAGTTAAAAGATGTAACCAACTTTAAGTTTACCGAGCAAGATTTTCAAGATTTCAAGGCCTTTGTCTCAAAAAGCGAGTTTTCGTATGAGACAAAAACAGAAAAAGTATTAAAACAGGCCATGACCGATCGCGAAGAGGTCATCTTTAATAAAGCTATTGAGGATGACTTTGATAGGCTTCTGTTGGATATTGAAAAAAGTAAGACCGTAGCCCTTGAAAACTATCAAAAAGAGATTCAACAAAAACTGGAGGATGAAATCGTAAAACGTTATTTTTATCGTGAAGGTCTTTTTGACTATTACTTGAAAAATGACGACGCCATACTTGTAGCTACCGAACTTTTGGGCAATCCGGAAAAATATGAGGGAATTCTGAAATAAGATAAACACCATTTTTTGTTACAACAAAAACACTTTTGGGCATTGACAATTTTATGTTTGTTGGGTTGTAATCAGTCTATCAAAAAGGGGGAAATTCAGTATGATCTATCCCAAAAAACTATTAACCCGCATGGCGTATCCCTCATTGTTTTAGGGACGGTTCAAGATGCCGGCTCTCCCCATATTACTTGTAAAAAAGAATGTTGCGCAAATTTGTTCGTCAATTCTGATAGTTCTAGGAAGGTAGTATCTCTAGGCGTAATTGATCATCAAAATGAAAAAACATATTTGTTTGAAGCTACTCCAGATATTACGATGCAATTAAAATTGTTGAAAAAGGAAACCTCTTGGGATAGCCCAGAATTACCTAATGGCATCATTCTGACCCATGCCCACATAGGTCATTACACTGGTTTGATGTACTTAGGCAAAGAAGCGACCAACGCAAATAAGGTTCCCGTGTTTGTAATGCCAAAAATGAAAGATTTCATACAAAACAATGGTCCGTGGAGTCAGCTTGTATCTGAGAATAATATTGAGATAGGTATTTTGACAAATGAAATCGAGGTTCATTTAACACCTAATTTGAAGATTATACCTTTTCAAATACCACATAGGGACGAGTATTCCGAAACGGTTGGTTATAAAATAATAGGGCCTGCAAAAAGTGCTTTATTCATCCCGGACATTGATAAATGGTCTGTTTGGAAAACTTCGATTATGGATGTAGTCAAGACTGTTGACTATGCGTTTTTGGATGCTACTTTTTTTGACGGAAAAGAAATCAATACTCGAGATATTTCGCAGATACCCCATCCTTTTGTAATTGAGAGTATGAGGCTTTTTGAAAATTTATCACTTACCGAAAAACAAAAAATTCATTTTATTCATTTTAACCATACAAATCCTTTGTTGAACCCAGAAAGCGAGCAATCAAAAACAGTTTTGGAAAAGGGATACAAAATCCCCCGCCAGGGGTACTCTATCGAACTATGAAAAATAAACAAATCCTTCTAGTTTTATTTTGCTCTTTTTTTGTGTCACATGTTTTCGGACAAAATAAAGTAGCATTAGAAGATTTGCTCTGGAACATATCAGGAGTGAGCAAATTAAATATAAATCAAGAAGGCTATGAAACCAAAATTATAGATGAAACCAATAACGGTTATCTAAAAATAGAAAGTGTCGAAGAAGGTTGTGGTTGCTATTACGAAACTACGGTAGCGGCATACAAACAATATGATGGTGGCTATACCGTACTAAAAAAATATTGTGATGCTTGTGGCTGGCAAAAGGTTTTTAGTGCGAGCAGAAATCTCAAAAATGTGCTCCCAAAAGATTTTGGATTGGCCGATTTTATACCAAAAGCCAACACCTTACATCTTGAAAAGCAGTTCAAAACCTTTTATCTAGAAGCAGAAATCCCTAAAAAGGGAACCGACACTAAACTTGACCTCACATTTATTCCGTTTGGTATAAAAATCAAGGCCTACGACACGTCGATATCTCTTGAAGGATATGACCTAACCAATTCAGAGGGTCAAAAATATCATGGAGATCTTAGATATTTAATCTACAACGTAACCGATACCAAAACGTTGAACCATATAATCTCTGGAGAGATCGAAAAAATCAATACGGCCGATCAACAATTAATTTACAAAGTTATTGGTGAAGAAAAAGCATATCAAAGCTTTGAAATTTTATCTACCATCTTTAAACAATTGGAGCAATACTATAATCTTTCAAAAAACATAGAATACAAATCCGTTGTTTTGGGCTGGAACCGTAAAACGGGACGTTTTTTCATTAAGGAAAAAATCAAAAACCAGTCTCAACATCAAACCTTGCATGATTTTTTAAAAGCGTTCCCGTTTTTATTGGCTGTTTGTTGACTCACATCTATTTATAAGTTTTTTATTTAACTTCATATTTTTAAACTTATGAAGGGACTACACTTTATTCTGGCGCTGTTTATTTTTTCTGTATCACGGGGCCAGATTGAATATGCAAAAAGTGTCATTTTGGATTCAATCCCTATCTCAAACAATACAAGTGAAACCTTTGCTTTATATCTTCCTGCTAAATATGAAATCAACAAGCCATCGCCCGTAGTGTTCATTTTTGACCCATCAGCTAGGGGTAAAGCAGGGCTTATTTCGTTTTTAAAAGCATCGGAAAAATATGGATACATATTAATAGGTTCCAACACCACCAAAAATGGCCCGTATGACAAAAATATCGAAGTAGCAGTTAGATTGTTCGACCATGTATTTTCTAATTTTAAAGTTGATAGTCAACAGGTTTTTTTAAGCGGATTTTCCGGAGGCTCCCGATTAGCGTCAAGAATTGCCCTGTTGAGTGATGATATAACGGGTGTGGTCGCCTGTGGGGCAGGATTCCCCAATGATGTTGGGTTTATGCCCCGTACTTCCAAATTTCTCTATGCCGGTATCTGTGGCAATAGGGATATGAACTATTCTGAAATGATGAATCTTCATCCTTTTTTAAAGTCCATAGGGCAGCCGTATACCATATTTACCTATGATGGTGACCATACTTGGCCGCCGTCGGAAGAAATTGTAAAGGCATTTGACTGGTTGACGGTACAACTACATAAAAAAGGTAAAATACCCCTTACGCCAGAAGGATTAAAAGAATATTACGGGAAAGAATACACCACAGCAATTAAGGCGAAAAACGATACAAACGTTTTACAGTCGGTAGAAGATTTTGAACGAATACAATCTACCTACAAAGATTTATACGAGACCGATAGCATTCAGGAACTACTCACGAAAATCAAGAAAAATAAGTTATACAAAGCGACCTTAAACTCATTGGAAAAAGCCTTGGAAGCTGAAAAAGCCTTGACCCAAAAGTATGTAGATCGTATTTCGTCAGATTTAGACGAACTCAACGAAAACAACCTAAAATGGTGGGCGAAAGAGTTGGAAAAACTAAAAAAGAAATACTTTTCTGGGGACGAAGAAATACAAAAAATGATTCATCGCTTACGGTTTAAAGTCTTCGCCTATTTATATAGCAGGGCAAATACGAGCCTCGCTACTGAGGTTAACAAAGCACAATTGCGTTATAGCAGAAAAATAATCGAACTCTTGAAGGCTACATCCCCCAAAAACAACTGATTATTCTTTTACTGTCGCAAAATGGTCAGCTTTGCGAGGGTCGCCTATAAAACTACTTAATTGTGAACAAAGGGTGATTTAGAAACGAAATCAGTACGAAAACTGAATGTATGTTTTTCCCATTGTTTATATATCGTACGCTTAGACTATATGTATATAAATGTCTAGTTTTTAATGATTTGTTTTTTTAATTTAAAGAATAGTTATTCAGGTCTAATTCGTACCAAGCATTTTTTGGAATTATAAGTGATGCTCCGATCAGGCCCTACAATATTCGCATCGCCTGGATCATCAAACCGTTTATCGGTGCCAAGTTGCTTTCTAACCATTGTTTTACCGGTATCCCAATCCAATGAATAGTAATAATAGTTGCAATCATTCTCCTTTCCAGAACCATAGATAGCATTCGAGGCAGTGCTATATACCAAAACATTATTTAAATTTATGTCATCCCTGTACCAAATTAAATCCATGGTATTCGTAGCTGGTCTCCACTCCAGTTTGTACACTCCTTTTTTGGTATCGCATGATTGTCCTAAAAAGCCATTGTACTGAGCGCAGGCAATACCATAACCAAATGCCGTTGGCGAGTTTTCTACAGCTGCCATAAATTTTCTCGCTGGTCTAGAACCTGGTAATATAGTGACCGCAGCTACACGTTTATCGAAATCTTTAAGACCTTTCCAGTCCGTAGGTATTTCGTCTCTCCAAAAGCTTAGCATCCGAGCTGGCTTTTGACTGTCGACCACACAAACAAGTTTGTCACCGTTTCCTGAGCCCAATAATGTAGGAGTGGTCCCAATGCCCTGAAAACGGTTACCACCAAAATCCATGGATACCTCCCATTTGGGAACTACAGTTTTTCCATTCCATTGAATGCTGATCATTTTATGTGTTGTAGAAATAAATAAATTCCCATTATCATCAACGGCATAATCATTATGATATGCTTTTTCACCACGTTTTAACGGAATTTGATAGGTAGCCTTCAATGTAAAATCCTTAGCATCTATAACACCTATCAATCCGTCCCTAGCGGCAAAAGCTATACTGCCGTCATACAACCTACATAGTTTGGAAAGCGACTTTATACTTTTTGGCATCGTCATCTTCTTTAGCAATACGATTTTCGATTTTGGGTCGGAAATATCCTCTTCACCGAAAAGAAAAAGGTGATTATCATCATAGGTCAATACTTGATGGTCGGGCAGCATTAAGAACGACCAGCTCAAATCATTTATCCATGGGTTTTTATCAATTTGGTAATCGCTAACGACCCTAAATTCGTTTTTTGTGGAAATCGCCTTGAAAATATGGGTGCTTGTACTGCCCCAAATGGTATACTGTCCATTGGGATATGGTTCCGAATACAAAAGCCATGGTGAGACCCGGTCTTTGGGAGTCTCTGCGAACGCAACTTTCAAAGTGTCGCCAGGTCCAAAGGCAGGTAGACTGGTGTTTCCCTGACGGTAGCTACCGTTGTGCACAGCAGGAAACGGGGAATTGACAAGGTGTGGATTCTCTGGCGGAAATTGTGCCTGAACAACATGACAGATTAAATACAGGAGGAGGAGGAATTTTTTCATAAGTATAACATTATGGCTTCTTGTTATTTTGTTTTTTGGATATTCGGCTCATCAGGTAAAATAGTATACCACCGAACACTATTGTCCCTAAAATATAAATATCGGCCATTTTTTTCTTGTTATTGGGTTTTTAATAGGTTCATATAGAGTACCATTTCACCAGGGTCGGATTACCATCATCAGGATTCATCATCCAAAAATCCGACAAGCCTGTACCCCTTCTCGGAAGAAACGTATAGCTGATCATCAAAGGCATAGTAAGTTTTCCCATCTATGGTCTTCTCTTCGTATTCTTCGGGCAAATCGGTAATCCTCGCACCGATGGGTGGCTCCGATATTTCATAGTATTTTCCTACCTGCTGATAGTATATGCCGTTAGCGTAAAAATAGGATCGACCAGATACCATTATCCTGGAATACGCCCAAGGAATGGTAGCAACTCGAAATCCTATGGGCGGGAGCACACTGACATAGCCCGCATTTTTCCTTATAAAATAATAGCCGTTAATTGGATAATACTTCGTTTTTTTATGTAGCAGGGCACGAGTGCCGATCGGAATTGTATGTAGCGTTCTTCTGGCGATTCTACGATAGGTCCGTCGTCTGACCCTTCTTCTTGTACGCATACGTTGGCCTGCTACTTTTACCGTTGGTTTGCCCATCACTACTCGTGCTCTGTGCCTGCGAACGACTTGTGCCTCACTTTCCGGTGTAAAAAGAAAAAAGAACAGGGGTACGGTGATGGTAAAAATCAAATTTTTCATAATCACAATATATTTAGATGAAACAATATGCTGCCCCAAACCATATTGAGGTCCGGCCGAACGCTAATCGCACGGCCGAGCCCAATATTTTTATCTGAACAGTCTAAAGAAGAAGAAACCTATTATATCTGAACGTTATAGGTGTTTCCATTGATATTGATAGTTGCCGCACCGTTCCCTTTGAAGGTAATGGTCCCGGCATAGCTAAAGGTTTCCCCACTACCCAAAGTTCCTTGCAATGAGAAGGTAGCGGACCCTCCTAATAGTTCCCTAGTGTCCTTATCTATGGCTACGGCATTACTTTCTATTGAAAGTGTGCTGTCGAAATTCTTTGTTCTACTAGCGATACGAGTAGTTTGTGTGCCTTCACGCACAAAAGAACTATTATACACATACGGACCTTCGGAGGAAACGATGTTGCCCAAAACCGCTTGGTAGCTTATCGTGTCATCGGACTGTAACCTTGGCGAACTGTAAGTGCCGTTACCATCAAATTCAATAGCGAACGCCTTTGATTGCCCTTCTTCGCATACTAATGTAAATAGATATTCTATGGAGTGCGTAAAGCTAACGGGGGCATTAATGGCACTACTGCGTTCCATGGATTTTGAGTTAAGGACACCACACTCGTACTTGATCTTTGAGGTGTCCC
Organism: Costertonia aggregata; assembly: GCF_013402795.1. Lineage (GTDB taxonomy): Bacteria > Bacteroidota > Bacteroidia > Flavobacteriales > Flavobacteriaceae > Costertonia > Costertonia aggregata. The sequence goes on along the minus strand of NZ_CP058595.1, from coordinate 1,839,605 downwards.
CATTGTTCAAGGCCAAAGCATCTTCTGCCTGAACGTTCATTCCATAAGCATCGGACGTCAGGGAAGTCTGTACGAGTTCCAACGCTTCTTCTTCGGTTACCTGTACCGCGTCACCAAAATTGTTCTCTTCCCTGTCGCACGAGAAGAACACCGTAACCGCTATTCCTAAAAGAATCGGACTTAATCTAAAAGTTTTCATATTAAAAGATTTAAAGGTTTATGAAGCAAATCTGTGTACTTTTAAGCGCATTCGAAAACCTTTTCAACCTATGGCGCATAATTTCTAACCAGTTGCCAAAATCTAAGTATAATATGAAAACCACAAACCATCTACAGATTCTTGATGGTTTATGACTATTAGTTGAAGTATTCGAGCCCTTTGTTGAAAGACCTTGAGTGTCGAAGTTAAAATAAGTATTTTCCCTGTAGAAATTTTTAAGATGAACCGTATACTCCTGCATTTTCTTTTATGGACAGTTTACTTTACCATGTCAACGGTACTTAAGGCGAACAACCTTGATTTTTGGTATGCCCTTCGCCATACGTTGGCCATGGCACCCATTTTGATACTACATTATTATGCCTATGGACATTTGGCCGTAAACCAATATTTGGAGAAAAAAAAATATGTGTACTTTTTCGTGACATCCATCATTTTCTTTATCTTTTTTTTTAGTGTTAAAATGTATTTCGTAGTGCCCGATTTTGAGAAATACTACGCATTGATTCCCGGTAGTGCCGCAAACAAGGAAGCCCGTGTCGTAAGCGTAACACTTATGCTTGCAATGCTGGTGAGCACGATTTTCCACATTCTAGAAAATCGTATTGAACGGGATAAGCGAACACAGTTGTTGTTAAACGAGCATAACGAGGCCCAATTAATGTATTTAAAAGCACAGATCAACCCCCATTTTTTGTTCAACGCATTGAACAACATTTATTCGCTCACCGTTGTCAAGTCGGACAAAGCACCAAAAATGGTACTCAATCTAGCCGATTTACTGCGATATAGTATCTATGAAGGTCAAAAAGAGAAGGTTTTTATCAATGATGAGATACGACATATAAAAAAGTATTTGGAACTCTACCGATCAACGCAAGAGAAACCTATAACGATTGAATTTGAAGTGTTGGGTGACATCTCGAATCAAAAAATAGAGCCTATGATGTTGCTCCCTATTGTTGAGAACTGTATCAAACACGGTGATTTTGCAACTAATCCGGAGGCCTATGCGAAGATAATTCTAGAAGTTCGGGATAATGGCCTTCGTTTTACCACCATCAATTCAACGAGCAAAGCCAACGTACAAAAAGATACCGTAGGCGGTGTTGGGCTGGAGAACATTAAAAAAAGATTGGGGCTTAAATATCCCAATAGGCACACTTTTAGCGTTATGGACAATGGAAACGAATTCGAGGTCTTACTTAATATCCAAAAATTGGAAAATCTATGAGCGTGATTAAAGTCTTATTGGTAGACGATGAATTTTTAGCACTGAACCTACTCGAGAATTATGTTGAACAAATTCCGGGCCTTGAAATAATGGACAAGGTAAAATGCCCCTTAGCTGCCATTGATATCTTGAACCAAGGGAAAACGGACCTATTGTTCCTAGACATACAAATGCCAACGTTAAGCGGTATAAATTTATTGAAGACCCTTAAGAACAAACCGGTGACCATATTCACCACGGCCTATTCGGAACATGCCGTGGAGGCTTTTGGACTAGATGCAGTCGATTATTTGCTAAAACCTTTTTCCTTTGAACGGTTTCTGCAAGCAGTCAATAAGGCAAAGGAGCAATTGAAAAAATATCATCTTGAAGTTTCGCACATCGGTAAAAATACCGTGAACGCAAACGAAGGTTTTCTTTCTATAAAAGCAGATTCAAAATTGATCAAAGTACTACACAGGGACATCATGTTTGTGGAAGGTCTAAAAGAATATGTGCGTATCATAACCGCAGAGGAAGGCTTTGTAACGCTTATGAGCCTCAAGGAACTTGAGGATATATTGCCGCAAGATAAATTCATGCGCTGTCATAAATCCTACATCGTAAACGTCACCAAGGTCAAATCGGTAGAGGGAAATCTTCTACATTTAGGAAATCGCAAGGTTACTGTCAGTAGAGATAAAAAATCGGAAATAGTACAGCGGATTTTCGGATAAATTCAAAATCAGTAATACTGTTCTGTTTATAAGTGTTTTCTAGCGAACTTTTATGTAGCGTAAAAATCGAGTGCATTTACGAGAAATGTATATTTATGTCTTGAATAACAATAGTTTATAGAGTAATAAGATAAGTTATTACTTGATTACCTAATCCTTAAAAACAGCGGTTCGAGCGAGGTTGATGAGCAAATCGTCATCTTCCTTTAAAATGCGTTTGGTACGCAAATACCTGTTTTTGTTGAATTCGTCATAATTGGTCGCACTTTCGTCCATGCTACTTATACGTACCATTTCAGATGCGTGTATAAACTCATTATCACCGATCCACATACCTACATGAACTACTTTTTCTTTGGTTGAATCTGTGGCTTTTTTACCAAAAAAGAGTAGGTCTCCCCGCTGTAGGTTTTCAAAATTCTTTGTAGAATCAATTGGTTTACCTGCATGCACTTGTTGTGAAGCATCCCTAGGTATAACCATCCCGTTTAAAAAATAAACGGTCTTAGTATATCCGCTACAATCCATTCCCTTGGTTGATGTACCGCCCCACAAGTAGGGTACGCCCATCAATTTTTTTGAGGTTTCCACCAAAGCATCAGGATTGGGGTTCAAATTGTTCAACCATGCGTCATATTCTTGGGATTCATCTTTGGCAACATAGGCCTGCCGACCATCTGGATACTGCACAATATAAAATTTATCGGCATACTTTAAAACCGACAAAATATTTCCTGCGACCAAATCCGATACCACATTATCATTATTGGGACCGGTATACGAATGCCCATAGGTTTTGGTATAGATTATTTTATCGGCAGATTTCCAATCGTTCATCTGTCGTGCCGTCATGGGAGTGATGCCGCCCGCGTCTACCCAAGCTAAATACTTATCCGGGGTTTGTATATAAAACCAATCCCCTACTTTCTTCAATATTTTCACAGGTGTCCCCAACGTAGCTTGTGTGGCCAACTCTGCCGAATGTTTTGGGTTGCTTCTTAGATTTGCCACTGAAATTCGTATTAGTCCGCTCGTTTTATCCCCTAAATCAACTGATGGTAAAAGCTGAATGCTATCTACGAAAGATATGTTTTCGGCTAAGAGCCGGTCCTTCAAAAAGGTTACCGCTTTGGGCATATCGCTTTCCCCTTTCAAAATATACCCTTTTTCGTTCTCCACTACATCAATAGAAAAAACAGCAACACGTTTATCGGGAGCAAAATCTGCTTTTACCTGCTCTATTATGGTTTGTACTACATTCACTTTTTTTGGACTACCATTTTCGCAGCCTAAAAGAGCAAATGTCAGTAAAAGAAGGTAACTATGCTTTAAACTCATATGATTATCTTTTGTGTAAAAATACAATATCCTTTTAGGTATTGATGATAAACCGGCAGGACCAATAAATTTAATTAATTTAGCATGCTATGAAAAAACTGAAGGTCATAGAACTATTTGCGGGTGTTGGCGGTTTTCGTTTGGGGCTTGAAAAAAGCGGGGACTACGAAGTGGTTTGGAGCAACCAATGGGAGCCAAGTACAAAGACCCAACATGCATCAATGGTATACGAAGCCCGGTTTGGAGATGAAAACCACAGCAATCAAGATATTTCCGAAGTACCAACTTCAGAAATTCCGGATGCCGATGTTTTGGTAGGCGGTTTTCCTTGTCAGGATTATTCGGTCGCTACTACCCTTCAAAATTCAAAAGGGCTCATTGGTAAAAAAGGGGTGTTATGGTGGAGTATTCATCGTATTCTTTCCCAAAAAAAGAACCCTCCCAAATATCTCTTTTTAGAAAATGTAGACCGTCTTCTCAAATCACCATCAAACCAGCGGGGGCGAGATTTTGCCATTATGCTCAAAAGTATGGACGAGCTCGGCTATGCCGTGGAATGGCGAATTGTAAATGCTGCCGACTATGGGATGCCCCAACGTAGAAGGCGTATTTTTTTCCTGGGTTATCATAAATCTACCCAAGCATATCAATCTATAAAAAAGGATGATGCCTTGGACTGGATGCTTTTATCGGGTACCATTGCCAACGCGTTTCCAGTAGCGAACCCATCAACGAAAATAGCATCTTTTACTATTGAACAAGACCTTGTGCAACTTTCCAAGGAATTCAACACCGGTAAAAAATTATCCCCCTTTGAAAACACAGGTGTTTTTATTGACAGGAAAGTACATACCCTAAAAACAAGCCCAAATTATGAGGGCAAAAAAACGGTTTTGGGCGATATTCTCCTTAACGGTGAAGTTACCGATGATTTCTATATTTCTGATATCGATTTTCCCAAATGGGAGTACTTAAAGGGAGCAAAAAAAGAGAGACGCACGGCAAAAAACGGATTTACCTATAACTACAGTGAAGGTAGCATGGTTTTTCCCGATGCTTTGGATAACGCCTCGCGTACCATCATTACAGGTGAAGGGGGCAAAAGCCCCTCTAGGTTCAAACATGTGGTGCAGACCAAAAAAGGTCTACGGCGATTAACACCGGTCGAGTTGGAAAGACTTAACATGTTCCCGGACAACCACACCCAACTCAAAGGGATAAGCGATACCAAACGTGCCTTTTTTATGGGTAATGCGCTAGTAGTCGGGGTGGTGGAGCGGCTCGGGAAATCACTCTTTGAAAAAATCAATTCCAAACCCTAGTGGACAATAAAAGCAGTTTTAAATCAGACTTGGAAAAAGAGCAAAAACTGGCACTTTTGTTAGACACATACTATAAGGAAAACCTAAACCATTATACTTTTGAACGGGTTTCGGATATTGCACAACAACTTGCAGGGATAGATGTAATCTTTAAAAACAGTGCTACCCAACAATCCTATTATTTGGACGAAAAGGCACAATTGGACTATGTGAACGAGGACCTCCCTACTTTTGCTTTTGAACTATGTTATCAAAAAAATGGAAAGGTGAAGGAAGGATGGCTTTTTGATACGGCCAAAAAAACAGATTTTTATGCGTTGGTCACGGGTATTTATTCCGATGCGCCCAATACATTTACCTCATGTAAAATTACTTTTGTAAACCGTAAAAAGTTGATTGGTTTTCTAAAAAACCGAAATATTGACAAAAGCGTATTGGATGAATACTTAACTACATATGAGGGCGAACAAGGTAAAATAGAATTGAGGGAACTAAAAGCAAAAACCGAAGGGTATCTCTATTTTTCCAACCTGAACAAAGTTGAAAAACCCATCAACCTCATCTTACGGTTAGAGTTTTTATTGACAAACGGGCTGGCGAAAAGATTGGTTTAGTCCATCTTAACAAAATAGGTCGGTATGAACGGCACTTCAATTCTCTTGACCAGCTCACCATCAGTAGAAATCATAAGAACTCCACCGTCTCTTAAATTTGTAGTATTTGAAATTCCGTAACCAATAAGAAACAAATCGGTCGCCGGATCATAACCTTGGGAAATAAGGGTTATCCTTTCCCCGATTTCCATTTCTATCTGGTCCACGATACGTATCATATCCACAACCGTTTTAATATCGGTATCAAAATCGAACAAAGCAGGCCCAAAAATTATCGGGGATGGTTGGGAATATGCGTTGGAGTAATACAGTTTATCATCCACTACCCTGCCTTCCAAGGGGCCGGCGGAGAAAATTTGGTTCAACGAAATATTTTTCTGCTCCTTAATCTCCAATGTGTTTATATCATACATGTCGTATTGGGTGTCATTCCCGTTATCGCTCGTCAACACGATAACATCGCCAGCATCATCAATGCCGAGACTTGGCGCCCTATTTTGATATGATAACTGTTTTATGACCGAGTTGGTACCGGTGTCAATGACACTTATTTCAAAGTTGCCCAATCCGTTCTGATAGATGACGAACAGTTTCTCGTCTTTATACAAAGGCTGAAATGTGGTTTGGATGTCGTTTTCCAAAAATATATCCTGTGTACCACCCGTATCAAGGTCAATGGTCCTTACCCCCAAATTTCGGGAGCCATCCGGGGTATAGGTCCCGATAAAGGCTTTATCCGTTGTATTGGTACCCCATAAAATGGCACGTTCGGGCACGTCGCTATAAAAATTCTCGGAGACTTTTACGGCTCCCGTAATCACATTGCGTTGGGTCAGCGTAAAATTACCGTTCGAGAAATTAAAAAAAGACAATACCCCGTTCAACTCGCGCAATGTAAGATAACCTCTTGCAATATCCGCCTCTTGGGAAAGGTCGGTTAAACTACCATTCCCTTGATTTGCATTGAAAACATACTCATATACGTTTTCCGCATCTTCCCCAATAACCGTAAAATTTGCGATACGTTCATTTTGCGGCCCGTTTTTATCGTTAGCATTGTCTTTTGAACATGCAGATGACAGTAAGATATAAAATAGAAGAGTAGCCCTGGAAATCCATTTCATCGCAGTTTTTTATTAAATCTACGTAAAATAGATGAAAAAATCTGTTTTGAAGTCCGCTTTTGGTACCCAGCGGTTTCTGTATTTGTTTGTATATTGAAAACAATAAACGTATACCATGCTGCACAAAATCAATCTAGAACATATTTTGTTTTTGGATATTGAAACTGTTCCCGAAAGTGAACGTTTTGACCAATTGGATGATGCCAAACAAGAGCTTTGGGAACAAAAATCCCAATACCAGCGCAAGGATGAGTTTTCTGCCGAAGAATTTTACGACCGTGCCGGCATTTGGGCCGAGTTTGGAAAAATAATATGTATATCCGGAGGATATTTTCATTTGAAGGGAGATATGAGGACATTTCGTACCACTACGTTTTACGGAGAGGAGTCCCAACTTTTAAAAGAGTTCAAAAAATTACTGGACTCACATTTTAACCAGCCCAAACACTTGTTGTGCGGACATAATGGCAAAGAATTTGATTTTCCCTATATAGCCCGTAGAATGATTGTTCATGGCATACCATTACCATATAAGCTAAATCTTTTTGGGAAAAAGCCTTGGGAAATCCCGCATTTGGATACTATGGAGCTCTGGAAATTCGGGGATTACAAGCATTATACTTCCTTAAAGTTATTGGCCAATATTCTGGGGATTCCGTCACCCAAACAAGATATTGATGGCAGTATGGTGCGGCAGGTGTATTATGAAGACAACGATTTGGACAGAATCATCAACTATTGTGAATTGGATGTCGTGACCACGGCCCAAGTTTTTCTAAGGCTTAGGAACGACGATTTGTTGGATGAGAGCGAAATAAAAAAAGTGTAGTGCGTACACAGGTGCTGATTATACTTTTAATTACGAATATATGCTTTGGGCAATAGGATAGGTTTCCTATTCGTTGCACAAACACTATTACGGAAAATACCGACAAGCATCTACAACATTATTGAAAGACGAGGATGTAAAGTACTTGGATAAAGCAAAGCTTGCCATCATGTGAAACGAAATTTTTGCACGCTACGGCTATATGTTTATTCCCGATCTTGAAAAACAGCATATTAAGTTGATACATAAGCTAGAATAAACACGCCCTTTAAGCAATAACCTTAAAGGGCGTATTCTTATGTATATATAAGGTTTGGGGGGACTACGAACTGTATGTTAGTTTTTATAGAATTTTGTGCTTTTTACGCCTTCCAGACTTTGTATCGAAAGAATATATAGTCCTGATGATAAATCGGATACATTAATCTCAGCATTCTTGGCATTGCCCTTTTTTACGGTTACCCCAGCCATTGTGATGATATTATACTGGGCTATATCAGATATATTGCCTTCTAACCTAATCTGCTCAACTGCGGGGTTGGGATAAACGCTAAAAGCAAGTTCATCATCAATAGAGAAGGTTTCGTTCTCAATAATATTATCCGATACGGTTTCTGCACCGTTGAATATGAACGATACCGTTTCTGAATATTCTGAACCTATATTTTCGGTACAGATGGTACGTAAACGAACTTCGTATGTATTACCTATCTCTAAACCTTGCAGGTTGATACTGTTTTCGTTGACGTACGATGTATTCCAACTATTTTCGGTATCGGTCTTGTATTGAACCTCAAAAATAGCATCTTCCATTGGTTCCCATTCCAACGGAACGATGCTATTCGTAGGTTCCACAATCTGAATATATTCTGGGGTATCGGCAGAACATCCCGTTACGGCGATACCGGTCAGAATTATTGTAAAATCTTGTTTTTGGTCAAGTAATTTACCTTTATGGCTTACTGTAATCGTGTACGTTCCCGAGGCATTGGTAACGTCTATTCTCTCAAAGGGATCTACTGTATTATCTCCAGTGATTGCATCTGAAGAAGCCTGTGCAGCGTTCAATTTCCATGGGAAATAGGTTTTGCCATCTTTGGTGATCCTAATATCCAAGTCATTGGTCAAAGCAGCTTTGGTATCGTTTAAAACACCCCTGTTCACATATTCCCCAGCAGCATCTGTCCATGAGATAGAAGCACTCATCAATTGATTTTTTGAAGCATTTACGGTAATCGAATACGTTTCGCCTTCTTTCAAGGTTTCCTCTGATATCAACGCGCTAAAATCCTTATCGGTCAACGCCTCAGCTGCTTTTTTCGTGTTCATGATACCCCATCCCATTTTGTAATCGGGACCTGGTGCATTAACATCATCGGCAGTATGCAATGCGAGGCCTTTTAATGTCGCAGCTTTCATAAAAGATCCGTATAATTTTTCGTGGTATTGCTGCAACAATAATAAAGATCCCGAAATGCCCGGTGCAGCTATTGAAGTTCCCGTACAGGCCATATATGCTGAATTTCCCGATGAATTTGCCGTATACATACTATTTCCACTACCGGCCAAATCTGGCTTTATCCTACCATCATCAATAGGTCCTAAGCTACTATAGGTAGCTACCGTTGCGTCTTTAATGCTACCGCTATTGTTCATTTGTGTGTCTGCGGCAGCCACTACGATTCCGTTTTTAGAGGTATTGAACCCCAACAACAAATCAAAACCGTCTGTATTTTTTCCATAGACCGGAGTGTCGTTATCCCTTTTCTTTTGAGAGTTGCCAGCTGCGGTAACCATTAAATAATAAGGGGCATTGTACATGATGTTGTCCCAATCTTGCGAAACTTTGATGTAAGAGCCAAAATACCAATCGGGCACACGACTCGTTTGAATTCCGTAAGAGTGATTGGATATCAATAGTCCATTCGCCGCCGCTTCACTTACCTCGATTTTATCCCTTCGCCAATCTCCTGTAATGGCATTGGCCTTGTGGGCAACACCTTGAGCTTTTCTCTTTACACCAGAAGATACCAAGGCACCGGTTACCATTGTGGCATGCGATTCTATCTTGCTGTTTGTATCCAATATGTTTACCCTGTTCCCAAATTCTTGATGTGATGTTAGGGCGATACCTGCATCCCACACACCAATGTTCATACCCTCACCATGTACGCCTAGATCCAAGGCACCTCCATAATATAAGGTATTGGCTCTGGAAACGGTACTGACCTTATCAGTCAATGTGGTATAGTAAAGTGGAGTCCCATCCGGGCCTACTTCCTGTAGTTCAACGTAACCGCCATCAGTCAATCTTTCCGAAATTTTCCAATTATTGGCGGTAGCAAGTCGCAACATTTGTTTTTGAGCGGTTTGGTGCTCTTTTTCCATTTTAGATGTGATTGACAGCATTTTGGAAGATTGATAAGATGCTGTAATTTTCTGTTTTTGCAATTTGGATTGACCAAAAGATAACACACCGCAAAAAAGCAGAAACGGCAAAATATATTTAACCCTATTGGGAGTAGGTGTTTTGTAATTCATAGCAAGTAGGTTATTCTGATTTGGATTACAAACATATCAACAAAACAAATAAAATCGTTTAAAAACACAATTTATTCGATAAAATACATATATATTTTCGACAAACTGCATATTTTTGCATTTTATCGATATTTTAGAAGTGATTTCTTACATGTCTTGCTAGGTTGAGTGTTTATAAATTCACCTATCGATTCAAGAATTATATTTTAATTGTATATACACCGGAAAGTGATCACTGTACCCGCCTATATACTTTCTTCCTGCGTATGTCCTGTAGGGCGTGCCTTTATATTTACCTTTAAACTCTGTCAGTGACGCTTTGCTGAAAATATCGGAACGGGCAAAACTATGGGTGTGTTTTTCATAGTTCAAAAAATTATGTGATATCAATATTTGGTCAAAAAGCATCCACTTGCCTTTATAATTGGCACTTCCTTTATCGGGCGTCAATAACTTTTCCATAGGGTTGTATAAACTCCCCGTTTTCATTAATTCCTGTATGCTCGGCGATGTTGGCCCATCATTAAAATCGCCCATAATAATATAGTTTGGTTCTGTTTGGGTTTTTTCAATGCGTGTCATCTTGCGTATTAATGTCTTGGCCGCTTCAATGCGTTTGTAGTCCGTTGCGTCCTCACCATCCCTTCTGGAGGGCCAATGGTTCACAAAAATATGGGTTTCCTCACCGTTCAACCTTCCGTATACGTACAATATATCCCTAGTGGTATCCCTTTCTCCGTTTGGGTTGTCCACAAATAAGGTAATAGGCTCAGAGGCCAATACTTCAAAATTACTTTTAAGGTAGACCAATGCGGTATCTATGCCCCGCTCATCGGGGGAATCATAATGCACAATGCCGTAATCAATCTCTTTAAGCGGTTCGGCACTTACTAAGTCTTGCACTACTTTTCTATTTTCCACTTCGGCGACACCGATCAAAACCGGGGTGGTTCTTGATGATTCAATACCAATTTCAGAAATAGTCTTTGCCAGTTTGTATAATTTTCTCTTGTAACGTTTAGTAGACCATCTCTTGAATCCCTCAGGGGTAAAATCATCATCTAAAGTGTTGGGATTATCTTTGGTGTCAAAAAGATTTTCAAGATTATAAAAAGCGATGGTATGTAGGTCATCCTTCTTTTTTCGTCTAAAAAGTGGAAAAAGCATACGGTATCTTTTTATACGGTCATTAAAAATACCTAAAATAGCACTGTTCTATTGTTTAAATTTGCACTTTATACAATATATGTTAGAGAAAAAGGCAATTACTTATGAAAAATCTGTATTGATAGGCGTTATCAATAGGGAACAGGATGAGGAAAAGGTAAGGGAATATTTGGACGAACTTGAATTTCTTACTTATACTGCGGGTGGTGAAGTATATAAACGCTTTGTGCAACGAATGGATGTTCCCAATCCCAAAACCTTGATAGGTAGTGGTAAAATGCAGGAGGTGGAAGCTTATGTAGAGGAAAACGAAATAGGTTCGGTCATTTTTGATGACGAGCTCACCCCGGCCCAACAGAGGAATATAGAAAAGCAATTGCGCTGTAAAATCATTGACCGTACCAGCCTTATATTGGATATTTTTGCCCAACGCGCCCAAACCAGTTATGCCCGCACCCAGGTAGAACTGGCACAATATGAATATTTGTTGCCAAGGTTAACTGGTCTGTGGACCCACTTGGAGCGCCAAAAAGGGGGCATTGGTATGCGTGGGCCCGGCGAAACCGAAATCGAGACCGATAGGCGAATCGTACGTGACCGCATCTCATTATTAAAGAAAAAGTTACTGAAAATAGACCGTCAAATGGAAACCCAACGCGGTAACCGTGGTGCTTTGGTGCGCGTAGCTCTAGTGGGCTATACCAACGTGGGCAAATCCACTTTGATGAACGTTATCAGCAAAAGCGATGTATTTGCGGAGAACAAGCTTTTTGCTACCTTGGACACTACAGTGCGAAAAGTGGTCATTGGCAACTTGCCTTTTTTATTGAGCGACACCGTTGGTTTCATAAGAAAATTACCGACGCAATTGGTAGAAAGCTTTAAAAGCACCTTGGATGAGGTTCGTGAAGCCGATTTATTACTTCATGTTGTAGATATCTCACATCCTCAGTTCGAGGAACAAATAGCGTCAGTTAACCAAATTCTTTCCGAAATAAAAAGCGCGGACAAAAACACTATTATGGTCTTTAATAAAATAGACCAATATGAAAATGAAACCATTGACGAAGATGATCTGGTTACCGAACGCTCCTCAAAACATTTTACCATAGCTGATTGGAAAAAAACATGGATGCAGCGTGTGGGCGATAATGCACTATTTATATCCGCTTTGAACAAAGAGAACCTAGATGATTTTAGAAAAAGGGTGTATGACGAGGTACGCGATATTCATGTAACCCGTTTCCCGTACAACAACTTTCTTTATCCCGAGCATTTGGACGAGTATTAGATCGTACTGCTTATTTTAAGACGGGCTAAAGCATTTTCTATAACGGCCTTTGCTTCTGTATCGCCAATAGGGTATGAATATCGTATGTCTAAAATGTGGTTGTCCTTAAAATAGGTTTGACCCTCAAAATATACCCTATTACCTTTCTCGTTTTTATTGATGTATATTTTCCGGTTGCTTTCAAAACCATGGGGGTATTCTAAAATTGAGGTAAATGTTTTTTCGCCCATTTCATTTGGGTATTCCTGCTCACTAAAGTCGGTTTCTTTTTTGCTAAAGGCTAGTTTTACTTCTCCAAGTGGCCCTTCGTAAGCAAATAAATAGTCAACATCCGTATCTTTTGACCTTATTTCCTCAAACTTGGTATTTGCCAGTTTTACACTTAGATCACTCAGGAGAAAATATCTTTTATTTGAAAAAATATGTGCGTACGGATCTTTCCAAAAAGTTTTAGGTTCTGGGTTTACCTCTAAATCTTCCGGCTTTACAATATCCCATTCATGTAATTTCAATTGTAGTGTGCGATTGACCTCTTTAATTTTGGAAACCGCCTTTTGCTTATTGACTTCCTCACAAGGGAAAGCCACCTGAAATACCATATTCTTCTTTTGGCAAAAAGCCATACAATAGGTAATATAATTGGTTCGCACCCAATATATGCCTGACTTAACATTTTTGCCATTGTTCGTGGCTTTCGTTTCTTTCAATGTTGCACGATACGATTCGTTAATGGCATTAACTCCCGAAAAAGCGACATTGCCCATTTCCGAATACGATTCATTAACAAATAATTCTTCATCATGGGTCAATAATGTAACGTGTACAAAAGACTCTCCTCTTTTATCATCTTTAAAAAACATACGGGTTTTTTGGTACACATCTTCTGTATTGTTCAAAGTACCATCTTCCTTTTTATAGTTGCCGATAAATGGAAACAATTGTTCTTCATTGGTGGTCAGGACCGCCTTACCGTCCTCAGTTTTAGTGGGGTCCCATTTGCCATTGAAAGGAGCTTCCTCAATCCAAGCTTTGAGATTGTCTCCTTTTAATTTCTCAATCTCGGGGTCCCAAACATAGTCTGCATAAAGTTTGGGTGTATTCTCACATGAAATACATGCTACAATGATCAAGAAAATACTTGTAATGCTTTTTATATTTATACCGGATTTCATTTACTTGTTTGTGTGGATAGCTTGCAAATATTATCTAAAAATATGAAGCTGCATCCCCTATTTTCAGTGAAATTTTAAAATTTAAGAACACCCTTATGTTAATATAGTTGCCTTTTTAAGATTTTTCACAACAGAAAAAAGAACGTTCACAACATAAATTACCTTTTCCGGCATTTGAAACATATTTTTATTCTGTAATTAAGTATTAGGGTTTGTCCCAAATCAAGAGCTAAACTTGATCTTTAAGTGTGAAACCCCAAGTCTCCACTTTTTCCTAACAAAGCTAAGCGCTGACCAAATTTTACAATCGCCTAACTTATAAAAAATGCCCCCTTTTGACTGAGGGGGTTTTTTATATATAGCTATTTGATGCTGAATATATTTTTAGCTTGAAAAAGGTAGTAAACCCGTATTTCACCGAACAAAATTACCTTTCATATTTTTCACAACATTGCTACCACACTTCACAACAAAAATTTAGTAGGGTTTATGATACAGCCTATATTTACAGTGTAATTAAGTGATAGTGTTGACCCCATCAGTACTTAAAACTTAACCTTAAAAAGCTAGTAGAATACCAAACCGAATTTTACTAAAAACCTACTTAACTAAAAAAAAGCCCCGATGAAAGTCGGGGCTCTTTTTTTGTTTCAAATAATTTCTATCCGTTTAGAAAGCATAATTTAAACCTATTAACCAATAGGTTTGAAGTTCATTGTCTACCGTATCAAAAGTATCACCAGTGTTTCCTAAAGTATTGATGGAGTAGTTTAAGGCCTCTTGTTTATTGTTACGCAAACCAAAGTCAAAACCTACCCCGATCGCTTTCCATAATGTATAGCCAAAAGAGTTGGTCCACGTCCAGTTAGAAAGATCTCCACTTTCATAGCTTTGAAACATAGATAAATTGGACTTAAAGTTTACCGCTCCCAATTTTCGAGTGTAGTCGGCCACAATTTTAGCCCCCAACGAAGACTCAAAAATGGTATCCTCATTACTGAATACGAAGTTATAGTTCAATGGATGTATGACCACGACCAGATCTTCAATAGGTGTCCAAGTAGCACCGACCCCAAAATCCAAATAACCTGGGTCATTGAAATTGTTTAAGATGGTTGTCCTATATTCTGCCAATGCGGATATGGCGAACTTCTCGCTCAACTTACGCCCGTAAAGCGATGTAAGCTGAAAAACATCGGTAGTGCCCTCAAAATCCTCACTATCGGTATCGATATCTTTATTGTCCAATTTTACCCAGGCCAAATTAACGTTTGCCGAGTTTCTCCAGAAAAATTTCTCTTGCTTTAAATTCGCAAAAGCATTTATGGTAAAGCCTATATTACCCGATGAGTTGTTTGGTGCACCTTGGGCGTACCAGTTATTGAAACTGGACAAGCTACCACCAATGGTGCCGAAAGCCCCTTTTTTCCAACCGGGTAAGGCATCAATTTGGGCCTGTAGGGCATCTACCCTCCCCTGAATAGCAGCAATAGAGTCTTTTTTTGGGCCTATCTCTCCCTTTAATTCTTCTTCTGTTTGTGCGTGAATGGTTGTAAAGGCCAACAAAGCGGCCCAAACAA
Source organism: Costertonia aggregata (assembly GCF_013402795.1). GTDB lineage: Bacteria > Bacteroidota > Bacteroidia > Flavobacteriales > Flavobacteriaceae > Costertonia > Costertonia aggregata. Next base: position 1,824,457 of record NZ_CP058595.1, on the reverse strand, counting down.
ATACTAACTTTTTCATAATGTTTAGTGTTTATATTTAATGTTATGGAATGTAAAAGTAAGAATAGTCACTTTTTTGACTTACTTTTTTTACAAATTTTTTCGTTTGAAGAGCGGCACCGACGAACAGGCTTCACCATACATGATGGATTTTACAACAGATTGTAATTTATGGGTCAAGAACAAATATGCATTTGCGGGAACGGGCTTATTACTGCAACCTTTAATGATGACAGGCTTATCCTTAAACCCGGAAATATCCAAATTCCCTATGATGGATTGGTACAGTGAGGTTTCCAAATTTTCCAAAGTACCCTGAACTACCTTTTTGGCGTAGGGCTGAAGTTTTGTGTTAACCAACATAAAGGCCCAACCGGGGACTATGGCATCGGTTGAACAGGTCAAGGCAACATAGGTGCCTTTATATTGCTCCCATTCATGTTCTTCAATATGTGCCCTGAACTCTTTTTCCCTTAAGATAAAACCTTCGTGCAGCCAGTCTTTGATATCCAATACTACTCTTGGGCCTTGAGGATAGTAATCCTCAAGGTCAATCGTGATTAGTTTGCTTTGGGCCACCCTATTTACTATTTCCTCTGGCATATTTTGCAATAAAATAAGTTACGTTAAATGAAAATTAAAAATGAAGCTTGGTTACAGCATTCCAAGCTCCAGTTTCGCCTCTTCGCTCATAGCGTCTTGCGTCCAAGGCGGATCAAAAGTGATCTCGACCTCAGCATCTTTTACGGCGTTGAGCGATTTGACCTTTTCTTCAACTTCTACAGGAAGCGATTCCGCAACTGGACAATTGGGCGATGTTAGGGTCATTAAAATTTTCACATCATTATCCTCATTTACGAAAACATCGTAAATTAATCCTAATTCATATATATCTACGGGAATTTCTGGGTCGTAAATTGTTTTTAGGACCTTCACTATTTTCTCCCCTAATTCCGCCGTGTCTATTTCTGTGGTTTCTTTACTCATCTCAAAAGTTTATACATTCATAAGTTCTTGCATTAAAGCTAAATAAAACCTGTAGCCTTGGTCAAATGGCCAATGAACTTAATTATTTTTATTTCAGCTGTGTTTGGTATGCTACAGCGTATAGTTTTAATTGCTTGACCATGCTTACCAAACCGTTTGCCCGTGTAGGGGACAAATGCTCCTTAAGCCCAATTTCATCTATAAAACCTGTATCGGCATCAATGATATCTTGGGGTTTTTGGTTGCTGAAAGCCCTGATCAAAATCGCAATGATGCCTTTGGTGATAATGGCATCGCTATCTGCCGTAAACTGCAATTTATCGTCGTTCAGCTCTGCATGAACCCAAACTTTACTTTGGCAGCCCTTTATTATGTTATCATCCGTTTTATAAGCTTCATCGATTATAGGAAGTGACTTGCCAAGTTCTATCATATATTCATAGCGTTGCATCCAATCCTCGAACATAGAAAACTCGTCTACAATTTCATTCTGTATTTCCTTAATATGCATAAGCCCTTTTTTAATTTTTCAAATACAATTTGTTCAACCTATTGTGCATTTTAATCAAACTTATCAATTAGAGCGAATTATAAATTGAGATGAAATGCAATTAGTATCTAGAACAAAAATTTAAAACAAAAGCTGTTCTCGATTTAATTTTTGGTTCATCAAAATAACTCGAACTGACCTACGAAAACCATAATACTTCAAAATGCGAAACAAATCTATTGAGGTGTAAAAATACAACAAGAATCGGTGTATTTCAATAGTTTAAGAAAAGGATAACTACGTAGCTTACTGCAACATATTCTTTGCTCGCTTTATGGCCTCTACCAGCACATCAACCTCTTCCATAGTATTGTAAAAAGAAAAACTGGCACGTACCGTTCCGGGGATTTTATAAAAATCCATAATGGGTTGTGCGCAGTGGTGACCGGTGCGTACGGCTATACCTAATTTATCAAGTATCGTTCCGATATCGTAAGGGTGAATACCGTTGATATTAAATGAAATGACCGAAGTTTTGTTCTTGGCCGTACCGTAGATTTTAAGTCCGTCAACCTCCAACAATTTTTGGGTCGCATATTCCAAAAGTTCATGCTCATATGCAGCAATGGCATCAAAACCGATTTCGTTCATATAATCCAAAGCTGCCCCAAAGGCGATACCACCACAAATATTGGGTGTTCCCGCTTCAAACTTGTGGGGTAAATCTGCATATGTGGTCTTTTCAAAAGTGACTTCGGCAATCATTTCGCCACCGCCTTGGTATGGTGGCAATTTACCCAACCATTCCTCTTTGCCGTATAACATTCCTATACCCGTGGGGCCACATATTTTATGGGCCGAAACCGTATAAAAATCAACATCCAATTTTTGGACATCGGCTACTATATGGGGTGCCGCCTGTGCCCCGTCAATCAAAACTGCCGCTCCAACGGCATGGGCTTTTTCTATGATATCCTCAATAGGATTTATTGTACCCAATGCGTTAGAAATATGGTTACAGAAAACCAGTTTGGTCTTGTCGCAAAGCAAATCGTCATAAACATTCATCAACAATTCCCCTTCTTGGCTCATGGGAATTACCTTAAGGATAGCCCCTGTTCGCTCACACAACATTTGCCATGGTACGATATTGGAATGATGTTCCATCGCCGAGACCAAGATTTCATCCCCTTTTTTGATAAGTGATGTAAAGCCGTTGGCTACAATATTAATGCTGTGGGTAGTACCCGAAGTGAAGATTATCTCATGCGTTTTTTTCGCATTAAAGTGCTGTTGAATCTTTATTCTAGCCTGCTCGTATTTATCCGTTGCCTCTTGGGAAAGTGCATGCACACCACGATGAATGTTGGCATTATAGTTTTGGTAATAATCTACAATCACATCAATGACCTGCTGTGGTGTTTGTGACGTTGCAGCATTGTCTAGGTATACCAAGGGTTTGCCGTTGACTTCCCGTTTCAGAATAGGGAAATCTTTACGGATAGAATCTATATGAGAGATTATGCTTCCTTTCAATTTTAAAAAATTAAGTATGCAATATTAAATTGAAATACTGAGTTTTTACTTTTAGATACCGGGAAATCAAAACCGACAAAATCTGAAAACCCATGAAAATAGGTCACCTCCATTATGAATCTATCTGCTAATTTATATGAAATACCTAAGTTGCCGCCAAAGTCAAATTTAGAATCAGCAGTCAATTTGGTTTTATCTCCAAGAAATTCCCCTGAATCTGACTTTATAACCTCAGCATTACCATTCAACCAGAGTCCAACTTGAGGTCCAATCTGCAAATTTAATTCGTCATAAATTCTAAATTTGAATATTGCTGGGACGTTTACAAAATTGAATTTATTGACAATTTCCATAGTTTCATTTTCGGACTGAAACAATTCTTGGACATAGCCCTGAGAGGAAAATATTATTCTGGGTGAAAAAGAAATACCATTATAAAATGCAAATTCTGAATAAACTCCTATGTTATAGGCTATTCTACCAGTTGTTGCAACATCTATCAGTGGAGATTCACCAGAAATCCTAGAGTAATTTATCCCACCCATAATCCCAAATTTTTCATTCTGCGCATTGCAATACTGAGTTGCAAAAGCCCAAATTAAAGTTAACAACAGGGCTTTCTTTAAGATTTTTCCCATCTATATTTTGATAGCTTTATCTATTAAAATTTTTCCACTTTGGCAGAAGTGACAGTCTATGATTTACAAATCAAACCCTAAATTAACACCTAATTTTTTGGCTATCAGCTTATTGATTCTTGATTTGAGCTCGGGAATACGTACGCTTTCCAAAACATTGTTGGCAAAGGCATACATCAAGAGTGCCCTTGCCTCTTTTTTCGGAATACCTCTCGTCTGAAGGTAAAAAAGTGCATCTTCGTCCAATTGACCAATGGTGCAGCCATGCGAGCATTTTACATCATCGGCAAAAATCTCCAATTGCGGTTTTGTGTTTATCGTAGCCTTATCACTCACCAAAATATTATTGTTTTGTTGAAAGGCATTCGTTTTTTGGGCAATCTTATCGACTATGATCTTCCCGTTAAAAACACCGGTGGAGTTTTCGCCATAGATTCCTTTATAATCTTGATGGCTTTCGCAATTAGGCTGAATATGGTGTACCAACGTATGATGGTCTACGTGTTGCTTTTCGCCCAGAATGGTTACACCCTTCATGGTAGAATCCATATACTCGCCATTTTGATAAAAATTCAAGTTGTTGCGAGTCAATTTACCTCCAAAAGAAAAGGTGTGAACATTTACATTGCTTTTATCTTTTTGATTGATATAGGTATTATCGATCAGTGATGCCGCAGAAGTGTCATTTTGAATCTTGTAGTAATCAACGATAGCATTTTCCGCCGCAAAGATTTCAGTGACCGCATTGGTCAACACCTCGTTGGAAGTTAAGCTTTGGTGACGCTCTATAATCTGCACCTCGGCATTTTCTTCAACGATCACCAAATTTCTTGGTTGAAGCATCAATGATGCTTCGTTTCCTGTGGCAAAATTCAAGATTTCGACAGGTTTTTTAGGCATTTTGTTCTTGGGGATATAGATATAGGCCCCCTCTCTGCTAAATGCTGTATTCAAAGTGGTCAACGACTCATCTTTGGATGCCACCTTGTTAAAATATACGTCTATGATCTGTTTGTACATGGGTTTGGTGAGCGCGGAACTCATCAAACAGATATCAACCCCGTCGTGTGTGGTCTCGGAAAGATAAGAACTATAGATGCCGTCAATAAAAACGATTTTATATGTATCTATCTCATGTATGAAATATTTTTTTACATCTTTATATTCCAGTGCATTTTGTTCTTTGGGAAAGATGCTAAAATCAATTTTTTGCAATTTATTTAGCGATGTATATTTCCAAGCTTCCTCTTTTTTTGTGGGGAACCCCTTTAATTCAAAATTTTTCATGGCCTCTGTACGCACATCGTGAACTGGGTGGTCTACATCCACATTGTTCTCAAATGCCATAAAGGAAGAAATCAATTTGTCTTTTAAATCCATACTCAAAAGTTTCTTGTTTCTGTTGTTTCAAGTTTGCTTCAATGCGTAAAACTCGAACCATTAGAAGGTAAATTTAGTGATTCTTATATGCTTTGTGATTCTTTAAACTTATTGCCTTTAAAATCCTGTTTGCTTAAGTAAGCCATGAAATTAGAGATTCTTCTGCTCAATATTTCATACTCAGAGATTAACTTTAGCAGCTTATCTTCTTCAATATAATTATTGTCCATTACACGATACAATTGTGATCTAGTTTCTCCTGCTGATCCTTTAGCAATCGCCAAAAACTGTCTAAACTCAAGATTTCCATCTCTTTCGAAACCTTCAGCTATGTTATCCATAACAGAACCCGAAGAGCTTTTGATCTGGTCCTTGAGCTTAAAATCTCTTTTCAGATTTATGATTTCTGAAATGCTAATTATTTCTTTGGATAGTCCTCTAGCCTCTTGCCAAATTTCTAAATCCTCAAAACGTTTTATTGTAGCCATAGCATGAAACCATAGAAACTTGAAACTATACCGTAGCTTCTTGCTTTATCCAATCATAGCCTTTTTCTTCTAGTTCCAAAGCCAATTCCTTACCGCCCGACTTTACGATTTTGCCATTGTGCAATACATGTACGAAATCCGGAACGATATAGTCCAACAACCTTTGATAGTGGGTTATAACGATAACCGCATTGTCTTTGTTCTTTAACTTGTTTACTCCGTTCGCAACGATGCGAAGCGCATCGATATCAAGTCCGGAATCGGTCTCGTCCAAAATCGCGACCTTGGGTTCGAGCATGGCCATTTGAAAAATCTCGTTTCTTTTTTTCTCTCCACCGGAAAATCCTTCATTTAAAGAACGGGACAAAAATTTTCTATCAATTTCCAACAGCTCTGACTTTTCGCGAATAAGCTTCAACATTTGATTGGCCGGCATATCTTCCAAACCTTTGGCTTTTCTCGACTCATTGATGGCGGTCTTCATAAAATTGGTGACCGAAACACCTGGAATCTCTACCGGGTACTGAAAAGACATAAACACGCCTTTGTGCGCCCTTTCTTCCGGGGCAACATCCTCCAAATCCTCGCCATCAAGTTCAACAGAACCTTGGGTTACCTCAAATTCTTCCTTACCGGCGATGACCGAGGCCAATGTACTTTTCCCGGAACCGTTGGGACCCATAATCGCATGGACCTCGCCTGCTTTGACCTCTAGATTTATTCCCCTTAATATTTCTTTATCCTCTACCTGAGCGTGGAGATTATTAATTTTTAGCATTGCTTTTCTAATTTATTCTTTTTTATAAAATATCTATCCTACAGAACCTTCTAAGCTTATTTCCAATAATTTTTGGGCCTCGACCGCAAATTCCATCGGTAGCTTGTTCAGTACTTCTTTACTGAATCCGTTTACGATGAGGGCTATGGCCTTTTCGGTCTCTATACCGCGTTGGTTGCAATAAAATATTTGGTCTTCGCCTATTTTACTGGTTGTGGCCTCGTGCTCTATCATGGCCGTTTTGTTTTTTGCCTCAATGTACGGGAAGGTATGCGCACCACACTCGTTGCCCATCAACAGCGAATCGCATTGTGAAAAATTACGGGCATTCTCGGCCCTGCTATTTACTTGAACCAGTCCACGATAACTATTTTGCGATTTTCCGGCAGAAATGCCTTTTGAAATAATGGTGCTCTTTGTGTTTTTCCCCAAATGCACCATTTTCGTACCGGTGTCCGCCTGTTGGAAATTATTCGTTACGGCGATGGAATAAAACTCTCCTACCGAATTATCGCCCTTCAAGATACAGGAAGGATATTTCCAAGTGACCGCCGAACCGGTCTCTACCTGTGTCCATGAAATTTTGGCATTATTTTCACATATGCCACGTTTTGTCACAAAGTTGTAGACACCGCCTTTACCTTCTTTATTACCGGGAAACCAGTTTTGTACCGTTGAGTATTTTATTTCGGCGTCATCCAAGGCGATAAGCTCAACTACGGCAGCATGCAATTGGTTCTCGTCCCGGGATGGTGCCGTACAGCCTTCGAGGTAGCTAACATAACTGCTTTCATCGGCGATGACCAAAGTACGTTCAAACTGGCCCGTACCACCTTCATTGATTCTAAAATATGTTGATAATTCCATAGGGCATTTTACCCCTTTGGGAATGTAACAAAAAGAACCGTCGGTAAAGACCGCGGAGTTGAGCGCGGCATAAAAGTTATCGGTAGTGGGCACTACGGAGCCTATGTATTTTTTTACAAGATCCGGATGTTTTTGTATGGCCTCGGAAATGGGCATAAAGAGAATTCCCTTTTCTTCCAATGTTTTTTGAAAAGTCGTAGCCACCGAAACGGAATCTACAACAATATCAACTGCAACGTTCTGTAATTTCTTTTGTTCATCAACGGATATACCGAGCTTTCTGTACATTTCCAACAATTCTGGATCAACATCATCCAAAGTTTTGTTCGGGTCTGCCTTTTTGGGTGCCGAATAGTAGCTTATTGCCTGAAAATCTGGTTTTTCGTATCGCACATTGGCCCATTCGGGTTCTTTCATTTTCTCCCAAACCCTATATGCCTCAATACGCCAATCGGTCATCCATTGTGGTTCGTTCTTCTTTTTGGAAATAGCGCGGACTATATCCTCGTTCAATCCCTTTGGAAAAGTGTCCGACTCAATATTCGTGTAGAAACCATACTCATACTCCTTGGTCTCCAGTTCTTTCTTTAATTCCTCTTCTGTATATGCCATACTTCGTAATTTATAAATTATTTAAGCGGCAATGTGGTTGTTCTTGAAGTACCGATAAAACAGGCCGGTACATTTTACATTGCTTCATTTTACAGCGAAAAACTTTCCCCACAACCGCAGGTACGCTGTGCGTTAGGGTTGTTGAACACAAAACCCTTTCCGTTAAGACCGCCCGAATACTCCAAAACGGTGCCTACGAGATATAAAAAGCTTTTTTTGTCAACAATTATCCTAACATCGTTATCCTCAAAAACTTTATCGGATTCCTGGGTTTTGTTGTCAAAATTCAACTCATAGGACAGTCCGCTGCAACCTCCGCTTTTAACCCCTACGCGTACATAATCCTTGGTAGCATCAAAACCTTCTTCTGTCATTAGGTTGATGACTTTTTGTTTGGCCGTTTCCGATACTTGAATCATAGGTAATTAGGTTTAATCTAAATAGTTTACAAATATAGTTTATAAGTCCCTTTTTATGGCAATTCCTAACATTATTATAACGTATGTACCAATAGGATTTCCCTATGAAATACAAATTTTAGCGGTGCATCACTTTTGGCGAGTGGCCTGTCTTTCCATTTTTGGTGTCTAGCGATTTCATTTAGCTACTTTCAAATAATTGAATTATATTGAACAGCATTATTCAAAAAACTGTAAATTTTAGTAGCTATGTCCAAAAAAGAAAGCGTTAACGAGAATACATCAAGAAGAAAGTTCATCAAAAATACGGGCGTTGCGGCCGCTGGGTTCATGATCGTTCCCAGGCATGTCTTGGGGGGGCAAGGTTTTGTGCCACCCAGTGACACCTTAAACATAGCGGGTATTGGGGTCGGCGGCAAAGGACAGAGTGATATTGCATCGTTCGCCGAAAGTCCCAATGTAAACATTGTTTCACTTTGCGATGTTGATGATAGGCAAGCGGTCAAATCCAGAGGGGCTTTTCCCAAGGCCAGTTACTACCGGGATTTTAGGAAAATGTTGGAAAAAGAGGGCAAAAATATCGATGCCGTATCTGTATCCACACCAGACCATAACCATGCGGTTGCCGCATACAAGGCTATGGAAATGGGCAAACACGTATATGTGCAAAAACCGCTTACCCATGATATTTGGGAGGCCAGAATGCTTACCGAGGCTGCCAAAAAATTCAAAGTGGTCACCCAAATGGGAAACCAAGGCGGTTCGGGCGACGGTGTAAGAAAAATGAAAGAAATTTACGATACCGACATTATCGGGGATGTTCATACGGTAAAATGTTGGACGAACAGAGCGATATGGCCGCAGGCGTTGCAAACGCCCACAAAAAAAGATAAGATTCCCAAGGGGTTGGATTGGGACCTTTGGTTGGGCACTGCTGAAATGCGTGATTATAACGAGGCTTATCTCCCATTTGATTGGAGAGGTTGGTCCGACTTTGGAACAGGCGCTCTGGGTGATATGGCCTGTCATATTATGGACCCTGTTTATAGAATTCTTCCCATATTGTACCCCAACCAAGTAGAATGCAGTGTTTCGGATTCATTTAGCGGTAACTTTCAATATGCCGAGTACCCCAAGAGTTTTCCCAATTCAAGTAAAATACACCTTAGCTACCCCCGTACCGATGGAAAAGGTACTATCAAAGTTAGTTGGATGGATGGTGGCCTGCTCCCAGAAAGGCCTGATGAACTAGGTGATGACGAAGCTTTGGGCAACTGGGACGGCGGTGTACTTTTTATCGGTACAAAAGGAAAATTGATGGCCGATTGTTACGGAGCAAATCCAAGATTACTGCCATTATCCCTGAACGAACAATTTGAAGTGGAGGAAACTATAGCTAGAGTTCCCGAAGGGCATTATTTACAATGGGTTAATGCCTGTATGGTCGGTTATGGCAATGCCGAGACCAGTTCCCCTTTTGATTATGCCGGGCCTTTTACTGAAAGTATCTTGATAGGGAACTTGGCCTTAAAAGCTTATTTTGAAGAGGACCCCAATGCAAAAAACAAAGGATTTTGGGGCGGTGGAGCAAAATACTATGGCAGAAAGCGTTTACAGTGGGATGCCGAAAACATGAAAATCACCAACTTTGAACCTGCCAATAAATACGTAAAACGCAATTACAGGGATGGTTATACTTTAGGGTAAACCAAAACCCATTTATTCATTTATTAAAAAGCGGAGCAAATTTGCTCCGCTTTTTTTATAGGGCAAACTCAACTTTTACACCTTTATTTTCACAAAATGAAAACATAACGATTACATCTTGACCATACTTTAAATCATAGCATCAAATATGTTTTTGGCAAGCCTAGAGAACCAGTATAAACTATTTGATCTTTATGAGAACAACATCGCTCATCCCTTTATTTTGAATATCGGGAAAGTCCGCACTTGAGGTCTCACCGACCAAAACAATACTACCGTCTTGGGTTTCTAAGGCGTCGTAAGCAAAATCAAGACCTGTTCCCCCAAAGCTCTTTTGCCAAACCATATTCCCGTCGGCATCGGTCTTGATCAACCAAAAATCGTTCTCCCCGGCATTTTTACTGGCATCGCCATCAATACTTTTGGAATTTCCCGAAAGTATGAATCCGCCATCTGTGGTTACACTCACGTTTTCAGCCGCATCAAATCCTGAACCTCCGTATGTTTTCTCCCAAAGTAGGTTCCCGTTTTCATCGATCTTAATCAGCCAAATATCGGATTCCCCATTGTTTTTGGAAATATCGGCATCAACACTAAAGGTATTTCCCGTAACGACGTATGCCCCATCGTTGGTTTTTGCAATATCGTATGAAATTTCGATACCGGTACCGCCATAAGATTTTTCCCAGACCAGTTTACCATTCATATCAATTTTCAATACCCAAAAATCGTAGCTGCCCCTTGTGTCGCTAATGTCAAAATCTGTGCTCTCGGAAAAGCCCGCCATAACAAAACCGCCGTCATTGGAGCTTACCACGGCATGGGCCCTGTCGTTATTGCTGCCCCCAAAATACTCTTGCCACTGTATCTCGCCGCCGGGATTTAATTTAGTGGCCCAAAACTCCCCAACGCCGTGGCGTGTGAGTGTACCCTCTTTTTCATCATACCCATCTAATTTGGCCGAAGTTATGTCTAAAAAGCCGACAAAAAAGTAACCCCCATCCGCTGTTTGTATAATATCATAAGAGTGGTCGTGACCCGAAAAACCAAAGCTCTGCTCCCATTCTATATTTCCAGAAGCATCCAATTTTAAAATCCAGTTGTCATGAAAACCGTTGTTATTGCTGCCATCGCCATCTGAACTCATCGCATAACCGGTTAATGCGTAACCACCATCATTGGTCTGTATTAGGCTTTGGCCACGGTCATCCTTGCTGCCCCCGTAGGTTTTGCTCCATTGCAAATTTCCGCCAGCATCCAATTTTAGCAGCAAATAGTCGTTCACACTGGTCGTTTTGCCCATTAAGTCTCCATCAACGCTATTGGAAAATCCCAGCACTGCAAAACCGCCATCCAAAGTTGATATTATGGCTTGACCCGTGTCAGCACCTGAACCACCAAAGTTTTTTACCCAATCCAATTCTCCCAAAAAACCGTTCTTATTGTTCGGTATTTCTTCGGAGGTTTTGTCCTTTGAGCAAGAAAGGAAACATAAAACCAATATGAAAAATAGTTTTTTCATTATTCCGATTTTCTTATGATGAACAGTCCCCCGTTAATATCGCTAACAATAATTTTTTCACTTTCAAAATAAGGGTATACACTCCACACGCCAGAGAAATCGGCCGTATCATTGCTTGGAAAGGTATCAAAAAAAGCTTTTTCGGTAATGGATTTTTCCTCTATGCCCGAGATATCCAAAACACGAACCCCGGCCCTGTAGTTTGCCAAAAAAAACTCGTTGCCCTTTACATAACCATTATGGTCAATGGCACTGGTAGTTCCCAAATAGGTGTCATGTAATTGTGGGGCATCCAAGTCGGTAAAATCAAAAATCAAAGTTCGTGACCTGAATCCCCTACGTTGTTCGTCCAACTCGTCTCCCAATAAAAAAAATCGTTGGTCTTCCGTAAACCATCCTTGATGGGTATATTCTATATTTGGATATAAGACGGTAGCTATTTCAGAAGGATTGTCCTTATCCGTAACATCGGCAATGATCACTTGGTTTTCGTTGGCCCCTATGTAAATTTCACGCCCTGTATAATCCGAGTCCGGGCCATTATAAGTAACCACTTGTGCATCATGGGAGTATCCATTTTCCGAATATCCGCCCGAGGCTGTAGGGCTTTTTGGATTTTGAATATTGATAAAATGTGCCCCACCACGAAAAGCATCGTCTCGAGCGGTTCCCACAACATAGGCAAACCCACTTTCCTCATTGATTACAATGTTATGGGCATTTCCAAAACCTGTATATCTGGTATCGGCAGTGAAGTTTTGCGGGGTTTGCACATCCTTTAATCTGGTCAAATCAAACACTTGCATGCCATGATCGCTGGCCTCGGCAACAATGAAGGCGTGATTTTGGTATACTTTTATGTCCCTCCATGGGCTGGCAACGGTCGCAGTAGGAAGCTTACCAAGATATTTCAGGCTTTCCATATCTGAAATATCTATAAATGCGGTCCCGTTATCCAGCCCCATAATCGCATACTCTTTTCCTGTGGAAGTATCTGTCCAACCCCAAATATCGTTTCCAAGGGTCGCTCCAAAGGTATTTATTGAAATTTGTGCCAAAAGGTCATATCCGTCACAAGGGTATATTCCCGCCATGCCATTTTCACAAGGTTCAAAGGTTGCCGTCAGCAATCCGTTAGGATTACCAGCTTGTTCATTATCAAAATTATCATCGTTGTTGGAGTCACCACTATCGCTGGAACATCCTATTGAAATTAGGACAACTATCAAGTAAAAAAGACGTGTTTTCATAACATTGCAATTGAAAAAAATCTTCATCATAGAAATAAAGATACAATAAAATTATCCCCTTACTTTTGCAATATGATTGAAGATAAAGATACTCAAAGAACATCTCTGGAAAAATTGGGCGAATTTGGATTGATAGACCATCTGACCCAAAACTTTCCGATAAGCCATACATCAACGATTAAGGGAGTAGGCGATGATGCCGCGGTACTATCCATTGATAATTCAACAGTAATTACCACTGATCTGCTTATTGAAGGCGTGCATTTTGACCTCAGCTACATGCCCTTGAAACATTTAGGCTACAAAGCCGTAATGGTAAACTTGAGCGATGTGTATGCCATGAACGCCATTGCAAAACAAATTACGGTATCCATAGCGGTTTCCAATAGATTTCCCCTTGAAGCCCTTGAGGAATTATATGAAGGCATAGCCATGGCCTGTAAATTATATACGGTTGATCTTGTTGGCGGTGACACCACCTCTTCAAAAACCGGCATGCTCATTAGCGTCACGGCCATTGGTGAGGTAAAAGATAAAGAAATCACATACAGGTCCGGTGCCAAGCCCAATGATTTATTGGTTGTTTCCGGTGACCTTGGTGGCGCCTACATGGGACTTCAAGTGTTGGAACGTGAAAAAGAAGTATTTAAGGTAAACCCCGAAAGCCAACCCGATCTAGAGCCCTACTCTTACATTATGGAGCGCCAATTAAAGCCCGAAGCGCGAAAGGATATCGTTGAACTGCTGAAAAATTTAAACGTATCCCCGACCGCTATGATAGATATTAGTGACGGACTTTCATCTGAAATTCTGCATTTGTGCAAAAACGGTAACGTAGGCTGTAATTTGTACGAAGATAAAATTCCATTGGACCCTACGGTAATTTCCGCTTGTGAGGAATTCAATATTGACAGTACAATGGTAGCTTTGAGCGGTGGTGAGGATTATGAGCTTTTGTTTACCGTTCCCCAAACCGACTTTAAAAAAATCAGGGGAAATCCAAACTTATCGATTATCGGCCATATGACCGATGCTGCCGAAGGAGCATATTTGATTACCAGGGGAAACACCAAAATACCGTTGACCGCTCAGGGTTGGAATTCATTTGAAACCGGGTCATAAAAAGAATTCCCAAACAAAGGCAATCCTAACACTACAGTCATGGGGCGCAAGACTGCATAGCATAAGTGAAAGCTCATTTAATTTGGGAATAACTTTAGAATTCCGACTACTGACATAGTCTGGAATTTGCTTGCCACAGCATAATTCAGTTCATGTTTGAACCGGTAAAATTTAAGCTACCTGCTGTTGGGCAGCTCCATGTCTTTTTTGGTATAGGTTTTCGAGCGTACTGTTAATTTCTTGAAGTTCGGGCGTAAGCTCGGAAAGATTTCCACTTACATCGGTAGTTACTTCTTTTCCACAATGTATGCACTTGTACTCTTTGATATGTAACGTTACTTTTTTAGAAACGCTGTAATGGTGGCCGAAAAGATTGCAGCAGAACGAACTGAATGTGGAATATACTTTCTTCATAATTTGTAGGTTTTTAGGTTGAACAGCATCTGATTTGGGAATCAGAACATGCTTAATCATTTGGTTTTATGTTGAATAGGTTGGTGTATAGTATGTATTACTTTCTATTTATAACGTTAAATTACTCATCTTTATTAGGCTGGTAAACAATTTGTTGTCATTTTGGACAAAATTGTGGTCAACGAGCGAAAAATCAAGGTCAGTTTTTAATATTGGTCTTAAAAAGTCATATTTTATCCTATCTTACGGCCTTTATTCTAATAGTATTTACATGCTAAAGACCAAAGAGGCCTTAGTTACGGCATTTGCTCTTTTTTCGCTCTTTTTTGGGGCCGGGAATTTGATCTTACCGCCACTTTTGGGGTTTAAATCCGGAGAGCTTTGGTGGCTTGTGGCCATAGGGTTTTGCCTTTCGGCCGTGTTTGTTCCCATCCTTGGGATTTTGGCCTATGCCAAACTACAAGGCACCATTTTTGACTTTGGCAAAAAGGTATCGCCTACGTTCAGTTTGGTATATTCTTTATTGGTATATGCTATATCTATTAGTCTACCATCACCAAGAACGGCTTCAGTGACCCACGAAATCGCTATCGCCCCTTTTTTCCAAACGTCTTCGTTACTAACCAGTATCGTGTATTTTATACTGGTCTTTATTTTTGTTTTGAACCGTTCCAAGATTTTGAGCATTATTGGAAAACTACTTACGCCGGCAATTATTTTAATTCTCTTATTGATCATTGGGTGTACCATTTTCTCTTTTGATATAAGCTTTGGAAATACTGTTTTTACGAACCCGTTTACGGGTGGTATCTTGGAAGGTTATCAAACCTTTGATGCTATTGGGGCCGTTGTAGTGGGTGGGGTAATCATCGTATCAATAAATATAAGGCATCATAGTTTGCCTTACGATAACAAAAAAGCATTAATAAGAAAAGCTGGATGGTGGGCCGGGCTTGGCCTTTTGCTTATCTACTCGGGACTCATTTTTACCGGATCTTTAATGCATGGGCAGTTTGATGCAGATGTTTCACGCACCGCTCTTTTAAGCGGTATCAGCATTAAAACACTGGGCAACACCGCCAATATGTTCTTGAGCGTTTTAGTGAGTTTGGCCTGTTTTACCACGGCAGTTGGCATTGTAACCGGAACGGCCGATTTTATGCAGCACCTTTTCAAGGGTTCAAAACAGGCCTATTTGTTAACGGCAATAACGGGTTGTGTTTTAGGGGTTATCATGGGGCAGTTTAATGTAGGTTATATTATTGCGGTAGCGTTGCCCGCCCTTATGTTTATTTACCCCATTACCATTATATTGATTTTGCTCAACGTTGTGCCGACACAGCTTGCTTCGCCCATAGTTTTTAGAGCTGTTGTAATCACAACTATAATCTTTAGTATTCCCGATTTTTTAGGTGCTATACCTTCTTTAGCACTTAAGGAAGGGGCTTTCTCATTTATTCCTTTACAACAATATAGCATGGGGTGGGTATTACCTGCTTTAGCCGTTTTTATATTGGCCAATGGTGTTGCGAAAAAGCAAATGAATAAATAATCTCTTCACAGGGTTATTTAATTACGGTCAATGTAACCTTATCCTCGGTCGTGTTGGAATTCCTGTCAACCGCAGAAAAAGTCAATTCAAATTCTCCATGAACGGTAGGTAATCCTGACAGTTTCATTTTTTTGGAATCAAATTTCAACCATTCAATACTGTTTTGATTTAAGCTTACTTTCACTTCAGGATCATCAATGTCTTTGTAATAATTGAACGGTACCGATATTTCAAATTTCTCTCCAACTTTAAGATTTACATCAGAAAGTGGGTTGTAAACATATGGAGTAAACACTTTAGACGTATTGACCCAAAATATATCCGATTCAATCAATTCATTTTCTTGAATTTGTAATTGCGTAAAGAACAGGTATTTATTATCGATGCTAACGAATGGTCTTCTATCCCAATATTTTGAATTAATGGTTGCATCAAGAATTTTTGGTGCTGACCAGTTCTTATTTTTATCCCGATAACTTATATATAGGTCCATTCCTGTCTTATCATCTGTATATCTACAAAAAACTATGTATTCTTCTTTTGGGGAGATGAATACGCTTTCTTCATCATTAGGTGAGATGAATTCAGGAATCGGCTCCGCGTTTTGATATTCATTATCGACTAGTTTTGAATAAAACAAGTCAGCAGTAAAGCAATTTTCCATCCCTTCGCAATTCCTATTTGAAGAAAAATAAATTGTGCCATCATAACTCATAGAAGCGTTAGCTTCCCTGCTGGCCGAACTCAACGGAGGCTGTAATCTCTTAGGGGAACCCCAATCCCCATTGATCTTTTCAATTTGCCAAATATCAGTTACAAAATTGTTTGCATCGGGTTTGCTTTTTGCAAACAGCATAGATTTCCCATCGGGTGAAAAATACGGAAGAAATACGTTTTCACCTTCCAGTGGTGCAAATGCGATTGGTTTGATCCAATAATTATTGACCTTTTTGGAATAATATATCTCTCCGTTAAAGTCATTTTTGTTTAATATTCCAAAAGCTAATTCTTGCGTATCTGGTGAAAATGAAACACCTTGCTCCAATCTTCCCTTCATCGATATACTATCTGGTGCAAAAATCACCGGAATGGAATCGGGTGTGGTTTGCCCAAAATAGTCAGCTGGTTCTGCCAAAGACCTGCAACAAATGAGTATTGGGAAAAGAAAAAGCAATATAAATTTTCTAACCATTTATGTTTAAATTAATAGTGCCATGTCTCACTTTAAAAACACTTGGTGTATGATTGCCCCCAGGCATTCTTTTTTTCAGCCATGCATCAACTCCTCGATTTCCTCTACCTCAATTGGGATATTGGCCATCAAATTGAATGGGGCGCCACTTTCCCGAATCACCACATCATCCTCAATACGCACTCCCATTTTTTCCTCGGGAATATAAATTCCCGGTTCTACGGTAAAGACCATATTGGCCTTCATCGGTTTTTTAAGCTCGCCATAATCATGGGTATTTAAACCAATGTGATGGCTGGTGCCGTGCATAAAGTATTTTTTATAGGCAGGCCGGTCGGGGTTTTCATTTTGCACATCGGCTTTGTCGAGCAAACCTAAGCCCAAGAGTTCAGAAGTCATGAGTTTGCCACATTCTTTGTGATATTCGGCCCATAGGGTTCCGGGCACCAATAACTGTGTCGCTTCGTTTTTTACGCGTAGTACGGCATTGTACACTTCTTTTTGTCGTTTTGTGAATTTTCCGCTAACGGGGACGGTTCGGCTCAAATCACTGGAATAATTGGCATATTCCGCGGCAACATCCATCAAAATCAAATCTCCCGCAGCACATTGCCGGTTATTCTCGACATAGTGCAATACGTTGGCATTATTGCCCGATGCAATGATCGGGGTGTAGGCGAACCCTTTAGAGCGGTTGCGAACAAATTCATGTAGAAGTTCCGCTTCGATTTCGTATTCCCAAACTCCCGGTTTTATAAAGCCCAACAAACGTCTAAAACCTTTTTCGGTGATGTTACAGGCCGTTTGCATCAATTTTATCTCCTCCGGCTCTTTGATTCCCCTGATTTCCTGTAGAATAGGGTTGCTTTTGGCTACCTTGTGCGCCGGGAATCTTTGTTTACAGGCTATAATAAAACGGTCTTCCCTAGTCTGGGTTTCCACCGCTTGGCGATAGTGTTCATTGGTATTGAAATAGATGGTTTCCGCCTCGGTCATCAAATCAAAGAAAATTGCATCGAAATCGGACAACCAATATACCGTTTCGATGCCCGAAACTTCAGTAGCCCTTTTTTTGGTCAATTTTTCCCCTTCCCAAACGGCGATGTGTTCATTGGTCTCCCGCACGAACAATACCTCCTTATGCTTTTGGTTCATCGCATCCGGGAACAGCAATACAATCGTTTCTTCTTGATCGGCCCCGCTCAGGTAAAAAATATCCCTATGCTGTTCAAAGGGCAATGTGGAATCCGCACCTATGGGATAAACATCGTTTGAATTGAATACCGCTATACTTTTGGGCAGCATTCTGTCCATAAATTTTTTACGGTTTTTTATAAATAAACTGTTGGGTATTGGCTCGTACTTCATTTCTGGTTTCAATTTTTCCAAAAATACTATTTATACTAACAATACAACATATGCCCTATAAATCAACCCGATATGCATGTTCACAATATGAAGTAGTTTTACTAACTTTCACTGGACTAAATCAAATTCAAAAATGAAACACTTTGTTTTCTTCGCTTTTTTGGCCATTACCGCCATATCGTTTTCTCAAATACCCTCTACCTCTGTTGAAAAAGTAACGCTGGCGCTACAACAAGAACAAGAGATGGAAGCCAACTCATTGGTGAAAAACATCCCTTTGAAAAATATTGGCCCTTCGGTAATGAGCGGTAGAGTGGTAGATGTGGACGTGAATCCTGAAAACCCGACAGAATTTTACGTGGGCTACGCCTCGGGCGGACTATGGCATACCAATAATAACGGTACTACTTTTACCCCGGTTTTGGACAATTCCCAAACCCAAAATGTAGGCGATATTGCCGTTGATTGGAAATCGGGCACAATTTGGGTAGGCACGGGCGAGAACAATGCCTCACGCTCTTCCTATGCCGGTATCGGTATTTTAAAATCAACCGATGAAGGCAAAACTTGGGAAAATATGGGCCTGCGGGATTCACATCATATGGGTCGCATCTTGATCAATCCTAAAAATCCCGAAGAGGTCGTGGTAGGGGTGACCGGACACCTATATTCTCCCAATGCAGAGCGCGGTATTTATAAAACATTGGATGGCGGGCAAACTTGGGAAAAAACACTTTTTGTGAGCGATAATGCCGGAATAATCGATGTTGCCCATGCTCCCGATAACTTCAATACACAATATGCCGCCTCATGGCAAAAAGATAGAAAGGCATGGGACTTTCAAGGGAGCGGCAATTTATCTGCCGTATACAAAAGTAACGATGGTGGTTCGAGTTGGGTAAAAATATCCGTACCTGAAAGTGGTTTCCCTACCGGGGATGGTGTGGGGCGGATAGGTTTGGCCGTTTTTGACGAAAACACGGTGTATGCCGTTCATGACAATCAGTTCAGAAGAGAAAAATCCAAAGAACCCAAAAAGAAATCAAGTGGATTGACCAAGGAAGATTTCAAGACAATGTCTACCAATGATTTTTTGAAAATTGACGATAAAAAATTGAACGCTTTTCTTAAGACCAACAATTTTCAAGAAAAATATAGGGCGGAAAACGTAAAGCAAATGGTGCGCAGCGGTGCCGCCAAACCCGTTGACTTGGCAAAGTATCTGGAAAATGCCAACACCTTGCTTTTTGATACGCCGGTTGTAGGTGCCGAAGTGTATAGAAGTGACGATGGCGGTAAGACATGGAACAAGCAAAATGAAAATTATATAGATGATCTTTTTTATAGCTACGGGTATTATTTTGCCCAGATTCGGGTTGACCCCTCAGATGTAAATCGTATATATCTGGCGGGAGTTCCTATCATAAAGTCAGATGATGGTGGAAAAACATATACCGCTATAAATGGGGAAAATGTACACTCCGACCATCATGCCCTTTGGATCAATCCCAAAATGCCCGGACACTTGATAAATGGTAATGACGGCGGAATCAACATTTCTTACGATGATGGTAAGAGCTGGCAAAAAAACAATTCCCCTACTGTGGGCCAGTTTTATGCCATAAACGTTGACAACCAAGAGCCTTATAATGTATATGGGGGTTTACAGGATAATGGGGTTTGGATGGGCGCCCACACCTCCAAGGAGAATAGCGGTTGGCACCAAAGCGGGCAATACCCTTGGAAATCGATTATGGGCGGTGATGGTATGCAAGTACAGATTGATGCCAGAGACGCCAATATCGTGTATACCGGTTTTCAGTTCGGGAACTATTACAGGCTTGATCTGGCCAAGGATACGCAAAAGTATATACAGCCCAAACACGAACTGGGCGAAACCCCATATCGCTTTAACTGGCAAACTCCTATATTGCTTTCCCCGCACAATCAGGACATCCTCTATTTGGGAGGGAATAAATTACACCGTTCCTTAAATCAAGGGGATGCTTGGGAAACCATATCCAGTGATTTGACCCATGGGGGCAAGCCGGGCAACGTTGCCTACGGGACATTGACCACAATTTCCGAATCGCCTTTTAAATTTGGTTTGTTATATACCGGCAGTGATGATGGTCTTATACAAGTGAGCAAAGATGCCGGGGGAAGCTGGTCGGTGATATCCAACGCTTTACCAAAAAACATGTGGGTCAGTAGGGTCATAGCCTCAAAACATAAAAAAGAGCGTGTATATGCCAGTCTAAACGGGTACCGTTGGGATGATTTCACGCCATATATATATGTCAGCGATGATTATGGACAAACTTGGAAAAGTATTACAAACAATTTACCCGCTTCTCCCGTAAATGTAATTTTGGAAGATACCGAAAATGAAAATTTGCTTTTTGTAGGAACGGACAACGGGCTCTATGTTTCCTTTGACCAAGGCGATTCGTGGACTGTTTTTCAAAATGGGATGCCCAACGTTGCCGTACACGATCTGGTTATCCAGCCGAAAGCAAAACATTTGTTGGTGGGCACACACGGGCGGAGTATTTATAAAGCGGACATTGCAGCCTTGCAACAAATGACCCGAGATGTAATTTCCGAAGAGCTACATATTTATCCGTTGGAAAACATAAAACACTCCTCCCGTTGGGGAAGTTCATGGAGCTCTTGGGCAAAACCGCAAACACCGGGGCTTGATATTACGTTTTACGCTTCAAAAGCCGAAAAATATATCGCCACCATAAAAACCATGGACGGTATTGTAGTTAGTGCGACAGAGCTAGAGGCAGATAAGGGCCTTAACGTACTATCCTATGATTTGGCTTTTTCGAAAGCTGGCAGAATGGCCTATTTAAAAAGGAAAAAGACCGAGCTCAAAGATGCCAAAAACGGAAAAACCTATTTGCCCAAAGGAAAGTACGTGGTTGAGTTGAAAGGTAATGGCGGCACTAAAAATGTGACTTTTGAGATTGAGTAATGAATCCCAGAATAGAGACCATTGCGCAAAAGAAATTGGTTGGGAAAAGTTTGCGGATGTCTTTGACCAACAATAAGACCCGTGAACTTTGGCAAAACTTTATGCCTTTGCGAAAACGCATTCAAAATACAGTAGGGATAAATTTATATTCCCTGCAAGTATATGATGATAGTTATTTTTCTACTTTTAATCCCAATACTGAATTCACAAAGTGGGCGGCAGTAGAAGTTTCCAATTATGGATCATCCTCGGAGGGGTTGGAAAAATTTACCTTGGACAGTGGCTTATATGCCATTTTTCACCATAAAGGTCCTGCAAATGGTTTTCAAGAAACTGTCCGGTATATTTTTGGGCGGTGGCTCCCAAATTCCGATTATCTATTAGATGATAGGCCCCATTTTGAATTATTGGGTGCAAACTATAAAAACAACGACCCCGATTCGGAAGAAGAAATCTGGATACCCATTAAAAGCAAGTGAACCAAAACTAAATAACTGAGAATTATGCCATTTAAATCATTGACATTTCTACTCTTCACCACGCTGACGTTACAAGTAGGTTCGTGCCAATCGCAGGCTTCAGAAGACGATGAACTTAAAGTTCTTATCGTGGACGGGCAAAACAATCACGAACAATGGCCTAAAATCACATATATGCTTAAACGGGCCTTGGAAGATACAGGCAAATTTACGGTAGATGTTTACCGCTCAAAATATACGTGGAAGGGTGAGAAATACCTCGGACAGTTTGTGATTGATGGGGTAAATACCACAGAATCTCTCGAAACACCCAAAACAGACCCCAACTTTAACCCACCTTTTTCAGAGTATGATGTGGTTATCTCCAATTTTGGGTGGAATGCAGCACCGTGGCCCCGAAAAACGCAAAGTGCATTTGAAACATATGTAGAAAACGGTGGCGGATTGGTCGTTTTTCACGCGGCCGATAATTCGTTCCCGAAATGGAAAGCCTACAATACAATGATAGGGCTTGGCGGTTGGGGAGACCGCTCGGAAAAAGATGGCCCATACATTTATTACAACAGTGCCGGGGAAGAGATTAGGGACAACTCGCCCGGAAATGCAGGTGCCCACGGCACTCAAAGTGAATATGAAATACAAATCAGAAATACTGAACACCCCATTACGAAGGGAATGCCCTCAAAATGGTTGCATACCAAAGATGAACTCTACAACAGCCTTCGTGGGCCGGGGGAAAATATGGAGATATTGGCAACGGCATATGCAGACCCTAACAACGAGGGCACGGGACGGCACGAACCGGCATTAATGGTTTTAAGATACGGCAAAGGGCGTATTTTTCATAACATAATGGGGCATGCCGATTATTCGGTAAATTGTATTGGTTTTATGACCAGTATGTTGCGGGGAACGGAGTGGGCCGCTTCGGGCAAGGTAACCCAGAAAATACCCGAAGATTTTCCAACGGCCAAAAAATCAAGTTCGCTAACCGTTATTAATTGATTTTATATGTTGAAAAAAAATCTTTATGTTATCTTGGTCACTGTCCTTTTTATATCATGTAAGGACACCAAGGCACAAGAAGAAGAAAAATATATCCCCGTTGATGAATTTTCTGGCTTTAGGGAAATCACTCAAGAAGAACATAAGTTTACACCAAGAAAATTCATAAATGGTATTGACAGTACTGAGGTAAGCCTTGTTCACAGCTTAACAAATACTTCTTTTCATGTGTATAATGCATCCGCATTCGAATCTGACGAAAAAGGTGTGCTGGTAGGTGGAACTGGGTTACGGATAAGAAGTACGGTAGATGGCGGGAAAAACTGGAAACAAATACAGCTTTCACCCTTTGCAAATTCGTTTCATAGTGTGGCCTTTTGCAATGGTGAAGCTTTTGCAGTAGGAGAAGGTTCTTTTATTGCCAAGGGTGATTCAACTTTGAATCATTGGAGTGTGTTCAATATTAAACCGTTAGACGGTTTGGTAGGTGACACACATCAATTATATAAAATCAAATTTAGAAACAAACTGGGTTTTGCAATGGGTTTTGACACTGGCATTGGCGTTTCAAAACCTTTGATTCTGAAGACTACGGATGGTGGAAAAAACTGGTCGACCCATTCCCATATAGGTCTTGAGAACGAGACAGGTGCTATCTATGATTTTGATATCGTCTCAGAAAGTATATTATACCTGGTTACCCAAATGGGAAATGCGTACAAAAGTCATGATGGGGGTACTTCTTGGCAAATATTGTTTAGCTCCGAGAGAAAAAATGCTTCATTAAACTCCGTTGACTTCAAAAATGAAAATGCCGGGTTCATCGGAGGCTTGTCGGGAACACTTCTTTTTACTGCGGATGGAGGGGAAAACTGGCGGCAAAGCACTTCGTTCAATGACTCCACACAGTTGAATATTGCCGACATCAAGTACATATCCGATGAAACTGTTGCCATTACCACTGCCCAATCTTTTGTGGATGAAGAACGACCGACCTTTGCTTATCTATTGGATGGGAACGGAAAAGAAAGAACAAAACCATTATTGACCAAGAAAGATTCAACCGTTTTCTTTGAAGGAGACTCCTATCATATATATCCTTTAAACAAAAGCGTCGTTTACCTTACAGATAGGAACAACCTATATAAAGTCAATATTGATACAACCGTAAAGTGATATCTTTTCAATATGGAATTGACCTTAAGCATACCCGCCCTTTTGTTCCCGGCCATATCATTGACCATGCTGGCCTATAACGCCCGTTATTTGGCCATTGCGGCGCTGATTCGACAACTACATCAAAAATATACTGAGACCGAATCCAAGTCTATTGGTCTTCAGGTAAAAAAATTACGAAAACGGCTAACGCTCATAAAAAATATGCAAGCCACTGCTATTTTTAGTTTTTTGTTGGCGGTGGTAACCATGGCCCTTATCTATTTTGAATATGATACTTTGGCCAATTTGGTATTCGGCATAAGCCTCTTTGCGCTTATGGTTTCATTGGTCTTAAGCTTGGTCGAAGTACAGTTGTCTACCCGGGCGCTTTCCATCCAATTGCAGGATATGTCTTCTTGATATCGATACAAAGCCCTGTTTTCAGGGATGCCAGACTTCGGTTTCAACATTACATTTGTCAAAAATACCATAGTGTTGCGATATTCGTTCATCATGGTAATACGGTAAAGAAGAAATAATCAAACTATGTTACAAGAGGCACTCCAAAAAAGGGATTATACCAAAGCAAAAGAATTGTTGAAAAGCGGGGAAACATTGCCAGACACCCTAAAAGATTATCATATCAAAGGAATACAGGATAACATCATACGCGATAAAGCTTTTGACATTGTAGACCTGTTCATTGAAAACGACTTCATCGAAACCGATATTTATGAATACGACAGTTTCAACACATCAATTTTTAACAGCATTATCAAGTATTTATCCAATGACGAGGAATCTATTGCGTTTTTAAATGGGTTTTTATCCAAAGTCCAAAACTTAAATGACGAACTTGAGGGGAAATCACTTTTAAGTCTTGCCCTGGAAAATGAAGTTGATATCGAAATTGTCAAAACAATGATTTCCAACGGTTGTGACGTTACTATTATCAACAGGTCCGAGGAAAACCTTATCCATCAAGTCGTAAAAAAATATACCCGAAAATTTGATAAGGGTTTAGGTTATTTACAGCTTTTATATGATGAAGGCCTAGATTTGGACAAGCCTAATACCGCCCATGCGACCCCGTTGCATATTGCGGTAAAAGAACATCGCAATCCTTATATACAATGGTTGATGGAAAACGGTGCCGACGCAAACGCTCAAAACAAAAATGGCGAATCGCCCTTTTTCTTGGCAATCAGTCAAGGCGGTGGCACCGAGAAGTACGAGATAATGAGGCAATACGGGTTTCCAGATTTTGACCAGACCACGCAGCGTGGCGAAACACTTTTTTGTGCATCTGACCTTAACCATCTACAGCTACTTTTGGAAGACGGGGCCGATTTGTATCAAACCAGTGTTGATACTTATGGTAGGGAATACTCAAAAATAGATACGTTGGCCATCAGCGCACCCGGGTTTTTACAAATCGCCATTGATTCGGGTCAGTTAGACGTCAATAGAAAAGACAACACCGGCAACACTATCCTACATAAAGTGTGTGGCCGTGAAACATTACATGAGGAAAAAAGAGCTAAGGAAGTCTATAAACTCGTAAAACTGCTGATAGCTTCCGGAGCGGATGTCAATATAACCAATGACAAAGAGGAGACTCCCATGATGATAGCATCCCAAGATAATCTAAAATCAAAGACTGTTGAGCTTTTGCTTTCCAGTTCATAATTTAAAAACATTCAACTATGTCCATGTCATTTATTACCGCTTGCGAAGGCGGGAAACGAAAAATAGCTGAAATCCTTTTAAAAAATAAAGAGGTAGAAGTTGGGTATACCGACGAAAAAGGGCGAACCGCCTTGCATTATGCCGCACATAGGGGCTACTTAGATCTTTGTAAAATATTGATAGGTGAAGGTGCAGAACTTGACTATGAAGATCATGCCGGTGAGACACCTTTTTATTTCGCCTGCCTACAAAAACAAAAACAGACCGCCCTATACCTTCTCGAGAAAGGAGCCAATACCGAAATAAAAGATCATAAGGGCAGCAGCCTATTGCATATTTTGGCCGGTAACGGACAGACTGAAGTCGTTGAAAAACTCTTGGAAAGCGGTATGCCCGCAGATATTGAGAACAACGAAGCACAAACACCGTTATTGCTTGCGGCTGCCAACCGCAATAAAGCCGTTGTTGAACTATTATTGGACTATGGGGCGGATATCGCCACAACCGATAAGCAGGGGAATACCCCCTTGCTATTTGCCGTAAACTCCAAAAACACTCCCATGGTAACGTTACTTCTAAACAGAGGGGCAGACGCAAATTATGTTAATCACGCCGGTGAGACACCACTATTGCTGGCTTGCTATTCCGGCAACCGTATGCTCATAAAGTTACTGGCGGAAAAAGGAGCGGATATGCTCGTTTCCAGTAAAAATGGACTCTCGCCCATTTGGTATGCCTGTTCGGCCAATCAAAAGGAAATTGTAAAACTGTTTTTGGAAAACGGGGTAGATGTAAATTACGCAAAACCCTTAAGTGGTAATGAGGGTAATATGAGCTCCTATCTGGATTGGGTCGAAACGGCAAACGATATCTCGGTAACGGCAGGTTACACCCTTAACGTCTCCAATAATCTGGGAGGTGAGAGCCTATTGCACGTAGCCACCAAAAGCGGCCATTTAAGTATGGTAAAATTGCTATTGGACGAAGGCGCGGAAATAAACGTGCAGGACGAAAGCGGCAATACACCGCTACACTACGCAACAGCTAACGGTAAAAAAGATGTTGTAAAGTATTTGCTGGAAAATAATGCCGATACTTCTATAGTAAATGCCAAAGAACAGTTGGCCGTTGATTATTCAAACATTAAAGGTTTCAATGAAATAACAGCCTTGATTTTGAAAACCAAAGATGTTAAACCACCGACTTCCGAGCCAAGTCATTCTTCCTCTAATAATGTGGCAACTCCCGCTATGGATAAAAAGAAAGCCTTGTTGGATTTAAAGGAACTTTTGGATGCAGGAATCTTGACACAGGAGGAATTTAATGCGGAAAAGACCAAAATCCTAAATTCTTGATATCTATCTTCCGTGCGGAACGTCAAAAATGATCTTAATGGGATTTTCTTTTATGGGATTTGTTCAACTCAAAAATCCATGAAAGCAATTACACTGGCTAGTATGCTTTCGATATTTTACACATTTCAAGTTACCATAGGGCAGTTAAACCCTGCCGGGGTATCAGAGATACAATTCAAAGGCAAATATAGTATTGGGCCTGGCCCTTGCGAGTGGTTGCCAAATGGTACGAGAAGATGGGCAAGGACGACAGGTTTTCAAGTCGTTGAATCGTTGTATAGCGATTTTGCCATTTCCTATATTGAGGTAAGCGGCAATTTTGAAGAAAATCAGAAACTACGGCTTAAAAATGGGGAAGTCTATTTGGTCACTCTTGTACTCCCCAAGGAAAGTATTGAAAAGTTAGGGTTAAACAACCCGGAGACAATAATGACATACAAAAATCCGATAAAAAATAGTGAGATAGCCAAAATCGAGAATATCGATAAAAATTGAGAATCCCGTACTATGATTTTGTACAAAAACATCTTACATACCGCTTGTTTTATGGCCGAGCTTATGTTTGTGTGCTCTTTTTCCTTCAAATTAAACGAATAATAGGTGGTATATTTATGACCTATATCAACACTGCCTTTAAATGAAATGCGTAAGGGAAATCAGTTTCTTTAAAAACATCAGGGAAGTACGGGAGTTTGAATTTGGGGTTTTTTATTACTTCAATGGTTTGGTGATTGCCGAGATTAAGGAAGGAGTCGTTTTTAGTTGGAAAATGGCCGATAAGGCCCTAAGGGCCGCTTATGAAATCTTTGGTACTAAAAGTCCTTTTGTTTACATCTCTAATCGTATAAACAACTATTATATTTTACCAACGGATTGGATCAAACTTTACACCCACAGGGGAAATCTTAAATTTTATTCGGTAGTAGGCACCACACGGGGCGGTTACATTAGCCTGCTGATAGAGCGGTTATTGTTCAGAAAATCTATCCGAAAATTCTCCGATCTGGAAGACGCCGTTGCCTGGAGCCTTTCAAAAATGCAGCATAAAGAAGTGATGGCGTAAAAAAGTGCACGGCATGATCCCGCATTTATAAAAGTAATTTACTCCCCTATATGAAATAGAGCATCTCCCTGATTTACGACCGCTTGATGGTTTATGCAGATAAGATAACCATCAAATGGTGCTTTTACTGTTTTGGTTCGCTTTGCATAAGTATCTGAAACTATTCCCATAATCTGGCCCTTTTTAATTTCACTTCCGTTCGTGATTTTTGGGGTGAACATGCCCGCTGTTGGTGCACGCAACCATTTTCTATTGGTCAAATGAATAGTCTTGCTGCGCACAATATATTTTGGCTCTATCTCGGGAATCATACCAAAATGTTTGAGAACGTTCAAAATACCCTGCATACCCTCTAAAATGGCCTTTTCATCAAAACGCATGCTCTCCCCCGCCTCAAAAACAACAATGGGTTTTTTCATTTGATATGCTGCATTTCTAAAGGAACCCTTTATTAGTTTGGAAGGGAACGTAACAGGGGCATTAAAGACCTCGGCAAGTTTGGCACTGTTCTCGTCTTCTTGAGTGTATCTAATTTGTGGAAAATTGTGTCGTTGACCTCCGCCAGTATGTAAATCTATCCCAAAATCTATTTGATGCATTATTTCGTTTACATAATGATAGGCTATGCGACTGGCCATAGAGCCTGTTTTGGTTCCCGGAAAACTTCGGTTTACGTCTTTACCATCGGGCACGTCCCTAGAAAAATGAATAAATCCAAAAATATTGAGAATAGGTACGGCAATAACAGCTCCTTTATCGATTTTAAATCGTTTTTCAACCAGCATCCTGCGAACGATTTCCACACCGTTGACCTCATCGCCGTGTAGTCCGGCTTGAACCAATATCGTAGGTCCTGGCTTTTTTGCGTTGAACACATAAACGGGAATATCTATCAGGGTTCCTGTCGGGAGCCTATCTATGCTGATATTTAATAGTTTATTCTGTCCGGGAGAAACCGACGCCCCACCTATGACTATATGTTCATTATCTCCTTCGTACATTTTTTTCAACATATAAAATAACCTCTTTTGCAATGTTTACTCCTGTTGCGGTCTCAATACCCTGTAACCCGGGAGAAGCGTTGACCTCAATCAATAAAGGACCTTTTTTGGAGCGTATGAGATCTACGCCGGCCACGCCCAAGCCTAGATATTTTGCAGCATTTAAGGCGATAAATTGTTCCTTAGCGGATAATTTTACGGTTTCGGCAGTACCGCCCCTATGCACGTTTGACCTAAATTCCCCTACCTCACTGACCCGTTTCATACTGGCCACGATTTTGTTGCCGATTACGATGATTCTAATGTCCTCACCGTTGCTCTCGGCTACATATTCCTGTATTAAAATACTTGTATCCATCTTGTAGAAAGTATCTATGATGGATTTTGCCGATTTTTTGGTTTCGGCCAAAATTACGCCCAGTCCCTGCGTACCTTCTTGTATTTTTATGATAACGGGCGCTCCCCCTAAGATCTCTATCTGTTGTTTTATATTATCCGGATTAATAGAGAACAATGTTTCGGGAATAGGGATGCCTTTCCGGGCCATGATCTGTAACGTGCGAACTTTGTTACGGGCCCTGGAAATACTCAAGGAACGTGCGGTACTAAAAACGCCGTTCATCTCAAACTGTTTCACGATGGCCACTCCGTGCCTGGTTACTTTTGCGCCTATTCTTGGAATTACAGCGTCAAACTCATTGGTAATATCTTCTTCTCTTAAAAAAATACGAGGCTTCTCCTTTCCTAATTTAACCGAGCATTTGGTATGGTCTATCAGTTCAATATAATGGCCTAGATTTTCTGCTTCCTCGGCTATTCGTTTGGTAGAATATACGTTCATGCTTACGGAAAGAAGTCCAATATCCATTGCTTGGTACTCGTCAATTATTGATTTGGTTATCAATATCGGTCAAAAAAGGGATTTGAGCCAATTCATTTGGTATAAATTCATGAACATCTTGTTTTTACCATCCACACAGGCTTTCCACTCAACTGTACATGTTTATAAGCAAATGGCGAATAAACCAAAAGAAACCAGTTATTCCATGTCTATTTTTATATGGAACAAACGCCCCGACATATTGAACATTTACAATACCATTATAATAATAGCCTCTTGTGCCATTACGCTGTTATCAATCGGAAAACTGTTGTATTTCAAAAAAAACAGCACGGCAAAATATTTATATTGGTTTATTATTTCGGCAAATATTGTAGTGCTGCAACTCATGCTGATAGATACCAAAGCGGTCAATCTATATCCAGCATTGCTTCTGGTTTTTATACCTTTTCAATTTTTGTCTCCTGTACTTTTTACCGCATTTACTTGTTCTTATTTGAACAAGGGCGCTCTTTTTAAACGATACAGGTATGCTTTGTTGGCACCTTTTACCATGTTTTTGATATACTATTCGTTCGTCAAAATAAATGCGGTTTTTGATTATGTGTGGATTTCCAAACAAACCGTGGCGTATGTAGGAGCGGAATTTGATGAAAATTTAGCCGTATCCTTTTCTTTGTTATTGGGCATTTGTAATTATAGGATAATCAGAAATTACGAGAATAGTTTGGGCTCGTTGCCGTATCAAATTGTTGTGAAAAAAACCAAATGGCTGAAACGATTTTATTCTACGCTTGTTGTTCTCTGTTTGCTTTGGGCATGCATTATCCTATACATTAAAGCAGATCCCAATGTGGGCGGGCATGGCCCTTATTATCCCCTTTGGTTGTTGTTTCTGAGCTTTTACGGGGCATTCTGGTTTTATGGCTCCAAACATTTGAAGAAAGTCGATAAAGAAAAAAATAGGGAAAAGGAAAAATTAAAGGAAATCGCAGGTAATTTTCAAGTTCAAAGATTGAATAGGATATTCACTACCTCCGAACTACAGTCCTTGCAAGAGAGCCAACATGATATTACGGGCGTACTCAGCTATTTTGCCTCATCACTATTTGACAAGAACAAGCCCGAGGACGTTTTATGGAGCATAACGGGAAATTGTATTTCTCAGCTGAACCTAGAAGACTGTGTAATCTATATTTTGGACAAGAACACCAATACCTTGGCGCAAAAAGCAGCCTTTGGCAATAAGCAAGCAGGACATCGCAAAATTTTAAGTCCCCTTGAAATACCTTTGGGGAAAGGCATTGTTGGTTCGGTAGCTAAAACAGGAATCCCCGAGCTCATACAAGATCTTGCAAACGACAAAAGGTATATTGAAGACGATATGCCCAGAATGTCAGAACTAGCAGTGCCAATTGTACATGAGGGCATTATTCTTGGTGTGTTGGATTCGGAGCATTCCGAAAAAGGTTTTTTCGAGGAAAAGCATCTTCTGCTTTTTCAGTTAATCGGCAAGCTTACCGCTGCCAAATTGAATCAGATTTCTAAAAAGGCGACTATTTCGATAAGCAATGAAAATGTTTATTTCAAGGAGCTTTCCCGCCTTATGGAAAAAGAACTTATGTATCAAGATGCCGAATTGAGCCTATCTTCACTATCTGAGCGGCTGAATATAAGTGTGACCTACCTGTCCCAATTGGTCAATACGATTTCCAATCAAAACTTTTCCGATTTTATCAATCAATACCGGGTAAGGGATGCCGAATTAAAATTAACGAGCCCGAGTTATTCCAACTACACTATCTTGGGTATTGGCCTAGAGGCCGGATTTAATTCAAAATCAGCTTTTTATTCCGCTTTCAAAAAACATACGGGAATTACACCATCGGAATATCGGGAAAAATGCTTGATTCTGTCCTGATTCTTTCAAACTAAAAGATACAGGACAACCAAAAAGGCTTTGTACGCTAGGTTCGCTTCATAATTATAAAATTCAAAATTATGAAAGCAATGAAATTCAAAAATCGATTTTTTACCGTTCTTTTTGTAGGCACCTTGTTTATCGCCTGCTCTCCAGAAGACGGGGAGGACGGTGCCATTGGGCCTCAGGGTATTCAAGGGGAACAAGGGCCTACGGGTCCGGAAGGCCCACAGGGGGAACAGGGCGAACCGGGAACGGCCAACGTTATTTACTCCGGATGGATAGATTCCGAATTTGATAATAACATTATAGCTACCTCAGCCTCTTTTTCTATTGATGCGCCCTTGATGACCGAGGATATCATAAATACCGGTGTCATTTTAGTTTTTGGCAGATCCAACCCTGCCTCTATTACCAATGATACCGATGTGTATGGGTTACCGATCGTTTTTGGTGCGGCACGGCAACAATCCTATTATTTTAGGGCCGAAGAAGCTGGGCAATTATATATTACGGTAGCTGCCAACGAAGAGGGTGAATCGGTCGGCTCACCTTTTTTCGGGGAATATCGATATGTGTTGATTCCGGGAGAAGAGTCTACCGAAGGCAATAATGGTTCGGGGGATATCGCTAATAAGTCCCCGAAAAAGGACTACACCAAAATGTCCTATGAAGAAATCGTGGCGCATTTTGATATCAACCAATAGCCGATTTCTAGTAACCAAAGAGCATCAAAATAAATATACCAAAAGGTATATATTATAGGAATGACTCTTTGGTATGACTTACTTTGATCCAATGGCAAGAGCCCTTGAAATTTCAAGGGCTTTTTTGTTTAGGCTTGTTTATGTTTTTCAGACGTTTTCAGATTAAAAATTAAACACCCTTTTCAAGTTGCTTAAAATCTCTCTAAATAGAATACTAAAGCTGTAGAAAAGTTGTTAATAACTTGCTTGTGCCTTAAATTTGTAAAGCTAAACTGATAACTAATGAGTGGATTGATAAAATCTTCGATAGCTAGAAAGGTAGTCATGGCCCTATCCGGTCTTTTTCTCGTATTCTTTCTGGCACAACATTTTACCATTAACATAACATCGGTCATCGACCCGGAAACGTTCAACACCTGGTCTCATTTTATGGGTTACAACCCTTTGGTGCAATATGTGTTACAACCTATTTTAATAGCAGGGGTAATCATACACTTTGTCATGGGCTTTGTTCTGGAAATACAGAACAGAAAAGCGAGAGGCATAAATTACGTAAAATACAAGGGTGGGGCGAACGCACCATGGATTTCTAGGAACATGATAATTTCAGGAGCGGTTGTTTTGGCCTTTATCGGTCTGCACATGTATGATTTTTGGGTACACGAAATGGCCTATAAATATATTGAGGCCAAACCTGAGGACCCAACAAGATATTATGCGGAAACTGTTGAAAAGTTTGCGCCTATTTGGAGAACGGTCCTTTACATCGTTTCTTTTGGACTTTTGGCGTTGCACCTTTTGCACGGCTTTGCTTCCTCTTTTCAGACCATGGGGGTGAACAATAAATATTCTCCTGCCATACAGACATTTACTAAAATATTTGCGATAGCCATTCCGTTAGGATTTGCCTTTATCGCCATATATCATCATCTTAACCCAATAACACATTAAATATGGGCATATTGGATTCTAAAATTCCATCTGGGCCTTTGGCCGATAAATGGACGAAACATAAGAACGAAATTAATCTGGTAAATCCTGCCAATAAGCGTAATATTGATATTATCGTGGTGGGTACAGGTCTTGCCGGTGGTTCAGCTGCCGCAACCTTGGCCGAGCTGGGCTATAATGTAAAGACTTTTTGTTATCAAGATTCTCCAAGGCGCGCGCATTCAATAGCAGCACAGGGCGGTATCAATGCTGCAAAAAACTATCAGGGCGACGGGGATAGTCCGTACCGTTTATTTTACGACACCGTAAAAGGCGGGGATTATCGTTCCCGAGAGGCCAATGTATATCGTTTGGCCGAAGAATCCGTAAACATTATAGACCAATGTGTGGCACAAGGTGTTCCCTTTGCCCGTGAATATGGCGGATTGTTGGACAACCGCTCTTTTGGTGGGGTTTTGGTTTCCAGGACCTTTTACGCAAAAGGGCAGACTGGGCAGCAACTATTGTTGGGTGCTTACTCCGCCATGAACCGTCAAATAAACCGTGGAAAAATAACGCCTTACAACCGTCATGAAATGATGGATTTGGTAAAAATAGATGGCAAAGCCCGGGGAATCATAGCCCGTAACTTGGTCACAGGAGAAATAGAACGTCATTCGGCTCACGCAGTGGTCTTGGCGACCGGTGGTTACGGCAATGTATTCTTTTTGTCGACAAACGCAATGGGAAGCAATGTCATGGCCGCATGGAGAGCCCACCGTAGGGGGGCATATTTTGCCAATCCTTGTTTTACGCAAATACACCCGACCTGTATTCCCGTTTCGGGCGAATCCCAATCAAAGTTGACGTTGATGTCCGAATCCTTACGTAATGACGGGCGTATTTGGGTCCCCGCACGGTTAGAGGATGCACAAGCCATACGTGAGGGCAAATTAAAACCCACAGAACTTAAAGAAGAAGATAGGGATTATTATTTGGAAAGAAGATACCCCGCTTTCGGAAACTTGGTGCCACGAGATGTGGCTTCACGAGCTGCGAAGGAACGTTGTGATGCCGGGTTTGGTGTAAACAAAACCGGAGAGGCCGTATACCTTGACTTTGATGCGGCGATAATGCGTTATGGCAAGGAAAAGGCACTTACCTCGGGGATGAAGGATGCCGATGACAAGACTATCCGTTCGCTAGGTGAAGAGGTCATTGAAGCAAAATATGGAAACCTTTTTCAGATGTACGAGAAAATCGTTGATGAAAACCCATACAAGACCCCGATGATGATATACCCTGCGGTTCACTACACCATGGGTGGTCTTTGGGTGGATTATAATCTACAGACCACGATCGAAGGCTGCTATGCGGCCGGAGAGGCCAACTTTAGTGACCATGGTGCCAACCGATTAGGAGCTTCCGCCTTAATGCAAGGCTTGGCCGATGGTTATTTTGTATTGCCTTACACTATTGGCGATTATCTGTCACAGGATATCAGGACCGGGGCTATCCCAACGGACACTCCAGAATTTGATGCCGCCGAAAAAGAAGTACGCGATAGAATAGAAAAATTGATGCATAGCAGCGGTACGAATTCGGTAGACTACTATCATAAAAAGCTGGGCAAAATCATGTGGAACAAATGTGGGATGTCGCGCAACGCCAAAGAGCTTCAAGAAGCGATTGATGAAATCTCCGAACTTCGCAAAGATTTTTGGGAGAACGTTCGTATTCCCGGGGCTGCTGACAGCAAAAACCAAGAATTGGAAAAAGCGGGCCGTGTTGCGGATTTTCTGGAATTGGGAGAACTCTTTGCCAAGGATGCTTTGACAAGAAATGAGTCCTGTGGGGGTCATTTCCGCGAGGAATATCAAACCCCAGAGGGTGAAGCCTTACGTGACGACAAGAACTTTAAGTTTGTTTCTGCGTGGGAATATAAAGGGGAACCAAAAGATGCCGTACTCCACAAAGAAGAGTTGAAGTACGAAAATATCGAATTAAAAACACGTTCGTATAAATAAGTTAATGGTTAAATGTTATTTGTTAATAGCAAATTCTTTGTCTTATGGGAATCGTAAGAACTTTTGAAGACCTAGAATGTTGGAAAAAAGGAACTCGGTTAAGAAGAGAAATCGCAATAACAATAAAACAATATCCGGATTATGAAAAATATGGCATTGTATCTCAGATGAGAAGATCTTCTAGATCAATAACCCATAATATTTCCGAAGGATATGGACGATACCATTATAAAGAGAATGTACAATTTTGCAGAACTGCTAGGGGTTCTATTTATGAATTGCTAGACCAAATAATTGTTAGTAAAGACGAAGGTTATATTGATTTAAAAAGATATGAAGAATTAAGGTTAATGATAACAGATTGTACCAAAGTATTAAATGGATATATTAATTATCTAATAAAAGCTAAGGACAAATAACCATTAACCTTTAACTATTAACGTATTTCAACATGAAATTAACATTAAAAATATGGCGTCAGAAAGATGCCAATTCCAAAGGTAAGATGGTTGATTATACCATTGATGGTATTGATGGGGATATGTCTTTCCTTGAAATGATGGATGTTCTAAACGAAGAGCTTATCGCCAAGGGTGAAGAACCCGTTGAGTTCGACCATGACTGCCGTGAAGGGATTTGCGGTTCGTGTTCGCTACAAATCAATGGCGAACCCCATGGTCCGGATAGATTGATCACTACCTGTCAACTGCATATGCGTAAATTCAACGATGGTGACACCATTGTTATAGAGCCCTTTAGAGCAAAGGCATTTCCTGTTATCAAAGATTTGATTGTTGACCGTAGTGCATTCGATAGAATACAACAGGCGGGTGGTTATATCTCGGTCAACACTTCAGGTAATACCCAAGATGCGAATGCCATTCCTATTGACAAACATGATGCCGACGATTCTTTTTATGCAGCTGCATGTATTGGCTGTGGTGCCTGTGTTGCCGCTTGTAAAAACGCCAGTGCGATGTTATTCACCTCGGCAAAGGTCTCGCAATACGCCCTATTACCGCAGGGCAAGGTAGAAGCCGTGGACAGGGTGCAGAATATGGTACGCCAAATGGATCTCGAAGGTTTTGGAAACTGTACCAATACAGGAGCCTGTGAAGTAGAATGTCCCAAGGGTATTTCATTGGAGAACATTGCCCGTATGAACCGTGAATATCTAGCGGCGAATATCAAGGGATAGTGATGAAGTCCGCAATAAAACTGAAATCCCACGTTCTTCAACGTGGGATTTTTTATTTTTAGATATGCCCAAAGAATATTCCAAAGAACGTATCAAAGTACCTCGTTTCAATGAGGAATCGGGTTTCTACACTACCCCTAAGCGTTCAAAGATCATGAGCAAGATCCGGGGAAAGAACACCAAGCCCGAACTCGCTTTCCGAAAAGCGCTTTACTCCAAGGGCTATCGATACCGTATCGATTATAAAAAATTGATAGGAAGGCCGGACATTGCCCTGAAAAAATATAAGACCGTTATCTTTATAGATGGGGAATATTGGCATGGACACAATTGGGAGGAACGAAAACAAAAAATAAAAACCAACCGTGAATTCTGGATTGCCAAAATAGAACGCAACATGCAACGGGACCAAGAAGTGAACGCCGAACTCAAACGATTGGGGTATACGGTATTCCGGTTTTGGGAAAGTGAAATCAAAAAAAATCTTGATGGTTGTCTACAGAAGGTAATTTCGCATTTAAAGGCTGTATAGCCACTAAATAGTACAAGTCAATCGGATGAATTGCGTAATTTTAAAGAAATCGGAGCGTGAAGGCCATACTAAATTTCAAATCTAAACTACCCCACATACAGACCACTATTTTTACTACGGTGGGCAATTTGGCGCGAAAATACAATGCAACCGATTTGTCCCAGGGGTTCCCAAATTTTGAGGCCGACCCAAAGCTTTTGAAATTTGTGACCCAAGCTATGAAACAGGGCCACAACCAATATGCCCCTATGCAAGGTTTGTTGAAACTTAGAGAGCGGCTTTGCGATAAAATAAAAAAGCTACACGGCCAATCTTATGATCCCATTTCAGAAATCACCATCGTTGCTGGTGCCACACAGGCAATTTTCACGGCAATAACCACTTTTGTTCGTAAGGGGGACGAGGTTATTGTACTAAAACCAGCCTACGATTGTTACGAACCGGCCATTACCCTTGTTGGAGGCGTAATCGTACCACTACAACTGAGCTTCCCCGATTACAAAATAGATTGGGGTAAATTTAAAAGCAAGATTACCCCCAAGACCCGAATGGTGATTATCAACACGCCGCATAATCCCAGTGGACGCATTTTCACCAAAGAGGATATGGTACAATTAGAGGAAATACTAAAAAACACCAATATTATCCTTTTGAGCGACGAAGTGTATGAACATATCGTGTTTGACGAAAAAGATCACCAAAGCGCTTCCCGGTTCAGCGATTTGGCAGACAGAAGTATCATATGTTCTTCTTTTGGGAAGACCTTTCACGTGACCGGATGGAAAATAGGGTATTGCGTTGCCCCAAAAACGCTGATGCAAGAGTTTCAAAAAGTACATCAATTTAACGTGTTTTGTGTCCCCAGACCCGTTCAACACGCCTTGGCACAATATCTTGAAGACGAGTCCCGTTATTCGCAACTGAACACTTTTTATCAACGAAAAAGAGATTTTTTTCTTGACGGATTAAGAACGTCCCGATTTACCTTTACCCCTGCCCAAGGCTCTTTCTTCCAGTTGTTGAACTATAATACCATTACGGACGAAAGCGACGAGGAGTTGGCGAAGCGACTTATCATTGACCACAAACTGGCCAGTATTCCCATATCTTCCTTTAATGAAAACAACAGGGATGACAAAGTTTTGCGCTTCTGTTTTGCCAAAAAAACAGAAACCTTGCAAAAGGCAATCGATATTCTCCTTAAACTTTAATCCTGTGGCAATACCAATGCAGTGCTGTAATTGGGAATATATTTTTTGCCGGAGATTATCGCCACAATATCCTTTTCCAAACTTTTTATCGGGGATTCCACAATACGATTTACCTCTTTGCCATTGTTATAAAAAATAAATGTGGGCACTTTGGTAATGTTACGTCCTTTTTCCTCACCGCCCGGACTTTTCTTGTAATTGGCCTTGCTGTTATCTACCGCAATCATTTGAAGTTGCTCTTTTGGAAAGTCAATAGCCTCCAAAATTTTATAAAACCTAGGGATTTCCCTTTTACTATCACCGCACCAAGTTCCCATGAAAACCTTGATGTGGTGTTCAAAAAATTTCTTCTTTATGGGCTCTAGCGTAGTACTATCTACCTGATATTGGTCAAAACCCGTGCTGAACCAGGTCTTAAAAGAATTGGCCATAAAAGCGTCTTTATTTACTTGTCCCAGTAACTTTTCCCGTCCATTTTTATCGACCGTTACTAGATTCAAATCTTCTGATTGCGGGCTGCATACGTTCGGGATTGACAACAATAACAAACTACAGACGAAAAAAATACTACAGGTTTTCATGGTTATATAGGTTTACGATTTTTCAAACCTAGGTTTTCAACCATAGTGTTACCAATTATGTTTGCCAACCGCAGAAAAGAGTGTATGTAGATCAATAAAGCATGTATGAGGCCTATTTTTTAGTGGTTCATGCCGTTGGTATATGTGAATGGGTATTTCGTATATCCGTTTTTGAGATACTCCCTTTTTTTGGGTACTTTACCGTTTTAGGTTTGTATGGAGTTTTTAAGTCGGCATATTTCCAAAATATTGATTCACCTGTTGTTTTGGGCGCTCTTTATCTTTGTTTCCCTTTTTGTGTTTTCGGATTATTACTGGTCAGAGAATCCATTTTTATTGTACCTATCTATTTTAGTTGCCATTGTGTATGTGAACAACGGTTTGTTGTTGCCTTATCTTATTCCTCGAAAACTTTACTTCGCATACGCCTTAATAATAAGTTCAATTGCCTTTTTGGGCACTCAATTATACTGTAATTTCTTTGCGGAATGTGGTTGTTCCATTATGAAATGTCTATCCGATTATTTGTGGCAGACATTGGTGCCTATCGTCTTTTTTTCATTCTTGTGGATGTTGTACCGCTATTTAAAAAAACAGGAGGAACTTGAAATCGTTACAAAAGAAAATATCGAAATGGAACTTCAGTTTTTAAAGTCACAGATAAATCCCCACGTGCTCTTTAACAATTTGAACACCATTTATTCGTATGCCCTGGAAAAGCCTGATGCCGTTCCTGAGATGATCTTAATGCTCTCCAACAATCTAAAACATGTACTTTACGAAAGCAATTCGCACACGGTTTCCTTAGAAAAGGAGCTGGAATATATCGAGAACTACATCGCTTTTCAAAAAATACGCACTGAGAACATCAAAGAAATAGAGTACCGATTAAGAACGGATACCACTGCACACGAAATTGCGCCTTTATTGCTCATTACCTTGCTTGAAAATGCCTTTAAGCACAGTGCGCCAAAGAGTACCATAAAAATTGATATCACCGTAAAAAATTCATTTTTGGAATGTTTTTGCAGCAATATAATTTACCGTAACGTCTTGGAGACTAAGAAAGAAAAAATAGGTCTTCAAAACCTTAAAAAGAGATTATCGTTACTTTACAAAAACAAACATGCGCTCAAAATCACACAAACCGATAGTTTTGAAGTATACCTAAAACTGCACTTGAAATGAACTGTATTATTATAGAGGATGAAATACCGGCACAACGCATCCTACAAAACTATATCTCAAAAGTTCCCGGTCTGGAACTCAAAGAAAGCTATCAATCTGCCTTGGAAGCCAATGCCGTGATTCAGGAAAATACAGTGGATATTATTTTTTTGGATATCAATCTCCCCGATATTTCCGGTTTGCGATACATCAAAACCTTATCCAGTCCGCCATGTGTAATCATGACCACTGCCTACCACGAACATGCGGTGGAGAGCTTTGAACTAGATACGATTTGTGACTATTTGGTAAAACCCTTTTCCTTTGACCGATTCCTGAAAGCGGTAAACAAGGCGAAAAGACATCTTCGGCCCAATACGACCGCTTTGGATAATCAAAAAACCGATGCCAAAACCCTATTCTTAAACGTTGACAAAACTTTGCACAAAGTGTATCTAAACGATATCCTATACATAGAATCCGATAAAAATTATGTGACCGTCGTAACCGCAAACAACCAATATTCATATTTGGAATCCCTCAAAAATTGGATCTTAAAACTTCCTGAAGAAGATTTTGTGCAAATACATAAATCTTATATCGTAAACATAAAGGCCATTACGAAAATAAACGGTAATCTTTTATTTATCAATGAGCAAAAAATACCTGTCGGGAGATCGTTCAAACCAAAGCTTGTAGATAAACTCGACCTTAATTGAGCGCAGTATTTACAAACTTCATAAACTCATCTATTTTATTGGGCTCTAGCCAACGGGTTACGACCACCAAATCATTTTCTATATCGACAACTATAAAATTACCACCAAAACCGGCCGCATAGTATATATTCTCGGAAAGGCCTTCCCAGTGTCTCGCCCCCTTTTTGTTCAACCACCACATATAACCGTAATTTATATTGGGTTTTGAGGGTTCAATGGCTTTTTTAATCCATTCCTTACTAATAATCTGTTCGTTTTCCCACTTTCCATTATTGAGAAACAACAGTCCAAAACGAGCCATGTCCTCGGTGCTTATAAAAAGTCCTGCGCCAGAGTGACCGCCGCCCGTAACCGATTTCATTTGAATACCGTCTATCTCTGTCCATGCATGGTCATAACCATGCCAACGCCATGTAGTAGAGGCGCCTATTTTATTCATAACATGCTCTTTTAATACCATGGGCATTGGTTGTCGCCAAACATGGGTCAATGCGTATGCGAGTACATTTACGCGAACATCGTTATATTCCATAACGGTGCCGGGTTCGTTTAATTTTCGAAATTTCCACTCGTCTAGCTTACCTTCTTTTGGTGGCCTGTCCGCCCAATCTTTTCCGCCCCAAAGCTCACCGGACCAATCTGAATTTTGCTGTAGCAAATGTTCCCAAGTAATTTTGGAATTATGCTCCCCGTCAAATATACCGTCCCAGATATAGTTTACCACCTTGTCATCCGTATCGGCAATAAGGCCATTGTCAAAAGCCAGTCCCGCCATGGTACTCAAAAAACTTTTGGTAACGCTAAAGGTCATATCAACACGTTTGGTATCTCCCCATTTGGCGATTTGATAACCATTTTTGAGAATTATGCCCGCAGGTGCGCCCCTTTTTTTGGTAGGCCCTAAAATTTCATGAAAAGGCTCCCGCTCAAAACCTTTCAAAATGGCGATACGTAAATCCCGTGAACCCGAATACTCGTTCTCTTGGGCAAAGTTTACCGC
This sequence comes from Costertonia aggregata, assembly GCF_013402795.1. Classification (GTDB taxonomy): domain Bacteria; phylum Bacteroidota; class Bacteroidia; order Flavobacteriales; family Flavobacteriaceae; genus Costertonia; species Costertonia aggregata. Next base: position 1,782,571 of record NZ_CP058595.1, on the reverse strand, counting down.
CTCATCTATTCTTCTTGAATCTATTTTAAAGGCTGTAGGCGATTTGCTTTCCCAAGCGGCATTTCGTTGTGGAAAATAAAACTCTTGGGCACAAACAGGTAAGGATAAAAAGCATGCAACTAACAGGTAAGGTATTGATTTCATCTCAAAAGTTTATTCAGGATTCAAGTTAATCAAATCAAAGCGCATTAACCAATCTGTCTGCTTATCGTTTCCGATAAAATAGGGATGTGTTCCAAATTCAAAGAACCCGTGCCTCCGATAAAAATCGATAGCCCTTTTGTTTTTCTCCCAGACACCGAGCCATATGAACATTTTTTGTTTTTTGAATGCGATTTGCTTTATTTTCTCCAGCATATTTTGGCCGATACCCTTGCCTTGAAATTCCTGTTTTACGTAAATACGCTCAATCTCCAAGCTTTCCTTTGATTTTATGTCAGTTTGTGCGCTGTTCTCATTAAGTTTAAAGTATCCGCTCAAAACATCATCTACGTACACAAAACAAAAAACAGAATTTGGGTTACTTAATTCCGAAACTAGTTTTTCTTTTGCAAAGGCTTCTTCTAAATATTGTTTAAAATCTTTCGGGTTGTTGTCGTTTTGAAAAGCATTTTGGAACGTGGTTCTTGAAATATGAATCAGGATATCAAGGTCTGACTCAGCACATTTTTTGTAGCGGAAATCCATAGTCCTAAAATAAAAAAAGAAGCATAATTTACATCATGCTCCCTAGGGATTTTAATACTGTATTTGTGCCTGTTCCCAGCTTAAAAGGTTTGACAAGGCAGTGATAGGCTTGGTTTACTCGATTCTTATAGCTCTTTTCTCGCCGTTTATGTCATGCAAAAATGTTTCTTTTTGGGCAGTTTCGAGAGTAACTTGCTCTTCGGGGAGGTCAGTCCCCGGGTACGAAATCGTGTATACTCCGTTTTTGACGGTCCACTTGAAATCAGTGCTAAATGTCACCTTATTATCTGTAATGCCGTGAAACCTTCCCAAATAAACATCATTAAAGATCCACTCTTCCTTATCCACTGCTAAGTTGTTTTTATTGGTTTCATTTATGACTTGGTTATGCCATATGCCAATGATCGGGTCATTATTGACTTCAATTTTTGAGCAAGACATAAAAAGCGTTACAATGGCTAAAATAAAAGTTACCGTTTTCATACTATGTAGGTTAAGTTTAAGCGACCCGGTTTTTCGGGTGGGACTCGCTTTATAGTATAACGCAGAATTCTATAAATATTTTCCTACAAAATTAATTTACAACCTGTTATTTTAATTTATCGATGAAATGCATGTTTCATCGATAAAAAGATGTATTTGAGTTTCAAAAGAGCGTTCAAATAATCCCAAACTCACATTTATCGTTAAAATACCTTTTTTATCGCTGAAATGCGATTAATTTGTATTTTACAGTCCTGAACATTTCTTTTAAAAAGAAGCCTCTGTGAATTTCAAGTCCATAGTCTTGAACAAAAGAATAAAATTCTTTTTTAGTGAACAGCCTTTCATTCCAACAGAGCAAAGCGACGAGGAATCCGATACCGAGAAGCTATAATGAGATTTCTCACTACGTTCGAAATGACAACATCATCTTATAAGATTTACAGAAACCAAAGTAACTGCAACCAAATTAAAGGGTATTACCTTTTATCGGATAATATACTGTGGCACAGTGAAATTTCAAATACTTCTGCGTTATCAGAGGCATTCAATTCCGGATAAAAAGCTAAAAAAATAGAACACGCTCAAGTTTGGTCATAAAAAAAGAGTAACCCTTTGGGGAAGGTTACTCTTTAATTATTTTTTAAGGAAGATTTGTTTATAGCATAAACAACTTTCTAGCAAGCATTACGATTCCGCTATAGAAATCATTTCGGTATACTTGTATTTCTTTTTCTGTAGGCATTTGGTTCAATTGGGCTTCCATAGGTTTGTTAGGTTTTAAGCTAAAGTCAATTTGGGGAAAAAGACTTTTTATTACACTGTAAATATAAAAGGTATGGCACCTAAAATCTAAATTATTGTTGTGAACGTTTCAAAAAATGTTGTGAAATACAGTCCACACCTCTTTTTCGATAAAGTGCACGGCGTTTAATAGTTAAATCGGCATTTCGGGGATGTCTCCATCAACGGTAAGAGCACCTTCGGTTGCCTGCCGAATTTCTTCGACACTTACACCCGGAGCACATTCTATAAGTTTAAATCCACCATTCGTTACTTCCAAAACCGCAAGATTGGTCACTATTTTTGTTACGCACCCTACCCCGGTCAACGGAAGCGAGCACCTTTTTAAAAGTTTGGATGCACCGACCCTGTTTGTGTGCATCATGGCGACAATAATGTTTTCTGCCGATGCGACCAAATCCATAGCGCCTCCCATACCTTTGACCATTTTCCCGGGAATTTTCCAATTGGCTATATCACCGTTTTCTGCCACTTCCATTGCTCCAAGTATGGTAAGGTCAACATGTTGGCCGCGTATCATTCCAAAACTTGTGACAGAATCAAAAAAAGAAGCTCCAGGCATTGTCGTAATCGTCTGCTTTCCCGCATTTATGATATCGGCATCCTCATCGCCCTCAAACGGGAAGGGTCCCATTCCCAAAACACCGTTTTCACTTTGAAATTCTACACTAATATCATCCCTTACAAAATTTGCCACCAATGTAGGGATGCCTATTCCCAAGTTTACGTAGTATCCGTCCTTGACTTCTTGGGCTATTCGCTTTGCTATTCCGTTTTTATCTAGCATAATCTAATTTCTTTGACGCACCGTTCGTTGTTCAATTCGCTTTTCATAATTTTTCCCCTCAAAAATGCGTTGCACAAAAATACCGGGGATATGAATTTCATTGGGATCCAACTCCCCTGCGGGTACAAGCTCCTCTACTTCAGCAACCGTAATTTTGGCTGCCCCGCACATGCTAGGATTAAAATTTCTGGCGGTACCTTTAAATATTAAGTTGCCGGCATCATCTCCTTTCCATGCCTTTACGAATGCAAAATCGGCCTCATAGGCTTTTTCCAAAATATACATTTTACCGTTGAATTCGCGGGATTCTTTCCCCTCGGCTACTTCGGTACCATAGCCGGCTGGAGTGTAAAAAGCTGGAAACCCCGCTTGTGCAGCCCTACATTTTTCTGCCAATGTGCCCTGAGGTGTTAGTTCTACCTCTAATTCCCCGCTCAGCATTTGCCGCTCAAATTCATCGTTCTCACCAACATAGGATGAAATCATTTTTTTAATCTGATGCTTTTTCAACAAGAGGCCCAGACCAAAATCATCTACGCCGGCGTTGTTAGAGATGCATGTGATGTCATTTATCCCTAACCGAACCAGTTCAGCTATGGCATTTTCGGGAATACCGCAAAGACCAAACCCCCCCAGCATAAACGTCATGCCGTTTTCAACACCTTGTAAAGCCTCATTGACACTAGAAACCGTTTTACGAATCATACCTTGTAATTGTGAAAAATTGCTTTACTAATTTACAGCTTTTTAATTTGAATTAACCACAAAAAAACCTTCGGCTCAGCGAAGGTCTTTTGTAAAAAAATTAAAATTCTAAATGAAATCAGAAATCCAGATCATCCAAATCATCTTCCGGTTTATCCTCTTCTTGGTTTAATTTTGAACAATCCAGCTCTATGCCCATTTTTGTAGGCTTTTCAAAGTTACCATCAGAGACACCAAGTTCCTCATTGGCATAATTGGCCTTCATATACAATCCCCAAATGGGCAACGCCATAGAAGCCCCTTGGCCATATGTAATAGACTTAAAATGAGTCGCCCTATCTTCACCACCTACCCAGACACCTGTGACCAAATTGGGTACCATACCCATAAACCAACCATCACTTTGGTTTTGTGTAGTCCCGGTTTTTCCTGCAATGGGATTGGTAAGTTCGTAAGGATATCCCGTAATTACTTCTTTGTAGACCGTGGCGTTTTTGTTGTACGAATGGCGTAAACGCCCTCCTGAACCAGATTGCACCACGCCCCGCATCAAATCAACCATGGTGTAGGCCACCTCTTTACTGAGTACGTCTTTGGTTTCCGGAACATACTCGTAGAGTACAGTGCCATTTTTATCCTCAATACGGGTCACCATCACAGGCTTTACATACACCCCTTGGTTGGCGAACGTACCATAAGCGCCCACCATTTCATACACGTTAAAGTCTGGTGTGCCCAAGGCAATAGAAGGCACTTCGGGAATCTCCCTTGTAAGACCTACGTTCTTGACAATGGATACCACTGATTTTGGCCCAACTTTATCTATTAACTGTGCTGTAACCGTATTTACGGAGTTTGCCAAAGCGTATTTTAAGGTCATGTCTCTCCCGGAGTATTTACCATCTGAATTTTTGGGGCACCACGCTTCAGGGTTTCCGTGTTTTTCTGCCTCTATACAATATTGTGTGTCCGGTAAGGTAGAGCAAGGCGATAAGCGCAACTGGTCTATAGCAGCGGCGTATACAAAGGGTTTGAACGTAGAGCCTGCCTGCCGTGCTCCCTGAATTACATTATCATATTGAAAATGCTTATAGTTCAGACCCCCGACCCAAGCTTTTACATGGCCCGTTTGAGGCTCCATGGACATCATAGCGGCACGTAAAAAGGTCTTATAGTACCGGATGGAATCCAAAGGCGTCATAATCGTATCTTTTTCCTTGGTATCACTGTTCCAGTCGAAAACGGTCATTTCTGTTTTTTCATTGAAAGAGTCGGTAATCTCCTTTTCCGATTTCCCCATTCGTTTCATAGAGCGCCATCTGGCCGAAGTTTTCATGGCGCGTTTCATAATGTTATCGATTTGATTCTTGTCCAAATCCAAAAAAGGTGCGGTTTTATTACGCTCCGGTTTGTTTTGATTAAAAAACTCAGCTTGAAGGTTGCTCATATGTGCAATTACGGCATCCTCGGCATTTTTCTGCATGCGGGAATCTATGGTCGTGTATATTTTGAGTCCATCTAGGTATATATTCCATGTATCGCGTTCCCCTTCAAGCGCTGGCTTGGGGTTTTCTTTGATCCAATCGTTCATGAATCCTTGTAGATACATCCTAAAATACGTGGCCAAACCTTCCCTATGGTTTTCAGGATTAAAATTAATATCCATTTTTAAGGCTTGGAGCGAATCCCTTTGCTTTTCACTGATATAGTCGTATCTGGCCAATTGGCCGAGTACGATATTTCTCTTGTTCTTTGTTTGCTCCTCACGCCTCAAAGGATTGAAGTACGACGAGTTTTGCAACATCCCGACCAGCATGGCGGATTCTTCTATCTTAAGGTCTTTGGGTTCTTTTCCAAAATAGATTTTTGATGCGGACTTAATACCATCGGCATTATTACCAAAATCATAGATGTTCAAGTACATCGCTATAATTTCCTCTTTGGTGTAATTGCGCTCCAGTTGTGTGGCAATCACCCACTCTTTTGCTTTTTGTTTGATGGTTTCAAACTTGTTTCTAGACCTTACCCCGACAAAAAGTTGCCGTGCCAGCTGTTGGGTAATCGTACTTGCGCCACCTCTTTTCCCTAAATAGGCGAATGCCCTTAACGTGCCCCTTGCGTCGATTCCGGAATGGTCGTAAAAACGTATATCTTCACTTGCGACCAAGGCATCTACCAGGTTTTGAGGCAATTCCTCATAGGGAACATCGGTACGGTTATCGTCTAAATAGTATTTCCCCAAGGTTTTGCCGTCTGCCGAAATAACCTCGGTGGCCAGATTGGTCTGTGGGTTTTCCAAGGTCTCGAAAGTGGGCAACTCTCCAAACCACTCCCAAGAAGCTGCCAAAAAGAACAATATTCCCGATAGGATTCCAAAACCTATCAAAATCCAAAACCACTTGATAAACTTGAAAAAACTATTTTGTTTTTTCTTTTTTACAGCCTTTGCCATAAGATTTATTGATTACTTTTTTCTATTTGAAACCCAACATCCGTTATGCCTTCCAATTCTACTATGCCGTTTACATTTCCGTTCTTTCGCATCGCATGGGATATTTGTAGATTATATACGCCAGAACTGGAAAAAACGATGTTTTCCTTGAACCATAATTTGTTCTCCTTGACGCTTCCTTTGCCCTTGCCCAACCACTCTCCGGAGGGGTCGGCCATTTCGTACTCCAAAGTATCGGTTACCGTTTTACCATCGGGGGACTCCAGTTCCGCAATCAGGAACAAATTACTAAACGGATAACTTTCGTCATTTCTTATATTGATGAAGACATTATGTTTGGAAACAGTGTCCATTTCCGAAAAGGAGAAGGAAACAATGGAATCCTTATTCCATTTTCCGTTGTTGGTTGCTTTGTATTCTGAAACCGAAAGGGTGTCGTTACAAGAAAAAAGAAACGACACCAATGTTAAACAAATAAGTGAATTACGCATTTTTGGCAGGTCTTTTTTTGTTGTTGTTCCTACGTTTTTTGTTCTTGTTCCTGCGCTTATTGTTTTTGGGACGATCAAACCTGGTAAGGCTGTCTTGCCCTACAACGTTTTCAAAGACCTTTTCTTCTTGCTCTGCATATATGTTTTCCGCGGCATACATTTCCAAACTGGCCACTTTCTCTTTTTTCTTGTTCTTTTCGAGGATTTCGTTTACTTGGTGTTTGGTGAGCGTATGCCAGTTAGATGGGTCGTCTTTGTAAGAAAACCATAGTGTTTCTTTGAAAATATCGACTTTTTGGCAAAAAGCAAGTCCTTTTTCGGTAAAGAGCTTGCTGTCTTGTGGGGGGAAATCTTTTAACGCATCCAGATATACGTCCAGTTCATAATTGAGGCAGCATTTCAACTTACCGCACTGCCCTGCCAATTTTTGTGGATTCAAGGAGAGGTTTTGGTAACGTGCCGCAGAAGTGCTTACCGACCTAAAATCCGTCAACCAAGTAGAGCAGCAAAGTTCACGGCCACATGAACCTATGCCTCCCAGGCGTTGGGCTTCTTGCCGATAACCAATCTGCCGCATCTCGATTCGAATGCCAAAGGCCTTCGCCATATCCTTTATCAACTGCCTAAAATCTACACGGTCTTCGGCAGTGTAATAAAATGTGGCCTTGGAGCCGTCGCCCTGAAATTCAACATCCGAAATTTTCATTTGTAGTTTCAGGATAATCGCCATCTCGCGAGATCGCTTTTTTATCTCCTCTTCCCTATCGCGACATTTTTGCCATTTATCGATATCTTTTTGGGATGCCTTTCTGTAGATTTTAGGCAAGTCACCATCAGCGTAGGAAACTTTTTTTCTTTTCATCTGTACCCGTACCAGCTCCCCAGTGAGCGTGACCATGCCAATGTCGTGGCCCGACTGGGCCTGCGTGGCGACTATATCGCCGATAGCGAGTGTAAGATGCTCTGTATTCCTAAAAAATTCTTTTCTGCTATTTTTAAAACGGACTTCCACACAATCAAACGGTTTTTCACCATTTGGAAGCGACATGTTGGAAAGCCAATCGAACACGGTCAATTTATTACAGCCATCGGTGCCGCAAGTCCCATTGTTCTTGCAACCACGCGGCTGTCCGTCCTTGCCGGTCGAACAACTGCTACAACCCATATTTTATATGTTGGTTCGGCATAACCAGTGCTATGACCGAAAAAGGTTCATATTCTACTTAAAAAGTAAAGATACTATAATTTGCAATGGATTAGAAATACCTTGTATGTAAAAGAAAATCCCCTAGGAAAATTTCCTAGGGGATTGTTTGATGTGCAGAAAATTCATACTATTCCGTTTCTTTGTCTTGTCTCCCGGCAACCATTTCCTCTGCGTCATCATCAACGCCCTTAAAAGCAAAGAACAAAGCTGCCCCGACCACGATAAGTCCTATGCGGATAATCCAGCCAACGGTTTCGCCCCACATATCAATCCATGTCAATAATCTAAGATTGTAATTGAAAAATGAAAGAGCGGTAGAAATAATACCGGCCAAGGCCATAAAGCTTCCTATACCCGAAAGTTGTTTTTTCATAATTGGGTTTATGTATTGGTTCGTATGATTGAAAAACGAAAATACTTTTGTTTTATTTTAAGAGGGCCGATGAACGGTTATTTTTTAAACTTTAAAACCTCGGACCTTCCCTTTTTAAAGATTTTATTACTTACCGTTTTGCCCTTGCGCAGTGCCTTCTGCTCTTCAAACGGTAGATTATGTATCTCTTTACATTCGTCCGAACAGCAATCATCCATCCTTTGGGCGCAGGCCTTACATTGAATGAACAATAAATGGCAGGCCTCATTGGCACAATTCACATGAGTATCGCAGGGATTCCCGCATTGGTGACAATTTGCGATAACATCGTCCGAGATGCGTTCGCCACGGCGGTGGTCAAAAACAAAGTTCTTCCCCAAAAACTTGTTTTCAAGGTTTTTGTCGTTTACTTGACGGGTGTACTCTATGATGCCGCCCTCTAACTGATACACCTGCTTGAACCCTTTGTGCTTATAATATGCACTGGCTTTTTCGCACCGTATGCCCCCGGTACAGTACATGACCAGTTTTTTATCCTCTTTGTGGTCGGCCAAATCATTTTCAATGATATCCAATGAGTCCCGGAAGGTATCCACGTCAGGTGTGATCGCATTTTTAAAATGGCCGATTTCGCTTTCGTAGTGGTTACGCATATCGACCAGCACCGTGTCGGGATGCTCGATAAGTTCGTTGAACTTTTGGGCATCTACATGAATACCTTTATTGGTCACATCAAACGTAGTATCGTTCAGCCCATCGGCAACGATTTTTTGCCGCACTTTTACCTTGAGTTTCAAAAACGATAGGTTGTCTTGCTCTATAGCGATGTTCAGCCGAACGTTCTTTAAGAAGGAAATACTGTCCAAATGCTTTTTAAACGCCTTGAAATTCTCTGCCGGGACCGACAGTTGGGCATTAATGCCTTCGTTGGCCACGTAGATTCGCCCCAGAACTTCCAGTTCGTTCCAATGGATAAAAAGATGGTTTCTAAATATTGACGGATTGCCAATATGTGCATATTTGTAGAAAGAGATCGTAAGCCGCTCTTGGCCCGCATCTTTGATAAGGGCCGCTCTTTCCTTCGCACTTAATGTATTGTACAGTTGCATGCTATACCAATAATTTAAGCCTGCCCGCTGGCAGGAAGGTTAAAGAAATTCTTATTCTAAAATTTGGCGCAAATATAAGAAAAGCCATGCTTACCTTAATAACCAAACACCAATGTGCCATGCATTTTGAAATTGGGTCGCTATACATTAAAAAGGGCTTAGGTAAATACCAAAGCCCTTTAAGGCTATTCCTTTTATTCTTCTTCATAGCATCTTTTCAAAAAACACCAAAAGGTAAATAGCCATCGTTGCCTGCATGTAAAGTAGTGCAGTATATTATGTAAACACTAGTCGTATACAAGACGTATAAATTACAAAAGGTTGCGTACAAGGTCTTGTAGTATGCAAAAAGAAATGGTAATTTAGCTGACCATAAAAATTTGCCAAAGACCGGCATACCAATATTTGGACAACGTTTGTTTTTTTTCGTTGGCACTAATGGGGGATGGTCTTGCAAAAAATTCCTCGCCGGAAGACCTAAAAATCGTTCAGCCTTTTGTATACCTGCCTTATTGGGTTGTTGGGCGCAAGAAGAATGGCAATATTAAAATTTTAATTTAAAAAGAGTATGAGTTCCGAAAAAGATGCAAAATTAAAAGCCTTAAAGTTAACCTTGGACAAGTTGGACAAGACGTACGGCAAAGGTGCCGTAATGAAAATGGGCGACAGTGTGGTGGCCGATGTAGAGGTAATACCCTCTGGGTCATTGGGCTTGGATATCGCTTTGGGTGTAGGTGGTTACCCTAGGGGCAGGGTCATTGAAATCTATGGTCCGGAATCATCGGGTAAGACCACATTGACTTTGCACGCCATTGCGGAAGCTCAAAAAAATGGAGGTATCGCCGCTTTTATTGATGCGGAGCATGCCTTTGACCGTTTTTATGCCAAAAAACTCGGGGTAGATATCGATAATCTTATTATTTCCCAGCCAGACAACGGGGAACAAGCCTTGGAAATTGCCGATAACCTTATACGCTCCGGGGCCATTGATATCGTTATTATCGATTCGGTAGCGGCATTGACCCCAAAAAGTGAGATAGAGGGTGAAATGGGGGACTCCAAAATGGGGCTCCACGCCCGATTGATGTCACAAGCGCTTCGAAAGCTGACCGGGTCTATCAGTAAAACACACTGTACGGTCATATTCATAAATCAATTGCGGGAAAAAATCGGGGTCATGTTCGGTAATCCCGAGACTACAACGGGGGGCAATGCATTAAAGTTCTACGCCTCGGTGCGGTTGGATATTAGACGCTCTACCCAAATAAAAGATACCGACGGCGGGGTGCAAGGGAACAAGACCCGTGTCAAAGTCGTAAAAAATAAGGTGGCCCCACCTTTTAGGACCGCAGAGTTCGATATTATGTACGGGGAAGGTATCTCTAAAGTGGGTGAAATCATAGATCTAGGCGTTGAATATGAAATCGTAAAGAAAAGCGGTTCTTGGTTTAGTTATGGCGATACCAAATTGGGACAGGGTAGAGATGCCGTAAAATCCCTTTTACTGGATAATCCCGAGCTGTTCGAAGAGCTGGACGGTAAAATCAGGGAGGCAATACATGCCATTAAGGAATAGCGGCCTATTTTGGTTTTTTAGAGCTTGAATGGCTCAGGGCGTTACATATACTTTTGACGCAACCTTTATCTTTTTTTACATCTATCCTTATAAAATAGATATTATGAAGAGGATATTCATATGCTGTGCCATCTTTTTGGCCTTGTTCCTATCGTCTTGTGACTTGGACGATGACACCGTGAATTTTCATTTTACATCGTTACAAGCTGTATCGGCCAATGTTCCGGATTCCTTTGATTTAAACGAAACCTACGAGATAGAGGTAACGTATTTAAGGCCTGACGAGTGTACTTTTTTTGAGGGCTTTGATGTGAACCGTACCGAGACCACCACTAGAAACGTGGTCGTGATCGGCTCTGTGCTTACCGATCAGGACGAATGTGCGGAGGTGTCCCAAGAGATAACCGCCAGCTTTAGGTTTCAAGTGATTTACCCAGAAACGTACCTCTTTAGATTTTGGACGGGAACCGATGAAAACGGCGAAGAACGGTATTTGGAGATAGAAGTTCCGGTAAATCCGTAAATTTCGGGTGTAACGAACAAAAAAATCCAACGTATAGCTTGAGCCTGGAAGACCTCATAGACAATTGTAAAAAAGGCAACAGATCTGCCCAGGAAGAATTGTACAGGAAATATTCCCGTATACTTTTTGGCATTTGCCTAAAGTACTCGCGCAACAAAACCGAAGCCGAGGATAACCTTCACGACAGTTTTATGACCATTTTTAGTAAAATCGGACAGTTTAAGCACAAGGGCTCTTTTGAAGGTTGGATGAAACGGATCACCGTTAATACCGTATTGCAAAAATACAGAAAAGAAGAATTCTTAAATGTAGTGACCGATGCGATAGAAGACCAGACCGATGTGGAAGTGAACGATAAGGACATTGACCTTAATACCCTATTGGGGTATATTCAAGAGCTACCCAATAAGTACAGGCTCACCTTTAATCTTTATGTGATGGACGGTTATACGCATAAAGAAATAAGCGAACTGTTGGGTACCTCGGCCGGCACATCAAAATCAAACCTGGCCAGGGCCCGGTTGATATTAAAAGAAAAAATTGAAAAAGAAAGTATACATATTGCCTAAGAAAATCGCAAGATGAACAAAAAAAATATCGATAACCTATTTCAAGAGAAGTTCAGAGACTTTGGTGAGGTACCCGACGAGCGTGTATGGGCCTCTATCGAGGCTTCCTTGAACCAGAAGAAGTCGCGCAGGATGATTCCCTTTTGGTGGCAAATAGGCGGTGTAGCCGCACTTTTGGCCCTAATGCTCTATGTGATAAACCCCTTCGGGGGAAATCCCTCTGGGAATACGACCCCTATAATCACCGATGTTGAAAATGCATCGGAAAATACTATCCAAAAAACTGATACGCTCCAAGATGATGCGAACCAAGAACAACAAGACATCGATCAAGGCGTTGCCGATTCCAAAAAGAACGATAATGCCCCTAAAATAGATGCGGCTAAAGACCGTAGTTCGCAAAAGCAGCATTCTTATGCCAATAAGGACAACGCAAAAGAGAAAGCGGGCACCAAGAAGCAACATCCAAAGAACATCCATCCAAATGAAATACAAAAAAACCTAACAGGTAAAAAAGAGCAAATTACCGAGACCGATAACAAGCAGCAGCAGGTTCCCAAAAAGGATGGGGCAAAAACAGACCTTGACGGTATGCTTCAAAAAAAGAAGGAAGGTATCGCCATTACCGATGATGTGAAAACGAACGGGAAAATCAACCCTGCCCAAAACCTGGAAAAAGAGCGTTCTGCAATATTGGACAGTAAGAACAATGAAAAAGAAGCTGTGGTAACGCATACCGCCAAAGAAGAAAAGGAAGACCCAAAGAAAAAATCGATTTTTGAGGAAATAGAAAAGAAGCAACAAGAGGAAGAGGCGGTCGTAGAAAATTCAACGAAGGACAAATGGTCGGCAGGGCCCAGTGTGGCCCCCGTATATTTTAATGCGCTAGGGGAAGGCTCCCCGGTACATTCAATCTTCGTGCCCAACGGAAAATCAGGTAATGTAAACCTTAGCTACGGCCTTACCGTGGCCTATGAAATATCGGATAGGTTGAGCCTGCGTTCCGGTATACACAAGGTAGATTATGGGTACGATACCAATGATGTTTCTTTTTCGTCGTCCTTGGACGGTTCTACTAACGACCAGATCGATAACATCAGCTACAGGGCCACCTCAAAAAACCTAGTATTGAACAGTAGGGCCGCACCCGAAGCGAGTTTTCAAAACCCTTCCGACTTGGATACCAACGCCATATCACCCGAAAGAAACGGAATCATGTCCCAGCAATTCGGGTATTTGGAAGTACCCTTGGAGCTCAACTACGCCTTGGTCAACAAAAAAGTGGGCGTAAACTTAGTGGGCGGCTTCAGTTCTCTTTTCTTGGTAGACAATTCGGTATCCGTAGAGGGTGGTGGCCAGGTTATGGAGCTTGGCGAGGCGAACAACATCAATAGCATAAACTTTAGTGCCAATGCGGGCATTGGTGTTGATTATAAGTTTTCATCCAAAGTAAAGCTAAATCTAGAGCCTGTATTTAAATACCAATTGAACACATTCTCTGAGACCGACGGTACTTTTCAGCCTTTTTCTGTAGGGGTGTACAGTGGTCTAACGTTCAAGTTTTAGGGGGCTGTTCCAAAAAATCCAAAGGGCTGGGCACGTGCAATAAGGAGCGGGTGGTTACATGGGTGTAGCGCATGGTCGTCTTTATAGATTCGTGCCCCAACAGTTGCTGTATCATGCGTACATCGGTACCAGCATCCATAAGGTGTGTGGCATAAGCATGCCGAAGGCTGTGCAGGGTTACGTTCTTGGTGATTTTGGCCCTTTTGCAAGCGGCCTTAAAAACATTTCTTATGCTTGCCGCCGAATATTGGCTCCTGTTCGCCCCATAAAAAAGGTGGTTTTTTGGTTTATAGCTACGGTAGTATTCCCTTAATTGTACGAGTAATTTATCGGGTAGGGGTACGATCCGGTCCTTTTTGCCCTTTGCGCTTTTGATGTGTACCAGCTTTCGTTTTCCGTCAATATCGGCCACTTTTAAGTTTAAGGCTTCACTTCTTCGCAAACCCAAAGCATATATTGTTTTTAAAATAGTTAAGTGTTTTAGGTTTTTTGTTTGTGAAAAAAGTTCCAAAACTTCTTCTTTCGCCAAAATTTCAGGTAGAGAATGTTCTTTTCGTGTAGGGTATATCATTGAAAAGTCCATTGGGCGTTTGTAGAGTTCTTTATAATACAGCGATAATGCGCCTATGAGCTGTTTGTGGGACGACGCCCCGTAGTTTTTTGCGGCCACAAGATCTGCGGCGTGCTTTATGATAAAGGCGGTATCCAATTTATGGATAGGGGTGTTCCCTACATGTTCTTGAAATGTTGCCACCATATGCATGTAATTTTTTATGGTGCTTTCACTATATCTTTTAAGTTGAAGAATTTTTCTAAATTTAACAAACATTGCTTTATTGGCCGTAAGGGCGGTTATGTTAATTTTTTAACGAATATAATCATAACCAACTGTTTATCTATTTTTAAGCAATAAAAAAGTGTAGTTTTACGATATAATCTTTATACTAACGTTGTACGCAAGCTGTGAAAACCTATGAGAGCCATTAAAATCTTCATTCTATTTATATTATTTAGCCAAGTTTCATTTGGACAAAATAACTGCGGAGATTTTAAAAATTATGAGGAATCTCAACAATGGATTAAAGAAATTAAACAACTAAATCCTGACGAGCGTAAAGACAAAATTTTTGAAAGAATAAATTGTGAGCAAAAATCAAAACAAGATGAACTTGACTTTTGGCTGACTACAGTAATTGATGGTGGCTCTTTTTCAATTGTCAATGACTTCTCGAAAGAACAATTAGAAACTCTAAAACTATTTCCATCTGATAAAATCCAAATTGTACCTTCTCTTTGTGAATCTGACGGTGTTTATCCCCAAAAATGTAATCTTGGTTTTGTTATTTTCCAAAAACCTGAAAAACCAGTTCTGAACGAAATATCTGAATTTAAAAATATCAGATTAAAACGGAGGAAAGGAAAAATCATTATCAAATTGGAATCAGAAATAGAAAGTGAAATTGAATTTGAAGTAAATCACTTATTAAAAAATCATAGTACAACTCTATTTGCAAAAACTGAATTGAAAAAAGGAAATAATAAATTCGTTTTTAAGCGGAGTGCTAATTTGCAAATTATCGAATTAGAAATAAACGAAAAGAAATTAACCATAATAATATAAAAAGCCAGCGTACAACAATGGCTATAAGTAATTGCTTGTTCTCGCCTACTTCTGAAAATCCTCGCAGATTTTCAGTTTGGTGTGTACTTGCAAAGTTAAGTGCTAATCCACCCAACTACTCATAGCCGAGACCGTTGGCACCAATTAGAAAAATGAAATCGAAATTGTTTTCACTTCTTACCTTAATTCTATTTACATCCTGTTTTCAAGAACGGAAAATCGGACAACTGAAAGTGAGCGGAATAGAAAATACTTTTGTGAATATCTACCAAAAAGACGAATTTGACTTTGTGACACCATTATATTATGAAATATTGGACTCTGATGAAAATCTGATTTTGGAAAAGCATCATTTAATTGGAACTAACGACCAAATTATGGACTTGGAAAATTTTAAAGCTAAGTCTTATGACAGTATTGTATATCTGACTTGGGGAAAAGAAAGCGAAATTTATGCAGTTTGTGATTTAAAATCTGGAAAAGGATACCCGAAAAGTAAACTGAATAAAAATTGGAAAACGGAATTTGAGAATTCAAATGATTTGGTAAACAGATTAAAAGAAATAAATCCAGATTTAAAAGCTAATTGGAATAATTGACTTTGAACATTAAAGCAACAGATATTTATATTTCAAAATCGACTGAACAAATCGATGTGTTCAGAAGGAGCGACTTAAAATATACTCAGATTTCAAAATCTTCAAATTCTGATGAAATTGGAAAAGTTGTTCATTCGGGACTTTACGAGATAGAATATAATGGAATAAATTGGGAGTCCCCAGACAAATACAATAAAATAAAAGATAAGGATTGGGAATATGTGGTTGTAGTAATTGAAATGGAAAATAACACCTACGTTACCACGCCGCATTGGTCTTATGAAAAAGCGCCAAACATATTTATCAAAAACACTTCGGATTTTAATGAAATTGGTAATGCTGTCATTAAAACAATCGATTTTTGTAAAAAAGTGATTAAAGAAAATCGACATCCAAAAAAATAACTGGTGCCAACAACGGGTATAACTCATAGCTAGGTCGTGGTTTAATCGAAGGTTTCGGGCGTTTTTGGAAATCCGCCAAATTTTTAAATTTGGCTTTTGTACTTAAAAATTAAAAACAAAATGTAAAAATTTTTGCTTGTGCTAATTCTAAAAGTCCGTACCTTTTAACACGCTACGAGCCATACCCAAACCGTTACCTGTAATGCGAACCAAAATTCGTAAAGTTTCCATATAATTCAACTTTTTAATTATCTTTGTGTTGTAAATCAGAACAAAGAAACTGAATGAACAGAAGATTTGAAGTCGTTTTTCTTGAACAAGCGATTGATTTTTTAGATAGTCTCGATTTGAAAACAAAAGAGAAAATCTATTACAATATTGACAAAGCCAAACTAGGACTTGACCCTAAGCTGTTCAAAAAACTGACCGATGACATTTGGGAATTCAGAACAAAATATAGCGGATTGCAATACAGACTATTCGCATTTTGGGACAGAACAGACAAATCTGAAACGCTCGTGATTTCAACACATGGAATTGTCAAGAAAGTAAGTAAGGTACCGAAAGCCGATATTGACAAAGCGGAACGAATTAGAAAAAAATACTTTGAACAATAAAATTATGGCAACGAAAAATAAAAAAATGAAAATGATGACCCTTGACGAACTAAAAGATAGGGATATCGGAAAAATAGGAACACCAGAGCGAGATAAGTACGAATTTGACTTGCGAATGGAACTATTGGGCGAAATGATTAAGTCTGTACGTAAAGAACGAAACTTAACCCAAGAACAACTTGGTGAATTAATTGGAGTACAAAAATCTCAGATTTCCAAATTGGAACGAAATACAAAAAACGTGACCATCGAAACCATTTTAAAAGTATTTCGAGCATTGAAAGCCAATGTGAAATTTAGCGTGGAAATGAACGAAGCAGAATTTAAAGTAGCGTAGAAAGCACTACAGGTAACAACGTGTATAGCTCATTGCTGGTCAATTGCTTAATCGAACGTAAAGGTATTTTTGTAAAGTCGCCAAATTTTTAAATTTACTGGCGTTTTTATTTTATATTTAGGTGGCAGTAGTCCTTCGGTAGACGATTTCCAAAAAGTAAGATAAATAGTAAAATTTAAAAATCTGGCTTGTGCATAACCGAAAATTAATAGCTAATTTGCACGCAACGAGCCATACACCATACCGTTGTCGGAAATGCCCACGGGCACGTGCAAATACGTTCGCCCAAAGCGAACTCCCTTTCCACTATTCCCGACAACGGCCACGCAGTACGCTGCAATTTGCTTTAAAAGAACCAAAGGCTTTTTAGTATTTTTACCGGAAACAATACGGCAGACACGCAGTTGCACTTCCGACAACAGGCGGATAAAGCAAATAGCGACTAAAGGCTGGCATAGCTCCGTCCGCACATGCGCGGACAACGCTACTCGCCTTACCCGCATGGCCGTTATGTGCAAGCAAAAAAAACGACAGTACAAGAAAATAAGGTTCGTTTTTAGAACAAAAAAATGATTGAAAATTATACAAAAGAAGTTCTGAACGAAAGAGAGTTTTCAAAACAAAAAATTGAGACAGAATATCCTAAAGTTTTTGAAATATTAGGATTTATGGACAAATATTTCGCATCATTAATAAATCGTTTTGAAAATGTTAGCGGAATGGGAGAAATTGATAATTATAAATTTGCATTGATTGTATCTTTTATAAGAACTCAATTGATTATTAGCGAACATATTCTTAATAGTGAATTAATTGAGGTCACAGTTTTAGAAAGAAAACAAATAGAATTAGTTGCGAGATTATCCGAAATTGACAAAAAGACAAGTAATAAAGAAAGTATCCAAAGGTTAAAAGGCAAAACACCAAATATTGGAAACGGAAACGTAAGCGATAATCTAAAAAGTATGTATGGAATGTTCTCTGAAATAGCACATTCATCAAAAACGGAACCATTTGCATTATTAGCAGAAAAACCAAATATTGACTCGATTGGATATAGTGTTTTGCCCGAATATGACTCAAAAAACACTATTGTTGCTTTGAATAATCACATCCAAATATTTTTTGATTTTGTAATTTATATGTTAGATTTTCAAAAAGAACTTATGAAAGATTATAATGATAACGATGATATGGAATTAATGAATAATCTATTAGAATCAGGCAAACTTTCTGGACTTACAGTATTTGACAGATTTAAATAACGAGAAATGCCTGCACATAACACCGTATATAATTTATTGCTGGTTTCTTGCCTACTTACGAAAGTCCTCGCGGACTTTCTTGGTCGGTTTTTATTTACTAAATTAGTTGCTTGAAACACGCAACAAACCATATACACAAACGTTATAAACAAGTTTGAAAAAAACAATAATCATTTTATTTATTCTAACTGGACTCACCAATTCTTATGGACAGGAATTGAATGGAGTTTGGATGTCGTACAACAACCGGATTGTAGAAGGAACAACATACCACACGACAGGAGATGAGGGAATAATTATCGATTTCGACAATTCTACAATGGGTCATATTAAAACGGACACAGTAGTTAAAATCAAAGTTAATTTTAGAAAATCAAAAATAAAAAGTAGGGCTTTAAAAGCTAAAATAAAGTTTCGACAGTTCGGACAAGATTCCATCGAAATGAATGGGTTGGAAAATACTATTTATGTTTTTCGAAAACTGGACTTAGCACATGAAATTGACCTAGATAAAAATGAAATTTCGGACTTCTTAATAACCCACCAATTCGATTCTATTCAAGGAATTAAAGGCGAGTTTAGCGGAGATAAGTTCTTCCGCGATATTACTTTGAACACGCCTCAACCAAAAAATCAATTTGTAAACAAGAACTGGAACGACAATGGGTATTGGTCAGTTAAAAAAATCAAAGGAAATGCTTTTTTAATATTTACAATTGGACAAACAGAGCCAAATAATATCCTTCAAATATTATCGATTAGCCAAAACGGATTAAAACTAAATCAATTGCAAACGGACGAGTGGATGGAAAATTTGACGGAAATAAAAACCTGTTTATAACAAGGGCTAAAATTCATTGCTTGCGGATTTCCTTGCAGGAAATCCTGCGCAAAAAGCTATCTTTAGGTTCGGCGTGACTGTCCAGCGGACAGATCAACGCCACGAACCTTAGCCGAGACCGTTGTCGGAAATGCCCACGGGCACGTGCAAATACGTTCGCCCAAAGCGAACTCCCTTTCCACTATTCCCGACAACGGCCACGCAGTACGCTGCAATTTGCTTTAAAAGAACCAAAGGCTTTTTAGTATTTTTACCGGAAACAATACGGCAGACACGCAGTTGCACTTCCGACAACAGGCGGATAAAGCAAATAGCGACTAAAGGCTGGCATAGCTCCGTCCGCACATGCGCGGACAACGCTACTCGCCTTACCCGCGTGGCCGTTAGCCGCAAGCTGAAAAACAAGCTCATATTATTGATTTTGTAGGAATATTCTATAAAAGAATTCTATTTTTACTTTCCAAACAATCCTACTACCGTCAATGAAATCTCATAATTTAAAAGAAACCGTACAAAAACTTAAGGGACCGACGAAAGAACAAATAATAGTTGGAAACCAATGGGCGGCTGTAGCTTTGGACAAATTTCACTCGAATTCAAAGGCTACAATTAAGATTACCAATGATAATAGTGACCAAGAAATAATGTTGTCATGGGATTCGGATTTTCCTTCTGCCGCAATGAAAGAAAATATTGATATGGCAAATCACGGTGGAGTAGCTATTGCTTTTTTTGTGATGTCGACGCTATCTGGTTTTACGTATGTTGAACAATCTGAAATTGGAGATGGGGTTGACTACAGATTCAAAATAAATGAACCTAAAGATGATGATTTAAACTTCTTAGACGATTATCACTATGTCGAGGTATCTGGCATATTAAGGGAATCAGCGACAAATACTTTAAAAAGGAGAATAAAGATTAAACACGAACAAATAAATAAAGGGAGAAAAAAAGATAAATCTTCATCAGTAATTGTTACTTTGTTTAGCGAACCTAAAACCATAAGAGAACTTCACTAATGAAAGCAAAACTACTTCATCAACAAGCAATGGATTATTCGTTTAAAGCTAAACAAGCTGTTTCGGAGAATAATTCTGACTATGCGTTTGAAATGTTTTGTAAAGCAGCTGAAATAGAGAGCAAAGTTGCCAAATTCTACTTTGACAAACCAGAGTTAGAACCGACAAGAAGTGTTTTAATTAGAAGCGCAGCATTTCTTAATCTTAAAGCTGGATTGATTGACAAAGCACAGGAGTTCATTTTTTTTGGTCTATTAAACGTAACAGATAAAGAAATTAAATCTCAACTAAATGATGCGCTAGAGATTTCTGTATCTCTAAAAAACATGTCTCCTTATGGTGCAAGTAATGAATATAATTATTTAACACAATTAAGGCAAAAAAGTATTCATTACATATTAGAGCCATCGCATTCAGTTTTTGGCAATTCAGTTAGCTTAGAAATGCTTAAGGATTTTAGTAATAATTTCTTGAAATCTTTAAAATCTTATGCATCTAGTATGTTTACAAGATTCGCAAAAGATTGGGATTATTCAGAAGAGGCCGCAAAAGAATTTGAAAAACTAGCAAATCCTTTACTCACAGGTTCTTCAATAGGTAGTTTCAAATTTTCGTTAGCAAATGATTTTCTTAGTAGAGAAGGAGAAGATGATAAAATCAAACAACTCAAGTCAAACATTGTTGAAAAATATCATACAAACATTTTTATAAATCCACTTGATACTGAGAGCATTCAGATATTAAAGAAAGAATTTAGTGACAAAGAAATTAATGATATATTCAGACCGCTTACAAGAATAAAAGCTAAAAACTCAGCCTATAAAATAGGTTATTACGATACTGACAATTATAACAAAATCTTCATACCAAGAATTGCCACAGAGCAAAAGAAAAAATTACTACCAATAGTAGAAATTAACAAAGATGAAATTGGACGACTTGAAAGTTCAATAGTTCATAGAAGAGAACTTAGCTCAGGAAAAGTATCTAAACAAACCATAATATCGGAGGAACTTAAATCCTATGAATTTGAACAACTTATTAAAGAAATTACTCCTAAAAATTATTCTTCGGTAATTTTAAATGAAGAGATACTTCTTAACATAAATTTTGACTCCGAGAATGGATTTGATATGAGTTTCCCTGATTTTGATTTAAAAACTATTGACACAGAATATCAACGTGGTTTAGACAAATTATCTGAATTACTATATTTAAAAATCATTCAAATTGCAGAAAAAGATGTTCGCGACGATATAGAACAGGCAGAATGGGATTTCATAAAGAAAATTATAAGCAATCCAGAGGCGTTAAAGAGATAATGAGAAAAAGCCAGCGGCTAACAAAACCTATAAACAATACGGGCTTCGGGCTTAAACCAAAGGTCTGTGTATTTTTATGAAGTCCGCAAAATCTTTGGGATTTTGCTTTTTAGCGGGACAAAGAAAAAAAGAAAACCAAAAGATTTCGCTATGTGCGTGGCGGAAAGCAAACGCTAGTTTGCTCCCGTACTGTTCATAGCTAAACCGTTGGGCACAATTAAAACCAAATGAACAGACTACTGGTATTATTTTTTTCTTTATCCATAATTGGTTGCAGTAAACAAAAGAAGATTTGGGACAACGGATTGACTAAAAGTGTGGAAGAAATAACTGAATACACGATTCGAATTCAAGAAGATTCTTTAAAAAACGAAATTCGTGATACCCTTTTAATTGCGGTAAAAAAATATAGAGATGATGACCAAATAGCGATTCAAACTCGAAAAACATTATTTGACAATGGACACATGGAAATTGAATATATCTATGACTATTCCGACAGATTAAAACAAGAGATTGTGAAAATGTCAACAGACAGTATACCACTCAAAGTAAACTATTCATATAAAAACTCTTTACTTTTTCAATCAAGCGGAATTATGGATAATGAAACTGAAAGGTTTGAGCAAATAGAAACTCATTATTACAGAAATGACGATACCAAAGAGAAGTCAATAATGAGACAAATATTTCTTGACAAAGAAACCAATGACACAATTAGAAATTCAACTGTTACTACTTACTTCAATACTGACGAAAAAGTTGACAGTATTTTATCAATCAATCTTCGCAGAAAAGGACAAAACCGAAAAGCAGTATACGAATTTGATGGAAAGAATTTTGTCGGACTTAAGGAATATAATGAAAGAGACTCTTTACTGTCAAATCAGAAATTTAAGTATAAACTGGACGAATTTGACAACTGGACAGAAAAAAAGGTAATTGAAAACGGAATTCTGAAAAGAATAATAATCCGAGAAATAAAATATAAATAACTGTGCCCAACAATGGCTCCTATGAAAAGCCATAGTCCAGTGTCTCAAAGATAATTAATATGTTGTTTAATCTTAAACCACCCTTTTTTTCTTTTAATATAACTTGCTCCGCATCCTATATGTGATAGACCTTTTGGTCTTCACCGGCATCTGTATGATCATAAGTTAATCAGTCCGGTCACTTGCTAACCGATGTGATAGATCTTAAAAGCCGATCTTCACCCACATTGTTCTGTGATCTGGACTATGTTACTTCTTGTTGAGCTTTGTTATCAATTTATATTTATTCTATGACCCCTATTTGATAGGGAGTCTCCGTCTTTATTACTGCAAGGGTTCTGCTCAGTAGTTTTCTAGCTACCTTCACTATAATCGATTTAACGTTCTTGCCCCGGTGTTTTCTATAATACCCCTGCATCACGGGATCGGTTCGAATAGCTTGCCAAGACGCTTCTATAAAGTAACTCCTCATCAAGCGGTGAGCACGCATGGTGATACCCGTATTGCGGAAAGTGTCGCCACTCTGGTAAACCCCAGGGGCCATGCCCACATAACCTGCCAAGTGCTTGATGTTCTTGAAACGGCGCAGGTCGCCCAGCTCACTTAAAATACCACTGGCGACTATGCCCCCTATCCCGGGAATACTCTTCAATAACTCAAAGTCCTTCTTATAATATTGCTTGGTGTACTTGCGAAGGCTCGTCGATACATCCCTGAACTCCTTGTCGATAAACCTGAAACTGCGCATACGGCTCGCAAGTACAATATTGCACGGTTCGTAATCGAAGACCAACGTGTCCAACCAAGTACGGAACCTATGGCTCCAATGGTCATTGTCGAACTCCTCCGGTACCGTTATCCCGTAATACAACAACTGCATCTTGATATAACTCTTGACCTGGCGCATATCCTTGACCAGATCGTTACGCCTTCTAAAGAGACTTCGCAATTGTTCCCGCTTGGGGTCGGGCACTTGTATGCTCTCCAAACGACCATCTTTAAGCTCCCTGGCTATGAGCTGTGCATCTATCCTATCGGTCTTGGTATGGCGTTCCTTACCTCTCCTGAAAATATCCGCAGGGTTCACCACCAAAGAACGCCAACCATAACCCTCGAAGCAACGATGGGCATGGTAACCGCAACAGCCAGCTTCATAAGCTGTTGTAACATCGTAATCGGGATAATACTTCTCAACATAGTTTAGAAGCAGTTCAGGCTCGGGCGACATTGAAAAAGTCCTGCCGGAACTAAGGTCGGTAGCACAGTGGACCTTCCAGCTACGTTTGTGTATGTCGATACCAATGAATAACTTAGGTCTTGCAGTTTGTTGTGTTTCCATATCTTTTGATTTTAACGGATCTTAAAGATACTCGACAGGCTGCTTTTTCATAGATGCTAACCGCAATTACGGCGGATTCGACTACGTCCGAATCCACTCGGAATTGCTAAAGCTTGTGCTAAACCGAAAATTAATGCATATTAACCCGTAACTGACGGTTATACGAGACCGTTGTAAACCATTATAAGAAATGTTCAATCCAACGAAGAGAAACAGAAATATAGGAACTTCCAAACAGGGTTATGGTCAAAATAATCGGAATGTCATTTCTGATAGCTGGAATGACTTACGGATTTTCTGGGAAAAACTTGAAGAATACACTGTTGTAAAGCGAATCATAAATTCAAAGGAATATACTTTTCTTGTTGAGAAAACAAGAAAGGATAGTGTTCACCCTTGTACAGTAGATGACGTTGCGAAAATTATTGAATTACTTAATCCATATGATTTAGAAAATCTACATTTAATTGTCTTTCGACAACCCAAAAGACGAGAGGAAACTCTAAAACCGGTGTGGGGACGACTTAATTATTTTGTAGAAATTGACAAACACGAAGGTGCTGCAATTATGTTAGAATCTTTTGATTTTAATAGAACAATAAAATGGTCAAAATCTCTAAAAAATGAAGACAGAAAAGAATTTGAGAGACTGCTTCAAGACGGACATGAAATGACAGAAAGCAAAAGAGATTTTATAATTAACCCAACAATTAGAGGATTAAGGAATACAATGCTTTATCGGACTTTTATTCATGAAGTTGGTCACTACGTTGAATATTTGAAAAAAATAGAGAGACCTTCAAGAAAAAATACCGATTATGATTTCTGGGCCGACTATGACAAAATTCCATCACGAGAAAAAGAAAACTTTGCTCACTCATATGCTAAGAAAGTAACGGATGAATTGACTGAAAATGGACAAATCCCATTTGACCGAATTTTGGATAAAAAGTCAATGGACTCTGAAAAACTGGATGTTTCGGATTTCTTAGCGCCTGAAAAATAACGGTGTACAACACAACCTATAAACAATACGGGTTTAGCTGCTTAAGTTATAAACCCGGAGTATCAATGAGCACCGCCAAATCTTTTGGATTTGGCATTAAATAAAAAAAGAAAAAGCAAAACAAAAAGGTTTGGCTAAGTACCAAACGGAAAGTAAACGCTAATTTGCTCCCGTACTGTTCATAGCCGAACCGTTATGCACAAGTTGGGCATCTTTTGAAAACCCGTGCTTTCCGAAATGCAAGTCCTATTTACAACGGACTAAAAATGAAAATATGGATAGCGGAACATTACTCGGGACAATCCGAAAATGAACCTATCTGAACGGGACGGAACTGAAAAACATTGCGGAAAATTGAGCTGAATAAAAGACCTAACAAACGCAGTTTTTAAACCGAAAGACTTAGCCCCCAAAAAGTTCGCGACAGAATTTCAGCCACGGAGAGCACCGAGCTGAAACTACGACCGAACTGTGCGGAAAAAGGATTTTCCCAGCTTGTTTCCTGAAAAGTGAATCCTGGAACACCCAGCGTTCGTGCTGAATTGAAAAACGGTTGACCTTAACGGAAAAAACTCAATTAAAATCGGAATTTTTTTGAGATTTTAAGGAAAAATTCGATAAATTGAGAGCTTTAAAAAAGCACCGGAATTTGACCCGTGCGGATGAAAAAAATAAAAAAACCTGTGCATAACAAAGAACTGAGATAAAAAACAAACAAATTACTCCTTAATCTGAGACATTATCATTCTAGGCTCATAGATTCAATAACTTGGTTCTTTGAGCTTTTTTATTCTATTTTTTTCCTGATTTATCTTGGCAATATCGAAACGTAAGTTTCGTCATATGGCCTGCCAGATTTTGCAATGGCAAAACACTGTTTAAGCAGTTTGTTGGCTACTGCTATCAAAGCAAGCTTCTTGCTTTTCCCTTTATTTACTATCCGATCATAAACCGCCGTACATGCCTTGTTGTGCTTACAGGCATTGAAAGAGCATAGAAATAATAGGTTGCGCAGTTTTCCATTACCTACCTTACTTATTCGTGAACGACCTCTAACGCTGCTCCCTGACTCTCTTATCGTTGGAGTTATGCCAACGTAACTACAAAGCTGTGCCGCAGTCTCAAACTTGGAAAAACCGTCGGTCACAACTATTAAGAACAAGGCTGTCTTTTGACCTATTCCAGGTATGGAAGTTAACAGGGTCAATTGCTCTTGTTGATCCTTTTTTACCAATGACAGAATCTTTAATTCGATAGCCGATATTTCTTTATCCAGCTGTTTCCTGTTACGGATCAATGAACGATAAACAAACTTTGACGGAACACCCAAAACAACTTCTCCATGTATCTTGTTCTTAGTTGCGGTACGCTGTTTTAAATATGTGTCCAATAACCGAAACAACTGTAAACACTCACTTTGGATATCTGTCAAAGCATCGTAAATAGGGACTTCATTGATTAAAGCATATTCACAAATAGCCTTTGCATCACTTTTGTCCGTTTTTACTTTTGCTAATCTCATTTGAATAAATCGCTTTATTGATAAAGGATTTACAACTGATACCAGTACCTGATTTTTGTAAAGAAACTGTGCCAGTCTGTAATGATAATAACCTGTAGCTTCCATAACCACCAATGAACCAGGGGGTAATTCTTTAAGGTATTTCTTGAATCCCGTTTCATCGTTCTTATACCGGTTGTGACCTTTGTTACTGCCATGTACATCAAAGACATCTTTACCAATGTCGACTCCAAAAGTTTCTTTATATTTATTCATAACAAATATTTTATGAAAGAACCGGCTACTTCTGCTCACAACAACTTGAAAACGAGATCTAAGGTCTCACAGAACTGAACGTGATTTAAGTAGTAAAAGAGAGAGGATTATCAATGTTGTCGAAGTCTGAAGCTTCACCGTGTATACTAACCTTAATTCTCTCTTTTGTTCTTTCTGGTTATTACATCAATTTAAAGAGAATCTAACTTAAGACGTGTATAAATAATTGCTGCCAGTGGCTTGCACTTGGGACGTTGTTCTGTTTGCTAGCGTCCGATTTTCCTTCGGAAAATCGCCGCGCACAAACACGCAACTATTCATACACCCAACCGTTATGCACAAGTTGGGGCATCTTTTAAAAACCCGTGCTTTACGAAATGTAAGTCCTATTTCCAACGCACTAAAAATGACAATATGGATAGCGGAACACCGCTCGTGATTTCCCGCATAAAAATCCACTGGAACGGAACTGAAAAACATTGCGGAAAATTGCGCTGAATCAAGGACCTGCCAAATGCAGTTTTGGAAACGAAAGGTCCAGCCTTCCAAAAGTCCACGGCCGAATTTAAGCCACGGAGTAAACCTGTGACCGAACTGTGCGTAAAAAAGGACAATTAAAATCGGAATTTTTTTGAGATTTTAAGGAAAAATTTGATAAATTGAGAGCTTTAAAAAAGCACCGGAATTTGACCCGTGCGGATAAAAAAAATACAAAAAAACCTGTGCATAACACCGCGTATAAATAATTGCTGCCAGTGGCTTGCACTTTGGACGTTGCTCCGTTTGTTAGCGTCCGATTTTCCTACGGAAAATCGCCGCGCACAAACACGCAACTATTCATACACGTAACACGTTACCCAACATTTTGAAAAAATAAACAATGTTTTTGGAAAAATCACTTTTGATAATATTTATCTAAGAAAAACATCAGGACAGGATACATGGTCAGGGTAAAGTTATAGCCAAAGTGGAGGTGTATTTTGTTTTATTGAATTTGTGCTTATTTTTAAATAAAACTTGCCTTTTTTAGATGACCAAAATATTCATATATGCTGTTTTTATCATTTATGTATTTTCGTTTGCACAAATCGGTCATGCACAAATTCCTTTGGAAAAGGAAACAGAAATATTTGCAGACGCCACAGATGCTGAAAAAATTTATGTACAACTTTCTGCATACACCTTTAACACTTCGGAAACCATTTGGTTCAAAGCCATAGTAACAGATGTACTTAATCATACACCTACAAAAAGAAGCGGCGTACTTCATGTAGAATTAATTGACCCGTTGGACAACCGGATAGTTGACGAAAACCTTCTAAAGATAAATGGTGGAGTATCAAATGGATTTTTTCAGTTGCATTCAAATTACCGAGAAGGAAAATACATTATTAGGGCATATACAGAATGGAATAAAAATTTTGGTCCGGATTTTATCAACTCCATCCCCATTCATCTATATCGATTAGAAAACTTTGATGCCAAGCCCAATCCCATTCAAAATATAGTTTTTACAAAAGACCTAAATTCTAATACTTTTTCTTTAGCGTCTACCATTGCCATTAAAGAGTTGGACAGTCTTCATAATGATGACGCTATACTATATATCAATTGGAAAGGTGGTGAAGACTCTATTGTAATAAAGCACAAAAAAAAGAACCCTGTGATTAATTTGCAGCATAAAGTTCCATTGAGCGTTCCAATAATAAATTACCGTTTACAGACCAAGAATGAGGTATTTGCCAAGTCGATAGTCCTTGACGATGAATATGGTTCCTTACAGTTTTTTCCTGAAGGAGGTTCGTTGGTAGAGGGTTTACAAAGTGTAGTTGGGTTCAAGTATATAGATTATAGGGGTAAGGGTGCTGAAATACAAGGAAGGATAGAAGATAAAAATAGTACTATAGTTACCGAATTTAAAAGCAATGCTTTGGGGATGGGCCAACTAATCCTTACACCTGAACCCGGACAAACCTACTATGGTGTTTTGACTACCAATAGCGGGAATACGTTTAAGTACGAATTGCCTGAAGTAAAAAAGTTAGGGCAGGTTATAAGTTTAATCAACAAAGGTTCTGAAAGGGAATTAAGAATTTGGAATAAAGAAAAGAATAGAGATAGTCTCTTTATTAAGATTTTCCACAGGGGTAAAAATCTTTTCTTTCTGAAAGCAAGGTTCACCAATGGAATGTTTTCATTTAAAATCGTTCCTGAAAATCTGCCCCATGGCGTTATTGGACTTACCGTTTTTGATAAAAACTTCTCACCAGTAGCGGAACGTCATTTCTTTAATCATCTAAAACAAGAAAACCTTGATATAGGGTTAGAAACGAATAAAGATAACTATGCGGTTCGTGATAGCGTTCAAGTTTCCATTTTGACTAGGCAAAATGGCGAATCTGTACCAGCGTCGATTTCTGTTATGGCAGTCGACTCCAGTTATTTTTACGGTACTAATCTGAAAAGAAATAATATTGTCTCTTACTTTTTATTGCAATCCGATATAAAAGGAACTGTAGAAAATCCATCATACTATTTTGAGGACGAGGAAAACTTAGCGGAACTGGATTACTTGATGCTGACCCAAGGTTGGACCAATTATAAATACAAAGAGAAGAAAAAAGCCAGACTTATAAATGCTGAAAAAGGTTTGGAAATTAAGGGTACAGTAAATGATATTGACAATCCAAGTAAAAGGAAACACGAATTAAATATGCTCCTAATGGGAGAGACTACAGAAGCTTATGCCATAGATACTGACAATACAGGCTATTTTAAGCTTGCCTTGGATGACAGCTATGGACTTGGCAGAAAGTTTGTGATACAGCCCACAAATGCTAGTAACAAAAGAGGTAAACTAAAGATTGATATAAAGGGGTATGAAGTTCCTGAAATTTCCTATGAAATAGAAAAAGTCATTGCCCCTGTTGATAGTATTGTCGAAAAGAAAATGATCCAAAAGATAGAGGAGGATATTAGATTAGATCCTTTTTTATTACCAAATACAATAGCACTTAATGAAGTGGTAGTAAGTGATTATAGGGTTACTCCTGAGCGTGCCGAAATGGTAGAACTGCATGGGATACCTGATGTAGTCATTGAAAATAATGAGTTGATAAGTAAACAAAAGAAATGGACCAGAGGCTTGTACAGATGGTTACTCTTTAATTACCCCAAGGATATACGGGTCACTAGGGTTCGTAATGGAACAGGATTTGAACTGGCCTATGTTTACGGTGCGGAATGGACCTATGTGGTTATCGATGGTATTCCGGTACATGAACGAGATTATGGACTAATCGGTAATATTCCAGTAAGTGCCGTTAAAAGTGCGGAAATCATTCGAAATACAAGTACGGCCAATAAATACCACAATCAGGTTTTCGATTGTGCGCCAATATGCCCCCCTCCCTCGTTTCCAGCAATACTTGCCATCTACACCTATTCAGGAAAGGGTCTATCAGGTGCTTTTCCTAAAACTAAAAGAACCAATCTTATAAATGATATTGCTCCACAATATTCTCCTAGTCGTGAATATTATGTTCCCGAATATCATAATCCTGAAAAAATAGATTGGAGTATTCCGGATCGGCGTACATTACTGTCATGGAAACCGAATATTATTACTGGTAAAAACGGTCAAGCAAAAACAGCTTTTTTTAATAGTGACATTTCAGGAAAAATAGTGCTTATCTGTGAAGGAATTACTTTTGCTGGAAAAGTAGGGTATTCAGAGCTATTTTATGAAGTTGATGATCCCTGATTGTAAATACCTTTAAAAATCCCATAGTATGGCGATTATTTATGACAAAAAAACTTTAAATAAAAATTAACATAGGTAAATGGCCTTCTAGCAGTTTTGTACGGATAAACAATTCACTCAAACGCAACTGTTGTGTTGATGGACTTGCCAATCTTATGGAAAAGCTAACTCGGACGGAAAAAACGTTGGGTAACAATACCTAAACGTAATGCGGGCTTTAGGGTTAAACCGATAGGTCTGTGTATATTTATAAGGTCGCTAAATCTTTGGGATTTAGCTTTGGACAAAAAAAGAAAAAGCAAAACCAAAAGCTCTAGCTTCGTGCGCAGACGGAAACGAAAGGTTTCCTTATCTCCGCACTACGCTTAGCCGAACCGTTGTAAAACATTTTAAAACCAACCATCGCCAATGAAATATTATTCAGAATTTACCACAGAATATGTAAATGACATTTGCAACGAACTGAAATCAAAAGGAGTTTTGGCAGACAAAGTCGAGCAAAAACCATTTGAACCAGAAAGTTTTGAAACGCTAACAAATTTTTTGCAAAATCATATTGTTAGGTCTTTGGACATTTTTACCTACTTGGACAATTTAGGATTAGTCAATAGAGGTCGTTGCCCATACACAGGACAAAGAATTGATGAAACTTTCCCAAGTTGGTCTTTTATGAACAATCGCAGGGTTTATGTTTCTCACGAAGGTTATGAGATAATGCAAAAAGAAGATGCAGAGGAATATGAAAAAATAATGGGACATCCGAAACCCCAAAAAAGTGCGTCAAGTGGAAAAAGTGGCTGTTATATTGCGACTGCTTGTTATGGTAATGAATTTGCACCTGAAGTTCTGTATCTGAAACTGTTCAGAGATAATGTTTTGGCAAAAAATACTTTTGGTAGACTTTTCATAAAAACTTATTATTTCATTTCGCCACCAATCGCAGAAAAACTGAAAAACAAAGAAAAAATAAACAGTTTCATCAGAAATAGAATTTTGAACAAAATCGTAAAAAGAATTAAGTAATGGTTTGGTTCATCCTAATTTTAATTATTGTTGGTTACGTTATTTGGAAATTTAATGAAGATTCCAAGAAAGTGGCAAGAAGAAACGAATCATTCGGAGGAATGAAATTAATGTGACCAAGACTCTTTATGAAACAATAAATCGAATCAATCGAGAAGAAGGAAAAGACAAGAAAGTAAGGGTTTTTAATAGAGTTGTGCCATATATGAATTCTGAATTTGGTCTTGATACTTCTGAGATTGAAGTTGAACGAGACTATTCACTTCTTCTTGATGAAATTCTTGCGAGTGGTGAATTCACCCAAGAAGACATTGTAGCATTTACGGATAATTTGGAATCAGGAGAATCATCTAAAGTTGTAATTGAAAAACATATCAATAAGCAAACTGAGTGGCTAATTGATACAGTAGAGGAAATATTAGACATAGATAAGCTGACAAAACCTAAAGCGAAAAATATTGGCTCAGAAAAGTTTAAATACACTAAAGTTAGTATCACAGGACCTGAGCACTTAATGGAGAAAATATTGAGTGATTATGGACAATATTCAATCTTTGGAGTACCTGCATTACTCAACACCGATAAGTATGTAATTCATGAAGGAAGTTCGCGTTCCCAATTTGACCTAATCCTAATAAATCATTTAGGAGACATTGAGATTGTTGAATTAAAAAGGCCTGACCAATACCTTTTTGATTATGGGAATGGAAGAGGGAAGTTTTACCCCTCCAAGGATTTAGCAATCGCTATTTCACAAACTGAAAGGTACATAACAGCAATCCATAAGGATAATGATGATGAATATAAGATTGGAGGAAAGAAAATAAGAGAGTTTATTAATGATGAAATTGGTAACACAATGTTCGTTGAAAGTATTCGACCAAAAGCACTGATAGTTATAGGCTCATGGAAGAAACTCTCTAAGGACCATAGCTAACTAAGTGATACAGTTAAGGCAAAAGTGACTAAAGAAGATTATGACAATGATTGTCTCCAAGCTTATAAAGAATTACAACACTCACTTAAAAACATCAAAATCCTGACTTATTCTGAACTCTTGGAAAATGCTAGAACGAGACTTGAATTAAATAAAGAATAAAACAATGCACAACAAGGTATAAAATGCAT
Source organism: Costertonia aggregata (assembly GCF_013402795.1). GTDB lineage: Bacteria > Bacteroidota > Bacteroidia > Flavobacteriales > Flavobacteriaceae > Costertonia > Costertonia aggregata. Next base: position 1,750,180 of record NZ_CP058595.1, on the reverse strand, counting down.
AGCCACCCTGCGGGATGGCTACGACATCTTATACAGAACGTTGTGGTGGATTGACTGCGTCACGCACTTGCATTTCGCCCAGGCGAAACACCCACAAGTGCTAATACACCCTAACGGCAAGAAAAATCATTAAAAGTTATCATATTGGTAACTTTTGAATTATATTTGCATCAAACAAATTGATGTGAAAATATTTTCGAGAGGAACTTTGAGGGATTTTTGGGAAAAGCACGGCGACTGCGAATTGCAACTCAAAACGTGGTATCGTGAAACCGAAAAGTCAAATTGGACTTCGATGAACGAATTAAAAAGCGACTATCCTAATGCCAGTATCTTAAAGAACAACCGAATTGTTTTTAACATCAAAGGAAATGATTATCGACTGATTGTAAAATTCAATATTGAGTATCAACTTGCGTGGATAAGATTTATAGGAACTCACGCGGAATATGACAAAATTGACGCAAACGAAATTTAAAATGAATATAGTACCAATAAGAACAGAAAAAGACTACCAAAAGGCACTCGAAAGGCTCGAAGTGATTTTTGATGCAAAGCTTGGAACCAAAGAAGGCGATGAATTGGAAATTCTTTCAATTTTAATTGACAACTATGAAAACGAACACTTCCCTATTGAAATGCCAGACCCGATTTCGGCAATTCGCTTCCGAATGGAACAAATGGGACTGAAACAAAAAGATTTGGTCGAAATGATTGGTTTCAAAAGTCGTGTCAGCGAAATAATGAACAAAAAACGAAAACTGACTTTAGAAATGATACGAAACTTGAATGCCAAATTGAGAATTCCTACAGAAGTGCTTATCCAAGATTATTAAAAACATAGTGGAAAGCACTAAGGGTAACAATGTATAAAAACAATAAGGCGATTGTTTGTCAAACCAATGTTTCAGGCATATTTACGAGGTCGCCATTTTTTGTTTTAGCTTTTAAAAGATGTAAGTTGTAAAACCGTAAAAACAAAAAACGGCTACAGCATAACCGAACAGAATGTCAATACTTACTGCCCTACTGTTCTTATACTGAACCGTTAGCCACAGGAAAAAAATCCGTGACAAAATTAAAATTACGTAATAATTCATTAAATTTGTACGTAAAACAAAGGTTATGGACAAAAAATTGACATTGAGTTTAGACAAATCAATTATCGAAAGTGCAAAGAATTATGCCAAATCGAATAACATTAGCTTGTCGAAACTTATCGAATCTTATTTGAAAACACTCACCAAACGGAAAAGAAGTTCAACGGAAATCACACCTCTCGTTGAAAGTTTAAGTGGAGTAATTAATCTTGATGAGGATTTTGACGTAAAAGATGCTTATACTGATTACCTTATTGAGAAATACAAATGAGCAGATTACTAATTGACACAAATATCGTTATAGATTTACTTGCAAAAAGAGATAAATTCTATGATGAAGCTGCCGATTTATTTTCTCGTGCGGACAAAAAAGAATTAGAACTAACAATTTCGTCCTTAACATTTGCAAATACAAATTATATTCTTTCAAAACTTAAATCAGCTAAAGAAGCCAGAGAAATCCTAAGGAAATTTAAAGTACTTGTTGAGTTATTAAGTTTGGATGACAAGATTACAGAATTGGCTTTGAGCGATGATAGTTTTCCAGATTTTGAGGATGGACTGCAATACTATTCAGCAATCGAAAATCAAATAGATGTAATTATAACACGGAATAAAAAGGACTTTAAAAATTCTAAAATTCCTGTTTTAACTGCGAAAGAATTTTTAGCTCGGAAATAATGCCAGTGCCCAAAATTGTATAAAAATAATAGCGGTTTAATCGCTAAAACGAAAGTAAAATTTATAAATCAAACGACAGTAACAAACCGAAAGTAAGTGCATAAATCCGCTACTGCTCATACACAAAACCGTTTTCGGAAATGCCCACGGGCGCGTGCAAATACGTTCGCCCAAAGCGAACTCCCTTTCCACTATTCCCGACAACGGCTACGCAGTACGCTGCAATTTGCTTTAAAGGAACAAAAGGCTTTTTATTATTTTTACCGCAAACAATACGGCAAACACGCAGTTGCACTTCCGACAACAGGCGGATAAAGCAAATAGCGACTAAAGGCTGGCATAGCTCCGTCCGCACATGCGCGGACAACGCTACTCGCCTTACCCGCGTGGCCGTTGTAAAACATTTTGACCAAATCAAGAAAGTATGGAAGTAGACCACATATTTATTTTTTCTAATAACAAAGGAAAGGAAGCTAATGATTTGGTTGAATTTGGACTGACAGAAGGAAGTAGCCGACTTCATCCAGGTCAAGGAACTACAAATCGAAAATTCTATTTTGACAATTTTTTCCTTGAAATTTTATGGGTTGTAAATGAGGAAGAAATTCGGAGTGAGCTAACTGCAAAAACAAAACTTTGGGAACGTTCTCAGTTTAAGAAGAATGGAAATTCACGCTTTGGACTATGTTTGGTAAATTCAGAATTGACTGACAAACTTTTCGAGAAAAGTGAAATTTATGAACCTGATTATTTTCCAAAAGATATGTCAATTGACATAATCACGAATGAGCAAAACCCAGATTTACCTTGGACTTTCAGGCTTCCATATCGTGGCATAAAAAAAGAGAATAACGAACCGATTGAACACTTAAATGGGATAAAAAGTCTGACAAAAGTAGAATTTGAAACTCAAAAAGATAGTGAGAAAGCAGGTTTTAAAGATGCTTTCAAAAACGTTGAAAATGTAAGATTCACTGAAAGTGATGGTTTGAATTTAATACTTGAATTTGACAATAATGCTCAAGGAAAAATAAAAGAATTTTCGGGACTAAACTTGACAGTTAAATACTGAATAAAAACGTTTTACAACAATGTATATAAAAAATAGCGCAAGTAATTGCTAACACTAAGGTTTGGGCATTTTTGGAAAGTCGCCAAATTTTTAAATTTGACGATTTCCAATAAAAAAGATAAATAGTAAAATTTAAAAATTCGGCTTGTGTTTAATCCGAAAGGTAACAGCTTATTTTCAGCGCTACTTTTCATTTACGGAGCCGTTGTCGGAAATGCCTACGGGCACGTGCAAATACGTTCGCCCAAAGCGAACTCACTTTACACTATTCCCGACAACGGCCACGCAGTACGCTGCAATTTGCTTTAAAGGAACCAAAGGCTTTTTATTATTTTTACCGCAAACAATACGGCAGACACGCAGTTGCACTTCCGACAACAGGCGGATAAAGCAAATAGCGACCAAAGGCTGGCATAGCCCCGTCCGCTCAAGCGCGGACAACGCTACTCACCTTACCCGATTGGCCGTTAGCCACAATACGAAAAAACTTACGATTGAAAATTGGAAATTAATTTAAAAACTTTTACTGCGCTTAAAGAATTGCATCTGCTCAATTCTGTACCAGCCACTTTTGAGAGTTTGGAACTACTTGCGAAAGCGAGTACTGAATTAATCCAATCGATATACGATTCGAAACCTGAACTTGGCGAAGTCGAAGTTTTTATTGAAACCTTGTCAATAAAAATTTTACTTACTACAAAAAGTATTATTGAATTAGGAAAGGGAACAAAAGTTTCTGCATTGACTAAAGATAGTAACGTTAAATTATTAGATTTTCCTTCAATCAACATTTTAACACGTTCAATAATTGAGGCATTTTTAACGTTAGAATATTTGTTTTTCAATGACTTAGGCATTGAGGAGCGAAATTTCAGATTCTATATTTGGCAGATTTCTGGCTATAAAGCAAGACAAGGATTTTTTAATGAAAGAGGTCTATTAAAGGAAAACATAAATGAAAAACTTCAAACGGAATTAGCAGAGATAAAAAGATTAAAAGGCATTATAGAAAAATCACCTTATTACAACGATTTAAACAAGCAGAATTTATGGAAATTGGACACTTTTGGACTTCCAAGATTAGTAAGTTGGTCTAAGTTGATTGAGCAAAGTATTTTAAAGACATCAATGTTTGAATTATCATATAAATTATATTCAAATTACGCTCATTCGGAATTTATTTCTCTAATCCAAATGAATGGAGCGAAAACTCTAAACAAAGGCTCAGAAGAAAACGACTTATCAATATTAAATTCATTGAGAGTTGTTAAAATGATAAACTGTATTGCAATCATAGGATTAAAAAATAAATTTGATTTTGCGTCAAAAGTGTTTGAGCAATATGATGATGAAATAAAGTCAACAACCTTATTCTGGAACGAGTTCGGAACGGAATAAGTACTGTGGCTAACAATATATATAAAAAATAGCGGAAGTCATTGCTAACACTAAGGTTTGGGCGTTTTTGGAAAGTCGCCAAATTTTTAAATTTGACGATTTCCAATAAAAAAGATAAATAGTAAAATTCAAAAATTCAGCGCTTCTTTTCATATGCGTGACCGTTAGGGTGGATTGACTGCTACTAACAGAATCGCACAATACCGTAAAAATCCAAAAAGATACGTCCGCTACTACGGACTCCCCGGCGAGCAATGCTACAAGAAACAGCGGAAGTACGATTTTCGCGGCGGTATTGACAGATTTTCCTATATCTCCATGAAAATAACACCACTGCGTTTGGCACTGTTGCTACAACACATTTTTCTTAATGCATTGTTAATCAGTGTTTAAAATTTGGTTTTTTAATTTTTTATAGTATTTTACGATTATGGTACAAATAGAAAAGTCAGAAAACACAGAATTTTTAGAAAAATCAATCCAACATTTAGAAGCTACCGGTTTTGAAAACATAAAGGCGGATATAGAAGGCTACGAAACCCCAAAATCCTATATAAGAAAAGGGGCCGAGGCCAAGATTACCCCAGATATCGTTGCGGTAAAAAATGGTAGAAAGTATTTTTTTGATATTAGTTTAAAGACACAAAAACCACGACTTTTAAAAACCAAATGGTTGTTCTTGGATACGCTGAGCAGAATGAATTCCGACCGTTTTAAAATTATAACCACAAGAGGACACTATAAGTTTACCGACAATATGTTAGAGGATATCAATTTAAGCAACAAAGAGCCTATTAGAATATAAATTGCACTACATCAATTAAAAGAAGAGCGGTACGTAACCGCTCTTTTTATTTTTTTACCATGGCGACATGTGGTATACCATCCTCCAAGTAGGTTTCCCCTTCTTCAATGAATCCAAGGGAGTTGTAGAATTTTATCAAATAGGTCTGAGCGGATAGTTTTATGATCGTTTTTCCCAATGTTTCATGCACTGCTTTTATAGATGCCTTCATAATTGCCTTTCCATAACCAAATTTTCTCTCTTTCTTCGCTACCACTACCCTACCTATACTGGTGCTTTCAAAATAATCCCCCGGTTTAAATATTCTTGTATAGGCCACTACTTTTTTGTTTTTAAGACCTATAACGTGCAACGCTTTTTCATCTTTACCGTCCAAGTCTTGGTATACGCAGTCTTGCTCTACCACAAATACGGCACTGCGAAGTTGTAGGATGGCGTACAACTCATATATATTCAATTGCTGAAAATCTTTTATAACAATTTTCATCATCAATCCTGAACTATTATTTGTTTACTGTCACACTTACCGAATTCTGGTTGAATATTCACATGGTTGATACCATATTTATGGTACACTTCTGCTTCAATCCGTTCTAAAATACCATCAAATTCGGATAATTTAATATCTTTTTTAAAATCAATATGTGCTTCCAAATGAACTTCGTTCTCATTTAATTGCCATATATGAACATGGTGAACGTTTTTTATGGGTTCAATTTTTTCAATAGCTTCAACAATTTTTTGTACCGGTACCGTATTGGGCGTGAATAACATCAATACCCTTGTAGATGCTTTTAAAAGGTCATATCCCATATAAATCAAATATAATGCTATGGCCAAGGTCAAAGCGGCATCTACCCAATAAATTTTATAAAGTTTCATAACTATACCGCCTATTAAAACCGCCACGGATGCCATCATATCGGTCAATAAATGTAAGTAAGCCGACTTCATGTTCATATTGTTTTCTGCATCTTTTTTTAATAGTAAAACGCTAAAACCGTTGGCCAAAATCCCTAAAAAGGACAACCATATAACCAGGTCAGATTCAATTTCCTGTGGATGTATAAAACGTTCAATAGCCTCCTTTATGAGTATTATGGCTACTATTATCAATGTAGAGGCATTCACGAAAGCAGCGATAATCTCTGCTCTTTTGTATCCAAATGTCTTATTGGTCGAGGCCTTTTTTTGGGAAAGCTTTGTAGCGATGTAACTAATGACAAGCGAGAAAACGTCACTAAGATTATGAAGGGCATCCGACAACAAGGAAAGACTGCCCGAAATAAGCCCCCCAATGATCTGTGCTATGGTAATAAGTATATTGAGCCATATGGAAATCACAAGATTCCTCCCTTTTAAATCGGGATGGGCATGGGAATGATCGTGCCCCTTGTGATGTTGGTGTGCCATTTAGGAACAGGGTATTTTCTCTACACGTCTCTCATGCCTACCACCTTCAAAATCGGTCCCTAAAAAAGTACGCACCATTTCTAGAGCTTGTGGCAGGGAGATAAAACGGGCGGGAAGACTCAATATATTTGCATCGTTATGTTGCCTTGCCAAGGATACGATTTCTTTGTTCCAACAAAGGGCCGCACGTACTTTTTGGTGTTTGTTGGCCGTCATGGACGCTCCATTACCACTACCGCAGATAATAATACCCAAATCAACATGGTTACCCTCTACATCACTGGCGACCGGGTGTACAAAATCGGGATAATCTACACTATCGGTACCATCGGTACCATAGTTATTGAATTCAATTGACATGGATTTTAGCAGACCTACAATAGCTAATTTATATTCTGTTCCTGCGTGATCGTTCCCTATGGCTATTTTCATCTTATAAATATTTGCTGTGAAAAAAGTATACTGCAATTTACCAATAAATAATTTCTTTATCTATCGAAATTCTTACATTACACATGGTTGGTAAGACCTTATAATCAAGCTTTCACAACAAAAAATGGTCTTTTCACAACAATTTTTTAAAACTTACAGGTATTGATTGTTCATTTGTGTACTATAAGGTTATACTTTCCTGTTGAAAACCAATAAAAAAAACCACGCTCAAAATTTGTTTTTATAATTGTAATTTTCAATTACAAAAGTCCATGGAATATCTAGTGTAGAAATTATATTTAATAATCATAAGATATTCATGCTTACTTTCCGGTTAGCTAACAATTAATTTACATTTAGTTATCAATAAAAACATGTTGACAAAGGTTATCAACCTATTCCTATAACTTTTTTAAAACATTGATATTCAATTCTATTTTAAATGAATGGAATGTCGATAAATATTTACATCAAACAAAAGCAAATTAAACTTCAATTATTTATCCCTGCTATTAACACACTATCATAACAATCAATATTTATTTAAAATTTAAAAAAAAGAAAATAATGATATATAGTATGTTCATAACGTTGATAATTGTACGAAGATGCATTCCCTAAAAAATGCTCTAGATTATAATTCGTAATTTTCCAACAAATAAAATTTTTAATGTCAAGAAAGAAAAAAGGTGCTGGCCATCAGCGCAAGAACGAAATAACCAAAGGAATATTTACAGTACTTGAAAAAGAACCTTCAAATAGTTTTAACTACAAGCAAATTGCCGCTAAAATAGGAGTGACCGATGCTCATGATAGAAACCTGCTCATTAAACGTCTGGTGCAATTAAAGGAAAAAAAGCGAATCACCGAACCCGAGCGCGGAAAATACAAAGCAATTGCCAGTAAGGTAAAAACCTTGCATGAAGGTACGGTAGACATGACTAGTAGAGGGAACGCTTATATAGTGGTCGAAGGTATTGAAGATGATGTATTTGTACCGTTCAATAAAATAAACAAGGCTTTTCATAGAGATGTTGTAGAAGTATACATATATCCAAGGCGAAAAGGGAAAAAATTGGAAGGCGAGGTAGTAAATATTTTGGAACGCAACAAAACAACATTTGTGGGCGTGGTAGATATGCAACCTACCTTTGCTTTTATTCGACCATCGGATACGAGAATGTACACTGATATTTTTGTGCCAAAAGAAAAAATGGGCAAGGCAAAGAATGGCGAAAAAGTAATTGTAGAGTTAACGGATTGGCCCGATAATGTAGATTCTCCCTACGGTAAAATCACAGAGATTTTAGGGATGCCGGGGGACCACGATACTGAAATCCATTCCATTTTGGCCGAATACGGTCTTCCCTATGAGTTTCCGCATGAAGTTGAACAATACGCCCAAACTTTGGATACTGCTATAAAACCCGAGGAAATTGCAAAGCGAAGGGATATGCGAGACGTTCTTACCTTTACAATAGATCCCAAAGATGCCAAGGATTTTGATGATGCCCTTTCCTTTGAAAAAATGGAAAACGGTAATTATGAAATAGGTATTCATATCGCCGATGTTTCGCATTATCTGATACCTAATACTATTTTGGACGATGAAGCTTACGATAGGGCAACCTCGGTGTATTTGGTAGATAGGGTCGTTCCCATGTTGCCCGAAGTATTATCCAACAATGCCTGTTCCCTTCGGCCTAACGAAGAGAAATATACATTTTCCGCCATTTTTGAACTTGATGACAAAGCCAATATAAAAAAACAATGGTTCGGGCGTACGGTCATAAATTCCAACGAGCGTTTTGCTTACGAAGAGGCACAATATATTATCGAAAATACTAACGGTAGTATACCTAGTGATATTTCAATTCGAGGAAACGCATATACCGTGTCCAGTGACGTGGTAGATGCTACACTGATTATGGATAGATTGGCCAAAATCATGCGTGGAAAACGCATGCAACAGGGTGCCATTTCTTTTGATAAGGTTGAGGTACGCTTCAATCTCAATGAAGAAAGTGAGCCTGTCGGGGTCTACTTTAAAGAATCCAAAGATGCCAATAAGCTCATTGAGGAATTTATGCTACTGGCGAATAGAAAAGTTGCCGAGTTCATCGGAAAACAGAAACCCGAAAAAACATTTGTATATCGTATTCACGACGAACCAAATGAAGAAAAACTAATAGCCCTTAACGGTATTGTCTCTAGATTTGGACACAAGCTAAACTTTAAGGATAAAAAATCCATCAGCGATTCCTTAAATAAACTTTTAGAAGATGTGAAAGGGCAAAAAGAACAGAATTTGGTGGACACTTTGGCCATTCGCAGTATGAGCAAAGCTATTTACACTACCGATAATATCGGGCACTACGGTTTGGCCTTTGATTACTATTCCCACTTTACCTCGCCCATTAGAAGATATCCCGATGTAATGGCACATAGACTATTACAACACTACATTGACGGTGGCAAATCTCCCAACGCCGAACCCTATGAACAAAAGTGCAAGCATTCTTCGGACATGGAGAGTCTGGCCGCCAATGCCGAACGGGACTCTATTAAATACATGCAGATTAAGTTTATGGAAGACCATAAAGACCAGGAATTTGTTGGGGTAATCTCTGGGGTGACCGAATGGGGCATTTATGTTGAAATCATAGAGAATAAATGTGAGGGTATGGTACGCATTCGCGATATAAAAGATGATTATTATACTTTTGATGAGAGCCAATATGCTATTGTTGGGGAAAGAATAAAAAAAACATACCAATTGGGGGACGAAGTGGTCGTAATGGTAAAAGAAACAGATTTGGTAAAAAGACATTTGGATTTTGCTCTATTGGGCAAGCACACTTGATACAATTTTTTGAGATACAATCAGTTAAGTATACGTAAGAATTAACTTATAAAAGCTTTACTATGAAATATTTATTTTTAGTTGTAATCGTTTTTTTAGAGAGCCATTCTTTACAGTCCCAAGAAGAAAAAATAGTTCAGGATTTACAAAGGTTTTCAGAAGTAAAAGGTTTTGACGGCCTGTCCATCAATCTTATTAAATCAGATGTGAACAAAGCGGTCATTACAGGTGCCAACACCAATAAAGTTGCTATTGTAAATAATAAGGGTGTATTAAAGTTACGTATGGAAATCACTAAAATTTTTAGTGGCTATCGAACTTTTATAGATTTGTACTATGCACAGCCTCTGGTTATCATAGATGTGAACGAAGATGCACGTATAACCTCGGAAGATACAATTGAACAAGATGTTTTGGAACTTAAATCACAAGAAGGCGGTGAACTCAACATAAAGACCAATGTTGAGCAGCTCCTGATTAAATCGGTCACCGGGGGCACAATAACAGCAACAGGTATGGCAGATGTCCAAGATGTAAATATCAATACGGGAGGTGTTTACGAAGGCAAGGACTTGAAAACTAAATTTAGCACGATCAGCGTAAATGCCGGTTCAAATGCTACCATACATGCAACAGATTATGTAAAGGCAACCGTAAAGGCAGGTGGAGAGGTAAAAGTATATGGTGATCCAGAAAAAATGGAAGAAAAAACAGTTTTTGGTGGTACAATAACCAGAATGTAAATATAATTAGTAGAGTAGGTTTATGTTAGATGATATACAGGCAGCGATACCATTGGGCTTCTTTTTAAGCTTTATGATCGGGCCTGTTTTTTTTGTGCTTTTGGAAACCAGCGCCATTAAGGGATTTAGGGCAGCACTATGTTTTGATTTAGGTGTTATCGTTGCCGATATTTTATTTATAACCGTTGCCTATTTCAGTAGTTTTCAGTTACTGGAAAACTTGAGCAACCAGCCAGGCCTTTACGTTTTTGGAGGTATGATACTATTGGTCTACGGCATTATTACTTTCATAAAGAAGGAAGCAAAAGAGAACAAACCTAATTTTAAAGTCAGTAGGGGCGATTTTTTCAGCCTATTCGTCAAAGGTTTTTTATTGAACTTTATCAACATAGGTGTTTTGGTGTTTTGGTTGGGTGTAATTATAGTTGTTGGCCCAAGTTTGGACAACGACCCCAATCGTATCATGGTTTTTTTCTCCGCAATGATAGGGTCATATTTTGTTACAGATCTATTTAAGATACTTTTGGCGAAGCAATTGAGAAGAAAACTCACGTCCAGACGTATTTTTCTGATAAAAAAAGGGCTGGGAGCTGTTTTGATTATCTGCGGGCTTGTTTTAATCGTAAAAGGATTTCTACCAAAAGACCAGTTGAATATTGAAAAAGGGATAGAACTCATTCAATAAAAGTCCAAAGCATATAAGATTTCTTGAAATGTTATATGTAGTAAATGTTGGTAAAACCGTAATCATTTACAAGTAACGATAAAATAAAAAACCTCAACATATGTTGAGGTTTTCTTTGGAGGCATCGAGCGGATTCGAACCGCTGTACAAGCTTTTGCAGAGCTCTGCCTAGCCACTCGGCCACGATGCCTTTTTAATGGTTGCAAATCTACAAAAATTAATCTTTTGGAATATTAAGAATGTGCTTTCATTGTAAAAAAGTATCATTAAAAACAAATTACGAAATATTCATAATTCGCTATGAAAAGCACGAGGGACTTTTTTGAGGCATCGAGTGGATTCGAACCACTATAAAAACCTTTGCGGGGTTTTGTCTATCCATTTCGACCACAATGCCATTTTAATAATGTAAAATTACTGTAAACTACATATTTACAGAAATCTTAGATATGTATTTCATCGATGAAAGCTAAGTTTTATCGAAACCTTCTCGACATCGCCACCAATTGGCGGATTTATTTTTGAAACAGAAATAACGCTATTCACAACCATGGGTATTTCATTAAAAATACGATCGGCTATACGTTTTGCCACGTGTTCCAAAAGCTTGGAAGGAATCTTCATTTCTTCCTTAACAATATGATTTATATGAACGTAATCAACGGTATCTTCCAAGGCATCAGTATGGGATGCTTTTTCTAAATTTGCCGAAGTTTCAACATCAACCAAATAATCGCTCCCGATTATGGTCTCTTCCGGCAAACAACCGTGGTAAGCGTATACCCTAATATTTTCAACTTTAACTATACCCATTTGTACTGCGTTTTATTTTGTAAAATTAACACAATACAAAATGAAGTTAGTACATACACCTACAATTACTCAGCCCTTGGAAAATATCGACCCCCAAGGTCACAACATGTGTTCCCGAACTAAAGCCCAAAATCTCGTTCAGAATTACTTGGTACGAGTATCCAAAATAAAAATTGCTCTTTTTAAGGCCTACTATTGGTGCAATATATAACGGACTACCAATTTGATCGTTCAAAAAACGATAGGTAACCCCGGCATAATAATAATCTTCAAAATCGTACCATCTAAATTTTACGTTCAAATCTGTTACCGACCGACCATCACTTTCAAATAGTTGAAAAAACACAGAAGGCTCTATCTCTAATTTGCTGTTTTTGTTTTTGGTATACCTGTAACCTGTATAGGCGTAATAATTTCTCAATCTATTGGGTTCAAAAACAGGATTGAACCTTTCAAGATCTTTGTCCAAAAGATTGGAAGCGTTCAAACTAAAGTAGAATTTATCTTTTCTATATAGAACGCCAACATCAAAATTGTGATTGGTGGTAGCCCGGTCATCGGTTACCGACATATCGTTATTGTCCCTAAAATTTTCGATATCGATACGAAATTGATTGAAATTATAGGATAAACCGAAAGATAAAAACTCGTCATCATACCTGTCCAAGGTCAAATGATGGGCAAAAGAAGCCCTTGCTCCCCTTTGTTTGGTTTCCCCGTTACTATCGTTATAGAAAAGAATCCCCAAACCCGACTTGTTCCCGACCCGGGCATCAGCAGCCAATGACTGTGTATCAGGAGCGTCTTTGATACCTACCCATTGGGTAAGGCCGTTTACACGTATCTTAATATGATCGCCTATACCTGCATAGGTCGGGGACATCACAAAAGGGTTGTCTGCCAAATATTGGGACAGTTGGGGCAGTGTAAGTTCTTGTGCATTGGTGGCAAAAGCACTTAAAAGCAGTACTAGAGCTACTAATTTGTTACGCATAATTTTTAGGTTAAGTTCTTTATCTGTACAGGGTAAAATGTCCTACAAACTCCCGATCGTCTTCTGCACCTTGGAGTTTTATGATGTACCAGTAATCTCCGGTAGGCAATTCGGTTTCTTGGTAAAAACCGTCCCATCCGTTATCATCGATACCCATTCTATAGACCTCCCTACCATAACGATCAAAAATGATGGTTAGTATCTCGGGAAAGGCTTCCAAATTCCTTGGAATCCAAAGGTCGTTTTGGCCGTCACCATCAGGAGTAAAGAAATTGGGGATTTCTATATCGATAAACTCCATAAATATTTCGGCACTGCTCTCACAACCGTTTTGGTCGGTAACCGTAACGGTATATGTATCGGTCCTATTGATGATAAAAGTATTGGTGTTTCCGTTTTCCCTACCATCAAAAGTAAAGGTGTATTCTTCTAGCCCACCTGTTGCCAAGGCCGTAATTTCATTGATATTGTTTTGTTCCAGGGACAATTGCAACGGATCAAAGCCAATAATGTTGAAATCCATCGTGGCAACACAACCGTTGGCGTGCGAAACAGCAATATAATGGTCTCCGGGCGCAATATTCCTGAAATCCGGGTTCAATTGCATGTCGCTTGGATCAGTTGAATCCAGGGCATACATGATGGAGCCCAAAACGGAGTCATCATCCATGGTTATGTTGACAAAATTATTTGGCGTGTCACCCATACATTCATAAACAGGCACAGCGGAACCGTTAAGGTTGACACCGGGTTCAATTTCCACGATAACGTTGCCATCACAATCATTGGCATCCTTTACGAAAATGACATACGTGCCGGCCGCTAAATCTGTAAACAACACCTGATCTGTAACAAAATCGGCATCGGCATTTGAATTAAGACTAGTTCTGTAAGGAGCGGTTCCCCCGGTAATGGTCAATTCGATAGAGCCGTCCTCACTACCCGCACACACTTCAGGCAATACGGTTGTCGCTTGAGCGTCAATTGGGGATGGTTCATCTATAGTAAAAGAGAACAACACAAAACAACCTCTTTCATCTTGAGCGATAACCTCATAATCACCAGGTTCAAGATCTGTAAACGTGTTTTCGGCATCAAATCGATTTAGAGTAGGTGTAATGGCATATAGAATCTCCCCGGTTCCACCAGCAACCTCTACACTAATGGTTCCGTCATTTGCCGCATTACAAGTAACGTTGGTAAACTCCTCCCTCACTATGGTCAACGGATCTGGGTTTTCGATTACGACTTCCCTGGAAACCTCAATGCAATCTACGCTAGTAACCCTTACATAGTAGCTACCCGCGCCGAGGTTATCAAATACGTTATCGGCAACCTGGGGACCTGCGGCCAAATCGGTCAAGGCAGCATCCCTGAACAATTCATAGGAGTAGTTGCCCAAGCCGCCCGTAACGTTCGCAATAATGGTCGCTGTGGTTTCATCGGTACAGTTTACGATAGCCGCACTATCATCAATGTCGATTACAAGTGGAGCTACAGCTTCAATTGAAACCCTATTTGAAATAGTGGCCTTACAACCAAACGCATCTTCGATATAATACTGATAACTGCCTTCGCGCACATCAAAACGATGTGTGTTGCCGCCTGACATTGGGGCAAAAGTCACATTATCCTCACTGTACGTATATGGGGCCGTTCCACCAGTGGCGGTCAACAATAGCTCGGCATCGGTAGTACAGGTAAGCTGGGAAACCTGGGTCAAGGAAGCCATAACTTCAATAGGTTCGCTAATGGTTACTTGAACGGTTTCAACGCCACACTCCCAACCATCGGTTACGGTAATACTGTATATACCCGCACCCAAATTGTTAAATATAGGGCTTGTTTGAGTACCGCTTGTAAAGTCGATTATAGTTCCGGTCGGGTCATAATGGTTTATTTGATATTGATAAACACCTTCCCCGTTCGTTACATTGGTTGCGCTAACCGTTGCGTTGGTGTCGCCATAACATAGCAGTGTCGTTGGCGTTGCCATGATATCTGCCGTAATCGGTACAGCAGCGGCCAAAGTAGCTGTTGTATTGAACACACAAGGAACCACGCCGCTATCCGTAATTTGGACTGTAAAGCTACCTGCGGCAAGGCCTTCGAACGAGTAGGACATTACATCCAACTGAGTATATGTTTGGCTTGTTGTGGTGTTGGTCAGCACAATATCATAAGGGGCATAACCACCAGTCGGCGTAACCAATATTTCTCCTTGATCATTCGTACAGGTCGTTGGCGCCTGCGGACTAGCCGTGGCAATCAACGCCTCAATAGGGGAAACGATAGTTACGGTATTCGAGTTTTCAGTACATAAGGGAACATCGGTTTCCGTAACCCTAACGTAAAGGTTTCCGCCGGGCAATCCGGTGATACTTCTTGGGTTTATGCTTGTGTCCGTGCTTACAACACTGCCAATAGGGTTGTTGGCACTATCGAACACTTGATAGTCATAATTGCCCGAGTAACCGGTAATATTGATTTCCATAGCCCCTGTTGCAGTACCAAAACAGGATACCGGCGCGGTAGCGGTAGCAACCACATCAATCAAGTCATACGGTGCAACTTCATAAGGCGCTGTGTCTACATAACAACCCGTAGTCGTATTGGTCACCCGAAATGTGTAGGTTCCCACTTCCGATAGACTAAAAATAGACGAGGTGTTTGTCGTAGCTCCTTGAGCACCATCTGTGTTCGGAACAGGTAATAATTCAAAGGAATATATATCTCCTGGCGCACCACCCTCTGTAACGGTAATCGTAACTTCCTCAGGATTGGCACAAGAAATTGCACCTCCGGGATTTTGCGCTACGGAAGCTGTAAATGTATTTAAAGCAGTGATGGTCACTGTATCCGTTGCCGGACAACCCTCACCATCAGTTACATAAACGGTTATGGTTTGATCCATTCCGTTATCAATGATTTCAAACGTATTTGTGGTTTGGAAGTTTACATTGTCAATACTATACAGGTAAGGTGATGTTCCGGAAGGTGTTCCTGGAGTTGTGACACCATCCAAAATAGCCACAGTAACCGTTGATGTGTTCACCGTATTGTTGGCTGCACAGGTAAAAGGTGATGCTGTTGCATTTATCAATAGTTCTGTTGGTGCTGTTATGGTTTCATCCCTAAACCCTTCACAACCTCTACTTGAAATAACGATAATCCTGTAATCATCTGCATTTAGGTTTTCAAACAACGGATCGGTCTGTGTCGCTATGGGAGTTACCAAGTCAGATGTGCGATAGAGTTCATAGGTATACGTCGGATTTGTATTGGTTGCCGGGTCAAGGTTGGCCAGAATACTACCGTCATTGCCACCAAAACAACTTACATTATCAATGGTCGACGCCAAAAGTGCAGGGTCTACCTTATCATCCAATCTTTCGGTAACCGTTTTTTCGCACACTGGGTTGTTCGTATCCAAGTCCCGTACGCGGAAAGAATAGGTGCCTATTTGTGTAAGTCCCGTAAATATGCCACTTGATTGTGTGATTGTAGTCGCATCTGGTTGCGTAACCATAAATTCCAAATTACTGGATCCGCCCGAAACGGTTATGGTGATTTGTCCGCCCGGGTCTGGAGTACAGTCAATCGGCTTAACGATTGTAGCGGTAAGGTTCATTTCTTCATACAATTCAACAGGCCCTATCAATGGCGTAGTAACGCAAGACCACTGGTCGCTGATGCGAACCTCATATATCCCCGCGCCAAGGCCTGAGAATACCGTTGTATTTTGTGGCGCTCCAAAATCAGCACCATCTTTTACCAACTGATAGGTATAGTTGCTTCCCTGACCGCCACTTACGGGGTCGGTTGCTGGTATACCAACTACTTCAATCTCGCCCTGTAGATTGGTACAGTTTTCTTGGTTTATTTGTAATTGGGCCACAATGGGCGTTGGGTTGTCAAGCACCACATCAGCCAATCTTTCCGGGCATCCGTTTACATCGATTACCCACACTTCATAAGTACCCGCCCCTAGGTTTGAAAACCTAGGATTGGTAACATAGTTGGCAACATTAAACTCATCCGTATTTGGGGTTGTGCTTACATAATATTGATAATCACCCCATCCGCCAGTTACATTGGTTACCTGAATGACACCATCATTATTTCCTGGAGCACATGTAATGTCGGTAACTTCGGTATCTCCCGTGATTCCCGTTGTAGGACCATTGATACTGAACGCCTCAATATTGGTACATTCTGGGAAAGCCGCCTGAGAAATTTCAACAATATAACTTCCGGCTGTTAAATTTAAAGTTCCCGTAGGACCTGTGGTTCCTATACTGCCTGTGCCGTCGGCACCAGGATAAACCGTATCATCCGCTCTATCTGCTGTTCCATTAGTGTTGTAAATGGTCCAGTTAAAGCCGCCAGTATATGTGGTATCAAGCAACTCCAAAGTTATTTCTCCAGTCTCGGAGCCAAAACACTGTACATCACTTAGTTTAACAACATCAATGGTGAACGTATTGGGCTCGACTACGGTATGTGAAACAGGAATGATACATCCTGTCGCAACATTACGTACTTCAAAATTGTGCGTGCCGACCGCCAAATCGTTAAATGTGTTGGTTCCGGAGAAAGTACCGCTAGGCAACTGCCTAAATTCATAGTTAGCCGGGTTGGTTCCAAAATCGGTTATTGAACTTATGGCATTTATACTGATATCTTCCCCTGCATTGGTACACGAAATAGGGTCGTCAATAGCAATTGAGGCGGATTGTAGCACATCAAAAGGAAGAACCCTTGCGGTAGTGCTCCCCGCACAACCTTTATCATCAAAAACCTCTATGCCATAAAAACCTCCTGCAAAATCGGTTTCAGTATAAATATTATTGGCATTGTTTTGCACTTCAACATCCGGTTCTACCGCTACGGTCAATGGATCATCGGTTCTAAAGAAGCGATAGCGTACAAAGGTACCCGAACCTCCTGCCATTCCAGATACCGTAATCGTTGCATTATCCGGGGTATTGCCTAAGGTACATCCAAAGGGGTCGACTATCGCATTTATGCCCGTAATATCTGGGTTTTGAACAACCGATTGATTCGTATCGACAAAACATAGGTTTGCGCCCGTTGTTCGTATGGTATATGTTTCACCTGGACTCACTGCGCCCGCCAAGCCCGTAAAAGTTGCCGATGTAGCCGTAAATGAAGTAGGTGTTATTGGAGAGCCAACAGAACTACCGCCTCCTGAAATAATTTGGAAGGTATAAGGCCCTACACCGTTATCTACGACTGAAATTGATATTGACCCATCGTTTGCGCCAAAACAGCTCACTTCGGTAGTAGAAATAGTATTGATTACAGGCTGAACGGCCGTTGGAACAAAAACGTCAACAGCAAAAGAGCAATTAGACGTTAAAGCATCGGTTCTGTTGAGGTCAAACACAGTTATCGTGTAGGTTTCGTCTGTTGCGCTAACGGGAGCACTGTATACGAACTCACCAGCCGTAAGCGTAAGTGCTGTTCTTGTTTGAACCGATGTGGCCCCATTAAATACCTGATACTCATAACTACCCGAACCAGTAAAGGCATCAAGGGTAATCTGTGCATTATCATCACCTGGAGTAGTCTCACAATCCGCTAATGTGGTCAAAACGGCATTGAACCGCAACGGTGGATGAATATCGATGTTTTCAGACTCGCCACAACCATTCAAATCACGAATCTCTATGGTTTGTCCTAATCCTGAGCTTAATCCTGTTACAGTATACTCACCGGCCGTGAATGTAATATTTTGGAAAGCACCGCCATTTACACTCAATAAATAGGGAGTGCTACCGGCCGTATCCAACGTTACCAATACCTCAAACGCTCCCTCGGTAACACATTCGTCTATAACGGCAACCGAGATAGCCGGACTTGAATCCAAGTTTACGGTTACATCATCAAATTGTATACAATTATTGGCATCCTTTACATAAACACGATAGTTGCCAGATTCCACACTTGCGGTGGTACTGCTCGTCCAACCCGGAGATGTTGCTGTTGGAGCCGTAGCGCTAGCCAACAGATACTGGAATTCATACGGAGCTACACCAAACTGTGCCGTTGCCGAAACGATACCTGTGTTTACGTTACAATTGTCGTTTGTGGGAGATGTGGCGGTAACACTCAACAATGTTGGTGCTTGTTGTATTGTAAATTCATCGGAAGCGATTACGCAACCCGCATTGGGACCGTCGATTTCGGTAAACAAAATATAGAAATCACCTGGCGCAATACTGTTCGCCGTGTCAGTTTCAGGACCTCCGACCGCTCCGGAAATACTTCCGGTTATACCGGTAGACACATTAGTATCGCTTGTAAAAATCTCATAACCCACATTATTTCCGCCATACCCTGAAATCGTGAACTCCACTGTGCCGTCAGTACTGCCGAAACATGTAATATTCGAAGTAGCATCAATTACAGATGACAATGTAGAGGTTGTGGAAACAGGAACCGTAGCTTCTTGTATATATTCACAATTGGTATCGGTATCGTGTACTACAAACGTATAGGTTACACCAGGTGTGAGACCCGTAAACAAATGTGAGTTCGATGAGGGGGTGTCCTCCGGAAACCATGCCGGATCAGCTGCGTTGAAAGTCGGAGCAGGATAGATGGCAAAATAGAACGTTCCTACACCTAAAGTACCATTGGACGCTTGAGCCTCTACCAGCATCTCACCACTACCTACGGTACAGCCCGAAGCTCCCTGAGTGGTCACCAAAACGTCTGGACCAGTCGTGATGGTTACCGTGCTTATGGTTTCACAATTATTATCATCAGTAACACTAACGGTATAATCACCAAAGTTTAACCCGGTAAAGGTGTGGCTGTTTGGATTGCCGTTGGTATCATAGGTTTGATTTACGCTAAAATCGTTATTGTTTATTCTGTAAAAATAATCACCGGTTCCTCCCGAAGCATCAACTGTGATGGTTCCTAACACCGTCGCCGATGCCGTACACGTTAGATTGGTGCTCGATATATTTGGATTAACGGCGTTTGGCTCGGTTATGGTAACAGGGAAAGGATTGGAAACACACCCTTTGTCATCAGTTATACGTACTTCGTAGTCTCCGGCAGGAAGACCTGTCGTTTGTGTTCCATAGTTTGTTGGGCCTGAGGTTTCAATAACCTCTATGGTATAGGGCGGCCTTCCAACAGAAGTGTCGATATCAACGGTTAAAGACCCCGTGTCTTCACCGTTACACGTAACATTGGTCGGCGTAACAGTATTGATTACCGGCTGAACCGCTTCGGTTACGGTTATTGGGCCTATGATTACACGACAAACGGCAGGCGTCGTAGCGTCTGTAACCCTAAAATAATAGGTTCCATGGGCATTTGTGCTAAATACGTTACCCGCAAAGTTGGTGGCATTCCACGTGCCGGATGGTGATGGTGTATTTGACCATTCGTACGAATAGCTACCCGAACCACCATTGGCGCTTATGGTAGCAGAGGCGTCTACGGTACAGATTAGGTCTGCGTTCAACACGGCGGATGCCGTTAATTCTTGCGCAATGGTCACGCTCACATCGTCGGTACAACCATTGGCGTCGGTTACCGTAAAGGTGTAACTGCCAGGGGTTACATTATTAAACGTAGGGGTTGCCTGGTCAGCACCTCCGTTCATACGGTACATATATGGAGCGGTTCCCGCAGAGGCATCAATAATAACACTGGCAGAACCTGCAACCGTAGCGGAATAGCATAGATTTGAAGCAGCATCTATACTGGCCACTGGGCTTGTGGGGGCAATCGTTGTGAAAGTATCCGTTGCGGTACACCCATTGGCATCGGTTACGGTAATGGTGTGTAAACCGATTTGATCTAAACCAACAAAAGCGTTGTTTCCGTTTTGTGGGCCTAAAACAGTACCGTTGGGTTGTTCAATTTGATAGCTATAGCCAGCAGTGCCACCACTGGCCGCAACAGTTACCGAACCGTCTGCGATACAGGTTGGCTGAGTCAGTACATTGCTCACGCTCAAAGCGGCTGGTTCGCCTATGGTTTGAGTGGGGATGGTTATTGAACACGTAGTATCGGAAGCATCCCGTACCACGATGTCATAATCATCTGCAATAAGCCCAGTAAGGGTTACTGTCGAAGGTGAAGTTTGAGCTGTTGAAAAAGCTCCGCCGTTTACCGAATATTGAAACCCTGTGGCACCAAAGTTTTCAACTGAAAAGGTAATTGTGCCATTGTCTGCCGTGTTACAGGTTTCGTTGGTAAATGAAGTGATTTCGGCACCAAATGCACGACCGTCCTCAACGTTTACGTCGATGGTAACGGTCCCTTCACATTGTTCAGGGGTTTGAAAGGCTTCAATGTCATCAATAGCGATATCGTTCCCGCCTGTAACCGCAGAATTAGTTCTGATTACTATATCAAGGTTTGTATTAGCACCTGGGTTTAGGGTTACCGTATAGTTTTGCCAATCATCCGCATTGTTGTTTTTTGGAATATTTCCTGTTGCTGTACTAGCAATAACGGAACCACCACTATCTACCAGTTGTATTTCAATGGTAGGATCACCCCCTCCTGTACCCACTCTCAATAGGTTAAAGGCCCATACAGAAACTGTAATATCTCTATTTGGAATTATTTCAACACCTCTTTTGGCATAGACTATTCCACCAACACCTGCAGCACCACCAACATTAATGGCCAAAAACCTACCACCGGTATTTCCGGTATGGTCATTGGGGTTTCTCCAAGAACCAAAAGGATTGTTTATTACTTGAGTAACAGAATATTCTCCATCATTTATCCGTGTAGGCGACCCTAGATTACATGCTGAAACAGTACCGTCTTGGGGTTCATAACAATAGGCGGGATCTATTTCGGTTATACTTGTATTAGGCCCAACACCAAAGTTTTCCAATAACAACGTGCTTCTAGCTGGAGGGGTATTGCTGATATAATCAACAGAAACCGTATGATTCCCTACGACAACATTGTTGAAAACGTTGGAGGTGTTCGGTGAGTTCGGACTCCCATCTATGGAATAGGTATAATTAAAATCGGTACTGCTCGGTGTAATGGTCACTGTTCCCTCGCCGTCACACTCATAATCTACAGAAGCAGACAGGGTCGGCGCAGTAGGTTGAGGGTCGACCGTTACGTTCATTGGAAAGGTACAATTTCTAACATCCTGAATGTAAACGGTATGGTTTCCCGGCTGTAAAAAGCCAATAGGGTTGCTAACATAGGTGCTTCCGCCATCAAAACTATAAGTGTACGGAGCTGTTCCGCCCTGTGCATTGGTAATACGCACCTCGGCACCATCGGTTGGGTTACATTCTACCAATGCCGTTACAGCGGCAGATGCAGAAAGCGTAAATGGCTCAGTAATGGTATAGGTTTGGGTTATACGACAATTGTTGGTATCCCTTACTTCAATATTATAGGTTCCTGCGGTCTGATTAACAAAAACGCCAGACGTTTCAAAAGTAGTCCCATTATCGATACTGTATCTGTATGGGGCCTCCCCGCCAGAGGCCACTATGGTCATGGTCGAGGTTGACGAACCACTGCAGGTTATGTCCGTATTGGTTATGTTCAGGGCCAAAGGCGCATCTTGAGCAACATTCAAATCGAATACGGCTTCACAGTACCCTGTTGCCCCTGCATTGTCCCTTACATACACGTCATAATCCCCCGTGCCTGTAATTGAAACAGGGTTGGTTGTACTGAAAGTGCCCGGAGCAGACCCGTCGGCAACGATGGAGTACACAAAGTTTCCATCTCCGCCCGCTGCGGTTACCGTTACATTGGTCGCTGTTCCACAAGCGGTAATGTTGTCTGCTGATGCCGTAACGGTCAATTCAGGATTTATGGTTATGGTTTCAAAAGCCGTACAATTTTTACCGTCTCTTACGTCTATTCTATGTGTTCCCGGGGCTAGACCCGCAAACGTGTTGGTCGTGCCAAAAACACCACCGTTAAGGCTGTATTCAAAGTTTCCGTCTCCGCCCGAGGTCACATTGGCAGTGAGGGTCAGGCCGTTTGCTGCAATATAACAGCTTGCATTGGGGACTATTTCCAAAACAGGTGCCACTGCGGCATCTATATTGAATGTTGTATCAAATACACATCCATTGGCATCGGTAACTCTTGCGGTAAATGTGCCTGTTTGTGTAAAACCTGAAAAGTTCCCCGAGGTGTTGGTTCCAAAAGTGCTTGTGTCGGGGTTCAGCAAGGTATAGGTATACCCGCCCCATCCATTGGCAGCCGTTAAGGCAACGCTAGCCGTAGATGTACAGGTAGGTTGGGTTTCACTTGCACTTAATGTCAACGCTGCAGCAGGGGCTTGTACGGTTACACTAGCCGTATCGGTACAATTAGTTGTGTTGTCCGTTACGGTGATCGTGTACGTTCCGTCATCCAAGCCTGTTAAGTCAATAGTTGTGTTGGTCTCGTTCGTTCCACTAAAACTTGAAGGTCCTGTAACACTATAATCGTAGTTTGTTCCAAACCCGGAAACGGTAAATCTTGCCGCCCCGTCGGTATCGGAAAAACAGGTAATATTATTGACCAATTGTCCTGTTACATCTATGGGTGTTACTGGATTTATAGTGAATGTCTCGTTATAGACACAACCCTTATCATCTGTTACCCTAAAGGAGTAAGTGTTTGGCGCAAGGCCGTCAAAAGCCGCCGTATTTCCTGTTATGCTAGTGGCCGCTATTAGGGAAGGAGCCGTAATTTCAAAAACAAAAGGAGCGTTCCCATCAGTAACGGTTACGGTAACGTCAGAAGTTTGTGTAGGACAGTTGGGAGGGGTTGCAGAAAAGCTCAAATCCGTTGGTGGGTTCAAAGGATCCAAGGTTATCCGATTGGTTGCAACAGGGCATCCCGTTGCATCCCTAACCGTAATTTCATATGTGCCGTTCGTTAGGTTTTCAAACCTGTTGGCGTTGGGCGTTGTGTCCGGTATAAACGTAATACCGTCAATACTGTATGAATAAGGAGCCGTTCCTCCTGTGACATTTTGTGCTTCTATGATTCCGTTGCCGGTACAGGTATAATCCTGTATTAAAACAGCATCTGCACTTACCCCGTCAACAGGTCCGCCAATGGTAAAATCTTCAAAGAAAAAGCATTCAACACCCCCACTTTGCTGTCGTATTCTTACGCGATAGTCGGCTTGTGCCAATCCTGTAAAATTACCAGAGCTATTGGTAGTGATCTCGGCACCCAAATCATCAAGAAGGGTATACTCCAAAGAATATCCATTGGTGTTGGTAACGTTAAAGGATATTGTCCCATCTTCAAGCCCAAAACAGGTTTCATCTGTAAAGGACATAGTGTATTCTATCGAAGCGGATACTTCAATAGTGGTTGAATTGGAAAAGGCCGGACAATTGTTACCATCTATAATGATGAATTCGTAATCGCCTTCTTCCCCGTTGGTAAACGTGAACACGTTGTCCGTACCAACTTGGTAGGCAGAACCGGGGATGTTGGCGATTTGTGCCGCAACATCCGCACCGGAATACAGATCAACGCCATTGTAGCTCCAAATGGCATAACTATAATCCGGAGTAGGATTACCCCCAGACCCAGTGACCGTAATCTGGCCATCGGTGCAATCAATGTTTTTAGTGGTAATGGCCGATACCGCCAAATCGGTGACATCGTTAATGGTGACATCCTCGGTATATGTACAGCCGTCATCGGTAGTAACGGTAACGGTATATGTGCCGTCACTAAGTCCGGTAAACCTATAATTCGTATCATCGGTAGGCCCAAAAGTGTCCGAGGACACCCCTGAAATTTCATAGTAATATTGTGGTTCTACGTCCAATGCTGAGATTGATATCTCTCCAAGTCCGTTACAATCGGTATCTTTTGTGGTAATATCTACTGTAAAATTCCTTCTACGGATACCTATGTCCTCGATACGGAAAACACAACCATCGGTTACGCCTTGCTGACGCATTTCTACGGTGTAGTCACCATTGTTTGCGATATCAAAACTTCTATTGGTTCCATTGGTGGCGTAATCATAATTGGCAACAGGGTTTCCAGTGCCATTGTCAATAAGCTGAAACTCATAGTCCGCAGGCATATTGGTTACGGTAATGTTACCATTGCTGGTACAAATAATGTCCCTTGTGTCCGCTTGGGGGTCCAAGTTGTTTTTAAAAATGTTGAAGTAGAAAATACTGCTACAACCATCTTCATAGTTGATGACCAACCTGTATTGACCCGCATTGGAAGCCAAGAAATTGCTTCCCGTTTCCACATTGTTCCAAGTACAGGTCGCATTTTTGTTGGCACATTCAGGCGCCGAAGCGGTACAGCTACCCTCATCCAATTGCTGCCAAACAATGCTATCGGCATCAGGAATATTTATTTGAATAGGCTCGGAATCGTTAAGTCCGCACAGGAATATCTCGGGCAGTTCCTCGCCATCGTTCGGGCAAATCAATATTTCACCTTCAACGGTATTTGACGTGTCGTTTATCAAAGTAGAAATAGGGTTGGTCTGGGTAGCCCCAAAGCGCTCTACTACAATAATTTCTTGAAAGCCCTTACAAGGGTCAGCAACAATCTTGTCTACAATATAGGTGCCGATTTCATCTACAACAAATGTGTCGTCCCCAGGCCCCCCGTTCAAAAGAACAGTGTCGGAACCATCAATGAGGTTGTTTCCGTTTTCATCCCTATACCAAACATAGGAATCAAAGTTGTTTCCTGCATCCAACGTTACATCATTACCACAAAGCAGCACTGTTCTGGTAAAATTACAAGCCGAAAGGTCATCCAATAAAAAGTTTGTGGCACCAGGGGTTACAAAACCGCAATCATCAAAATCGGTAACACTAGGGTCATCACTTATTTGATTATCGTTAATAACCCCCTCATAAGTAGAATAGGCCAAATTCTGAATAATATCGGTACAGGCGTTTACAAAATCAAAACAATTCTCGGCAACCCTTACCCGCATCCGAATTGAGGAAACCGGGTCGCCTTCTTGTATTAAATTATCCGGTACGGTAAAAGTAATTGTACGTGTAGGCTCATCATAAACATACGTTACACCCGCCGGTAATGTAATATTGAGTTCATCTAAAGTAACGTTCAAGGGTAAGATATCACGTATCGTATAATTTGTACCATCATCATTACCGATATTTTTGAACGATAATACATAATCCAAGGTCTGTCCAAGATTAACCCCTGCCCCTGTGATATCGTTGCCTGCGATATCTTCAACTTTTTTCTCGAGGACAATATCTGGCTCAATGATTTCTATACCAAAAGCCACTAGAAAGGCGGCAAACCAATCCCCGTCTGTTCCCAATCGCAATGTTGCACTTGTATCGCCATTGTCTATAATACTGTTTCCGGGGTTGGTCAAATCAAAAACATCGGAGTCATATCCGATCGCATTTCTACCGTTTATATTTCTAGTGGTTACATTTACCCCGTCTCTGGAAATCGTAGAGTTAAAGAAATTATCATCTGGATTTGCTGCATTGGTAATATCGGTAAAGTTGGAATTACTATTGGACTGTATTTGAAAAACATCACCGTCTAGCCTAGATTCTCCTTCAAGTGCACTAACCCCCAGTCTTGCCTGAACAGGGCCTGTTGGAATAGTGTTAAACCCACTAAACAGTACGTCTGCCGTTCTGTCCCCGCTTCGTGTGGTAATGCCTTCATAACCGTCAAAAACGGAGATGTATTTACCGGGCAATGTTGGGTTTTCGTATATGACGACGAGTGTCCAACCTGCCGAACCATAGGAAGTACGACCACGGGTACCCCGTACATTGGCCACCGTATATTCCCCATTTGGATCGGCTAACGCTTGTAGTTGGCTCGTAACGTTTTTGTAACAAACATAAGGGTCGTTGGGAACGTTATTTGGAAAACCATCTATAATTACATCGTCTTCATCGCCCACCGGATCAGCTGAGGTGTCGGCCGAAATATCAATATAGTTGCCACCGGGCACCTTGAACTTTATATTCCTGAAGTCGTAATGATTGTTATCATTGGGCAAAGAACCTCGGTAGCGACTGTTGACCACATCTCTATCATAATTCCCTGCCCAGTATAACCCCGCCCAATAAATTTGCGAACAGGCAGGCACGGACAGCGTTGAGCTTGTAGAACTGAATGTGGTATTGTCCCCATCAATATCAATATACTCTATATGAAGGTTGTTATTGCTTCGGTTACCGTTGTACGGGTCATTTGCAGTATTGTTATTGTCTCTGCGGTTCATGACCGTGTTGGACAAAAAGGTGTAGTCCCCCTTTATGTTGACGTAGGTATTGCCCCCTTCGTTTAGCCTTGGGGTAAAGGGAATATCTTGAGCTTGGGTTAGGGCAAAGCCGCAAAAAGCCGCAAAAAGAAGAAATAGGGTTTTTTTCGAAAAAAATGGTTTCATCCGGTCAGTAGATTTTGTTCTTGGTTGGTTTGTTCTGCGTACCGCTATTCAAAAACGGTACAATTCGAGAATAACCAATAACAAATATTAACCTAAATCATGACCCATAGAATTTAATGTTGTAGCCCCGTAAATTTATGTTGTGAAAACCATGTAAAACAAGGTTTGATTCCTCGTAACCACCGTTGTTTTCGAAAAAAACACCTCTTTAATAACAAGCTCGCCCTTGATTTGTTCTTGTATATTCAAAGGGTTATTGCACCAAGGTTTTCACCGGTCAAATCATGGTGTTTAAGAACTACGTTCGAGCGTGGCCATAAATTTCATAAGCCGAAATCATACAACGTACACTAAAAGAAAACCCCGACGGATTAATTCGTCGGGGTCTGATTTTTTATACTGAATATGGGTTATGTAACTAAATTCGGAGTTACCCGCATAATCCACATTTTTTCATCATAGGCACTGTTTAGTTTGGAATAATAAGAGATAAGCGCATTGTTCCAAGATTCATGTTTTTTTAAGTAAACATAGCGATAATTGTTTTCCGGATTGATAAAATACCCGGCACTGAGCCCTTGAGAGTTCAACAACTTTACAAACCTGTTGGCATTTTTTGCACTGGCGAAAACGTTGGCTATGATGTAATATCCGGAACCTACACCGTTGAGCTTAAGATTTTTTGGTGTTATATCGGCAGAGGCCATTTTGTCTTTCACGACTACATTTTTCTGTAAAACATCTGTCCCGTACTTAGACGATTTTTCCTTGATTTTATCCACGTTGCTCGCATAGGCCTCATTGGTGTACTTGTTATCCACGTTCATAATCCACATATCGCCACGGTAGTTTCCGCCGACATCGCTCTTGTAGGCCTCAACAGCTTCTTCCCAGGTATCATGACGCTCCAGATACACATATTTTAAGCCGTTGTTCCTGTTTTCAAAATAATCCGCTGGAACCCCTTGCTCATTTAAATCGTTCACAAATTTATTTAGGTAATACCCTCCTTCGTACACATTGGCCACTATATAGTAGCCATCATCAACACCTTCTAAATTTTTAAACTTTCTGCTTTTGACACCTACTTTTTTTGAAGAGTTGGAAGAAACGGCTACAGCGTCCTTTTTTGCTGTTCTTATTGGGGTCGTTATATTTTTGGTTTTGGTATTTTTGGTAACGGCTATAACATCTTCTGCTACATTTCCACTATTTGTACCAATTGGTTTTTTATCGATTTTTTCACTGGTATCGATAGAGGCCACGGCGGTGCTTTCAGCACTCTTATCATTATTCAAGAAATATACTTTTTTGGCTTTTTCCTCTAAATCGGGTCTATTGCCATTGGTTTCGTTACGTACCATTCGCATAACCATTTCAAACCTTCGTTCCAAGTCACTTTCCCTGCCAGACTCAATAGAATCTTGACGGTACATAAGCTCTGCAAGAATGGCGTCGTTTTCGGCGAGACGCCTTTTTAGTTCTTCGATTTCTTCGTCTTTAGTGGTCAAGTCTTCGGTTTGAGGCTCCACATCATTAGCAACCAGGTCATCTTCAAAATCCTCTTCCAACATTACCCTGTCTTCTGTCAAGTTGGGCGTAAACGAATATGCGAACGAAATCTCATGGGTGACCCCAAAATTATCAAAGTTGTTGGAAAGCCCCTTTTCCATTGTATATCCCAAAGAAAGCCTACGGTTGAGGTTAAATCCTACACCGGCCGATGCTCCATAGAAGCTATCATAACCCCCTTGTAGCCAACCAATTTTCGGCAGGTCCAAAATCAGGTTTCCTCCCAGTACCAAATCTTCCTCGCCAACCTTGCGGGCTCTTGCCAACGGCATTAGCCTACCACCCTCCAAAACACCTTGGGCATTTTTAAAATCGTGGGTATACTGTAGATGCGTTGAAAAAGTCTTGTCCTTGAATTCTGTGATAGACTCATTCGTCTTCAAATTATAATCAAACAGGTTTTCAGCAAATACACCAAAATCAAATTTATTATAAGAAAGGTTAAAACCAGGCTGAAACGATAACAGATTACTATCTTGTAGCCCCAGTAAAGTGGGGTCTTGGTCAACCGGAGTGGCTCTATTTTCATCAAAACCACTGTTGTAGTAGGATACGTTAGCGCCAAAAGTAAAATTACTTTTATCACTTAGCTTAATGCCGTAAGCATAGTTGGCCAGAACACCAAAATTGCTTATGGTGCCTTCCCTCTGTGTATAAAGGCTTAATCCCAGACCGGTTCTATCGTTTATTCTACCGCTGTAACTTAAAAAATAAGCTTGATTGTTGTTATCAAACGAAGCGGATTGGTTTCGATGCAAAAGATTAACATAGGACTTGTCTTCTCTGACCGTGGAAAAGGTCGGGTTGATAAGAAACCGATTGTACTTCAATAAGTTCTGTGAAGGAACGTCATAAGTTACGAAAGGGTCTTCTTCTTGGGCATTGATATGGGTTAGCGCAAGAAAAAATAACGATAAGTATATTAATCTTTTGGTAAGCATTGGTCTAGCGTATAACGGTTATTGTGCCTTGCTTCAAGGTTTCGTTGGCGTTCCTAATGGTATAATAAAAAACCATATTTTGTTTTTGGAACGTTACCGATGAAGCAGGCCAGTTATTTTGATAATCAAATTCATTAAAAACTTCTTCCCCATTACCATTATAAATGATAACATTTACTTCTGGGTCGTTGGAGTATGTGTTGGGTATCACCCATTGGTCATTAATGCCATCACCGTTTACAGTGATTACATTGGGCACCCTAAAGGTGTCTTGATATGTAACAGTTAATTGTCTCGTTATTTGGCAGTTATCTATGTTGGCTAAAAGTGTATATTCACCTTCTTCCGTTAAGGTTACCGAACTGGAATTTGAAATGGCTACGTTATTGGCATCAAACCATTGGTATGCAGTTCCACCAGAAGCTGTTACGGTCCTTGTAGTACCTTCCGGGAATATGACATCGGTATCGGAATCCAAACTGATCAAAGCCGGATCTAGGGGTGAGACTATGATTTCATTGGAACGCAAGGGGCATCCATTTCTGTCTAAAACCAATTGGTATGTTCCAGGCTCGGTGATATTCAAAACAGCATCGCCATTGTTGAGATTTGTACCGTTACGGAACCAATCAAAACTTTGTCCGGTCAAATCGGTTGTTGTGGTCATGGTTATGATTTCTGAAGGCCCGCAGCTTACGACACCTGTACTGGTAATGGTTAAGGTTTCATTTACGATAAGTTGTACCGGAAGTGGGTTTGATGTAGCGGTATAGGTGGTTATCTCACCATCAACTTCATAATTTCCGTTTTCAGTAATATCTGTAAGGCTGATATTCGAGGATGTTGCACCCGGAATGGCAACACCATCCTTTTTCCATTGGTAGGTAAAGCTTGAAATCAAATCTGATGTCACATCGGTCACCGTGCCATCGGTAGCAACGGCGTTAATGGTTTCTACTTCCAATACAATACTAGGGTTTTCACATGCAGCATAGGTTGATGCGTAATCGGCTACCAATACAAAGGAAGCTGGTGAGACTACCGTAGTCGTTTCCGAGTTAATGGCAGTCGAAGCACAGGCACCACCACTTTGGGACACTTCAGCAT
Source organism: Costertonia aggregata (assembly GCF_013402795.1). Lineage (GTDB taxonomy): Bacteria > Bacteroidota > Bacteroidia > Flavobacteriales > Flavobacteriaceae > Costertonia > Costertonia aggregata. The sequence continues at coordinate 1,719,139 of NZ_CP058595.1, read as the reverse complement.
AATACGTCCCCTCTTGTGAAACCTCCAATGAAGCAGCATTCGCTCCAGAAATTGCGGATCCGTTCCTATACCATTGATATACGGGCGTACCTGCCGTGGTAGTTACGCTCAAATTTAAGGGCTGGCTTGGCAACAGCACCATATTTTCGGGGTTTGACCGGGTTACGGTAAAAATACCCGCATTGGTAATGGTTATTGCGGAAGAAAGTTCCAAACACGTGTCGGGGCCACTTATTTCAACAGTGTAATCGCCTTCAAACCCCGCTACAGAGGCATCTACAATATATGTGTCAGCATCTACTGTAGGGGAAGTTATGGCAGCACCATCTTTGAACCATGTATAGGTCAATCCTTGTCCTGTAATGTTGGCCTGCAACGAAGCAGTTTCACCACTACATAAATCTGTTTTACTAGGTGGGTTGATAGCAAGACCAAGACTAGAGCCCAAGGTAACATCAATTATATTGGATAGCGTGCCACCACCAGAAATAGAACACGTACCGTAATCTACCTCTACTTGGTACATGCCTACTTGATTTACGGTCAATTCGAATGATTTTTCGGCCAATAAAGTTCCGCTCCTGTACCAATTATACTGATAGGTATTGGCAGCAGGTATATTGTGTGGCGCAAGCACAATGGAAGCCCCGTCGCATATTTGTATTGCCCCGCCCGGGGGTATTGTGCCGTTACCATCTTCGCTAATAAGCGAAGGTGAGTCAAAGTCTTTATAATACATGGCAAAGGCTTCGGATTCCGCCCCTATTATAGCAGGATCGGTACTCCGAACCCTCATTTTATAGCCTTCTCCTCTGGTATCGGTAGGCAATGTAAATTGAAAGAAGAAATCAAAACTCGTGTTTTTTGTACCGTCTTTGGCCAATTCAATAGGGTTGCTAAAATCACCGGAAGCATCGGAAAGTTCAAGAATAAACTCGTTGCCCGAATTTACGACTGGTGGCGTCCATTTGAAATTCACCCAATAATCGTTGAATGTGCTTGAAGCACACGCAGAGCTCCATGGCGTTGACCCGATTGGAGGTGTTTGATTCGGTGCAGCAGTAGGGGCATTAAGTGTTTGTGAATACGTTTGTGAAGTTCCCATAAGCAGAAGGATTGCCAAGGGAAAGAATACTTTGTCGAGTAATTTTGTTTTCATAAGTAGGTAGTTTTGGGAAACTAAAAATTTGAGTATGAACGGGATATGGGTACCGACATAACGTACAATTTCTTGGTTAATTGTTCTTTTTTACGACTGATCGACAAGCTACCATACGACTCAACAACAAATATGGCATATAACGGGACTTCAAGAAATTTTATGTTGTAGTGTTCTTTAAAATCGTTGTGAAATCCATTTTTTGCATGGTATGCCGTTTCCCATGAGCCTTTATCCGGCCATTTTTCCTACTTTTGTGCTTCAAATTTTGATGGTATGGAAGAGGCTTCAAAACCCTTGAATTTTATAGAGCACATTGTTGAGGAAGACTTGAAAAACGGCTTTTCAAGAGCTGATTTGCGTTTTCGATTTCCACCGGAACCCAACGGCTATCTGCACATTGGCCATGCGAGCTCAATTTGCCTAAATTTTGGCTTGGGCCTGCGGTATAATGCTCCGGTAAACCTTAGGTTTGACGACACCAATCCCGCCAAGGAAGAACAGGAATATGTAGACGCTATCAAACGGGACGTCGCTTGGTTGGGCTTTGAATGGGACAAGAAGTGCTATGCATCCGATTATTTTCAGCAATTGTATGATTGGGCCGTTCAGTTGATAAAAGATGGAAAAGCCTATGTGGACAGCCAATCTTCCGAGGAAATGGCAACCCAAAAGGGCACACCCAATGCACCGGGAACGGAAAGCCCATACAGAAATAGAACGGTTGAAGAGAATTTGGATTTGTTCGAGAGCATGAAATGCGGCGATTTTGAGGAAGGCACCCATGTGCTGCGGGCAAAAATAGATATGGCCTCGTCCAATATGCTTATGCGGGACCCTATTTTATATCGGGTTTTGCACAAAGCACACCATAGAACAAATACCGATTGGTGTATTTACCCAATGTACGATTGGACACACGGCGAGAGCGACTATATTGAGCAAGTATCACATTCATTGTGTACTCTCGAGTTTGCCATGCATAGGGAACTGTACGATTGGTGTTTGGATCAGGTTGTGGAAGAGGGCAAGATTAGGCCCAAACAACGGGAATTCGCCCGAAGAAATTTAAGCCACACCGTTGTAAGTAAAAGAAAGTTATTAAAGTTGGTGGAAGAAGGCATTGTCACCGGTTGGGACGACCCACGTATGCCCACTATCTCGGGACTGCGAAGAAGAGGCTACACACCAGAATCCATTCGAAATTTCGCCGACACCATAGGCATAGCAAAAAGAGATAACTTGATTGATGTCTCTTTGCTGGAGTTTCATGTGCGTGAACATCTGAACAAAATCGCCCCAAGGGCCATGGCGGTCTTGGATCCTTTAAAAGTTGTGATTATCAACTACCCCGAAGGAGAAACGGAATGGCTGGACGCTGAAAACAATCCCGAAGATGTTTCTGCCGGCTCTCGAAAAGTTCCTTTTTCTCAAACGCTGTATATCGAAAAGGCTGATTTTAAGGAAGAGGCGAATAAAAAATTCTTTCGCCTTAAACTAGGTGGGGAAGTCCGTTTAAAGAACGGCTATATCATAAAAGCGGAAAGCTGTACAAAAGATACCGATGGGAATATAACTGAAGTTCAATGTACCTATGATTCAAAAAGCAAAAGCGGTAGCGGCACTAATGAGAGCTTGCGCAAGGTAAAGGGAACGCTGCATTGGGTCTCGATTGAACACGCCTTGGAAGCTGAGGTAAGGTTATATGACCGCTTGTTTATCGATGAGAGTCCGGACACCCACAAGGATAAAGATTTTATGGATTTTATTAATCCCAATTCCCTTGAAGTAATTACAGGATATCTGGAACCCAGTTTACAAGACACAGCGATTGGCGATAGGGTCCAGTTTCAACGTTTGGGTTATTTTTGTGTTGACCCGGATTCAACCTCTAAAAAATTAGTGTTCAATAGAACTGTTGGCCTACGGGATTCTTGGGCCAAGATTCAACAGAAAGACTGACATAGTTTTCGTCTATCCATAATAATATATCAATCGGTATTTCTTATTGAATTCGGTCTTTTTTTAAGCCGTTTCAGTAACTTTTGCGCTTTCAGCGGCAAATAGGTTCATTTAGTTATGAAAAAACACAATAACATGCCTCAAAATCCATTTTTGCACATCAAAGCTAAATTTTAGACCTAGTTATTTTTTTTGTTGCCTTATCTGTATTGAAAACAAAGAATACCAATTGAATCAGTTTTTCAATGTAAAGAGATGCGACATTGATTTGTAAATTAAATATAGGATTTGCCTAAAATTCGTTCAAACTCAAAAATTTATCAAGACCAATAGCAAAATGCCATTAACGAAAGAACTCCACCATGCTAAGGCGGGGTTCTTTGCTTAAAATGTAAAAAGCACTATTCTTTGTCTTTTGTCTTAACATTGGTTTTCTTCATAGATTCCCCGATCATGTTGCTAGCGGTAAACGAAGCCACCATGTTGTTCAACATATCGCTGCCGGCCTGTGGCGAATTGGGCAGCAAAATCAGGTTGGTATTGGTTTCCTCCCCGATGGATTGTAATGTATCATAATGTTGGGTAACTACGATAAGCGCAGATGCTTCCTGTGAATTGATGCCCACTTTGTTCAAAACCTCTACGGATTCTTCCAAACCTCGGGCAATTTCACGTCTTTGATCGGCGATACCCTGCCCTTGTAAGCGCTTGCTCTCTGCTTCCGCCTTTGCTTTTTCTACGATAAGTATACGGGCCGCATCCCCTTCAAACTGGGCGGCAATCTTTTCACGTTCCGATGCGTTGATACGATTCATCGCCTGCTTTACCTGGGCATCAGGATCAATATCGGTAACCAAGGTCTTTATTATGTCATACCCATAATCGGACATATATTCCTGTAGTTCGCGCTTTACGGCAATGGCGATATCGTCTTTTTTTACGAAAACATCGTCCAGTTTCATTTTGGGCACCTCGGCGCGCACCACATCAAAAACAAAAGAGGTTATTTGGTCGTGGGGATATTCCAACTTGTAAAAGGCATCATAGACTTTCTCTTTAATGACCACATACTGTACCGAAACCTTTAGCTTTACGAAAACATCGTCCAAGGTCTTGGTCTCTATAATAACATCCAACTGTTGAATTTTTAGCCCAACTCTCGCCGCGATTCGCTGAATGAACGGTATTTTAAATTGAATGCCCGCATGGCGGATGCTTGTAAATTTCCCGAAGGTTTCAATAATGACCGCAGTTTGTTGCTTTACGATGAAAACCGTTGAAAAAAAGACCAATAGGAGAACAATACCAATTGGAATAATGTAACTGAGACTTCCCATAATTTAGTGTTTTAAGTTTAAAATTGAAGATAACAAGACTTTACTATATCTGTATCTTTTTTTTGAAATTTGTTACACAAGCCTATTTTAAGCAATAGTGATAGTCATAGGAACAATTCTTTTCTGTAGAACGAAACCGTAGAAAAGAGATGAATCTGCAATTGCGGATTAAGATCTGAGAGCCTGCCTAACCCAACACATTAATTGCATTTTTAATTCTATGGATGCTTTCCCGTTTACCTATCATGCCCATGATATCAAAGATATGGGGTCCTTTCATGTCACCGACCAGCAACAATCGTAAAGGAGGCATCACTTTTCCAAAAGAGAGGTCTTGCGCTTTAATCCATGATTTTACTTTGGTTTCCACATGTTCAAAAGAGAAATCCTCTATATTTTCTAAAATAGATACCAGTTGGTTCATAAGTTTTGGGGTGTCTTCTTTCCATTGTTTCTTCACTGCTTTCTCATTGTATTCCTTAGGGCAAACAAAGAAATAATCGGAAAGCTCCCAAAAGTCAGACACAAAAGTCGCCCGTTCTTTAACCAATGCAACAATCTTTTGAACCCTTTCCGGTTGGGCGATGTCCAGACTTAAATCAATATGCCTTCCCAAAACAGGGATAAATAATCCGGTAAGTTCGGCATCGTTTTTTTTCTGTAAGTATTGCTGATTATACCATTTGGTCTTATCAGGGTCAAAACGGGCCCCAGATCTATTCACACGTTCCAAACTAAAGGTTTGAACAAGCTCTTCCAGGTCAAAGATCTCTTGTTCCGTACCGGGATTCCAGCCCAGCATGGCTAAAAAGTTGATTACCGCTTCAGGAAAAAACCCCGCTTCTTTATACCCCTCGGACTCGCTCCAGGATAACGGAAAAACAGGGAAACCCAATTTTTCACCATCGCGCTTGCTCAACTTGCCTTTGCCCACAGGTTTCATGATCAAGGGTAAATGGGCAAATACCGGAGCTTTCCACTCAAAGGCATCATACAATTGTTTGTGCAAAGCCAGCGAAGGCAACCACTCTTCTCCCCGGATAACATGCGTAATCTGCATTAAATGATCATCAACGATATTGGCCAAATGATAGGTAGGCATACCATCGCTTTTAAAAAGCACCTTATCATCCAAGGTGTTAGTATCTATTTCAATATCGCCGCGTATGACATCCTTCAGATATAATTTTTCGTCCGGTGGGGTCAAAAACCGAATTACGTAATCCTCACCTGTATCCAATCTGGTCTTTAATTCTTTGGGGGTCAACGAAAGTGAATTATCCAGTTTGAGCCTATTGTGCCAGTTATAAATGAAGGTTTTTCCCTTGGCTTCGTGGTCTTTCCTGTGAAAATCCAATTTTTCGGCCGTGTCAAAGGCATAGTAGGCTTTTCCCATAGAAACCAATGCCTCGGTATACTGTTTATACAAGTGCTTGCGCTCGCTCTGACGGTATGGGCCATGGCCTCCGTTCTTATCGGGACCCTCATCAAATGGGATATTGCACCAGTTGAGGGCATCAACAATATACTTTTCGGCCCCCTCAACATATCTGTTTTGATCGGTATCTTCAATGCGTAGAATAAAATCGCCATCATGTTTTTTGGCGAAAAGATAATTGAACAAGGCGGTACGAACCCCGCCAATATGTAAAGGCCCCGTGGGACTCGGTGCAAAACGAACACGTACTTTCTGACTCATAAATCTATTTTGATATGCAAAGATAGGATTGTAGAAAGAAAAAACGAACAGGCGCAACCGTCTTCAACATCTATTTACGTGCCTTTTAACAGGATTTATGATATTTAAATTACCAACATAAAGTATCTTGGTAATAAAATTCCTGAAATTGAACAGTTATAATTCCATCCTCAAGAAGCTACGACAGTTTACCAGAAAGTACTATTCCAAAATGTTGGTCAAGGGAATACTTCTTTTTATGGCCTTGGGCGCCTTGTTCCTCATATTGGTTTTGAGCATAGAATATCTGCTTTGGCTTAACTCTACTTGGCGTTTTTTGCTCTTGTTATTTTGTATTGGTGTAGAGTCTCTCTTACTGTTCAAATATATACTGACCCCACTTTTTTATCTCTTTCGCTTAAAACAGGGTATCACCAATAAAGAGGCGTCCCAACTTATTGGTAAGCACTTCCCCGATGTTGGCGACCGGTTGCTGAACCTTTTGGATTTAGCTGAAGATACTGACAGGTCCGAGCTTTTGCTGGCCAGTATTGAACAGCGTTCGCGGAATCTGAACCCCATACCGTTCGTAAAGGCCGTGAATTTCAAGGAAAACCTCAAATATGTCAAATATTTGACAGTGCCCATATTAATTTTGGGTGTCTTGGGGCTATCCGGAAATCTAAGCTCTTTTTTTGGCTCTGCAGATAGGGTGGTAAACTATGACTTGGCCTATGAGCCGCCAGCCCCCTTTGTGTTTAAATTACTTTCTTCCAATTTGGATGTTCTTGAAAGCGAAGCCTTTACGATACAGGTGATGACCGAGGGAACTGTAAAGCCCGAGGAGGTCTTTATCATGTTAAACGGTAGAAAAATGCTTTTGCAGGAGCAAAACGGTCTGTATCAATATACGTTTACACCACCGCTACGATCATCCACCTTCTATTTTATAGCGAACGGTATACAATCAAGGGAATATAGTTTGAATGCCCTAAAAACACCATCTATCCAAAACTTTGACCTGCATCTGACATATCCAAACTATACCAGTAAACCATCGGAAACCATCAAAAGCACAGGAAATGCTATCTTTCCCGAAGGTACGGTCGTAACTTGGAAAATTAGGGGCAAACACACTGATAACGTCAACCTGTTGACGAAAGACACCATGCTTTTGTTCATAAAATCCAAAAACGTATTTGAACTGAAAAAAAGTATATACCGCAATCTTCGGTATCAAATATCAACGTCAAATGCCAATGTGCGAGAATACGAAAAGCTGAACTATAATTTTACCGTTATTAAGGATGCCTACCCCAAGATTGAGGTGAAACGGATTTTGGACTCATTAAACCCCAACATTGCCTATTTTACCGGGGAAGCCTCCGATGACTACAAATTAAGTAGGTTGCGGCTCATCTGTTATCCCGAAAATGAACCAGGCACCAAACAAATTATAGAATTGGGAAAGCCCAATAAAAACTTCGAACAATTTTACTATACCTACCCATCGGGCCTGCAGTTGGAAGCTGGCGTGCCCTACAGCTTTTACTTTGAGGCTATTGATAATGATGCGATACATAATGGGAAATCGGCCAAGAGCAAAGTTTTTAGCCTACAATTGTTGAACGATGATGAATTGCGGAACAAAGAGCTGGAGAGCCAGCAAGCCATAATAGGTAATCTGGATAAATCATTGGAAAAATACAAGGAACAAAAAGAGACCTTAAAAGAAATCAATAAGGAGCAAAAAGAGAAGAACCAACTTAATTTTAACGATAAAAACCAAATAAAGAATTTTCTCCAAAAGCAGGAACAGCAAGAACAGCTTATGGAAAAGTTCAGCAAACAGCTGAAGGAAAATTTAGACAAAACCGAAACGGACAGCAAACTTAACCAACTTTTGAAGGAGCGTTTGGAACGACAGGAGCAAGAGGCTAAAAAAAATCAGAAATTGTTGGAAGAACTTAATAAAGTAGCTGAAAAAATAAATAAGGAAGAACTGGCCAAACGTTTGGAAGAACTGGGTAAAAAGCAGAAAAATAGCGAAAGGGGGTTAGAGCAACTACTTGAACTGACCAAGCGGTATTATGTAACCGAGAAGGCCAATCAACTCGCCAAGGATTTGGAAAAACTGGCGGAAAAACAAGAGGTTTTATCTAAAATAGATATCGGCGAGAAGTCAACGAATGCCGAACAAGAGAAAATGAACCAACAGTTTAATGAGTTGGAAAAGGAATTCGATGAGTTGAAGAAGGATAACCAGGCTCTTAAAAAACCAATCGATATACAATTCGACAAAAAAAAGGCCGAAAGTGTCAAGAATGATCAAAAAGACGCTCTAGAAGAAATAAAAAAGCACCAAGGTTCTGATGAATCCTCGGATTCCCCACAAAAGCGGAACAGCGCCAATAAAGCAAAACAAAAACAAAAGGCCGCCGCCCAAAAAATGAGAGAAATGAGCGAAGCGGCCCAACAGTCGGTTTCAGGTGGTGGTTCATCGGTTTCTGAGGACGCAGAAATGTTGCGACAGATTTTGGATAACCTGATTACGTTTTCCTTCAAGCAGGAAAGCCTATACGAAAGCATGGAAGAGATGGATGTCGATGTCTCTCAATTCTCCAACACGGTAAGGCAACAGCAACATTTACGTGAGCTTTTTGAACATGTAGATGATAGCCTTTTTGCATTATCGCTCCGGCAACCGGAACTTTCCGAATTCGTAAACGAACAAATAACCGAGGTATATTACAACATTGACAAGTCGCTAGACCGTATGGCCGAAAATCAAATATACCAAGGAGTATCATATCAAAAATACGTTTTGAACGCCTCAAATGGTTTGGCTGATTTCTTGGCAAAATTACTGGACAATATGCAACAGAGCATGAATTCGGGTAAAGGCCAAGGAAAAGGCGAAGATTTTCAATTACCGGATATCATCAAGGGCCAAGGGCAGTTAAAGCAAAAAATGGGAGGAATGGGAAAGCAAGGGCAGGGAAAGCCACAAGCAGACGAGGGCAAGAAAAGCGGCGGTGAGAAACCCGGTCAAGCTAAAGCGGGCAAAAATGCACAAGGGCAAAAAGACGGGAACGGTAGTGAAAACGAAAACGGGAAGAACGGGGAAAGTGGCAAAGCCAATGGTAAGGGACAAGGTAAAGAAAACGGAGAAGGAGTAGGCCAGCAGCCTAGTGAAGAAGAATTGAAAGAACTTTATGAAATATATAAAGAGCAGCAGAACATTAGGCAACAGTTAGAAAAGCAGCTAGAGGACATGATAAATCAAAAGGATAAAAAGCTTGGTCATAAATTACTGCGCCAAATGGAGGATTTCGAGAATGATTTGTTGGAGAATGGTGTAACTCAGCGCAACCTGAATAAAATCAATACGATTCAATATGAGTTGTTGAAGTTGGAAAACGCCGCTATGAAGCAGGGTAAAAAATCGGAACGGGAGAGCAATACAAACACAGAATCATTTCAAAACCCGATACTTACCAAGCCCTCACTCTTAGAGAATTATCAGAATGAAATCGAAATTTTAAATAGACAAACCTTACCTTTGCAGCAAATTTTCCAAAATAAGGTGAAGAACTATTTTAAACGTGATGATTGATTACCATTTTGAAACCGATTTCACCTTAAAAAACGAAGCAAAGTTTACCGACTGGATAACTAGGATTATCAGATCTGAAAAATATAGTCTTGGTACAATCAACTTTATTTTTTGCAAAGATGATTACCTTTTAAAGGTTAACCAGCAGTATTTAAATCACGATACGTTTACCGATATTATAACGTTTGATTATACAAAAGGAAAAGAAGTGTCAGGCGATATTTTTATTTCTGTTGACCGAGTGAATGAAAACGCAATAAAATTCAAGGTTCCTTTTGAAGAAGAATTGTTAAGGGTTATGGCACACGGTGTATTACACCTTATGGGTTTTAATGACAAATCTGAGGACGACATTGTCATCATGAGAGAAAAAGAAAACGAAAAAATGAAATTGTTCCACGTGGAACACTAGAAGCTATGTTTGACAAACAATATGACATAATAGTAGTAGGTGGCGGCCACGCGGGTGCTGAAGCCGCAGCAGCAGCAGCAAACATGGGATCAAAAACATTGTTGATCACAATGAACCTTCAGACCATTGGTCAAATGTCCTGTAATCCCGCAATGGGCGGCATTGCCAAAGGGCAAATAGTGAGGGAGATCGATGCACTTGGCGGGTATAGCGGCATTGTGACCGATAAATCCGCCATACAGTTTAAGATGCTTAATAAATCCAAAGGTCCGGCTATGTGGAGTCCACGAGCCCAAAACGACCGAATGCGCTTTGCAGAAGAATGGCGCCTGGCTTTAGAGAACACCCCTAATTGTGATTTTTACCAGGAAATGGTAAGCGGCCTTTTGGTGGAGAAAAACAGAGTCATTGGGGTCAGGACATCCTTAGGGTTAGACGTAAAGGCCAAAGCCGTGGTCTTGACCAATGGCACTTTTTTGAATGGATTGATTCACATTGGCGAGAAACAGTTTGGAGGGGGCAGGGCCGGTGAGAAAGCTGCAATAGGAATAACAGAACAATTGACCGATTTTGGTTTTGATAGCGGAAGGATGAAAACGGGAACCCCGCCAAGGGTAGATGGTAGGTCATTGGATTATTCTGTAATGATTCCGCAACCAGGTGATGAAATTCCCGAGAAATTTTCATATTTGGAATCGCATACTTTGACGTCACAGCGTGACTGCCACATGACACATACGAGTAAAACCGTACACGATCTTTTGAGAGAAGGGTTTGATAGGTCCCCAATGTTCAATGGGAGTATACAAAGTATCGGCCCCAGATATTGCCCATCCATCGAAGACAAAATTAATCGATTCGCCGATAAGGATAGCCATCAATTATTTGTGGAGCCTGAAGGCTGGAATACCGTTGAAGTGTATGTGAACGGCTTTTCAACTTCACTGCCCGAGGACATACAGTTCAAAGCATTGCGCTCGGTAAAAGGTTTTGAAAACGTAAAGTTTTTCAGACCGGGTTATGCTATTGAATATGACTATTTCCCACCAACACAATTAAAACACACCTTGGAAACCAAGTTGGTTGACAACCTTTATTTTGCAGGTCAAATCAACGGTACAACAGGGTATGAGGAAGCTGCATCACAGGGATTGATGGCAGGTATAAACGCACACCTAAAAATCAATGAAAAACAGCCCTTTGTCTTAAAAAGGGACGAAGCTTATATTGGTGTTTTAATAGATGATCTTATCACAAAAGGCACGGAAGAACCGTATCGAATGTTTACCTCTCGAGCGGAATACAGAACGCTTCTACGACAAGATAATGCTGACTTGAGGCTTACGCCAAAGGGTTATAAGATTGGCTTGGCCAAAGAAGAACGTTTGCGACGCATGGAGGAAAAAGAGCGAAAATCAGCTTCATTCGTATCCTTTTTTAAGGAAACAAGTTATACGCCCGAAGAGATGAACCCTATTTTGGAAAGTGTCTCATCTTCGTCCGTCAAACAATCGGACAAGATGTTCAAAGTTTTTTCAAGGCCAAAAGTCACCATGAACCATATGCTTCAATTGGAAGCAGTATCGGCATTCGTTTCAGAGCATAATTTGGACAGGGAAGTGCTGGAACAGGCCGAAGTGCAGGTAAAATATTCAGGCTATATTGCCAAGGAAAAAGTAAATGCCGATAAACTACATCGGTTAGAGAACGTGAAAATCCCCGATAATTTTGATTACTCCAAACTCAAATCTTTATCGTTTGAGGCTAGGGAAAAATTGGAGTATATCAAGCCGGTCACTATTTCGCAAGCTTCAAGAATAAGCGGGGTTTCTCCATCTGACATTAGTGTTTTGTTGGTGTATTTGGGAAGATGATCTTTAGTGTTCCACGTGGAACAATCCATTAAAAATATCGGTAATATAAGCAACCTTTTCCAATATGATTTATCTTGATAAAAATGAGTTGGATGAGAAAGTTGCACATAGTGATTCTGGGATTTGTTTGGATGCTCGTTATGGGCTGCAGTGATTCGGACGATGCGAATGGTGATATTCAAGGAGCATATTTTGGAACTTTTGAGCGCGGGAGCAGTGTTTCAAATGTGGAGCTGATATTAAATAAAGGCGTCTACACGGGGGAAAGTGAAACCGCTAAATTTCCTGCGATTTGTAATCGTGGGGAGTATTCTATCTCAAGTAACCAAATAGTGTTTACGGACACATGCATTTGGACCGCAGATTTTGACTGGACCTTAATATTGGGAGGCTCTTGGGAGTATCGTTTAGCGAATGGTAATTTGACCCTTAGGCATCCAAATGGAGACCTATATTCGTTAAAAAAGAAATAAGATGGTATATTCTTTGAGCGGCATACAGAACCACCAATATCGTAGCAGTAACCTTGGTTTTCCAAAAGCTTTAAGGGCTTTGGGTAATTTTAAGTCTTCCAATATTAACTTATGATTGCGGATTCTCTGTCTAAAGGCTCTAGATAATCCATGCGAATGCCAATCGTTTCCAAAGGTGTATTCTTATTCAGTAACAATAGGGTTGAAATACATAGTGAATAATTTTTTACAATTACAGGTCGCCCAGAACGATAACGGCAAAATACCCATTGATTGCTTCATGGATATTCAATTTTGAGAAATCATGTGTTTTCGGCTTAATTTTTGATAGCTTGCTATAATATCCAATACAAGACAAAAAATGAAAAGACTTTTACTGCTCCCCATCTTTTTGTTCCTGTTTCATTCCTGTATTCCTTTACGAATCGCACCCGATATCGAAGACTACAAAGTTTCTAAAGGGAAAAAATTCAAACGGGGTTTACCCAAGCGACAAATGTTCATTTTTGAGGACCATAAAGACGCCTATTGTTTTTATAATTTCATAAACACAAAGTTTGATTTAAAACACAAAAATGTACATGATGATGTGCCTTTTGAAGTAGATGGGAAGACATTTTTTTTCTCTTTCTATGAAGTTGGGATAAATAGCAAACCATTGACCGAAATCTCGACTTTATTCGATATTGCATACAATGCGGCTTTGGTAGTTGGGGGGTTTGAACCCATTTTTGCTGACGACGACGAAGATGCTGTCATAAATGAACATTGGTATATCACCATAGAGGTGTATAACGACACGGAAAAAGATTGCCTGAGCATGGATTCTCTTTCCAGAGAAGCGGTTTTAAAGTATCTTCACGCTTTGAAAAATGAATACACGTCTACCTACAATCACAATGAAGTCGTTTTTAAAAACTAAGGATTTTTCGGTTACCGGTGAGCCGTTCGAGCTGCTTTATGATGCCGAAACCGATATGTTGGTAACAGCCCCCCGACCCAAAAATCTTTCCAAATACTACGAAAGCGATACCTATATTTCCCATACGGATTCCCGAAATACATTGACCGATAAATTATATCAAACCGTAAAAAGGTATAATATCAAAAAAAAAATAAAGCTCGTTACATCAATAGACCAAGATGAAAAAACACTTTTGGACGTTGGGGCGGGAACGGGAGATTTTTTGTTAAAAGCAAAAATGAGCGGTTGGCAGATTGCTGGGGTTGAACCAAATGCCCCGGCACGAGAGCGGGCGTCTCAAAAAGGAATTGAACTCCACTCGGATTTAAGTGAAATATCTAATAAACAGTTTGATGTGATCACCCTTTGGCACGTGTTGGAACATTTGCCTGACCTTGATGAGCAAATCCAAAAACTGGAATCACTTTTGAAAAAGGAAGGCAGACTTGTAGTTGCCGTTCCCAACTTTAAGTCGCACGATGCAGAATTTTATGGCACTTTTTGGGCGGCCTATGATGTGCCGAGACACCTTTGGCACTTTTCGAAGAATGCGATACAAAAACTCTTTGCAAAGCAAAAAATGATTTTGGTCGAAACAAAACCAATGATTTTTGATTCGTTTTACGTTGCGCTCCTATCGGAAAAATACAAAACGGGCAAACAAAATTTTTTAAGCGCATTTTGGAGGGGGCTGATCTCCAATATAAGTGCTTGGAAGTCCAAAGAGTATTCTTCCCATATATATATCCTTAAAAAAGGGTGAAAACTGTTTTAAAGCGATTTGCCGAACATTTACGGCATTGGGCATGCAGTAGCATGTATTTCAAAAGACGTATAAAAAAACACCTTTTTTTAACCTCGTTTTTAATAGAAATCGTTAATTGTTCAAATATATACCAATAGTTTTTGCCTATACAGCCCATTTTTAGAAAACACGCAGCTTTCTTTTAAAACAGGGCAAAAATAATACGAAACAAAATAGGTAGCATATATCTCAAAAAGCTTTCCTATTTTTGCAAATCCAAAAAAAGTAAAAGAGCTTAATTAAAATAAATTAAAGAGTAACAAATGAAAAAATTGATTTTGGCCATAGCGGCATTGGGAATTATGTCTTGCCAGCAAAGTAAAATAGGTTACGTTGATAACGTAAAGCTGATGGAAAAATACCAGGAAAAAATTGATGTTGAGGCAAAGTTCAAGACCAAAGCCGATGCATTTACCAAAAAGAAGGATAGTATAACCCAAGCCTTTCAAATAGAGGCTCAGGCTTTTCAGGCAAAGGCCCAAACCATGAACCAGAAAAAAGCTCAGGAAGAATATGGCATGATGCAACAAAAAGGACAGTTTATAGGGCAACAACTACAGCAAGAAGAATTGCAATTACAGACTGCCGGTCAAACCGAGATGGATAGTTTGGTAAATAAAGTTAAGGCAGAAATCAAGGATTTTGGCAAAACCAGCGGTTACACCTATATTTTGACCGGTGGTGATGGCGGCAGCGTTCTTTACGGTGCCGAGGCCAATGATCTAACCGATGAAATCATCAAAATTTTGAACGACAAATACAAGAAATAACGTATTGTGCTTTCGTAAATGAATGCATGACCCGGGCAAATCGCCCGGGTTTTTTTATTGCTGTAAGATAAATACCAGTAAAATAGCAGGAATAAAGTAGACCGCTATGGTTTTTGCACCCTCATAGTCTTTCGCCATACGTTGCCCAAAAAGCAACATAAGCAACGACACGCAAGACATGATCGCACCATAAAGGGCCATGCTTTTGGAGTCAAGCATCAACAATTGATAAATGCCGATAGCGCAAAGAATGCCCGCTACAACTTCGGACAGTAATACAATGCCCAATAAAATAGGAACAAGGCTCCCAAGGGGCGTACCCTCAAAATGTCCTTTGAGCCACGAAAGGTTTCCCTTCCAGTCAAATACTTTGTCGATACCACTTTGTAGAAAAGTTATGATCAAAAAGAGAAGTAGTAAAATCTCGGTCGCGTATTGTAAAATATGTTCCATAGTTTTCTTTTCTATATATAATTGTGTTCAAATCAAAAAAGTCAGCTACCGTTTTCTGAAACCAGCTTACTTGCCTTTTTGTGCAGTAGCCTTGTGAGCTTAATGGACAAATCGGTCAAAATCAATTTTGAATTTCCATTGCGCTCTACATGGTAAATCGCTTCTTCGAGCTCTTCGGCTATCTGCTGAATATTGTTTTCATGTACAAAAGGGGCAAATTTTTCGAGTTGAAAGCCTTCGACGTGTATTTTCATATAGGCCAGTTCTTGTGTGTTGTAATTAATGAGCAAGGCTTGGCGCATTACAGAAAGGCAGTACAGTAAAAACTTTTTTTGTGTCTCTCTCCCGGTCTTGGCAACCTCGTCGCCCCATAGGATAAGCTCATGTATTGCAGCTTTGTTCCCCTTGGCCTTAAAAGCACTTCGCACCCATTGTACGAACCATTTCTCGAAAACAAGATCTTCGGAATCCTTGTTCATTAAATCTATGGCCTTGTTAAAATTACCATTGGCTTCATGGGCTATTCGCAAGGCCTCCTCCCGTACTAAGCCTTTTTCTATAAGTCCGTTTGCAATCGCCTCTTCCGCCAAAGGCGGAAAATGAAGTGCCTGACAGCGGGAACGAATGGTCTGAATAATTTGCTCCTCGTCTTCGGCCATTAAAATAAAAATGGTCTTTTCCGGAGGTTCCTCTATTAATTTTAAGAGTTTGTTCGCCGAAGCGATGTTCATTTTTTCGGCCATCCATATAAGCATTAGCTTATAACCGCCCTCATAAGATTTAAGGGATAACTTTTTTACGATATCCTGAGCTTCGTCAACGCCTATTTGTCCTTGTTTTTTTTCTATGCCGATGGCCCTATACCAATCAAATAAATTACCATAAGGCTGCTCTTTGACAAACTGCCGCCATTCTTCCATAAAATGATTGCTTACCGCATGACTTTTTATCGTATCGTTATTGGCGACGGGAAATGTAAAATGCAGATCGGGATGGGTTAGGGAGCTGCATTTGGTATTACAAGCTTCGTTGGTTCCCGTATTTTCGCCATCGGTATTTTTGCAGAGTACATATTGAGCATAGGCAATGGCCATAGGTAATGTGCCACTACCTTCGGGCCCAACGAACAATTGTGCGTGTGGAATACGGCCCGCATCAGCGCTTGAGACCAAGTGGTTTTTAATATGGGTCAACCCTAAGATGCTCTTGAACAACATGCTTCAAAGATAAGTTTTTTAAAGGAACACATGTAGAGATTCACTTGGCGGGCCGGGGCTTCAAAATATATCGTTATAACGGTAATTGATATTTTTGAGACGCTGTGCATCCACCTGTTAAGAAAAGCCAAAAAATAGAGGTGATGCGACAAAGTCCAATGTGGAACATCCAAAATCTATCGACTTTTTACATACATTTGCCTTTTCCTAAACCTAATGATATGAAGACGATAGAAGATTTCAATTTTGAAAATAAAAAAGCACTGATACGGGTAGATTTCAATGTGCCTTTGGATGCCGATTTCAATGTGACCGACACCAATAGAATTGAAGCTGCCAAACCTACGATACTAAAGGTTTTGGAAGATGGTGGGAGTGCTGTCTTAATGAGTCATTTGGGTAGGCCAAAAGGCGAGAAAAACCCGGACTTATCATTAAAGCATATTTGTGCCGCCGTATCCGATAGTATTGGTGTTACCGTTAAATTTGTCGAAGATTGTGTTGGGGAGGTCGCTACAACAGCTGTTGAAAATTTAAAAAGCGGTGAAATATTGATGGTTGAAAACCTAAGGTTTCACAACGAGGAGACCAGTGGAGACGTAGCTTTTGCCGAAGAGCTTTCCAAATTGGGAGATATATATGTGAACGATGCATTTGGCACGGCGCACAGGGCACATGCATCTACAACGGTAGTGGCCCGATTTTTCCCTGAAAACAAATGTTTTGGATATTTATTGGCCAAAGAGATAAAGGCTATCGGAAAGGTAATGCAAACCGGGGAAAAACCGGTCACCGCTATTTTGGGGGGCGCCAAAGTCTCTTCTAAAATAACCATCATCGAAAACATATTGAACAAGGTGGACCATTTGATCATTGGTGGCGGAATGACTTATACCTTTATAAAAGCACAGGGGGGCAATGTTGGGGATTCCATCTGTGAGGACGATAAAATGGACCTCGCCTTGGCTATTTTGCGACAAGCCAAAGAAAAGGGCGTTGAAGTACACATTCCGGTAGATGTTTTGGCAGCGGATGATTTTAGCGATTCGGCAAATACCAAAGTGGTAGATGTAGACAAAATCGAAGACGGCTGGCAAGGTTTGGATGCCGGACCAAGAACTCTGGAAAATTTTAAAGAGGTTATCTTAAAATCGAAGACCATTTTATGGAATGGACCCGTTGGCGTTTTTGAAATGGAAAGTTTTGCCAAAGGAACCATCGCCGTAGGCAACTACATAGATGAAGCCACACAAAACGGAGCGTTTTCACTAGTAGGTGGCGGAGATTCGGTCGCTGCGGTCAAGCAATTTGGCTTTCAGGAAAAGGTAAGTTACGTCTCTACCGGAGGTGGGGCCATGTTAGAAAGCCTAGAAGGGAAAACCTTGCCAGGAATCGCTGCAATATTAGGTGAATAAGCACGTTATCGATTAACGGTACCTACGGTTTTTCGCGTAGTTTTCAATCGAAAATTTTATAATTTCAGAAAAAAACACGATTTTCGTTCGCCCCGTACCCTAATATTGGCTGTATGTATACGTTTAGAAAATTTTGTTTTATTGGTTTAATGTTGGTTACGGTTTTTTTCGCTGTGGCACAGCAAAAAGACTCCATTCCAAAAAATACGGTAAAAGTTTTAGAGGTCGAAGCCGTGCCCTTGGACTCTTTGGCCATGAAAACGACTGGAATGGAGCAAACTGACCTTGAACTGGTTCCGAGCGCTGTAAAAGACAATAGTGTTTCGGCTTTATCCAAGACCAAAAAAGGGTTTCAACTACAAGACCAGCTTGACGCAGCAAGGTATGATAGTATCTGGTTGAATCAACTATCGGAAACTGCAGTGATGTACGAGAACATGTACGATGATATTTCCAATTTGGATATTGACAAAACGTATGAGCACAATCTCCCTACCGATACCTTAAAAGCACGTTTGAACAGGCTCAACGAAAAAACCCCGCTGAACATAGAGTACAATCCGTCCTTGGAGAACGTTATCAAATCATTCCTTACCCGCAGAAGGGGTTTGATGGAGAAAATGCTAACGGCCAGCCAGTTTTATTTTCCTTTATTTGAAGAGCAGCTAGACAAGCATGATGTTCCACAAGAAATCAAATACCTATCCATTGTAGAATCCGCCTTAAATCCGAAAGCAAGGTCACGGGTAGGTGCAACGGGCCTATGGCAATTTATGTACGGCACGGGGCGCGAACTCAAACTAGAGGTCAGCAGTTATGTGGATGAACGCAGTGACCCAATAAAATCTACCGAAGCCGCCTGTATTTATTTGAAAAGATTGTATAGCATCTATGATGATTGGGATTTGGCGTTGGCCGCCTACAATTCTGGACCGGGAAATGTGAACAAGGCGATACGACGCTCCGGCGGCTATCGAAACTATTGGAATATCAGAAATAACCTTCCTCGGGAAACCGCTGGTTATGTACCGGCTTTTTTGGCTACCATGTACTTGATGGAGTATGCGGATGAGCACGATATCAAAATCAAAAAAGCGAAAAGACCCTACTTTGAAACGGACACTATTCATGTGAAGCACATGATTACTTTTGACCAAATTTCCGAATTGACAGGGATTTCCGTCGAAACGATAGAGCTGATGAACCCTTCCTACAAACTAAACATTATACCCTACGTAGAAGGGAAGAACTACACGTTAAGATTACCCATTTCCGAAATGGGCAAATTTGTGGCCAATGAAGAGGCCATATATGCCCATGTGAAAAAGGAACTCAAGGACAAAGAAAAGGTATTGCCCCAATTGGTCGTAGCTAAGGATAGGATAAGATATAAAGTGCGCAGTGGAGATTACTTGGGCAAAATTGCGGAACGTTACGGTGTTGGCGTAAGTCAAATAAAAAGGTGGAACGGAATGCGAAGCAATAATCTAAGAGTAGGCCAGCGTTTGACCATTTTCCCAAAGAAACCCGTAGGCAGTCCCAACACAAAAAAACCAACCACCAAGGTAGCGGTCAAGCTGCCTTCGGATAAATCCAAGATACACACGGTACAAAGCGGAGACTCCCTTTGGACCATTTCCAGAAAATATCCTGGAATTAGTATCGATAATTTGAGAAAGTGGAACGGTATTAGTGGTAACAATCTAAAACCAGGCACAAAATTAAAACTGTGTGATTGTTCATCATAAACTGTAACAAATGAAATTCTTGAAAAACCTTGGAACCACTTTCCTTTTTTCACTTGTACTTTTTTCCTGTAAGGAAGAAAAGAACAAAAATTACCAGCCAGAATCCATAGGCCCTATCAACTCCGTTGCCGTAGTCATGGAAAACAGCCTATGGGAAGGCCCCGTTGGCGATAAGGTTAGGGAGTATTTTGCCGCATCGGTTCCCGCACTTATATGGGACGAACCCCAATTTACCATAACCCATCTGCCGCCGCAGGTTTTCGAAGGCATGGTGCGGAATACACGATCGGTACTTTTGGTTCAGTTGGACTCGGTCAACGTGGCCCATATTAAAAGCGATGTGTATGCACGGCCCCAAAAAGTAGGTGTAATCAAAGCGAGTAGTATAGAAGGATTGATTACTAATTTGGACAAAAAAGCTGCCGAAATGGTAAGTGCCTTTAAAGTTTTGGAGATTAACGAAACCCAAAACAGGTTCAAAAGATCTTTAAGTAAAGAAACCGTACTCAAGGATAAGTTTGGGGTTGCCCTGGACTTACCATCGGTATATAAAGTAGGAAAGCAAGAAGACAACTTTGTTTGGATCGATAGGCAGATACAAAAAGGCAGTATGAATATTATTGCCTACGAACTGCCCCAAGATAGTTTTACGAACGATTCTACATTTGTAAAAGATATTGTAAAATTAAGGGATTCAATAGGGAAAAAATATATTCCCGGCCCCGACGTAAAAGATAAAGTAACCTACATGGTCACTGAAAAGGCATTCGCCCCCTATGTTTTTCCGGCAGAAATTGCGGGTATGAAGGGTGCTGAGGTACGCGGTATTTGGGAAATGGAAAACTACCCCATGGCCGGGCCTTTTATCACCTATATCCTAAATGATACACAGAACAATAGAAAAATAGTGTTGGAAGGTTTTACGTTTGCCCCGGCAACTGAAAAGCGGGATTACATGTTTGAACTTGAAGCTATTTTGAAGACAGCAGAATTGGTCGATAAAAAATAGCAAAGCCCCGTTTCACATTCTAATGAAACGCTATCAAGTCGAGTATATTTCATGATTGGAACGTATAAACTTGAATCAAGGGCAAGCATTTTTTCTGGTTCCCCAAAACCATATATCATCAAAATAAACAACCAATTGTACAATAGTGTAAAAAAGCCCCATCTGGGGCTTTTTTGTTTGCGTTTTGCTCAATCAAAAGCAAATCCCGTAGATAGCCTAAACACAAAAGCGTAAAATGTGATTGCGATCAAAGCAAAACAAAACCAAGAAAAAGCCTTAAAATAATTGGTTACGATGTAGTGTCCCAAATTTCTAAACGCTTCTAAATAAATCTCCTTAAAAAGTAATAATTTCCCCATATACCTAACTTATGATTAATAATTATGGCAAATGTGACTTCTTATCCCCAAAGGGCTAAATAAAATGGATAAAACGGGCAAATTGTAGGATGTAAAAAAGAAATATTTTTATATCTCCGTGAATTACTTTTTTATTCGATGACCGGCATGTACCATAGTTCTGAACAGGCATTCAAAGTATACGCACCCCATATTTGAGAACAAAAAAACGCCCGTAAAGGCGTTTCATAGGTTTAAGCTGGTTGGTTAATATCAATCAAAGGCAAACCCTGTAGCAAGCCTAAAAATGAATGCGTACAGTACTATTAAAAAGCTGACAAAACAAAACCATGAGAAGACCTTGAAATAGTTCTTTACAATGGCGTTGCCTAAGTTTTTAAATGCCTCTAAATAAATGTTTTTGATAAGTAGGAGGTTTTTCATGATATTGGGATTTTTGGGATGTTATTCAAATTGTTTTCTATATAACAGCAAATAGTCAACAAACGTATGTGGTGAGCGTTAGTTTGTTGTGAAATAAGGGGTTAAAGTTGTGAAATCAATATTTTGATGAATTGCAATCGTTAAATCCGGATACGTATTGTTTTTGGATAATGGTCACAATCGTGCCCTGCCAATCCGGTAAAATTAGTTACAGGTGCTTATTCTATATATTTTAATTGATGTAGAGAGGCGAAAAACAGTACTTCTGCTGCCAGAGAGCTACCGAGAACAATTACATGGCCAAACTCATATAAACCTTTAAAACCATATGAGCGTAAGTGCTTACGCCTTTTTATGGCATAGACCAAAGTTATATATGGCAAAGATGGGGCGTCAGTAGTTTTTTGGCCTACGAAAGCGGTTGTATTGCATGTAATCACGTGTAAATTTTTAAAAACAAAAGGCGCCGCACTTTATATAGCACGGCGCCCGGTTATAAATGGACTTAATGTTATATACGATTACATTTTTACGATAATGAATTCCGAACGCCTATTGCGCTTGTGCTTTTGACGCGTGCACCTGATACTGCCATCACATTCATTCAGTAATTTTTCCTCACCATAACCAATAGCACTCTCTATACGGTCTTCCGATATTCCTTTTGAGATAAGATAATCTCTTGAGGACTTCGCCCTTTTGTCGGATAAATACTTATTGTACGATTTTGAACCTCTAGAATCGGTGTGGGATTCAATTTTGATTACCATATCCTCGTATTCGTTCATGACTTCGACCAACTTATCGAGTTCTTCCGCCGCATCGGTTCTTATATGGGATCTATCAAAGTCAAAGTAAATCATATCGGTCTTCAACTTTTTAATACCATCCTCAATAGCGATGAGTTCTTTGAGTTTTTTCAAGGATATGTCAGCGTTGACCATTTCATTATCTTTTGTGGAAACCTCCCTAACCTCTTCGAAATACTCTCCTTTGACGGTTTTTAAGATATATTTGGTATTGCTTTCCAAATCCTCAAAGACAAAACTACCATCATCGCCAGCGGTAACTTCCTTGAGTTTTATATTGTTTTCATCCAATAATACAACTAGGGCTTCGGGCATTACATCCCCGGTGACCAGTTCGGTTACCACACCTGAAATAGCATTTTCATTGATTTCCTCAACGATCAGACGTTCAAAGGAGTAAATATCATCATCGCCTTTGCCCCCTCTACGATTAGAGGCAAAGAAACCTTTTTGGGTTTCCTCATTTACGATATAGGAGAAGTCATCTTTTTTACTGTTGATCGGTTGCCCGACGTTCTTTACTTTTGAAAAGCCGTTTTCTTCATTTAGTATAGCCTCATAAACATCCAAACCTCCAAGGCCCACGTGGCCGTTGGAAGAAAAATAGAGCTTTTTGTTGTTTATGAACGGAAACATTTCTTTGTGCTTGGTGTTAATTTCCGGTCCAAGATTTCTTGGCTCTGAAAAACTGCCATTTTCAAGTACATCAACCACGAAAATATCGGTTTGCCCTATACTGCCCGGCATATCGGAAACAAAATACAGCTTCTTGCCGTCGGGGCTCAAAGCCGGGTGCCCGGTCGAATAATCATCACTATTAAAATCTACTTCGACAGCTTCCGTCCATTCGTCGTCGATTTTATTGGATTTGTATATTTTTAAATGGTTTATGCCGTTTTTGTCGCGCTTCAGTTTTTTGCCGAAGTTGTTTCTCGTGAAGTACATGGTCTTGTTGTCCGGTGAGAATGTAGCGGTAGCCTCGTGGTATTTAGTGTTTATTTTTTTAGAGAACTTGGTGGCATTGCGAAGTTCGTTCGATTCCTCGTTTATCTTTGAAACATAAAGGTCCAAGTAGGGTTGGTCGTTCCATTTATACCGTCTGGTATTAAAAAAGGAAGAATCTTTGGCAGAAGCAAATACAACTTCATCATCATTGTGAAAAGCAGGGGAAAAATCAGAATATTTTGTATTAATCCGTAAATTTTTGATATCGAATTTTTTATCCGTAGTCAAAATTTTGTCCAAAACCTTTTCCTTTGAATCGTAGTTGCGTTGCGATGCCACATCGCTGTGCTCGGCTTTTATCTTTTTGTTGTAGAGCCGCATCAATCTTTTGGCACGGCTATATTTACCCGTACCTTTTAAAGAATGTGCATACTTGAATAAATTGTCGGCTGACATGTCTTGGCCATGATTACTGTAAAGTTGGTCATACCAATAGTAAGCCCTTTCCATATTGGTATTGAAATAATGTGCATCGCCCGCTTTCTGTAAAATCTTAAAACTATGGTTTTTCTTGTCTTTTAAGGCTTCTTCGTAAAGAAGTGCAGCTTCAGCATACCACATTTTATTAAAATAACCGTCGGCACGTGTAATAAGATTACCCTTTTTCTTGCCATTTTCAAGAGAGTCCGTTATGGGGCCAGATAGGTCGTTTTTGGCCACCATTTCGGTATGGGAATAGCTAGATAGATTGCTTGTTTCATTTAGAGAGCGGTCAATGATGAGAACCCATGTTTTTCCGGTGTACTTACCATCAAAATTTGTATTATGAGCGCCAATAACCTCCTGTACGGTCGAATACCGATTTAAATAAACGTAGTTTAATTTGTTTTCAGGATTAAAAATGGTGCCTACGTCAAACCCTTTTCTCTCTAATTTTTTTGTGGTCTTCTTTAGGTTTTCGGTTTGCTTATGGGTGCCGCAAACAACATAATAACCATCTTCAACGCCATTGATATTTCTTATTGACCTATTGGTGATATTGTTTTCCTTAAAAATACTTTTGGCATCTTTAACTGTACGGATAGATTTTTTTTCTTTTATTGTTGCGAGAGAAACGTTTTCAAGAAGTGCCTGTTTAGGTTCAAAGTTGGCATAGGAACTCTCAGGTGCTTTCTGTGCCGTAACACCTAAACACAATAAAAAAATAAAAAATGAAATGATATGTTTCATAACCGTTGACGGGTTGGTTTGTTAGGCGTAACTCTCTGAAAAGATAAAAACAAATTGGTTGATGTATACGCGCACACAATAACGATGAAAGTAGTGCTTATGGTGCTTTTTGGTCATTATTTGTTGTGAAACCATGGTTTTTTGTCGTGTAAACCCATGTTATCGTATTGTATATGATGTAAATAACAGAGAAACATCAAAATAAACCAATAGGTATTATCTTGTTTTTGGATAAAAAAATTCCGTTAATACTAGATTAACGGAATAAGTTCAATAGTAAAAAACTAAGCTATTCTTCTTTTTTCTCCTCTAATTTTTCATCGTCCTTGGATGCATCCTTAAACTCTTTAATACCACTACCCAGACCTCTCATAAGTTCAGGAATTTTCTTTCCGCCGAACAACAACAGAACCAATACTACGACTACTGCGATTTGCCACGGCCCAATTGCTAAAAATATTGCTGATGATATCATATTAAATTTCATTAAATGAATGACAAATGTACTAAAAAAGTTGTAAGCATACTGTTAATACAAACGATAAGAAAGGTATTTAAGTATAAAAACCCGAAAATAGATAATGTTCGTATATTTTAAATTGTAACCCTATATTTGTTTACGATGGCCCCAAAAAACAAAAAACGAAAGGAAATCAGAAAAAAGCTCTTACATAAGTATCGCTTGGTAATACTTAATGAAGATACTTTTGAGGAAAAAATATCCTTTAAATTGAGCCGATTAAATGTTTTTGTTACAGGCTCTTTATTGATTGTTGGGCTCATTGGCCTTACCATATTGCTGATTGCCTTTACCCCGTTACGCGAATATATTCCAGGATACTCCTCTACAAAATTGAAAAGACAGGCGACCGAGCTCACGTACAAAACCGACTCTTTGGTAAACGTCCTAAATTATACCAACAGGTATTTAGAAAATGTAAGAATGGTTCTGAGGGGTGATGTCGCCAACAACGAAATGAACCGTGATTCGCTCTTTGAGCAGTTTAAGATAGACCCTTCAACGGTTGACCTGACACCAATACGAGAAGATTCCATTCTTAGGGCACAGGTAGAGTTGGAGGATAAATACAATTTATTCAAAAGTGATGTTGATAACATAAATCTCTTACTCTTTCCTCCGGTCAGTGGTTCAATTTCCCAAGAATACGATAGCAAGGAAAAACATTACGCCGTAGATGTTGTGGCTGCAAAAGACACTCCTGTAAAGGCTGTGGCCAATGGTACCGTGGTCTTCGCAGAGTGGACGGCCGATACCGGTTACGTACTCATGATAGAACATAAAGACGGTCTGCTTTCAGTATACAAGCACAATGGTTCCCTAAACAAATACCAAGGCGATATTGTGCGAGCCGGAGAGGTTATCGCATCTGTTGGAAATACAGGCGAGCTGACCACTGGACCTCATTTGCATTTTGAACTTTGGAGCAATGGGACACCCGTAAACCCGCTCGATTATATCGATTTTAAATAAGCCTATGTCCCTAAAATCATTTGCCGCCAAAATATTCGCCAAAAACGTAGTCAAAAAAACCTCTAAATGGGTCAACGCCCCAATTGAAACACAAGAGAGAACATTTCAACACCTGATGTCTAATGCCCAAAACACACTTTTTGGCAAAGACCATGGTTTCTTGGATATACAATCCCATTCCGATTTTGTAAAAAAAGTTCCCATACGTGATTACGAGGCCCTAAAGCCCTATGTTGAAAAGGTGGTCGAGGGCGAGTCAGATATATTGTGGCCAGGAAAACCCCTCTATTTTGCTAAAACTTCGGGAACTACTTCGGGAGCGAAATACATACCCATAACCAAGGAGTCCATTAAAAATCAAGTCAACGCATCACGCAATGCCATTCTCACGTACATTCACGAAACGGGCAATGCCGATTTCGTAGATGGCAAGATGATTTTTTTACAGGGCAGTCCAGAGATGACCGAGAAAAACGGAATACAAGTAGGAAGACTTTCTGGAATATCCGCACATTATGTGCCCAATTATCTACAAAAAAACCGTTTGCCCAGTTGGGAGACCAACTGCATAGAAGATTGGGAAACCAAGGTCAACGCCATTGTCGAGGAGACGGTAAAAGAAAACATGACCGTTATCGCCGGTATACCCTCTTGGGTACAAATGTATTTTGAGAAACTAAATGAAAAAACGAACAAAAAGGTAGGCAAACTGTTCCAAAACTTTCAGCTTTTTATTTATGGGGGTGTAAATTATGAGCCGTATAGAGCGAAGTTTGAGAACCTGATCGGCAGAAAAGTAGATAGTATAGAACTTTTCCCGGCAAGCGAAGGCTTTTTCGGCTATCAAAACTCCCAGACCGAAAAAGGCATGCTTTTATTATTGGACTCGGGGATTTTTTATGAGTTCGTAAAGGCAGACGAGTTTTTTGAGGAGAACCCCAAGCGCATTACCCTCAAGGATGTTGAGGTTAATGTAAATTACGTAATGATTATCTCTACCGATGCAGGACTCTGGGCGTACAATCTAGGAGATACCATTCAGTTTATTTCGGTGAAACCATATAAGATCATTGTTTCCGGCAGAATAAAACATTTTATCTCTGCCTTTGGGGAGCATGTGATAGCCAAAGAAGTGGAACAGGCGATGCAAGATGCCATTTCAATGACCGATGCCCGTGTCAACGAATTTACCGTTGCCCCACAGATCACCCCCGAGAACGGGGAATTGCCCTATCACGAGTGGTTAGTGGAATTTGAAAGGGAGCCGACCGATATGTTGAAATTCATTCAAGTATTGGACCAATCACTCCAAAAACAGAATAGTTATTATTTTGATTTGATCGATGGTAAGATACTTCAGACCTTAAAAATTACCGCTATACGGCCGGAAGGTTTTCGGGAATACATGAAATCTATCGGTAAATTGGGCGGCCAGAACAAAGTACAACGTTTGTCTAACGACAGAAAAGTAGCCGACGCATTATCGACCTTCAAAGCAGAGGCATAGCGTTATGGATTCTTACTATCAAAGACCCATTTATCGGCATACATACCATACACAAGGCCTATTTCGTTCTCCAACACATAAGCTTCATCTTTTCCAGGGTCAAAGTTAACGTTGTAGACATATACTTTAATTCCGTTATCCCGTAATTGAAGCAGTAATTTTGTGTTACTTTCTATGATTCTTCGCGAAAGTGCAACGTATTTTATGTTGTTTATGTTGAGATATTCCAATTTATCGCCTTTTATTTTTTGTAGAGGCTCTTGGGAAATCATGGCATTAACACCGTTTTTGGAGGCCTCCTCTAAAGCCATAAGGCTAAACAGCTCCATAACAAGCCTGCTCTTGTCCACAAAATTGTTTGCGAATTTTATGGGGTCGTTAACTTTATCGGTAATTAGTGTGGCATCGGGGTGAGCAGCGAACCAATCGTTTATCCCTTTAAAGTCCAGAGTAGTGTAATCACCGTAAATTTTATGTTTTTTAAACTCTGAGAGGGTTGGCGGTAGCTCACCTTTATAATCGGTGAATCGCGCCCACATCTTCCAGTCATGTGCGGCGACCAATTTACCATCTTTCGTCTCTACGATATCCAACTCAAAAAAACGGAAGCCTTTTTTGTAATTTTCGTTCAGGGCCTGCAGGGAGTTGGTAGACTTTACCCCGTTTATCTCTCCGCCCGCATGGGCAATAAAGCGGTCATTACTTGGCTCGAACTCATATTTTATTTTAGGAAAATATTCTTTGGTGACCGAGACGTTTTCGGGTATTTCGGTATCGAGCGTTACAGAAAGGCCATCTATTTTTTCAATTAGCTGCCCTTGAATGTTATGTGCTATATAAGCCTGTCTGTTCTGCAGGCCGCTCAAAACGGGAAAGCCTATTTTTTTGAGCTTTTGTGAGAACGTGGCCAGGCTTTTGGATGCCGAATCGTGGGCCAAAATGGCGTATATGGCTCCATCACTTTTTATTTCGGTCAATACCGTTACAAACTCTTGGGAAGCCTCGGGGCTCGAATAGGTATCAAAAGTCTTGAACTCGTATTTTTTCCCTGGCTTGAAGCATATGATGGTCAGCCCCCTACCAATATGCTCGGTAATTCCATTTACGGTAAAGCTGCTTCTTTTTTTTGCATTAAAGCTGTTGCTCTTTAATTCTACGACACCATCGGCATCCATTAAATATGAAGATAGTGATGGCGTATGGGCATCGGCATATTGTAATGTCAAAAAACTTAAGAAAAACCCGAAGATTATTTTAACTGCACTTGAATATCTCATTGCGATATGATTGATAATGTTGGGATATAAACGTGATTTTTAAAGGATTAGTATAGCGACCGAATTTCTAAATTGGAGGTGTCGAATAAAGAAAAGTTATACATTAAATCGTAACTTTGTCCGAAGATTTTTTATGAGCAAGACATCATACACTACACGCGCGCAAGAATCTACCAATGCCATTGAGCGTTTATACATTACCATGCGACATTTGTTTAACCGTGGGTTCTACAAACCTACGGGGGTATCGGGCGAAAGTTTGCGAAATGCCCTGTTACAATTGCGCCCAGAGATTTATGGATCGGTCGCCGAGGAAAAAGCGGAGCTTAACGGATTGATCTATGTTCTTGACCGCCTGCCAAAAGGTATCGAAGAATGTAGGTATATCAATCTTACTTCCGACGAGGGCTATGGGAAATCCCATTTTAAGCCCATTGTTCCACCAAAACGAAGGAGAAACTGCTATCGTATCGACGATGAGCAGATGAACATAGAAATCACGCGGGGGCGATCGGATATTTACGATATTTTAACGCACCTTACCTTTTTGTATATCGAATCCCATAAAATCTGCAAAAAAGTATTGATCGAGGATTCAGGGGATACTATCCGCGATTGGACCAAATTGGAAAACGCTGCCAAAAAAGAAGAGCTTACCCAGCAGGAAAGAGAAGTCGCCTTGATACATGCCGCCAATATTTTGGGTAGGCCTTTTCAGGAAATAATGGGTATACATTCCGTTTTATCCACAAAGGAAAATCCGGAACGGTTTTTAAAAATCATCTATTGGCTCGGTAAATTGGCCATAGAGGAAGAAACGACCGGCAACAAAAGGGTCATCACCTTCAGTGCCATGCTGCGTGAGCGTTTGGGCCACCATATTCATGGGGAAAGATGGGCCAATACCATAAAGGAAACCTTGGAGAAAGAAAAGTTATTGGAAAGGCCCATTCATATCATAAGCGCCAATATGCATAGTGTAATGAATTCTTTGTTCGCCAAAAAAGCACTAAAGAAAGAGTTTCCGGAGAACGATTCGCTAAAAATTTATGAAGCCCTGAGTTCCTCTGAAAATACAGCGCTTAGAGATAAGGTTATTGAATCGGCCAAGAAAAACGGGATGATTCCTATTGACGATATTTCAGGTACTAATATAGATATTCAAATTTTTGATACGGCCAAGTTTGGGAACGGGGCCTGTTGCTATACCTTTAAAGATGATGTGCCCGATGCGGAAAAACCTATTATCTTTGTCATGGATTATGCTTTTGGGGAACAGGCCTATGAAACCATTGATGAGTTTTTAAAACCGTTCAAAAAAGGGAAAGAAGTCAAATCCTTTATGAATATCGCTTCTATTTCAATTATGGGTAAAGCCGGCATTCTTGAAGGTGGCAAGGGGGACTTGATGATTCCCACTGCACATATATTCGAGGGCACTGCGGATAATTATCCCTTTGAAAATGAACTGTGTGCCAAAGATTTTGAAGGAAACGGATTAAAAGTATTGGAGGGTACCATGGTCACGGTTTTGGGAACATCATTGCAGAACAAGGATATATTGAAGTTTTTCCATAAATCAACCTGGAATGTCATCGGGTTAGAGATGGAAGGCGTGCATTATCAAAAAGCGATACAATCCGCTTCAAAAATAAGAAGGAGCATCAGTAAAGACGTGAAAGTTAGATATGCCTATTACGCTTCCGATAACCCTCTGAAAACAGGGAGTACTTTAGCTTCTGGAGGTTTGGGAACAACAGGTGTAAAAC
Source organism: Costertonia aggregata (assembly GCF_013402795.1). Taxonomy (GTDB): domain Bacteria; phylum Bacteroidota; class Bacteroidia; order Flavobacteriales; family Flavobacteriaceae; genus Costertonia; species Costertonia aggregata. The sequence goes on along the minus strand of NZ_CP058595.1, from coordinate 1,688,436 downwards.
CCACATATTTGATAACCTATAAAATTTTGGAACAAATATTCGATTCATAGCCATGGCAGATAAACAACCACAAAACAATTCTGATGAAATAGATTTGGGGCAGTTGTTCCAAATGATAGGAAAGGGGCTCAATAAAATATTCATAGGTTTTCTACGGGTTTTCCTCTACTTGAAGAAAAGAATATTCATTCTTTTAGGACTTTTGATTATTGGTGCGGCATTGGGTTATGGCTTAAATCAAATTAGAACCAAACGATTAAAAACCGAAGTGATCGTGAAACCCAATATGGAAAGTAAAAACTATCTGTATGACGTTGTTAATGAGATTCAGGCCAACTTAAAGGCTAAAAACATCGATTTTTTTAAAAGTATCGGAGTCAATTTGGAGAACCTCGAAGGCCTTGAAATAGAAATCGGTAGGGTTGAAGGCAGCAAGAGTTCTGAAAGTGACTTAAAGTACCTGGAGCTATTGCAGAGTTTTGAAAAGACCGATGCGATTTCTGATATCGTACGGGCCGAACTGGAGAACAAAAGCTCTTTTAACCATAGAATAACCTTTTTCTACAAAGATGCCGACAAGGGTCAAAGGTTTGCCGAGAAAATCATCGAATATATAAATACCAACGATTATTTTGATGGGCTTGTAAAAACATTCAGAAGCAATGCCGAAAACAGGATAGAGGAAAACAAAACGCTTTTAAAACAAGTAGATGAGCTTGTGGCCAACTATTCCAAAAAAATGGCACAAGAAGATAGGTTAACGGGCAGTGAACGCATTGTTCTGGACAATCAAGAACAAATGGATATTACTGGGCTTTTTAATCTAAAGAATAGTTTGATACGGGATATCGAGCTCAAAAAAATGGACCTACAGGAAAATACCGATGCAATCAAGGTAATAAACTTCGGAAAGCCGCAACAAGTACAAAAGTCTTTTTTTGGGAAAAGCCTGGTGTTGATTCCCCTTGTTCTTTTAGGTATTTTCTTTGTTTTTTCATTTCTAAAGTATTTAAACAAAAAAGCAGCCGAAATACAATAACATGACAACGCTTGTTACAGGGGGTGCTGGTTTTATAGGCAGTAATTTTATACCTTATTTTCTAGACAAAAATCCGAATACCACAGTCATTAATTTGGACAAATTAACGTATGCAGGAGATTTGAACAATCTTGATGAAGTATCTCAAACCAACCGATATCGGTTCGTACAGGGAGATATTTGTAACCAAACCCTTATTGATTCTATTTTCACAACACACAAAATCGATTCTGTGATACATTTTGCGGCAGAGTCGCACGTAGATAAATCCATTTCAAACCCTGATAGTTTCATAAAAACAAATATCGAGGGCACGTATACTCTATTGGAGGCCGCAAGAAAACACTGGGGAGAAAATAATCAGAGCAATCGTTTTCATCATATATCTACAGACGAAGTTTACGGTAGTCTTGGAGATTCAGGGTTTTTCAATGAAAAAACTCCCTATGCGCCCAATAGTCCATATAGCGCATCCAAAGCAGCTTCTGATTTTTTAGTGAGGAGTTATTACCATACTTTCAAACTTAATACGATTACCACCAATTGTTCCAACAATTACGGCCCTAAACAGCATGATGAAAAATTAATACCTACGATAATCAGGACGGCCTTGCAAGGGAGTACAATCCCTATATACGGTAAAGGAACCAATGTTCGGGACTGGCTTTATGTATTGGACCACTGCAAAGGAATCGATACTGTGTTTAAAAAAGGTAGGCCGGGCGAGACTTATTTGATCGGCGGTAATAATGAATCGACAAATCTAAGTATCGCGGAGAAAATATGTTCTATTTTGGATGAGCTTTTACCGAAGGCCAAAGGTAGTTACAAAGATCAAATAGCCTTTGTGGAAGACAGAAAAGGGCATGACCACAGATATGCTATCGATGCGTCAAAGATAGGTCAAGAACTACATTGGAGGGCAGTAGAGAGTTTTGATACAGGTCTGCAGAAAACCATAAAATGGTATTTGTCTAAATACAAAAAAAATACCGTATGAAGGGAATTATATTGGCAGGGGGTTCGGGTACTCGTTTGTACCCATTAACAATGGCTATAAGCAAACAGCTAATGCCTATCTACGACAAACCTATGATATATTACCCATTGTCCACCTTAATATTGGCTGGCATACGTGAAATATTGATAATTACTACTTCTTCAGACGAAGCTATGTTCAAAAATTTATTGGGCAATGGTTCTCAATTGGGATGTGATTTCAATTATGCTATTCAAGACCACCCAAACGGCCTGGCCGAGGCCTTCATTATTGGAGAAAAATTCATAGGGCGAGATAAAGTGGCATTAATACTTGGAGATAATATTTTTTACGGTTCTGGCCTGTCCAACTTATTACAGTCAAACAATGACCCAAAGGGCGGCATAATCTACGGATACCATGTAAACGATCCAAAAAGATACGGAGTCGTTGATTTTGATGCCGAAGGCAATGTAATTTCGATAGAAGAAAAACCTGAAGACCCAAAATCCAACTACGCTGTACCTGGTATCTATTTTTATGATAATCACGTAGTGAAGATGGCCAAAAAGATAAAGCCTAGTTCCAGGGGAGAGCTAGAGATCACCGACTTAAATCGAAAGTATTTGGAGAAGGGAGAACTAAAAGTCAGTATACTAGACAAAGGAATCGCTTGGTTGGATACGGGAACATTTACGTCCTTGATGCAGGCATCACAGTTTGTACAAGTGATAGAAGAACGTCAAGGGTTAAAAATAGGCTCTATTGAGGAAGCCGCCTATAAAATGAACTATATTTCAAAGGCACAACTTCATAAACTGGCCACACCCCTTTTAAAAAGCGGTTATGGCGAATATTTAATGCAATTGAACTAAATGAAGATTACCGAAACTGTTCTAAAAGGCTGTTATATTTTTGAGCCACATGTAATTGAAGACGAAAGAGGTGTTTTTTTTGAATCGTTCAAAAAAAATGAACTGGAAAATGCTTTAGGCCATACAATAGATTTTGTTCAGGACAATCAATCCATCTCAAAAAAAGGAGTTTTGAGGGGGTTGCATTTTCAAAAAGGAAAAGCGGCCCAGGCCAAGCTGATAAGGGTGATAGATGGAGAAGTTTTGGATGTAGTAGTCGATATGCGAACCGACAGCCCTACTTATTCAGAACATTTTAAAATAAATTTATCGGGCTGGAATAAAAAAATACTTTTTATACCAAAAGGTATGGCGCATGGGTTTTTGGCATTATCCGATAGAGTGGTCCTTGCTTATAAATGTGATAATTATTATCATCCTGAAGCCGAAAGTGGTATCGTTTATAATGATAAAAGCTTGAGTATCGATTGGGAATTTCCAGACAAGGATCTAATACTCTCTGATAAGGATTTAAAGCTTCCTAAATTTTCTGAATTATAATATGAAAAAAGTATTGGTTACAGGAGCTAACGGTCAATTGGGGCAGTGTATTCAGAAAATATCTGAATATTATGCTAATTTAGAATTCATATTCAAAGATTCCAAACAATTGGATATTACAAACGCTGTTGAGGTCGATACCCTTTTTACAAAGAAAAAATTTCATTTCTGTGTTAATTGTGCCGCATACACTAACGTAGAGCAAGCAGAAAAAACACCCGATATGGCCTTTAAGGTGAATGCAGAAGGGGCCAAAAACATAGCACTTGCATGCAATAAATATAAAACTACACTAATTCATATTTCAACAGATTATGTTTTTGACGGCGAAAAAGAAGAACCGTACAGTGTTGAAGACGCCACAAACCCAATCAACGAATATGGTAAGTCCAAACTTCAGGGAGAATTATATATTCAGGAAATTTTAAAAAAACACTTGATTATTCGTACTTCATGGTTATATTCAGAATTCGGTAGAAATTTTTATAAAACTATTTTGGACAAAGCTATATCAGAAAAGATATTGTACGTTACGGACGCTCAGACTGGGTGCCCTACAAATGCAAATCATTTGGCGAAACATATCCTCGAAACAATAAATGAGAACGAAATGGAGTATGGGGTGCATCATTTTACTGATGGGCATGCGATGACCTGGTATGACTTTGCAAAAAAAATCCTATTAGACAAACAGTTAACAGGAAAAGTCGAACTTTTTAGGGCCATTGTATGTAATACAAACATAAAAAGACCTAGAAATAGCAGGCTAACATGAAATCTAAGTAAGATATATCTTTTAACTTTGAATAAAGATAACAACTAAAGAAGAAATAAATTCAAATGAAAATAACAGCATTATTGCCAATGAAAGGAAACTCTGAAAGAGTTCCTAATAAAAACCTAAAGATTTTTAGCGGGTCGCCGCTGTACCATAAAATTTTAAACAGTCTGTTAGCTTCAAAGCATATAGATAACGTTGTCATTAATACGGATAGTAAAAATATCAGTAACGATATTGCCAATAATTATGATGAGAGGGTGATTGTCATAGACCGACCCAAAGAAATTATCGGAGACCACGTATCAATGAACAAGGTCATCGAATATGATATCAACCAAATAGATTCTGATTACTACATACAGACCCATAGTACCAATCCGCTGTTAAGAACAGAAACTATTGATAATGCCATAGAAACAATGTTGAAAAGAAAGGAGAAATTTGACTCAATCTTTTCAGTAACAAGAATGCAAACCAGGCTATATGGTTGTGACGGAACACCCTTAAACCACGACCCCGTAAAACTTATACGAACGCAAGACCTTCCTCCCATTTATGAAGAAAATTCTAATATGTATATCTTTTCCAAAGAATCTTTTAAAAACTCTGGAGGTAAACGCATTGGTAAGAACGCTCTAATGTTCGAAATCGATAAAATAGAAGCTATCGACATTGATGAACTGCATGATTTTATAATGGCCGAATCTCTTTACAAAATACTGCGATGATATATGACGATATTGATAATTGGGAGAAGTATTTTAACACCACAGGTATATTTAGAGAAGTATTTGATACCCTTTCAGAAATTTCTGTGAATACGCCAAACGGAGAGTACAGCATAAACGATTCTTGCTATTATAAAGTAATGAGTTATGAAACAAAGATCGACCCGACAATTATTGAATCGCACATAAGAGAAGTTGATAAACAGATAGTATTAGAAGGGGGAGAAGGTATTAGCATATACGATAATTCCGAGGTAGAGATAATATCGCCATATGATAGCAAAACTGATTGTGAATTTTACAAGGGCGCAAAGAAATCAAATTTAGATTTACGCTTAATGCCAGGTAAAATGGCTGTTTTCTTTCCACAAGACATTCACGGATGTCAACATGCATTAGATGGTACTACCGAAACTATTAAAAAATTGTAATTAAAATAGATGAAAAACTTTTTGCACACTAAAAGCAATTTAAAAGAAAAGCTCAAAAAAAGAGAATTATCATTAGGGTCGTGGTTGACCATACCACACCAATCCGTAATCGAGATAATGTCATCAGCAGGTTTTGAATGGCTTACCGTAGATTTGGAACATTCCGCTATAGACATCGCTACTTTACAAAACTTGGTTGGCCATGTACAGGCGAATCAAATGGAAGCCCTGGTAAGGGTCAGCAAGAATGAAGAAGTAATAATAAAACGCGTAATGGATGCTGGTGCAAATGGCATTATAGTGCCCATGGTCAAGAATGCGGAAGAGGCAAAGCAAGCCGTTTCTTGGGTAAAATATCCACCACATGGCACCAGGGGTGTGGGCCTTTCTAGAGCACAGCATTACGGTATCGCTTTTACCGAGTATAATAAGTGGGTTCAGGATGAATCTGTTGTAATAGCTCAAATAGAGCATATAGAAGGGGTAAACAACTTAGCGGAAATTTTGGATGTTGAAGGTATTGACGGCATCATTGTAGGCCCCTATGATCTTTCGGCATCTATGGGAAAACCTGGAATGTTTTATGACGATGATGTGAAGGAGGTTCTTGCAAGAATAGATAAGATTACATTGGAAAAATCCAAAAACTTAGGTTTCCATGTTATCGAATCAGATTATAAAAAGGTTGTGGATAAGTTGGATATGCATTATAACTTCTTGGCCTTTAGTTTGGATTTTTTCTTTTTGGGAGATAAGGCTAGAGAACAAATGGAACTTTTAAAATCTAATATCAAGGAATGAAAAATGTACTGGTTTTTGGAGGCTTTGGTTTTTTAGGACACTATTTGGTCAAAGAGCTTTTAAAGAGAGGTTTTAACGTTTCTGTAGCGGATATTTCTGAAGAAAAAGAGCTAAAGGACCAAGTTGATTATACACATTGCGATATTTCTGATGAAGCACAGGTAAAAGCTGTTTTTAAAAAAGAAATTTTTGATATCGTTTATAATTTGGCAGGTTTTGCCAATTTGGACAACGCTATCAAGTTCCCTGTAAAAACGATGAACTTGAACGTAATCGGCAATATGTATATTCTGGAACAATGTATAAAGCATAAAATAAAGAAGTTTGTGTATGCCAGTAGCGCCTATGCAATGAGCAATAAAGGTTCTTTTTACGGAATCAGTAAGCTAGCCTCTGAAAAGATAATTGAGCAGTACCATAAAAAATATGATTTACCTTTTGTGATTTTAAGGTACGGATCCGTGTATTCCGAAAGAGCCTATGACAACAATTATATTTATAACTTGGTCAAAGAAGCCGTACTTGAAAAAAAAATAAACCATCATGGAGATGGCAATGAAATTCGGGAGTACATACATGCTGCAGATGCTGCAAAACTGTCCGTAGATGTAATAGAGTCTGATTTGTTTTTAAATCTGCACGTAATCCTTACAGGTACAGAACGTATGAAGCGATCGGAACTGTTCCAGATGATAAAGGAAATACTGAACGGGGAGGTAGTTGTAAATTGCCAGGATACAGGTTACCAAAACCACTATAAGTTCACACCGTATTCCTTTGAGCCCAGTGTAAGCAAAAAATTGACAGCTAATCCCCATATTGATATGGGGCAGGGTCTGTTGGAATGTATAAGAGCCGTACACAAGAATAAATAGTAGTGTTTAAAACCCCAGCCATGGCGATAAAAAATATTTTTTTTGATTTTGATGGGGTTTTAGCAGAGTCGGTGAGCGCCAAAACCATTGCATTCAAAGAAATGTACCTGTCTTACGGTAAAGATATCGCCAATAAGGTAGTTGAGTATCATATAGAAAACGGAGGTGTTTCCAGATATGAGAAATTTAGATATTGGGAAAAACAGTTTTTCGGTAAGGACCTGAGCAAAACTGAACTAAAACAAATGGCGGATAGGTTTTCTGAATTGGTATTGCAAAAAGTAATAGATTCCGAAGCGGTTTCGGAATCATTATGGTTTTTAAAAAAATACAATAAGACACTTAGGTTTTGGGTCATTACAGGTACGCCGACCGCTGAAATAGAAAAAATAGCTAAAGCTAGAAAAATAGATTGTTTTTTTGAAGGACTTCACGGGTCCCCGGAGAATAAAATCCATTGGTCAGAGTACTTATTGAGAACATATAATCTAGACAGAACCGAGACCCTGTTTTTGGGTGATGCAACTACAGATATGGATGCTGCAAAATTCTCGAAACTTCATTTCGCGCTTCGGCGTAACAAGGAGAACAGAGAACTTTTCAAAGACTACGACGGGCTTGAATTTGAAGACTTCAAACAACTTGAAAAGTTACTCATAGAACAAAAATTGTTATACTAATGAAAGTATTGCTCACTTCAACATCTTTTCAGGACACTCCCGGAAAGCATCAAGATCTTCTAAAGGCCCAAGGATATGAATTAGATATGCTGAGAGGGCCATTATTGGAAGATGAGCTATTGCCTATCGTAGGAAATTATGATGCAATAATTTGTGGAGATGACGAATATACCGAAAAGGTGCTCGAAAAAGGGTTTGAAGGTAGGCTTAGATACATTTCAAAATATGGCGTAGGGCTTGATAGAATTGATTTAAATGCTGCGGAAAAACTTGGAATACCAGTAACAAATTGTCCTGGAGTAAATCAGATATCAGTATCAGAACACGTCTTGGCACTGTTGTTCACATTCGAAAAAAATATACATGTACAACATAATTCCACACAAAATGGTAGTTGGAAACGCTGGGTCGGCCAAGAGATACATGGTAGGACAATAGGGATTGTGGGATTGGGCGCAGTGGGCAGAGAATTGGCGAAAAAATCCAACGCTTTGGGTATGAAAGTATTGGCTTTTGATATTTTTAAGGATAAAGATTTCCTAAAGGCTCATGACTATGTAAGTTTTGTATCCAATTTAGATGAAATCTATAGCCAAGCAGAGATCATTAGTCTTCACTTGCCGCACACAAGCGAATCAAAGCACATGATTAACGAAGAGGTTGTCTTTGAAAAATTAAAAAGAAACCCCATATTAATCAATACCTCAAGAGGTAAATTGGTAGATAGCAAGGTAATTATCAAAGCTCTTAAAGCAGAAAGGATTAGAGGTTATTTAACTGATGTTCTGGCGCACGAGCCCATGTTGGCCGACGAGGTTCTGAAAGGGGTGGAAAATATTATCATTACGCCCCATGTAGGCTCAAGAACCTTTCAAAGTGTAGAAAGGCAAGGTATTATGGCTGTAACTAATTTATTGAAGCTTGCTGGAAAAGATTTATGAAAAATATCTTTCGCAATCCAATGTTTACAAGTTGGATTTTTACAGGGTCCAAAATGATCGTGTTGTTGGTTCTGACCACATTGATCGTAAAAAAATTTAGTGTTGGTGAAATTGCGTTGTGGTATCTATTTACCAGTATTCAAGGGTTTGCCCACCTTTTTGATATTGGATTTTCATCTACGATAATTCGCTTTACGGCCTACAGTGCCGCAAACAAAGATCCAAACCATTTTTCTAAAAGTTTTCAGTTGCTTTACGGTTCTATGAACACCGTGTTTGCAATTTTGGTGCTATTCGTCATGGGATTTTTTGTCGCCATAGGATTTTTATCGGTAAACGAGGTCGTCCAAGAAAATAATATAACGCACGGCTTTACCGCTTTTCTGATTTTAGCATTGATAATGCCTATCAATTTCTTTTTAAAAAAGAACGATGCTTTTATTAAAGGACTAAACCAAATCTCATTGTTCAATAATTGGAATGCTATTCTTTATTTTGTGTCCGGTGTTGCTACCATTATAGCCATCTGGATGGATTTGCCGTTTTATATCGTTGTTTTGACCAATCAATTATTCAATGTGGTCAACAGTATAAAGAATGTTTTTCTTTTAAGGAGCATTGTAAATTTTAAGTTCAATATTTTTCGATTTTCTTTCGACAAAGAGATTTTACTTGAATATTGGCGCCCTACTTGGAAATCTGCCTTGATATCCTTTTCATCCAATGGGGCGAATAATCTGATAAATATAATGATACCCAATTTTTTCGGGGTTGAAATCATCGCATCTTATCTGTTCTCCATGAGAATTATTCAATTTGTCAACGAGTTTTCTTGGCCTCCGTTTTATGCATATTTGCCTGAGTTCATCAAAAAGTACAAACAAGGGGATGTTTTGTATACTGCTAAAAAAGCATATTCAAAATTGGAATTTTCCATAGTACTGTTAATCCTTGGAATTACGGCATTAAGTGTAACAGCCGATTTTGCGCTATCTTTAATCAACGCTAAAACGACCTTTATCCCGATACCGCTCATGGTATTTTTGCTTCTGATGCTTATTTTGGAACGGTTCACTGCCATGCATTCACAAATAATCATGTTTTCCAATGACATTGAGCATTACAAACAATATTTATTTTTGTCTATCAGCTTTATAGGGCTAACATTTGGGCTGATAAATATCTTTGGCCTTTACGCAATTCCATTGGCCTATACTGGATCTGTTTTTTTTCCTTTAAAAGTAATGATGGAAAGGTCTTTGCGGCTTATGAAAGTTAATTTTTGGGATTATGTCAGGAATTATATGAAAAAGATTATAATTGTGTCGGTAATTTGTTTAATTATTTTAGTTATAGCGGTTTGGTAAAGAAAAGAGTAAGACAAGTGCTGTATGTTCTATTCAATATTAGAACATTTTTTTTCATTGAATTCTACAAAATAAAAAACCGCTCCAAAACTTCGTTGTTTATTTTTACCGATTCTAGGGGCTTTGAGATAAGTAAGATTAATAATAGAAAAAGCCCTTTTTCTTCTTACTTACTTTATTTCATAAAAAACTACAGGTGCGATGTATTCATTTGCCCGCAAAAGCACACTACAATTTTTGATTTTTTATATAAATACCAAAGCTATAAGTACCGAAAATACGCAAATGTGATTGCCCATATTGGTGTGGTAGATTTTTCTCCAAGGCCAAAATCTACCATAGGTGAAATTTTGAAACTCAAAAAAAAGAAAATAATTTCTTGTTTTGGAGAAGGTTTCTACAAAGAGATAATACAGTTGGAAATGCATCCTACAATGTACATGAAAGAACATACCGCTGCCATCTTGTCAAAAAAGGCCATACCAAAAATCGCTTCCCATTTCAACACTATCCCAGGATTAATTTGGATAACTTGCAACCCGGTAGATTTAAATTGGCGCGGCAACTATGGTCGTGACAGGCCTGCCAACATTAATATTGTAAACGAGAAAAGTATTTTGTTGAAGAAGGCCCTAGGTCCCGAGGTCAAATGTATAGACCTTACAAAATTAAGCCTCGAAGAAGTACATGAATATACCTGTGACAATATACATTTGTCCGCCAAAGGGATGAAATTAATAGAGAAGGAATTAAAAAACTTAGTTCTTAATACATGATGAAAATGAAAAAACTAAAATCTTTTTTTAAAAGAAACCTACCCCTTTGGTACCTTGATCAACCGGGAATAATTTTTGGATACGACAAAGGAAAAATTAAAAAACTTCAAAACAAATTTGAAGGCCAACGTTGCTTTATTTTAGGCAATGGTCCATCCTTGAACAATATGGATCTTGGGTTGTTGAAAAATGAATTTAGTTTTGCGGTCAACGGGATTTTTTATAAGACAGACGAAATGGGGTATAAGCCTTCTTTTTACGTGGTTGAAGATGGAGCCGTAATGAGGGACAACAAAAAGCGCATCAATGAATTTAAATCTGATTACAATTTCTTTCCTAGTATATATAAAAAAGACATTCATAATAGGGAAAACACTTATTTTTTTAATATGGACAGGTCCTTTTATGAGAAAAGAAGCCCATATTTTGAAATTCCAAGGTTTTCTGTGGATTGTTCTCAAAAAATATACTGTGGGCAATCTGTTACCATCGTAAATTTACAACTAGCATACTTTTTAGGTTTTAGTGAGGTGTACCTTATTGGCATGGACTTTAATTATGAAATACCCGCAAGCCTTAAGATTGATGGCCATGTTTTTGAAAGTACCGAAGATGATGTGAACCATTTCCACCCTGATTATTTTGGCAAAGGAAAAAAATGGCATGACCCTAAACTGCATAATGTACTGAAGAGTTATAAAATGGCCAAGTTAATGTTCGAGATAGACGGGAGACATATTTACAACGCAACAGATGGCGGCAAACTTGATCTTTTTGACCGTGTGGATTATAACTCACTATTTTCAAAATGAAATTTAGCTTAATCTTAGCGACCTTTGGAATAAAAAAAATAAGGTATATCAAAGAACTGTTGCAAAGTTTAAATGATTCTACCTTTAATGAATTTGAAGTAATTCTAGTAGATCAGAATCCAGAAAACGACATAGAACTTCTTTTTTTTGAAGAAAGGTATAGTTTTTCCAAACAATATTTAAAGTCGGAACCCGGTCTTTCCAAAGCACGTAATATTGGTCTTGCTGTAGCTAAAGGGTCCTACATAGCTTTTCCTGATGATGATTGTATTTACCCAAGAGATTTATTGTCCCAAGTTTATGGTTTCTTACAGGATAATCCTTCGATAGACTTATTGGCGATAGACACCAGGGACACTATAACGGGCAATAAGCTACCCTATACAAAGAGAGCTGTCGGACAATTTAAGATGAAAAAGAATGATATTTTCAAAACAGTGACATCAATATCTATTTTTGCAAAAAAATATAATTCATTCTTCTTTGATGAACGTTTGGGCCTAGGTGCGGAATATCCTAGTTGTGAAGAGTTTGATTTTGTGACCACTTATTTTAAAAATTTAAAAAACTGTTATTTTACCGATGAATTCTTTGTTTTACATCCTAACCATACGGATAAGGGGACATCAACATTGGTAAATAAGATACGCAGACACGGGGTCGGGCATGGGGCATACTTTAAAAAGCATTTTTTTTTCGTTTTGTCCGCATCCCTATATCAAATGGTGGTTGTGCCAATCGGCGGTATCATTTTTGGCATATTCAGCCTAAATAAAAATAGGATATCGATATATTGGGCCTATCTTGTGTCAAGGGCGCAAGGTTTTATTAGCTTTTAATCAAACATGAATTTGACTATTACCAAGGAGAAATATTACTACGTACTACTTGTTATAAGTTTTCTATTCCTTTTGCTTTCCAAATCACTGGCCGGCACAACTTATTCGACTCTTTTTTCTCTTGGGTTAATGTGCGCTCTATTTTTTAAAATTATTGTAACTGAAAAAATTTGGTTCAAAAAAAGTCCTGTTCACCTTGTATTTTGGACATATATTCTGTTGTTTGCCATATCGTTGATTCGACAATATTATCATACCGACCTCACGTTTAAGGCTCTTGTAAATGTGTTTCTGTTTTTCTTGAATGTAGTTTTGGCGCAAGTCATCGTTGCTAGTAAATTAAGACTTAGCATAGGAAAGCAATTTAAATTGCTGTCCTATATCTTGAATACTTATATTTTACTGAATTTTTTGCTTTACGTGTTTGGATTTGAAAAAGCAAGATATGCTGGACAAAATTCAATATTAGGGCTTTTTAATATAAGTGTAGACAGGGTGTTCTTTATCTTTTCCCCGAGCATGGCCTACTTTGCCATGATTTGTGGTATTTCTTGTTTGGTTTCATTATTCTTTTGGTTAGAGCGACGCAGGCCAATAGACTTTTTTTTCGCTGCCATTAGCTTTACAGCTTTAGTTCTTACAGATTCTAGAGGGCCCATATTTGGGTTGCTGATTATTCTTTTTTTCATATTTGGTATCAGGAGGTTATGGGTTCGTAATCAATTGCTGATTTTTTTGTTCTTTATCTTTTCTGTGAGCTTGTTTTTGTCAGTAATGTTTTTTTTGGATACATATGTATTTGATTTAGAACAGTTTTCACGAGAAAATACCACACTTTTATCATGGCGAGATGTTATATGGGAAATCTTCTTTGAACACTATGACCCCTCTGTTACTGAGCTTCTGTTTGGATACGGTAATGTAGGTCAATTTATTTCCGGCATTTCTTACGAATATGAATATTTATTTTCGAATTGGCCAAACCCGACACAAATAAGCCTTCATAACAATACATTACAAATGTTGGTAGATATTGGTGTTATAGGCATTTTGAGTTTTTTTTCGGTATTATATTATGTTGTTCGTTTTAGCATAAGACAATATAGAAAATTCAATAATAAAATATACTTGTTAATACCAGGTGTGGTCAATTATATCTTGTTATTGGGGTTTTCGGATATAATCGTCAACATTTCAAATATTGGAGTTTATTTTGTTATTATGTTTATCATTATTAATACTTTGTATAGGCCCAAAACTGACAACACCCCCTAACACGTTAGATGAATGAATTTTTCTGTATTAATGTCAGTTTATGAAAAGGATAATCCAACTTATCTTAAAGAGGCACTGGATAGTATATGGATACAACAATCTTTGAAGCCTACACAAATTGTTATTGTTGAGGATGGTCCCTTACCAGACAAACTCTTTGCTATAATCAAGGAGTTTTCTAAAACAGCACCAGTGGAAAGGGTTAAGCTTGCTACCAATGTTGGCCTTGGAAAGGCTCTTTCTAAAGGTATTGAATATTGCTCTTATGAATTGGTAGCTAGAATGGATTCTGACGATATATCCAAACCAGAAAGGTTTGAGAGACAAATAGCTTTCTTAAAAAAACACAAAGAAATCGATGTCTTAGGGACATTTATAGATGAATTTAAGGAAACAACTTCAAACATAATAGCCACTAGAAAAGTTCCGGAAAAAAATTTAGAGATAAAAAGTAAGCTCAAAGTCAGAAATACCATGAACCATGTTTCTATAATGGCAAAAAAAAACAAAATACTAATTTCGGGAAATTACAAGACTATGTTTTATTTTGAGGATTACTATCTGTGGGCGAGAATGTTTATGAACGACTGTATTTTTTATAATATACAAGAATCATTGGTAAACGTAAGAATTGGGCAAGATATGATAGGTAGAAGACTGGGCCTTTCGTATGCCAAACACGAAATTAATTTTTACAGAAAACTAAAGGATATAGGCTTCATTGGGAACCTTGCGTTCTTAAAAGCTATTTTTCTGCGATTACCGTTGAGGTTTTTACCAAAAAAAATCCTTGGTGTTTTTTACAACTACATTATTCGATCCTAATGCCTTATAAAACCTTTTTTGATTTCAATAATGTTATTCTATTTTCTTTAGGTTGCGGTATATTTATTTTGCCCTACGACCTAAACCTTAATTCTTACTGTATTGTATTTACTTTTTTGGCTTGGTTGTATGGTGTCGTCAAAGGCAAAGTACTATTTAAGGATTTTAAGATATTGGCCATTCATTCCTTTCCTTTCCTAATTGCCGTTTTAGGTTTAGTATATACCTCAAATGTTGAGTACGGGTTCAATTATTTGACAAGAGTTTCTAGTTTTTTGATTTTGCCCGTTATTTTTGGTACGGTATCTTTTAAGGCCAGACAATACGATTACCTTCAACTTGCCTTTGTTTTTGGATGTGTTGTCTTTTTTTTGAATGCAATACTATATTTTTTCAATTACGACCTTTCCGAACTGCTAACTGGAATTTCCGAAGAAAACTTCCTTTTCAAGTTTAATCAGTTTTTTTCTAAGGAAGTTATGCACCCAACGTACTATGCCACATTTTTTTTACTCAATATTTTTTCGTTGAGTTATTTTTTTATGAAAGAGCAATCTTTTTTTATTAAGTCTTTTATACTGTTACTCATTTTTATTGTACTGGTTTTCTTAGTGTCACTAACAGCTAAAATGCCGATTATTTCACTGGTGGCAGTGTTGTTTTTTGTTCCGATTTTCTATTTGGTCAAAAATTTTAAATTCAAGATACTCATACTATATATTTTTTTGTTGGGGTCTGTTTTGATGCTTGTAAACCGTTTTTTAATGGACGTTCCAAATAGAGCTGTTCAAGAGGCTTATGATTATTATAATTACCTGACAGGGAAAAAGCTTGAAAATTATTATGAATACAAGAACTTGCAGGTAGAATATGACTCCTTTTGGTTCAAGAAAACCAATAGAGTAGTTATTTGGAAAAATTCCTTAGAATTGGCAAAAGAATCACCATTTATTGGTTACGGGACAGGGGATGTACAAGATAAACTCATAGACACTTACAAAAAAAACAATGAGTTATGGAGGATGCAATTTTTTAATTCACATAATCAATTTTTGGATTATCAATTGCGATATGGCCTTCCGGGCGTGTTGTTGCTTATTGCTTTCTTGTTCTATTATTTTAGATATGCATGGTTGAACATAGACTTTTTGTATTTGTCTTTTCTTATAATCATAACAATGGGTTTTTTGTCCGAAAACTTCATTCAACGGCATTGGGGAATAGTTTTTTTCACCTTTTTTAATTCTTTGTTCTATTACAGAATAAAACAGCTCAACACGAAACAATAATTGATATAACTCGTGTGGTTTGAGTGACAAGCTCTTATTCCATAAAGTTATGACATCCCTTGATGTAAGGCAAAATAAAACCACTGCTAATGGTAGCTTTAAGCTATTGGTTAGTATAGTTCTTTATAGTTTTAATGAAGTTTTTGCTCAAACAGTTTATAGGACTATAATCTGAGTGATATCAAAAACCAATACTTTTTAACCAATGGTATCACGGTAAAAACACTATTGAATTACCTTAGAAAACAACAGTATTTTCAATTAAAAACAGTATTGATTATTTTTAGAAAGTACAAATCGTTTCTTTTGTAAAGATTTTGGCCTTTTACATTTCTATTGTACAGTAGGCCCAAATATTTTATAAATAATATGGCCAGACCTTCTATCTTGAATCTGTTGGAACGTAAGTTCATCCTCCTGTTAGGAGATTTGTTCATAGTGATTACAAGTCTAAACTATTTCGTAATTGAGGCTATAGACCCTCAGTTTATTTCACTTAAACTAAAAGTAGTAGTAATCAGCTTTGGTATAATATCTTTTTTGGCGCTTTCATATATATTGGACCTTTACAATCTACAGCGAACATTAAAACGAAAATATGTAGTTTCGCAAGCCATTTATATTACCGCTTTATTCGTTTTAACGGTATTCATTTTCAGTTTAATTGTTTTTGATGCCAGTTTTTATATTAAACACCTTCTACTTTTTTTAATATTAACACCGCTTGAGATAGCATTATGGCGACTTTTTTTCGTGAATGTATTTAGGATTATACCAACCACAAAAAATGTTTTGTTCATTTATGATAACGAAGACCAGTCAGAAGTCAGGAGGGTAATAAATCTGATAGACGGTGACGAAGAAGAAACCTTCTACAAGGTAAAGCTTACATACAATATTAACCAGCTCATTGGTGCAAAACAAAATTTTTTGAAAGCAACAGAAAAGATAGATGCATGGATAATAAATGTTGAGAACTACAACGAACTACCATCGGATATTGAAAAGGTCATGTTAATGAGTATACTTAAAGGAAGAGAAGTAATATCTTTCACTTCGTTTTACGAAAACACTTATGAAGCCCTGCCCATACAATCCCATAACGATAGTTTTTATGAAATACTACAGCTTAGAAATAGAAAAATAAGATACTTGCAAACTATTTTCGGTTTCGGAATTAATTTGACATTGGCTTTAGTTTTGGGAGTCGTTTTTTTACTTTGCCTTCCCTTTGTTTGGTCTTTCAACTTATTATTTAATCGAGGACCATTATTTTACACTCAAAAAAGAGTCGGGTTGCATGGGAAGGAATTTAAGATTTATAAATTTAGGTCTATGGTGGTAGACGCAGAAAAGACCGGTGCCAAAATGGCGGCCAAAAACGATGCGAGAATTACGCCATTTGGTAGAATTCTGCGTGCATTTAGAATAGATGAGTTACCGCAAATTATTTCGGTAATAAAAGGTGATATGCAATTTATTGGACCAAGACCCGAGCGAAAGGTGTTCGTAAACCAACTGAACAGTCGAGTCCCCTTCTATAATGCACGCCATCTAATACGACCCGGTATTACAGGGTGGGCACAAGTAAAATATAAATATGGAGAGAACCTTGATGATTCAGTCAAAAAATTGGAATATGACCTATATTACATTAAAAACCGCTCCATAACCCTAGATTTGCGAATTATCTTTAAAACCGTAACAACAGTTCTGTTTTCGAGAGGAGTATAAAATATTAAGATGAAAAAAATACTTATAACAGGTGCAGCAGGATTTTTAGGGTCACATTTATGTGATCGATTTATTGCCGAGGGGTACTATGTCATCGGTATGGACAACCTTATTACGGGAGACCTCAGGAACATTGAGCATCTATTTCCTCTGGCCAGTTTTGAGTTTCATCACCATGATGTTTCCACATTTGTACATTTGCCCGGCACATTGGACTATATTTTGCACTTCGCCTCTCCTGCAAGTCCTATCGACTACTTGAAAATACCGATCGAAACCCTAAAAGTAGGTTCCTTGGGTACGTTGAATTTGTTAGGATTGGCGATGGACAAAAAAGCAACAATTCTTGTAGCCTCCACATCAGAGGTGTACGGGGACCCTTTGGTACACCCGCAAAACGAAGAATACTATGGTAATGTAAGCCCGGTCGGGCCGAGAGGGGTATATGATGAGGCCAAACGCTTTATGGAAGCCATTACCATGGCATACCATAGACATCATGGGTTGGATACCCGTATTGTTAGAATATTCAACACCTATGGCTCTCGCATGCGACTTAATGACGGGCGGGTAGTACCTGCTTTTATGGGACAAGCTTTACGAGGGGAGGACTTGACCGTTTTTGGGGACGGTTCGCAAACCAGGTCGTTTACATACATAGATGATCAGGTAGAAGGTATATATCGTCTGTTGATGAGCGACTATGTAGAGCCTGTGAACATAGGGAATCCCGATGAGACAACCATTAAGGAATTTGCTGAGGAAATTATCAAATTGACGGGAACGGATCAAAAGATAATTTACAGGCCCTTACCAAAAGATGACCCATTACAACGCCAACCGGATATTACCCGTGCAAAGAAAGTTTTGGGTTGGGAACCCAAGGTAAAGCGTGCCGAGGGGCTCAAAAAAGTATATGGGTATTTCAAATCCCTGTCCCCGGAAGAACTTCAAAAAAAAGAACACAGGGATTTTTCGGGAAAGCTATAGCTATTCAAGCATCAAACTGTATTTTTGCCCAAACTTTTTACCATGAATATCCTTATTTTAGGTTCCGGTGGCCGTGAACATACCTTGGCCTGGAAACTTTACCAAAGCCCAAAACTCGATCAGCTTTTCGTCGCCCCAGGGAATGCGGGTACCGCATCCATCGCAAAAAACATATCGATCAGCGTCAACGATTTTGAAGCCATAAAAAATACCGTGCTCCAAGAAAATATCCATATGGTCATCGTTGGTCCGGAAGACCCTTTAGTGAACGGCGTGCATGATTTTTTTCTAAACGATGAGGAGCTCAAGAACATTCCCGTCATAGGTCCCCAAAAAGCAGCGGCTACCTTGGAAGGGAGCAAGGGGTTTGCCAAGGAGTTTATGATGCGCCATAATATTCCCACGGCGGCTTACCAAAGTTTTAAAGCAGATACTTTGGAGCAAGGATATGCTTTTTTGGAAACACTTAGAGCGCCGTATGTACTAAAGGCGGATGGTTTGGCTGCCGGCAAAGGAGTCTTGATTCTTGACAATCTACAAGAGGCCAAAAATGAGCTGAAGACCATGTTGGTAGATGCTAAATTTGGTAACGCAAGCACAACGGTTGTCATCGAGGAGTTTTTGGACGGAATAGAACTCAGTGCTTTTGTGCTTACCGACGGAAAAGGTTATAAGCTACTCCCAACGGCGAAAGATTATAAACGTATCGGCGAAGGCGATACGGGCCTCAACACGGGCGGTATGGGGGCAATATCCCCTGTTCCTTTTGCCGATAAGGCGTTTATGGATAAAATACACGAGCAAATCGTTAAGCCTACCGTAGAAGGCCTTAAAATTGATAATTTGCCGTACAAGGGTTTTATTTTCATCGGCCTTATAAAAGTAGGGGACGATGCTAAGGTTATCGAATATAACGTGCGTTTGGGCGACCCGGAGACCGAAGTGGTTATCCCAAGAATACAAAACGATTTGGTAGAGGTGCTTCAAGCCGTAGCGAATCAAACTTTGGATACCATTGATTTACAAATAGATGAACGTTCGGCCACCGCCGTCATGGCCGTTTCGGGCGGTTATCCCGAGGCATATAAAAAAGGAGAGAAAATTTCAGGCTTTGAGAAGGTTTCCGGCTCATTGGTTTTTCACGCGGGAACAACTAGAAAAGAGGATGCCATAGTCACCAATGGGGGCCGCGTATTAGCGGTAACTTCTTATGGGGAAAGTTTTCAAGAGGCATTAAAAAAATCCTATGAAAATATAGAAAAACTACATTTTGACAAGATGTATTATCGAACCGATATCGGGTTTGACCTATAAGCTCGCAAACCTAACCTTCGCAGCGGAACAAAGGCAACGTTATAGGTATTGATGGGCGGTAATGCTCTTGTCCTCTTCGTCGTTATCGTTATATTTCTTCAATTGTAACATCCAGTAGCCAAAAGCGATGAAGCCAATGACAACGAACAACCAATTAAAGCCATTGGCGGCCCACCAACTCTCCATAGAGCGTAAAAAATCCAATGGTAAAAAAAGTCCGTTTACAAATAAATCCTCTATCGCTTCAAAAAATGCCTTCATGTTACGTTATATTTACCATGCAAAAGTATAAAAAAATAGAAAGTTTCTAGGATGATTTCGAGCATTTTTGGAAAAACGAAGCCCATAAACCACATCATTGTTCTTTCGTTCCTGTTCCTGTTCTATTGGATGGTAAACTTTTTTGTATTTGGCAAGACCTATACCCCCAATGAACTTTTTCCACAAACACTTGTTCTTGGTATTTTAACATTCAGTTTTTTTGTGGTCAATTTTATCGTTAAGCGCAACAAGATCACAGGTCAAAATTCGTTTGCCATAGTTCTGTATACCATGCTTATCGTTGTTTTTCCTGAAGTACTGGTAGACAACAACGCCATACTTTGTAATTTCTTCCTGTTGTTGGGCTTAAGAAGGCTGATCAGTATCAAATCCCTAAAAAATATAAAGCTTAAAATTTTTGATGCTACGCTTTGGATATGTGTGGCCAGTCTTTTTTATGATATGGCACTGATATTCATACTATTGGTATTTATCGCCATTTATTTTTACGAACCAAAGAATATCAGAAACTGGATGGTACCCTTTATTGGCGTGTTCACGGTTTTAATGATAGTATGGGCCTTGCTTATCCTTGCGGGCCAAGAAGGTTTTTTGATGGCACATTACACGTTTTCCTTTGAATTTGATAAAGGCTACTTTTTAAATCTGCAAAATAGTGCCAAGCTTATTATATATGCCGTTATCGTATTTGTGGCCAGCCTTTTTACTTTTATAAGAATGGGTAAAGCGGGCATAGGTAGGATTGCGACCATGCGTTTGATCGTACTGTTTTTTATCTTGGGGATTTTGTTAAAAGTATTAAAGACCTCTTCGGGAACCTACCCTATCATCATCACCTTTTTTCCGGCGGTCGTGTTTTTTACAAACTATATCGAAGCCATAAAAAAACCCAACATCAAGGAAGTCGTACTCATTTTGTCCATCGTAATTCCGTTTATCATATTCTTCTCGGGATTGGCGATGCGATAAATAGGTATCTTTGTATAAAACAGTTAGTATGTTCAGCGAGTTTGCCTTCAAAATCTTCAATGAAAGTATAGAGAGATATCATATTAAGGACGATGTGTATCAATCATTTGAAAATCCATATCCAAAAGACGATATTGCTCATTTGTTGTATCGAAAAAATTGGATAGATACCGTACAATGGCATTATGAGGATATCATACGAGATCCCAATATCGAGCCGGTGGCGGCATTGGACCTGAAGCGAAAGATTGATGCCAGCAATCAAGATAGAACGGATTTGGTGGAATATATAGACAGTTATTTTCTTAAAAAATACCAATCGGTCGAAATATTGAAGGACGCCATGATAAACACCGAAAGTCCGGCCTGGGCCATAGACCGGTTATCGATCTTGGCCTTAAAAATTTATCACATGAACGAGGAGGTAACCAGAAACGATGCCTCGGTCGAGCATTTGGAAAAATGTAAAACAAAACTAGCGATCTTATTGGAACAGAAAAAAGACCTTTCTACGGCAATCGACCAATTGTTGAACGATATCGAGTCAGGTAAAAAATATATGAAAGTGTACAAACAAATGAAGATGTACAATGATGATGAATTAAATCCCGTACTTCGAAAAACCCAGTCTCCGAAGTAAGGGTAAAACCGTGCGCGATGTTTTTAAATGGTTTTTGATCAAATAGTTGAATTGTTAGAAGAAGACGATATAGCCAGCAGCACAGTTCCCTCTTCAGGGACTGGGAGGCCACATATATTGGTCATAAGATTATCCGCCATGGGAGACGTGGCCATGACCGTGCCGGTTCTCATGGCGCTTGTTGCAAAATACCCCGGGCTTAAGGTCACAGTGCTTACAAAGGCATTTTTTATGCCTATTTTCTCTCAGATACACAACGTAACGGTACACTCCGTTGATGTAAAAAAAAGCCATAAAGGGCTTTTGGGGCTGTACCGACTATACAAAGAACTTAAGCCGCTTAACATTCAAGCTGTGGCCGATTTGCATAATGTGCTGCGCAGCAATATCTTAAAATTTTTCTTTCAATTTTCGAAAACACCATTTTTACAGATAGATAAGGGCAGAGCAGAAAAAAAAGCGTTGACCTCGCTAAAGAACAAGGTATTTGAGCCATTGAAAACCACTCACCAAAGATATGCCGACGTTTTTGGGGAACTCGGTTTTCCAATCGATTTTAAACAACCCTGTACATTATCAAGGGAACATCTGCCGAAAAGCGTTAGTGGAATCGTGGGCGATGATGCAGGTCTTAAAAGAATAGGAATAGCACCGTTCGCAGCATTTAAGGGCAAAATGTATCCTCTGCACTTAATGGAAAAGGTACTTGATCGATTAAATAATTCCGAAAAATATCAGATCATACTCTTTGGTGGGGGAAAAGAGGAGCAAAAACAACTGGAAGCTTGGGAAGATACGTTTTCCAATTGTATCAATATTGTAGGGAAGCTGTCATTTGCCGATGAACTGTCACTTATTTCAAACTTAAATGGTATGCTCGCTATGGATAGCGGCAATGCCCACTTGGCCGCTATGTACGGCGTGCCCGTCATTACCCTTTGGGGCGTTACGCACCCGTATGCAGGTTTTGCACCATTTGGGCAGTCCAATACAAACATGTTGTTGTCCAACAGGGAAAAATATCCGCTCATTCCCACATCCATTTATGGGAATACAATGCCTAATGGATATGAAAAAGCTATCGAAACCATATCACCCGATAGTATTGTTTCTAAAATAGCATTCCTTTTGGAGCATACATAGCTTTAGATATTTATGGGTTTGGCCTCGATAGCCTTAAAGTACTGTCGTATCTGTGCCATAAATCGATATTTTCTGGCGCTGGGAGCCGTTTCGACCATAAGCGTGCGAATGCCCATAAAGGAACTCATTAAGAACAAGGCTACACCTTCGGCATCTACATGCCTATCAATATGACCATTGAACTTACCGCGTTGTATGGCCGATATCAAGTTCACTTCCCAAACTTTTAGAATATCGTTGAGGTATTTCATGATTTCCGGATTTTTGCCATTAAACTCATTAATAAAATTACTGAGTACAAAACCAAAATCCATTTCGTTATGCACGGCGGTTTCCAGGGCATTATCAAAACAGTCCTCCAACAATATCAATGTGTTTTCGTGACTTTCAATAGGCTCTATGAGCATACTGTATACCTTTTTGACGATCAGGTTTTGGGTAATCTGTCTGAAAAAATCCTCTTTGGACTCAAAATGGTAGTAAAAGGCCCCTTTGGAAAGGGAAAGCTTTTTCAGGATATCGTCAACACTGGTGTTGTAGAAACCATTTTTGTAAAATAGTTCCAGTCCGGTATTCAACATACGTTGCAAGGTAGCCATGCGTTTCAAGCTTTTTTCCATAAGATTTGGGTTTTATGACAAAAAAGACTGTAAAGTCTGTTACAGATAACTTCTGAAACGTAAGCTGCTACGGATTCTTTGGTTGTAACGGTATAAAAAATCGTTCAACGTTCAAAATATAGATGAACTGCTTGTTTTATACCTTATTGAATAGACCAGCTGGTTGGTTTAAGTGGCCGGTTTTTAAGACAAAAACACCAATTCTAAGTTTTTATTTCGTTATCCCTCATGTTTGATTCAGGACGTAACACTACATTTTTTGCTATGATTAGCATAGGTATTGCTGAATTGAATTCGTACATAAAGTCCACCCTAACATCATTATTTTACATAGGATTTCATATGGATTAAGAAATAATTCGAAAAATCCCGACCGTTTTGTTTCGCTCAAAAGTCTAAAGCGTATAAACCATTAAAAAACAAGGATTATGAAATTACAAAACAAAGTAGCAGCAGTATTTGCAGCCAATGGAGCGATAGCTCGGGAAGTGGCTATCGAAATGGCAAAAGAAGGTGCAATCGTTTATGTTTCGGGACGGAATTTAAACGAAGTGGAATCGCTTTCAGCAGAAATAATTGCCAATGGCGATTTTGCAAAACCCTTCAAGGTTGATGCAACAAACGAAAACGAGATAGACAACTTCCTAAAACAAATTGTTGAGGAGGAAGGAAAACTTGACATTGTTTTCAACGGTATCGGCATTCGAGCTAAAGATGGCGGTTATGGACAACCATCCACACAAATACCTTTCGAGACTTTTATGAAACCTATTCAAGTTCATTTAGGTTCGCAATTTCTTACATCACGAATCGCTGCAAAATATATGCAACAAACAGAATCCAAAGGCACAATTCTATTATTGACCGCAAGGCTTTCAAGACTTAAATCACCATTTATGTCAGGCATTACGGCAGCTTGCACAGGAATTGAAGGACTCACAAGAACCTTCGCTACAGAATTCGGTATGTCTGGTATCAAGGTTATTTGCATCAATCCCACAGCAATGCCAGAAACGAGAACAATCATAGAAACAACAATTGAAAACGCAAAAACGATTGGTATTCCAGCAGAAATTATGGCAGAGCAAATGTCAAATGGTGGACTTTTAAAGAGGTCATTGACCACAAAAGATACAGGAAAAGTAGCCGCATTCTTAGTTTCGGACGCTGGAGCTGCATTGAACAGTCATATCGTGGATGTGGATTTTGGAACAGCAAGTGTAATTTAAAAATAATAAATAGTAACATATGAAATCAATATTAAATTTAGGAAAATGGTTGTTCATCTTACCATTCGCAGTTTTTGGGTTCTTACATTTTGGCCCTACAGAATTCACGATAGATTATATTCCAGATTATTTACCATTTAAGGTTTTTTGGATTTACTTTTCAGGTGTCTGTCTCATTGCGTTCGCAGTAGCTGCGGCTTTCAAGAAATTCGATAAATTAGCATCTGTGCTCTTAGCATTGGAACTTATACTTTTCGTATTCATAATCCATATACCAAAAGCAATGGAAGGCGACTTTGTTCAGTTTATCGGAATATTCCGAGATACGGCAATGGCTGGTGCTGCCTTGATGTATGCAAAATATGTCGCAACAGACGAACGCTTTGTTTAATAGAAAGATTATGGAAACAGAAAATAATAACTTAAAAAAAGCTTTGGAAGGCGACATTAAAGCCTTCCAATGTCTATTTGCGGAATTTCAACCACAATTAAAATCATATTTGTATCGATTATTGACCGACCGAAACGATACTGATGATTTAACGCACGATACGTTTGTAAAGGCATTTGATAAAATATCGACTTTTAAAGGCAATTCAGCATTTAAAACGTGGGTGTTTCAAATCGCCACAAATCTTGCTTACGATTTTTTGAAAAAGAAAAAAAGATGGTTGCCCAATGCTCAAGACCAAGCAAAATCGTTGGCTATGTCAACCGAATACATTCAACAGCTTTTTGTAATGACCAATCAAACTTCTAATCGAGGTCGGTACGAAGTAAAAGAGCATATAGATTTTTGCTTTACCTGTATTTCCAAAACCTTGACATTAGAAGAGCAGATTGCCATTATCCTAAAAGATATATATTACTTTTCAAGAACAGAAATAGCAGATATTTTGGGCAAAACAGAAGGCGTAGTTAAGCATTTGCTATTCAATGCGCGTAAGACAATGATTGAAATTTTTGACAATCGCTGTGCCTTAATCAACAAAAATGGTGCTTGTCATCAATGTACAGAACTGGCAGGCATTTATAATCCAAAACAGACCAAACAAGAGGAATTGATGAAGATTAAAATGGTTAAGTCTTCAGAAAAAGAACCAAAAGAAAAACTATACCAATTACGAGCTGATCTGGTAGCGGCGATTGACCCTTTAAATAGTGAAGGAGCAGATATGCAAGATATTATAATGCAATGCACAAGATTGGCAATAGATGAAATAGAAACCATTCAAAACTAAAATTATGCTACAAGATAAAACACTTGCTTTTTTGACAGAGCTCAAAAAAAACAATACAACCGAATGGTTTAAAGACAACCAAACTGATTATAAGAAATCACGAGCAGATTTTGAAAATTTTGTATCTGACATTATAAGCGGACTTGCTTCCATAGATGGCGATATTGAAAAGCAAGATTTACAAGCCAAAAAATGTATTAAACGAATCAATCGAGATATTCGATTTTCAGATGACAAATCGCCTTATAAGACGAACTACTTTGCTAATTTCAATCCCAACGGACGGAAATCTGAACACGCAAGTTATTATCTACATTTAGAACCGAACAATTGTTTTGTGGGTGGCGGAGTTTATATGCCACAAACACCAACTTTGAACAAGTTTAGAAAAGAAATAGAACACGACCTCAATGAATGGGAATCGCTACTGAACTCAAAATCTTTTAAAGAAACATACCCAAACGGAATTGAATCGCCATCCGAATTAAAAACTGTACCGAAAGGATTTGACAAAGAAAGTCCTGCAATAGCATACTTACGAATGAAAGGGTTCTACACAATGCGGAAATTGACGGATAAGGAAATCACTTCTGAAAATGCAGTTTCAAAAATCATTGAATATTTTGGAGAAGTAAAACCTATAATAGGATTTTTAAATCGAGCGTTATGATAACAGTATACATTTGTTAATAGTACGTATAGATACCAAGATTACTTTTCCATAAGTCATCAAAAGGAGTCTACGCAACTGTCCCTTGGCAACTACTCCCCGCCCCAGCGGTACACCCATAGCAATGCTGGGAGATGATAATATTTCTATCGTTTAATAAATCTTCATTATAATCTTTTATGTGTTTTACCTTACTGGCCACTTTAAGATCCAGCATTTGGTTAAAGTCACAATCGTACAGCCAGCCGTCCCAACTAATGGAAATGGTGTTGGTACACATGACATTGGCCACTGCCGACGGATTGTATGCCTCGACCAACGCATACATATAGTCCTCATAATTTTCGGATGCAATCAGGTAATCCAGAAAACGGGCAATAGGTAAATTGGTTATGGCGAAAAGATTGTGAAACTGAATCCCAAAATCTTCGTCCAGAGCCTTTTTAAAGTCCTTTTCCATAGCCATTTGGTCACCTGGTAAGTACGCCCCTGAGGGGTTGTACACCAAATCCAATCGTAAATCGCTGCCAGGCATGCCATAACCACGTGCATTCAACTCTTGCAAGGCTTTGATGGACTTGTCAAAAACACCGTCACCGCGCTGCTTATCCGTTTTTCCACGGGTGTAGTGCGGCATGGATGAGATGACGTGCACGTTGTGTTTTTTAAAGAAATCCGGCAAGTGATAATATTTTTTATTGGCCCGTATGATGGTCAAGTTCGAACGCACGATAAAATCCTTGATGCCCGCCTTGGCCGCTTCTTCTACGAACCATTCAAAATCAGGGTTCATCTCTGGTGCACCGCCCGTGAGATCAAGCGTATGCGCTCCGGTGTTCTTAATGACTGCCAAGCATTGTTGCATGGTTTCACGGGTCATGATTTCCTTTCGGTCCGGACCCGCATCCACATGGCAATGTTCACAAACTTGGTTACACATATACCCCACGTTGATTTGAAGGATTTCCAATTTCTTGGGGCGCAACGGAAAATGCCCTATTTCATTGATCTTGTCCTTAAAATAAGGGAGCTCCCCGTCGGCAAAGACGCCTCCGTTTAAAATATCGAGCTGTCGGTTACTTTGGGCCAGCTCATTACCCTTTGCCTTTAATGATTTCGTAGCCATATTTTTAGTATTGAGTTCGCAGTGGTGCGTATTAAGAAACCACCAGTTGAACTCTATTAATTATCTATTTTCCAAAAGCGAAGCGGTCTTACATGTAAGAGCGCAGCGTTCTGTCGATTACATCGACAATTTATCGTATTTGTTCATCATCTGCACACCGTGCACTAAAGTTGCGCCGCTTTCAATCGCTGCTCCAACATGTACCGCTTCCATCATTTCTTCTTTGGTAACACCTTTTTGCAAACCGTCTTTCGTGTAGGCGTCTATGCAATAGGGGCATTTTACCACATGGGAAACCGCCAATGCAATTAAGGACTTCTCCCTTGCACTTAGTGCGCCTTCTTCGAAAACCTTACCGTAATAATCAAAAAACTTAGTACCCAGTTCTTCACTCCACTCGGTAATTTTTCCAAATTTTCGCAAATCTTTCGGATTGTAATACGTATCTGCCATCTTTTTATGTGTTTTAGGTTCTATATTCTGTTTTGTAGTGGTGTCCAAATTTATCGGAATGCCCTGGCCCATTTTTTCAAGCTCGGGCAAAATTTCTATATTGTCCCAAATACCGGAAGAAAGCGTATCGGCGTATTCTTCGGGCAAATGGTTCTCAAGCATAAATTGTTGAGTGGTCTTATGATTATATTCAAAAGACCGATGAGTATATTTTATTTCTCCTTTTTCGATTTCCAGTAGCATATACCAAACCCTGGTCGTTCCATCGTTTGCAGGCATACCAATAACACCGGGATTGAGCCATAGCTTTTCTTTTATGGATTGATGAAAGGGAAGCCCGCAATGCCCCGCAATGACAATATCGCTTTGCGTCTCCTCAAAACACCTGTTTTTACTACGGTTTGCGTTGGATTTGAATACAAACTCGGAAGTATTGCCATAATTACCATGTACTACGGTCACTTTTTTTCCGCCGTAATCAAAACTGATGTATTCGGGAATCGTAGTCATCCAATCCAATGATTCTTGAGACAAACGCCCTTTGGTATAAGGGAACCAAAGCTTGGAAAAACCATCGCAACGACTACCGGCCCTAAAATCGCAACCACAATCCTCACTATCGTTGGCAAGTTGTTGTTCTACGTTTCCGGCAATACTCAATGCACCCCATTTTCGGAATAATTGTACGGTTTCTTCAGGTTGGGCACAATAGCCGGTCAAATCTCCGGTACAGATACAGTTTTCGGGCACAATATCATTGATTTTGGCAATGGAAATCAATTTTTCCAAAGCTTGCAAATTGCTGTATACCCCGCCAAAGAGCAATAGCTTGCCGCTTTTTGTGCCGATATGTGTTATCCTTTTATCCATTTGGGTATAAAATAGAGTAAAATACAGCTTACAATTCCCCAAAGATTGATCCAAAGCAAATTGGCGTATTTACCAGTTGTAAAAATCAATTCTTTTGGGAACCAGTTGAAAATCAACAAAAATCCGAATAATATGCCACAAAACACACTAAGATGAAAACTAATCTTAGGTGCTTTACCTTTCCAAAAAATGAATATGGGGGTCAAGCCGATGACCATAGTTCCGCTGATGGTAGTCGCCGATAATATCTCGGCATCCAAAAAAACGGGAACGGTACCTAAAATAGCGATCATGACCATAGACCAACGCCCGAATTTTAATGAATTTCCTAAATTAAGGTCAATGGCCAATAATTTGGAGAACGATGAAAACGTAGAATCCAACGT
Source organism: Costertonia aggregata (assembly GCF_013402795.1). Classification (GTDB taxonomy): domain Bacteria; phylum Bacteroidota; class Bacteroidia; order Flavobacteriales; family Flavobacteriaceae; genus Costertonia; species Costertonia aggregata. The sequence goes on along the minus strand of NZ_CP058595.1, from coordinate 1,658,916 downwards.
AGAGGCCGCCGAGGTTATCATGATAAAATTAATAACCAACAAAATCGCCACGCCAAAGGCTTTCCCAACTTCTACAGCTGCCTGGCCCTGCATTCCCATAGCTTGGGCGTACACACCTATTATACTGAACAGTGCAATACAGATGCCACCCAACACACAGGCCCAAAGAAAGCTTTTTAGGGTTGTTTTGGGACTACTTAAAAACCCCCTATCTGTCAATACGGGGTCATGAAATGGATAGCTGAGGGACTGTAATATTGCAGCGAACAGCAAATTGAGGCCCGTATCAAACGACCAAACCCCGGACGATACAACTTCTATCGGCGTAATTGCATTTTCCGAAGTAAATATGGCCCATAGAATTACGACCAATAAAATGGTAAAAAGTACCATTTGAACAACATCGGTAAAAATGGAACTGCTCATACCTCCCTTTAGAACATACGCCAACGTTAGCCCGGTAAAGACCAAAATGGACCAATAGTAGGCACCCGTACCCATATCGCCAAAATAGGTGCCGATGACCATAGTGTTGCTCCACACCTCGTTAAAAAGGCGAATAGCAATTAAAATAGAAAATACTGCAACGGCACTTTTTCCAAATTTGGAAGTGAGAAAGTGATGAATGCTCGCGTATTTTCCATGCAGCCGCATTCGGTAGATCACTATTCCCGCTACGGCGAACGAAACATAGTAGCCCGCATAGGCTATACCGCCTACAATACCGTAATCCAAGCCTAGGTTCGCAGCGTTGGTAATGCTCTTGGCAAATATCCAAGAAATCACCAAACTGCCCATTAACGTAAAAGTATTGGGCGTTTTCTTCTCTTGAACCGCTTTAAAAAACTGATGGGTATTTTTTGCCAAAGGAGAAAGGAAGAACAACATCAAACTTGATGCTATCACTAGACCCCATTGCCAAAATTTTACGTCCATATTTTTATTATTCTAGAAACTATCCAAGGAAATAACGCTCATGGTATTTTATGATCAATTCTCGCCTTTTGAGTCCCACCAAACAGGCACATTGATACTGTTCCCTTCTGTTTTTGCTGCGGCATCGGCATAATTTGCACTGTTCAAGGCCTCTTCCTCAGCCGGGTAGGGCATTCGTACGGGAATCAAATCATTGTTCAAGCTAGCGGATAATGTTCGCAATTGCGGGAATCCTGTTCTTCTGTATTCTATCCAGCCTTCGTAGCCGTTGATCATGTTCGCGATCCACTTTTGGGTAATTATGTTTTCCAAGGCATTACCGTTGGCGTAGGCCCCAGCTCCCGTTAGATAATCAGACGGGAGTTCGGTGTGCCAATAGTCAAAGGCATGGGTTACGCCTGTAGAATACAATTGTTCCGTATCTGCCGTAATCCAACCTTTTAACGCGGCTTCGGCCAATAGAAAGTGGGTTTCCATACTCGTCATAAAATTGGCATCCAACACTCCGGTATTTTCACGAAACTGGGTTCCTGCTAAAGAATAGTCGGCCAAAACCGCTGCATTTTGAGTTGCGTCTATTCCATTTAAGAGTCCGTTGAATTCGCCGTTATCACTATTGCCGAAAGGTCGGAACAAGGTTGCGATCCGGTTATCCTCCAAAGCGGTCAGAATATCTTCCATGGTCTCGGAAAGCACGAAATTATTGAAATCCCCTACTCGTAATCGCGCCAAGCGGAAATTGTTCGGTTCGCCATCCGTGAAATCAAAAGCGGCGTTCTCGCTATTCTCATCTATAAAATTGGCTTCGGTCACAATAGCTTGTAATTGGGGGGCAACATCCATTTTGTCCGAAATACGCATCAGGTATTTTATACGGAGCGAATTGGCGAACTTGAGCCATCCGTCCAAATCGCCACTAAAAAGAATATCGCCTTCCAAGGTAATAGTGCCTTCGTAATTTTCTATCGCACCGATACCCTTTTCCAAGTTATCCAAAATACCATCCTCTCCCATATAAATGGACTCTTGGGTATCGTATACCGGAGTGACCGTACCACTGTCGCCCTTAAACGCTTCGGAATAGGGCACATCGCCGAACAGATCGGTCAAGGCTGCTGCCATGTAGGCCTTTAGAATACGGGCGGGCCCTTCATAAACTGCAAAGGCCGGAGTTTCTTGTGATAGGTTCAAAATAATCTCGTTATCCCTTAAGTTCTTGTAAAAAATAGGCCAAGGATTACCGCCCAGCTGTGGCGATTTTAAATCGTGCCTGTCAAAAAGGTTAAAATCCAATGCCGTGGTATATTGCCCTAATAAATTTCCTGCGGTAAACCCTTCATAGGACATTTGCTCCCCGTAATCATATATGACCTGGCGTAGCAACAGGCTAGGTTGTATAGCTACGGGAGAATTGGGGTTGGTGTTGATTTCCTCAAAATCTTGGGTACACCCGATCATTAACAACAATATTGGAATTATAAATAGATGTCTCATTTCTTCTTCTTAAAAATTAAACCCGGCCTTAAAACCAAAACTACGTGAAGTCGCATAGGACATGTCTTCTACACCACTTACAAAACCTTGCCCTTGAACGGCCAATTGTTCCGGGTCAAAATGGGGATTTTCAGTAATAGCAAATAAATTTCTACCGATTAGCGAAAGGCTTAACGAGGCGTTTTGATTAAAAATGTTGAGATTGTCAAAAGTGTAGCCGATACTCATTTGCCGTAGTTTTAAAAACGAGGCGTCATAGGTATTGTTTTCCTCGTGGTTACGGTCAAAAAACTGCCGATAGTAACTTTCGGCGGTCACAGCAACCGTATTTTGTTCAAATATGGGATTTTCTTCAGTTCCTACATTTACAACCCCATTGGGAACTATCCCCCCTTCGGGCCTGAAAGCGGTTTCTGCCAATTGTCCGCCGACGTTCCCCAGAGCTCTGGTACGGGAAACGATGATGCCGCCCTGCCGCCAATCCAACAAAAAGCCCAAATTCCAATTTTTATAGGCGAATTGGTTGTTGAAGCCCAACATAAAGTCGGGATTGTAGTTGCCCAGTTTTTGCAAGGTGTTGTCCGGAATGTATCGCCCATCGTTAGTAAGGACAAAATCTCCGTTATTGTTTTTCAAGTAGCCGGTACCGTATAGGTCGCCTATGCGGCCACCTTCTTCAACCTGTAAAAATACCGTTTGGTTTTGACTATCGTAAATTCTTGAAAAAGCTAATGTTAACCGCCCTTCGTCTTGAGGTAAATCTTCTACGGTCGCACGGTTGGAACTAAAATTGAAAGTAGCGTTCCACTTAAAATCGTTGGAAATGACGGGAGAAATCCCGGCAATGATCTCAACCCCTTTTGAGCGCACTTTTCCGCCATTTACCACCTGTTGCGTAAACCCTGAGGAGATGCCAATGGGGAGGGAAATAATCTGATCTTCGGTCAAGGCATTGTAATACGAAATATCAAAACGCAACTGGTCTTTAAAGAAACGAAGGTCTGCCCCAACTTCAAAAGAGGAGGTGCGTTCCGGTCTAAGGTTGGGATTGGCAATTGTATTCTGATTACTAAACGTGGGTTGGCCGTTAAATGGCGTTTGCGCTACAAATGCTCCCGTTGTTTGATAGGGATTGGTATCGTTGCCCACCTGTGCCCAACTTGCCCGTAATTGGGCAAATGAAATCGCTTGGGGCAGAACAACAACCTTCGACAGGATGAAACTACTGGATATCGAGGGATAGAAAAAAGAGGTGTTGTCCACAGAGAAAGGTGTGGCCAAGGCACTGGACCAATCGTTGCGCCCCGTAATATCCAAAAAGAGAAAATCTTTATAACCGAACTTGGCCAAACCATAAAAACTGTTGATACGCCTGTTGGATTCAAATTCGAAAACCTCAATGGGCGATGCCGCATTGGACAGGCGAAAAATACCAGGTTGTGCCAAGCGAGTAGTCTGTGATTGCGAAGTAAACGCTTTTTGGTCCAGGCGGTTGCCCCCCAAGGATATATCAATCTTAAAATTGTTGAACCGATTGGTATAATTTAAAAGGAAATCAGTATTTATTTCCCTAAAGAACACATCATGTTCTGCATAGCCCCCATTTTGAAACCTGTTGGAACTAAAAGCCCTGCGTAGCTGTCGCAGCTCGCTGGAGTAATCCATCCCCGAACGAACGGTCGCCGTAAGATGGGAAGTAATATCATAGCTGGCCGATATGTTTCCGAACACCCTGTCCCGTTCAAAGGAATTTCTATTTTCGTTTAGGATAAAGAAGGGATTATCAAAAAAGGTATAGTTGTACGAATACTGTTGTACACCTTCCAATCCCGGCTGCCAATACTCCCGAAGGCTATCGATATTGAGTGAACGAGGCCCCCATGCCACTAAGGAATAGTTTACGTTTTCCGAACCATAGCCGTTTGAAGGGCGGTTGTCGCTTTGCGAATTCACATAGTTTATCGAGGAATTGATGCGTAACTTTTCCGTCGGCGAAAAACCTAAACGCGCGCTTACGGTTTGTCTGTCCAGATTTACCCCAGGTATAATGGACTCGCTCCGCAGATCGGTAAACGATAGGCGGTAATTCCCTTTTTCGAATCCGTTGGAAATAGCAATGTTATTGATAAAGGTTGTCCCCGTTTGATAAAAGTCTTTCAAATTATCGGGATTGGAACGAAATTCGGTCGGTGTTATGGGCAACCCGTTATACAGTGCCGTATCACCGCCACGCACGATAGTGCCATCGGGCAAGGTTACGGGACTGTCAAATTGTGGAATCAAATTTCCCGCATCCAAACGTGGCCCCCAACTATAGGTAATATTATCGCTGATACCGCCGCCGAGACCATCTACGAACTCGAATACTCCAGATTGACCTTGACCGAATTCATTCTGAAAATCGGGCAATTGAAAGGCAGAATCCACAAAGAAACTGGTGTTATAACTAATACCCAGCCCTTGGGAGTTTCTTCCTCTTTTGGTCTCGATGACGATAACCCCGTTCGAAGCCCGTGTACCATATAGCGCAGCGGCACTGGGCCCCTTTAAGACGGAAACCTCGGCAATATCGTCTGGATTGACCTCCATGGCACCGTTACCAAAATCGATTTCCTGAAAACCGGCAGCGGCCTCATTCGTAAAATTGAAGACCGAGTTGTTGTTTATCGGCACCCCATCGACCACAAAGAGTGGGTTGTTGTTTGAAAACGAAGCCTCTCCACGAATGGTGATTTTAGAGGAGGAGCCGACCCCTGTCGCCCCTTGGTTAATGGTAACACCAGCGAGTTTTCCCGCAAGGTTATCCAAAAAATTTACCGCTTTTACTTCATTTACTCCTTCAGCATCCAGGCTTTGTACCACATAGCCCAATTCTTTTGTGGTACGCTTTAGGCCAAGGGCGGTCAGGACAACTTCGTTCAACTGTTCCGAAGACTCGGCAAGTTGAACGTTTATGATTGTTCTATTATCTACGGCTATCGTGTAAGTTTCAAACCCTAAAATTGAAAACCTTAGCGTGCCCGTTAATCCGGGAACATTCAAGGCATATTTGCCTAGTTCATCGGTAGTCGCCCCTGTATCGGAGCCTTGTAATATTACGTTAACGAAGGGAATGGCCACCCCGCTGGCATCGGTTACGGTTCCCGATACGGTTTCCTGTGCCAATAGCATTGTGGTCATGAACAAGGTCATGGCCAACATCAAATACTTCATGTATGATATTGAATTTGTTAGAAAATGGGATGGTCGATCATCCCGTTGAAATAAACCTTAGAAATGCAATACAGCAGGAGAGCCCTTGTTGAAAAGTCTATGTACGGTAAGGGTAAAATAAAATTGTAAAAAAAAGTTTGATATATTATTGTGGCCCTTTAGTAAAAGTGAAAGTATTTTAAGAAGTGTTTTTGAGATCGATTTTCTAAAAGCGTTTAATCGTTGTATATCGCTTAAAGAATCAATATCGCTCAATACGGGCAAACTATGAATAGAACAATCGGTATTTTTTAATACATCCGATATTCTGTTCCATAAACTAAAGCGTTGCCAAGGCAAGCGTTTGAAGATATCAATGTCAAAATTGGATTTATGTAGCCCCATCAAATAAAATCCGCCGTCCAAAGAAGGTCCTAAAACAGTTTTATTTTCCCGTAGTGCTTTTTCGGCCTCGACCAAATGGGTCGCTTTTAGCTGCGGCGTATCGTTCCCTATGGTAATGATGCGTTCAAACCCCAGGTCAAAAACAGATTGTATGGCGTTTGTAAAACGTTCGCCAAAAGAATTTCCCGTTTGCTCTTTTTCGGTATAATGAAAATAGGGGATATTGGTTTTTTGGACCTCGCGCAAGGTATGCTTGGTAAGTTCGCGAAATAAAGTATCGGTATTTGGTATAGCTTTCTGTTTTGCATCTTCTGTAGCGGAATTTGCAAAAATCAAAATAGCGGTTCTATGATATGTGGAGAACATCAAATTAGGAATACTTTTTTGTAAACATACGATAAATATGATGTTTGGGTTTGGTCGTGATTAATTTTGTGACTTACATCTTGGGATAAATTTAACATAAGAACAGTTCTACCGAAAGTCATTGTGTATTGAGTACCATTCAAATCATCGAAAAAAAGACTCAAGAAGCGACGCTTTGAACTGAAATTTTAGAAAAAATTTAGCAAATGCCACTGTTTTTTTGGCATAGGATTTGTCGATTTACAGTTGTAATAATAGTTCTTACATTATTTATAGTATGGAAAAGTTAGCATACGGTCTATCTATTTTGACGGTTGTATATATTGCTTTTTTGTATTTGACTTCTAAAATACTCCTGCAAGATATCTTCCGCAGCGACGGTTTTTTTTCTTTGAAATTGAAAAGGAAAAAGAGCGGACATCAAAAGACCGATAAAAAACAGTAAAAATGACAGTTGTGATGTTCTGACAGTATTAACAATGTCAATATTTCAGTTTGGGATTGTTTACAGGATTACAACAACACTTTGATAATTAATTGTTTAACCTTAAATTTTATGTAGTTATGAGTACTTTGGTAACCTTGCCAAAAAATGGCACTGTAGTCAGACCGAACTTAAATTCTTGGATAGACGATTGGTTCGGCAGAGACATTAGTTCTATGTTCAACACAAATTTTAATTCGGGCATAACATTGCCTGCCGTGAACATTAGGGAAACTGGGGAAGCCTATTTTGTTGAAATGGCCGTACCGGGTTTAAAAAAGACTGATTTCAATATCAGTATCGATAACAATGTGCTTTCGATTTCGACTGAGTTGGAAGAAAAGAACGAGGAACAAAATGAGACTTACACCCGTCGTGAGTTTGGTTACTCTTCGTTCAAGAGAAGTTTTACGCTTCCTGAAACGGTAGAGGACCACAAAATCGAGGGGAAATACCATGACGGTATTTTGAGCATTCATCTGCCAAAAAAAGATGAGGCGAAACAAAAACCGGCCAGAACAATCAAAATTTCATAAGAACATGGTGGGTCTCGGGGATGGGAATTTTCCCATCCCTACCCTTTTAAGAAAGATTCAAGGTGAGCTGGCCCTATTATTACTTAAGGTTTTACAATGTTTGCAAAATAAAAGTTCAATTAAAAATAGTGGATAATGATAAAGAAAAATAAAGAACAAAAAACATGGAAAGTATATTGCTTCTCTGCCCTGATCGCCTTATTGGTGAGCGGTGCGGTAATCGGAGGCAGTCAATGGTTTAAAAAAGAAGCAATCACGCTACAACAAGTAAGCGGTGTACAAGGTCAAAATGTACTCTACACCGCTGATAAAGAGGGGAACATTACACCTCTTGATTTTACCCAAACCACTGATAAGGTACTGGATGCCGTAGTACATATTAAGTCTACCCAAACGCGGCCCAATGGTAACATACAACGCTTTGAGTATCGGCAATTGCCCGATCCGTTTCGAGATTTTTTCGGGGACATGTTCAAGGATTCGCCTCAAATGCCTGAGGGTAGGTTAGAGCCGCAACCCATGTACGGCACGGGTTCTGGTGTAATTATCAACGAAAAAGGTTATATCATTACCAATAACCATGTAATCGATAATGCCGATGAGGTAGAGGTTACGCTGTACAATAATGAAACCTATAAGGCTACCGTTATCGGAACCGACCCTACTACCGATTTGGCCTTGTTGCAAATCAAAGCCAACAATTTAAAAACAATGGCCTTAGTAAATTCGGATGATGTAGAGGTAGGCGAATGGGTGTTGGCCGTGGGTAATCCCATGGGTTTAAACTCCACCGTTACGGCAGGTATCGTTAGTGCAAAGGCAAGAAACATCAACATCAATAAAGAGAAATTCGCTGTTGAGAGCTTTATCCAGACCGATGCCGCCATCAACCCGGGAAATAGTGGTGGAGCGCTAGTTAATCTCCAAGGCAATCTAATAGGTATCAATACTGCAATCGCCAGCAGGACCGGTACTTATAATGGATATGGATTTGCTGTTCCCAGCAACATCGTCACTAAGGTAGTAGAGGATATTCTAAAATATGGGAGTGTGCAAAGAGGCATGTTGGGGGTTACAATCAGGACTATGGACGGTAGTTTGGCGAAGGAAAAGGATGTGGAGTTTACCAAAGGGGTCTGGGTCGAAAATGTAGGAGAGGATAGTGCAGCCGATAAAGCGGGCATTAAATCGGGCGATATCATTGTTAAGGTCAATGAAGTAGCGGTAACTACTTCCCCTAGATTGCAAGAGATCATCGCACGCCAACGTCCCGGGGATAAAGTGAACGTAACGGTCAAGCGCAATGGGCAGGAAAAAGAGTACCAGGTCGTACTTGAAAATTCAAACGGGTCTACAGAGATTACAAGGCGTGAGAAAAAAGAGGTCTTGAACCTATTAGGGGCCGATTTTGAAAGTATGACCAAAGATGAAGCCAAGGAGTTGAATATTGATGGTGGCGTTAGAGTGGCACGACTTTATCCAGGTAAGATCAGAAAGGAAACCCAAATGCGCGAAGGTTTTATCATCACCCATATTGATGGTAAAAAGGTAAGGGACATTGATGATGTGGCCAAGATTCTTGAAGATAAAGATGGCGGTGTAATGCTCGAAGGGGTCTATGAAGACACGCCCGGAAAATATTACTACGCCTTCGGAATGGATTCCTAAATTTTAAATAAACAGAATAGTGTAATTTTGAACCGTGGCGAAGAGTGTTCGTCACGGTTTTTTTAAGTATTGCCTATGACGATTCCCCAAATACAAAACAAAAAGCTGGGCTTGGTACTCTCTGGAGGGGGAGTCCGTGGCATGGCACACATTGGGATGATACAGGCTTTGGGCGAATACGGCATTCATCCCAAAATCGTTAGCGGCAGCAGCGTAGGTGCTCTGGTGGGCGCACTTTACGCCAACGGTAACTCTATACAGGACATGTTGGCTTTTTTTAAGGAAACCCCTCTTTTCAAATATAATTTCCTCACTATTTTAAAGCCAGGATTTATCGACACCGATAAATATTTTGAAATTTTCAAGGGCTACTTTCCGGATAACAGTTTTGAGGCCTTGGGGCGAGAATTGCACGTGGTCGCTACCAACCTGCAAAAAGGAGAGGAAAAGTTCTTTTCAAAAGGCGAATTGATCATGCCTTTATTGGCATCTGCAGCATTGCCCCCTGTTTTTAGTCCGGTTGAATTAGAGGGTGAACTCTATGCCGATGGTGGTATCATGAACAATTTTCCGTTGGAACCGATAAAAGAAAAAGTTGATTTTACCATAGGCAGTAATGTGTCGGTTGTGAACAACCTGTATAAAAACGCCTTAAAAAATTCATGGCAGATCACGGGCAGGGTAACCGGATTGATGATTTACGCCATCAACAGAAAAAAATTGGATTCCTGCAATCTCCTTTTTGAATATACCGAGCTGGAAAAGATTGGTGTATTGGACCGAAAAGGTATCGAAAAAGCCTATCAAATTGGTTATGAAAATGTGATAAAAAGGCTAGAGGAAATAGAAAAACAAAATGGATAGCCCAAAACCAAGACTTTTAAGGTTAACCGAAATTGTTACCCAGCTTCAGTCGAAAAGGCTGATTACTCAAATTGTATTGGGGATTATGAAATGTACACATGTTAAATAAACCCCGATGATGCCGAGGTTGATATTTTTAAATGAATCAGGTAGTTGAAAAGATATACTTCCAAGGAATGATAAAAGGGAGCAGTATACACCAAACAACAAAAAATATTCCCATACCTTTTGGATAAACCTGTTTGTTCATAATCGAGGGAAGCATTACAAAAAATACCCAAGAGCCCTTGTATATGAGTTGAAAAAGCAAAACCAAAGCCATTTTCTTGGGATAGAATAACCCAAAAACGGAAAGAATGAAGATAGCGCCCCATAAAGACCCTATCAAGCGTATGGCCTCGGAGTACGCAATGCTGTTTTCGAATACCGTAATCAGTGCTTTTTTGGGATAGAACAAACTCGTAATACTTATCCACCCAGCTACGATTATGTTTGCCGTATACATTATTTTTAGTGCTATCATTGTTCAGCGATTTCTTTAATGTTATGCATTGTCTCCGGAAGCATTTCTCTGAATACAGCTCCAAAATTTTTGGCAAAAAGGCGAGAACTCAAACCTTTGAACCAAACCTCGTGCGTAAAACAGGTTCTTCCGTTTTTCATTTGTAGAAATCGTTTTACATAAAGTCCTCCCAATGGGAGTTGGGTTTTGAACGTATAGGATTCTCCTTCTTTGAATTCAATGATTTTAAATTTGGAAGACCTACCTTTCAAGGAGATGATCTTACCCTTGGTATTCAGCCTAAAGATTCCTTGAAGAGTTGCATCTTTTAATCCAGTATCCCAATTTTTCCACTGGGGAACATCTGTCCATATTTTCCAAATGGCTTCGGGGGGCGCAGAAGTTTCTAAATTATGCCAAAAATGCTTATCGCTTTGCTCTATTTGTTGCGAGTTCATACCAGTAATCATTAATAATATAAAAATAAATGCAATCGGTTTCATTTTGTTTTTTTCAAAACTATTTTAAAACGATGTGATTACACTTACCATTTGGTAAATACGGGCGACTTATCAAATATTCTTTCGGATTCTGCTTAAAGACTGTTGCGTTACCCCTAAGTATGAAGCAAGATGTTTGAGCTGAACGCGTTGCAGTAATTCAGGTCTATTGCTCAACAGGTTGTTGTAGCGTTGCTCTGCGGTTTGGTTTTGGAGCTCAAATAGGATGTTTTCAGTAAAAAACTGAACTTCCTGTGTGATTTTTTGAGCTAACTCATTGTAAACAGGAAGCTTTAATAGCCGTTTGTGGTCGTCAAAGTGAATTTGCCAAATATGGCAATCCTCCAGGGCTTCAATAGTTTCAGTGGCGGGCCGTCTCGTATTAAAGCTACGTTGCGATGTAAATAGATAAGGCGCAACGGTAAAGAATTTGGTGCTATCCACACCCTCTTTCCAAATAAAAAAACGTAAAAGACCTTTTTCCAAGAAGGCCAAATGATCGCAGATTTTACCGGATTCAAGTATTGTGCTTCCCTTTGGGTACAAGGTCAATTTAAAATGAGAGGATACAGTTTGCCAATCCCCTTGGTTTAAAGAGACATATTGTTCAATAAATTTTCGAAGGGAATCAATAGGCATTCTATGGTGATAAATTATTATACATCATCATAATCTACCTTTAAAATAGGTGTTATGGGATGTGCCTGACAGGTAAGGATAAAACCATCGGCGATCTCACCATCGGTAAGAATTTGGTTTTTTACCATTTCGGCCTTTCCTTCGGTCACCCGAGCTATACAACTACTACAGACCCCGCCTTGGCAGGAGTATGGCGCATCAATATTTTCCTTGAGGACGGCATCCAAAATTAGGGTCTTTTTGTCCAAGGTCAATTCAAATTCCTCATCTTCCAACATAACGGTAAGTTGCGTCTGTCCTTCTGCGGTAATGGGCATTTCATCCAATATTTCGGTCGTGGTAAACAGCTCAAAATGAATTTTATCCTTGGGGACGCCATTATCGGCCAACGTATCGGAAACTTGATCGATCATGGCTTCCGGGCCACAAAGGTAGAAAGCATCAAAATTCAAGTCCTTATGCTTGTTCTTCAAAGCATAATTGACCGTTGAGGTGTCGATACGGCCAAAAAGGGCATTATTTTCCCTGGTTTGACTGTTGATGAAATAAACAAAAAACCTATCGGTATAATTTAATTGTAATTTTACAATATCATTATAGAACATGGTCTCTTCATAGGATTTGTTCCCATATACCAAAACAAAATTGTTTTTTGGATTACTGTCCAAAACAGTTTTGGCGATGCTCATAATAGGGGTGATTCCGCTGCCCGCAGCAAAAGCTGCTATATTTTTCACATCTGCCGATGTAAAGGTAAAGCGCCCCTCGGGGGGCATTACCTCCAAAACATCCCCGACTTTAAGTTTTGAATTGGCATAATCCGAAAATCCGCCACGGTCTACTTTTTTTACCCCTATGGTAATGCCGTTGGCCGTTGGTGACGAACTGATGGAATAGGCCCTTCTGAGTTCTTTCCCTTTTATTTCTTTTTTTACGGTAATGTACTGCCCTGCCATAAATTTAAAGGTCTGGGCCAAATTTTTGGGTACGTCAAACGTTATGGCGACAGAATTTGGTGTCAACGATTTGATCGCGGATATGGTAAGGGAATAAAATTGGCTCATATAACAAATTTTTATGCAAAATTAAGCATTGACAGCCCCTTATAAAATGTAAACAGTAAAAAAATGTTCCAGTCTGTAACAAACTTCCTATTTTAGTAACTAACCTTTCTGAACTTTGTAATCAACCACTTTTATGTTCAAACATTTTGTAAACCTACAATGGAAATCGTTTTTCAGGTCTGCCAGCTTTAAGACCAATGTAGCCTTTAAAATTCTAATGGCTTTTGGGGCACTCTACTTTATAGTCATCTTTCTTTCGATGGGTGTTGGCGCATTTTACCTCATAAAAAAATCGGGCTGGGGCGATCCACTTCAAGTGGTCGATCAATTTATGATATACTACTTGGGCATTGATCTATATATTCGCTATATGTTGCAGAAAATGCCCATTACCAATATTAAGCCTTTATTGTACCTGCCCTTTAGAAAAAGCCAAGTGGTAAACTACTCTTTGGGAAAAACGGTGGTTTCTTTTTTCAATTGGAGCCATGCCTTTTTCTTTGTCCCTTTTTCAATTGTACTTTTGATAGAAGGGTATTCGCCTCTGGGCGTTATCGGGTGGCACTTTGGTATAATGGCCTTGTTTTACGGTAATAACTTCCTTAATATATTGATCAACAACAAGGACAACCTCTTTTACACCTTACTCGGTATCGGGGCTGTTTTGGGAGGGTGCCAATATTATGGTCTGTTTGATATTACGGTATATACCACCCCATTGTTCAATGCGCTGTACAATATGCCTTGGACCGCTATTTTGCCATGGTTGCTTCTTGTTGGGTTATATATCGTTACGTTCAATTACTTTAAATCCAATATGTATTTGGATGCAGGTCTGGCCATAAAGCAGGCAGAGGCAAAAACAGAGGATTATGCGTGGTTGAACCGTTTTGGCAATTTGGGAACCTTTCTGAAAAACGATATAAAACTCATTCGCAGGAACAAGCGTTCCAAGACTACGGTTATCATGAGCGTACTCTTTATTTTTTACGGACTCTTGTTTTTTACAGGGGGTATCGAAGCCTATGACGGCCCGGTATGGAAAATATTTGCGGGAATTTTTGTTACAGGCGGTTTTTTGTTCAGTTTTGGGGGTTTTGTACCTAGTTGGGACAGTTCATATTATCCCTTGATGATGAGCCAAAACATAAAATACAAGGAGTACTTGGACTCTAAATGGTATTTGGTCATCATCGCTACATTGGCCAGTACGGTATTGGCATCATTCTACCTATATTTTGGACTGGATGCTTATTTGGCGGTGCTTGTAGGAGCTGTATACAACATTGGTGTCAATTCGTACTTGGTATTGTGGGGTGGAGCTTATGTAAAAACCCCTATTGACCTGACTTCGAGTAAAAAAGCATTTGGGGACAAACAGGCTTTTAACGCAAAGACACTACTGTTAACGCTACCCAAATTGATCATGCCCCTTATTTTCTATGCCTTGGGGCACTATCTTATAAATCCTACCGCTGGGTATATTTTTGTAGCGGCCATTGGGATAATCGGGCTACTGTTCAAGAATAGGGTATTCAAATTGATAGAGAAAATCTATAAAAAAGAAAAATACAAGACACTTTTGGCCTATAAGCAAAAGGCTTAAACACAAAGGATTGACCGGATTTTACATCCGTATACATGAAAATAAAAGCATATACATGATAACGACAACGAACCTTACAAAAACTTACGGACAGCATACCGTATTGAATATAGAACACTTGGAAATTCCAAAAGGGCAAAGTTTTGGCCTTGTGGGGAACAATGGAGCAGGAAAGACCACGTTTTTTAGTTCTTTATTGGACCTGATCAAGCCTACTACGGGAAATATTACAAACAACGGGGTGCAAGTAGACGCCAGCGAAGCTTGGAAGCCGTTCACCTCGGCTTTCATTGATGAAACTTTTTTGATAGGCTATCTTACGCCAGAGGAATACTTTTACTTTATCGGCGAACTACGTGGGCAAAACAGGGCCGACGTTGATGCGCTTTTATCCGGGTATGAAGATTTTTTTCACGGTGAGATTCTAGGTCAAAAAAAATACCTGAGAGACCTTTCCAAAGGAAATCAGAAAAAAGTAGGGATTGTTGCCGCTTTTATTGGGCATCCAGAAGTTGTCATACTCGATGAACCCTTTGCCAATCTTGATCCAACGACCCAAATTCGCCTCAAGGGCATCATTAGGGATTTGGCGGCAAATAAAGCGGTAACCGTCTTGGTATCAAGTCACGACCTGATTCACGTTACCGAAGTCTGCGAACGTATCGTGGTACTGAACAAAGGGGAAATCGTGAGGGATATCCAAACATCGGCAGAAACCCTAAAAGAATTGGAAACTTTTTTTGCTGGATAATTCAATAGGTATGAATGAATTGTTAACAAGAGAGGAATGAAAAAAACAGTCACTTTAACCGTAATTTTGGTATCGTTACTTTCCTGCAATTTTAAAAGCACCGCACTTTTTGAGTTGAAAAATGAAAGCGGGTACCAAATTGATTCTTTAAAAATAGAGGCTTCAGGTGTCGCCAACACCAACTATGTTACTATTGCATCTGGTGGGGCTCTGGATTATGAGGTTGATATGACCCATACCCCTAAAACCGATGGCCACTATATAATAACATATATAATACATGGAAAATCAAAATCTACACCCTTCGGATATTACACAAACGGCACTCCGTTGGAAGTGCTTCAAAAGATAAAAATCACGAAAGATTCCTTGATTTTTGATGCTGAATTCAAAAAATATTGAAAAATACCAAAACCGACTCTTGAGTTGGTTTTTAATTTGAGTAAAGTACACGTGTTTCATTTCAATCGGATTTTATTGGCATTAGTCTCGATAAAACACAGTAATTGCAGCTTTTTTTAGATATAAGGGCATAGTGACAAACTACTTGGTTTGTAAAATATACCCACCAAACAGAGCAAGTATTTGTAAGGCTTCGAGATAAATTGCAATTTTACCGATGAACTACATAATAATCCTGTGGTTTTTAAGTTAGATAGATACGCATATAGTCAATTTTGAAAATTCGGGGCAAACTTATTCTTTTCGGTATTTTAGGTGGATTGGCATTTAACGCCTGCTCCACAAAAAAAGATGCGTTCATCAACCGCAACTGGCATGCGCTCAATACCAAGTACAATACTTTGTACAATGGCAATCTGGCTTTTGAAGAAGGGCGTAATGCACTACATGAGTCTTACCGCGACAATTATTGGGAAATTCTCCCTGTTGAGCGTCTGCAAGTGACCGAGGATTTAAAGCTAGATTCGGAAGATAACAACCCCAACTTTATCATTGCCGAGGAAAAAGCGACCAAAGCCATACAAAAACATAGTATGGATATCAAAGATGAGGAACGCAATCCCCAGACCGATGAAGCTTTCCTTTTATTGGGTAAAGCACGTTACTTTGACCAGCGTTATATACCGGCACTTGAATCCTTCAATTATATCCTAAGAAAATACGTGCAAAGTGATAAGCTCAATGAAGCGACCATTTGGCGCGAAAAAACCAATTTAAGGCTAGACAATGCAGAACTCGCATTAAAGAACCTAAAACGATTGTTCAAATTTGAATCGCTAAAAGATCAGGAATATGCAGACGCCCGGGCGGTTATGGCTCAGGCCTACATCAATTTAAATGCTCCCGATACTGCTATCCAGCAACTAAAGATAGCATCCTATTACACCAAAAAGAACCCTGAAAAAGGGCGCTACTATTTTATCATTGGGCAACTGTACAATCAATTGGGTTTTAAGGATAGCGCCAATTATGCCTTTGATAAGATTATAGATTTAAACCGGAAGTCGCCCCGGGTGTATATGATCAATGCGCACTTACAAAAAATTCAGAATACCGAGCTTACCGAAGAAAATAAAGAGGAGTTGCTGGAATATTTGACCGATTTGGAGGAAAACCGTGAAAACAGACCGTTTTTAGATAAAATTTATCGCCAAATAGCGGAATATCATCTGGAGACCGAGGCCGACAGTTTGGCATTGGTGTATTATAACAAGTCTTTGCGTGCGACTCGTGGCGTTCCACAATTGAACGCTTTGAACTACGAGAATTTGGCAGAATACAATTTTGATGAAAATCAATACAAAACTTCGGGAGCGTATTACGATAGTGTTTTGACAAACTTACCGGAAAACACTAAAAAATACCGTTCGGTCAAAAAAAAACTGGACAATTTGGAAGATGTCATAAAATATGAGGATATCGCACAATATGCCGATAGCGTGATTACCCTATATTCCATGTCTACAGATGATCAAATTGCCTATTTCGAAGACTATATTGCCGAAATAAAGAAAAAAGACGAGGAGGCCGCGGCGAAAGAAACAAAGCGCCAGTTGGCCGGGGTAGTGGCTTTTGGAGAGACCAAAGGCGGAAAAAAGAACAAAGGTAAATTCTACTTTTACAATATTACCAGTTTGGGCTATGGTAAAACCGATTTTGAACAGCGTTGGGGAGATCGGGAATTGGAAGATAACTGGCGATGGAGCAATAAAAACAAGGTTTTGCCCGATGCGCTCGAGGGTATTGCCACGCCCGCTGATGGGATAGAAGCATCGCAACTTACCCAAGAACAAAAATATTCAGTAGCATTTTATATGGATAGGCTCCCTACCGAAGTTTCCGTAATCGATAGTCTAAGAAGTGAGCGGAATTTTGCGAACTATCAATTGGGTTTGATTTACAAGGAAAAGTTCAAGGAAAACCTATTGGCCGCAGGAAAATTGGAGACCGTACTGAAATCGGACCCGGAAGAAAGGTTGATATTGCCATCAAAATACAATCTCTATAAAATTTATGAGGAAGAAGGGAGTCCGTTGGCCTCCGATATGAAAGAGAATATCATCCAAAACCATGCAGATTCACGCTATGCGGAAATTTTATTGAACCCTCAGGCGGTGCTGGCCGATAATTCCGACAGTCCCGATGCCCAATATGCACAACTGTACAGGCGTTATCAAAACCAAGAATATCTTAGGGTCATTACGGGAGCCGAGGAAAACATAAACAAATATACCGGTGATCCCATAGTGCCCAAATTTGAAATGCTCAAGGCAAATGCCATTGGCAGGCTTCAAGGCTACAACAATTTTAAGGAAGCCTTAAACTATGTGGCGTTGACCTATCCCAACAATCCCGAAGGAAAAAAGGCAGAGCAAATGATAGCGCAACAGTTGCCCAAATTGGAGCCCAGCAATTTTTCCCCCGAAACCAATACCAAGGGTAGGGAAAATTGGAAAGTGGTCTTCCCTTTCAAGACAAGTGACAATGAAAATGCAAAGTCGCTTAAAGAAAAACTAGAGAAATCGATAGTAGATTTAAGATACAAGAACATCGTGTCAAAAGATATTTATAACCTGGAGGACCAATTCGTAGTCGTCCATGGGTTTAAATCAAAGGATTTTGCCCTAGGTTATGTTGAGCTTCTAAAAAATAACAAGGATTACCGAATTGATAATGAGAATTTTGTAATTTTATCATCCAATTATAAAATCGTACAAGTACATAAAAACCTTCAGGAGTACAAAAAAGAACTATTAACCCCAAAACCATAACAAAATGTTTTCAGACAACAAAAGATCCATGACAGAGCTAGGCGGACAACCCAACAGAATTGAAAAGAACACCAAAATCAAAGGTGACATTACTTCAGAGGCTGATTTTCGTATTGACGGAAAATTAGACGGCAACGTAAAAACCTCGGGGAAAGTGGTCATCGGAAAAGATGGCTACATCCACGGCAAAGTGGAATGTGTAAATGCCGATATCGAAGGCAAGTTCAACGGTGAACTTTTGGTATCCGATTTGCTATCGCTCAAGGCCTCCGCTTTGATCGAAGGAACGGTTTCCGTAGCCAAATTGGCCGTAGAGCCGGGAGCCACCTTTAATGCATCCTGTACCATGAAAGGCAAAGGAGCTTCCTTGAACACGGGCGCAAACACGACAAGTAGCTTTAAATCTACCGCTACTACTGGTGCCAACACCAATAATGGAACAGCAAAAGCCTCGTAAACCATCTAAAAACAACGGGCTGCAAACAGCGGCAAAGCTATCTGGTATCGCCATTCAAATGGGGCTTACCATATATTTGGGCAACCTACTTGGAGCATGGTTAGATGAAAAATACCATACATCCTTTTGGGAAAATACCTGTACCCTTTTGGCAGTATGCATATCGTTATATTCCGTTATCGTGCAGGCAAACCGGTTAAATAAGTAGGTTTTGATAAAGACCTTGTTAACGTATGTATTGGTTTTTGGGCTTCTTTTTTTGGGAGGTTTTTATCTTCATGCCCATTATTTGTTCAACAAAGAAACTGTAACATTCTTTTCCTTGCAAAAGGTGTACGTTTTTCATAGTATATGTTCCTTTGTCATTTGTACATTTTTGCTTTTGGTTTCCAAGAGCGGGAATTTTAAGCACCAGCTGGGCTTTTTTTATTTGGGAGCCTTCGTTTTTAAGTTCGTAGCGTTCGGAATTGCTTTTTCGCCCTCACTGTTCGGTGAAATTCATTTATCGCAAATCGAAAAAATTTCATTATTGGTTCCTGTACTGATTTTTCTTATTCCAGAAGTATATTTTGTAGTCAAAATATTGGGCAAATTAAATTTAGATACAAAGAAAAAATTATATTGATGTAAGTTCAGTTAACATTTGTTTTATGTCTAAATGTTTTGCTCCTTGAACTGACTTCGAGTTGAATCCAACCAACTCAATCCAATCCATAATTTTTTTCTTTTCGGTCGTTTTTTCATTCCAGTATTCTGTCAATTCAATTGCAGAAGTGTTAATCAAAATATCCAAAATAGAATCTATATTATCAAACAACTTTATGAATACTCTAGGAATGTTTTTATATGTTTTGTTTTTAATCAAATAATTGGCTTTTCCTCCAGCAGTAAATAAATCTCTTACATTCGGACAAACAACTGCTTCTCTTGTTACAAGCCATATTGCAAGTCGAGCAAATTTGTCTCCACGATTACTAAATACCTCTGGAAAATAAACCATTGCTCTATTTTTAATCTCTTGCTTTTCTTTTAGGCTTAAGTTATTCCAAATATTAATTACAAGACTACTTGCTTGTTCTGTATCTTGAATCCACCACAAATCTTGACCAGGTTTCAATTTGCTTTTGTAGTAGTCTGTAATTGGTTTAATCGGATTTTTCTTTTGACGCAAAGTATCGTAAGGTGTATTGATTTTGTCAAAAATGGTTTTTCCCTCTTCCAAGTTCATATCAATTAAATACCTTGGCGAATGTGTAACAACAACCTCTGATAAACATTCTTCATAAGCTCGACATCTAAATTCAATTGGTTTTCCAAGTTTTCCGAAAAGCATAAAAATTCGCTCAACATCATCAACTCTTGTAGATTCCAAAACACTATTCCCTGTTGTTTTCCAATGGTTTTGAGTTGTGGTTTTAACTTCTATTCCATAAAATTTTTTCGCAACAATGTCTGGAAACTTTTGTCCTCCAATTAATTCAATTGAATTTTCAAATTGTGAACCAACAGCTAAATCAGTCATTACATCTCTAACATAAGGTTCAAGTTTGTTCCCTCTTAATTGTTCAATCTTTTTAGGTGATTTCTTTGCGTGAATATTTAATTCTTCAATTGTAGAATTTAATAAAGCGTTGAACTCGCTTTTATGTGGTTCTGAATTAACTGATACTACCATTATTTTCTAAAATATAAATCCCAAACATCTTCTATTCTCTTTGCTAAATTGTAAGCGAGTAGTGGTGGAACCGCATTACCAATTACTTTATAAGCTTTTGATGGACTTACCAAATACGAACCTTTACGACCATTTTTGTTTGGTATTACAAATTCGTAATCAGGTGGAAAAGTTTGTATTAATGCACATTCTCTTGGTGTTAAACGCCTTTCCTTTAATCCTTTAGATAGTTCGTCTGTTAAAATTCCGCCGTTTTTTTTCGATAATCTTCTGAACTCTATATTTCCGTGATGTTCTGCTCGAATTGTAGGGCTGATACCATCTGGCTTTATTTCTATTTGGCCTTGACAATGTTTACCCATAAATTTTGCCTTTGAGTAAAACTGTTGAGATAAATCTTTTGACTTTTCAGGCTCTTCTAAATTCGCAAAAAGTTCCTTTAAATCTACGTGACGTTTTAAATCTTCTCCGTCAGTTTTGTAAGCGTGAGTTGGTCTAGGATACGGATTGTATTTATCCGAAATGTCTTCTCTTTCTAATTGTTCGAGAGCGGATTTTTTTAATGCAGATTTTTTTATACCAATAAAGAAAACTCGTTCCCTTGATTGCGGAACACCGTAATCTGCTGCGTGTAAAACACGAGGGTTTAAAACTAAATATCCATTATCTCCAGCAGAAGAGAAATCATTTTGAATAATGTCCTTGACGTTTGAAAGATTTACTAAACCTTTTACATTTTCTGCAATGAAAATTTTTGGTTGAGTTATTTCGATAACTTGTTTCATCCACATATAAAGCTGACCACGAGTTTCTTCTGTTGCACAAGTTTCTGTATTTAGTTCTCCTTTGTGGTTTTTATGCGAATTAAGTCCGTTTCTTTTTCCGGCAACACTAAAATCTTGACAAGGAAATCCACCGGTTACAATGTCTATGTTTTTCGGAAAAACCTTTGTTCCGTTTTGGTGTAATTTTACTAAATCGACTATACTGTCTGTTTGGTAATCTTCTGCGTTATGTCCTCTTTTTGAAAAGTAGTTTACCCAAGCATTTCTTGCATCCATTAAAATATCGTTTGCAAAAACTGTTTTAAAACGTGTTTTCGATAGTTTTACATAATTGTTTTCAAGTTCTTGAGCTATAAAGTTTGGATTTAAAACCTCGTTTACAGAAGATTTTAAAACAGAAAAATCTCCTTCAAAACCTAAATCCATTCCTCCACAACCAGAAAATAAAGAAAGCATATGTAAGGTCGATTTTCGCTTATGTTCTTTTCTTTTGGTTTTTGTTTTAGGATAAAATTTTACAGCCAACTGAGGTTCTTCAACACGTAAGCCTCTTTTGACATTTATTAGTTCAGCCATGAAAATGAATTAAATCAATTTAATTTAGTAAAAAAAGAAGTGTAAAATCAAATATAGCTTATAAATCTTCTTTTTGTAGAATCGTTCAATGTAAAAATGTTCAAGTAAATTTTATTTCAATATTTTTTGGATTAAATCTTTTCTTCGAAAAAGATTTATTTTTCTTTTTTAATAACTACCTTTGCGCGACTTTTAGAAAGCCATATTTTGAAAGATTCGCAATGAAAAAAGCAACAACATATTTACGCACATTAGTCACTTTGGTATTTCTTTTTGGTTCCTACGCAGGTTTTGGAAAAACCGAACCTACTCAAGAAGAGGGTCCTGTAAACGGAAAAGAGGAAGTTGATGCTTACATTAAACACCATATAAAAGATTCCCACGATTTTCATTTGTTCTCCTACACCGATGATACAGGGGAACGTAGGCACGTAGGCTTTCCGTTGCCAGTTATCGTTTGGTCCAGTAAAGGTTTGGTTACTTTTATGTCTTCTGCCTTTCATCATGACGATGATGGGGAAGTTATCGTTGAAAAAGGAGGAACAAGGTTTGTAAAACTGCATAGTAAGATATATGAGTTGAACGAAGGTGCCTCTTCCGTTTCTTTTGATGAGGAGCATCACGCCACCAATGCGAGCAAAGTACTGGATTTTTCAATCACTAAAAGCGTGGTAGGGATACTACTGGTAGGCCTTTTAATGCTTTTGGCGTTTTCATCTTTGGCACGCCAATACAAAAACAGAAAAGTACCCACAGGTTTCGGCCGTGTTTTGGAGCCTCTGGTGATTTATGTACGTGATGAAATTGCAAGACCTAATATCGGCGAAAAAAAGTATAGAAAATTTACGGGATACTTGTTAACGGTCTTCTTTTTCATTTGGATATTGAATTTGTTGGGCCTTACCCCATTAGGGTTTAACGTAACGGGACAATTGGCGGTTACCGCTTGTTTGGCTATTTTCACACTGATCGTTTATACTTTTAGTGGTAATAAAGATTACTGGATGCACATGCTCTGGATGCCAGATGCACCGTGGTGGATTCGCCCGGTACTTGCGGTAATAGAGTTGGCGGGTGCCTTTATCATCAAGCCGTTCTCACTTCTGGTTCGTCTTTTTGCGAATATATCTGCTGGTCATATTGTGGTAATGAGCTTGATAGCTATCATGTTTACACTTAAAGATACCCTCACGGTTGGGGGAGCGACCGCTCTTTCATTGGTACTTTCATTTTTCATCACTTTGATTGAAGTGTTGGTCGCCTTTTTACAGGCATATATTTTTACGATGCTATCGGCATTGTTCATAGGAATGGCCGTTGCAGAGCATGATCACGATCATGGGCATGATGACCATGGGGAAGAAGTTCCCGATGCGGAAGATGTTAGAGCGGATTTTATCTAAAAAGAGAGTTTTTTTAATTTAATATAAATCAATTTACTATGTACAATTTAATTGGAGCAGGTTTAATCGTAATCGGAGCAGGTATCGGACTTGGTCAAATCGGTGGTAAGGCAATGGAAGGTATTGCAAGACAACCCGAGGCGACTGGAAAAATACAAACGGCGATGATTATCATTGCTGCACTTTTAGAAGGTTTGGCATTTGGTGCCTTGTTCTTAGGAAAATAAGAACAAAAATTAATGAACATTTCCTGTAACGGTTGGTTGCAGGAAGTGTTTTTGTTAAAAAAACAAAATTTATTTTTCAGTTATGGAAACTTTATTGAACGACTTTTCTCCAGGCCTATTCGTAGTTCAGACGATACTGCTTTTAGGGTTGATTTTCCTTTTGGTAAAATTTGCCTGGAAACCGATACTGAACTCACTTAACGAACGTGAGGAAGGGATAAGCAATGCTTTGGAAGCTGCCGAAAACGCCCGTAAGGAAATGCAAAACCTTCAAGCAGACAATGACAAACTCATAAAGGAAGCCCGTGCTGAACGGGAGGCCATGTTGAAAGAAGCTCGTGAAATCAAGGATAAAATGATTGCCGATTCCAAAGAGCAGGCCCAGG
This sequence comes from Costertonia aggregata, assembly GCF_013402795.1. GTDB lineage: Bacteria > Bacteroidota > Bacteroidia > Flavobacteriales > Flavobacteriaceae > Costertonia > Costertonia aggregata. The sequence continues at coordinate 1,635,167 of NZ_CP058595.1, read as the reverse complement.
CAGAAGGGGATAAAATAATTAAAAACGCACAGGCTACCATAGAAAGTGAAAAGAAAGCTGCTTTGGCCGATATCAAAAACCAAGTAGCGGAACTTTCCGTTGAGATTGCCGAAAAAGTAATCAAGGAACAATTATCCAACAAGGACAAGCAATTGAAATTGGTGGATGATATGCTTAGCGATATTAAATTGAACTAAATCCAAAGATGAACGATTCTAGAGCTGCCATACGTTATGCCAAAGCCATTTTGGACCTCGCCGTTGACAATAAAGCAACGGATAAGGTCGAAAAAGATATGCGAAGCATAACGGCGACGATTTCAGACAGCAAAGAGCTCCAAGATGTGTTGGCCAGTCCCGTAGTCAAGAGCGCAATAAAAAAAGATGCCTTAAATACAATATTTGAGGGCAGTCATCAAATTACCGCAGGGCTTATAACTACCTTGACCGATAATAAGAGAATCGGTATGTTGAACGAGGTGGCTTTGAAATATATTATCCTTAACGAAGATTTAAAAGGCGAAGGCGTTGCTTTTGTGACTACCGCAGTACCTATGACCGCAGATTTAGAGAAGAAAGTCTTAAAACAGTTATCGGGTATTACAGGAAACAAAGTAACGATTCAGAATAAAATCGATGAAAGTATCATCGGTGGGTTTGTTTTGCGTGTCGGCGACTTACAATATGATGCCAGTATCGCCAATAAACTCAACAATATTAAGAGAGAATTTACAAATAGTCTATAAAACAATGTGAGCCTAAGGCCTTAAGGGTCTTTTGTCTAACATCTAACGTCAAGAAAAATGGCAGGAGTAAAAGCGGCTGAAGTATCAGCAATTTTAAAGCAACAATTATCAGGGTTCGAAGCTACGGCTACTTTGGACGAAGTGGGTACCGTACTTCAAGTAGGTGATGGTATCGCCCGTGTCTACGGATTATCAAACGCCCAGTACGGGGAATTGGTAGAGTTCGAAGGCGGGTTGGAAGGTATAGTTTTGAACCTAGAAGAAGATAATGTCGGGGTCGTATTGTTGGGCCCTTCCAAAGAAATCAAAGAAGGTGCTACGGCCAAACGTACACAGCGTATCGCTTCTATAAATGTAGGTGAAGGTATTGTGGGCCGTGTGGTAAATACTTTGGGCGTTCCCATTGATGGAAAAGGCCCAATTGCAGGGGAAACCTATGAGATGCCATTGGAGCGTAAGGCGCCTGGTGTTATTTTTCGTCAGCCGGTAAATGAACCATTGCAGACGGGGATCAAGGCCATTGATGCCATGATACCTGTAGGTCGTGGACAACGTGAGCTGGTAATCGGCGACAGGCAAACCGGTAAGACCACTGTTTGTATCGATACCATTCTGAATCAAAAAGAATTTTATGATGCCGGTGAACCAGTGTATTGCATATATGTGGCAATTGGTCAAAAGGCCTCTACGGTCGCAGCTATTGCCAAGACTTTGGAAGATAAAGGAGCTTTGGCCTACACGACTATTGTAGCTGCCAACGCATCCGACCCGGCACCGATGCAGGTGTATGCTCCGTTCGCAGGTGCGGCTATCGGCGAGTATTTTCGTGACACAGGTCGCCCGGCCTTGATTATCTACGATGATCTTTCAAAACAAGCGGTAGCCTATCGTGAAGTATCCCTTTTGTTGAGAAGACCACCGGGTCGTGAGGCCTATCCAGGGGATGTTTTCTACCTACATTCCAGGTTATTGGAGCGTGCGGCTAAAGTTATTGCAGATGATGACATTGCAAAAGATATGAACGACCTCCCAGATACTTTAAAACCAATGGTCAAAGGTGGAGGTTCCTTAACCGCATTGCCGATTATCGAGACCCAGGCAGGTGATGTTTCGGCATATATTCCCACGAACGTGATTTCTATTACGGACGGACAGATATTCTTGGAGCAGGATTTATTTAACCAAGGGGTGAGGCCCGCTATCAACGTAGGTATTTCGGTATCCCGTGTGGGAGGTTCTGCCCAAATAAAATCGATGAAAAAAGTAGCAGGTACATTAAAGTTGGACCAAGCCCAGTTTCGAGAATTGGAAGCCTTTGCCAAGTTCGGTTCGGATTTGGACGCAGCCACATTGAACGTAATCGAAAAAGGGCGCAGAAACGTTGAAATATTGAAGCAGGCCCAAAATGACCCATTTACAGTTGAAGATCAGGTCGCTATCATTTACGCAGGGTCTAAAAACTTGTTGCGTGATGTTCCAGTTGAAAAGATAAAAGAGTTTGAAAGAGATTACCTTGAACTTTTGAATGCCAAACATAGAGACGTCTTGGACACGTTGAAGGCGGGTAAATTAACAGATGAGGTAACAGATACACTAACAACGGTCTGTAAAGATTTGTCGTCAAAATATAACTAGTCCATAAAATGGGTATGAAGTAATCAGTATGAAGAACCGAATAAATTCTCTCTATTGATTACAAACGGCTAAATACTACAAAGAAATGGCAAATTTAAAGGAGATACGAAATAGGATAGCATCGGTTTCATCAACGATGCAGATAACGAGTGCCATGAAAATGGTATCTGCTGCGAAGTTGAAAAAGGCTCAAGATGCCATCACCGCTATGCGACCCTATTCGGATAAACTGACTGAACTGCTTCAGAGTTTGAGTGCTAGCTTGGATTCGGATTCTGGCAGTAGTTTTGCTGATAATCGAGAGATAAAAAAGGTATTGGTAGTAGCGATAACCTCCAATCGTGGTTTATGTGGTGCCTTTAATACCAATATTATCAAACAAAGCATGCTACTGGCCAATGAAACCTACGCTGATAAGCACGTGGATTTTATAGCCATAGGCAAAAAAGCGAATGATATCCTGGGAAAAAAATATAGCGTGATCGAAAACCATAGCCCGGTTTATGATGACTTGACTTTTGATAATGTAGCCCTGATTGCTGAAGATTTGATGGCCAAGTTTATTGATGGTGCCTATGATCGAATTGATATCGTTTACAATAAGTTCAAGAATGCCGCTACCCAAATTGTAATGACAGAACAATTTTTGCCTATAGTACCAATGGCGGGTAACGAGGAGGAAAGCGGCGACTACATTTTTGAGCCCTCTAAAACTGAGATTGTTGAACAATTGATTCCCAAATCCTTAAAAACACAATTGTATAAAGGAATCCGGGATTCTTTTGCAAGTGAGCATGGCGCCCGTATGACGGCAATGCATAAAGCAACCGACAATGCGACCGAATTGAGAGATCAGTTAAAACTCACGTATAACAAGGCAAGACAGGCAGCGATTACCAACGAAATTTTAGAAATTGTTGGTGGAGCGGAAGCGCTGAACAATTAGACGCAGCGCAGCGGAGTCAAATGCAAACCGTGCGGAAGCGCTGAACAATTGGACGCAGCGCAGCGGAGTCAAATGCCAGCCGTGCGGAAGCGCTGAACAATTAGACGCAGCGCAGCGGAGTCAAATGCAAACCGTGCGGAAGCGTTGAACAATTGGACGCAGCGCAGCAGAGTCAAATGAAAGCCATGCGGAAGCGCTGAACAATTGGACGCAGCGCAGCGGAGTCAAATGCCAGCCGTGCGGAAGCGCTGAACAATTGGACGCAGCGCAGCGAAGATATAATACTATAAAACCTCACAGGAATGTGAGGTTTTTTGTTTTTTTAGCCGATTTTTGCGTCCATATGCAAACCAACAAAACAGCCTTACTTTTTATTTTTATAACCATTCTTGTTGATGTTATCGGTATAGGTATCATTCTCCCCATTATCCCCGACCTTATTATGCAGCTTACCGGAGAGGGTACACATATGGCAGTTATTTATGGTATGTGGTTGACTACGGCCTTTGCGGGAATGCAATTTTTGTTTTCGCCTGTTCTGGGAGAGATTTCAGATAAGTTTGGAAGAAAACCCATCTTGTTGATTGCCCTTTTAGGATTGAGTATAGATTATTTAGTGCACGCTTGGGCACCTACTATCACTTGGCTGTTTTTGGGCCGATTTCTTGCAGGTATTACAGGAGCTAGTTTTACGGTGGCCTCTGCCTATATTGCAGACATAAGTACAAAGGAAAACAAGGCCAAAAATTTTGGGCTTATCGGGGCCGCTTTTGGCTTGGGATTTATAATAGGCCCAGGAATAGGAGGTTTTTTTGGGGAGTTGAACATACGCTTGCCCTTTTACATTGCGGCCGGACTCACATTTGCCAATTTTTTGTTCGGGTGGGTTTTTGTACCTGAATCTTTGGTCCCAGAAAATAGAAGATCCATTAATATCATGAAAATGATTCCTGGAGTATCATTGGTCGCTTTGCGTAACTATAAAGGGGTGCTACTTTTGATTTTTGCATTCTTTTTGGCCAATTTAGCCGGACAAGCGCTGCCCTCCACATGGTCTTATTACGGCATTGAACGGTACAATTGGAGTCCGCAGGAAATAGGTATTTCCCTTATGGTAGTAGGTTTATTGGTAGCCATAGTCCAAGGTTTTTTGGTGGGGGTTTTAGTTGAAAAGCTGGGAAGGCAAAACGTAGTAGTGTACGGGTTTCTTCTCTGGGTAATCGGTATGTTTCTTTTTTCCTTGGCTACCGAACCGTGGATGTTATATGCCTTCTTAATTCCGTATGCGCTTGGTGGTGTTGCAGGGCCCACCGTACAAGGGGTAATTTCCAATCAGGTATCGGAAAAAGAGCAAGGCAACCTACAAGGATCCATTACTGGCTTAGTCAGTATTACGGCAATTTTGGGTCAATTGATATTCTCGCCGGTATTCTATTTCTTCATTCGTCCCGAAGGAGACATATACTTTCCCGGGGCACCCTATGCCCTAGCAGCAGTCTTTTTGCTCATTGCCTTCTTGTTTGCGGTACTCGCTATGAAAAAGATACAAATGGACGAGGATTAAAACGCGTTCTCCCAAAAGGGTCTTCGTTCAGAAAAATCAATACTTATCCGCTGCTTTTTAAATTTAATTTTGAAAATGATGTAACATTTTTTGAGAATTGTATCTAAAGGGAAAATCAATTTTAAAAAGCAAAAAATGAAAACCATCAAAAAAACAATTTTTCTCTTTTCCCTAATTTTCACAAGTGCCATAACTGCCCAGAACCAAGCTTTTAAAGTTAAAGTAGTCGGTAAGGGTGACCCCATTTTATTATTTCCGGGGTTTACGTGTACCGATGCTGTTTGGGAGGATATTATGGTCGAACTTTCGAAAAATCATGAATGTCACGTATTTACATTTGCCGGGTTTGGCGATGTAAAACCCATTGAAAAGCCCTGGCTGCCAAAAATTAAGGAGAACTTACAGGAATACATATCGGAGAATACACTCGAAAACGCCACGATAATTGGCCATAGCTTGGGAGGAACGCTTGGCCTATGGCTGGCCAGCGAAACTAACACGTTCAAAAAAATGATTATTGTAGATGCATTGCCATCAGTTGGCGCTTTGATGATTCCTGACTTTAAAAGTGAGAATATGGTTTATGAAAATCCGTGGAATGAACAATTATTGAGCATGGATGAAGAAAGCTTTGATACAATGGCCACACAAATGGCTATGGGAATGAGCTTAAAACCAGAAAAACAAAAACAAATTAAAGATTGGATACTACAAGCAGATAGGCAAACGTATGTTTATGGTTATACCGATTTGTTAAAGTTGGACTTGAGAGAAGATATCGCTAAAATCAAAGTGCCGGTCACAATTCTTGCCGCAACGCATCCTTATGGTTTGGAAATGGCCAAAATTACGTATGGGAATCAGTATAAAAACCTAAAAACATATAGTATTGAATATGCAGAAGGGTCCGCACATTTTATCATGTACGATAAGCCGGAGTGGTTTTTAGAAAAGGTAATGCTTAATCTAGAATACTAAATGTCAGCTAAAGAACTAAAGTTTAAAGAAGTATACGAGAACAATTATCCCAAGGTAATGCGACTTTGTTTGGGATATGTTAACGGAGAAAATACTCTGGCGAGAGATCTGACACAGGAAACCTTTATAAAGGTATGGGAGAACCTGGATACCTTTAGGGACGAGAGCCGAATCACTACTTGGGTGTACAGGATCGCTGTTAATACATGCCTGGCAGAGTTAAGACAATCCAAGAAAAACATAAAGAGGTATCAAGTTGACGGCATTCCTGAAATAGCGGACTCAAATTTAGGGGAGCGTAAAGAAGAGTTATTATCACAACTATATTCTTGTATCAACACATTGACCGAAACCAATAAGGCGATAATATTATTGGAGTTGGATGGGCTACCTCAAAAAGAAATTGCAGTAGTGACAGGGTTAAAACACGAAGCGATTCGCACCCGAATTCACCGTATTAAAAATGAACTAACAAAATGCGTACATCATGAATGATTTTGAAAAATTACGATTAAAATGGCAAGACCAGCGAGAACTTAATCCTTCAAAAGAAGATTTTGACGCTGTTCTGAACAGGATAAACGATATAAAGAAAAAACAAAGAATAACGAATGTGGTTCTGTCAGCCACAATACTTGTTCTGGTATTTTTCTTTTTCTATATATCCGGATATAAAAACAGTAAGGTAACAGTAGGTTTGTCGTTGATGATTTTGAGTTTGGCAATTCGTATTGGTATAGAAATGCGTAGTATATATAGACTAAAAAAAATAAACGTTATGTTGGAGGGTATTCGTTTTAAAGAAAAACTAATGGAATACTACAGTAATAGAAAACGGGTACATTTTTTTATCACTCCCGTTATTGTTTTGACTTATATTCTGGGTTTTAGAATGCTACTGCCCAGCTTTAAATCGAGTTTGTCATCAGGGTTTTATACCTACATAGTAATTTCATCAATCGTTATACTCCTAGTTTTGGGAACATTTATAGCCTTGCAAATCAAAAAAGAATTGAATAAACTAAAAAGCTTAAAAGCTACGGGCTAGTTTACAGATTGCCAATGTTATGGTTTGGCACTACTTTTGGTTTAGTATCTTTACATAAATCAGAAATAGATCAAAAAAATGAAAAAATCAATATATATACTTTCAATTATATCCATGGGATTGTTCAGCTGCGCATCACAAAAAAAGTTACAGACCAAAACTCCTTTTGAACTTGGTACAGCGTCTTGTCATGAGTGGGTGGGCGGCAAAGAGGAAACCGGTAAAGGCCTGCTCTTGAAGATTCCTGTAAACTATAAGCCTCTCAATAGTCTGCCCGAAAATCATGTTTCCCTAAAACAGGCCTTTTTTCGTGGCAAGGTCAGTGATATTGTCATTGATCAAGAAGGGGGTGCCACATACGCAACGGCTAAGTTCATTAAATACTTTAAGGCAAAGCCAGATCTTATCATGCATGCCGATTCAAGACAAGAAGTAGGGAATCAACCTCCTAAAATGATAAAAAACAAAGAGATTGAAAATGAGTTCCCTTTTAAATTGGCCAAAGATGAAGCTGTAATCAGTTATATGCAAAAGGGGAAATTAAAATACACCAAAATCACGGGGATTAAGGACAAAACACCCGTGATCCATAACAGTAAACCAAAGAACTGACTTTTTTTAAAGGGTTTAAATAGCTACATTTAGATTTTAATCCCCAGTTGTTTGAATCCACTAAAAAAACTTTTTAAGCAAACCGCTATCTATGGTTTGGCAACGGTGTTGCCAAGGATGTTTTCCTTTATTTTGGTGCCCCTGTATACAAAAGTGATGCCTCCAGGCACTTACGGAGAAGTACAGCTTATTTTCATGTGGTTCGTAATTTTCAATGTTTTTTTAGCATACGGAATGGAAACTGCATTTTTTCGCTTCTACAAAGAAGTGGAAAATAGAAAAAAGGTGGTCTCTACCGCTTTGATTTCTATTGCGGGGACTACGTTTCTCTTTTTGGTCATAGGCCTTTTGTTCCAAAAAACTATTGCTGATATCCTAAACATACAGGTAACCTACATTAAATATGTGCTCGCTATTTTAACCTTGGATGCCTTGGTCATTATTCCTTTTGCTTGGTTACGGGCCAACGAAAAGCCAATGCGGTATGCGATCGTTAAGATTTTGAACGTAGCCATAAATTTAAGCCTAAACCTTTTCTTTATTCTTTTGCTTCCTGTTATGGGGAAAAATGATCCGAATGGGTTTTTTGGGAAAATGTATGTTCCCGATTTCGAGGTGAGCTATATTCTCATTTCCAATGTGGTAGCAAGTGGCATAACATTGGTATTGATGTTCCGTATCTACATGGGAAGATCTTATGTTTTTGATTGGCCTCTGTGGCGAAAAATGTTGGTATACGCACTTCCGGTTATGATAGCTGGCATAGCTTTTAGCATAAATGAAGTCTTTGACCGTTATTTGCTCACTGAGTTGCTGCCGCCCGCAACGGCAAAGGCAGAAATGGGAAAATACGCTGCGTGTATAAAATTGGCCCTTTTTATGACGCTTTTCGCCACTGCTTTTAGAATAGGCATAGAGCCTTTTTTCTTTAGTCATTCCAATACTGAAAATCCGCAAAAAACATACGCCCAGATTACGAATTATTTTATCATTTTGGGTAGCATCATACTGTTGAGCGTTGTGGTCTTTGCCGATGTTCTAAAAAAGTTCTTGGTTTTGGACGAGGCCTATTGGGAAGCTATGTCCGTTGTGCCCATAATCGTTTTGGCCAGTTTTTGCTTGGGCATTTACCATAATTTATCGGTGTGGTACAAAGTTACGGACCGTACTAAATTTGGGGCATATATCTCGATTATCGGTGCGGTATTGACCTTGATCATCAACCTTGTATTCATCCCTTATTTTGGTTACATGGCATCTGCTGTGGCAACATTGGTGGCCTATGGCAGTATGATGTTTCTTTCCTTTTATTTTGGGAGAATGTATTATCCCATTCCGTATAACTTTAGAAAAATAGGTTTTTATGGGATAATGTCCATTGTTTTTTCCATCGTATCGTTCTATTTTTTTGACAGGAATTTGTTTGTTGGCATTCCACTTCTGCTTATTTTCTTAGGGGTCTTGTACAAAATGGAAAACGATAAGTTGAAACAGATTTTCCTAAAGAAGGGCAAATAACAGGTTGTAGGATTATTTATAAAAAAATTAAGGGTTCAATTGTAATAATTATTGAAATTTGTATGGATGAGCAGTAGAGTATGGTAATTTCCGAACCAAACACTGTATGGCCCCATACCTTTACTGACTTAACCAAAGATGGCCGCTTAAAGTAAATGAGAAGAAAATATGAAAATAAACATTATCAATAAATCTACCCACGCCCTACCACATTATGAAACGGATGCATCGGCTGGGATGGATTTGAGAGCCAATATTTCCGAGCCTATTACGTTACAACCTTTAGGGCGTGCAGTCATCAAAACCGGGCTTTTTATAGAACTTCCCATTGGCTTTGAGGCTCAGGTAAGGCCTAGAAGTGGCCTGGCGGCTAAAAAAGGGATTACGGTGTTGAATGCGCCTGGCACGATTGATGCGGATTATAGAGGCGAGATAGGGGTAATTCTAGTAAATTTATCCAATGTGCCTTTTACGATTGAAAATGGGGAGCGTGTGGCGCAATTGGTAATCGCCAAGCACGAACGGTCAGAATGGGTAGAAGTGAACGAACTTTCAGAAACCGTTAGGGGACATGGGGGGTTTGGTAGTACAGGGGTAAAATAGATGAATAAAACACTTCACATATTATTTCTTTTTACAGGACTTTTTTTATGTCCTGCCTATATTCATGCCCAAGATGAAAAGAATATTGATGTAGAAGAAAGTGCCGAAGTGTTCTTAGAGGAATATTCCGACGAGTTTCAAGAAAACTTTTTTGAGGCCTTAAAACAGAAAGGGATAGAGAATTACGATAAGGCCGTCAACCTGTTTTTAAGATGTAAACAATTACAGCCCGACAACGTAGTGGTGGATCATGAGCTTGCCAAGGCATATCTAGCGGATAAACAGCCTTTGTTCGCCCAGGACTATGCTATAGAGGCTGTGGTGGCAGAACCTTCGAACCTGTGGTATCTGCAAACACTTATGGCGGTACTTAAAAAGCAGAACAGTACTATAGCTGAAGTAGAAAACACCATTCCCTTTGACAATATAAAGCTTCAAGAAAATTTAGCATTGATTTATTATGGGCGGAATGAGTATCAAAAAGCATTAAAAATACTTAACGGTATAAAAAAATCAGACTTTACGGAGGAACTTACCTTAAAAATAAACGACTCCCTAAAAAGGCAGACGGTTAAAAGTACTTCAACCTCGTTTACGGTTACGAATCAAAGAGAGAGCGACCCGTCCATCGGATATAAATCCCAGATCAAAAGTCTGATTTTTGCAAAGAACATGTTTATGTTGCAGCAAGTTTCTGCAGAGGCTTTGGAAAATTATCCTTCGCAACCCTATTTTTATTATGCCAACGGGTTGGCTTTGAACAAAAAAGGAAAACATAGGGACGCCATAGCCATTCTAGAAAGTGGCCTGGATTATTTGGTAGGCGATATTTCACTGGCCAATAAAATATACCAAGAATTGGGAGATGCCTACACTGCCTTGAACAACACGCCTAAGGCAAATATGTATCTTCGTAAGATAAAGCCCGGATTTTAAATGAGTTCAATGAATATAAATAGCAGAAGCATATTTGAAAAAATACTGATATTGAGTGTCTTCTGTTTGGTATCGATTTCCTGTAAGACCAATAAGATAATCGCTGACGGAAAAGTGGATAATACGCTTTCGGCAAAAGGGGTCATTAAAAAGCATTACGGCTCTAAACTAGATTTCAAGACCTTGAGCGGAAAGATGAAGATAGACTACTCCGATGGTCAAAGTTCTCAAGGTGTCAGCGTTAGCCTTCGTATGGAAAAAGACAAAGCCATTTGGTTGAGCGCACCTCTTGGTATGGTCAAAGTATATATAACTCCGCAAAAAGTATCTTTCTACAATAAGTTGCAAAATGAATATTTTAATGGTGATTTTTCATATTTAAGTCAATTATTGGGAACGGAGCTGGATTTTGAAAATCTGCAGAACCTACTCTTGGGGGAAGCTGTATTGGATTTGAGAAAGGAAAGGTACAATGCCGAAGTCGTTGCCAACACCTATCAATTAAAACCGAGGAAACCTTTGGACTTGTTCAAGATTCTATTTCAGATAGAGCCCAAACATTTTAAAATGGCCTCACAACAATTATCGCAACCTTTGGAAAAACGATTGTTGGAAATCAATTATCAGGAGTATCAAGAAGTAGATTCCCAAATGATACCCAATTCTATCGCAATCGCGGCTATTCAAGGCAACGAAAGAACAACAATCGATATAGATTACCGGAATATCGAATTGAACAAATCCATTAAATTCCCATATAAAATACCGAAAGGTTTTGATGAGATAATCTTAAAGTAAAATGCAAGGTAAACGCTCACATCTATTTTGTATATTGGTACTTATGTTGCTATGCTATGGGCAATCGTTGGCCCAGACCAATGAGCAAAAAGCTTTGGAAAACAAACGTGAGCGACTTCAAAAGGAAATCAGGGAAATAAACAGGTTACTTACTTCCGAGAAAAAGGAAAAAGGCAATGTGCTGGACCAGATGGAAGGGTTGAACCAAAAAATCAATGTGCGCCAACAATTGATTCGGGTTACCAATCAACAATCCAATTTATTGAACAGGCAGATCAATGCCAACATCAGGAATATCTCCAAGCTACGTGATGATCTGAAAACGTTGAAAGACGATTACGCCAAAATGATCCAAAAATCGTATCAGAGCAAATCGCAACAAAGCAGATTGATGTTTCTATTATCTTCCGAAAACTTCTTTCAAGCTTTTAAAAGACTGCAATACATTAAGCAATATACCGATTATCGCCGTGAACAAGGAGAACAGATTATGGCGAAGACCCAGGAATTGGGAAAGTTGAATACCGATTTGACCCAACAGCGAAAAGAAAAGGATCAATTGATTGCGGAGAACAAGAAAGTAAAAGCCATTTTGTTCAAAGAAATGCAATCGCAGAAAGAATTGCTGAAATCAATTCGAAGCAATGAAAGCAAATATGCCGCTGCGATACAAAAGAAAAAAACAGAGGCCCGAAAAATTGACCGTCAAATTGAAAGGTTGATACGCAGTGCCATTGCATCATCCAATAAAGAGGCTAATAAAAAAGCGGGCAAAAAGGCCAATACCAGCACATTTATATTGACTCCCGAAGCTAAATTGGTGGCCAGTAACTTTTCATCCAACAAGGGGAAACTCATATGGCCTGTTGAAAAAGGGATAAAAAAACAGGGTTTCGGCGTGTATAAAGATGCGGTGTATCCTGGAATAAAACACCAAAGCAACGGTGTTATTATCGCAACTGACGAGGGTAGTACGGCACGTGCCGTTTTCGAAGGCGAGGTAATCGCCATTTTATCCGTTCCAGGGGGCAATAAAGGAGTTCAAATCAAACACGGTAACTACATTAGTACTTACTACAATTTATCCGAACTTTTTGTGAAGAAAGGGGATAAAGTAGCCGTAAAGACAGCATTGGGCAAAATTTATACCAATCGGTTTAGCGGATTGACCCAGCTTAAGTTTTATTTGTATAAAGACACCACACGTTTGAATCCTGAAGAATGGATCTATCAGTTATGATCTGTTAAATATAAATCCTTAATCGCCTAGAAACAGGGCTCTAAGTTCCGTAGCATCGGTAGGTTTCATTTTTCCCGCCAATACCAGACTCAGTTGTTTTCTTCGCAAAGCGGCTGCAAATCGCTCTTTTTCCAATTCGGTCTCAGGTTTTAATGGGGGTACTTTTGTGGGTTTGCCCATATCGTCCAAAGCTACGAAGGTATATATGCCTTCATTGGCCTTAGAACGCTGCCCGCTAAATCTACTTTCTATCCAAACATCAATATATACCTCCATAGATGTTGAAAACGCCCTTGAAACCGCGGCTTCTACGGTCACCACACTGCCCAAGGGCACGGCTTGGTTAAATGCGACATGATTTACCGAAGCCGTTACGGTAATACTATTGCTGTGCCTTCCTGCCGCTATACTTGCCGCACGGTCCATACGTGCCAAAAGTTCCCCGCCAAATAGGTTTTCCAACATATTGGTTTCCCCCGGTAATACCAAATCGCTTACTACGGTAAGGGAATCTTTAGGAGTCTTTGCTTTCATATGCCTGAAATTTTGGCAAAGATACAAGCTAATTACTGGGAGAAAAAGAAGGGGAAGGCTTATTTATTTGACCGAAAGCAACCAAGCATCTCCCGATACGTTGCGTTTTATGCTTTTTAGGGAGTCTAATGCGATGTCAACATCGGTATAGCTGCCGTAGGCAACCATGTGTAGACCAAATTTGTTCGGGCCCAAATACGAGGCGTCATATCCTTTTCTGCGTAATTGCCCTACTTTTTTATCGGCATTGGCACGAACACGAAAAGCACCGGCAACAATATGGTGAACGTTGGTGTTGGTTTTGGTCACGGGAAGCGACAATACCGGAAGTTCCAAAGGAGCCGTATCAAAGAACGTGGCTTCTTGTATATTTCTTGAAACCTGTTCTTGGGCCTCTTGTTGCACTATTTGGTCATTGTTGATGTTTTCATCTACAAATCGAAAACCGGTAAGTCCGGTAGAAAGTGCCAGTAAGGCAACGGCTGCATATTTTAACAAAGGCCTTAAGGCTTGTGTTTTACGCCTTTCCGGTGTAATGATAAACGGTATCTTTTCTTCCATCGTCACAACTTCCTCTTTCAATACCTCCCTGGTAACGGGAACGGATACATAAGAGGAAAGACCAAAAGATGAACTCAGGTAGTTTATTTTGTTAGATGGCTCAAATTGAATTTTATGGGCGCCGTTCAAATAGAGTTTGCCTATGTTCGGTAAGACCAAGCGCTCCCCGGCTTTCAGGTCATGTTTCCATTTTTGCGAAATATCGTTGACCTTTTGTAGCATTTCATCATAAGAAGTGTTTTCCGCTTCAGCCATAAAGGAAACCAAAAGCCCATCGTTGGAAGATAGTTGTTCGTTGAAGGAGATGATTTTGGTGGGCGGATATAACGTATGGGTAGATTCGTTTACGACCGCTGATTTTATTTGGGCAAGAAATGCACCAAACCCTGGCACGACTACGCAGTTGTACCTGTACAGTAATTCTTTTAGATAGTGTTCTATTCCCATCAGGACAAATATCATAAAAATTGATGCGAATCAAAACCTCCCCATAACTTTTTATTAACATTATATTTTGTGTATTTTGTGAATAACTAATGTGATTTTGTAAATGACTACAAATGAATTGATTGCGGTACTTCGTTTACAAAACGTACCCAATATAGGCGATGTAACGGCCAAAAAGCTGATTTCCCACTGTGGTAGTCCATCCGCGATTTTTGAGGATAAAGTGCAAAACCTATTAAGAATAGATGGTATCGGTACTATGACCATCAAAGGCCTTTTTGATGCTGAACATCTAGAAGCTGCCGAATCGGAATTTGAATACATACAAAAGAACAATATAGCTTTTGATTACTTTTTGGACCAAGATTATCCTTCGTATTTAAAACATTGCATTGATAGCCCCATCTTACTTTTCAAAAGAGGTAAAATTGATTTAGCGCAAAGAAAGATCATAAGTATTGTCGGTACTCGCAACATTACAAGCTACGGTACGGCGTTTTGTGAGCAACTTATTGAAGATTTAGTGCCTTTAGACCCCATTATCGTGAGCGGTTTCGCCTATGGCGTTGACATTACGGTACAGCGTGCGGCGATGAAGCATGGCTTGCAAACCATAGGATGCATGGCACACGGCCTTAATCAAATATACCCAAAGGTACATTCCAAATACATGAACGCGGTAGAGAAAAACGGAGGGTTTTATACTGAATTCTGGAGCAATAGCAACCCGGAACGGGAAAATTTTTTAAAACGAAACCGTATTATTGCGGGAATGAGCCAAGCCACTTTGGTGGTTGAATCCGCTGAAAAAGGAGGCAGTTTGGTCACTGCCGACATCGCCAATAGCTATAACAAAGATGTTTTTGCCGTACCGGGCAGGGCCCAAGATAAATATAGTACGGGCTGCAATAACCTTATTAAACAACAAAAGGCCCATATGCTTACTTCCGCTGCGGATTTGATATACATTTTGGGCTGGGAACTTGAAGAAAAAAAGAACGTTCCTATCCAAAAAGAGCTTTTTGTTGCGTTGGACGATACCGAAAAGACGATATACAATTACCTCCAAAAAGAAGGCAAGCAATTGTTGGATAGCATTGCCCTAGAATGTAAACTACCCATTTTCAAGGTGTCATCCACCTTATTGACCATGGAGATGAAAGGAGTCGTAAGGCCCCTGCCGGGGAAACTGTTCGAGGCCGTTTGATCAGTAAACGTCTTCGACCACGAAGCTGTGAACCGTACTTAGGGGCCTGCCGTCCGTGGTGATGCCCTCGACCCTTACCAGATAACTGCCGGGGGCATCTCCGGTATAAAAGCTGAAACCGGCCGTGTCGGAACCGTTTATGGCGATGTTCGGCTCCCAATGCAAGGTGGTCCTGTAATCCGCTTTGTCATGTTCTTTTTCGGTGATGCCGTAGTCGGGACTGTAGAACTCGCGTGTCTTGGTAAAGCCGGGGATTTTAAAATCCGTGACCCCGGGTGTCGGCGCGGGAAATTCAGGTTCAATGTATACCTGCCCACGGGTGTAAAACGCTATCACGCCATTACTGCCGCGAGATCCATAAAAACCAGTTCTAGGGCCCGAGAGTACATCTACGAACTCTATGTCGCTGGGGTTCAATGTATTTATGGTACTATTATCAACAGGAACATTGTCCAATAGATAAAGGGGTTCTTTAGGCCTAGAAACATTTTGAGTACTTTCATCACTGCCTGAGCCTCCATTATTCGAAGGGGAACCTATCGACGTGGCCCCTCCACGTATACTAACGGTTCTTTCATAAGATTTCCCTTGAACGCTTACGCCGGCTACACCTATCAAAAAGTCAAATACATTAATAGCGAATCCCCCTCTAATAGAATCTGTGATAACGCGCCTATCGGGTTCGCCATATAAGGTCAGTTCGTTGAATTTTTCGTTGACGATTTCCTTTCTGGTCATTTTTCTTTTTTTCTCGACTACCGTCACCTCTTTCAGGCGCGTTACGTTGGGGTCGTACTTGAAGTCCTGTACCTTTCTTTTCGAGGTCTGTTCCATATATTCCCTCGGGTATTCGTACACGATGGTCTTCGTTCCGTTCCGTTCCGTTGCGACCTTTGGCCCGGGGAACGTGTCTTCCACGTAGATGCCGATTTCGTTCTCCTTCTGTTTTCGGTGCTTTGCCATCGGTCTGGCCTCGATAACGCCGACGATCGTATCGGTAAAGTTGAAGGGCCCGAAACTGAAATTCCCCATTGCGTCGGTATCTTTGTTCTCCCTGAAGAGCTCCCTGTTCAACACACTGAAGCTCACCAGCGATTTTTTGGGTCGGTACCCGTTGTCAAAACTGGTGGTCCTTCCCTTTACCATGATTCCCTTTTCGGGTGCATGGGCGTTTTGTCCGTTCACTTTGCCGCCCAGCATATCTTTCCAGGCAAACCTGCGCCAACCGTGGGTCAGCATGAGGTTGTCCAAAAGGTTCCTGCCTTGCATGGTGTTGTCCTGAAAGAACATGTCGGCATTGGAGACGGTTCTTCCGATGTCCGAGTCCAAGAGCAGCCAACTTTTGATGTTGGGGCCGGTACTCGAGGTACGGTCGGTCTTGGTCATGACGCTAGCGGAGAGGTTTGCGGCCATCGGGCCGTTCACCGATAGTTCTACGGACACCTTTTCCCTTTGCCCGTAGGTTGGGGCATCCGTTTCGGCCGATAGGAAAATATCGTTGTAAGGGTTGTCGATAAAGACCAGTCTTTCGCACATGGGCTCCCCTTCGGAGGTGAAAAGCGTGAAATGCGCTACCCCGTCCTCCAGGTCTCTGGTCATTATTTTTGCGGAAAACTTTTCGTCGGTCGAATTTTGTACGTTCTTGTAAAAAGTCCTACCGCGTATATGCCCTAGGAGCAAGGTTCCCTCCAGTCCCCTTTCCATGTTGTTCGATGATAGCTTGACGGTAACATGTTCGCCCGTGTTCCTTATGCTCATAGCGTAGCCCCTCTCCAGGACTTCGGGCAACGTATACCTTTCCTCCTTTCCGTTGACCTGTATACTGGCATAGTAGGTCTTTTTGGTTTCCGGCACGAAACTTACCTGGCCCAGACCGTGGTCATGGCTTTTGAAAGGCGAGACCAGATTGTCGTTCTGGTCGATTATTTTTCCCTGCAACGCAATACCGTTGCCCTTGGTGTCGGTCACTTTGACCCCCAGCTTGCCATATATCCCCGAGACCAGGTCGCCACCTTCCGGGAAAAAACCGATGATGGGCCTTTCCTGTTCGGCCTTGGCCGTTTCTTGGCCCTGCACTTGCCCGTCACTCTCGGTAGCGAGGCCGGTTTCCGTTCTTTGCAGCCAAACAGGTATCTTCTTTGAGTGGAGAAAGGGCCTGTCCTCGTTCAACATGTATTTCGTGTAGGCCCGAAGGGTATAGCTGTCCTGTTCGATGTCCTCGGGTATCTGTATGCTCCCTGCGGCACCGATATCCTGTGCGAACAGTTTTTGCCGCACCACAACGCTATCGGACGAACTCAACAGTTCGACGTAGACCACGTTGCTCTTATCGGTGGTGCCATGGGAGACCCCATCCACGAGATAGGTTTTGTACCAAATGGTCTCGCCGTTGGAGTAGAGGTCCTTGTCCGTCTGTATGTAGGTCTTTTCGGGAGAATTGATTGTGCTGTACGTAATGAGTCTGCCCAGTATGTTTTGGAAAACGGGATTTTCCTGGGAAACACCTATGGAGACGTTGAGCATCAGTATGGCCGTGAGCGGCCGGGCGATTGTCCTTGTCATACTTTGGATGGTATCGGGTTATGCCTGTAAGATACTGTCTTTCGGCCTGAATTGAAATGGTTTTAACTTTCGGTTAAGGAATTTTCCTATGGGGCATGGCCATATAAGATGACTAATACCCTACTTTTTCCCGAACCCTTTCCAAAACACCATCTGCTACTTTTTTGGCCTTTTCAGCACCAAGGGCAAGGGCATCATCAACTTCATTCAAATTGTTCATGTAGTAATTGAACTTTTCACGGGCATCGCCAAACTTTTTCAATATAACTTCATGTAAGGCTTGCTTGGCATGGCCATAGCCATAATTTCCTGCAAGATAATTGGCGCTCATTTCCTCGATTTGCTCAACGGATGCCAATAGCTTGTACAGCGCAAAGGTAGTATCGGTACTGGGGTCTTTGGGGTCTTCCATAGGAGTGCTATCCGAAACGATACCCATAATCTGCTTTCGTAGTTTTTTATCGGTTTGGAACAGGTTGATAAGGTTTCCCTTGCTTTTGCTCATTTTTTCGCCATCCGTACCGGGCACATACATAGTTTCTTCCTGCACTTTGGCATCGGGCAACACAAAGGTTTCCCCTAGTTGTGCATGAAAGCGTGATGCAACATCGCGGGTCATTTCCAAATGCTGTAGTTGGTCTTTCCCAACAGGTACAATATTGGCATCATACAACAAAATATCAGCAGCCATTAACATGGGATAGGTGAACAATCCTGCATTTACATCCTCTAACCTATCTGCCTTGTCCTTAAAGGAATGTGCCAAGGTCAAACGTTGATATGGGAAAAAACAGCTCAGGTACCAAGATAGTTCAGTTACTTGGGGAACATCACTTTGGCGGTAAAATACCGTTTTTTCAATATCAAGTCCAAAAGCGAGCCATGTAGCGGCCGTGGCATACGTGTTTTGACGCAATTGCGTACCGTTTTTGATTTGCGTAAGCGAGTGCATATCCGCAATAAATAGGAAAGATTCGTTTTTGGGGTCCTTTGCCATTTCTATAGCGGGAATTATTGCTCCCAGAATGTTCCCTAAATGTGGCACTCCCGTGCTCTGTATACCTGTTAAGATTCTTGCCATTACTGTTTTTTTCAAAGAAGCACAAAGGTAAAAGAAATCCGAAAACCCCAAGATTAGTTTTAAAAATGTAAATCGTTACTTTTGATTTTATTTTTGAATCTATTGAAAAAAATAGGCTTTATCCTTTATAGAATTTGGTTCTACATTCTGGTAGCACTACCTATATTCGTTTTTTTTCCATTTTTATTGATTACGACCTTATCCGAAAAGTGGTATCCCCAATTCTTTTGGTTGGCACGCGATCTATGGGCCACACCAATATTATATGGTATGGGCTGCCCTCCAAAAATTCTTTGGGAGCAAAAATTAGTGCGGGGAAAAAGTTATATGTTGATAGCCAACCACACCAGTATGTTGGATATTATGTTGATGCTTTACGTGAGTAAAAATCCTTTTGTGTTTGTTGGTAAGAAAGAACTGGTAAAGATTCCCGTTTTTGGTTTTTTCTACAAGAGGGTCTGTATAATGGTAGATCGTGAGGATACCCGAAGTAGAACAGGGGTGTACAGAAGAGCCCAACGCCGGTTGAACCAGGGGTTGAGTATTTGTATTTTTCCCGAAGGTGGTGTTCCCGATGAGGACATAATTCTAGATGATTTTAAGGATGGGGCTTTTAAAATGGCGATTGCACACAACATACCTGTTGTTCCCATGACATTTTATGACAATAAAAAACGGTTTTCATTCTCTTTTTTCAGTGGTGGCCCGGGGATCGTACGGGCCAAGGTACACGAGTTTTTTGAAGCCGGCCTCTTGGCCGAGGAAGATAAATCAACCCTTCGAGAAGAGGTTAGGGCCGTTATTTTGAAAGAGTTGAATGCGGAAGCATTTTGAAATTATCTACAGGGTTTAGATTTGAATATCGAAAATATTAAGTTTACTAAAAACAAAAGGTCTAGTATACTAGTGTATTTTGTCGAAAAAATGGCATTTGACCAATTTTTTGACCATGTGCTACGTTTCTTATGTATTGATAATGTTAAAACTATTTTGTTATGAACAAGAAATCTGTACGGAAGCTTTTGTCCCTTCCTGTTTTATTTTCTTTTGTAGTATTCACTTCTTGTTCCAAGGATTCTGATGTAAGTGCGGATGAAACGTCTGAAACGGAAGAAATCGAGCAAACCGATAATGAAACATCATCCTGTGACAATGCTACCAACTATGTTTTCATTGAAAAAGACGGTTTGGTAAAGGTCGAGTTTGAAAATGCCGAATTTTCAGGGGATTGGAAACTTAAAAAAGATGGTAATAGTTTTTCCGGCGAAGGATATATGGTTTGGGAGGGCTCACAATATCTAAACGCTCCGGGAAATAGTATCGCCAGTTATACCATTAAGATTCAAAACCCTGGAACATATCGATTTTTATGGAGCTCAGCCATTAAAAACGGAAACAACGGTACCGAGCATAACGACACGTGGTTACGCTTTAACGATGCGGCCGATTTTTATGGGCTCAAGGGTACGGATAGTTATGTTTACCCCAAAGATACCGGTAAGACCCCGAACCCCAACGGTTCTTCAAAAGAAGGTTGGTTCAAAGTGTATCGCAGTGGCAACAACTTGGATTTTATTTGGATGTCTCGCACTTCGGACAATGATGCACATGATATATATGTTGAGTTTGATACTGCTGGCGCCTATGTAATGGAAATCTCTCCAAGATCGTCTAACCATGGGATTGACCAGTTTGTATTGTTCAAAGATACGGTTGCAAAAGATGTGGCAATATCAACCGAGACCGCTTTCAGCAATATCATCTGTGATTAAAGGGCAAATAGGTAATGAATGTAAAAACCGACCAAGAGGTCGGTTTTTCTTTTGTGGACTGCCTTTACAGTATAGATTTATATCGCTGTTTATCTAAAAAGAAGGTCAAATTACATTGTTTATTGAGATTTGGAGTATCTGAACCTTCTTTACAAACCGAACGGTTTAAAAAGTCAAAAAAGGGATTGTTGTTTTGCTGGGCTTTCATGTGCCAAAAGCCATTTTTTACGGTGCAGTCCACCGGCATAGCCCGTTAGCGAACCATCACTGCCGATAACCCTATGGCAGGGTACAACAATCCAAAGCGGATTCTTGCCGTTTGCAGCTGCAACGGCCCTAATGGCCTTTACATCTCCTAAAGTTTTGGAAAGTTCAAGATAGGAAACTGTTTTCCCATACGGAATTTCACGTAGCGCTCGCCACACCCGTTTTTGAAAATCGGTGCCTTGCGGATGTAGTTCCAATTGAAACGTCTCACGTTTTCCTTCAAAATATTCGTTTAATTGATATGTGGCATCTTCCAAGGTTTCTGGGATAACATCGGTGGGTGTTTCATCGGTATTCAAGACGGTTATGGAAGCGAGTCCGTTCGCATCGCCCCTAAGTCGCGCAGTGCCTAAAGGTGTTTTTATATATGCGGTTTCCATCACTCAGGTTTGGGAATTTGCTCGATAACGCCACTTTGTTTGGCACGGTGCTCCCAATTTTTTCGGGCCAATAGCTGTAAATCCTCTACGTTATCGCTCTCATCCATAATTTCGAGTCCTAAAAGGGTTTCTATGACATCTTCCATGGTTACAAGACCACTAACCGAACCGTATTCGTCTACCACTAAGGCAACGTGCTCTCTTTTTGCGATCAAGGTGTCAAATAGTTGGGGAATGGGCGTACTGCGCTTGGTAATAAGGATATCGCGCCGAATTTCCGACAAGGGCAAGTTTCCTCTTTCGTTTATAATTTCCTCCAGAATCGTATCCTTGAGAACAAATCCGGTAATATTGTCCACTTTGCCTCCATATATCGGAATTCTAGAGAATCTAAGTTTGGGATTCTCGGCAAAAAACTCTTTGATGGTCATTTGTTCCGATGCAATTTTGACCACGGCCCTGGGCGTCATGATATCTTTTACCCATACTTCATCAAAACGTAGCAAGTTTTTGATAATAGTTGATTCGGATTTTTCAAAAACCCCATCTTCATGGGCGATATCGGCCATGGCGGTAAAATCCTCACGGCTTAAAACACTGCCATGGTGCCCTTTGCTGCCCACCAATTTGGTAAATAACTGTAAAATCCATAAAAGGCCCGTATACTTTAGGGCAAGCACCATTATTTTGAGCGACTTTGCCGTAAAATTGGCCAATTGTCGCCAATAGGTAGCCCCAATGGTCTTGGGAATTATTTCCGATGCCACCAAAATAAGTATGGTCATGACCGTAGAAACCACACCCACCATAAGATCTTCTGAGAACGTAAGACCAAAAACCGTTTTTTCCGAACTGCCGTATAATTGTGCATAGGCGGCCTTGGCCTGCACTCCTACGAGAATGGCGCCAACGGTATGTGCTATGGTATTTAGGGTAAGTATAGCAATAAGGGGTTTGTCTACATCTTTTTTTAGCGCTTCCAAGGTCAATGCATAGGATTTGCCTTCTTTTTTCTTAAGGTTTACGAATGTAGGGTTGACACTTAATAGGACAGCCTCAAGTATAGAGCACAAAAACGAAAAGAAAATTGAGATAACAGCGTAAAAAATAAGAAGCCCCATGGAACGAATTTTAAAACGAAGATACCAAATCTAAAGGAATCAACGATCGTATTCCAACGGCAAACTAGCTTGATAAAATACGTGTTGTATTGCAGAGCGTATGTTCAAAGTATACAAATTTCTGTTTTTTCGGGTGGGATAAACCCTGTTGGACAAAAAAATATATACCATTTGGTTTTTTGGGTCCGCCCATACAAAAGTACCCGTAAAACCTGAGTGCCCAAAACTGCTTGCGCTTGCTTCAGGGGCGGGATACGCCTCTGATAATGGTAAGTTTTGATTGTTCAATAACGGTTTGTCAAACCCCAAACCCCTGCGGTTTTCGTTTTCGGGATATTGTGTTTTGATAAATTCCTTGATCGTACCGCTAGTAATATAGCGTTTACCGGCATACGTGCCATATTGTAGATACATTTGCATAAGCTTGGCGAGATCGTTTGCAGTGCCGAATAATCCGGCATTTCCCGAAACGCCTCCCAACAGCGATGCATTTTCATCGTGAACCCAGCCTTGTGTGAGCGTTTTTCTAAAAAGGGTGTCAATTTCCGTAGGAACAATGGTATTGGGTAAATTTTTGACAGCGGGGGCAAACCCTAAAGTCGATGCACCCAAAGGTCGATAAAACTCCGTTTGAAGATATTCTTCGTACGATCGGCCCGTGAGCTGTTCAATAAGTTTAGGAAAAATCAGAAAAGTAAGGCCAGAATAGCTATAGGTTTTGTCATTGGATACTTTGGAACGGTTGATAATACGATACATTTTTCGGTTGAACCGATCCTTGATGTACAGCCCTTCATAGGCTTGGTTACGATAACCAGGTTTTGGCCCATTTTTCACAAACCTGTGCTTTAACCTTCCATTTTTCTTAATGACCCTATTCAAAAAAACAATATAAGGCACCAAACCCGCTTGATGTGCCAGTATTTCCCGTAAGGTTATGTCTTTTTTATCTTTTCTTCTTTTCCAAGGTTTCCAATACGTGCTGAAAGGCACATCTAAATCCAATTTTCCTTCATCTACCAACTTCATTAGAGCGGGCAAGGGGGCAGTGATTTTAGTGACGGATGCCAAATCATACAGGTCATCCAGAGCAACGTTTAGAATGCTATCATACGTATGAAAACCATAGGCTTTATGAAAAATGATATGGCCTCGCTGGGCCACCAACACTTGCGCTCCGGGGAAGGCCTTGTTTTTTATACCATTTGTTATGATTGAATCGATTTGCGTATGAATATAGGCCGAATCCAAACCTACTTCCGAGGGGTGGGCGTGAGTCAATCCTGAAGTATTGCTATTGTATATTGGAACGGATTTCCCTTCTTGGGCAAAAACGGGACTTAAAAATAAACCAAATAGTATAAAAAAGTAGTTTTTCATTGGAAAAATCGATTACCCCATCAATTTAACCGCATCTTTGGCAAAATAACTGGCAATGATGTTGGCTCCTGCTCTTTTGATGGCGATGAGCTGTTCCATCATAACAGAGTCGTGGTTTAGCCATCCTTTTTCTGCTGCGGACTTGAGCATGGCATATTCCCCGGAAACTTGATATACGGCAACGGGCACGTCAACTTCATTTTTGATTTCGCGTACGATATCCAAATAGCAGAGCCCCGGTTTGACCATAACGATATCCGCACCTTCATCAATATCCATTTGGGTCTCCCGGATGGCCTCGAAGCGATTGGCAGCATCCATTTGATAGGTTTTTTTGTCCATGGGCACATTTTTAATAGCTACAGGAGCGGAATCCAAGGCCTCCCGAAAAGGGCCATAAAAAGCACTGGCATATTTGGCACTGTAGCTCATGATTCCCGTATCAATGAAGCCCTCGTCTTCCAAGGCTTCACGAATATGAAGAATACGACCGTCCATCATGTCACTGGGTGCCACAAAATTTGCTCCCGCTTGGGCATGTGAAACACTCATTTCGGCTAAAACCTGTGCGGTCTCGTCATTTAGTATTTGTCCATCGGCTACAATTCCGTCATGACCGTACGAAGAATAAGGGTCCAGGGCAACATCGGTCATGACCAGCATGTCCGGACAAACATTTTTTACCGTTTTGATAGCACGTTGCATGAGCCCGTCGGCATTCAACGCTTCGGCACCCTTATTGTCCTTTAGGTTATCTGGCACTTTTACAAAAAGCAACACGGCACAAAGTCCCAAGTTCCAAAGCTCTTTCACTTCTTTTTCCAGGTTATCTAGGCTCATGCGATAATAATCGGGCATAGAGGTGATCTCTTCCCGTATCCCTTTACCTTCTACAATAAAAAGAGGGACTAAAAAGTCACTTGGCGTAAGGATGGTTTCCCGTACCAAATGGCGAATGGCATCATTGTTTCGTAATCTTCGGTTTCGTGTAAGTGGGTACATTTTAATGTATTGACATTTTTATTTTTCCAGTGTATCTATAAGGGACTCAAATTCAGATTCATTGTTCGTGCCCCTAAAAATCAAGGCATCTTCACGCTTAAAATCTGTTTCGGCATCCAATGATTTCATAAACCCTATAATCTCCTTTTTATGATTGTCGGCAGCATAAGCACTGAATATGACCGAGCTGCCTGTTATTTTAATGTGTTCTTGAAAAGAAGATAACATAGGATGGTTTTGTGCTTTTTTAATGGCCTCTTTGGTATAGGGTAAAACCAAAAAACGGTCATTTTTTATTTTCTGCGCTATAAAGAATGAATATCCTTTTTCATTTTTTTCCCAATACTCGAACTGGAAAATATATCGTTTTGAACCAATTTTTTTGAGCCTTAATTTAAAGGGGCGTTCGTTTTTTTTGTCGGGTCGTATTTCAATTGTCCATTCCTTCTTTTTGGATGCCGTATCATCCAATACAAATCCAAATTCCCCTGATTCCCCTTTTTTGTCCTCCACAGCCCAGTATTTTTCGGATATTTTCATTTTACTGGAGTTCTTACCGGTCAATACAGGTTTCTTGGAGGAGATTTCATTACAGCTTAGTATTATGGTAATAAAGAGCATTAAAACCAATACAGGGGCCGCTTTTCTCATTTTTAGTGGAATTTACAACTAAGATAAAGACTTTAGCACCATTCTACTGGATGCTTCAATATTTTTATCAACCTTTCTTCTTCACTGCCCGCTTTGGGTTGATGGTCATATCGCCATTGTACATGCGGTGGCAGGCTCATTAGAATACTTTCGATACGCCCATTGGTCTTTAATCCGAATAAGGTTCCTTTGTCATGAACTAAGTTGAACTCCACATACCGTCCCCTACGGATTTCCTGCCAATTTCTTTGTTGTTTGGTATATACAAGGTTTTTACGTTTTATAACAATCGGTATATAACTATTTAAGAAACTATTGCCTATTTCAGTTACAAAGTCGTACCATGCTTGCATGTCCATCTCACCCGTAGCCTTGCAATAGTCGAAAAACAATCCGCCAATTCCTCTCGCCTCGTTGCGATGGGCATTCCAAAAATAGTCATCGCATCGTTTTTTATAGGTTTTGTAAAATTCCGGATTATGCGGGTCACATGCTTTTTTGCAGACATGGTGAAAATGTTGGGCATCTTCATCAAACAAATAATAGGGAGTTAAATCCTGTCCGCCACCAAACCATTGATCTACAATATTGCCCTGTTTGTCATACATTTCAAAATAGCGCCAATTGGCATGAACGGTCGGCACCATAGGGTTTTTAGGGTGTAGTACCAAGCTTAGGCCGCAGGCGTAAAAATCGGCATCCTCTACACCAAAATAGGCCTGCATGCTTTTGGGCAGTTCGCCATGTACTCCGGAAATGTTTACGCCCCCTTTTTCAAAGACTTCTCCGTTTTCTATGACCCTAGTCCTACCACCGCCACCTTCGGGGCGTTGCCAAATATCTTCTTGGAACGTTGCCTTGCCATCTACCTCTTCCAATTTGGTTGTGATGGTGTCCTGTAATTCTTGGATATAGTGATAAAATTTATCTTTCATTGTAAAGTTCATATAATTCCATGTCCAATGGGTTCTCGCCAGGTGGCGTATGTTCATTTTCCAGGGTACGCTGCCAAGTGTAGCCATTCTTCTGGGCCACTTTTACGCTCCCGACATTTGTTTTATGTACGATAATTTGCAATGTAGTTAATCCTAAACTCCCAAAAGCGTGGTTTGACAGTGTATTCACGGCTTGTGTTGTCCAACCCTTGCCTTCATATTGATATCCGATACAGTATGCCAGTTCGGCCTGCTTTATTTCCCAATCTATGTTTTTGATAAAGACCATACCTACAACTGTTCTGTTCTCAGGTTCCTTCAATATGAATAAGAACTCTTCTTTTTTATTGAACTGTTTGACCTTTTTCTCGACAAAATAGTCGGACAGATCGGGTGTTAGGTTTTGTTCCAGTGTTTTCGGGAAAAATCGTTTGAGCCTATCTGAATTTGATATGGTAAAATCACAGATGCGCCATGCATATTTTTCATGAATGGAATCTATCATATACTGTTCAAATTCAAACACTTCTCTATTTTATGAAACTCTTCTTTTGAAGATCAAGGGCTATATCCCTTCACCGCATCAATAAAAGCCTTCGCGTTCTCAACGGGAACATTGGGTAAAATACCATGCCCCAAATTCACTATGTATTTATCCTTACCAAACGCATTGATCATTTGGGTCACCATTTTTTTGATTTCTGCCGGGGGCGATAATAGTCGGGCAGGGTCAAAATTGCCTTGTAAGGTTATGTTTCCGCCAGATAAATATCTAGCATTGTGTGCAGAACAGGTCCAGTCGACGCCTAGAGCGGACGCTCCTGACTTGGCCATATCACCTAAGGCAAACCAACATCCCTTGCCAAAAACAATGACCGGTGCCTCATCCTTTAAGGCATCGATTATTTGCTGGATATACTGCCACGAAAATTCCTGATAATCTACCGGGGAAAGCATTCCTCCCCAAGAATCGAACACCTGAACGGCGTTCACACCCGCTTTTACCTTGGCCTTGAGGTAGGCGATCGTTGTATCCGTAATCTTTTGTAAAAGTTCATGGGCAACAAAGGGTTGGGTAAAGCAAAGTTCTTTGGCCTTGTCAAAAGTTTTGCTGCCTTGGCCTTGTACACAATAGCAAAGTATTGTCCATGGAGAGCCGGCAAAACCAATAAGTGGTACTTCATTGCCCAGTTTTTCCTTTGTGGCTTTTATGGCTTGCATTACATAATCCAAAGCATCATTTACATCTGGAACAATGACCGAATCCAAATCTTTTTGTGAACGTATCGGGTGGGGAAGGTAAGGCCCGAAATTAGGTTTCATTTCCACTTCGATGTTCATCGCTTGGGGAATTACAAGGATATCCGAAAAAAGGATAGCGGCATCCATACCGTATCTGCGGATAGGCTGTACCGTAATCTCAGAGGCCAGTTCGGGAGTTTGGCAACGGGTGAAGAAATCGTATTTTTTCTTTATCTCCATAAATTCCGGCAGGTAACGCCCGGCTTGGCGCATCATCCAAACAGGAGGGCGTTCTACGGTCTCGCCTTTTAACGCTCTTAAGAATAAATCGTTTTTTATCATATTTTGCAATCAGCTATTTACCATTGTTTTCATTTACCAGCTCTATCAAACTCTCCGCAGTTGGGATTTTAGCTACGTGTACGGTTTTGAAGTGTTTTCTAGCTTCGGTGGCAGTGGTCTCACCGATGCAATAGGCTGTTACTCCCGCATGGTTTTCCAATAGATAACTTTCTACCGTTGACGGACTGAAAAAAAGCACGACTTTGACGGAATCATTTACCTTAACGGATGAAAATTTCGTCTTGTAGGCCTCTACCTCATGTACGGTAATATTGTTCTCGGTCAAAATATCGGGAAGGTCATCCATACGTAGATTACTGCAAAAATAGGTAACCTCCAAACCTTCCATAAATTCCACAAGATATTCCGCTAATTTTTTTGCACTGTTTTCGGAGTGGGCGACTTTACCTATTTTACGCTCAACAAGACGTTTTGTTTTTCGGCCCACACAATATATATTCTGGAACTGTAGTTCTACGGGAGAAAAATTGGTCAACAAAGCGTCTACTGTATTTTTGCTGGTAATGATTACGTTTTTAATGGGATTTTTTACGGCTATCGGGGAAATACGGGACGGATTTATTTTTACAAAATCCTCAGATTTCACCTTAATTTTTTGATCAAAGAGCTGTACTTGAACATTCGTGAGTTTTTTGGTAGAAAAAACATCAGCTTTGGTCGGACTGTCAATCATTTCGTTCATCAGTCGTTTTCCACCTTTGTTCAGGATTTTTTCTGCCGCGGCCCTACCCAAATTTTGGTGCACGCCCACTGGGGCATCCATTTCGCACTCCAGTTTTTTGCTGCCATCAACGGCCAAAAGAACACCGCTTAAGGTTACGGTTCGTTCGTTGATATAGGCCAAAGCCCCAATAGGTGCGGAACAACCACCTTCCAAATGGCGCAAAAACTCACGTTCTACATAAGTGCAGATCTCTGTTTCTTTATGGTTCAGTTGCTCGCAGGCATCCAACACAAAATCATCGTTCTCCATAGCGACGACCATAACGGCACCTTGGGCCGGGGCCGGGGTCATCCAAGAAAGACCTATGGTATTTTCATGCTCAAGACCAATACGGTTGAGGCCTGCCGCAGCAAAAATAGCCCCGTTCCAATCGTTGTTTTTCAGTTTTTCCAATCGTGAATTTACATTGCCGCGCAAATCAACTACGGTATGGGTAGGGTAACGGTTGAGCCACATGGCCTTTCTTCGTAGACTACCCGTGGCGATGATCGCATCCTTTTGTGCCAAAAACTCTTGGTTGTTGTTGTATGCCAATAAATCTATGGTCTGCCCACGTTCCAAAACCGCGGCCTGTACTATACCGTCGGGTAAAGCGGTAGGTACGTCTTTCATAGAATGCACGGCAATATCTATTTCGCCCTTGATCATGGCAACATCAAGGGTTTTGGTGAAAATACCCGTAATGCCCATTTCGTACAAAGGCTTGTCCAACACCAGATCACCAGTAGATTTTACAGGCACCAAAACGGTTTCGTAGCCAAGGTTTTCAAGTTTTCCCTTAACGGTATTGGCCTGCCACATTGCTAATTGGCTGTCACGTGTACCTATTCGGATGGTTTTCATTTATTGGGGTCTAATTCTAGTTGAAACACTTTTTGTATCAATGCCAAACTAGTGTCGGAATCTACGCTATCGTCCTTTAGGTGGTTGGCAAACTGTTTTGTGATTTTTTGGATGATGCGATCTGAGATAATGTCGGCCTGAACGGAATCAAAATCTGATATTTTTTTGCTCTGGAAATCCAGTTCCTGGTCTTTCATCGTCTTTAATTTCTTTTTCAGTGCTTTGATGACCGGTGCAAATTTTCGGGTTTCGAGCCATTGTATAAAATCATCTTTTACTTCACCTATGATAGCTTCTGCTTTGGGGACAAATTGTTTTCTGCGCTCCAAGGTCTCATCGGTCATTTGGGAGAGAAGGTCCAGGTGTACCAAGCTCACATTATCCAAATCCAAAACATCGTCAGAAACGTTTTTCGGTATAGAAAGATCTAAAATCAATAAAGGCTTTTTGGTGTAGATAAGTTCTTTGGAAACCGTAGGTTTTTGTGCTCCTGTTGCTACTATTAGCACATCGGTATTGCGAATTTCTGTTTGAAGATCACCATAATCCTTGACTACCAAGTTGAATTTACCCGCTATTTTCTCTGCCTTGTCCTTGGTACGGTTGATAAGCGTTATGTGATTGTTGGTCGTATGTTTTATAAGATTCTCACAAGTATTCCTGCCGATTTTGCCTGTCCCGAAAAGTAGAATGTTCTTTTTGGAGATATCGGGAACATTTTTGAAAATGTATTGCACCGATGCAAAAGCTACCGATGTTGCACCGGACGATATTTCGGTCTCGTTTTTGATGCGCTTACTGGCTTGGATGACGGAGTTGGTCAAACGCTCCAAAAACGGGTTGGCAATGTCCAGTTTTTTGGAACGGTTAAAACTGTGCCGTAACTGACTTATAATTTCAAAATCCCCTAAAATTTGACTGTCCAGACCTGTTCCTACCCTAAAAAGGTGGCTTATGGCGTCATTGTTCTTGTACACGTAAGCCACTTCTTGAAACTCCTCAACAGTACCCAGTGTATTGTCACATAATAACTTAATGAGCTGAAAAGGGTGTTGTGCAAAGCCGTAAAGTTCGGTGCGGTTACAGGTTGAAGTGACCAAAAGGCCATCGATATCCTGTTCCTTGGCCTGTTGTAAAAGCTTTTGTGTGGCGATTTCATCCAAACTAAACTTTCCACGTACTTCGGCGTCGGCCTTTTTATAGTTGAGGCCGATAGTATAGAATGAATTATGTTTGGATATGTGGTACTCCTTCATGTATTCCTGACAAACGACAGCAAAAATAATAGCAGTGAACTTAAAAAAATAACGCTAGAGGAACAATAAGTATCGATGTGGGTTTTTATAGATGTATTTCATTATAAATCGATGAAAATCACATATTTTTGTTGGTATATCTAGGAATTCACTCTATTTTATTTAGAACGTTTCTAAATAAAAACAATGTAAATCAATTTCAAATGGAAATAAAAAATGTCGCTTTAGGTTCGTTTAATGAAGTGTTGATAGAAGATGGTTTTTATGTGCTGAAAATACAGAATGATACTTCTGAAATACAGAAAGTTACACGACCTATTGACAGTACTTTTATACAATTTCATTTTTGCCTGAAGGGGAGTGCCAAATTTGTCTTTAACGAAGGCCATTACGCACTTGACGTATCCGAGGAGAACTCGCTTTTGCTGTACAATACGCAGATGGACCTACCGCTTAACTTGGAGCTGCATCCAAATTCTTGGATGGTATCGGTGGTGATGACCATTCGTAAATTTCACTCACTTTTTTCCAAGGAAGCGGACTATATTCCTTTTTTAAGTGCCGATAACAAAGATAAAAAGTATTATTCACAAGAAGGGGTAAGCCCTGCGATTGCAGTGATTTTGAGTCAAATCATCAATTATAACCTGCATCCGTCGATAAAGCAATTGTATATTAAGGGCAAGGTGTATGAGCTTATATCGCTTTATTTCAACAAAAGCGACAATGCCGATATTGAACAGTGCCCCTTTCTCGTAGACGAGGACAATGTGCGCCGTATACGGCAGGCCAAGGAAATCATGATTTCCCGTATGGCCGAGCCACCTACCTTGAACGAGCTTTCCGAGGAAATAGGATTGAGCCTAAAAAAATTGAAGGAAGGCTTTAAGCAGATATATGGGGATTCCGTTTTTAGTTTTCTCTTTGATTATAAGATGGAGTATGCGCGTAGAATGCTTGAAAGCGGCCAGCACAATGTGAATGAAGTGGGTCTAAAAGTCGGGTACAGCACGGCCAGCCATTTTATATCGGCCTTTAAAAAGAAATATGGCACCACGCCCAAAAAGTACGTAATGGCTTTGTCGAATGGGTAATTTTTTTGCATAGTGTAGATAAATAACCTTTTTTGGGGTTATTTACGTAAATAATATAAATAGGTAATAACCAAAATAATTTTCCTATGCTCGTGTTCAAAAGATTTCTGCCATTGTTTGTGACACTGTTGTTTTTAGCAGGTTGTGAAAAATCGTCTACAAATACGGTCACGGAAGAAGTTGATGAAAATTCAGATGAAGGCAATGATGACCCGGTAGCAGAAAAGGATTTGATACTTGTTTTTACCAAAACCGATGGTTTTAATCACAATACCAAAGATGAATGCGTTGCCATGGTAGAGAAAATAGCGACGAACCAAAACTTTGATGTGGTCGTAGATGATACGGGCGATACGTTCAATGACCGCTCTACATTAAATCAATACAAGATAATTTTTTTCACGAATACCTCTGGGAATACTTTGAACGCTACCCAAAGGAGTAATGTGGAGAACTACGCCGCTCAAGGAGGTAACTTTATATCAAATCATGCGGCCAGCGATTCTTATGGACATAGTACGGCCAGTTCCGTTTCAGGAAATGGTAAGGGTGTTTGGGACTGGTATGCAGAAAATGTTACGGGCTGTAGCGTAAGAAATGGGCCAAATCATACAAGTTCAGGTTTTGATGCCGTGGTCAACGTTGAGAATCAAAAAACGGAAATAACACAAGAAGTCGCATTCCCTTGGAACGATAGCGAGGAATGGTATTATTGGGAAGAAGGCTATTTGGACGATTCATTTATTGAAGTGCTACAAGTTTCAGCTACCGGTTCAAATTCTTATGACGCACCCAGGATGACCGCTCAATATTGGGAAAGGCCCGATGGCGGTATTAGTTTTTATACCAGTATGGGGCATGCAAAAAGCAAATACTCCGACACTGCATTCGCGCAACTCATGAACAATGTATTTGAGTACATGCTGAATTAAGGAAACAAAGGCCTAGCCACCATAATCCCGGTATTGTTTTTCACTTTTTTGAGATAATCGGCCAAAGGAAGTTTCGAAACCACTACCTCCCCAACGGTAGAGGCGTGCAATAAATATATTCGCCCATCGGCTTCACGGGTAGCGATACCGGTATGGGTAATGTCCAAACCTTTTATGGCCGTGGTCAAGGCAATGATATCCCCAGATTGTATCAAATGCTCATTGGCCTCGATTTCTGCCTGCGCCAGGACACAAATGGATTCGGTATTGAGGTAATTTTCCGAGGCTTTGATTTTTTCATAATTTTCATCATCGCTCAAGAAAGGATATAAATCACGATGGGTACTCATAAAATTGATATCCTTTGTTATGGGCTTTCCACCAATTTCCGATGTGATATCATTAACGATGCCTTTAATCGCATTATTGGCTATCCATTCCGAGAAGTAATGAAGACGCGAAGCATAACCGCTTAGCTTTCCATTTTTATACCGAATGGTCTCTATTGTTTTGGTAAAATCAGTGAAGCTGGTCTGCTCATTTTTGAGCATCCTACTAAAAGCCAATACATTTTCTACAAAAGTGGTACAGTCCAATCCTTGTAGGTTTATGACCAAGGTCTCGTTCTCACCGATTTCAAGTGTTTTGGCAACATAGGGCGTACCCAAGAATGTTTTGCCCACGGCCACTATGGTCTTGCCGAAGTCCTTCTCCAATAGGCCGTCTATTTCTATGATTTTATCTTCAAAAGCCTGTTTGTCCTTTGGGGAACATGTGATGTTTTGGCCAAAAAGAAAAGACGTAGAAAAGAGAATAAATACTAGTATTTTCATGTTGAAACTATAACGCAAATTATGTGCCTTAAGTGTTTTCATTGCCGATATCTTTTATCAAAACGCGGGTTCGCGGTAAACTTTCTGGATAGTTTTCCTGTAAAAAGGCTATCAATTTTTCACGTACCATGACCCGTAAATCCCAAGCGGTCGAAGCGTCCTTGGCACTCATGAGTGCCCTGACTTCAACATGGCCCGCTTTGTTGTCGGTCACCTGAATATTATTGACTTCACCATCCCATAGATCGGTACTTTCCAAAATTTTGGTCAATTCTTTTCGTATAGCATCAAAAGGCACATGATAATCGGTATATAAAAATACGGTTCCTAAAATATCCGATGAGGTCTTGGTCCAATTTTGAAATGGTTTTTCAATAAAATACGGGGTTGGAACGATCAACCTACGTTTGTCCCAAATTTTGACCACGACGTAGGTCAACGTAATATCCTCGATGCGTCCCCATTCACCTTCAACAATTACGACATCATCCATTTTTATGGGTTGGGCAATGGCGATTTGAATTCCGGCCAAAATGGTCCCAATCAGTTTTTGCGCCGAAAAACCGATAATTATACCAGCTACACCGGCCGATGCGAAAACGCTTATACCTACTTCACGTATTTCCTTAAAACTCATCAATGCCAGACCAATAGCCAATATGATTACTATAAATATGGCGATACGTTCCAGTATATTGAATTGGGTGTATATTTTTCGGGCCTTAAGATTGTTTGCGGCATTGACATCATAATTGTTGATGATGAGTTGCTTCACTACTTTTAAAACGCCTATGATGAGCCATGTCATCGCAAAAATAAAGAGCAATGTGCTCGACTTTCTAAACCAAAACCCTTCTTCTTGCAGACCAAAAAGACGCCGAAACGACTCCATACGAAGCACTATGGCAACAAAAATCAAAAAAATGGGCAATGCTACCTTTTTCATAACGCCTTGGGGCAATAAATACTTGGGGTTTTTGCCCAATTTTCTCAGTACGAACAATACCCCCCAATACAATAAAATAAAAGCGACAAAGGCTATGCCTAAGTGAATGAGCGACTCCCTCGGAATTTTCTCGAAAATAGAATCCATTGGTATATCAGATTTATGGTAACATACTAAAATTTACCGCTACGGCAAGGTATCTTATTATAAATATCGAAACAATTTATAGCGCAATCAAAAAAGTATTACATAGCAATGGGAGTAAATACCCCTTCAAGTCCTATTTTTGCATTTTAAAAATCAATGCTGCTATGAAGGGAGTTTTATTGGTAAATCTGGGTTCTCCGGATAGCCCTACCGCAAAGGACGTAAAACCATATTTGGATGAATTTTTAATGGACGAACGGGTAATCGATGTTCCAAAGATTCTCAGAAATATCTTAGTGCGGGGCATTATTCTTCAGACACGGCCAAAAAAATCGGCAAAGGCCTACGCCAAAATTTGGTGGGATGAGGGCTCACCGTTGATCGTGCTTTCGGAACGTTTCACGGAAAAACTTAGGCAACACACCAAAATGCCCGTCGCACTAGGTATGCGATATGGCACCATGACCATAAAAAATGCATTACAGGAATTAAGGCAAAAAGGCGTGGACGAGGTGCTTTTGGTGCCACTGTACCCCCATTACGCCATGTCGTCCTATGAAACGGTCGTGGTAAAAGTGCTGGAGGAACAGCAAAAGGCGTTTCCCGAAATGAATGTTACCACGATGCCGGCGTTTTATAAGAATCCGGACTATATAAAAGCTTTGTCCGAAAGTATTAAAGATGGACTAAAAGATTTTGAATACGACCATATTCTGTTTTCATACCACGGTATTCCAGAGCGCCATATCAGAAAAAGTGACCCTACCCGTTTTCACTGTAAGATAGATGGCAGTTGTTGCAAGATAAATTCGGTCGCCCATAATACCTGTTATCGGCACCAGTGTTACGATACCACTGAACTGGTCAAAGCCTATCTGGGACTGCCCGAAGACAAGGTGAGTTCCTCGTTTCAATCCCGCTTGGCCGGTGACCCATGGTTAAAACCTTATACCGATTATGAGTTTGAGCGTTTGGCCAAAGAGGGCAAAAAAAGATTGGCGGTAATTACTCCCGCTTTCGTAAGTGATTGTTTGGAGACCCTTGAAGAAATTGCCATGGAAGGCAAGGAGCAGTTTGAAGAAGCCGGGGGCGAGCACTACAAACATATTTCCTGTTTAAATGATAGTGATGCTTGGGTACAGGTCATGGCGAATTGGGTAAACCAATGGGAAGAAAGCCAAGTGTTGCCTGTTTAATTTATGTGTAAGGAACCGGAGAAACTGGGCAATGTATTTTCTCCCTAAAAGAACGATTACTTTGCACAGCTCGGATTTATGGCAAAAATAAGCTCAGAAGAACTAGGTACATTGCCCATTGGCAAACTACTGATAAAGCAATCTATACCAGCTTCTATTGGGGTTTTGGTCATGTCCCTTAACGTACTTGTAGATTCTGTTTTTGTTGGAAATTGGATAGGCCCCCTGGCCATTGCAGCAATCAGTGTGGTACTTCCCGTTACATTTTTCGTCGCAGCTTTGGGTATGGCTATTGGTGTAGGTGGGGCAAGTATCATTTCAAGGGCTTTGGGTGCCGAAAAAGTACAAAAGGCCAAACAGACTTTTGGGAACCAGATTACACTTACCGTTTTAGTGACCACGATAATGGTTTTGTTGGGACTATCGTTCGCCGATACCCTTATTCCCGCTTTTGGGGGAAAAGGGGAAATTTTTGATTTTGCCAAGGAATTTTATACCGTAGTCTTTTATGGGGTGCCCTTTTTGGCCTTGACCATGATGGGGAACATTGTAATCAGATCCGAGGGCAAACCCAAATATGCTATGATCGCCATGATCATACCATCGGTGGCTAACCTTACCATGGACTATTTTTTTATTTATGTCTTTGATTGGGGTATGGAGGGTGCAGCGTGGGCCACCACCGTTTCATACATGATATCGTTTGTATATCTGATTTATATTTTTAGGACGGGCCGTTCAGAGCTGCATATTGATCGTACTCATTTAAGGTTGCGGTTGCCTTTATTAAAAGAAATAACATCTTTGGGATCGGTTACTTTGGCAAGACAGGCGATGATAAGTCTCGTAGTGTTGATTTTGAACAATATTTTATTCGATTTGGGAGGTGAGGCACTAGTTGCCGTATATGCGATTATAGGTCGCATATTGATGTTCGCACTTTTCCCTGTTTATGGTATAGCCCAAGGGTTTTTGCCCATTGCTGGCTATAATTACGGTGCAGAAAAATATGCTCGTGTAAAAGAAAGCATTTACAAGGCTATTTTGTATGCCTCGATTTTGGGAACAATGGTCTACCTAGGGCTTTTTCTTTTTCCCACAGAAGTCGCCTCTTTGTTCTTAAGCACAAAAGAAAATTTAGGGGCCAACGAAGTTGCCATCAATCAGTACGTGCTAGAGCATATATCTACCGCTATGCGATGGGTTTTCGCCGCAACACCAGTTATAGCGATACCTCTTATGGGTGGAGCTTATTTTCAAGCTATCGGCAAGGCTGTACCCGCTATGTTGCTGACGCTTTCAAGACAAGGCTTCTTTTTTATTCCCTTGGTATTTGTTTTGCCCTATTTTTATGGGGAAATCGGGGTATGGACCTCCTTTGCCATCGCAGACGTACTGGCTACTTTGGTTACGGCATATTACTTAAGAAGGGAGCTAAGGAAAATGCTGGCATAATTTCTACCTTGTATGGACCTCCTTTGCCATCGCAGACGTACTGGCTACTTTGGTTACGGCATATTACTTAAGAAGGGAGCTAAGGAAAATGCTGGCATAATTTCTACCTTGTTCGTTGTTTGCCATATTATTTACATATACCCAAAAGTATAGGTCAAGCAACTAATTTGTAGTTGAGGGCGTCTATATTCCAGTATAGATTTATATTTAAAAAAATAATTTTCAGCATGTCCAAACTATTTAAGTTGCTATCGGTTTTTCTTGTAATGTCAAGTGTCTCGTGTATCGGAGTCAAAAAACACAATACTCAAGTTGCAGCCGCTCACACCCCTGAGGAATTGCGGGAAGATGTTGCGTATACCTATAAAAAGTTCAAGCAACTGCATCCAAACCTTTATCAATATGTCTCTGAAAGTGAACTCGATAGAAAATTCGATAGTTTAAAAGCATCACTTAAAGAGCCTATGAACGGAGAAGAGTTCTATAAAGTCCTTTCCCCGGTCGTATCGGAAATTAGGCAAGGTCACATTTCCACCAGTTTTCCCAAAAAAAGATTTACAAAAAAGGAACGCAAAGCCAGAAAAAACTTAAAGTTGGATTTTTATGAATTGGATTTTGAATATATTGACAAGGACATCTATATATCAAGAACGGGCAAAAAAGATTCGGTTTTGATTGGGAGCAGAGTACTGGAGGTAGATAAAAAACCGATAAGTACAATTATTGATGCATATAGGAAAACCTTTTCTTCCGACGGATACAATACAACTTTTGAAAATAACTATATCGCCTTACGCTTTGGAAGATTATATGCAAAACACAGTGGACCTTTGGATAGTGTTTCGCTAAAACTGCAAAATAAGGACTCTATATATACCAAATGGTTTAAACGTTATGATAAAACTAAGACAGATACTGATGTCACGGCAAAGTCCGATAGCCTAAAGCCTGAGAAAATAAAATTGACCCGGGCCGAAAAGCAGGCAAAGCGATTGGAATTGAAGCAAACAAAGAAAAAAAATAAAAAATACGGCTATGTAAAATCCCGCGATCGGTTCAACCGTAATTTCAAATTTTTGGATGCTGCCGCAGAAGTGGGATACTTTAAAATACGTAGTTGGACTACCGGCAAATACAAAGAATTTTATGAGGAAAGCTTTACAAAACTAGATTCCGCTAATGCTAAATATCTGGTTTTGGACTTACGTGACAATACAGGGGGCAG
This sequence comes from Costertonia aggregata, assembly GCF_013402795.1. Lineage (GTDB taxonomy): Bacteria > Bacteroidota > Bacteroidia > Flavobacteriales > Flavobacteriaceae > Costertonia > Costertonia aggregata. The sequence goes on along the minus strand of NZ_CP058595.1, from coordinate 1,596,388 downwards.
ACTTGCCGAAATACGTGAATTCTATAAATATCTGGTAGATGATGAGTTTCAGTTTGTAGAAGCGGCCTATACCAAAACCCGTTTGCCATATCTAAAGAATTATTATAGCGGTAACCCCGATATTGTCTCTGTTTTGGCACAAAGTCTATCAGTACCGATACTTTTTACCCATAACATATTGAAATCAAGTAAAAAAGATGGAAAGCTTAGATTCAACTATTCGTATGCTAAAAAAACAAAACCATCTCCCCTAAATTTCAAGGGGAAAATATATGTGTTGATCAATGGGAATTCTTTTTCGGCATCATCCATATTATCCACAAATCTCAAGGCCAGCAATAGGGCCGTTTTTGTGGGCGAGGAAACCGGCGGAGCCTGTAACGGCACGGTTGCAGGATTCTATAAGTTGATTACACTGCCAAATACCAAAGTGAGAGTACGTTTTGGGCTCATGCAGATACAAACGCCTCAAAAATGGCAAGAGCCAGATGGTTATGGCATTAAACCCGATATCGTTATTACGCCAAATGCTGAAGATAGGTTTTCAGGAAAAGACGCTGAAATAGCTTGGGTTTTGGAAGATATTAGGGCTAATTAGGCCTAACACGATAGGTAATTCTTCTATTGGTAATAATCGTGGCCAATATATCAAGGTCTACCGTGCCGGTGTCGCACAATTTGCTGGTATCTGTAATGGCTACCAAACAAAGTGACGGGTTTGCAGAGCCACTGTTATCCATAAACCTACCTAACGTAAGATTGCTCGAAAGAGCCGTATCCAAAGGAGAATTTGGGGGTGCCACGCTAAATGTGGTTACTGTACCGTTGGCATCATAGATAATGTTTCCGGACACTTCATCGTATTCTACCGAATAAGGTACATTGCCACTTAAAAAATTTCCCAGTGTTTGTGTATATGCTGTTGATACGCCCGTTATCCCATCAATAACGTTGATGCGTATACCCAAAGAATTCCCACTAATATGGTACAATCGTATATTTCCTCCCGTAATGATGTCTGCCGTGCTTTCTTGATCCCGGTATTCAATATTTAATCTAAAGCTCGTAAAATCAAAAATGCCGCCTGTATTGGGAACTACAAAATCTAGCCCGGTACTACCCCCAGCACCAGTGCCAATACGAATACCACAGGCCGTTTGTACGGCATTGGCGTTTATCGATGTGGCATTGGGCCCTACCGTAGCGTTGGTTAGTGTTGCCGTATCAAAGTCAAATTGAGACACTATGGGGTTAGGTGTGCCATCGTCACAAACCCTGTATTCAAAGGTGTCGGTTCCCACGAATCCAGAATTCGGGATATATATAAAACTACCATCTGTATTTAGGGTCAAGCTGCCCGAACTTGGTCCACTTACGGGAGTTGTGCCCACGGTAAGACCTGCAGTCCCGTTACTATCGGTATCGTTTGCTAAAAGTCCATTTACAGCGTTAACGTTCAACGTGTAGTTTATTGCGGTATTGTAGGTGTCGGCCACAGCCACCGGCGCAGATTTTTGTGCGGTTGCTTCGGCACAGTAGCTAATTATGATTAAAATAATCAGAAAAGTCAAACGCTTTGTAGCGATCATTTCGGTATTTGGCTTAATGGTTACGTTAAAATTACCGAAGTGAAACCTTAAGAAAAAAACTATGTTGTAAACACGGTTATTTAGGTTGTGAAACAAGTATTATCTATCAAATCTATTTAAAACCAAGTATTATGGGCGGTTATAATGATTTTTGTGCACCTAATTTACTTTCGTATAAAGTAATATTTAGCTTACAAGTAAATATAAAACTACGTTGTTGAACGCTCTTCTTGTCAAAATTTACATCATACACAGCCCCGTTTTGCTTAATAATCAAAGTGTAAATCAATAGTACAAATTGCCCCAGGGGATGTGAGCGTTACTCTTTTCTATTTTTCTTTTGGAACAAATTCTTGGCTTTTGTGATGATATTGGGATTTTTATATTCTATGATAGCTATTTCACCCAAAATTTCATACTGTTCCTCAAGGGTTATTTCAATATACTTGGTTTTTGAATTTACATTGACTTCTTTTTGTTCAAAGCCAAGATAAGATATTAGTAAAACTGATTTTTTATTCAGCCCACTGGTGGGCATAATGATTGAAAAGTTTCCGTCCATATCGGTTTTTACGCCTATTTTGGAGTCTTTTAAAACGACCGAAGCGCCCGGAAGCGGTGTATCCCTTTCCAACACTTTACCGGTAATGGTCACAACATCCGATATTTGAGGTTGAACGGCAATCCTGCCCATAACAATCGGCCTTTCGGGTTGATGTACGGGTGTGGGTATGGTGGGTTGCTCTTGGGCTGCCAAAGGTGAGCTAACCGCCAATAAAGAAGTAAACCCAAGGGCAATGGCGTTGCGCTTCCATTGGTTTTGGGTAATTGATGGTAACGGCGTGTTTAACTGTTCGGGCTTAAAACGCCCACAGATGTTTTCGCCCTGTTGAATTTTTTTGGCGAGGGCGTAGGGCCCCGTATGGGTAAAGTCCATCACTTCTTTGGCACAGCTTTTACAAAACGCCCCTTTTTGGGTGGGTGTCATTTCATTCCAGTTTTCGTGACAGGGCTTGGGAATGGTGATTATATAGCTCATAATATGTGTTTTATCAAGTGCTAAATTAAATCATGGGCCAAGTTCTGAAAACCTGCAATGAGGGAAACGGTATTTTGGGTGAGGGAAATCATTCAAACGGTTTTCAGTTACCTCCTTTTTCCTTACTTTTAATCTTGACTAATTCAGAATACAAAACAATGAAAAAATTACTCGCTACCGCATGTTTAAGTATGCTGGCATTTTTACTTTCGCAACCTTTTGGATACGGCCAGGGCAGGCGAAAAAACAAGACCACTGTTACATCGCAATACCCATCCGAACTATATTCTAGCTTGGAGTACCGTTCAATAGGCCCCTATCGTGGAGGGCGTTCTGCGGCAGTAACAGGTGTGCCGGGAGAACCCAATCTTTTTTATTTTGGGGCCGCCGGAGGCGGTGTTTGGAAAACCACGGATGGTGGTCGTACTTGGGAAAATATTTCCGATGGTTACTTCGGGGGCAGTATTGGTGCCGTTGAGGTGGCTAAAAGTGACCCCAATGTCATCTATGTAGGTGGTGGCGAAAAAACATTACGTGGCAATGTGTCCAGCGGTTATGGCATCTGGAAGACCGAAGATGCCGGTAAAACATGGGCTTTCGCTGGATTAAAAAATAGTAGGCACGTTCCTAGAATACGCATACACCCCACTGACCATAATGTGATTTATGCAGCTGTTTTGGGGAATATTTACAAGCCTACCCAAGAACGTGGTATATATAAAAGTACCGATGGCGGTAAAACTTGGGACAAAAAGTTATTTGTCAACGACCAATCGGGTTTTGTTGATTTGACCTTAGACCCGAACAATCCCAGAATTTTATACGCTTCGTCGTGGCGAGCCCAAAGAACGCCATACAGCTTGAGTAGCGGTGGTGCCGGTTCCGCACTTTGGAAAAGTACGGATAGTGGAGAAACATGGTCAGAAATTTCCAAGAACGAAGGTTTCCCAAAAGATACTTTGGGAATTATAGGGGTTACCGTATCGCCAAAGAACTCGGATAGGGTTTGGGCCATTGTCGAGAACAAGGAGAAAGGCGGTTTGTACCGCTCAGATGACGGAGGGAAAAAATGGATGCGTATCAATGAAGAGCGTAAATTACGTCAACGGGCCTGGTACTACACCCGTGCATATGCCGATACAGAAGACGAGGATGTGGTATACGTACTGAACGTTCGCTACCACAAATCTACCGATGGTGGTAAAACCTTCAACACCTTTAACGCACCCCATGGAGACCATCATGATTTATGGATATCTCCCGAAAATAGCCAGCGAATGATTATCGGGGACGACGGTGGTGCACAGATCACTTATGATGGCGGCGAGACTTGGAGCACGTATTACAATCAACCTACGGCACAGTTTTATCGGGTGACCACCGACAATGCTTTTCCTTACCGAATTTACGTCGCACAACAGGATAACTCTACGATTAGAGTCAACCATCGTAGTGATGGTGCGGGAATTTCGGAAGAGGATTGGGAAGAAACCGCTGGTGGGGAAAGTGCCCATATTGCTGTTGATCCGACCGATAATGATATTGTATACGGGGGCAGTTATGGTGGATTTTTGACCCGTGTAAACCATAAAACCAATACGGTGCGTGGTATTAATGTTTGGCCAGACAATCCTATGGGCTACGGTGCCGAAGGAATGAAGTACCGGTTTCAATGGAATTTCCCCATTATTTTTAGCAAGCACGACCCAAAAAAGCTATACACATTTTCCAATCATGTGCATAGGTCAACGAACGAAGGACAAAGTTGGGAATTGTTGAGCGATGACCTAACAAGAAACGACCCCACAAAATTGGTTTCAAGCGGTGGCCCCATTACGCAGGATAATACCGGGGTTGAGTATTACTGTACCATTTTTGCCGCTAATGAGAGTCCGTTAAAAGAGGGACTGCTTTGGGTAGGGAGTGACGATGGTCTAATTCATGTGACCAAAGATGGTGGGCAAACCTGGGAGAACGTAACACCAAACGGAATGCCTGAATGGAACATGATAAACAGTATTGAGCCCTCCGCTTTTGACGAAGGCACGTGTTATGTTGCGGCAACCCGGTATAAGTTGGGCGATTTTCGACCTTATCTATATAAAACAACCGATTATGGTAAAACTTGGAAAAAAATAACGAATGGTATAAATAATGAACACTTTACTAGAGTAGTACGTGAAGACCCAAAACGTAAAGGCTTATTATACGCAGGTACAGAAACGGGGATGTATATTTCCTTTGATGACGGTGCCAATTGGAGTTCCTTTCAATTAAACCTGCCCATTGTCCCAATAACCGATTTGGCGGTCAAGGACAATAATTTGGTTGTGGCCACACAGGGTCGTAGCGTTTGGATTATTGATGATTTAACGGTTTTGCATCAACTGGAAAACAGTAATGTCGCCATGAAATTGTTCAAACCCAAAGATTCGTACAGAACAAAAGGAAGTGCCAGAAAAACACCATCCAAAACCGAAGGGCAAAACCATCCCAATGGTGTGGTGACCCACTTTTACTTGAAGAATTATAACAAAGAGAAAGATGCCGTACAATTAACTTATTTGACCATGAAGGGTGATACCTTGGCTAATTTTAGTAACCATAGCAAGGACAAGAAACGCATATTGGACAAATCCACATTAAAAAAAGGGGGCAATACCCACGTGTGGGATACCCGTGGCAAAGGGGCCGAAAAATTGGATGGTATGATTTTATGGTGGGCCAACCTCAATGGCGCCAAAGCAGTACCTGGAACATATCAAGTGGCGCTGAACGTAAATGGAAACGAACAAAAACAAGAGTTTAAAATAATCCCTGACCCTAGGGCCGAAGTATCTGTGGCCGATATGCAGAAACAATATGACTTTGTAACCGATGTAAATGCAACGGTGGACAAAGCGCATCAATCCATTAAAAAAATCAGAAACATAAATGCCAAGTTGGATGCTTTTACCGCACAGTATAAAGATAATGAACAGACAAAAGCCCTGGTAGAGAAGGCCAAAGCTATGAAAGAGAGGTTTGGTAAGGTCGAAAAAGCATTGTACCAGACCAAAAACCGGAGCAACCAAGACCCTTTGAATTTCCCGATACGGTTGACCAATAAATTGGGCCATTTGAACAGCCTGGTCGCGCTGGACGACTTTCCGCCAACGAATCAAGATGTAGCTGTAAAAAACGAACTCACGGGAAAAATCAATGCGCAATTAAAGACGTTTGATAAATTGATTTCAAAGGAAATCGAGGAATTCAATAACGAGTTCAATACGTTGAAACTAGAATATTTAAGTGTAGAAGAGTAAGTTCAAGTGACCGTTGTTGGTTGTTGGTTACTCAAATGCGTAAATTTACCCTAAACCAACAACGGTCACCTTAAACCGTATGGAAGAATATTACTATTACATAAAATCGTTGCACTTAATTTTTGTGATTACATGGTTTGCGGGTCTGTTTTACATACCGAGACTGTTCATTTATCATATTGAGGCATCAAAAAAACCATCGCCCGATAGGGAGATTCTGACCAAGCAATTACAGTTGATGGCCAAAAGATTGTGGTATATCATAACATGGCCGTCCGCAGTATTGGCAACTTTTTTTGCCATTTGGTTGCTCATTCTTAACCCCGTGTTTTTAAAAATGCCTTGGATGCATGTAAAATTAGGTTTCGTGGTTCTTTTGATACTGTATCATTTGAGAAATCATATTATTTTTAAGCAACTGCAACGGGATGAGGTAAAATACACTGCCAACTACATGCGCATCTGGAACGAGGGCTCTACCATCATTTTATTTGCGGTGGTGTTCTTGGTCATTTTAAAAAGTGCTATAAACTGGGTTTTTGGCGTTGTGGGTATACTGGTTTTAGGTGTTCTTTTAATGTTGGGCATAAAATTCTACAAAAGCATACGAAGTAAGAATCCGGAGGCTTGATGTTTTGCTTCAAGCAGAAGAATTGATTATGGGTATTTGGGCAAAGTCGTACGTATTGCCCATCACTGTTCAAAGTATCTTGAAAGCCTAGTGTCTTACTTAAAAGTGGTTCGATATTTGCTACCTTTGAAAGTAAATTGGCTTCGGGGAAACTCCTAAGTGTTCTATTGACAAAAATGCTGACTTAGGCACAAATCCCGTTTACGTTAATTCTTGTTTATCGCTTAAAGACCATAACCTTGTTTGAAAAACTATCCCTTAGGTCCCGGATTTTTGTCTACATGATTTTTTTGGTGGTCATTTCATCTATTTTGATAGCCGTGGTTTTGGTTTATCAGTACCAAGAACAAACAACGGACTATCATCAAGACCGTTTGGAGCGTAAAGAAGAGCAAATAAAGCGCAGTATAGAGTATACTTTGAAGGGCACGACATACCCAGTCACTACCGAAAACCTAGGTCTTATTTTTAGTTACAGGGATGAAATCTACAAAATAGCCGACATACAGAACGTTCCGTTCAATATTTATGACCTACAAGGCCAATTGATCAAAAGCTCCCGGCCAAGATTCGAGACCGATTCAACTACCATTTGTCTGGATGCCGAAGTATTGAACAATCTCTCCGTAAGTCCCGATAAACGCTATGTAGAGGAAAATTCGATTGCCGGTGACAATTACAGGGCATTGTATACATACCTGACAAACGAAAAATTTAAACCGATAGGTATATTAAATCTCCCCTATTTCGAGGACAACTCCTTTTTGGATATGGAGCTCAAAGAGATTTTAATGCGCTTGGGCGGAGTATATTTCTTGATGCTTTTGATTGCCATAGGCTTGGCATATTTCATATCAAGATATATTACACGTTCATTGCAAACGGTTTCCGATATGTTGAACCAAACCGATTTGACCAAACGCAACGAAAAAATATTTATCGAAGATCCAAGTGAGGAAATTGAAAAGTTGATAGATTCCTATAACGCAATGATAGATGAGCTTGAACTCAGTGCGGTTAAACTGGCGAGAAGCGAGCGTGAACAGGCCTGGCGCGAAATGGCCAAACAAGTGGCCCATGAGATAAAAAACCCTTTAACGCCTATGCGCTTGAGCGTACAAAGCTTTGAACGTAAGTTTAATCCCGATGACCCCGAAATCAATGAAAAGGTAAAGGAATATTCCCGAACACTCATTCAGCAGATCGATACCATGAGCAGTATAGCATCGGCTTTTTCCAGTTTTGCCGAAATGCCCGCCCAGCAGAATGAAACCCTAAATGTGGTCAAAATCGTAAAGTTGGCTTTGGATATCTTTAATGAAGATTATATTCATTTTATATCGGACGAAGATGAAATCATTGTCAAACTAGATCGTACCCAGCTTATTCGTGTAGTGACCAACTTGGTCAAAAATGCCATTCAAGCCCTTCCCGATGTAAAATCGCCCCGAATTTTGGTTTCGGTCTCCAAAGAAGGGAACCATGTAAAAATATCGGTCGCCGACAATGGTGTGGGAATAGCCGATGAGTTCAAGGACAAAATATTCGAGCCAAAATTCACGACCAAAACCAGTGGCATGGGCCTTGGTTTGGGCATGGTAAAAAATATAGTGGAGACGTACAAAGGTAGTATTACGTTCACGTCACAACCCCAAAAAGGAACTGTTTTTACGGTAAGGTTCCCTCAAGAATTATCATAAATCAATATAAAATATAATTCATGTAATATGTCATATAAAAACATCATAGTAGAAGAAGAACGGGCCATAGCTACGGTAACCATTAATCGCCCTAATAAATTGAACGCTTTGAACAAAGAAACCATACAAGAGCTTCACGATGCCTTTGAGGATTTGGAGAGCGACAGGCAAATCAAGGTAATAATCCTGACCGGAAGCGGTGAGAAGGCTTTTGTGGCGGGAGCGGATATATCGGAATTTGCCGATTTTTCTGAAAAAGAAGGGGGCAAATTAGCGGCCAAGGGCCAAGAATTATTGTTCAATTTTGTAGAAAACTTGTCCACTCCGGTTATCGCTGCCGTAAATGGCTTTGCCTTGGGTGGTGGACTGGAGTTGGCAATGGCCTGCCACTTTAGGATAGCTGGGGATAATGCAAAAATGGGGCTACCAGAGGTTACCCTGGGCGTAATTCCCGGTTATGGGGGTACACAACGTTTGCCGCAGTTGGTAGGCAAGGGGCGTGCTATGGAAATGATCATGACGGGCGCTATGATAGATGCCGACACGGCACTTCGTTACGGTCTGGTAAATCATGTGGTGGCCCAAGAGGAATTGTTGCCCACTTGCGAGAAAATCGCAGGTAGAATATCGAAAAATTCCTCTGTTGCCATAAAACATGCAATAAAAGCGATAAATGCTGGTTTTAGTTCTACCGATAATGGTTACGAAGCGGAAATAGCAGCATTTGGACGCTGTTTTGGAACGGCCGATTTTAAGGAAGGTACTACTGCATTCCTGGAAAAAAGAAAAGCCGATTTCCCCGGGGAATAGCCTTTTACAGATTAAAAACCGTTAACATGAAAAACAAACTGGTCATCTTTTTCCTATTGGTTTCAGGAAGCTTGCTCAATGCTCAAAAAATGCCTGTTGCATATACATTCGGAGAAAAGTATAACGATAGGCACAAATATTCCAACTTGGTCGCTATTGCCGATGATGGCGACGGTGGTTCTGTTATGGTACGTGCTTATTATCAAGGGCTTGTTTTGAAGCCAAAAGGATATTTGATCGAGCATTACAATAAAAATCTGGAGCTGGTCAACGAATATAACTACAAGCTCAAAGGACTTGAATTTATAGATGGTTACGTTAAGAACGGTCAATTATATCTCTTGTTCCTCAATTACAACTACACTAAAGGGGCATATGAGTATACGGCACACAGAACCTCTTTGGCCAGTTTTGGTTTTACCAAGGAAACCTTGTTGAGTATTGCCTCTGACCCTGTGGATAATGCACTGGACAAAAACTATTATAACCGCAATTTTTCTTCTGGGTTTACTACTTCGGTTCTGTTCGATGACGTAAAATCCGCCTTTGCGATTACCACACATTTCAAAAAGAAAAAAACCAACCAACACTACATCTATGTCTTTAATGCCCAATTGGATAAATTGATGGAACATGATTTCTCCGCCGCGGTAGAGGAAAAAAATTACGCTTTTGAAAATATGGCCGTTAGCCCATCTTTGAACAAGGTGTATTTAACGGGGAAAGCCTACTTTAAGAAAAAAAGGTTCTCGGTTCAGGAACGAAAATTTCAATATGAACTGGTACAATTATCAGGTACGGGAATAAAAACACAATCGTTTACCGACCCAGGTAAATATCCCGAGGCACTGACCCCTTTGGTATACGGTGACAAACTGTTCTGTGTTGGTTTTTATTCGGATAGGAAGGATAATCGCTATAATGGCATTACGTATTTTAACGTTAGTCCAAACAACTTGGCCATCAATTCAAAAAAGTATAATCCGTTTTCCAAGCAGTTTATGGATGATAAGTTTGGTCGTGGTGGCGGTGACGATATCAACAACCTTGTTTTTAAGAATGTAGCCATAACGCCCAACAACGATATTCTCTTTAATGCAGAGGAATATTTTGTGACCTCCAGCGTGCAATCCAATTCAAGCGGTGGCAGGTTGCGTGTAGAGCGTTTTCATCATAACGATATCGTAAGCGTTAAGCTAGACGTTGCCGGTAATTTGGTCTGGGCAAGGAACATCAATAAATCCGAAGTTACCCAAAACGACGGGGCCTATGCGTCATATAGCTCTTTTGTAAAAGGGAGCGACACCTATTTTTTCATAAGCACGGCAAGTGAAAACCCCCAACTTTTAGGAGGTGAGCGACTTATTTTTAAACAGGGCCTGAGCCGAAATAGAAATGTTTTCTTGATTCGATTAAACGGCGAAGGGAAAATGGATTTTGAAAAAATAATCGACGATAAAGAAGCCCGTTTGCCCCTAATGGTATCCCAACCATTGAAGGATAATAGAGACGAGGAAATGCTCTTTTATGCCAAACGAGGCAGTAAAAAGCAATTGGTAAAGGTTTCTTTTTAAACACCGAACGCAACACTTCACTTTTTTCCCATCTTATAAATGTATAATCACTTATCTATAATGGGAAAATATATTGGTCTGCCCCTTTTTTTCGTGATTCTGATGGGTTGCGATACCGGTACTGTCCCAGATTTTTTTAACCAATCGAGAATTCTGGGAGAATGGCATGTTGTCGAAATCAATGGAACTGGTGCTCCAGAAAACCAAATAATCAGAATCACTTTTGATAAAAATGGAGGGTTTGGCGGAAGCACGCCGACAAACAGCTATGGTGGCAATTATTCCGTAGAGGATGGAAGCCTCTCTGTTTCAGGAGTGTTTTCTACACTTGCGGTAGAAGGCCCTTATGGAGCGTCTTTTTTTGGATTTATACTAAACATCGAAGGGACTTCTCAAGTCTCCCCCAAGTTAAAAATCGATTTTGAATCAAATGGAAAACTATATTTAGCGCATCCCGATTCTAAAATCATGGTACTAGAAAGACCGTAATGCAATCATTATTGTGGATGTTCATCTATATTACGGTTAATTTTTTCAATACAATCCACACTGGTACACGGAGTATACGGCGCTAGTCTACGATATGTGTTTTGGCCAAGTTCAAGGGGGTGCCTCCCGAAGTGATCCCTTGGATAGTTATGCTGTACCTACCGGGTTCTTTAGTGATGCCATCGAGCGAAATTTCAGCTTTCCCGCCCTTCCCAAATGTCAAAGCGGGTTGCCAAAGCACGGTTGCGGAACCGTCACCTTTGAAACTGCCGGTACTTGCGCTTTGCGGTTTTGCGGGGGCCGTTGACCGGAACCCCGGGTGCACGAACGTAACGTTGGAGCCTTTGGAGGGAACGCTGGATGTACCGGTGCCGTCGTTGCCCGATTTGGTATAAATGGCTATTACCCCGTTCGCCGCCCTGGAACCGTATATCGCCGCCCTAGGGCCTTTGAGGATATCTATAAAGTCTACGGCGGATGTTAATATTTCACCTAAAATACTTCCACTTACCGGTGTACCGTCCAATAGAATTAAAGCCGACCCATAGCCTTCCGGGCTTGCATTGCTACCTTCATTAAGACTGGAAGGACCCCTTAAATAAACATGGAAACCTCTAACCGAAAGACCTGGCACTCTGTTCTGTAGAACCTGTAACATGTCCATAAAACCCAATTCGGGGTAGTCTTTAAGATCCAGGGTCTGGGAGGCCTGTTTGTATAATATCCTTTTTTTGGAATAGTCCCTTTTTTCTTCCCGTACCCGTTTCGACGCTACATCAACGCCCTCCAGTGCGATCACGTCCCCATCCACTTCATACAGGGAGTCGTTTACAAGGTTGAACCTTTTGGTTCTCCCATGGTAGGCGACACCCTTTTTTTCATATGGCTCTTTCAGATACGACACGTCCGGTGGTGAAAAACCGTGCATTTCAATGTGATAGTCCGAATCGCCCTTGGATGTTTCGTTCTCCGAAGAAATGTTCAGGGCCTGTAGCATAACAGAGGTAGTATCGGGGAAATCCAGGTTTCTGAACACGAACCTGCCTTTGGCATCGGAAACGGTCTCGTCGAAGCCCATGGTTTCCCCGCTCTTGTAGGATAGCGATACTTTTGCTACGGCCGGTATCTTCCTATTGTAGGCGCTTTTAATCGTACCGCTCAACCGTATTCCCGTTTCATAGTCGAATTCCGGGTCGGTTAGGTCCGTTGTTCCGTTCAGGGCATGGTAATCTTTCCACGCTTCGGTCAACATCAGGATATCCATATCTTTCTTACGGTCGGGTGTACTGGGGTCCAAATAATGTCCGGGATTTTCAAGGGGGCCGATAACTTCCGAAGTCAATAGAAGGTATGTTTCGATTCCCGGTGCCTCCCAGGGCACGTTTTGCCCTTGCCCTTTTATTATCGAGACCGATGCGTGCACATTCCTTTCCCTTGGGGCGTTATGCGAAGGGGAAACCAAATTGACCAGTACCTTTTTTCCGGTACCGTCTTCGGTAACATCCAACTGTAAGCTTTCTGTTTCTTGCTTCTCGCGAAAGACCATCCTCTCACAAACGATTTCGTTACGCGTGTTCCTGAGCTCGAATTTGACAATGCCCGTTTCCAATACCCGCTTCGGGATTTCTATCACCGCATTGGCGGTAGTGCCCATGATTTTTGAACTGAAAACCTCACCGTTCCTTTGTTTTCCGACAAAAGAGTATTGGTTTATGCCCTTTTGTAGCGATGATTCTATATTTGCCCGATAATGCTCCCGCACTTCGACAATTCGCATGGCCACTCCCTTATCGATAGTGGCGGGGAGGTCAAAGTAGACCGTGTTGCCGTCATGATCTATTTTTGCGGAATAGCTTTTCCCGCTCTTGGGCAAAAAATAAAATTGTCCCCTGCCAAATTTTGAGGTGGAGAACTCGGTGACTTTATTGCCTTTGCCATCTATTATTTGACCTTTGACATCAACACCCTTTCCATTTTTTCCAAAGACCTTGAAGCCTATTTTGTTGTTGAAGCCCGAGACCAGCTGCCCGCCTTCGGGACAGAACCTCGCTTCCAGTTCCGATGCTTTGGGGGTATCCATGTTCATGTAGGATGATATTTTGGTGGTGGAGAACTTTGCACGGACATAAACAGCTTTCTCGAAAAAAGATGAACGGCCGAAGTTTCGCATGTGGTTCGTGTAGGCCCTTAATATATAGCGGCCTTCGGGTACATCAAATGGTAAGGGTATTGTACCGTGGCCCGTACCGTCTGTAATCCTGACTATTTTGGTATCGGTTATTTTATTGAGCGGGTCTATAATGTCTATATAGGCTACCCCGCTATTGGTACCAAGCGTATTGGTGCCCGAATTGACCAAGTACACCTTGAAACGAATATTTTCTTCTGCGACATAGTTGGATTTGTCGCAGTGCACATATATCTTTTCCGGTGAAATATATTCCACGCTCGTATAGTTGGGATTCCCATATCCGCAATCGTTGGTCGTTCTTCCCATTGAATACGGGGAACCACAAAAAAAGAACAAGAACAGCGTATGGACGTAAAGGTTTTTGGTGTATATAGAAAAATTCATGTTGAACTTATTTGCTTTTTAAAGTTAGCGATTTTAAATGTGAAGTGCCTTATAGTACAGCGCATCAAATATTTAAAAAACACCTATGAACGAGAGATTAAGAAATAGTTATTTTCCTACCAATCGGTTTCTTTGTTAATTAACTATTTTGAAATAATATAAATGGATTATTTCCATAAATTTGGAATAAATCCAATAAAATGAAATTAAACAAAGCGATAAAAGGTAGAGGGGCTCAACAGAACACACCTAATGCTTTTTTAAAACATATCTACGAAACACGGGATGATTTCTTGGAGTTTTGCCGTATCGAAGGCGAAGAAGCAGATAACAACAAAACACAGTATATTTCAGTTTTTCCCAAGACCATTGTAAATAAAGTGACCAGTCCCGATGTTGGAATGATGTTTTCAATGAATACCTATCAAGGTTGCGAACATGGATGCATTTACTGCTATGCTAGAAATACGCACGAGTATTGGGGCTATAGTGCAGGGCTTGATTTTGAACGTAGGATTTTGGTCAAAAAGGATGCACCGCGGTTGTTGGAAGCTCAGCTAAAAAGTAAAAACTGGAAAGCCTGCACCATTGTTTTATCCGGAAATACGGATTGTTACCAACCCGCGGAAAAAAAGTTCATGATTACCCGTGCCTGTTTGGAAGTTTTTTTAAAATATCGGCATCCTGTAGGGGTCATAACCAAAAATGCATTGATACTACGCGACTTGGACATTTTAAAACAATTGGCCCAGCACCAATTGGTCGCCGTAAACATATCGGTTACCTCACTTTCCGAGGCAACCAGAAGAATTTTGGAGCCAAGGACCACGACCATTAAAAAGCGTTTGGAGACCATTCGGGTTTTATCGGAAAACAATATTCCGGTCAATGCCATGTTGGCCCCTATCATACCGGGAATCAATAGCCATGAGATAATGAACTTGGCCAAAGCGGTCTCGGAACATGGTGCCACTTCCTTTGCCTTTACGGTAGTGCGTTTGAACGGTGCCATTGGAGCGATATTCACAGATTGGATACGAAAGACATTACCGGATAAAGCGGACAAGGTTTTGCATCAAATTCAAGAATGTCATGGAGGGACTTTGAACGATAGCAGATTTGGGGTCAGAAATAGGGGCGAAGGCAAAATTGCTACTCAAATACATGATTTGGTCAAATTGGCGAGACATACTTATTTTAGGGGCAAAACCTTTCCAAAATTGCGAACCGATCTACATGACATTTATAAAAACGGACAAATGAAATTGTTCTAGATCCTCCCTCGTGAGGCAAATCGGAGTTAATTATTTCTTAGGGTTTCTTAAAATTCATTTAAATAAAATTCAAACGGATAATGTTTGCGTATACATGTTTGCTTTAACGAAAAAACATACAATAGTAGAGTATCAAGAGAACAAGAAAATGCAAAGAACTTTTATGAATTCAATTCGAAATTTCAAAAACCAAATAACAACATTCTTTAATACGGCCAACGCTTGGGGCGTTTTTGTTATGGGGATTACGTTCGTACTCATGATTGGCGCATCCTACCTATTTTACATATTACATAGTGATTTTGAACGATTTCATGCAGAAAGGGCCGGTTCAACTTTAGGTTTGGCCTTTATGATCGTAGCGATAAGCCTATTTATATTCAAAGTAGGATTTTTTATCTATACCCTCTATCAATATATCAAGTACAGACCCATAAAATCGGTCACCGATGAAGAACTGCCTACCTGTACGGTAATCGTACCGGCCTATAATGAAGGAAAGCAGGTATGGAGTACATTAATGAGCTTGGCCGAAAGTGATTTTCCCATGAAAAAGTTACAATTGTTGGCGATAGACGATGGGAGTAAAGACGACACCTGGTATTGGATGCAAGAAGCCAAAAAAGCGCTTGGGAAAAAACTGGCGATATACCAACAGCCCAAAAACATGGGGAAACGCCATGCGCTATATCGCGGTTTCAATGAAGGAAAGGGAGAAATCTTCGTTACCGTAGACAGTGACTCCATCGTAAAGTCGGATACGTTGCGTAATTTGGTAAGCCCTTTCATCACAAATAAAAAATGTGGCGCGGTAGCCGGCAACATTCGTGTATTGAACAATGAGGAGGCCTTACTTCCCAAAATGTTGGACATCAGTTTTGTGCTGAGCTTTGAGTTTGTGCGTTCTGCGGAAAGCAACCTAAACTCGGTTCTTTGTACTCCCGGAGCTTTGGCGGCCTATCGCAGTTCTGCGGTCTTTGCTTGTCTTCCCGATTGGATAAACCAGACCTTTATGGGCCAACCTTCCGATATTGGTGAAGATAGGGCCATGACCAATATGATCCTAAAACAGGGATATCATGTATTGTTCCAGAGAAATGCATATGCCTATACCAACGTACCCGAAAAATATAAGGGCCTTTACAAAATGTTCATCAGGTGGGGCAGAAGCAATGTTCGTGAGAACATTCAAATGTCTAAGTATGTTTTCAATAATTTTAGGGAAGGCTCCAAGATGGGTACAAGACTCCTATTTGTTAGCCAATTCTCAAAAATAATTATGAGCTATCCCTTTTTACTGTTTATGTTGTTCTTTGTTTTGACGCATCCGTTATTGTTTTTAAGTTCAACACTTCTTAGCATATTGATATTGACAACGTTCCCGGTGCTGTTCTATGCGAAAAGGTATAACAACCTAACGGAGTCCTTTTGGGCGTATTCCTATAGTATTTTATATACTTTTGGACTGTTTTGGATAACACCGTATGCGATTGCTACAGCAAGTAGAAGAGGATGGTTGACCCGAGAATTGCCTAAAAAGAGTACCTAATGGTTTTATAGATTGCCGTTCCATTCCCCGTAAAACTGCTCTAGATAATCCAGCATAAATTGATGTCTTTGTTCAGCAATTTTTTTTCCGGTAGCTGTGTTCATTTTGTCTTTTAAAAGAAGCAGCTTCTCGTAAAAATGATTGATAGTGGGCGAATTGGATTTTTTGTAGGTTTCCTTGCTCATTTTGAGGTTTGGCGGTATTTCGGGATGGTACAATGCCCTATTTTTAAATCCGCCATAGTTGAAGGCCCTTGCAATACCAATGGCCCCCATGGCATCTAAACGGTCGGCATCTTGGACTACTTCTAGTTCTTTGGAACGAAACTTTTTTGCTTTGGTATCCAGCGAATTTTTAAATGAAATACTTTCGATGATTTTTACAACATGGTCAATGGTTGAATGATGTACATTTAGATCGTTCAAGAACTCTTTGGCCATTTTAGGTCCTACGGTTTCATCACCATCATAAAATTTGGCATCGGCGATATCGTGCAGTAAAGCTCCAAGACTCACGACCAGTATATCTACTTTTTCATCTTTGGCTATGAGTAAGGTATTTTTGAAAACACGTTGAATATGAAACCAATCGTGACCGCCTTCGGCTCCTGATAAGGTTTCCTTTACAAATGCAATGGTCTGCTCTACGATTTCGGAATCCGTCATGCGAAAGAATGTATGCCTGAGTTGATGGTTTTTTCTGTTTTTGCCACAAGAATATCCAAATCTCCTGTATTTTCAATAGGCTCGTGCACATCAAAGGTAATGTGCGAACCTACACCGTTCGGGAATTTTCCATACCGCAGCATCTTCCATGAATTATTTATACTGATAGGTACAATTAAGGCAGATGGTGCCTGTTTCATCAAAAGTTTCAATCCCGTTGGCTGAAATTTTTTGGGATGGCCGGTTCGGCTACGCGTACCCTCGGGAAAAATAACGGCACTGCGGCTGTGTTTTTCGATATACCTGCCAAGCTTGGCAATTTCGGTCAAGGCCTGTTTACTATCCTTTCTGTCAATCAAAACGGAGCCACCATGTCTTAAGTTGTATGAAACACTGGGTATACCCTTGCCCAACTCTATCTTGCTCACGAATTTAGGATGGTGCCTGCGCATATGCCAGATTATTGGCGGAATATCGTACATGCTCTGATGGTTGAGCACGATAATAAGGGGCCTGTTCGTTGGGATTTCATGGGGATTGTTAAAGGAATACCATGTGCCCAAAAAATGCGTGGACCGCATTAGACACCAATTGAGCAGGGCCACACTTTTACCGTGTGCCGAATACCCGAAAACCCTATGGCAAAACCATTGAACCGGATGAAAAATAAGCAGACACAGTCCAAAAGCGATGTAAAAAAAAGGAGTAAGTATATAGGCCAATACCTTCTGCATGGTATAAAAATAAAAAGACCTGTGAGGTTTTCAAAACCAACAGGTCTTTGATCAAACAGTATTCTTAGCTCAAAAGGGTTTCACTAACAGAATTCCTCGTAAGCACCCATAAGGTTCTCAGCGATTAACTCAGCGGGTCTGCCCTCAATGTGATGGCGTTCTATCATATGTACCAACTCCCCATCCTTGAACAAGGCCATACTGGGGGACGAAGGAGGGAACGGCACCATTAAACCTCTGGCGGCATTGACCGCTTCGGTATCTACACCTGCAAAAACGGTTACGGCATGATCCGGTTTTTTTGCGTGCTGCAAACTCATTTTGGCGGCAGGCCGTGCATTGGCAGCGGCACAACCGCAGACCGAATTTACCACCACCAAGGTAGTCCCTTTTTGATTGATCGCCTTTTCAACGGCTTCTGCTGTATATAATTCTTCAAACCCGGCATTGGCCAAGTCATCTCTCATCGGTTTTACTAATTCTGCGGGATACATTTGTTTTCTTTTTACATTAGGCCTGTAAAGGTAAGAAATTTGTCTTAGGTAGTACAAACGCCTTAACTTTTCCTTAGCCCTATTTTTAGGGGCTAAAATCCTATCTTTGCCGAAATTTTGATACGCTATGGTAAAATGGTTCACGGCCATTCTAGGATATTTCATATTTAGGTTTCCCGGAGCTATCGTTGGGTTTTTGTTGGGAAGTTTTATTGACAACCTGAACAGTAGCGGAGGTGGTCCTACCACCGTTTTTAGGGATATTGGAAGACAACAGGTCACCCCGGCCGATTTTGAATTGAATCTGCTCTCCCTGTGCTCACTGGTTATAAAGGCTGACGGTACGGTAAGCAAAAGCGAAATGAACTATGTACAACAGTATTTCGTAAGCACTTATGGTAAAGAAAAGGCGAACGCCATTTTTAGGACCTTTAACGAAATCAATAAAAAAAGGGAAATTTCCGCACAACGTATCTGTACTTTTTTGAACCAGCGCACACGTTACGAAGTACGTTTGCAATTGTTGCATTTTTTATTTGGCATTGCCCAGGCCGATGGAGCGGTAAGTAATGCTGAAATTAATAGGATACAAGAAATTTCAGGGTATTTAAGGGTTTCGTTTCGAGATTTTGAAAGTATCAAGGCCATGTTCATCAAATCTGCAGATACGGCATATAAGATTTTGGAGATAGAAAAATCTGCCAGTGATGATGAGGTAAAAAAGGCCTACCGGGCCATGGCAAAAAAATACCATCCGGACAAGGTCATTACCAAAGATGAAGCCATTAAAAAAGGAGCGGAAGAAAAGTTCAAACGTGTGCAAAAAGCCTATGAGACCATTCAAAAAGAGCGGGGAATCGTTTAAATTTGATGTATCAGATAAATATAATGTAAATGCAAGAATTTTGGTTTTACGTTCAATTGGGATTGCGTCATGTGCTGGATTTTTCAGCCTATGACCATATTTTGTTCCTATCGGCCTTGGCCGTTCCGTTTACTTTCAAAAAATGGAAGCATATTGTGCTCTTGGCGACTATTTTTACCATTGCCCATTGTAGTTCGCTGGCGTTATCGGTCTATGAGGTAATGACCGTGGATTCTGGCCTTATAGAGTTTTTGATTCCCGTTACCATATTCTTGACCGCCATCTTCAATCTTGTTTTTGCCAAAAATGCTATTGAGGCTACCGGCTTTTATCTACATGCCCTGGCTACCGCTTTTTTTGGTTTGATACATGGTTTTGGCTTTAGTAACTACTTTAAAATGCTTATGGCCGAGGAAGAAGAAAAACTTTTGCCCTTGTTGGGTTTTGCTACGGGTATCGAAGTTTCACAAATACTCATTATTCTCTGTATTTTGACCATCGCCTTTTTGTCCCAAATAGTTTTTAAGGTCAAAAAACCGATTTTTATAACCATTACTTCAATTATTATCATGTGTATCACAATACCCATGCTCATTAATACGTTCCCGAATTAGGTTTAACTAAATATTAGTTAAATTGGGTTGTAGGGCTTTTATAAAGAAGGTATCTTAGATATTTATACGTTTCTGATTATTTTGGCAAAAGACAGCAAGCAAGAAAAGTACGATAAGGCCTATTTGCGTATGGCTTTGGAATGGGGAAAACTATCCTACTGCCAACGCAAACAAGTAGGTGCGATCATCGTTAAGGATAGGATGATAATCTCTGACGGCTATAACGGTACCCCTACCGGGTTTGAGAACATATGTGAAGATGAAGATGGAAATACCAAATGGTATGTTTTACATGCAGAGGCCAATGCGATAAGCAAAGTGGCTTCTTCCACCCAATCCTGTGAAGGGGCGACGTTGTACATAACCCTATCACCATGTAAGGATTGCAGTAAGTTGATACACCAATCCGGCATAAAACGTGTAGTATATCAAAAGGGATACAAAGATTCCACCGGATTGGATTTTTTAAAAAGGGCTGGCGTACAATTGGAGCATATGCCCAATATTGAAAGTGTTCCCTAAAGAAATATTGCCCCTTAAAACGAACTTTGAAATTGTTTACCCAATGAAAAAGAAATATAGTTATTTACTCCCCACATTTATAGGCGCTGCCTTGGCTTTGGGAATCTTCATTGGGGGCAAGCTCCATTTTAACGACACACCTGAAAGGTTGTTCACTACGAATTCCAAAAAAGATAAGTTAAATCGGCTCATTGACTACATTGACCATGAATATGTAGATGAGGTCAATACAGATAGCATTGTTGATGTTACCATAAATAATATCTTGGAAAAATTGGACCCACACTCCGTTCACATTCCAAAAGACGAGATGGAGAGTGTTACCGAGAGCATGAAAGGTGATTTTGTGGGTATCGGCGTCAATTTTTATAGATATCGCGACACTATAGCCGTTATCCGTACCGTGGAGAACGGTCCTAGCCACAAAAAAGGAATAAAACCGGGAGACCGTATCCTTATGGCGGACAACGATACGCTTTATGGGGGTAAAATTGGCGAAAAAACGGTAATCAACACGCTTAAGGGCAAAAAAGGCAGTCCTGTTAAATTAAAAGTATATCGTAAAGAGGAGAACAGAACGTTTACGGTAACCTTAAAACGAGATATCGTTCCTATCAAAAGTGTCGTAGCCTACTATATGCTTACACCGGATATGGGTTATATCAAAATCAATCGGTTTGCGGAATCTACCTATAAAGAATTCAAAAAGGCATTGAGGGAGTTGCAACGGAGCGGGGCCCAAAAATTGACTTTAGACCTAAGGGACAACCCTGGTGGTTATCTGGGCATTGCAGAAAAAATGGCAGATGAATTCCTGAAAGATGGTAAATTGATATTGTTTACCAAAAACAAAAAGGGAAAAATCAACAAAAGTTACGCTACGGACAAAGGTAGCTTTGAGGACAAGCCCATTTATGTTCTCATTAACGAGCGTTCAGCATCGGCTAGCGAGATTATAGCTGGTGCGTTACAGGACAACGACATAGGCACCATTGTTGGGCGCCGTTCTTTTGGGAAGGGCCTTGTTCAACGCGAAATGGAATTGGGCGATGGCTCTGCGGTACGCTTGACCGTTTCACGATACTACACGCCAACGGGGCGGTCTATTCAAAAAGACTATAAAAAAGGAAATAAGGATTATTATAAGAAGTTCACAGATCGTTACCACAATGGCGAACTGGTTTCAGTTGATAGTATTAAAGTCGCAGATTCCTTAAAGTTCAAAACATCCAAAGGCAAAATAGTATATGGCGGCGGGGGAATCATTCCCGATGTTTTTGTGCCCATTGGGTCTAATGAGGACGAGGCCGTAAACAGTATGGACGGTGGTGGATTTCTCAACTATTTTGTCTTTGAACATCTGGACAAAAACCGAAAAGAGTACAGCGGTTACACCAAAAAAGAATTTGTTCAGGACTTTACCGTTGATGATATCCTTTTTGAACGGTTTGTGGACTATTGTTTAAACCGAGGTATACGAATGGGCTTTTATGACTACGAGGACAAAATAAAACTATATCTAAAGGCCACTTTGGCCGAACAGCTTTTTGACCCCAATACCTACGCCAAAATAAAAAGCCGAGGAGATGACATGCTCAATAAAGTTATGGAGTTGGACAGGCCTACATTTCAACAAAGTGAGGTAGAGGAAATCGAATCCCAAAACTAATCCTCGTCTATTTTTCGTTGAATTTTTTTTGAAGTCATATAAATGAGCAATAAAACTATAGCGCAAAGCGATGCTACTATGCCGATCAAGGCGATAACGCTGTTACCTTGTAAAGGGTCTTGAAAATCGATCAAAGTAACGTTATAGGCTATCAAGGCCACGGCCAAAACGATAAGAATAATGGTTAGTATCTTGTTCATAGTATGTATTTTTTCTTCTTGACCTTTACAAACCAACCTAATTCATGTTTAAGGTCAAATGCCTAGAAAAGCTGGTTTATGTTTGCGGCGAACAGCTTAACGGCAATCGCCAATAAAATGACCCCGAATACTTTTCGAATTACATTTAGCCCGTTGTTGCCAAGAAATTTTTCAATTTTTTTGGACGACTTCAGTACCAGATATACAAAAATAATGTTTACGATAATGGCAACAATGATATTCTCCACATAATATTCCGCACGTAAGGACAATATAGATGTCATTGTACCGGCCCCAGCAATTAACGGGAACGCTATGGGCACTATAGATGCGCTTTCGGGCATGTCATCTTTATAGAGCGTAACGCCCAAAATCATTTCAATGGCCAAAAAGAAAATAATGAATGCCCCGGCCACGGCAAATGAGTTTACATCTATCCCTATGAGTTTTAAGATTTCCTCACCCACGAACAAAAAAGCGACCATGATGCAGGCGGCTACAATGGATGCCTTTTCGGACTGTATGTGCCCCACTTTGCTGCGTAGGCCAATGATAATGGGGATACTCCCCAAAATGTCGATTACGGCGAATAAAATCATGCTGGCCGTTGCTATCTCCTTAAAATTAAAATGAAAGGTCATACCCCTTAAAAATTTTTGCAAATTTACGCTTAAATAATAGGTTTGGATTACAGGCATATCAAAATAATTTTAAGAAGACAATATTCATTAAAAAAGTATCTTTGCCATCTTAACATTACAGCATGTTTCAACTGGAAAAAACCATAGTTTCCGAAGAAATTTTGGAAAACGATTTTGTATGTAACCTCAGTGCCTGTAAAGGCGCCTGTTGCGTAGATGGTAATGCGGGCGCACCTTTGGACGATAAGGAAACCGAGATCTTGGTAGATATCTACAGTAAGGTAAAACCCTTTTTACGCAAAGAAGGTATTGATGAGATTGAACGGCAAGGCGCCTTTATAAAAGGGGACGATGGTGAGTGGGAAACCCCTTTAGTAAACGGTAGCGAATGTGCCTACGTTGTTTTTTCGGAAAACGGTACGGCAAAATGCGGTTTGGAGGAAGCATACAACCAAGGTGCGACTACATGGAAAAAACCGGTCTCCTGCCATCTATACCCTGTTAGGGTTCGGGAATATACCGGACTTACAGCGGTAAACTATCACAAATGGGAAATATGTGATGCTGCCTGTGCCCTTGGTGAAGAATTAAAGGTGCCCATCTACAAATTTGTAAAAGAAGCTTTGGTGCGCAAGTTTGGGGCCGCTTGGTACAAAGCATTGGAGCAAGTGGCCCAAGAACACACTAAATCGTAGGAATATATAATATTACCTTGGTGCCTGCGGGTTTACTATTATCGTCATACAGATCCACAATATCCACATTAAACGAGTTTTGATAATCTCTTGAAAAATTGGCCAAACGCTCTTTGGTAATATCGATACCGACCGATTTTCGCTTCAATACCTTACTTTCCTTTATTTTTTCGGAGGCATCCCTTCCTACGCCATTATCGGTAATGGAAATTTGTATAAAATTGGAGTCCTGTTTGCTTACCCGTAAATCTATTTTTTTGCTTCCTTCTTTTGAGGATAGGCCGTGCCATAATGCGTTCTCTAAAAAAGGTTGTAATATCAACGACGGAATCTTAATGGTGTGGACGTCAATATTGTCATCGATCATGATATTGAAATCGATTTCGTTTGAAAAACGGATGTTTTCTATATTCATATAAAGTTCCACGGTCTCCAATTCCTCCGCTAACGGGATTTCTTTTAAAGAGGAGGCTTCGAGTATTTTACGTACCAATTTGGAGAACTTGTTTAGGTAATACACCGCATTCTTCTTCTCGTTATTGATAATATACAGCTTGATGGAATTCAAGGAATTGAACAAAAAGTGCGGATTCATTTGACTTCGGAGCATACTTTGTTCCAAAGTCAACAACTTTTTTTCGTTATTTAATTGAAATTGGCGATAGAGTATATAAAAAATGCCCGCCAATAACGCTAGGGCAATCCCCCCGATGATAAGCGTTGTACGGTTTTTTCTAAGCTTTAACTGGGTAATCTCGTTTTGTTTCACCAGTTTTTCTATTTCGCTGCTCTTCTTTTCGGAATCATATCTAAAAATAATATCGTTGACATACCGTACTGTGCTCTCTTCGAGAATTTTTTCATCAATTTGCTGTGCCTTGTCCTTGTAGTCCAAGGCTTTTTCATATTCTCCCCTTTTTTTGAAAAGTTCGGATAGTAGGTGACTTGCTTTGGACATGTACTCTTCAAGATTCAATTTTTCGGCCGTTTTCAGTCCGCCCAACATGCTTTTTTCTGCTTCGTCATAATTGCCTGTCAACATTTGTGCCCATCCCAGGTTTACCTCGGCAGGCGCTATGAGAAAGCCGTCGCCCAAAGTTTTTGCCAGCTGTAGGGATTTTTCCAATTTTGGAACCGCTTTGGTAGATTGCCCCAACTTTATGTACACCTGTGAAATGCTGGTGTTGCAGATGACCCTTCCCATATCCGAATTTATCTGTTCGTTGAACGAAAGTGAAGTTTCATAGTTTTTTAGGGCTTCTTGTAAATTGCCTTGAAGTTCTTGGCATTCGCCGATATTTTGATAGTTTACCGCTTGGCCAAGTTTATTGCCCAGTTCTGCCTCTAGCTTTAAGGACTTTCTAAATTGTACGATGGCCAGGTCGTATTGTTTCAAGGTTTGGTAAAGATTACCGATACGGTTCAGCGATACGTTGATGCTTCTTTTTAGGCCGTCCGATGGGTTTTTGACGGTTTCGGCCAATTCCAATGCTTTTTGGTTATAGTCCATAGCCGTCCTTACCGATGATATACGATGGTATACCACCCCGAGATTGTTTAGGCTAGAGACCCTAAACTCCAAGTTATCGGCGGTCTCGGCAATATCCAGTGCTCTTTGATGCAGCGCTATGGACTGGGAATATAGTGACTTGTTACGGTAGGTTCTTCCCAGTTCGTTGAGGGCATAGGACTGTCCCGCCGCATATTTTTTTTCGGCTGCCAAACGTTCTACATAGCGCATGAGTATGGTATCGGTTCGTTTGTTCCTAAGCACTGAATGTATACCTACAAAAGTTTCGGGCGCTTTTGTAAAAAGGCTATCAACGGTTTCTTTAAAGCTATCCGGTATTTTTTGGACAATACCCTCGGCATTTAGTTTATAACTATCTGGGCCACCTTGTGAAAATACCTGAAGGGGCGACAACAAAAAACCTATGAAAAAAAAATATTTTCCGAATGCCAGGGCAAGGGAAAATAGAAAATTGAGGCTATGTTGGTTTTTTTTCAAAGGCGTTCAATGGTTAAATCAGATCTAAAAAATCTGACTTTTTTTGGCGGGAAACCGGTATTTTATGATTGGATTGGAGAACTACGTAACCATCGGTCTTTAAAAATTCCTTTATCTTGTTCAAGTTGATGATGTATGAATTATGTATTCTAAAAAAAGAATCTCCGGGTAAGAGTTCATTTACCTCTTTCAGCTTTTTGGTCAATACGATTTTTTGCCCGTCAGAAAGATAAATCGTGCTGTAGTTTCCATCAGATTCCGCATAAAGTATTTCATCGTTCTCCAAGAACAATAATTTACCATCGGTATTGATGGTTATTTTTTTGTTGATGGACTTTGAATTGAAGTTGAGCAAAATCTTTTCTAGCCTTTCCGCAGTGTAGTTTTTTGAATTGAACTTTTTGATTTTGACAATGGTATCCTTTAAATCATCGGTATCAATTGGTTTCAACAAATAGTCTATCGCCTCATTTTTTAAGGCTTTTATGGCGTATTGATTGTACGCCGTTGTAATGACTACCGGAAAATCCTTGTTCTTCAGATTTTGGATAAATTGAAAACCGTCCATTTTGGGCATTTCAATATCCAAAAAAAGACAGTCGGGAGTATTGCTTTCCAAATAGCTCAATGCTTCCGAAGAATCGGTAAAGGAAGCCATAACCTTAATTTCATCACTAAAATTGGTCAGCTCCCAAGTCAAGCTTTGTAGGGCTTTTATCTCGTCGTCTACTATTACTGCGTCTAACATAATATAAAGGTAAGTTAATCAAAAATAGCGGTATTGCATATGGGCTGCACCTAAACATGTATCAATGGGTTTGTTTATGGTATAATTGGTAATAAATCACCGAAAACCTGTCAATTTGTAGGTTTTTATCTACGGTATAATTACATGAATATATTGTAAAAGGCATTATTTTTACTTAAATAATTGATTTTCAATACTTTATTGATGGGTAAGTACAAGGATTTGGATTTTTACCATTTATACAGGATATAGTGCAAGTTATACAAATTGCATTTTTGAATATGTGGGTTGCCGTTATCTTTAACCTATCAAAAATTGAGTCCCTGTTAAGTAAAATCAAGTTTAGAAAAACAAAACCTTTAAATAATAGACCATGAGAAAGAGTTTTATTTTATTCACGATTTTGATAGCTACATTGGTTTTTGCGGTAATGACCGACAGTTCTGAAAATTCAAACTATGAGAAAAGTCTCATTGTTGATAGTGAGGATGGTAGTGATTTATTGGCCAGCGAAATTGTTTCACAAGATCAATAACAGCTTTCAATAACAAATGAAAATATAGTATGCCACAATTTTTTGTCAAAATATCAAAAATAAGTTTTTGGGTGCTGGTGCCACTACTTTTCTTTTCCAATGGTACGCTCAATACACCCGTTGACCCAATTGATTTGGAGAACGGCAGCTACGTATTTACCACGACCGGGGATTTTGACAAAAAGCTGAAAGGGGACATAAATTTTGAATCCAAAATCGAAATAGATAGTGATGGCACACCTTTTTCCACGCTACAGTTCAACTTACAAAACAAAGCAACCGCTCATGGGCACGCTTTTGGGTTTTTGGTTTCCAAGGCTGGTACAAATGAGGGCATTACCAAAGGAACATATAAGGTCGCTAAGAACATTGATGGTTTCTTAAACTGTTTTGATGGTGTATTCGGATTTGCAGATATAGCGGGATTGGGAGAAACTCCCTTTTTTGCACGTAACGGTAAAATAACCATATCACACTTTAATGATAAAGTAATTAGTGGATTTATAACAATTACATTACAAAACACAAATGGAAAAAATATAACCGTAAAAGGGAATTTTACGGCAGTCGAAAAGTAAAATATATTTGAGTATTTATGAAACTGCCAGGCTACAGGTGCGATTTTGAGACATTTCAATTAAAAAAGGAGTGTCTTGCTATTTTTGATAGTCTAACCGATTGATTACGACTAATTGGTCAACCAAAACCAAACATTGGTTAAGGAATCTTGCACGATTTTTAGGTTTCGGGGGAACTACCTAGATCAGCAAACCCAATTTAAGTGATTTTAAATTTTGATAATCGGTCAAATCGTACAGGTCTGGCGGTATTCATAAAATCAAGTGGCATTCGTTATGGTTTGACCATAAACCGGTAAAATTGATAAACCAAATAGTATGTTCTTACATACTATTTGGTTTATTTTTTTCTGTTGAATCTTTAGATAAAAATCACGATAAATTTTTTTTATCGTAACAGTAATGAACATCACTTGTGAGCCTAGATTTCAACAACTTGTGTTAAAAACTTTGTAGTGAAAATGATAAAACACCCTTCGTAAACCGATCACATTTGCACATCTTTGTTAGTCCCAATAAACGGGTAATGTTCACCCGTTTTACACTAATCTTTTAAAAATATAATTATGTCCGCAGCTGTAGAGCCTATTTTGGAAGCAAATGATGACCGCTTTGTGATTTTCCCTATCAAACACGATGATTTGTGGGAATGGTATAAAAAATGTGAAGCGTGTTTTTGGACGGCCGAGGAAATCGATCTTCACGAAGATTTAACCGATTGGAACAATAAATTAAATGATGATGAGCGTTATTTCATCAAGCATATTTTAGCCTTCTTTGCCGCTTCGGACGGTATCGTTAATGAAAATTTGGCCGAAAACTTCGTAAGCGAAGTACAGTATGCAGAGGCTAAGTTTTTCTATGGTTTTCAGATTATGATGGAGAACATCCACTCGGAAACCTACTCCCTTTTGATAGATACTTATGTGAAAGATGAAAAAGAGAAAAACATTCTATTCAAGGCCATTGAAAACTTCCCCGCAATCAAAAAGAAGGCGGACTGGGCATTGAACTGGATAGAGTCACCAAGTTTCGCGGAGCGTTTGATTGCCTTTGCAGCGGTCGAGGGTATTTTCTTCTCCGGAGCTTTTTGTTCTATTTTTTGGTTGAAAAAAAGAGGCTTAATGCCCGGGCTTACCTTTTCAAATGAGCTCATATCCAGAGATGAAGGTATGCATTGTGACTACGCCGTTCATCTGCACAATAAACATTTGATCAACAAAGTGCCCAAAGAGCGTATTACCCAAATTTTGACCGATGCTTTGGATATTGAACGTGAGTTTATCACAGAGTCGCTTCCTGCAAGTTTAATTGGTATGAACTCTAAATTGATGACACAATATTTAGAGTTTGTAACGGATAGATTATTGGTGGAATTAGAATGTGATAAAGTATACAATTCTACCAACCCATTTGATTTCATGGACATGATTTCCCTACAAGGTAAAACCAACTTTTTTGAGAAAAGAGTGTCGGAGTACCAAAAAGCAGGTGTTCTTAATAAAGATAAAAACGAAGATGCTCAAAAAATAAGTTTTGATGCGGATTTTTAAATAGTAGTACACATTGGTCAACCCCTTTTTGAAAAGGGGTTTTTGTGACCTACCCCAAAAATGTTAATTTTTTAACAGAAAATTAGGTTAGGCCCCTATATATCACCTTAAATAAAATGTAGCACATGTATGTAGTAAAAAGAGACGGACGAAAAGAACTGGTCATGTTCGATAAAATCACGGCCAGGGTTAGAAAATTATGTTATGGCCTTAATGGGTTGGTAGACCCGCTAAAAGTGGCCATGCGTGTCATTGAAGGGCTTTATGATGGGGTGACGACCTCCGAACTGGATAATCTAGCGGCTGAGATTGCGGCTACTATGACGACAACGCATCCCGATTATGCCAAGTTAGCAGCCCGTATCTCTGTTTCCAACTTACATAAGAACACAAAAAAATCCTTCTCGGAAACCATGAAGGATCTATACGAATATGTAAATCCAAGAACGGGAAAAAAAGCCCCTTTGTTATCCGATGAAGTATACAAAGTGATACAGGAAAATGCGGAACGATTGGATTCCACTATCATTTATAACCGGGATTTTGGCTACGACTATTTCGGTTTTAAAACGTTGGAACGCTCCTATCTTTTAAAGTTAAATGGCCAGATCGCCGAACGTCCACAGCATATGTTGATGCGCGTTTCCGTAGGTATTCATTTGGATGATCTGGACTCGGCAATCGAGACCTACGAGCTAATGTCCAAAAAGTACTTCACACACGCTACTCCCACACTTTTCAACTCCGGTACGCCAAAACCACAGATGTCCTCCTGTTTTCTTTTGGCGATGAAAGATGACAGTATTGATGGTATTTACGATACTTTAAAGCAAACTGCAAAAATTTCCCAATCTGCCGGTGGCATAGGGCTGTCAATTCACAATGTAAGGGCCACAGGTTCCTATATTGCCGGAACCAATGGTACATCTAACGGTATTGTCCCTATGCTGCAGGTATTTAATGATACTGCTAGGTACGTAGATCAAGGTGGTGGAAAGCGCAAAGGCAGTTTCGCTATTTATATGGAACCATGGCATGCGGATATCTTTGAGTTCTTGGATTTGAAAAAAAATCATGGCAAAGAAGAAATGCGTGCTCGCGATTTGTTCTATGCCATGTGGATTTCTGACCTCTTCATGAAAAGGGTAGAAACCAATGAGGAATGGACACTTATGTGCCCTAATGAATGCCCTGGGCTATTTGAGTGCCACAGCGATGAGTTTGAAAAACTGTATACAGGTTACGAAGCTGCCGGTAAAGGAAGAAAAACCGTAAAGGCACGCGAACTTTGGGAAAAAATATTGGAATCCCAAATTGAAACGGGAACACCATACATGCTCTATAAAGATGCTGCCAACCGTAAGAGTAACCAAAAAAACCTGGGTACCATACGTTCTTCAAACCTATGTACGGAAATTCTGGAATACACTTCGCCCGATGAGGTCGCTGTATGTAATTTGGCATCCATTGCGTTACCCATGTTCGTGAAAAATGGTGCGTTTGACCATAAGGAGCTGTTTAAGGTAACCAAACGGGTCACCAAAAATTTGAATAGGGTAATCGATAGAAATTATTATCCCGTAAAAGAGGCAGAAAACTCGAATATGCGTCATAGGCCTATCGGCCTTGGGGTGCAAGGTTTGGCAGATACCTTCATTATGTTGCGTTTGCCCTTTACGAGCGATGCTGCCAAAAAACTTAACCAAGAGATTTTTGAAACACTCTACTTTGCTGCGGTTACCGCCTCTATGGAATTGGCGAAAGAAGAGGGTTCCTATTCATCTTACAAAGGCTCTCCCATGGCGAATGGCGAATTTCAGCACAATCTTTGGGGTATCAAGGACGAAGAGCTTTCGGGACGTTGGAATTGGGAAAAGTTAAGAAAGGACGTAAAAAAGAACGGGGTTCGTAATTCTTTACTTGTGGCGCCGATGCCAACGGCATCTACCTCACAGATTTTAGGGAACAATGAATGCTTTGAGCCCTATACTTCAAATATTTATACGAGAAGGGTATTGTCCGGTGAGTTTATCGTTGTGAACAAACACTTATTGGAAGATCTGGTTGAATTAGGTTTATGGAACGAGAACATGAAACAGGAATTAATGCGTGCCAACGGATCTATACAGCATATTGAAACCATACCCCAAGATATTAGGGACTTGTATAAAACGGTCTGGGAACTCAGCATGAAGGATATCATTGATATGTCCAGACACAGAGGATACTTTATCGACCAGAGCCAATCCCTTAACTTGTTTATGGAGAACGCAAACTATTCCAAGTTGACTTCCATGCATTTTTACGCATGGAAAAGCGGTCTAAAAACAGGAATGTATTATTTAAGGACCAAAGCTGCGGTAGATGCGATAAAATTCACATTGGACAATAGCAAAAAGAAAGCGGCTCCTGTAAGTGTTGCTGCCGAAGCAGAAGCTATCGCTACTGCACCATCTGATAAAGATGCTTCCGCTATGGAAGTAAAGGCAACAGCGATAACCCCACAAACGCAAGAATCGGATATACAGCCTATGACACCTGCTGAAATGAAGGAAATGATAGCACGTGCAAAAGAAGGCCAAGCTGATGATGATTGCCTTATGTGCGGCTCATAAGCTTTTGAGTCCCTAGAAAAATTAGTGTTTATATTTATGAAAAGCACCTTTGGATTGCCCTGTTCCGTTTGGCATGAAAAAGGTGTTTTTGTTTGTATGAAACGATTATAATATAAAGCTACACACAAGTAGCATTCAAAAGAGATGGTTTGGTTCTTGAACTAAGGAGAAACTACTTTTTCAGATATGTTTTTGTAATGGCATAAGAGGATAAAAGTAACGTTCCGTATACAATCAAAAAAATAATATAATTATCCATCTCGGTATTTTTATCGGGGTTCTGTAATAATATACGGACGAACTACACAAAAAGATTACTCAAACATAACTTTTAGATAATGGTCAAGACAAATTTTTGTCAATATTTTCATGCACTAGTGCATGAAAACCATCACTGTGTGGCAATAGTGCGTATTAGTTTTTGAAATAGTGTCTGTAGACTATTTTGGAAACTAACAACAACATAGCATAAGCAAAAAGTACGTAGAAATCGGGGGTCATGTTACAAATAACGTAAAATGTAGTCAGTATCTTACATTGAAAAGCTGCATTTCATCGAAAAAGTGCTAAAAAAACCGATGAAATACACTTTTCTGCAAATCGATTGGTTTCAATACGTATTATATCATGTGTATTTTGAGGATTAAAATATACCAACTAACGTGTTATTGCAGAAAATCATCCACTTTTTTATAGGCATCTATCACGGCCTGCTCACCAGCTTTGTCCGGTTTAGAGTTGCCGTGTTCCATCCCTAAAACACCATCAAAACCTTTACTATGAATAAATTTAAACACATTGTTGTAGTTTATCTCCCCTGTAGTAGGTTCTTTTCTTCCGGGGTTGTCCCCAATTTGGATATAAGCTATTTCATCCCATGAAGCCTCTATATTGGGAATAAGGTTACCTTCTTGTATTTGCTGATGATAAATATCAAAAAGAATTTTACAGGAGGGGGAATCCACAGCTTTGCAAACAGCATAGGCTTGGGGAGATTTTGTTAAAAATAACCCGGGGTGATCCCTAAAATTCAAAGGTTCAAGAACCATGGTCAAATCATGGGGTTCCAATAGGGCAGAAGCCTGTTTGAGCGTTTCCACCACATTTGCGGTTTGGTAGCCCATGTTTTGTTTTAGGTCTAAATGACCCGGTACAACGGTCATCCATTTGGCGTTTACACGTTTGGCAACCTCTATGGATGTTTTTATATAGCCCAAGAATTCTTCCCTTTTGGAAATATTGCCAGAAGCAAGGTTAGGCTCTTTCCAATAGATTTTGTGGGCCACGAATACACCCATGGTAATGCCTACATCTTGCATCGCTTTTGCCATTTTATCTTGTAAGGCAATATCACGTTCACGCATATTGTTATCCTCAAAAGCGGTAAAGCCTTGATCCGCCATAAAATGCAATTGGTCAATAGGGTCTTTCCCGGCAAGATGCTTGAACATGCCCAAATGTGGGGCATATTTTAAATTGAACGTATGTGCTTTTACAGGTCTGGCAGTTTTGGAATAAGAAAAGGCCCCACCGAGTGCAAGTGATCCACTGGTAAGGGCCGAAGTTTTTATGAAATTTCTTCTCTTCATTTTATAATAATCAATAAGTACCGATTATTAAATATTGATAAGTTTTAATTATAAAGACCATGCCTTGCCACCTGTCAATTCTTGTAAATCCCCACAGCCAATATATTCTCCGGGAACAGGAAGATACGCCAACACTTCTTCTCCCACGTATTCTGAGGTTTTGTAGCCCCAAACTGTCATGCCCCTCAGGTTATTGGCGAAAGCGAAGCGCGATATAGAATCGTCCAAAGCAGCTTCACTGCCCTGCTCCACGGCTTCATTGTAGCCCCTGATCATATCGAAGTTCTTGATTTCCTCTTCTTTGGTGTATTTCAATGCGGATGCAAGTACAGGTTCTAAATCCTCGGCATTTAAATCAGCGATTTTTTCTTTACCGGAATCTTTTAGGGCCTTATCGACAAACTTGGCCATCGTCATTTTTATAAAGTCCTGCTGTTCTTTTTCGACAACTTGATCTATAAAACGATCTATAAACACATGCACATTTACCTCCGATGCGGCAGGCGTATCGGTTTTCGGTAGAATGATATCTACCAAGGTGGTGAGCACATTGCCTTGCTCCTTTGTGAAAAAATCAGGGGTCCATTCAATGATTTTCTCATTTTTACAGCCCTGTACTATACTGATCAAAGTTGGGGTGGCCACGGTATAACCCAAAGCGAGCCCCATATTTTTTAATGCTTTTCTTCTATCCATTATATATTTCCTTTTTTAAGTTGTTGTGCGGCATGGTTAGCGGCCCTTGCTGAAAAGGCCATATAGGTTAAAGAGGGGTTTACACAACTGGCCGAGGTCATAAATGAACCATCTGTAACATAAACGTTGGAGACATCGTGTAATGCATTGTTTCTATCCACTACTGATGTTTTTCTGTTGCTTCCCATACGTGCCGTGCCCATTTCATGTATGCCAAGTCCCAGAGCACTTGGGTTATCGTAACCCTGGACATCACGTAGCCCGGCTTTTTCCAACATTTCCACGGCTGCTTCCTGCATATCCTTTCTCATGTTCAGTTCATTTTCCTGAAGTTCGGCATCAAAGGTTACCGTGGGTAGTCCCCATTGGTCTTTTTTGTCGTAATCCAATGTAAACCTGTTGTCTTGATGTGGTAGTACCTCTCCAAAGCCCATCATACCAAAAGTCCACCCGCCAGGTTTTAGAACGGCATCTTTTAAATCTTTTCCATGGGACAGTTCGGCAACAGTATCTTCCCAGTTACCTCTAGATGCACCACCTTGGTATCCAAATCCACGCTTATAGTCATCTCTATCGGATTTGCCGCCCAAGTTTCTAAACCTGGGGATATAGATGCCATTGGGTTTTCTTCCTTTGTAATACTTATCATCAAAGCCATCAAACTTTCCCGAAGCCCCGACCTGAAGCTGGTGATCCATAATATTGCGGCCCAACTGGTCGGAGTCGTTGCCCATACCATCGGGAAAACGATCAGATTTGGATTGCATTAGGATAGATGTTGATGCAATGGCCGACGCACAAAGAAAAATGACTTTTGCCTTAAATTCAAACGTTTCCTTGGTAACACGGTCTATCACCTTTACCCCAGTCGCTTTTTTGGTATCAGGATCGTACATTACCTCGTGTACAATGGAGTCTGGGCGTAAAGTCATGTTTCCGGTAGCTTCTGCTGCTGGCAAGGTAGAGGATAAACTACTAAAGTAAGCCCCAAACGGGCAACCTCTGATACATCTATTTCTATATTGGCATTTACTTCTACCATCAAAATTCTTGGTTCCGGTAATGTGGGCGACCCGTCCTGCGGTTACAACGCGACCATCAAAATTTTCTGCAACTTTTTCCCTAAAGTCCTGTTCAACACAGTTCAGCTCCATCATGGGTAAAAAATTACTGTCCGGTAGTTGCGGAAGGTTAAGAGCTTCACCGCTCACACCAATGTAGGTCTCTACTTTTTCGTACCATGGGGCGATATCCTTATAGCGAACGGGCCAATCAATAGCGATACCTTCCTTTGCATTTGCCGTAAAATCTATATCGCTCCAACGGTAACTGTGACGGCCCCATTGCAGGGAGCGCCCTCCAACGTGGTAACCGCGCATCCAATCAAATCGTTTCTTTTCATTATATGGGTGCTCCAAATCGTTCACGAACCACATTTTACTTGCGGCATTCGTGGTATACCCCGTTCTATTTTGTTTTTCCTGTTTGGCAATATCTTCCCTTGTGGGCTGTCCCGCATTGGGGAAATCCCACGGATCCATATTGGCGGTCTCATAGTCTTCAATATGTTTTACCATTCTACCACGCTCCAAGACCAAGGTCTTTAAACCGTTTTCACAAAGTTCCTTGGCAGCCCATCCACCGCTTATACCGGTCCCTACGACAATGGCATCATACGATTCTTGCTCCTCGTTGTAATAAAATTTACTCATGTACAGAATTGTTTATTCCCTAAATTTATTAAATATAAAATTAATTCTCTACTTTTAGTCGTTATAGTTATTGCGATAATCTTACTATAACGTTGTAGATAATTGGTTATATTCAAAACAAGACCCTAAACCATACGAATAAATGAAAAGAAAGCGTTTTTTTAAAAAAAGCACAGTGTTTATCCTAGTGTTATCAGTATTAGGAATTTATGCATGTAAAGAAGTAAAAAAAACTGAAGAAAACGCGGTAGTGGAAAACACCGCTACTGATGTTACCGAACCCTTTTTTGAACTCTCTTTGGCCCAATGGTCAATCAACAGAATGATACGCGAAGAAGGAGTAGATCCTTACACTTTTGCCGAAAAAGCTAAGGAATGGGGTTTTACGGGATTGGAATATGTGAGTCAATTATACCGGCCCGAATTGGAAAAAGAAGGCTATTCCCAAGAGGCTATGGGCATTTTCGTGGAGAAATGTAACGCCGAAGCAAAAAAGCACGGTATGGAGAACCTTTTGATTATGATCGATGGGGAGGGTGATCTGGCGACATCAAACGTATCGGAAAGAAAAAAAGCCATAGAAAATCACTATAAATGGGTTGATGCCGCTGCCGCTATGGGGTGCCACTCCATTCGTGTAAATCTATCCGGAGATAAAACGGAGGAAGAGTGGGTAAAAAGTTCTGTAGACGGATTGACCCAACTTTCCACATACGCCAAAAACAAAAACATCAACGTTATCGTGGAGAATCATGGTGGGCTATCGTCCAATGCCGCTTTGTTGAGCAAAGTTATGACCGAAGTCGATATGGAAAATTGCGGAACGTTGCCAGACTTTGGTAATTTTTGTGTCAAAAGGGAAAACGGCTCGTATTATGATGGGCCTTGCGCTGAAGAGTATGATATTTACAAGGGAGTAAAAGAGTTGATGCCCTTTGCAAAGGCGGTAAGTGCAAAGGCGTACAATTTTGACACCAATGGCGATGAGACAAAAATAGATTACGTAAAAATGTTGCAAATAGTTAAAAATGCAGGTTACACGGGTTTTATAGGTGTTGAGTACGAAGGTGATGAAATGGGCGAAAAAGAAGGCATATTGGCAACCAAAGAATTATTGGTGACAGCTGCGAAAAAGCTAAATTAGCACCAAACCAAACTGATTTTTTTATGAAAGCCTTTCTTAATCAGCTTTTTGACTATAATTTTTATTGTAATAAAAAGTATATCGAAGAGTTCAATATCATGAAAAACATTCCGGAAAAAAGCAATGTACTTTTTAGTCATATTCTAAATGCCCATCATATATGGAATATGCGTATAGTGGGCAAAACATCTGAGTATGGGGTGTTTCAAATACATGAAAGTAACGATTGGGACGATATTCATTATGAAAATCAAAGAAATTCCTTTGATATCATAACCCATACCGATGATTTTGAAAAGCGTATCGATTATGAAAATACCGAAGGTAGGTTGTTCACGAACACCATTCAAGATATGTTGTTTCATATTATAAACCACTCCGCCCACCATAGAGGGCAAATTGCCATGAATTTTAGGGCAAATGACCTTGAACCTTTAAAAACAGATTATATTCATTACAAAAGGTAGTTGAATTAACCGGGGCTGCCGTTCAGCGAAAATGTGACCTAGAGTATATTGGATTATTTATCTTACGATGTTTAAAAATCAACTAACATAACACATAACAAAATGGAAAGTATCAATAAAAACAGATTGTTTTTGGCCTCCTGTATGGCACTTATAGTAACGGCTATGACGTTTGCTATCAGGGCACGATTGGAAACAGTTTTTGGACCCGAAGGCGTAGGGCTTACTTTAGAACAGATAGGATATGCCTTTACGCCCGCCTTTTGGGGTTTTACCTTGGCGATGATAATCGGGGGACCATTGGTAGATTCTCTTGGAATTAAAAAGATTACTTGGTTAGCTTTTATCATGCATGCAATAGGTATTGTCTGGACTATAATGGCAAAGGATATGTCGTCTTTATTTATTGCCACTTTATTTGTAGGCATCGGTAATGGTATGGTAGAGGCCGCCTTGAATCCGATGATTGCTTCAATGTATACCAAGAACAAGACCAAAATGTTGAATCGGTTTCATGTCTGGTTTCCTGGCGGTATAGTGATAGGAGCTCTAGTGGGCTGGCTCGTTATGGACATTATGGGATTGAGCTGGCAAATTATGGTAGGCACTTTATTTATACCTCTGATTGTTTATGCTATATTGTTCTTAGGACAAAAGTTCCCGGTTACGGAGCGGGTACAAATGGGGATAAGCACAAAAAATATGTATGCAAGTTTGGCCAACCCGCTTTTCATATTCATGGTCATATGTATGTTGCTCACGGCGGCATCAGAACTGGGTACAACACAACGTATTGAGTCACTTTTAAAAACATCGGTTGAAAGCCCGTTGCTCGTACTGGCCTTTATCAACGGTATAATGGCTTTGGGAAGGGCTTTTGCGGGACAGGTCATCCATAAGTTGCAACCTGCGGGAATGTTATTGTTTTCTGCAATTTTCACATTCATCGGGTTATGGCTACTGACGATTACAAGTGGCGGTATGACGTTTGCTGCTGCTGCCGTATTTGCTGTGGGAGTCACTTTTTTTTGGCCCACCATGTTGGGTTTTGTGGCGGAATATTTACCCCAAACCGGGGCGTTGGGACTTTCAATAATGGGCGGAGCGGGCATGTTGTCGGTATCCATAGTTTTACCGCTTATGGGAATGCTTATGGATAATGCAGATGCAGGCGAAGCGTTGAGAACAATGTCAATACTACCAGCAATTTTGATATTGGCCTTTACAGGACTGTACCTTTACATGAAAAAAAGAAATTCAACAATAATAGAAGAAGTATAATTTTAAATAGATAGATTTTACTTATGGCAAAAAAAATAAGACTAGGAATATTAGGTGGCGGAGGCGATTCATTGATCGGGGTTTTGCATAGGGTAGCTTCACATATTAATGACAACTACCAAATAACCGGAGCGGTCTTTAATCCGGATTTTGAAGCAAGTATGTCTTTTGCAAAAGAAATAGATATTCCCTTAAACAGAATTTACAAAGATTTTGATACGCTTATCGAAGAGGAAATGAAACTTCCCAAAGACGAACGTATTGAAGTATGTTCAGTATTAACCCCTAATTTTCTTCATTTTCCCATGGCCAAAAAGCTGTTGGACAACGGTTTTCATGTCATTTGCGAAAAACCGATGACCACCACTCTCGAAGAAGCTAAAATTTTACGGGAGGCCCACAAAAAGGCGGGAACTGTTTTTGCCTTGACACATACCTATACCGGTTACCCTATGGTACGGCAAATGCGCGAAATGATTAAGGCGGGGGCATTGGGGAAAATACATAAAATAGACGCCAGATATTATCAAGGGTGGATCAATACCATAATACACGATCAGGAAAAACGCTCATCGGTTTGGCGATTGGACCCTGAAAAAGCTGGAATAAGTTCTTGTATGGGTGATATTGGCGTTCATGCTTTTAATATGGTAGAGTATACCACGGGCTTAAAAGTGAAATCACTTTTATGTGACTTCAACTATATCTATGAAGACAATAAGATGGATGTGGACGGTACGGTCCTTATTCGCATGGGAGACCATGTAAAAGGTGTGATTCGGGGAAGTCAAGTCGCAACGGGAGAGGAGAACGGATTGGCCATTGCCATTTATGGTGAAAAAGCGGCCTTTCGTTGGGAGCAGGAACGCCCCAACTTTTTATACATGATGAGCGACACGGAACCCACTAAGATATATAAGCCCGGTCACGAGTATAATTCT
This sequence comes from Costertonia aggregata, assembly GCF_013402795.1. GTDB lineage: Bacteria > Bacteroidota > Bacteroidia > Flavobacteriales > Flavobacteriaceae > Costertonia > Costertonia aggregata. The sequence goes on along the minus strand of NZ_CP058595.1, from coordinate 1,556,887 downwards.
GAATTGTCTTTGGACGGTACAAAGTTGCCCCCAGGCCATCCGGAAGGCATCTTTGATTCCATGGCCAATATTTATTTGGGTGCAGCACGTGCCATCAGGGGAGAAAAGTATAATGACGGAGAATTCCCGACCATGCAAGATGGCGTGCGTGGGATGAATTTTATCGAAGCTACCGTTGCGTCCCATAAAAAAGGAAATGTTTGGGTAGCATTGGAATAGCGTACTATTCGTCAAAATATGTCATTAAGAAGAGCCGAACTAGTTCGGCTCTTCTTAATCGATCTTTAGTGTAACGCTATTCCGGAAAAACCTTTTCGAACTCCTGGCAAACGATAATCATGCTTTCCCTCGGAACGCGGTCAAAAGGTGCCAGTTCCCGTTCGTAATAGTCCCAGTGAACTTTTTTCCAGTACGGAAGGGATTTATCTCCTTCTCCCTCGATTTGGGCATATGCAGCCTCTATCGCAAAGAAAGGCTTTAAGCTTACCGCAGTGGTCCTTACAATACATTGTGCTTTGCCTTCCCAATTGGTAACGACCATAAATTCACCGATTTTTGGCAATGGTTCGTTGCGGTACTGCAATCCCAATAAAGAAGGTGATGTTGCCTTTTTAATGCCTGCCTTTACAAGTGCAGCACATTCATCGGCATCTTTTTCGTTATCACAAAAATGTATCACTTTGGGCGCTTCTTTAAAAGCATCCTCTAAATGGGCATCCAAATAGTCTCCCCACATATTCCTGGCCGAAGCATTCTCCATTGAATCTATATAAACAAGTTATCCTAATAATCCCTTTGTTTTGATAAGGAACGTTCAAAACACATAAATGTAACAACTATTGTAATGTTAAGAAAATTTACCGGCCTTAAATTGTTGTGCGGCATGATTTGCCGCTCTAGCGGTAAAAGCCATATAGGTGAGCGATGGGTTTACGCAGCTAGACGAGCTCATGAAAGCACCGTCGGTTACGTAGACGTTGGGCACTAAATGCACCTGGTTGTTCTTGTTCACTATGGATGTTTTAGGACTGCTCCCCATTCTTGCCCCTCCCATCTCGTGTATGCCCAGTCCAGGTCCCGAAGCCTCATCGTAGGAGGTCACGTCCTTAAAACCTGCGGCTTTGAACATGGCCACAATCTGTTTTTTGATATCCTCTCGCATATTATATTCGTTCTCCTTGAACTCAACATCAAAATCCAATTGCGGTAATCCCCATGTGTCTTTTTTGGTTTCACTTAGCGTAACCCTGTTGTCGTCGTAGGGTAAAAACTCCCCAAAACCAGTTACTCCTATTTGCCACTGTCCAGGTTTAAGAATTTCCTTTTTCAAATTCTTTCCGTATCCCATTTCCGCAATCGATTGCGACCAATCCCCTCTGCTTGCGCCACCTTGATACCCAAAACCGCGGAGGTAGTTTTTTCGTCTTGTTTTTTCGTCCAGATTTACGAAACGTGGAATATAAAACCCGTTCGCCCGCCGTCCTTTATAATAATTATCAAGATACCCCTCGACTTTAGCTGTTGCACCCAATTTATAATGGTGATCCATTATGCCACGACCCAAAGCATCTGAATCGTTGCCTAGTCCGTTGGGAAAACGTTCTGATTTGGATTGCATTAGAATTCCTACGGAAGCCATCGCAGAGGCGCAAAGGAAAATTACCTTGGCTTTAAATTCTATTTTTTCGTGGGTTTCTGCATCGATTACTTGAACACCAACAGCTCTCTTGGTCTTGTCGTCATAAATTACTTCGTATACGATGGAATTTGGCCGGAGCGTCATGTTCCCGGTACGTTCAGCGGCAGGCAATGTTGAAGAATTACTGCTAAAATAGCCCCCGAAAGGGCAACCTCTCCAACATCTATTTCTATTTTGGCAAACGCCGCGTCCCTCGATTTGTGCATCTTTATCGGTAATGTGTGCAGCCCTGCCTATGGTCAACAAACGCCCATCATCAAAATTATCTGCAATAGATTTTTGAAGCCCTTGTTCTACACAGTTCAACTCCATCGGAGGAAGAAATTTACCATCGGGAAGCTGTTTTAGACCTAAGTTTTGACCGCTTACCCCGATATATTCCTCTACTTTATCGTACCAAGGTGCGATGTCGGCATACCGAACGGGCCAATCTATACCTATACCCTCTTTTTTGTTGGCCTCAAAATCAATGTCGCTCCAACGATAGCTTTGCCGGCCCCAGGTCAACGATCGCCCGCCCACTTGATAGCCGCGTATCCAATCAAAACGTTTGGTCTCTACGTATGGGTGGTCCAAATCGTTGACGAAAAAGTGCTTTACATCTTCTTTCGGGGCCCACCCCAATCTTTTCTGTATGTGATACTTTTTTTTATCTTCGGAAGACAGTTCACCTTTTAGTTCATAATCCCAAGGGTCATCGTTCATGGTAGGATAATCCTTTATGTGCTCTACCATGCGGCCCCTTTCCAAGACCAAGGTCTTTAACCCGTTTTCACAAAGTTCTTTGGCGGCCCAACCGCCACTGATTCCCGTTCCTACAACAATGGCATCATACTGTTCTTCTGTATTCATTATCGATTTTTATCTTTTTCTACTGGTATTTCCTATATTTATAGCTTCACTAGCAATAAATTCAATGAAAGTATTTCTCTTTAAATATAGGATATAATTCTTAGTATTTGAACATATCTATTTTCAATAAACAGATTTAGAAACACTTATGAAGACAATTAAAGGACCCGCGGTTTTTTTAGCGCAATTCGTAGATGACAAAGCTCCCTTCAATTCTTTGGAGGGGATGTGCAAATGGGCATCAGGTTTGGGATATAAAGGAATTCAAATTCCGACTTGGGAAAATTTTCTGATTGATTTGGACAAGGCTGCCGAGAGCCAAACCTACTGTGATGAACTAAAGGGAAAAGTAAATTCGTACGGACTTGAGATAACAGAGCTTTCCACACATTTACAAGGGCAACTGGTTGCGGTAAACCCCGCATATGATTTAATGTTCGATAATTTTGCCCCGGATAATGTCAAGAACAACCCAAAGGCGCGTACACAATGGGCTATTGAAACGGTAAAAAAAGCGGCTACGGCCAGCAGACGTTTGGGCATAACCGCCCATGCTACTTTTTCGGGAGCGTTATTGTGGCATACATGGCACCCATGGCCGCAACGACCTGCCGGCCTGGTCGAAATGGGGTTTGAGGAGCTGGCCAAACGTTGGCTGCCCATCTTGGACCATTTTGACGAGCAAGGGGTTGATGTATGCTATGAAATACATCCGGGCGAAGATCTTCACGATGGGGACACCTTTGAGCGGTTTTTAGAGGGCACGGGCAACCACAAACGCGTTAACATCCTTTACGACCCAAGCCATTTTGTGCTGCAACAGTTAGATTACATTACGTACATAGATCATTACCATGAGTTTATAAAGTCTTTTCATGTGAAGGATTCGGAATTTAACCCAACAGGTAAAAAAGGAGCTTTCGGCGGTTATAACGACTGGGGAGACAGGGCGGGAAGGTATCGCTCACTGGGAGACGGTCAAATAGACTTCAAGACCATTTTTTCCAAATTAACACAGTACGGTTGTGATGTTTGGGCGGTGATGGAATGGGAATGCTGTATAAAAAGCCCCGAACAAGGAGCCAGAGAAGGGGCAATCTTTATACAAGACCATATTATCGAAGCTACCCAAAAAACCTTTGATGATTTCGCCGGTGCGGAAATCGATAAAACAACGCTAAAGAAAATATTGGGAATTTAGGCTTCAATAGCTTGTTCTATGTTGTTCGGAGAAAAAAAACCGCTGAATATAGTTGAAGTACTATATTACCATATCAAACATAATGACATGAAAAAAGGAATATTTTTAATGCTAGTTGGACTTGTACTATTAAGTTGCAAGGAAAAAGTGCAAAAGAGCGATCTTGATGTTGCTGAAACAGTTTCTGAAAGTGAGGAAGTAAGTCATGAAAATGAATGGACCGTTCTTTTTGATGGTACTTCTATGGATAATTGGCAGGCTTTTAAAGGAGGGCAGCCCTCGCATTGGTCAATAAAGAACAATGCACTGGTATTTGACCCACCGCTACCGGAAGAAAGGAAGGATGAAAACGGCGAAGGCTATAAAACCTTCAACATTGTCACCAAGGATTCATTTACCAGTTTTGTGCTCTCGTTGGAATGGAAAATTGCAGAGGGAGGAAATAGCGGTATTTTTTGGGGCATAAGTGAGGATGAAAAATACGTGGAGCCCTATCAGACAGGTTTGGAAATACAGGTGTTGGACAATACAAAGCATCCTGATGCGAAAAATGGGCGAAATAGACAGGCCGGTGCATTATATGATTTGGTAGAACCCGCAAAGGACGTGACCAAACCAGCAGGGGAATGGAATACAGCTGTCATAACGGTAAATCATGAGACCAATACAGGAAGTTCCGTGCTCAACGGAGTTGAAATAGCCACCTTTCCCGTTGGTGGAGATGAATTGAAGGCTATGTTGGAAAAATCAAAATTTAAGGGATGGGATGGTTTTGCCGACTACAAGACCGGGAAAATTGGCCTTCAAGACCATGGGGATGTCGTATCCTACAGAAACATTAAGATTAAAGCATTATAATATGAAACAGTATGTTTTTTGTTTGACATTGATAAGTATTTTGTTGGGTTGTCAAGAAAGCCCTAAAAAAAATATTCCCCAAGAAAACCAAATCAAAGAAGTCAACACCGATCAAAAGTATCAAGGAGAGGAGCCAACCACTCCGGAAGCAACAGAAGTCTACAAGCCGGTACCGCCGAAAGTGACTGTAAACGACAAGGGAATACCCACTGACGCCATTGTACTTTTTGACGGTACTGATTTAGACGAATGGATAAGCGCTGTTGATAGCACGGCGGCGCAATGGCATTTAAATGATGACGGGAGTATGACCGTAAAGGACAAAGCGGGAGACATACAGACCAAAAGAAATTTTGGCAGCATACAACTGCATGTAGAATGGAAATCCCCCGCAGAAGTATTGAATAAAGGACAAGCCCGGGCAAATAGCGGTATTTTTATCCAACAACGCTATGAAATTCAGGTCTTGGACAATAATGACAATCCTACCTACACCAACGGGCAAGTTGGCTCGGTCTACAAACAAGGAATTCCCTTAGCTATGGCATCCGCCCCAACAGGTGAATGGAACACATATGACATTATCTTTGAGGCCCCTGAATTTGAAAATGAAGAGTTGGTAAGCCCGGCATACGTTACGGTATTGCATAACGGCGTACTCATTCAAAACCATTTTGAAATCGAAGGGATAATAAAATACATAGGATGGCCAAAATATGAAGCCCATGGCAAGGCACCGATCCAATTACAGGACCACAAGGATAACAGCCGGGTAAGCTACAGGAATATTTGGGTCAGGGAGTTGTAAAAATGGACTTGTTCCAGTTTTTTCTGGCCATTTTCAATGGGCTGTTATTTACTATTTTGGGCTGGCTTTATATGAAATATCCGCCCAAGGAAATAAACCATATATATGGTTATCGCACCAGAAGAAGTATGGCCAACCAACACATTTGGGACTATGCCAATGCCATAGGTTCAAAAATGATATATTACATAGGTTTGGTCACGTTGTTTTCGAGTACTCTCCTATATTTTATCTTTGATTCGGGCACCGTAGTGATGGCATCCATTTTTATTCTTCTATTGGGTCTGGGCATCGGCATGTACAAATGTGAAACTTTGCTCAACAAACGATTTGATAAAAACGGAAAGCCCAAAAAGTAAAGCCTCTAATTTGGTTATCTTTGCGACAAATTTAATTCCATTCCATGATCAAATCCATGACCGGTTTCGGGAAACATGCAATACAACTTCCCAATAAAAAAATCACCGTAGAGCTAAAATCCCTAAACAGTAAAAGCTTGGATTTAAACGCCCGTATGCCATCTTCTTACCGAGAAAAAGAACTGGAGCTGCGTAAGATAATCGCAAGCTCTTTGGTACGGGGCAAGATTGATTTTGGATTATATGTGGAGACCACCGGCGACGAGACATCCTCACATGTTAACGAGCCTGTAGTCAAACAGTATATGAAACAGTTGGGAGCTATCGCCGCAGGGGATGATATGAGGCTTTTGGAAATGGCTTTGCGTATGCCGGATGCCCTAAGAACCGAACGTGAAGATGTTGACCCACAAGAGTACAAGGCCATACAAGAAGCCTTACAAAACGCCCTTGTTGAGATCAACCTTTTTCGGTCGGAGGAGGGCAGCGTGCTCGAAAATGATTTTTTGGAGCGTATAGCAAAATTGGACACACTTTTGGAAAAAGTCGTTGCGATAGATCCAGATCGGCAGGCTGATGTTAGGGAACGGCTCCAAAAAGCGATAGATGACATTAAAGCGGAAGTAGACGAAAACCGTTTTGAGCAAGAGCTTATCTACTATCTGGAAAAGTACGATATTACCGAAGAAAAAGTAAGGTTGAAAAACCACTTGAACTATTTTTCAAGCACATTAAAATCTGATGATTCCAACGGAAAAAAGTTAGGTTTCATTTCTCAGGAAATCGGTCGTGAAATCAATACCATAGGCTCTAAGGCCAATTATGCACCCATGCAAAAATTGGTGGTTCAAATGAAGGACGAACTTGAAAAAATCAAGGAACAAATGCTTAATGTATTGTAGTGCTCACCGTCCTAATCGTTAAGCTTAAATTTGTATTTTGTATATGAAAGGAGGTAAACTAATTATATTTTCGGCACCCTCGGGGAGTGGTAAAACCACCATAGTTAGGTATTTATTGGAGCAACCGGAGCTTAATTTGGCATTTTCGGTATCTGCAACGTCAAGGCCACGCCGCGGGAAAGAAAAGAACGGGGAACATTATTATTTCATGTCTGTTTCCGAGTTTAAAAAGCATATCAAAAACGATGATTTTTTGGAATGGGAAGAAGTGTATCGAGACAATTTTTATGGCACTTTAAAAAGTGAAGTTGAGCGCTTATGGGCCGAAGGTAAAAACGTGATATTTGATATTGACGTGGCCGGTGGCCTGCGTATAAAGAAAAAATTCCCCAATGAAACCTTGGCGGTCTTCGTAAAACCACCGAGTGTTGACGAGCTCAAGATCCGCCTTAAAAAGCGAAGTACCGAAAGCGATGATAAAATTAATATGCGAATTGCCAAGGCATCGGTTGAATTGGCTACGGCACCCCAGTTTGACACCGTCATCAAAAATTACGATTTGGATATAGCGCTCAAAGAAGCCAAAACGCTTGTGGCCAAATTCGTGGGTATTGGCCCTAACCAAACGATATAAAGCTTCGGTGGCGAGGCAATAAAATCCTATCAATGAAAAGAGTTGGGCTTTATTTTGGAACTTTTAACCCCATACACATAGGCCATATGATCATCGCCAACCATATGGCGGAGTTTTCAGATTTGGATGAGGTTTGGTTTGTCGTAACTCCCCAAAGCCCGTTTAAGACCAAAAAAACATTGTTGGACAATCATCATAGATACCAAATGGTATTTGAAGCCACCCAAGATTATCCCAAATTAAAACCAAGTAAGATAGAGTTTGATTTGCCCCAACCCAATTATACGGTACACACTTTAGCACATTTGGACGAAAAATACGGGGAAGACCATCATTTTTGTCTTATTATGGGAGAAGATAATCTCAAAGGCTTCCATAAATGGAAAAACCATGACGTTATACTGGAGAATTACGATCTGTACGTATATCCAAGAATTTCGGCAGGAGCCTTAGAACATCGGTTCAAGCAACATCCAAAAATACATAGGGTCGAAGCCCCTATTATGGAAATCTCATCGACCTTTATCCGCAAGCAACATGCAGAGGGAAAGAATATTAGGCTTATGCTACCCGAAAGCGTATGGAAATATATGGACGAGATGAACTTTTACAGGAAGTAAAGAATCAGTGCTTTTTAATCCATCACTATGATTTCCTCGGCCCAATCTATGGCCTTGTCCAAATGAGTGAAGATGTTAACGGGAACGTTTAGAAAAGACTGTTCCATCTCTGCGATATCACGGTTCATATCGTCATAAACAACCGCTGCGAACCCTTTAATGTTAGGAAACATTTGAGTGGTCTTAAAATGTGCGGTGGGATTAAAGGAATATGAGTTTTTCCTGTTGCTTATATAAACAAAAGGGGTCGTATTGCCAAAATAGGTCTTGGCCAGGCGCAACATTTCTGTTGCATTTTCAAAAGTAATGCTCATGCCTTCCTTTATTTCGGAAATCACGAAATTTTTGTAGAAATAAAAATATCCAACTTCCAAATCGTGTTTGCGTGTAAGTGTTCTATCTAGCTTGGGGCTCATACAGTTTATTATTCTCAGATTAAATTACAATATACTTGGCCATTCATCAAAAAAAATAGATGAAATGGTAAATCTTTTTAGAATTTTATCAAATGTTAATATTAAACAAAAACAAACCTTATTATAAGTTGTATCCTTATTTTTAATCACAGAACAGGAAACGACCAAACATGAAAAAAACGGTATTGCTGGCAATTTTGACCATTCTTTGCATTAACTATTCATCATCTGCCCAGCTTTTCAAAAAGAAAAATAAATCCAAGAAAGAACAAGCTGCCAAACCATCGGTAAAAAAGGGTGGCATTAAAAAATATAATGAAGTCATTACGAAAGATGCAAAGACGGATGAAGGGCTTTTTCATGTACATAAGATAGCTGATGATTATTTTTATGAAATCCCATTTTCTACGTTGGGGAAAGATATGTTATGGGTAAGTAGAATTTCCCAAATTCCTAACGGTCTGGGTGGCGGTTATGTGAACGCAGGTTCCAAGACCAATGAACAGGTCGTGCACTGGAAACGTTTTCAGGATAAAATTTTGATTAAGGTAAAATCGTATAACAATGTTGCCGATAGTACAAAAGCCATTAGCAATTCGGTTCAGGTAAATAATTATGAGCCTACTTTGTTTGCTTTTGATATAAAAGCTTTCAATACTGATTCAACAGCAGCGGTAATCAACGTCACAGATTTTTTTGAACAGGATATTCTCGCCATAAGCGGTCTACCTTCCAGTTTAAGAAAGCGTTACAAAGTACGTAAGTTAGATAAGGCACGTAGCTTTATCAATAGCGCCAAGAGTTTCCCGGAGAATATCGAGGTCAAACAGGATTTCACCTATGAAGCCGCCGAGCCACCATCGCAAGCATCCACAGGTTCTATTAGTTTGCAGATGAACCAGTCTATGATCTTGCTTCCGGAAAAACCCATGCAGCCAAGGCTATATGATCCTCGGGTCGGTTTTTTTACGGTAAGCCAATACGATTTTGGCAGTGATGAGTTGAAAGCAGATAGAAAAACCTACATACGACGTTGGAGATTAGAACCCAAAGATTCAGAAGCGTACGCACGCGGAGAATTGGTTGAACCTGTTAAGCCCATTGTATATTATTTGGATCCCGGAACACCCGAAAACCTTCAAAAATATATAAAGCAAGGCATAGAAGATTGGCAAAAACCGTTTGAAACAGCCGGATTTAAAAATGCGATCATAGCTAAAGATGCACCAACTCCCGAAGAGGATCCCGATTTTAGTCCAGAAGATATTAGATACTCCGTAGTAAGATATGTAGCGAGCACCACAAGAAATGCCGTGGGGCCCAGTGTCTCCGACCCACGAAGCGGGGAAATCATCGAGAGCGATATAATTTGGTATCACAATCATTTAAGAAGTTATAGAAATCGATATTTATTGGAGACGGGTGCAGCCAACCCTTCCGCAAGAACCCTAAACACGCCCGATGAAGAAATAGGAGAGATGATGCGTATGGTGATTGCGCACGAGGTCGGGCATGCCCTCGGTTTTCCGCACAATATGGCCGCTAGCTATTCCTATCCCGTTGAATCATATAGGGACGGTGCATTTACACAAAAAAATGGTATCGCCGCCAGTATTATGGACTATGCCCGGTATAATTATATTGCTCAGCCCGGGGACGAGAACATTCGGTTTATACGCCAAATGGGACCATATGACCACTATGCGGTAAATTGGGGCTACAGACGCATATTGGATGCCGACTCACCCGAAGCTGAAAGATCAACTTTAAACAAGTGGATTTTGGAAAAAGACGGCGATGCCAAATACAAGTTTGGTCGTCAATCGAGTCGATTTGACCCACAGTCGCAGGCCGAATGTATTGGGGATGATCCAATAGCAGCTAGTGATTATGGTTTAAAAAATTTAAAATATGTGGCCAATAACCTTGTAGAGTGGACTTCTGGCCAAACGAATAATTATGAAGATTTAGAGGAGCTCTATGGCGAATTGTTGAGTGTGTACAGTAGGTATGTAGGCCATGTGGCCAATAATATAGGTGGCGTGTATGAGAATATCAAAACTCCAGAGCAAGAAGGGTATATTTATACCCACTTGGATAAAAAATCACAGCAGGAATCGATGTCGTGGCTGCACAAAAATATTTTTGAAACACCCAAATGGCTTGTTGACAAGGATATTTTACAAAATATAGACCATGCGGGCCATTTTGAAAAAGTAAGGAGATTGCAGACAAGATATTTAAACTCTATTTTGAGCTTTGATAGGATAGGTAGGTTGATTGATGCTGAAACCATCAACAATGAATATTATAGCGCATTACAGATGATGCAAGAACTATCCAAAGGTATTTGGGGAGAGGTTGATAAAAAATCCAATGTAGACCTGTATCGTAGAAATTTACAGCGTTCCTATATTGAGCGTATGGCCTATCTAATGACCAATGAAGCATCCAAGAGCAGGTATTCCAGACCAGGGTTTGAAAGTACATTGTTCTATAATGTAGAAACTTCGGATGTACGGCCACTTGTACGTGGTGAGCTGAACAGGCTTTCCAGAAAAATTAGAACCGCAAAAAACTCAGGGGTAAATACGATTACCAAATATCATTATGAGGATATACTCGCAAGAATAGACGATCTTTTAGAACCCAATAAATAATTTAGACACCCTTTTTAAGTCGATAATTTTTGATGTAATCCGTCATTTTCCAAGAGTTGTGCCGCCCATTCAAAAGCCTCATCCACGGTATCGAAAACACGAATAGGTTTCCGCATGAACAGTTTTTCGAGCGAAGCTAACATTTTTCTATGTCGCTTGTTCGACACGATGGCGAACGCCTTTAGGTTGGGAAATAATTTGATGGCCTCATAATAGCCTATGGGATCAATAGAATAAGAGTTGATGCGATTTGAAATATAAACGACCGGCTTATGGTCGCCATAAATCTGCTCGGCAATTTGTAGGGGCAGTACTGCGCTTTCAAAGGTAACATGAACACCTTCTTTTATCTCGCCAACGGTAATATTCTCATAAAACCGAAACCTTCCGATATCAAGATTACGTTCAACAATAAGTTTTTGTGTCTCGCCCCAGCCCATAAAAGTAGTACTATTCTTATAAAATCGAATTTCACTATAATAGTGTACATAAAAATTAGTGAAAAAAATCCAGTATTTGACAATTTGGGTGGAAATTCGTCGTACATCGGTAAAAAATGGATTTTTATCTACCCTAAGTAAGAAAAAGCTGATAGATTGAAAAAGTGTTGAGCCATTATATCGATATTTTATATATGCTTGGACAAAACATCGGTGCCTAAATAAGTGTCGTCCAAATTGTAATACCACTCCCTGGTCTTGGGCATTTTAATGTCTGAAATTATTTCTTCGTCTTTTAGTAAGATATACTCCCCATCGTTTTTTTCTTCATCGTGAAAAAACTGATACACTTTCATGGCATAGGTCTTGGGATCAAAATAAAAGTACCATATGTCGTTTCCCACCTTAGCCTCATATTCCGCTTTGAGTACCAAGTATTGTTTTCCTTTAAAACCCCTTTGTTGAACATCTGGATGTATTTTTGTGCCGGGGTCTTTTAATTTCATGGGCAGACCGTACAAATACGTGTAGTAGTCTTTCATCATACGGGCACGCTCGCAGGTAAGCCGATATTTTTTTGCACTTTCTTTGGAAATATCGCTATCCTCGTTCAGGGATAGCCTGCAATCGTCTTTATGTAGAATTTGTTCCGTGATAACACCGTTCCTTGTTGCAATGAGGGAGAAATATTCGTTTGGAAAATCGATTATGATATTGCTTACCCGTTTTCCGGTATCGGGAGAGGTCATGGTAACGGTAAGTTCCGTTTTTAAGGTATTCCAATGATTATTTGGGTCGTGGTATGCAATGGCCTTGTCCAATAGTGCTTCCCCTGAAATTTTTTGGGCCATGCCCAAAGAACACCCTGCAAGGGTTATGGTAAAAAAGAGGATTTTGAGCACTATAATCGTGTTTTAGACCTTGACATTGGCGTGTTGGTCATAAATTTCCAATAGGTTCATCGTAGCGACCAATAGATCCTTGGTTTCCAACAACAGGCTAAAATAAAGGGCCGTGTTTTTTGGGCTGGATTCGTCTGTACGTGTACGTTCTACCTGTTTTTGAATTTTCAAATCTACCTTTTCGAAAAGATCTTGTTTTTTGACAATAAGTTCTGTAAGCTTAAGAAAGTCCTTTGAATCAAAAATCTCTTTTATATCTGAAAAGAATTGGCCAACATATACATCGGTTTCCTTTAAATCCTTGATTTGATTGAACCGTAATTTTTTGTGATTGTTGTTGACGTGCTTATATCCCGCCTTTGCGATATATTCCAAAGATTGGGTCATATCTTGCAAATAACTAAGAATGGTAATATAAAAGTTACTGGTGCCCACACTCGATTCATCCAAATTTTTGATGAAATAGAATATATTGTCACGAAGCCCTTCTACTTCATTATCCAGTTTGTTGATACCTTTTTTACTTTTTTTAAGTATATCGATATCGTGCTTTGAAAGTCCATAAATACTTTGTGAGTATATCTTGTTGGCCCTGTTGATGGTAAGGGAAATATTCGAGGAACTTTCCTCGATAACCCCTATGATAGATTTACTTTCGGCCCTTTCCAGTTTTTCTTCCAACTTGCTCTCCTTCATTTTTTTGTTATGGGAGAGATAGTTTTTACCGATCAGCGCAAAAGCAATGATAAGCAGAAAACCTATGGCCCAAATACCCCCTAAATGAATAATATATGCAATAATCGCAGCGGCCGTAAAGGCACTGAACGCGGTAAAGAACCAACCGCCAATGACATTAAGAACCCCGGCAACACGATATACTGCACTTTCCGGACCCCAGGCCCTGTCCGCCAAAGAGGTGCCCATGGCTACCATAAACGTAACGTACGTTGTGGAAAGCGGTAACTTCATTGATGTGGCAAGAGATATGAGTACACTGGCTACCATGAGGTTAACGGCCGCACGTACCAGGTCAAATGCGGGCAAGTCCTGGACCTTGCTCTTTGGGATGTAGACATACGGTTTTTCAAATTGCTTGTCAATTTTTCTAACTATCGCCGCAGGTACTATTCCACCTAGATTTTCCGAGGCTTTTATGGAATATTTTACGATTTGACGGGAAAGAAAATTAGGTTCAAAACGTTCATCGCCTTCATCTTGTCTGGAAAGATCTACACTGGTTTTTACGACATTTTTTGCCTTGGACGAAAACCACAAGGTAATGACCATGATTACCCCGGAGGCCAACAAGAGGTATGTTGGGGTCTGTACGGCCGTTGAAAGGCCCTCCATAGTGTATTCCGATGCTAATGCTCCCGATGACACCCAGCCATCATAAGATGCCAAAGCGGCCAAAGGCACCCCGATAAAATTCACCAGATCGTTACCTGCAAATGCCATGGCCAATGCGAATGTTCCCAAAACGATTATAATCGTATAAATGTTTAGTTTGAAGATTGAAGAGACCAACCATGACAACAGTGTCCAGAGCACAAAATTCACCAACAAGAACATCTCGGGACTTTCATTGATGAACACCAATATCCCTGGGCTGAAGATAGATGCACTTTTAAGGCCCTTCACGATGATGAAATAGATGATAGATGTAATGGCAAAGCCGCCAAATATGGCACCGACCCACTTCGGCTTTTCTTGAAACTTAAAGGATATGAGTATTCTGGAAACAAATTGTACTATCATACCTACCGAGAAAGCTACAACGACCGATAGTAAAATACCAAGTATGATTTCGGTTGCCTTATCTGTATTGATATAATCTGGGAGGTCGCTAAAACCACCGTCCAAATTCACGATTTTAATCAAAGAAATAGCTACGGCAGCCCCTAAAAGCTCAAATACAATGGAAACTGTCGTAGACGTTGGCATCCCCAGTGTATTGAAAAAGTCCAACAATAAAATATCGGTGATCATGACCGCCATGAAGATGATCATGATTTCGGCGAATACGAATTCCGATGGGTTAAAGATACCTTTTCGGGCCACTTCCATCATTCCGCTGGAAGAGATGGCACCAAAGGCGATGCCTACACTCGCCACTATCATTATTGTCCTAAAAGAAATGGCTTTTGAGCCGATTGCGGAATTCAAAAAGTTGACCGCATCATTACTTACCCCTACCACTAGGTCCGTTATCGCTAAAACGGCCAGAGCGATAATCATGAACAAATAAATATTTTCTCCCATTAAAGTTAAAATAAAAGCAAAAATGCCATATTAATCATTGACCAAGGTTAAAATAAGGTTATGAAACCTACTGGTGCAGTATAGCAATCCTGTAAATATAGCTTTTCTGAAAGAAGTTGGCTTATAAAAACATCCGATTTCATGTATATTAGTTGCAAATTACAATGCCGTATGAATTGGGAACAATTACTCTCTTTAAAACGCTATGGTGATAGCGGCAAAAGGTTGCGAAAAGAACAAGATGAAACCCGTTTGGGTTTTGAGGTCGACTATGACCGTATTATTTTTTCGTCGGCCTTTAGGAGTCTACAGGACAAAACACAAGTAATTCCCCTTTCCGAGACCGATTTTGTGCACACACGCCTAACCCATAGTCTAGAAGTATCGGTTGTAGGTCGTAGTCTTGGTAGGCTGGTGGGCAAAGAGCTTTTGCAAAAACATCCGCATTTACATGAAGTACATGGGTATAGGTTCAATGATTTTGGAGCCATAGTCGCTGCGGCATCCTTGGCGCACGACATAGGTAACCCGCCTTTTGGGCATAGCGGTGAGAAAGCTATCGGGGAGTACTTCAAAAATGGGAACGGACAAAAATTCAAATCGCTCCTGACCCAAAAAGAGTATCAAGATATTATTGATTTTGAAGGCAACGCCAATGGGTTTCGATTGTTGACGGAAAATAGGGAAGGGGTGAAAGGCGGACTCAGATTAAGTTATTCGGTTCTAGGTGCATTTATGAAATACCCCAAAGAATCGCTACCCAAAAAACCCACAAAACACATCGCGGACAAAAAATTTGGTTTCTTTCAGACTGAAAAAGATACTTTTAAAGAAATCGCTGGCGAACTTGGTTTGATACAGACGAGAAATGGGGAGGATATCAGTTTTCATCGCCACCCCTTAACTTTTTTGGTAGAGGCTGCCGATGATATTTGCTACACCATAATCGACTTTGAAGATGGTATCAATCTTGGCCTGATACCCGAGGATTTTGCTTTGGAATACTTGATCAAATTGGTCAAGGACCGTATCAATACCAAAAAGTACAATGCCATGGCATTTATGGAGGATAGGCTAAGCTATCTGCGTGCCTTGGCCATAAATACGTTGATACAAGATGCCGTGGCTGTTTTTCTGGCCAATGAAACTGCTATTTTACGGGGAGACTTCACGGTTTCACTCATGGATAAAAGCGAATACAAAGCCCAAATAGCCGATATCATCGACGTGAGTGTCAAAAAAATATATCAATCCAAGGAAGTCATAGAAAAAGAGATTGCAGGCTATAAAATCTTGGCCGATATTTTAGATGTTTATACGCATGCCTTAATAAGAAAAAAGGACGGGACTACATCAAACTATCACGACCTCATGCTCAAGACCCTGCCCAAACCCTATCAAAATACCGATGTCTCTTTTTATAGAATATTGCTAAATGCCTGCTGCTATGTAGCTAGCCTTTCCGACAGTGCTGCAGTACATATTCATAACAAAATTATGGGGAGAGAGCTTTAAAAACTATATTTTACCCCTACGCCCAAGACTTGCTTAAACTGTATGCGCGGTGTTCCAGGGTCAATCACGGTACCATCGGTAGCAACCTGTCTATCAAATTTGATATCGTCATCAAAAATTACGTGCGTACCTATTGATGCATTTATGTACTTGTTCACGACCAGATCAAAATTAAGTTCCCAATCTAGATCTACATTACCAAAACTCCTAAGATAATCGGTATACAAACTCATGCGATGCCTCATAAAAACGTTTTTCCAAACCTCTTTCTCCCACGTGTTCGTGACCAAAAAACCAAGTTCCATAAAAATGTTCTCCCCTTCTTCCAGGATGGTGCCGTCTGCGGCCACAACTGCTTTTTTGACCCCAAAAGCCCCTCTGTTGGCCAAGTCCTCGTCTAACACGAAAGTGGCCTTTTGCGTTAAAGGGGATATGTATAAGTTAAATTTTTGCCCCTCCGGGATATAAGAAGTTCCCGCTCCAAGAAATAAATAGCCCGGTGCCATAAACCGCGATATGGGTGTTGTCCTGTCCGGATATTTGAAACCGTTGGCAAACTGTGTGTTAAAGTTCGCTTTTACGGAGTAGTACCAGTTACTTATGGTATCCCTACGGTATCCAAAAGTAGAACTTAGCCTTATGGCATCATCGGTTTTTCTCAACTTACGTTCTTCCTGGGCATTAAGACCGTAGCGTAGCGCCAGTTCGTTGTCCCATTGTACGTATCTGAACTTGTAGTTTCTGGCGAATCTTAGATTGCCGAGCCCGGTAATGGCGTTGTTCCCACCCGCATTCCAGTTTACAAAGGCCACTTCACTTATATTCATGCCGAACTCGTTTATTTTTTCCCAAAAAGACGGCACCCTAAAACGTTTGAACGGTTTTGTGAGCGGTTTTGTTTTTTTAAAAGTGATAACGGGATTTGACAGCTCTACACTTCGGGGTATAAACTTAATTTTTTCCTGTGTGGAGCGTATGACTATGGTATCGATTCTTGTAGTATCTACAGCAACTTCGGGAATACTGTCCTGGGCGACCAACTTTAGAACGGAACAAAAAAGAAATATATAAAAGAGAATACGATGCATTTAACTATTGTTTCAGCAGGTTTTCAATTTGTTTTTTTATTGACTCATCGTCCAGCCCCACTATTTTATAAAGCTCCTCGACCGTTCCGTGTTCCACAAAAGTATCATCTATTCCTAAAATTTTTATGGTGTTTTTAAAATTCATCTCACTGGCATATTCCAATACGGCAGTGCCAAAACCACCTTTTTTGCAGCCATCCTCAACTGTTATTATAGATTCATATTTTTTAAAAACAGTATTCAACATATCGGTATCCAGGGGTTTTACAAAACGCATATCATAGTGCCCTATTTCCTTGGTAAATGCTGCTTGTTCTATGATTTCAGAAATTCTGTTTCCTATGTGCCCGACCGATAATATAGCAATTTTCGTTCCTTTTTTGATTTCCTTTGCGGTGCCGATATTTATCTTTTCAAAATTTGTCCTCCAATCCAAGGTCACGCCCCTACCTCTAGGGTAACGAATGGCAATTGGGTTTTTTAGCCCAAGTTGTGCCGTGTACATGATGTTGCGCAATTCGGATTCGTTCAATGGGCAAAATACGATCAAGTTGGGAATGCACCTCAAGAAAGCAATATCAAAAACGCCATGGTGCGTAGCCCCGTCTTGCCCTACCAATCCCGCACGATCCAGGCAAAAGATAACGGGAAGCCCTTGCAGGGCTACATCGTGTATGACTTGGTCGTAGGCACGCTGTAAAAAGGTAGAGTAAACAGTACAGAAAGGGACAAGCCCTTCGGCTACCATCCCAGCTGCCATAGTAACGGCGTGTTGTTCGGCAATGCCCACGTCAAAGGCCCTATCCGGAATTTCTTCCATCATGTACTTTAAGGAACTTCCGGTGGGCATGGCCGGGGTTATCCCAATGATTTTTTGGTTTTTTTTGGCGAGTTCTACCAAGGTATGGCCAAACACATCTTGATATTTTGGCGGTTCTTTCTGTAAAGTGGCTTTATGTATCAACTCGCCCGTATTTTTATCAAATTTACCGGGGGCATGATAGGCCACTTGATTTTCCTCGGCCTTTTGAAGTCCTTTTCCTTTTGTGGTGATGACGTGCAATAATTTAGGTCCTGGCACTGATTTTAATCGTTCCAGTTCGGCAATCAATATATCTATATTATGCCCATCAACAGGCCCTGAATATGTGAGATTAAGGCATTCAAATATGTTTTCATCCTTGGCTATGCCCTTTTTTACGTTGGTCAGATATTTTTTCAGGGCCCCAACACTGGGGTCTATACCAATGGTGTTGTCGTTCAAAATAATGAGAACGTTGGTATGGGTCACGCCAAGATGGTTCAGCCCTTCAAAGGCCATGCCACTGGCAATGGAGGCATCGCCGATGACCGCAATATGTTGTTTTTGTAGCGCCCCTTTTAATTTGGAAGCTATCGCCATTCCCAGAATAGCGGAAATAGATGTTGAGCTGTGCCCCGTTCCAAAATCATCGTATGTACTTTCGTTTCGTTTGGGGAAACCGCTTATTCCACCAAGTTGTCTGTTCGTATCGAATTTTTCTTTTCTACCGGTCAGTATTTTATGTCCGTAGGCTTGATGTCCTACATCCCAAATGAGTTTATCGGTCGGAGTATCAAAAATATAATGCAGGGCAATGGTCAATTCCACAACGCCCAAACTGGCACCTAAATGGCCTTCCTTTGCGGAAACGATATCAATGATAAAGGCCCTTACTTCTTGGGCAAGTTCGGGGAGTTCGCTTTTTTTTAGTTTGCGAAGGTCAGCAGGGGAATGAATGGTGTTTAACAGTTTCATTTAAGTCAACAAAAGTACATTAATTTAGGGATGGTGACGCTAGATTGATTTTTGAATATGTTATTTTTGAAACAGAAATTAGCACAATTTTTTTATTGTAAAGAACATGATTCTCCCGTTTGACGATGCATATTTTATGAAAAGGGCAATACAGGAAGCAGAGGCCGCTTTTGAAAAGGGAGAAGTTCCTATTGGTGCCGTTATCGTGGTTCAAAACAAGATTATCGCAAGAGCGCACAATCTTACCGAACAATTGAACGATGTCACCGCACATGCCGAAATGCAGGCAATAACGGCAGCGGCTAATTTTTTAGGCGGTAAGTATCTTCAAAACTGCACGCTTTATGTAACGTTGGAACCTTGCCAAATGTGCGCCGGGGCCTTGTATTGGAGCCAAATATCAAAGATAGTGTATGCTGCCACCGATACGGAAAGGGGCTTTGGGGCCATGGGCACAAAATTACATCCTAAAACCGAAATCGTAGGGGGGATTATGGAAAACGAAGCTGCGGATTTATTGAAACGTTTCTTTATCCAAAGAAGAAACTTGAACTAGCGAGATAAACATATAGTTTTGAAAACAGGCCCGTAAAATATCATTGGAACGTATGGGGAAAATACATAAAGAATGTTTTGGATTTCTCCCGTATGGTCGGAAACGACTGTATTAAAAACAAACTTACCCCACTACTTGTACCTGCCCTGCCACAAGGCCTTTTCTACCTTCTTCCTCTACATATTCCACTTTGTCTCCTTCGTTTAATTGTATTCCGTTCAAGGAAGTGGCATGAACAAAAATATCTTTTCCGGTTTCGTCGTTGGTAATAAATCCGTAGCCCTTGGATTCATTAAAAAATTTTACAGTTCCAGTCATCGGTTAAAAATTAAAAATTACTTCTTAAAGTTATAATTTTTTTCGATATTATTGATTACCAGGCTTTTGTTTTTCACGTTCGTTCATTTTTCGAATGTTTTCTTCGTTCAGCATATAATCTTTCATCTTTTTTCCCCGGCTTTCGGTTAAGAGAAAAAGCGGCATGGCGACAAAAAACAATCCCAAAGTTCCCGAGCCGATATATTTATTGGCTAAATCGGCCTGTTCTTCATCCAAACTAAATCCGTAGACAATAGCTCCGAAAGAGGCAAGTACCACTAAAATGATTACGTATTTCATGTAGCAAATTTAGAAAAAACCAACTTCAATTATTTTGTGAAGTTGATAAGTTCCCTGCGGTAAGCGGTCAATAACTTTGATTTTGAAACAAATCCCAAATATCTGCCCTGTTGAATAACGGGTAGGTTCCACGCACCGCTGTCCTGGAACTTTCGCATTACGATTTTCATACTGTCTTCCCCATAAAAAATATACTCCGGGGCGTTGTGCATGAAAGTCTCCACTTTTAGGGTATCGTACAATGAGGTATCGAACATGAATTCCCTAATATCGTCCAACAAGATTATACCGACCAAGGCATTTTCCGTATCGACTACCGGAAATATGTTTCGGGTAGATTTTGCTACGGATTCGTGGAGCATATCTCCCAACGTCATGTTAGGGGATACCGTTTTAAAGTTATTTTCGATAACATCTTTAAGTTGCATGAGCGTCAACACGTTTTCGTCTTTGTCATGTGTCAACAGCGCACCCTGTTCTGCCAGTTCACGTGTATAAATCGTATGGTCAATCGCGTTTTTAGTAATCAAATAAGATATGGATGCCGTAATCATCAATGGCACAAAAAGCTCATAACCCCCTGTAATTTCTGCAATCAGGAATATTGAAGTCAAAGGAGCATGCAATACTCCTGCGATAAGCCCGGCCATACCTATCAACGTGAAATTGCTTTCAGAAACCGAAAACCCTAGGCCTATATTGTTGATGACCTTGGCGACAACGTTCCCCAGTGCGCTGCCCATGACCATGGTAGGGATGAATATACCACCGGCACCACCGGCGGCAAACGTTGTGGTCATGGCCACTGCCTTAAAAATCGTTATGCCGAACAATAGGGCAATGACTACCCAAATATTGTTTAAATAGGCATCAAAAGGGGTTTTTCCCAAAGCGGCAGCGTGATTTCCGTCCAAAAGATTATTGATAAAGCCAAAGCCTTCACCATAAAGTGGCGGTATAAAATATAACATTATCCCAATGGCCATACCGCCCACCAAAAGGCGATATTTTGGACTTTTTAAGGGTTTGAAGAGTTTAAGGATACCAAAATACATCTTGGTAAAATATATAGACGCCACGGCAGTACCAACACCTAACAGAACATAAAAAAGGGTATCCTTGATCTCAAAATTGTCATTTAGCGAAAAATTAAACAGTACTTCATTGCCGAGAAAAAAATAGGAAGTCAATACGCCCGATATAGATGCCAATAAAAGCGGTAATACAGAGAGCATGGTAAAATCCAAACTAAAAACCTCTACCGCAAAAACGATGGCGGCGATAGGGGATTGAAAAATAGATGAAATGGCACCGGCAGAAGCACAAGCAATCAATAAAGAACGGGTCTTTGCATTGATATGAAAAAACCGACTTAAATTGGAACTGATGGCCGAACCCGATGCCACGGCCGGCCCCAATAACCCTACCGAGCCACCAAAACCAACCGTTAAGGGAGCGGTTATGAGCGGGGTATATATTTTTTTTAGATCAATGATTCCCTTTTTTTTGGACAGGGCAAATAGAATGGAGGAGACGGCATGTTCCAACTTTTCCCTATGTACAAATTTTACGTACAGGTATACGAGGGCAAGGCCAATGATGGGTAAAATAAAGTAGAGCTCATTACTGAAAAAAATGACACCGTTTTCAAGAGAGGATTCAATAAAGTAGGTAAGGTTCTTTATCGTGACCGATACTAGGCCAGCCAACAAACCCACTACAACGCTCATCATGTGCGTAAACGTCTTGTGGGATATGTTTTTATAGCGCCACTTTAGGAATTTGGTAAAAAGTCTTTTCGGCAGGTTGGGCATTTTACTACATAACTTTATTAAAAGTATTAAAAAATCCCGCAGAACAGCGGGATTTTTATTCTATGACTTTATATCAAGTTTTAAATTGAGTTCCTTTAGCTGGCCATCGTCAATGGGAGCGGGAGCATCGATCATTACGTCACGGCCATTGTTGTTTTTGGGAAAAGCTATAAAATCCCGTATGGTTTCCTGTCCGCCGAGTATAGCCACCAACCTATCCAATCCAAAAGCGATGCCCCCGTGCGGTGGCGCTCCGTATTGAAAAGCATCCATAAGAAAGCCAAATTGTGCTTTTGCTTCTTCGGGTGTAAAGCCCAAATGCTTGAACATGGTGCTTTGTATTTCGGTATCGTGAATACGAATGGAACCTCCACCGATTTCATTGCCGTTCAGAACCAGATCATAGGCATTGGCGCTAACCGCACTGGGGTCGGTTTCCAGTAATTCCATTTGTCCTGGTTTGGGTGAGGTAAAAGGATGGTGCATGGCGTGGTAATGTCCGGTTTCCTCGTCCAGTTCCAACAAAGGAAAATCTACTACCCATAACGGTGCGAATTCATTGGCTTTACGTAACCCGAGCCGTACCGCCATTTCCATACGAAGTGCGCTCAATTGCGCCCTCACTTTGTTTGTGCTACCTGATAGCACACAAATGAGATCTCCTGGTTGTGCTCCAGTGATTTTAGCCCAATGGGCCAAATCTTCTTGGTCATAAAATTTATCAACCGATGATTTGTAGCTGCCATCGTCGTTACATCTACAATATACCATGCCCAAAGCCCCTATCTGTGGTCTTTTTACCCAATCCGTGAGTTTGTCAATCTCTTTTCTTGTGTAACTGTTCGCTCCGGGAACCGCAATGCCAACCACCAATTCGGCGGTATTGAACACATTAAAATCTTTGTGTTGCGTAACCGCATTGAGTTCGCCAAACTCCATTCCAAAACGTATGTCCGGTTTGTCATTGCCATAGGTTTTCATAGCCTCATCATAGGTGATCCTAGGAAACTCCTTAATGTCTACACCATTGATTTCCTTTAATAGATATTTCGTCAACCCTTCAAAAGTATTGAGGATATCTTCCTGCTCCACAAAGGCCATTTCACAATCTATCTGAGTGAACTCCGGTTGCCTATCGGCACGAAGGTCCTCATCGCGAAAGCATTTTACGATCTGAAAATATTTGTCCAGTCCGCCCACCATCAACAATTGTTTGAAGGTTTGTGGCGATTGCGGTAAGGCATAAAACTGGCCTTGGTTCATACGGCTTGGCACTACAAAATCGCGCGCTCCCTCTGGGGTGGATTTTATCAAATATGGGGTTTCAACTTCAATAAACCCGTGATCGGATAGATATTTGCGCACCTCAATGGCGACTTTACTCCTAAAAATCAAATTGTTTTTAACCGGGTTTCTACGGATGTCCAAATAGCGGTATTTCATCCGTAGGTCTTCCCCGCCATCGGTATTGTTCTCTATGGTAAAAGGTGGTGTTTTCGATTCGTTCAAAACAGTAAGGCTTTCTACAAGAACCTCAATAGCCCCCGTGGGAATATTGGTGTTTTTTGATGCCCTTTCAATCACCTTTCCCTTTACTTGCACCACGAATTCCCTACCTAGGTTCCGGGCCTGTTCCAAAAGGGCTTTTGAGGTGCGGTCCCCGTCAAACACCAATTGGGTGATGCCATAACGGTCTCTAAGGTCTACCCAAACCACAAAACCTTTATCCCTGGTTTTTTGTACCCAGCCGCACAATATTACCTCCTGATCTATATGTGATTCGCGCAAATCGCCGCAAGTATGGTCTCTGTACATCGCTAAACATGGTTTAAAAGGCAAATTTAAGAAGTAAAACGTAGTAAGACGGTATTAAAACAACCGTTTTTCAATCATTTTCATCGATTTAAAAATTGATTTTTTAATGAATTAAAATATTGAATTCCAGTTTTTTATAGATTTAATGTAAATTTTATGTAAACAAAAAGTTATGTGAATGTTTATTTATAGTAAAATAAATGTATATTTGTAACGTTAATGTAAATAACGAAGTTTAATTTAATCCCAGATATGATGAAAAAGATACTAATGATGGCAGCTTTTTTTTGCACGGTAACTCTTGTAGCACAAAACATAGAACCCAAATTTGAAAAAAACGGGGACATGGTCGAGGCGACCTACTTTCACGATAACGGAAACATTGCCCAAACCGGATATTTTCTCAATGGAACTCTTAACGGTAAATGGAAAATGTATGATGCCCAAGGTAAAAAAATCGCCATGGGCGAATATGTTAATGGAGTAAAGACCGGAAAATGGTTCTTTTGGAAAGGCCAACAACTAACCGAGGTTGATTATGACAACAATGCCATAGCCAGTGTGGTCAAATGGAACAATGGCGAGGCGGTAGCCGTGAATAAATAAAGTTTTCCTTAATTATATGAAAAGGTCCGATAGTTTAACTATCGGGCCTTTTTTCATGGGCAAACATCTTAACCTTGGGCCGATTGCGAAAACGACTATTTGGTAATTTCTACAAGCGAATATATTTTGTTTTCAATGGGTTGTCCATTAACTTTACAATGTATCGTTAATACCAAAATAGTTTTTGATGTCCCTATCATCTAAAAATGCACACATTGATAAAACGAGCATATTAATTGTCGAGGATGAACCATTACTATGTGACGCTTACCGTCTGGTGTTTGAAAATATTTCGAACAATACATCTTTTAGCAATTTTGATTTAGATATCTACAATGATTTCAGCAGTGCAAAAGAAGCTATTCTAGGGGTTGATGATGATTTACATCTTGTTATTTTAGACATCCGACTGCGTTCGGGAGATTATTTAGCGGGCAACTCTGGTGAGGGTTTAGGTATTTTGCTACGTAAAAACTTGCCAAAGACGAAGATTATAGTGGTTACTTCCCTTACTAGCAATCATCGTCTTCATATGATTTTGAAATATATTAATCCGGAAGGTCTTTTGATAAAATCCGAGATTGATTTTATAAGTATTCAAAATGATATCGTAGCAGTCTTAAAAGGGAACAATGTCTATAGCCAAACAACGATAGATTTCTTTAAACAAGATGTGGGTGTAAAATTAAATTTGGACGATATTGACCGAAAGATACTTTACTTGTTGTCAAAAGGGGTCAAGGTGAATAAACTTACCAATTACGTTCCTTTGACCACGTCGGGCATAGAGGCCAGAAAACGTCGAATTGCGAAAGTATTCAATATGAATAAGCCTAGCATTGCAGATTTATTGCATGCTTCCAAACAAAAAGGTATTATATAATACCCCTACAAAAAAGTAAGGCTTAAACCTTACAACATGTAAGGTGTATTTCCCCTGTTTCTATATTTCTTTTGTTAATTTTAGATTTCTTTAACAATTTCATCTGAGGTACTTGTAAACTATGTTTACATAGTTTGTCATATAAAAAAACCTCTGGTGTAACGTTGATTAAAGATTAATACTAAGCGATGTCTAACCATTAAAAAACGAAAGCCCATGAAATAGAGCCAACTACAACCAGAGGTAAGATTACAAAGGTAAGATTCCTCGTAGAAGAACCGTTAAAAAAATTTGAATTTAAAACATGTAATTAATGAAATTATATAATATAAAGATAGTATTTGTACTTATTTTGACCTTACTCATATGGTCGTGTCAAAATGAAATCCAAAATGAAGAGATTATAGACAATAATCAATCTGAATTCGCAAATGGCACGTCCATTCAAGAAGATGAGTTTTTAAAAAACGTAACTCTACTTTTGGGAAAGGCTATGACAAATACAAAAGTTCAGGAAGAAATGTTATCTAGCATGCGTAATGTTGATCGTTACGGCGAATTAGTATCGTTATCATATATGCTAGGCAATGAAAAGACGATTTCTAAGAGTGAAAAAACTTTTTTGGAGAAAAACGTTGTTGCTTCGTTTAGGGATAATTCAACTTTAAAAGAAGTGCTTAAAAATGAACTGGATAGAAGTAATGATGCATACTTTGCAATATATGAAAAGTACAATATTCCTGACAATGTAGCCAGAAAAGGAGAGACTAATTCAAAAAAAACAGCCGATGACTTATTAGAGCTTTTAGCAAATGAAGAGTTACATTTATACTATCCTTACGACGTTGGTGAGAAAACAGATAAGTCTTTCAAATCTGAAGAATTGTTTTTAACGTATAGTCCTGTAGAATATACAGAAACAAATGAAGTCTATCGAGTTATAAATAGCAACACAGGTCGTGGCCCAGAATTACAATCAGTAGGCTATCAAAATGATGATTATCTGTACGAAAATAAAGTTCTCGTAATAGGCTATATGGACGACTGTGATATACCCGGAAGACCATGTGATTTCGCAGAAGTGTTCCCAATACCAATTGGAGATGATGATTTGCCCCCACCATATAATGGCGGGCCAAAATTATTGCCTTACAATGTAAATCCAGCTAGTATAAAGGAAGAAGATATCTTATCTACAAGGATGATGCAATTTGGGACAAAGAATTCCGGTTGGGGTGGCTTTGGAAGAACACACTTAAAATTAGAAGTGAAGCGAGGTTCATTAGATGGTAACCCAACCGTTGTTGATGGTAAGATATTTTCTGGGGCTAGGGTATTTAATTTTTTTAAAACTAAATATAGAATGAAAGGAGACAAGAGGGGTTGGTGGCATGATTATAAGGCTGTATTCGATGAGGATTGGAATATGACCGAGGCCGAACAAATGATTGCTATTTTCACTAACCATCATTTGAAAGCAAGCCAAGAAGCAGAATTGACGGCTAAAGTTGGCGCAGAAATTAAAGATGGTAAGATAGTACCTAAAGTCGAAGGGTCAATATCCTATAAAGTTAAAGTTAAGGTTGGAGCTTCAAAATTTAGAACCAAATTTCCTATTTCAAGAAAATTAGCTTTAGTGTCTATAGTGGGATCTAATGATTTATATCCTGAAACGAGATTCTATAAAGGACGATACTGGAACAAAAAGACCAGTCCCAATGAAAAATTCTTTTACTTTTTTAATCATTTTTATACCAAGCTGCACTAATAAAGAGTACAATTTTACTAATATAAGATTCCAGAGGCTCATTTTTGGCCTCTGGAACTATCAAATTTAAATTATGAAATATATATCTATTTTTTTTCTTCTTGCAACGTTTGGACTGTTTTCACAAACAAATAGTTTTTCGGAGAAGAATGCTGTTTACATAAGTGCTGGCCACCCTACTTTGTGGGATATGGGAAACCGCGAAAATAGATTTGGTATTAATTTGGGCTATCAGCGCAACTTGGGTAAAAGTTTTGTTCTGGATGTATTTTTATCGCGAGCAAGTGGTAATAGTACTGTCAGCTATTTTGAGGATGCCGATGAACTTAAAAGGCGTTTAGGCCCAATAGGTGCAGATGTAGGTCTTTTTGAGCCTGGTAAGATTGAGATTTATGCTGCTGGGATAAAAGCATATTTTGCTTTTATCAACAAACAACGACATTTTTTTGGGGCCAGTGCAGGGATCGGTTATTACACTTCAGAATCTTTGACACAGGACATAACTTCTTTTTCGTTTGACATCGAAACTAATGAGATTATAGATTTAGATACGGAAATACGCCAAGAAACCGTAGACGAAGCTTTTCTCAACTTAGGCCTCTCCTATTATTATAGATGGAAGTATGGGCTCAACATTGGTGTGGATGTGCATAGCTTATCCGATATTTCTTCAAGAATATTATTTACTGAACCCATTTTGGCCAATCATATATTCGTGGGATTATTGATTGGAAAACGCTTTTAATAAAATTTATACCTAATTCAATGCAGCGCAAACTTTCATTGATTGTTTTAATTTACGTTTTATCATTACATTCTTTGTATTCACAAGAAGATAAGTTTCAATTTATGCTGGGCTATGGCATGTTATACAGTGAATACACATCCACCTTGAGTTTTAGCTCTCCATTTGAAAATGATTACGAAACGCCAAATATTGGACCTCGTTTGGAATTTTCCTTGGATTATAAAATTTCTGATACTGACTACATAGGTATTGGTTATGCTCAACATGCCGCTACCCGTAGAGTTACAGATCAAGGCTTTTATGAATCTGTTCAGCTTGTAGAAGGCCCAGACTTTATTAATATTGTTCCCGTAGAGAACGGCATCCCGACGTTGCTTTCTTTTCAAGATTTTAGATTGCGTCGAGAAGTTCGCCACTACACCGTTCATTTTAGGAGGAGATTTAACAAAAATCTAAATCTTTCTGTTGGGCTATTTATCTATCAACATTTTGAAACTTTTACTTTTGTTTCTTTCAATGAGTTTGATCAGGCTATTGTGGCAAGTATAAATGATACAGGGGGAGTTGTTGATGATGGCGGTGCTTTTGCTGCTTTGGATTATATGTTTCCTTTAAAAGATTATGTGTCAATAGGAGTTCGAGGCCAAATTTTTTATAGCTTCATAGGCGTCGAGAGTCTTACATTTGCTCCCATTGTAAGATTTTCGTTTTAATTTAAACTTTCCTCATCAACAATATCAGGTCTATGATATGGGTATATATTACAATGGGCACGATGGTGGCGGGGAGCAAAACGAACGGAAAATATTCCAATGCTTTTGTAGGTTGATCAAAGGCGAACATTTGAATAGGTAACTCGCTAGATAAAATACCGTTGACAAACACAAATAAGATAAGGAGCAACCCTATACCGTTAAAAACGAGTAAAAATGTTTTCCCTACGCTCTTTACGTAAAAAAGAATACCGGATACAAGGGCCAATATACCTGCAATAATATCAAAATTACGCCCCTCGAACGTCATTAGTTGAGGCATTGTTTTATAGAGATACAAATAAAAGAGCATGATTTCGACCGGTATTCTTATAACATGCAAAAACGTACTGGCCCTAATATTCCTTTTGGCTAGTATCTGCTCTCGATTCTTCTTTAAAAGACCAAATATCAGAAACGATAACGAGGGTATCAACACCAAAAGAAACCTGGGCGGAAACAAATCTGTTTTGTTGTAAAACCCGTTATACGCCAAAACAGCATGAAACAAGCTCCAAACAACAATAAAAAGGCTTAATTTTTTTGACCTGCCGTTCGCAAGATGAAAAAGAGCTATAGTTACGAAAAATGTTGCTATGAATGCCCAATTTATCCAGTTTGGTAAGCCATCTATCATTATTTGAGTTTTCCGTTTTAGGCCGCCGTATCCAAAATATCCTCTTTTACTTTCTTTTTGCCTTTACGCAAACCAATTTTAATACGGTACACAATGTTGAACAATACGGGAACAATGATCAGGGTAAGGAAAGTGGCCACGATCAGACCAAAGATTACCGTCCATGCCAAAGGTCCCCAGAAAATCACATTATCCCCACCGATGTAAATTTTTGGGTCAAACTCCGAGAATAGCGAGAAAAAATCAATGTTCAACCCTATCGCCAATGGTATCAACCCCAGGACCGTAGTGATGGCCGTCAATATCACGGGCCGTAGCCTTGCCTTACCACCTCGGGTAATAATTTCGGTCACTTGCTCCATAGACAATAAGTCCTTATCGTCCATATTCAATTCCACTTTTTTACGGTCAATGAGAATCTGGGTATAATCTAGCAGTACTACGCCATTGTTCACTACAATACCCGCAAGGGATATGATACCCATCATGGTCATCATGATGACGAATGACCAACCGGTCAACATCAAGCCACCAAAAACCCCTATGAAACTTAAGAAAATGGCGATCATGATAATCAAGGGTTTGGAAATACCGCCAAATTGAAATATCAAAATCAGCATAATCAGGCCAAGACCCGAAAAGAAGGCCCCTACCAAGAACTGCATTTGTTTGTTCTGTTCCTCGATCTGTCCCGTAAAATCGATTTTTATATCCTCAGGCAGCCCTTTATAGTTTTCCATTTCTTTTTGGATTTCGGCAACAATAGCACCCGCATCGCTAAAACCTGGCTTTAATCCCGAGTATACGGTTACCACCCTTTTCTTGTCACGGTGCTTTATGGCACTAAAGCCCGAAGAATTTTTTTGTGTGGCAACGGCGGCGACAGGAATTTCCTTGATCTGCCCGTTGGCCGGATCTCTGAAAATGATATTTTGATTGAACAGCGCATTTTTATCATAGCGGATATCCTCGTTAAAACGAACATTGATATCATAATCCTCACCATCTACCTTATAGACCCCTGCCTTTTCACCAAATAGCGACCTGCGCAATTGTTGCCCTACCTGGCCAACGCCAACGCCAAGTTCCCCGGCTTTTTCACGGTCTACGACCACTTGCATCGAGGGTTTACTTTTATTTACATCTATCTTAAGTTCCTCGATACCTGCAATATTTTTGGTATTGATAAAATTTCGGATATCCTCGGCCGTATTAATGAGCTCGGCATAATCTTTACCTTCCAACTCAATATTTATGGGATATCCTGCAGGCGGTCCGGCGGCATCTTTCTCGACTGAAATTGCCACACCGGGGTATATTCCCGTGAGCGCTTCCTGAATTTCCTTTCTCAGGTCTTCAGTGTCCAACCCGTTCCTGTATTTGAACTCTTGCATAGAGACGGTGACTTTGCCACGGTGGGGCATTTCTGCGGACGAACCGCCATCGGTCTGCGGGTTTCCCGCACCTTCACCAACTTGCGAAACGGCGGACTCCACTAGATAATTTTCACCTGTTGGCGATTGGTATTTATCCTGCTTGACCACTTCGTACACCCTTTTTTCAATTTCTTTGGTGATTTTATTGGTCTTTTCTATGGACGTGCCTTCGGGATATTCAATATAGGCATAGATTTCATTGGGAATATTATCTGGAAAGAATTCGATTTTTGTGCGCCCCGCCCCGATCGATGCCCCGAAAAGCATAAATACGGCAATCAACAAAAAGAAGGTAATACTAAAATACCAGTATACGTTTTTACCGCGCAAGGCATGTACGATTCTACGTTCGTACCAATTTTCAAAACGTACCATGGTGTTTTTTTGAAAACGCAAAGCCCATCGTTTTAAAACATACTTGTACACCCAGAACATGATGGCCGTAAGTATCATAACGGTACCCAGACCTCGCATAGCACCGCCAAATAGCAATATAAACAGGCCAAGTCCGCCCAATATGGCGCTAATGCGAATGAGCTGCTTTACCTTTAATTCCTTTTCGCCGATTTCCATAAATTGGGAGACCAACATGGAGTTCATAAAAATGGCCACGAACAATGATGAGCCCAATACCACGGATAGGGTAATGGGGAAGTATATCATAAACTGCCCAAAAATACCGGGCCACAATCCTAAGGGCACAAATGCCGCTACCGTGGTAAGGGTCGATATAATGATCGGGAATGCAATTTCACCGATACCTTTTTTTGCAGCTTCGGTACGGGACATGCCCTCGTCCATCAATCTGTATACGTTCTCAACGACCACGATACCGTTATCTACCATCATCCCCAGACCCATGATCATCCCAAAGAGAATCATCGTATTCAAAGTATAGCCAAAAAGGTTGAGAATGGCGAAAGACATGAACATTGACATAGGTATGGCAAAACCAACAAAGAGTGCGTTCCGGAAGCCTAGGAAAAACATCAATACGGTAACTACCAAGATAATCCCGAAAATAATATTGTTCACCAAGTCGTCTACTTGGTTCAAGGTTCTTTCCGATGAATCGTTGGCGATCGATATTTTTAAATCCGACGGATAATAATCCGCCTGGGCCTCTTTTACGATTGCCCTAATTTTTTGGGAAGCCTCGATCATATTTTTACCGGAGCGCTTTTTTACGTCAAGCATTACAACACTTTCGCCAAACTCCCGGGCATAGGTAGTCTTGTCCTCTTCCGAAAAACTGACTTTTGCAATATCACGAAGGTATATCGCACCGTTTTCCGATTTTACCACAAAATCGTTCAGTTGTTGTGGGTCTTTGATTTCTCCCAAAACACGTATGGTCCTACGCTGTTCGTCACTTCTGATATTACCGGCCGACATGGTCATGTTGCCATTGCTTATGGCGCCTATTACATCTTGAAAACTGACTTTCGCGGCCATCATTTTATAGACATCCACGGCAACTTCAACTTCCTTTTCCTGTGCACCGCGAATACTGACTTCCTTAATCTCTGAGAGGTCCTCGATTTCGTCCTGTAAGTACTCTGCAAACTCCTTTAGCTTTTCTACCGGATAATCCCCCGTAAAATTGATGTTCATGATCGGAAAGGATTCCGACAGGTTTAAGTCAAAAACATTGGGCTCTACCTTGGCATTGTTAAAAGTAGGCCAATCTTCGCCCGCTTTTTCACCATCAACTTCGTCCTTGACCTTTTGTTTGGCTTGTTCAACCGAAAGTTCCTCATCAAACTCAACGGTAATGATAGAATAGTCCTCTTGGGATGTAGAAGTGATTTCAACAACGTTACTTACGTTTTTGAGCCTATCCTCTAACGGATCGGTAATCAAGCGTTCTATGTCTTCTGCGGTGTTGCCCGGGTAAGGGGTGCTTATATATACTTTGGTCTCAACGATTTCGGGAAAATCCTCACGGGGCATAGCTTGATATGCCGAAAAGCCTATCCACAAGAAAATAGCAATCATGACATAGATTACAGACGGGTTGTCTATTGCCCATGAGGATAGCTTAAATTCTTTATCGGCGTTTTTTTTCTGCTTACTCATTTTTGATTTGTTTATAAGTTGATGAGTTTTAAAATTTATTTTTGTCTACCGTCTACCGTCTACCGTCTACCGTCTACCGTCTACCGTCTACCGTCTACCGTCTACCGTCTACCGTCTACCGTCTACCGTCTACCGTCTACCGTCTACCGTCTACCCATTTTTTATTTCCACTTTTTGACCATCTTTTACGCTTCTTGCCCCTTCTTTGATAAGGTAATCGCCATCTGAAATTCCGGATAAAATTTCAACAT
The DNA here is from genome assembly GCF_013402795.1 of Costertonia aggregata. GTDB lineage: Bacteria > Bacteroidota > Bacteroidia > Flavobacteriales > Flavobacteriaceae > Costertonia > Costertonia aggregata. The sequence continues at coordinate 1,523,931 of NZ_CP058595.1, read as the reverse complement.
TGCTTCCCTGTGTTTTCCCCGTGGTTACAATACGCTTGGCAATCGTAGCATGTTTTTCGCCTTCAACAGGCTTGGCCACATACACATACTGTTCGCCTTCGGCATTTTCAGAAATGATACTTTGTGGAATGACTATAGCATTGTCACTGGAATAATCGTTGATGTTTACTTTGGCCGTTAGGTTGGGTTTAATGTTTCCTTTCTTGTTCGGAACCGGGATTTCAACACTAAAAGCCCTATTACTTGGGCTTATAAAATTGCCCGTTTGCCTAACTTTAGTATCAATGGTATCTCCCAATACCGGAAAGTACACTTTGGCTTGTTTCCCTACCGTTATACCATCCAAGTATGTTTCGGGAACGTCAACCTCAATATACATATCGGACAAGTTGACGATACGAAAAACTTCCGAGCCCGGGCCAGGTGCTACCACGGTACCCTGATCTTTTATAACATCATCGATAATACCGGAAAACGGCGCCCTGATGGTAGATTTTCCCAATTGGCTCTGTGCCTGTTTTACCGCACTTTCTGTAGCCTCGTAATTGGTTTTTGCCTGCAAATATTGAATTTCAGAACCTATTTTTTGTTCCCACAAACGTTTTTGACGCTCAAAAGTGGTCTTGGCCAATTGGGCCTGTGTCTTGAGCTGGGCCAATTGGCTCCCCATACCACCGTCATCAATGGCGGCCAATAATTGACCTTTAGAAACTTTTTGACCTTCTTTTACATACACACGATATAAGGTGCCGGCCATTTCGGGGTATATCAATACATTTTGTTTGGTCTTCACGTCTCCCTGTAATTCCAGAAAATGATCAAACGTATCGGCTTTTGCTGTAATGGTCGTGACCAGCGGTAGATTACCTTCACCGGTTTTTGCAGCTATGGCCGAATCTAACTGTTTTATCTGGGTTTCCAATGCTTTCTGCTTTTCGGAAATTTCACTTTTTTTGGCCCTTAGGGTCTCCAAATCCCCTTGGGAAACTAGGTCTTCGACAGACGTTTCCCCAGAACCTCCACAAGCATGGAGGAGTATAGTTATGCCTAATAGATAAAGTATGTTTTTCATTGCGTGATAGTTTATAAGTGGATTAGTTTATACTTTTATTTGTTGTCGTGAATGTATTTGTGTTTTTTGCAAACCATCTAAACATGGCCGTGATTTCTGTTATTGATGTTCTAATATTCTTGTCATCCCCATCGGATAAAAATCCAAAATCGTTATCGTTCATGAACTTCCAACTTATAGACCAATACACTACTATTGATTCATTATCGTTTCCAGTTCCGTTTTTTTGTTGATGACCTCTACCATGGATTGCAAATAGCCTTGTTGCGCGTCATATAGTTGTGTTTGGGCCTGTCGCAATTCAAAACTGCTACCAATGCCCTCGAAATACTTGGTCTGATTCTTATTTTCGATACGCTCTGCCAATCCTAGGTTTTGCTTTGCGGTTTCATATTGTTCAATGGCCAAAATATATTCACTTTTGGCATTTTCAAGTTGTAACCGTATTCTTTCTTCGGCCTCTTGCAGTTGTGTTTTTGCTTTTTCCAAAGCAATTTTTGCACGCTGGGTACTGGCACTTCTTTTTAATGAGCTAAAAATGGGGATATTAAGGTCTACACCAAAGATAGAGGACTCAAACCACTCTTGACCGTTATCCAAAAAATCAAAACCTTCCCCAAAAGAGTTGGCACCATAATTTACGAATGCATTTAAAGTGGGAAGTGCACGGCTTTTGGCCAGTTTCCATTCAAAGTAGCGTTGTTCATTTAGATTAGTGGCCAATTTGAAGTCAACATTGTTTTCAATCTGAAATTCAGCTTCGATAAGGTTCAGGTCTATTTGTTCACGGGTAAGGTTGTCCAAATCTTCTTCTAGCTTGGTCGGGGCATCTATGGCTATCCCCATGACCAAATTCAACATTTGTAAGGTTATGCTCTTTAGGCGCACCGCATTCTTGAGTTGGTTCTCTACGTTGGATAGCGTAATTTGCAACTGTTCTACACTTTCCTCGTCACCCAGACCATTTTCATAGATTTTTGTAGTCTCAAAAAGATTTTTTTCTAGATTGGCCTTGTTCTTTTCCAAGATAGAGACGCTTTCCTGTGCCAAGAGCACATTGCCGTAAGATTCCGTTACCGCTTTTCTAACCTCTAGTTGCGTTTTTTCCTTATTGTTGGCACTATAGCTCAAAAATGATTTGGTTGCCTGAACGCCAACGATATAAGAGCCGTCAAAGATTTGCTGTCGCAGTGTTGCCGTGGCGATAATTTGTTGTGGCTGGCCGAAGACTATGGGGACAAAAGTATTAGGATCTCTCACTGCCCCGGGAGGTAGAAATTCTTCGGGTACCAAAATAGATGGGAATTGTGCAATAGGCTGTATCAATTGGTTTTGATAATTGACCGCACCACTTATCTGTGGGAGCCCGGAGGCGATGGTTTCCCATTTTTGCTTTTGGGCATCGACCACATCACGTTCCGCATTGATGGCACTGTAGTTATTGTCCAGGGCAAAAGCGATGGCTTCCTGTAAGGTAAAACTGTTTGTGTTTTCTTGCTGCTGTTCTTGAGAATGACCAAAAGCCGATATGAATATGGCGATGACAGGTAAAAAATAATGTCGCATTTATTCTTGGTTTGAGTTGATGATGTTGTTTAATATTTTTCTTCCTTTTGGGGTGACTATGCCTCTTAGGTGGTATTCCAGATATTCATCCATCAAAGATGTGATCGGAAATGTATTGATAGGGAACAATTTTTGGTCTTTGATGCTGGTTACACCGGTAAAATAAATACGGGCAACAAAATCTACGTTGAGATTGTTCCTGTAAATACCTTGCTCCATCCCCTTTCTGATATTATCTAGCACGCAGTCTTCCATTAATTCGTATTGGCGCTCCCTCATCATGCCGTATACCATGGGGTAATATTTTTGCAATTGATATTGGGGAGAGGATTTCTCATCTTTAAGATGCAGCATCACGAATTTTTTGATCTCGTAGAGCTCTTCGATCGGGTTTTTTTGTAATGCGCATATATGGTCTATTCCGTTAGAGATACTGCATAACAAGTGCGAAGTACTGTCTTCGACCAACCTGGTCTTATTCGCATAGTGCGTATATATGGTCTTTTTGGAAATTCCCATTTCATTGGCCAAATCATCCATAGTAACGCTTTTGAACCCTAGGTTCAAGAACATATCAGTGGCTTTCTCTAAAATTTTCTCTTTCATAGCGGGCACAAATGTAAGCATGGAAACTTTTAAAACAATAAAAGTTTCCTAAGTTTTACAATTTTTTAACATACCCTTATATTTGATTTTCAGTATTGGGATTTTCACCGGTTGTAACACCATTATCCAATTCACGTTTATTCGTGTCGTTTAAATTCCAAAAGAAAAATTTGTGATGGTAATTGTATTTTCTTTTGCCTGTACTGTTTTTATCGGTCACCATGAGTTTCATTTTTTTGTTCTTTTCTTTCCAAATATTGTTTGTAGGCCCTTTCGCCTTCTGTTGCCCAAAACTCATCGTAGTGTTTCCAGTCAGTAAAATCCTTTCGTAACGAACCACATCTTTTATATCTAGGTTTGTTTTTTGATCTTGTATTTTTTCCGGGACCGCTGCCGCTACCAAAGCCGAAAAAGATTTTGGCCAAGATCAGCATACCTACGGCTTGCCAATATCCTATAGACGGCAATCCAAATAGTTCGGGCATCAACCAATTCCATAATCGCATAACCACATAACCTATCAAAAAGGCAAGGGCCAATCCTAGTATAATGAAGAATAGTACCTTGACTACCTTGGTTACGATAAATTTTACTTTTTGTTCCACACGTTTTTCAACTTGCTCTTTATATTCCATAATTGTGATTTTTATAGTTCTTTTTTAGTTTCCAATTTTTTGAGTAATAATGACATGGCACGGTGTCTTCTTGACATTAGCGTGCCTGGTGGGATTCCTGTTTCTTCTGATATTTCACGATAGGTATAGCCCTCAAAATCCACGGCCACTATAATATCACGGTACGGTGGTTTTAGTGCCGTAATGGCCTCTTTGAGCTTTTCCTTTAGTTTTTCGGGATATTCTTTGGGCATATCCCCGTAGAACATTTCGGCAAACTCTGTCCATAACTGTTCCAAGGCGCTTTCATCATATATTCTTTCTTTTTTGGCCCGCATTGTATCAATGATTTTGTTTTTTATGGCGTTGTACACAAAACCGCCTATATTTTGAATGGGTAATGCATCAGCGGGTCTAGAAAAAATTCTCAGGGCCACATCTTGGATAATATCTTCTGCATCACTTTCGGTGGTATGCGTAATTTTTGAACGCACATAGCCCTTAAGCGAATTATATTCTTCCTTAAAGAAAATATTTATGTTATTATCGGGTCGTTTGTCTGAAACCATTACTGGCTATTCTATAGGTCTTCATAAATAAAGACGGTACATTTCAAAACTATTGCATTTTCATTGTTTTTTATTTACGACAATAGGGATAGCCTAAAAAGGAATTTGACAAAATGGACGTATTTTTGGTAAAAAATTGCCCAATATGCATACCATAGAATATTATAGAAAAGAGTTTATAGGCTATCTGGAACAAAAGACCGAAACCAAACAACCTAAGAACCTATACGAGCCCATCACGTATATCCTAAGTCTTGGGGGCAAGCGATTAAGACCTGTGTTGACATTGCTCTCTGCCGAAATTTTTGGAACGGATTATAAAAATGCCATGGATGCCGCACTGGCGGTAGAGGTTTTCCATAATTTTTCTTTAGTACATGATGATATTATGGATGATGCTCCCTTGCGTCGCGGTAAACCCACCGTACATGAAAAGTGGGACGTAAATACCGGAATCCTTTCCGGGGATGCCATGTTGATAAATGCCTATCAACTCTTTGAAAACTACAGGGGCGAAACGTTTAGGCATCTGGCCAAGTTATTCAGTAAAACCGCTATCGAGGTCTGCGAAGGCCAACAATATGATGTGGATTTTGAGACCAGGGATGATGTAACCGTACCCGAATATTTGAAAATGATCGAATATAAAACAGCGGTTTTAGTTGCTGCAGCTTTGAAAATGGGAGCCATCATAGCAAACGCATCAGAAAATGAGCAGGAGAAAATTTATGATTTTGGGCTTAATCTAGGTATCGCCTTTCAATTACAGGATGATTATTTGGATGCTTTTGGTGATCCAAAAACTTTTGGGAAACAAGTAGGAGGGGATATCATCGTGAATAAAAAGACCTATTTGTATTTAAAAGCATTGGAGTTGGGCACACAACGGCAGAGAAAAGAACTGTTGGACCTATTTTCGCTATCGCCCAAAGACCCATCTGCCAAAGTAGCAAATGTAAAAGACATATTTTTGGAAAGTGGTTCGGCCGATCTTACGCAAAATAAAATAGAACACTATACCGAAAAAGCCTTTAAAGTACTGCAAGACCTGAAGTTGCCCGATGAAAAGAAAGCATTGCTCAAAACGTTCGGAAAAAACCTTATGCGCAGAAAAGTATAGTCAAAGCCTGTCTTGGGTTACGTACGGCCATGTAAAAACGTAGTAAAACCCTTTTCCATAGGGCTTTGGTAAAGGGTATTTTGGGACTTCCCCACATGTAGTACAGCTCTTCCAAAAAATTGGTTTCCTCATCCAAAAACTTGAAAACCAATTGTGGTTTTCTGTTCTTGAACAGTTTCTCGAAAATAACATGTCCTTTGCCATTATCCCTTTTAAGCACATCCAAGAACAGTAGGTCATATTGCCAAAATCGATTCTTAAAATTGAGTTTTTGTAGGGATTTCCCGGTTTTTATGTGTTCTAACAGTACAGGTGTTTTTTTTGCGGTACTCATAAACGTATATCCGGTACTTGGTTTCGCCCATCCGCCTGCGGTACCGATAAAGCGCATATTTTTGGTGTGGTATCCTTTAAAATCATAACAGGTCATGGGAATACTCCCTTTTTCCTTTTCCAAAATTTCAAATTCGGTACAGTTTAGGTTGGTGTTCAAATAATGTTCAATGGCTTTTTCATATTCCAGTTGATGTAGGGTTTGTTCGGAGAACAAAGTATATTCCACAAGAGCTTCAGTTTCTGAAAAAGGGAGCACATACATGAATCTGGTATTTCCTTTTTGCGGAATAGAGAAATCCATATAAGTCACCTCATCAGTTTTAAAAACAGGTTTTTTGGTTTTGACGAACCAACCTAAAAAATGCTGTTGCAGTACGGGATATCTGTTTTGAAAAGTGGCCATACCATAATTGAATAGGCTGTTGAAAGCTTTTTTGGCGACATACTGGCCCTTATCGGTTGTCATCATTATCTTCCCGAGCGTATCGTCGATATCTTGTACGGTCTCTTGTCTAAATTCAATATTGGGGTATGCTGTTATACGCTCAAGATAATCAGTGTAAAAGTCAACCCCCTTGATCATTTTATACACATAAGGTGTAATATTGAATCGTTTGGAGAAATTTTGACCACCAAAATAGATATGGTTCCATTTTTTATGCACTATCGCATCAAACCTGCCTTCCCCATTTTCCCAAAAGCACCATGTGCGATCGTTATTTCGTTTGGCATCCTTGTCTACGAGTAAAATCGATTTGTCGGCAAAAAAGGCATCTCTGCCCATAGCATCTGCCAACATAAGCCCGGCTGCTCCTGCGCCCACAATTATATAGTCAAAAAGGGATGTTTTCGTCAAGGGGATTTAGAATATTTGTTAAAAATACGCATTATCGCCTTAAAAATATGCATGTGCTAAACCTTATAAACTTATGGTCCAATGCTTTTTTTGAATTATCCGATTTTTAAATTTAGCTATATAACCCATGTCAACGATACCCAGCTTTGTATTTTGATGAAATCTTAGTAGTAAGAGAGAATTTTAGGGTTCAAATAAATAAGAATTTCAAGTAGGAAATTGTTCTCGATACAATTTTTCGTTCCTCAAAATCACTCGAACGGACAAACTTATATCCTATTTCTAAATAAGAATTTAGAGAAAAAACTGTTTTCAAAACAATTTTTAGTTCTTCGGTATAACTCAAAACCAATACAACGGCATCAAATTCTTTCAAAAATGACAACATTTAAGTCATAATCACATAAAAATATCCAAAGCATAGAGGTTAACGAAGTATGTACATGGCTAACACTGGATACACTTGATAGGCAATTTAATTGATCCGGTAGCGCATGCCAAAAAAACCGCGAATACCTTGATTGGGACCATACACGTAGGATGGGTCAAACGTAAGCGCATTGGGGTTATCGGCGGTCGCCAATACATTACCATTACCGTCAAAAGTCACATTTGTATCAAAGGGGTCGTTCGCACGGGCGATAATAAAGGGATTACCACGGTTTGGTGTCCAATCCAACAGATTTTTAATGCCGCCGTAAATCTCAAAATTATCCAACCCCTTATAGGTAAACTGTATGTTTTGTATGCTCCAGACCGGCGAAAACTCCCGTCTTGGGTCATTTTCGCCCAAAATGGGTAGGCGCATCGGGCCATAAAGATTTCCGGTATAATCCACGCTTAGTTCAAGACTTCTGAAATCATAGCCAAAATTCCAGGTGCCCGTGTAGCTTTCGGTCAGGATTTGGCGGGACGAAATTCCGTTTTCGGTCTGGCTAACATCTTGAAACGTTGCTCCGAGCAAAAATTTGAATCCACTTGGGAACACTACATCAACATTGGCACTCACGCCCTGCGAAACAGATTTCCCATCAAGGTTGTCATAAATGATTTGATTGGGATTGGTATCGTAATCGGGAAGAATGGCATTGCTAAAATTGGTGTAGAACAGTGATGCATCCAAACTTATAAAAGTACCATTGTCGGCATATATCTTCTTAAGATAGTTGAGGTTTACGTTAACAGAGCGCTCCGGTTCCAAAGTTTCGGTAACGATAACATCTCGTGCCCCTGTTAATGCGGCGTGGTCCTCGGTAAAAAGGTTGACGACCCTAAATCCCGTACCGGCATTGAAGCGTACTATATCGTTGTCGGTCACTTTCCAACGATAGGCCGTTCTTGGAGTGAATATATTTCCATGCCTGGCATCATAATCATACCGCATGCCCAACAAAAGGGAATGCTTTTTCGCTAAATGTATTTCGTCCTGCACAAAAAGGCTGGGTATAACGACTTCATCGGCGGTTTCAGTCGCCGGGGTATTGTCATTGTAAAAATTGTACCTGAGCGCACTACCGACCAAGATGTCATGTTTTCCTGTTTTTTTGTCCCATGTAAGCTGGCCAAAACCAATGCGCTGATCGGCGATGTACGGCGTGTCACCATAAACCGAGTTTTGACTATGGTCGTTATACGAAAAAGATAACAATAGCTTTTCGGTAAAAGGGAGCTGGTATTTTCCTAAAACTTCCCACCTGCTGGTATATATGCTTTCACCATAAATTTCATTACCCCCTCGAAACTCCGGCGTCCATTGTAATTCTCCGCCCCAACGGTCTTCATAAAAATAGCGTCCGGCCAAAGAAAAGATACGGTTGCCCTTACGTGTAAAGTTCCATTTTTGAAAGATTGATATGCGGTCCTGTAAGGTAAGGTCTGTAAAATTATCGCCGTTATTATCAATGATTTCATCAAAATTAAAATAGTTGATACCCAGTAGCATATCGGTTTTCTCTCCAAAATCTACTTTTGCCCCAATATCAAGATTATATTCGCCCCAACCTGTCGCAAAAGCATCAGCGAAGAAATCAGGAGCCTCTAACGAATTTTTGGTAATCACGTTGATGAGCCCGCCAACCGCTTCACTCCCGTACAAACTTGAGGCAGGACCTTTTACGATTTCAATTTGATCTATAAGTGAATTCGGGATGCCGGACAAACCGTATACCGTTCCCAAACCACTCACAATGGGCATACCATCTATTAAAACCAAAGTATAAGGACCCTCTAAACCGTTAATATGAATATCACCGGTATTACAAACATTACAATTAATTTGGGGGCGCACTCCATTGATGTTCTGTAAAGCCTCAAAAATATTGGCCGTGGGGTTTTTTTTAAGAAAAGTGGGGCTGTAGACCTCTACGGGAACCGGACTTTCGGAACGCCGAACCGCTTTTAATGTTCCCGTGACAACGGTTTCGTCCAAAGTTTCGGTCGAGGGTTCAAGTTCTATGTCGAGCAATTGTGTACGGTTCTTCGTCATGTTTATCGTAGTTCTGAAAGGGCTGTAGCCCATGGCGGAAACTACTAAAATATATCGACCCTCATTCAGATTGGTTAGAGTATAACTGCCATTTTCATCTGATGAGGTTCCCTTTTCGGTGCCTTTTAAATAAATATTGGCAAAAGGTACTGGGGCAATACCATCGGTAACGGTTCCGATTATTGAAGTCTGTGCGTGGCTCCCAAAACTCAGAAAGAACAGCAATATAAATTGAGATGGTCTTAAAATCATTTTTAATCTATCCAAAATTATAATTTAGACAAAACTAAAAATATGTTTTTACATATAAAAATGTATTTTAGCAAAAAATAGACTAAAAAATACATGACCCTTTCGGAAGAAGACTATATAAAGGCCATTTATCACCTTAGTAAAAAGGATGACAACGCCATATCTACTAATGCAATTGCCGAGCAAATGGAGACCAAACCTTCATCGGTGACGGATATGATAAAAAAACTTTCGGACAAAGACTTGGTATTGTACAAAAAGTATAAGGGGGTTTACTTGACGGAATCAGGTAGGTTGTCGGCATTGTCCATTATTCGAAAGCATAGGTTGTGGGAAGTGTTTTTAGTGGATAAATTGGATTTTGCATGGGACGAAGTTCATGAAGTGGCCGAGCAGTTAGAGCACATAAAAAGTGAACAGCTCATTGATAAGTTGGATGTGTATTTGGGACACCCAAGAGTTGATCCCCACGGTGACCCGATACCTTCAAAGGAAGGAAAATTCAAAAAGTCCGTTAAAAAGCTTTTGAACGAGCTTCCGGTCGGCACGCAAGGCATATGTGTCGGGGTCAACGACTCTTCGGCAGCCTTTTTGAAATTTCTAGACAAGAACAAAATTGCTTTGGGCGATACCATGAAAATAACGGAAAAGGAAGAGTTTGACGGCTCCCTTAAAATCGAGGTCAATTCTATTGAGATGCGGATTTCGAGTCAAATTGCAGCCAACCTATACTTGGAAATTACCGAAAAAGTCTAAATTAAAATTTACAAACACCATGCAACAGATAATTAATTATTTTGAATCGATAAACCCTATTTTAGCGGCCTTTTATGCAACCCTCTTTACATGGGGACTGACCGCTGCCGGGGCAGGATTGGTTTTTTTCTTCAAAAACCCGAAACGGTCCCTAATGGACGGTATGCTTGGTTTTACAGGAGGTGTTATGGTCGCGGCCAGTTTTTGGAGCCTTTTGGCACCGGGCATAGAATTGAGTCCCGGCGAGGGATTCGTTAAGGTAATACCTGCGGCGGTAGGCTTTTTGTTGGGAGCGTTTTTCCTGTTCGGGTTGGATAAGATATTACCGCACCTGCATATCAATTTTAAGGAAAGTGAAGCAGAAGGCGTAAAAACACCGTGGCATAAAACTACATTATTGACTTTGGCCATCACATTACATAATATTCCGGAGGGACTTGCCGTTGGTGTGCTTTTTGGTGGTGTTGCCGCCGGTTTTGATGGGGCTACCATAGGTGGTGCTGTGGCTTTGGCATTGGGCATAGGTCTACAAAATTTTCCTGAAGGTTTTGCCGTGGCCATGCCTTTACGAAGGCAAGGTCTAAGCCGCCGAAAGAGTTTTATGTACGGGCAAGCCTCCGCTTTGGTAGAACCCATCGCTGCGGTAATCGGGGCATGGGCCGTAATTACGTTTCAGCCTATATTACCGTATGCATTGGCATTTGCCGCGGGTGCCATGATTTTTGTGGTGGTCGAGGAAGTGATTCCCGAAACCCAACAGGACAAACATTCCGACGTTGCCGTTATGGGTTTTATCGGCGGTTTTATCGTAATGATGACTTTGGATGTGGGTCTTGGGTAAATTGAATCTTAAAAACATGTTTTTCGTGCCTAGTTAAAGGCTAGAATCCTGTAATTTGATTGCAGTTACTTTGTTCTGCATAAATTTTTAAGATGATGTTGTCATTTCGACAGAGCAAGGCGCGAGCAGCGGGAAAACCCATAATAAGATTCCTCTTCGTGCCCCGTTCGGAACTACAGGCTGTTCCCTAAAAAATAACTTTAATCAGAAAAATAGTTCTCGATAGTTCTGCCGAGCGGGAGCGGGAGCAGTGTTTTTTCGTTACTCAAAATTCTCAAACCAACATATCTTTACTTTTTTCTAAATAAACAACGGGTTCTCGGGTAAATAATTTCTGTCACTTGGTCGAAAAGGAGTACAGTTTTTAAACTACATTACTTATATTGCATATAACAATGGAAGACGAAGTTGTATTACAGGAACTGGACACCTTGCTGCGGCCCGCAATAGAGCGTTCGTGGCGAAACGCCAAACGCCAAACCGGGGATGCGGACATAAAACCGGCATTTTTGGAAGAGTTCAGGATGGCTTTGGACAATACCCGCGTAGACCTTTCCCGAAAAATGTACAAGATAGATCTGGCCATGAAAGGTAGTGGATCCCTTACGGACCAAAAGTTTTGGGCCTCCTTGCCTAAAGATGTAGAGAAGAAAAGGCCCAAGGTAGATGCGGACAACTATGTTCGAAAAACCATTACAGGCCATAAGGTATGGGATGGGTGGCAATGGCGTTCTTTCTCGGAAAATTCCCGCATTCAGGTAGACATTGTACAAAGCGCCGAAAATGGCAATAAGTGGGCCGTAAAGGTGTTGGCAAAAGATATGGACACCGGCGCCAAAGTGGCCTTTATAGACCATGACGTGCACCAACCGGGACACGACCTTGGTTATTATGGCCGTGGTAACGACCCCACGGCTACAGAGAAAAAATATGCCTATTGGGAAGACCCGCTTTATCGCAAGATTAAGAACGGCATTACCATAGGCGGCCTTACGGCCGGCACCCTAGAGATGCGGCACGTAGGTAACTTGACCCCATGGCACAAGGGCGATGCCTTTAGGAACGCCGATGGGTGGTACCGCAGCAAAGAGGGTGTATACAAACAGTTGCGCAACCAGCGTATGCGCGGTGCGGGCGGCCACCAAAAAGGGGCTAAGCGGGCATTGGGAAAAGGCAAAGTGTTTAAAAGTGTTGGGAAAAAACTATTTTATGTTGGAGCAATGGTTAGTGTTTTCGAAGCTGGCCATGCTTACTATACTACAGATTATAATAGAAAAGAAGTTTATGCTAAAGCAACTGTAGATGTAGTTATAGGTATGATAGGTACTTTTGGCGGTCCGGTGGGCTGGGTCGTAGCTGGCAGCTATTTTATCTTGGACGTATCCGGTGCCTTTGGCACTTGGGGAGAACCTGCCGGGATGACCAGTGAACAGTTCAGCAGGCAATGGCATGAAAAATACGACCCCATTCGCAACAATTTTGGCGAGCGGCCCGCAGGGCTGGACTTTGAGATGGAGTATTGCACGCCCATGGAACAGAGGAACCAAGAAGCGCAGTTGGAACGGCTTATGCAGCGGGACAAAACCAGGGTGGCCACGCCCAAACGAATCTTTTACAAGGGCTTATGAAAAAATGGCTGGCAGGACTGAGGGCGCCCAAATGGTACCGGTATATCTTCTACAAGCTGAACCAGGTTTCCATCAAACTAAAAAATGACCCGCCAAATGGCTCTACAGCTCTTCTGTTATCTTTTACCAACATCTTTCAATTTATTTTCTTTTTCAATCTTTTTGGAGTTACGATCGGAACAAATCTTTGGGGAAAGTATTTAATGGATGGATATGGCCTCATTTATATATTGGTTATAATTGTATTATTTGAAAGATTCAACTATCTTTTATTTTCTTACAAGGGCAAATGGCGGCTTATAATGGATGAGTTCAGCGAAGAAAGCAAAACTTCAAAGAGATTAGGATATTATTATCTTTATATGTATTTTTTTCTTTCAATAGTATTGGCAATATTAGGAATATGGTTATTAAAATTCAACAATCCATATTTTGAATAAATACTCACCTAATTCTTATACTGAATATATCCGGTGCCTTTGGCATTTGGGGAGAACCTGCCGGGATGACCAGTGAACAGTTCAGCAGGCAATGGCATAAAAAATACGACCCCATTCGCAACAATTTTGGCGAGCGGCCCGCAGGGCTGGACTTTGAGATAGAGTATTGCACGCCCATGGAACAGAGGAACCAAGAAGCACGGTTGGAACGGCTTATGCAGCGGGACAAAACCAGGGTGGCCACGCCCAAACGAATCTTTTACAAGGGCTTATGAGAAAATGGTTAAAAAGACTAAGAGCACCTAAATTTTATAGACATCTGTACTATACTATGATGAGGTGGACAAAAAGTTGGGGGAATTCAGAACCAGCTTTCTCTTCAATACTTTTAATATCATTGACTTTTTCTATAAAAAGTATAGTTCTCATATTGATTATCGGACAAATCTTAGGCATTAATGTTGGTCTCGTTTATTTTTCCGATTTAAATCCTTTGCAGATATTGTCATTTGGAATATTATTTCTAGCCTTATCATTTTTCCTGTTCTATTACGACGGTAAATGGCATGAAATTAGACTAGAATTTCAAAATGAAAGTAGCGCTAAAAGAAATAGATGGTCTATTTATCTGACCTTTTATCTTGTTTTCAGTTTTTGTCTATTCTTTCTAACATTATGGCTTGTCACTTTGAACAATCCAAACTATGATTAGCAAGTGCTGCTGGTATGTCTACTGTTTTATCTTGGACATATCCTATGCCTTTGGCACTTGGGGAGAACCTGCCGGGATGACCAGTGAACAGTTCATCAATGAGTTAGTCTTTAATCGAAATATCAACAACATCAAAATAAGCATTGCTCAAAATGCAAAGTCGGTTAATTTTAACATTTTTTAAGTGCCCCAATTGTCTAGTATATGGGTTTTGTTCGGTTTATCGATAAATGGTATAGATTAAAATTTAACAAACTACGCATATGTTGTTTGTGTACCTTTAATCTGTAATCTTAAAACTGATTTGATACATGAAAACACTTTTGGTCTCTATTTTTTTAATTGTTTCTTCCAACATTCTACCTGTTCAAGAAGTTGAAGAAATGACAGGTTCATTCGTAGGGTTCGAAGCCGATATTTATTACTTTACCGATGATGAAGGTTTTTCCAATGAATTTCACCACATAGCTGACGAAGCCTTAAAAAAGTTTGATTTAAAGGATAACACAATGGTGGGTAAGTCGTTTGTAATAACGTACACTTCGAATGCCGAAATTGATGAAGATGACGAAGAAATGGTAACGAACACTATCATAGATTTAAAAATGGTAGAGTAAGAAAAAGGGCTAAATGCCCTTTTTTATTTAAAACAATAGTTTGTTCCGCTATTATCTATTTCATAAGTTTAATGGATATTTAAAAGCCGAGTCATGCGAGTCAAAATCATCTTTCTACTTTTCCTTTTTATTTCTTTTTGCAACGTTTCAATTGCCCAAAAGACCAACTTTTCCTATTTGGATGTTTATGATTTGGAGTATGCGTCCGATCCACAGATCTCACCTAACGGCGATTGGATCGTGTATCGCCGCATGGGCTTCGACATCATGAAAGATAAAGCCATGGGTAACCTGTGGATGCTCAAAACCGACGGGTCGCAGCATCAAAAACTTACTTCCAGGGAGGTTGGTGAGTCCAATCCAAAATGGTCGCCTTCCGGAGACCGATTGGTATTTACCAGTAGTACGGACGAAGGTTCGGAAATATACGTGTATTGGGTAGGCACAGGTAAAATCGCAAAGATATCACAGCTACCTTTTAGTCCAAGTTCACTTGCCTGGTCGCCGAACGGCAATCATATCGCCTTTTCTATGAATGTAGAAAAGTCAGCCCCTGTACTTGCCAAAATGCCCAAAAAACCCAAAGGTGCACAATGGGCAGATAGTCCAAGGATTACCGACAGGCTGTATCACGAGGCGGACGGTAGAGGATATATCAAACCGGGCTTTAACCATATTTTTACGATACCATCGGATGGCGGAGCGCCAAGGCAGATAACCTCGGGCGATTTTCATCATAGGGGAACGCTATCATGGAGCGCGGACGGAAAACAAATTTTCTTCTCAGCCAATAGAAATGAAGATTGGGAATATGATTTTAGGAACAGTGAAGTGTATTCGGTGAATGTTTCCAACGGGAGCATTGTTACATTAACAGATAAAAATGGTCCGGATACCGGCCCTATGGTCTCTCCAGATGGCAAATATATCGCCTACATTGGTTTTGAGGACAAAGTACAGGCCTACCAAGTACGAAAGTTACATATTATGAACATTGATGGTAGTAGTAAAAAAACCATTTCCAACGACTTGGACAGGAGCGTTTCCAACATAGTATGGAATGCTAAAAGCGATGGACTCTATTTTTCATATGACGATAAAGGAAATAGCAAGATTGCCCATATTTCATTAAACGGAAAAGTAAAAAAATTAGCGGATAATATGGGCGGAACCACCATAGGAAGACCCTATGCGAGTGGCTCTTTTAGTGTTTCCAACAAAGGGGATGTCGTTTTTACCCAATCAAGACCGGAATATCCATCGGAGCTGGCCTTTTTGTCCTCAAAAAACGATACGCCCATTAAAATCACGGCATTAAACAAAGCGTTATTGGACTTCAAGAACTTGGGCAAAGTTGAAGAGGTTTGGTACACATCATCTTTTGATCAGCGTGATATCCAAGGCTGGCTGGTGTATCCACCCAATTACGATGCCGATACAGTATATCCTTTTTTGGTCGAAAATCATGGGGGCCCTATTTTAAATTACGGTGACCGCTTTTCGGCCGAAATGCAGTTGTATGCGGCAAATGGCTATATCGTTTTTTATCCCAACCCCAGAGGAAGTACAAGTTATGGGGAGGAGTTCGGCAACTTGTTGTACAACAATTACCCGGGGCAGGACTATAATGATGTTATGGACGGGGTAGATTATTGTATCGCCAAAGGTGTTGCCCATGAAGACCTATTGTTTGTCACGGGGGGTAGTGCCGGGGGGATAATGTCGGCCTGGATGATAGGGAAAAATAACAGATTCGAAGCAGCCGTTGTGGCAAAACCCGTTATGAACTGGATCAGCAAGACCCTGGTGGCCGATAACTATTTTGGGTATGCCAACTCGCGCTATCCCGGTCAGCCATGGGAAAATTTTGAAGGGTATTGGAAATTTTCCCCACTTTCGCTCGTTGGCAATATAGAGACCCCTACCATGGTCATGGTGGGTATGGATGATTTGCGAACACCACCCAGCGAGGCAAAACAACTATACCATGCTTTGAAATTACGTAAGATAGAAACTGTTTTGGTAGAGATTCCCGGTGCAAGTCACGGTATCGCCAATAGGCCGAGTAACTTAATAACCAAAATCGCACATACGCTTGCCTGGTTAGATAAGTACAAAAATTGATTTTACGGTCTTGGGTGAAATTTGCAGTTCATTGCATAGATTTTCGCTTTAACGGAAATGAAAATATACAATGCAAAAAAAAAGACATTGGTTCTGGAATTTTTTAATCGTTTTTACGGTTATTGTTTGCATTTTCGCCTTTACCGCACACTATAAAAACTGGGTCAAAGTTGAGCAAGACCATATAAAAATACTATCCGGTATATATTACGAAAAAATAGATATTGCCACTATCAAACAGGTAGAAATGGTAGACAAAATACCCGCAATGAACCGGATAAACGGGTTTTCTGCCCTGACCAAGGAAAAGGGTGTTTTCAGGGACTCTTTGGTAGATGCCAAAGTATATGTTTATATAGACGATTTGACTCATCCAAAGATTAAGCTAGTGCATCATGACTCGTTGCAACTGTTCCTCAATTTTTCCGACTCTGTTAAAACTCGGCAATTGTTTGATTACTTATCATTAAAAGTTGAGGAAAATCGTTCAAACATTACACAGTGAATACTTTTGGCAAAGAATTTGAACTTAAAGGGAACAACCCATACGTTACAACGATGAAGAAAATATTTTTTATACTCATTTTAATACCTTTTTTTGGTATGGCACAAAACAACTTATCCGTTTCTGTTACTGGAGTCAAAAACTCCAAAGGGAAAATACGAATTGCGGCTTATGATAAAGCAAAAGGGTTCCTGAAGTTTGATTCGGTTTTCGCGGCCGAATCTGCTCAAGCCGTTAAAGGGACCACAAACTTGACCCTAAATTTACCAAAAGGTAAATATGCCTTGGCCGTTTTTCACGATGAAAACGACAATGGGAAATTAGACACCAACTGGTTGGGAATACCCAAAGAGAAAGTGGCCTTTTCCAAGGCCAAGATGAAAACTTTTGGCCCGCCCAGTTTTGAGGAGTGTGCTTTTACCGTTGAAGAGGATCAAAAGTTGTCCATCTCGTTTTAGTCTAAAAGGGTCTTTATTTCTTATTATACCCCTCGGGTCGTTTCCATCGTACAGGTGGTGCAGGTTCTGGTTTCATCGTGAACTCTTTGGTTTTTAATAAGCGCATGGCCTCTTCCACGCCTTTTTCCAATTGGGGGTCTTTGCCCTCCAATACCATTTTAGGATTTTGTATCACTTCAATATCGGGGGCTATGCCGTCGCCTTCAACGGCCCATTTGCCGTCCACATCAAAAAAACCACCTCGGGGCGCCACCATTTTTCCACCGTCGATAAAATTCGGGGTGTCCCAAGTGCCTACCAATCCACCCCAAGTTCTTGTGCCCACGAGCGGACCGATTTTTTTCGCATGGAACATGTAGGGCAATAAATCGCCGCCAGACCCTGCGTTCTCGTTGATCAACATCACTTTTGGTCCCCAAATGCCTGCCATTGGGGTCGTCCAGGGCCGGTTGCTTTCCGTTCTGCTATTAAAATAGCCAAAAAGCTCCCTGGACATGATATCGATCATATAATCTGCCGCCGAACCACCGCCGTTATTTCGTTCATCGATAATCACCCCTTTTTTGTCTTGTTGCGAAAAGTAGTACCGGTTGAACGCGGTAAATCCCCCGCCTCCTGTATTGGGTACGTATACGTAGGCCAATTTTCCGTTGGAAAGTTCATCTACCTTTCTTCGGTTACCTTCCATCCAATCATAGGTTCTTAGCCCGCGTTCGCTTGGTACGGGTTTAATGAGAACATCTTTTCCACCATTTGAATTGGGTGTATTGTTTACCGTAATCGTAATTTCCCTGTCGGCCGTCTGTTCCAACAGCTCATAAGGATTTTGGTCGGGCGTAAGTTTTTTTCCGTTAATGGCCGTAATATAATTACCCGTTTTTACATTGATTCCCGGTTGCGCCAATGGAGCGTACAAATCGGGATTCCAATTCTCGCCGGTGTATATTTTATCTATTTTATAAAAACCGTTGTGTATTGATAGGTCGGCACCTAAAAGGCCTACTCCAACTCTTTCTATGTCAGGAAAATCCCCTCCGTACACAAAAGAATGCCCAACGGCAACCTCACCGCTCAAGATATCTACTACGTAGTTGAGGTCTGTACGGTGCCGAACACTTTTTATCCAAGGGGAATACCATTCGTATATGGTGTCCCAAGGAGCACCGTGTACGTTATCTACATAAAGGAAATCGCGCATAAAACGCCATCCCTCTTTAAAAATCTGTTCATATTCTTGGGTCGGGTCTACTTTTATTTTGATGGCTATGGCAAGATTATCCTTATTGGGATCGGGTTTGCCTGTTGTTGACGAAAGTACCCACGAACCTTTTTGATTTAAAAGGATGTTTTTACGGTCAAATGAGACTACCATTTCCGAAATGCCGGTGGCAAACTCATCGGCCTTCATTTTTTCAACATCGTACGAATGTACTTTGAGTCCATCTTCATTTGGGATAGCCTCCGCGATAAAGATGGTATTTTTCGGACCTTTTGCCAAGGCAGTATAATTTCGGTCTTCTAATTTTAAGGCTATGGCACGATTAAAGATGCCATCGGCATCTAGCTGTACCTTGACCGATTCGGCAGCCTTTTCATCGTTTTTATCATTTTTGCCTTTCTTTTTTTGTTTTTCCGATGACGTGGACGGTTTTTCTGCCTCTTCCTCATCCGTTTTTGGCAAATTGGGGGCTTTATCCGTTTTTGATAAAACTATGGCATACAAACTACGGGTAAGATCGGTGTCATATGAGCTCATATCCAACCAACCGGATTGTAGTCCATAATTGGTACTGGCCAAAAAATATAGATATTTTCCATTTTCGTCCCAAACGGGGCTAATGGCATCAGCCATGCCATCGGTCAATTGAACTGTTTGTTTTGAATCGATATTATAAGCGAAAACCGCCTTAAAATGACTTTTCAATTGCTTGGGATAAGCGACCCATTTACTATCGGGAGACCAAACAGGGTCCATGGTGCGATTGGGATGGGCATAATTGTCGGTAGCTATCTTTTCTGTATTCCCGCTAATGAGGTTAATGACCCAAATGTTGTAATCGGTATCGGAATAGGCAATGTGATTGCCATCCGGAGACCAATCGGGCTGAAAATAAAAAGTAGGTTTGGGAAGCGGATAGTATTTTTGGTCCGTACCGTCTTGGTCGGCGACTACGAGTTGATATTCCCCGCTCTTATCCGAAAACCAGGCCACTTTGTCCCCTTTGGGGGACCAAACAGGGGCCCTGTCCGCTATACCCGAAGAATTTGTAAGATTACGCCAGGTTCCATTTTCTTTGGGTACGGTAAATATGTCGCCCCTATGCTCAAAAATAGCCCGCTTTCCTGTGGGTGATATATTGGGGTTGGATAGTTGGCGGGCGGTAACATTTTCCCATCTGGGCCGTGCAAAGTTCATATCGCCATGTACCGTAATGTCCAATTTTTTGGCCGTACCCGTTTTTGGGTTCAAGAGGTGAAGATATCCGCCCTGTTCGTAAACAATGTTCGTTTTGTCCGAATCCAAACTCTTAACATCAAATTTTTTGTGAAAGGTAATCTGTTCCTCTTCTTTGGTCTCGATATCAAAAGACCAGATGTTACTGGCAAAATCACGTTCTGACAAATAGTATACCTTATTGTTGAGCCACACGGGATCTAAATGACGCTCTTTTGTGGGTTGCGGCACGGTGGTTAGTTCTTTGGTGCCCATATCAACTATCCATATAGGAACGGCCTGGCCACCTCGATAGTTGCGCCATTCGGCATCCCAAGCCCGTAAGGGTACATAGGCTATATATTTGCCATTAGGGGAAATCTCCCCAAAGGCGGCATTGGGTAAATCGATTGCAGTGGGGAAACTCCCATTTACCGAAATCGTGTAAAACCTATCGGTCAATGTTGGTTTCGCTTCCCTTCCCGAACGGAACAGGACTTCGCCATCGGGTGTCCAACCTTGTACGAGGTCGGCACTGGGGTGAAAGGTCAAACGTTTGGGCTCACCCCCTTGGGAACCTATGACATAAACATCTATATTCCCATCATATTCCGCAGTAAACGCTATAGTCTTACCATCGGGCGAAAAATGCGGCAAGGATTCATACCCCTCATTGCTTGTTAAGCGTATGGCGACGCCGCCATCGGTTGAAGTTTTCCAGAGATCGTTCGCGTACACAAAAACAATGTCAGAACCCGATACTGTAGGTTGGCGCAATAATTGGGTGCCCTGTGCCGAAAGAAAAGAGATAGTAAGCAAAATGGGTATAAAAAATAGGCGTTTCATAAGAGTTGATTTTTGATAGGGTAAAGTATTGAAAAAGTATCTTAAACACAATTTAATTTCAAGATTGTGTTAATGAACGCTATCGAGTTTTTATTTTTTGTATTTTAATAAGCTAATCAATAGCTGAAATATATTCAGCGCAATAAAAAACAACGATCATGGAAACAAAGGAGATTGCCACCAAACTGGTGGACTGGTGCAAACAAGGAGATTTCGAAAAACCTTATCAAGAACTGTACAGCCCAAAGATTAAAAGTATTGAAAACGATGGGAGTGGGGAAGGTGCCATTGCAGAAGGTTTTGAAGGAATTCAAAAAAAAGGGGAGTGGTGGAAAGAAAATTTTGAAGTGCACAACACATCGGTGTCCGAGCCTATTGTCGCCGACAATTGGTTTTCCGTCAAGTTTGAGATGGATACGACCCACAAGCCCTCGGGCCATCGTTCAACAATGTCAGAGATAGCCGTTTATGAGGTAAAAGAAGGAAAGATAGTAAAAGAGCAGTTCTTTTACGATCAAGAGTAACATTCTCAAAAGATTTTAATAAAGCGGCCGCTTTATTAATAATCTGTTAATTATTTTTTGAAATGATTGTTTCAATATACTTTTGTAAAAAAAGTTAGTATGCCCAGATTTGAGGAGTTTGATAAACAGACTGTACTGAAAAAAGCCATGAATGTTTTTTGGGAGAAAGGTTACAATGGCACCTCTATGCAGGATTTAGTAGAGGCTACAGGTCTTAATAGGTCTAGCATCTACAATTCTTTTGGCTCAAAATTAGAACTATATCAAGGAACGTTATCTTATTATCAAAAAGAGTCAGGAGGTATGTTCCAAAGAGCTTTATTAAAGGCACAGAACCCATTGGATGCCATACGTTATGTATTTGAGGGGTTTTTGCCTGAAATCCTAGGCGATGAGAAGGCAAAAGGATGCTTTTCCATGAACTGTAAGGCAGAAATGGGCAATCAGAACAAAGATATACGTAAATGGTTGCTTAATACGCAAGAACATACTTTGACCGTTTTTCAAGATTTGATTTCAGATGGTCAAGAACAAGGGGTTATCAACAAAAAACAAGATGCTAAAAGTTATGCGTATTTTGTTTTCAATGCCTTTCAAGGATTTCGAATGACAGGTATATTGATAAAAAATGAGTCAGTTTTACAAAATATAATAAACAATACGATTCAAGTAATCCAATAAATTTTTTTAATCTTTTTTGAAACAAATGTTTCAAAATACAATAATTTAGACAATGAGTAAATTCAAGGACAAAGTAGTGGTTATTTCAGGCGGTAACTCTGGAATAGGATTAGAGGCGGTAAAGGGTTTTTTAAGTGAAGGGGCCAAAGTCATTTTTTCAGGAAGAAGGCAACAAGCACTTGATGAAGTCTCCAAAGATTTATCGGGAAAGTTTAAAACCGTTCTAGCGGATCAGTCAAAACTTGCCGATAATGAAAAATTGATTGACGAAGCAGTGAACACCTATGGTAAAATTGATGTACTCTTCGTGAATGCTGGAGTGGCATTTTTTTCGCCGGCCGATCAAATTGATGAAGATCATTTTGACACACAGTTTAATATAAACATTAAAGGACCCATGTTCTTGGTAAAACACGCCATTCCAAATATCAAGGACGGCGGCACCGTTATTTTCAATACTTCAATTGTCCATCAGAAAGGGTTTGACGGGGGCTCGGTATACAGTGCCACTAAAGGAGCTTTGAGAGCATATGCCAGGGTACTTACAACTGAACTGGCACCAAGAAAAATTAGAGTGAACTCTATTGCACCGGGACCTATAGGTACGCCTATTTACGAAAAAATGGGAATGCCATCGGAAGTGGTTGAGGAAATGGGACAAGGTTTTGCAGAAATGGTCCCGTTGAAGCGTTTTGGCGAACCAAAGGAAATTGCAGATGCAGTATTGTTTTTGGCCTCGACCAATGCTAGCTACGTAAATGGGATAGAATTGTCAATAGATGGTGGACTAAGCCAGATATAAGTTAGGTGTTTTTGATATGGATGCCCAATAATTTTTATTGTTGGGCTCTTTTGTTGGCAGTGTTCATTGTTTTTAAATCTGAAAATATTATGGAACAATTACTTACAGTTTTTATTATTTATTAGGTAGGACAAAAACGAGAAAAAAAGTACTACACGATTTATTCTAATGTGATAATACTTTTGAAGGTTATATTATCTTTATCGCAAATTATCCAATATGGTTTTGCTTGCACAGGTTATCGGAGCTTTATACGGCCTGCTTGCCGTTGTATTTGGTGCGTTTGGCGCACATGCCTTAAAAAGGTCTTTTACCGATGAACAGTTAAAAAGCTTTGAAGTAGGGGTACGCTACCAAATGTACCATGCTATTTTGCTCTTGATATTGAGTTTTAACTTTAATTTGGATACTTCTTTAGAGAAGTATATGGTCTATAGTTTTTGTATTGGGACGTTCTTGTTCTCGTTCAGTATTTACGGTTTGTGCCTAAGTGCATCAAAGGGGAATAAACTACGGTTTTTAGGCCCAATTACGCCCTTGGGTGGTTTATTTCTAGTATTGGGGTGGGGTTTGTTGCTCTATGTCTTTGTAAAGAACATGGTATAGGTGTAATTAAAGCCTTAAGTATATGTCCCTGTGTGTAAAGTGTACTACCAAATCCCCCTGATGATATTGGACTTTGTACTGCCATTCATAGGTTATTTTCAATTGAGAATTAAAATTAAAGATGAATTTTAGTGACAGCCGCAGTTATCCTGCCCGCAAGGTTTTGAGCTTTTTTTACTAGAGGTAAATAGTGATTTGGGCAAGAAGAACTTATATGCAATATACCCTACGGCAGCCGCCAAAGTGATATACACCAATATAGATTGTAGAAGTTCCATTTATTTTAAGAGTTGATAAGCAATCAAAGCAACAATATAAGCAAATCCACTCATAATTACCAATTGTAATATGGGCCATTTCCAGGAATTGGTCTCTCGTTTTACTATGGCCAAAGTACTCATACACTGCATGGCAAAGGCATAAAATAGCAGTAGTGAAATCCCCGATGCCAAATTAAAAAGAGGTTCTTTGGTCTCTGGTTTTATCTCAGCCGCCATTCTGTTCTTTATGGTTTCCTCTTCGTCGCTGCCCACGCTGTAAATGGTGGCCAGCGTTCCTACAAAAACTTCTCGCGCAGCGAATGATGTGATTACGGCAATACCTATTTTCCAATCATAGCCTAAAGGCCTTACGACCGGTTCAATAGCCTTACCCATGTGGCCTATATAGGAATGCTCCAGTTTATAACTGGCAACCTCTTGATTTATGGCAAGTTGCGTGAGCATTACTTTTCTTGCGGCTAAAGAGTCTTGTAGGGCCTTTACGCCAATGGCGTTTTTTTGGGGAATAACGCTGATCGGTGTAGACTTTTTATAGTCGTTCAATTTTCTTTTGATATACGCCTCGCTATAGGCCGATAACCCATTTTTCTCTATGCGGTCCTTTACAATACCTTCGGCGTTGTTAAATTCGTATGAAAATCCGTTAGAGCCTAAAAACCACAAAACAATAGAGATGGCCAAAATGATTTTACCGGCCCCAAAGACAAAGCTCTTGGTCTTTTCCCAAACCGTGTAGGCCACATTTTTAAAAAGCGGTAATTTATAGTTGGGCATTTCTACCACAAAAAACGACCTGTTCTTTATTTTTAGGATTTTATTCAGCACCATGGCCGATATGATAGATGCCGCAAAGCCTATGAGATACAAGAGCATTAAGGTCAATGCTTGGTAACTCAAGCCGATGAACCTTCCCTGTGGGATTATCAAGGCGATAATGATAAGGTAAATGGGCAATCGTGCGGAGCATGTGGTAAAGGGTGTGACCAATATGGTAATTAAACGTTCTTTCCAGTTCTCGATATTGCGCGTTGCCATAATTGCGGGAATCGCACAGGCAGTACCCGAGATCAAGGGTACCACACTTTTACCGCTCAGCCCAAAGGGGCGCATGACCCTGTCCATCAAAAATACGACCCTGCTCATATAGCCCGTCTCCTCTAACAAGGCTATAAAGAAAAATAGAAAAGCTATTTGCGGAATAAAAATCACTATCCCCCCGATACCGGCCAATATACCTTCGGCAACAAGATCTGTGAAAATACCGGAGGGCAAAGTTGACTTAACCCATTCGCTGGCCGATGCAAAAAAAGCATCGATAGCATCCATGGGGTATTCGCTCCAATCATATATCGCTTGGAATATGGTTAGCAGGATTGCGAAGAAAATTAGATATCCAAAAATTTTATGCGTCAGTACTTTATCCAACGTTGCCCTAAAGCCTTTCGCCGCACTAACATCAATCTTATAGGTTTCTTTTAGAATGCCGTTGATAAATTGATACCTGAGAATGGTCTCCTTTCGCTGCAGGCGCTTTAGTTCGGATTTTGATTTGGTAACGAACGATGAGGTGTCCTCGACCAATTTTTTTTCGACGGGCATAAAGTTGACATCTTGCGTAATGACCAACCATAGTTTGTAAAGTTCCTCTTTGGGGAAAGTGCTTTTCAAACGCCCAAAATATACGGGGTCAATAACCGTTGTGTCAATGCAGGGCGAAGATGAAAGGTTTTTGAAATCTGTAATCAACTCTTTTAACCTATCAATACCCAAACCTTTTCTAGAGCTGGTCAAGGCAATTTTGGTGTCCAACTTTTTTTCGAGAAGTTCAATATCTATGGTTATGCCTTTTCTAGACATCCTGTCGGACATGTTGATGATCAGTATCGTAGGGATCATGAGGTCCTTTATCTGTGTAAAGAGCAACAAGTTCCTTTTCAGGTTTTCCACATCACTTACGACAACTGCGACATCCGGATGGTTTTTGTCTTTTTTGTTCAGCAGAATTTCAACGGCAACGCTTTCATCCAAAGATGTAGTATTCAAGCTGTACGTGCCCGGCAGATCCAATATATGGGCCCTGAGACCCTTTGAAAGTTTGCAGATGCCCTCTTTTTTTTCTACCGTGATACCAGGATAGTTGCCTACTTTTTGATTAAGACCGGTGAGTTGGTTGAATACCGAGGTTTTACCCGTATTGGGGTTACCAATAAGTGCAACATTTATCTGTTTGCTCATAGTGTGGCATCATCAATAATTTCTAATTCTATTTGAAGTGCCATGGAACGCCTTATCGCTATATGGGAACCGTTCACGTTAATGTAGATGGGGTCTTTTAAGGGGGCTACTTGTACCAGTTCAATTTCATTGCCGGGCAAGCACCCCAGCTCCAGTAGCTTAATGGGAAGAATATCGTCGGCAAACTCTTTTATGATTCCCCTTTCCCCTCGTTTAAGATGTGCTACGGTCGTAATCAATATTTATTTAGATTGATTTTAATTAAGGGCAAAAGTAAGGCAAAAATTCGATTTGTAGAAAATTCGACTTGGAAAAGGGATATTTTGAATATTCGACATTATTCGGAATAGGAATCTTTTAAAATAGATAAATCGGCCATTAATTTATCTATATCTTCTTCCTTGGTGCCATCATAAAAGCCACGTATACGCCTTTCTTTGTCGACCAGTATAAAATTTTCGGTATGTATCATGTCATAAGGTCCGCCATCACCATCGGTCTTTACGGCCAAATATGATTTTCTGGCCAGTTCATATATCTGTTTTTTGTCGCCTGTCACCAAATTCCATTTACGATCATCGACCCCTTTTTCCAAGGCGTATTTTTTTAGTTGGGCGACCGAGTCTATTTGCGGGGTGACGGAATGTGACAGTAGCATAACATCAGTATCATTCTTTATTTTTTCCTGCACGGTCACCATATTCTTGGTCATTATCGGACATATCGTGGGGCAAGTGGTAAAGAAAAAATCGGCCACGTAAATTTTATCCTCGTAATCTTTTTGGGTAATGGTCTCACCATTTTGATTGGTCAGCGAAAAATCGGCTATGGTATGGTATTTTTTGGTGTAGTGCAATGTACTATCCACCAGTTCGGGATTTACCATAGAAGGTTGAAAAACCGGTAAGTTTTTCTTGGGCTGTAGGGCGTTGTAAAATAAGTAGACTATTACGGCGGATAACCCTAGTAGAACCAGGCCAAAAAATTTGTATTTGCTAAAGAATGTCAGCATTGATTTTTTTACAAAGATAAGGCAGGGTCAAATAGTAGTCAAAGGTTTGCCGAAGCCCTGCTGCTAAAAGTTTCTTAAAATGCACATGACATAAATACTTTCTTTTTTTAAGCGACCGTAAAAGTGTACTTTTGTGCGTTTTAATATTTGAAAAAAATACATGAGTCCCAC
The DNA here is from genome assembly GCF_013402795.1 of Costertonia aggregata. Classification (GTDB taxonomy): domain Bacteria; phylum Bacteroidota; class Bacteroidia; order Flavobacteriales; family Flavobacteriaceae; genus Costertonia; species Costertonia aggregata. The sequence continues at coordinate 1,496,782 of NZ_CP058595.1, read as the reverse complement.
CTTAATACAGGCACTGCAGTTTTTATTGAGTCTTTCCTTATTGATTATTCTTCACGAAATGGGCCATTTTTTGCCCGCCAAATGGTTCAAGACCCGGGTAGAGAAATTTTATCTGTTCTTTGATGTGAAATTCGCTCTTTTCAAAAAGAAAATCGGCGGTACGGAATATGGTATAGGTTGGTTGCCTTTGGGCGGTTATGTGAAAATTTCCGGTATGATCGATGAAAGCATGGACACCGACGCCATGAAAGAGGAACCCAAACCTTGGGAATTTCGAAGCAAACCGGCATGGCAAAGGCTTATTATCATGCTGGGCGGGGTTACGGTAAATTTTTTGGTAGCCTTTTTCATCTATGTTTTTACATCGTTTTTTTATGGTGACACCGATATTTCTACCAAAGGTTTAAAGGGCGGTTATGAGATATCCAACAAGGTGCTCAATGATGCCGGCTTGCAAACAGGCGATGATATCATATCTGTAGATGGTAAAACGTATGAAGGGTATTCGGATTTGCGTATGAGCCTTATTACTGCTGAAAAGGTGACCCTAAAAAGAGATGGTGAGACAATGACAATAACTTTGCCCCAAGATTTTTTGGGCAAACTAAGCGATAATAACGAAAGAGGTTTGCTCACTCCTCGCTTTCCTTTTTTGGCTACGTCTGTAATTGATACCATGCATAACTCAAAGGCCGATATACGGGAAAATGATCTGTTCGTGGCCATAGACGGCAATGAAATGTTGTTCGCCGATGAATATGAGAGCTTTTTCGAGGACAATAAAGACAAAAAAGTAGTTGTCACAGTTTTGAGAGAAGGCAAAAAAGTAGATGTGCCCGTACAAATTGATGGTGACGGGAAATTAGGTATCATAAGAAACCTAAACCCTTTAAAAGCACAAGAATTGGGCTATTATAGTATTTATCAAAGAAAATATGGCTTTTTGGAAAGTTTTGGGGTAGGTGCTACCAAGTTCATTGATCAAATAACGGGGTACGGCGCCCAACTTAAGAAAATATTTACGCCAAGTACTGGAGCCTATAAGGGTGTGGGAGGCTTTAAGGCTATTTTTGATATATTTCCCGAAACTTGGAGTTGGGAAGTGTTTTGGAGAATAACGGCATTTTTATCCATAATGTTGGCCGTGCTGAACCTACTGCCTATTCCCGCTTTGGATGGCGGCCATGTGATGTTTTTATTGTACGAAATGGTATCTGGCAGAAAGCCGAGCGACAAGTTTTTGGAATACGCCCAAATGGTAGGCTTTTTTCTACTGTTGGCCTTGATATTGTTTGCCAATGGGAACGATATCTACAAAGCCATTTTTAAATAGAAAAACCGTTATTTTTTGTTTGCGGTATTTTAAAAAACGATTATATTTGCACCCGCTTTAAGCAATTAAAGTGACGTACATTCCTCCTTAGCTCAGTTGGTTAGAGCATCTGACTGTTAATCAGAGGGTCCTTGGTTCGAGCCCAAGAGGGGGAGCCAATACTAGCAAGGCTTCAGAGAGTTCTCACTCCTGAAGCCTTTATAATTTGCACATAATTTGCACATAAAACCATGTTGTTTTTATCAATATTTGGTTTGATAGCGAAAGATATCATTTGAGGGTAGGTTCAATCAGACATCTGGCAGGCAATAGGTCACCGGTTCGACACTGGTATTCTCCACCAATATTTATAGGGCTTTAAGAGTTTTCGTTTTTGAAGTTTTTTCATTTATACGTAGTTTACAAGCAAAACAGGTTTCAAACTAAGCTTAGTATTATTTTATATATTGGTCTATTTTAATACTTCTTCGCACTTTACAGAATATTTTTTGAAAAAGTACCACATCTATTGGGTGTTTTAGCCTCAATAATTAGGTTTAGGAACCGAGGTCCCATAAAAAATGAATTAACGAAACTACTAAAAGAGACCTCGAATGGGACTTTTAACGAAATGGCTTTTCTCCCTTTTGAAACTATCTTATTAAACGGCCGATTAAAAAGACTCAAGGGAAGAGATAAGTCAAGTAGCGGGAAACTCATCTTCGAAGATAATAGTTTTAATCTGAAAGGTTTAAGCTGTCTTAATTTTAGAGAAGCCTAGAATTTCAATCAATTTTTCGAGAGATAAAAATATAAGAAGTGCCATTTTACGAGAATTCCATGAAATTACGTCGACTAGTAACCTATTTATATAAAAACGTTAAAATCGCATTTGGAGCGACTAGCTTTCGATGAATTAATTTTAAATTTTAAAATTAAACCCATCAACTACCTTTTGGTCATACATTTCCTTATCAAATCTATAAAGAAAAGCACCTTTTTTAGAGACCGTCATATCCTTTTCATCTAGCCTAACTAGAATATCCAAACCATTTACTTTGGATATGAAATTCCGTTTATCCAATTTTTTATCCAAAATGGATTCGTATAATTTTTGAAGTTGGGGCATGGTAAAGGTATCAGGTAAAAGCTCAAAACCAATTGGCTTTGTTCGAGCTCTTCTTCTCAATCGTGCTATCGCCCTTTCCAGCATTTTATCATGATCGAAGATAAGTTTTGGCACATCTTCCAATAAAAACCATTTTGCGGAATTTTCCTGAATTAGTTTTTTATCATGTGCGGCAATATCGATTAAAGCATAATAGGCTACAGACAGTGTCCTTTCCACGGGATCGCGATCTACTTTGCTGAAAGTATATAACTGTTCCATGAAGATATCGTCAAGACCCGTCAGACGATTAAGTATACGAATTGCAGCTTGATCTAAAATTTCTTCCTTTTTAAGGAAACCACCGATTAAAGACCATCTTCCTTTTTCCGGCTCAAAATTTCTTTTTATTAGCAATACCTTCAGTCCCTCATTGTCAAATCCAAAAATGATACAGTCCAACGCCAGTAGTACTTTGTCCTCTTTACTGTAATCGTTTAGTTCCATAAATAAATATTAAAGTCAAATTTATCAATCCAAATACCCTTATGCAATTTTCAAGTATTAATGGGGACTAATTTATCATTTATACATTTAAGTGTTAAAATTACACGTATTATTTAAAATTAGTTGTTAATACTAACAAATTTCACTTTATTTGAACAAGTGTAATTTTTACACTTGTAATTTTCAAGATAGAAATGATTATTACAGTTGCCCTTATAGAAACCAAATGTTGGTTTTAATATATCTAAAATCTGGTTATCAATGAGTGAAAATAATCGATATGTAATCGGTATTGACTTCGGGTCCGACTCTGTGCGATCGCTGCTCGTAGATGCTGATACCGGTAAAGAGGTAGATTCTGCTGTACACTATTATACCAGGTGGGCAGGGGGTTTTTACTGTGACCCTTCCGCAAATCAGTTTCGGCAACATCCACTGGACTATATAGAAGGTCTTGAAAACACTATTTTAGAAGTTATAGGAAAAGTACCGCAAAATGTAGTTGACAAGATTGTCGGTATCGGAGTTGATACAACAGGTTCTACACCAATTGCCGTAAATCAATCGGGTACTCCATTAAGTTTACTTCCAGAATTTAAGGAGAATCCGAATGCCATGTTCGTGCTTTGGAAAGATCACACGGCAATTGCGGAAGCCGATGAAATAAATCGTCTTTGTGATACCTGGGCTATAGATTATTCCAAATACTCAGGAGGCATCTATTCTTCCGAGTGGTTTTGGTCAAAAATTTTACACATTTCCCGAAATGATAATAAGGTTCGCGAAGCTGCCTACTCTTGGATCGAGCATTGCGATTGGATCCCTTTCTTACTTACGGGTGGTAATGATATTGCCGAAATGAAACGAAGCAGATGTGCCGCAGGTCATAAGGCGCTATGGCACGAGTCGTTCGATGGGCTGCCGTCCAATGAGTTCTTCAAAACATTGGATCCCATTCTTGATGGGGTAAGAAATCGGATGTTCAACGAAACCTATACTTCTGATGTATCTGCGGGGACTTTATCTGAAGAATGGGCAGGTCGCTTGGGTCTCTCCAAGGATGTCGTGGTTTCCGTTGGTGCTTTCGACGCTCATATGGGTGCTGTAGGGGCCAATGCCGAACCTTTTTTTTTGACGAAGATCATGGGGACCTCAACCTGTGATATTTTGGTAGCTCCGTTGGAGAAAGAGGAAAATCTTGTTGAAGGTATCTGTGGCCAAGTCAATGGTTCCGTTCTTCCCAATATGTTAGGTCTCGAGGCTGGACAATCCGCTTTTGGGGATATTTATGCCTGGTTTGAGCGCATACTTTCTTGGCCCATTTATGAACTCATAGGGCAATCGTGCCTTATTGATACCAAAACTAAGGATATGCTGATTGCGGAAGCCTTAGGCAAAATTATCCCGGAACTTAGTGAGGCAGCATCAAAAGAACCCATAGGCGCATCTGGCGAATTGGCATTGGATTGGATGAACGGCAGAAGAACCCCTGATGCCAATCAAAACCTAAAAGGTGTTATCGCTGGTATAAATTTAGGCACTACCTCTCCGAAAATGTTTAGGGCACTTGTCGAAGCTTCCTGCTTTGGTGCGAAAAAAATTGTCGACCGGTTTGAAAACGAAAATATCTCTATTAAAGGGATTATAGCCATGGGGGGCGTTGCGAAAAAATCCCCTTTTATCATGCAAATGATGGCCGATGTATTGAACAGGCCGATTAAAGTTGCGGCTTCTGAACAAGCCTGCGCATTGGGAGCATCCATTTTTGGGGCGACTGCGGCAGGGTTATATAAATCGGCTCCAGAAGCTATGCAAGTCATGGGGAGCACTTTTGATACCAGCTATCATCCCAATGATAAGAATGTTTCACTTTATGCTCATATATATTCAAAATATGAGGAATTGGCCACCACCATGGAAAAGCACATCATGAAAAACAATTACCACTAATGGATACCTATAAAAGTCTTAGAATGGAGGCCTACGAAGCGAACATGAAATTACCACAATTGGGTTTGGTGCTGTTCACGTTCGGTAATGCAAGCGCTGTTGACCGGGGAAAAGGGGTCTTTGCTATTAAGCCTAGCGGTGTCCCGTATAAAGATCTAAGACCAGAAGACATGGTCATCTGTGATTTTGAGGGTCAACAGGTAGACGGTAAATTACGCCCTTCTTCCGATACGAAAACACATGCGGTACTATACAAGGAATGGACGGACATTGGTGGTGTCGTTCATACACATTCTACCTACGGTACTGCCTGGGCCCAAGCGATAAAAGATATTCCGATTTTTGGCACCACGCATGCCGATCACTTGACAACTAAAATTCCTTGTGCTCCACCTATGAAAGACGAGTACATACTTGGTGATTATGAGCATATGACAGGGTATCAGATTATCGATTGTCTTACCGAGAAAAATTTGGATTACCGTACGAATGAGATGATTCTCGTAGGTAGCCATGCCCCTTTTACTTGGGGAAATACAGTGGAAAAAGCGGTTTACAATAGCGCCGTTTGCGAAGAAGTGGCGAAAATGGCCTTTTTGACACTACAGATTAATCCCAAGACACCTGCTCTAAAAGAAACATTGATAAAGAAACACTTTGAACGAAAGCATGGCGATTCATCCTATTACGGTCAAGGCTGTTAAGTACGTATTGTAAAGAGACTAAAATAATTTCATGGGTATTATAACGTTTATTGCATTTACCCTGTTAGTGGCCGTTACGGCTTACTATTACACCCGCAAAACCGACGAGAATACATCGGACGGCTATTTCTTGGGTGGACGAAGCCTTACGGGACCCGTTATTGCCGGGTCTTTGCTATTGACCAATCTCTCTACTGAACAGATTGTTGGGATGAACGGCGTGGCATTCAGCGAAGGTGTTTTAATCATGGCGTATGAGGTTGTAGCGGCCTTGGCAATGGTATTTACCGCTTTTGTGTTGCTGCCGAAATATCTTAAAGGTGGTATTGCGACCATTCCCCAATTCTTGGAAGACCGTTACGGGAAAACAACCAAAACCATTGTTTCACTTTTGTTTTTGTTCGGGTATGCCATTTCAATGTTACCTACGGTATTGTATTCCGGTGCATTGGCGATCAATACGATGTTCGATTTGCCAGCGGCGATGAATTTAAGCGAAGAGGCCGCTTTATGGTTCACTGTTTGGGGCATTGGAATCATCGGGAGTATTTACGCGATATTCGGTGGGTTAAAAGCAGTTGCCATATCAGATTCGATTAATGCAATCGGCCTGATCGTTGGAGGTTCCATGATTCCCATTTTCGGATTACTATATGTCGGAGACGGCAATGTGTTCGATGGTATGGACGTACTTACGACCAACCTTCCGGAAAAATTCGATGCGCTAGGGGCTGCCAACTCATCCGTTCCATTTTGGACATTGTTTACAGGCATTTTAATCGTCAATTTTTATTACTGGGGAACGAACCAAGCAATAATACAAAGGGCCTTGGGGGCGAAAAACTTGAAGGAAGGACAAAAAGGACTTTGTCTTGCAGCATGTGTGAAATTATTAGGCCCCTTCATAGTGGTACTGCCGGGCATTATAGCATTTCAGGTTTTTAACGGGGATATTCCGAATGCGGATCAGGCCTATCCGATGCTGGTAAAAAAAATTCTACCGGTATCCTTGATCGGTTTTTTTGCTGCGGTCTTGTTCGGTGCCATACTCAGTTCATTCAATAGTGCTTTGAATAGTTCGGTTACTCTGTTCGGGCTCGATTTCTATAAACAGTTCATCAATACTGGCGCATCCGAAAGAAAAGTAGTGAAGGCCGGAAAACTGTTCGGGGCCGCTTTGGCTATTCTATCCATGATTATCGCACCATTATTGTACGGTGTCGAGGGTGGCATTTTCAACTATTTGCAAGAACTCAATGGTTCTTACAGCGTTCCAATTTTGGCGATTGTTTTAATCGGCTATCTAACGAAACGTGTACCCGGTATCGCGGCCAATATCTCCATTGTCTTTGGTGTTGTGACCTATTTGGTGGCCCTATACATTATTGGACCAATGATGGAAGCGTCTGCCATCGAAAATGCAAAGGCCAATGGTATTTTCGATGCAATTGCCCTCAACGATATCAGAGCAGAAGCTTTCCCGCACTTCCTGCATGTTATGGGAATCATTTTCGTGCTAATCGTTGGCATACTCCTAATCATTGGACAGCTCAAACCTAGGGAAGCACCATACCATTTAGAATATACGGAACAAGTGGACATTTCACCATGGAGATACATGAAACCAATCGGGGTTATGGTCTGCATCGCAGTGGCGGGCATCTATATTTATTTTTCATAACAGTTAAGCAAACGCATGATAGATTTAAAAAAATATGAAGTTTGGTTGGTAACGGGAAGCCAACATCTATATGGCGAAGAAACCTTGCAACAGGTCGCTGCCCATTCTCAAAAAATTGTGGAGGTCTATGGAAAGGATAAAAGAATTTCCGTTACGATAGTTTATAAACCGACTGTGAAGACACTTGATGAAATCCTTCAAATCTGTAAAGAAGCTAATAATACTGATTCCTGTATAGGATTAATAACTTGGATGCATACATTTTCTCCGGCCAAGATGTGGATTGCCGGACTCCAAACCTTGCAAAAGCCTTTTTTACACCTTCACACCCAGTTCAACAGGGATATCCCGTGGCAGTCAATAGATATGGATTTTATGAACCTAAATCAGTCCGCCCATGGCGGTCGTGAGTTCGGGTTTATTGCGTCGAGGATGCGTCTTAAGCGCAAGGTAATCGTAGGGCATTGGGAAAACGAGGCTGTTATTGAACAAATTGATGCTTGGTGTCGGGTGGCAGTTGCTGTTTCTAATTCAAGGCATATGAAAGTTGCCCGTTTTGGCGACAATATGCGGCAGGTAGCCGTAACCGATGGCAACAAGGTTTCTGCGCAAATCAAATTTGGCTATCAGGTAGATGGCTTTGGCATTGGAGACCTCAAAAAGTTTATCAACCAGGTTACCGATAAAGAAGTTAGAATGCTGCTGCAAGAATATCAAGATTTGTATTCCCTGCCCGAGAACCTTAAGCAAGGTGGGTCAAAACAACAATCGCTATATGATGCGGCCCAAATTGAAATAGGGATACGCGCCTTTTTGGAAAATGGAGACTACACCGCTTTCACCGATACTTTCGAAGATTTACATGGTATAAAACAACTACCGGGAATCGCGACACAGCGACTGATGGCTGCGGGTTATGGCTTTGGGGGAGAAGGAGACTGGAAAACGGCAGCTTTGGTGCGAACCATGAAGGTCATGGGTTCCGGGTTGGAAGGGGGCACTAGCTTCATGGAAGATTACACCTATCATTTTGATCCATCCAATATGGCGGTAATGGGTTCCCATATGTTGGAAATCTGTCCGTCTATCGCAAAAGGAGATGTACGTTGCGAAGTACATGCCCTGGGAATTGGAGGTAAGGAAGATCCCGCACGCTTGATTTTCAATGGAGGTTCCGGTGCCGCTTTGAATGCCTCTATAGTAGACATGGGAAATCGCTTTAGACTATTGGTGAACAAAGTGGAGGCATTGGAAATTACAGAAGATATGCCAAACCTTCCCGTAGCAAGGGTTTTATGGAAACCAAAGCCTGATTTACAGACGGCAGCTTCAGCCTGGATTTTAGGAGGAGGGGCACACCATACCTGTTACAGTCAAAATATTTCCGCAACGCAGTTAGAAGATTTAGCCGATATCATGGATATCGAATTTTTATTAATCGATGAAAAAACCGATTTGTACCGCTTTAAACAAGAACTACGGTGGAACGACATCGCATTTTCCAACAACCGTGAATTTTAAGCATACCCATCCTATAAAATAAAGACAATGAAAAAATACATACTAATCAGTTTTCAGTTGGTAGTCATCACCCTTATTGGTCAGCAGACTTTTGAGCCTATTTCGATGGACATGGACTGGAAATTCCACAAGGGAGGTGCCTATGGCGCGGAACAACCAACATTCGATGATACTGAATGGCGCAATATAGATGTTCCACATGATTGGAGTATCGAGAATTTGGAGGGTTCCGATTCTCCTTTCGCTTCCGATGCACATACGCAAGTTAATGGAGGTTTTACCACGGGAGGTACCGGATGGTATCGAAAGAGGTTTACGCCATCCTGGGAGACATCGGATAAGTTAACAATCATCCAATTTGATGGTGTTTATATGAACTCGGAAGTATATATCAACGGAATTAAGTTAGGCACTCGGCCATATGGTTATACTACATTTCAATTCGATTTGACTCCACACTTGGTATATGGTGAAGAGAATATCATTGCAGTAAAGGTTAAAAATTTTGGTGAAAATAGTCGTTGGTACTCAGGTTCCGGTATTTATAGACATGTCTGGATGATTACAAAAAACAAGTCGCACATTAAACCTTGGGGCGTATACATCACTACACCAGAAATTAGTAAGCGCAGCGCCAAGGTTGTTGTTAACCTGGATATTGTTGCTAATGAGAAAAATGAGTACACCTTAGAAACTATAATAGTAGACGAGGAGGGCGTTGAGGTTGCTAAGGTATCATCACAAACTTCAGACACTGCAACTGGGGCCATTGTTCAGAATGTTGATATTAAAAATCCAAAATTATGGTCTTTAGAGTATCCACATCAATATACTGCCGTAACGGAGTTGAAAGTTGGGAGCGCTATTGTTGACAGAGTGAAAACTATGTTTGGGGTAAGAAGTATCTCTTTTGATGTTGAAAATGGTTTTCAGCTCAATGGCCAAAAAGTACTTCTGAAAGGTGGATGCATTCATCATGACAATGGCCCTTTGGGGGCAAAATCCTTAGACCGCGCAGAGGAACGAAAAGTAGAACTATTAAAAGCGAGTGGTTATAATGCCCTTCGCCTAGCGCACAATCCACCGAGTCAAAAATTATTGGAAGTGTGTGACCGATTGGGAATATTGGTTATCGACGAGGCTTTCGATATCTGGGAAGTAGCTAAAAATCCGGAAGACTATCACTTGTTCTTTGAAGACTGGTGGAAAAAAGATGTGCACAATATGGTCGTCAGAGACCGTAACCACCCTTCCATTATTCTTTGGAGCATGGGCAATGAGATTCCCGAACGTGGTACAGCAAAGGGGGTTGAAACCGCTAAAAAAATTGGTGATTACATCAAATCCTTGGATGCAACTAGACCTACTACCGCTGCGGTCAACGGTCTGGCTCCTGACAAGGACCCTTACTTTGCCGCCCTCGATGTAAGCGGTTATAACTATGCCGTTGGCGGTGACCATAATAAGGAAACGATTTACGCAGATGACCACAAAAGAATACCTACGAGAATTATGTACGGTGCGGAGAGCTATCCGTTAGAGGCTTTTGGTAGCTGGATGGATGTATTAGAACACCCTTATGTCATTGGCGATTTTGTATGGACAGCATGGGATTATATCGGTGAGGCAGGCATCGGATGGATGGGCTATCCACAAAAAAGTAATTTTTATCCGTGGAATCTGGCGTACAACGGAGATTTTGATATCTGTGGCTGGAAACGTCCTCAATCCCATTACCGAGATGCCCTCTGGAAAGAAAATCAGTTATCCGTTTTTGTACAGTCACCCGAGCCTTCGTTCCCTGACAGCAATAAAGATTTGGCCGATTGGTCTAAATGGCATTGGTACGATGTCGTGGAACATTGGAACTGGCAGGCTTTTGAAGGCCAGACCTTAGCTGTAGATGTTTATTCGTCCTGTGATGAAGTCGAGCTTTTCTTGAACGGGAAAAGCCTTGGTAAGAAAGCTACCAACAAATCTACCGAATTTAAAACAACATTCAAGGTGCCCTACGTAGCTGGAAGTCTAAAGGCCATAGGCTATGAAGGCAGAAAAAAGGTAAAAACCATCGAACTAAAGACTGCTGGTACCCCAGTATCTATAAAAGCTTCCGCAGACCGAACAGAAATAAATGCTAATGGTCAAGACCTAAGTTATATAACGTTTGAACTATTAGATAAAGATGGCGTTCGCAATTTTCTGGCGGATGATATGTTGGATTTCAAAATCGAAGGCCCTGGGGAAATCGTCGCCGTTGCCAATGCCAATCCTAGAAGTTTGGAGAGCTACACGGCCCATCAAAGAAAAGCATGGCGCGGCAGGTGTATGGTCATTATAAAATCAACCTCTATTTCGGGAGACATCAAATTAACAGCAAGCTCAAAAAACCTAAAAGGGTCAGAGGTACTTATCAGCTCCATTTCAAAAAAGAAACCATCCAAATAAAAAATAACTGAAAATGATTCAATTAAACTTTAAACTAAACTACTATGAAAATGAAAATTAATAAGTCCAGCTTGCTCTTGGCGATGCTGCTATTTTCACATCTTTTGTTTTTTGGCCAAATAAGCCAGATAACAGGGACTGTGTATGATGATGTGGGAGTTCCATTGCCTGGTGCCACCGTACTAGTTAAAGGAACTACAAATGGGACAACAACCGACTTCGATGGAAATTTTTCCATAAATGCTTCTAGCTCCGATGTGCTGATCGTATCCTATATCGGTTTTTCAAAAACGGAAGTGGTTATTGGAGACAAAAACAGTTTTATCATCAACCTAGAAGCCAGTACCGAAACATTAGATGAGGTAGTTTTGGTGGGTTATGGAGTGCAGCGCAAAAAAGACGTTACAGGAGCCGTGTCCACCGTAAAAGCAGAGGATTTGAATACCACAAATGCCGTTACCATTGAGAATTTGTTGCAAGGTCAGGCAGCGGGGTTAAATGTGACCGCAGGAACAGCACAACCGGGTGGTGCACTTAATATAACAATCCGCGGTGCCATATCTCCTAATGGTGATAACAGTCCGTTGTACGTAATCGACGGTCTTCCCATTAGCAATAATTCATCCACAGAATTTAATTCTGCACCAGAGGGTTTTAGGGGTGGGTTTGCCAGAAGCCCATTGGCCAACATAAATCCAAACGATATCGAATCTGTTGACATATTAAAAGATGCCAGTGCAACTGCAATATACGGTTCAGCTGCATCTAATGGTGTAATATTGATTACAACAAAAAAAGGTAAAGCAGGAAAGACTACCGTAAATTTTAGTAGTTCGTTTTCCATACAAACCGCAAAAGAGTATTTACGGCCTTTAAACGCTACAGAATTCAGAAGAGCTGCCAATGATTTTGGAGCGGAACAGCTTAGGGTGAACAATCAACTGGCCCCTTACGGAAACGGCACCACGCCAATCAGTGGTTTTACACCATTTTTTAGTGACGGACAAATACAAAATGCAGGTGTAGGGACGGATTATATAGATTTTGTAGTAAGAGATGGTACTATATCAGATCAAAATGTATCTATTACATCTGGTAATGAAAATACAAAGATATTTACTTCGTTCAACTTCTTCGAACAAAAGGCATTGTTGGTAGGGTCAAATTTTAAAAGGCTTTCTGGAAGAATCAACTTAGACCAAAAATTAGGGTCTAAAATCAATTTTCGTCTAGGGGTATCCTACAATAACACAAAAAGTGATAACGTAGCCACAGGGCAGTCAAATGATATTGATAGTCCTTCATTATTACAATCTGCTTTGCAGTTTGCTCCAGACATCTCTCCTTTTGATGAAAATGGAAATACAACTATTGGTTATAATGCCAGAACTCCTAACCCTGCCAGCTACTCACAAATAACCAATCAGAATTTAAGCACACGTGTTATTTTAACACCTTCCTTAAAATTTGATTTAAGTGATGCCATAAATTTAAATATTGTTGGTGGTATAGATAACACAAGTACGGAACGGCGCTTTTTTGTGCCGGTGGCTGCAAATTTTCTTACCGTACCCGAAGGTAATGCGCAATTAGGTAATACTAGGTTGGGCAATTATAGTGCTGAGACCTTTTTAAATTTTAACAATACCTACGGTGACCATAGAATCTCAGCCGTTATCGGTGCCGGTTACTACAAAAATACATTTAGTGATTATGGACTTGAAGCGATAGGTTTTCCTACTGACATATTTGGATTGGATAATATCGGTATAGCGAATAACAGGCTTCAAAGTAGTGTTAGTTCAAATAGAGGAGTAACTAGAATCAAATTATCTCAATTCACACGACTAAACTACACCTTGAAAAATAAGTATATTTTTCAATTTACGGGAAGATTCGATGCGTCCAGTAATTTTCCAGAAAATAATAAGGTAGGGTTTTTTCCAGGAATTTCAGCAGGATGGGTAGCCAGCGAAGAAAACTTCATGAAAGACATTACCTGGTTTCCAGAGTTGAAGTTTAGAGCGGGTTACGGAACTACAGGTAACGAAAGTATTACCGCAAATAATATTTTCGGTTCTTCTTTATATGCGCTCACTACTGATTTCAGTTATCTCATAGGAAATCAACTTAACAACAGTGGTTTTATCCAGACACAATTAGGTAATCCGGATTTAAAATGGGAGACCAACATTACTATTAACGCTGGTATTGATTTTGCTTTATTAAAAAATAGAAGAATTACAGGTTCTATAGATTATTTTCAAAGAACGGCCGAAGATTTACTGGATTTTAGAACCTTACCATCTTCAAACGCCAATACCTTACAAGTCTTTAATGTGGGTTCTACAAGAAGTACTGGTATTGAAGTGTCTTTAAGAACCGAAAATATTATAACGGAGAACTTTTCATGGTCTTCATTGTTTACTTTCGGAACGGCCAGAACGTTTTGGTTAGAACGTAATCCTGGGGTTGAGTTAGCAGAATATATTGGAGATAATGATGCGATTAATGCTGTATATGGTTGGAAGACCAATGGTTTAATACGCACAGCTGATGATATACCGGATTATCAACCCGATGCTTTTGTAGGTAATGTTAAGTATGTAGATTTAAATGGTGACGGTCAGTTAAATATTGAGGACGTTACCAATTTAGGCGACCTTGCCCCAAGAGGTACCTTTGGCATCAACAATAATATTAGGTTTAAAAATTTTGATCTCGCGTTTCAGATTTACGGAGCATATGGCAATCTGACATTTGATGGTTTTCAAACTTTTGCTCAACCTGCAATCATTGCCCGCCAAGGTTTACCTACCAATGTGGAGGCAACTACACTAGATGTTTTTACCTCTTTTAATCCTGATGGTATTTATCCCGGTTTTGCTCCTGATGTAGCAGGTGCCAATAATCCTACTGGAGTTAATGATTTTCGAACAGTTGAAAACAGCTTTTTTGCGCGACTTAAGAACGTAAATTTTGGGTATTCTGTACCTATGGACAATGTTAAGTTGGTTCAATCATTACGGTTGTTCATGAACTTCGATAATTTATTCTTCTTGACAAATACGAGGGGATTAGATCCAGAGATGGAGCGTAATAACAATCCGTATCCAATGGCACTCACAAGCGCATTGGGTTTGAGTGTACAATTCTAAAATAAAAAATACAATATGAAAAATTCAATTTATAAGATAGTAGTTGCTACCGTTTTGCTATTGTTTTCGCTAAGTTGCGAGGACGCACTAGAACCTCAGGTTTTCAATCAAATAAATGCATCTGATTTTCCTCAGACCGAAGCAGATGTACTGGCGGCATTAATTCCTTTTTATGCACAATTCAATCAGGATTATGGTAATAACGACCCAACACGTAATGTGTTTACTTTCAATTTCAATGCACACTTCCTGGGGTATAGCTGGGCGACCTCGGTACAGACCGATGAGGCTTTTGATATTTTCTTTTTTCCCGAAAGCACTTTTACCTTTGGCCCCGCCACTTATGACACTAATAGTGGTCTAACTTTTTATGATCGAGTTAGTTACGTAGCAAGAATGACTGGGTTGATAGATATAATCGAGAAGTCTGAAATCCCCAATAAGGAACTTTATATTGCAGAGACCAAAGCACTTAGAGGTTGGTTTATGTATGTGCTATATGATTTTTATGGGCCTGTAAGTGTTCGTTTAGACCCAACTACCCTAGCAGATGAAACTCCGCTTGCCAGACCAACCAAAGAGGATTATGTAGCTGCTATGGTTCAAGATTTAGAGGATGCAATTGAAGGTTTGCCCGAAAAATATAATGGTACATCAGATTGGGGCAGGGCCTCAAAAGGTGTCGCTAGTATATTGTTGATGAAGGTGCATATGCATGAAAAAAACTGGGCCGAAGCAAAGGAGGTTGGCGAGAGCATCATGAATATGGGCTACAACCTAAACCCTAGCTACAAAAACGTTTTTACCGAAGCGCAAAATAATGAAATCATTTTTGCTGTTCCCGGAAACTTGGGAACCGGTAACATATGGTTCGCCTGTATATTGCCAGGCGATGCCAAAAGTGTTTTAGGTGTTGATGTAACACAAGGGGCAAAGTATAAGCTCAACGAAATGCCTTGGTCATTTTACGATACATATTCCGATGGCGATATGCGTTTGGAAACAATAGCCAATGAGTATATTAATAACGATGATAATGTGATTGGCAGGGATAATGGTCTAACTGGGGCAATTCCTTTGAAATATACCGACTATGTTCCTAGTGAAAACGAAGGTTTTGATTTAATCATGTACAGGTATGCCGATGTTATTTTGGCAATGGCAGAGGCGACAAACGAATTAGATGGCCCAACAAGCGAGGTTCAAGCTTACGTTAGGCAAATAACGGATCGTGCCAACACCACTGGTAACATACCTCTAGGTGCGTTTTCAAGTCAGGATGAGATGCGGGAGTTCATTTTAGCGGAACGTGGTAGAGAGCTGTATTGGGAATTCGGTATAAGGCGTCAAGATTTAATTCGCAATAATTCTTTTATTTCAAAAGCCCAAGCTAGAAACTTAGATGCCAGTGATTTTGAGGTCTTATTTCCAATCCCTGCAAACGTGATTATCGAGTCTGGTGGAGTAATTGAACAAAATCCAGGATACTAATCAATTTTAGAATTTGAGTTAGATGTTAGTTTGGTCAAGCGGCTGTTCGAATTCAGGAATTTGGGCAGCTAATTGATTTCCGATTCCTTAATCCTACGATATCAGAGATAAATCCTTCTCTGTCATCTAAAATTGAATACAAGTAAAGTGAGGTAAAATATGGATATCAAGTACCAGACATCAATAACTCAACATTATAATTTAGAATCGGTAATTTAAATCCGATTCAAGTATGTCATAAGAAAGTCCTTTGTTTAATTTTAAAAATTATTGTAATGAAAAAAAAATCGAAATTTCTGAAATTTGCCATTGTTCTGGCAGTAATGATTCTTGCGTCTTGTGATGATGTAGATGAGTATATCGCTGAAAATCTTCCAAACACAGATTCTAGCGAAGAAGAATCTGGAATTCCCATAGGCGTCGGTGACTTTGAAGTCAGGGCCATGGATGTTTCATTTCTTCCACAATTGGATCGTGATGGGGTTATGTTTAAAAACGATGAGAATGAAACAAAAGACTTACTTGAAATCATTAAGGCTTCTGGGGTGAATACCGTGAGACTCAGATTATGGGCAAAAAACACCAATATTTATGGCTATGACGAGGTGAAAATATTATCAGATAGAGCAAAGGCGCTTGGTCTGAAAACTTGGATAACCATACACTATAGTGACACTTGGGCCGACCTCAACAATCAAAAAACACCTGATGATTGGCCAACCTCAAATCTTGACGAGCTCAAGGATATTGTAAATAACTACACTAAGAACATTGTTCTAGCCCTAGACCCTGATTATGTACAAGTGGGCAACGAAATAAATAAGGGAATACTATTGCCACTTGGCGACTACGATATAAATTGGCAGAATTTCAGGGATTTAGTTGGGGTTGGATGTCAAGCTGTTCGTGAGGCATCTTCAAAGGCGAAGATTATTATGCATTATGCCGGTATTGGAGAAGGGGCTAACAATTTCTTTCTGGGCTTATACGACCTTGATTATGATATCATCGCCGTTTCTTATTACCCCATTTATTACGAGGGGAAAGGTTTGGATTATTTAAAAAGTTCATTGAACGAATTAAATGCTACCTATCGCAGACCAAATGTACAAGAAAATGGCCAGCCCTATGATCAGCAAATACCTCAAAAATTAGAACTTTTAATTGCCGAGGTTGCTTACCCTTTTACAGAAGATAACGATGATCAAACAAATAATATTTATCCTGCTGCCAATGCAAGCCTATTAAGCGAATTTAGTGCCACCAGAGAGGGTCAGGCGGCTTTCCTTAGAGGTTTCAGGCAAACACTTTCTGAGATTGATAATACTCTAGGTTTTGGCTATTGGGGCGGTGAGTTTGTTGCTTTTGATGGAATAGATGCTCTTAACGGATTAAACGGTTCCAACTACGATAATCATGCGCTTTTTTTTCGTGATACAGGTTCGCGAAAATCTTTTAAGGAGTTACCGGCTTTACAGGAATTTAAGGAATGACCAAGATTCAGAACTTTGGGTCTTTTTTACCAACCTCTAGGTTATTTTTAGCTTAGAGGTTATTTTGTATCGAATCCAAGCTTTTGACCATCACATTTTTGTTCCTATCAACATCTTCAAAAGCCTGATTCAATCCCTTCACCTGATGGGCTATTTACATACAAAACGTTGGTAATAAAAGCATTACTTTCTAATTCTATCTATATCCAAGTCGGTATATTAGCTGAGGTAAATAAAATTGTTAACGTATTATTGGATTTATTCGAATCTGATATGTTTAATCATACATTGAGTCAAATGAAAAGGGTGCTAATTTTGAACTGAGTAATATACTTCAAAAAGTCTTTTCATTTTTAAGATTTACATGAAATCAATCGTTTCCGTTCTTGTAATCTTCTAGAAATTTTGCCAAACCCGAATCGGTCAATGGGTGCTTTAGAAGTCCTTTTATAGCTGATAGAGGTCCTGTCATGACATCCGAACCAAGTTTAGCACAATCGATGACATGCATGACGTGGCGTACCGAAGCTGCCAGAATTTCCGTTTCAAATCCGTAATTATCATAGATTAGTCTAATTTCTGAAATAAGCCCTAGACCATTGGTTGAGATATCGTCAAGACGGCCAATAAATGGTGAAACATAGGTTGCACCCGCTTTGGCGGCAAGCAGTGCCTGACCGGCAGAGAAAACCAAGGTGACATTCGTCTTCACTCCTTTGTCGGAAAAATATTTACAAGCTTTTACACCATCGGCAATCATGGGTAGTTTTACTACGATTTGCGGATGTAACGCAGCCAGTTTTTCACCCTCTTCTATTATCCCTTTGTAATCCGTAGCAATAACCTCGGCACTAATATGGCCGGGAACTACATTACAGATTTTCTTATAATGCGCTAAAATGTTCGCGGTTCCGGTAATTCCTTCTTTAGCCATTAGTGACGGATTGGTGGTTACTCCGTCTAAAACACCCATATCCTGAGCTTCCTGTATATCTGCTAAATTTGCTGTATCTATGAAAAATTTCATTCGTTGTTTTTTTAATTGTTTATTTTAGAAAATCTACGATTTGATTGAACACTTGCTCACTAGTGAATCCAAATTTTTCGTCCAGTACTTGTGCCGGAGCCGAGTATCCAAAATGTTCCAAGCCAAATACTTTCCCATTTGGCCCAGCCAAACCTTCTAGGTTTACTGGTAGCCCAGCTGTTAGTCCAAAAATTGGTTTGTCTTTTGGAATTATAGTTTGTTGGTAAGCTGCCGACTGCTTTCTAAACAGTCCTTCAGAGGGAATAGAAGCGACGTTTACTTTTAATCCTCTCTTGCTTTCTAATAACGAAGCCGCTTCAATCAACGTGGCAACTTCAGAACCATTTGCAATTAAAACGACATCTGGATTAGCAACTTCTTGCACTAAATAGCCACCTTTTTCTGCATGTAATGCCTCTTGATATCTATTACCTGACTGTGCAGGAATATCTTTTATTCCTTGTCTTGAAAAAATGAGTCCTGTAGGTGTTTTTGAATTTTCCATCGCCATTTTCCAAGCAACATTGGTCTCTTGGGAATCTGCCGGACGCAAAGCCACAAAACTCTGTTCATTGTTGTGGTTCCTTAATTTTTCCAATAGACGAATCTGGGCCTCCTGTTCTACAGGTTGATGCGTAGGACCATCCTCCCCGACCCGAAAAGCATCATGTGTCCAAACAAACTTTACGGGAAGTTCTTGAATACAGCTCAAGCGTATCGCAGGTTTCATGTAATCCGAGAACACAAAGAATGTGGCTACTACCGGAATGACCCCCCCGTGCAACGCAATACCATTGGCGATGGTCGCCATGGTCAGTTCAGCTACGCCCGCTTGAAGAAAAGCACCTGAAAAATTAGCCTTTTTAAGTACAGTGGTTTTATTCAAAAATCCATCGGTTTTATCGCTGTTGGATAAATCTGCCGAGGATACAATCATATTCTCCACATTTTCGGCTAAATAGACTAAAACTTCGGAAGAGGCATCACGGGTAGCCAATCCTTCTTTATGGTCAATATCACTAAAGTCTAACGCGGTTAGTTTGCCCGAAAAGAAATCATCCAATTTTGTAGCCAAATCTACATTATTGTTTCTCCATGTCTGTATTTTTTCTTTCTTAGCTACTGCAGTTCGCTGTTTACGTTTGAGCATATCCTTATAAAAAATGGATACCTCGTCGTATATTTCAAAGGGCGAGGACATGTCTGCTCCAAGGTTCTGAATTGTTTTCACGTAATCGGCACCTGTATCCCCGATTGGTTTACCATGAAGTTCAGTGTACCCTTCATACTTTGTACCATCGGCGGATACACAGCCTTTGCCCATAATAGTTTGGCCAATAATCAAGGTAGGCTTATCGGTTTCTGCATTGGCATCGGTTAACGCCTTTCTGATTTGGTCGTGGTCGTGCCCGTCAATTGAAATTACTTTCCATCCCCAGGCTTCATATTTTTTAGCCGTATCCTCTGAGGTTACCTCGTCTGTTTTAGAAGACAATTGTACATCATTGGAGTCGTAGAACATGATAAAGTTGTTCAAACCCAAATGACCGGCTATCCTGCCTGCACCTTGGGAAATTTCTTCCTGAACACCACCGTCTGAAATGAAACCATATATTTTATGGTCCATCCAATTTCCGAAACGGGCTTGAAGAAATTTTGCGGCAATGGCGGCACCAACACCCATGGTATGTCCTTGCCCTAATGGGCCAGAAGTGTTTTCAATGCCTCTGGCTACATCCACCTCTGGATGGCCGGGAGTAACCGAACCCCACTGTCTAAAACTTTCTAAGTCTTTTTTTTGGTAATTACCGAGGAGATAGTACTGCGCATATAACAGCGAAGATAGGTGACCGGCATCCATAAAAAACCGATCTCGAAACGGCCAAGTCATATCGGCAGGGTCGTAGTTCAAAAACTCAGAATACAGAATGTGCATGTAATCCGCACCACCCATCGGTCCTCCAGGATGACCCGAATTTGCTTTTTCTACCATTGCTACGGCTAATGCTCTGATATTATCAGCGGCTAGTCGGTTTATTGTCTTACTCATCTAACTATCTTTTTGATTTTAAATGTCATTTCAAAACGATATAAAGATAACTCTTTTAAATTAAGTGTATTTTATACACTTAATTTAAAAGAGTTAATGAAAACCACTTTTCCTTAATGATGACCTTTGACAGATTTGGTTATATACTTCTGAACTATTTTTATGAAAAGATAAGATTAGACTCGTATGGGAAGAAAATTTTACAAAAAACCTCATAATTGGCGATGGCAAAAATTTTATAAGCTAAAGAACTCAAAAGTTTCATTGGATGATAGTCTTGGGGATTATCATAAAAACAAATATGGCCATGATTACGATTATTATTGGAACTTTTTAAGGGATCCATTGGCAGATATCAATCAATATATTTCCGGAGTGCATTGTTGCGAGGACTGCTATTACAGTTATATAGGCATGGCAACAGACGAAGATATTTGCGAGTACAATTATCAAAGGTTGTACGAAAAAATCATTAATGACGATAAGACTGTCCAAAATATTAATATTGGGGAAAAGTTGACACCACCGTATAAAATGGGTTTGCAAGAACTAAAAGGCTCTCCTATACCTGGAAATCACATCGAAGAAAGGTTAGAAAAGCATTTTAGAAATTTGAACAATTTAGGGCAAAATATGGATTTGAATGTAGAAAGGCTTCAGACCGCCATTGGGGATTTATCGAATATTGAGGTCATAAAAAATGCAGTTGGTCCCAAACACGGTGAGTTCGTGGCCAAATGGGCCTGTTTGCTTTCACCTTTTTGGTTAAGAAGTCCACAAACATGGATCAAAGATAGTGGAAAGCCTATCTTAGACCACTTGTTCACCTTATACGACGTGCCAGAAATGCTAAAGCAACAGTGGACTTTAAGTGAGGGGCACAGACGAAAATACATCCCCTTTAAATGGATATGTTGGTATATTATCATTGGCCAAGGCGGAAGCCTTAAAAAGGCATCGAAACTTTTCGGGTGGAAAGTTTCCGGTAAATTCCAACACTTCCTATTGCATGCGCCCAACACCATTTACCCTATGGAATCGTGCCTTTATGCAGAAATACATAGATTGGGAGGTAATCAATTAGATTTTATGCGCGTAATGTACGGCCGTATCTTGGTCATTGATCCCACCGAACACAGCTGTGATACTTCGTATAGTACTTTTTGGAAGAACACTGTTCTTTGGTTGATTAGAAATAGGGAAGCTATAAGTGATGAAGAAAGCAGTCTTATTATTGACTGGGCCGTGCACAGATATACTGAGAGTAAACGTAACCAAGACCAAGGTGATTTTGGCTGGAAAGGGCGAAGGGTCAACAATGTTCTTGAATCAAGTAGGGAATATGCCGCCCAATTGAGCATGCCTTCTTGGGTAGGATATGAATGGAAAGGCCAGGGATGGGATTGGTCTTTTACCGATGAAAAAAATGATGTTTGGGACTTTTTTGAATTGACGAACGGGAAACAGCTATTTGATGAAGGAACGTATATGAAGCACTGTGTGAGTTCGTATAGCGGCCGATGTGTTTCGGGGACATCAGCAATTTTTTCCTTGAAAAAAAATGGTGTTGGAGTGATTACCATTGAGGTAAACCCAAAATCCTGTACATTGGTACAATCTCTTGGGAAAAGCAATAGAAGACCAAATATTGAGGAAACAAAGCTCATAAAGTTATGGATAGAAAGAATAAACAGGCAATAACACATGGCCCAGGCCCACTTAAAAGATGACATTGTTTAAATTTGGTCATCTATGATAAACAAATAAGTTCATAAAAGAATGGAACGAATTTTAATAGCATCTTTTGTTTTGGCTTTCACAACCCTGTCGGCTAGGGCACAAGGGCTGCCCGAAGACACATTGCAAGAGGTATTTGGCGAATATCAATCCAAAATAAACAATGCGGTCGTTTTGAAAGATTGTGGCCATGCCCTTGATGGTCCGGCATACATCACAAAGCAATTGGAAAACAATTGGTTGGATTTTATGTTGTACGTTACCCCGGAAGCCCGCACAAAAGTAGGTCGCCAAACGTACAAGAAATATCTTTTGTCAGGTAAAATAGATAACAAGAACGGAGCCTACCCAAAAGCACAGGAAATTCTAAAAAACCTCGTAAAGTATGCCGATCGCAAAAATGTATCTTACCAACTTAATATTTTAGATTCAGAAGATATAAATGCTTTCGCTACATTGGGAGGGTATTTATATATAACAAAAGGATTGATCAATTTCGTGGATAGTTATGACGAGCTGGCTTTTATCATAGGCCATGAGATCGCCCACGAAGATAAATTGCATACCCAACGTAAGATAACGAAGCTTACGCTATCTACAAATCTTATGAATATGACAAAAATGCAAGGGTTTAATGAGATTGCCCAAAAAATAAATGGTACCCTATCTGCCCCCTTTGATCAAATTGATGAGTATGAATCCGATAGCTTCGGATTTGAAATGGCCAAAAAGGCAGGTTATGATGTGAACAGATTTGCAGACTTTTTTAAAAAATTGGAAAAGTACGAGAAACAAGATCTTTTAGAAAAATTGACCAGGACACATCCTTTTTCCGAGCATCGTAAAAACTGTATTGAGCGGTACATAAAGAACTGATTTTGATGAAAAAACAGGTCATAAGAATAGATGGAGAACCATTCGTTTTTGAGATTGGGGAAAAGATAACCATCGGCAGGATCGGTTATGGTGCCAACATTGAGATAAATGATCAAAAAGTATCTCGACAGCATGGTATTATTGAAGCTGTTGAGGAAAAAGTATTTATTCTAGATTTAGAAAGTTCAAACGGAATTTTCATAAACGGAGAGAGAGTGCCCTCAGGTAAACCCATTCAAATATCTGAAAAAGACATCATAAAAATAGGGTCCAGTGAGCTAAGGCTTCAATCAAAGAAAGCATCTTCTGAAAAAGGCACGATATCCAAATCATTTTCCGGTCATGGTGAAATATCCAAATTTAAGGAAACGATAAAACAGAAAAAAGAACTCCAAATAGGTAGATTACCTAACAACGATATAGTTTTCAATGATCCGACCGTTTCTAGGGCGCATGCCAGAATCAGCTATGAAAACAACATTTTTTGGATTGAAGACCTTGGCTCTGTTAACCATACTTATGTAAATGGGAACAAAATCAAAACCAAGACCAAATTACGTGATAGTGACGTGGTAACGATTTCGTTTTACGCCATTGGTCTTCGTGAAGGTGCAAAAGATCTTCGAGAAGAATCAAATGCGATAAACGCTGTTGCCATTCAAAAAATATACCCAAACCATAAAATAGGGCTTCAAAGTTTATCACTGGAGATTCCGCATTCCAGCTTTGTGGCACTTATGGGACCTTCAGGTTGCGGAAAGTCTACTTTGTTAAAATGTTTGAACGGGGATAACCCAGCTACGGCCGGTGAGGTTTTTATACATGGTTTGTCACTTCGGGAAAACTTTAACCTTATAAAAAAAAAGATTGGATATGTACCCCAAGACGACATCATCCATAAAGAGCTTACGGTTTATAAAACGCTGTTTTATGCGGCCAAGCTAAGACTGCCAGACGATACCTCCAACGAGGAAATAGATAACAGGATCAATAAGGTTATCGCCGATTTGAACCTAGATCAGGATAAAGAGAAAGGCATTAAATCGATTAAAGTTGGAAACTTATCTGGTGGGCAGCGCAAAAGAATATCCATTGCAGTTGAGTTACTAACGGAGCCGACAATTTTGTTCTTGGATGAGCCAACATCTCCCCTTGACCCCGAAACCATTGAAAGTTTTTTAACGAGTATTAAAAAATTAACCTCGAACAGGACTACCATTATTATGGTTACCCATAAACCGGAAGATTTAAATTATGTGGATCAGGTCATTTTTTTAGGGGTACAAGGGCATTTGGTATATAAAGGTCTTGCGAACGGGCTGGTTTCTTCTTTTGAGGTTGATACAATTGTTGAGGTCTACAGTGAAATGAGCCATATAGATAAGGTAAAGAATAAATATATAAAACCAAATGCTTTGGGGTATCAGAACCGCGCAGATGCCGAGATAAAAAGAGAGAAACCCGATTCTTTATGGCTCCAGTTATTTTGGTTGATCTCGAGATATTTGAATATTAAACTGAACGATAGGGAGAACTTGTTTCTTTTGTTGGCCCAACCATTGATTATTGGCGGTTTGGTATGTTTGGTTTTCAACCAGTTCAGGGTAGGTGTACTTTTTTTGATGACCATATCCGCAATATGGTTTGGGGTCAGTAATTCAGCAAAGGAGATTGTAGGGGAACTTTCCGTATATCGTAGGGAAAGAATGTTCAATTTGAACATTAACATATATATCTTATCCAAATGGGCCGTACTTTCTCTAATAGCCTTTGTGCAGTCCCTCCTTTTTGTAACCATCGTTTATTTAAATTTTAAATACAATACGTATACGGGTTTTGATGAGGTGTACCTTAGGTCTTTTTGGGGAAGCACAGCGTTAATGTTTTTTCTTTCTTTCTCTGGTTCCTTGATAGGATTATGGCTTTCATCTTCATTGAACACTACAGAGAAGGTAATGACGGTGGTTCCAATTATATTGATGCCACAGATTATGCTGGCCGGAGTCATGACAAAAATAAACACCACCTTGGTAGAGGTACTTAGCTTTTTTACTTTGGGGAGATGGGGAACGGAAGGGTTTTCCAGATTACAAGATGAAGCATCACCGGATTCAAAGGGCGTCATTTTTGGTCAAGTGCAAGAATTTTCGGCTTCGGCAATGGATGTATTGAATCTTTATGACAAAAACTTGACCAATGAGGGAACGTTGATTGGGGGTGTATTTAATGGGTTTGACCAAAACATTATCGCCATTTTAATTTTGAACAGTCTGTTCTACATGTTGATATATTATGCCTTAAAGAAAAAGGACAGTATCTAAAAATCATACTATGAAAAAGTTTGTTTGCATTCTTATTTTCTCCTTTTTGCTTGTTTCCTGTAGTCAAAAACCAGAGTTTGTCAGAGTTGATAACGTGGTTGTGGCCGGATTAAAGGATAGTTTGCTCATGGTGCATATGAATTATGTGGTCTACAATCCCAATGATGTAAAAAGTAAATTAAAGCAATCCGGTATGGATATTTTTTATAAAGAATCACTTGTGGGTCAAGGTATTTTGGACAAACAATTAAGCCTAGCGGCAAACGATACCGTTAAAGTGCCGGTGCGCTGCGAAATATCCTTAAAAAAACTGCACTTGTATTATCCTGAGCTTTTGGCCTCTGAAGCTTCTATTTTCAATATCAAAGGTGATGGTAAGGTAAGTTTTCTCTTAAATTCGTTCACCATAGATATGGATGATGAAATTCAACTCAATACCAAAGCCATTATCCATGGCGAAATAAGAAAGAATATTTCGAAGACCAATAATTTTAAAATCCGATCGGTCGCAGCTAGCAAGCTGCCTACCTTTAGTAAAACAGAATTGAACCTGCAGGTTTTGGCCAAAAATAATTTGCCTCTGGAGTATACCATTGAAAATATAAAGCTACAATTCTATATGGATAAGGGGAATGATGCTGTTGCCGAATGGACTCTAGCCGAACCTCTTGTTCAAAAGGCCCTAGAGACCGTGAACATTCCCATAAATGCCAGTTTGAACAATCTGGGGATTTTAAAAAATGCCAAACTTTCTTGGCTGACCCAAAAAAAAGTTAATTTTAATATCTTAGGGAACGCAGATATTAAAATCAATGGTTATCAATTTAATGTGCCCATAAAGGACACATTGAGCTTAACCATGTAAAAAACCCTTAATAAAGGGCCTTAATGACCGACCAAGAAATTATCCATCAACTTAAAAAAGGTAACGAAGCCTGTCTAAAACATTTATACCAACATTTGGGTATGATAAAGAGCCTGGTTTCAAAAAATAGTGGTAATGAAGATGATGCGCTGGATATTTTTCAAGAAGCCGTAATCGTATTCTACAAGAAAGTCATGTCCGGAGATTTTGAGCTAAGGGGCAAGATTAGTTCTTACCTGTACGAGGTGTCCAGAAGGTTATGGCTCAATCAGCTCAATAGGAGAAAGAGGCATGAAGTGCCCAGCGACATGTCTTTTTCTCCTAATCGGGCAGATGAGGATGGTGAAAGGCAAAACCCTATCGCATTACAAAAATATGTTGAAAACGCTTTGGAAAAACTGGGAGAGCCTTGCAAATCCCTTTTGGAATCGGCTATTTTTTTAGGTACGAAAATGGAGGAAATCGCCAAAAAATTCAATTATTCAGGTGCACGTTCCGCAAGCCAACAAAAATTAAGATGTCTAAAAAAATTAAGGGGCCATATTTCTTATGATGACATAATAGCTCTGGAATAACATATGCGGGAGAATCTGAAACATATAGAACTGATAGACAAATACCTTAACGGCACTTTAAACCCATCTGAAAAAGAAACGGTTGAAAAGTTATTGCTCAATGATACTGATTTCGCCAATGAAGTGGCGGTCTATAAAAAAGTATATGAAGGAATAGCACAGAAAGGCGAGGCGGACCTAAAGAAACGTTTGGAAGGTTATTTTGAAGAGTACAAGAAAGACCAAAAAAATATAATCGACAATGAACCTAGGGGAAAATACCGTAGATTGTTCATATATGCTTCGGCCGTTGCAGCCAGTTTGGTCATAGGGGCCGCAATTTTATTTTTCAACAATGTACAACCCACAACATCAAACCCTGACCCCAATATTGTAGATACTGATTCTACAACAATCCAAAAGTCTGATTCCATATTTGATTTGAATGAAGAAAAACTGGTAGAAGAGCAAAAAAAAGATAAACCGATAATTGATAAAGTGGGTAATGATACGCTGATTGACCGTAAAAAAGATGATGTACAATTACCGAACACCGTAGACGACGTTCAATTGGCACTTGGAGGTTTTGAGACACTTCCGTCTACATCAATTAGAAGGTATAGCTATTCCAAAACCCTATCTTACACTTTTAATGAAGGTACTTTTAAATTGTTCGGTGACCCGCTAATGGGAAGGTTGGACTTATTGTCTTTAAGAATTCAAAAAAACAAAGATTCCAACTACCTTTTAAGCCTTAAAAACAATTATTATGCTATAGAACGAACAGAGCGCAGAATGCGATTGAGAAAAGCCGATAAAGAACAAGGCAATAATGGCTTCGGTGCATTATTTGGCAAATCCCCAAAATTAGTGCCAACACAAGAAGAACTTCTTGTAACCATAGCGACTATTGAAAATGCATCGTATGTGCTATCGGAACTGATAGTAAGATTCAAACAAGGTTCAGCAAAGGATAAAACGTATTTTTTCAATAATACCGCGGAGAGTCTAGAGCTCATCATTAATGCTGACCTGAACAAAGAAAACACTAAGGTATATAGAATAGAGGAATCTGGACAACATCATTATTTTTTGGTTCAAAAAAATCAGATTTATGCGTTGGATGTAAAAGCAAAAGAACCAACACCTTTGGTCTTAGCGGATATCACGACGAACAAATTGGCGCGCCTTTTTATTGAGCGGGAGCCTATAAAAGCAGTGGTCTACAAAGTAAAATGAATGAAGGCATATAAGAACGATAAAATCCTCGCTCCGGTTTGCCTAGATAAAACATGGGGGTTCATCAATGAAAATGGGGATTTTGAAATACCGCTGCAATTTGATTATGCCCATGGTTTTTCTGAGGGCAGGGCAAAAGTGGTAATTGGGGAAAAGTGCGGTTTTATACATGAAACAGGGGAATTTGTAATTCCGCCAATCTATGACAAACGCAAATCCCATAATTTCTATGAAGATGGTTTTGTCAAAATGGTATTGGGGAAAAACTCATATATGATAGCTACTGACGGTACTAAGCTAGATGTTGATGAATATGACGAGATTGATGTTTTTTCAGAAGGAATGGCAGCTTTTAAAGTAAACGGCAGATGGGGCTACATAAATACTTTTGGCGAGCAGGTAGTAAAACCTATATATACCAAGACCTATGCTTTTTTAGAAGGTATGGCAGAAGTTGAACTAGAGGGAAAATGGGGATACATTGATAAAACAGGTAAAGAAATAATTTCTTTAATATATGACGATGCCTCGGAATTTTCAGAAGGTTTGGCGAGAGTTGAATTGAATAATAAATATGGTTTCATAAATAAGGAGGGCGAAGACATAATTCCATTTAAATATAAAAATGCCAACATATTCTCCGAAGGTTTGGCCGCGGTCGCAGAAAATGAAGCATGGGGCTTCGTAAATAAAAAAGGAGAACAGATAACACCTTATAAGTACAACAAAGAACTATTTTGGGATATAAATAACTCACCCCAAATATTTTCCGATGGTTTGGCTGCCGTACAATTTGAGCGCAAATATGGTTTTATAGATAGAAATGGCAATGAGGTTATCCCATTTAAATATTATTGGACCCATGGTTTTCGGGACAATCTGGCCTATGTTATAGATGCATATGGAGGCTTTATCAATAAAGCAGGAGATGTAGTAGTCCCGTTAAAGTATGAAGCGGCAAAAAGGTTTTCATACGAATTGGCCGCGGTAAAATTAGATGGTACATGGGGATATGTAAATACAAAAGGGGAAAATACGATTCCCATGCGGTTTCATCATGCAGGAATTTTTAGAAATTGTAATGCGCCCATCGAAAGGATAAAAGAGTAATAAACCTTAAAAAAGATGATATTTTTATTTTTTGGGTATATACGGGAAAATATATAGTAAATCGAAAAAATCAAAACGGTACTGGATTTAAAGGCAGATGTTTCCCAATTAAAATAACCACCAATGAAGCTAAACCAATACGAATGGAATCCTGAAAAGGATAAATTGGGCGAAGGTACTTTTGCCGAAGTATTCAAGGCAAAAGATGTATACTCCAATAGAGATGTAGCCTTAAAAATTTATAAAACTGCTGTAAAAGGTAGTACTACTGGTAGTACCGGAAAATCAAAATACAGTTTAGAACAAGAATTTCAGAATATACAAGCGGTCTCGCACACCAACATTATCACATATTATGGCCTAAACTATATCAAACATACCGATGCGATGGGCCGTGAAGGAAGCCATCCTGTAATTATCATGGAGTATGCCAACCAAGGCACCTTAACCGAGTTTCTAAGAACAAATCCCCAGCCATCAACGTTAAATAAGTTGGTAAGTGATATTATCAAAGGTGTTGGCCATCTACACGATGAAGGCATTATACATAGGGATTTAAAGCCCGGCAACATCTTGGTAAATAAAAATAAGCGAGGAACATATTCGGCTAAGATCACAGATTTTGGAATCAGTAAGGATACCCTTTCACCTGAAAATCTTACCAAACCACTCACTGAACTGATAGGCACTCCACATTACATGGCCCCAGAGCAGATATACCAAAAAAGGTTTGGATTGGATGGCAGCATAAGTTCAAGAACCGACCTTTGGGCCGTTGGGGTAATCATCTATAAAATATTTACCGGTAATCTTCCTTTTGCTAATGGTATACAGGATATTGAATTGGTACACGAAGCCATTACCGAAGGGGAAATAGACCTAACCAAGGTCCCAGCGCAATATCATAAACTGTTAAAAAAATGCTTCCAAAAAAATGCAGGGGACAGGGTCTCCAATGCTGGCCAAATGCTCGGATTGATTGGAGAAGATAACGAAGATTTGGACAGGACGGTAATCATACCAGACGAGGAGGGTACCGTTCATATTGGGAATTTTAACAGCAATGACGAAGGGGTAAAAGAAGAAATATCATCTTCCCCCACCAAAATCCAAAAAACAATATTGGCCATTTTTGGGGTGGTCAATATCTTATGGTTTGGGTATTATTGGTTTTTCGGAGAAAACACACATTATGTTTTTCTACTGTATCCGCTTACCATCATTCTTTTTTGTTTTTTTTATTTAAAACCTGGTAGGGGATTCATTGTGCCCAAATTGCTTGTAAGTGGCTTAATGATGTATTACAATATCATTTTCGTAATACACATGGGTAGGGCTTTTTTCGAGGGCAACCAAAAAACCACTTCTATTTTAAGTATAGGTTTTGTAGTACTATTTCAGGTTACGTTATCTGTTTGGCTTTTGCTGAAAGAGATGGGAAGCGTACGAAAAAATACAGTTACAATGGGCTTGACCGGTTTTCTTTTGAGCACCTCAGTTTTGGGCTATTTGATTTCTTACCTACTCAATATTTATGGCAATACCACAGGGATTTCTACCATTTTTTTGATAAGTGACAGCCTAACGGTTTTCACATTGCTCCCCAATATATTTTTTATAACTGCGCTATTGTTTTTCGTTTTTCAAAAACACGAAAAAAACCTTTGGGTTTTATTGGTTTTGTTTGTGAGCAGTGTAGGTATTGCATCAATATGGTGGCTTACGGTAGATTATGGCAACGGATATAAGATACCCTTGATCAGTTCATATATGCAGGAGCTGAAAATAGGATATTATTTATGGTTTATTTCATTGTTTTTAGGCTTTTCAGTACTGCTTTTTGATGCTTTTAAAACAACTCGACACAAAAAAACATATTGGCCTATAGTAGTAACCCTCATATTGGCTTTGGGAATTACGTTTTACTCAAAATGGGAGAATTCTAAAAACGCATATAACTTTAACAGAGGAGTTGAAAATATAGATTATGACCAATTCAAAAAAGCTTTTGATTTTGGAAAGCCCAGCAAAGTATCACCTTCTAAACTCAAGAACTTTGTAAAAAACATGCTTGTTAGGTATACTGACGAAAATGCGGACACTTTTAAACGCATGCTCAAGCTGTTTGTCAACAGCAATGGCTTGGTTACGTATATTGAAGATACGAATCTAGCAAGCGCCATTGAAAAAGAAGATGCCGCACTTTTGGAAATATTGTTGCACCCTACAGGCAGCACTAGATTGGAAAACGTAGACTTTGTACATGAAGACAAAAGCTTGTTGCAACAGGCCCGAGATCAGGAAAACGTGGAAATAGAGAAGCTTTTGGTCAGTGCCGGGGCCAAGCTTACGACACAAGAAAAAATAGTCGCAGACTTAAAAAAAATGAAAGCCGAAAGGGCCAAAGAGTTTAACTATCTCGAAAATTTTGCCTTTGGTTCAACAAAGTTTCCCGAATTTTCCAACACGAACTCAACTTGGTCCTACGAGTTTGGAAAATATAAGCTCAGTGTAAAAAATAAGGATGTTAGCCACAATAAAACTGCTTTTTTTAATTTAAATACAACCGAAACGTATACGGTTGGTGTTAAGGTTACCAGAGGCTCCAAGATAGGTACAGTTGGTTTGGTATTTGATTCGAACAATACCGATTATCATATTGCAGTTGTAGGGAACAATACATTGATACTCTATAAAAATTTAAAAGGTAAATGGAGTAAAATTAAACAAGTTTCAGTTTTAACGAACAATCAGACAAATAGTATAAAAGTTCTTAAAAACGGTAATTATGTTTCTTGTTATCTAAATGGTAAAATGGAAATTATAAATCAATTAATAAACCCTACAGGTGGCAACTATATGGGTATGATAAATTCCAACCCAAAAGGGAGTGTGACCACTTATTTTGACGATTTTAAGGTAACCGGAACAAAAAAATAAAGAATTATGGTCTTTACCAAAAAAACGAAGGATAACGAGCTTTATGTATACATGAACGGTACGTTGGATATACAAAAGGTGGTTGGCCACGGGACAATCTATGGTTTTTGATAAAATGGCCTATACCAAATACACTTTAAAGTCCATTAAAGAGGGTTGAAATTACGGTTTAACATAGAAACGCATTTTGAATTCCTAAAAACTTTCCAAGTATCAGTTCGAGCGTTTTGTTTCAAAAACAATCGTACCGTGAATTCATTCGGATACCAAAATTTGCCACGGGGCAATTGATTTTAGTCAGTATTCCTATTCTCAAAAAAAACTCAAAAAACATACTTAAAAAGATGACATTTTAAAATATGGGGTATACACGAATGAATGTGTAACCAAATACTTTTAAAATGAAATCAAAAACAAAGATTCTCGTACCACTATTTCTTGTTGTAGCTAGTTTTATTTTTTCACAGGACAATAAAGAAAAAAGAA
The DNA here is from genome assembly GCF_013402795.1 of Costertonia aggregata. Lineage (GTDB taxonomy): Bacteria > Bacteroidota > Bacteroidia > Flavobacteriales > Flavobacteriaceae > Costertonia > Costertonia aggregata. Next base: position 1,464,207 of record NZ_CP058595.1, on the reverse strand, counting down.
GAACCGCAAATAGCGTAGAAAAAGTAGAACAAACCGTTGAAGAAGCCAATACTGAAATAGACAGCACTGTTGCTAGTATTGATAGTACAATAGAGGGTGCGAAAGAGACTGCGAAAAAGGTTGGTGATATTTTCTTCCCGAAAAAGAATAAAAAAAAGGCTTCATCAAATATCGTAATAATCACAATAACATCGATCTCCTATGATAACCCAAGTGTAAACCAGCTTTACAATGAAATCTCAAAATCCAAAGTAGCTAAAGAACTGATTAAAACGTACTCCAATGGTCAAATAATGATTAAAATACAAAGCAAGGCAACTGCTGACGCTATTTGGCAGAAAGTGCATCAGGGAACACGAAAGAACTTCAATATTGAGCAAATAAGTGAGAAATCCATAACCCTTGATTTTAAAAAATAATATAAAAACATACGACAATGAAAACATTACGAATGCTATCACTTTTTCTGATTACTGCGATATTTATGACCAATTGCTCATCAGAATCAAACAATGAACCACAAAATGAAAATAATGCCACCGGAACTATAAGGATGTCAGGGGAGGATACTGCGGCTATTGGAAACGAATTGCAAGTTGGAGACATAGATTATGGTAGGGTAGACCTTACGGGGTTGGAAGATTCAATCATCGTAGTACACCAGGGAGCTACAATAGTAGAAGAATCGCCAACGCTATCTCCCGGTGATCCTGGTTATGTAGAATCAATTATAGATGCTCCAGATACAGAAAATGGTTTTATCATTGTTGCCGGCGAACAAGTAGTATCCATGACCATTGTGACCAACGGCGTACAACGGCAATACGGTTGTGATTCAACTTTTGGTACATTTACAGATTGCAATACCATAAGTATAAATAAAGATTTACGAGAAGCTGTATTTATGAATACAACAGTGCAGAATGTTGAAACCGGAGCAATTTTAACGATGAACGGGACGCTACGGTGGTAATATCTTGATCAATAGTATATCATTGGATTAAGAGTATTGAATGAAAAAATGTATAGCTTTACTTTTGATTATCGCATTTACCGCTTTTTCAAATCTTATGGCACAGCACACCGAAGGTGGTGTAGTCGGGTTTTCATGTTCCTTTGTGGGAAAGCCTTCGTTGTTGGTAATGAAAATGTCTAAACTGGCATTAAAGTCAAAGTATGATACGATAAGGCAAAAACTGGTCAAGGGCAGTATAGGGGAAAAATACCTGGCCATTGTTTTATGTGAGACTTTTGTAGAAAAAAATGAAATCGTGCTTACGACCGTAGAAAGAAAAATAATAGAAGACTCCTATTGTTCCCGTGCTAAACTTTCTATTTGTGCCGGATGTACAATGTTTCGACCGGTGACTATTTCCGAACTATTGAACCAAACCTCTGCTCATGATTTTGGTGTCCGAACAAGACAGTGGGCCAAAAGCATGGTACAAGGTCATTTATGAATTTAATCTTAATCAAAAAATGAAAAAAAACAATATTGAAGTCCCGCTTAGCAAAGCAAAAATGAGCTTTATTATTTTAGGATGCCTACTTTTTGTTGCGCTAGGTGTTTTTATGCTTTTGAATGCGGAAGAAATGCAGACGAGAAAATTCTCCCCTATATGGATTATAGGATTTGGAGGTGTCGCAGCTGTCTTTTTTGGAGGAATTTGTATTGCTGTCATCAAAAAAATATTTGACAAAAAACCTGGACTCAAGATCGATGAAAAAGGAATATGGGACAATTCCAGTGGGGTTAGTGCAGGCCTTGTAGAATGGGTGGATATAGTCGGATTCAGAAAAATAAGTGTGTCGGGAACACGTTTTTTGTTGATAGATGTACACAATCCAGAAAAATACCTTGGCAACGTCAAAGGTGCCCTAAAGCGACAGGCAATGAAGGCAAACCTTAGAAAGTACGGTACGCCCATCTCAATTTCTTCCAACGGATTGAGCATAAGATTTAAAAACCTCGAAGAGTTAATGGTACGTTCATTTGAAACCTATCAAAAATGAAGCTGTTTCAACCAGAGTATCTAAATGAATTGGGGGAACGTACCAATAACGAAGATGCGGTATACCCCGTTTCTCCAAATAAAAATGACACGGTCTTTTTAGTATGCGATGGTGTAGGCGGTCAAGCAAAAGGAGCGGTGGCTTCGAAGCTGATATGCGAACATTTTCCTGTGTATTTAAAAAAAGCGAGTAACAATGTCGAGGATGATAAGCTATTGGAAAAAGGGTTAAGGTATGTAGAGGAACAACTAAGGCACTACGCTAACAATAACCCGGATTCTTTGCAGATGGCCAGTACACTTACCATTATTTGTTTTTCAAAAAAGGGGAATAGTGCAACATTGGGTTGGGTCGGGGATAGTAGAATATACCATATAAGAAATGGTGGGATATTGTTTCAAACCAAAGACCACTCACACGTACAAAGTCTTTTGGAAATGGGTGAGATTTCCGAAGAGGAAGCCAAAACCCACCCTAAAAAGAATGTTATCACAAGAGCCGTGAATGGGAAAACCCAAACTAGAATAGCTACTTGCAAAATAGATGATATCGTAGAGAACGATTTTTTTCTGTTGTGTTCAGATGGGATCTTAGAAAATTTGGACAATGAAAAAATAAATATATGGTTTCGTACAAACGCAGAACCAATAACCATAAGAAATCAAATACAGAAAAGTGCCAAAGGAAAAACAAAGGATAATTACTCCATGTACTTGATCAAAATCAAAGAATCGAACAAGGCAGGACAAAAAGATAAGAAACGGTTCTGGAATTTTTTTTATTGATTAGGTACGTAGAACCAAACTTTTTCCGAAAAAAATAGGCAGGGTTTTTTTAAAAACGAAAGTATCTAAGAAATCTGGGGTTTGGAGGTAGAAGGTACAAATGCGGAAGATACATGTTTAATCTATTTGCATAACGTCCAGTCGTTCTCGTTAAACGTAAAGAAAGTATAAATTTAATACGTGTACCCGCAATTAAGCTCTAACGCAAAAGAAATTGAATCGTTTCGTTAAGAAAACCATTCTTCAACAGTATCAATGATTTTTTGGTCACTACTGCTTTTGTGGTCAAATTCATTGGTTTTAGGATTGTAGGTATAGTCATTGCCCCAAGCCCCTATATTTTTGGCGACTTGCTGTATGGCATCACAAATAAAAAGCAATTCTTCGTTTGTGGTAATGGGATGAAGGGATAAACGAACCCAACCTGGTTTTTCCGTCAGGTTTTTGTTTTCGATATCCTTGATTATTTTTTCGGACGTATTCGTATCAATATTGAATAAATAATGGCCGTAGGTACTGGCGCAGGACCAACCGCCCCTTACTTGAACCCCAAAACGGTCGTTCAACAGGCGAACAATGAGATTATAGTGTACCCCTTTTAACCCAAATGAAACTGCTCCGATGCGTTTTTGGTCGTTATCCCCTAAAATAAACAGACCGGGTATTTTTTTTAATCGGGTAAAACACAACTGCAACAATTCCTCTTCCCGTTTTTCTATATGTTGCGTTCCCATTTTTTCTTTTAAGCGTATGGCCAAAGCGGTTCGCATTACTTGAAGAAAACCTGGAGTGCCGCCATCCTCTTTCGTTTCAATATCTGTATGGTAGCCGTACTCGCCCCATGGGTTCGTCCATTTTACGTTACCGCCTCCGGGAACATCGGGACAATTGGTATTGTATAGGTGTTTATTGAATACCATAACACCGCAAGTTCCAGGGCCTCCCAAAAATTTATGGGGTGAGAACAAAATAGCATCTAAATGAGCTTCCGAATCTTCCGGATGCATATTTATATCAACATAGGGGGCTGATGCAGCAAAATCAACAATACAAACACCTCCATTTTGGTGCATGACTTTGGCCAGCTCATGGTATCTGGAAATGATTCCGGTAACATTGGAACATCCTGTAAAAGCACCGATTTTTTGAGGTCTATCTGCATATTTTTCAACTTCTGACCTTAATTTTTCCGGGCAAATTAGATTGTTGCTATCACATGGCACCATTACTACATCGGCGATGGTCTCCATCCAAGGAACATGATTGGAGTGGTGCTCCATATGTGAAATAAAAACCACGGGGCGTTCACTTTTAGGTAACCTTATTTTCTTTTTTACGGTATCTGGCCAGCGTAGCCCCATGATTCTTTGCAATCTTGATAGCACGCCTGTCATCCCTGTCGCTGCCGTTACCAATACATCATTTTCATCTGCGTTTACATGTGTTTTGATGATGTTCCTGGCATGTTTGTAAGCATAAGTGGAAACCTTTCCCGTTTCACTCGAAAAAGAGTGGGTATTGGCAATCATAGGGCCAATTACCGTCCTCATGGTATCTTCGATGGGGCCGTACAAGCGACCACTTGCGATCCAGTCAGCATAAATCAGCTTTTGTCTACCATAAACCGATTCAAAATGGTAATTTTCGCCTATGATGTTCGGTTTAAATTGCGAGAAATGCTTCTCGAGCTTTGACTTGTTTTTTGCAGAAAATTCGGTGACCGTAGACATACGTGAGTATTTTTGTGAAACCTAAATTGTTGCGCTATGCGTCTACCAATAATTTATGAAAGGATAGTATTTTTTCCTCTTCGTTCATGATCTTGTCGGTACACGCTTCTAAAAAACGAAGAAAAGTTTCTTTTTCATCTGTATTGAAGCCTTCGGTCAAAAACATGATTACGGCCAAACGTGAGGGTTGTGTTTTATTTACCAGCTCTACTCCTTTTTCGGTAAGTTGCAGGCGTTTTTTTCTTCTATCGTTCTCATCTTCGTATTGGCGTATGAGATTCTTGTCCAACAGCACATTAATGAGGTTGGTGATGTTTGCGCGAGATACGTTCAACGATTCTGCCAATTCGCTGGCCATCAACGCTTTCTTGTGCTTTTCCCTTTTAAAGAACGGGAGATTGGGATTATCGGCCAAGTGTAATAAAATAAGCCATTGCTGTGTGGTCAGACCTACTTTTTGATAGACCTCGTCACCAATTTTTTTTAATTGGTTGGCCAATTCAAAAATGCTGAGTACTATTGATTCTTCAATACTTTTTTCAATCATTTTTCATATTCATTAAGTGAGGAATTAAAAGCATGTACAAGATAAGGCACTTACCTTCAGTTCTGTATTTTTTTGATAACGTTTAATTGTGTTTTTATGAACAATTCTTTTGACGGATTTTCATTCTTAAAGCTATTGGCGGGATAATGCGAATATGAGCCATAGGAAGGGGCGTAAAGCTCAAAGCGCTGCCTTGCATTATAATTTTGCATTGATACTTTGGAGCGATAATCACGTAAAGCCACAATGTCCAAATAACTATTGGCGACCATGCTCCCGCCCGTGCCAGCCTCGGACAAAACATGACCTTCATAGCCAACCACTTTCGAAAGCCCATCAGTAGCGGCAAAGGGAAAGTCTATACCGGAAATACCTGCGGAGTTTGCCGACACTACGTAGCACATATTTTCAATGGCCCTAGCTCGCTTGGCTACCTCTTTATGCGTTAATTGCGGACTCCCAGCCTCAGATGAGGAATGCAGAAAAACTTCCGCTCCCCGCATCATTAAACAACGAGCAATTTCGGGATATAGAATTTCTTCTGAAGCGATGCAGGCCAGTTTGCCCAATTTGGTATCGGCTACGGGGAAAAGGGAATCGTTGCCATAAATTTTTATGTAGTCGTCAAGCACGTCGTGCGGTGTGGGCGCAAACATTGAATTTAATCTACGATACTTCAATATCAATTCGCCCGTATCATCTATAATAAAACTGCTCTGAAAGTACAGATCAGGAAAATTTTCATCCAATTCGTAAAAATTACCCGATAAAAATATAGCCTGTTGTACACAAAATTCCTTCATTTGGAAAAACAGGGCATCGTTAGTCGAGATACATGCCTTTTGGCGCCATTCGTCCAGATTTTCGCCAAAAGGAAAACTTGTCAAAAAATATTCGGGAAGAACGACCAATTTCAAATCTGGTCCAATAAATCCCTTGGATCCCCTTGTTTCAGCTAAAACCGTATCCAGTGATTTTCGCATTGTTTCATAGGCAGAACCTTTATTTTTGCATTTATTTATTGCAAAACATTCGGTTTGTAGTGCTAAGGCTTTATATCTAGAAATCAACTCCAATACAATATCTTTTATTGATTACGAAAATAGTTAATAATATTAACTATTTTGTCAAAGAGGTATATTAATCGATGAATATCTTTATTGAGTATAATACGCCGAATATCAGTTGGTCAGCTTAAATTCAAGTTCAGTTACGGGTATATTCTTCGTAGTACCCAATTTTTCAATGATTTGCCAACATACACCCGCAGTATCTGAAAAAATAAAGGATTCTTCGCCGAACTCATTTTTTAATACTTCAGAATGATATAGACCATGTTCAGAAACCAGTTCATGCACCATTTCTAGTTTAGGGCTGTAGAAAGAGTGCAGTGTAATCCCCTTTTCACCTATACGCTGTTGTTCAGATTTGTTAGGCCTTATACCGTTCGGTATAAAAAATTTCATTTTTCCGCAGATATTGTTTGGTGAGACAAAACCCTGATAGGTATGGCTAAAACCAGGTTCCATTTGAAAAACCTGTTGCGGGCCTTTTAACCAGTCACCATCAAGCGCGGGTTTATCTTCGGCCTGCAGGCCAAGCGCAGTGCACAGATAGCTCATTTGATGCATTGATTTCGCATTTATTATAAAATCATGATGCGTAAACTCACTGGTTTTTAGTTTGGTAGCATCTTCAATAGTACCATATCCCGGGATTATATAACCATAACGCTGATAAAATATATGATTGAAAAATGCGCCGTAAACCGCATTTTCACGAACAATGACGGGGCGGTTAAAAAAATCACGCTCGCCGGTATTCAGCCCATAAAGGTCATCGGCTACCGGTGGTGTCGGAAACCATTGCTTTTTGCCCATATCACGAGCGGTCTTATAAATATCGTATAATCTAAAGATATCGTGGGTTCGCATGACCGCAATACGGGAACCAATGGTTTCAATGGGTGTATATCCTATACCATTGCCAAGTGGTCTTTCCCATTCTAAAATACGAAGTAGTCCGTGACTATCTATTTCTCCATTCTGCAAACGATAAGAAGTAAGTTCTGAATCCACGCCATAAACTTTCAATGCCTCTGAAGCGGAAATTGATGCGGAATCGGTAACGTGAAATCCAAAATCGGAAAAGTATTTTTTTGCGTAAGTAGCATCATCCGTGCCCAGCATTACTTCGTATAAACCACTAATGCCTGTATCCGGTATGTTTTGTGTAGTGCTCATTTATACCTTTAAAAATTAATTCTTAAAAACCCTACACTGTTAAAATCAACTTTCCAAAATTCTTACCTGTAAAAAGCATCATAAGGGTCTCGGTATAGTTTTCCAGACCATGAACAACATCTTCCTTTACGTGTATTTTCCCTTCGGCAATCCATCCCGCAATTTCCTTGGTCGCAGCAGGCCATTCTTTGATAAAGTCGAATACGATAATGCCTGTCATGTAACCCCTTGCGGTCACTATTTTCATATAGTTGGCGGGGCCTTGGATATTGCCCATGTCATTGTACTGTGAAATGGCACCACAGATAACGACCCTAGCTCCTTGTGCCAAATTTGCCAGTGCGGTATTAAGGGTGTCGCCACCAACGTTGTCATAAAATATATGAACCCCGTCCGGCGCATACTCCTTCAATTTAGCGTCTAAATCTTCGGTCTTATAGTTAATGGCATGGTCAAAACCGCACTCATCGATAAGGTATTTGCATTTTGCCTCGCTCCCGGCAGATCCTATAACGGTACAGCCTTTGATCTTCGCTATTTGGCCAACGGTGGAACCTACTACACCTGATGCCGCAGAAACATAGATGACTTCACCAGGCTTGGGTTCGCCACGACGTAGCAGCCCAAAATAAGCGGTCATTCCTGGCATGCCCAAAACACCCAAGTGGTGGGTAAGTTTGCTATTTTCAACATTAATGATACGTATTCCGGTACCATCTGTAATTGCATGTGTTTGGGCACCTAACAATCCTTCAACGTAAACACCTACTTTAAAAGAATCGTTTTTTGAATCTATTACTTTTCCGGCTGAAAAACTACGCATCACAGTGCCCAGTTCAACTCCTTTGATGTAGGTTGTACCGGGATTCATCCAACCTCTAATCGCAGGATCCATGGATAGCGCTTCGATATTTACCAAAAACTCACCGTTCTTTAATTCTCGAACTTTTTCGGTCTTTAGGCCAAAATCGCTTACTTTCACAGCACCGCTCGGTCTGTTCTCTAGGGTTACCAGTGTATTGGTCATAATATGGGAAGTGTCAAATATTGATTTTAAAGTTAATCAAAATTAGTTAATATTATAAATAATTAACTATATTAACTAATATTTAATTTCAGCACCAATGTACATTGACAGGTATGTAACCGTAAATAACAAAAAGCTCCATTTTTATATGATGGGCAGTGGTCCGGCCTTGATACTATTGCATCCTTCTCCCAGTAGTGGGGAAACCATGTTGCCCTTGGCCAAACAACTGTCTTCAAATTACACGGTACTATGTGTTGACACGCCGGGTTATGGTAAATCTGATGCATTGGCCGTAGTACCTTATGAATTATCCGCATACACCGATTTTTTTCACGAAGCATTTAAAAAGCTAGGTTTGGAAAAACCTGCGATTTATGGTTCGGCAACTGGGGCACAATTGGCAGTGCGTTATGGGTTGGAATATCCCGACTCGGTTTCGCATATTTTTTTGGATAATGCAGCTCATTTTGACGATGCTTCGGCGAATGAGATTATTGAACACTATTTTCCGGATTTAACACCCCGGTTAGATGGCGGTCACCTTACCCAAATTTGGTCTATTGTTTCACAAATGTTTCAATACTTTCCTTGGTGTTTCACGACCAAAAAGTATGCTTTGAACCGTCCCCAGATGCCCCTTTTTGTGCTACAAATGGTGGCTATGGATTATCTTAAGGCCGGTGCTACCTATGATATCGCTTACAGATTGGCTTTTCAACACGAACGGGGAAGGTATGTTCAGCGATTAAAAGTACCTACGACGATTTTTAGATGGGAGAATAGCATTATCACAAAATATGTAGACCAGCTTTTGGCATTTGAATTCAAAGACCATGTTCAACCGTTTGTGATCAAAGGCGATGCCGAAGAACGAAACCAAAAAATGGTCAGTTTTATTTTAGGGGTATCCGAAAGATTAACAGACTATAAAGCACGTAATACTGTTATGGAAGAAGTGGATAGCATTATTTTAGAGTATATAAAACCGATGGAGAATCCACCGGAGATCCAACAAAATGGGCAGCATTTTCAAGAGGCTTGGCAACTCTTGTTGAAAAACAACCCCAATGTATCAGCTGAAGAGGCGCAGATGTATTTGGTAGATTGGTACAAAACTTAAAACTTATTTTTATGGAGTATTTGAACATCATAGGGGAATGGGATAATTTTCAACAATATTGGCTTGAACGCACTGAGGAAGAAATGCACAGGGAAGCTGTTGAAGTAAAGCATCGCCATTTTTCTCTAAAAATCGTAAAAAAAAATGAAGATACTATAGTAGTTGCGATTCATGAAGGAAGAAATGCAGTAGATGCTGTCGACATCCTTGAACTGCAAGTTTCTAAACTATCGCTAAGTCCGTTTCGACTCGATGGCGATATGCTTTATACAAAAGACAGTGAATACTTTGATAATCCGTTTCCATACAAATTTATGCGAATACGTAAATTTTCAGGATGGATAGAGTGCCCATCTCCTGATAATGAAGAAGAGACATACCATCAAGGTAATCTTGAACTGCACGACCAAGGAGGCATGGTAGAACTCGATTTGGACCATATGGAGTATACCGTTGAACTGACCCAATTGATTTTTGCCAAAAAACTAGCCATAATGAAACTAGCCATTTATGACTTGCCCATGGCCAAAGTAGAAATAAATAGTAAGGCTATAAGCTATACATGGGTCAACCCCGAGGCAAAACGTATAGGTATCAACCTTCGAAAAATATTATCGGGGTGGACGCTCATCGAGCCTAATTTTATAAGTCAGAACACAACTCTAAAAAGCGAAAACAAGAAAACAACTTGATGAGGGCCAAATATAAACAGGTTCAACTACGACAACCTTACTGTTCTTGAGCAATGGTGTTTCTCATTGTACAAAGCAATGTCATCATAGTAAAGGAGAGCCAGTATAAATATTATCCCATAGTGCCTTTTACCAAACCACCATCTACGGTTAGGGTCTGGCCTGTAATGTAACTGCTAAGCGGAGAAAGCAACCAAACGGCCAACGAGGCAAAATCTTCGGGTTTTCCTATTTGCTTTACAGCTGTTTGATCAGAAAAAGTTTTTCGAATTTCTTTTTCCGGAATACCTTTTAACTCGCTATTTTTCGCAAAAAGATTTTCCATACGTTGTGTCGCATGGTATCCCGGGCCTAGTATATTCAGAGTTACTCCTGAACCTCCGATTTCTTGAGAAAGGGTTTTTACATATCCGGTTACCGCTAATCGCATGGCATTGCTCAAGACGAGATTTTCTACAGGTTGCTTTGTAGATACACTCTCTATATATAATAATCTGCCATAACCACTATCAATCATTTTAGGAAGTAAGGCTTGGGTTAAAGCAATCTTCCAACGTACCACCGTTTTGTAAGCTTCATCCCAATCAGAAAGCGTAGTTTCCATAACGGGCATTGCCGGTGGTCCTCCAGAATTAATGACCGCACCAGTCAAAATGCGATTTCCGATTTTTTGTAGGACTTTATCCAAAAATGCTTGTTGGGACAGGTCGCCAACCACAATTTCAATTGCAGAATCGGTTCTTTGTAAAGCTTCTAGTTTTTCTTGTGTTCGAGCGATTGCTATTACCTTGGCTCCCTCGGAAATTAGCTGCTCCAAAATGGCTTTTCCCAGTCCGCTCGTTGCGCCCCCCACTAAAAATAATTTGTTCTCCAAATACAGATTCATGCTTTTTCGTCTTTAACTATCATACCTCGATAAATATAAATAACCCCAATGGCAAAGATACTCATTACAACACCATACACACCAGGTGTAGCAGCCATCTCGGGGCTGTTCAATAAGCCGGGCGACATTGCTAAAGTCATTCCCAATACGTTGTTCTGCATACCACTTTCTATAGATATGGTTGCCGATTGCTTGGTTGATAATTTCAGTGATTTTGCACTAAAAAAACCGATGGCCAAGGTGCCTAAATTAAGTAATATAACACTAAGGAAAGTGGCCTTAAGAAGAGACCAACTATCACCGATTTCCTCCAATTTCAAAATCATAAAAATCAAGGCAAGAACAATTACCGTAATAGAACCCCATTTGATGGCAGGTTTGCTTTTTTTCGCCGTAGCGGGAAATTTGTAATTGATGAACATCCCTAGGAAAACGGGTAGGGCGGTAAGCTTGAAAATATTGAAAATGGTTTTTCCCAACGGAAGTTGAATGCTTTTCGATACCGTTCCCAATATCGCATCCAAGGAAAAATTAATTATCAACGGAATTGTGAAAATAGTAACAATACTACTGATGGCGGTCAACGTAATGGACAAGGCCGTATCTCCCTTGGACAAATAGGAGAACAAATTGGAAACCGCTCCACCCGGGCTGCAGGCGCATACCATCAAGCCCATGGCCATCATGGGTTCCATAGGGATGAATAAGACAATAACGTAGGCAATGAGCGGCACTAGAATAATTTGATTGACCAGACCGGTAAAAACCGCTTTTGGGGCAACCCCAACTCTTGTAAAATCTGGAATGGTCAGCGTCATGCCCATACCGAACATCACCAAAAAAAGGAGAATTTGTAAAATGGTTGGGATGTAGGCGGAAAGGAATTCGGTCATTGGTTGATTCGTTGTAAGTTCTTTCCCGTGCTAGAGAAGGAGCCATGTATTATATTTTTGACACTAATCTTTAATTTTGCTGATTCTTCCACGTATTGGCTATACTTACCGCTGAGGTCGACCATACATCGGCATGGCTACCTAATTTTTCCAATACACGTTCAAGGTACTGAATGCGATGTGGTTGCCCCAACACCCACGGGTGAATATTTAAACCTAAAACTCTACCTCCTGAAGATTTGCTTTCTTGCAACAAGAACTCAAACGCATCATCTACTTGGTCGGCCCAATCTTCTGCGGAATGTAGGTTGTTATTGATAATGAAATAATCATCGAGTTCCGTTGGTAAGGGCATAGCGGTCAACATCCCATTTTTGGTATTGAACTCATAGGGCATATCATCATTTACCCAATCACAGAAATGGTTGATGCCGTTTTCAGCAAGAATGTCCGGAGTATTTTCGGATTCATTTTTTGCAGGACTGATCCATCCAGTGATATCTTGTCCGGTTAAGTTGCGTAGTCTATCTAATGACATTTTGATAAGTTCTTTCTCTTCGGACGGGTCTTGTCCACCGTAATGCAACTTATCCATGTCAAAACCATGGCACATAATTTCATCGCCACGTTCTATAATGGTATTTGCCAAATATGGGATGCGTTCTGCCAATCTTGTATTCATGGCAAATGTCGGCGTGATATCGTAGTTGTCAAAAGCTTTCAAAAAGCGATAAATACCCACACGATTGCCATAATCCCGTAAACTGTAATGTCTTAAATCAGGATACGGTTTTGTCATTCCGCCAGGAACCTTAAATGGAATTCCTTTTTGATTCAGCGGAAAAAATTGCAATCCCACATTGACCCAAAGTGCGATCTTCTTTTCATTAGGCCATTCTACCGCCTTTCGGTTTTGTAGCATTGACCATTCGTACCGGTCATGGTCCATGCCATAGGAACGCTCGGGATATTTCAAATAATCGTCGTTAAGCGTTGCCATATTTCTTATTTTTTGATTTGATATCAACCATCGCCATATCGTAATAGTTGTCTAAAAAGTACTGTGCAATTTCCTTTCCTGTAGTTACCCAAACATCGGAATGCCCGGTAATATATTCTAGGGCTTCTTCATAGGCTTTGATGCGGTGGGCGTTGCTCACTTGGTAGTTGTGCGTTGGAATACACATTATCGTTCCATTTTCAGCTCCCTCGGCATATAATCTGTCGAAGTTGTCTTTGAGTTCTTTGCCGTATCTTCTAGGAGTGATTTTTTGTACTAAATAGGCGATGGTATCGTTCATTTCCAATGAATACGGAATAGAAGCAAACTTTTTCCCACTTCTCAAGTGAATCGGGGTAGGTTGGTCATCATGGAACAAGTCGCAGGAATAAATTCCCGCCTCATCCCCAAAAAGTTCGGTACCAACTTCCGCAAACAAATCCAAAGTGTTTTCTGAGTGTGATAGGGCAGGAGCTAAATAACCCGCACATTTTTGATTGGTATGTTTGTAAATGGTCTCAATGGAATCTTTGATCATTTCGCGTTCTTGGGCTTCGGTCATTCCGTAGGTATAGCGTGTGTTATAGATACCGTGGCTAAAGAACTCCCAGTTGCGTTCCTTGCACATTTCAATGATTTCAGGATGATGGTCACACAAGGCCGTTGACAATGATATCGAACCCCGAATGCCATACTTCTCTAGAAGTTCCATTTGGCGAACATGGCCCACACGATTTCCCCAATCGCGGCATGTGTAGCCTGGTAGAGCTGGACTAGGTTGTGGCCAAGGTTTCCGAAACGGATTATCGGGTGGATTCAACTCATAAAACTCAATATTGGGTGCTACCCAAAAAGCGACTTTGGCACCATTGGGCCACTGAATCTTTGGCCGATTTTCATAGGGCCAATAGTCATAATATCCAGGGTCTTCTTTCATAATTCAAGTTCAAAAATTTGAGTTCAATTTGTCTGGTCGAGCACAGCCGAGACCTACTTGCAACGTCAAGCCTTTAAAATGGTTCTCTACCATGCTTGAACGAACAATAAGTTTATTTTACATTATCCAACCACTCAAAAACCTCTTTAACCTCCATCACATCACAGTATTTCAATGATAAATCCGTCAAATTCGCATAGTGGTAACTTTCGTGTTTATCAGCAACACATTCCTCAGGAATTATCGTGCGATATCCTCTAGAAAGCGAATCTACACCTGCAGCTCTTACGCAACCTGACGTAGAGCCTCCAGTTAATATTACCGTATCTACTTGGTGCCAAACTAAAAGGGATTGTAAGGGTGTTTCAAAAAAGGGAGAAGGCATTTTCTTCTCGTAGAAAACATCCGTAGAACGGTCTAAAATCAAGCGGTCATCCAACTCGGAACGCTCCGAACCAAACTTGATATTTTGCAAACTATCGGGCGTGTTAGTTCGTGTGCCCCAGATTCCCGCGTCAGCAGCAGAATCCATATAGGCTACGTTCGTCCAAACTACGGGCCAACCTAGTTTTCTAAATTTTGCTGCGAGTTCATTTACATAATCCAACTGTTTGGGGTCTGCTTCATAGGCGGTTTTAAAGAGGTCGGTTCGTGTATAAGCCTTTTGAATATCGATATTGACCAAACAAGCCTTTTTACCAAGACCAAAACGTTTCCTTGCAGGATTTGCCTTAACCTCAAAATAAAGTTCTTTGGCCGTTTTATCGGTGGGTTGCATTTTTGTGCCTTTCATATTGCTATTCTGTTTTTATTATTCCTGCTGCGACCATTTTCGCAATGGCATCGTCATCAATATTCAGTTCTTTTAAAACCTCGGCAGTATGTTCGCCTATTTTTGGGGGATCCATGCGAATGCCTGAACGTGTTCCTTTGTATTCCAATGGAAATTTAGGGAGTTTTGTTATTTTTCCATTCGGCATGGCAACACTCAATAAGCTATCTCCTTCATTCAACTGTAGGTCATCAAACAAATCTTCGGGCTGACTAATTGGGGCGAATGGAATATGTCCTCTATCACACCGGTCAATGATTTCTTGTTTGGTAAAGGCTTTAAAACGTTCATCAAGTGCCGGCAAAAACCAATCGCGTTCATCTATTCGCTTGTTATTCGTTTCTAAACGCTCATCGCTCCCCCAATCACTCCATTCGAATACCTCGCACAATCGCGCCCAATGCTTTTCGCTAATGATGCCCACAAATACTTTACTATCGTCTTTGGTATCGAACACTTTGTAAATAGACCATGCGCTCACGCGGGATGGCATCGGCGGAATCTCATAATCAATCTGCGAAGCGTAGGCCATATGTTGCCCCATTAAAAAGGCGCAAGTTTCGAAAAGTGCGGATTTTACGAATCCGCCTTCGCCCGATTTTTCACGTTCGTACAAGGCTTGCAGAATACCGATATAGCCGAACATTCCTCCTGTAATATCGATAACGGAAGTCCCGGCGCGCAATGGGTCACCTTCACGACCGGTCATGTAAGCGAGGCCGCCCATCATTTGAACAACTTCATCCATAGCGTGTCTTTTCTCATAGGGGCCACTTAAAAAACCTTTTAAGGAACAGTAAATCAGTTTGCTATTCAGTGTTTTGAGTTTGTCATAGCCAAGACCAAGTCGATCCATCGTACCCGGACCGAAATTTTCGACCACGATATCGTATTCCTTGACCAAGTCATAAATGAGTTGAATGCCTTCTTCCGATTTTAAATCAATAGCCAAACTTTTTTTGTTACGGTTGTAAAACCAAAAATAACCCGTTCCAAAACCTTTCAACCTTCTTGTATTGTCCCCTTTTGTAGGTTCTATATGTACTACTTCAGCACCCATATCGGCCAATAGCAAACCTGTACATGGCCCCATCACGGCATGCGTAAATTCCAATACTTTTATACCTTTTAGGGGTGCGCTATGCATTTTCAGTTGTTTTTATGGATTCGTATGCTTTTTTTGGTAGGATTTCCAACTCGGTTTTGAAGGTGCTGTTCCATCGGTTTAGAAATCCAAAGAGTGAGATAACACCCATGATTTCGACGATGGCCGCATCACAAAAATGTTTTTTCAATTCGTCAAAATCTTCATCTGATACTTGATTCGGTACTATGCTCGATTTCAACGCGAGATTTAAAGCGGCTTTTTCCTTATCAGAAAACAGGGGAGAGGTCTGAAAATTCCAAATGGACTTCATTTTTTCTTCAGAAACACCATGTTTTCCAGCACTATAGGCGGTATGAGCGCTACAATATTCACATCCTGCCGAAAGGCTGGCAACATGACCGATCATTCGTTTTAAACCCGAATTAACATAGCCTTCGTCATAGACCGCTTTTGCCAACGTAAAAAATGAAATCAGCAAATTTGGTTTATGTGCCATAATTAAACCATCGTTGGGTTGAAAGCCCATCCACTTTTCAGCTTGCTCAAAAAGAGGTGCTAACTCACTGGTTTCATAATCTAAAATTGGTGCAATTCTACTCATCATCAAAGGGAGTAATCTCCATATTTGGTTAAGTAATTTACCAAGCCACCTTCACTCAAAATATTGATCATGATATCTGGAAGTTTAGTAGCGGTGTAGGTCACATCTACAGTCAAGTCTTTTACAATACCTGATTTCAAATCAATGTCTAGCTCGGCTCCTTTTTGGATATTATGGTCGGCGATTTCCAAAACGGGAAGTCCTATATTGATGGCGTTTCTAAAAAAAATTCTGGCGAAGTCTTTGGCGATAACAACAGAAACTCCGGATTTTTTTAAGGCCAAAGGTGCTTGTTCCCGGGAAGAGCCACAGCCAAAATTGATGCCTGCGACCAGAATATCGCCTTGTTGGACAATCTTATTAAAATTGGGGTCTAAATCTTCCAGCACATGATTGGCCAAGGTGGTCATGTCCAAAGTTTTGGTATATTTCCCAGGGATGATACGGTCGGTGTCTATATGGTCACCATACACGTGTGCTTTTGCTTTGATAGTTGTCTGTACTCCACTCATATTACACCAAGTATTTTTTAGGATTCACAATTTGCCCTTCCAACGCGGATGCGGCAACCGTTGAAGGTGCGCCCAAATAGATGTTGGAATTCGGATTCCCCATACGGCCCCTGAAATTTCTATTCGCTGCGGATATCACAACTTCACCGTCTGCGGGAACTCCTTGATGCGTACCAACGCAAGGCCCACAACCGGAAGTAATTAATGATGCGCCAGCCTCAATCAAGGTGCTCATCGTACCATTACTAATGGCATCTAACAAAACGCTTTGTGATGCAGGCGCAATCACCATCCGCACATCGGGATGTATTTTCTTTCCTTTTAATATTTCGGCAGCAATATTTAAATCCTCTAATCGGCCATTACAGCAGGTTCCTATAAAAGCGTAGTTGATTTTTGTGCCTTCATAGTTTGAAATATTATGCACGTTATCTGGAGATTCCGGCGCACTAACTTGAGGCTCCAATCCGGCGACATCAAAATCAAATGTTTTGATATAATTGGCATCTTCATCGGGAGTAATCGCTTCAAAATCATAATCCAATTTCAATCCCTTAGGGTGAACGATTCCCGTTTTTGCTCCCATTTCGGAGGACATATTGGCAACGGTCATTCGGCTTGCCAAACTCAATCTTTCAAAAGTTTCTCCGGTAAATTCAATGGCTTGATAGGTAGCTCCTGAAACCGTTACTTTTCCAACCAAAAAGAGAATTAAATCTTTTGCCGTAACGCCTTCCTGAAGTTTTCCCGAACAATTGATTTGAATCGTTTGTGGGACTTTCAACCAGATTTTTCCAGTCATCATGGTTGCTGCTAGATCTGTAGAACCGACTCCACAGGCAAATGCGTTCAAGGCTCCATACGTTGGCGTGTGTGAATCCGCCCCGATAAAAATATTCCCGGGTTTTACATAGGCGTTTTCTACCATGACCTGGTGGCAAATACCTTCCCCAATTTCAAATAACCGCATGCCTTGTTCTTTGGCAAAATCGCGCATCATTTTATGCAAATTTGCAATTCGTTCATTGGGTGATGGCGCCGCATGGTCAATTATCAACGCACACTTATCAGGACTAAAAACCTTTTTTCCGCCCATCTCGTGAAAGGCCTTTATCGTCAGAGGCCCGGTAGTGTCACTGGCCATACAGCCATCTACTTCACTAACAACGAGTTCGCCGGCATATACTTTTTTGCCTATGTGATTCGATATAATTTTTTCTGAAATTGTTTGTCCCATTAAATCATTTTAATGTCTTCCTTATCTAATAACTGGTACAACTGTCCGGGGAGTTTGTGTCCCAATGTTGTTTCCAAGTCTCTACTGATTTCTGCTATTTTAGGAATATCCAACCCTGTTTCATAACCCATCTGGTGTGCGGCATGTGCGGTATCTTCTGTAGCGATATTGCCGGTAGCACTTTTGATGAAAGGACATCCACCCAATCCGCCGAAGGCCGTATCAAAAATGCGAACCCCGGCTTCCGTTGCTGCATAGAAATTGGAATAGCCTTTATTTTCTGTATTGTGTAAATGCAAAATCACGGGAATGTCACCTGCTTTTTCAACCACTTTTTGCATGAGCTCACCCAATTGCTTCGGGTTTCCCATTCCTGTGGAATCAGCAAGGGCCAATTCATCGATTCCCGTATCTAGATGATGGTCTACCATATCCAATACATGATTTGCATCGATATGGCCTTCGTAGCGACACCCGAAGGCACATTGAATTCCTCCCCGAACGGTAATGCCATTTGATTTGGATAGCGAGACCATTTCTTTGAAAGCATTTTTGGCTTCATCTAGCATCAATCTCGCATTCTTTTGACTATGGGTATCGCTAGCGGAAATGGAACAAGCCAAATGGTCAAGTCCGGCCGCGATACCTCTTTCCACACCTTTTAAATTCAACACCAAACCACTGTAAATAACCCCTTCTTTTTTGTTCAGTTGGGAACAAACCGCTTCAGCATCTGCCATTTGTGGCACCAATCGTGAATGAACAAAAGAGGTCACTTGAATACGGGTCATACCAGCATCCACTAAACGGTCAATATATTCCAATTTTTTTTCTGTCGGAATAATGTGCTCCAGTGTTTGAAATCCGTCGCGAAGCCCCTGCTCTTCGAGTATAATTTTGCTTACATTCATCAAGAATCAATAGCTTTCAAAATTAGTTAACTAAGTTAACTAATTTTAATGAAACCAAGCTGGTTTATCCAAAATAATAGTTAACTTTATTAACTAATTTTATACATGATACTATGAAGGTACGAAATCCGAGAACAGGGGAATACGATTATGAATTGATGGAGGACGCTCTCGAAATGGTTGAAAAGAAGGCAACAGAAATTCGTTCAGCACAGAAGGCATGGCAACATCTTGCAATTGGCGAACGTGTTGCAGTATTACAAAAATGGTTGGGCAGCTTTACCGAATTTCAAACGGAAATCGCCGAGCAATTGGCTATTGATACTGCGCGAAAGAGAATTTCCAAAGTGGAGACAAGTGGAATTATCGGTTTAATGCAAGCTTGGATTTATCGTGCGCCTCAATTATATAATCCGCCAGCAGAGCGGCCTTCAGCTTCAGCGACAACCGTTCAAATCGGACAACAATGGGTGCCCTACGGTCTGGTAGGTGTAATAAGCCCATGGAATTTCCCTTTATTATTGGCATTGATTGATACCATTCCGGCTTTGATGGCGGGTTGTGGTGTTTTATTGAAGCCCAGCGAGGTTACGCCCCGTTTTATGGATGGACTCGAAAAGAGCATTGCTGCAGTTCCTGAATTGGCAGCGGTTTTAAAATTGGTCAGAGGCGGTGCAGAAACAGGTAAGGCTGTTGTCAACAACTCCGATGCGATTTGCTTCACAGGTAGTGTGCCGACGGGCAAGAAGATTGGAGCAGTCTGTGCCGAACGTTTTATTCCGGCTTTTCTGGAGTTGGGCGGTAAAGACCCTGCTATTGTTTTGGCCGATGCCGATTTGGAAGTGGCCACCGATGCTGTTCTTCGTAGTTGCGTCGGGGCTACCGGACAGGCCTGTCAATCTTTGGAACGTATTTATGTACATGAAAGCATCTATGACACTTTTGTGGAAAAAATCACGAAAAAGGCAGCAGCGGTTACTTTGACCACAAACCCCGATGAAGGGCAAATGGGCCCTCTCATTTTTGAAAAACAAGCCGAAAAGATTCAAGAGCAGATTGATGACGCGGTAGCCAAGGGTGCCACTATTCTAACTGGCGGGAAGGTCGAAAATATTGAGGGTGGACTCTGGTGCGCCCCTACCGTATTGACCAATGTGACTCACGATATGGATGTGATGGTTGAGGAGACTTTTGGCCCGCTCATACCCATCATGTCTTTCAGTACTGATGATCAGGCTTTGGAATGGGCAAACGACAGTATTTTCGGTTTGTCGGCCTCCGTTTTTTCAAAAGATAGGGATAAAGCGCTTGCGATTGCTTCACAGATTGAAGCTGGTGCTATCAGTATCAATGATGGCAGTCTGACCAATAAAGTTTATGATGCCGAAAAGAATTCCTTTAAAGAATCGGGAATCAATGGCTCACGCATGGGCGATGCCGGATTCTTACGGTACTTTAGAAAGAAAGCCATACTGATTCAAACCGCTTATCCTGAGACGATGGCGAACTTTGAAGAAAATCCATCCTAATAAAAATACAATGCGCTATAATTTAAACTTCATTACCGCTTTCTTCTTGTTCTGCGGGATTAAAATGATAAGCCAGGAGCCATTTTCCATCACTGATTTTTATCCTATTGCGGACCAAAATGAATGGCGATATACCGCACCCGATGGGTGGAAAGATGGAGACTATATTTCTAAGATTGAGGAAGTTCTAGGCGGATTTACTAGACTATTTACAGACTTTAAGGGAGAGGATGGAAAAGGGCTATTTATTTTGGATGAGGAAGCAAAGACCTTTCGGCATTATGACGCGACCAAAGCCTCGAAACTACTCTCGGTAGGTAAAAATGGAATTTTCTATCACGGGGAAACCTTTTCGAGTGACGGAAGCATCGCCGTATTTGAAAAACCGATACATTGGTTTAAGGCTCAAGAAAAAAAAGGCTCCAAGCTCGATATAAAGGTAAATTACACACGTTTTTACAAAGATGGAAGTCAGCGCAAAGGTGTTTTTACACTGATACAAGAAATTGTACAAAATGAAGACATAACCGTTCTAGCCGGGGATTTTAAAAACTGCCTTCGCATCGAATTTGATACCAATTGGGATTTGGGCGATGGGACCGTGGCGAAATCTTTCAATGTGTATCACCATGCCAAAAATGTTGGTGTAGTAAAGGCTTCTGCCCGTTTTATTATTCTTAAAAACGGAAACGAAATCATAAATAGATTGGTTGAGCCTGATTTAAAATCGTATCAATTTAATCAAGACTAGTCAACACTTGCCTTTTCATTTAAGTAGCGGTCTGGGTCTGATAGTTATTTTATTATCAATGAATTAAGTTCGAATACTCTCGACACGTCAAACCGAAAAACATCATATTTCGAGTGGAATAAAGGTCTATTTATGCTCGTACCATAATTATATGAACTATGTAAAATAAAAAAACCTTGGCTGTGGATACTATTTGATATTTTCTCCGAAATTTAAAAGCGGACGATTCTCAATTGAATCGTCCGCTTCAGTACTTAAACTAACTCAAACTTGATTTTAAAATTTATAACCTATAGTGAATAGTACTCTTTTTGGATTAACAAATGTTGACCAAGCTAGTCTTCCGGTCGGATCAGGATTATTTTGTCTTTCTAAAAGAACACTATCGTCAGCAGATGAGACAAATAAATCTTGAGGACTAGCATTATCAAATATATTTTTTATCCTTAAACTTAATCTTAGCTCATCGGTTCCCATAGGAAAAGTCACATAACTTCCAACATTAAAAATAGAGATGTCCGGTTTTTCGTAAAGATTGAAAATATCTCCAAAAGCTCCAGTATAGCTAAATCCACTGAAGTCAACACCCCATCTGTTTCTATTGTAAGCAATTAAAATATTATAAATGTTTCTAGGCGTTTCTTGTACTTGTAAACCACCAACATTAACAGCAGTGCCATCTTGTACTAAATCAAGACCAAATAAATTATCCAGGTCCGCATTTATCTCACCGGAGCTATTCGTGCTCAAAGGAATAATAAAATTCTCATATTCTGAGTTTTGTCTGGTATAGCTACCGCTGATTAAAAGACCTTGTATAGCCTTTGGTGTGTAACTCAAGGCTATTTCACCACCGATAATTTTATTTGAGCCAGCAGGTCGCTGAACAAACTCAGCCAAGTCAGCATCAAAAACACTTGCAAGTCTATTATCGATTTTTGTGTTGAAGAAAGTTGCATCTAAAACCAAATCACCCAAACCGGCGCGGTAACCTATTTCAAGATTGTTGATTACTTCGTTATCTTCGATTTCAACCTGATTAATATTAGTTACTGCGTTAAGAGAGAACGCTCTTAAGTAATTCGCATAGATTGCAGAGTTTTCGCCTATGAGATAATTTGCTCCGATAGAACCTGAATAATCATTGAACTTTTGTTCGTTCACGAGCACTTCCGCCGGGTCATAATCGATATCTCTTCTTCTTAATTTTTCAGGATCGTTTGAGAAAGAGGCTGTTAGCCAATCATATCTAAAACCAATGTTGAGACTCAGCTTTTCATTAATGACCATTTCGTCGCCTATGAACAAACCGGTACTCTTTTCCTCTCTATGTGAGGTGGTTCCCGAAATAGAGGAATTATTTGAGAGTGGTGCAGGGGGTCCAAAAAAACCACCAAAGAAATCGGGTCTTGGACTCACAGTAGAGCGATAAAGATAATTTATACCCAAGCGGTCCCTTTGAGAGTCACTGAGGTATAATCCAAAGCTTATGTTGTGATCGGTTTTATCCCCGTCAATAAATTTAGAAAATCGGGTTTCAGAAATAATATCCCTTATTTGGTTACGAGCACCTGATTGAAACCTCAGGATATTACTTTCCGCTGTAAAGAAACCGGTTAGACCAATTTCATTTATGTCGTCGAACTGTATATCCTGATATTTTAACTTTTGGTTGATGGACCAGCCACTGCCCAAGTCGAAAAGGCCGTCAATACTTAAGTTTCCACCTGTGGTCTCTTCCCTATTGTCTGCAGGGTTATTTCTAATTACGTTTCCATTGGTATCAAGTACTGGCTCACCTCCTGCCGCTACAATACCATCAGGATTGAACAATTGTCTAGGGTCGTTATAAAACACGTTTCTAGTGCTCCACCCCTCCGCTATTTCACCGGTCTCTAAATCAAACACAGCATCAGTGACATTTTGAAATTGATTGTTAAAATAAGCACCTGAAATTCTAATGTTGGAATTTTCACCAATTAACCAATCTACATTAGCCCTTATCTGCGCACCAACATCTTTGTTTGCTTGTTCTTTATTACCGGAATCATTAATTACATAACCGCCAATATTGTAGCGTAATTTATCACTTAAAGGACCATTTAAATTCCAATCTGCTCTATAGTCAACATCACCATCATACTGGTGTCCTTCACCTGAAACATTATTGTATTTAAGAAATGAAAAAGAACCACTATGTTTTTCTCCACCGGTACGAGAAATAATATTAACCGCACCTGCGGCAGCCGCTCTACCAAAAAGAGTCGCAGCTGCGCCGCGAACAACCTCAATACGTTCTACATTTGGATCAATTCCATAAAACTCTTGTGTTCCACCAGAAAGATTGGCAGTTCCCGAAGCAGGTAAACCGTCAATTAAAGTAGTGGTGTAAGTATTTCCTCCCGGGAAACCACGTATTCTAAAAGTACCTTTCCTACCCGATGAATTATCAACAGTTACACCAGGGGTGTTTTCTATTGCTTCCGTAAAAGATTCTGGTTGCTTCGACTCAATTTGTTCAATGCCTACAGTGTTGATAGATGTAGTTGCTTGTAATTTGCGAACTGGCCTTCTTGTTGAGGAAACAACTACTTCGTTTAGAAGGCTCACGTCTTCCTTGAGTTGAACATTTACGGTAGGTCCTGTTACTTCTACTTTTTTTCGCCCATAACCGATGTAAGAAATAATAAGTACATCACCCGTTGAGGCTTCAATACTAAAGTTTCCGTTGTTGTCAGTCAACACAC
The DNA here is from genome assembly GCF_013402795.1 of Costertonia aggregata. Classification (GTDB taxonomy): domain Bacteria; phylum Bacteroidota; class Bacteroidia; order Flavobacteriales; family Flavobacteriaceae; genus Costertonia; species Costertonia aggregata. Next base: position 1,440,103 of record NZ_CP058595.1, on the reverse strand, counting down.
CGGTTGATGTGCCTTGAACTTGTACCGTTGCACCCAAAATTGGGTCATTCTTGTCATCTGTCACCGTTCCTGTAATTGTGCTTTGGGCAAAGACCCCCGCCGAACACAATAAAAAACTGAATAAACAGAACAAACTCATAAATTTCTTAGTTTTCATAAGGTTCAAATTATTGGTTTAGAATTAGTTTACTTTGCCCATTTTTAAAGACTTAAGGCTTTACATTGTCTTTTTGATACGTTAAAAAACTCTTAAATATTGAACCAATATAATAATTAATTACATTAATGGTTAATATAATTAACTATTTTTTTTTGAGAAATATCGATTTTGCTGTTTAAGGTTATATTTTTTAAAGATTTATCGAGTATACGGTAATTATAGGGTATTATCTTTAAGCTTGATATTTGAAACCTGAAATATCGCTAAAATCCCTTCTTAAAGTTTAGAGACAAAAAAGTGCTATACTTGTCAAGTATGGCTTTGCGTTGGTCATTAGAAATTCTTGAGACCGAATAACAGATAAAGGGTGGGATTACTTCGAAGCCAACCAAGCCCAAAATGCCCTCGTTTATGTTACGGAGTATGTTTTTCAGGGGGCGTGCATGTGTCCCATTATTAGTGTAAAAAGATGCTGGACTCCCCGTAGTGATGCTAAGAAATGCTTTCTTTTCTTTAAACCTACCTTCTTTATATAGCCCGTGATCCCCTCCATAAGCAAAACCATAGGCCAAAACCCTATCTACCCATCCTTTTAATATGGCTGGCATTCCAAACCACCACAATGGAAAATTAAAAATCAAAACGTCGGCCTTTTTCAAGAGATTCATTTCTTCTTGTATATCTTCGGCGAAGGAGTTGAGGTTACTGGCATTGAACTGTTCTAGGGCATACTTGTAATAGGTCTCATTTGTGATACTTTTGAAATCGTGCTTTCCAGCAATAGGATTAAAACCTTTTTGATATAAATCTGAAATTGATACCGAGTGCCCAGCTTCTTCAAAAAAATCAATTGCCAATTTGGCCAAACTGCTGGAAAAAGAATCAGGGTTCTCATGCGCATGTACAATTAAAACATTCATTGTATTCAGATTTAATATAAAGGTTAAATAAAAAATTAGTTAATAAAGTTAACTAATTTTAAGTATATTTAAGGTCTATCAACTAATTTGAAATATTAAAAATCAACATTATGAAGTCTATACTGTATTTAGGTATGTTTTTCGTTATAATCGGATGCAAAGAAAATGATAAGTCGGCGGTAGCAATGGAATCAGAGGATTCCCAACCAGAAGCTGTGCACCCATGGGCCGATAAAGCTTCTTACCAAAATGCGCCCGAAGTTTTAAAAAATTGGGTCGATGCTAGGGCCGGAACAGGTGAGCCGGTACATTGGGTCGCCGATGGTGCCGTTTATGAATATCCTTCCGGGAAAAAATTGTTCGGTATGATCGGTTTTGATAGTTCTACCATCATCTGGCCCGATGAAGCGGATGGAAAGGTTACCCATTTGACCAGAAAAACATTTGCCTATACCGACCCTGATACAGGGGAAGTCCTTACCGAATATAATGGACAGCCCGTAACCCCTATAGCCTATCCCTATCAGATGATTACCTATAGGTTGGAAAATGAAAGAATTTATGGGGATGTTGAACAAGGGGTGGGTGACCGTGTTCAAATCATAGAGTCGAAAGATGGGATACCATATCGGAAAATGGGAAGCGGGTACATCTACAACGCACAAGTGTATTTGGATTTTCCCTTACCCACGGGAAAGCAATATCAGGCATGGGAAAATTACGATTTCTTCATTCAACCGGAAGGTAGTGTTGATGAACCCCATCAAATGGCTTGGCAGCGTTATGGCTCTTTACCGCCTTGGGCCGGTATGCCAGATAAGAAGGCAATTATTCAGTTGCACTCGTGGCGAGTTGAGAGTCTCGAAGAGTTTCCTGAAAAACTATTGGCTTGGGCAAAAAAGGACAAGCCGAAATGGTTGAACCCGCCAAAGGATATTGCCGAAGTCAGAGCCCTGCAAAAAGGCGAAGCGGGTGCAGGTTGGGGAAGATGAATTTTAAGACATACTTTATTTAGATAGAAATGCGTCGATGATTTCGGCGCATTTTTTTGGTTTATCAAAAAAGAGAAACGCACCTCCGTTTTCAATTTCCTCTCTTTCAGCATTGGGAATAATGCCCAACAAATTCTCTTGATAACTTACGAATTCATCTAAGATTCCCTGCAAAAGTAATACGGGAACGCTTAGATTTTCCAATGCTGATTGCCTATCCCATTTTAGAACTGCATAATGGGCATCATATGGTCGCATTAGGGCCATGACGCTATTCAAAAAAGGACGCAGCACATCGTTGACTTCGGCATCGGGCATGTAGGCCACATAGCGCTGCCACGCTAACAACAATGATTTTCCATCCTTCTCCAGAACTACCTTCTTTTTATTGGCTAGGGTTTGTGAGAATTCTGTTTTTTCTGCTTCGGTCTTTAATCCGCTAGTTCCAGAAAGAATTATTTTTTTCGTGCGTTCAGGAAAGCGATACGCAAAATTCATCGCCATTAAAGCACCACCATGATGGCCAAGAATGCTGCAATTGTCAATATGCAAATGATTTATAAGGGCCAAGACAACATCGGTAAATTCTTCGACCCCAGGTTCGCTACTGGAATCACTGGACATTCCATGCCCCGGTAGATCAAGAACAATGACTTGATACTTATCTGATAAATAGGGTATAAGTGAGACATATTCCTCCATCGAAGATGAAGACTGATGTATCAATACTAAAGCCGGTCCCTTACCTGCAGTGCCATAATGAATTTGCCCATTTTTGAAATCAAAATACCCTCTTTTAAGACACTTTTCAGAAGTAGTGCGGTACAGTATTTTATTGTTTTTGACCATATCCGTAATCTTGTTTAACCCCTTTTGGGCATCGTAAAATACAAAACCTATATTAGTTAATTATATTAATGGTTAATAATATTAACTAATTTTTGAGTACATTAGTATAGTATTATATATACCTAATTGCATTATTATGAACACAATTGCGGTTGACAAGAGTCAAGAATGGCAAGAAGAATTACAAGAATGGATAGCTTCTATTGAGGAGATTATCGAAGATAAGGGCGATGAGCAGGCCGCCGACCTAATTCGTGAATTACGTGCTTTGGCCATACGAAAAGGGGTAAAATTAGCTGGTGAAGCACTGAATTCTCCTTACATCAATACAATCAGTGCAAGGCATCAACCGCCCTATCCGGGTGATACGGTAATCGAAACCAAAATAGAAAATATCAACCGATGGAATGCCATGGCCATGGTCTTACAAGGCTATGATAGTGGTGAGGGCGTTGGGGGGCATATCGCAACCTATGCCTCTGCGGCCAGTATGTACGAAGTGGGGATGAACCACTTTTTTAGGAAAAAATCTGAGGATTATGGCGGGGATTTGGTGTCCTTTCAACCACATGCCGCTCCAGGTGTTTATGCCAGAGCCTTGCTCGAAGGAAGGTTGACAGAAACAAACTTGAAAAACTTCAGGCGCGAATTGCAGCCGGGTGGCGGTCTGCCTTCCTATCCTCACCCAAGAAGGCTGCCTGAATTTTGGGAAATTCCCTCAGCCTCCATGGGACTCATCGGTGTGAGTGCCATCTACCAAGCGCGTTTTAAAAAATATTTGGAAAATAGAGGACTTAAAGAGAACAACGGAGGTAAAATATGGGCATTTGTTGGTGATGGCGAAATGGATGAACCGGAAACCTTGGGCACCTTGAACATTGCCGTTCGCGAACAATTGGACAATCTCGTTTTGGTAGTGAACTGTAACCTACAGCGTTTGGACGGTCCCGTTCGTGGCAATGGAAAAGTAATTCAAGAGCTCGAACGCAGTTTTTTGGGTGCAGGATGGAACGTCACAAAAGTGATTTGGGGTAGCGAGTGGGATGCACTCTTAGAACGCGACCAAAAAGGTATTTTGGTAGATAGAATGAATAAGGCTCTCGACGGAGACTATCAAATGTATTCTGTGCTTCCAGGTAATGAAGTACGTCAGCACTGGGTGAAAGACAATCCGGAATTGGAGAAATTGATGCATTCCCTTTCCGATGAGGAAATCCGTACCATTAAACGTGGCGGACACGATTATAAAAAAATATACGCTGCTTTTGATAAAGCTGCCAAACCCAATGGAAAGCCCAGTGTTATTCTGATGAAGACACTTAAAGGGTATGGTATGGGCGATTCCGGTGAAGGTAAAAACACTACGCACCAAAAAAAGAACATGAATGCCGATGAGCGTATCGCTGCTGCCAAACGTTTTGGGATTCCATTGAGTGAGGAAGATGCGGCTAAAGCCAAATTTTATGTGCCGGCAGATGATAGTCCTGAGATAACGTACCTCAAGAAAAAGCGATATGAGCTTGGCGGATATTTGCCCGAACGTAAAGATGAAGCACCGTCAATTAAGACGCCAGGAGAAGAACTTTGGGGCGAATTTTTTACGGGTACCGAAGGGCGGTCGGTATCCACCACGATGGTACTCGTGCGAATCATTACCAAACTTTTACGTCAAGATGGAATTAAGGAATATATAGTTCCTATTATTCCCGACGAAGCACGGACTTTTGGTTTAGATGGATTATTTCGTTATGCGGGAATTTACCAACCTAAAGGCCAGTTGTATAAACCAGTTGATGCTGACAGTATCTCGTATTACAGAGAAAGTGTGGACGGCCAGATACTTCAGGAAGGTATCTGCGAAGCGGGAGCGATTGCTTCCTTTATGGCAGCAGGTTCCGCATATTCCATGCATGGGTTGCCTATGATTCCTTTTTATGTATTCTATTCCATTTTTGGTTTCCAACGGGTTGGTGATATGATTTGGGCCTGTGGTGATATGATGTGTAAAGGTTTCCTAATCGGGGGTACTTCCGGAAGAACAACTTTGAACGGTGAAGGGGTTCAACACCAAGATGGCCATTCCCATATTCTCTCGAGCATAGTTCCAAATATGAAAAGCTACGATCCGTCATTTGCCTATGAATTGGCATTGATTGTAAAGGACGGCATCCATAGAATGTATGAATTACAAGAGAAAATATTCTACTATATCACGGTAACCAATGAGAACTATCCGATGCCCATCATGCCAGAAGGCATTGAAGAAGGGGTTATCAAAGGTATGTACCGTTATGAAAAATCCACCAAGAAAATAGCGAAAGGAAGAAAAGCCCATTTAATGGGTAGCGGTTCGATTATGCTACAAGTGATCGAAGCAAAGGAATTATTGGAAGATATGGGCATCTCTACGGATATCTGGAGTGTAACCAGTTACACCGAGCTGCATCGCGATGCCCAAGAAGTAGAGCGCCAAGCATTACTTGCAACCGATGGGAAAAGACCAAGAGCATATGTAGAAGAACTCCTGAAAAATGAAACGGGCGTTTTTGTTTCGGTTTCTGACTACGTAAAGCAATGGGCAAATGGCATCGCCAAATGGATGCCAAAAGCCTATCATGTATTAGGTACGGATGGCTACGGATTGAGTGAAGGTAGAGAAGATTTGAGGGACCATTTTGAAATCAGTCCGAAATTCATCGCCTTGGCTGCGTTGCAGTTATTACGCGAAGAAGGAGCGGCCACAGATAAAGAAGTAAAAGACTTTATCGAGAAGCACGTGATAGATCAGCATAAAATTAATCCGATGGCATAATTGCCGCCTATTTTAACCCGAAGAAAATGACCGAATTGAAATTACCCGAATTGGGAGAAGGCATCGAAAGCGGCACTGTAATCAATATTATGGTAAAAGTTGGTGATATGGTAACCATGGAACAGTCGCTAATGGAAGTTGAAACGGACAAGGTGGTTGTAGAAGTCCCATCTGATGCCGAAGGCTTGGTTGCCGAAATCTTGGTGAGCACCGGAGAACAAGTGTCACAGGGCACTCCCATTATTCGTTTGGAAGATGGCGAAGCGAAGGAAGCTATTAGGCAAGAACCCTCGGAAGTTTTGGCCGGCGAACCCGCTACCGTGACCTTGGTAAAAGAACCCGAAGCTAAAATGGAAGTGGTTAAAAAATCGACTGGAAAGGTGACTGTTTCGGAAGTAAAACTACCTTCTTTGGGAGAAGGCATCGAAAAAGGTACTATCATAGCCATTCATGTGGCCGAAGGTGATACTATTGTTGCAGAACAAACCTTAATGGAAGTTGAGACCGATAAGGTAGTGGTTGAGGTTCCTGCGGATTTTGGCGGCGAGATAACAAAAGTATTGGTCAATATTGGCGATGAAGTTAGTGAAGGCACTCCGATTGTAAAAGTTTCCAGTGGTGCCTCAGAAGTTTCCGAAGAAGAATCCATCGTTCCTGTAACCGAAGAAAGGCTGGTTGAAGTAAAGGAAGTTGCCAAAACGGAAATTCCTGCCAAAACAAAAATACCAATGCCACAGACAAACAATGTCAAACGCAATGGAAGGTTTAGGGCCTCTCCTTTGGCAAAGAAAATAGCCCGAGAAATCGGGATTGACATTGCAACTATGCCAATAACTTCAGGCAGTAATCGTATTTCGGTAAAGGATGTCAAGAATTATGCGAAGAGCTTAAATCAGAATAGAGTTTCTAGTGGTGTATCAATGACAATGGCCACATTACCCGATTTAAGTAAATGGGGCAATATTCGTAGCGAGGCTATGACGGGCATCATGCAAGCGACGAGCAAGAACATGTCCACTTCATGGAGCAATATTCCACATGCATGGTTGCAAGAAAAAGTTGATATTACTTATTTGGAACAAAAACGCCAAGCCCACAAAGGAGCCTTCAAAGAAAAAGGAAGTTCCTTAACTATTACAGGAATTTTAGTAAAAGTTATAGCGAAAGCACTGGAGGATTTCCCGATTTTCAATGCGAGCATCGATACCAGAAATTCGGCAATCGTTTACAAAGATTATATAAATGTGGGTGTTGCGGTAGATAGTGATAGAGGATTGATGGTTCCAGTCCTGAAAAATGCAAATGAGAAAAGTATCACCGATATTTCCTATGAGTTGGGAAGTTTGGCTGAAAAAGTAAAAAGTAAAAAAATTGCCATGGATGAACTCGATGGCGGAACGTTTACCATTTCCAATCTCGGGGGAATAGGTACAAGTGCCATTTTTCCTTTGGTAAGTTTTCCGCAAGTTGCCATTTTGGGCGTTGCCGGAAGCCAAATGGAAGCCGTTCATATTGATGGGCAGTTTCAACCCAGGTTAATGATGCCTTTGACCATAGGTTTTGACCATAGAATTATCAATGGCGCGGATGCTGCACGATTTATAAAGCATGTAAAAACGCTTTTGGAAGATTGGTTCATGTGGAATTTATAATTTTAAAAAAAGAACGAAATGGGCAGATTTTTAAAATGGCAGTTTCTTATTGTAATCCTATTGCTCGTTTTCGGGTGTAAAGAACAATCAAACTCCAAGGTTCAGACAAAGGAAATAGAACGGCCAAAAGCGCCTCGGGAGCTAACGGTCAATTCTTCCGTTGGTGGTATTGACATTCATTATACGGTTTACGGTAGCGGTAATCACACGCTGCTTTTTGTTCATGGCTGGTCTTGTGACCAAACGTATTGGAGCGAACAAGTGGACTATTTCAAAAAGTACCATACGGTTGTTACGGTTGATTTGGGCGGTCACGGAAAGTCGGGCACCCAGAGAGAAGACTGGTCTATTCCCGCATTTGGTTCTGATGTGATGGACGTAATTCAGAAACTGGATTTTGAAGAGCTGTCCATAATTGGTCATTCCATGGGCGTGGCCGTGGCAATTGATGCTGCAGCGCGAACGGAAGTTCCCATTCATACTTTGGTGGGAGTGGACTATTTGAAAGCTGAAATGAAGCCGGCTCTAGAAGAGGCTATCGACAAAAGAATCGCTCCTTTTTATGCAAATTTTGAAGGCTTGACAAGAGGTTTTGTAAAAAGTATGTTTTTGCCTGCATCAGATTCCGTTTTGGTAAAGAAGATTGTAGATGATATGGCGAGCACTCCACCAGAAGTGGCTGTTCCCGCCATGAAGGGCTTGGCCATGAAAGACCTGAACCCCGATTTCACGGTCTTGTCCAATAAAAAAATCGAAAGACATTTGATAAATTCAGACCGGAGGCCGATAACCGATTCCTATTTGGATTCCTTAGGCTTCAAGACGCACGTGTTTGAAGGGTCGGGTCATTTTTTAATGATTGAAAAGGCAGGGGAGTTCAATGAATTGCTGTCTGGAATACTTGTGAAAAAATAACCAAACCAATACCCAATGAATACATTTTTAGTTTTAAAATATTTCCATATTCTCTTGTTCGTTTTCTGGTTGGGTACCGATATGGGCACGTATTATTCCAGTAAGTTTGTCATAAATCCAAAATTGACCGCCCCGCAAAGAGCTACGGCCCTACAAATTCTTTTGGGCTGTGATTTAGGGCCTCGAATCGCCATGCCGCTCATCATGCCCACGGGAATCCATATGGGCAGTTTATTGGGCATCGTCAAAATAAACACCCTTGGCCTGGGGTTGGTCTGGACAGCGGGATTGATTTGGCTCGTTTTGGTGCTGAACGTACATTTTAGCAAAGATGAAGTTCAAAAAAAGAAGTTGAAGGATATCGATTTTTGGGTACGGCCTCTTATCGTATGCCTGGTAGGTGGCTTTGCCATCTATTCTTTAGTACAGCCCGATTATATCGTAGCACCCTGGATGAACTATAAATTGTTGGTCGTTTGTGGCCTGATTTTATGCGGCCTTGGAATACGTTACCAACTGGGGAAGTTTACTCCCGCATTCATAAATTTGATGCAGGGTAAAGAAGTGGAAGAATCAAATATAATTATGAAAAAGCGAATGGATAATTGCCTTCCGTACGTCTATGGCATTTGGATAGGATTATTGTTGAATGCCGCTTGGGGCGTCCATTTGATTTAAATGGGATTTCCTCTCGAATCAATTAAAAAAGCAAAACAGTTTTTATGAAACACAAAACAATCCGAGGATATATTCGCTACACGAGTAAAAAGCCTGAACGTCTGGATGAGGAACGGGGTAGGGAGTTTTTTACCCTAACCACACAAAGCGATGGGGTTCTCCTTATGGATGCGCATTGTGAGATTGATGATGAACCCAATGTCATACGCGACGTTATGCATGCCATGAATGTAGACGGTTCGCCTATCGATTGCAGTGTAAGGCTTACGGTTGGGGATGTATACGAAGGCACAGGTTGGTTTCGATTTGGTGAAAATCTGGCAGAGTGCGAAATGTACAACCGAAAAGATGGTCGCATTACCCAAAAAATAACAATTGAAAAAAAGGTGCCTTGGCTACAGTCGCACCCTATTGTAGGTGACGCACTCCTGATGAAACTCTATGATATATCAAAAGGAACGGGCAAACAAATGATAGAGGATTTTATGCTTACCTCACCGGACCATCGTGGCGCTACCGGACCCATGCTCTTCAAAATGAAACAAATGAGCATTGAATACCTTGGTGAGGAAGAAATTACGATTGCAGCGGGTACATTTAAAGCTAGGCATTTTGCTGTTGGCGATACGGCCGGAAGCCTTTTAGAGGAACATCCTCCCTATCATGTTTGGGTCACCGCAGACGAGGACTATTTGTTCTTGAAAGCTGGAGCTGCAGGGTATATGCAAACACATTATGAATTGCAGAGCGTTGAATATTTTGGGAAAGAAGTTTTATAACTTTACGATTACCTTACCACAACTTTTCCCCGCCAATAAATATTCGGAGGCATGTACTATAGATTCTATTCCCTCAAATGAGGTAGGGTCGACTTTTACTTGTAACTCTCCTTTTTGATATAAATCGAATAAGAACTCGCGGCCTTCTTGTTGTTGTTCCCGAAATAGGTGATTCATAAAACAGCGTACCGAGGCCCCTTTCCAATAGATGTTTTCGTAAACTCTCGATGCTGAGATCTGTTCAAATTGAGGTGCTGAAAGTTCGGTGGCCAATCCGCTGACGACCAAGCGACCGAGAGGGGCTAAATTCGCCAAAAAGGCATCGAACATATAGGTGCCCACAGAGTCAAAACCAACATCTATTATGTTGGCGTATTCCTTACTTAAAACTTCTACGATATTTTCTTCGCGATAATTGATAATCCGGTCGCAGACATTCAAGCTTTTGAGTAAAGCTACTTTTTCCGGTTTTCCACAAATCGCGACCACATGGCAGTTTTTCCTTTTGGCCAACTGCACTACAATATGGCCTAGTCCACCTGATGCCGCTGAAACTACGATAGTTTCACCTTCTTTTAATTCGGCAGTATTTTTAAGTGCTAAGTAGCCTGAAACTCCCGTTGGGTTCAAGGCGAGATATTCCGCTGTAGCTTCCGGAATTTTAATTGCTTCCTCCTCTGAAATAATTTGATACTCCTGATACGCCGTACCTACTTTAACAGTAGAAACCGCTTGACCGATTTGTACATGGCGAACAAAATTTCCAACGGCGACTATCTCGCCCACCGCTTCCACTCCAAAAACATATGGGAATTGTACATTGATGTACGGCACTCTGCCCCGGTATAATTCTCTATCGTAAAGTGCATTGATTCCGATGAACTTATTCTGGATCAATATCTCATGATCTCCCAATTTAGAAATAGGGCGTTCGATAATTTCAGTGGCTTCCTGCAAGGAACCTGAAAATTGGGAAATAATCAGTTGTTTGTTCTGCATCCGGTTTATTTCGTTTGTAATACAAATAGACTATCGGGCAACTTTTCATTGACCTCAAAATCGGTCCAGTAAACTTCATTGGAAATCTTATCATCGTAAAATAATTCCACACGCCCTGATTGTAACCATGAATATTTGTCCTTTGAAAAGAATTCGGAATAAATGCGATGATGCCAGCCTTGGGGCGTTTGAAAAGCTACTTTAACGATTTTAAAATCTTCTTTGTCGATACCGAAAAAAGTTTCCCCCTTATTGGGGTCGGTCACTTGTATGGTATAAGCCGGTTTTGTTTTGACCGTATCGTCTCCCACTAGTTTTAAAGTGTACCCTTCATCTAAGGCATGTCGAATGGCACCATAACCGAAATTAGAAGCCCAGCGATTATCGGCATCGGATTGGTCTTGTTTTCCACTGAGGTCGTAGGTGTTTTTTCCGTCGAAGGTTACGATAAATACAGGAGTGGAGTCTTTAAAAGATTCTATGCGTACTTTGCCGTTCGCGACATGGGCATCTTCTTTGGTGTTTTCGAAAACCCGCCACATATTATGTGTTTCGTGTTTACTTATTTTTCCATCCCTGTAAAAAGTAGCATAGCCTTTTAAAGTCAAACTTTTGGGTTTTTGCCAGAATGTACCCCCTGCTTTTTCATGCGCTTTTTGCATGATCTGCGTGGCGGTCAAAGGTTTTTGTACGGTTTTCTGAGTGTTTATTTCTTTACAACAGAAGAGTAAAATCAGAGATAATAGTAAGGGTAGAAAGATTCGTTTCATGTCTTGGATTTTAATTTGTCCGTGATAGTAACACGTTTTATTCTTGGAATAAGAATCATCACCAGAATTACAGAGATAATATGCAGAAATGATACGATTACGAATACGGGAGAATAGGAGATGGTATCTACCAACCAACCTGTTAATGGAGTAAATAACATCGCCCCAAAACTACCGGCCGAACCAGAAATACCCCATACCGAAGCTGCATCTTTCCTCCCGAATAAATCAATGGGAAGCGTGAATAAGGAGGCTTGTTTGAATTGTGTGGCAAATAATGAAAAACTGATCAAGGCTATTGCCCAGTAAGGCGATTTAATGTAAAGGCATCCTAAAACGGGAATGACCAAAACAGCACCTATCCAAATAATCCATTTTCGTGAGGCGTTCAATGACATTCCTTTGGTCATCAACTTACTGCCGGTCCATCCGCCGACAAAACTTCCGACATCCGATAGTAGAAAAGGAATCCATGCGAACATTCCTATTTCCATCAAACTAAATCCTTTTATATCGGCAAGCCATGAGGGAAGCCAGAACACAAAAAAGTAAAATGCGCCATCGGAAATAAAACGTGATAAGGCCAATCCCCAAACCTCTCTATATTTGAAGTAGTGCAACCAAGGTAACTTTTGGTCTTGGGCTTCCGTCTCTTGTTCCTTTTGAATCAGGGCCAATTCTTCTTTTGATATCCTAGGATGATTCTCAGGTCCGTAATACACCCATCGCCATAGAATAAGCCAAAAGAAACCAATAGCCCCGGTGATGACAAAAGCCATCTTCCAACCAAAATCGGTAATCAGCCATGCCATAAGGGGAGGGGCAATGATAGCACCCAGACCAGGCCCCATATTAAGAATGCCGACCGCCTTGGTCCGCTCCTTTTTCGGAAACCACTCGGATATCGCTTTCATGGCTGCCGGATAGTTTCCCGCCTCGCCAATTCCCAAAAGAAAACGAAATGCGCCTAGGCTTAACATTCCCTTTCCAAAAGCATGCAGCATATTAGCGATAGACCACCAAATTACGGCAATGGAGAAGCCTTTTTTGGTGCCAAGTACATCGATTAAGCGACCTGAAACCATTTGCATGATGGCATAAGCAAGTAGAAAAGCGCTAACAATCCAACCATATTGTTCATTTGATAGTCCCAAATCTTTTCGAATAACAGGGGCAGCAACAGACAGGGCTTGCCTGTCGATATAATTAATGGTCGTGGCCAAGAAAATAGTGCCGGCAATCCACCAGCGTGTATTGTTGCTGTTTTTCATTGAAAATTAACCTTGGTCATAGGCTTAGCTGTTATAGTAAAAGCTTTTTGATGATATGCAATAAAAATAATGGTTAATTATATTAATAGTTAATTAAATTAATTATTTTTAGTGATATATTTTTGTGATTAGATACTATATATAGTTTTTTGATTAAACTTTTTGACTTTTTTAACAACAGTATGGTGTTACCTTTAAATGCATAAAGTGCTTATTTTTTGATTTGATGTCAATCAAAACTGGATTAAGTTCCAATTGTATTTGTCCAGATTGCATCTAGGCAATAGGTTCAGAAACGATAGAAATGGGTTACAAAACATTACGAGTATCATATATGAGCAAAAAAGTAATAATTAATATTACTAATCATTAATAACGTTAACTTTTTAAGTTATAATTCGAAACAGGAAAAATAATGAAAGAATTAAAATTATTTCCGAAACATGCAGGTGTTTGGGAAGGCACCTATAGAAGAATAGGAGCGGACGGAAAATTGATCGACCAATGGAAGAGTAGACTAACATGTGCCATGTTGCCCGGTAGAAAGTACCATCAAGTAAATGAATATATGTGGGATGATGGCTTTAAGGAATGTCTTGATTTTGGGGTTTGTCCTTTTGACGATGACGGCAACCTTATTTTTGAAAACCCTAGATTATCGGGCAAAGCATGGGAAACAGGGAACAGTGTCGTATTAATTTGGGAGTACAAGCACAGACCTGGTATGAAATTGTTCGAGCAAATAGATTTAATCGGAAACGATGACCATCGCATACGTGTCTGGAAATGGTCGGACGGTGATGTTTTCAATGGCGTTACGATGATCGAGGAGCGAAAGGTTTGTGGTCAAGACGGTATTGACCCTAAATTTTGGGAAGAATTGCCCCAAAAAAGAACAAATGGGCAGGAGTCTAGGTCAGATAACTAAAATTTTGTACCCTACATCAAAAAGGCTTGCCCATGGGCAAGCCTTTTTGATTGTGTGTTCGAGTCATGTATTCTTCTTGGAGAAATCACGATATTTTCCCAATAGTAGCAGCGGTACCGAGCCAAGTATAAAGGCAATGGCCGCATATCCTAAAATTGTATCATAACTTCCTGTTTTAGCAAAGAACTTTCCAAAAACAACAGGACCAAAACCAGCGCCCATTGCAAAGAAACCATATAGAAATCCGTAAATGGCGGCATAGTTTTTCATGCCAAAATATCGGGATACAAGGTAGGCCATTAAGTCGTATTCCACGCCAGCTCCAAACCCCAAAATTATAATTGCGATGAGTGCATTGGTATATGTCAAGTCTGTGGATTGTAACAAAAGGCATGATATTGCGGGAATACTTAATAATAGAAAAGCTACGGCTGGTGCCCAGAAACGATCAAGCAAATAACCGCCCAAAAGGCGGCCTACCAAAACAGCGTAACCTATTGAACTTGCCAAAATCACCGCATCTCCGGCATCAAACCCTTTGGAACCTAATAAGGGTTCGAGGTTGGGAATAGGTCCTCCCACCCCAAATGAAATCAATATGAAACAAAAGGCCAACAACCAAAATTTCCAATCCCCTAACGCCTCCTTTACGGTAAGCCCCGCGGTATTTCCCTTGGCGTGGTCAGGGATGTCACTGCGAAGTTTGGCCACCTTGTCCGCTACTTTGGGATCATCGGTATCCCTAAAAAAGAAATAAGCAATGGGCAGGGCAATCAACAAGGGTAAAAGGCCTACACCTACATAGGCCATTTTCCAACCTAAGCTTTCTACCAATGAATAGGCATATAATTTGGCAAATGCACCAAATATTCCTGTCCCTAAAAGAGAAAGGCCCAACGCCAAGCCTCTATTTTCATTGAACCAATTGTTAATGGCACGTGTCCAGGTCATCGGCAAGGTTCCAGCACCTACAAAGGCCAAAAGCCCCCATAAAAAGTAATAAAGAATTGGCGAACCCATATTAAAATTAAAGGCCATGAATGTGAGTCCGAACAATAGTAACGACCAAAGCGCGGTTTTACGTGCGCCGATTTTATCGGCGATGTAACCTACTAAAGGGCTTGCTACCAAAGCTGCAAGAGTAAATACAGTTAGTCCGCCCATTACGGTATCCATGCCCCAACCAAAATTCTTGGTCAAAGGAATGGCAAAAACACCTATGGTATAAAAAGGGAGGGGAGACATGCCTAAACCAATTCCAAAAGTTGATGATAAAATGACCGGCCACCCAAATTTAAATTCTTTATAATTTCGTTTTGACAAAATGGTATGTTTTAAAGGTTGTTATGTGTGAGATAGTTGATTTTTTTCAACTCAAACTTTGTAAGGTACATACTGTATTATTAAAAATCTACATTTGACCAAATTATAAAAGGCAAAGTACTTGGTTTAAAATAACTGCCTTTGATAAATATATATATTCGGTTAAAAACAATTAACTTTATTAATAATTAATATTGTTAACTAAAATAAAATAAATATCTTAGACAAAACAATTTAATCTTATAATAATCGCAAATATGGCAATGACCATTACAGAAAAGATTATGGCCCGCAATAGCGGAAAAGAGCATGTAGTGCCGGGGCAGTTGGTTTGGACGGACATTCATACCGTAATGACGATGGATTATCTGGGCAAGACTTGTTTTGATAAATTCAGGTCTTTGGGCAAAGAAGAGGTTTTTGATAAAGATCGTGTAATTTGTGTTTCCGATCACCTGGTGCCTCCCCCGAATCAAAAGTTCGCGACCATGTTGAACGAATGGCGCGAAGTCGTAAAACAACATGATATTACCAATTTTTACGATTTGGGAAGACAAGGTATTGCCCATCAGATTATGGTGGAGCAGGGGCATGTTTTACCCGGCACCATAAGCATAGGGACAGACTCACATGCGAACACATACGGTGCTGTGGGGGCAATGGGCAATGCAATAGGCGTTACCGACGCCGCTGTGGCCATGGCCACGGGAAAGGCTTGGTTCAGA
Organism: Costertonia aggregata; assembly: GCF_013402795.1. Taxonomy (GTDB): domain Bacteria; phylum Bacteroidota; class Bacteroidia; order Flavobacteriales; family Flavobacteriaceae; genus Costertonia; species Costertonia aggregata. Next base: position 1,424,330 of record NZ_CP058595.1, on the reverse strand, counting down.
GTTCCAGAATCGGTAAAATTCAATATTACTGGAAAATGGCAACCTTGGGTCATGGCAAAGGATTTAAGTCTACACATTATGGGGATGATGCATTGGAACGGCCATTTGCTTTACAAGGCATTGGAGTTTACGGGTCCGGCAATCGATTCGTTGGGCATGGCAGGTAGAATGACCTTATGTAACATGACAGTTGATCTAGGTGCTAAGAATGGAATTATTGCACCCGATAAGATTACCGAAAGATATTTAAGAAACAGGACTACGGATGCATGGGACTTCATTGCAAGTGATGAGGACGCCCATTACGATCAAGTGTACGATATTGATATCAGCGATTTGGGGCCAACAATCGCAATGCCGGGCAAATTGGATGATACCGTTCCTGTAGAAAAATTGATAGGTACCAAATTCAATAAAGCTTTTGTGGGTACTTGCACCAATGGTAGGTTAGAGGATTTTGCCGCTATGGCAGAGATTATGAAAGGGAAACAAGTTCATAGGGACGTGAATATGATTTTAGTTCCGGCCAGTCAAACAGTTTATTTGGAAGCCCTACGTGCCGGGTATATAGAAACTTTGATAATGGCAGGTGCTGCGGTAGATACGCCAAGCTGTGCTGCATGCGCGGGAATTCATACCGGAGTAGCCGGTGACGGTGATATTGTGTTGAGTGCCGGTAACCGAAATATGACAGGTAGAATGGGAAGTAAAAAAGCGGAAATTTATCTCACCTCTCCAACTGTGGTGGCTGCTTCCTCAATTAAAGGCGAAATTACCGATCCACGTACCTTCGATTTTTAAAAGACAAGCTGATTGATGAAAAGAAGAACCTTTATCTCCAACATAGGCATGGCAAGCGCCGGTTTAGCCCTAATGCCCACTGCATGTACTAAAAGTGAGGATACCGAAATCTTGATTTTGGGCGGAGGCATCTCTGGTCTTTATTTGGCATATATGCTTGAAAAAGTAGATAAGGATTACATATTGCTCGAAGGCAGCGACCGTTTTGGGGGCCGTATGTTCACAAGAACGGATATCAACAGGGATGTTGGCGGGCGAGGTATCGGCGACAAGTATGCCTACATGCTGCAACTCATTGAAGCTTCGGGTGCGGAGATGATAGACATTACCGAGTATATGAATTCGCCATCGGCAATTTATATGAACGGAAAATTACGGCACCCCTGGCCAGAAGAGGAAGTCAAACCGGCTTCACTTCAATATATGGCACTGGGCAAGTCTGATTATTTAAAAGGCTTGGATAGCTGGTACAAATCCCCCGAATGGGATGAAGCTTATAGTAGTTTTTTGAGTAGGAACGGTCTTACGCAAGAACAAATTGATTTAACCAACATTAGCGCCAATTACAACGATATCCGGGAGACTTCCGCATTAAACGCACATCACAGTAGGGCTTTCGTAAAATATAACGGCTCTAAAAGAGTACTTAATTTCAAAGGGGGCACGAAAGCCTTTATTGACAAGGTAGTGGCCATGTTGTCCAAACCATTGCACGCAAATAAAATGGTGACCCATATTGATGACCAATCCAGTGGGGTTAGGGTAAAATGTCAAGACGGTTCATCATATCGAGCTAAAAAAGTGGTTTCGACCTTACCTTTTACTACATTGCGTGATGTAAAAATGAATATGGCTTTTAACGAGAATCAGAAAAAAGCCATAAATACTCTGGACTATACCAATATCACCCAAATTCATTTAACACATAGCGAAGAATATTGGAAGGAAGACGGCATCCCCATGGGAATGTGGACCGATACGCCTCTTGAACGGATTATGAATATGAGTGCACTACCTGATGAGACCGAGATGGCTTGTTGGGTAAACGGAAAAGGGACAGCTTTTTTCGACAAGATGACCGAGAAAGAAATCGCAGACTTTACAATCAAGACCCTACATAAAATGCGTCCGGCATCCAAAGGAAAAATAGAATATTTAGGCACCCAAAACTGGGGAAAATATCCTTACAATAAAGGAGCCTATATTGAATTCGGGGTAGGTCAAGCAGCCTGGTTCGAAGATATGATCAAACCTGTGGGCAATTTATATTTTGCGGGTGAGCATACAGCAAATAATAACCGTGGGATGGAAGCTGCGGCAGAATCCGCGATGCGGGTTTTCAATGAATTGATGACTTAAAAACAGAATACCATGATAAAAGGAACATGTTGGGTAGCCGACGATTATGTAATGGCTTATGACATTATCATACAAGAATATTGGACATCTGAAATAGACCCCGAGGAAAACAGTAAATGGGTCATGGCCGGTGTAAAAGAAGAATTCAATAAGGAAAATGCCTTTAAGGATAAGGGGTACACCTTTATTGTGGCAGCACATAATTTTGCCGGAGGCGGCAAATCAATCGAGCATGTGATTACAGGGTTAAGAGGAGCCGGAATACAAGCTGTTTTTGCCACTAGTTTTGCCCGGTTACAGTTCAGGAACGCTACCAATTACGGACTGCCTTTCGTTACTTCCGCTAACATTTCAGACGGTTGTAGCACTGGGGATGAGCTAGAGTACGACCCCGAAAGTGGAACGATAAAAAACTTGACCAAGGGCACTACATTTCAATCGGTACCCGCAGCACCTTTTGTTGCCGAGGTTGCCAAAGCAGGTGGCCTCATGAACTTTGTGCGAGATAAAATTGCAAAAGGAGAACCCATTGAATAGAAGTTAAACTACCCTGGGTAAAGGTTCCCACCCATTAAATAGAATTCTCTTATGACTATTAATTGTTATATGGTTATACCGTTTATTTGGTAAAAGGGTATGATAAACTTAACTTTAAAATAAGCAATTTTTATTGTTGGCCACTAAGTAATGCTTGGTCAAAATCTTATAAAATTATTCATAAATTTTAATGATTAATAAAGTTAATGGTTAATTATATTAACTATTTTTAGTAAATTGTTCTTGAAAGTAGTATCGACCACGATTTTTTGGGTAAACCAATAGGATATCATTATGAAAGAAAACCAACTGAAAAAAAGAATAAGCGAAGGTAATGTCGGATTGGGTGTTATATCACCTACAACTGACCCGACCATTTGTGAGTACATCGGTCTTTTAGGGATGGATTTCTACATGATCGATGGGGAGCATGGAGCCATCACCGCTTCCAACGTTACGAATATGGTGAGGGCCTGTGAATTAAGAAATACCACACCTTTGGCCAGAATAAGAAGTGTGGATGCCAAGCTTATCTTACAATATATGGATGCGGGAATCATGGGGGTGATGATGCCGACCATTGATAATGTAGACGATGTAAAAACCTTGGTGGAAGCCATAAAATATCCTCCTTTCGGAAAAAGGGGGCTAGGTCCGGTAAGGGCTGCAGATTACATGCAAGGCCCCATGAGTCAAGAAGAGTATGTGGGTTTTGCCAATGAACAGACTTTGGTCATGCCACAGATAGAAACTATGGAATGCGTAAAAAACCTTCCTGAATTATGTAAGATCGAAGGTGTAGACGGTTTTATTATCGGTCCAAGGGATTTGGCCATGTCGATGGGATATTATGATGGCCCGGCACATGATGAGGTGAAGAAGGTTTTAGATGAGATCTTCGCTACGATTTTAGACTCTGGAAAATGGTTTGGAACAGTGGCGGGCAATGCCGCAGGTGCGGAAGCCTTGATTGAAAAAGGAGCTTCTATGGTGATGAACTCGGTTCAGGGATTGATTAAAACCGCTGGCAACGCATTTTTACAAGCACGAAAATAATTTAGATACTATAATGGTTCCTTTCCCATAAAGGGAAATATGAATCCATTTTTACAATAGGAGAAAATCAAGACACAAGAGGGTAATTTTAAAGAGATATCAAATAAGCAAATTGACTTCGGCTCTGCTCACTCCAAACCAAACAGAGGGTAGCCGAGCTTAGTCGAAGCAACAGAATACCAATAAAACAACATTATGTCAGCACTAGTCGTATTATTCAATTTAAAAGACCAATCCGCCAAAGAAGCCTACGAACAGTGGGCCAAAGAAACTGATGTGCCTACAGCTTCGCAAATGAGCTGCGTAGACGATTTCAAAGTATATAGATTAGGCAATGTAATGGGTACGGAAAACCCTTCGCCTTATCAATATTGTGAGGTATTGCAGATAAATGATATGGACAAGCTTGGGGAAGAAGCAAGTTCAGAGGCCATGCAAAAAGTAGCGGCACAGTTTCAATCCTTCGCAGATAATCCCATGTTTATTATATCCGAACAAATAGCTTAATTATGTATAATCTAAAGGGGAAAACGGCAATTGTTACAGGTTCAGGAAGAATAGATGGTATTGGGGAAGCCATTGTGCTCAAACTTGCAGAACAAGGCTGTAATGTTGTTATTTCGGACATAGGAGTTGCACAAGGTGAGAACTTTAGTGAGGAACATATCGGAACTACCGAGGATATGGAAACCATTGTCAAAAAAGCAAAAAACAAAGGAGTGAATGCCACAGCCATTGTTTGTGATATTCGTTTCGAAGACCAAGTAGAGGTATTAGTGAATAAAACAAGAGATGTCTTTGGTAGTGTTGATATTATGGTGAACAATGCTGGAGTTGGTTATATTATGGAACCCTTCACAGAATTCAAAGAAGAAAGTTGGGATGCCGTTTTAGACGTAAACCTTAAAGGCGCTTTTCTCTGTTCCAAACACGCAGCAATTGCTATGATCGACCAAGGTAAAGGTGGTGCAATTATCAATATAGCCAGCCAAGCTGCTAAATCAGGTTTTCCTTTTGCTGCTGCATATACGGCGTCAAAACACGGTATGATTGGATTAACACGCTCAAATGCGGTGGAATTAGGAACCTATAAAATACGCGTAAACGCGGTTTGCCCAAATCATATTACCACAGGTCTAGGGCATTGGCAAAACAAATTTTTCAGTGATAAACTAGGCTTGGAATATGATGATTATTTACAAAGCATCGTTGATAAAAACCCCTTAAAAAGAACCGGACTCGTAGAAGATATCGCAAAAGCGGTTGCTTTTTTGGCCTCTGACCAGGCCGATTACATTACGGGTGAGGCAATGAATGTTTCTGGTGGGGAAGAATACCATTAAAAGTAAGCTGTACGAGGGTAAGTACGAAATAAGAGAATAGAAATAAGAGCCAAGAGACAAGACGTTCTTCATGATTAGCTTCAAACTTGAGCTTGAACCAGAACTTGACAGAAATGAAACTAGGAATCGACATCGGAGGAACATTTACAGACTTTGTACTGTTCAATCAGGAAAATAAGCAACTCTATTTTGCGAAAACATTGACTACATATCCAGACCCTACGGTGGGTATTTTCAATGGCATAAAAGAGATTGAGCAAAAGTTCGGTTTTCCCGTAAAGAATATGGATGGTATCGTACATGGCACTACGTTGGTGACCAATGCAGTTATTGAGCGCAAGGGAGCCAAGACGGCCTTTATCACTACAAAAGGCTTTGAAGATGTACTGGAAATAGGTCGTGAGATGCGTTATGATATTTATGATATCTTTTTGACCATGCCGAAGCCCTTGGTCCCGCGTAATCTGAGAATGGGCGTTAGCGAGCGTGTAGATATTCATGGGAATATAGTGACACCCATGGACGAGAATGCCATGGAAAGTCTCGCATCCACCCTAGAAGAAAATGGAATTGAAGCTGTCGGGGTATGTCTACTGAATTCTTTTGCGAATACTTCGCATGAAAAAGCGTTGGGTGATTACCTTTCAAAGAACGTACCTGATATTTATTACAGTCTTTCTTCAGAGATTATGCCTGAAATTCGTGAATACGAACGAAGTTCTGCCACGGCAATGAATGCTTATGTGCAGCCCATAACCGATAAATATCTCAAAGATTTCGAAACTCAATTGCGCAAGTCGGGTTTTGAGGGCAACGTGAACATTATGATTTCAAGTGGTAGATTGACCACTATTGATGGTGCCCGAAAATCACCAATTCACTTGTTGGAATCCGGTCCTGCAGGGGGAGCTATGGCTGGTGTTTTCTTCGGAAAGCATTTGGGAGAGGAAAACCTATTATGCTTTGATATGGGTGGTACTACGGCGAAAGCTTGTGTGATTTATGAAGGAGAACCTGAAATAACGAATCATTTTGAGGCCGGTCGTGTAAAGCGGTTTAAGAAGGGAAGTGGACTTCCGGTGCGTATTCCGGTAATTGATTTAATGGAAATTGGTGCAGGCGGTGGAAGCATCGCACGTGTCAACAACATTGGTTTATTGACCGTAGGCCCTGATAGTGCTTCTTCCACTCCCGGTCCTGCATGTTATAATCTAGGTGGTGAAGACCCAACGGTAACCGATGCCGATTTAGTTTTAGGATATTTAAATGCCGATTACTTTCTGGGCGGTGAAATGCGATTAAGTGTCGAAGCTGCTAGAAAAGCCATTGAAGCTAAATTGGCCAAACCTTTGGGAATTTCCATTGAGGAGGCAGCCATGGGTGTTCATAAAATCGTCAATGAGAACATGGCCAATGCAGCGAGGGTTCATGTACTGGAAAAAGGCATGGATCCACGTCATTTTAACATGATTGGTTTCGGCGGCGCTGGTCCCGTGCATTCTTTCGGAGTGGCAAAATTGTTGAATACAAAACGACTTATCATTCCGGTCGGTGCTGGTGTCACTTCTGCTTTGGGCTTTTTGGTTTCCCCAGTAGCCAGCGAAAAAATCCATAGTCATATCATGAAACTGAATGATATTGACTGGAAAGAGGTCAATACGTTCTTAGAAGACATGACCGATGATGGGTATTCCTTTTTAGAACAGTCCGATATCGCTAAAAAGGATGCTACCGTAAATCGCGTGGTAGAAATGCGGTATGCTGGGCAAGGACATGAGATTACCATTGCATTGCCCGAAGGAGAATTGAATGAAAGCTGTGTCGCTGAGATAGAGAAACGATTTATAAAGGAATATGAATTCCGTTACAATCGTTCGATCAAAGGTATGGCTATGGAAATGGTAACTTGGCGTGTTGTTGTGAAAGGGCCAACCCCAGAAATGAAAGTGAAACAGTTTTCTGCGGGAGTTGCAGCGACCGATGCTTATAAAGGAACACGTAAAGTATACTTTGAAGAGACAGGTTATCTAGATTGTCCTGTTTATGACAGATATGCTTTAAAACCACATGAAAAATTTGATGGCCCTGCAATAATAGAAGAAACAGAAAGCACCACGGTTGTGGGCGTAAATAGTTCAGTTCAAGTGGATAACGACAAGAACATCATCATCGATTTACACTAAAAAATGGTTTACGATATTCTTATTGTCGGTGCAGGAACTTCAGGAATGGCGTGTGCGATTACTGCGGCTGAAAGAGGTCTGAAAGTGGGCGTTCTTGAAAAAGCGGATTATGTCGGTGGGGCTATGCACTGGTCCGGTGGTCACATGAGTGCCGGGGGAACACATCTTCAAAAAGAAAAGGGTATTGAAGATTCCCCGGAAAAACACCTGGCGGATATTTATAGAATAAACAACAAATCAGGTGATTTGGACCTTATTGAAAAAGCGGTTTATGAGGCGCCAAAAACCATTCAATGGTTAGATGATATTGGTATGGAATGGGCTCCGGAATGTCCTAGAATAATTTATGGTCACGTAGCTTACGATACCCCTAGAACCATTTACGGTCCAGAAAAGGCCATGAGTATCTATAAAGTGCTGCTTCCTCTTTGGGAAAAGTATGTAGCTAGTGGAAACATTGATATTTATTTTGAACATTCCTTTACAGGATTGGGAAAAACGGGAGAAAGGTATGATACGGTAGTTTGCGACACCCCTTCGGGGGAGCAAAACCACGAAGGAAAAAATATAATAATTACGACAGGAGGCTATGGAAGCAACCCTGCCTATTTTCAAGAAAAACATGGCGACATTCCTTTAGTGAGCAGTTGTTATCCAACGGCGACAGCTGATGGTCATATGGTTGTCGAAAAGCATGGGGCACAATTTCGTATGAGTGATTTTCATTTGCCGAGTTTGGGAGGCATGGAAGAAGAGGCCGGCAGTGGGCGTGTAGATTTCAATAAGGCCTGGGCCATGGTATTGACTTCTGTCTATCGTCAGCCAAGGGACATTTACGTGAATGCACACGGTAAAAGATTTATCCGGGAAGATGAGGTAAGCCCCGAAACGCGTGAACTGACCACGATGAAACAACCGGATTGGTGTTTTTGGGTGGTCTTTGATGAAAAAGCCCTGACCTCGAATGACCATAATGGAAATCACAATCCCATAGTGATTGGCTGGACCGTGGAGCAAATCAAGGAAGAAGCTAAAAAGAATCGAGCGCTGATGATGGCAGACACTATTGAAGAACTGGCTGGGAAAACGGGATTGCCAGCGGATAATCTGAGAAACACTATTGAGCAGTACAATACAATGGTAGAAACGAAATACGATCCTGATTTTGGCCGTGAATTCTTAGAGGATTCAATTCAAGAAGCACCATTTTATGCATTGAAGGTACATGCATCTGTATTGGTCACTTTCGGTGGAATCAAAGTAAACAAAGACTTACAAATTTTAGATACCGAAGGTGAACCTATGGAAGGCCTGTATGGAGCAGGTGAATTTTTAGGCCTTGGCGCTACAAGCGGCAGTTCTTTTTGTAGTGGCATGGCAATTACCCCTGCCTTGGGCTTTGGAAGAATTTTAGGAAGAACCCTTTAATCCAAACGATAACGAAATTGTGTGGAAACCAAGTCAAACATCAAAGTTTTACGCTCAAAAATAAATAGTTAATTAAAAATTAGTTAACTTAGTTAACTAATTTTCTAGCATTAGTTTTATGCAAGTAACCAAAACAAAATTTGACCCAATTGCACTAAGTATACTCTGGTCAAGATTGATAAGTATTGTCGACGAGGCAGGTACAACTTTGCAGCGCACCTCATTTTCTACGGTTACCCGCGAATCAAATGATTTTGCGGTAGTTTTGATGGATAGAAAGGGACGTTCAATAGCGCAGTCCAGTGTTTCTGTACCCTCGTTTTTGGGAGTACTTCCTATTTTGACAAAAGCACTTTTAAAAGATTATTTTCCTGAGAATACTTGGAGAGAAGGTGACGTAGTCATGACGAATGACCCTTGGTTATGTGCCGGGCACAAACCCGATATCGGTATTGTCTCGCCAATTTTTCACAAAGAGAACTTAATAGGGTTCATAGGGACCATAGCACACTCGCCTGATATGGGTGGTGTACTTTGGGGTGCAGGTTCTCGCGATTTGTATGAGGAGGGATTGATGGTGCCGCCTACAAAATTAATATCCGCAGGAAAGCCTAATCATACGCTGTTCAGTATTTTAGAGCACAATGTGCGAGCTGCAGACCAAACTATCGGTGACATTCGTGCACAAATTGCGGCGAACGATCAAGGTATTCGTTCGTTGATGAAGTTGATGCAAGAAAATGATTTGACCGATTTACAAGATTTGGCCGATGCCGTTATCAACGCCTCAGAAAAAGCCATGCGTGAGGCATTGTTGGCTGCCCCGGACGGGAGTTATTCTTACGAGTATGATACCGACGGCGATGGACTCGGAAATGGTTGCCACTTTGAAATAACGATTAATATCAAAGGTGATGAGATTCACGCCGATTATACGGGTACTTCTGGAGCACATCCTTTGAGCATAAATGCAGTGTTGAACTATACTTTTGCCTATACGGCATACCCCATTAAATGTACTTTCAGTCCAGATGTGCCTAATAACGATGGGTCTTTTTATCCTATAAAAGTAACCGCGCCGAAAGGCTGTTTGGTGAATGCACAAAAGCCTTCTCCTCTTGGAGCGAGGAATATAACTGGGAATATGTTGCATTCCGTCGTGTTTGGGGCCTTGGCAAAAGCGGTTCCCGAACAAGTGCAAGCAGACTGCGGTAGTGCATGCTGGTGTATCGTATTAAACGGGGAACATAAAGGAAAAGAGTTCGTGGAATATTTCTTTTTAAATGGTGGATACGGCGCAAGACCCAATATGGATGGCGAACACGTACTGAGCTTTCCGACCAACGTAGCGAACGTTCCTATCGAGGTTCTGGAAACGGATGTCGCTGTACGGGTGACGGAGAAATCATTGCTTAAAGATTCTGCTGGGGAAGGTAAATTCAGAGGTGGCTTAGGGCAGCGTTTCAGTTTTGTCAATGTAGGAGAAAAACCTTTGAACATCTCCTTGTTGACCGAAAAGACACAAACTCCTGCAAAAGGAATCTTAGAAGGGAAGGACGGACAAATGGGTTCCATTCAAATCATTCCGGAAAGAGAATTTCCACCAAAGGGATTGGATAAGTTGTTCCCAGGTGAAGAATTGATATTGACACTTCCCGGAGGTGCTGGATACGGCAGCCCCGCGGATAGAGATAAAGCTGCAATAGCAGAAGATAAAATTTTAGGATATATTAGTTAAAAAGAAAGTTATGAGCGTACGAAACTTACCACCGGTGTATAATAAAATTGCACAGCATGCTGTTTTCCCCGAGATGAATCATGATGAAAGAGCTAGATATAATTTTTTGGCGAATTTGAACAAACATTTGGCACATGTATCTACAGGTAATAAAGTGGCCTTTGAAAATAGGGTTGAACCTAAATTCGAGAAAGAACACGGTAGAAAAATAGCATCCACCGAAGAACTAAAACAAGCGATAAGCAAAGATGCCCATTACCAAGTTTGGTCTTCCTTAAGAAGAAGTACAATGGAAATGCGTCAACAAGCTGGGCGTTCTATCGTTTTGCGCCAAGCGGCGGAATTACGTGATAAAGTAAAAGCTCTAAATGAAGGTAAAGACTCATTGATACTTGATGAAAGTGTGAAGGTGCCGCCTTATTTATTGGCATGTGACAATCACATTATGCCCGGCAGTTATCATACCGAGCTTATTGAGGATGACGTAACCCCCGCTGCCAATTACGATACAGGGCTTTTCGTCACCACAGCAGGACTTTTAGGCCGCTACAGCGATGGCGGAGGAAAAGCCATTGTTAGCTGGGTAAGGAAAACCTATCCTGATTTCAATCCCAAACGAATTCTGGATATCGGTTGCGGTATGGGTCATAATGTATTGCCTATCGCAAAGGCATTCCCAAATGCTGAGGTTATCGGTATTGATACGGGTGCGCCCATGCTGCGTTATGCCAATGCCCGTGCGGTTGATTTGGGTATCACCAACGTGAAGTTTATGCAGATGGATGCCGCTAAAACAACCTTTGAAGATGAATCTTTTGATTGGGTGCAGTCCACCATGTTCTTTCATGAAACGGGTGGAAAATCCATCTATAAAATTATGGACGAAGTGTACCGCGTATTAAAACCTGGGGGATTGACCTTGCATATAGAACAACCACAATATACGGATGACATGAGTCTTTTCGAGAAGTTTATCCGCGATTGGGATGCCTTATATAACAACGAGCCTTACTGGTCAAAAATGCACGATATAGAACCGGTCGATTTAATGAAATCTTCAGGATTTAGGGAGGAAGATTTTATGCAAATTGGAGCCAAGGCAGAAAACGACTTGGACGATGGTTCCCAAAAAGCGGATGAACCCGAAGACCATGGTCGTTCCCCAATTTGGAATGTATTCGGTGCTATTAAAAACTAAAAGTTTTCCGCTTGTGCGAAAATGAAAATTGAACTTGTAAAATGGAAGAAAAAATTGATTATATAAAACTGGCCTCTAACAAACCCAAAGGCAAACGACCTTATTTTCATGATGACCCAGCCGTAGAACGTGTCCTGAATATTACCATGGCTGTAGCCGGTGAATTAGCAGTGATGCGTGAACGAATGGATAGTATTGAGCGTTTGTTAGAGAAAAAAGGTGTAGTGACCCGGGAGGATATTGAAACCTTTGTTCCTGAAACCAAAGAACAAGAGGAACAGCGCCAGACATGGCATGCTGAATATATCGGCCGCGTACTACGCATTGTACAGCAAGAGCAAGAAGAACTGGAAAACCCCGATAAATCTTTGGAGGAAATTGCCAATGATATCAATGAAATGTAATGGCAGTACTTCAAGAAAGGATTCGAAAATTCTGGAATGCCATATCGGAACGTGATATCGATGAAATCAGAAATGGATACTGTCCAGATGAAGATACCTACGTCGTGTTGGAAGGCCCGCGTTTGGCGACCAAAGGTTTCAGTATGATTATGAAAGGATGGGGAGATTTCGTGACCTCCTCGATTTCTCTGGATAAGATTGTTTGGACGGAAGGGCCCTATGAAGAAATTGTAGGCGATATGGGTTGGATTGGTGGCGTGACCGACTTGTACATTTCCATTGGTGAAAAGGAAATTATGACTACGTTTCGCTCATCCTTCGTGATGAAAAGAATAGACGAAGATTGGAAAATCAGGCACGAGCATGTCTCAGCAGCGCACCCCGACCCTTATGGCGTGGGAGATTGGCTAAAAAAAGATAAATAACCAAACCATATATTCATGAAACCCATTAAGAAAATAACACTGACCTTTTTTTTAATGGGTTTTTTAGTGTGTCAAAGTCAAGAAAAACAAAAGAAGGCAAATGCAAGCTCACCTACTATGGGCCAATCATCAAACGTAAAAACAAAACGTTTGGCAACAACTGTTGAACCTAATCGTAAGTTTTCCTACCCTGAACGCGAATTGGATTACCTCATGCATATATGGGAAGGCGAGTATGACAATGTGGAGCAGCTTGATTTTGATAAAATACAACTGAAAGAAGGGCAAAAGGCTCCTCACGAGAGAGTGCACGCCTCAGTAAGACAATTTCAAAATTCCAATTTTGGGGTAGGTGCGGTTTACGTCGAAGAATATCGAAATGATGATCCGAGCAATATTACCAGAAAATGTGTGTATCAATTGTTTCCGGATGATACCGAAAAAGCGATACGGGTGAAGGTTTTTCATTTTGAGGATAAAACAGCTGTCTTGGCAGCAGGGCATTCTTTTGACAGAATTTCGAGTTTGACTCCAGAATCCGAGGCCTTGGTTGAAGGTTGTGAAATGATACTGCGACGTAATGGTAACGGATTTTTAGCAAAAACCGTAGATAAGAGCTGTAATAAAAGTACAGACGGTCAACAGACCACAGATTATCAATTTGGCATAACTGAAGATACCTTTGAATTTCAAGAAGTGAAGTACGACTTTGGGCAACGTTCGGCCGATGATGAACAAGTGAGTGCCTACCAATTGGAAAAAGCAAGATGCTTTACCTGTATGTTGGATTTCCCAAATGATACCAACGGTCGCCCTACGGTAACTAAATATTATATAGATATGTATGACCAAGGTGGTTCATTTGAATTTGAATACCCTGATGGGCGTCAAATGCATTTTGGTATGCGAAATACATGGTCTTTCGGTATGCACAGAGAGACTTTTGTCATTTATATTGTGGATAAAGCAACCCAAAAAACCTTGATATATTCTTGGGGCAATCCAGGAGCCGACCGTATAGGTTTTAACCCGGGTTGGGTTCGCGTGCAATGTGATTTAAAGACTCCTGGAAATCTAAAACTTCAGCAAGAATTACGACCGGGTTCGTGATGTGAACCCGCAATAAGATTAATTAAATTAATAGTTAATGTAGTTAACTATTTTTTGTATCTTTTCAATCCATAAGAAAAAAGAACACCTTGTATCAATTAAAAACCATATTAGAAGTCGTTTACAGCGTTGGGGACATGGAAAAAGTAAAAAGTTTTTTTTGTGATTACGGCGGACTTTCAGTTGTGGGAGATTACAAATCCGATAGAACGGTTCTTGACTTTTGGAATTTGAATACTTCGGTAACGGCAGATGAAAAATTGATACGGTTCGAGAATCACGTGGCGGGTTCCTTACGGTTGGTCAAGTATCATCATGTAGAACAAAAACACATTCGCTCTTCTCAAAACCCCTGGGATATCGGCGGTATTATGGACATCAATCTGCGCGTACCGGAAGTAGCACAAACCTTTGATGAAATTCGTGATTTAGGGTGGCACGGTCTGAGTGACCCTTTGTTACAAAAAATGGGTCCTTTTGAACTGTATGATATTTTAATGAAAGGATATGATGATATTATTATCGCTTTTACGCATCGGGTGCAGCCCCCTTTAGAACTTCCCGAAGGGTATAAAATACCTTCACATGTGTATAATTCTTCACTTACCGTAAAGAACCTGGAAGAAACACAAGACTTCTATGTCAGTAAACTGGGTTTTTCGCTTTTGAACGAATATGAGGTAAAGAAAGACGCTCCCATGGAGAATATGTTCAACATCCCTATGAATATGATACAGGATGTCACCTGCAAAGCAAATATTTTTTCCTTGGATGGCACACGTGATGTCATGTTTCAAGCTTGTGAGTTCGAGGGAGTTACCGGAAAAAACTTTTCAAGCCTTGCGATTCCTCCAAATAGAGGCTTATTGATGTATCGTTGCGAGGTTGAAAACGTAAGTGAATATTATGATGCCCTCGTAAAAAAGGAAGTTGTGATAGAACAACAATTACAAGAAATTACTATAGAACCATATGGCAAAGTAAACTGCTTTTCACTGCGAAGCCCCGATGGGGTTTGGTGGGAATTTTTAGAACTGAACACTTAATACAATCACAATGAAAACAAAAATCACGGTATTTTTCGGCATGTTGTTTATGCTCTCCATTCAGGCACAGAAAAAAGAATTTAAAGGCCTTGAGGCCCTTCAGATGCTTCAAAAAACGGTTTGTAATACTCTTGAAGAAGGGAAGCCGGTTTATGGTATGTGGGAAGGCCGCATGTACAGTCGCATCGAGGGTGAAAAAGACAAGAATATTTTTAATGTGTTGGGCATCAACGTTCGGCAATGTGATTGTGTGGGAGACGATGTAAAAGGTCAGGGATTTCGCAGTGTGGGTCGTGAAATCATGATGTACTTAGACCCGGAAACTAATGAAATTTTAGATACCTGGGAAAACCCATGGACGGGAGAAACCGTTGAGGTACTTCATGTGGCAAACGACCCTGTTAGTCTTCGCAGCTATATTTATGAAAAAGATGACAAAGGCCAAGACAGAGCTACTTTTTCGTTTCGTCAGTACGGTGATGTGGCGGTAACATCATATGAATATCCTCTTTTTTACGACAACCCTTTAGGCGGTGAGTACCAAAGTGCAGTTGGGGGTAAGTACCACGCCATGGAAATATTCAACACCTACTATTCCACCGAAGAATTGACGAATCCGAAAATCAAGGACCTTGAAAGATCAAGTATTTCCTGGTCTCGTATTTCTCAATGGTTACCGTGGATGAATATGGGGGGCAAACAAGGCGTTATGGTAGTAAATTCAACTGGCGAAAGTGTTTTGGACAAGGATAAGATATGGCCTAGAATCCAGAAAATACTTGAGGAGCGCTATCCCCTGTACATGAACCCTCCCGCAAAGGACGATAAGAGGAAAAATGAAACGTCTTGGACGGTTTACAAAAAGTATATGGCAGAAAAAGCCAAAATGGAGAAAACCGAAAAAGAATAAACAATTTGTAAAATGGCAGAAGTAACTACAGGACAAAAAGCTCCGGATTTTAAATTGGTAGGCACCGATCTAGAACCGATTCAATTAAGTGATTATAAAGGCAAAAATCTCATACTCCATTTTTTTCCCTTGGCATTTACAAGTGTT
Organism: Costertonia aggregata; assembly: GCF_013402795.1. GTDB lineage: Bacteria > Bacteroidota > Bacteroidia > Flavobacteriales > Flavobacteriaceae > Costertonia > Costertonia aggregata. Next base: position 1,408,645 of record NZ_CP058595.1, on the reverse strand, counting down.
TGTACGGAGCAATTATGCACGGCAAACGGGGAAGAAAATGACTATGCTTCGTTGAATGCCGAAGTGGCTGGCGTGTCTGTGGATTCGCCTTTTGTTTTAGACAAGTTTGCCAAAGAGAATAATTTGAATTTTAAGTTAGGCTCCGATTTTAACCGGACTGTAAGTAAGGATTATGGTGTTCTCTTTGATGGTGATTTTGCGGGAATGACAGGTTTCTCAATGCGATCCGCTTTTGTCATCGATGGCGAGGGAATCATACGTTATTCTGAAACTACTGATGGAAAGACCTTGCCCAGTTTTGAAAATATAAAGAAAACGCTTCAAGAAATTAACTGACGTTAAAATGAGAATACTACTCCGATTTAGTGTATTGGCATCACTGGTCTTTACAATATCAAGCAACGGTATCTCCGAAAAGGATGAGATAGATACCTTTACCGATTGTGAAGGTTGCCCCGAAATGGTGGTAGTTCCCAAGGGATTTGTATACATCGGTTCTCATGAGGAGGAAATAGGTCGCAAACGTGCCGAACGTAATCGCGTAAAAGCGACTATTGCCAAAGATTTTGCCATTGCCAAAACCGAAGTCACCTTACGGCAGTTTCGCAGATTTATGGAAGAGACAAAGTACAAATCTAAAATTCCCATTCGCGATGGTGAACCGCTCGTTGGCTGCAATTACTACGATGGCAAAAGCTACGGTTATGTTGCCGGGCATAGTTGGGAAAATCCTGGTTACCCACAACGAGAAGACGATCCGGTCGTATGCGTAAGTTGGAGCGATGCCGATGCTTATGCGAAATGGCTCAGCAGAAAAACGGGCCGTGCCTATCGTGTACCTTCGACGGTAGAGTTTGAGTATGCTTCTAGGGCAGGTAGCTCCACACCTTGGTATTGGGGCACAAATCCCGAAGACGCTTGTGAATATGCAAACATTGGAGACCGCACTTTTGCCGATAAATTTCCTATGCGACCTTCTTTTCCATGTTCTGATGGATATGTTTACACCACAAAGGTTGGACGTTTTAAACCGAATAAATTTGGTTTGCACGACATGGTAGGCAACGCTTGGGAATGGACTAATGATTGCTTTCAAATAGATTTGAACAATGCCCCTGTCGATGGTTCATCTTGGACGGATAATACCGATGATGCTTGTACTTGGAGAACCCCAAAAGGAGGAAGTTGGATAAGCGGGATCGCTTGGAGCAGGGCCGCCGTTAGGTCTCGAGACGGGGCGGATTATCGGAGCTTTATGCTAGGTTTTCGAGTGGCAGCGGAAATAAAAAAATAGTTAAATGGTAAATAGCAATTATGAAAATCATGATTAAAAAATTAACTTATATCATCCTTTTGGTGGCAGTGACCATAAGTTGTAAGACAGAAAAGAAAGCAGAGGCTTCCGTAAAAGCGGAAGAAGATGTGGAAGAAGCAACTACTCCCGAAGAACAATTGGCTGAAATCATGGAGTTTTGGCCGGGAAAATTCAACAATGATAAACAAATCGCCACCGCAAAAGAAGCGGGTGAGGACGTTTGGATGCTAGATGGTACCGGAAAAGATGGTTGGCTTCAAGTAGAGTCGCACTATATTAAACTGAATAATCCCGCCATTGGCGAAAACGTATTGTATGTAGAAGAATATCGAGACCACCAACCCGATAGTATTTATCGTCAACGTATTTACACTTTAAGTATTGATTCTACCCAGACGATTCGTGTAAAAATGTGGCCGTTCAAGGACAAGAAAAAATATGTTGGGGCTTGGAGAAATCCTGAAATGTTGGATAGTTTGACCGTTGAAGAAATTAGTGCCTACCCTGATAAATGTGATTTGATTGTTGAAAAACAAGGTAATGTGTACAATATGAACATGAATGGTAAAGATTGTGCTTTTGGCAACAGTGTCTTTAATTATCAAATAAAACTGACTGAAGATATGTTCGCGTATCGCGATAAGATTACTGAACTAGATACGGGCGATGTAATTTCCACGGCAGCCAACTATGCCTATCATAATTTAGACAGAATAGAATAAAAGTGAATAATTATGCGGAAAGCAAAAATAAACATACCTAACGGAATTGGCGAAGGTGCTTTAACAAGCTACATTCATACCGCCACTTTGTGTACGGTTGACCTAGAAACCTATAAACACTTTTATGGTAAGGTCATGAAGATGCAAATCGATGCGGTAATCTTGACCGATGAAGAAAAAAACAAACACAAAGCATTTTGGAATGTTCCGGAAGATATAGATTTTGATTTGTATCACTGCTATCGTGCAACCGTACCGAGTCTCATTCAATTACGGATCTTACATTTGAAATCGCCAACACCACAAATACATAAAAGTTATAGCTCTTACGAATTGGGTACCTTTTCCTTAGGTTTTCCAACATCCGATGCCAAGGCAATGGACAAGAGAATGCAGGAATACGGTGTTAAAGCCATGGCACCTATGCAATTAGGGGATATTGTTCGTGCAAATGGTGACAAAGGGCATTATTTGGAAACCATTTATAAAGGACCCGATTATTTGCACTGCGTGGGGATTGAACGGGTAAACTATCCGCAATTGGCCCCTTGTGACCCCGCAGACGGATTTGGAGGTCCTGGATATTCCGCTTTTGTCGCAAAGGATTCCGATGCAGAAGTTGCTTTCTATACCGATGTTTTGGAACATCATATTTTATTTGATTCGGTCTGGGAAGCTGCCGAAGATGGTGCTTTGGGAGTGAACCCTGGAACACCTTTTCGTTTTTGTGGAATCTATGCTCCTAAAGCAGCGCAAAATCACTTTTTGCTGTTAGACTTTAAAGATGGTAATATGATTGATACGGGAGTGCAAAGTTGCATCCCCAATCAGGGTCTCGGTATGTACACTTTCCAAACTGGCGATATTGAAAAAGTAGTACGGAACGCAAAAAGCAAGGGGATTACGATCAAATCGGAAATTCAGGAAGTATCCGATTATATTCTAGGGGATGGCAAAGCTTGTCTCTTGGAAACACCCAACGGCATGTATGTAGAAATTTTTCAAGCAGGATAATGGACAAAGTATTGAAAAGGTTTACGGATATATTATGTGGTACGTTAGATAATACGGCACAAGTTGAAGCAGAAAAGCAGGCTGGTAAGCAAATACATCCGTATGCAAAGCACGTAACCGATATATTTAGCCATAGGGTCTTCAATCGGCCCGAAGGTCATGAAGGTATCTATGTGTTGGAGGAAAGTTATTATACCTATCCGGGTAAAAAAATGGATATTAAACCTTTACTGTTTTACCTGACCTCCGATGGTAAAAGCAAGGTTTTTTTACAGTCAGTTCAAATACCTGAAAAATTTAATGCCGCCGAAGCTACCAATGCCAACGCAAATTTTGTCTTAGATTACAATGACCTCTCTATCCGACCTTTTGGAATAGCCGAATATAGCTTAATGGAAACCAATCAATTTACCACAAACCATATTGGCATAATAGGTCCGGGAATGACCTTTCAACTCACAGAAACACTTTCTGACGGGCATCTGTCCGTTATGGAGATAGTAAGAAAAGACGGGATTAAGCTAACCCCTTATGATACACCAATAGAATATATAAAAATATAGTATGAGCGATAAACAATCATTTGGAGTATTACTGGGAATAGCGATATTGGGTACCATAACACTTGTTGTGACCAATGGGATGACTATTTCGGGCATCAGCGTTTTTGATACTAGTATTTTAGAGGAATTCGGGTGGTCTCGTTCCGAGCTAAAATTACGTAGTCTGATCAATCTGGTAGCTTCATCGCTCATTATGCCCTTTGTTGGGGCTATTATCGATAAATATGGGGTAAAGCGTATGCTCATCATTGGTCTTGTGGTTATCGCCGGGCTATTGTACACTTATTCCCTTATCACTTCTGCTTGGCAGATGTATACAATCCACTTTCTTTTTGCCTTTGCCGTTTCAGGGGCAGGGACCCTCGCCGTAATCATAATGGTTTCCCAGCGCATTCGAAATAATAGGGGTACCGCGATAGGGATTGCGCTGGCAGGAACTTCGCTTGGAGGCATTTTGGTTCCGCAAATGGGCATTAGATTGCTTGAAAATTTTGGATGGCGTGGTGCTTTTCAATGGGAGGCTATCGTTCCCCTTGTCATCGCAGTGGTCATTTTTATTTTTTTGAAACCTATAAAGTACAAGCATAAGGCCAGCGAAAAAGTAGTTGAGGACGATGAGACGGGACTGGTCGAATTTTCGATTCAGGATGCCATTAAAACACCTGTTTTTTGGGCCATTTGCTTTGCAGGTATATTTTGTTTTTACAGTATTTTAGGTATTATCGACAATCTTTTTCTGTATTTGAGTGAACTGGAATTTACACCACAGGAAGCGGCCAATGCTTTTAGTATCTTTTTTGCGATTATTTTGGTGGCTAAATTAACATCAGGTGTTTTTACCGATTTTATTGACGAGCATAAGTTGTTTAAAGTACAATTGGCCCTAATGATAGTAGGTGCTTCACTACTGGCAGTGAATTCAGCTTCACTGATATGGCCCTCTTTGATATGTATCGGTTTGGGTTGGGGCGGTCTGTACACCCTTTTCAATTATATTATCATTACCACCTTTGGGGTAAAGTCCGCTGGAAAAATCGGCGGATTAATATCCTTTTTTGAAGGTGTTGGCTCAGGACTTGGTATGTGGCTCACCGCCTTTATCGCAGATCAAACGGGATCGTACAGTACCAGTTTTTGGGTAATCGTAGGGTTATTGTGCATAGCATTTGTCATCAGCTTCTTTATCAAAAAGATAGCACCTTCCCAACCGCTTGAAGTACCCGAGAATATTCACCCGAGCGAAATTGCAAAACCAAAGGTAACCTAGCTCTGGCAGTTATATTTGGGTTTTCTTGTTCATGTGCCACAAAAGCGTTCGGAAACAGATGATGCCATTAAGCAACCCTGACCATTCGAGTTCCGCCGCGTGTCCCCTTATATAGGCTGATCAATGCATTTGGCATTTCCTCTATACCTTGGCCAATGTCTTCTAGGGGTCTTAATTTATCTTCGCGAATCCAGGGTGCCAATTGTTCTTCATATTTGGGGTATTCTTTTTGATAATCGTAAACAAAGAAGCCTTGCATTTTGGCGTCCTTCAATCCAATACGATACATATTTCGCGGTCTGTGGTATTCTTCAGGCGTAATCAAATATTCCGAGATACGGCCACAGATCGCGATGCGCGCCCTTCGATTGATTCTGCCTAAAACTTCATCTAATAACCTGCCGCCAACGTTATCAAAAAAAACATCTATCCCGTTAGGGAAATAGGTGTCTAAATTTTTTACACATTCCTTGGGCCTTGTAATCAATGGCATGGTCATAGCCCAAGGATTCAGTCAGCAAGGTACATTTTCCAGTACCTCCGGCAATGCCCACCAGGGTGCCGCAGCCCAGTGCTTTTGCCACAAAACCTGCCATGCTGCCCACGCTACCTGCCGCACCTGAAACCAGTACCGTTTCGCCCTTTTTTACCTCGCAGATATCTTGCATGCCAATGACAGAGGTAAAACCGTTCATCCCTAAAGCGCCCACCCCGTAAGATGGACTCAAATCGGTCGTACTCATCTTGTAGGTCATAAAATAGGGCTCATCTTTAATAACACCATATTCACGCCAACCCAATTTGGTCTGCAATAAGTCACCAACCTTAAATTTTGTGCACTTACTTTCTACCACACGGCCCACACCCCTGCCAATCATCACGTCACCTATATTCATTGGTTTCTCAAATGAAGTTTCATTGGTCATATAGCGCAGCATTATAGGAGCGACCCCTAGATAAAGCGTTTTGACCAGCACCTCACCGGTTCGGATGGTGGGAACGGGAACTTCTTGCAATAGAAAATCAGAGGGTTTTACAAGTCCCTTTGGCCGTTTGGCCATGACCCATTGCCGCATCTTGCCCCGCATTATTTCTCCATTAATTGATAAAGTACGATCAAATGCCCATCAAAATCAACAAAGGCCTGCTCAATAAACGTAGCGTACTCATTTTCATCAGTTTTAACATCCGTAGTTTGTAAACCAAGTGCTTTGATTTTTGAAATGACGTTTTCCAGGTCATCCACTTTAATTACTGAAGCTGACATGTGAATACCTTCTTGTTTGGGCAACTGAACACCTTTGATTTCGGTTAAAGCAAAGGTGCGTTCTTGTGTAGGGCTATCCATTGTGGCGAAATTCAAATCTGCCTCATTTGGAATATTGAATACAGGGTAGGAAAACGAATCTTTTTCAGAAGGTTGAATGTAGTTGATTGTAAACCCCAAGACATCTCTGTAGATTTGAAGCGACCTTTCTAAATCTGCTACGCAAAGCGTAATTCTTTTGTATAGTAAAGACATATTTATATCATTGGTTTATATTTTGAATCTTAAGGATTCCCTGATGGCTCTGCCTTGGGTTTCCAATTTACCTCTCCTCGTTCGTCCGACGACCAAAGGGAGAGGAATGCACCGTTCAGAACTACTATTTTCGGAAGTTCTGGGTGAGGTCTACCAAGTGGCTTTTTTTGGTGGATCGTACCTACTGATGCTATCAATAAGTAGTTTCATTTCTTGGCCTGTTTTTGGTAGTTTTTCTTTTTCCATTTCCAAATGATTGATAGGTACCTCGGCTTGATATTGTTCAAAGACAGGTTGGGTCATTTCTAAGGCATAATTGGGAATGGTTCTATCTTTTCTAAAAGCGGCAATCGGAATTTTAGCCTCCACAATACCATCTTCCTCCTTACTGGGGTGTTTGGCCAAAATATCTCCATTGGGTGCCACGATGACCGATTCGCCAGCATCATAGCCTGTACTTTCTGGAAGCGTGAAGTTGGCCATTGCCGAATAAAAATCGTTGCTCCAAGCTGTGAACACAACATCTTCTTCAGCAAAGAGTGTTGCAGTTCTTAACATTATTTCGGTGCCGCGCATGGCGAAGGCCGCATATATAAAAGGGTCAAATTGTACGGTACTCACGGCAATATTGCCAAACTCGGTTTGCAATACCGGAAACTCTTCTTCAATGCCATACTTTTCACGATAGGCATCGCGAACCGCTTCAATGGTGGTAGTAGTTATTTCACGGTCTTTGTAAATGCGTTTGATGTTTCTGGATTTCCAGAAGGTTTTAGCAATTTTGCCATCTCTGCCTAAGACCGTGTTGATACTCAGAATATGGTCGGGCCATTCGGTATCACGCACGTAGCTTCCGAAAACAACATAGCAATCACACTTTTTAGCAATTTCTCCGATACGTTGGGTCTCAGGTCCCGGAACTTCAATGGTAAAGGGTAGTTTATCTTGCCGGGTACCTGAAGAATATCCCGTTAACGGAAACTCATGAAATAGAATAATGTCAGGTTTATCGCCTTTGGTCATGGCCTGCTCGGCCATTTTTTCCATGTAAGACATATTTTCTTCTAAGCCCTCCTCTATTGTTGAAAAACCGGAAAGTGATTTCACTCTGGTCTGCATGACTTTGATTACCACCGAATCTTTTTCCAATGGAACTTTGGGATAGGTGCCGTCTGGTTGAACTAAAATCGTTTCTGCTGAAATTGAAGAAGTGCTAGTTGGTGTTTCCGTCTTATTCTCTTTACATGAAATAGCAAAAAGAAGCGATAGAAAGGGTATGAGTAAAATTGTTTTTATTTTCATAATTATATTATTCAATGAGTTCTATAAATTCTAACCATACCCCATCAGGCGAAAGAACCGAGAATATTTTTAGATTTCCATACGGAGGGACAGTTACGGTTTGTACTTCTGAGTTTAATTGTAATCCTCTTTCTACTAAAGTTGCGGCATAGTCATCCGCATCGCTAACAGGGAAGCGATACATTAGGATTCCTAAGTTGGGTGGTTTCGCAAATTCAGCACAGTCCCGTCCTTTGAGTTCATTAGTTTTTAAGTATTCTATGGAGCCAAAGTTGTTAATGTCAGGGCGTACAATGTCAATGGGGACCGTTATTTCATGATTAACATTGGGTGGAATACCAATTACATTGTGTCCCGTTTCTCTATCCAAACCTGGGGATCGAAAGAACATTTGGAAACCTAACTTGTTAATAAAAAAATCATAGGATTCCGCCATGTCGCTCACAATAACCGAAGAATTAAAAACTCGACTAGTCTTTTTCATGTGGTCAAAATCCAAAAGAGGTGGTGCAAAACGCTGCATGAATGCAATGACAATTCCATCGGGGCCTTTCATTAAAACTTCTGACACGTCATATTGGCCAAAGACATAACGTTTGGGTTCTGAAACACCGTTCCAGCCCTCATCTTGCAATTCTCGATACCACGAATCCATATCGGGTGTTCGCATATTTATATCGAAAATACCGCCCGTGTCCCAAATATTGGTTGCGGAACGTATTTGTCGTTGTTCCACATTTTTAAATTGTATTAAACGAACAAATCCTTCATGGTCACCATCGTTGTGAAGGATTGCTTCTTCCCATTCTACTGAATCATCTAGGGACCACATATTTTTTAATGTATCAGAACTTTTTTCGGTACTAATGAGTTTCCAACCACAATTGTGTTGAAAAAAGTCTACCCATCGATTCATATCAGCAACACTAAAAACGACCTCTTGAAATCCCTTGATATTGGAATCCTTTTCTGAGAAGTTGAGGTTGTGTTTGATGCTAGCCATTGCTTTTTATTACCCTAGTAAATCCATTAATTCAAAAGCGGCGCGCTCCCCTGATTCCATGGCACCTTCCATACCTCTATTCATAACGGCGGTATGTTCTCCGGCAAAGTGTATTCTTCCAATGGGGTCGGCAAGACTGTTCGAAAAATCGGTGATCTCACCCGGTTTCCAATAGGCATAGGCACCACCTGCATAAGGGTTGTTTACCCATGTCCAATAATAGGTAAAGTCTAGTGCCCCTTTTAAACTGGGTCGCATGTCTTCCAGTGTTTTTGTAACCAAGGCAATAGCATCTTCTTGTTTCATCTTATCGATTTGAAGGGCGACCTTACTGTTTAAGAATGCTACACAACTCGTCACTTCGTCTGGATTTTGTAAATCGTTTTTCAAAGCCATAAAACGCCCGGCCAAATTATCGCACCACATACTGGGCGGTAATCCGTCTTCTTCCCAGTACTTTTTCTTCGGAACGTAATGGAGTTGTACCACCGGTGTATAATCCAAATTTTGAAATCCTTTTTGTTGCGCACCACTTACATTAGGCGAAATTTGAATACGTCGCAATGCAGATGCCGGTAAAGTGACCAAACAATAGGGAGCTCTTAGTGTATTTCCGTTGTTCAAGGTAATCGTTGTGGCATCAGCTTCTGAAGCAATGTTTTTTACGGGACTACTCAGCATAATATCTTGCTTGAAAGCAGTGCCCATGGCTTCTGGTAAACGTTGGTTTCCGCCAACAATGGCCCCTCCTTTTCCGGTGGATGCATTCTGTTGACCAATCCAAGTCAATATCTGAAAATACATCATAACGGAAATATTCTGAGCATCAACACCATAACTGGAGTTGGTGCCCATGACCAATTTGATATCGTCATCTGAGAAGCCTTCTTCCTTCAAAACGGAATATGTGGATTTGTCCCAATTCTTATATGTTGGGTCGCGCCATGCCGCTAGATCATTTTTGGGTAGCGGGTTTATTTTTCCAAAGTGACCCCAGGTAACGTAGGCGGGAAGTCCCTTTCTGTATCCTTCAGGTAGGGTATTAAGGTCATGGGTCGGCCATTCTTCGGGAAGAATGAAATTGTTTTTAATGCGATAGATCAGTTCTCCTTTTCGGGCTTCGGTTCTGGGACGCATCGGCCCCATAGAGACCCCATACTTTTGTGCTGCATCGAGTACTCGAGCATAACCGCCACCAATACCGTTTCCTCCTAATTCCGGATGCCCAGGCACATCACTTTCTTTCGCAGTATGTACTCGTCCGCCAAGTCTATCGGTAGCCTCAACAATTTTTACTTTAAAGCCCGCTTGTTCAAGAAGTAAAGCGGCATTTAATCCTGCGAGGCCTGCACCAACGATAATAACATCGGCATCCATTGTTTTTTTAGTGCCGCTTACACAGGAATTCAAACCAAAATAAAAAGGGGCCGCTGCAAGTGCAAGTCCACTTTTTTTAAGCATTTCACGGCGGTTGATGCCTTGTTGGGTTTTCTTTTCGTTTTTCATTCTTGGTCCCAGGTTAAAGGTGCTGCAAAAACATCGGGTTGCTTTTCTTCCGTAGCTTTTATGAAGTCAGCAGGAAGGTCTTCTTTGTTCATAAAAGTGCCTCCACTGGAAGTCCAAATCATATGGCCTGGGGTGCCAGCCATTTTTAACAGCGATAACCATGAGGTTTGGCTGGTCCAGTGGTACACTGCGGGAATATGGCTTAACGACCGGTCGTACAGGTATTTTTTATCAACATCATAGGTGTCAAGAGTCATTTCGGTACGCCATGTTTGGGATTTTTTCTCAAACCATTTGGTAAAAGCATGGCGTGTAATGTGCATTTTATCACCCATATCGGTAAATACCAAATCTAAAGGTGCACCAATAGCTGTGCTTTCCATGGTGAAACTGGCGTTCACTTCAGGACCTTTGGGAGTCATAATTCCACCCCGAATTCCCGCACGAAAAGAAGGAACGTCAACCACCTCACCCGTATACGGGTTTTTCACTTCACTTAGAAATTCACCTGTTTTTGGGTCTCTGTACAACAACCATCCTTTGGATTTGGTTTCTACATTACCATTGTCTAGTAACCTCATGATTTTCATACCGCAGCCAGAATAACGAAATACTTCTTTTCCAAAAACATTTAGACTATTGGGTCTATCGGGTCTAATACCAAAGACCCTTCCTTCCGAATAGGAAAAAGTCATTTTTCCCGATAGGTCACCCTGCATTTTTTCGAAAATCAAGAGTTTGTCCTTAGGATCGTCAAGGTTATAAGCGATTTCTTGCTGCTCCACTGCATCCATTTGGACAGTATTAGCTGACTTATTTTCTGAGGTGACCCAATTACAGCTCGAAAGCATACATGTAAAAAGACAGAAGGTCATACATACTTTAATGAAATGGGTGCTTTTTATATGTTCTTTCATAACTTAGTCTAATTGGGTATTAGTTTTTTATTACTGTTCACATTCGCAAACTGCAGAAGCCCAGTTCATCTGAAATCCGATTTTTTTGGCATTAGGCTCTGCAAAGGCCAAAGCCAGTGAAGCTTGTGCACCTTCTTCTTTAAATCGTAAAAAGAAGAAATCAGAATCCGATAAATCATAAAATGGATATTCCTTATTCCGCAATTGCACGAAATAGGTTTTACCGTCAACAGGGTTGAGAACGTGAGCAGTGCCTCCTTGATCGTGTACTTTTAAATCTTTATAATTTTTATCTTTTTCACTAGGTAGATAGTACGCTTTCTCATAGAAAGAAACATCACACGTATACACTTTTGCTTTTCGCATTTTGTGTGGTTCTGCGTTTGGATGGCCTTTGAAGAAAGAATCATCTTTCACCAAAAAGGTACGGTCAACACGCCAATATTCATTTTCGGAGACAATCATATCGTGAACCGAATAACGCAGTTCGTCACCTTTTCCAAATTGGCAAGCTTTTTCACGCATACTACCATGAAATTGTTGGCCTACTCTTTGAAAAATCACGTCACAGCCATCAAGACCAAAAAGTGCATCCTTGGTCATATTGGCCAGCATTGCTTCATGCGTTTCAGATGCCATCAGATATTTATCGGCTTCTTTTAAAAAGTATAATTTCATAACGATGCCCGGGTTTTTTTCGCCCATACTTTCAAAGGAAACAATGCGCTGTCTTCCGACTTTGGTTGGATCGTTATCCATATATTCTTCAATGTAAAAAACATACTTTCCAATGCTGTCCGCTTTAATCCTTTTGTGAATGGCATGAATACGCCCGTGCTTTTCGTCAGCCTTGCCCCACCAATCGCTACGCCCTTCGACCCATAATTGTTCATCATTATCGAATTCTCCTTCGAACCATTTAGCAATAAGTCCCAAATCCCGCACATTGGGATCTCCAAAATCAAATGGAGCACTGGCAAGACTAGCCTGCAGGGATATAACGGCCAATATCGGAAAAGTTAAAAATCGCAGTTTTTTCATTGGTGTTTTTTTATGGTATTTGACTATGATCAAAAAAGGCACCAACATAAAAATCGATGCCCTTTTTTGTGTTATGCGTTTAAAATAATATCCAGTGCGGCGCGTTCTCCCGATTCAAAGGCACCTTCCATTCCTCTTTCCATTATGGCCGTATGTTCTCCACAAAAGTGAATGTTTCCGTGGTTTTTTCTCATATGGTTTGCGTACTTTTTCACTTGGCCCGGTTGCCAATATACCCAGTCTCCCGCACCGTGAATATCACGCTCGCAAGATTGAATCATGATACGTTTTAGCTTGCCTTTGGTAGAAGGTCTAATTTCCGCCAGTTTATTTTCTACATATGAAAACACTTGGTCATCTGTCATGAGTCTGAATTTTAATGATTCAGGGCCATTGATGAAGGCAAGACCGGCATCGGGGTCACTAGGGTCTCTTTTGGTGCGAACGGCGAAACGTTCCAATGGGCCATCGGTCCACATATTAGGGTCCATGCCATCTTGTTCCCAAAACGGTTCTGTAATGAGGAAATGCGCTTGAACCGATAGACCGTAGTCCATCTCATTAATAGCATCTTTGGTAATCCCTTGAACAACCGGGTCAAAAGTCACATTTTTAAGTACGGTAATCGGAATGCTACACACTACTTGTTTGGCCGTGTACTCACTACCATCTGCACAACTTACTTGAACCACGCCATCGGCCTCCTTAAAACCGACAACAGTCCTGCCCAGTTGTACTTCGTTTTTCAAACTTCCTGCCATAGCTTCTGGCAAGAGGGAGTTGCCTCCTTTGATCATTTTCCAACTGGTGCCATCGGGGAAGGTTGTTTTTCCAGAGCTGAAGTTCATTACGTGGTAACGACGTAATTCGTTCATGGCAGAGGTATTGTGCATGCCACCCGCATGAATCACAACATTCATCAATTTTATGGTCTCCTCGTTCACACCTTTTGAACGTAAATACTGGTCATGTGGAATATCGTATTTATGGTACTCATCTTCTAGCCACGCATTTAAGGGTTTGTCTTGAAGCGGGTTGTCGCGATTTGAAATCGTGGATAGGTAGCGGTGAGGTAGTAGGGTTCTGTCCTCGCCCTCTAACGGATTGAATTTGTGCGACTCCCAGTTTTTAGCCGTAATATATTCCCCTTTGATATTGTATAGCCATGGGCGATTTGCACCACCTCCCATGTCGGGACTATGCATTTCAAGACCAAGTTTTTCAACCGTGTTTCTCATTCGGGCGTAGTTCGCACCGATATATTCGCCCGCAGCTTCCGGTTTGCCAGGAACATCATTGAGGGTATACACACGCCCACCCAGTCGATTTCTACCTTCTATGACCTGTACATCATAACCTTGCTCTTCAAGAAGCATTGCAGCGTGAAGGCCCGAAAGCCCTGCACCTACGACTACTACGTCATGATTTGATTTTACAGGCTTGTTTTTGGAATGAATGGATGGTGCCTCATTTTTTGAATTTTCTGTGTTGGCCTTAGATGTGCAGCTTGCCGGAATTATAAGTCCTGCCGATGCGGCCGTTAGACCTTGAATGAATTTTCGCCGATTTGTTTTCATAGCTTTATTTTTAGCAATTATTCTTTTGTTACTTCTTTAAGATAAGCAATCAAGGCATCTTGCTGCTCTTTCTTTTTAACGCCTACAAACGCCATTTTTGTTCCCGGAACATAACTTGCAGGATTTTCAAGCCACTCACGAATGGTTTTTTCGCTCCAAACGATACCTTTGTTCTTTAATGCTTCGGAGTACACAAAACCTTCTTTCATACCAGCCCTTTTTCCAAAGAATCCGTTCAAGTTAGGACCAACTTTATGTGGTTCTCCCTTGACAACGTTATGACATGCGGCACACAATAAAAACACTCTTCTGCCTAATTTATTTTCGGATTGCGGTATTGTGGCAGCTGTAGCTTCTGCCACAGGTTTTTTAACCTCGTTTTTGATTTCAAAGGTATTTTCTTCTTTTTTTGGCTTTTCCCCGCAGGAACTAGAGACCAAGGCAAGACATAAACTAAGAAGTGTAACTATTCTTCGCATAGTATCATTGTTTGTTTGATAAATAAAATTTAGTTCATTTAATTAATAGTTAATAAAGTTAACTAATTGATGGGATTATGCCAATTTTTAACAAAAAAACAATAAGGTTGTTGATTCTTTGGAGTAACAAAAGACTAATTATCCCTCAAATTGGTCAACATTTGAGTAAGCATTTTTGGATTGTACAACTTACCTTGCTTAATTACGGCATGTATCGCTTTGGTATTTGATATGTTTTCCAAAGGGTTTGCATCTAGAATAACCAAATCTGCCCACATATTTTCTTTGATAGATCCCAATTCGTTTTCCATATTAAAATACTTTGCGGGATTATAGGTCGCCGTTTTTAGTACTTCTAATGGCGAAACCCCTGCTTTGACCAAGCTTGAGAGTTCTTCGTGAAGACTAAGGCCAGGAGTCAAATAAGCAATGGGCGTATCGGTGCCCGCCATAATGGGAATGCCCTTTTCATGTATTTTTTTGACCATTTTATAATTGAATTCAGTCGTAAGTTGACTTTTTTCCGAAACCGGGTAATCCTTGAGAACGTTGGAGCGCGTAAACCAATAATCAGCGATGGAATCCGGTAAAAGCAAATAACTTTTTTGATATTCTGCGTCGGCAAAATATTTGCCCGAAAATAGCGTGTTCAATGTTAATGTGGGTATTTGCCAAGTATCGTTCTTTTTAAAAACGGCTAAAACCTCGGTCGCTTTTTTATCGTCATAATTTTTCATGGCCTTTTCTTGTTGTAATCCATGAATATAAGCCCTTAGTTCACTTCCTGACAGGTTTGATTCATTGGCCAACAGTTTTTGGCGTTCGGCCAAAAGTTCATCGCTGTTGCTGGCACATGATAGATCTAGATTACGCATATGTTCCATACTGTTCATACCACTATTGGAAGCGGAAATCGCATTCATGCTCAAAGGAATATGGCCGGTGACCTTTATATCGTTCGCAGATGCTATTTTGCATATTGTGCTCAGTTGTTCAGAGGTCAACATTTCATAGGCCTTGAACAAATCAACCTTTTTCGAGAGAAGCATTTTTGCTTTTTCCTTAACCGAAGCAACGTCTTTAAGCCCTATACCTAATTCTGGCAGATTGGGTTTGCTGCCATCATATACGGCATGTTGGCCATCAAGTAGTGGGCCGGCCATCATTACCCTTGGTGCATCGGTCGGGTTAGCCAAGGCTTTGTCTTTCCATTTTTTTACGAAATCAACTTTACCACCTGTATCACGAACACTGGTTATACCGTGGGTAAGAAACATATCGAACATGCGAGGGGCCAACTCCTCTATATAAGCAAAATGCACATGTGTATCCCATAGGCCGGGAATCAAGTACTTACCCGAACCATCAATAATTGTATTTTCCTTGGATAGTAGCAAGTCTGCCGAGTCAACTATTTTATGAATTTTACCGTCTTTGATGACAATGGTCTGTTTTTTTGTTAATCCCTCTATCGGGTCGATAGTGCTTATATTTTGAATGCAAATGGCATCTTCAAAAAGTGCTTCTTTAGGTTGGCATGCAATAAAAACCCATACATATAGAAAAGCTATAATCTTAGGATAATTCTTCATGATTAAATATGTTAACATTTTAAAACTACTTATTTTATTTAGAACTGATAATACAATTCCCTAAAATAGTTAATTAATTTAATGATTAATGTTATTAACTAATTTATCAGTATTTTAGAAGCATGCAAAATAGACGTTTGACTTTGGCTGCCAGACCTGGAGAATTCATTAAAACCACAGATTTCAACCTGGAAACCGTGACACTGCGATCACTTAAACAGGGAGAGTTCTTGATTAAAGTATTATTCCTATCCGTAGCGCCGGTCATGAAATTCTATATGCTCGATGGTGCCGGTATCGAAGAACCTTTAGAAATTGGTGATACGATGCGTGGTAGAGGAGTAGGAGAGATTATTGAAAGTAAACATCCCGACTTTCAGATTGGGGATATTGTACAGGGCAAATGTGGCTGGCAAGAATATGTGATTTGTGATGGTAGCCCCTACTATATGATGTACAAAGTGAACAAACACGGAATTTCCTATTCCACGGCCCTAGGTATTTTGGGTATGACCGGGTTTACCTCTTATTTTGGGTTATATAAGGTTGGGGAACTAAAAAAAGATGAAAACGTTTTGGTTTCGGCAGCTGCCGGCGGGGTGGGCTCTAATGTGGCACAATTGGCAAATATCAAAGGTTCGCGGGCTGTAGGCTTGGCCGGTACCGATGAAAAATGTAGGATGTTGACAGAGAAGTTAGGGTATTACGGTGCGATAAATTATAAAAAAGGGAATGTTTCGGAACGCATTGACCATTTTTTCCCAGGAGGTATCGATGTGTTTTTTGATAACGTCGGGGGAGAGATTTTAGATATCGCCCTTACCAAATTAAAGCGTTATTCGAGGGTGGTGCTCTGTGGTAGGATTTCCCAGTATGGCAATAGGGACAATCCCAATTACTTTTTAAAGAATTGGCACAAGGTAGGTGCCACCCGCTCTAAGATGGCAGGTTTTTTCATTTACGATTATGAAAAAGATTTTCCGCAAGCGGAAAAAGAAATGGCGCAGTGGATTAAAGAAGGAAAATTAGATTATCAAGAAGATGTCTTGGAAGGCCTGGAAAATATGCCTATTGCCTTGAACAGGTTATTTGAGCATAAGAACATTGGGAAGCAGTTGGTAAAAATTAGTTAACTATGTTAACTAATTTTTCAATACCTTTATTGTTTAACTTTAGACTGAAATTATATTGCATAATATGACAAATTACTTGATTACCATAAACGAAGAAGAGATTTTTGTCCAAAAAAGTAGTGCCGAGAGTCTGGACAGTATACAGGTCGGTGAGGGACGTTTACATCTTTTGGAAAATAATCGGGCCTACGAAATAGAAGTGGTTCAAGGCGATTTTTTGAACAAAACCATCACATTGGGGGTAAACGGTAATACCTATGACCTCAAAATAGAAGATGAGTACGATCAGCAGGTAAAAAAAATGGGACTGTTAGCGGTCACTGCCCAAAAGATAAACGCTATCAAAGCACCAATGCCGGGGTTGATTGTTGACGTTATGGTCAATGTGGGCCAAGAGATTTCCGAAGGCACTCCGCTTTTGGTTTTATCTGCCATGAAAATGGAGAATATACTCCTTTCCCAAGGGGAAGGTATCGTAAAATCCATAGAAGTTAAAAAAGATGATGCCGTTGAAAAGGGCCAGTTGATTATAGAAATAGAATAAAGAATCCAAGTATTGTGATGACTGAGCGTAGCCGAAGTAATCCTAAAATTGAAAGATAATATTCCCGAATTCTCGGGAATGACAATAAAAGTAGTTGTTGAATGAAAAAAATACTGGTAGCTAACCGGGGCGAAATTGCCCTAAGGGTAATGAAAACTGCTCAAAAAATGGGAATAAAGACGGTAGCCGTCTATTCTGAAGTAGATAGGCATTCGCCCCACGTAAAATTTGCCGATGAGGCGGTTCTCTTAGGCCCTGCCCCTTCATCAGAGTCTTATTTGGTAATGGAAAAGGTAATCGAAGCCGCTAAAACCACTGGTGCCGAAGGCATTCATCCAGGTTATGGTTTTTTGAGCGAGAATGCCGTCTTTGCCCAGATGGTGGAAGATGCGGGAATTACCTTTATTGGTCCAAAACCCTATGCGATTGAAGTGATGGGGAACAAATTGGCCGCCAAGGAGGCGGTTCGTGATTATGATATTCCCATGGTGCCCGGTATAGAGGAGGCAATAACGGATGTAGCCTTGGCCAAAAAAATAGCTCAGGAAATTGGTTTTCCAATTTTGATAAAAGCTGCTGCCGGTGGCGGGGGAAAGGGAATGCGCATAGTCGAAAAATTGGAGGATGTACCGGAGCAAATGGATCGTGCTATCGGAGAAGCACAAGCTGCTTTTGGAGACGGGTCCGTTTTTATAGAAAAATATGTAGGCTCCCCAAGACATATCGAGATTCAAGTGCTTGCTGATACCCATGGCAATATAGTACATCTTTTTGAGCGTGAATGTAGTGTGCAGAGGCGTCATCAAAAAGTAGTGGAGGAAGCGCCCTCGGCAGTGCTCACCCCCGAAATACGAAAAGCTATGGGAGAGGCGGCTATCAAAGTGGCAAAAGCCTGTGATTATGTAGGTGCTGGTACGGTTGAATTCCTTTTGGACGAAAACAAGACTTTCTATTTCCTTGAAATGAACACCCGTCTGCAAGTAGAACATCCTGTTTCCGAAATTATAGCTGGAGTTGATTTGGTAGAACAACAAATCAAGGTCGCACGTGGCGAAAAGCTAGGTTTTACCCAAGATGACCTAACTATACATGGCCATGCATTGGAAGTTCGGGTATATGCAGAGGACCCGCTTGCGAATTTTATGCCGAGCATAGGTACGCTTTCAACCTACAAAACTCCAGTTGGGGAAGGGATTCGAGTAGATGATGCTTTTGAGCAAGGTATGGAAGTGCCCATACATTACGACCCAATGATCTCAAAATTGATTACCTACGGAAAAGATAGGGCCGAGGCCATTCAGCTCATGATACAGGCTATTGATGATTATAAGGTCGAGGGTGTATCGACCACACTTCCTTTTGGGAAGTTTGTCTGCGAACACGATGCTTTTGTTTCTGGTAATTTTGATACACATTTCGTAAAAAACTACTATTCTCCGGAACAGCTTGAGAAACAATATGCCGATGAGCGAAACATAGCTGCCAAAGTGGGACTGCAGTTGTATTTGAAAAATAAAAAAATATTGAAAACCCCTATTACGGTTTCTTCGAATTGGCAGAAAAGAAACGGGTAACATTGCGAATAGAATTGAATAGCAAGCATGAAGGATAAAAAACAGATATTGGCGGATAAATTGGCGATGGCCCAATTGGGCGGAGGTCAAGAACGTATAGAAAAGCAGCATGCCAAAGGAAAATTAACGGCACGGGAACGAATCCATTTTTTGTTGGATGAGGGTTCTTTTGAGGAGATGGGAGCTTTGGTTACCCACCGCACCAAGGATTTTGGTATGGAAAAACAGATTTTTTACGGTGACGGCGTGGTAACGGGTTACGGTACCATAAACGGAAGGCAAGTGTGCGTTTTTGCACAGGATTTTACGGTTTTTGGCGGTGCACTTTCCGAAACCCATGCCGAAAAAATATGTAAGATTATGGATTTGGCCATGAAAATAGGCGTACCCGTAATCGGGCTCAATGATAGTGGCGGTGCCCGAATACAGGAAGGGGTTAGGTCTCTCGGAGGGTATGCGGATATTTTTCATAGAAACGTAATGGCATCGGGAGTAATACCACAAATTTCAGCGATTATGGGACCCTGCGCCGGTGGTGCGGTGTATTCCCCGGCAATGACCGATTTTACCCTAATGGTAGAGAATTCCAGCTATATGTTCGTAACGGGACCCAATGTGGTCAAAACGGTGACGAACGAAGAAGTAACCTCAGAGGAATTGGGCGGTGCCTCGACACATGCCATAAAATCGGGAGTTACACATGTAACGGCCGCCAACGATATTCAGTGCATCAACCAAATTAAGCAGATGGTCGGCTACATGCCTCAAAACTGTGAAGATGCTCCAGCAGATTTGCCATATGAACTCGGCGATGAAATACGTGAAAACTTGGAAAGCATTGTTCCTGAAAACCCAAATCAACCGTATGACATGCGCCAAGTAATCAATGGCATTATTGATGAGGATACGTTCTTCGAAATTCACGCAGCTTATGCAGATAACATTGTGGTAGGTTTTGCTAGGTTAGGTGGTAAAAGCATTGGTATAGTAGCCAATCAACCTATGAGTTTGGCAGGTGTTTTGGATGTTGATAGTTCAAAAAAGGCAGCACGTTTTACGAGATTTTGCGATTGTTTCAACATTCCTTTGTTGGTTTTGGTAGATGTGCCTGGGTTTCTCCCCGGAACTGATCAAGAATGGAACGGTATCATTACCAACGGAGCCAAATTATTGTACGCCCTTAGCGAGGCAACTGTACCTAAAGTAACGGTAATTACACGAAAAGCATATGGTGGTGCATATGATGTGATGAATTCAAAACATATTGGTGCCGATCTAAACTATGCTTGGCCCGGAGCTGAGATTGCGGTTATGGGCGCCAAGGGCGCAAGTGAGATTATTTTCAGAAAAGAAATCAGAACTGCAGACGACCCGGTGGCAAAACTGGCCGAAAAAGAAGCGGAATATGCCGATAAATTTGCAAACCCTTACAGTGCAGCTGAACGTGGGTTTATTGATGAGGTAATTCTTCCGAAGAATACCCGTAGAAAATTGATAAAAGCATATACGGCACTTCAAAACAAAGTAGCTACCTTGCCCAAGAAAAAGCACGGGAATATTCCCCTTTAAAATACAGGTGAAAAGCCAAATCAAAATATAAAAGACCCTAAATTATATTGATGTCAAGCAAAAAATTCTTTGATGGATTTTCTGAAGTTTCCGCCAAGGAATGGAAACAGAAAATACAGGTAGATCTAAAGGGAGCGGATTACAACGAAACCTTGGTTTGGGAATCTCCCGAAGGTATCAAGGTAAAGCCTTTTTACCATGCCGACGATACTATTTCTCCCACCCATACGGTAGCTTCGGGTTGGGATATAGGCCAATCAATTTATGCGGGAAATACCGTTATCGCCAATAAAAAGGCAAAGGCTTTTTTGGAAAAAGGAGCTGAAGCACTTTATATCATTGTTCCATCAGTGGATATTAAAATTGCAGAAGTGCTGGCAAACATAGACCTGTACAAGGTCAAAGTGTATTTCGAGTTTCGGTTTTTAAATCTTGCATATGTCAAATCGGTTCTTGAATATGCTGCAAATGCCCCGGAGAACATCTATCTTAATATTGACCCTATTGGAAATTTGGCACGAACGGGCAACTGGTTTTTTAATTTGGAGAAAGACCATGGCTTATTAAACGGGATTCTTGATTTTAAAAAAGGAAATATCATTAGTGTTGACACTACGCTGTACCAAAATGCAGGAGCAAACATTGTTCAGCAATTGGCCTATGCCTTGGCCCATGCCAATGAATACCTAAATTACGTTTCCAATAAGGGAAAGCAAAGGAGTTTAATAACCTTTAAGGTCGCCGTTGGTACGAATTATTTTTTTGAAATCGCCAAACTTCGTGCGCTTCGAGTATTGTGGAACGTTTTGGCAAATGAATATGGTGTCGTTGAAGATTGCCATATTGTAACGATTCCCACACGTAGGAACAAGACCCTGTACGATTATAATACGAATATGCTCAGGACTACTGCAGAATGCATGTCGGCCATTTTGGGCGGTAGCGATATGGTGTGCAATATGCCTTATGATGCCATATACCATAAAAACAATGAATTTGGGGACCGCATTGCATTGAATCAACTGTTGCTTCTAAAAAACGAGAGCTATTTTGATAAGGTAGGTAATCCTGCCGATGGGGCATATTATATTGAAAGCTTAACGAACCAATTGGCCCAAAAGGCATTGGCGCTTTTCAAAGCTATCGAACAAAACGGTGGTTTTTTAAAACAGCTGAAGGAGCATACGATTCAACGAAAAATACAAGAAAGCGCCGAAAAAGAACAAGCTCGTTTCAACACCGGGGAAGAAGTTTTGGTCGGCACAAATCGTTATCAAAACGAGAATGATAAAATGAAGGATACGATTGAATTGTATCCCTTTCTGAAAACTAATGCACGAAAGACTTTGATTCAACCGATTTTAGAGAAACGTTTAGCCGAAGAAGTGGAACAAAAAAGACTGGATGATGAGTAGTAGAAAGGATGTTTCAAATATTGCTTTGTCGTCAGAAGCTGGAAGCTTGAAGTCTGATGTCACTTCGAGCGCAGTCGAGAACTCTATTGGTAAAAAATTCGAAACGGCGGAGAAAGTTGTCATCAAATCATCATTTGATAAAGATGATATTGCCGAAGCGGAACACCTTAATTTCGTGGCAGGTATTCCTCCATACTTGCGAGGACCCTATTCTACCATGTATGTTCGCAGACCTTGGACGATTCGCCAATATGCGGGATTTTCAACTGCCGAAGAAAGTAATGCCTTTTACAGAAGAAACTTAAAAGGAGGTCAAAAAGGACTCTCCGTAGCCTTTGATTTGCCAACACATCGTGGATATGATAGCGACCACGAACGTGTGGTTGGCGATGTGGGCAAGGCGGGCGTTGCTATTGATTCCGTTGAGGATATGAAGATTTTATTTGATGGCATTCCGTTGGATAAAATGTCGGTTTCCATGACCATGAACGGTGCGGTACTTCCCATAATGGCCTTTTATATTGTGGCTGCCGAAGAGCAAGGTGTAGATAAAGCGTTGCTTGCGGGCACTATCCAAAACGACATACTTAAAGAGTTTATGGTGCGAAATACCTATATATATCCACCAAAACCCTCAATGCAATTGGTGGCCGATATTTTTGAATATACAAGCCGATTTATGCCGAAATTCAACAGTATCAGTATTTCTGGATACCACATGCACGAAGCCGGCGCATCTGCAGATATTGAATTGGCGTATACGTTGGCAGACGGATTGGAATACATTAAAACCGGACTAAAAGCCGGATTGGAAATCGATAACTTTGCTCCCCGTCTCTCCTTTTTTTGGGGAATAGGAATGAATCATTTCATGGAGATTGCCAAAATGCGGGCTGCTCGAATGTTGTGGGCAAAATTGGTGAAACAGTTCAATCCGAAAAATCAAAAATCATTGGCATTACGTACCCATTGCCAAACCAGTGGTTGGAGTTTGACCGAGCAAGACCCGTTCAACAATGTTGCAAGAACTACGATTGAGGCCATGGCGGCAACATTGGGGGGGACCCAGAGTTTACATACCAATGCACTGGATGAGGCCATTGCTTTGCCAACCGATTTCTCGGCACGAATAGCCAGGGAAACACAAATATTCTTACAGGAAGAAACCAAAATAACCAAAACGGTCGACCCTTGGGCAGGTAGTTATTATGTAGAATACCTAACGGATCAACTCGTGCAAAAAGCATGGGCCTTAATGGAGGAGGTAGAGGAACTGGGTGGGATGACCAAGGCCATTGAGGCGGGAATTCCCAAAATGCGTATCGAGCAAGCCGCGGCAAGAAAACAGGCCCGTATCGATAGTGGGCAGGACGTAATTGTTGGGGTGAACAAATTTAAATTGGAAGAGGAGGAGGATCTGCAAATCCTCGAAGTTGATAATCAGAAAGTACGCAGACAACAATTGGATCGTTTGGCTACAATCAAAAACTCACGTGACAAAGTGGCTGTCAAAAGTGCTTTGGCCGAATTGACCAATGCGGCAAAATTGAAAATGGAATCGGGCGACCAAAACTTGCCCATGGATAAAAATTTGCTAGCTTTAGCCGTTGATGCCGCACGGTTACGAGCAACTTTAGGAGAGATAAGTGATGCCCTAGAAGTGGTTTTTGGTAGGTATAAAGCGGTAATAAATTCATTTTCAGGCGTGTATTCCAAAGAAATCAAAAACGATACAAGTTTTCAAAAGGCAAAAGCCATGACGGACCAATTTGCGGAGCAAGATGGTCGCCGTCCTAGAATCATGATCGCGAAAATGGGTCAGGACGGCCACGATCGTGGTGCCAAAGTAGTTGCTACCGGTTATGCCGATCTGGGCTTTGATGTTGATATTGGACCGTTGTTTCAAACACCTGAAGAAGCTGCAAAACAAGCCGTAGAAAATGACGTGCATATTTTAGGCGTTTCCTCTTTGGCCGCAGGCCATAAAACCTTGGTGCCCGCTGTAATCGCTGAACTCAAAAACTATGGTCGCGAAGATATTATGGTTATCGTAGGAGGTGTGATTCCCAAACAAGATTATCAGTTCCTCTATGATGCCGGTGCCGTAGCCGTTTTTGGCCCTGGTACCAAAATCAGCGATGCGGCCATTCAGTTATTGGAGATTTTGATTGATATTTGAAATTTATGAGCCTGCCCAATCCCTTACAGTTCAGACGAAGCAAGATATCCACACAAATAGGTTTCAGCTTTGAATTGTTGAAAGTAGGGATAACGATATGATTCAAAAAAGCCTTCCAAAAATCTTGGAAGGCTTTTTTAGTACTTCGATTTAGTGTAACCTATTTCTTCTTTTGTTGCTCTTTGATGGTTTTTTCATCAATATCAAATTTGTTCGTATCCACATTTGTATTTCCCGTAGGATTGGTAGGGTTGCTCTGTTCTACTTTTCGCTTGAATTTTCTTTTATCATCAATTGCTCCCATAGTTATATTTTTAATTGTTATTAATTTCATATTTAAACTATATAATTTCTTTGACGTTAGGTATCGCAAACCCTTTAATTTTTGACGCTAACACCCATTCCCATCAGGGAGATATCGTGATATGAAATCGACAATCATATCCGTTTACATTGCTATCGATACAGCACATGGTTTGAACTATTTCAACGTAATTTTAAATTGTTGGTTCAAAGCCAATAGTAAAAGAAATTAATCATTAAAATATGTTGAAGATGAAATTAAAAGATAAAAAAGTAGCGATTTTAGCCACAGACGGATTTGAAAAATCAGAATTGTTTGAGCCTTTAAATGCATTGAGAGATGAAGGTGCCGAAGTACACATTATCTCGGTCAAAGAAGGTGAGATAAAAAGCTGGGACGGAAATAACTGGGGAGAAACCGTTCAAGTAGATAAATTGGTAGAAAATGCAAATGAAGCAGATTACAATTCCTTGGTTTTGCCGGGCGGGGTGGCAAACCCCGATTTGTTGCGAACCCATGATAAGGCACTTGACTTTATCCGTGCATTTTTTAGCAGTAGCAAACCGGTAGCAGCTATCTGCCATGCACCGTGGTTATTGATAAGTGCCAATGTTATTGAAAACAGGAAAGTGACTTCATATCACAGTATTAAAGATGATGTAATGAATGCAGGTGCACATTGGGTAGATGAAGAAGTTGTAGTAGATCAAGGTTTGGTAACCAGTAGAAATCCGGATGATTTACCTGCTTTCATCAATAAGGTTATAGAAGAAACCCGAGAAGGTAAACATGACGAACAAGTAGTGAATGCATAGTTGAAAAATCATGGTTCTCATGATGTTGGTTAGTGTTAAGACCGATAGTACGTATATGTTCTATCGGTCTTGATTTTGTAACCGTTTTGTTCGTAGTGCTACTTGGTTTAATTGGTGTAGGTAATCAGACGACTATTAAATCAATTATAAATACCCTTTAAATATAAAATTTTAGAGTAAATGGCCATTCTAGGAAATATCATAAAAGGAATCATACATGCTTCGGATATGGTCTCCCCCGATTTAAATGCCGTAAAACAACAAAAACAGGTGTTAAAAGACCTGCTTGAATCTGCTCAGAACACCCAATTTGGTAAGCAGTATCAGTTCGACAAAATTTTATTAGCCGAAAAAACGGAAAAAGACTTCCGCGCAAAAGTTCCTTTTTTTGATTACGATCAAATCAGAAAAAAATGGTGGCACCTTGTCCATAAAGGGGAAGAAAACATTACTTGGCCGGGAAAACCTGATTATTTTGCATTGAGCTCCGGCACAACGGGAAAAACCAGCAAACGCATACCTGTGACCAATGCCATGATAAAATCCATTCGCAAAGCAGGCATTCAGCAGGTTCTTGCGCTTCGTAATTTTGACCTTCCTTCGGATTTTTTTGAAAAAGAGATCATGATGCTCGGAAGTTCTACCGATTTGGAGGAACATAACGATGCTTTAGAAGGGGAAATTAGCGGTATCAGCGCAAGCAATATTCCTTTTTGGTTTCAGAATTACTACAAACCAGGCAATGAGATCGCCAAAATAGATGATTGGGACAAACGTGTTCAACATATTGCCGAAAAAGCCAAAGAATGGGATATTGGTGCTTTAAGCGGCATCCCCTCTTGGATGGAATTGATGTTGCAAAAAGTCATTGAGCATCATAATGCAAAAAACATCCATGAAATTTGGCCAAATTTACAGGTATATACTTCTGGCGGTGTGGCTTTTGGACCTTATGAAAAAAGTTTCAACGCACTTTTGGGCAAACCGATCACGGTCATAGATACGTATTTGGCCTCTGAAGGTTTTATGGCATTTCAACAACGCCCCGAAACAGGTGCCATGAAACTGGTCACCAACAACGGAATTTACTTTGAATTCATCCCTTTTAAGCCCGAATATATTCAATCGGACGGGTCGCTTGTACAAGATGCGCCCTCCTTGACCATTGCCGAGGTAGAACTGCATCAAGATTATGTTTTGGTCATTAGTACGGTCGCCGGGGCTTGGCGTTACCTCATTGGCGATACCATTGAATTTACCGATATTGATCGTGCCGAGATCAAGATTACCGGACGCACCAAATTTTTCTTGAATACAGTGGGTTCCCAACTGTCTGTAAACAAACTCAATGATGCCGTAAAGCATCTTGAACAGAAATATGACATACAAATTCCAGAGTATACCCTTTGCGCCAATCGTATTGAAGATGATTTTTACCATAGCTGGTACTTGGGCACTTCTTCCAAAATTGATGAAACACAATTAGCGATTGCATTGGACGATTTTTTAAAGCATGCGAATAAAAATTACAAGGTAGCCCGATCAAAAGCTTTGGAAGGCGTAAAAGTCAATACCATACTACCATCGGTTTTTTATGACTGGAACGCAGCCAATAAAAAGAAAGGCGGTCAGGTAAAGATGGAACGCGTAATGGGTGAGGAACGTTTCGCCGAATGGAAAGAGTTTGCTGACAATCAAGGCTAAAAGTCCAAAGTTTCCGCTTCGCGTTCTTCAACTAAAGCCATTATTTCATCAGGGGACAAATAATATTTTTTGATGCGATCTTTATAGGCTTCGTCAATTTCTGCGTGGTCAAGGATAAAACGTTTTGTTTTTAATAGGTAGTCGTCCATACCTGCGGCAACGGCATATGAGTCTGCCGCACGCTCCGCTTCTTTGATGTAACTGTCCGAGAAGGTATACTTAATACCGAACCAGATAAGGTTTAAGCTGCTTCGATGGCTGTAATCGGCGATATGGCCCAGTTCATGGCCCAACCATCCTATCAATATATCGCTGTCAACGTCGGTTGTCTCAAATTCTTCATTTGAAATCTTGAACTTTTTGCTCAACAATACCAGATATTTCCTTTTTTTTCGGGGTTTGAACAGGCTCCAAAAAACGGGCTGCGCCAACATAGTGGATTTACGGATGTTTTTTTTGAAACGGAACTCTATTCTTGTGTTCTCAAGCTCGGGATAATGCGATAAAGCGGCTAAAGCCTCTTTTTTGATGATTTCGGGTATTTTATGCTGTGCGTTAATAGATGGTACGTTCATAAAGAAAACTATGGATATTAAAAATTTCACTGTTATGCGTTGTTTTTTTGATTATAGCTCATTATGTATTTTGATGAAATTCTGTCAATTCGAGTGAATCCTATGATTGAAATGAACAAGAATTTGTATCTAGAATAAGAATTTTGACCAAAAAACTGTTTTCGATAGTTCAGCTGAGCTGAACCAAAGTACGATTTTTCATTCCTGAAAATCACTCGAACCTACATATTGATACCTTTTCTTTAAAATGCACAACGGTGATTACAATAATGGACTAAAAAACTTGGCCAAGCCTTCGAGCAATTTTTGCCCAACAGGTCTGTTTTTAAAAGTTTCATAATCAAGGGATTTGCATTCCCCACAAATACTATCGAATTCATTTTGAATTTGTTGTGTTAAATCCGTGTCATAAAGCAAAGCATTGGTCTCAAAGTTATGCTCAAAGCTGCGATAGTCAAAATTACCCGAACCAACGGATGCTATTTCATTGTCTATCTGAATCATTTTACTATGCGAAAAATCGGGCCTAAGGTATATTTTTACCCCGACCGCTAAAAGTTGTTCAAATCTAGAGAACATGCTGAATTTTGCCATTTTGGAATCTGACTCCTCTGGCACCAAAAGGTTGACTTTAATACCGCTCAAGGCGGCGACCATAAGAGCTTGCAGAACCGCCCTACCAGGTATAAAATAAGGGTTCGCAATACTAATGCATTTTTCTGCGGCATTTATCATTCCTATGTACTGTTGCATGATGGCAGGTTGTTTGGAATCTGGTCCAGCAGCAACGATTTGGGTTATATGGTTTCCCTGAGGTTCAGTTTTTGGAACGTATTTTTCGCTCAACAACAGCTCCTCATCGCCGGCAAAATGATAATCTTTGATGAAGATGCGGTGTAAGCTATTTACCACGGGGCCTTCCAATTTTAGATGCAAATCTTCCCAAATGCCGAGGTCTGAGATAGGTTTTATGTATTTGTCAGATACGTTCACCCCACCTGTAAACCCAACTTTGCCGTCAATAACGATAATTTTTCTATGGTTCCTATAGTTGAGCGTAAAAAGTAGATTCCCAAAACGTATGGGCATCATGGGGAAGGCCTTGACACCTATATTTCGAAAACGCTTAATGGTCTTCCCTCTAAAGGAAAAGCTCCCAAAAGAATCATAGATAAGGCGCACTTCTACGCCCTGCGCTATTTTTTTTTCGAAAATCTCAAAAAACTTTTGCGTGAGTTCCCCTTCTGAGAAAATGTAATATTGCAAGTGGATAAAATGTTCAGCCTTTTCCAGTGCCTCAAAAATACTTTCAAAAGTTTCCTCTCCACCATTTAAGACTGTCGTCTTATTGCCACCATAAGGGGCCAATAACGTACTGTTTTCGATAAGTTTCGATAGTTTTTCCTTTTTTTTGGAATCAAAATCCACTTTGTTGTCCAGCTCATGAAGGTCTTTATATTTTTCATCAAAGAGTTTGCGCTTTTCAGTTTGGCGCAGCCTGAAAAATTTGAATTTTCTACGGTTTACACCAAACAAATAATACAATAATGGCCCTGCAAAGGGCAGTAAGAGCACGGCCAATAACCAACTTAACGATTTTGTGGGCCGGCTACCGTGCAATATAATACTGATGATGCTCCAAAGGGTCACCCCACCGTACAGTACCCATAAAAAAGTATTCATTTTCAGCTTGTTTGTTTCGTCAATATAGGCAATCGCCTTTATGTGGTATTGAAAGCCGTCCGTTTGGGATAGAAAAGAATTGGATTACGCTAAGCACACGAATAAGTTAACAATATATTTGGGGATAACTAAAAATTATGGGCGTGATTTCAAAAGATAAAAGAAAACTTACGATTTATTATCATTCGGGTACTACAATAGGAGAGCAGGCACATGCCTACGCCAATGCATCAAAGAAAAAATTACATGCAGTAGATATTTCAAAAACAAATGTTACCGGTACGCAATGGGCCGAACTGGCAAATGGTCTAGGACAATCTATTTCTGATTTAATCGATACGGACCACCCTGATTTTATTGATACATACGGAAAGGAAGCACCGAAAATGGAAGAACATGACTGGCTGAAAATTTTGGAAAATGAACCGCACTTGCTCAAATACCCCGTTATAATCAATGGTAAAAAATATATACAGGTACAAAGTGCGGCCGAATTCAAAAAATACATAGAACCAGATAGCGCAGGTTTGGAAAAAAAGCCCTTGGATAAACAATTTACCGATGAGGATACCCCCTAAAAATATAAATAAGGCGCATAACATAAAAAGTAAACTGCCCCGAATCATGTTCGGGGTTGTTGTTGTTTTGGGGTTAAGTATTTGGGCCGTTCATGTATACGCAAAACATAAGTTGTCACAACTTGTTTTGGAACGGTTACCCAATAGTGTTGAACTTGCGTATAGTGCTATTGACCTAAATCTTTTTTCAGGTAACGTAGTTTTGCATGAGGTAAATGTTGGATTTTTAAAGAACGATAATTTCAAAACCAAAGGTACACTTGATCTTGATAAATTTACCATACAAGGTCTGGATTACCGGAAATTGCTTAGCGAAAACACCTTTAAAGCGAATAGGGTGTGCATTGAACGGGGAGATTTGGAAATTTACGACCAAAACTCCAGCGACATTAAACTCGCTATGTCAGATATTGCTTTGGAGTTGCGGTCGTTCATGGCCGATTCTTCAACCTTGCAACAAAAGATACCCTTCACTTATAAAACTGTTGATTTATCGTTAGGCAAACTGCATGTGGCGATAAGTCCTTTCGAGGTATTGAGTATAGATTCACTTTTTTTAAGGAACGGGGATTTACGAACAACATCGATTTCCATCATGTCAAAATACGGTAAATCACAACTTTCAAAAAAAATACAGTACGAACGTGACCACATACAGCTTACCATCCCGAACAGTAGTGGGAAAAATATGGGCATGACCTTGGTGAATGACAGCCTCAAATTTTCAGCGGATAACGTTACGTTTCTAAATCCCCGGCTAGCACTTTACAGGGATAAATTGGTTACTGACAATACCGTTAAAAAACCCTTGTACGACACCATGTTGAACCAGCTTCCCATAAAACTGGACATTAAAACCGTTGTTTTGGAAGATGGACAAGTCTCTTATGCCGAAAAAACGGATAAAGCCGTAGAACCCGTTTCCATCTCGTTTAAAAGTTTGGATGCTACAATTAATAACCTCTCCAATACCAATACACAAAGAACAGAAGTAAATGCGAGAGCAGCACTTATGGGGAAGGCCCCGATAACACTCGATTTTAGTTTTCAAGTAAAGAATCAAAATGATACTTTTTTAGCATCTTCAACCTTAAAAAATCTAGAAGGTTCCTTGATCAACCCTTTTCTCGAATCAAATGCGAACGTAAGGGCCCAAGGCCTTATCAAGGAAATGTACTTTACAATAAGCGGTAACGGCCATAAATCTACCGGCGATATGAAAATGAAGTATCAAAATTTCAAATTTACGGTTTTGGACAAAGATCGGTTGGGAATCAATAAAACCCTGACCGCCATTGTGAATCTATTTACCAACGACGGTTCCAAGACCGATTCCGATGGATACAGATACGGTAAAATAGAGGTAGAAAGGGTGCCTACGAAATCTTTTTTCAACTACCTATGGTTGAATACGAAAGACGGGTTAAAAAATACGGTTCTGGGAAACGGGAAAAAAGAAGATTAAAAGTATGGGACAGCAAAGAAAAAAGTTTCGAAAAAAAAGATATATCGTTCCAATTACGATTATTGCGGTTTTAATAGTGTTGCGACTGCTTTTACCGTTTATGGTAAAAAAATATGTGAACGGTGTTTTGGCAGATATTCCAGGGTACTATGGGCAAGTTTCGGATATAGATATTTCATTGCTTCGTGGCGCATATGTTATTGATGGCCTATACTTGAACAAAGTAGATGCCAATTCCAAAGTACCGTTCCTTAATTTGGAAAAAACCGATATTTCTATTGAATGGGGAGCATTGGCCAACGGTAAGATAGTTAGTGAAATCGTAATGACCCGTCCACAATTTATATATGTGTTCGAAGATCAGCAAGAAAATGAGGCTGCCGACCCAGATTTTGATGACTGGACAAAAGCCTTGACCGATCTAGTGCCCATAGATATCAATAATCTAAAAATCATTGACGGTAAAGCGGCGTTTGTACAACTTACCGCTGAACCCAACATTGATTTAAACTTAAATCAAATCCAGTTGAACGCGACCAATCTAAGAAATGTAGTGCGTACCGAACGTGAGCTCCCTTCGGAAATTCATGCAACCGCTATATCAATAGGACAGGGAAACTTTAAACTTGACGGAAAGATGGATTTGGTAAAGCAAATTCCCGATATGGACGTTTCCTTCTCGTTGAAAAATGCCTCGGCAAAAGCTCTTAACGATTTTACCAATCACTATGCGGGTATTGATTTCGCCGAGGGCAACTTTAATATTTTTAGTGAGATAGCCATTGCAGATGGTTTTTTGACGGGTTACGTAAAACCATTATTAAAAGATTCAAAATTGCTCAATGCGGAGCAGGATAATTTTTTGAATACCCTGTGGGAAGGTTTTGTTGGTTTTTTCAAATTTATCTTAAAAAACAAAGGGAACAACACACTTGCCACCAAGGTTCCCATTGAAGGAGATTTGAACCAAGTCAAAACCAAAGTGTGGCCCACCATTTGGAACATATTCAAAAACGGTTGGGTAAAAGCTTTTAAAGGTGTTGTCGACAACGATGTGAATTTTGAGGATGCAGAGAAAGCAAATGAAAAACAAAAAAAGAATTAGTTTTATAAAATTGGCGTTTGCCAAAAAATGGGGTCAAGTACATGAATTCATATAATTGACCCCACTCGAACGAATAGTATAAGCGTAACTTTAAACATTTTTTTTACGCTTTCTTATCATCTTAACGTAACTTATTCGTTTACTACATAATCCCGTGCTTTTGCCTCATAATCAGTATAACCTTCCTTGCCGGTCGTATAAAACGTATCCTCGTCCCAGTGACTCACAGGTATATTTTGTGCAAAGCGTTCTACCAAATCAGGATTGGAAACATACAATTTACCAAAAGAAACCAAATCGGCATCCCCGCGCTCAATAACGGCATTACCCTTTTCTTGATCAAATCCGGCATTTATCATTAAGGTACCATTGTACATAGGGCGATACCTTTTGGCTATTTCGGTTTCAGCATATTCAATATCGGATACATCATTGAAAGGCTCTGAAAGATGTAGATAGGCTAAATCATACTGGTTTAAACGCTTTATGATATAATCAAAGGTCGGTAAGCTATCCTCGTCCAAGGTCATACCAAATATACCGTTCAACGAGGGGTTCAAACGTACACCAATTCTATTTTCGGGCATTACTTTTTTAATTTCATCAATTATCTCAAATAGGATACGCGCTTTATTCTCATGGCTGCCACCGTATTCATCGGTACGGATGTTGGAGGTACTACTGAAAAATTGATGCAGTAAATATCCATTGGAAGAATGGATTTCAATGCCATCAAAACCAGCCTCGATTGCATTTTCTGCAGCTTTGACAAAATCTTGGATGGTACCCCTTATCTCGTCTTTTGACATGGCTTTTGGCGTTACGGTTTTCTTTTTACCTTCTGGAGTGAACACTTCAGCGTCAGGATTAAGTGCCGAAGGTGCCAAAGGGAGGTCGCCCTCATGAAAATCGGGATGGGAAATGCGTCCCACATGCCACAATTGAATAAAAATACGCCCACCAGCGCTATGTACTTTTTCGGTAACTATCTTCCATCCTTCAACTTGTTCTTTGGAATGTATGCCTGCAGTGTTGATATAGCCCACGGCTTGTTTGGAAATTTGTGAACCTTCGGTAATGATCAATCCGGCAGATGCTCTTTGTGTGTAATACACTCCGTGAAGATCCGCCGTGGGCCTACTGAACTCGTTATTGGCCCGACTACGGGTCATGGGTGCCATAACGACCCTGTTCGGCAATTCTAAATTACCCAAATTAAATGATTTTAGTAAGTTTTGTTCTTTGCTCATAATTATGTTTTGTAATGTTTAAAAGTTTACTCAAATAGATAGATTGTGGGATGACCCTATATCAACCAAACGCAGATTCAACCGCTCCCCCATCAATTCGAACATTACTCCCGTTAATATAACTTGCATGTTCCGAACATAGGAATGCAACCACAGATGCGACCTCTTCTGGTTTGCCACGTCTTTGCATTGCAATATGTGGCCTCTTGTTTTCAACGAACCATTGTACCGCTTCTTCCTCTGATACATTTTTTTCGTTTGCCAACTCTTTCATCATAGCATCTGTCATGGGTGTCTCAATATAGGCCGGAGAGATACAGTTGAACAAAATGTTTTCTTTAGAGTAAGCGCGTGATAAACATTTTGAAAGATTAACGATACCAGCCTTACATGCATTATACGGGCTTTCTTCTTCATAGGGTTGAAGTGCATTTTCTGACGCTACCAAAATCATTCGTCCCCACCCAAGATTTTGCATTTGGGGGATGAATGCCCTAGCAATGCGAACAGCTCCCATTAAATCAATTTCTATAGTTTTCATCCAATCATCGTCTGTTAGGTTCAAAAAATCGCCTGCAGCTCCTCTCGCTCCTGCGGAATGAAATACAATATGTGCCCCTGCAAATTCTTTTTCTACAGTATCGGCCAAATGTAATACCTCATCATTTTTGGATATGTCTGCTGCTATGGCCATTGTTTTAGCTCCTTTTTCACAATTTTTTTCGACCTGTTTCATGGCCTGTTGCAAATCTTTGCCATACTTTTTATCGGACAAAACTACGTTAACGCCTTCCCGAACCAAGAATTTTGCGGTTTCTATACCAAGGCCCGAATCTGCGCCCGTAATCAATGCTGTTTTTCCTTTTATTTTCAAATCCATAATAAACCCGTTTTAATTCTCCCTTTTAAGAAGAGTTTTTCTTTGTAATTACCTAGTGTATGATTTATCCATTTTGGGTAAACCCAGGATAACAGGTCATACCCCCATCCACAAAAATTGTGGTACCGTTCACATACTCCGATTCATCGGATGCCAACCAACTGGCCACACTTCCAATTTCATCAGGTTCCCCTATTTTTCCGTAAGGGATTAACTTTAGCATTTTTTCTCTGCCTTCTTCGGTACTCCAAACATCTTTATTGATATCTGTTTTAATGGCGCCTGGCGCAATACTGTTGCACCGTATTTTTTTTGGGGCATATTCTTGGCAAATACTCTGCATCAGCATAGTAAGTCCACCCTTTGAGCTAGCATAATTGGCATGACCGGCCCATGGTATGATTTCGTGAACACTGCTCACATGAATTATTTTCCCTAGAGAATTGGATACTTTTTCACGCATGCCCCGTCGCATAAATTCTTTTATCGCTGCTTTTGCCACGAGAAACTGTCCTGTAAGATTCACATCTATCACTTGTTGCCAATCCGCCAATGACATTTCGTGCAAAGGGTAATCTTTTTGCATTCCTGCATTGCCCACACTTATATCGACCGTGCCAAATTCGGCTATGGTTTTATTGAACAGTTCAGCAACTTCATCCTCATTGCTCACGTCACATTTGATGACCAAAGGGTCGCCACAAATTGAGTTTTTCGAAATCCAATCGGCAGTCTCTTCGGCACCTTCTTTATCACTGTGGTAGTTGACCGTTACATTGGCACCTTCCTGGGCAATGGCCTTCGCTATCGCCGACCCTATACCATTGCTTGAGCCTGTGACGATGCAGGATTGACCTTGTAATCTTTTATTGGGTTTTTGCATTTTTTTTGATTTATTATTAAGATAATTTAAACGCCCTTTGCAAGCGAGTTTTTTATTTTTTTGGAAGATGATTTTAATCGATTACGTCAAGATTTCTTTTGTGGTAAGCAAACTTTTTTTTGCGTTGATCCACTCTGTCGAAGCGTGTTATATTTGAGGGAATAAAGAATAAAATTGAAAAAAATGGAAACAATGAAAGCAACTATTGGTATAAAAAAAGACAACAGGGAGGCAGTGGTAGAGATGCTGAAGCAATTATTGGCAGATGAACATGTACTGTATACAAAATATCGCAATGCACATTGGAATGTCGAAGGAATCGATTTTCATAGCAAACACGTGTTTTTTGAGGAAGAGTACGGAAAATTGGAAAGCACGATCGATGAGGTAGCGGAGCGTATACGTATGCTCGGATTTTATGCTCCAGGCAGTATGCAGCAGTTTTTGGAGCTATCTGAACTAAAGGAAAACGGACCTGAGCAAAATGATAGTGCCAGTTTTATGAAAGTATTGTTGGAAGACCACGAAAGCATCATCAAATTCATAAGAAAAAATATCGGTGACAATGCCGAGGCCCACAATGACGAGGGTACAGCAGACTTTATTACAGCGATCATGCAAATGCACGAGCAAATGGCGTGGATGTTACGTTCCTCGTTAAAAACCTTCAAGTAATAAGTTATTGTAAAAACATAAAAAAGAAATAGGTCAAGAGCGGTCGGAATCAATTCTTACCGCTTTTTGATTCATTTGACAAAACTGCGGTGTAATGATAGTTAAACAATCAAGCAGGGGATGGCTAATGATTTATCAAGCGGCCCATGGACTATTGGCCGGTAAAATTGCAAATCGACTTAAGAAAAAGTTGCGTCCAAAATACTGGTTGGAAACCATTACTGCAATTTTGGAACACGATGACCATCAGCTGCGGTTTGATGAAAAACTATATTTGAACGAGATAGGCCTGCCCATTGATTTTGTCAAAGAAGAAACTGCAGATGATAAAGTGCTCGAACGTGCTAAGAGAATTTATAAGAAAGCTAGAATAAAATCGAAGTATACTGCATTGTTGGTTTCCTTGCATTTGGATTTTTTATATGGTGAAATGAACGATGCCGGCATGAAGGACTTCTTGCAATGCTTGAAATCAAATAGGGACGAAATAGAAAAGCTCTACGGTTTACAAGAAAAAGAGGTTAATGAAATATATCAGATTTTGCGGTTTTGTGACAGGTGTTCCTTGATATTGTGTAAAAACCAATTACCCGCCATGGGACGGTCCTTGGAAATAAATACATCTATTTTGGGTGAAACCTATTATATCAGTAAAAACGACGAAAATAAAATAAATGTCGAGCCATGGCCTTTTGAGGAAAATCAATTTGAATTGAGTATTGAACAAATGCTCGTTGAGTCTGCCGAATTTAAAGATAATGCCGCGCTAAAAAAAGCGCTTGCGAATTCCAAGACCGAATTGTTACAATGGGTATTTCAAAAAAACTAAAAACAATAAAATGTCAAAATCTAACGAAGAAATTTATCAGGAATTTTATGATGCCGTGAACATGGCACCAAGCGAGTTGGAAGATTGGTTAAAGACCGATAAATCAAAAAACGTAGGTCAGGATAGTGGCGACGGTGAGGCTATTGGTCATAAAAGTGGGAAAAGAATCATTGAAATCAAAAAGAAAAACAAAGATGAGCTTACCAATGATGATTACAGCCATATGAACAAAGTAGTGGGGTATGTAAATCGTCATAAAGCCCAGAAACCTGATGGGGAAATAAAAGATACCGATTGGCGCTATAGCTTAAAAAATTGGGGACACGATCCTTGTAAAGAAGCAGACTGCTAAATACATGCTGCATGTCATAAGGGAAGCTGTTACCGAAAAAATGAAAAAAGTACTGAAATAATGAAATCCCTAAATTCTTTTGTGCTTCGAGCTAACAGAATAGTTGTACTTCAATAGTGTCCGATGTACAGTGGGCTATTTCAGATATTATTCAGTCTTTTCAAAAACCGGTACTACTTTTTATTGCGGTTTTTTCACCGCTAATGATTTAGTGCCAATAAATACGCATTTTGAATAATGATGCATAAGTAACAAGCTCATTACTTTTAATAAAGGTCCGTTACATTTTTAAATGTAACGGACCTTTATAAGTATAATACAGTAATCGTTCAGATTGCGATTACAACTTAGGATATTCATCAAAAATCGCATCCACATACGCTACTATTTTTTCTGAGGTATCCTTTTGGTAAATAGCTTCTTCGGCAGTTCCCGTCCAAAGCTTTTGTTTGGTTTTTCTGTCAATAATATCCACTATCAGAGTACCTACTTTGTAACCCGAATAGTCTACATCATAGCCTATAAACTCCCCATAAGTGCCAAAATCACGGTAGTAATAGTTTTCATAATAAGGACTCACGGGATAGGTTACCTCATAGGGGTAAGTGGCATATACCGGGTCTACTTCACGCATTTTTTTCTTGTCGAATTTTGTGGTCAACAGTACCAACATATCAGGGTTTTCGGTGTCTATACTATAACCGGCTTCCATCATGTTGTTATTCATTGCCGTAATGATCGATTTTGCAACCTTGTCCCTTTGTCCATCAATATTGTCGGGCACTTCAAAATTAGTATTGGGCAAATAGGCAAAGGTCTCATAAGCACCAAGATTTTTGTTCGTTGTTTTTGTTGTTGAAACAGTTGGGCCACAGCTAAACATCAATGTGAAGGCAAGCAGCGCAAACAGCTTTGTAACTAATTTTTTCATATCATTTTGTTTTTAAATTAAAAATCAACTTAAAATACTGATAGCCAAAGAGATGATTTAACGGTATAACAAGAGTTGTTTGCTGATATGAAATTATATCATGAAAAGGACTGTTGCGGATTCAAAACAAAAAAATCCGCCTAAAACAAGGCGGATGTTCAACTAGCTAGGTTTACACTTTGTATGATTAGGCTGTTACAGCTATCGAATTTTGATGGTCCTGATAGTATTTTGGGCTACAGTTATATTTTTGTTTGAATATTTTGGAAAAATAGCTTCTGCTGGTCAATCCAACGGTATAAACGATTTCCGAAATATTCAGATCGGTGGTTTTGATGAGGTTCTCGGCAGTTTCAACACGCACATTTCTAATATAATCAGATACCGTACGGTTGTGCAAGAGTTTAAAGCCTTCTTGTAGCTTGGCCGGGGACATTCCCGCTTTCTTGCTTAGATAGGCCAAAGTATATTTTACTTCGGGATAATTTTGTATAAAGTTCGAAAGTTCATGTACAGTGTCCATCTCACTTCTTGTCAAGGAGCCAAAGTTCTTTTCCGAATTTTTCATATCCATATTATGCTGCTCTATTTCGAGTGCCAGCATCATATGAACAATGCCTTTTATCAGTAAACGGCGAACAATACCACCTTGTTTTATGGTTTCCAATTGTTGCATTTTTTCGGCGATTTTCAAATTATAGGAACCCGTGTATGCAAATATTTCTTTGTCTTCTTTCGGCATAAAGGTTTTTAGTAGCTGCTCCTGTAAAAGATTCAAATTTTCGTCGTCTGTATGGCTAGCATGTGTGTTTACGGTTATGCTTGAAAGTTTTACGGCTTGGTCTTTTCTAAAAAACAAACAAGTATCCCTGCTAGGATCACTTGCAAAAATTCCGGTCTGAAATTGGTTTAGCGACCTTTGCTTACCATTTATGCCAAAA
This sequence comes from Costertonia aggregata, assembly GCF_013402795.1. Taxonomy (GTDB): domain Bacteria; phylum Bacteroidota; class Bacteroidia; order Flavobacteriales; family Flavobacteriaceae; genus Costertonia; species Costertonia aggregata. The sequence goes on along the minus strand of NZ_CP058595.1, from coordinate 1,369,441 downwards.
CTATGGCTCATTTGACCTTCAGCACAGTATAGAAAATATATGGGGTTGGTCACAGGGGTATTCCTTATAATGAGAGTATCCTCGTTAAAGGTAACGTCGTATTCGATAAAGGAAATGTTTTTGGTTATGGATACACCGGTAATCTCCCCCTTTACCAAGTCATTGTTCATCTCTAGGCTATACTCTTTGGGCATTTCTTCAAGTGTGCCCCCAAAATCGTTTTTTAAGTGGTTGAAAGCCTGCTCTAAATTGTTTGTTTTTAATTCTATTGTTTTCATGATGTATTTTTAGGGTTCGTGTTCTATTTTTCTGTGAGTACTTTTATTATAAATGCTAGTGTTGCCAATAGTAAAAGAATATGAATCGTAAGGCCAAGGTCATAGCGGAAAAATCCGATTGCCCAGGCTCCTAATAGCAGCACGGCCGTTATCGTTAAGAATTTAGACATATTTTGATTTTTTAATATGCAAGTAAGTTGTTGGGACATGGTACGGAGCATTTTATTTTGAATGTAGTTCTGGATTTTGATGGGTCATGCCCATTATAAAGTTATTGGGTAGCTGCCTTCTTTTTTTTAATGCTCTTTCATTGGGCCATGAGCGTCCTACTCGTGCATTTGTTCTATTTTTATGTTTGTTCTTAATCATAATAGGTTGTTTTATTGAGATGTGAAAATTACTTGATTACATCTGATGCAAAGTTTAAAAATTGACCCTCTTATGGTGTTACACAATTTCTATATTACGTTATATAATTATTGGAAAACCCTCATTTTCTGACCTAAACCATCTAAATGTTGATGGGTTCGGGAATACTGGTGCATTTTTTTGATAAGATTCTGTAAGTTCACATACTAGGTATACCATGTGGTATAATCTGGTATAAATCATAAAATCAACTATGGAAAATCTTGATTATGGGATTATTGGAAATTGCAAAAGTGCTGCATTGATATCAAAAACCGGAAGCATAGATTGGTGCTGCCTTCCCGAATTTGATGCAGCCTCCGTCTTTGCTAAATTATTGGATGATACCATAGGCGGCAGTTTTGGGTTTTTGCTGGACGATTCGTATTGCGCACAACAGTATTATGAAGAGAACACATGTATTTTGGTTACAAAGTTCACCTCGGGTGACAACTGTTTTGAGGTACATGATTTTATGCCCAGATATTCCATTGAAAGCGAGGGTCACCATGCACCGCCCGAACTCATACGGTATATTAGGCTCGTTTCTGGGAATCCACAATTTAGGGTTTTGTACGATCCCAAGCTGGAGTATGCGCGCGGGGAGACCAAAACCTATATAAAAAAAGATTTTATAGCCAGTCTCACGCGTGAAGAAAAGTTTGATACCGTATTTCTTTACACATCGTTCGATAAAACGGCGATTGTAGAGCAACAGGAGATTGTTTTAAAAGAAGATGGTTTTTTTCTTTTGGGGTATAATGAAAAAATATTACGGCCTACGGTCGAAAGGGCTTTTATTGAATTGGAGCGTACACGTATTTATTGGTTGGATTGGTCGCAACGCACGACCACCTACAAAAAATTTGATGCGGAAATCAAACGCAGTGCTTTGACCTTAAAATTATTGAGTTATGATAAAACGGGAGCCGTACTGGCCGCTGCTACCACATCGCTGCCCGAAGTAATAGGGGAAGTGCGTAATTGGGATTATCGATTCTGTTGGATAAGGGACGCCTCTATGGTCATAAAAGTAGTGTCCGAACTGGGCCATAAGAATATTGCAAGACGCTATTTGAACTTTATCATTGGCTTAATGCCCGATAAAGACGAAAAACTACAGATCATGTACGGTATTCATCGCGAAAAGAAATTGACCGAAGAAACGTTGGGTCATCTTAAAGGTTACGAGGGTTCGCAGCCTGTGCGTATTGGCAATGCGGCCTATGAACAAGTACAGAATGATATGTACGGTATTCTAATGGATGTTATCTACAACCTTATTGTACAGTTTCCCGTAAACATGGAAAACGGTGAAGAGTTGTGGGGGATTACCAAGGGAATTGTTTGGATCGTTGAACAGCACTGGCAAGAGGCCGACAAGGGGATATGGGAGTTTCGTTCGGAAGATAAGCATTTTACCTTTTCAAAGGTGCTGTGCTGGACCGCTATCGATCGTGCGCTCAAAGTAGCCGAACTGTTGAACAAGCACCACAAATTGGAAAAATGGAAACCTTTGGAAGCAAAAATCCGTGAGGACATTATGAAAAACGCCTGGAACGAAAACAAACAAGCCTTTACCCAATCCTATGGTTCTGAACATATGGACGCCTCGGTACTGTTGATGGAATCATATGGTTTTATAGATGCCAAAGACCCTAAATTCATTAGTACGGTACATGCTGTTGAAAAAGACCTTTGCAATGATGGTCTAATGTACCGTTACACGAACAAAGACGATTTTGGAAAACCTTCCTCATCCTTTACCATTTGTACCTTTTGGTTCATCAACAGTCTTTTCAAAATTGGCGAAAAAGAAAAGGCATTGGCGCATTTTGAGCAGGTTTTGGGCTATAGCAACCACTTGGGTTTGTTCAGTGAGGATATCGACTTTGAGACCAAAAGGCTTTTGGGCAACTTCCCACAAGGCTATTCGCACTTGGCGTTGATCGAGTGTGCGGTCAATTTTTCCGAAGTAACGAGCGAATCGTTATTACTGGATGAAATACGATAATACACCTGCTTGAATACCGTGGTTAAAAAGGATTTTTTTGTTAGATCTACAACCATATGATTGTAAGGTATTTTATTTCCCTTCGCATCCGAATTAAAACCAAACCCTTTACGGTCAAACCATTGCGTATGGGAACACTATTTTTCAAATCTAAAAATACTGATTATGTTCGAAATTTTTTCAAGTGCCGACGCATGGGTAGCCTTATTGACCCTTACGTTCTTAGAAATCGTGTTGGGTATTGATAACATTGTATTTATTTCAATAGCAGCAGATAAACTGCCCGCTCACCAGCAGCGAAAAGCGACGAACTTGGGTTTGATCCTTGCCATGGTGCAACGTATATTACTTTTGTTCGGGGTATCTTTTTTGGTAGGTCTTAAAGAACCTTTTTATAATATTGAAACTTCGTGGTTTCAAATGGGATTGAGTTGGCAAGCGCTTATCTTGTTTTTTGGCGGACTGTTTTTATTGTACAAAAGCACTTCGGAAATACATGAAAAACTTGATGCTCCCGGAGTTGGGGAGGAAAATCTGAAAGCCAAAAAAATTACTTCGCTACAGAAAGCGATCGTACAAATAATCATCATCGATTTTATTTTCTCCATTGATTCGATATTGACTGCGATAGGTATGACGAACGGTATAGGCAATCAACCTGGTGACGCACTTATTCTTATGATCATTGCGGTGGTAATATCGATTTTAATCATGATGCTTTTTGCCAACCCCATTCGAAAATTTATTGGCAAACACCCCTCTATGCAACTATTGGCATTATCTTTTTTGATATTGATCGGCTTTATGTTGATTACCGAAGCGGCCCATTTGTCACATACCGTGGTTTTTGGACAAACTGTCGGAGCTATCCCAAAAGGGTATCTATATTTTGCCATCGCTTTTTCATTGTTGGTAGAGTTTTTAAACATGAAATTAAGAAAGCAAACAACCAAGGTCAAAAAAACCGTTTCAAATGCGGATAATTGATAGGATACATAGTACTAATGGTTGTTTTCAAAAGGTATAGAAGAGCGATACCCATAATTATTTTTATGTTTTTTGATAGTAGTGAACCAAAAAACGGTTTCACAGCAAACTTTCCTTAAACCAAAAGAGCTATTTATTACTTGCATCACGGCATTCTATGAAGTGCTATTTCCTGAATTTTGGATAAAAGCGAAATCATGTATAAACTTAGCTTACTAAGTATTCTAGCACAATTGGTAATCTCAACATCTTGCTTTGCACAAGACAACGATTCGCCCTATTCGTGGGACTGGAAAAAAGACGGAATATGGCTAGGTGCCGGATTCGGGGGTTCTGTTGGAGGTCTTTTAATAGGAAAAGAAAAAACGCCATATACCGAAGAACAATTAAACGCAATTGATAAGGACGACCTATTTGTGCTTGATCGTTGGGCTGCGGGCAACTATTCAAAATCTGCAAGCGTAGCTAGTGATTACCCATTTTATGGTTCGTTCGCAGTACCTTTTGCCTTACTTTTTGACAACACCATAAACAACGAAACTGTGACCGTTTTAGGGCTTTACATTGAAAGTTTGGCTACGACTTCGGCCATTTTTACCTTAACCGCAGGTCTGGTAGATAGACCAAGACCTCTTGTTTTTAGTGAAGAAGCTCCTATGGAGAGACGACTACGCAAAACTAGTAAGCGTTCGTTCTATTCGGGTCATGTAGCCGCATCTGCAACGGCGATGTTCTTCGCAGCAAAAGTATATAGTGATTTTCATCCCGATTCTAAACTACGCCCCTATTTTTGGGCCGGTGCGGCAACCGTACCGGCAGCTATAGGGTACTTGCGGTTAAAAGCGGGGAAGCACTACTTAACCGATATCGTACTCGGTTACACTTTAGGAGCCTTAACCGGATATTTGGTTCCTGAGCTTCATAAGAAAAAAGAGAAAAGCCTTCAACTATACCCAAGTGCAGGATTGACCCCGATGGGTAGGGAAGTAAATGGACTGGCCATTAGATATTCCTTTTAAGCCATCCACTTCATATCTGTGGTATTTTATCACATCTAAAAAAAGCTTCTATTAAAGAGGTTTGTAAAATGATATTGAGTTGGCTTGCTAACAAAATAACTTGAACAAACGCCCAAAACAAACTGAAAAATGATACCCATGGAAAAAGAAGTACAAACAACACGTGTTCAAAACATATTCAGAATCCTGTTGGCCATCTTTATGATTTATGCGGGTGTTAGCCACTTAACCTTCAATCGAATGGATTTTCAAGCTCAGGTACCGGATTGGGTGCCTTTGAGCAAAGATTTGGTCGTTGTTTTATCCGGTATTGTTGAAATAATGCTAGGACTGGCCTTATTGTTTTGGAAAAAGCAACGCGTAAATGTTGGATGGGCGTTGGCACTATTCTTTGTTCTGGTATACCCTGGAAATATCTCACAATATCTCGAAGGAAGAGATGCGTTTGGCGCATTGGATTCCGATAGGGCACGATTGATTCGGCTTTTCTTTCAACCCATTCTTATTGCATGGGCATTATGGTCGGCGGGATCCTGGAAAGCATGGAAGAAAACGAGATAAAAAGCAATCTGTTCCATACAGCAGTACTGTAAAACTAGTAATGATTAAAAATAAAATAACATGAAAAATTCAAGCTATCCAAAATCATTTTCCCATATTGGAATTACCGTACCGGATATAAAAAAGGCGGTTAAATTTTACGAGGAAGTAATGGGTTGGTATATTATTATGCAACCATCTGCGGTCAAAAAAGAAAAGGATACCGCCATAGGCCAAATGTGTATCGATGTTTTTGGAGACGATTGGGAGGAATTCGAGATTGCCCATATGGCTACTTCCGACGGAATAGGAATCGAGTTGTTTTCTTTCCCGCATGGTGAAAAAGAGGCACCTGAATTCAGTCCCTTCAATACGGGACTTTTCCATTTTTGTATCCAAGATCCCGATATTGAAGCTTTAATAGAGAAGATTGTTTCTATGGGAGGTAAACAGCGTATGCCTATCAGGGAATACTATCCTAATGACAAGCCCTACAAAATGTGCTATGTCGAAGATCCGTTCGGCATCGTCTTCGAAATCTACACCCACAGTTACGAACTGACCTATTCTTCTGGGGCCTACCAAGATTAAATGCCAAAGAGCACCTTATTTTCGCCCTTACTGGATTCATTTAAAACTATTACAATGCTAAAATACAAGCCCTTTATTAATACATCAACTGCACTTATTTTAGGGCTGCTATTTCTTATGTGCTATCAAATCCAAGGACAGAACCTTACGCGTTCCGAAGTTAGGGATACGATGCAACAGATACCTTCTTTCACCATCCACAAAGACAATTATTTCATTACGGGCGTACCCACCAACATGGCGATAAACAGCTCTACCGCTAATGCGAAATACCAGATCAGTTTCAAGCAAATGATTACACGAAGTAAATTGCCGTGGGACACTTACCTTTATCTTACCTATAGCCAAAAGGCCTTTTGGGATATTTTTAAAGAATCATACCCGTTCAAGGAAATCAATTTTAACCCTACTATTGGTGTCGGTAGGGCATTTTTTGATAAAAATGATAGGCTAAAGGGTATTGGAACATTTCATTTTGAACATGAATCAAACGGAAGGGACAGCATTTTCTCCAGAAGTTGGAACAGGCTCAGTGCGACATACAACACAACTATCGGTCCTAAAACGATTTTAAGCATCAAAGGTTGGATACCTTTTGGATACCAGAGTGGTAATCCCGAACTTTTGGATTATGTAGGTCTGGGAGAGCTGAGATTATCATATGATTTTGTGCCGAACAGGTTTAGTATTGAATTGAAACTGAGGAAGGGTCTGCAATGGGATACTAGGGGAATGCTCCGAACACGTTTGTTCTACCGACCGTTCAAGAAGAAGGGTAACCAATATTTTATGTTGGAGTGGTTTGCCGGTCATGCTGAGAACTTGATAAATTATGAGCGATTTACCTCTATGGTCCGGTTTGGGTATGTCATAAAAACTGATGAGCTCAATTTTTTAAAGCGAAAGAAGTGATGAGCGCACATTTTATAACAATGAAAACGTTAAGCTTTTTGTATTTAAGCTAGAGCTGGTCATGTTTTTCAATTGTAGGAGATGAAGTCCCAAAATAGGTAAATCCTTGGTAATGTTAGTAAAACCGTTAAGTAATGGCACTGTTCTTTGCGCCTAGCATATTCTACTACTTTTATCCCTAATTTGCTCCTAAAAATCTTTTTTTAGTGGCTGCAGCGGCAATGCCCTCAACTCGAGTTTGTTTTAAGATAAAAGACAAAAAACACGATTTGGCAGATTTTATATTCGGTATATGTTCAGGGTGGCGTACAGGTACCCTATCTCAGAACTTACGAAAGAACAGCAAGTTCAAAGCATGGCCCTTTCATCCATGGGATGAACGGTCAACAGTGTTAAATCTTCGCTTTCGTTTTAGCGTCAATGATCTCTGTAATTAAGTCAACGTGTTGATATTCAGTATATATATTTGATGTATGGTACTTGGAAAGAGAGTTAAAGTTTACATGTTTATCATATTACGATAACACGTTATCTTAAGTTTTCGGTACTTGAACAAAAACATTAATTTTAAAATATTGAGCATTATGAAAAAAAGAACAACACGATTGGTTATTACAGCACTAACATTCTTTACAATGGGTTTCACTGCCTTGGCGCAATGGAACGGAAACGATGTATTCAGTAAAATAGATAATACATCTGAATATGGCACTTTTGAACTGGCACATATGGATAGGGACATATCTACGTTTATTAATCTAGTAGCCTTGTCCGGTTTGGAGCCCTCTTTGCTAATGGCAGACGAACATACAGTCTTTATCCCGACGAACGAAGCCTTTAAGGCCATGCAAATTGATGAGTTTTTACATCTGACGAATCCCGAAAACAAAATGGATTTGATAAAGTTTGTAAAGTATCATTTTTTGCCCAACAAAGTCATGAAGTACGATTTTAAAGATTCTCAAGTCATTGATGTAGAAGGTGCCAATGATATTACGGTAAGTGTAGACGAGCCATACGATACAACTTACATCGGAGGCGCTAGAATAATAAAAGATGATATTGAAACCTCAAATGGGATAATACATATTGTGGACCGTGTGATTATGCCGTCCGATATTGCCCTTAACGAGTAGTATCAAATTAATGATAAGTATCCTATTTTAAAAGTCCCGTTAATTTTCTAACGGGATTTGTATTTTAAGCAGGTAGATACACGCAGAAAGTTGCTCCTTTTCCTTTCTCGCTTTCGGCAACAATATGCCCGTTATGGTTTTCGGCTATTTTTTTGCATATAGCCAATCCGATACCGGTTCCCGAATACTCGTTACGTTGGTGCAGGCGTTCAAAAAGCTCGAATATTTTCTCTGCATTTTCCTGTGCGAACCCAATACCATTGTCCATGATCGATAATCTGTAATAATACTTTTTCTTTTTATCGAACTCATCGGTAATTCTAGAACGCGACAATTTTTTACAATCGATAACGATTTTAGATTTTTCGGTCGTACTGCGATATTTGATGGCGTTTGAAATAAGATTGTTCAACAGTTGCTCTATTTGAAAGGGGATGCCTTTTAAGGTAGGCAGTTCATCTACGGCAATCTCCACATCACTTTCTGAAATACGCTCATCCAAATCACCCAAGACTTTGGCGACGGTCTCGTTCAAATCTACCGGAACAAATTCTTTTTGGTTCTTGTTTATGCGGGAGTAGGCCAGTAAGTACTTTATCAGGGTCTGCATACGATTGGCCGAACCGTTGATTTTGTCAAAATACATTCTTCCTTTTTCCGAAAGGCGCTCCAACTCGCTATCTGAAATACGCGAAATGAACATTTGAATTTTTCGCATGGGTTCTTGAAGGTCATGGCTGGCCACACGGTTGAACGACTCCAATTCTGCATTGGAGCGTTTTAACTCCTCATTTTTACTTTTCAGCCTCCGTTCCGATTTGACCTCTTTGGTAACATCCCGTACTACCCCGACCGATATTTGATTGCCGTCTTTGATTATCATTTGCCCATTTACATGCAAATGTTTAATGGTGCCTCCTTTGGTTATGATGCGATGCCTATGGCTATCGGCAGTGCCCAGCCCTAAAGTTTCGTTTCGAATTTGTTCATAGATTTCCAAGTCATCCGGATGTACGAATTCTTTGAATTTTTCAAAGGTAATTTCAAAATCATGGGGTTCGTGACCTAAAATCCGATAAAAGTTGTCCGATATCCAAGCTTGGTTCTCCCGCAAATAACCAACATAGCTTCCAATGTTGGCCACCTCTTCCGCATCTTTGAAAATCGAGTTTTGTATGGCCAATTGTTCGTTCAAAGAAACCAACTCCTCTGACTTTCTTTTTTCCTCGGTAATATCTCTGGTAGTAACCGTAACACCATCATTAAGTTTTATGGCCGTGGCTTGAAACCATAACGTATGGCCATCTTTTTCATATGAGGTCTCATATTCCATTTGTCGATTTTCCTCGATACAGGCTACCAGTTTTTCAAATACACCGGAGGTAAAAATGGTAGGGAATATTTCAGAAGCCTTTTTATGTTTTATCGTTTCGGGAATATCGCCCGTAACCTCATTGATGGCATCGTTCATAAAGAGAATTTCAAAGTCGACAATTTTGCCTTTTTCATCACGAACGGATGCCAGGTTCATGACCACACTGGAAATACTCTTAAAAATATTGTTCAGAAAACCACGGCTATCCAACAGTGTTAGGTTCTGTTCTTCGAGGCGTTCATTGAACGCTTTTAGTTTTGCTTCGGCATTTTTTTCTTTGGTAGTGTCACGGGCCGTATTGGTCACCCCGTTACCCAATTTGTTAATGGTATTGGTAAACCACATTTTTTCGCCATCAAAATCATATAGGGCCTCATGGGTCTGCGTCTCACCGGTGACCAAACAGGTTTTCATAAGCTCAAAAAGTCCGTTTTCAAGGACTTCGGGAAAACTATGGGTCAGGTTTGTGCCTATGATTTCGTTTTGCGAATCGTTGGTAATGCCTTCGATTTGTTCACTGGTAAACAGAAACTTAAAGTCTACCACTTCTTTTTTTTCGTTTAGAACGGGTTCAAAATGGCTGACGATATTCGGACTGCTTTTCAGAACATTCTGTACAAAATCATTGGCCCGTTTGGTCTGTTTACGTTCCCGGTTTATCCGTAAAAAGGAAAAAAGAAATATGGCCAGGGCGAACATCCCCAAAAAGAGGGTCATGAAAGGGGTAAAATAATAGGATTTTTGATAGGCTACCTGCCGTTGGCGAAGCAGTTCTTCCTCAGTGTTCAACATGGCGGCCTTGACGGTCTCGAGACTATCCATAACGGTCGAAACGGTATTTAACGCTTCGCCATATTCGGGAGCTTCAACAGTATTGGGCACATAGGCCTTAAAGAGGCGCAATGCACTGTAAAGTTTGGCCTGTTGTGTATCAACCTGTTGTAAATATCGCTGTTGTTGGGGGTTATCGGAAGTCAACCTTCGTAATCGCTTTACTATGGCATCTACACTATCTTTTTTAATGCGCAATACATTTGGAGTTTTGGTCTCATTTCGCAATCTGGCCTCAAAAACTTCAGATTGCATCATGGCGAATTGCGAGAACAGGTGGTTTATCTCGGCTTCAACCCTTAGGGTATGTGCTACCATATCGGCAGATTCACGCAGTTCCTGTATCTGTTTATAGCTACGGCTGCCGATGAAGGCAAGTAATGCAGTGGCCAGTATTAATAGTACGATAAAATATTTGGACGGCTTTATCAATTTTATAATTACGTTTTATTTAAAAATACGCCCTCTAATTTAAGGAAACTAGAGGTTAGAATATGGTCTTTGATGTACCGTTATGCGATTGAGTCAAAAAAATGACCGTTATATCACAAACGCAATAGAAAATTGTCACGGTTCAATGCCGAAGTGTGGTATTGCCAATTTATTTTAAGAACCCGTGCCAAAGCTTTTTTCAATGCCGAAAAGCTGTTCGGTTTGTTGATGTAAATATTGGCACCATGCACAAAAGTTTCCTCGATATCCTCTTCAGAGGAAGAAGTAGAATAAATAGCGACGCACAAATTCCTTAAAACCTCGTTTTCACGTATCTCTTTTAAACATTGCATACCGTCCTTTACCGGCATGTTCAAATCCAAAAAAACAATTTCTGGCAATATGGCGTCAGGTGCCAACAAATGGTCCAATAGTTGCTTTCCATCATTGAACATCAATAATTTTGTGCTGATATCTATTTCCCCAATAGCTTCTTCAAAAAGCATTCTATCATCGGCATCGTCGTCTGCCAATACAATGTTCATAATTTGTAACCCCATATTTTCATTAGAGGATTATGGCGTTATTCCCTTTTCTTTTCGTTTTTTGATAATGCGTTGAAAAGCGGAAGGTGTTAGGCCGGTTGTTTTTTTAAATTGTGCGGATAGGTGTGCTACACTACTGTAATTCAACTTGTACGCAATTTCTGTCAAGGTAAGATTTTTATGAATGATTAATTGCTTTGCGACATCAATTTTTTTTAAAATAATAAAATTTTCTATTGATGAATGTGTTGCCTCTGAAAATACCGTGGACAAATATGAGTAGGAGTAGTTTAGCTCATCGGTCAAATAGGATGAAACGGTATATTTTCTAGCTTTATCATCATCTTTGATGAGTGCTGTTACACAATCTTTAATACGCTGTACCAAAACATTATGGGGATCGTTCAACACTTCAATGCCATATCTTGCCAAGGCCTGTACAATTTTTTCCCTCTCCAAATCTGTCGGTTTTTTTTGAAAAACCACTTCGCCCATGTTGATCAAGGTATATTGTAGACCCAAAGCATCCAACTGTTCTTTTAAAACGGTCTCGCAAATAAAAGAATAGTCAAATTTGATATTCATTTTCATATACCACTAATTTGAGTCATTACGCTTGCGCAGATTCATATCTTATTTCCTTTAAAACGCATAACGAGGGTGGTTCATGCGATTCAATTCTCGCACGGTTTGGCCCTACAGAAGCCGTTCTTACATACAGGTAGCCAATTTAATCAATAAAAAGATTTTTTCGATACTATGGCCAAAGTAAAAAATAGTGGTATTGATGGTAACCTATGACGTTTTTTTTGATATGAAGATGGTGATGGCAGGGAATGATGGATTATCTATTTGTAGCTATATTGATTGCTGAACCAGTGAAGTACCGTTTTATTCCTCTACCTCAAATATATTGCCTTTTTGCGATATGTTTTCCTTGGGTACCGCATTAAAGAATTCTCCCATGCTTGTATCACTTGCAGGACTGTAATTGGCCAGTACGGTACCTTTGCTGCCATTTTTAGCCTCGATTACGTACAGTATGGACATATCAGCGGGATTGCTTACGCCCTCAAAACGGTGTTCCGCAACAATATGTACGTCCGTAGGTTTATATTCATCTTTGGTCTCCAAATCGATTAGCATAGCGTTGGCTACACGATAACTGTTCGTATACCCTTTCTCTTGATATTTTTTTATATAATCCTTTTCGCTCTTTAAATTTATATTTTCCATGTATGTTATTTTACTGTTCAAAAAAGAAACGGGCAAATTTCCTGAGAGGAATCTGCCCGTTACATAATCAACCAATCAACCTATAACAAGTCGTTTAATTGTCGTCTGTAGCATCGTCTATTTCGTCTTCGACTTCCTCTGCACCTTCCTCAATATCTTCGCCTACTTCTTCAATGCTTTCCTCTACTTTTTCACCGGCCGATTTATCCTCTCTACAACTGGTAAAAGTTGAAAGGGAGACTGTGAACAACAGGGCAAATAGAAAGTAAATTATCGATTTTTTCATTGTATTTGAATTTTAGTGTTATTGTATGGTTTTTTAGCATTCAATAGGATATGCTATACTTTTTTCCTGCCCGTAATCAATGAAATCACAAATAGAATCAAGAAGATAAAGAACAGTATTTTAGCTATACTTGCAGCACCGGCTGCTATTCCTCCAAATCCGAAAATTGCGGCGATTATCGCTAATATGATAAATGTAATTGTCCAACGTAACATAGTTATTGTTTTTTAAGGTTAAGGTCGTGTTGATGCTTTATCAACTTCCCTGTAACAAAGGTGGTCAAATGTTACGGTTTCGGGTATCGCTATCCGTTTCATTATTGACCCTTTACCGTTCTTGGCCACTAAAGAATCCGTTGGGAATATTGTCATAAAAAACGGATTCTAGCATAGAATCGTAGGAGATATTGTTTTTGTAAAACTCTTTAGCGATCGGGTGGGATTTAATTTGGTATGTGTGCGGGGTGTCTAGAATTTCCTTGATTTCACTCATTTCAATACCTTCTTGTAGCCAAGCGGATTGCAGATGACCGTTCAATATCACCGGCATATTTTGACCTATGTTATGAACCTTGCGTATACTGTCGTCAGCGGAACACGTTATAACGCTACAGGTTACAAAACCATCTTCCAGAACAGTATATATGCCCGCAAGACAAAAAGGTAATCCGGTGGCTCTCGAAAAATAAAAAGGGTAAACGATACCATCGGACAAGTACGAGGTAAAGAAACCCGTAACGGGAATCAGGCATCTTTTACTGAGTAATGATTTAGCGTACCACAAATTGGATTCCATCGTTTCCAAAGGGGCGTTCAAGGTATTGCATATGTTCTGAAAAACACGCCATTCCTCCTCATAGCCGTCCGGCAAAATGCCCCAGATCGCTGGAGTTATCAAGTTGTCCTCTTTCATTGAAACTATTGGGATACATTCTTCTTCAAAACCATTTATCAATACTTTTTTCTCGTATATATGCGGATACTTAAAGGAACGGTTCAATAGTTCTTCCAAAGCTTTTTTACTCGCTGTGTTCGAAAGTTTGTAATACATGCTCTTTTTTATTGTAAGGTATCAATATGCAATTCAACTATTGCCGTGATACCTTTAATTGCTATTGTAATCCCACAATAAAAGCTATTTTACGATGCATCGGCCTTCAGGTTTTTATATTGTTCAAAATAAAAAAAGGAACGCCTAAAGCGTCCCTTTTTGGATTCTGATTCAAGCAATTTTTATTGCAAATCTTCCAGTTGTTTGATTTTGTTCAAATCGGCCTTAATGGCATTCATTTGCTGTGTGAGCAATGTGGCAGTACTTGGCGGTAAGTTCGTGTCGCTCAATACTTCTTTATATTCCTCTACGGCAGCTTCTTCGCCGCGTATGGATTCTTCCAACATTGATTCTGCATCATCGGCAGAGAAAAATGCTTTCGTGTCCATCCATGCACGGTGTACGGCTCCGGTTACACTTCCACCTTTATCAACATCTTCGCCAAACTGTTTGATTTCGGTCTTTAAGGCATGTCCAAAATTATAGCGTTCTTCGCTTTTTCTGGTAAAGAAAGATTTTAAACTTGCATTGTCGGTATTCTCCGCTGCTTTTTTATAGCCTTTTTCGGCATCGTACGTTTTTTCTAAAAGGTCGTTCAAGTTTTCTGCTACTGTTGCTGTGTATGTACTCATATGTTGTATAATTTTAAATGATTGGGCTTTTTCTTTAAAGATGCTTCCCAATTGACATCCACAACAAATATAGAGGCGATTACAGTAAAGGGTTGATGCTAAAAAATGAATTGTTAGTCCATTCAATGCATTCTACAAAAACCAGTAAATAGAGTACTTTTTTTACGGATTGCATCTATGCGACCAAAAGATTTTAATGATATTGACATAAAAATAATAAATGCGGTAAACGTTTATCAAATCGTTATCAAAACGATTTGAAAATGAGATACGCCAAAAAAATAAATACTATGATTCAAAAAGGAACTCAAGTAGAATGGAAATGGGGCAATGGCTCCGCAAGGGGAAAGGTAAAAGAAACCTATACCTCAAAAATCACAAAAACCATCAAGGGCAACGAAGTCACCCGCAATGGGGAAGAAGGGGATAAAGCCCTGTACATTGAACAAGAAGATGGTGATTATGTGCTCAAAAGTGAGAGCGAAGTAGAACGTGTAGACTAATTGCCTTGATATTTTTTTCAATAAAAAAGGCCACCTTTTTTGTAGGTGGCCTTTTTGGTTCTACAATTCTAGTTCTATAACTATACTTTTTCCATTGGGAAGTTATCCGGAAAATCAAGGGTTCTGATAGGGAACGGGATATTGATATCATTTTCGTCAAATACCTTTTTAATGGCGATCATAGCTTCTGTTTTGGCTTTTAACACCTCTAAGGCCGAAGTGGAGTCAATCCAAAACCGAACTTCAAAGTTTATGGAACTGTCCCCAAAACCGGTATACAGAAAAATTACGTCGTCCTTACTTTCAACCGGTTCAAAATTTTCAACAATGGTCTTGTTGACCAGTTCACGCACAAATTCCAAATCGGACGAGTATCCGACCCCACATTCCAAAATTACCCTGGACTGTGCCGTGGTCGAATAGTTTTTTATGGGATTTTCAAGTACGAGCTTGTTGGGGATGTATACCAGATTATTGTCCGGTTGCTTTATGGTAACGGCCCTAAGGTCCAAATCTACCACTTCGCCTTCATAGTTGTTGCTCTCTATCCAGTCACCGAATTTTACCTGTTTGATATAGGAAAGCACAATGCCCGAATACGTGTTGGATAATGCGCCCTGCAAAGCCAAACCAACGGCCAAACCTGCTACACCTGCACCTGCCAAAATGGTATTCAACGCCTTGCTCAGGTCTAGAATGCCCAGCACCAAAAAAATACCTCCCAATATGACCAATACCGATACCAATTTAGCGATCACATTTTTCATTGATCGCTGTAGTTTACTTTTATCAAGTAGGCGTAAGGCCAATTTGCTGATATATTTTGACAAGAGTATCACGACAATAAAAACGATAATGGCCAAAATAATGTTGGGTAGGTTAATGACCAGCTGATCCACCCATGATTCTAGGCGTTTGATCATCTCGTTCCATGCGTTTTCCAAGTTTATATTCATGATCTTATTCTTTTAATTCAGGTTTATATGTCGCTATTACATCTAAAAGAGCTATCTCCGAAGACGATAAATATTTGGTTACGGCGTCTGGGCGGCTCGCTTTTTCAAAATAGATGTTCAATTTCCCTTTTTCATAGGCCATTGGTAGTATTGGGTGTACATATGAACTTCGGCATACGTTGCGCGTGTTGCCGAGTGCTTTGGCCGTGGTATCATAAGCTGCCAGTATATTTGATTTAATGCCTTCTTTATCTTTGGTAGTGCCCATATCCATAAGAGAGTTGAAAAAAATCACACCAGCGGCCCAGGTTCTAAAATCTTTTGCGGTAAAGTCCATTCCGCTTATTTCCTTTACATAGGCATTGACCATTCCGCTGTCGATTTGTTCTTTGTTTCCATCGTTATCGTAATAATGGAATAATTCCCAACCCGGTATTTCTTCACATTGGCTTACCAAGCGAATCAATTTTTTATTTCGGACCGTCACCTTATGCTCCTTACCTCTTTTTCCCTTGAACTCAAATTTCATCTTTTCTTTGTTGATATGTACATGGCGTTTTCTGAGTGTGGAAATGCCGTAAGTTTGATTGTATCGCGCATATTGTTCGTTACCTATTCGTATGTGGGTCTCTTCCATAAGGCGTACCACCAAGGCCAGCACTTTGGTTCTTGTCCATTTTTTTTGTTCCAGATCTAAGTCAACGGTTTTTCGGATTTTGGGAAGGGATTTCCCGAATAGGCCCATACGATAAAATTTGGTCTGTTTGCGAACCTTGGTCCAGAGCTCGTGGTACTTGTACTGTTTGCGTTTTTTGGTATCCCTGCCCACGGCTTGCAGATGCCCATTGGGTAGATGGGTAATCTTTACATTTTGCCATGCTGGGGGAATCACCAATGCTTTGATACGTTGTAGATCTTCTTTTTGTCTTAATGCCCTATCACCATATAGATATTGAAAACCATCGCCGTTTTTCTTACGTATGATGGGCATTTTGTCATCAGATACATATACAAGATCTAAATGGCTTATTGCCTTTTTTGGCTCGCTTAGTAAAGTATTTAATAGAGAAGGGTCTGTTTTCATGGCCTTATGTTTGGTTATCATCAAAAAAATGGCGCCGACTTTGAAGTGTGCCAGCACCATTTTAAACTAACAACCAACCAATCTTATTTGGTATAAATCACGGTGTAATCGTTCAATGAGGATTTTAGGTTCTCTTTGGAATCCAAATAATCATATTGCATATTGAATACACGTTCTGGTTTTACACCAATAATGTAATGTCTTACGTTTAAATCGGGAGCATTCAAGGTAATTTGGTCAGATACCCGCATTTTCTTATCTCCGATAGATTGTTCTGTGGGCTCTAACTGGGAAATGACATATAGGTTATCTCCCGATGCCCAAATTTCTTGGATTTCGAGGGAATGTTCCTTATCGGTAACCTCGGCCTCTACCATTATCGTTTTTTCGAATTTCTCATCTCCGTCTGGCATATCAACATCAATATAAGGCACCTCTACGGTCTCCTCTTCCATAACGATGACCACTTTGGGAATTTCCAAGGTATCTGTTCTCGTTCCTACATTCACATCGGCCCAATTCACATCGTATTCCGGCAATTCTCCGGCATCAGCGGTTACATCTACATCCAATTCCGGCATTTCACCTTTTTCCTCTTTTTTGATATTGCATGCACTCAAGACCGTTAATGACATTCCGAGTAATAGTAACTTTTTCATATGTATATGTTTTAAATTCATAAATCGTTTGATACAAAACTATACCTACTTGACCATTATGGCGTGCTGTAACCATTTTAAGGTTAACGGAATGCGATACCGATTCGCTGAAGGAAAGTTTATAAAGTTGGTTGCGTTAGCATTAAAACTGATTGTGGCCGTAGTTTTGATTTTCTTAGGCCACTTTTATAGCTTATTACATTTATATGCAGAATCCCATTGCCTTAGCCAAGAAAGTCATAAAGAAAGGATATGATGTAGCCATGCGTAGCATAGCATTTTATCCTGTTTTTATAAGTTTCACTCTTTTTTGTTTCGCATTTTTTACCTTGTCCTTTGAGGACTTTGATTTGGTATCGAATATGAAAGGGGATTATCCTTATTTGTTCATTGATGATACGGATACGGCCCGTACCATCCTTTCCACGCTTATCGCCGGCATATTGTCGTTGACCGTTTTTAGTTTTACCATGGTCATGGTGGTGCTGAACCAAGCTTCATCTAATTTTTCACCCAGATTGCTGCCCGGTCTGGTTTCGAACAAACGGCACCAACTCATTTTGGGTTGCTACATTGGTACCCTACTGTATTGCACGATAGTTTTGATCTCGTTAGGAGCCTATGAACTTGAAGACAGTACGGTAGGCTTGTCCACCACAATCGCTGCCATATTCGGGGTGTGTTGTGTAGGTCTTTTTGTTTCCTTCATCCACAATATTTCAAGTGCCGTACAAATCCAAAACATTGTTGAGGGTATATACAAGCGAACCGATACAAAATTAGACGGGCTATTGGATAGGGAACTACGGAGAAAAACACCTCTACAACATCTAAGAACGGATGATTTTACTGTTATTGCCTCTGAAGAAAGCGGCTATTTTCAAGGATTTGATATTGATTTGGTGGATTCCAAACTTTTTGATGCCGATTTACAACTTATCGTAATCCCATATTCAAGCCAGCATATCTTGAAAGATAGCCCCCTATTGAAAACAAGTAGAAAATTGACCAAAGAAGAGGAAGGGGCCTTATGTTTTGCTTGCACTGTTTCCAAGGATCTTCATGACGGTCACCATCCGCTACTTGGTCTTATTAAACTTATGGAGGTTGCCGTCAGGGCCATGTCACCCGGTATCAACGACCCTGGTACCGCACTTGATGTTGTTCATAAATTGGGGCCTTTACTGCATAAGATGGTACGTTTGCCCACCTATACCTCGATCAACGCTAACCAAAAGGGAATTGTTGTTACTACAACCAATATTTCTACATCAGAACTTTTGAGCACCATACTGCAGCCCATTCGGCTCTACGCCAAAAACAATACAACCTTGATGATCGGGTTAATTCGAATTTTGGATTATTTGAACGCAATGGGCAGCATTTACAATGCCGATAAAAAAGCCATTGCAAAGGAAAGGGAAGCCATAAGAAGTGATGTTGATTCCTGCATTACAAACAAAAAAGATAAAGAAGAGATTTTACGATTTCTCGGTGCCTGAACCAAGCTTAACCGCATAATCAGGATTCAAAATCCTCCGATGCTTATCTAGAAAACACTGTTAATTTTACTTCTCCTGCTTTTTGGGATTGCCCAGAAATAATTTGCTTCATGAATTGGCTATATCGATTTGCGTCAATAATTCAACCCATCCTGTCAAAACTTCACTCCCTGACTGTCTATTTTTAAAAAATTCAATTTTAAAATCAAATAAAAATGATAAAACCCAAAACAAAAGTACCCGATTTAGAGTTGCAATTGATCAACGATACCCAATGGAGCTTGAGGGCACAACAAAGTGAAACATTTACCATGCTCGTTTTTTATAGGGGATTACATTGTCCTATTTGTAAAAACTACTTGGAGGCCCTTGCAGCTAAGTTAGAAGATTTTAGCGAACGTGGCGTACATTTAATCGCTATTAGCTGCGATAACGAGGAACGCGCAAAAAAAGCAGGAGACACCTGGGCCATACCCGAATTGCCGGTCGGCTATAATCTATCTATAGAAAAAGCTAGGGAATGGGGACTCTTTATTTCTGAGGGAATAAAAGATTCAGAGCCCAATAAGTTTTCGGAACCGGCCGTATTTTTGGTAAAACCAGATAATACATTATATGCCTCTGCCATTCAGAGCATGCCTTTTGCACGGCCCAACTGGGACGATATGTTATCGGCTATAGATTATGTGCGTAAAAATGATTATCCTGCCCGTGGCGGACAATAATATGGGAAAATAGCTAAAAAAGGTTGTGATGTTGAAAACATCACAACCTTTTATTTGTTTCTATATTTTAAAGAAATCGCTATTTGATGATTTTTTTAAGTAACATCAAAACCCCATATTTTTTTACCCCTTTTAACAATGTACTTATCCAATTCATAGGTCTCAAATCTTCTTTGAATTGATGTCTTGTCAATTTTAGTTCTTCCATTTGAATTTTGCGTTGCAAATTCAAGGTCTGTAACTCTAACTTGATTTCTTTTAGAGAGGTGTATGGTTTTCTTTTCATTAGTCAAAATAATTTTCCGAAAGCTTGCGGATGACCATCCTTTCGATTTTGTTTCTAAGTGTATAGACGATAGCTATAATCACAAAAAATGACAGAGCTACTATCAAATAGCCCAAAGCTGCATGGTCAAAATAAACATTAAGGGCAGAAGCTGCCGCCACGGCCATAAAAATAAGTCCAAGGGTGCAAAGAATACCGTAAATGGCAGCTTTACATCCTGTTGAGGAAAGAATGGCCAACTGTTGAAATACTTTTAATTCATAGTATTTCTTGGTCGTACGTACATACGCTTCACCCTTTTCGGCAGCCTCAGAACTGGTTTCATCCAATGCATCGATTATTCCCATTACGATTTCTGTAATTTTTTATTTTTTGTTTTCAATTCAGCCAATTTCTTTTCTAGGGTGGTAATGACATCCTCGGTCTTATGACTTACGTCAGATACGATATTTTCCAACTGATTGTCCAAAGATTCTCTTTTTGAAGCCACCGTTGCTGCTGCCCTATCCCTAAGATCATATGTGCTTTCAGCAATGGAGTCTCTTGTTGCTTCAGCTTGTTCGGCGATTTTTCTACGTGTTGCGGAACCTTTATCGGGTGCGAAGAGAATTCCCAATGCGGCACCGATTGCAGTTCCTGCCAATACTCCTAAAAATGTATTTCCATTATCGTTCATAATATAATATTTAAAAATTAGTATTAATTATCCATTTGCAAAAGTGCTATTTAGGCTTGGATGTGATTGACGCAAAAAAATAAAAGATTGATCTAGTCCGCATATCTTCGGTAGCATTAAGGAGAAAACCGATTGGAGTATTTCAAAAGGTTTCACATATGTATATTGCCCGATAATACAAATAAGTGTCAGATGATTACAACCAAAAATCCTTTTACAGCTCAGCTCATCAGGGAGTATAAGTTACATACCGAAGCCGAAATAGAGCAAATTCTCGAAAAATCAAATGTGGCCTTCAAGCTTTGGAAGTACGAACAAATCGTACATCGCACAAATTTGTTGCAAAAAGTGTCCGAGTTGTTGATAGAAAGGAAAAAGGAATACTCCGAATTGATGACCCAAGAAATGGGAAAGCCCATCACCCAAAGCATATCGGAAATTGAAAAATGTGTTTGGGCCTGTGATTTTTATGTAAAGAACGCAGCTCAATTTTTAGCTGATGAGCTTATTGAAACAGATGCGGACGAAAGTTTTGTGAGTTATGACCCAGTGGGAACTATTTTGGCCATAATGCCTTGGAATTTTCCGTTTTGGCAGGTCATACGGTTTGCCGCCCCTACTTTGACGGCCGGGAACACGGCTATTTTAAAACACGCAGCGAATACTACGGGTTGTGCCTTAGCATTGGAACAATTGTTCAGGGATGCCGGTTATCCCGAAGGATGTTTTCAAACCGTTTTGGCCGACCACGATACTATAGAAGACATCATAGCAGATAGCCGGGTTCAGGGCATTACTCTTACCGGAAGTGAAAAAGCAGGTCGTTCCATAGCCGCATTGGCCGGGAAACATTTGAAAAAAACAGTAATGGAACTTGGTGGTAACAATGCCTGTATCGTATGGGAAGATGCAGATTTGGACAAGTATATAGATACAATAGTGAACGCTAGAATGCAAAATACCGGACAAAGTTGTATTGCTGCAAAACGTTTTGTTGTTGTAGATGAAATTTATGCCAAATTCAATACCGTTTTCAAGGAAAAAATACAATCCTTAAGATCGGGAAACCCCATAAAACCTGAAACCGAAATAGGAGTTTTGGCCCGCCCGGATTTGGTTGACACGTTGGAAAACCAAATACGAGAATCAGTTGACAAAGGTGCTAACGTTACCTACGGAAATCAAAAAGACGGTAATTTTTTTGAGCCGACCATTTTGGAAAATGTCAGAAAAGGAATGCCCGCTTTTGACGAAGAACTTTTTGGGCCTGTTGCAGCTATTGTAAGGGCAAAAAACAGGGAAGATTCAATAGCGCTTGCCGCCGACTCCAAATTTGGCTTGGGCACAATGCTCTTTACACAAGATATAGATGAAGCAATAAGAATGGCAGGATCAATACCTGATGGTGGTTTTTTCATCAACGAGATGGTAAAATCCGATCCAAGGCTCCCCTTTGGCGGAACAAGAGCCTCCGGGTATGGTCGTGAACTTTCGAAAGAAGGTATTCTAGCATTTACCAATAAAAAAACGGTGTACATCAAGAAATAAATGTATCAACTAAAAACAAAAACATGAAAGAGAGAGAAGAAAAAACAAAATTTATAAAAGAACCAGATGAACCCACACGGGAGTACATTCTGCAAAAGAACAAAAAAACAAAATTGGGTATATACATACTCAGTGCATTTCTTGTACTGCTGATCGTAGGGGTAATTATCTCCGTAGTTTATTTTGGGTTTCCACAACTATAACTAAGTTGTTCAATTTCAAAAAACACCTGTTTTGCGTTACGGTCAGTAAAAAATGGTATAGCGACAACCCACATACTGCATAACCAATAGTTTTGTTTTGACAATTAAAAGTTTAATACGAACATATTTCCCAAAACATACTTGATTAACATAAATATGTTTTGGGAGTTGCTAAAAGAAAAAATTTATGAAAAAAATAGGAATGGCACTATTAGCCACAATTGTAATGGGAATGCCTTTGACGGCACAAGAAAGAGATATCACGGTAAACCTCGAAAGTTTTGATGAAGTTAAGGTTTTTGATCAGATTAATGTGAAGCTTATCAAAAGCGATAAAAACTGGGCAAGTATTACAGGAGACGA
This sequence comes from Costertonia aggregata, assembly GCF_013402795.1. Classification (GTDB taxonomy): domain Bacteria; phylum Bacteroidota; class Bacteroidia; order Flavobacteriales; family Flavobacteriaceae; genus Costertonia; species Costertonia aggregata. Next base: position 1,346,664 of record NZ_CP058595.1, on the reverse strand, counting down.
CACTGATGAGGTAAATATTGCCAACAAAGATGGAAGACTCAAAATACGTATGGAACTCGACAATTTCATGGATGGTAACGAAACCAATGTTACGTTATATCACACCAAAAACATTCAATTGGTCGATGCTAATGAAGGGGCTAAAATTGTTTCCGACAATGAGTTGCAAGCAAAATATTTGACCTTGCGCTCCCAAGAAGGGGGAGAAATCCATACAAAAGTAGATACCCGTAATTTGGATAGCAAAGCCATTTCCGGAGGAGTATTGAAAATTTCGGGAAATGCCGAAAACCAAAATGTTAATGTGCGTAGTGGCGGTCAATATGATGCAAAGGAACTAACATCGACTCAAACCGATATTACCATTTTCGCAGGAGGCAATGCCACGATTACAACGAAGGAATATGTAGATGCCAATGTTACCGCTGGTGGTACTATCGAAATCTATGGAAACCCTGAAACAATTAAAGAAGACAAGACTTTGGGCGGTTCAATAATCGTGAGAAAGTAAGAAAATCTTAAGGGTAAAAAATTGAGGGGTTGGGTGTATGCCCAGTCCCTTTTTTCTACTGTAAATTCCAACAAACAATTTTATTGTGATTAAAATCGGCAGAAATAACCCGTTGTACATCCTAAAAGAATATAGTGTCAATATGTGGGTTCGAGGAATTTTGAGGAACAAAAAATCGTACTTCGGCTCAGCTCGGCAGAACTACCAAGAACAATTTTTTGGTCAAAATTCTTATTCTCGGTACAAATTATTCATTTCAATCATGGAATTCATTCGAATCGACAGAATTTCATTAAAATCCACAATGAGCGGATATGGTTTTTTTTCAGGGTTTTTGATAGCCATTATGGTATTAAACAGCTCTTGTGCCACACATTCATTGCAAAGGGAAAAGGGATTGCAAAGTGAGAAAAAGAAAAAAAAGGTTTCTCACACCTTTTACATTGCGGGAGGTTTTGGCAACCAAAAAAACAATACAGATGAAAGCTTGGTAAACACCCTTAAAAACCGTCTAGGGAAAGCTGATGAAAATAGCACGCTCCTATTTGTGGGCGATAATATTTCTGCTGAGGAAAATGCTTGGCAAAAAGATAAAAAATTATTAGACCAACAGTTGGCACTGGCACAAAATTTTAAAGGGAATATTACTTTTCTGCCCGGTAACAATACGTGGAAAAATAAGAACATCGACTCCGTTCAAAGGGTAGAGGAGTACTTGGATAAAGTAAAGACCCAAGATGATTATGTGCTTCCAAAAAATGGATGCCCTTTGGATTTCAAGGTCATTAACGATGATTTAGACCTGCTGTTGATCGACTCTAAATGGTTTATCTCTAATTGGTCGCGAGTAGAGGGAATCAATAAAAAATGTACCGATATTGTAACCCGTAGACGGTTTGCCGAAGAGCTTGAAGGTTATATCAACGATGCGCAGGGTAAAAATTTGGTTATCGCCATGCACCATCCCGTTTTTACGAATGGCGAATACGCCGGTCATAAAGATTTGAAGAGCCATTTGCTTCCGCTACCGATAATCGGTTCCCTCATCAACGGTATCCATGATCTTGGAACTTTTTCGCCCGATAACCCGCTGTCGCGACGCTATAATTACTTGCGTATTTTGGTTAGCTCATTGGCAAAAGCGTCTGATCGTATCACTGTGATATCAGGTCATGAAGAAAGTCTACAGTATCTTTCCGGTGGCGATATTCATCAAATCATCAGTGGTTCGTTTGGGAACAATGCGCCAACTAAACGTACTGCTGATAGAATCAATACGGTAGGCGGTAGCCTACCGTACGAAGGTCATTTCACGTATGGGAAAAAAGGGTTCGCACAGTTGGTTTATTTTGAAGACGGTTCGTCACAGGTTACTTTTATCACATCTGACGAAGAACTTGAGCCCATTACCGTATTACCTGAATTTGTTACAAAATCAGTAAATGATCCTTATGTAAAGATTACCGATAAAACAGTAATCGATTCTGTTTACGGTCCAGAAAAGAAAATACAACGTAGTGATTTTTTTGAATATTTATGGGGAAATCGATATCGCGATTATTATCATAGGGCGGTTACAGCTCCTGTGGCGTATTTGGATACTTTGCACGGCGGTTTACAATTCATGAAAAAAGGGGGTGGGCATCAATCGTATTCCATACGGCTGCAGGATAAAGATGAGCGAGAGTTCGCTATGCGTTCATTGCGAAAAGATCCGTTGAAATATTTAAGATATAGCGTTCGTGGAGTGGCGTTTACCGAAGACGACTATATGGGCACGTTACCGGAAAAATTGATTTCCGACTTCTTTACGACCGCACACCCATACATGCAAATGGTCATTAACCCAATGGCAAAAGCAGTAGATGTGAACCATGCCGATACACAACTTTTTTTCGTGCCCAGGCAACGCGGTCTTGAACGATTGAATGATGAATTTGGGAACGAACTCTATTTTATAGAACAACGGCCGTCAGATGAACAACTGAATTACAAAGGCTATCGTAGGACAATTGATGAAAAAGGAAAAATTACCGATTTCGAAAGTACGACCGATATGTTGGAGAAAATCAAGAGTGACGAATCCTATACCGTTGACCAACAAAGTTATGTTCGCGCTCGGGTCTTTGATATGCTTTTGGGCGATTGGGACCGCCATGAAGATCAGTGGCGATGGGCAGAATACGAAAAACCCGATGGCAACAAAGAATTTATGCCCGTTCCCAGGGACAGGGACAATGCCTTCCCAAAATTCGACGGTGCCGCTATCAACGTAATCCAATGGTTTATCCCCATAACACGGCAATGGCAATCTTACGGGCCTACGATAAAAAGTACAAAATGGCTCAACTATAACGGGAGCAGGTTAGATAGGGCATTATTGACCAAATATGATGCGAAAGGCTGGGAACGTGAAGCACAGTATATCAAAGAACATTTATCCGAGGAAGATATTGATAGGGCATTCCTGCGTCTGCCCCAAGAAGTACAGGACAGTACAGCGGCTTATATTAAGATGAGCTTGAAACAACGGTTAAAAAACCTCCCAAAATACGCCAGGGAGTATGGGGAGTATCTGGATGAAAGAATCGCTCTTTACGCTACAGAGAAAGATGATGAAATCAAGATTGTTCGCCTCCCCGGTGGAAAAACCAAAGTAGTCCTAAGAAGGTTGCTATCCGATAGAAAAAACGAGAAATTCTATGAGCGAACTTTTGATGCGGACCATACCAACGAATTATGGATCTATGGTTTGGGCGATAACGATAATTTTGAGGTTTTGGGAACAGGCGATGCAAGAATATTTCTCAGGCTTATCGGCGGGTATGGAAAGGACGATTTTATTATCAAAAACCGAAAAGCCTTAAAAATATACGATTGGCGATATGAGGAGTCTGAATTTGAAGGCAAAGATCCGGCGAAACATTTTACCGATATTTACAAAACCAATACATTTCATTGGCGCTATTTTAAACCGGATCGCAATATTCTTGTGCCCAATTTTGACTTTAGAACCGATGACGGGTTTTCCGTTGGCGCCAAAAATACGTTTATCCATAATGGCTTCAATGGGAACCCGTTTCGCCAAAAACATATTTTGAACGCCAAGTATTTCTTCAATTTCAGGGCGACCGAGTTGAGCTACCGAGGCATATTTGCCAACGTTACCCCCAAGTGGAATTTTGAGTTGGATGGCTATCTTTCATCCCAACGATACGCCCAAAACTTTTTTGGCATAGGGAACGAAACCAATAATGCGGAAGATGTGGTCGGAAGGGATTTCTACAGGGCACGAACCGAACAAATACGTTTAAGTGCAGGAGTTGCTTACCATACCCTGCGCCTTAAGGGACTTTTTGAATCGTTTGATGTACAGGAGATGGGTGACCGTTTTTTTACTGCCGAAAATTTTGATACTCCTGTTTTTGAACGTCAAAATTATGTAGGTGCCGAGACATCGGCATATTATTATAATGATGATGCCGATGATTTCCCCACAAAAGGGCTTTACTTTGGGCTAGCGGCAGGTTATAAAACCAATACCGAGCTAGAGAACAATAGTTTTGGTTACTTCAAATTTCGTGCTGAGGTAATTCAAAAACTGATCGCTTCGGGGAATTTGGTGTTGAGTACCAAAGCTGAGTACAAGACTAATTTCGGTAATGATTATTTTTTCTATCATGCCCCATCCATTGGCGGTGATAATGGTTTGCGTGGTTTTCGCGATGAGCGCTTTGCCGGTAAATCCTATCTGTATCATTCTTCCGATGTGCGATTGCGGCTAAAAAGATATGTCACTGCATTGGCACCGGTAACCATTGGCGCCTACGGTGGCTTTGACTACGGCAGGGTGTGGCAGCCCAATGAGGGTTCCAATATTTGGCATACCTCCCAAGGCGTGGGATTATGGGCTAGCGCAGGTAATTATTTAGCGTTTAATCTAGGGTATTTTAATTCCGTCGAAGGCAATTTATTTCAATTTGGGCTTGGCTTCGGATTTTAGGCCATCCCAAAATAATCGGATTATGAATCCAAAACAGCGAAAAATGAAACACATACTTGATAAAGCAGAACATAAGGTAGTCAAAATACTGTCGCACGACTTGGCTCCTGAATACCTATATCACAACCTTAGGCATACCCAACGTGTGGTTGCCAATACAAAGGAGATTATAGAGGCCGTGGAACTTTCGGAAAATGAAAAAGAAAAGATTTTGTTGGCTGCATGGTTTCACGATACCGGATATATTCAAGGTCCCGAAAATCACGAAGAGAAAAGTTGTGAAATAGCTAAAGAATTTCTTGCCAATGAAAATTTCAAAGAGCAGGATGTTGAACACATTGAACAATTGATTTTGGCCACAAAAAGATATCACGAACCAAAAAACGAACAGGAAAAGATTATTCGAGATGCCGATTCGGGACATTTGGCCCAAAAGGACTTTAGGTCAATATCGGAGATGCTCCGGGAAGAACTGCAGAGGACCGGCCGAGAAAACTATGACCGAAATGAATGGCGTGACATTAATATTAAAATGTTCCGAACCGAACATCGATTTTATACCGATTATGCCAAAGAAAACTGGCAAAAAGAAAAGGACAAAAACTTGAGGCGTTTGGTCAAAGACCGAAAAAAAGAAAAACAACTCATTAAAAAGGAAAGGCTAAAGGCCAAATTTAAAGGAGAGATTCCCGATAGGGGGGTACAAACGCTTTATCGCACTACGCTTAGAAACCATATTAAACTCAGTGATATCGCCGATACAAAGTCAAACATATTGCTATCGGTCAATGCGATTATCATCTCATTGGCACTATCTAACTTGATTCCGAAATTGGACAACCCGTCAAACGACTATCTAATCGTTCCTACCCTTATCTTTATCGTTTTCAGTATTGTTTCCATGATATTGTCAATAAGTGCCACACGGCCAAATGTCACCAGTGGCACGTTTACCAAAGAGGACGTTGAACAGAAAAAAGTCAACCTCTTGTTTTTTGGTAACTTTCATAAGATGAAATTACAAAACTATGAGGAAGCCATTGCCGCCATGCTAAAAGACAAAGATTATATTTACAACTCATTGACCAAGGATCTATATTACTTAGGTGTGGTTTTAGAGCGAAAGTATAGGATTTTACGGTGGACGTATACCGTATTCATGATCGGAATAATCCTTTCGGTCATCGCTTTTGGCGTGGCCTTCCACTATTTTGGTCCTGAGCGGGTTTTGGAGAACGTGGTGGGAGGCTAGCGCTCTGTTTTAGACCTGTCCAGAACATGGTTTTAACAAAGAAATCAGTAGTTTGGATAAAAATTTGAACAAGTGCACACCACAGAACAAAAGTTAAAAGAACGTATTAAAGAGCTTACCTGCCTCTATGAGGTTACTTCCTTGATAGTAAATTGTGATTACGATAATGTCAAAACAGCATTAAAGGGTATCGTACAATGTCTTAAGCAAGCATGGCAATTTGATAGCGATACCTATGTTGTGCTAAAAACCGGAGAGTATATTATCAAAACCGCAAAAAAAGAAAATACATATGTTTTTTTGGAATCCCCCATAACTATTTTCAATAAGGCCCAAGGAAGCATCAAGGTAGGCTATCCCGTACCCAAGTACACATTGCAAGATTTTTTGAAAGAGGAACAACAGCTGTTGGACAATATTTGTCTAGAAGTGGGGAACCTTTTGGAACGAAAGGAAATCAAGGAGAACGAGGTACGTGTTCGTAGGCAGGTAGAACAATCTGACCGCTTACGCATATTGGGCGAGATTACTGCAGGCATTGCCCATGAGCTCAATACTCCAATGGCCAATATCTTAGGATTTACCGAACTCTTAAAAGATAGGGTCAAAAATGATGCTCAGGCGGTTAAAGATTTGGACAAGATTATCAACAATACCATTTTTTCAAGGGAAGTCGTTAAAAAACTCATGTTCTTCGCTTGTGAGATGCCACAGGAAAAAGAAACGGTAAACATTGTTCCCATTATAGAAGATGCCATTGATTTGATGCGAACTACATTGCGCCAAAATGGGGTTGCTTGTAAATTGATTACTTCCAAAAAATCCGTACCGTTACGTATTGACAGGATACAACTGACCCAGGTGCTGTTCAACTTGATTGTAAATGCCGTATACTTCTCACCTGAAGAGAGTACCATATTGGTAGAGGTATATGAAGAAACGAATAAGGTGGTCTTAAAAATAGCTGACGAAGGCTGTGGAATTTCCCCAAAAAAAGCACCACATATATTTGAGCCATTTTACACGACCAAACCTATCGGAGAAGGATCGGGACTTGGTCTAAGCGTAGTACATGGTATTGTTCAAAGCCATCATGGAAAAATCTCCTGTACCCAAAATACACCTACAGGTACTATCTTTACCATTGAATTTCCTAAAGAATAGATATTTTGCTAAAAAGGGAAAATATATTATTGGTAGATGACGATATCCAAATCTTGGAATTGTTACAGCGACATTTAAAGTCTATGCAATACCATACCTACAAGGCGGTTTCGGTCAAAGAAGCGCTATTTATCCTTAAAGACACCAAAATAGACTTGTTGATTACAGACATCAACATGCCAGAGGTAAATGGTATTCAGCTGGTAAAATATGCAGCCGAACATTATCCCCATATGCCCAAATTGGTTGTCACGGGCTTTCCCTCAGTTGAAGATGCATTGAACGTTATCAAATCTGGCGCAACGGACTATCTGACGAAACCGTTCACCAAATCTGAACTTGAAGCAGCGGTTAAAAAGTCTTTCGCAAGCGTACCGTCCCAAAAATCAATTTCAACCAAAACTGGCAAGCCCGCTGCAAATGTATATACCGATATGATCGGAGAATCGGAAGCATTTCAAAAAGTGGCCGAAATTATAGATAGGGTCAAAGATAATAGGGCTACGATATTGGTCCAGGGCGAGAGCGGTACCGGAAAAGAGCTTGTGGCCCGAGCCGTTCACTATACAGGTAAATTTGCCCGAGCTCCCTTTATTGCGGTAAACTGTGGCGCTATTCCTGAAAATTTGCTAGAGGCAGAACTTTTTGGATATACCAAAGGTGCTTTTACGGGCGCGAACGAAAACCGTAATGGTTTTTTTCAAGCGGCCAATGGCGGCACTATTTTTTTGGACGAAATCGGTAACGCCCCATTATCGGTACAAAACAAGTTACTTCGGGTATTGCAAGAAAAGGAGGTTACAAAAGTAGGCTCTCAAAAATCCGAAAAATTGGAAGTTAGGATTATTGCGGCGACCAATAGCGATTTGGAAGAGCTTATTGCCAAAAAAACCTTTCGCGAGGATCTGTACTACCGCTTGAGTGTAGTTGTCATTAAAGTACCTCCCTTACGGGAGCGCTCTTCCGATATTCCGCTTCTTGTTGTAAAATTTGCTAGAAAATACGGTATTGAATATAAAGATCGGTTGGTGCGCATATCGCAAGATGCCATGGGCATCTTGGAGAGATATTCATGGCCGGGCAATATTCGTGAACTTGAAAATGTCATACAGCGTGCCGTTATCATGTGTGATGGTGAGATTACCCTACAGCAATTGCCCGATACGCTAAAATATAAAATCAACTTCCCTAAAAAGAGCCTAAAGACCCTACGCGAAAAAGAAAGGGAGTATGTTGAAAAAGTACTTTCATTGATGGGCGGCAATAAGACCAAGGCTGCTAAAATCTTGGATATTGACCGTAAGACCCTGCGCGAAAAACTAAAGTAAATGCCGGGGAATTTTTCCCCGAACGGGAAAAAATTCCCCAATTCTATTTCACTTTTTATATTCCCTAAATTAATTTAAATACTTGATTATCAAACAATTGAATTTAATTCATGTGTTGTTGGCATATCCAATGGCATAGACTTTGTCTTTAGAGAAAGCATAAATCCAAACAATGTCATATCTAGCAAAGAGAATGGTAGTAAAGTAAAATTATGAAGTACAGCAACCTGATTTTGGAGAAAAGGGATTTTGTGAAGCTCAAGCGTATTTTAAACGTTCATCGATATTATGAAGATTATGCCCATAAAGATGCTCTAGAAAGATTAAAAGAGCGAATCGAAGATGCCTTGGTCCAAGACGAAGAAAATGTTCCGGACGATGTTGTACGATTAAATTCGAAGGTAACGGTAATTTCAAGAGATGGAAAAAGTCAGGTTTTTCATTTGGTCCCGCCGTCAGAAGAAAACATCAAAGAAGGCAATATATCGGTCATAAGCACTTTGGGGGCCAATTTGATAGGTCTTGCCGTTGATGATACCGTTCAAATAGGTATTCCATCAGATTTCAAGTCCTTGAAAATTATCAAAACAAAGCGTTCGCACCAATTATCGTCCGATCCCTATTCAGAAATAGATTTTTAAACAGTGCAATAAATAGTATGTATTAACCTTAAATGCAATTTATGAGAAAGTTATTTTTAGCAATTGTATTCGTTATGGCCTCTATCAACACAAATGCACAAGATGCCAAGTCCCTAGAGGTAAAAGTAGGCGATGTATACGAAATAGGTCGCCCAAACGCTCCAAAGTATAAGCATATCGATTTTCCAAGACCTAATTTCATCATTAAAAAAGGCGGTATAGCCAATTATAAAAGAGTTGAAGGTCATAAAGTGGTAATAACCTCTATGAAAGAAAAAAGAGATGGCACATTACAGGTAAAAATCAAAAGAGCCGATGGTAAAAAGTTTTTTAACAGCCATAGTGTGGTATCGGCAGATTTTAAGAATGCGCTAAAATCCGGTGAGCTAAACACATTATAGTTTGGTTGATGTCATCCGCCTGGTTTCTCGTTTTTTGGTTTGTTCAAATGAATGGTTGGCTTGAGGGCCGGGCGGATTTTCACTATGCTGAATACCTGTAATGAAACCCATAAAAGAAATAGATAAAATCAAAAGAACTTAAAAATGCCTAAAAAAATGACTTTAAAACAGCGATTTCATGCAGGTTTTATTTTGGCCCTGGCATTTTTTTTGGTCTTTGCTTCCAATAGACTGAACCGAAGAAACTTCTCAACAGTAGAACATACCGTTGACTCGGTTTTTGAGGACCGTGTGGTCGCGCAAGAGTATATTTACAGATTGAACAATCTGTTTCATAAAAAAGAAATGCTTTTGGCTTTGACACCCTTGGAGAAGAACAACGTAAGGGTTACCGCTAAAATCAAAAAACTCTTTTCCGATTTTGAGATGACCCGACTTACATCCGAAGAAAATATGCAGTTTGCCAATTTGAAAAAAAATTATACCAAACTGCAAGACTTGGAGGAAAGTTTTTTCAAAAGTCAAAATACCCTAGATATCAAGACCAAAGAGGCAATGATCGGGGTTTTACGCAAAATCAGTGAAAATCTAGACAAGCTTTCTGAGGTGCAACTTTCCGAAGGCCGTAAATTAACTCAACTGTCAAAGAAATCGTTGCACATGAACCAATTGCTCTCAAAGCTTGAGGTTGCGTTCTTGATCATTATAGGACTTCTTTTGTTGTTCATTATTTTTTATAGGGAAAAATCTAACGTGAAATTCATCGAAGAAGACTTTTGAAATGGTTCCCAACAATTTATAAAGCATAACGATTATAATGTCAAGTTCGGCCCATAGTTGATTAAATTAGGCGTGATGGTATTTCAACCACTAAGAATTCTTATCAAAGTTGGCCCGTTCTGGGGCTTCAAGGTTTTCGTTGCGTTCACTACCTTGGGCGTATAATTTGTTTTCTTCATCTTTGACTCCCTGACTAGAAGTAAGATTAATGGTATTTCTTCCCGGTACATCCAAATCTTTTCCCGAGAAGTCTATTTTTTTATCTCGTTTTTGTAGAAGACGGTCATCTTTTTGGTTTATACTCAGTCCTTTCTTTCCCAAAGCCTGTAAATCTTGTTCATTAATTTCCGGGTCGTATGGTGTACTTAAATTTTCTTTTTTGCTTTTCATAAGTGTTTTATTGATATTTAGAAAGGTTGTTAAAATAAAATGGCCTTGATATTTTGTAGATTATCAAGGCCATTTAAACCAACCAAACCAACTATTGTTTTTATATATCTAAATTTAATTAGCGGTTTTGATACATATTGACCTAATCCGTAAGGTCATTGCCGCATTTGGTCACAATGCTACTTAAGACCCTTTTTTTCCTTTGTATTTACGCAATTGATCTTCCAAATCACGTATGGTTTCGGCAATGGCCGCTTCAAAATTATCGGCATTGGTTGAAGCGAATATTCTTGGCCCGGGCATACTCAGGCGAATATCGCATATCTGTTCCTTGTCATCCAATCGATTTTGAATCTTAAAAAAGACATCGGCACGATGAACAAAGCTGAATTTTTTATGAAGGTTATGTAACTTTTCCCGAGCGATGGTTTCTAACCTTTCGCTAGCGGTCACATCGTGATATTCGTATATTATTTGCATCAATTAAGTATTTGGATTTTAATCTTGTATCGGCAGAAATCTATCTATTTGATTTCTTTATAATTTTCAATCCCAAACCGCAATAGCTTCCTCTCTGAGCAGTTGCACCATATTGAATTCCCTATGCCTATTTTCTGTATTGGATGCGTAAAACATATCGGAGTACACATACCCATGTTCTTTAGCGTCTTGGGCCGAAGCTCCAAAATAAATTGTTTTGAATTTTGCCCAATAACAAGCTCCCAAACACATCATGCAGGGTTCGCAACTGGTGTAGAGAACACAGTTTGATAAGTCTTTACTTTTCAGAACTTGACAAGCCTTTTGAATGGCCGAAAGCTCGGCGTGTTGTGTACAGTCCTGTTGTGATTTTACGGTGTTATGCACTTCAACAATACTAGTGCCATCACATACAATGACCGCACCAAAAGCACCACCACTACCTGCTTTGCCCTCTTTGGCCAAAGCAATGGCCCGTTGCATAAAAAATTCGTGGTTTATTCTCATTTGTCTAAGTTACTTTGAACGTACCGCTTCTAAAAGTTCTGATTTTGAAACGGACATGCCGTAAATTTTTTCATTGGGATCCATTATTTTGGTATCGGTCAAATTACCTATGTACACTGTGTCAAAACCTATATCCTCTATTAATTTTTGTACAATGGCTTTACTCGCCTCATCTTGTGCCGCAAAAGGTATGGCCAATTTGTCCTGTGATCGGAAAGCACGATCACGTAGATGTTCTGCTTTAATGGTGTTGAAGGCCTTAGCGGTCTTTGCGGTACTAAATTTCATGGCGGTGTACTCAGATGCATTGTAATTGGCATCCCTTACTTGTTGCGCCATTTCCCCATCACGCTGGGGATAAGGATTGGTAGCATCTAAAATAACACTGTTGGCGTACTCACCGGCATACAGCTCAGAAATCTTATCGATTGCCTTAAAGGGCATGGCTAACAGATATACATCGGCCTTTGCTTCAAAGGCATCTGTTACGCTAACCGCTTTTGCATTCTCTCCTGCCTCTTTGACCAAACTTCCCAATTCCTCGGGATGCCTTGAACTGAACATGACCTTATGACCAGCTTGCGCCCAGTGTTTCCCCAAATTTCCTCCAATACTTCCACTTCCTATAATTCCTATTCGCATAACTATTTTTATTTTGCCCCATGTCAACAGGGAATGTGTTCAACTAAATCCCACTTGTTTTTTACGTTAAGGTTACACGAAGTACAACCTATAACGATAATCTTTTTTTTTGAATTATTGTATAATAATACGATTTAACTATCGTCTTGATTAATCCGTTCCCTTTTAGTCTTGATGTTTTTGAGATATGACATTCACTTTAGCCAAATAGCTGTCTATAACATTTTTTTGATGCAAATTCTTTATGTGAACATTATTTGTATTCTATTTTGAGCAGTCCAGAACATGGAGCGGTTAGGGGCAGAAAACGGTGAAAACTATAATTTTTCATTTTCTTGACCATACTCGTTTTTGTAGATGCGAACCACAATAAGAAACAGGCTTATGAGTAACGGCCCAAAAATCAAACCGATGAAACCAAAAAGAGGTACACCCACCAAAACTCCGATCAATGTGATGAGTGGGTGAACATCGTCCAATTTTTCGAGAACATACAGGCGCAAAAGATTGTCAGTGGCACCTACGATAACAAGACCGTAAATTAAAATGCCCCAAGCTTGGAAGGTGTCCCCGTTGGACAAGGCCAGTAGAAAAACGGGAATAGTACCAAGCGGGCTACCTACGAAAGGAATCATTGAGCCTACGGTAACGATGGCTGCCCAAAAGAACGGATCGGACACTCCAAAAATCAAAAAACCTATTAAACCCATGATTCCTTGGCCCAAAGCAACTAGCGGAATACCCAGGGCATTCGCACGAACCTTTTCGTTGGTTTCACTGCCAATAGCCTTTAGATTTTCATCTTTAATGGGAATATACTCGTACAGGGAAACCTTTAATGTTTTACGGTTGGTCAGCATAAAGAACAATAGAAAATACATCAACGTTATGGCAATCAGCATATTGAATGTGCTACCTGCAAAGTTTTGAAGATTATTGGATAACCAAGTCGTAATGGCACTTGTATCTATTTCAGAGGCCATATCAATATTAAAATACGACTCGGCACGCTGTAATTGTGATTTAGTGGCATCAATTACTTTTTGTGAATTATCAACCGCATATTGCACCTTACTGCCCATCATGAAACCTAGCCCAACAATTGGAACCATTATGCATAAAAAAGAAAGTACCATTAAAAAGGCAGCCGCTATTTTGGCAGGCCACCCTTTAACGACCAATTTTTGCATTGGTTTTCTCAAAATAACATATATGGTAATGGCTCCCAAAACGCCGCTCAGATATGGCAGCATCTCCTGAAATATGAGTGCTCCCATCAATATGATGAGCATTAGGACAAAAATTTGCCTTATCACATGTGGGCTGATATATTTCATAGAAGTTCTCAATGCTTTCGCAAGGCACGTATCAAATCTTCCTTATCCATCTTCGACCTACCTTCAATCCCAATTTTTTTTGCTTGTTCATAAAGTTCACTTTTTGTGCGTTCTTCATACTTTGAAGCCTTTCCGCCTTTTTTACTGGCATTGTTGGTATTGGCTATTCGGGCTGCCTTTTCCTTGCTGTATCCCTCTTCGCGAAGGGCCTCGTACTGCTCTTCGTTTTTTATGCTTGATCTTTCCATAGTGTTTATCGTATTTTACGACCCAAGCATACCGTTTACGTATATAAGGTAAAATATGACCATTACCAAGAAAATACCGGCAATGATATAGTTTCCTATGGGGCGCTTTTTATGGTTCATAGCTTGTATCTTGATTTTTTTGTTACCGTTGTTGTTCTGTGGGCATAATGAATACATCATTGATATTGGCACGCGCAGGTTGTGCCAAAGAATAGTAAATAGCTTCTGCGATATCCTCGGCTTGTAGAAAATCCATCTTCTGCATTTCTTTGAACTGTTTTTTAATGTCCTCATCGGTAATGGTATCCATAAGTTCTGTAGATACGGCACCAGGTTCTATAGAAGTTACATTTATCCCGTATTTTGGGGCCAATTCCTGTCGCAAACCTTCGGAGAACATTTTTACTGCAGCTTTTGTAGCACAATATACCGCACCACCCGGAAAATAGTTATGGGCTGCACTTGAAGCGATGTTGATGATGTGTCCACTTTTATTTTCTATCATGGTAGGCAATACGGCTGCAACTCCGTTCAACACGCCTTTAATATTTACATCTACCATTTTATCCCACTCATCGGTCTTTAGTTTTTTTACATAGGATAGGGGCATGAGCCCTGCGTTGTTTATCAGGGCATTTATGGTTCCGAACTCGGATAACGTTCTTTCAACGACGGTTTCAAAATCTTCTTTTTTGGTAACATCTCCCGTTACTACTAAAGCTGTACCATCGTTATTTTTTATATTTTCTGCCAAATTGTTCAAACGTTCCTCACGTCTTGCGGTAAGCACTACTTTTGCACCTTTTTCGGCCAATTTGTTTGCTGTAGCCTCTCCTATGCCACTTGATGCTCCTGTAATAATGACCACATTATCTGTAATATCCATATCTGATTTTTTTAAGTTTCTTGTAGAGATGAATTTTTCATCTCAATTTCATTCTTCTCAAAAGTGAAGATTTATTGGGGAAATCCTTAATGACATCCATTTAAAAATTGACTCAATAATGGGCGTTTAAACACTTCAATGCCTTATTGGAATTATAGGTTGGTTTTTTACAATGCCTTATGGATTTGTCATCAAACAATGTATTCTAAGAAATAGATTATTTTTTCACCGCCAATTTACTAGGTTCAATGCCTTCCCCATATCTCTTGGCATATACGTAGGTGAATTCAGCTCCGAAAAATAGAATGAGCGAAGAGTACGATACCCATAAAAGAACAAGTACGATAGTTCCCGCGGCCCCATAGGTCGAGCCTGGATCCGCTTGTCCAAAATAAATGCCCAATAACAGTTTCCCGATAACAAAGAGAACGGCGGTCAGTATTGCTCCGATCCAAACGGTTTTCCAACGGATCTTGGCATCGGGGAGGTATTTAAAAATCAATGCAAAAAGAACCGAGATTATACCTACGGAAAGTATAAAATCCAATGTGTAAGCCAAGTATACCAAAACATCGGGGAGTGCTTCCCGTATAAAATCGTTCAAGGCACTAATTGCCGCCGTGATTATAAAACTGACCAAGAGCAAAAACCCAATGACCAAGATAAAGGCAAAACTCAATGCACGATCGGTAACCACTTTCCAGATTTTTGCTCTAGGGTTCGGGGCTATGTTCCAAATTTCATTTAAGGAAACCTTTAATTGATAAAAGACCCCCGTAGCACCAACGAGCAAGGTTGCTATGCCGATAATGGTTGATATCGTATTTTTTTTAGAGTTTCTAGTTTCCGTCATAATTTGTTCTATTGCGACCGCTGCCTCTTTGCCCAGTGCGGTCGAAAATTCATTGGTCAATTGGCCTTGAACAATTTCGACGCCCCAAACAGCACCGATTACATTTACGATAATCACGAGTAATGCCGGTAAGGAGAGTACGGCGTAATAGGCAACGATAGCACTCAGTCGAAAAGGGTCATCGGCCATCCATGCTCTAAAGGTTTGAGCGATTAGTGATGGAAGATCACCAATCTTGAATTTATCGGCAAGTTTTTCTGATTGCATCTACATCATACTTTTGATGTCGTAGGACCATGAGGGATAAGTAAAAATCATTTTTCTTAATTGCTCTGAAGTCAAATCGTTATTAATGGCCATGGCAAACAAATTAATGGTTTCCGCTGCGTTGGCGGAAAGTAGATGTGCACCAACGATGGTCTCGGTTCGCTCGTTAATAATGATTTTATAAGCGTAGGCAGACTCCTGCAATCGTTTTGCGTTAAACCATTTGGGAACTGATTTGTAGTTTACCTTGATATTTTTATAGCGTTTTTTGGCTTCTTCTTCTGAAAGTCCGACCGATGCCAAATGGGGAAGAGTGAATACGGACGAAGGTATAACAGGGGTATCGATTTTCTTTTTATTCCCATGAACTATATTTTCGGAGACCATGTGGCCTTCCAGACCAGAAAGAGGGGTCAACGGTAAACTATGGTCGGTGACATCGCCACAGGCATATACGTTTGCATTTGATGTGCTTTGAAGATATTTATTTACTATGATTCCTTTTTCGGAATATGCTACGTTCCCTTTTTCTAGTTCCAATTCATACATAGCGGGAATTCTACCAGCCGTGTTAAAAACCATTTTTGCTTTCAAAGATTTCTCTTTTCCTTCTGACTGATAACTTATGTTAAGATTTTTACGGAGCTGTTCTATTTTTTTGATTTCAGCATTGAAAATAAAAGTTATGCCCAGGTCTTGAGAAACGTTTTTTAGATGTTCGACCAAATTGGGGTCAAAATTTTTTAGTGGTCTTTCGCCACGCTCGATAATGGTTACCTTACTGCCCGCCCTTGCGGCCATATGGGCAAACTCCATACCAATGTAACCTGCGCCTATGAAAACAATGCTTTTGGGTATTTTCTTAAGCTCAAGAAAATCATCACTGGTTTTGAGGTGGTGGCTACCTTCAAAATCCAATAGTCTAGGTATTCGCCCTGTGGCGATTACTATTTTATCGGCTTGTACCGTTTTACCCTCAACGACCAACGTGTTATCGTTAATGAATTCAGGATTTTGATGGTATAGGTGAATTCCTAAATCTTTCAATTTACTCTCAGTACCTGCCGGTACCGGTGAAGTAAATTTACGCTTGAACTTTTGAAGTTGCTTCCAATTTAAGGATGCAGTAGTTGTAATGCCTTTTCCCTTTAAATTGTTGGAGCGCTCCCAAACTTCGGTTGCGGCCAAAAGTACCTTTTTCGGGTCACACCCCCTATTGGCACAGGTTCCTCCGAAAATACGATTATCGGCTATAGCGACCTTAAATCCATTTCTCGCACAGGTTTCGGCGACGGTCTGTCCTGCACTACCGCTTCCGATTACAAATACATCAAATTTCTGGCCTTTCATAGAGTTCAAATATTTTGTAAAGTGCAACAGTCATAGCGGGCTTACGCTGAAAATTTTATACCTGTTCCAATGCTTTTCCGATTAACATATCACCTTCCAGAATTTCAAAAGTTTCGTTGGGTGCGGCATCGTCGTGGAGCACTCTTACCAAAGTTTGTGCAACATCGTCCCTGCTGATAGAACCTTTCTTGTTTAAGCTTTTATCTAGAATTATATGGCCTTTTCCTTTTTCGTTGGTAAGACTTCCCGGCCTTACTATCGTATAAGTTAAATCACTTTTCTTTAAATATTCATCGGCGTTATGTTTGGCCTTTAGATAATCTTTTAGCTCATCTGCACTTTCTGGATGCTCGGCGCCCATTGAACTTAACATTACAAACTTTTTAATCGGTTTTTTTAGGGAAGCATCTATTAGTTTTTTTGCTCCTTCTTGGTCTACTTCGATTACTTTTTTACCTCCTGAACCGGCAGCGAAAACTATTTTATCAATATTTTTTACCGCATGTGAGATATCATTTTCCAAATCGCCCAAAACAGTTTCGACCCCATCTTTTTCAAATTGCCCAACCTGTTCTTCTTTACGAACCATTGCAATAGGATTAAAATATTGCGATTCTTTTAAAAGGGTTACTATTTTTTTACCTGTGGTACCATTTGCACCCGCTACTAATACATTTTCCATTATCGTCTTTTTTCAAAGGTGTAACTACTTTTGAATTTGATCTAATGCAAAGCGGTTTTGTCTTGACTCTTTTGGGAAACTTCCACTGTTCACTAAGCTTTACGCTGCTTTTTTTGTTTTGCTGGCCTTTGCGATAGGGATTGTTGATTGTTCAAGAAAAAAATATGTTAAAATTTACAATAAATACATGATAATCAAATAGTTAAAAATAAAATATAATTTTTGAATGTAAAAATGTGACCTGCGAATAAAAACGGTGTCTCAATAAATAGAGGGTTTAATCATAAAGTAGTTAGTTATGGAAAGTTTATGTGGGGATATTATGATAGGAGTGCTTTTGGGTTTTGGTATCGCTTCTTTTTTAGTGTCCATTTATTTTTTGGTTCCCGTAATATCGGGAAAAAGAAAAAATGAGAACGGTGGTATCAAAAATGACCAAAAGTTAAAATCCACTGAATGAAGATGATAAAGGGACAAACTATGCTAACACTAGCCATGTCCCCTGCCAACCAACTATTTATGTGCTTTGCACAAAGATGTATTGGTGATTTTTGAAAGGTTGTTTTTTTTTGATTGATGAAAAATGATGTTTTGTTAAGTTGGTTGGTTAAAGACCCCGGTCTACCGGGGTCTTTTAAAAAAATATTCTGCTTTTTTACTTAAAAGCAATTTGATATTGATTTACACATAATGAAAAATGAACAGATGGTATAACGAATGAAATTTTTAGGTTGACTAATTACTCAAAACGTTCCCCCCGTTTGCTTAGGGCTTCATTAAGATGGTTCAACTATCCTAAATGGAGCTCTTTTGTTTAAATTGCATTATAAATTAGATGCATAGTGGGTTTGTTAAAGTGGCTATACTTGGTTTTAGTGGGAAAAAGGCCCCAACAGGGAACATATTCCTATGATGGCCTATCGGACGAGGAATTGGTCGGTAAAATAACAAAGTCCAATAATGCACTACTGTTTGGGGTGCTATATGATAGGTATGTAGAAAGAGTGTACAATAAATGTTATGGGTTCTCAAAGTCGGAAAAAGAGGCGGAAGATCTTACCCAAGATGTTTTCCTGCTCCTTTTTGTAAAACTTGCCAGTTTTAAGGGGATGTCAAAATTTTCGAGCTGGTTATACTCATTTACGTATAATTTTTGTGTGAACTACGTAAATCGTGACAAGGCACGTAAAATGAGGGATAATTCTACCAATATTGAAGACAAAGCCCATGAACTTCCTGTTGATGTGCCAGATAAGGACATATTGGAAATGCGTTCTGGTAAATTAAAAAGAGCATTGGATCGCATTGATGCAGAGGACAAAAGTATTTTATTGTTGAAATATCAAGACGATGTTTCAATAAAAGAGCTGGCCGTACTTTTGGAAATAGGGGAAAGTGCGGTTAAAATGAGACTTAAAAGGGCAAAGGCCCGCATTGTGGAAATATATAATACACTACCGTAATGGCAAAGAAAAAAGAGAATCCATTTAAAAAATTGGAAGAATCCATAAAAGAGGTTCCGCCCCACATGAAGAAAAAAGTCATGAACGATGTGGCTACGGCAAAACTGATTATGGAACTAGCTTCTTTATTCACGATAAATGTAAAATCATTGATAGCGGGCATGTTCAAAACCAACCCCAATGTTGAATAAATTAATCAAGTAAAACTATACATTATGGAAGATATTGGAAATTTAGCGACCAAATCACTTACCTCTATACTTGAGGACATCGTAGGTGTTTTACCCGGTATCCTAGGGGCTATCATTGTAATAACCATCGGTTGGATCATCATCAAGATCATTGCCTTTGTATTAAAGAAAATCTTGAGATTGGCAAAAATCGGTAAGTTGTCCGATAAGATAAACGATGCCAAATTGTTCGGTGATGAAAGTGAGGTTAAAATTGATATTTCCAAACTTATCATTGGTTTTATCAAAGGCTTTTTGTGGCTCACTTTTATTATTGTGGCCTCCGATGTCATGGGGCTGGACATCATCTCAACCGAAATCGCTAACCTGTTACGCTATTTGCCCGTACTCCTTAGTGCCATTGTGATCTTTATGATCGGTATGTTCGCTGCAAAACTTATAAAGAACGCACTGGTGAATATTTTCGACTCAATGGGTGTGGGCGGTTCCAAGATCGTAAGCGGTATAATTTACTATATCATATTGATTTTTGTGATGGTGACGGCACTCAATCAAGCGGGGATAGATACTGCTATCATTACCAGTAACATCACCATGATATTGGGGGCTTTTTTATTGGCCTTTGCCATAGCCTTGGGCCTTGGGGCCAGAGAAGTGGTAGGCGATTTGCTGCGCACCTTTTATGCCCGTAAGAGTTATGCCATAGGAGACAAAATAAAAACCAAAAAAGTAGAAGGGACCATTGAAGATATCGATAGTATTTCGGTAACCATAAAAACCGAAAAGGGAAAAATTGTATTGCCCATCAAAAAATTGACCGAAAACACCGTAGAGATAGAGTAGTTGCTTTTATCAAAATAATTCTATTTTTGTAATCGATAATTTTAGGCCTCGTAGTTCAATGGATAGAATAGAAGTTTCCTAAACTTTAGATGCAAGTTCGATTCTTGCCGAGGCTACTTTTACAGCTAAAGAGCAAATTTTGGGTTCAAGTAAAACCCGACCGTCCCATTGAAAATGATTTTCGCTTACCACTTACCACTTATTGCCGTCTCCCCCAAATCTCGTACATAGGTTCTCCCTTGCTATTTTTTCCGGTATGGTGCCAATCGTCTCCTTTCAACTCATAATTGAATTCTAGCGAAGCGCCGACTCTGGTATTGTCACGGGAGAAAAACGTTATGTTTTCGGTGTAGACCCCATTTTCTGAAGTATAGGTGCCCCCGCCAGTTCCAAAGAATTTTGAAGTATCGGTATTGTAGGCTACCCTTTGAAAATGGCCGTCCATCAAAAACTTCAAAGTCTTTCTATTGTTTTCTTCCCCTCTGCGTTCTTGCCCGGTATCAGGGCCTCTTGTTGCAAAGAGCCATGCACCGTCCAGTTCTTGATTTTTGTCGGGAAGTCGCTCAAAATATAGTTTGTCGAACCAATGTAACATTAAGCTATCCCTATTTGTCTCAAAGGTTAGGGGTAATTTTAGAATGGAATCATTGGTATAGTTTGAGTTGAATTCCAACAATACAAAAAGTTTGTCTTTGTAGGTTTCGGGAAAACCTCCAAGCGTCCGTATAAATTTAGGTGGGTCAATTTCATATTCGGAATAGATAAAATAGTCGTCATTGATTTTTACCTCATGTCTTACGTTTTCGATATCGGTAGCATACGTACCTGGTTTAATTTGGGCATTTGCGTTGATGCATATGCTCAAAGCAACAAAAAAAACAATTCTAAAAAGCATTTTATTTGAATTTAAAAATGAAAATAAAACATAAAGATATAAAATCAATATATTAAAAATCAATTGGTTATATTGTAATTTGAATGCAAATATTTTTCCCGGTAACATTTTGTCGTTATTTGTTTTGAAAAGCTTGTTTTTTCATTTTTTTTGTTTTCATTTGCGCTCTCAAAATTAGTGGTTACATTAATTTGGGAAAAGCTCTTAGCTGAACATCATGCGATATGTTTCTATGTTCGGGCTTTGTGGAATTAGGGAGTCAAACCGCAAAGCAACCTATCAGATAGGTGACCGAATTTTAAAGCTAACTTCCGATTTAAATACCTCAATTGTGCAAAGCCAGCACAATTACTTTTTTATTCCTACCACCCAGGAACAGATTCTTATTTGATTTTGATACATCATGTTTTCTTAACATGGTACACAACTCTTCTTGAGATTTTTTGACGACTTTCAATTTTTTAAATATTTTTCCTAGATGAATACAAAATATATCGATTTAATCGAACAGACCTATTTTTTCCCACAAGATGAATTTACCTTGAACGGGGATTACCTACAATTTCATGGTATAGACCTTCAAGAACTCATAGTGAAGTACGGTAGTCCGTTAAAGTTTACCTATTTGCCCAAAATTTCCGAAAATATTGGCAGGGCCAAAAACTGGTTCGCCAATGCTATCGAAAAAAACGGTTATCAAGGAAAATATCATTATTGCTATTGTACAAAAAGCTCCCACTTTCAGCATGTGTTGCACGAAGCGCTCAAGAACAATATCCATATAGAGACTTCCTCTGCCTTTGATATCAATATTGTGGAGCAGCTTAAAAGTGTTGGTAAAATAAAGGACGATACTTTCGTTATCTGTAATGGTTTTAAACGTGCCCAGTATATAGAAAATATTGGTAGGCTGATAAACAACGGGCATCGTAACTGTATTCCTATCATTGATAATTACGAAGAAATTGATTTGCTTTCAGATGTTATCGAAGATGATTTTCAGGTAGGTATTCGTATTGCATCAGAAGAAGAGCCCAAGTTCGAATTTTACACTTCTCGCCTGGGCATTGGTTACAAGAATATCGTTCCGTTTTATGAGAATCAGATCAAGAACAATGAAAAAGTAGAGTTAAAAATGCTACACTTTTTCATTAATACGGGAATAAGGGATAATGCCTATTATTGGAATGAACTGGTCAAATGCCTAAAAGTATATGTCCGCTTAAAAAAAATATGCCCGTCTTTGGATAGCTTGAATATTGGCGGCGGGTTCCCCATTAAAAATTCGTTGGCTTTTGAGTACGATTATCAATATATGATCGATGAAATCATCAACCAAATCAATATAACCTGTGCAGAGGCAAATGTTCCCGTGCCGCATATTTTTACTGAATTTGGAAGTTTTACGGTCGGCGAGAGTGGTGGTGCCATTTATGAAATCCTATATCAAAAGCAGCAGAACGATCGCGAAAAGTGGAACATGATCGACTCCTCTTTCATTACGACCCTACCTGACACCTGGGCCATAAACAAACGGTTTATCATGCTGCCTATCAATCGTTGGAACGATGAATACGAGCGCGTGCTGCTTGGCGGACTCACTTGCGATAGCGATGATTATTACAACAGCGAGCAGAATATGAACGCTATTTACCTGCCCAAGTACAAACGCGACAAACCACTGTATATCGGGTTTTTCAATACGGGAGCATATCAAGAAACCATTGGTGGCTATGGTGGGTTACAGCATTGCTTGATACCGCAGCCCAAACATGTTTTGATCGATAGGGACGAGGAAGGCAACTTGGTGACCAGTCTTTTTAATCCACAGCAAAAAGCAGAAGATTTATTAAAGATATTGGGGTATGGTACCGCAGGGATAACAAATAAAAAACAACAGGAGACCGATTTTGTTTCTAAACAATAAATTTACCTTAAACAATATATTACAATGAACACAAAAAAGAATTACGCAGGTATCGCTGACGAATTCGCACAATTGGAGACCGCAAAAGTGGTTTTGATTCCCGTTCCCTATGACGGTACAAGTACTTGGGGCAAAGGCGCAGACAAAGGTCCACAGGCCTTTTTGGAAGCTTCGGAAAATATGGAGCTCTATGATATCGAAACCGCTTCAGAGGTATATGAACAAGGTATACATTTGACTGATGCCATTACCGAGAACAGCTCACCGGAAGCCATGGTCAATGCCGTGCATAAGACCACGAAAGAGTTTATCAAGCGCAATAAGTTCGTTACCCTTTTTGGCGGGGAACATTCCATCTCAATCGGGAGTATTCGTGCCTTTAATGAATGTTTTGATAATTTGACCGTATTGCATATTGATGCCCATGCCGATTTGCGCGAGTCGTACGACGGCACAAAGTTCAACCACGCTTGTGCCGTACACGAGGCTGCCCAGACCACCAATTTGGTGCAGGTCGGGATTCGCTCTATGGATGCTATCGAGAAAACCTTTATGGACGAGGAAAAGACATTCTTCGCCCATGATATGGTCAATGATGAATATTGGATGGATAAGGTGGTAGAGGCCATGACCGATAATGTGTTTATCACCTTTGACCTAGATGCGTTGGACCCTTCCATTATGCCATCAACAGGTACACCGGAACCGGGTGGATTGCTCTATTATGAAACCCTTGAGTTCTTAAAACAGGTTTTTGAAGAAAAGAACGTAGTGGGTTTTGATATCGTAGAACTTTGCCCCAGTGAAACGGACAGGTCCTCGGACTTTTTAGCGGCAAAATTATATTATAAAATGTTGAGCTATAAGTTTATGGGGCAAGATGTAGATAGTGATTATGACAATACGTATGACGTAGACTTTAAAAACAATAACAGTACAAAATTTGAAGATGAAGAAGACTAAAGGGGCTATTTCCCATTTTATCGAAAAATATTATTTACACTTTAATGCAGCGGCCTTGGTCGATGCGGCTAAGGGGTACGAAACACAATTAAACCAAGGTTCAAAAATGTTGGTTTCTTTGGCAGGGGCCATGAGTACGGCCGAATTGGGCAAAATATTCGCTGAAATGATACGGCAAGATAAAGTACACATCGTTTCGTGTACTGGGGCCAATCTGGAAGAGGATATCATGAACCTTGTAGCCCATTCGCATTATAAACGTGTGCCCAACTATCGTGATTTGACACCGCAAGACGAGTGGAATTTACTAGAAAAAGGGTTGAACCGTGTGACCGATACCTGCATTCCCGAAGAGGAAGCTTTTCGCAGAATACAAGAACATATCGTAAAAATCTGGAAGGACGCCGAAACCAAGGGCGAACGCTACCTACCGCATGAATACATGTATAAATTATTGCTCTCGGGCGTACTGGAGGAATATTACGAAATAGATTTGAAAGATTCTTGGATGTATGCCGCAGCGGAGAAAAACCTGCCCATTGTTTGTCCCGGTTGGGAAGATAGTACCCTAGGCAATATTTTTGCCTCTTATGTTTTAAAAGGGGAATTAAAAGCAAGTACCATGAAATCGGGTATCGAGTATATGACGTTTTTGGCCGATTGGTACACCGATAATTCATCCAAAGGTATTGGCTTTTTTCAGATCGGTGGCGGTATTGCGGGTGATTTTCCTATTTGTGTGGTGCCAATGCTCTATCAAGATATGGAGCGTACCGATACCCCGTTTTGGAGCTACTTCTGTCAGATAAGCGATAGTACCACAAGTTATGGTTCATATTCCGGGGCGGTACCCAATGAAAAAATAACATGGGGAAAGTTGGATATCGACACCCCTAAATTTATCATAGAAAGTGATGCGACTATTGTGGCTCCCTTAATTTTTGCTTACCTTTTGGATATGTAATTATGGATAAACACGCACATTTAAAAAAGGTAATAGTAGACTTCAAAAAACTAACGCCAGAGGTTTTGAAACTAACGGTTCAACGGTATCCCGATGGGTACGATGATAGGGATATCATTTCGTTCAAAAACGCAAACGGGGAACGGGTTGAAGCGGTTGAGGTATTGACCAAGGATACCAAATATCTGGTCAAAATCAGTGAAAAATTGGAGTACACTATGGAGAATTACGATGAATCCGATTACGAGGATTTTGATGAAGATGACCCAGAGGCAGTGGTCGAGCCAAATCCAGAGGATATGGTAGATGGCGATGATGAAGACTAGTATTAAAATGTATCTATAACCTAAAATACAAGAGGTAAAAGGGGATTTTCATAGTGGGAATCCCATTTTTTTATTCTTAACCTTATGAAAATAGAAGAAATTGAGAATATAGAATTAAAGTTTTTAGACCTTGAAGATTATCAAGATTTGAAAACGGCAATGATTTCTGCTTATACCAACATGCCCGGTGCGTATTGGAAAGAAGCGCATATAAAATCGTTGATAGATAAATTTCCTGATGGGCAAGTGGTTATAAAAATAAACGGAGAGCTAGCGGGTGTCGCACTCTCTATAATTGTAGATTATGACACTTTTGAAGACGACCATACCTATGAGCAAATCACCGGTAATTATTCTTTTAACACTCATAATAACGAAGGTGATGTGTTATACGGTATCGAGGTTTTCATAAAGCCACAATTCCGTGGTCTCAGGCTGGGACGTAGATTGTACGATTATAGAAAGGAACTTTGCGAAAAATTAAATCTAAAAAGTATTCTTTTTGGGGGCCGTATGCCAAACTACCATAAGTATTCGCAGGAATTGACTCCCAAAGAATATATAGCCCAAGTGAGAAGAAAAGAGATTCAAGACCCCGTGCTTAACTTTCAGATCAGTAATGATTTTCATCCTGCGAAAGTATTGAAAGGCTATTTGCCAGGTGATGAAGCCTCTAATGATTATGCTATTTTGATGGAGTGGGATAATATTTATTATCAAAAACCCACTAAAAAAGCCGCAACCAAAAAAACCATTATTCGGTTAGGGTTGATTCAATGGCAGATGAGGCCATACAAAGATTTGGAGGAACTTTTACAGCAAGCCGAGTATTTTATAGATGCAGTGTCGGGTTATCGATCCGATTTTGCGCTGTTCCCTGAGTTTTTTAATGCCCCTTTAATGGCTAAGGACAACCATTTATCTACTCCCGAAGCTATTCGCGAACTCGCCAAACATACCCAGGCAATCGTACAGAAATTTTCTGAATTTTCAATATCGTACAACATTAATATCATTACGGGGAGTATGCCGGAGGTGATAGATGGCAGGTTGTACAACGTTGGCTATTTATGTAGACGTGATGGTAGCATGGAACGTTATGAGAAACTACATGTTACTCCCGATGAAGCCAAAGTGTGGGGTATGCAAGGGGGTAACCAGTTAAAGGCTTTTGATACCGATTGCGGAAAAATTGGAGTGCTGATCTGTTACGATTCCGAATTTCCTGAATTAAGCCGATTATTGGCAGATGAAGGTATGGATATTCTTTTTATCCCCTTTTTAACGGATACCCAGAACGGATATTCAAGAGTACGGCATTGCGCTCAGGCAAGGGCTATTGAAAATGAATGCTATGTGGCCATTGCGGGGAGTGTAGGCAACTTGCCCAATGTTCAGAATATGGATATTCAGTTCGCACAGTCCATAGTGTTTACGCCCTGCGATTTTTCATTCCCTACTAACGGTATAAAGGCAGAGGCAACGCCAAATACCGAAATGATTCTGATAGCTGATGTAGATATAGATCTGTTGCGGGAACTTAACCAATTTGGTGCGGTACGGAATTTAAAAGACAGGAGAAAAGACATTTTTGAACTTAAAAAAAGATAAGTATTGGATTTAAAGATTATTGGTAGTGAAGAGTGGTGCATATTTCAAGAGTTGGGAATTCCGGCCATAAAGGCACGTGTGGATTCCGGCGCAAAAACATCGTCTATACAGGCGACCAATCTAAAGGTATATGCTAAGGGAGCCCAGGAGTGGGTAAAATTCGAGGTAAACCCCTTACAAGAAAACAGGAGCATCGCCATTGAGTGTGAAGCGCGTTTGGTAGATCGGCGTATGGTCAAAAGCTCGTCAGGGATTTCAGAAGAGCGTTTGGTGGTCAAAACACCTGTTACCTTGGGCGATGCCGTTTTTGATATTGAACTCACTTTGGCCAATCGCGATACTATGGAGTTTCGTATGCTATTGGGCAGGGAGGCCATTAATGAAAGGTATATTGTGAATTCGGCACTTGAATATCAAATACAACGCTTTACCGATGCCGATATCGATGAAAAATACAAATCCTTTTACAAGGAAAAAACAGGATTGAAAATTGCTTTGTTGGCCAGTAATCCCAATTTATACAGCAACAAAAGATTGATTGAAGCGGCAGAGGCCAGAGGGCACGAAATTCAATTTTTGAACGTTGAGCTGGCCTACATGAAATTGGATGCCCGTTCGCCCGAGATACG
Source organism: Costertonia aggregata (assembly GCF_013402795.1). GTDB lineage: Bacteria > Bacteroidota > Bacteroidia > Flavobacteriales > Flavobacteriaceae > Costertonia > Costertonia aggregata. The sequence goes on along the minus strand of NZ_CP058595.1, from coordinate 1,319,130 downwards.
ATACCGTGGCGGGAACATACTCAATGAGTTTGATGCGGTAATCCCACGTATAAAACCTTCGGTCACTTTTTATGGTTGTGCCCTGATCAGGCAATTTGATAATTTGGGTGTCTACTGTCAAAACTCTGCTGAAGCCATTACCCAATCTCGGGACAAGCTCTTTGCATCGCAATTGTTTTCAAAAAACGATATTCATATTCCCATAACCGGTTTTGCAAAATCTCCAATGGATACCAAAGATTTGATAAAAATGGTAAACGGTGCCCCACTGATTATCAAACTGTTGGAAAGCACTCAAGGGAAAGGAGTAGTATTGGCCGAAACCAACAAAGCTGCGGAAAGTGTCATCAATGCCTTTAAAAGTGTGAACACCAATATTTTGGTACAGGAATTCATCAAAGAGGCCAATGGGCAGGATATTCGCTGTTTCGTGGTCAACGGTAAAGTAGTGGCGAGTATGCAACGGCAAGCCGAAAAAGGGGAGTTTAGGGCCAATATTCATCAAGGTGGAAAAGCATCGATAGTTAAAATTACCTCCGAGGAGCGAAAGCTGGCGCAAAAAGCTGCCAAAATCCTTAATCTGGCCGTGGCCGGGGTAGACATTATCCGCTCTAATAAAGGTCCTTTACTTTTAGAGGTGAACTCCTCTCCCGGTTTGGAAGGTATTGAAAACGCTACCGGTAAGGATATCGCCAATGAGATGATTATGGCCATCGAAAAGAAACTGAAGTTTAGTATTTGATATTGAAATAAGTAGCCAACTGATTGTAGGAGCTCACATCTATGCCAGCTGAAATCAACTGTGCGGCTATTGTTCGTTTACCACTATTCTTTTGTGACGGACTATTTGGTGGTGGTATAAGTACGTACCGATATTCCTGTATAAAATTCAACTTACGCCTTGAATTGTCTAACGTACTGGCATAAATTAACAATCTACTTTGAGCTTCTTCCGAAGAAAATACCACTGTGGAAAAATCATTTTTTACAATGTTCCTGAATATGAACGGTAGTTGAAAAGTATCTGTCAATCTTTCATTGACCACCCTTCCATAGACCAATACTATTCCACCTTCGGTACTACTTCTAAAAATTTCTTCGTGTTCCGCTGGGATTAGTATACTGAAATTTGTAGAACGTTCTTCTTCGTCTCCAATCTCCGTTGGAAACCAATTGGAGAATATTGTGTTCGGAAAAGCATCTTCGCCATCCACACCATCTTGCCCATCTGCTCCATTTTGCCCTGTGGGTCCTTGTTCTCCTTGTGCACCGTCTACACCGTCTACACCATCTTCTGGACTACAGGATGCCACAATTAGAGCGATAAACAAAATTGGATAGATACTCTTTTGTAATTTTATTTTCATCATCGTTTTATTTTATGTTTAGCTAGTCCTCGATACCCAAATAATCAGCTAATTGTTCATAATCAAAAATATCTACGCCACTGTTTTTTAAAAACTGTATGCTGTTTTTTGCCGTAGTTTTTGAGGTGCCGGTATTCGGAGGAAAAATCACGTATCTAAACCGGTCGAAATAATTGAAATTTTCTCGGTTTTGACCATCAGTAGAAGCAGATAATCTGATGCCTCTAAAATTTGTATTTTCCGGTTCTAATTGAAACGAATATGTTTGATTGCCCAAAGTATAGGGTAGAGGAACGATAGCACGATTTATATTTAATTGACCATACACCAACACGTACCCCGAATTCATGACCTCATCGCTGATTCTATCGTCTGGCACATCAAAAGTACTGCTAAACGCATCACTTGAAAATACACTATCAAACCAATCTGATGAAATTATAGTGGGTGTTCCATCTACGCCGTCTTGCCCGTCTGCTCCGTCTTGCCCGGCCGGGCCTTGTTCACCTTGAATGCCCTGTGGGCCCATGGCACCGTCTTCACCATCTTCGGCACTACAAGAAGATAGAAAAAGAGCTGCACCTAGAACAAAAACGATACTGTATGTTGTTATTTTCATAATTTATATTTAAATGTTTAACTAATTTTTAATTGCCTCTACATAGCGGGCATACCACTATTTTCTAGCCGCTTTTGATACACCTGTTTATGGCAGCTAATTGGTATGGTATTGCTTGTTTAACGTTTTTGGTAAAGATCACAGGTCTTCCACGTTTATGTATGAAATATCAAAGGCACCCTCGGTTATGGTGAAAACATCTGCAATCGTGGTAGAGGGTGTTGGCCCCGTAACAAAGTTGAAAGTGCCATTTATTTTTTGACCGTTTACATCGTGGGCCGTAATGGTTATGGAACCCGAGGCTGCCAGCTCGCCACCGTCATCTGCATTGTCGTTTACATCATATGCAGCGGTATATGTGCTCAAAGTACCTGAGAGCGCTCCTAAAATATGTGTGCCAAAGGGTGCATTTGCTGGCACTAACAAGGTAATTTGTTCACCGTCATTATTATTGCCTGAAATTGTAATAGTATCCGCTGCGATATTCGTTCGTACACCACCACTAAATTGTGGACTAAAATTCACCCCGTCTATTTTTGCGGTCAGATAACTTTCTAAGTCATTGGTGCCACCATTATCATTATTATTTTTACAAGACGTGAGTATAAAGGCCAAGGTTACGATGATCATGGTTTCAAGAAAAACTTTCATAGGCAGTGTTATTTGATTTTTTTCAAGGTTTTAGTGATAAGCTTTTATTCTATTTAGTACTGTTCGTCATTTGACAGTGAACAACGTCTCTAAAAGTTTCTTAGAAGTCTTACTAAAATTTATGGGCACAGGATTTTAAGGCGTACAATTGGTAAAATTTGGGGTGTTACTCACTGTAAGTGATGAGTTAAGAGCAAAATCTGAGCAACCAATTACATTAGCCACGTCCCAAATACTAATGTCTTGGTTAAAAGATGAGCCAGAGAACATGTCACTCATAAATTCCACATCGCTGACATCCCAAGCGCTAATATCTTGGTTAAAAGGGGAATCTTGAAACATACTACTCATATCGGTTACATTACCCACATCCCAACTACCGATATTTTGGTTAAAGGATGAGTTTTTAAACATCTCTAGCATATCCGTAACATTGCTAACATTCCAACTACCTATATTTTGGTTAAACGAAGACCCAATAAACATACCCGACATATCAGTTACGTTACTTACGTTCCAAGCACTTATATCCTCGTTAAACCTTAAATCTAAAAACATGGCTTCCATATCGGTTACGTTACTTACATCCCAATGATTGAGACTACCAATAAGAATACCCGTAAGGTTCTGGTTACTTGATACAAGAGCAGACTCAAACATCCTGGCCATATCGCTTACCTGGGACAAGTCTGGGGCATCAGTGGCATTTATAGTTAATGTTCTCACCCATTTAAATGCTTCCCGCATCGTTTGCCATTGTATATTGCCCCATTGTTCTACACTTCGTAATTGCCCTCCGGAATCAATATTATTTCGTAAGAAAATAGTCGGAAAATCACCATTTATTTTTATTGTGTGTAAACCAGGCGTCGTGTAGGTATGTGTGGCGTCATCTGTTCGGTTGGTCTGTATGGTGTTATCTCCCCAATCTATGGTGTAATTATAAGTGTACTGGCCACTACGTGTGGGTATGGTTACCGTTTCGTTGGTCGTGGTGGTTTCCCAGGTGGTGATAAAGGAGGTGTCATCTATATCAGTAACATTTATGGTAATAGTGGCTTCTGCACTTGTACTGCCATCGCTTACGCTAACTGTAATGGTATGGCTTTGGGTAGTCTCAAAATCTAAGGTCTGTAAATCCTCTAAGCTTAAAACACCTGTATTGCTAATCTCAAAAAGGTTGTTATCGTTTTGGGTAATGCTGTAGGTTAACGTATCGCCTTCTGGGTCTGTAGCCTGCACCGTACCAATGGGCATATTATCGGCAATGTTTTCTGCGACGGTAAAGCTTTGCGCGTTTATTTCTGGTGCGTTGTTTTGGGGTGTGTTGTTTTCGGGTGTAGTATTTTTTGGTGTATCGTCATCTTTACTACAGCCAAAAGTGATTAAAATCGTGAGTAAGATCAGTGTTTGTAATATAGTTTTCATAATATTTTCTTTTACAAGTCTTGATATTTTTTAAGATTTATTTTCTTTTAAATACTACACGTCTGTTTTTGGCATGATCGCTTGGTGTGTTACCTTTTGCCAGTAACTCATTTTCGCCTTTACCTATAGCCGTAAGCCTCGATTTTTTTATATCGAAACTGGTAATCAATACATCACGTACCGTTTCAGCTCTTTTCTGCGATAGTTTTAGATTAGTCTCTTCAGAGCCATCAGTATCTGTATGGCCTTCAATCTCAAGAAATAAGTCGTTATTTTCCTTTAGTATGGCAGCTATGGTTTTGAGTACCGCATAAGATGATGGTTTTATGCTGGCAGACCCTTTATTAAAAGTGATGCCATACGTTGTAAGCTCGCCTTTATCTAAAAGATTGGTCCTGGTTTCTGGTGCACCTTCGGCAAACCGTACATTGCCCAAAAAGAAATAACTGTCTTTTGGCGATATGCGAGAGAAAAAGCGCATGGTCTTGAGCGCATCTGCCGTTTGAAATGCACGTGGTGCATCAAAAATCTTTTCTTCATCTAAATAGACACGTAAGCGCTTGCCTTGTTTCCATACCGAAAAGTGCATAATTTGACCACGACCATTATTGTTGTTAAGATATGCTGTCGATTTTTTATCATTGATATTTAGGCGTTTGTCTTTCCCGTATTTGGTCATATATAATTGGCCGCCCTTGCCAATACCGCCACTGATCAGCAGACTAAAACCTTGGCTTCCTGGAGCTACCTTGTCCAGATCATAATCGGGATTTTCAAGATTGGAAAATACGAGGTTGAATTTTCGGTTATTCGACCAAGATGTGATATCAAAATCATAAATAACATCGTACTCTAACGTAAAGTTTTCGGGTAGTTTCTCTACAAAATCTGGGATTAATGCACTACTGCCCTTACTGGTACGTAGCCATTTACCGTCGTGATTGGACAAGGTTACGATTTCCGTTGCACCAGTTACGTTCCAATTGGTTGGGATATCACCAACGGTTTCGTTTGAAAAATCCTCGAAAGCCACCAGATTTTTTCCTGTTTCAAAATCAAATTTTGAATAGGCTTCAAAAACATTTTTTTCCCGAACCGTTTCCTGTTCACTTGTTTCGGTATTATTTGTGGTTTCTTCGGTTTTTTTATTTTTCCCTTTGGCTTCACCTGGTTTCCCATCTATGGTTTTATCAATGGCTTTTCCCGTCTTTTTTCGGGTCTTTTTATCTGCCTTGTCCAATACCGTCTCTTCAGCGGCCTTCTCGACCTTTTTTTTGAGTTTTTTGAAAAATTGAGCTTCTACTGATGTAAAACTGGACAACATCGCTATCAACACTGCTATTTTGAATATTTTCATACTACTATTTTTTTAGGTAGAAGATGAAACCCCTCCCTCAAAAGAAGGGGTCTGCAATCAGGGAATCGATCAGTGAACGGGTCGTTAATGCTACCAATCAACACTGTGCGCCAATCTAACTACCTATGGTTTGTGAATTTTATGGATTTAAACGCGTTCTAAATTCGCTTTTCATCATTACCTTATCGATAATGTGTATTAGACTTGTTGCACCGCTTAACCCTGTTTGTCCCTCGGCACAAGCGGGTAGTGTAGGGGCCACTTTAATATTGAACTGATTGAAATTTGCCTCCCTGCCTAGGTAATCCTCCAATTTGATGACGGGGTTTGCGGCATCGCCAGTGGTTTTGACCTGAAATCTTTCATTATCGGGAAATTTAGGTACTTGCGGATTTATAAGTCGGGTAAAGACATTCGCCGAACGACCTTCTTCCTCCAATCGTTCTTTGCACAAATAGCTTGAAGAATGTTGGTGCAACAGAATATCCTTCAATACTTCCAGTTTTTCGGGCGTGTCAAAATCGTCCAGACTACTGTAGGTATCGCCCAGATAATTGAACAATTCCTCGAAAGCATCATTATTGGGCGCAAAATAGGTGCTTATGTTCAAGGGTGGTTCGGTAAAGTTATTTCTGGGATATTCAAAAGAAAGCGCTGTCTTTTCAATCGCTTCCAGTAAAATGGATAAAGAGGGATACGTTTTGAAAACAGTAGGCATATTTCTGGTGTCACCAGCTCTGGCATCCGCTTCAAACCCATCGTAAAAGGCTTTGTGGCGCAGAACAATGTTGATGGTGTGTATGATATTGTTACCGGCCTCTTTATCACCATTTACGATAAATCCTGCGGATTTACTGTCCCTTATCTGAATATCTGCACCCTGAACGGCCACGGTGATATCTTCATCCAAATCACCTAATTGCTCTCCCAAAAGCGTGTTGAGCTGTTCCTCGGCCTGTGTAAAGCTGACCCGCATCCTACGCGAATCGGGAGCGGTGTGAAAACGTAGGGCATCACGCAACAGTGTCTTTTCCTCATCGGTATCAAAATCATCCAAACCGTTGTAATCATCGCCCAGTTCATCAAAAAGAGATTGAAAAGCGGTATTGTTCGGGGCAAAAATGGTAGCTAGATCAAATTTTGCCGTACGGTCAGAGCCTTTGCTTATCACTCCGGGATTTTTGAAGTAAACATCTTCTAAACCTGCTGCCTTAATTGCGGCCAAAAACGAACTCAGTTCCGGGTCAGCTGCCAATATTTCCTCTACACCATTGGATTGCTTGCTATCTATGGCATCCAATACAATCTGCGGAGTCAATACTTTATCTATGTAATGTATTATACCGTTTTTTGCAACGATATCCGTTTTAACGATTTTAGACTTGGTTTGGGTGGCGTCCTCTAGAAAAGTACCCCCACTACGATTCACGCTCAAGGTTTCACCCAACACGGTAGTAAACTCCTCACCGTCGTTAAGATCCGAGGCCTTTATCGCTTTGGTGGATACGATATGATATTTCAGAATATTGTCCCAAAGTTCCGCATCCTCATCCGGAATAACGAGGTTTCCCTCGCTGTCCAAATTGATCAATAGCGGTGAGTCCGAATCGTTGATAGGGGCGAAAAGGGTAAAACTTCCGTCTGTTTTTAGACTGGCTTCAAGAGCACCTCCAGTTTTTCTGTCCGTTTCCTTTATAAGGGCACTCAATACCGTAAGGGAATCGCTTTTATCCAAAATTTGAAATATTGTTTCGGCTATATTTTCATCTGGAAGAACGGGCGGCTCATCGTCATTTTTACCGCAAGACACTACCAACGCCGTAGTTAGCATACCGGCAGTGATACTTTTAAATCGATTTTTCAAAAAAGAATTCATAATATGTAGCATTTAATGATTACAAGTCAATTCGGCAGATGGTACGATAAGTGTTCGCCGATTTTATCAATAGGGGGAAGTTTGCCGGTATGAGAAACTTGTATACCGATGCAGCAAATATATTTATAGGGGATAGTGCAACTATGTCACGGTTGTAACAATATGTATCATTGATGTAACAAAAAATTCAATCTACTGATTATCAATATTTTGTAAATATTCTAAAGGAGTTTTTTTGTATTTTTCCTTGAAACATTTGATAAAATGGGAGGGAGAACTGAATCCTGAGCTATACGCTATTTCGCTAATGGATAGTTTATCGTCCTTTAATAGAAGGATAGATAACGTAAGGCGCTCGTTCCTCAAAAAATTCGAAGGGGTGTCCTGAAGTATTTCCTTCATTTTTCTGTTGAGTTGCATGCGGCTCATGCCCATTTCATCGCATAATTGTTGTACTTTGAAATTTGAGTCCGTTAATTTCACTTCTAAAATGCTCCGCATTTTGGATAAAAACTCTTGTTCTACCGTAAGTAATTTATCAGGATTTACTTGAAAAAGGGTCTCTTTTTGATATTTGTCTATTAATATGCGTCTTAATTTTAGACGCTGATCCATAACCAGCATTAGCTTTTTTAGATTGAACGGTTTGGTAATGTAGTCGTCTGCGCCTGTTCCCAATCCGATCAACTCATCCTTTTCCGCAGCTTTTGCGGTTAGTAGGATTATGGGTATATGAGCTGTTTTTTTGTTATTTTTTAATGTTCTACACAATTCAATACCATTTACCTTTGGCATCATGACATCAGATATGATGATGTCAGGAATTTTGGATAAGGCCAAGGTAATTCCTGCTTCTCCATTTTCTGCTGTTTTAGTCCTATATATTCCGGATAATTTTTCTCTCAGAAACTCGCGCAGTTCTTTATTGTCCTCGGCGATTAAAACTAAAGGTCTTTTACCGTTTGATGTATTGGAAATATGATTGACCGCAACGTCTTTTTCTTTTTTACGAAAGCTTTGCGTAAGCATCTCTTCGTTTTCTTCTGTATCGACCGTAATACTACGTAAGGGTATGGTTACCGAAAAAAGACTTCCTTCTTGTACCGCACTTTTTAGTTGTATAGTGCCGCCGTGCAATGTAACCAATTCTTTTACCATGGCGAGACCAATACCGCTCCCCGGGCGATTTTCATCCTTACCGTTGATTTGATAAAAACGATCAAATACTTTCTCTTGTTCATCTGGGGAAATACCAATTCCGTTGTCCTTTACTTCTAACTTTAAATCTGAACCATCAATAGTTGTGCGAACGGTTACTTGCCCATTATTATTCGTAAACTTGAATGCGTTGGAAATAAGGTTGCCCAATACCCTTTCCAATATCTCGGCATCGTACTCAGCAATAATATTATCACTAATGAGTTGCGTTTTGAAACTTATATTTTCACTTTTGGCATAAGAGAAATACTGACTTACAATACGCTGCAAATGTCTTCGTATATTTCTGTGTTCAAGTTTTAGGGACATTGTTCTCGATTCAAGCTTTGAAAGGGAAAGCATGTCATTGATCAGGGTAGTGAGCCTGTATGTATTATTTTCAATCATTCTAATGTCTTTTTCCATTAACGGGGCGTCATTTTGCAAAGCATGGTCAATGGGCGCTTTTATTAACGTTAACGGGGTCCTGAACTCATGGGAGATATTTTCGAAGAATCGCGATTTGAGCTCGTCCAGTTGTTTGAGCGATTGCTTCTCCTGTTTTTCTTGATTGAGCTGAACAAGACTTTTTAACGCCTTTGATTCCTTAATGCGATTTTGGTAACTTATGACACCAAAGAAAATAACGGTTTCAACAAGTACCGCCTTTAATAGGAACAAGGCATCCACAGTATAAATGGCTACGATGCCACCCAGTGTTATCAACAGGCTTCCTGTTAAAGTAATTATGGCGACCATATCCGGTTTTTTTGTCAACATCAAGATAAAAAGGGTTATGGACGTTAACGTGGACAATAAGAAAAAATAGTCGATCATTTCATATCTGAAAACAAATAGCGGAAAGAATATAATTATGATAAGGTAAAAAACGCTATATATGATCATGGTATACACAACACCCTTGAAAAATTTGTACAGGGTCTTGAACCTGTTCGGAACATCAAGAAAATAATAAATGAAAATGTAATACGATATTGTCGTGGCCAAGCGCATGGCTTGGTTTATATAATAATAGATATCTGGATCTATTTGGTTCCAAAGATTTACCGTAAAAGGCAGTCTGTTGGCATAATATATCACAAGCGTTAAAAGATATAAACTGTATAAGAGGAAAGGTCTACTTTTATTGACGATAAAACCAACGAAAAAGAGCAGAAACGACATAGCGGTAACGCCTAGATAAAATATGTAATCATTTTTTTCATTGGTAAAACCTTCAAGCCATTGGTAATAGGAATCCTTATTTTCGAGATGCATGATATCGGGCTTTCCAAGCTTGTTTATTCTGCCCCATGTAGTTATCATGACCCTAGAGCAGTATACAGGCTTTGATTTGTCCAGGATCTTTGTCGGTACCTTCAAGACGAATTTTTCCGCCTTGTCCCTTACTTTAAAATTGGTCTTGGATATAATCCCGACTTTATATTTTTGATATCCATTCTTTGTGGGAATGAAAACCTCGGATTTATCATGATTTATAAAACGTAATAGTATGGTATCCGTCTCTAGTTTATCGATTATAAAGAATTTGTACCAATACCTAGACTGTACGTTTGGAGAAACCTTCTCAATTGAAGTAAATTTTTTCTCTCGTATATCTTCAAATGTCAGTTCCCTGGTGAAATCTTCGAAAATCTTGATGGTATCGCTTGCAAAAAACCATTTGTTCTTCGGCATAGCTTTATCTCCATTTTGACCATAGGCCATGAAAATTTGAATAAATAACAAAAGGAGAAAGGGTATGGATTTTCTCATACAGGGTTTTAGAAGGATACCAGGTTGGGATATTTTGACTAAATGTACATAGTAATCAAAATATGGCAAAAATTAACATACATATTCTGGAGCTCGATTGAAATAGATGGTTCAAAATTCGAATAATCCAACCTATTATAATTGTGTTTTACAAAACCAATTTCTTTGAGACTAAATATGAATGCTCAAAAGGGTAAAAATCATAAACAACCATCTTAAATATGGTTCGTGAGAAACCTTATAATCTACGATATGCTTTGGAAGGCTTTCGTCGATTCAAAGTTGGCGCGTACGTTCTTAATATCGTATGGACTTAAAAACATTTCCAATATTATATTTTGGTAATAAACGATAAAATCTATAAAAGAATAACATTTATGAATATGTATAAAATAAAAAATACCTTACTTTAGTAACCGTGAAAAACAGAATTCAAATACTAACCGGTGTTTTGGCATTTTATGTGTTGTCCCTACCTGTTGTTTTGTTTTTTCACTCGCAATCACATGTACAAGGTGCTATAGAAATCGTTGACAGTGATGTTCTTCAAATAATCGCTCATGACGATTCGGATTGTCAAATCTGCAGCTTTTATTTTGATAAGCAATTATTTGTTGAAGATTCTGTTGTTTACGAATTAAACTTTTCTTCTTACTATTTTCTTCAAGATATAGTAGAATTCGCTATTGTTCTATCTCAAGAACAGCAATGCCCTAGAGGGCCGCCCGTAGTCTAGCATCCTTTTTGTTTTATGAATCTTTGGTTTTCTCGGATAACCAAAGCATTCGGTCGTATATAGTCCGTATCTGGGCTATACGCTATTTTTTAATCCTATTTATATAGATTCAGATGTTAGAAGCAATCAATCTTACAAAAAGATATGGTGGGCACGAAGCATTGAGCAATTTAAACCTTTCCGTTGCTCAAGGTGAGATTTTCTGTTTGCTGGGCCAAAACGGAGCTGGTAAGACCACCACTATAAATTTATTTCTTGGCCTGTTACCTGCAACGAGCGGCAAGGCTTTGATAAATGGTGTTGAGGTAAAACCAAATAGTAACGCCACCTCAAAAATGATTGCCTATATACCCGAAGTGGTGCAATTGTACGGCAATCTTTCCGGATTGGAAAACCTTGATTTTTTTAGCCGTATCGCAGGGTTTCGGTATACAAAGGATGAGTTGGCCGCCTACTTGTTAAAAGCAGGATTGCAAGAAGCGGCACATACCAAAAAACTGGATTCCTACTCCAAGGGAATGCGCCAAAAGGTCGGTATTGCCATTGCCCTATCAAAAAATGCTGACTTTATATTCATGGATGAACCCATATCCGGTCTTGACCCAAAGGCGACGGTAGAATTTACCGCTATCTGTAAAGAATTGAGCCAAATGGGGAAGTCCATTTTCATGGCGACCCATGACCTTTTTAATGCGGTAAATGTCGGCACTACAATAGGCATTATGAAAGAGGGCTCTTTGGTGTATTCGGAAGATACCAAAGCTATCAATGCCAATGAATTACAGGAACTCTATTTAAAAACAATCTAAGGCCATAAGCCATCTCGATTTAAAATGGCATCGATTTTCAAGACCAAACAAGATGCTTCAATCGGAAGATGGTAGTAGGTCACAATCAAAATAAAACATATATGAAAATTACGAATACAGTATATTTATTACTCCTTTTTGGTTTTATGGGCAGCGTCAACGCCCAAGTAGCCGTATCAGGTTCGGTTGTGGATGAACAGAACAAACCGATATTCGGGGCAACGGTAGCACTGACCAATTCGGAGAATACATTTGGAGTCCTTACGGATGGTGACGGTGCCTTTGAGTTGAACGTGCCCCAAGGTGCCTACCAGTTCGAGGTACGTTATCTGGGGTATGTTTCCCAGCAGCGGTCTATTGACATTGGTTCCTCAAACGCATTTGTTTTGGATACGATCGTATTGATAGAATCCATCGAAAAATTACAAAGTGTTGAAGTCGTTGGGCGGGCCAGAACCGATTACAACAGTGATTACTCCTTCTCGGCAACGAAAGTGGCTATCAAAAATAAAGAACTTCCGCAGGCCATCACCTCGGTAACCAAGGAATTAATAGCGGACCGATTGGCCTTTCAATTACCTGATGCGGTGAAAACGGTAAGCAACGTTACGGTAACCGGTCTGTACAACCACTATAATATAAGAGGTATTACCCAAGGGGACGACGGTCAAGTACTCAACGGAATGCGAACTCGCCAATATTATTTTTTACAGCCCATTACGGCACATTTAGAACGGGTCGAGGTTATAAAAGGGCCATCATCGGTAACTTTTTCCAGTGCGGATCCCGGAGGTACCGTTAATATAGTAACGAAAAAACCCTTACGAGAAAAACGAAGTGAAGTCTCGGCTACAACAGGTAGTTTTGGCACCTTACGGGCAACGGCCGATTTTACCGGACCCCTAAACGAATCAAAGACCTTGTTATATCGTTTTAATGCCGCAATTCAAGAGGCCGATTCGTTTAGAGATGTCGTGAATAACAATGCAATTCTGTTTTCTCCATCCTTAAGTTATATTCCAAATGAGAATACATCGTTGAACGTAGAAATGATTTATAACGATGCAGAAGGTAATTTGGATAGAGGTCAGCCTATCTTCGGTGCCATTAACGGGGAATTTGATTTGAACAGTACCCCGATTACAAGAAATGTCGGGGCATCGAGCGATCATTATAAAAACAAAGAGTTCATTTTTATGGCCAACTTCAGCAAAAAGTTGACCGATAACCTTGGTTTCAACGCGCAGTTCATGAAGCAAACTTGGGATGAAGATTTGGCTGAGCATAGAGTTGGTGGTACTGTGGTCGATATTGAAGGTAACGTGATTCCTACATTGGCAAGGCTTCGTTATGATGAAAGACAGCAGTTTTGGGAAACGGATAATTTTAGCACCTATTTTACCTACGACCTCAAAAAAGGTAAGGTTACCAATAAAATATTGGTCGGCTTTGACGGTACCCGTTGGGAACGAAAAATCGGAGCAGGGTTCCTAAGGGCTAGAAGATATCTGACCGTTGATGGGGGGCAGTCTAATTTTGACCCGGAAAATCCGGATAATTTTCAACAAATCGTTGTCGATGGTGTTACGATACCAAAACCTGCTGCGACTTTTTTCAATTTGGAAGATCCTTTTAATGGCGCCAGGGATGTCAGTGATTACAATCTTTCTGAACTAACGATTCCTGCAAATTTGGCATCTTCGAACGGTATTTACCTTCAAAACCAGTTTAAGCTCGGAAGATTCTCTGCCTTGGTGAATTTACGATATGAATGGTTTACTGACATTTTTGATTACGAGGGGGATGAAGAAGAATTTAAGACCAACGCCTTTGTGCCTCGACTTGGCCTTACCTATGAAGTAACCAATAGCATTAGTGCATATGCCACCTATTTAGAGGGATTTCAACCCCATACCAATACGGTTTCGTTATCACCGACCGCCGAAGGTTTCTTTTGGGCGGCCTCGCCGGGTAGGTTTGACCCCTTGGAAAGCAGCTTGTTAGAAGCAGGTGCCAAAGGGGAGTTCTTGAACGGAAGAATATTTGCCAACCTGGCCATTTTCAATATTACCCAAAAAAATATCTTGCTAGGGGACACCTTTGATTTGGATAACCTTACAACACGTGGAGAACAAAGAAGTACAGGTTTTGAAATGGATATTTCCGGTTACGTATCACCAAACTTTCAACTCGTAGCGTCATATGGTTTCGCAGATGCTGAAATCGTAGAGGACGCCATCGAAGAATTTATTGGAGAACCTATTGGAGGTGCTCCTAGACATACCGCTAATTTCTGGGGACGCTATGATTTTATGAACAAAACCTTAAGAGGAGTTGGACTTGGTTTTGGTGCGCAGTATGTAGATGAAAGATTTACCTGGTACAATCCTGCGTACGATACCGGTAGAGTACTATTGCCGAGCTATACCATATTTGATGCCGCTGTGTATTACAGGCCTAACAATACAGGCATTCAGCTAACACTTAAGTTGAACAATTTATTTGATGAAACGTATTGGTTGGGTGGTCTTAACCCTTCAAGATTGGGCCCTGGAGCACCCAGGAATGTGCTGTTGAATGCGACTTATAAATTCTAAGGATTATGAGAAGAGCGAATGTAGGACTGTTTATGCGGCATTTCCTTAAAAATGCCTTTAAGACCAAAGTAATTTATGTGTTACTGGGCATTTTTATGCTGCTTACCGCTTATGCTGCGGTCAGTGGTATTACCAATTATTCGCAACAAAATGCAATTCGATTGGAACATCAGCGGAAGGCACGGCAAAGTTGGGAAGCGAACCCCGATAAGCATCCCCATCGTATGGCGCATTTCGGTTCGTTCGCCTTTCGTATGAAGCAGCCGCTGAGCATGTTCGAGTATGGTATAGAAAGCTTTACGGGCAATGCTGTTTTTCTGGAAGCGCACAGACAGAATAGTGTCAATTTTTCAGATGCAGGGTTTTCAACGGGAACCTTGCGTTTTGGGGAATTGAGCATGGCCATGCTTTTACAATTGGTACTGCCGTTGATTCTCTTCTTTTTGGGATTTTCCGTTGTCGTATCCGAAAGGGAAAACGGGACTTTGAAGATTCTGTTATCGCAAGGGGCGCAATGGAAAGAAATTCTGTTGGGTAAGGCCTTAGGGTTATTTGTGGTAGCGTTACTGTTTTTTGCACCCATTGTTCTCGTTACGATGCTCTTTTTGGTTTTCGGGGATATTCCCACGGATATAGGGGATTCTTGGCAACGTTTTTTAGTGTTGTTTCTGGGACATGTCCTGTTTCTTCTGGTTTTATCAGTTTTGAGTATCGTGGTATCAACTACGTCGCGTTCGGCCAAGAATGCCTTGCTTACCCTATTGGGCATATGGTTATTGATGGTTGTGTTGGTTCCTAAAACTGCTCAAGCTGTAGGCAATGCGCTATATCCTACCCCTTCGAAATTGAGTTTTCAATCGGCCGTGGAGCGTGATGTTATCAAAAAAGGCGATAGTCATAATCCCGATGACCCTTACTTCAATCGATTAAAAGACTCGGTTTTAACGGTTCATGGGGTCGATTCGGTGACCCAACTTCCTTTCAACTATGGGGGTTTTGTGATGCGGGAAGGCGAAAAAACAAGCGCCCACCTTTACAAGAAACATCATGACAGCCTACTGAATATTTACGAAAAGCAGAATAATGTGAGCCGTTATACCGCCGTTCTGAACCCCTTTGTCGCCGTCAAGAACATATCCATGGCTTTTACCGGAACCGATTTTAAAGGATATGTCGATTTTCAAGATCAGGCGGAAACCTACCGCTACCAATTGGCACAGGAAATGAACGAGCTTCAAATGGAATATATTGGTGCTAGGGTAAAGAATTCTGAAGGAAAAGTCAATGTAGTCAGACAAGAACATTGGGAAGAATTCCCTGATTTTGAGCACCGTATGCAACTTTTACAAAGTTCAGTAAAAGAAGCCTCATTAGGTATTTTCTCCTTATTGGGTTGGGTGCTATTTTCCTTTCTAGGTCTAGGGTATCTTTCAAAAAAAGCAAAAGCGCTATAGCCATGTACAAACTTCTCTTTTTACAATTTTTAAGGTCGAGGGCGGTTATGGCTAGTTTGGTTCTCACGCTCGTATTGGGTGCAATAAGCATCGGTATCGGTCATCAATTTCTATCACAAAAGAGAGCAGCGATCGACCAAGTCGAGAGTTACCAAAAAAGTCATATTGAACGCAATGTGGCATTGCACAAAGACGATTTAGGACTTCTGATGTACTATCTCAAATTCGCATTTGTAAATAACCCTGACAATCTTTCGGGACTTTCCATTGGTCAAAGCGATGTAAACCCCAACATACAGCGCATCACCATTAAAAATTTGGAGGGGCAACGCTATGATACCGATCTGGTCAATCCCATGAATTTACAATCCGGAAACCTAGATCTGTCTTTCGTTTTGATTTATATTTTTCCACTTTTGATTATTGTCTTCACTTTCAATCTGTTATCCGAAGAAACCGAGACAGGCACTTGGCGATTGGTATCGGTACAGACGCCTTCAAAACTGAAATACTTATTGCTAAAGTTATCTGTTCGGGTCATACTCATCTATATGGTGCTTGGGATACTGCTCGCAGGTGCTAAAATCGTATTGTCGATTCCTTTTGATGTAAATTTTATGATGGTGGTACTCCTATCGGTATGCTACGTCGCATTTTGGTTCGCCTTATGCTTTTTCGTAATCAATTTTAACAGGAACTCAAGTTTTAATGCGCTGTTGCTACTCGCTAGCTGGTTGGTTTTATTGATATTGTTACCGGCCGGAATCAATGCGTATGTAACGAACAGGTATCCGGTTCCCGAAGCTTTGAGTACGATGATCAGCCAGCGTGATGGGTATCACACCAAATGGGATACCGATAAAAGGGAAACCCTGCAAAAGTTCTACGAACATTATCCACAATTCGAAGCATTCGGATATCCTACCGATGGTTTTAATTGGATATGGTATTATGCTATGCAACAAATGGGCGATGATGATTCTGCCCAAGATACCAAGGCGTTACGGCAGAAAATGAGGGAACGCGAAGCTGCTAGTAAAAAGTTGTCTGCATTCCTGCCCAATATGCATTTACAATTGGCATTGAACGAGCTCGCAGGAACCAGTCTTGATGAACAACTAAACTTTCTGGATGCAACCAGTGATTTTCATGAGGAACTGCGATTGTTCTTTTATCCGAAGATATTTACAGAGTTGTCGGGGGATATGATAGACTGGGCAAAGTTCACACCAAAATATAGCTATAGCGAGATGAACGATAAAAAGCGGATGCATGTTATTTGGCCTTTATTGACTGTAACTCTTGTCATTTTATTATGCTGCTTTGCGATTGGAAGAAGATTACATTAAATAAATATTTAATGTCATACACAATTATGTGTAAAGAATTAAGTATGAAATGGATTCGAAGTAAATCTATTTCATAAAAGTTCTTTTTTAGAGGATGTCTTCGCAATTACAAGAGATTTGGGTAAAAGAACAAAGAAAATATCATAAGATGACCGTTATTTCAAATATAAGATCAATAATGACATGGTGTTTAGTTTTGGTCGCAACAATAGTATTCTCGCAATACGACACACAAAATTTTCAACCACCGGAAACGCCTGTAACCATTATGGCGTCAAGAGCCAATAGTACGATAACCGTAGACGGAAGATTGGATGAGTCCGATTGGAATTTGGCCGAACCCATTACCGACTTTTTTCGGGTAGAGCCCGTACAGGGCGGTGCCATTAAGAATCCTACCGAGGTTCGCATCCTTTTTGATGACAAAAACCTGTACTTTGGGATTTTTGCCCAAGACTCCCTAGGCAAAAAAGGCATTCGAATGCAGGATTTGAGCCGGGATTTCAACGGACTCGAAAATGATGTCTTCGGAGTTCAAATCGATGCCCAGAACACAAAACAGTATGCGGTTTCGTTTCAAACGACTCCCTACGGAAACCAGCAAGACGTCCAGACCTTTAATGATAATAACAGGGATGAGGACTGGAATGCTCTTTGGCGGGTGCGTACCGAACGTACCGATAAGGGCTACTATGCGGAATTTGCCATCCCTTTCAAATCCATTCGATATGATAAACCCATAGACGGTGTTCCCGTCGAATGGGGCATTACGTTTTTTCGATTGGCCCGAAAGGACTACGAAAAAACGGTTTTTCCCGCCATTCCGCAATCCTTTTCCGAAAATAGGATGACCTATGCCGCTAAGTTGACCGGATTGGAAGTACCTCCGCCTTCGGCGAACATCCGAATTGAACCCTACGCGCTCTACCAATACGACGAGAACAAAACAGGCGATGTACTGACCGGTAAATTGAGCGAACCCAAGGTCGGCGGTGATGTGAAATGGGCCATCAACCCAAATGCGGTGCTCGACCTGACCATCAATACTGATTTTGCTCAGGCCGATGTAGACCGGGCCGTGAACAACCTGGAACGCTTCAACATTTTCTTCCCTGAGCGACGACAGTTCTTTTTGGAAAATTCTGGTATTTGGGCAGGAGGCGGGAACTCTCAATTACGCCCTTTCTTTAGCCGTACCATCGGCTTGGACAACACTTTTAATGCAGCTCCCGCCCCCTTGGATGCAGGGGCACGATATACCGATCGTAATGAAAAACGTACTATAGCCGCATTGGCCGTACGCCAACGAGAGACCGGCAGCAGTACGGGCAGTACGTTCGGAGTGGGACGATACACCCTAAACTATGGAAAGGAAAATAATGTTGGGGCCATGGTTACTTACAGAAGAGATGATTCCTCAAATGATTTGGGCCTCGCTAGCCGAAACAATACAACCGTATCCATCGATGGATTGATACGACCGAAAAGTGAGCTTACTTTGTCGTACCTATTATCCACTTCCTTGGATAGTGAGACCGGAGATACAGGTTACTCTGGACGATTATTCGCAGGAGCCCGAACGAACAAATACTACATGGGATACCTGAACACTTTTGTGAGTCAAGACTATGCACCCGACATGGGCTTTGTCTTTCAAAAAGATGTAATGTACCATAGTCCTGGCGGGTATGCTATACTACGGCCAAAATGGCTTCCCTTTGTACGCCGTTGGGACCCTGGGACTTTTCTTAATTATTACCACGATTTTGAGGATTTTGGGCAGTTTCAGCAAGCAAGCCTATACATTTTCCCAATCTTCACATGGTTTAAGGACAATAGTTTTGTCGAGGCTTCCTTTACCCCGACCTGGCAGAACATCAACTTTGATTTTGCGCCTTTGGGACTCCGGATTGCCCAAGGCGATTACAATTACACACGATACCTTTTAAGATACAATACCGACCAGTCCAAGAAATTTTCAGGGTCCGTCAGTTACGATTTCGGTAATTTTTACGATGGCACACGAAATACTTTTACAGGTGGCCTACGATATGCCCCCTTACCTCATATCGCTTTGACTGCTGATTATGAACATAACAATATCAACAGGGTCGGAATTTTAAGGGAGAATCTCAATACGGACTTATACACGGCCAGTCTGCGATTGGCCTTAAATCCAAGAGTACAGCTTTCCACGTTTTACCAATATAACAGTTTTGATGAACAAGGCAGATGGAATGTTCGGTTTAGTTGGGAGTATATGCCCCTGTCGTTTATCTATTTGGTGTTCAACGATACCCAGACCAATATTTTCGACCCATTGCAGCAGAGCACCCAGTTTATCAGTAAGATCACTTTTTTAAAACAGTTTTGATATGAATCTCCAAAGACTTAGGTATTTAGTAGTGCTATTGATGCTGACTTCCTGTAAGGAGAAAGTCCGCCAAGGCTATGATGCTTCGGTCATTGACCGGGAGAAGATTGACAAGGTTTTTGGTCACGACGTATCCCAAGTGCTTTTTGATCATCTATATATAGTTTTGGATAGTGTTACGTACGACCAATTGACACAGCATGATGTTTTAAAGGACACCTATGCCTCTCTCGACAACGGACTGCCTGATTTCAAAGCTGTTGATGAAAGCATGACTTCATGCTATATGAGAGGTCACGAACATTATATAGAACTGCTGGGACCTAACAATGAATATAACGAACCCGTAGGCAAAAGTGGTATCGGTTTCGCACTTCGTAACAAGGGGGAACATTTTCATTTAGGGGTAAATCCAAAATTAAAACAATCGGGAACACCCTACTTAAGTGTTTCGGAAACGGTAGAGATGCCTCTTGGGGAAGAAAAAGCGACTTGGTTCAAGGCTTTTTATTCCCCAAATTCCGGTACCGCATTACATACATGGTACGCCTTTTATAACCCTGCCTTTTTGGATAGTCTACACCGATCAGAACATCAGGAGTACACTCGGGAAGCTTTTTTAAAGGACTCCTACAGCAAAAAACAGCTTTTTGAAGGCATCAACTCCATCAATATGATCTGTACCCCAAAAGATTACGAACGGATTGTACAAGAAATGCGGCAACTGGGCTGTAGATTAATATCAAAGGAAGGAAAAACCCTGACTATTGCCAGTGGTGATGTTTCCATTGCCATTACGCCTTCCGCTAGGTTGGAATTCAGCCGTATTACCCATATAGCCTGTGGGTTGAATGCGATGGATACCAGTACGACCACCTTGGGAAATCTCACGATTACCAATACAGGTACCCAGTCTATCTGGAACCTAGAGAACCTTTATAAAAATAATCCTTAAAATAATTCATAACCCTAAAAACAACAAAATGAAAAGGAACACACCACAGATTTTTGCAATGCTAGTTTTAGTTGCCTTAACCCTATCCTGTAAGGAACAGAAAAAAGATGCGGTAGATGGGAAAACTACCGATGAAGCTCTTGAAGTTATAGACATAACTATTGAACTGGTAAAACTAGAAGGCTCTCCGGCCTATGAAAATGCCGCCTTGGAACTGCAATCCCCAAGCGACGGGATGATTGCAAACGGTGGGGAGGCCAATTTTGCCTTTACGGTAAGCGACTATGAACTGGGTGCTCAGACCGAAGGCCCCAATACGGAAAAATTGGCCAATTCGGGCAAGGGGCAGCACATCCACTTCATTCTGAACAACCAACCGTATTCCGCGCACTACGAACCGGCATTTTCAAAAGAGGTTCCTGATGGAGTACACCACTTGGTAGCCTTTCTGAGCCGCTCGTATCACGAGTCGGTAAAGAACGAAAATTCCGTGGTCGTGAAAAAACTGGAAGTCGGTACGAACCCAAAAGATGAAATCGGCTTGGATATGGAAGCCCCGACCCTTATCTACAGTCGCCCCAAAGGGGAGTATTCGGGAGCAGATACAGAGAACCTGCTGTTGGACTTTTTCGTGCTCAATACCACCCTTTCAGAGGATGGGAATAAAGTGCGGGCCACCATCAATGGCGAGGAATTTATGATTTCGGAATGGGCTCCACATATCGTCAAAGGATTACCGATGGGCGAGGTGACCGTTCAATTGGAATTGGTCGATGCAGAGGGCAATCTGATTCCGGGACCGTTCAACAAAGTTGTAAGGACGGTTACGTTGAAACCTTGAATAAAATAGCTTCTAAAAAAATGAAGATTAATGGGAATATCGTTAAAATTTTCAGCTCGGTCAGATATATGGGGTTCTTTGGCCAGTAGTCTGTGTCTGGTACAT
Organism: Costertonia aggregata; assembly: GCF_013402795.1. Lineage (GTDB taxonomy): Bacteria > Bacteroidota > Bacteroidia > Flavobacteriales > Flavobacteriaceae > Costertonia > Costertonia aggregata. Next base: position 1,297,639 of record NZ_CP058595.1, on the reverse strand, counting down.
TGTCTGGCCACCCCTTTGTTGTTCGCCGTACATGCGGGCCATGTGCACGGGCATCATACCCATCCATTCTGGTGGGGCTTAATCGACTTGTTTTTCATAGCAATATCGTTTATGGCGGTCTATTGGTCTACAAAAAATACTTCGAAAAATTGGATGAAGTGGGTACTTTGGATTTCTTGGACGTTCCTAGCTTTTATCATTCTGAACGAGAAACTGGAATGGGTACCGCTTGCCGAAGCCTTGATTTATATCCCTTCCATCGCCTTGGTGGTATTTCACCTCTATAATCGGAAGTATTGCCAGTGTGGGGGGAGCGAATGTTGTACCCCAACCTTAAAGGATTGATTAACTGGGAAGAAAAGATAATATTCAAACAATCAGTTCGATAACCCCTTGTGCATGTAATGTAAAACTATCAATTTGAGTGAATTTCATAATTTTTCGCCTTTCAAAATCACTCGAAACCAAATATTTGCATTGGTTTTTTGCAAAATGCACAACGGGTTTCAATATTTTTGGGTTATAGAATAAATACTTTTTAACCATGGCAAAATTAGCTTTCACTATACTTTTTGTTGTAACCTCGTTCGGGGTTACTGCACAGAATACGTTTCAAGAAGCCTTCAACTCTGAAACAGGACCTTATAGAAAAGACATCCGAATCACATTTACCGATTCCCAGAACAACCGGACTTTTCTGCCCATATCAATTATAAAAGGGAAAAACAAAGGTCCCGTTTTTACGATTGTTGCAGGAGTCCACGGGTTTGAATATCCGCCTATAATCGCTGTACAGAGGCTTATGCAGGAAATTAGACCGGATAACCTCACCGGTACCCTTATTATGATCCCTATCGCCAGTACTGATTCTTTTTATAGTAGGGAACCTTTTAAGAATGCGCAGGACAAGGTAAATTTGAACCGGGTCTTTCCTGGTCGGCGTGATGGTTCGGTTACCGAGAAAATTGCTGATTTCATAACGACCGAGATTATTCCCGTAAGCGATGTTTTTTTGGATGTTCATGGAGGCGATGCGCCTGAGGATTTACTTCCATACATTTGTTATTACGACAACCGGAATTATCCCGAACAGACCGAAAAGGCCAAAACTTTGTCTGAAAACAGTGGGTTTGAATATGTGGTTTCTTATGCATATACCCTAAAAGATGACGAACCTTCGAAATATGTTTTCAAACAAGCCTGTCAAGTAGGCAAGGTAGCCCTGAGTATCGAAAGCGGTAAGTTGGGCAATGTACAGGAAGAAGCGATAATTCGGATTGAAAATGGGGTTTACCGCATGCTAGAAAAAATGGGGATGTACGAATTGAACATAGAAAAGTCAAAGGATAAATTAATCCGGCTGAACAATCAAAAATATATCGATGCCGATGCACAGGGTATTTTTTACAGTGCGTTTAAAGCAGGGGACAAGGTAGAAAAAGGAGAAACGGTAGGCTATATCACCGATGAATTCGGAAAGACCATTTCTGAATTACAGGCACCGGTCTCAGGGGTGATTCTTTATAAAATCGCTACACCCCCAGTAAATATCGATGACACCATTATGTGTATCAGTTTCGCAGAATAATCAAAAAAATTAAAGTCGCTGGTTTCTAGTAATTACTAGAAACCAGCGACTTTACTATACGTTAAGCACCTATTTTTCGGTATAAAATTACTCTGAACCGTTGGTATTGGTACTATCCAATTTCGCCATGATGGTTTCGTGTTCGTTTTCCATCATTTCATGCTCTTCCTCCATATTGCCATGTTCTTCCATCAATTTTTTATGGGTATCCATCATTTCGGAGAGCTGTGCTTCCATCTCTGCCGCGGACTTCTGGCCGAAACCTTTTCTAAGTTCCTCATGTGCACTGAATATTTCATCGTGTCCTGCCAACAGAGCATCGTGTTTTTTCAAAATGGCCTCGTGCTTGGCAACATCTTCCAAAACAGTCGAATCCTGAATTTCCATGCCCTCCAGTTTCGAAGCAAACTCCTGATGCTTTTGCGACATCTCACCATGAATGGATTTGAACTTGGAATGTACTTGTGAAATGCTATCGTGCTGTTGTTGCAGTTTGTCAAACTTATCGGCAAGTGCTGCCTTTTGGTCATCGCAGCCAATGACCAATAGTAGCAAGACTAAAATTGTACTATGTAATGTTTTCATGATTTGAATTTAGGATTTTTATAAAATTACAAAACATACGTAAACTATTTTATTTCTTTTCTCTATAATGTTAGTCTTATCACATACTTCAAAATAAGCTCTAAGAGCAATTTTGAACTTCAATTTCAAAACATCTACCCATCTCAGTGAAAAAGAAGAAAAACCAATGGCACCGTTTTTACGATTGGTTAGGGTCCACAGGTTAGAATATCTCCCGATAGTTGCCGTTCTGGTATTGAAACCCTAAATTTTAAAAAAACTCCAGAATACAGGTAAAATTACCTATGAAGACAAATTCTCTAACATCTCTTTAGTGGTCTTTTCCAAATCAAATCTTGATTGCCATTCCCAATCTTTTTTAGCTAATGAATCATCAATACTCGAAGGCCATGAATCGGCAATGACCTGCCTGAAATCGGGTTGATAAGAAATTTTGAAAGTAGGTATATGTGCTTGAATACTTTTGGCCATTTGTTTTGGGGTAAAGCTCATGGCGGCCAAATTGTAGGAAGACCTCACCTTAACGTTTCCTATATCAGCCTCCATAATCTGTAAAGTGGCCTGTATGGCATCATCCATAAACATCATGGGTAAAGCGGTGTCCTCTTTTAAAAAACAGGTATAGGAACCTTCGGAAAGTGCCTTGTGGTAAATTTCCACGGCATAATCGGTAGTACCCCCACCGGGCATTGTTTTCCAACTTATTAGGCCAGGATACCGAATACTTCTTACATCCACATTAAACTTATTAAAGTAATACTCGCACCAGCGTTCCCCCGATTGTTTGCTTATACCATATACGGTACTAGGTTCCATAATCGTATTCTGGGGGGTGTTTTCTTTGGGTGTATTGGGGCCAAAGACCGCAATGCTGGAAGGCCAGAAAACTTTTTCTATTTTCTTCTCCTTGGCCAAGTTCAATATATTGAATAGGGAATTCATATTGAGGTTCCATGCCCGCATGGGGAATTTTTCTGCAGTGGCACTCAACATGGCCGCCATAAGATATACTTCGCTTATCTCATAATGCATCACAATATCCTCGATCGCTGCATAGTCGGTAGCATCTAAGATCTCAAAAGGTCCGGAATTCATCAAGCTCTCACCGCCTTCGCGTATATCACTGGCTATAACATGGTCATTGCCGTGTTTTTCACGTAAAGCTAGGGTAAGTTCAGTACCTATTTGACCACAGGCACCAATGATAAGAATGTAATTCGACATTGGACAATGAAGTTAAATCAATTTGAGGATAAAGATACCGTTTCTTAAAATTTGTACCTTCGCTATATGCATAAAATAGTCGTTTTGTGGATTTTTATTTTTGTACTGGTTTCCTGTAAGAAGGAATCCAAGGATATTGTACAGGAGGATAATACGGATAGTGGCCTGGTCACCGCCAAATGGAAGAAAAAAACCAGTCTTAATGCAGAGGCGCAGGCATTGGTTGAGGATTGGGTGGAATTCAATGCTTTGGAAACCAGTTTTGATGCCCTGTACACAGTTGAAAATATAGAGGATTTGACTTTGGTGTTGGAAGATTTGATTCAAAAACAAAAGCAACTGCAAGATGCCGATTATCCCGAAGCGTTCGACAAGCCCCAGGTAAAGAGCAGGCAAAAAGTATTGAAGACCTTTATTTTAAAGGCCAAGGGCAATTTGGAATATCAATTGGATATTGATGAGGTAGTTCCAGAATTGATTTATGCCCATAATGCGTTTCTGAATCAGTTTAATGTTCTGGTAAATAATAAACTGCCGGACGAAATATTGGAAGATGAAAAAAATTAGTACAATAGTAGCAATCGCTTTGCTGTCATTTAAAATAACGGCCCAAGCTGAAAACGTAAATTCCGTTGACAAAGTGCTGACCGACTGGCACAGGGCAGCAGCCAACGCCGATTTTAACGCTTATTTTGGATTGATGACCCCTGATGCTATTTTCATTGGTACCGATGCCACGGAAAATTGGACCAGAACTGAATTTGAAATATTCTCAAAACCTTACTTTGACAAAGGCAAGGCATGGAGCTTTATGGCGGTAGAACGCAACATTTTTTTGAATGAAAATAAGGATTTGGCTTGGTTTGATGAGCTGTTGGATACACAAATGAAACTATGCCGTGGTTCGGGAGTACTCAAAAAAGTGGGAAAAGAATGGAAAATCGCCCATTACGTGCTATCTATTGCCGTACCCAATGATAATGTTTCCGAACTTATTGAGTTGAAAAAAGAAAAGGACGATTTGCTTTTGGAGCAACTTAGGGAAAATTAAAAAAGCCCGTTAAAACGGGCTTTTTTTGATATAATAATGTCGTGAATGTCGCGTGGCTTACTGCTTTTTTTCTTCTGTAGTTCCTTCTTCTTTTTTGGAAACTAAGGCTTGTTTGCTCAAGCTTGCTAAATTAAAACTGGGATCGATCGCCAGTGCTTCATCTATGGTGGCGACAGCGGCATCTATATTGTTCTTGTCTTGATTATACTGCATTAATGCCTTTAAATGCAAAAATGCGGCTTTTAGAGACACCTCATAAGGCTGTTGCCTTTCATAAAATGCATGCTTCATATCGTCTTTGGAATTGGCGATACCATATTCTATGTTCGCTTTTGCACCTTCAATATCACCCGTTTGTATTTTGAGATCGGCCAATTCATACGCTACGTAGGCATTTGGGTTTCTTTTGTTCAATACCTCAAAATGCTCCAAAGCCCTCTTGGGCTGGTTCAAAGCCTTTAAGGAAATTGCCTTCACCTGTACGGCCATGTCGGAATCATTGGCATCTTTTTCAATGCCTATGGTATTCAAGGCCTGTAGGTGTTGGTTGTCATTGGCATATATAAAGGCCAAAGTGTCCCTGCGCTCTGTTGAAGGCGATAGCACGTTCAAGTGCGTTATGGCATTGATGACACCGTCAACATCGCCCTGTAAGCGCATTTGTTTGTAAAATGCTTCGTAATGCTTTTGAAGATCGCTCTTTGTTTGTGCGGTTGCATAAAAACCAGAAAGAAGTAGTAATGCTATCACATATTTTTTCATACGTATACTTTTTAATTTAGTGTCTATTTGATTTTGGTGGGGCAAAACTATAAAAATTATTCTTGTTACGTGTTACCAAAATACTTAAACGTTTGCTATACAATCAAAAAGGAGACCAAACCGGTCTCCTTTTTTACATTTTTTTTGAAATGGTACTATTTATACAATTTTAAACAAGACCTCTTTCTTCTCAAATGATTTTAATAAAGAGGCATAAAACGCCAAACTCTTGTTGTCGCTGTCAATACAGTTTTTCAAAAACTCCTTGAGGTTTTGGAACAAAAGATTCACATGTAGGGTAGGGATGCTGACATTTACCTTTTTCGGGTCATAACTAGTATCGTCCAAAACGATGTCCATCTCCACCCTTTTTCTATGATAATCAATAGAAACATCAGTAGCGTTGTAATACTTTTTAAGGATAGCTACATGTAGGTTTTCAAATTTTTTGGATATTTTTTGATTGGGACAGCTGCGAGCGATTAAGCTTTCAATTTCAACTAAGATTCTTTGCTTTAGATTTGAATTTTTCATGGCAACTGAATTTTAAATGTTTACTTAAAGTTATGCATTTTGTATGTAAGTAATTTAAAATCAGATAACTAATTAACTAAAAGCACCTTGTTTTGTTGTGAAACCCACTTTTTCTGATGCCAAACACTACAGAATTGTAGTGTTAAAATCATAATTTTTAACACGAATTAGCTTACGGGAATGTATTTTTTTGCCTTTTTGGTTGGAATCTGCACTATAATCGGGTGGTGATAAACCTCTTTTTTTGGCCTGTAAGGTATAATATTTCTTTTTTGAAGGATGATATGGGTAAACGGCATTGAAGGTTTCGTTCCACCAATTATTTTTCAGTAGGGCAACAATGATTTGTATGCAATCATCCAAATGAATAAGATTTACCGGGGCATTGCCATTGGACAATCCTTTTCTTCCGGATAACATGGTTACGGGATGCCTATCGGGACCAATGAGTCCACCAAATCTTATGATTGTTGTATCTAGGGCACTTTTCCTGGCTATTTCTTCGGATGCCAACAATTGCTTGCCAGACTCGGTTTTAGGTATGGGTGGTGTGCTCTCGTCTACGTCACCCTCCAAATCCCCATACACCGAAGTGCTGCTCACGAAAACAATATGATGCACCTTTGATTTTCGTATTTCGTCAAACAATAGTTGCATTTTGTCGACATAATTTTCGGCATTGCCACTTCGTAACCTTGGTGGCACATTGACGATCAAAGTGTGCACACTCATCAAGAAATCAGAAATAGGCCCATAGATGCTGTTTTCTGATAGAGAAATACGAAAAGGCCGTATACCCTCACTTTTTAGAATACCTAGCTTTTCTTTAGAGGTAGTAGTACCTTTAATTATGTAACCATGGGACAGCAGAGCTTTTGCCAAAGGCAAACCTAACCAACCGCAACCCATAATACCGATTGTTTTACTCAAAGGTGATGGTTTTGGTTAGCAGAACGGCATCATTGAGAACAAAAGGCATGGGAATGCTATTTTCCGGTCTTTCGGGAACGCTAAATAAAGAATTTTCCAAAAGGTCGTTTGAGGCCTCATAAAGGGTGAGTACCAGCCTGGCATCTTTGGGGAAAGTGAGCTCCAGTTCGGTATATTCATTATTGCTTACGTAATGGGTTATCAATTTTCCCCTTCTTCGATTTTCCAAGAAATAATCCGATAATTCAATTTTATTGACCGATGCGCTGTGTAAAACAATCTCATTTGTAAAAACCTCTAACCGATTTACATTGCGCTGCGGCGTAATACAAATTTCCAAGAATCTTTCATTTCCTATAACGGTATCCCTCGTAGTTTCAATTTTGGGTTCAGGGATCGCCTTTTTGGGAGCATCGGCAACATAGGTAAACCCTGTACTGTATTTGCTGCTAATGGTCTTGTCCGTTAATTTTTTCGGAGCCTTTTTACTCACTCCCAAATACTGTGCATTCCAATCTATCAGAACATTGTCATAGGTCGCCCATTGGGCAGAATCGGTATTGGCATCCAGAACGTACGATAAACTACTGGGTTTGGCACTGTCCTTAGTAAAACCTGAGTTAAAATGTGCTGAAATGAAGCATCCCAAAAACAAGATCAAGCTTAAAAACCCCAATCTATTTTTCTTTGTATAAAAACCGAAAACGGGCAACAGGAGATAAAAAATCAAAGAGGTCAATACAGTTACGGAAACAAGTAATTTTAGCCCTAACCCTACAGGGAAAAGCTTTACGAAAGGCGAAAAAATCCATAGTGCGGGAAGCGATAGAAAAACCAATAGATACGGATTGGGTTTCTTTTGATTGATGGTCACCATTAATCCCGCCAACAATGCAAAAACCGGAATTATAAAAAAACTGGCACCATTCAAATATACCGATAACGCACCGCAGATAAACAACCATAATATTAGGGGGGCAACCAGCAAATCGGGAACGGCTATGCTCTTGAACTTGTGGTACACATAAAAACATACCGCTACCGATAACAGTACAAAAGCAGTAATGTACGTGTAGCCATTATAGGTAAAACCATGTAGCATATCTTGATAGCTCGGGTACATCCATTTTAGACAACTCCAGGCAAAATAGCCTATGCTACCGTTAATAAGCAGTGTCAAAAGCATGGGTAGAAAACCTTTGGACAATTGTATAAGGTCAAGCTTGTTTTTTTTAACCCCAAACACAAGCAAACAAATGCAGAGTACCACCGCTAAGATGAACATGGGCCAAATCCATTCAAACGGATAGCTTATCAATTTAAAGAACGGCACATTAAAATAAATATAGTCGCTCAAACTTTTAACCTTCGATAAATCGGCATTGCTAAAATGATGCAACAACGGCATTAAATAACTGCCTTGATGGGCCAAGGTATTTTTGTCCAGTCTTTCGTAACTGTCCCGTACCGTATGATAATCGTAGTGGTCGCCGATAAACGCGAAGTTAAAACCTTCAATATCGCCATCTTCCCTAAAAACGGTAAGGTCCGTATCATTGGGCAGTAATTTATAAATGCTGTAGGCCAAAGAATTGGCAATGGGAAATGGCACATCTGCCTTAGTAAATTCTTCGATAAGTCTTTTGTTGCCGCGATTGGTTTCCATCAGCATAATACTCGGCCCACCACTGCCACGAGCTTCAAAATTTAGGATAAGGCCCACTTCTTTTGCCCAAGGATGTTCGCGGACAAAAAGGTCGGCACCATTAAGGCCCAATTCTTCGGCATCGGTAATCAATATGATAATATCGTTTTTTGGTGTTTTGTTTTCCGATAGAAAAGCACGAACGCTTTCCAATATCGTGGCAACACCGCTACCCGCATCACTTGCCCCCAAAGATGAATGCGGACTACTGTCATAATGGGTCAATAATACCAATGCTTTCTCGTTGGTAGAGCCTTTGATACGGGCCAATATATTGGTGGCCTTACTCAAATTTCCCCAATCGCCGGCCGTATACCCTTCTTGGATGGAAGTTTGCAGGCCGAGTTCTTGAAGCGCAGTAATGATGTAGTTCCTTACCTTGGTATGGGCGGGAAAACCTACCCCGTGCGGTTGTTTTGAAATTGCTTCAACGTGTTTCAGGGCCCTATCCGTTGAGAATTCGTTCTTGGGCATATCAACGTATTCCGAATAGGTGGGCATAGTAGCTTTAAAGCTCCAATAAATGGCCAGAACAATCAGTAGTAAAGTGGTAATCGAGGAAAATCTACGCATGGTATGGTCGTTATTTTATAAAAATATAAAATTCTTCTCCTTTCATGTGTTTTAACGAGTTTATTTGTACAAGCTCAAAGAAAATCCCTATATTTAATAACAACCTAAAAATCAGATTCATATGGGAATTAAGAGTTTTCAAGGCCCCAGAGCCAAAACAGTGAATAAGAAAGAATACAATGCACCCATTCTGGTATCCGATTATATGACCAAAAAATTGGTGACGTTTAGCCCGGACCAATCTATTTTGGAGGTCATGGAAGCTTTTGCCAAACATAAAATATCGGGTGGGCCGGTTATGGACGATAATGGCTTTTTGGTAGGTATCATTTCCGAGGCGGATTGTATGAAAACCATTTCCGAAAGCCGCTATTTTAATCAACCTATACTGGACAAGAACGTGGAGCGTTTTATGACCAAAGAAGTAGAGACCATTCCTGATGATATGAGCATTTTTGATGCTGCGGGTATTTTCGACAAGCACAACAGGCGCAGGTTACCGGTAATGAAAAACGGACTCCTGGTAGGGCAGATAAGCAGAAAGGATATCGTAGTTGCGGCTTTAAAGCTGAGCGGGCAGAATTGGTAGGGCCCGTAATTCTCTAGTTTTAAAATGTCCGGTTTAAAGGGAGGAGGTCAATGAAAAATCCTCAATCATTGTTTGACATCTAAGATTTGATTTAAATCTATGATGAAAAGACTTTTATCGGCAACAGTATACAGCTTGTTACCAATCAATCTTGAATTTCTGTTTACCATGATATCTGCAATTTTATGACCTTTACCATCAATTATTATAGAACTATTTTCTCTGGCGATAAAATTGTAATCTTTCCATTCGAGATAGTACAAATAAACTTCCCTAGTTTCAATTTCGTTTTCAGGTTTCAATTTAGAATCAAGCACGAGTATTTTATTCTTGTTTGTCAGCACATAGTGTTTTGCCAAATCTGTTTTCGGTAAACTTATATATTTAGAGTTCTTTTCGGTAAAGACATGTTCACCAACAAAATTATTCAGCCTCCCAAAAGACATTTCACTGAAAGGAACACTTTTGATAATTTGCCCATTTTCAATATCAAATTTTGATATTCGGTTTGGGAACAGCAATAAAAGATTGTTGCCATCCAGATTCATTCCATTTATGTTATCATCTTTTTTCTTGCCAACCTCTATGAGATATTTTTGCTGCCCGGTTTCACTATCGAAAGAACCTATGAAAGGCATGCCGATATCAAGTTTTCGATCTCCCATATAGGCGAAACCTTTGTTGACAATTAGCAATTCTTCTTCCATTTTAAAAATTTGTGACTTACTGGTTCTATCGTCCGGTAATTTTATTTGCCACTTAACGCTTCCCTTTTTGTCCAACTTTGCAAAGTGTTCCTTAGAGGCGAAATAGATATTCAAACTATCCTCTATGATATTTGAACGTACATCTCTAACCAAATTGTGGCCAGTTGATGCGGCATATGTTCCCGTTAAAAGGCCCGCAACAATTCCGATGCCAGTACCCACAGCCGAAGAGGTATAGTCTTTCTTCCCAGTTTTGGTATAATAATCCCAACCTGTACCGTCATTGATGTTTAATGTATGCATACCACCCGCGACTATCAATAGGTTAGACTCATCAATTCTGTATACATCATCCCATCCATATTCACGAGTAATATATCTTTCCCAAAGAATATTACCGTTTCTGAGATTGATTCCCTCCAGTATTTCCAAGTCCTTGTTGGACGAGGCCGATCTATAACCAAGTGCTATTTTTTTTGTCCGATCAACAAAAAGAATGGAATTCTTTACCTCCCAGAGTTCTTTACCCGTATCATTATCGATACAGAAAGTTTTCCCTGCTTTGGTTTTAAGGGTAATACCTTCAAATTGTTCAATATCTTCCAATTGATAATTCACTCTTTCTGACCATAAGACCTTTTGATTCTCAGCATCGTACCTCAATGTGTAACCTTTATTATTGAGCCACTTTCCATTCTTGCTTAAACCTCTTAGCTGAACGTCAATGTGGTTCGACAAAGTATCTATTTGAAATTCACTAATTCTCTCGGCAAAAAGGTATTCAGTGGACAAGATTGGAGTATTGGATTTTAAATTGGTTCCAATTTCCTTTTTATCGTTTGTAAGGACAGTCATTTTCTTTTTTTGGGAGCTGACCTTAACGCACATTACCAATAAGATTATAAGGATAGTTCGATTGTATTTCATGGACAACATTTAAAAATGGGGAATTAAATTGTCAAAATTGTAGCAATAATTAAAATATCATATTTCAGAAAATTTATCGAATCGTATCGGTTTACTGAACTTTCAAGATACAATTTAATAACAATTTCGATAATTAAATTTCTATCCCATCCGGTTTAAAAAAAATAACTTCGCAGTACCATTCGTGGATACGTTCTTATGTTTGAGTTAGTTAGTTTAAGCCGATAAAAATTATCGGCTCTTTTATTTTATCTGTTCGCGAAGGAATCAACAATTTCTACAGACTTTCAATAAGAAAAGGCGCTAGGATAGCTGCCAAAACAGGAATCTGTATTTTGTTTAATGTATTGATATTTATGTGTAAAGCACCGTTTTTTACATTACCTACCTATAATATCATTCATTATCGAGGTGTTGGATTTTATTATTCGCGTGAGATGCGCTAAGCTATTGATTTGTATATCTCTACCTGTATAATCTTTTAAATATTTTTTTTTCCATAACCCCAAAACACTTTTAATTTCTATAAACATATATAGATTTCCGCCATCTGAAATTTGTTCTACGATAGTAATTTTTCTTTTGATAACATGGTTATAATAACTAACTATCCTCTCATCCCTAGAATTAAGTGTAAATTGGTTGCCTTGATACCCATAATCAATCCTTAAAAATTCAAACTCTCGGTTCAAGGCAATAAAAAATTCTTCTCCAGGATTCAGATAATCTTTCATAATCAAAATATCGTAGTTCTAATTCTTCCATTAAAATAGCTATTATATCTGACGAGATGAAGAAATTGGTAGTTTAGTGTCCTGCCCACTTCCAGATTATAGAACGGACTGTTGATAAAGTTTCCCTTTGGACCAATATCATAGATGGGTGTATTAAGGTCAATTTTATTTTGAATCCAACGTGAATTGAAATCTAGCCCTTCCTGAAGACTTACCCGTTTTCGTACAGTCCTAAGTTAAACAATCTTCTTTTTTCATTGGGGCTAGCCCCAATGAAAATTCTTTGAATATTTGGTTTGGGCTTTTTCTGCTTAACGACTTATGGGGGTGGTACTTGTTGTAATCTTCCCTAAAACCCTCTGACTGTTGATACACCTCTTCAATATTCCTGAATATATAGGCATCCAATACATCTTCCCTGAACGTCTTATTGAACCTTTCCACATACCCGTTCTGTGATGGTTTTCCCGGTTGTATATAATTTATCTCGATACCTTCGGTCTCACAATAGCTCACGAATATCCTTGAAATGAACTCGGGGCCGTTGTCCACTCGTATCTGCAATGGCCTACCATATATCTCTATCGCTTGTTTCAGATAGCCTATTACCCGTATGGCGGGCATCGAGAAAGCAGGGGTCGTACAAAGTGCCGCTCTATTATAATCATCGATGATATTGAATACCCTGAACCTTCGCCCCGTGACCAAGCTATCGCTCATAAAGTCGGCACTCCATACCTGTAAGGGTTCCGTTGGCTGTTCCAAAGGAGTCTTTACCCTTGCAGGTAGGCGTTTCCTACTTTTCCTTCTTAGTTGCAGTCCCATTATCCTATAAATTTTAAGTACACGTTTTCTGTTCCATATAAAGCCTTGTGCGCGGATTCTGTAGTAATAATAATCGAAGCCACGGTTGGGCTTTATCTCGCTCATCTCGGTGAGCTTGTCCATTACTTCGGAATCGTCCCTTGTAGTGCGGTAATACCACATCGAACGGCTAAGACTTACCAGTAGGCAGGCCCTTGAAATACTCAAGCCTTCCTCGTTGACCACCTCCTGGGCAAGTTCTTTGCGCTCACAAGGCTTTAGAGCTTTTTTCCACGATGTCTTTTAAAATGCGGTGATCAAGGCTAAGGTCGGCGTACATCTGTTTGAGACGGCGGTTCTCTTCCTGAAGTGATTTGAGCTCTTTGAGCTGTTGGGTATCCATACCACCGTACTTGCGTTTCCAACTATAGAAAGTCGCCGTGGTGATACCTTTGTCACGACAGATGTCGGTGACCTTCATTCCGGAATCATACTGTTGGAGCATAGAAACTATCTGTGCTTCCGTAAATCTGCTTTTCTTCATAATCTAAAAATAGTTGATTTTTAAACTGTATGAAAAACAGGGAAGCCTTCAAAAACAGGGAAGCCTTCAGGAGATTCTAAGTGTTTTTGCAATTTTGAATTATAATGTATGAACTATAGACGATTTTATAAATTATGATTCTTTATGTAAAGTATGGCTTCTTGCAAAAGCATTTCCAATGACATTTTTTTACTATCAAATTTCATAATGCTCGCTATGGATATGTTTTTTTTATTTATTCTTTTTGTTAATAAAAATTTAATTAGAGATTTCATTCTTGGCTCATAACAATTTATGAGAACATCGTAATCAGGTAAAAACAAGAATAAAATCTCTATAGTTTCAGTTTTATTCACATACTTAACATAACCCCCATCTCTATTATTTGTAACTATTTCGTCAAGATGGTATTTTTTACTCAATAAAAGAGTTTCTACTGTACCTCTAATTATTTGAATTTGTTTTTGTTCCCAGTCAATATCTACCATATAGTAACTCTAAAATTATTTTTATAAAACCCATGGCTTTTTACCTGTATAGTATTAAAGTAATTTCTATTAATAATCGTATTCATTTCTATGCCGTTATAAAATGGACTGTATCCTTGACTTCTTCCCAAGTTATAAATTGGCAAGTTGGAATCAATTACACCGTTTATCCATTTTTGGTTAAAATTCAGCGCTTTTGGGTTTATGTTATCTTGGCCCAAATATGGTTTTAACTCATCTGGCCATACGTCAAATCTATTGCTTTTTGTAATGGTTTCCGAATTAAAATCTTTTGCAAAAGCGTCCACTTTAGATTGGGGACCTCCAATGGCCACGCTGTTCTTGAATTTCCAAATAGGGTAATTAATTTGCTTTTTTGCTACTTGTAGTGTAAAGTGTTTAATTCGATTGTCTCTTGCGAAAGAACCTAATCAAGCGGATTACAATTTTAATCATCAGCACAATGAATAACAAGAGCAGTAAAATTGCAGCAAGGCTCCCCAACCAATAACCGATTTCAAAAAAATCAATAAATATTGCATACTTACTCACTTTACTCTGATTTGAAATTTTGATATTAAATTAAGATTATTATTCTACAATTAAACAGTCTTTCTTTAGGGTAAGAGGTCGGTTTTAGTCACCTTTCTATTCTATTGGATTACTATACATATCCCATGTAAAATAATTGTTATGATGTATTAACATTATTAAATCCCATGGTTTAAACAGAAAACTTACTTTCACGATATTTTGAAATACTAAACTCACCAGATTTCAGAGCTTCAAAAAAGGACTCTTTGGTGTCGAAGAGTTTCTCTACTTCATATGGGTCATGTATCATACCATAAACAGAGCCCTTTTCATTCATTGAAAGATAGTTTCCATCTTCCAAGTCTTTAAGCACGTAAAAATCTCCATCTTCTAACTCAATCTTAAATGTTGATTTAATATCTAATTGAGAAAGAATATCCTTAGAAACTTTGCCAATTAGGGTTTTCAAAAACTCTTTTTCTTCGTTTTTAAAATGCTTCTCTTTGATTTTTGAAGTATCAATTTTTTCAAAATCTAATTCTGAGTATTTTGCATTCACTCTAAAACCCGCTAACATTCCCTCAAGAATATGTAGCTCTATTGTTCAAAAGAACCCTTAACCTCATTCCAAACGCCAACATCTTTCACTATAAACAACTGAGGGAAAGACTTGTCTGAATATTTGGTTTCCAGTTCCGCATTTAAACTCAGCGTATAAGTTCCTTTGTCTCCAAGCTGATTAACCTTTTTATCCAAAATAAACTCTTCGGAAACTTGGCTAACCAAATAAGAATAATTCTTTGGAAGAGCTTCAACTAATGCTCTCAAAAATTCATAATCTTTCTCGTTAATGAGCTTTTTCTTTCTAAACAGGTTAAACATCTATTTCCATTTTAGATTATACATTTCTTTTACCCATTTCGGAGCGAACCTAGCTCGATAGGGATTCATTTGAGCATGTCGTAAACTAGTTGCAGGAGTAAGATTCAACCTATTATTCTTTAACCAATTCGGAGCCCATTTAGCCCTTTGAGGGATAAACCTGTAATGAAGTTCTGTATACTGTTTCCAAACTTGACCCGTCTTAGGGTTAATGATTGGGTCTAATGTAGGCTTTATACGCCTTGACCAATACGAAGACTTGAATTGAGAGAATATCTTGCCTCCCTTCAGGAAGTTACTCCCCCTAGCGGCACTCCCTTCAACAGATAGTAAATCTTCACAGTTAGACCCTACCTGATTTTTTGAAAGTACTCGTCTTAACCCAACTTCTGCTGAAACCAAACTTTCAATTTCGTCATAGGTATAGATTTCTGAAATAGGGCTGTGAGGGTTAAACCCTAAACCAATTGGGTTCGCACATACAGAAGATATGATGCTGACTTGAAAAACAAGACAAAGAGTAACAAAGACTTGTCTTTTAAGAATTCTTGTTAATATACAAATCAATGACACCATAAAATCACTTACTTATTTGAAATGTAAGTACCAATCACCATCTGATTCTCTATCTACAGTTTCCTGAGATTCGAAACCGATATATACATGTTTTCTTGCTTGCTCAGAATAATCATATTTATCAAGTAGAAGCCTAATATTGTTCATCAAATCAGAATTAGACTTAAGTCTTTCCTTTGTTTCATCAGTTTGTACACAAACCCAAAAGACCAAATTCTTGGGATCTATATCATAAGCCCCATACCATTCAACCCAAAACTTCTCTTCACAGATCGGTTTAATTCGCTTTTCTATATCATCCTTTATTCTAAGTATTTTACCCTTCATTGATTTTGCAGAAAACAAATTTTTATAAATATTCATAGTGTTCTAGTTTATCAGTGAGTAATAATTCGAACCCCATTTTGTTGCAAAATCGGTTTCTCAAGATTTAGCCAAATACTTTCTGGACGTGGACCTGCTGGTGTAGTGAAGAAATGAGCTTCTCCTTTAGCCCCTTTTGCAAAATTTGTGGAAAGTCTTCTCCAAATTGGATTTGATACTGAACGAGGTAAAACAGGATTTAACGTATTCATGATCTGACCTCTTGTTGTCATCTCTAGAGTCTTCATACCGTTGGATTTAGCAAAGCCTGCAGCAGTATTTTTTGTAACATTTCCTCCAGACCAAAAAGCACGAGTCCCCGTCCTAGCGGCATCCCTTACACTTAACTTAGTCTTTTAATAGCATATTCATATTTCTTTTTTAATGAACTATCTAAATTACCTTTATAATTTTCAATAAGTTTAGTTAACTTCATATAATCTTTATCCTTCCAAAGTCTATCAACATCTTCTTTAAAGTATCTTTCATCTCTTTCATTATTATACTCAAGTACGTTTTGTTTTCTGATAACATCCAATTCAAAACAAACTTTAGCATGATTTTTAATGATGAAATCCAGATGATTTTGAAGAAATATTTTCAATTCTTTAGCCCAAGTTTTTAGTTTATCATCTTCTAAAATTTGGATTGTGGTAAACCGATTATTCTCTTTAATTAGAAATTCTTTTAACTCGCCAAACTTATAAGATTTATTATTTGCCTTAAAAAGAAAATTAGCTACTACTTCAAAAGATCTATTGAAATCATAGGAAAAAGAAATTGACATTTTTTCATGATCATATTCAATAATACCTTTTGATTCTTCTTTCAAAGTAAATCCGAATAGGTTTAAAACGGAACCAAGTATCTCTTTGATTATTATATTAAAATTCATACGATTTAGATTAAAATTAAAATGTGGGGTGATATGCACCTGTTGCAGGGTTATATCTCCAACCTCTACTTTCCAATAGATACCTTTCAGCATTTAAAAAACCACCTGTTGGAATTTGTTGTCCATTTGGATAACGAAACGAGTCATAAATTGGATTACCTTTTCTCATCTCCTGTCTTAAATACCCTGCGTTTTGTTTCCAATTTAGCTTAGGTGTCCCTCTATTTGGGAGATTTAGCATGTAATCACCTTGCCTCCAACCCTTAGTCGTAGTAGTTGTTTTCTCACCCCATTTAAAAAGATTCAATCCACCTTTCGTACTCCCCTTAGCGGCATTGTTAAACACTCTCAGCCCACGGAACCCTTTCAGTATCCCTACTCCCGGAAGGGCCTAGGTCCAGACGATGGTCAGCTTTTAATTTTAACCTATTTTTCTTAAAGCCTTTTTGGCTTCTTTCTTCACTAATGATTTGGGGTGCTTTGTAAGTTCAGATATTTTATCTCGTGCTTTTTTAGACTTTAACCTCCCCAATGCCTCTAATGCATGTGGTGCTATTTCATCATCATCTAATATTTGTATCAAAGCATCTTCACTTTTTTCCGAAGGAACATTACCTAAAGCTAAAGCAAACATTTGTCGGGACATTCCGTTTGATTTGTCGGCAATAATTTTAATAACTGCATCAACATCATTCTCAGAAATTACAACTTCCATTGTATTTCCGACTGTCCATCTAAGCAGCATATTATCGCTTGGGATTTTATAAAACTCGTCTATTAAAAGTGAACCTATTTCCCCTTTAGCTTCTGGTAACGCCAATGCCCTTATTACACCTTCTCTATCTCCTGTATTTGTTATTCCTTTCTTTAGCAATTTCACTAGTACAGGTATAGCTTCAGGATATGGTTTATTTGATTCAACCAAATCATAAATATCCTCAATAGAAATTCCTACTTTACTTAATGCTTCAATTATTTTATTACTTTCTTCCATTTGTTTACAAATTATAAACCTGGTATAGTATAAACATTGATACTTCCTTGATTGATTAGATTTTGCAAAGGAGCAGAGAAAGTTGTGTTTGGTCTTGCATAAAGATTAAATTGTAATCCTCTTTGAGTAGAATATAAATGAAAATCCTTTAATTGTCTTGTCAAATTTAGGCTTTTCACATTTTTAACCTCCGTCAAAGTTGTTCTTGATAAACCATCTGGTATTCTATACTTTGCTGTTCCTGTTAATGATGGTATTCTCGTTTTTGAACCAAGCGTACCAACTGCCCTCTCTCCTTGAACTCCTAAAGTTCTCGCCAGGTTCGTGCTTGACTTGCTAGCATTGTTAAACACTCTTAGCCCACGAAACCCTTTCAATATCCCTACTCCCGGAAGGGCCGAGACCCCGTCGATGGTCAGTTTCCCCGCTTCCCCACCGTAAATATAGCCCATTCCCTCCACATTTCCTTGTATGGATGCCATAATGGTTTTGGCCCCCATGAGCAATGGCCTTGTGAAGGGCATATTTTCCAAAGAGGACATAAAGGCCTGTTCTATGGTGGGGGTCTGGAATAACATTCCCGGATCGTTGAAGAGTGCCTTGAAGCCGGCAAATTTATCTGTGAAACCACGGGAAAACCCATTCCACAAAAGTCCCAATGCACTATTGCCATTGGCAAGCGAGCTCGAAATCCCGGATCCCCTTGCCCCGCTGGGGCCCGAGGAGACGGTAAGTTCGTTGGCGAACTGGGTGGGACCGGGGCTGCCCTTGTCGCCGAACAGCCTGCGTACCCATCGCCCGGCCTCCCTGAACGGTCTGGCAATATCGTCACCAAAGCTCTTCCAGTCCCATGATCTTATGGTCTCCCATGAACTTGCAATTGAACTTACGACAGCGGCACCGGTCCAATATAGCAATCCAGCTGTTTCAGCAAATTCACCACTGGGATCTGTATACATCAGGGGATTGTTCCACACATAGCCATAACGGTTATAGCTCAACGTGCTATGGGGGTTCTGTACGTAGTTGTCAGGCATCAGAAAGCGGTGCAAAGCCGGGTCGTACAAGCGGCCGTTCATGTGTACGAGGCCTACATCGTGCAGGTGTTCGTGCCCGGTATAGCCCCGGTGAAAAGCCAGGTTCGCATCCAGGGCCCTGTCCTGACCGTCGGTCAAGTGCACCATATTGCCCCAGGCATCAAAATGCCGTTTCTCCTTAATGTTGCCGTTACCGTAGGTAATGGCTAGGATACTGCCTAGATAGTCCCGGTGCAGGTACAAGTAATGGTCGCTGTTCGTGACCCCCTGCTCCGAATGGCGCATAGCGGGTGCGCTATAGGCATCCCCGCCCACATAGATCACAAAGGTGGTCTTCCCCGTGGCCTTCTCCCACGTGATCTCCATTCCGCCGTCGGCCGAATAATGCCGTCGGTAGGGCCGTTCCAGTTTATCGGCCTGGGTATCCCCGTAGAACATATGCGCACGGCCCATATCGGCATTGTACATAAAGCCATAGCGGCCTTTTCCCTGTTCGTGTATCTCTACCGGGCTCTTAAAGGCGTTGTAGCCGATATGCCTTTCGGCATAATCGGCGTAATGTGATCGACCGGCTGCATTGAGCTCCACGCCCGTTTGTTGAAAACTCGTGCTGGCATAGCTAAAGGTGCCCAATTGGCTCATGGTATCAATACGCCCTTTGGTATCATAGCTCTGCGAATGCTCGCCGTTATTGTCCGTAAAGCCCGTTAGCCTGTCCTGACCGTCGTAGCCAAAACTTTCGTTCCAACCGAAAAGACTGTTGGTACGTGAGTTGAGGATGCCCCTACGGGCATCGAAATCAAAGGACAGTCTCATGACATCGGTCGCAGTGGCGTTTACGTTCTTTTGGGACAGCATTTGGGTAAGGTAGCCATGGTTGTCATAGGTATTGGTACGCTGTTGCCCATCGCCCATGGTCGATGCTGTGACCTGCCCCCATGCGTTTAGGCCAGTTATGTTCCAAAGTTCCTCACCACTGTTATGGTCGTTTATCCTTTTTAATTGCCCATGGGCATAGGTGTTTTTTACCTTGATGCCCGTACTCTTGTTGTTGCTCAATAGCCTAGCTTCGCTCTGTTCGGTCGCTATCCGGCCATGGCCGTCGTAGGCATACCATTTGGTAAACTGGGCATAGGTGTTGCTTTCACGGGCATACGCCAACCGTTTGTATGCATCATAAGCGTAGACCGTGGTGCCATTGTTGCCATCTGCATTGGTAAGCCTTATCGTGCGCAAGAGCTTATCCGTACCGTCATAGGTATAGTCCATGACCATGTCGGTATCGTCCCCGGTCACGGTTTTCCTCGACAGTTTGCCCACGTCGGAGTACTCGTATTGAGTCTCGCCCTTGGGCGTGGTCTCTTTCAACATTTCCCCAAAGCCGTTGTAGGCATAGGAGTAGGTGCCAGCGGAAGGGTCTATCAATTTGGTTCTACGGCCCCACCCATCCTGTTCAATGGATATACGGATACCGTTATAGGTTGATGATTTGAGTCCCCCGTTGCCATAATAGGTATGGTCAATGGTGCCGCCAGGATCTGTCACGCGGGTAACATTGCCCATGGCATCTTTGGTCGTGGTTACGGTCTTTATACCGTCGTTCACGGTCACGGACAGGCCGGAATAGGTAAAAGTGGTCACCTTTCCGGTATATTCCGTCATGTTCGTGACCCTTCCGTACAGGTCGTATTCGATGCTGTTCCACTGGGTGGCCCCTGTCCCGATATAGGGTTCGCTCTGGCGGTAGGGCCTGTCCAGTTCATCGTATTCGTAGCTTATGGCCACCCACTGGCCCAAAACATTTTTCCGTTGTTTTTTTATTATCCGCTTTAGGGCATCGTACTCGCTTATGGTACTGTTGCCATCATCTGCCGATACCGTAACGGTATAATTAAAACCGGACCTTACATAAGTGGTATTCGCATTGTTCCCCCGATAATCGGTCACTTGAACCAATCGGTACCAGGCGTCATAGCCATATTTCGCACTGTTTTCATAGGGATCCGTTTCTTTTTTTAGGGTACCCGGGCCGGTGTTGTATTCAAAATGGGTGGCCAACCCCTCCACATCGGTACTTTTGATCAGATAACGGCCGGACGCATCATATTTAAAGCTTACCGATCGTGGGGCGGTACCGTTGGGGGCAATGGTCTTGGTGATCACGTTTCCGAAGATATCGTGTGTATAGTCCTCCACATCAAAGGCCGTCCCATTGCCCTTGGTGCGTTTTCGGGTCAGTAGGTAACCGGTATAGGTATATTCTTCTTCAGTACTGAAGTTGTTGCCCGCTATGGTATGGGTCTCTTTTCGTTTTATGGGCCTGCCTATAAAATACGTACCGCCCGTGCTGTTGGTATAGGTAAGGTTCACCACACTACCGCCTTGCCCGGAGTAATCGGTAGTGATACGGGTGGGATTGTTGTAGGCGTCATATATATAACCGGTGGTGACCGCAGTGCCCAATAACCTGTTTTGTACGGTATTTGAGGTCTGCCAAAGCTTGAATACCTTATTGGCGGCCAGGGAACTCCCATATTGGGCATCGCTCCGGGTGATATAATCGGAGGGGACCTCGTTGAAGTTTACCGTGTAGGGAACGGAATAGGCCTGTATGACGGCCCCTCTTCTTGCAATGTCATGCTTGGATATGTTGAATATAGGATTGCCTTTAGAAGGGTCGTACCAATTGCTGCGGGCCAGTCCCGTAAAGCCCATAAATCCAAGCCCTTCGGAATGCACGACCGCCCCTTGGTACTGGAACAGTTTTTGGAGGTTCGTTGTACCAGCTCCCGATCTTACGAGACCGGAAACAACCTTGAAACCCCGTGTTTGGGCTATATCCACATAGGGGTATACCTGATTTTGGCCTTCACTGTACAGTGTGCCCCCAAAAGCTGTAGGGTCCAGACCATCGTAAATGATGGAATATCCTATACCATTGTTCGATATGGTCTTAAGCTTGGTTTCCTCAAGATGATTCTTATTAAATGTGAAAAAGGCAACCTTGTCGTTACTTATTGTAGCAAAATCGAGATTATCGTTGGGCATATCACGTGATGAGAGGAACACGGGAATGGGAAAATGGTATAAGGTACCCTCAAGACTCTCTTCCCCGGTAAAGGAAAATTTCGGGGATTCGTCTGAAGATAAGGGCGAGATGTTATTGTATATCGTAAGTGTTTGTTTCCCGTTTGCACCTCCGTTGTTCGTAACTGTGATGTACTCCAGTATATCGGTACGCCCGTCCCCGTTGATATCGGTAGGTAACAAACTGTATGCCCGTACGGTGCTTGCTTCTTCGGAGAGCCTGTATGTAAAGGGATATGTGGCGCTATTTGCCAAAAACCCGATACCCGTTGAGTGGAACATCGCGTAAGTCGTACTGTTGTTTCCTGTAGGCATCAAAAAATCGGTCTTACCGTCCCCGTTATAATCCCCTAGCAAGGGCTGAAACCGTAATTTTATTCGTGAATCGGTATTTGACCATAAGAGCTTTAGGCGATTGGAGCTATCCAATGCATAAGCGTCCACGCGACCTTCGGTAAAATGGAGAATGTCCGTCTTGCCGTCCCCGTCTACATCGGCGGTCGTCAACCTGCTTTCGGTGCTCAATGACCTTGCCAGATTACCGGCCCCGCTGACGAAATTCGTGGTTACCCGGGGATCAAGGTTGACCAGATACGTGGTTGCGACCGTGTAGTTGGTATTGGTACAGGTACAGTTGCAATTGGTGCTGTTCGATATAAGATCTGAATCATTGGTTGGAGAAGGATCTGGAACGGGAACGGCATAATTGTTGCCATCCTCGTCCTCCCCGTTCTCATCGTCCCGATCGTCTGGATCGTTATCACAATTGGTGGGTTTGCTACAGTCCCTATTGGTATAAGGTTCGGTAATGGCCATGAGGTCGGTGATACCGTCCCCGTTGAAGTCCCCGGACAGGTATTCCATAGGGGCTTGTGATATGTTCGTGATATCGCAGTTCACATCATAGAACGACTGCACGGTATTCCAGGTCTTTTCGTACAGCTGGGACACTAAAGCGGTCCCGCCCTTACCGTGCATCTTGAACTTCACTTGGCGGTTGCCGGCATGCTCAACGGTGACGAAGCCTTGCCCGGCACTCATTTTGTTGGATGCGTTCAGGTAACTGGCCGCAAATAGCCCTTCAAAGATCGGGAGGTTTACCTCGCTGCCTATATTGTTCTGTCCGGAGCGTATGTCATTGAACAGCCATAACTTGTTGCGCTGCGAGCGATCCTTGGGATAAATGATAAAATCCATCTCCCCGTTGCCCGTATAATCCAAGGGCACCATCTCGGAGTTACGCCTTTCTATATTATTAACGTTAAGGTCTGTGTCGATTCCCGTAACACCAAATCCGATTCCGGAATTTTTATAACTAAAACTGATGGGGCTATAGCTCAAGGAATTGTCACCGCTCTTTTCGGTGATTTTTGTCAGTCTTTGATACCTGAAATTAGAATTGTGCTCGAGTTCATACCTGCGATAAACTGTTCCTTCTGCCTCTACTATAATTTTGGAAAGGATGTTGCTCCTACGAAAATCCACTCCGCCGATAAAGGACTGTTCCGGCAGTAACCGGGTCTTGTATTCAAAACGCACCTCATTGGGAGCCGTGGTACTACCGTTCCTGTGGCCATATTTTATGGATGCAATACTCAGGTTGTTGGCAGCTTTTGTATAGTTATAGTCTACCCGTACCTGTTGTGGGTTCTGCCAATGGGAAATGGCATAGTCCATATGTGACCTGCTGTCAGAGGTCTTACCATAGTAGGCGACGGCACCGTCCGGATAGCTTACCTTAAAATATTGGGGGCCGCTCCCATAGCTGGATGTACCGTGGGAGGTAATCTTTAGATTGGAATGTACCTCGGTTTCATACACGGCCCCGTTGGCACCATAGGTCCCCGATTTTAACATAAGCCTTTGCCCGTCCAACGAAAAACGGTCCAGCGCATCGAAATCCACGGGGTCTATTACGCCATCGTGGTACTGGGTCGAAGGGATACGGGATATGATGGAGATGCCCGAAACGTTCCAGCCATATCCGGCCAACCCGTTCCCTGCCTGACTGTTGTATGAAATGGCAATCGTGGGTACCACCCCGTTGATGCCCGGTGGCACCTTTATGGGTACACTGTACACCGCCGCCCCTGTGGGCGATACGGAAAGCTCACCTACTGTTTCGGAAATGCCCGTGACGCCCGTTGATGTGGATGCGGCCGAGGACATCATATCGGACAAATCACTATCGGCCGAAGTTGCCAGTTGTGATAAGGGTACATCCTCTTTTCTGTCCTGTACCTTAATGGGGGTGGTCTTTAGGGACACCTCCTGAAACGTAGTCTGCCCGTTTACGGCAAAAACTACCAATATAAACAGTGTCAAGACACTTTGACGTAGACTTTTATGTATGAGGATAAAGGATTTCATAGGCTTTGGAGTTTAAGGCGGTCGGTATGTTAGTTCTTTATGATTTTCTTTACGATACTGCTACCGTCCGTCAACAAAAAACGGACGATATAGATACCTTGTGGATAGTTTTGCAGATCTACCCTTACTTGGCTCTCCCCTTGGTTATGTTGCATGGGAATGGTCCTGTTCCCCATGTCCGAGACTTGGATATCCAAAATACGTTCGTTGTGCATGCCGTCCCATTCCATGGTCAGTTTCCCTTGGGTCGGGTTGGGATATACCGTTATGCTTTCTTCAAGTTCGTTCTTCTTTGTTTCGACGGCCATGTCCTCCGCTGCTGGGGCTTCCGGCGCGGTATCGGTCGGTTTGTCCGGCAAAACGGCCTTTAGGGTAACGGATTGGGAAGGGGGCTTGCGTAATTTGTTGTTTCCTGCGGCATCGTAGGTAAACACGAGGCTGGTAATGTTCTCCTTGCCCAACAGCCTGTTTATGGATGGCTCGTTGCCGTTGATTTGCTCCATACGGGGTGCGAAGTAATACTGACGGTCTGTGGTATTGGTGTCATAATAAAGAAATGTTCTATGTCTGGTAGCCGTAGCAGTGCTCTTGAACTTAAAGTCCCTCAATCTTCTTACTTTATTGCCGGTGACCGGATCATATACACCGCCGATATCGTCCGTCCCGTTAAATGAACTGTTGTGTATGAAACCTACCAATAGGTACCACTTGTCAAGCTCCGGGAGGTCGGCCGAAAAAAAGTAGGGATTGTTGTTCTCCGTTCCGTTTCGGTTGAGTACTTCGCCCTCGTTCCATGTACTACATCCAAAGTATGTACTACCGGTGTTTGAATTTGTTTTCTTTATCCATACCGATAGGCGATAATCCTTGGTGTTGTCGATAGCATGTTTTTTGGAGATGAAACCACCATCGCCATTGCTTTGACTATCCGGGGTCGCTTTCCAGAGCAGCACATTGTCGCCAAATGGGCCGATACCGTACTCGCGATTGTTTTCCTGTGTAGTTCCAAGTGCCGAAAACCCTGGGGAAGAACCTGTTCCAACCGTCCAGTCATCGAGGTCATTCTCAAGTAGGTTTTGTGATGAAAGTTGAATTGAAGCAAAGAAAAGTAAGGGAAAGCAAAATAATTTAGATGTCATCTTGTAGGAATTAGAAGAATTGTCTTACTAAACTAGTCCTAAAAATTAATATGATTTTAACACTTTAACGAATATAATCATAAATGTGCCGATGAAAAATGCACTTTATCGAAAGTGACCGAAAATGAACGCCGATACATCAAGTTTTTCATATCGATGTGGCTAGCTAGTCAATCGAATTTTATGGCATTCTTTGCTTAAACCAACCTTCACTGAATAATGTAGGGAGAATGACAACTTCCGAAACCATCTATTAGGAACCTATCTTTTATTTAGACTTTAGCCGTTCAAATGCCTTCATCATTTTCCTGCTTTCTTCTTCATATTTCATTTGGAGAATTTTAGCCTGTTCGACACCAACCAAATAAAATTGTTGTTGACCGAACCTGAAAGTTTTAGTATGTTATTGTAACTATTACACCGAAATAAGTCGTTCCACTGGTTGTACCAGTTTTTTTGACCCATACGGCAAAGCGATAGTCCAAGTTTGAATTTACCGTGTGATAATCAGTGTTCCAGCCGCCATCAGGGCCACTTGAATTATCTGGTGAGGCTTTGCATATAACGGTATTTCCTCCTGTGGGGCTGGTTCAGTTTTCACGCAAGTTTTCAGAAGCTGTTCCGTTTTGTTTGAAACCTCTCGCCGATCCTGTTCCAGTGATCTAACTATTTAAGTCATTTTCAAGTAAGTTTTGTGATGAAAGTTGAATTCTAATAAAAAAGAACAGATAAAAAAAGTAGTTTCGGTATCATTCTGCAATGATTTAGAAGAATATGCCTACTAATTTATAATAATAATTTAATAAAATTTTAACAGTGTAACGAATATTTATGCATTTCATCGGTAGAATATGCGTTTTATCTATCAGAATCAGAATTATTTTTCTTTAAATACAAAATATACCACACTAATCTATGATTGATTCTCCTAATCGCATTTTCGACAAGCACAACAGGCGCAGGTTACCGGTAATGAAAAACGGACTCCTGGTAGGACAAATAAGCAGAAAGGATATCGTAGTCGCGGCTTTAAAACTGAGCGGGCAGAATTGGTAGGCCTTATTCCCTCTTCACGATCATATAAAAATCATTGTCCAAGGGCAAATACCCTAGGTCATACACAAAATAATAGGTAGTTCCTTTTTTGGTAATGTATAAGTTGGTAATGTAGTCAAAATCAAAGCCCTTTTCGGATAATTTTGCTTTTGTGGTCTTGGTCTTGCCTTCCTTTAATTGAAAACTTTCCAAAATACGATAGTTTTTGCGTAGCCTGTTATTAACGTTACGCACAATATTTTTACTATCCTTGTTGAGTTTGTTATTGTATGCGTTGCGACAGTAATCGTTACAGAATTTTTTATCGATTCTGCCAAGGATTGCCGTTCCACATTCCAAACATTGTTTTTTCAAATTACTGTTTTTTGTAATTGAACTTTATCTCTTCCTCTTTTTCACCTTGGTGGACTAAACCATAAATATTTATTTCTGTGGCACTTACCTTTTCAAAGGTAAATCCATCAAAATAGAGTCGATTGCCCTCTGCCTTTATAAATTGAAAGCGCTGCACTTCATTTTTTTCCTCCCATCCTTTTAAATCATCGCCAAAATGTTTCAGTTCAAAAACGAGTGTTTCATCTAGCTGGCGAATATGGCCCAGTTCATAAAAATTCACGGCTCCGTCAACGACCAATTTGAATGAAAACATCATGGAACCTCCTAATGGAGGGCTCCATATTTCTTCAATTACTCCTCCAAAAGCCTCTCCTTTCCAATGGCCTTCCATCCAAGTGATTTGCGATAAATCGGCTTTGGGCGAAGCAGTACCTTGATCAAAGGCTAAAGTATTTTGGCCATACGTGTTGGTGGCGAGTAACAATAACGATAAAAGAATTTTTCCCATAGGAAATTTTATAGGTTGAAACAATATACAAATTATCCGTTTGTAAACGGTTTGTTTCTCTTATTCGGCTCAATGTATCAATCTGGTAAAATAATAGCTGGAATCTTCAACTCCCTATACTTCTCATTATAGGCCTTCATCTCGTCATTAACAATGGCTTTTCGTTCGTTTTCATACACTTGCCAATCTTTTTGTAAATCGGCCCAACGTTCTTTAGCTCCTTTGGTTACCCGTGGTTCAGCGGCATCGATATATCCTTTTAAGTGAATCATTTGTGCATTGAGCTTATTATTGTAATTGATAACATCTTGAAAGGTCTTTTGTTTGGCTTGTATCAGATTTTCCTCCCAGCTTGTGATTCGTCTCAATAGCGATTCTCCTTTTTCCAAAAGTTCTTTTGCACTTTCATTGTCTTTCAAAAGTTTGGCATATGCCTCCAATTGCGATTTGGCGGAACGCATGTCGTTTACCGATTCGTGAATGGTTTTGAGCGATGTTTCAATCTCTTCCAGCATGGCTTGCTGTTCTGTGTAGTCTTCTGGACTACCATCAATCTTCGGATTTGCCAAAACCGTCACCTCGGTTTCCGATGATACGTCATCTAAAGAGAGTTTTAAGGTATATGTTCCCGGGCCTACATTGCTGCCCGAATCTCCACCGAAAATGAACACTTTCTCAATGGCAGGCAGGCTTTCACGTTTGAAATTCCAAGCAAAACGGTTGTACCCTTTTTTGGAGGGAAGAATCTGTGGCTTCGAAGGACCACCGGGCCAAGTTTTAAAACCTTTCGGTTTTTTATTGGTATAGGTTCTAAGAAGTTTAGCACCTTGAAAAACCTCTAATTTCAAGTCCAGACTGTCCACATCTTTTGCTAGATAGTAATCGAATGTGACCCCGGTTTTTGGATTGTCTCCCAGGCCCGGTCTCGGTTTGTCACTACTACCGCCAAAAATCAAATAGGTGTCTTTGGGTTTGAAGATCTGAACAGTTTCTTTAGGTGTAGTGATATTCTGAATCGCGGCGACATCATCCAATATCCAAAAAGAACGTCCTGCGGTAGCGGCGACCAAATCATTGTCTTGAAATACTAGATCATTGATAGGAACGACAGGGAGATTCAACTGAAACGGCTGCCAATTTTGACCGTCATTGAAAGAAATGAACAAGCCCGTTTCCGTACCTGCGTACAGCATGCCTTTTTGTTTGGGATCTTCACGAACGACTCTGGTAAACGTATGTTCGCCGGTTATTCCATTCACAATTCGTGTCCAAGTTTGCCCATAGTCATTGGTTTTGAAAATATGGGAATTCAAATCCATTGACTTGTATCGCATCACCACAACATAGGCGGTAGCGGCATGATGTGGCGAAACCTCAATGCTGTTCACGATTCCGTCAGGAATATTCGGGGGTGTTACATTTGTCCAATTTTGTCCCCCATCTTTGGTGACATGAAGCAGCCCGTCATCACTGCCTGCCCAGAGGACGCCTTCTTCGTGTTTCGATTCTACCAAATAGGTAATGGTGTTATAATTTTCTCCACCAGCAGCTTCGTTGGTGTAAGGTCCGCCCCCGGGGCCATGTTTTTCGGTTTCGTTTTTGGTCAAATCGGGACTAACAACTTCCCAACTTTGTCCTTCATCCGTAGATTTGAAAACCACATTTCCGGCATGATAAATCGTATTTCTATCGTGGGGAGAAGTAATGACTGGTGCGTTCCAATTGTACCGGTATTTCGTGTCCTTGGGTGCAATACCCAATCCCAATTCAGGATATTGTTTAATGGGTTTTGATTCACGTGATTTAGCATCCCACTTGTCGAGATTCCCTTGATAAGTACCCCCATAAATAATCTCAGGATTATCGGGATCAAAAGCCAAAAAAGCACTCTCGCCACCAGCAACGGCATACCAATCTTTCCAATCGATACCGGTATCATTGGTACGACTTGCAATGGCCACCGTAGAATTATCTTGCTGGCCCCCGTACACATTGTACGGAATCAAATTATCGGTGATGACACGATAAAACTGTGCCGTGTTTTGATTGGTTTGCGTGCTCCAACTTTGTCCCCCGTTATTAGAAACGTTTGAACCCCCATCATTGGAATTGATCATCCGTTGATTGTTATGCGGGTCAATCCACAAATGATGGTTGTCACCATGTGGAGTAGGTAGGGGTTTAAAGCTTTTACCGCCATCAATGGACTTTGTTACCGGTGCGTTCAACACATACACGATATTCTCATTTTGTGGGTCGGCGAAGATTTCCATGTAATACCATGAACGAGCGATATTGATGCGGTCTTTGTTGACCTGGGTCCATTTTTTGCCTGCATCGGTCGATTTATAAACGCCACCTTTTTCTCCTTCCGCTTCAATGACCGCATAAACGATTTCATTGTTTGCTCGTGAAATGGAAATACCTGCTTTTCCAAATTCTTTTGGCAGACCTTCCTTCATCTTCTTCCAAGTGCTTCCGCCATCGGTGGATTTATACAAGCCGGAAGCTGCCCCACCTGATTCCATTATCCAAGGATAGCGTCTGTGTTGCCACATGGCCGCATATAAGATGGATGGATTTTTCATATCCATCGATATATCGGATGCTCCCGTACTATTGTCTACGAAAAGTGTTTTCTCCCAAGTTGCTCCCCCGTCTGTTGAACGATAAACTCCACGTTCAGGATTTCCGCCATACTGGGCCCCTTGCGCAGCAACAAAAATAATATCCGGATTTGTAGGATGAATTATCACATCGGAAATATGTCGGGTCTTATCCAACCCAATGTGTTTCCAGGTTTTTCCTGCATCGGTAGATTTGTAGACCCCGTCGCCCATAGAGGTCATTACCCCTCGAGCGGCATGTTCGCCCATACCGGCAACAACAATATTCGGATTGCTTTCGGAAACGGCGATAGAACCAACTGTACCTGTTTTAAGAAATCCATCGGAAATGTTTTTCCAGGTGATTCCCGCATCCGTGGTTTTATAAATACCGCCGCCAACGGTGCCCATATAATAGGTCAAGGGTTGGCCCACTACTCCTGAAGATGCTACACTTCGCCCGCCCCGATGCGGACCGATGTTTCGCCATTTTAGTCCATGGAACATGGAATCTTGAACCGTGATTACAGGGGTAGTCGTTTTCTTTTTTCTCTTGCCCTGAGCGTAGCCGAAGGGTCCAGTTAAGGGTAGAACTAACAAAAAGATCAAAAGTAATTTCATGATTTTCATACAGTAGTTGGTTATGTATTTTCAAGATAGCTATAAAACAGAAAAATCGATAGTGGTTTTTGCAATTATTTCTTTACGAACACCATACAATGCTGCCAAGGTAGGTTATCAATATTTTTTTCCAGCACCATCCCAGCTGCTTTCATTTCTTTAACGGCCTGCGCTTCGGTCATTTTGTGCAATTTTTTTATGGGTACCCCGCTATCCTCGCCACGATACTCAATCAGATATAGTTTACCTTTTGGGCGTAATGCTTTTTTGATGGAATTTACCATCTCAACCGGATGGTTGAATTCGTGATATACATCTACCATAAGTACCTTATCGACCGAATTTTCCGGTAAGTTTACGCTGGTATCGGTTCCTTTTACGACTCTTATGTTTTTATCAGTTGTATTCTTTTTTTTTCGGCGTATTTCCGCTAACATTTCCTTCTGAATATCTACGGCGTAGATGAGTCCGTTTTTGGCCAGCGGCGCCATTTTAAAAACGTGGTAGCCCGAACCAGCTCCGATATCGGCTATGGTATCGCCGACTTTTATGTTCATGTTTTTGAGTAATTTCGAAACATTTTCCTCTTTTTCCCGTTCAGGGCGATTTAACCACGACATACCCTGAAAACCCATTACATGAGCAATTTCACGACCCATGTACCATTTGCCGATACCATTGGCATCTCCTTTTTTGTAACTATAGGTATTTTTTGTGTTCGATTGCCCTGTACATTGCTGCAAGGAAAGCATTATGGTGCATAAAAACAGAAGGATGCTGATTCTTTTCATTTTGAGTGGGATTTGCCTTGTTCTTGTAAATTAGTGAATAATCTTCAAATAATTATCTAAAATAATTTATTTATATATAATTGATAGTCAATTATATAAAAGTTTACAAACGTTTACAAACGAAAATAAACACTTCCCAACCGAATCTTTTTTTGCTAGCGTTTTAGGTTTGCAGTGTCAAATCAAGGAGGTTTGATAGTATTAACTGTTTAACACGAAAAATTAAAATTATGAACGCACTTAAAAACAAAGTACAGTTGATTGGTAATTTAGGGCAAGACCCAGAAATCGTAAACTTGGAGGGTGGGAGCAAACTCGCCAAATTTTCCATAGCCACAAGCGATAGTTACAAAAATGCCAAAGGCGAAAAAGTAGAGGAAACCCAATGGCACAATGTGGTCGCCTGGGGCAAAACGGCCGAGATTGTCGAAAACTATTTGACCAAAGGGAAGCAGGTGGCCGTTGAGGGAAAATTAACGCACCGCTCGTATGAAACCAAAGAAGGTGACAAGCGTTATATTACCGAAGTACGCTGTAACGAGCTTTTGATGTTAGGTAAATGATAAAAAAATAATGTTTACATGTAGGCCCCGCCATGTACGGGGCTTTCTGTTTTAGAATCGGGCAACAATGCCCACTGTACCTGGACCAAAATTGAGGTCCCAACTTACGTCTTTGGATCGGGCATTATATTTTTGATCATATTTTTTATCCAAATACTTGTCAATCGATTCCACAGTGGCGATGCTAATGGCAAAAGCGAAAACCATATCGCTCAACCAATGCTGACCGTCCCAAACCCTAGAAATTCCTGGAATGGCCCCTACGGTATAAATACCGGCTTTTACCCATTTATTTTTAAATTGTTTTCCTATGGCATATGCATTGGTAAAGGCCAACAAGGCATGTCCCGATGGGAAGGAATGAAAGTTTCGGCTCGAGTTGAAAGGGTCGAACGTATCCTTTCCCAAATTGGCGACAGGCCTAGCACGCCCTACGACCGATTTTAAAATCTGTTGCAATAGCCCGGCAGAGGTAGCTGACGAAATCAACAGCACTCCGGTCCTGCGAAGTTTTTCATTTTTTGTGACTAGACCTACCAAATAAACTCCTGAAGTTGCCAAATAATTATTTTCGGGACTACCATAAAATTCCCCATATTCTCTCATGATTTTTGGAACACCTTCCTTTTGCCTATGATAAAGCTAGACGTATTGTCATCGGCTAGGTAAACCAGCCCAGTACCACCTACTACGGCGCCGAATTGCCCCCATTGCTTTCCGCCCCAGTGTAAGGGCCTAGTGTAAGAATGGCCAACGGCCTTGAACATATTGCCAAAGTCATAAATGAACATTTGCCAACGGGTATCCAGCGTATCAGAAGTGGTTGCATTCCGTTGTCCGTGGCTACATGATACAACAAAAAAGAGACAGAACAAGATTTTTTTCATGTGGGCGAAAATACAAAATAGGTACCATGCCAAATACTTGAATCCGATATCTTTTTAGCGCAGACAATTAAAACACATAGTTACGTAAGTGTAGTGTATTTTGATGATATTCTGTAAATTCTAGGGGATTTCATGTTTTAAATTCAAAAGAACCAATCCTTCGGCTAAGCGTGAAAGAATCCTAGAGAATTTGGATTTTGAGCAAAAAATGTTCTCGGTACGATTTTTCGTTCCTCAAAAAAAACTCGAACTGACCTATCGGTAACATTCTCATTCTACATGCAAAAAAGGAATCATTACTAGTTGGATTAGGCTACCTTTTTCAGCAAATCAAAACAAGGGCAACGCTTACAGCGTTTGTTTTCACTTTTTTTGTATTTTTTGCAACACTTTGTTTTGCAGTTCGTTAGGTCAAGCTCTTTTAAGACGGCGCCTTTTTTCTTCTTGGATTTTTTTTTCTTTTTGCCCATAGTCCATACTATGGCATAAAAATAATTATTTTAAATGAATCTAAATAAATACAATCTGTTAAAATTATTCCCCAGCGGTATCTGAGGCCGCACTTTCAACTGAAATTTGCTGCACATCGCGGTCAAAGAGGTACAGCCCGCCTTTATCGTTTCCTATCAAATTTATTTTGTCCAAAATAGTACGTGCCAAGGCTTCTTCCTCAATTTGTTCCGCGACATACCACTGTAAAAAGTTATGTGTGGCATAATCTTTTTCTTGCAGGGTTACATGTACTAATTCGTTTATGCTTTTAGATACAAATAGCTCATGCTCGTATAATTCTTGAAACATTTTTGGGAGTGAACCAAAATCGGTCTTAGGGGCTTTTAGGACTGAAACCTTTGCATGCCCACCCCGTTCATTGACAAATTTGACCAATTTGAGCATGTGCATACGCTCTTCGTCCGAATGGCCGTACATAAATCCAGCGACGCCTTCCAAACCTTTGACCTCGGCCCAAGAGGCCATAGATAAATATACTTGGGATGACTCTGCCTCGATTCGTATTTGATTGTTCAGAGCCTCTTCTAACTTCTTAGATAACATAGAATTATATTTTAAACAAAGTTACAAAATATTGGATGCATTTTTAGAAGAAGATATCTTGCGCAGACCTAAACGTATTGGCATGGGCCTCTACAATTATTTTAATGTCCGCAGAGTAACCGCCACCCATGCTACATTGCATGGGAATCTGTAGTTTTCGACAGGTTTCCAATACCAATTCGTCCCTGTTTTTACAACCTTTCACAGACATCCCCAGCGTACCCAATTTGTCGGATGACAACACGTCAACGCCACAGAGGTAAAAAACAAAATCCGGTTTTTGTTCATCTATAAGTTTGGGTAGGGTTTTCTTTAAGACGGACAAATACTCGTCATCCCCAGTATTTTTTTTCAACGGTATGTCTAAATCCGATGTTTCCTTTTTAAACGGATAATTACTGGCACCATGCATGGAAAACGTGAAAACGGAAGCATCGTTTTGAAAAATTTCAGCGGTACCGTTCCCTTGGTGTACATCCAAATCTACAATAAGAATCTTTTTTGCCAACCCCTGCGATTGTAGGTAACGTGCTCCTATGGCCTGGTCGTTCAGCATACAAAAAGCTTCTCCACGATTGGTGTAAGCATGATGGGTGCCCCCTGCAATGTTCATGGCAATCCCATGTTGTAGCGCATACTCGCATCCTTTTATGGTTCCATCGGCAATGATACGTTCACGTTCCACTAAATCTTCGGTCAAAGGAAAACCAATTTTACGAGCTGCTTTGGGTGGAATCTTTATATTTAATAAATCATAAAAATACTCAGGATCGTGAACGGTGACGATATGTTTGTCATTGGGAATCTGAGGTTCAAAAAAATTATCTGGCCCACAAGTACCTTCGTATAAAAGCTGCTGTGGCAACAAATCGTACTTTATCATAGGGAACCTATGGCCTTCGGGCAATGGATGTTTGTAAATAGGGTGAAAGGCAATTTTTAACATAGCATCACAAAGATGAATCTTCAAGATTGGATAACCAAGGGTAACGGTTAATTTCTACGGCACAAGAAAAACTCATTTAAACTTCTTCAATAAGGCTAAAAACTACCGATTTTCACTAGAATCCAAAAAAGTTTAAACAAGTTCGTAAACGAAATCGTATGGCTGTATTACCTTTGTGAACAAATGAATAGTGTTATTACCACAGATATTGCCTATTGCCAAAAACTGTTGCGTGACAACAAAATAGTGGCCATACCTACGGAAACGGTTTATGGTTTGGCCGGAAACAGTAACGAGGAAAAAGCAATACGGCAAATATTTGAAATTAAGGGCCGACCTTTGTTCAATCCGCTTATTGTGCATATTCATCAATTATCACAAATGGATACTTTGGTCAGCGAGGTGCCAAAACCTGCAAAAGCTTTAATGAAAGCGTTTTGGCCAGGCCCCTTGACCTTGATTTTACCTAAAAAAGAAGGTGTAAGTGATTTAATAACCGCAGGAAAACCAACCGTTGGGCTACGAATGCCCAAACATCCAATGACGCGGGAACTCCTAAAAGGACTTGATTTTCCCGTAGCGGCCCCCAGTGCCAATCCCTTTACCAAGGTGAGTTCTACGTCTGCGGATCATGTGGCCTCTTACTTTGGAAACAAAATACCGGCAATTTTAGATGGTGGGCCCTGTGAAGTTGGCCTGGAATCTACTATCATAGGTTTTGAAAACGATACACCGATCGTATACCGCAAAGGCGGAATTTCTTTAGAAGCTATAAAAGCTTGTGTGGGAGAGGTCAGGCTTTTGACAAAAGAAGAGAACAGCCCAACAGCCCCGGGAATGCTCCTAAAGCACTACTCGCCAAACACCAAACTTATGGTCAGTGATACCGTGGAAAAATCGATATCCGAAAATTCCCATCTTAAGATAGGTGTGCTAACGTTTTATAAGGATGATTACAAGAACTGTACTGTAAAAGTGCTTTCCAAAACCAGTGATATCAATGAAGCTGCGCAACAACTATTTGCGGCACTGCATGAGTTGGACCATATGAATTTGGATATTATCATAGCAGAACGTTTTCCTGAAGAAGGTTTGGGCATAAGTATTAACGATCGTTTGGAGCGGGCGGCCAATTAGTTTTCTACTGCTGTTGATCTGGGAATTTATTTTGCGGATTTTTTGTCGTGAACGACCCTAAAACCATTTAACTAATACTTTCCCCGTTACCAACCCCATCTTCGTCAGGGTTGACAAAAACCAATTTACCCTCGGCATTCTCGGTCATTAAAATCATACCTTCACTATCCACACCCCGTAATGCACGTGGCGCCAGATTGATTAGAACGGTTACTTTTTTACCCACAATTTCTTCGGGGGTAAAACTCTCCGCAATACCAGAAACGATTGTACGGGTGTCAAGACCAGTATCGACCTTGAGAACCAATAATTTTTTGGTTTTTGCCATTTTTTCCGCTGCTACAATAGTGCCAATACGCATATCCAATTTGGAAAAATCCTCAAAAGTGATGGTGTCTTTCTGCGGTTCCACTTCTTTGTTCATTTGCTCGTTTGATTTTTTAGTGGCTTCCAATTTATCAAGTTGCGCTTGAATCTCTTTGTCCTCTATTTTTCTGAATAAAAGTTCGGCTTTATTGATTTGATGGGCTGCTGGCAATAAAATCTCTTTTGTTGAGACCTCGTTCCATTGAAGGGTTTTTTCGCTTTCACTTGAATTGACATTTAAAATGTCTTTCAACTTGTTCGAGGTAAACGGTAGAAAAGGTTCGCCCAAAATAGATAATCCCGTTGCGATTTGTAGCGCAACGAACATAATGGTCCGTACACGCTCCCCATCATTCTTAACGACTTTCCAAGGTTCTTCATCGGCCAAGTATTTGTTTCCCAGTCTGGCCAAGTTCATTAGTTCTTGTCCGGCTTCTCTAAAGCGATACCGTTCGATAGAACCCGAGATTATTTCAGGATATTTTCTCAGTTGTTCTAGCGTTTCATTGTCGATTTGACTAAAGATAGAAGGACTGGGTACTACGCCATCATAGTATTTGTTGGTCAAAACCACGACACGGTTGATAAAATTCCCTAAAATCGCTACGAGTTCGTTGTTGTTTCTCGCCTGAAAATCTTTCCAAGTAAAATCATTGTCCTTGGTTTCCGGTGCGTTGGCCGTTAAGGTATAGCGCAATACATCTTGCATGCCGGGAAATTCCTCTAAATACTCGTGTAGCCAAACTGCCCAATTTTTGGACGTGGACAGCTTATTACCCTCTAAGTTCAAAAATTCGTTGGCCGGCACATTTTCCGGGAGAATATAATCGCCATGGGCCTTTAACATGGACGGAAAAATAATACAGTGAAAAACAATGTTGTCTTTCCCTATAAAATGTACCATTTTAGTTTTTTCATCCTTCCAGTAGGGTTCCCAATCTTTACCTTCACGTTCGGCCCACTCTTTGGTAGATGAGATATATCCTATGGGCGCATCAAACCAAACATATAATACTTTGCCCTTACCACCTTCGACAGGAACGGGAATGCCCCAGTCTAGATCACGGGTAACGGCACGAGGTTCCAATCCACCATCTATCCATGATTTGCACTGACCGTAAACATTGGATTTCCAATCGTTTTTGTGACCTTCCAAAATCCATTCTCTCAGAAAACCCTCATACCTGTTCAAAGGTAAAAACCAGTGCTTGGTTTCTTTGGTAGTGGGAATAGTGCCGGTTATGGTCGATTTTGGTTTTATAAGGTCTGTTGCATTTAAAGAAGAACCACAGTTTTCACATTGGTCACCGTAAGCTTCTTCATTCCCACATTTTGGGCATGTGCCTATCACAAAACGATCCGCCAAAAATTGTTTGGCCTCCTCATCGTACAACTGTGCGGTGATTTCTTCTATAAAATCACCTTTCCGATACATTGATACAAAAAATTCGGATGCGGTATCATGATGTATTTGTGCCGATGTTCTTGAATAATTGTCAAAAGTAATCCCAAAGTCTTGAAACGACTTTTTTATGATCGTATGGTATTTATCGATAATATCCTTTGGGGCAACCCCTTCTTTTTTGGCTTTCATTGATATGGCCACGCCGTGCTCATCACTGCCGCAAACAAAAGCGACATCCTTTCCTACACCGCGGAGGTAACGGGCATAAATATCGGCGGGTACGTAAACTCCTGCTAAATGGCCAATATGAATAGGGCCATTGGTATATGGCAAGGCGGCGGTTATCGTATATCTAGCGGGATTCTTAACTGTTTGGGCCATCAATCGTAATTTGAGGCACAAAAATACTCAAATTGTAGTTTCCTTTATTTAAAAACTCCTTTCTCTTTTGAGGCGGCTGTAGGGCAACGGCATAAAAAAACCTCCAAGAGCAATAAAATACCTTGGAGGCTTTGATGCATAAGGGGTCAGATTAAGCGACCATGATGGATTTACTCATCTTTTGGTCCCGTACTTGAATTCTGTAAATATATTTTCCTGTCGCCAACGTCACGGGCATACGGTCACGAATATTGATTTCCGTTGATCCTTCCAACATCATCTCGTTGTATACCGTTCCCAGATTTTGACCCAGGATATTGAATAACTGAATGTCTACATGGGCACTAAATGGCATTTCCAAATAAATATGCGGTGCATCGCTACTGGGATAAAACGGCTTGTGTACCACTGTATTCAATAGTTCAGGATTTGGGTCTTCGGCTACTGGATCTTCTGGTGGATCAGATGGAACAAAGGTCTCGTCACTTGAAGCCAAATCTTCCAAAGTTTCCCCGCTACAGTTGAACCCTAGGTTTATACCGCGATACGGATGGCCCAACAAATGGGTCTCGACCAGACCTCTATCAACGCATAGCCATTCTGCCAATACCGTACCGTACAGATCTCTAAAATCGGTTACCATATCCAGATTACCTCTACCATCACCTACTTCTAAATCTGGATGTTCCCCTACAAAAGCGCTACCGTTCAATGCAGAGCCAAAGAAAAGGGTAGGGGCGGCTTTACCGTGATCGGTACCGTTTGAACCATTTTCAAAGATTCGTCTCCCGAATTCCGAGAAGGTCATGCTCAATACTTTTTCGTCCTGTCCGGTAAAAGCGACATCTTCATAGAAATTATTGATGGCTACCGACAAATTGGTCATTAACCTTTCATGTGCCAAAGGCTGATTGCCATGTGTATCAAAACCACCCATGGATATCATGTATACCTTAGTGCCCAAGTTTCCTTTTATCAATCTGGCCAAAAGTGCCATTTGTCTGGCAAAGCCGTTATCTTGATATTCTACCTCATTGCGTCCCCTTTGGGCGGCCTCATAAATTTTTCCTGCATATATTTCGGTTGTATTGGCCACACCCCTCAAAAACTGAAGTTGGTCACTGTACATACAATCGTCAAACAGGTCTTCATTTAAACTAAAATATTCCCCGTCATCGGCAATACGTTCCAATTGATCAATATTGTTGGTAACGAACGCATAGTTGGTTTCCTCGCCTTCAAAAACAAGATTGGCGATATTGCCTATCTGTACGGCTGCGGGAGCTTCTGGCGGATTTAGTAGATAATCAGGGTAGCATTGTTCAAAATGTCTCCCCATCCATCCTGTATTCAGTCCGTTAAAGCCTGTCGAGGTCAAATCGGTATTTGCAAAAATATCCGAACCGGTAAAATGGGATTGGCTCTGATTGCCATAACCCACACCGTGTACAGCCTTAAATTGCCCTTCGCCCCACATGGGTTCAACCGCATTCATGTATGAGGGTACACCAAAATCGTCGGTAAGTTTCAAGACTTTGCTTTCCGGAATGTAAATATTGGGTCTTGCGTTAGCGTAGGTATCATATTGTTGAATGGGTATTACCGTACTTAGGCCATCGTTACCACCGGATAAACGTATCAATATCAAAATATTGTCGGTTTCCGCATCGGCAATAGCAGAGGTCAAAGGCGATGGTGCAGAGGCCGAAACCATATTGCTGCCCAACATCATTGTTCCCGAGCCTGCTATGCCCAACGCTTGTAAAAAGGAACGTCTGCTCCATGTTTTATGCTCTAGGTCGTGACCTTCGTGTTCTTTTCCTTTATGGGGTGTATTATCGTGTATATCGCACATAGTAGTAGGTTTATTTAAGTTGAAACTCAGGTTGTTTTGTTATGTGTACCATTAGCTCGTATACCTGAAGAGGAGCTCTCTCCAAGGTCATGTTCCATAAACTGGTACCTCCGTTTTCATCAGCATAAAAACCATTATCCTCATAGGCCTGTCTGAACACGGTTATCGCTGCGTTATATTCAACCTCCTCTAATAGTCCCTTGGGAGTTAACTTATCTATTATTGCCCTGGCTACTATGGCGGGATCACCTTCTGTTGAACCACTGGCCCCAGCCGCATTGGTGGCATCGATGCCGAAAGTCCTAAATTGTTCTTCATTGTTGCTCCAGAACATTTCCAATAACATTTCTGCCGAGAACCAACGACCGATCATATAATTGGTATTGATCCATTTTCTGTCCCGTTGCCAACCGGCAACATCTACGGGATCAAAAAGGGTTTGTCCTATAAGTGAGGCCGAATCTATGGCCCTTACAAGAATATCATTATTGTATGCGAAATTGGTTTCTTTTGTAAGGTTCAGATAAATATCAAAAGGGCTTTTTATGATAACACCTATCGTGGTATCGTCAAAAAAGTGCTCACTTTTAAACAATTGTCGAAGGACGGGGGCAATTTCAAACCCGCTGGAAACAAATGTCGCTGCCATACCATTTAAGATAGGTTGTGCTTCCGGTGCATTTGAGTCTGGGTGTACAAAAAAGCGGTATAATTTTTTGCTGATAAAATACCCGATTTCATTTGGCCTTTGGTCAAAAAGATTATCTATAATGCTATCGTAATCGGTAACAGGTTGTCCAAAAACGGTTTTTGCATCGGTATTGAATTGTTCCGGGTCAAAAGTTATGAACGAACAGCCGATCTCCCCACGGTTGGTATAACCGGTCAATGCCTTTGAGGTATCAACAATATCATCTTCGGTATAGCCATTGCCCTCGCCCAATGTGAAAAGCTCATAAAGCTCACGGGCATAATTTTCATTAGGTCTGTTTCTCCTGTTGAAAGCACCATCCAAATAACGTAGCATAGCACTGGTGAGCCCTATCTCGCTGACAAAGGTTTTGAAATTGCCTAAAGAATTTCTTTGTAGGCAGTTGGTATATTCATGCAAAAACGCATTACAATCATAAATATCAAGTTCTGTCACAAAATGGTTGCTCCAAAAGAAACTCATACGATCCCTCAAGGTGTTTTCCAACAGTCCGGTCGTGTAGGCAATCCTCCATTCAGAAACCTGCTGCCTACGCAATTGTCTGCGTGCATCCTCATCTTCGGGATAGTTACTATTGTTCCAATTGGCCCACACAGGCTCAGGTAAAGGTGGTAACGCCAACGCTTGGTCTACAAGCGCATCTGCAATAGCAGTGGCAGATTGACCTACAGCTGCATCTATTGTTGCAACCGAGGCACTAAAACCAAGTCTTCTGTACAAATGTTTAGCCTTGGCTCTATCCAAAGGCGTAGTGTACGGCGCTAATGTACCGAGGTTACAATTAACGAAGTATTCCATAATTTTAAGGCTTTAAGAACGTTCATGTGTGTAGGGGTCTATTCTTAACGCTTAAATACTTATGTTAGTATCTTTTAGTATCCAATTTTCTTAGATAGACTCCTAAATTACGTTCTTATGTTTGATTTGGACGCTGAACTGTTAATTTTTTCGATGAAATGCAAT
Organism: Costertonia aggregata; assembly: GCF_013402795.1. GTDB lineage: Bacteria > Bacteroidota > Bacteroidia > Flavobacteriales > Flavobacteriaceae > Costertonia > Costertonia aggregata. Next base: position 1,255,828 of record NZ_CP058595.1, on the reverse strand, counting down.
ATTCATATCGGTTTTAAAGATTTTTATGGCATCACACAATGAGTTTGGTAAAAAAGGAGAACAATTGGCGGTAGATTTCTTGGTAGATGCCGGTTACGAGATCAAATATAGAAACTACAGATTTTTAAAGGCCGAAATAGATATCGTCGCGCAAAAGGAAAGTACCTTGGCATTTATTGAGGTCAAATCACGAAGCTCAGATTATTTTGAGAATATTGCCGATACAGTTACCACTAAAAAAATAAAACTAATGGTCATGGCTGCGGACCATTTTGTAACCGAGCAAGATTTGGATGTAGAAGTACGCTTTGATATCGTTACCATTTTAAAGAAAAATGGAAAGTTTGTCATTGACCACCTTCCCGATGCTTTTTATCACTTTTAAAATTTTACTGAAACTATAAATATATTATCACTATGTTCAATCAAAAGCACATAACAAGTTAGATTAATCATGACACTTATTGTTTTATTTGTAACAATTTGTTATTTTGCGATGAAACAACCTTTCCCATGAAAACTATTTCATCCGTCGTAGAACAATACATAAAGAAGAAGCCCTTCTTGCAAAGTGCTTTGGCACAAGGTATTATCAATCTTACCTCGTTGTCACGAATCGTAAAGCCCGAAATCGAGGAAGCCTTGGGGAAAGATGTCAGAAACGGCGCCATTGTAATGGCCTTGAAGCGTTTATCTGACGATATGGAGTTTAGGGCCACCCATAAAATCGTAAAAGTCCTTAAAAATATCGGTGAAATTACAGTACGTTCTTCATTGACCGATTATACATTTTTGGTATCCGATACCATACTGGTACAACAAGCCAAACTGTTGGAGGAGATAAACCAAAACCAAGATGTGTTCTTTACATCATCCCGAGGGGTCAACGAATTGAACATTGTAGTGAGCAATACGGTAGATCAGACCGTAGAAAGACTCTTTAACGCCGAGAAGCAGACCCAAAAGGCAGAAAACTTATCATCGATAACCGTAAAACTGCCAGCAGAGAACGTTTCGGTACCCGGTATCTATTATTTTATTTTTCAACGACTGGCATGGGAAGGTATCGTGCTCTACGAAGTAATCTCGACCACCAACGAGTTTACCATATTGGTAAACGACGAGCAGGTTGATGTTGCCTTCAAGACCATAAAGGATTTAAAGACCTTGTAATGAACTAAAACGGATTCTTTTCCGTTTTGGGAATATCGTTTTTTCCTCTTTTATTCAAAAATGACAAAAAAAAGAATACTTACGGGTGTTATCATAGTACTCTCCATCTATGTAATGTACCTTTTGTACATTTTTGTGCTTTCGCCAAAAACCAATCTACAGTCCATTTATTTGATTCCAAAAGATGCTGTTTTTGTCATAGAATCCGAAAAACCGGTAGATAGTTGGAAAAAAGTAAGCGAGAGTAAAGCTTGGCAACATCTACGAAAAAATAGTTATTTCGCCGACCTTACGGAGAGTATCCAAAAAATGGATACCCTTTTTAACAATAAAAGAAGGCTTTTTGAATTTTTTGATGATCGCTCGCTCTTTATATCGGTACATATGGTTTCCCGAAAAGAGTACGGGATATTTTATGTAGTTGACCTTAAGCGTATCGCCAAATTAAAGATGTTGAGAACCTATTTCAATACCTTTTTGAACGAAAATTACACCTTGAGCAAACGTGACTATCACAACCATGAAATATTGGAGGTTTTTGATATTGAGGATAAGGAAACCTTGTATTTGTCCTTCATCAAAAACCAGTTGGTGGCATCATATACGCATACCTTGGTAGAAGCATCAATCGACCAATATAAAGAACCTGCCCTGGGGCGTGACCTCAATTTTATAGAGGTCAACAAAAAGGTAGGTTATGAGGATTTGTTCCGGCTATATCTGCAACACGATTATTTTGATGATTACTTTCAACGATTCTCCAGCGAACCCAACGATTGGGTGGATCGATTGAGCGATAATTTTCTGTTCTCCGGTTTTAGTTTTGATTTGGACAAGAACAGTATGCTTACGGCAAACGGTTTTACCAATATAAGTCCTAACAACGAAAATTATCTGGAGGCCTTACAAAAATCGGGAATGGGCAAGCGTAGCGTTCCGCAAATCGCCCCCAAACGAACATCGGTCTATGTGAGCTATGGCTTTGGCAGTTTTTTTGAGTTTTATAAAAACTTCGAATCGGTACAGCAGGGCAACGATTCAGAAGCCTTCGAGAGCTATACCAAAGGGATACAAAAAGTTGAAAATTTCCTTAAAATTGATGTGAAAGAACATTTTGTAAGCTGGATCGCCGACGAGATTGCACTACTTCAAATAAAGTCCAACATATCAAAAAGCACAAATGATGTGGCTTTGGTCATAAAGGCTAACGATATAGAAGCTGCAAAAACCAATCTTGATTTTGTGCTAAAACAAATCAGAAAGAAAACACCGGTCAAGTTCAAGGCAATCGACTTCAAAGCGCATGAAATCAATTTTCTTTCCATAAAAGGGTTCTTTAGACTGTTATTGGGAAATAGGTTTGACGAATTTGACAAGCCTTATTTTACAATAATCGAGGATTACGTTGTATTCAGCGACAACCCCAATACCTTAAAAAGTATGATTACCGATTATTTGGAGAAACAAACCTTGTCTACCTCTAAAGAATTTATGGCATTTGACCAAAAATTTGATGAAAAATCCAGTCTGTACCTTTACAGCAATATTCCTTTGTTATATGACAATATATATGCTTTGGCCGATAGGCCCACGAAGGCGCAGATGAAAAAAAACAAGGATTTTATGGTGTGCTTTCCCCATCTGGGATTTCAATTGACGCCCAAAGGTAATCTGTTCAAGAGCCAACTTATCATGGACTATGAGCAAATCGACCCATCTAAAAATAGCGTTGTACATCAAACCAAACCGGATTCCAAAACATCATCCAAACCATCTGAAATCACGGATGCCATTTTTGATTTGAAACCTATATACCCTACAGATTTGAATGCCAAATCATTTAAAAAAATGTATACTAACGGGAAGGTACAGTTTGAAGTCGAGTTAAAGGATGGCCTAAAACATGGCAGTTATAGTCAATATTACAAAAATGGCGGGATAAGGATAAAGGGCCGCTTTCGTCAAGACCTTCAAGTGGGCACTTGGCGATATTACAATTCAGAAGGCGAACTCATCAGAAAAAAAAGATTTTAGCTATACTTCTCACTTCCATGAATCGCTCAAACCGTAAGTCCTGTTTTTTCTTTAAGGTAAAGTCGAGAACATGGGCTTTATTAAAAGAATTTTGCTCCGGTGATGCACAATACCTTTAAGAAATCACCTGTAATAATCAGATGGGTCAACGTTTTTTATACAACAAAGAATGGCCTATGGGCGGTATTTTACCATTTCCCTTGTTTTGAAGAGAAAAATCACTTCCATTAGTATCGCCGCAAATTGAACAAATAAACCTATTGGTGCCAAAATTACTGTGAGAAAACAAACCGAGGCCAAAATTTCAAGACCACCTGCTGCATAACCTACCGTACCCAAACGCTTTGCAGATTTGATAATCGATATGCCGAACAACATACCCAAAGTTCCCACGATAATAGATTCGGCGATCAAAATACCTTCAACAGGAAATACTGTGTTGAAAAACAATGAAGCCACATCATATATGTAGAACAATAGTAGAACGATAATGAGCAATACCGAAGCAATTTTCATTAGATAGTTTTTTAGTAGCCTTCCTGTAATCAAAAAACCATAAGCCATAAGGGCATAACTTAAATAGGAAATGATTTTAATGGTAATGTGACCATTTAAACCAAATATAAGTTCGTCTTCCCCAAATCTGGATATATCGGCAAAAGCTTCAAATGGTCCTGAAATCAAATATAGAATACCCGAAATGCCTGCAAGGGTCAACAAAAACCGAACGGTTTTTACTTCGTTTTTAGAATTTGAATTTATGATGTTTGAATCGTTTTCTTCTTTTGAGCCATAGAGTTCTTCATAGTCATGGTCCAATGCGGATAAAATAGTCTTTATGGTATAGCTTCTGGGCGATACTTCCCCATTTTCAATGCGCTGTAACGTTCGCACATTAATATTGCAACGTTCTACCAGTTCCTCTTGTGTAAGCCCTTTTTGTTTGCGTAGTTCGGTAATCTTATTACCCAATGCCGGTTGTTTCATCGTAATTGCTTTTTGGATTATTCAGCAATGTTACGATCAAGATAAAACCTAACCAACGAACTTTCCAAAATTTGACCCGACATTCGCACGGCATTGTACGTATATAAGTCCATATAGTCATTTTGAAGCGAATGGAACGATCAAAAGAAATCTATGGTTTAGTCCGGTTTTGATGGGCTTACCAATTGTCGTAACTCTCCTCAATTCGAAATGACCCTATGTGTTTTTTTGTCATTTCGAACGAACGTGAGAAATCTCATAACCGAGGGCATTTTTAAAAAATGGTTTTTTGGATTTCTCGTCGCTTTGCTCCGTCGAAATGACTATTTTCACCTATATAATCTAACAATGAATTTTTTCTGCATGTCATTTCGAACGAACGTGAGAAATCTCATAACCGAGGGCATTTTTAAAAAATGGTTTTTTGGATTTCTCGTCGCTTTACTCCGTCGAAATGACCTTTCTTGCTGTTTTCGTAACAAAGGCAACTCGTTTTTGAATGTCATTTCGAACAAATGTGAGAAATCTCATAACTGAGGGCATCTAAATTACTTCATTATTTAAAAACTCCCATTCGGGGTTAAAATCACTGATTAATCTATTTTTCTTTTTCCGTCTCCATTTTTTGATTTCTTTTTCCCTTTGTATAGCTGTTTCAGGGGATTCAAAACCTTCATAGTACAGCAAATAATAGCAATTATATTTCCCTGCGAATGATTTTTTGGCATTTTTGCTGTCAAAATAATGTTGTGATAATCTCCTTTGAATATTATTGGTCATTCCTATATAGAGCGCAGTTTTATTTTCATTAGTGACTATATAAACAAAGTAACTATAAAGCATCTCTAAAAATAACTTATTTTGGATTTCTCGTCGCTTTGCTCCGTCGAAATGACTATTTTCATCTATATAATCTAATAATGAATTTCTTTCTGAGTGTCATTTCGAACGAGAGTGAGAAATCTCACAAACGTTGACATTTCTAAAATGGTTTTTGGATTTCTCGTCGCTTTGCTCTGTCGAAATGACCTTTCGTGCTGTTTTTGTAACAAAGGCAACTCGTTTTTGAATGTCATTTCGAACGAACGTGAGAAATCTACACGGTTTCAAGAACGGTGTTCGTGCCAAACGGCCCCAAAGCCTTCAACGCCTTGTCCACTGAAGTGATTCCTTCAATGGTCAATAACAACCGCAACCCGTTACGGGTGGTCTTTTCCTTCATCTTGCAATGCTGCGGATGGCTTTGAACAAACTGTAATACTTGTGTAAAAGCCGCACTTTGATAAAAATCCGACTGCTGATCGGCAATAAAATATCCGATCATCTTCCCTTTCTTCATCACTATTTTTTCTAGGCCAATGCTGTTGGCAATCCATTTGATACGAACGGAATTCAATAAATCTTCTGCCTGGGCGGGCAACTCCCCAAAGCGATCTACCAGTTGGTCTTCAAACTTTTGTAGCTCTTCTTCATCTTTGACTTGGTTGAGGTCTGTATACAATGTCAACCGCTCCGTAATGTTATTGATGTAATCATCGGGGAAGAGCAATTCAAAATCGGCATCTAATTGGGTTTCCTTAACGAATATTTTATCGGTCTTGCCTTCTACTTCTTCATACAGTTCCTTGAACTCGTTCTCTTTGAGCTCGTCAATCGCTTCGGCCAATATTTTTTGATAGGTTTCAAACCCAATTTCGTTGATAAATCCGCTTTGCTCGCCTCCCAATAGGTCGCCCGCTCCGCGAATTTCCAAATCTTTCATGGCGATATTGAATCCGCTCCCCAGTTCAGTAAACTGTTCCAAGGCTTCGATTCGTTTTCGGGCATCGCTGGTCATAACATCATAGGGTGGCGTAATAAAATAGCAGAATGCTTTTTTGTTGCCACGGCCTACACGGCCGCGCATTTGGTGCAGGTCGCTCAGGCCAAAGTTGTTTGCGTTGTTAATAAAAATGGTATTTGCATTGGTAACGTCCAGTCCGCTTTCTACAATTGTGGTGGATACAAGAACGTCAAACTCGCCATTAATGAAACTCAGCATAAGGGTTTCCAGTTTTTTACCCTCCATTTGGCCATGGCCGATACCCACTTTGGCATCGGGTACCAAACGTTGTATCATGCCGGCAACCTCTTTGATGTTTTCAATACGGTTATGGATAAAAAACACCTGTCCGCCACGTTCAATCTCATAGCGTATGGCATCTCTAATGGTTTCTTCGGTAAATCGGATAACCCTGCTCTCAATAGGATATCTATTGGGTGGCGCTGTGTTGATGACCGATAAATCCCTGGCCGCCATTAGGCTAAACTGCAGCGTTCGGGGGATGGGCGTAGCGGTCAAGGTCAAGACATCTACGTTTTCTTTGATGGATTTTAATTTGTCCTTTACGGCCACACCGAACTTTTGTTCCTCATCAACAATCAAAAGACCAAGGTCTTTGAATTTTACATTTTTATTGACCAATTGGTGTGTGCCGATAATGATATCAACTTGGCCCGCCTCCAATTTTTCCAAAGTTTCTCGGCGCTCCTTTGCCGTTCTAAATCTGTTCAGGTAATCTACCGTTACGGGCATTTCTTTTAAACGTTCCGAAAAGGTACGATGGTGTTGAAACGCCAAGATCGTAGTGGGGACAAGCACGGCAACTTGTTTGCCATTGTCCACGGCCTTGAAAGCGGCACGTATGGCAACTTCGGTCTTGCCAAAACCTACATCGCCACAAATAAGCCTATCCATAGGGCGTTCGCTTTCCATATCTTTTTTAATGTCGGCCGTAGCGGTACTTTGGTCAGGTGTGTCCTCATAAATAAAAGAGGCTTCCAGTTCATTTTGCAAGTAACTGTCCGGGTCATACCGAAAGCCCTTTTCCAAACGGCGTTTGGCGTATACCTTTATAAGGTCAAAGGCAATTTTTTTAACCCGGGACTTGGTTTTGTCCTTTACCTTTTTCCAAGCTCCGGAACCTAATTTATATATTTTTGGTGCGGCCCCGTCCTTGCCGTTAAATTTAGATATCTTATGAAGCGAATGTATGCTCACGTATAGAATGTCACGCTCACCATAGGCCAATTTGATAGCCTCTTGTTTTTTTCCTTCAACATCGATTTTTTGGAGTCCGCCAAATTTTCCTATACCGTGGTCAATATGGGTCACGTAATCCCCAATCTCGAGTTTATTGAGCTCTTTAAGCGTTATAGCCTGTTTTTTGGCATAGCCGTTTTTTAAATGGAACTTATGGTAACGCTCAAAAATTTGATGGTCTGTATAGCAGGCTATTTTTAAATCGTTATCAATAAACCCTTGGTATAACGGGAACACTAATGTTTTATAATGTACCTGTTTATCAACTTCTTCAAAAATATCATGAAATCGTTTGGCCTGTTGTTCCGTTGCACAAAAAATATAATTACTATACCCTTTTGCGTGGTTTTCGTTAAGATTCTCGATCAATAAATCAAACTTTTTATTGAAGGATGGTTGGGGCTTTGTGTGAAATTCTATCTCATCGCTGCACGATATGACAGAAGAAGATATCAATCGGAATGCTTCCAATTGTTTTTTAAAAACTCCGGAATTTAAGAAAAGCTCTTTTGGCTCGGCATGTTTTATGTCTTTGGAGAGTTTATCAAAAGCTTCAATAGCCTTGTTGTAAAAATCATCCAAACGGGCAAAGAGTAAGTCGGTATTTTTAGCAAAGACTATGGTCTTGTCCGAGACATAGCTTAAAAAACTTTCCCTCTTTTCCTCTAAAAATTTATTGGCCACATTGGGGATTATGGTAATTTTTTTGATTTTTTCCGTAGAAAGTTGGGTTTCTACGTCAAAAGTGCGAATGCTGTCTACTTCGTCCCCAAAAAATTCGATGCGATAAGGTTCGTCGTGGGAAAATGAAAATACGTCAACAATACCGCCACGTACAGAAAACTCGCCGGGTTCGGTCACAAAATCTACACGTTTGAATTTATACTCAAACAATACTTCGTTCAAAAAATCTAGCGAGAGCGTATCATCAAGCTTTATTTTTAAAGTATTTTTTTCAAGTTCCCTACGGGTCACCACTTTTTCAAAAAGGGCATCGGGATAAGTAACGATGACCGCCGGTTTTTTTCTGGAATTGATACGGTTCAACACCTCGGCGCGCAAAAGAACGTTGGCATTGTCGGTTTCCTCGATTTGATAAGGCCTGCGATAACTGCCCGGGTAAAAAAGTACGTCGTTTTCACCAATGAGCTGTTCCAGGTCGTTGAGGTAGTAAGCCGCTTCTTCCTTGTCATTAAAAATCAATAAAAATGGGGCGTCCGAATTTTGAAATGCATCTGATAGTACAAAGGAAAGTGATGACCCGGTAAGTCCTTTCAGTTGTATTTTAAGTATCGTCGAAGGTTTTGAATGGGCAATGGCTTGCCCTAGTTTTCTGGTTATGGAAGACTGTGAGAAAAGTTGTTGGATATAAGAATGCGGCAACAGTTACAATTTAAAAATGCAAAGATACGATGCTGTCCAAAAAGTTACGGTATATAAGCATCTAAAATATTGATGTGTAAGGCGATTGCTTTCACTCTTTTATTCTTTCCTGAAGTTTGATAAATGGATTCGTTTTTCTATTCATAAACCCATGAATACCAATATTGACCAATACAAAGATACTTGCCGCTAACGCTATGTAAGCAATGCTTTCCAAGCTATTTTGGTGGCGAACATAAATGGCGAATAATGCCCAAACCCCAACGGCGGCAAACTCTCGCATACAACGTTTCCAAATCATAAAAATATTCAGTAGCGTAGCAATTGCGATCATGAGAATCGTCCAGTTTATTTCCGATAAGACTCCGCCATTCCAGCCCAATTTGGTCAAATATGCGGCAATATTGGCTATTGTAGCTACTGAAATCCAACCACTATAGAGGCAGATGGGCCACCATACCAGAGCGATAACTTCAATAGGTGCATCCCAGCGTTCCATATTGGTATTCAAAACAATCTTGATGAGCGAAAAAAGTATGCCCAACATAATGAGTACCGATAATCCTGTATAATCATAAACAAAAGTGATTACCCAAGTCGCATTTAGAACGTTGGCAATGGTAAACCAATATCCCGTTTGCCCAATAAACTTACTTTTTTTACCACTAAAAAAAGCACGGCGTACCTGAAAGATACCGTAGGCCAATAGGCTCAAAAATATGATGCCCCAAATTGCGAACGCATAACTCGCTGGTGTGAATAAATTGCTGTACGTATTGCTGATTTCCCCTATGGTCGTATTGTTCCAGCGCATGGTTTGCGACAGGTAATTCACTACAATAACCAATAGCACGGACAATACATTTATAACGGACAGGGTTTTTTTCATACGATGTTTTCGTAAAAGTATAGCTTACTTAATTATGGTCTTAACGCTAAACGTATTTTCATTTCCTATTTTGAAGTAGGCCCGTTGTTTTTTCTTTCCCTCAAAGGAACTGCGATTATGGCATCTCCCAATACGGCAAATACCTCATTGCCTTTTTGCGGAGTTACCGTATATGTTCCTGTAAATTCTCCAAATGCAGGTAAGATCAACTGGTTTTGGGATTTGAAAAAGCAGGGTAACCGTACCGATTGCCTTCCCAATCCTGTTAATTTGATGGCGGGGTGTATGTGACCGGAAAAGTTGAAAAATCCTTCACGTTTCTCCGGATGGTGCGTGAACAAATACCCATCTAACTGAATTTCGGACACTACCTTTATGTTCACATCCTCATATTTTGAAGGGGCAATGATATCGTGGTTTCCTGCAACCAAAACTAACGTTGCGCTTTGCTTTTTGACCCAGCCTTCAAAAAGTTGCCATTCGTTGTTTAAAGAGGAATGAAACAGGTCGCCCATGAAAACTATCGATTTTGGATTGAAAAAATCGACGACCTCATTGAGCATATCAAAATTTTTTTGAACGGCCTGTTGTGGTACTGCAGCCCCGAATTTTCTGAAATGCGATACTTTTCCCAAATGTACATCGCTGATCAATACCATTGATTTTTCTTCCCAAAAGAGCACTCGGGAAGGATGCATGGTGAAGTTTTGGTCGTTTATTTGTATGGATCGGGTCATGCTTTAAATCATCTATTTTTTCATCAAAATAGCGGTCATCCGCTTTATTCTATCGGCCAATTTTTCATTGGATAATTTTTCGCGTAGCCTATCCGTAATTATCGGGAATGAAAACGGGGTCGGTTTTTGACAGGCTTTCCAAATGATGTTCTGATCGTTAATGCGTTCCAGAGCCAAGCGTAATCGCCCCTCTTCCAATTGGTGCTCAAAAGTTTCGGTATAGGCTTGTTGGTATAATAGATTATCGGCTTCAAAGTCCTTAAATACATCAAACAATAACTGTGAGCTGCTTTGCAAATGTTTCATTTTGGTGCCCTTATCGGGATAGCCCGTAAAAACCATACCACTGATAACGGCGATATCACGAAATTTTCGACGGGCCATTTCGTTAGAGTTCAAGCTTTTTTGCAAATCACTCAACATGTATTCGCTAGTGAACAAATTATTGTCCAGTACTTGTTGTATATCAATTTGTTTATCGGACAATAACTCAAAACCATAATCATTATATGCCAAGGAACAGGTAATAGGCGACAATAGGCTTATACGATATGCCAATAGGCTACTCATGGCCTCATGCACGCCACGACCTTCGAACGGATAAAAGATGTGATGGTGACCGTCCCGTGTCTTAAAAGTTTCGATCAAGAACTCATCAGGATTGGGGACTATACTTTCTTCGCGTTGTTTTGCAAACATTGGCCCTAGAGATTGTATCTCTTTGGACTGTTCTTTTTTGGGCAATTGGGCCGTATAGAGTTCTTGCCGCAACAACTCTGACATTTGTGCCGAGAAACTCAATCTACCGCCCATCCAACTAGGTACTTTATTGGTACGCTTGTTTGAATTGCGAACATGGGCCTGCATGCCTTTTACTCGAATAAATTCCAAGTTTCTTCCCGCAAAGGTGAACACATCGCCCGGGGTCAATTTCGAGATAAAATATTCTTCAATCGATCCAATATATCCTCCTTTTTGGTAGCGTACCGCAATAGATGCATCACCTACAATGGTTCCGATTTGAAAACGATGCCGCATTGCAATGCCTAGATTGTTCACCTTGAATTTTCCATCCGACTCTACTTCTACCTTTTTGTATTCGTCATAAGATTGTAGGCTTTGGCTCCCCATGACCAAAAAGTTCAATAGCCATTGCCATTGCTCTTTTGATAGGGTCTGGTAACAAAAGGTCTGTTTTATTTCTGGATATATCTCATTGGGATAAAACCCGTCCGAAACGGCCAATGTGGTCAAATATTGAAGCAATACATCGTAACTGTTCAGATACGGTATCCTATCTTCTACTGCGGCATTGCGTACCGCTTCTTGCATGGCAGAAGCTTCAATCAATTCCATGGCGTGGGTGGGCAAAAAATGAATCACACTTTCCCTACCGGGTCTATGACCGCTTCTTCCCGCGCGTTGCAGAAATCGGGCTACGCCCTTGGGGCCACCTATTTGCACTACGGTCTCTACCGGGGCAAAATCTACACCTAGATCTAGACTGGAGGTACAAACCACGGCTTTTAGGCTTTCATTGCGGATGGCCTGCTCTACCCAGAGTCTGGTTTCCTTGTTCACGCTGCCATGGTGCATGGCCATTTCACCGGCATATTCGGGGTACTTTTCCAAAATTTTTTGAAACCATATTTCGCACTGGCTTCTAGTATTGGTAAAAAGTAGTGTGGTCTTGCTGTTATTGATGATCGGGACCACATCCTCAAGTAGGTGAAGACCTAAGTGCCCGCGCCAAGGAAAAGTCTCCATTTTCTTAGGGATGATGCTCTTGACGGTTATCTTTTTGTCCAGTTTTGCCTTTATCAACACCGAATTGTTGAAAGCATCGCTAGTAGGTCCCAATAAAACTTCCCTGGCTTGTTCCAAATTACCGATAGTAGCGGAAATTCCCCAAATACGAAGGTCTTTGCAGATAGTTTTGAGTCGGGATAGCCCCAGTTCCATTTGTACGCCACGTTTGGTTCCCAAAAGTTCGTGCCACTCATCAATTACAATGGCCGAACAATCTTTGAACACCTTATCGTATCCTTTGGAAGAAAGTAATAATTGAAGGCTCTCCGGAGTAGTGATCAATAAGTCGGGCATCGACGTTTTTTGTCGTGAACGTTCTTTGGTCGTAGTGTCACCAGTGCGTATGCCCACGGTCATCTGGGTTTCCAAATCTGAGGTTACTCTTTCCGCCGATTGCTTTATTTCTTGTGACAAAGCCCGTAGAGGTGTAATCCAAACTGCTTTTAGCCCCTTAGGGTGTTTTGATTTATAGTCTGGATTTTGTTTGATGTAGTTCAAAACAATAGGAAACCAAAGTGCATAGGTTTTTCCGCTACCGGTTGGGGCGTTCAGCAATCCGTTTTTGCCCTGCAGGAATGCCTTCCAAGTATCTTTTTGGAATTTGAACGGCTTCCAGTTTTGTTCTTGGAACCAGTTTTGGGCTATGTTGAAAAGTTGATCACGATTCATATCTGTCAATCAAAAGTCATTTCGAACGAATGTGGGAAATCTAAAGGATTTTGATATTTCACTATTAATATATTTCTAAATGACATTGTACAAACTTACGATTCGTTACTGTTCGGAATTAGTGCTTTTAAGTCTTCGAGCGTATTCGCCTCTTCAATCTTTTTATCCTGACGCCATCGTAAAATACGTGGAAAACGGGTAGCAACACCACTTTTATGGCGTTTGGACAAAGCGATGCCCTCAAAGGCGATTTCAAAAACGTGATGCGGTGTAACGGAACGTACCGGTCCAAAACGTTCCAAGGTATTTTTTTTGATCCATGCATCCACTTTGCGAAATTCGGCATCGGTAAGCCCGGAATAGGCCTTGGCGAAAGTGACCAGCTCTTTTTCGGCTTTGTCATTTTTATCCCAAAGGGCAAAAGTATAATCGGTAAAGAGATTACTGCGCCTGCCATGGCCGCGCATGGCATAAGTGAGAACAGCATCAATCGTTAAGGGGTCTACTTTCCATTTCCACCAATCGCCTTTTTTTCTACCCACTAAATAGGGAGAATCTTTTCGTTTTAGCATTAATCCTTCACTGCGAACCTCCCTTGCCCGTTCACGCTCTTTGGCTACTTCTTCCCATGAATCAAAGTGCATGGTTTGGGAGAGATGCAATGGAATATGTTCCATTTTTGTCATTTCGAACGAGCGTGGGAAATTAATCTTTGAGTCTTCTTTTTTTCCCCTTGGCTCCGCTTGGGATGACTGTTCAAGGTGACATTGTTGCATCAAACCGTTTACTATTTTCCTCCGCTCCGTAAAGGGCATGTTTCTAATGTCTTTGCCTTCCCATTCCAAGATGTCATAAGCTTTGAGAATTACGGGAACTTTTTTCAATAAGGCATTTGATACCGTTTTACGACCAATGCGTGTTTGTAAATCGTTAAAAGTGCCTATTTCCCCATTAGGGTAGGGTAGTATCTCGCCGTCGATGACCGTGCCGTTGGGTACGATTCCTATAAATTTTTCAAACTCCGGATATTTATCGGTGACCAACTCCTCGCCACGGCTCCAAACAAAAAGCTCATCGTTTCTTAGAATTACCTGTGAGCGAATACCGTCCCATTTATGTTCAACGGACCAAGCGGTAACATCCCCCAGATCTTGGGCCTCACCCTCGATAGCGTAGGCCAAATAAAAGGGATAGGGTTTGGAGAGGTAATCACTTTCGTTTTGCTCTAGGACCAAGTCTTGGAAAGATATTTTGTTAGGGTCCCAATTGCCCATTAGTTTATAAGCCAAAACATCTTCGTCTATTTCAGTGGCTTTGGATAGGGCCCGGGTCATTAATTTTTGGCTAACCCCAATACGGAACCCACCGGTAATCAATTTTGTGAACACGAAACGCTCATAATAATCCAAGACTTTCCAATTTTCATAGAGATAGGCTTTTTTATCAGTGTCTTCCTTCTTTTTGAGTGCGATCATTTCCTCAAGAAATTGGGTCAGACTTTTTTCAGTGGATTTTGATGAGGAGGGGATGACCAGTGCGATAGTCTCCGCCAAATCACCTACAATGTGATAGCTTTCCTCAAAAAGCCAAAGCGGAATATTGGCCAAATCAGAAGCCCATTCCCTCAATAAAGTCGTATTTACGGGTCTAGGAGGTCTACGGTGGGAAAGAATCGCTATTGTCCAAACCTTATCCTTGTCGCCGGCTTTTTGAAAATAATCGGCCAGTGCCTGTACTTTTAGGTTGGTCTTGTTGGTACTGTCGAGCGTTTTTATGAGCTGGGCAAAATCTCTCATGCTTCAATTTTTTCTTTTAGGACTATGGTCTCGTTCTCTTCCTCGCCATATTGTGTTTCCTCCGTTCGTGCATCATAGCCCTGTTCTCTCAGGTAACGTGAAAAAATTTCGGTGTAACCATGGGTGCAGATTATTTTTTCCGCTCCACTAGCTTCAATACTCTTCAAGAGGCCCTGCCAATCACAATGATCACTGAGTACAAAGCCTTTGTCAATCGCCCTTCTTCTTCGCGCTCCACGGAAGGTCATCCATCCACTAGCAGATGCCGTTACGTAGGGTACCATTTTACGTATCCAAGTAGAACCATGGGCACTTGGTGGTGCGAGCACTATATTTCCTAGAAGCTCTTCCTTTTTAGTGTCCCTGGTTATTAGGGTAGTTTCCGGAAAATCAACTAGAGGCCGTAATACTTTGGTCATGTTTTCAATGGCACCGTGAGTATATATTTTTCCGATATCCGTGTTTAAATATTTTAAAAGGCGTTGTGCTTTTCCCAAACTATAACCGAATAAGATAGAGGTTTTTCCTTCGGCTTTGTTCTGGGACCACCACTGATTTATATTTTGCAATACCTCCTTTTGGGGAATCCATTTAAAAGCGGGTAGGCCAAAAGTACATTCGGTAATGAAGGTATGGCATTTAATGGGTTCGTAAGGAGTTGAAATTCCGTCGTTCTCTGTTTTGTAATCACCGGTAAATACCCAAACTTCACCTTTGTGCTCTACCCGAATTTGGGACGACCCGATAATATGCCCTGCAGGATGTAAACTGAATTTTACATTGTTGATGCTGAACGTTTCGCCCCACCCTTTACCTGTAACGTTTATTTCTCCCAACCTATGCGAAATTATGGGGACATTCCTGTGATGGGTAATGTATTGCTGATGCCCCCAGCGGCTATGGTCCGCATGGCCATGGGAAATTATGGCCTTGTCAACAGGTTTCCAAGGATCTAAATATACTTTTGCGGCATCACAATAAATACCTTTAGGGGTAAATTCAAGAAGCGGTTTCTTCATAGCATGTGAAAGTTACAAATTTGGGGGTAAAACAAAGTTGCATTCAATTTAAATTTTGACTTCTAAAAAAATTATATTTGCTCTTCTAAAATACAAGAGCATGTCGATTTCAGATTTATTTGATAGTGGATTTCAAAAAAGAAATCAAGACCATTTTGCCGCAATCGTTAGGGTTGCCATGAGCGATGGGATAATAACCGATGAAGAAAGGGCCTTTATTGACAGGTTGGCCAGAAGGCTGGATATATCCGATAACGATTATAAGGAAATTTTGAAAGATTATATGACCCACCCTATAAATCCACCAAGAAACTACGACGAACGCTTGGAGCGTTTGTATGATTTGGCACGCATGGTCTACGCCGACCATCATTTAGGGGAAAAACAAACCCCAATGTTGGAACGCTTGGGCATTGGACTTGGGTTTTCTTCCGAAAACGTTACCTATGTAGTGGATAAGGCATTGAAATTGGTAGATAGTGGTGTTGATGTAGATGAGTTTTCAGAGGAAATCAAGAAAATGAACAGGTAAAAAGAGAGATTATTCCTTTACTTGAAAAGTGAGTTTTGGCTCATTTTTTAATGGTATTTATCCAAAAATTCCTGAAGTTTTTCGACCATTTTTCGGCTACCACAGAAAAAGGGTACACGTTGGTGCAGTTCTGTAGGTTCAATATCCATAATACGTGTTTTCCCGCCAATGGCTATACCGTTGGCCTGTTCGGCTATAAATGCCATGGGGTTGCATTCATAGAGCAAGCGTAGTTTTCCACTTTCGGTAACACTACTTTTGGGGTACATGTAAATACCGCCCTTTATCATGTTTCTGTGAAAATCGGATACTAGCGAGCCAATATATCTTGAGGTATACGGTCTGTCGCCCTCTTCTTCCTGACAATATTTGATATAGTCTTTTACGCCTTGATGAAAATGCACATAATTTCCTTCATTTACCGAATATATCTTTCCCGTTTCCGGAAACTGCATATTGGGATGGGATAGGTAAAAAGTGCCTAAGGCCGGGTTTAAGGTAAAACCGTTCACTCCGTCACCAGTAGTATATACCAACATGGTTGAAGTGCCGTAAACCACGTAGCCCGCAGCTACTTGCTTGTTTCCGGGTTGTAAAAAATCTTCTAGGGTAACAGGCGTGCCGACCGGGGTAACCCTTCTGTAAATCGAAAAAATGGTCCCTACAGATACATTTACGTCAACATTGGATGAACCATCCAAAGGATCTATAAGAACAACGTATTTATTTTGATGTTGGTTATCACTGCTGTTTATGGTAATAAAACTATCCTCTTCCTCGGATGCGATACCGCAGACTATCTCCCTGTTCTTTAAGGTCGAAATAAATTTTTCGTTGGCAAATACATCTAATTTTTTTTGCTCCTCACCCTGTATGTTCGTGTCCCCTGCATCGCCTAAAATATCTACCAAACCTGCTTTGTTAACTTCGTGGTTGACAACTTTTGCCGCAAGACGAATAGCATTGATCAGTTTGGACAGCTCCCCGGAAGAGTACTGAAAGGAATCTTGATTTTCTATAATAAACTCACCAAGAGTTTGGTTTTTCTTAGTCATTGGTCGTGTTTTATTTGCATACAAATATCGGGTATTTTGTGAAACTATATCGTTTTCGTAATAGTTTCATTTTTTAAATTTATAACTTTGTGTTTTATTTGTAACAATTATGGGATATACAATAAGGGAAGTCCAAAAAAAAGATATGACCCAAGTTTTGGGACTTATTCAAGAGCTGGCCGAATTTGAGAAACAGGAAAACGCCGTTGAGGTAACGGCTGCGGATTTACAACGCGATGCATTTGGCGATACAAAACTATTTCATTGTTTTGTTGCAGAAACAAACTCAAACCTTACGGGTATGGCATTGGTATACCAACGCTATTCAACTTGGAAAGGGCCTGTACTTCACCTAGAAGATTTGATCGTTACTGAACAGATGCGAGGTAGCGGACTGGGAACGGCACTGTTGAACAAAGTTGTCGAGTATGGTCATAAGTTGGGCGTAAAACGAATAAGTTGGGAGGTGTTGGACTGGAACGAACCCGCCATTGCGTTCTATCAAAGTAAAGGAGCCAACGTTATGCGGGATTGGGACGTAGTACAATTAGATGAAAAGGGGATAGAGAATTATTTGAAAAATATGTAAGTTGTGGATTTTCTGTTTTGGGAAATGTGAATGACAAGAAATTATATTGATATATGAGGATTTTTAAATTCGGCGGTGCATCGGTCAAAGATGCCAAAGGGGTAAAAAATTTGGTAAATGTTTTAAAAGAGACCGGTCACGAAAACACCTTGTTGGTCGTCTCGGCCATGGGCAAGACCACAAACGCCATGGAAACCATCGTGAACGTATATTTTGAGGAGAAAGTAAAGCTTCGTAGTGCGTTTCAAGATGTAATCGATTATCACAACGATATCGTAGCAGGTTTGTTCCTAGATGCCAAACATCCTATCTATTCAAAAGTAAAGTCCCTTTTTGATGAAGTACAAGGTTTTTTGGCTTGGAACAAATCACCTAAATATAATTTTGTTTACGATCAGGTGGTGGGTTATGGGGAATTGATTTCTACAACGATCATAAGCGGCTATTTAAATGAAATCGGTATTCAGAACAATTGGTTAGATGTTCGGGATTTTATCAAGACCGATGCTGTTTATCGTGATACAACGATACATTGGGAAAAGACCCAAGAAAATGTAAACCAAGGTTTGGACCGTAACAAACTTAATGTTACCCAAGGGTTTTTAGGGAGCGATGACAATAACTTTACCACCACATTGGGTCGTGAAGGTTCGGATTACACAGCCGCAATTTTAGCGTACTGTCTCAACGCCAATTCGGTCACTATTTGGAAAGATGTTCCAGGCGTATTGAACGCAGACCCCAGGTACTTTAAGGAAACCCGGTTATTGAACACTATTTCTTATCGTGAAGCCATTGAGCTGGCTTTTTACGGTGCATCGGTAATACACCCGAAAACCTTACAGCCTTTACAGCG
This sequence comes from Costertonia aggregata, assembly GCF_013402795.1. Lineage (GTDB taxonomy): Bacteria > Bacteroidota > Bacteroidia > Flavobacteriales > Flavobacteriaceae > Costertonia > Costertonia aggregata. The sequence continues at coordinate 1,237,218 of NZ_CP058595.1, read as the reverse complement.
AAAAGAAATTCCGTTACTTGTAAAATCGTTCAAAAACCCCAAAAACGAGGGTACTACCGTAGGTAAAGGGGTAGGGATAGAACCGGAAACCCCGTGTTTTATCGTTAAAAAGAATCAGGTTTTGATGAAGTTGTCCTCTTTGGATTTTTCATTCATTGTCGAAGATAGTATCAGTGAGATTTTTAAGCTGTTCCATGATTATAAAATGAAGGTGGATTTGATACAGAATTCGGCCATCAGCTTCTCGGTTTGCTTGGACAATAGATTTGGCGGGCTTCAAGAATTGCTCAATATCTTAAAAGGGAAGTTTAAAGTTACCCATCATGAAGGTGTTTCGCTATACACCATCCGCCATTTCAATGAGGATGCCATAGCTTCCCTCCAGAACGGTTATGAAGTGCTTTTGGAACAAAGAGGAAAAAAAGTAGTGCAATTGGTGGTTAAATAGCGGGCTGTCTTTATTTAACTTGATATGTTAAAAAGCGGCTCTCCTCTAGTGTTTTTTCTATATTAGCGGTTATCTAATTCTTGGACTATGGGTTTAGTTACCGCAAAAGAGGTAGCCAAAGCAATTCACTTGGATAAATATGGCTTTTTGGGAACTTTCATGGGATGGATACTCATGAAAATTACCCGAATATCCAGCATAAACAGATTTTACGACAATCATAAACACTTGGAAAAGATTGATTTTTTAAATGCTATTTTAGAGCATTATGAAATCGATTTTGAAATTCCTGAAGATGACTTTAAACGGCTGCCCAAATCAGGATCTTTTATCACGATATCCAATCACCCTTTAGGCGGTATCGATGGCGTGTTGTTACTGAAATTATTGGTTTCCCTAAGGCCGGATTTTAAGATTATCGCAAATTTTTTGCTCCACCGTATTCAACCTATGGAACCTTACATCCTGCCCGTAAATCCGTTCGAAAACCATAAAGATGCCAAAAGCAGTATTGCCGGGTTCAAAAGCGCGATAGGGCATATACGTGCTGGGCATCCCTTGGGAATTTTTCCTGCAGGGGAGGTGTCAACGTACAAAGATGGCAAACTTATCGTTGATAAACCTTGGGAAGAAGCAGCCCTTAAATTGATACGAAAAGCCGAAGTACCAGTGGTACCCATTTATTTTCACGCCAAAAACAGTAACTTTTTTTACAAGCTTTCTAAACTAAGTGATGTTTTTAGAACCGCAAAGTTGCCGTCCGAAGTATATTCCCAAAAAAACAGGCCCATAAAGGTAAGAATAGGGCAACCTATCACGGTTCAGTCACAAAAAGAACAAAAATCTATGGAGGAATTCACCGAACTCCTACGCAAGAAAACCTATATTTTGGCAAATGCCTATGAAAAAGGACGTTTGATCGATAAGGTGCCAAGCACTTTAAAAATCCCCAAGGCCCCCAGAAAGATCGCTACCGCCATACGAACCGAAGTCATTGAGGGCGAAATAGAAAAATTAAGGGAAAAGGATTGTCGCCTGCTCCAAAGTAAAAATTACGAGGTTTTTTTGGCGCAGGAAAAAGACATGCCTTTTATCATAAAAGAAATAGGAAGACAGCGTGAGGTAACCTTCCGGGCAATTGGTGAAGGCACCAACAAATCCATCGATTTGGATAAGTTTGATTCTTATTACCATCATTTATTCCTGTGGGACGATACCGAGAAACTAATCGTGGGGGCATACCGCATGGGTATGGGTTCCGAAATTTTTGCCGCTTACGGTATTGATGGTTTTTATCTTCAAGATTTGTTCAGATTGGAACCCGAGTTATACGGTATGATGCAGAAATCCATAGAAATGGGCAGGGCTTACATCGTTAAAGAATATCAACAGAAACCCATGCCTTTATTTTTGTTATGGAAAGGTATCGTACATACGACATTGCGACACCCAGAGCACAAATATCTGATAGGGGGCGTTAGCATCAGCAACCAGTTTTCCAACTTTTCAAAATCATTGATGATTGAGTTTATGAAAAGTAACTACTGGGACCCTTATGTGGCGCAGTATATTCGTCCAAAAAAAGAATTTAAGGTAAAACTGACCGATGCCGACAAAGAATTTGTTTTTGATGAGACCGAAGCCGATCTCAATAAATTCGATAAATTGATAAACGAGGTAGAGCCGGGCGATTTAAGGCTCCCCGTGCTTATAAAAAAATATATCAAACAAAACGCCAAAGTGGTTGCTTTCAACGTAGACCCGCTGTTCAATAATTCGGTAGACGGCCTCATGTACATTAAAATTGCGGATTTGCCCGAAAGTACCGTAAAACCGGTCATGGAAGAATTTCAAGCAGAATTGGAACGTAAACTGGCAGAGACAACTATCAAAGAAAACTGATTTACGCCATAGCCTTCGTAAAAACATAGTAGAGCTCCGTTGCTATTTGAAGGCATCTTTCCTCATATTTTTTAGCTTGGTACGGTGTGTTGTCAAATGCCTTGGGATCTTCATACGTAATCGGAAATCTTTTTTCCGCACCTGCAACAAATGGGCAACCTTCATCAGCTTGCGAACAGGTCATAATGGCTCCAAAACCGGATTTGGGATTAAAATCATCATCGTACGTTTTGGAAAAACCTATGATAGGATGTACATTTTTGGCATACTTAATACTATAAACAGGATTCTTTTCTTCCGAAAGCTTTCTGATTTTAAACCCCAGATTTTTTAAGGTTTCCGCTGCGACTGGAAATAGCGCCGTAGCTTCGGTACCTCCGGAATAGCACGATATATTTTTTATACCGGTATAAAAGGCCAAGGTTTGGCCCCATACTTGTGATAAATGGCTCCTACGGGAATTATGGGTACAGATAAAATTAAGGTCAATATGGGACTTGTTTAGAATTTTGGTCTGCAAGAATTCAACAAGCGGTTGCAATGTTTTTTTTCTATCGGTTGCAATATCCTTGATGTTTAGCGATTGTATCGTGGTTTCTATCTCTGGGAACACTTGTGGTTTTTCGTTTTCCATAATTTTTACACACCTATGATTTTGCTTCTTCTTTCAAAAAGGAGATTATCTTTCCATTCCCCGTGTAATTTACCTACACGTTCCCGTTTCCCTATATAACGGAACCCCATTTTTTTGTGTAGCAGGATACTTCCTTCATTTTCGGGAAAAATTCCGGATTGTAGCGTCCAAAGTCCTTCTTTTTCGCTTTCCGATATAAGCTGCTGCATCAATAGTTTACCTATACTTTTTCCCCGACTGTTTTTTGCGACATATACACTCACTTCTGCAACGCCACCGTATACGCACCTACTTGAAACAGGCGATAAAGCGGCCCAACCTACGACTTTTTGATTTTCATCGGTCGCCACAAGTCTACAGGAATTCATATGGGCCGAATCCCAATCTGCAAAGGTGGGAACAGTAGTCTCAAAAGTGGCAAAGCCGGTAAGTATCCCCTCTTTATAAATCTCAGCTATTTTGGACCAGTCTCCTTTGGTCATGCTCCTGATGGTCATTTTAAATCGGTTTGAAAAAGTGTATCTAGATTTTGATTCGATACCAATTAGCAACAACCGCTTTCTGGAGCACAACTGCCCGCCTCTTGGACAGCTGTTTCTGGAACTCCACAAGTATCCTTGGCTTTACAGTCGGTGGGTTCAGCGCTTAGTCTGATCAAAATATTGTTTTGGTTTAGTTTAAGATCATCAACAAAAAGTTGGGCCGTGTGAAATTTAGGATTGCTATATTCAAATCTCACCACGGCATTTCTGTCCATGGTTTTTATGGCGTCCACTTTATTTAAGATAGCCAATGCCTTATATGCCGTCATGTATTCTTTTTTATCTTTCTCGGTAGGGCTCTCCCATAGTTGAATCACGGTTTCTTTCCAAAAATCGGTCCCGGCACCACAGTCAACAGCATCAACGGTAACGTTTTTAACTTCTGTGATATGATAATTGGCACCTACGAGGCAGTCGGTCTTATATTCAAAAAGAAGGTTCTTGCCAGAGTGCTCTTCTAGAATAGAAAGAAATTCTTTAGTTTTCATAGTATATGATTTAGCAACAGTTTTGATTTATTTTTCCAAAAAAAGCATGAAACAGTTGTTGCAGCTCTTCCCATTTTTCGGCGTTGATACAATAACATAGATTTTTACCTTCAAAAGTACCCTTTAGAAGGCCTATTTTCTTGATTTCGTTTAAGTGTTGTGATATGGTCGGCTGTGAAAGCCCGATTACATCTACCAAATCATTACAGATACAGTTTTCCTGACGGCTTATGTACTGTAAAATTGCGACCCGAGCCGGGTGGGCCAGAACTTTGGCGACCTGTGCCAAAGCATTTTGGGGAATGGTAAATATTTCGGTTTTTGAGGCTCCCATGTGCAAACATTTAAAATGTTATATTGCAATATTACGATAATAATCGGTAATAAAAAAGCCATGACGATATTCGCAATGGCTTTTACTGTTTTAGAACCAAGGTTTTTTACCTACTTGATAGGTGTTGTAGAATTCTTCATCTGACTTGGTCAGATAAATGATACCTTCTATCAAACCAATCAAGCCCGGTATCCAACAAAAGAAAGCACCTATAACGATACAGGTAGTGGCATAACCTACAAGGGTTATCGCTGCCATGATAATTCCTTCTTTTTGATATCCCAAGATAAATTTGTGAACCCCAAGGGAACCTAGGACTATACCTAAAATGCCTGCCAATATTTTTTTATTGTCGCCCCCACCAACGGCATTGTTTAAACCGTCACTGAATTCGTTTGCGGTTTTTTTCGCTTCTTGTCCAAAATCTTTTGCGGCATCTTCTGCCTTATCACCTAAGTTTTCCTTATTCTCTTCTGACATGTTGTTTTTTTATTGGTTGTTTATGAGCTTAAAAGTAGCAAATATTTCAATATTAGAGAAAAGCTTTGTCATTTGGTTGCCAAAGTTCTGGTTTATTGGTTTCGGATTCTAAAATCCAACCAAATGCGCACCACGATTTTCAACTTTTTTTGATATTCTTCTCGTATAGGGCAATCCATTCTTTTACGGTCATCTTTTCACACAATTCCGCAATTAAAGCATAAGGGACATCGTCCATATATTTAAAGCGCACACAACTCTTTCCCATATTCAATTTGCGTTTGCAGTATTTCGGATATTCAGAAACGAACCAATCCAAAAGATTTTCATCTGCGTATATCCCCGAATGGTACAATGCAATAAAGTTCTTTTGCGAGGCCAAATTGATAAATGGCAACGGAAGTTTTGTATCACAATGATAGCCAGGTGGATAAATGGAATGGGGAACCACATAACCCAACATACCGTAGCTCATTTGTTCTTGAAACCCTTTTGGTAAATTCTTAATAATGGTTTCCCTTATTTTGGAAATAACGTTTTGTCGCTCGCTCGGCAATTGATTGATATAATCTTCTGGGGAATTCGCCTTGTAGTTCATTCTTACACGTGTTGGTCTATCAATATTGGGTTTCCGTCAGGATCCACCACAGTTAGACTAGCCGGTCCGGAACTATTTTTTTCCACTTCGCTGATCAATGTCAAGCCTTTTTCTTTAAGATGGTCTTGAATATCCCTCACATCGGTAAAAGTATCTAGCGTGTTGGCATTATTGTCCCAACCAGGGTTGAATGTCAATATGTTTTTTTCGAACATGCCTTGAAACAATCCTATGGTCGAGGTTTCGTTTTTAAGGATAAGCCAGTTTTGTTCTATGTCGCCATGAAATACCGTAAACCCCAATTTTTCGTAGAATTCTTTGGACACCCTAATATCCTTGACATTAAGACTAATTGAAAATGCACCTAGTTTCATATGTTTAAATTTTTATGATTTATTTACAAAACCTTTCTTTGATTTTATCTACAATGGTCTGGGCCAATTTTTCTTTGCTTTCCACCGTCCAACCTGCTACATGTGGTGATAAGATCACATTTTCGGCTTGAATCAAATAGGTAAAAGCTTGGGGCAATTTATCCTTTGAGAACATATCTTCAAAAGATGATTTTTCGTATTCCAGAACATCCAATCCGGCACCTAAAATTTTTCCGGATTGTAATGCAGAGACCAAGTCCTTGGTAACGACACATTTACCACGGGCCGTATTTAACAGCCAAATTGGTTTATGGAATTTTTCTAAAAACGCTGTATTTATCATATGCATCGTGGTTTCGGTCTGGGGTACGTGAAGGCTGAGTACATCGGTTTTTTGGTGTAATTCCATGATACCCACCTGGCGTGCATTGTCGTCTTCCACACCACCTTTGATATCGTAACAAATGACCTCTTCTACATCAAAACCCTTTAATTTTTTGGCAAAGGCCTTGCCCATGTTACCATAACCGATAATCCCGACGACCTTACCTTCCAACTCCACGCCACGGTTTCCTTCACGGTCCCATGTGCCGTTTTTAACCTCATAATCGGCTTTGTTCAACTTATTAAAAAGGGACAAAAGCATACCAAGGGCATGTTCCCCTACGGCATTTCTATTTCCTTCTGGGGCCGCCGCTAAAAAAACACCTTTGGATTTGGCATATTTTACATCTATGTTTTCCAATCCTGCACCCAAACGGCCAATAAATTTCAGGTTCGTTGCTTTATCGATAAAGTTTGCATCTATGGTAAACCTACTGCGGATGATAAGCCCATCATAGGCATGAATTTTATTTTCGATTTCGTGTTTTTGGGAAGTATAATCCTCATCATTATGAAACCCCAAAGCGTTAAATTGTGCTATAATAAGCGGATGATTGGTATCTACATGCAATATTTTCATAAAAAACTCTCGGTATAAGGTACAACTTCTTTAAAATATACAATTAATTCAATATAACCACACCAATGCGATTTTTGGGTACTGCTGTATACCAACGGTCGAAACCATACGCATTAAAAAGTTAAATTTACCAATATTATTTTGGGATATGGCCACCTTTACTCTTACTGATATTCTCTTGCTTTTAGGAATAGCACAAGGTGTTTTTTTGGCTGTTACACTGCCCATAGTACACCAAAAAAACACGAAGGCCAATACCGTTATGGCCATACAATTGGGAATGGCCAGTGTGCTGCTCGTCTCTAAATTGGGTATGTACAAAGCACAAGAAGTATGGGTGTTCCAATGCTTTATTTTGGGAGAATCACTGATTTTTATTTTTGGACCCTTGGGCTACCTATACGTTAAACGGCTATTGCTACATAATGCACAAAGTTTTAAATTGGGGATTGTACACTTTGTACCTGCTATTCTGTATCTTTTTTATCTTTTGTATTTATGCCATTATTCCGAAACCGAGTTTAAGGGTCTGTACACTTCGGGATATTTTAATACAGTGTTTTTCATAGCTGAGGCAATGGCCCTATGCTCAAACTTGTATTATTGGTTTTTATGCATAAAACTGATCATCGATTTTGAGCGCAATCAAAAACATCAATTGTCTTTTCATCAGGTATCCTTGTCTTTCATAAAAGTGATAGTCTGTCTAATCGCTATAATCCTGTTGTTATGGGTATTCATTTTTGCGGGTGTTTATTTTTTTGGATATACCATTACTTATCTAAACTATAATATGATTTGGGTGGGGATCCCCATTCTTATATACTGTATCGGCTATTACGCCTTAAGACAACCGGAAATCTTCAGAATCCGTTTGCCAGAAGAAAAAGCGGGTACGGCAATGAAGAATAGACTTCAGAAAGATGAAATAACACAGTTGAAACGTAAATTGGAAACCTTGATGAAAATTGATAAAGTGTATCTGCACAATGCACTCACGTTAGTACATCTCGCCGATAAACTCGATACATCTACCAATAACCTTTCATGGTTGCTGAACAATGTATACGGTACTACTTTTTATGATTATGTGAACAGGTTTCGGGTAGATGCGTTTACCGAAAAGATTAAAAACGAAGAGCATAAAAGGCATACGCTACTGTCTCTCTCTATGGAAGTTGGTTTTAATTCAAAATCTACTTTCAACAAGGCTTTCAAATCTGTATGGAAAGAAACACCCAGTAATTATATTAAAAGATTGAGCGAACAATCGGTTTGATTGCATACAAACGGTCGATTGGTACGTGATTGATTGCGTATTCTTGGGAAACTTAAAAAACAACCCTTATGAAAACAATCAAATTTCACAGTCCGATTAAAAGTATAAACTTCAGTTTATTGGTCATTTCACTGCTCATCATGATTTCATGCGACAAACTTCCCCATGGCGGTGGCCCTATCCTAAAAAAAGCCAAGGTAGAAACATTAGTGAATAATTTTGAGGCCACTGATGGTCTTTCAGTTGATCGTAGTGGGAACATTTATGCGAGCAATTTTTCCGCTTTTACGGGCACCACAGTTTTGAAAACCAACCCTTTTACGGGGCAGACTTCGGTAGCTGTTGATAGTCTGGTAGCGCCTCTTGGGAATACAACGGATCGTCAAGGTAATATTTATGTAGTCAACAATATTCGGTTTTTGTCACGGGAACAGGGTACAACACAAGCGGACGTACTTAAAGTTGCCCCCGATGGTAGCCGTGAGGTCTTGGCTACGCTTCCAGGTTTTCCTGCAGGTATAGTTTTGGACCGGAATAACAATGCCTATGTATCCAATTTTGATTTTCCCGCCATACATAAAGTAGCACCTAACGGCGATGTTAGTATTTTAGTACAGGATGAAAGGTTAAGAGGTGGTGTTGGTATCGATTTTGACAAACATGGCAATCTCATCGTGGGTAATTTTGCGACAGGGGATATTTTTCTGATAAACCCGAACTTGGAAATTAAGGTACTGGCCACAATCCCTACCGTAGTTGAAGGTTTTGTAATAGGCTATATCACCTATTTTGCAGGTTCCGTTTTTGCCACAGCGATTAGCGAACATGTTATTTACAAGGTTTCCATGTCTGGGGAGGTAACGGTGTTTGCCGGGAACGGTACTCAGGAAACTGTGGATGGCTCCTTGGAAGGCGCATCGTTCAACGGACCCAATGGTATTGCCGCCGACCCTATTCGTAAAAGGATATACATTTCAGAAAATTCTGGTGAGGGTGCTTTACGGGTGATTAAATTTCAATGATATAAAAAAACCAGTGTTTGAGGCCCTAAAAAAGTTTTGTTCAATTTTTGGGGCCTTATATTTTAGGGTATTCGGTTTGGGTCATTTCGTGCTCAACCTCCCCGGTATGCGCCGTGCCTAGTTTTTCAAAAAGAAGCAAATGTACTTCTTCGCCGTCTTTGGTACTAGGACAATGTTCGATCCCTTTGGGCACTACGATGATCTCGCCTTCTTTTACAACTTCGGTCCGGTCCCTGAACTGCATATATAACGTGCCTTTAAGCACTTGAAACAGTTCATCTTCGTTTTCATGTGCATGCCAAACAAAGTCACCTTTGATCTTTGCCAAAATTACCTGCATATCATCAACGGTAGCGATTTGGTGCGGATGCCACTGTTTTGTAAAAGCCGCATGTTTATCTTTTAGGTTAATGGCCTTCATGTCAATTCTTTTATCAGTTTCTTAAAATAAGGATAATAAATTCTTCCCCACATAGGGTTTTTTTCAAAAAGATGCACTTCTTTGGTCGAAGAATCTATCACTATGGGAATCGTCATGGCCGCCCATTTTTTGCCCGATTTCAATTGGGTACAATAGCTAGCTGCCTCCGGGTCTACTTTGTCCGAAATTAAAATCGAGATTACCGAGATACCGGATTGTAACCCTTTGGGCCATCCCGTATAGTTCTTTTTGGCGTAAGCGTAAGATTGGTTTAAATGTTCCTGTAGTTCAATGGGGGTTACGGGCTTTCCTTGCATATCGGTAGCCACTATGAAAGTGTTCATTTGTGTGGCCATCCAACTCCATTTGAATTTTTTCTCGTACCCTATAACGGTTGGGTTGCCCAACATGGTTCCTTCCAAGGGCTCAATTAATCTTTGTGCTAGTTTTCCTTTTATGTTTTCCAGTATCATGCCTATATATGTGAATATTTCATTTTGACGTTATTTTCGTCCGATATCACTTGAAGATGGTGATGGTCATCGGTCCTAAAATAGGGTAAATTTCGGTGTTCAAATATGGTTATCACTTCTTGGTTGGGGTGCCCATAAGGCCTTACATGCGCACTTATGGGTAAAAAAGCATCATTGGGACAATGATCTAACCATGGTGTGCCACCATTATGTAAAGTCCCATGGGCCGAACCGTGGTGCGGCACTTTAAAATATTTGGTATCGCTTGGGATTTGGTGGCCTATCTGTTCCCAAACTTCACCTTCGGCATCCCCCGTCAAAAGAAAGCTATTTGAACCGTGTTTTAACACGAGCACAATTGAATTATTGTTTTCATTACTTGTGCTGATGGTATCAAAATTGGGCCAAAGGATATTTATAGGTATATCTCCAAAATTATTCATTTGCTTGGTATTGTCTATGGCTTGATGGTGTATTACATTTTTAGATCGGTTGGCATAACCGATAAGTTGTGCAAAAGACTTCCATTCCAATGATTTTGGATAGTAGAAATTTTTAGTGCCGAATTCCCTCATTATTTTTTTGAGACCCTGCGCATGATCGGCATGGGCATGGGAAAGCATTATAAATTCAAACAATGGTTTGTCTTCCGGTAGCTTTATGTTTTTACGTTCAAAAAAGCGTTTTAAATAAATAAACGAAGATTGATATTGTACAGTGTCGTTGGAATCTATCAAACCATATACCGAGTCGTCTTGATCATTAACAAACTCCAAAAAAATAGAATCTCCCCAGCCAACATCTATCACTGTTATTTTTAAAGTGCTCATGGTTTAGGCATTTAGGTTCTCGTCATCGGAATAAGGTAGGGCCAACGCTTCGTTTTTAGGATATATTTCCTTGGCTTCGGCTATGACCAACTGTTCCCATTGGGCAAAAGCATTATTTTCCAATGGCGAAAAATAGATTTCGGGTAAATGGTTTCCGCAAGCGGCGATAAATTTTTGCGAAGGTATTTTATCGTTTCTAAACCTATAGCCGAGGTTAAAAAGCTTCGTGGAAACTCTAAATACAACGCTGGTCTTGGGCACCTCATAGCCGAATAGAAAGTTGGGAAACCAAATATCGTTGACGTCGATATAAAAGTTATCATCACGTTCTATAAGTTCAAAAAAGGCTTGGATGTCCTTGTCCGATCCAAACAAAGCTTTTTCGCCCAAGGGTTTGGTAACAATACCCTCGAAACCCAACAGAACCAACGGTATGTTTTCATCATCTATATTTAGGCCCCAGTCAGGTATTGGGTTGTCAGACTCTACCGAAAAGTAGGTGCAACGTGTCATCCTAAAATCAGTAAATTTTTTTATATCGTCAATAAAAATGGGAACGGTAAGTTTTTCTGTATCCATTGGAGGTATTGTATAAAAGTTCATGCATTTGGGGAACGCTCTTTAAAGATAATTGAATTTTAGAAATACTATGGGCTATTATATCCCCAAAACCAATTTGGCGATCCAGAAATAGATAAGAATCCCGAAAATATCGTTGCTAGTTGTAATAAAAGGGCCCGTGGCAATGGCCGGATCTATACCACGTTTGTGAAGAAACAAGGGTATAAAGGTACCTATGATACCTGCTACTACAATAACTACGATCAAGGAGAGTGCAATGGCCAATGCAACATAAAAATCATCTTTGTACCACCACGTGAACATGAGCAGTATCACTGCCAAAATAATACCGTTTAAGGCGGCCAGCAGCATTTCTTTGATGAGACGGTTACTGATACTGCCCTTTAGATCGTCATTGGCCAAACCCTGTACGATGATGGCGCTGGACTGTACGCCAACGTTCCCTGCCATGGCGGCAATAAGTGGGGTAAAAAAGAAAAGAATGGCGTGTTGTGCGATCATTTCCTCAAAGCCGCCCATGATCGCAGCTGCTCCGAGCCCACCGATCAAACCTAAAATAAGCCAAGGCAATCGGGCACGGGTCAAGTCCCAAATGCTGTCATCTGCCTCTACATCTTGGGAAATACCGGCCGCCATTTGATAATCCTTGTCGGCTTCCTCTCGAATAACGTCAACGATATCATCAATGGTAATCCTGCCGACCAGCCGTCCGATTTCGTCTACTACCGGAATGGCCTCCAAATCGTATTTGGACATTATTTTGGCAACTTCCTCCGGTTTTTCGTTCACGTTTACGGCATCTACCTTGGGTATGTAAACCTCTTTGATATGTGTTTTGGTAGAGGTCGTTAATAAATCTTTTAGAGAAAGTCGCCCCATTAACTTATCGTCTTCATCCACAACATAAATGGAGTGTACCCGTGTTACGTTTTCGGCCTGTGCCCGCATTTCTTTCACACAGGTAAGTACGTTCCAGTTCTCACGTACTTTCACCAGCTCTTTGGCCATGAGTCCCCCGGCAGAATTCTCATCGTAACGTAGCAGGTCTACAATATCCTTGGCGTGTTCTTTGTCCTCTATTTCTGAGATTACTTCTTGAACGATTTCTTTAGGGAGTTCCGCTACAATATCGGCGGCATCATCGGTATCCAATTCTTCGAGCTCCCCGGCAATCTCTTTGGTCGAAAGGTTGCCCAAGATAGCCTCTCGTATATCTTCGTCCAATTCGGTAAGAATATCCGAGGTCTTGTCGCTTTCCAAGAGCTTGATGATATAGGTGGCTTCATCCTCATTGAGTTCATTGATGATTTCTGCTACATCCGCATAGTGCACCTCTTCCAAAAGGGAGGACAATTGGGTATCCTTTTGGTTTTCGATAAGCTGTTCTATCTCAGCTAATAGTTCGTCGCTAAGTTTGAATGGTGTCATGCGCTATCTTCTTGGTCAGGGCAATAAAGTCCGCCACGGACAATTGCTCTGGACGAAGGTCAAATATAGCATCTTCTATGAGAATATCGGATAGCACAAAGGTTTTTAAACTGTTACGAATGGTCTTTCTTCGTTGATTGAATGCCGCTTTTACCACTCTATAAAACAACTTTTCGTCGCAATCAAGGGAGAAATTTTCCCTGCGTGTTAACCGTAACACCCCGGATTGCACTTTAGGAGGTGGGTCAAACACTTGGGGATGTACGGTAAAGAGGTATTCGGCATTGTAGAAAGCCTGTACCAGTACGGACAGTATGCCATATGTTTTACTGCCCTTTTTTTCGCAGATGCGTTGGGCTACTTCCTTTTGGAACATACCTGAAAATTCGGGAATTTGTTCCCTCATTTCCAATAGTCTAAAAACAATTTGTGTTGATATGTTGTATGGAAAATTACCGGTAATGGCAAACGGTTCATTACCAAAGAGTTGATGCATATCATGTTTTAGGAAATCGGCTTCGATTACCTTAAATTTTTCTTCGTTAGTAACAAGTTTTGGGTGTTCCAAAGGGAAACTGTGATTTAGGTATATGATGGAATCAGCATCCAGATCCATCGCGACCAAGTTGATATCATGAAGTAACAGATATTTGGTGAGCACACCCGTTCCCGGACCAATCTCCAATACGTTACGATACCCCTCCAAGGAAAGAGTATTCGCTATTTTTTTGGCTATTTCCTCATCTTTCAAAAAATGCTGCCCCAAATGCTTTTTCGCTTTTACCGGCCCCTCATCCTTAAAGTTGTTCTTGAACTTTTTGTTCTTTTTATTTTGATAGCTCTTCTTTGCCATTAACGTGCGGTTTAGGAATTTAAGATAGTGCAACGGTTCTTTTAGTGTTCGCTAATGACTTGAAGTTCTGTTCTAAAAGAGATGAATTTGTTGGGAAAGCGTTTTTGGGCGTCGGTACGCAGACGGTTGGCATCTTCTTTATAATAGCGCTCTAAAGTTTCCTTGTCCACAGTCGTAAATTGAACCGAATAAGTAGTGCCACCCATTTCTTCTTCGACCAAAACCTTGGTCATTTTCGCATTTAAGAATTTACCAGTGGCCAAAACATCCGGTATATGTATTTCTTTCATCCATTTGAGCCATGCATCATGAACTGACTCTTCAATATTCGTTGTTACGTTGTATATGTACATTACTATATTTTTCTTTTTTACTCCCGCAAAGGCAAAAATATTGGTGTTCGAGCATCAAAACCAAATCATTTTGGGTTTGGGCTTGTTGTTTGAATGTGTGCTTTCAATTTATGGCGTCCCCCCTAAGCATCCTGAAATTTTTACGTGCCTGTGGAAAATAGTAACTGTCTTGATAATTGTAAATTATTTTTTCGTAGTTCTCTTTTGCTTTTTCAGGTTGGTTTAAGGGGTCTCGGTACAATTCTGCCAATGCAAAATGGGCATCGTCCGCAAGAATATCATTGGGGTAAAATTCGATGATCTTTATATAATTGAATTCCGCTTTTTCAAATGCACCAGTACTTTCTAAAAGCGCACCCTGTTTTAAGAGAGCCTCGTCCTCAATTTTTTCGCCTTTATGGTTTTTAAGGATATCGTCTAAAATTGTTATGGCTTCCTGGGTCTTGTTTTGATAGGCCAATAAATCGGCGCGTGCATATTTTTTGAGCGCTGTTTGGGTAGAATCTTCCAATGAGTTATCCGATATCAAAAGGCTCAATTGCATGGCATCGTTGGCAATCAATTGAGATGTAGAGCCCCTCAATACTTTTAATTGTGTAAGGGCCCAGTCAAAATCGCCTTTGTAAAAACTGGTCTGCGCTACTTTGTAACGTGCGTTTTGCCCCAATACATCGTTCTTTAGCTTTTTTTGTATTTGTGTAAAATAGATTAGGGCTTCGTTAAATTTTTTATCAAAGACCAAAATGTCGCCCAAAGCAGATTTTACATAGGCTGTACTATATTCGTTCAACGGTAGTTTTAAGCTTTTTTTCAAAACGGCAATGGCCTCGCCGGGGTCGTTTTTCTTAAAGGTCAAAAAGTTGGCATAAGCGATTTGGAGTTGCAGCGTTTGGCTTTTGTACCCATAAGTATCTAAAAGGCCATTGAACGTTTCCTGTACGGTAGTCAATTTTTTGTCGGTTACCTGTAGCAGGTCAATATCTATAAGTTCCAGTTTTGCATTAAGTTTTGTGATTTCGTTGGTACTGTTCTCATAGATGAATTGAAAAACATCAGTGGCAACCTCGATCTCATTTGCTTCCAAAACCAATTTTCCCAAATCTTCCAACCGGTTTGCCGAACTGCTCTCGGAACGTTTGTAAATTGCTTTTTCTTGATTAAAGGCACTTTTGTACTGTTGTTGTTGAACAAATAGCCAGCTTAATAATTGGTTCCACAATATGTCGGGGTTTTGCTGTGCATTTTGTAATAGAATCCTTTTGAGCTTTATGTTGTTTTCGTTTTCAGCATCGGAGCTTATAAAATCATCAATATTGCGCAACACGTTGGCTTTTGATGCCTTACCCTCGCTTATCAGGTTGAGATAGGATTGGTACATTTTTTCAATATCGCCCTGTTCCCCATAAATACGTGCCAATTGAAAGTTGTAATCTAATTGCGGATTCAGCTGCATTGCCCTTAAATAGGCTTTTGTGGCATAATCCAAAATGGCGTACTTCTGAAACCGAAAACCTATGCCGTACCCAAAATTTGGGTTTTCATCTATCTTTTTAATGGCCTCATCGTAAAATTGTGTTGCTTTTTCGGGCTGGTTCCGCAGAGTATAGTTGTAGCCCAACTCTATGTAAAGTGTGGGGTATGCGTTGGGTCGACTTATTTTTTCCAATAAAAATCGTTCTGCGTCCGTATAACGTTCCAATTGTTGGTAGCACGCAACCAAGCTTTCGGCATAATCGGTTCTTCTGGGACTTTTTTGTACAAGTTTTTCATAAAAAACCACTGCTTTCTCGTATTCGCCATCAGTAAAGTATTGCTTGGCCAAAAAATCATCTTGGGCAGCAGCTGGTGTTATAAATACGAAATACAAAGTAAAGAGTATGATAAACCTCATCTTCAAAGATATATAGATTGCAGAAAGTGAATGTTAAAGAAGGGATTTTAAAAAATCATAATACATAGCTCATAAGAATTTTTTTAATAGGAAAATACACTAATGAATCCCCTTTTTTTTTCTTAATTTTAAGAAAAATATTACAAAACCTCTGACTGTGGAGTGTTTTGCTTAAGATTTGCGAAAAAAATAACCAAAAACGAAATGCCTATGAGTTAGACCATATACCGAGCCAGAGGGATGCACTACAAAGATAATGCTCCTCGTAGACTTGAAAACATTAAATAGTCATAAAATTAATTTAGTAAAATGAAAAGAAACTTAATAATAATCATTTTTTTGGGATTTTTGTTTTTGATTTCTTCTTGTGATAATGGCCTGCCCAATGGCCCAAGAATTGGTCCGTGTTCGTGGACAGATAGAGAAGACATAACCATTGACAATGTTAACCTAAAATTACCATCAAATTTACAAAGTGAGTTCAAAAGCTTTTATTATCCTAGTGGTATAATTCCAGATTTGACCAGTGCCATGCAAAAAGGCAACACCGTAAGTGCAAACAAGGCTGAAATTAAAGTCACGTTGATGTCAAGTGGCCAAACCTGCACAGGACAAAACAGTGAGGTTTTTAAGGCAGGTAGTAGCCGAATAAAACCTTTTCAGATAAATTTAAAACTACCTGCAGGCATTAGATTTTTTGGTTCAGCTAGTATGGAGATACGTTCGGATGATTATAAGGTAAAAAACGATGCTTTTAAAAAAGAATTTGTTATGTGGATTGGAACTGGTAATGATCCTGAATTTAATGGTATAAATGGTAATATCATTGGAACTGCCGTAGTATATGACCCTTCTACCGGAATAATCCCTATTGGTAACCGACCAATATTTGTTGGTGACGATACAATTAATTAGAAAATAGTTTAAAATGAAAAAAACAATTTACGTTAGAATGATAATATCTTCTGCAGTTTTATTTTTAACAACCTTGTCTTGTTCAGATGAAAAATATGAAGAGCCTTTAGAAGAAGGGGCACTTCCGCAGAAACAAGAAGAAACGTTTGAATCATCGTACTCGCTTTTGGACTACACGCCAAATAAATATTATGATTTTTTTGAAACAACGGATAACACTATTGGTATCAGTATCTTAAATTCCGGGCCATTTGTAGAGAAAAGTACGTATAAAAGTGATCAGCTAACCGCCAAAGCAAGTGAAATTGCCTATTCAATTAATGACGTTAAATTCTCTGGTGTCTCGGGTTCGCAAAAATTGGATATATCAGATTCAGAGTCCTATTTTGGTAAAACTGTTGTTGTTAACTTCAATAGTAAATTGGGTACCACTTTTAAGGATGGTAGTACGAGCAAAGAAATTGAGATGTACGTGCCCAAACAATTAGAGATTTTAAAACCTTTGATCAAGAATGAGAGTGATCTTTTACCTTTTTGTTATTTTGAAGATTTTGTCATCGAGTGGAACGCAGATCCACAAAATATGGAGGGTCTTGTAGTAACTGTAGAATATCACGGTTTAAGTGCAATCCCCGAAAATGAAAAAAAAATAAACATCCTTAATACAGATTTTATCAAAGAGGATAATGGTAGGGCTGTTCTTGACAATGCCATTTGGGAAGGTATTCCTAATACAGGTATCGTTACATTAACACTGTTGAGGGGCAATGTTGAAATTGAGGAAATAGACGAAGAAAATTATAAATTTTTTGCAGAGGCTAGAGTGGTGTTGCCATTAATATTGATTCGTGATTTAAACACTTTGGAATAATTTTTTTAAATAAATTGGTAAGGGTTTATAACTATAAACCCTTACTTTAAACATGAAATACATCTTTTTTTTATTAATGTTCTTGCTAACGGTACCTGATGTGCGTTCGCAAAATAATGATACGCAAGCTGCAGTATTCAATATTGCGTCTGGTGGTTTTATAGGCGGTGTTGGCGCGGTCATTAATAAAAAACGGGACGAGAAAACGCTAAAGGTTTTTGGCAAAGGTTTTTATCAAGGTGCCTTGGGCGGTTATTTGGTGTTCGAGAGCAAGCGGCTAATCAGCAACTTGGCTGCCACAGGTAACTATAACTACGGGTGGCCCTCAAAGATATTGAATTCGGCAGGCAATTCAATTGTGGTAAATGCAGCTTCAAACCGTAACTTTTGGGAAAAGTGGCAATTGAATTTTGGATTCAATTATATGGAGTATGATTTCAAATCCGAAAAAAAGTTTAAGTATAGGGTCATGCCTTTTGCACTTGTGAGCGTAGCCGAGGGTTTTGCCAGAGGTTCTCTAGATTTAGATAGGAGTTTGGCCTTGGGTCAATTTGTTTTTAGGTCAAACGAAGACAATCCGGATTATTTAGGGCAGGCCTTTGCCAATACCCTTAAATATGTTCCCAACAGAGAGCTTACCACTGCCGAAGTCCTTACCCATGAGATGATACACGTATATCAATATCAAGGTACTTTTGGGTTTAATTCCTATTTGGATAAGCCTGTGCAAAAGCTTAAGGACGATAAAAAATGGTTTAAGATTTATAGTTCTATATTCTATACTGATTTTAATTATATTGTCAATACTGGTTTTAATGTATTTGATACTATTTTTAGTATTCCCGTAGAACAGCAAATTGATGAAAAAGAAGCGTTCTATTATCAATTCAGAAATAATTATGATTAATGTATGAACAGGCATTCAAAGTAATGATAAAGTCAAAGCAAATCAAGTTTGTTCTTTTCAACGTAATGGTTTGTATTTTTCTTTTGATTGCGGGGTGCGCCAAAGATGAGATGATTCTGCTCGAAGAAATCAAGTTACTGGGTAGATGGGAACCTTTTTCAAAATATTTTGTCGATGCAAACGGTAATAGTGCAAGTACTACCGAAGAATTCTGTGAGTACCGTGATACATATACTTTTTTAAGGGATAATATTTTATTTTACGGGGATTATATTACAACCGATAATGCTAGCTGTATTGAAAATCCGGATTTGCTCTCAAAGGTCGAATGGGTACAGAATAACAACGGTAAGTTTGTGTTTACCATATATAGTGCCATTGATGGTAGCAGTTTCGAAAATTAGGCCCAAAGATGTGTATTTTATAGAAGAAGATTTTTTGGTGATGGAATTTTGGGAGAATAGTGAAAAAACCGGTTTTGAATACTCCAAACATTCATTGCGTAAAATAGGATAAATTTATAATTGTTGTACATTGTTTTGGAGATGAAAAAGAAATTAAAATTCAATAATATGAAAAACATAAAGTCAACAAATACGATGAAAGCCTATTTTTTTGGTTTACTATTTTTTACAATGATTGTACAAGTAGGCTGTGTTGAAGATGAGGTACTTCTACTTGACGAGAATTTGCTATTTGGAAATTGGAAAGTGGGCTCTAAGTTTTTGGTGGATGCTGATGATAATGCAGTAAGAACTTCTGAAGATAATTGTGAATTCAAGGATTCCTATACTTTTTTACAAGATGGAAAATTAATTTACGAGGATAGTGTATTTGAAAACGGAGTTGCATGTGGTATAAATGATGAATTTCTTACGGATAAAGGGTTGTGGCACCAAGATGACAATGGTGATTTTACATTTACACTATTCAAGGTTGACGGTACAAGTATCGAGATAAAGCCCAAAGATGTATATTTTGAATTTGACAGGTTTTTAGTCATTGAATTATGGAAAAATCCAAATGAAGAAGGAGATTTTGTTTATTCCCAACTCACATTGGCAAGAATAGAATAAATAACGGTATTCACAAAACATATGACTTTTTTTGGCTTTTAAGTATACTAAAGACAAAAATACCTTATGAAAGCTTTAAATCAGTTCTGTGATAGGTAATAAATCCAGTAGGTGTCGGCAGCTTTTTTTTCAAGTTCCAAAAGTGAAGTGCCTTTTTTTTCGGTCTTCCAATTCGTGCCAAATAGCAATGGCGTCCTCCAAGGTTTTCCCCTCATTTTTTCTTACCCTATGCATAAAATCGCCATGGCATGAAAATTTAGTGCCTATTCGCGATTTCATAAAGTTTCGAAAATTAGGCCCAAAGATGTGTATTTTATAGAAGAAGATTTTTTGGTGATGGAATTTTGGGAGAATAGTGAAAAAACCGGTTTTGAATACTCCAAACATTCATTGCGTAAAATAGGATAAATTTATAATTGTTGTACATTGTTTTGGAGATGAAAAAGAAATTAAAATTCAATAATATGAAAAACATAAAGTCAACAAATACGATGAAAGCCTATTTTTTTGGTTTACTATTTTTTACAATGATTGTACAAGTAGGCTGTGTTGAAGATGGAATCGTTTTACTTGATGAAGACAAGCTTATAGGTAATTGGCAAGTTATTGGAAAATTTTTAGCTGACGCGAACGGGAATTTCAATAGGACTACCGAAGAAAAATGCGAAATGTCAGACACTTATGAGTTTTTTGAGAATGGCAGCTTGTTTTATCAAGACAGTGTAGTTAAAAATGAGGATATATGTGGTATAAACGAAGAATTTCTTATGGATGAAGGCTTGTGGCACCAAGATGAAAATAGTGATTTTACTTTTACACTGTTTAGGGTAGATGATTCAAGTATCGAGATAAAGCCGAAAGATGTATATTTCCTATCTGATATGGTTTTGGTTATCGAATTATGGAAAAATCCAAATGAAGAAGGAGATTTTGTATATTCCAAATTTGAATTGTTGAGAATAGAATAAATAACGGCACTCACAAAACATATGACTTTTTTTTGGCATTTAAGTATACTAAAGACAAAAATACCTTATGAAAGCTCTAAATCTGTTCTCTGATAGGTAATAAATCCAGTAGGTGTCGGTAGCTTTTTTTTCAAGTTCCAAAAGTGAAGTGCATTTTTTAATGTTTCATTTGGGTTATCTGCCAAAAAATCACGAACGTACTGTGCCAACATATTGTTTTTTGCGATGGTACGTTTAAAATCTGGGCTTTTTTTTCGGTCTTCCAATTCGTGCCAAATAGCAATGGCGTCCTCCAAGGTTTTCCCCTCATTTTTTCTTACCCAATGCATAAAATCACCATGGCATGAAAATTTAGTGCCTATTCGCGATTTCATAAAGTTTCGAAAATTAGGCCCAAAGGAAACATTGTCCGTAATAATCGTTTTAAGGCCGAGCTCAGCTTTTGACCAATTGAACTTGGATACTGTTTTTCTTTTTTGAACGACTTCAAGAGGCTTGCCAGGATTTTCCAAGGCAAAGGCAATCCTGTCCCTAAGTTCAAATTTACGCCCCGTGCTGGGAATACCCGAACGCTTGCAGATATCAACAAGTTCCTGCTTTAGCCAGTACCATTGGTTAAATTCTTTGGCCGAGGTTATTTCTGAAAAATCCGGACGGGCCACGGTAATTTAATCAATTACGTTAAACCCACAATACGGTACTAATACCTCTGGTATTTGAATACCGTTTTTGGTTTGGCAATTTTCCAAGATTGCCGCTAGCACCCTCGGCAATGCCAAAGCACTACCATTTAAGGTGTGCGCCAACTGGCTTTTCCCGCTTTCGTCCTTATATCTTAATTTTAGACGGTTGGCTTGATAGGTTTCAAAATTTGAAACCGAACTGATTTCAAGCCACCTATCCTGTGCCGCGGAAAATACTTCAAAATCATAGGTCAAAGCGGCCGTAAATCCCAAATCACCACCACATAATCGTAGTACGCGATACGGAAGCTTTAATTCCCGTAATATATTCTTGACATGTTCTACCATCCCATCCAAGGCTTCATAAGATGTAGAAGGATGTTCTACACGAACGATTTCTACTTTATCGAATTGATGCAAACGGTTCAGTCCACGAACGTGTGCGCCATAGCTGCCCGCTTCCCTTCTAAAGCAGGGGGTATAGGCAGTAAAACATTTAGGGAAATCATTTTGCATCAAAATTTCGTCCCTGAACAAATTTGTGACCGGAACTTCCGCTGTGGGAATCAAATAGAGGTCGTCTGTGCCAATATGATACATTTGGCCTTCTTTATCGGGCAACTGCCCCGTACCATATCCTGATGTTTCGTTAATCAAATGCGGTACTTGTATCTCGGTATATCCGGCATCGGTATTTTTATCCAAAAAGTAAGAAATTAGGGCACGTTGCAATTTAGCTCCTTTGCCTTTGTAAACAGGGAATCCTGCACCGGTTACCTTAACACCCAATTCAAAATCGATGATATCGTACTTTTTTGCCAGTTCCCAATGGGGCAGGGCATCGGTATTCAATACAGGGATTTCCCCTTCTTTGAAAATTTCCTCATTGTCTTCATCGGTATTTCCCATAGGTACTGATGGGTGGGGCACATTAGGGATTTGATATAGCAGGCCCTGCAGTTCTTCGGCGACCGCTTGCAATGTTTCCCCAAGTTTTTTGGAGTCCTCCTTTAGCTGCCCTGTCTTTTCTTTGAGCGCATTGGCCTCCTGTGCTTTACCGCTTTTGAAAAGCACCCCGATTTCTTTAGAAAGCGTGTTGGATTCGGCCAAGGTATTATCCAGTTGGGTTTGGGTGGCACGACGTTTTTCGTCCAATCGTAGCACATTTTCCAACAGGGGAGCGGCATCTATATTCCGCTTTTGTAGAGCCTCTGTAATCTCTTCTTGGTTAGCTCGAATGGCCTGTAACTGTAGCATTGTAATACGGTTTAAACCGCAAATTTAGGGCTAATTGCGGCTACGGCCAATGAACTTTTTTAAACTTTTTAAATGTATCTATGGCAAAGTTCTACGGTTCGTCAATTTTAGAGGGTAAAATCCACTCATGGTGTTCAAAATGATTCCATTCCTCGGCCGCCAGATCTACTTTACCATCTATAAAAGGCCGATAGGGTTTGTTGTTTATGCTTACAACGGAGTTTAGGGCATATACTGATATTTCTTCCCCTTTTTGGGCATATTCTTTTTTTAAATGTTGGGCAAATTGCCATATATAGTCCGGGTATGCCCCTATTTTTCGTTTTTGTTTTTTGGTCAGATAATCGTCAAGTTTAACTATTTGTGATGTGCCATCTGTTTTGTTGACGATATTGAATTGAATTTTACCATAGCGGGACCTGAGCATCATGCGCCAGCTTAACCTATGCCCTTCTTCGGTCCAAAGCACATCATCTGTAAAAAAGTAATGGCGTACCGGTAAAGCCAATTGTAAAACAAAGTAAAGCCCAAAAATGATCAAAAGAGGATTTTTGTATGCGGGTACCATTACTTTGTTCGTTGTGTACGGTTTTTTCTTTTTAAAGAAGATACGGCGTATGGTCTCGGGCTCAAAAAAGAACACGGTAAATGCCAGGGACAGGTAAGGAAAAATTCCGATTAGGAACACAAATGAGTTGAACAAATGAAAAAAGATAGAGCAGACAAAAGCAAACTTTCGTGTGGGTTTCCAAAGCAGAGCGGGAACAATGAGCAAATCGAATAGAATACCGGTCACGGCGATAACTTTGTGTAAACAAGGTTGTTGTAAAAGCCCGCCGATCAGGTAGTAATCCGTTTTTGGGGTCATCAATACCTTTATCATACTAAAATCCAACCAATCCCCATATAATTTGGCTACGGATGCATAGGTGTACACAATGAGCAGTTGCAACACTATGACCCATTTTACATAGCTGTACATACCATTGGTTTTGATAGAAGGTTTAAACTTCGCATCCAACGCGTAATTTTTGTTCGCGGGGAGAAATACCATCATGCCCGAGATCAAAACCAATAGATAATAATGGTTGTTGTATGCCGTTTTTTGCATCAGGTACGCTCCTGTCCATAAAAGTGTAAAGCTTATGATGCTGAACCTGTATTTATAGCCAAGGGCAACGAAAATCCCTAAAGTGCCCATGGCGAAAAAGTAAAAATACATACCATTGCCCGGTAGGGGCTGTAACCATTCAAAACCTATAAAGTTAAAGGTGAACTTGGGCTCTATGAGCGTTCTTTTGACCCAACCTGTGACAATGGCACCGTAACATTCTGCCGCTATCAGCAATCCAAAGAAAATCCTGAAAATAAGTAAAGGGCTATTATCGATTTTAGTAAAAAGAAACCGATTTAGCATTTTATTTTTGGATTAAAGCGAGTGATGTTTTTCGATCTTTTTCTAGCTGCTGTTTCAATAGCTCAACGGAGTCAAACTTACGTTCATCACGTATACGGTCCAAAATGCGCACTTGAATCTTGGTCTCATAAAGATTTATATCAAAATCAAAGAAAT
The DNA here is from genome assembly GCF_013402795.1 of Costertonia aggregata. Taxonomy (GTDB): domain Bacteria; phylum Bacteroidota; class Bacteroidia; order Flavobacteriales; family Flavobacteriaceae; genus Costertonia; species Costertonia aggregata. The sequence continues at coordinate 1,213,072 of NZ_CP058595.1, read as the reverse complement.
GTACTTCGATACTTTTTTCGGTACCGGCCACAGTGGGGTTATACCCTATGTTCATCATCCCATAAACGGTTTTGCCGTTTATGGTACCGCTAACAACGTATACCCCGTTTTTTGGAACCAATTTGTAGGTTTCCGCTATAAAAATATTCGCCGTGGGGAAATTGATTTGCCTGCCCAGGCCTTTCCCCTTTTTAACGATGCCCGTCAACATGTAGGTATATCCCAAATAGGTGTTCGCCGTTTTTAAATCCCCTTCCAAAAGGGCTTTTCGAATTTTGGTAGAACTTACCGATACGTCGTCTATCTCTTGTGCCGGAATCTCTTCGACCTCAAAATCAAATGTTTCGCCAAAAGCAATTAAATCGGTGATATTGGCGTTTCTGTTCCTACCAAAACGATGGTCATAGCCAATGATTATTTTTTTTGTACCCAAACTATTTACCAAAATATCCCGAACAAATTCCGTTGCGGACAACCTGGAAAAATCTTTGGTAAATGGGTGTACAATCAATTGTTCCAACCCCAAACTTTTGAGAACCTGTTCTTTTTCGTCAATGGTGTTGAGCAGTTTTATGTCAGTATCTTTTTGCAGTACCATTCTGGGATGCGGGAAAAAAGTAAGTACGGTAGACCTTAAATTAAGGCTTTTGGCATCATTTATGAGACGTTCCAGTATCTTTTTATGACCAATATGCACACCGTCAAAAGTACCGATGGTTATGGCGGTCGGTTTTGTTTTATCGATTTTTGAGACACTATGTACTGTGATCACCGTAGTAAAAAATAAAAAGACGTATTTTTGAAAGAGCTATGAAGACCCCGTTTATAATTGTAAAATTACGCCTTGTTTTTTCATTTACCATATTTTTTATGTGGTTTTGCAGTAATGCACAAGAACAATATTGGCAAGAACAAACTTCTCAAAGTATTCCCAAAGGCAAAATGTTTCAAAGCCTTAAAGCTTCCGAAACCAAAACTTTTGAGTTAAAGAGCGATATATTTTTCGAAAAACTCCAAAATGCCTCAAGCGTAGGGAGAAACGCAGTACAACTATACTTTCCCAACGAGAAAGGTGAGATGATTGCGTTCCATGTTATGGAAAAATCGATAATGGCACCCGAACTTGCCCGTAAATTTCCAATGATCAAATCCTATTCTGGAGAAAGTACCGATGGTTCCGGGATAAAGATTCGATTTAGTTTTTCGCACAAGGGCTTACAGGCCATGCTTCTGCATGCCAATGAAGCCCCGCCGGCCTTCATTCAAAAATCATCGGATAAAGAGGACGTTTACGTTGTTTATACGAGAAAAGGTGAAATCGGCACCGAGAAGGATTTTATTTGTAGCACACGAACCGAAATCGAGAAAAGTGCCGGAAACTTGACTGCTAGATTGGTCGATGGTATGGTACTGCGAAAATTTCGTTTGGCGGTTTCCGCTACGGGCGAGTATACCCAATTTCATGGCGGTAGTGTTGCAGATGCCATGGCAGCGATAAACGCTACCATGACCCGTGTCAACCAGGTTTTTGAAAGAGATTTGGCAGTAACTTTGGAACTCGTGCCCAATAATGACCAAATTATTTATATCAATGCGGCAACAGATCCTTACACCAGCAATTTAAACACCCAAGTTCAGAATACGCTGACCAGTGAAATAGGGGAAGCCAATTACGATATAGGACATTTGTTCCACGAGGCGCCAGATGGTGGCGATGCCGGCTTCATAGGAGCGGTATGCGTTGATAATCGCAAAGGGAGTGCCTTTGCGGCCAGCCGAAATCCACAAGGGGATATTTTTGACCTGGATTTCGTAGCACATGAAATGGGGCATCAATTGGGGGCCAATCATACATGGTCTTTTCAGTCCGAAGGTACTTTGGTACAGGCAGAACCTGCAAGCGGTACCACAATTATGGGTTATGCAGGTATTGTTCAGGGCAACAACGTTGCTTCCAACGGCGATGATTATTTCCATTATTACAGTATTTTACAGATTCAGGAAAATTTGGAGACCAAAACATGTCCAGAACGTATTCCCATAACAAACAGCCCGCCAACGATTTCTACCATAGGAAATTTTGTAATCCCCAAGTCCACTGCTTTTGTGCTTTCTGGGAATGCTGAGGATACCGATGCTTCCGACGTGCTTTTATATACTTGGGAACAGATAGATAATGGTGTGGTGGTTACCTCTACTTTTGGGCCATCAAACCCTAGTGGTGCCAATTTTAGGTCAAGGCCACCTACCACGAGTCCTGACCGATATTTTCCGTTTTTATCAAGGATTGTTCAAGGCACATTGACCCAAACAACACCGTCGACCGGTTCGGCATGGGAAACTATATCGGATGTACCAAGGGAAATGAATTTTGCCCTTACGGTACGGGATAATGGCGATGTGGCGGGCCAAGTAGCCTCTGAACTTGTAAAAGTAGACGTAACGAACAATGCCGGTCCTTTTTTGGTAACATCACAATCCGGTAGTGAAAGTTATGTGGCGGGATCGGTACAGGAAATCACATGGGATGTTGCTGGCACTAATGTAGCACCTGTAAATGCTGCAAACGTAGATATATTTCTTTCTACGGATGGTGGCGTTTCTTTTCCAACAGTTTTGGCCCAAGACGTACCTAACGATGGATCTCATTCAATTTTGCTGCCAGGTATTGCGACAACAAACGCCAGGGTCATGGTAAAAGCAAGCGATAATATATTCTTATCGGTAAATGGCTCTGATTTTGCCATTACGGAGACCGAGGTTGTACTTCAGTTCAACAAATTAAACCATGAAGTATGTATACCGGATAATTTGGTTGTGCCGTTCAATTACGAAACTTTCAATGGGTTTAATGAGGAAGTTACATTTTCAGCCACAGGCCTTCCGCCAAACCTTGGGGTATCCTTTAGTCCCAGCACGGCCACCACCAATGATACTCCTGTTGATATTACCTTTGACAATACCGCTAATGTAACCCCTGGGGAGTATACCGTTACTATAACGGCTACATCTGCGAGCGTCGCCAAAAATGTAGTGTTGGACTTAAATCTGTATACCACTACTTTTGAGACAGTAAACTTGACCTCGCCCCAAGATACAGGGACCAACATAAGCATAGGCGCGACTTTGGAGTGGGATGCCACTCCTTTAACAAATTCCTATGATGTCGAAATAGCTACAGATATTGGTTTTACCACTATAACAGAGAGCGCCACAGTAGTTCCCAATTCATATACACCCACAAATTTAACGCCTGAGACCACTTATTTTTGGAGGGTAAAACCAAAGAACATCTGTGGTGAAGGTGTTTTTAGCACTATTTTTAGCTTTACCACCATACAGGTTAACTGTAATACCTTGGTCGCCAATAACCTACCATTAGAAATCAGTAATATCGGAACGCCGACCGTAGTTTCCAGAATCACTTTTTTAGAGGATTTGAAAATTACTGATATTGATGTGAACCTGAACATTACGCACACTTTTGTGGAGGATTTGATAATACGCTTAACGTCACCCTCTGGTAATAGTGCTATTTTGGTTTCAAATTCATGTGGAAATATGGATAACATCAATGCCACGTTCGATGATGCGGCACCACCTTTTGTTTGTAGCGGAAATCCCGCTATCAACGGTACGGTAAGTCCCTTGGGCGCACTTTCCGTTTTCAACGGGGAATCTTTGCAAGGGGAATGGCTGTTGGAAATTGTTGATTCGCAACCTAATGACGGGGGTGCTTTGGTCGATTTTTCGTTGGATGTATGTGTGGAAGGTGATTTTAGGATAGATGCCGATAATGACGGGGTTTTTGACGATGGCGATGACTTATGCTTGGGAACACCTGCTGGTGTAGAGGTCAATACAGATGGTTGTCCGGTGTATAGATTTGCCCAGGATAATTTTGAGATAGAAGTCAATAGTGAAACCTGTAGGGATAATAATGATGGCTCTATATTGATTACCCCTACTAACACATCAATAAACTATACGGTAAATATTTCAGGGAACGGTATTGACGATAGTTTTGATTTTACCACATCGGTAGTGCTAGATCGTTTAAATGCAGGCGAGTATGACCTATGCATAAACGGTACCTTGGCAGATGTCAATTACGAAACCTTTTGTTCGCGTGTGGTTATAACGCAACCTGATGCTTTGGGGGTTTCCTCAAAACTGTCGGAAGATAGCGCACGGGTAACCCTCGTTTTGGAAGGAGCTGCTTTGTTTAATATTGAATTGAACGGCATTCTGCAGCAAACGGAAGCCTCTGAAATTCAACTCGATTTGAGAAACGGATTGAACACACTGAAAGTTTCAACCAATTTACCATGTCAGGGCATATATGAAGAAGAAGTTTTTGGGTTTTTAGAACCTGTGCTATATCCCAATCCGGTTATAGACCTGGCTAAAATTTATGTAGGCCCTAGCATACAAAACTTGGATGTTGATCTTTATGGTTTGGATGGAAAACGCATAAGCTCAAAAAGCTACCAAGTACACCAAAACGAAATAACGTTGGAATTTGCCAATCTACCATCAGGCCTGTATTTGGTTCGTTTGGATGGCTTGCAAACCAGTAAAACCTTTAAAGTGTTAAAGAGATGAAGCAAGTTTATATACTAGTGTTCGTTCTCGTTTTTATAGGGTGTAAAAAAGACCCGCCGAGTCCACCGGGAAAAGTAGCATTGGTTTTCCCCGAACAAAATTCCGAATGTACCACAGGTGAGAGTATAAACGATACGCAGAGCCAGGTAGAATTTCGCTGGAATGCCTCGCCCAATACCGATACGTATGTTGTAAGGGTAACCAATTTGAACACGAACACCACCGAGCCCGTTACCATTTCGGCAACTTCGGTACGGTTGACCTTGGAAAAAGGCGGATTGTATTCATGGAACGTAACGTCTGAAAATTCGCAGGTTACCGAGACAACAACCAGTGATACTTGGCGGTTTTATAATGCCGGCGCACAAACGACATACCCCCCTTTTCCCGCACAAATACTATTTCCAGGTTCGGGGGAAACGGTATTGAAAGATATAAACAACGAGATTACCCTAGACTGGTCCGGTGCGGATATCGACAATGATATCGCATCTTTTGAGGTGTATTTTTCTACAACCTCACCACCGCAAACTTTGGTAAATACACAAAGAAGTAGTACTCAACATAGGGTTTCGGTAACCTCTAGGACAACTTATTTTTGGCGTATTGTCACTGTTGATACCGAAGGGAATTCTTCTGATTCCGGAGTTTTTGATTTTAAGGTCGACTAGGCTTACGTGCCATTAAATTGGTTCATGGTGATGGCCGCACCTGCCAATACGAAAGATTTGATAAGTTCGGTAGATTTTTCCAAACGTTCTTTTACGGCAGTTTTTTCGGTTTCTCCCCATTCTCCCAATACATAGTCTACTTGTTTTCCTTTTCCAAAATCGGCGCCCACCCCAAATCTGAATCTATTGTATTTGTTGCTCTGTAAGACGTTCTGAATATCCTTTAAGCCATTGTGGCCACCATCACTTCCTTTGGTCTTTAAACGTAGTGTTCCAAATTCCAAGTTTATATCATCGGTAATGACCAAAACGTTCTCCAAAGCAATTTTTTCTTTATCCATCCAGTATTTTAATGCCTTCCCGCTTCGGTTCATATAAGTGGATGGCTTTAGGCATAGTACGCTTCTACCTTTTAACTTAAAAGTGGCGATATCCCCAAGTTTTCGGGTTTCAAAGGAGAAATCTTCTTTGTCGGCCAAAGCGTCCAAAATTTTAAAACCTATATTGTGGCGGGTCTCTACATATTCGTTTCCTATATTCCCAAGGCCTACGATAAGGAATTTCTTCATGATATCTTTTTCTTCTAAAAGAGGTTTGCGAAAAAACACATATTTAAAGTATCGAAACATACTAATATATATCCTCGTAAAAATACGAAAGCATCCCGATAGTACTATCGGGATGCTCTTTAGATATAAATCACAAAAAATTATTCGTTGCCTCCTTCGGCGGCATCAGCTGCTGGGGCATCGCCTTCCGCTGCTGCTTCAGTTCCTTCTTCACCTTCAACTCCTTCTTCTTCATCCTCGTCGACAACAATAGCTGCACGTTGCGTTTTGACTTGTACAACTACCGTACTTTCTGGATGTAGGATGGTAAAGTCATCGCTCAACAAAGTTTCTACCGATATATTATCACCAATTTTGAGTTTTGATATATCAATATCAAAGAAATCAGGTAGGTTGTCCGGTAATGCCTTTATGGCCAGTTTACGTTTTCTGAACAATAAACGCCCACCATTTCTTACCCCTGGGGAATTACCCAATAAACGAACGGGAATGTTCATGGTAACTTCTTTGTCATCGAACAATTGATAAAAATCAATATGTAAAATCTTATCGGTTACCGGATGAAATTGGATATCCTGCATTACCGCTTTGATTTTGTCGCCACCATCCAACACAATTTTTGCGGTATGTGCGGCCGGGGTGTACACTAAATCCCTAAAATCTAGTTCGGGTGCTGAAAAGTGTAATGGTTTTTCCCCTCCGTATACTACGCAAGGAACCAATCCAGCATTACGTAGGGCCTTCGTTGCCTTTTTACCCACGCTTTCTCTTTCTGATCCTTTAATTGTAATTGACTTCATTATATATGTTAAAAATTAATAATTCAAATTATTATATTACATCAAAAATTTTGATGATATTGATGTGTTATGGTGCACCCTGTGCATGACATCGGCAAAAAGTTCGGCACAGCTAAGTACTTTTACCTTTTCGCTTTTTTTCCTTTCGGGAATAGAGTCCGTCACGATAAGTTCCTTTAACTGTGACTTTTCTATTTTTTCAAAGGCATTACCGGATAACAGACCATGTGTAGTAATGGCCCTGACACTAAGCGCCCCCCGTTCTATCATTAAGTCGGCTGCCTTGGTCAAAGTACCTGCTGTGTCTACCATGTCGTCTACCAAGACCACGTTTTTGCCCTGCACGTCGCCGATAAGCTCCATATGGGATATTACATTGGCTTTTGCCCTTTGTTTGTAACATATGACCACATCGCATTCCAAAGCTTTGGAATAAGCATAGGCCCTTTTGGAACCTCCCATGTCTGGCGATGCAATCGTGAGATTGTCCAAATTCAATTTTTTAAGATAGGGCAAAAACAAAGTTGAGGCGAACAAATGGTCGACCGGTTTTTCAAAAAATCCCTGAATCTGATCGGCATGCAGATCCATTGTTATAATACGTGTTGCTCCAGCAGTTTCCAGCATTTTCGCAATTAATTTTGCAGCTATGGGAACCCTCGGTTTATCCTTTCTATCCTGTCTGGCCCAACCAAAATAGGGCATAACAGCCGTAATATGTCTGGCGGAAGCTCTTTTTGCGGCATCCAACATCAACAACATTTCCATTAGGTTTTCGGAACTGGGATGCGTAGAGCCAATAATGAAAATACGTGCTCCACGAACCGACTCCTCAAAAGAGGGTTGAAATTCTCCGTCACTGTATCTGGAAAAATCTACCTTACCTAAATTTGTACCGTAAGACTTCGCGATCATTTCAGCAAGTTCGGTACTTTGCGTACAGGCGAATATTTTAGGTTCCGGTACTTGGTATGCCATGGTAACGTGTTGTTTTCTAGTTTTTTGGAATAGCTTCTCCAAAAGAGGTGCAAATTTAAAAATTTATTTGTGTTGCTAAAGGATAAATGTTTTTATTTTTTGGGTGCGGATTAAAAATATTTTTTAGCTTTGCATTCCTATTTTATTTTGCTCGAGTGGCGGAACTGGTAGACGCGCTGGATTCAAAATCCAAATTTCGAAAGGCGCAATAAAATATGCCGAAGTGGTGGAATTGGTAGACACGATGGATTCAAAATCCATTGCTCACAAGGCGTGCGGGTTCGATTCCCGCCTTCGGTACGAAAAAAGCTGAGATGAAAATCTCGGCTTTTTTTATGCTCAGGTACAACATAGGTACAACATTTTGTCTTTTTTCAGAACCAAATTGGCTTTAATACTATATCCTTTCATTTGATGCCAAATACTATTTTCTGTATTGAGGATTAATAAATTTTAGGTTATCTCAACCTCTGTACTTCGTAAGAGGGGTCTATTATCATACAATATACACGCAAGGTAAACTCGTAAAATACTTCCATCAAAAGACTACGGCATAAAGCCAACGCTTCTTCCCCTACTCATTTATTCCGTTTCCTTTTGAGCCAAGATTTTATCTTCCGTTTGGTTTCTGCTCAAATATTGTTTAATCAAAAATTTGAGTATTATGACAACAAAAGCGAGTACCACAAAGAAGCGCAGTAGAGCGAAATCTACTGTCAAGAAAGAAGTAAACGGAAAGAAATCATCCGCACTTCAAATTCAGAACTTACCATTGGGTAAAATCAAGCCTGACCTTGAACAGCCGAGAAAGACCTTTAACGAGGATGCGTTAAAGCAGCTTTCTGAGAGTATCGAAAAGCACGGTGTGTTGCAACCGATTACCGTCAGGCAACTAAATGGCCATTACATCATCGTGATGGGCGAACGCCGATATCGTGCAAGTAAATTAGCAGGGAAAAAGACTATACCCAGTATCGTTAGGACTTATGAGAACAATGATATTCTGGAAGTTCAGATTATCGAGAATTTGCAAAGACAGGATGTCGAGCCTACCGAAGAAGCCGAGGCGATTGCTTACCTAAGCGAAAAGTATTCAGCATCTGAAATCGCAAAGCGGTTGGGTAGAACGGATAACTTTATCAGACAACGACTTAAACTGGCTGGATTGATTGATGGTTTTAAGAACTTTGTCCGTAATGGCGAAATGACCATATCATTGGGTGTCGGTGTTGCGCTCTTTGAACCTGAAGAACAGCTAATGATGTTGGAAACAATGGGCGAGGATTTTAGTGCACATCAGATAAACAGGATGATTAAAGACCAGACCTATGACTTGGAAAAAGCATCTTTTGATGTGGCCGACAAAAAATTGGTTCCGAAAGCTGGGTCTTGCGTTGAATGTCCTTTCAACGCGGCAAATCAAGGCAATCTGTTCGGCGATGGTAAAATGGTCTGCACGAAAGCAGCCTGTTTTGAAACGAAGAAAAATAAATCGTTCTTGAACCTGATTGAGAAATCCAAGAAAGAGAACATCTTATTAATTCCTGAAATACGACAGTATTGGGTAGATGACGAAAACAATCAGCTCATTATATCGCAATTGGAAAAGAACGGATTGAAAGTCTATTTACTGGATGATGTTGAAATTTTAGAGAATCCGATTGAGCCAACAATCGAAGCTATTCAGAAAGAGTATCAGCATTATGATTATTCTGAAGATGAATTAAAGGCAGAATTCGATGAAGCTATGCAGGATTATAAAGAAGCATTGGAAAAATTTAATTCAGCAAAAGAAGATGCATATAAGAATGGCATTATGTTTCATCCAGATTCATTCCAGCACAAGGAAATCTTTGTTAAGATTGTTGAAAAATCCAAAAATGATTCTACGGAATATTCTGCACCATTGACCAACAGAAAAATGGCAGATTGTACGCCTGAAGAACAAATCGTAAAAATCAACGAAAGGGAAATCCGTAAGAAGCAAATAGAGAACAACAAGCAGTTTGAAGAAGTTGTGCAGATGATTCGTGAGACCAAATACATTGATACGAAGAAGACACTTTCAAAAGATGAAATGGTCGCATTCTCAATATCGCTATTTGAGAACAATGTGGACTATATGAGTCAACAAAAGTATTTCTCAAAATTCTTAGGGGAAACTTCAAAGATGACCAAAGTTGAAATGGTAGAGAATTTCAAGAAGAAGTTCAAAAAGGAAATCTTCCATAAGTTGATACGGTATATGCTCACAAAGCAAGTGCATTTTGGCGAAAGCAATCACGTCAATAATCTGACGAACATTTCATTTTACAACGCAATGCAGGGATATTACAAATCCAAGATTGTTAGCATAGAAAAGGAATATGCCGACAAAAGGAACAAGCGTGAAGCACGTTTGAAAGAGCGCCTTACTGTTCTTGAAAAGCAAATTGAGGAACTCAACGATTAGCTTTTGTTGTTTGAAGAAGGGTCGGCATTCGTGCTGGCTCTTTTTCTCAATATCTGATTCTGTAAATAAATAGTATATTGACTGTTTGATTAAATACGAAATATGAAAATTAAACTTGGTGTTACATTTGAAGCTTGCTTTCCAAAAGAGAATCGAAAATCTATTGATGAATATTTGAGTGGAATAAGTCGTGATACCTTATTGAAAACAGGTTCTCACTTTCTTGGATTTGATACAGAAAAATCAAAATATAGTGATGTAATCGCCTTTATGAATATGTTCTTCTCGCAAGGTAATCAGAATTTTGCCAATGAAGCATACCAGAATCTCTTGAGCTACGTAGCAGAAGCAGACTATGATATATCTGATTACGAAATTCCGTATGTAGGTAGTAGCCTTCTGTTCTTTGAATATATCTTTGACAATATTTCCGAGGATGTTGAAACAGAAAAGACCAACGAGGAAATGGAGCGTGACATATTTAGAGCTTACCTGCACCTTAATCAGGTCTCATTTACCGATAGGGGAATCGAACAAAAAAAAGCCGATGAAGAATCAGGCTTACAGTTTACTGCTGCTCAAGCAATCCTAATGTTGCAATTTCACAATTATGAATTAATAAACTTTAGAACCGATAAAGTATTTACCTGCCAGTTTCTGCGTGCGGTGTCGTATTTTGAATTTCTTTCTGGTATTGAGCAATGCGGGCCGTTGTTAAATGCCTTTTACAAATATTATGGCGTTGAGAATTACAATGAATACCTACGTCGCCTTTTAGGTATCACTTATTCAGTTTTAATGAAGGATAAGGAAACTCATACAGAGATACATCTCGAAGACCCTGTCCACGAAGATTTTATAGACAAGCATATTCTATCCCCAGATGATATAGCTGCAGAGCTGGATTTTGTGACTTTAAGAAGTAGGCCTCTGTACAAGATTGAAGAATTAAAATACCGTATTATATCGCCATTATTTGTAATAGAAATGATATACAATGGACTATATTTTAGGTTGAAGCTAATCAACGATGAGTTGCCAAATGACCAAAAAGTTAAAGGTTTATATGGCCTTAAAACATACGAATATAGTGAGCAATACGCACTCGATACATTATTAAGAGAAATATTCGGAAAACGATATTTTCAAAAATCAGGAAAGGAACTTGATGAATTGATGGATGGAGCGCCAGACTATTATATCAGAAATGGTAAACGAGCAATGCTATTTGAGTCTAAGGATATATTAATATCTAAAGAATCAAAAACAAGTCCTGATTATACAGTACTTGAAGCCGAGCTCAGGCTAAAGTTGTTTGAGAACGAGAAGGGAAAACCTAAAGCAGTTCGACAATTGGCAACAAATATTGAAATTTTACTCAAAGGTAAAGCAGATTATGACTCACAGTTTCCTTCGAAAAAAGGTATTATCAGGCCGATATTGGTTGTACATTATCGAATGTTTAACACAGCAGGAGCAAATGCCATTCTCAACGGTTGGTTTCGGGATGAACTTGTCAAATTGGAAGAAAATGGTTTAGATATTTCCAGAGTCCAAGATTTGGTTATCATAGATATTGATACACTAATGTTCAATAAAGAAGCTCTTCAATCAAAAAAAATGAATTTATGGGATATCCTATTGGAGTATCAGGAAGATTACCTAAGATTTGAGTTGTCAAAGGCAAAACCGCAACCTCGTTCTGAAGAGGAAGGTATTGCAATGTTAAAGTCATCGTATAAGCCTTTTTCCTTCTTTGTGGACAATAAAGTTGAAAAGCTAAATCTCACGAGAACACCAAAAGAATTATTAGAAAAAGCAGCACCACTATTCCCTGAATAAATAAATCTTAGCTAAAATACCCCTCAGCACATTCCCCTACATTCCACGCTCGCCTGCTGAAAAAGCAGGCAACCACTTCACTTCGGGAAAGAGCTTCACTACATATCTCTTGGACACAATCCCCAATTTCAGCTTTCCATTCCGCTAACCCTTCCCGTCCCGAAACTTCGGGACTGGGAAGGAACACTACATTCCTGAGCCAAAATCGTGAATTAAGTCCGCTTTTCTAATCGGAAAGCCATCGCCTTGATTTTCTTGACAGGATTTTCGGCACGGTCTTCTTGAGCCCTCACTCGAAAATCCTTAAAAACCAAACCGCTGTCTTACACATTTTAAGGGGTTTATAATGGATAAAGCCTTTCTTGTTTTTCGGGGCGTCGAAAAACAGGCACGACATAACCAATTCTAATTTAACCACAGCTACTTATCTCGCTTAACTGTCGGTACGCTCAAACGCAACTGCGTTTAAAAGAATTGCTAATGCCCTTATGGAACTTGTCAAGACTGTACAAGTTTTAGTGAAAAATAAGGTTTCTACTTCCTTGAAATTCCAAGGAATTTACTACGTCGCAAACACACCTGATTTATTCCCAAAAAGTCTTGACAAAACCCACTCTATCCATTGTGCGGTGCACGAAAGAAAAGAACAAACACCCCTTAAAATTTAATCTGTTTTAAATCAATAGGGTAAATATAAATCACTTAAATATTTTATTATGAGTACTATTAGAAATCACGTACAGTTAATTGGAAACGTTGGACAAGAGCCAACAATCACGAACCTTGAAAGCGGTAAGAAAGTAGCCCGCTTCTCACTCGCTACAAACGAGTATTACAAAGACAGCAAAGGCGAAAAGCAAACGGACACCAACTGGCACACCGTAGTGGCTTGGGGCAAGACTGCCGAAATTGTGGAAAAGTTTGTCGAAAAAGGCAAAGAGGTTGGAATTACAGGGAAACTAAAGACCCGAACTTACACCACCGATGATGGCAACCAACGCTACGTTACAGAAGTTGTAGCCGATGAAATCCTGTTACTTGGAAGCAAAGACGACAAGTAATCTTCAAAAACAAAGAGGGCGTTCCTCTCGAAAGTTGCGCCCTCTTTTCATTATTCACACATTTAAATATATGCACAATGAAAGCACAAGTTAACGAAATAAAGATTAGCTACAAAGGCGGGTTAAAATCATCAATGTGGCAGAAAATAAGTAATTCACAAGATGCGGCAGAACTGCTCTTTGAGGATTGGGATAAAGATACAATCGGCATACAAGAAACCTTCAAAGTTGTTCTGTTGAACAACAGCAATAAAGTGAAAGGTGTATATCAACTTTCGCAAGGTGGAATTACAGGTACATTGATAGACCTGCGAATTTTGTTTGCCGTCATTTTAAAATCCTTATCGGTAGCTATAATTTTAACGCACAACCACCCAAGTGGAAAATTAGAACCAAGCGATGCAGATAAAAGGTTAACGAACAAGATTAAAAAGGCATCCAAACTATTCGACATTACCATTCTTGACCATTTGATATTTGCACCAGATGGGGATTATTATAGTTTTTCTGATAACGGAATTTTGTAAAATCTAAAGCTATGGTATATCTCAATTTTACAGACTTGAGCGAAGAAGCTCAAAACCGACTTTTGGAAACTTCCAAAGAAGATGTGAAACGAAAATTTGGGGATAGCATTCGCAAATACGTAAAAGAAAATTATGGTTGTTTTGAAACGATGATTGAGGAAGAAGCTCTTCGGAATTTATATTCCTATACATACGTTTTCAATATATAATTTTGGCAATTTTTAAATCAGAACACCTCTGAATTTTTAGAGGTGTTTTTCTATGCAATTAATATATAGTCAAGAAAAAAACGTATCTTTATTTCGCTGAAATTCAGCATTCAATTTTACGTAAGGTTATTCACTTTTCGACTTTCGCCGATAACCGTACACATCGGAAAATAACATATCGGAAAATCATTTTCCCTGAAAATGGCAATCGGCTTTTTAGCCGGATTGTATGGATTTTTGTCACGCTTGCGCGTGACGAAAAGGAATAGCAAGAGGGTAACACGCTGCGCGATGTTTCGGATTCCTTTTCGTTTTCAAATTGCTGATAACCAGCGATTTGAATATGTTTTAAATTCTTGACAATCAACGATTTGCGACAAACGGGCTGGAAACGCCCATTTTTAGGGAAGATTTTGCGACAAATCGGCGAAATATGGACTCATTTACTGGAATTAGATTTAAAAAGGAAACCGCAAAACGTTTCCAAACTTTCTCACGCACATACTTCAAATCGCACACCGAGGCGATGTCCACGATGCTCGATTTTTTCTTCTACAACGAAATATCGCCAAAGGAAAAATTAGGACCAACAGGGCGAACCATCGAAGCTAAATTACTCAAAAGAATCAATGCGGTTATTGCCATAATGCGAGATGTAGAAAAGACACAAACCAAACCTACGGTGGCTATGATTCAGTCCCTTTTTGAGACCGAAGAGCCAACCAAAAAACCGCTGATTGTAGAAAAGAAATATGCGGAAGAAAAGAAGGAAGTCCGTTTTCGAGAAAAGCAAAACACAAGTAATCAACTTTAATTTTTTGAGCTATGTATATCACAATCACACCTCAAAAATTAGGCAACAATTATTCACAAAGTTCAGCTGATTTTGTGGGCTATTTGGAAAAGGAAAATCAAGGTTTGGAACAGCGGGATATGGAACACTTTTTTAACCACTATGGCGATGAGATTTCCGCTGAAGAAGTGGTCAAAGAAATTGATGGAAACACCGCAAAATTAAAAAAGAAAGAACCCAAGTTTTATTCGATTACGGTTAGTCCTTCAAAATATGAATTGCGAAAACTTCAGAACAATAGTCAAGATTTAAAAACCTACACCCGTGAGCTGATGAAAGATTATGTTGCCGGTTTCAATCGGGAAATAAACGGGCGACCTATAACCATCGATGACATAAAATATTATGCGAAAATTGAACACCAAAGAACATTCAAGGGAACAGATTTTCAGATTAAAGAAAACCAACCTTTTGCTACAAAAATTCTTCAGCTGAAAACCGAAATCAGAAACATTCAAGAAGGGCGAGCTGAAGGGAATATTAAAAGGATGGAAAAGGAAATTGCCAAATTGGAACGCCAAGCACCACACCAGCAAAATGACAAACGGATTGTCCAGGGAATGAAAAAGGATGGAAACCAAAGCCATATCCATATCATCGTGAGCAGAAAGGATGCTTCCAATTCGGTCAGTCTTTCCCCAGGAAGTAAACACAAAGCTTCCGAAGTTGAAATGCACGGCAAAAAGGTAAAGCGTGGTTTTGATAGAGATGCCTTTTTCGCGAAAGCAGAAAAAACGTTCGACAAAACTTTTGGCTACAAACGCAACTTTGCCGAGACCTACAAAGCAAGAAAGGATTTTATAAAAAACCCCAACTTGTATTTCGCCGCCTTGATGAAATTACCAGCGAACGAAAAAGCATTAGCGTTTAAAATGATTACCAAATCAGGATTACCGATAGTGCCAAGTATTCCAGTTAGTCAAGCACAAATTGCACTTCGGGTTTTCAAGCGGTTAAGACGTGGTGCAGAAGTGGCAATCAAATCAAGTTCAATAGGAATTTAGGGTATGGAAATAGACAATCTCATAACGATACTTTCAATTATTGCTGTGGCCAGTATCATTTCCTATGCAATGTTTCGAGTGAGCAAGTACGCACTATTCTTGAATTTCACAATGCTTTCTTGCTTGGTTATCTATTTAACCCAAGTGAACGAATTAGTATCGATATTGCTGTATCTGGTCTGCCCGCTAATGCTAATTAATATAGGGTTGTATGTCTTTCTGCATAAAACTGAAACCGTACAGAATGGCGATAGCAAGTACCGAGTCAATTTTGTAACAACCAAAGGAAATTTCAAATTAGATAATATCAAAAGGGGCGCATCCATCATCGGTTCTGCCGGAAGTGGAAAGACCGAAAGTGTAGTATATGGATTTTTAAAACATTTCTGGAAAGAGCGCTTTTGTGGAATCATTCACGACTACAAGGATTTTGAATTAACCGAAATGGCGTATCCGCTTTTCAAGGATAGCGATATTCCGTTTAAGGTCATTTCCTTTGATAAAATCATCCATAGGGTAAATCCTATTGCGCCACGCTATTTAGAGAATGAGGAAAGCGTAAATGAGGTTTCAAGGGTGCTGATTGAAAACCTTTTGGAACAAAGGGAAAGCGGGACTACTGGAACAACAAAATTCTTTAACGATGCCGCTGAAGGCTTGATAGGTGGATTGATTTGGAAACTGAAAACCGACTATCCCAACTACTGTACGCTTCCACATTTGATAGCCATTTATCAAATACTCGATACCGATAGCCTTATCCAATTTCTGGAAACCAACACCACATCGAGAGCAATGGCAGATGCATTTATTAGCGGTAAGGATTCAGATAGACAGACAGCTGGTGTTAAAAGTACTCTGGCAAATGCGCTAAAACGAATTAGTACACAGCGGATTTTTATGGCACTATCCGCAGATGAAGTGCCATTGAATATCAATAGCGAGGAAAATCCTGCAATCATTTCTGTAGTGAACAACCCTAAATATGAAACATCCTATTCGCCAGTAATTGCCACAATCATTCACACCATTACTAAACAAATGAGTGTAAGAAATTCCAAACCGTCATTCCTGTTGATGGAAGAAGCACCAACGATTCGCCTGTTGAATATGCACCGAATTCCGGCAACACTTAGAAGTTATGATATTGCCACCATTTACGTAATGCAGGATAAGATTCAGAACGATATGATGTACGGCGACAAGGCAAGCAAAGCGATTTTGAGCAACCTATCCTACCAGTTCTTTGGCAAAGTCAACGACCCAGACACCGCCAAATACTATGAGCGCTTTTTTGAAATCATCAAAGACCCAACCAAAAGCATCAGCCGAGGCCATAATCTCGATTTTGATACGCGAATCACAACGGGCGAAAAAGAAATCCCGAAAATTAGAGCAGACGTTTTCTTTCGATTAAAACAGGGCGAATTTATAACCTATGCTGATGGTAAGGATAAGAAAGTGCAGTTTAAATTGTCAAGAATTCAGCGGCAGCTTCCTGAAGAATCCAAGCAATTTTCTCAGGCGGATTTAGCGGCTAATTTTGAGCGGGTTTATGATGAGGCGAAGTCTATATTTAGTTAAATTAAAAGCCGTATTTATCCTTTCTAAGTCTAAATGCCTTTTCACCACCTTCCATTACTGAAGTAATTTCGTTTTTTATTTTTTTCCTATCAATTGCGCCTTCAGCTTTTATAACACCTCTGGTTTGCGAGCTTGCATCTTTATAATCACAGCATATTACTAATTCAGCGTCACCATTTACAACTAAGTTGGCGTTATGGCTTGTGAAAATCAACTGTCTTTTCTTTTTAGCATTCCAAATGTTTTTGATTATTGCATCAATCGCTCGGTTATCAATGTCATCCTCTGGCTGGTCTATCAATAAAGGTATTCCTGGTTGATTAAGTAGAACTGTAAGAAGTGCAGTAGCTTGTTGTCCAGCAGATGCATCTCGAAAAGGAATTTCGTCCCCAAGCTCATTATTTGTTGTATAAAAGAATTCTGGATTGAATTCCAATTCCGTTGCTGTTAATTGCAACCAATCATCAGTAGAAATTTTGGATTGAATTTTTAGCTTATGGTCTTCAGAAAATCCTGCTGAATCCAAAATTGGTGTTGCAGGTAAATCTTCTGGATTATCTTCATCCAGCTTGAATTCAGCCAATAGTCGTAGTTCTTCTGAAACAGCTATAAATTGGGTAATAGGGTCTGCTTTACTGCGAATATTTTCCAACAATGCATCTATTCGTTCTTCCCTAATTCTTGTTCCTTCAAGAATAGAACGAAATTTTTCTTTGAAATTTGCAAGATTGATGTTCTTAGTGACTATTGCTTTTATAAGGTTGTTTGACAAATCCGTAAAATTTGTTGCTTGGTCGTTCAAGACACCGACTTTTTCAATGTGTAAGTTTTTCCATTCTTCATTATGGATGTTATAATCAACTTCAGGATTTCCAAGCTTTTTAATAACAGATTTTCTTTCGGCAACTAAACTATTGATTTCAGCCAGACGGTCTTCCAGCTTTTTTATGTTTGATAATTGCTCTTGACTTGATTGAGATTTGCCCTTGGCTGCCTCATATTCAGAATTGAATGCGGCTTCCTTTTTTTCCCATTCTTCAATAATTTCATTGTATGCCTTCAATCCACTTTCACTAAAGACATCCTTTAATTTTTGAACAGCATCGTTGATGTTCTTGAATTTTGAATTGATTTCGGTATCAAGTTTAGCTATTAATTCCTTGTTTTCGACATCTTCAAGGAAAGGCTCAATAGGTTCTGGGTACAACTTCAATAGTTCAAGAAGTTCATCTGTTTTGGAATCAAAAAGGGTCAGTTCAGATTCAGTATTTTCTATAATTGTCTTTTCTAACTCAAATTTTGATTTTTTATCAATCGTTTTTTGGTCGTCTTCCGAAATACCTTTTAAGGATTCACGAATACCCTTAACCTGTCCTTTAATAGAACTACCTTCAATATTAAAATTGGCAATCTCGTTCTGTACCTTTTTCTTGCGCACCAGTTGGTTATAAGCATTTTTTAATTTAAGATTTGTTTCATCTAACTTATATGAGATACGCTCTAAGCTGCTTTTTATAGGTTGCTCTATGAATCGTTTAAGTTCTTCAGTCTTAACACCTACATCACTTAGTTGTTTCTGACTGTATGATTGGATGGGCAGTACCTTACGGATATCCTCTTCACTAACTTTTTGAAATTCCCCATCCCCAATCTTCAAAAGTATTTCCCTGCTTGAAGAATTTCTTTTAACGATATGCCGTACATCATTTTTGACCATTGTTATTCTTACCTCACCGCTAACAGCGGTTAAGGTTTTCTTTATCAGAGTATCTCGACGATTCTGAATGATATCCAGCTCTTGGTAGTTGCCAATTTTTACGGTTTGGTCGCATAGTCCCCATCTGATGTATTCCAATATGGTTGACTTGCCCGTTCCTCTTCCACCTATAAATGCATTATATTGACGATTGAATCTAATATTAAAACTTCCCAAAAATTTTGAGTTTGTAACATCGATTGCTTCAATAAATATTTGTGGCATTTCTGGTTCGGCTTGGGATATTCTGGATTCCTTGGCTAAACACGCCTGTCTAATTGCCTCTGCAGTAGGTTCTGCCCATTTTACCCAAGTAGAATATTTTCCAAACTCACGTCCATCTTCATACCTATTATCAGATGTGGATACAAGACCTATACTTTTATTACCATAATTTACATCACCACCATTAATTTTATTTTGATATCCAGATTCAGACGATATTTCTTTATCGACATAACCGCCAACACAGGGCATTTTAATATAATGCTCTTGGAAACCTTGGCGTATGATTGAATGCTGACCACCTTTACCAACATTTGGAAGAACGATATACCTACCTTTACAATAATTTACTTCATCCAAGATTTTGTGAAGCTGGGAAAGGTTGCTGATGACTTCTTGAGAAATTCTTTGAGTTTGAACTGTCTGTTTATCATATTTGTCTGTAGCCTGAATACCGAGAAAATTGAGAACAGAATTAAGACGTGCATCTTCGAAATCAGCATCAAAAATAATTATGACCTGACTGGCTGGATTGGAAAGACTAAGTTCAATACCCGGAAATACTGTTACAATTTTTTCTGGTTCGCCCATTAATTCGTGTATTTCGTTCTGCTCTTTGGCGACTTTTCTCAAATGCTGGACGAAGACCACATCGTGATGGTCAGTCATTGCGATAGCATTGATTCCAGCACTACTGATTTTATCTAAGTATTCCTTGCAAAATTGTTCGCGATTCTCGTCGATTTGTTGCTTTTCAGCTTCTGATAAATTTGCTATTTGTTCAGCGTTTACACCAAAACGAACACCTGTCCAATTAATATCTCTTGGACTGTGTACTTGAAAATCACATCTATAAAATTTTGCGCCTTTATCCATAAAATATAGTTTTTACAACCACCAAAGGTAATTAACATATTCAGGATTTTAACATTTCAAAGCAGTTTAGTTTTAACAAACATTTTCCTGCATTCGGTATAACTGTAATCTTATTGTAACCGTTTATATCTATTCCCACAATTTAATATCATTATCTTTACTGTCCGATTTTAATTAAATAATGACCGAAACAAACCGCATAGAATACAAACGAGAACTGTCCGATGGACTTGAAAAAGAGGTCATTGCTTTTTTGAACTATCGTGAAGGCGGCATTATCTATATCGGTATTGATAAGGAAGGGAACACTTACGGTCTGGCTGATGCGGATGGCGACCAATTGAAGATTAAGGATAGATTGAAGAACAATATCCGTCCTTCAGCTTTGGGTTTGTTTGATATTGTGAGTGAGGAACGAGATGGTAAAAACATCCTGAAAGTTATTGTGGCGAGCGGTCCTGAAAAACCCTATCATCTCAAAAAATATGGGATGAGTGAAAAGGGTTGTTTTATTCGCTTAGGTTCAGCAGCTGAACCGATGCCACAAAAAATGATTGACGAGCTCTTTGCCAAGCGCACCCGAAATTCCATCAGCAAAATTAAAGCGGGTCGTCAAGATTTAAGCTTTAGCCAGTTGAAAATCTACTACGAGGAATCGGGTC
The DNA here is from genome assembly GCF_013402795.1 of Costertonia aggregata. Taxonomy (GTDB): domain Bacteria; phylum Bacteroidota; class Bacteroidia; order Flavobacteriales; family Flavobacteriaceae; genus Costertonia; species Costertonia aggregata. The sequence continues at coordinate 1,192,398 of NZ_CP058595.1, read as the reverse complement.
ATACCCTTGGTAAAGCTTTTGCAAAGAACTTGGAACTATTGACCGAAAACGGCGCATTCAATTATGCCGGCTATCTCTTGGCAGATAAGAATAACACTTCAATTAAAGTAGCCAAGTATTCGGGCAAAACCCGAACAGACTTGATAGAAAGCAACGAATATGGTCACGAATGCTTAGTAAAAGCGACAAAACAAGTCATTGATAAAATTGCCGTAGAGAACCGAACCAACACAAAAATAACGGCCAAAGAAAGACAACAAGCCAGCCTTTGGAATCCCATCGCATTGCGCGAGGCCATCATCAATGCCTTTGTACATAATGATTATACCAATGAGATTACCCCAAAGTTTGAAATCTTTGCTGATAGAATTGAAATCACATCGGCAGGCGGTCTTCCGGAAGGATTGAGCAAACAGGAATTTTTCGAGGGCTTTTCAGTTCCACGTAACAAAGAACTGATGCGGATTTTTAAGGATTTGGAACTCGTGGAACAATTGGGTTCTGGCATCCCTCGTATTTTGGAACACTATGGCAAAGAGAGTTTTGGCTTTTCAGATAACTTCCTTAGAATGACTTTTAACGCTAAAGAAACTGCTGTTGAAGAAGGTGGTCAAATAGGTGGTCAAATAGGTGGTCTAATGGGTGGTCAAAAAGGTGGTGTAATAGGTGGTGTAATAGGTGGTGTAATTGATGCGACTGAAGCTCTAACTAAAAGACAAAAAGAAGTTCTTAAACTTATTGCGGCTAATCCTTCCATAACCTATAATGAAATAGCTGAAGCTTTGGGTATTAATGAATCTGCTGTTGGTAAGCATATTACAGCTATCAAAAATAAAGGCTTTTTAACGCGTCAAGGCGATACACGAGGTTATTGGGAAATCAATCTCGATAAAAATTAAGAAAAATCTTTTAAAAAGGTCCTTTTTCTCTTGGTCCTTTACTGGTCACTTTCCATTGACCGTTTTCTTTAGTCAGTTTAAAAATGCCTGTTTTTCCATCATAGGTCGTGCTGTATTTTACCCAGGCAAGTTCGCCATCAACGGCTTCGTCTAAAATTTCTACCTTGATATCTTTATCAGAATCTGGCATCATATTCTGTACAGTAATCAAACTGGCATAGCCTTCAGAAGTGGTATGCTTTTTTAAGGCTGATTCATCTTTTGAGAAAAAGCTTGACGCAACAACTTTGGCAGTTTCAGAAGGGGATTTTGTTGTGCTTTCTGAACAAGAAAGGAACAACAATACGAGCGAGCAAATGACTAATTTTTTCATAACAGTACTAATTTGGGTTATTGATATATCTATGCGATAATTTCATTTCAATGTTTCGTTCGCCATCTTTTTCATTCAATTCCAAAATTGCCCTGCGGTCATCGGATAATGAAAATTTGGGCAACACATAAACAAATCGAGCCATTTCATTTTCCTTGATTTTGGACGGCAGATTATGTTTATATATCGGTTCTTGATATAGTCGTTGCAACGATTTTCTTTTCCCTTTTTGTCTCGTTTCAATAGACAGGTTCAAGAAATTCAAATCGTAGTCTAACGTAGAATTATTTTCAATCTCGATAACGAAATAGAGTTCATCCTTATCAAAAACAATGTTCTCTACGGTCAAGATAATACCTTCGTTTCGTTTCTTGATTCGCGCTATGCGCTGTTTTCTATTGAGAAGATATGAGCAGAATTTCTGGTAATAATAGGTGCTGTTATCTACAAGTTCTTCAGAAGATTCAACAAGAACCGAATTCTTTACAATCGGCTTTTCATTACCGATACTATTGGATAGCGGAATGAAATAATTGAGCTTAGAAAGCTGTTTTTTATACCTTACAATATACGAAAAAATCGAACCATTTCTATTGACTACCAGTAAATTACTTTCCTTTCCAGGGGTTGCTTGAAGAAGCCCAAAATACTGTTCTTTTTCACGGTTGTAGGTAAATACAAAATTATCTGAACCGGTTATGCCTTGCCGTATGGGTTCTGGGAAGAATAGCGCAACGTTCTTGGTGTCGTTTGCATAAATGGTGTCGAGTAAATGAGTGGTTTGTGCTTTTACTTTTGCGAAAGCGGAAATAAACACAAGGACTATTATTATAATTGAATTTTTCATAAGAGTGAAATTTTAATTGCCCATTATGGGCTCATAACTTGGGTTTTAGAATGAGTTTATAATTGTTCAGTACCGTAACTTTTACATTTCGGTTGCTACGCCTAAGCACCTTTGTAACACCACCCACCTGCGGTACTGTGGGTATGTTGATGTCGCCAATAATATCGTCCAAGACTTCGGTGGTGGCTTCTGCCCTAAAATTATTCTGTACGTAGATGCCTTCGCTTCCATCAGATAAATCAAAAGCTTTAAGTTTTGTGGGATGATGCTTTATGTTTTCAATTTCAATAAGCGCCCGATTAGGCTGAAAGCTTATAAATCCAAATACAGGTGTGTTCTTAGGCATTTCTTTACCGTTTATTGTTGCCGATTTGGTCAGGCGCATTCGTAATCTGGTGTTTGCTTTTACAACTTGGTCGCCATCGACGACTACATAAATAGTCTCGTCTGTATTACCTATGATTGAAACTTCATTGGGTTTAGGCGCAGCAGCGAAGAACAATTGATGTTCCAAGCCCAGTTCTTTCGCTTGAATTTTTTGTTCCCTTTTTACTTCAGCAGAATCGATTGTTGGTATCGCTTTGCGAACAGTTCTTTTCTGTCCCAAGTTTTGGTATCGCTTTTCTGAATATTGAATCTTACCCGCTTCATAGATGCTATCTACGATACGCTCTTTTTCGCGTTCCGGAAGATCTGGGTCGTAAAATCCCAAGGAATCAATCAACTTTTCATCATAGATGCTGGGCGCATTGTTTTCACGTACTTTTTTCAAATCGTTAATCGCATCCAGTTTGGAATCGTACTCTTTTTGGTCTTCTTCCAAATCTGGCACTAAGGTCTGCTTAAGATTTTCAGTTTCACTTTCATCATCGCCCATTACCATTACCGAATAGGAAATAAGGAATATGAAAATCACGGCCAATATCGCTGCAAATACTATCTTGTTTTTTTCTACTTTCATAAGAGTGAGTTTTTAAGTGCCGATTATCGGCTTTCAACTTTCATCGTTTAGTTTTTTTAGAGTGTTCTCGAAATAGTTGGTAATCAAAAGTCCGTGTGGATTGTTGGGAAAGTTTCGGTCAACCATAATCAAGTTTCCGGTGGAAACCAATTCGTAAGTGTCGATGATTGTGCCTCTATTGATTTCAAAAATGGTAGTCGTTGTAAAACCATACGAGCCATTATTTTCAGATATCCGTGAATCGATACTCAGAACTTTTTGAACTAAGGAATACTGAAGCAATCTGTTGTAAACACCATCGGCTTTTTTCTGGCGGTAGAGATTGTCCACGGAACTATTGCCCAACCACAATGCCTTTTCCAAGTTTCGTTCGTAGTTGCTGGCATCGATGTTATAAAAGTAGTTATGGAACAGATCCAAATGTGCTAAAGCTTCAACCCGAAAATTTTCTTTCTGGGTCACGAGCTTCAGCGGAATTATACTGCCATCGGTATTGATGGCAAAGGCGCTATTGAGCGCTTTTTGATTGGTGTTGAATACCATCCAAACTGAAAATGTACTGGACAGCAACGCACACACAACAACCGCCAAAACGATAAACCGATTCAGTTTTAGGACGTTGTAAATATTCTTATATGGTGTTTTCATTCTGAATGGATTTAGTTGGTAAAGAGTCTGAGTGTAAAGGACGTGGCACGTTTGTATAGCTTGAATTTCAGGAAAACAATAAATCCAACCGACCCAAGCTGAACAACTGGTGCAAAAAAGCCTTGACCTGTATCGGTTCCAAACAAATTGACCCAAAAATTGGTGTTGATTTCCGTGTATAGTGCATTCACAAAAACATTTACTAAAAAGAAGGCAGGTACTAACATATAGACCGCAGCATAAAGCTTGAAGAATGTATAAGCTAACGAACGGAACTTTTCAAAGACTGCAAGGCTAATGACCAAGGGAAAAAAAGTTTGCATTATTCCGAGTAGAAAAAAGCGTTCTGCCAAAAACAATGGATAAATGAACAAATCTAATATCCAGAGGAACAAGCTAATGATGAATGCAAATATTTTGAATCCGTAAAGCGGTGTGACCAAGGCTTCATATAATAATGTCATAGCAGCTTGTGCAACCTCGATGATACTTACATCTTCTTCTATGGGAATATCCTGCATTTGTAATGGCAATAAGGCTGGTGCTGTGCCACGATATTGTCCTTCAATAGCCACCAAGATTCCATCGAAAAAGCCTAACACCTGTGTCGAGAATATGACCAAAATGACAATGGCAAAATTCTTGGCAAGTTCGCCTGGACTCAATCCCCAAGTGTAACCATCCTTATCTGCAATGCCTTCATTGTATTTTTTGAGAATGTTGACCAGAAAGAACAGGACAGCGAGCGTTTTCATTCCCGCAATCGTATATTGCGAAAAGTCGCTGGCCTGTATGGTCTGGAAAACGGTATCTATATATTCCAGCCCAATTCCTAAGAGAATGGTCGCCGTCATTTTTAGTATTCGGTTTCTCGGTTATTGACTTTATCCTGCATTTTTCTGAAGGAAATAATATCACGATAGCGTTTTGTTTTTGTAGTGATGTTGGAAACCATTTGTTTGGATTCCTTCTCTTTTGCTTTAAGAATTTCAGCACGTTCGGCATCGCTCATTTTTAGGTAATCGCTGGATAGGACTTCATCGATAAAATCTACCGTGTCCAATGAATTTTGAACTATGGCATCGAAAGATTCCACAACCCTTGAAACTTCATCGGGTTTGATGTAGGGCGAATTCAAAATATCCTGCAAATCATTTTGCATTACGTTGATAAGACGCTGATTATTCTGTCCAATTTCCTCAACTGCTCTCAGTTGCTCAACAACGCTTGATACTTTCTCTATTGCCTCTTTTGCATCTTTTAGGAATTTTACAGACTTAATCATCTGAGCTGTCTGTTTACCTGATTCTATAAGTTGTTTTACCAAACTGATAAAATTGGTGTTGTCATAAGTGGGCATTCCTTGTGCGGTAGCATTACCTGACATAAACAAGGTCAGGGCTACAGTCATTACTAAAATTTTAATTTTTGTTTTACTCATTGTAAAAAAACTGTTTTGGTATTCGTGAATCTTCGATTTCATAATATTATGTTTTAGATGTGAATTGAATTATTGCTTTTTGCATATCGTGATGCTCGTTGTAGAGCTTCATTATTTCTTCATTTTCCTGTCCATCGGTCAAGTAAGCTGCATATACTTCCTTCGGAACTTCGAGACGGAAAATATTGCTTTCTCTACCTATCTTAATAAACATTTCGGTGTACTTGCGTGGACCGGAAAGATTGTTTTTGATTGATTTCAGTTGGTTAAGGTCGTGGCTGGATAAGTTGAGCCTTTTGACCAGTTCATCATATCCTTTTTCATTGTTCAGACTATAAATGACTTGCGTGTTTTCGAGAATACTCGCAGAAGTTGAATTGTTCGGAAGCTGATTTATGGATTGCAGAATAATCCCAATCGCACCATTTTGTTTACGGATGGCTTGATAGTAGAATTCTACACTTTCCAGTACGTTTTCAAACTTTAGTTGTTTGGCAAACTCATCAAATAGGATGATACCCTTTTCAGCTCTGTTTTTCCAAATCGTTCTTTGGATTGCGGACTTAATGAGCTTGAGCATCACGGACAGGATTTCCTTGTTGTCCTTTACTTCATCCAGTTCAAAAACTATCAAACGTTTGTCCTCGATTTTGTAAGTCTGGTCCTCGCTTACTTCAAACAGAAAACTATATAGACCATCGCCGACATATTCGGACATTACGTGCAAAAAGCTCGTGACATTGAAGTAGTCGGGATGGATTTTTAGGGTGTCCAGAAGGTCTTTCTGATTCCTTTCTATAAAACTGTAAAAACCATCCAACGAGTGATTTTCTGAAGTGCTATCGTAATAATGGCGCAGTATTTTTTTGACCGATACTGATTGTGCTTTGGTCACTTTTAAATCCGAAACAAATAACTCAAACAAAAAGACGGATAGGTCTTCCAGTCGTTCAGGTGTGAGGTCATTAGTATCACTTATATAAAATGGATTGATACCTAAGTTTTTTCCACTTTCGTAGCGAAGCACGGTGTATTTTTCAGGATAGAGTTTGGCAAATTTGGTGTAGGATCCACCGAGGTCTATGATGACCAAGCGAACGCCGTTCTCAAAATATTGGCGCAATATGTTATTGGCCAAAAAAGACTTGCCCTCGCCTGTTGGCGCAAAAATGGCGAAGTTTCTTGCCTTGATGCGTCTCTTCTTTTCATCCCAAACATCCTTTAAAACAGGAATGTTATGCTCACGGTCATTAAAGATGATTCCGGTGTTATCACTTTTGTAATTGGTGTTATTTATAAACAGACAGAGCGCGTGTTTTAAATCGGTTACATATAAATCGTTGTTTGAGAAATTGGAAGAGAAACAGCAGTAACTATTTAGGATATAATTCTTACGTTCTTCGCCTCTTGGATAATACGGGATGATATCCAATTCCTTAAATTCTGTTTTGATTTTTGAGGTTATTTTATCGAGCTCTTTAGCTTCCTTTGCCCAATAGACAATATTGAGATGACCACGAATAATTCGGGCATTATCATCGGCATTGATTTGGTCGAGAATGTGCTGGATTTTGCCAAGCACTACTTTATTCTGCGAACCAAAATTTGAACTTTTGTTCAGTTCTTCAATTTTCTTATCCAATAGCTTGCGCCACTTCTGTTTGTCATCTAAATACAAAATTTGATTAACAATATGATTTTCGTTAAGCGTAAGCCCTATGCCATCAATAAACCCTTGATGAAACACAAAATCGTCTGAAGTGAATTTCTCATTGGTTTTGCTACTCTGTACACTTTCGCCAAAGCACAGTTCACTATTGATGGCAAGGGCATCAAAATGGTTTTCGCCAATATTGACGTTTGTCTTATCCAGTAAAATATCAGTATCATAGCCTTCATTAAAGCCGTTGAAATAGGAATTAGTCAGTTGTTGTATTTCTTCCGCTTTAAGCGAAACAAAATCCATCTTTCGGCTATTGTTGATAAAGGAAACCGAATCACTTACTGAGTTTGCGAAGCTCTTTATGTTATCATCCAGTTCCTGTACGATACCTTTTGAAACCTTTCTGAAAGGGTTGACATATTTAGGATTGTTGAGCGCCTTATTTTTAGTCAAGATGAAGAACAGATAGCAGCTGTGCTCGATATGTCCACGACCTTTAAAATGCTCGTGGGTAGCTTTTTCCAAAAAGGTGGAATTCGGAAGTTGTTCTGAAGTATAAGATTTCTTCAGGTAGATATCTTGTTTGTGAACAACGGTTCCGACAGGCAATGACTTCAAAGCTTGAAACCAAGCACCGTGCATATCCTCAAAATCCCTTTCAGATAAGGAATAGATTTCTGGTAGATTACCTTTGTAGCACAGAATAACATTGCCGTTGTTGGCAAATACGATATTGTCCTGAATATCTACGATGGGTTGATATGCCGAAAGGTTAATCTTGTTCATAATCGAAGCCTGAATTTCTTTTGTTACTGATAATTTTTGGAAAAGCCTTAGCCATTTGGAATAGTTGCGGATTGTGGGTTATTCTTGTCAAAGCCACATATAGGGAAGCATTGAAGACCAATACACCTATTATTATCCCAAAGCTGAAAGAGAAGATGATGATGAGCAACGAAGCCAAAACGGAAACCATCATTAAGGCAAACAGGGAAATTGGCAGCCCAAATATGACTGCCCTTTTCCTGATGTTTTTATAGACCTCGAACCGTTTCATTTATACTACGATTCCTATTAAGTATGTGAAGATGCCCACAACTGCGCCAGCAATCAAAACAAATACAAGTACTCTGGTAATCCCTTTTTTAAGGTCAGCATTTTCGCCAAAGAAGTGTCCCGCATTAAAAAGGAAGCCTACCAAGAAGATGACACCTAATAAAATTGGAAATATGGTCCTGATGGTATCGCCTACATCGTTAACGGAATCTTCAATGCCACCAATTTGAGCAAAAAGCGAAGTGGATAAGAGCGAAAGAATTGATGCTAAATAGTGTGATTTTTTCATATCGGAAAAGTTTAAATTTTTAGTTCATTTTCGTTATTGGAAATTTACATATATTTGAATATAAATAACTGAAAATCAAATATCTGTGAATAAAATATTATTTGATATAGATTGAATTCTGTTGCTGTTATTTGACATCAAATCCTATGGATTTTTGAAGTGAAGTTGTTGATAACCCGAAAATTGAAAATGAAAAAAGTGCTCAAAAACGTCAGTTTTGTGATTTTGTTTCTAAAAATGTGTGTCATTTTTGGACAAGAAACGGATGCTCAAAAACGAATTGTTATTGACGTTGGACACGGCGGAAAAGATTCTGGTGCAATTGGTATAAATGGCATCCAAGAAAAGGATGTGGTTTTGTCCATTGCAAATGCCATTTTAAAGCTGAATAAAGAAATGGATAAGCCTTTGGATATTTATTTGACCAGGTATAGTGATACGCTTATTTCTTTATCAGACAGAACAAAGCTGGCCGAAGCCTTGAATGCTGATTTGTTTGTGTCTTTGCATTGCAATCATTCCGATAATCCAGATGCGAGAGGTATAGAGGTTTATGCTTCAAGAAAACAAAAGGAATTCTCAAAAGCATCGGTTCTTATAGGTTATCAAATTGAACGAGCCCTTTGTGAAGCCATTGCTTATGAAAGTCGAGGTGTGAAGTTTGCCAACTTTCAGGTACTTGGGGAAACTGTTGAGTATTGCGCCTCATTACTATTGGAATTGGGTTTTTTGAGCAATAAAGATGAAGGCAGCTATATTTTGGATAATAACAATATTGAACGCATTGCACTATCGATATTATTATCCATTCAAAAATCAATAGAATTATGAAAGATATTTTTTTAGAGTTAACGAAGAGCTTGAAGGACATTGTTTTACAATGTGTTTCAGAAGTTATTTTACTGTACAAATCCTTTAGAAGTTAGATTACCTAAGTTTATTATCTACACATTATAAAAAACAATTTATTCAATAGTGTATTTAAGTATTTGCTTAAATAATATAATAATGATATATTTGTGGCCACTTTAAATCAAAAAAGATGAGCTTGGAAATAACCTGTACACGGAACGAAGCAGACAAGAAGCAAATATCGAGATGTAAGGAAACCATAGAGAATTCTTCAGGTAGCTTAGAAGCAATAAGCAAAATTTTGTCTCTTGCGGGAAGCGAGGTACGACTGAAAATTCTATTTCTATTGAACATAGAGAATGAACTGTGTCCTTGCGATATTGCTGACATTCTTGAAATGAGTGTTCCTGCCGTATCCCAACATATCCGTAAAATGAAGGATGCGGGAATTATTACATCGAGACGTGAAGGGCAAACATTGTATTATTCGCTGGTAAAGAGTGAGGACAATGTTTTGAATGGAATTTTCAATTCAATTTCAGCAAGAAAGAAAACAGCTTAGAAAGTTTACATTATGGCACCGAATAAAACTTCAAATACCGCGGCCTATACCGGCATTTTTACCGCAGTTGCAGCATCAATATGTTGTATAACCCCTGTCTTGGCATTAATTGCTGGAACAAGCGGAATTGCATCTACATTCTCTTGGGTCGAGCCATTTAGACCCTATCTTATCGGCTTGACCATTATTGTTTTGGTCTTTGCCTGGTACCAGAAACTACGACCGAAAACACAGGAAGAAATAGATTGCGCCTGTGAAGATGATGCGAAACCATCGTTTTGGCAATCCAAACGGTTCTTATTGATAGTAACACTATTCGCCGCATTGATGCTGGCCTTCCCGTACTATTCCAATCTATTTTATGCACAGCCCGCCAAGGATATCGTCTATGTCTCTCAATCCAATATCAAAAAACAGACTTTTGAAGTCGCTGGAATGACCTGTGCAGGTTGTGAGGCACACGTAGAAAGCGAAGTCAATAAATTGGACGGAATTATTTCTATCAAAGCCAGCTACGAAAATGCTAATACCATAGTGGAATTTGACAAGACCAAAACCGATTTGCCCACAATCCGAAAAGCTATAGAAAGCACGGGGTACAAAATAATAGAATAATGAAGATTCAATTAAAATCTACGATTACCTGTCCAGAATGCGGCCACAAAAAGGCTGAAGAAATGCCAACCACCGCCTGTCAATTCTTTTATGAATGTGAGAATTGCAAAACGGTTCTGAAACCAAAAGAAGGGGATTGTTGTGTATTCTGTTCTTATGGTACTGTGGCTTGTCCGCCGATTCAAGAAAATAAAAATTGTTGTTAAAAAGCCATACCTTAAATTCACTTCCGTTTATCCCCAGCTTTAGTATCAAAAGCAATCAAATTAAAAAGTTCTCGCATTCGGCTACGCACACGATTACCATAGCGTTCTTCCAGTTCTTCAGCATTGAGATTGGTTGTGGCGTGCGTCTTGATTTTGTGTTTGGTTTGTAAGTAAAGCTCGTATCGGGATAAGAGCACTTCGCCCATTACGTTCAAATCCTTTCCGTAGAATCTACCAGATGGTTCCACACCTAAATCATCAAAACAGTAAAATTTGGTATTACCATACTCTTCAACCGTTTTAAACCCAAGATGGTTGAAACTGAAGGTTACATTCCGGCAGGGAATCATTTCGTAAGGTCTTTGTAGTGGAACCAAATGGCGCAACAATTTCATCAAACTGGTTTTGCCGCAGCCAACGGGTCCGGAAAGTAGAATGCCTTTGTCAATGTCAATACCATAAGTCTCACAGTTGTCTTTATCCTTGATGAAGTAGGAACAGAGCTTCAGCAAAATATCCTTGTCTTCATCATATATCCTAAACTTTTCGCCAAACAAAAGTTTGCCTTTGGCATTCAGGTAAATCAAGATTTTTGGAAAATCATAGATCACACTTTTACCATCAAATTTTCCGAGCGAATATTCCACGCCACCTTCGGTTATTTTAGAGGGGTTGTCCATAATCTTTGTTTTTAGTGGTTCGCAAGTTGTCCTTGATTTGGGACGCTTGTTTTTTGTTTGGTTTGTTTTCCTCGTCGAATATTTCGGTTCTGTCCATCCAGTTGATGGCTACGGCTCGCCAATCTCTGATTTCCTTGCCATCGCCAGTTTGCCAATTTCTGGTCTGGTAATGCTCATAGAATTTTTTAGCTTCATCAGCATCAAAACCTTTTTCTTCAAAAAAAATAAAAACGGCCTGCCAGCCCTTTGGTTGTTTTATATAGTTTTCTTGTTTGATATTGTTTGTATTAGATACCAATGCTTGTCCATCTATGGGACGGTGCTGGTTCGCAACCTGTCCATTTTTGGGATGGTGGTGTCCCTCAAGCGGTACACCTCTGGGATGGTACTGTTCCGCAAGCTGTTCTAAAATGGGATTGTACTGTCCCACAACCGGTTCATCGCTTGTCCCAATAATGGCCATCTTTATTTTGCTGCCTTTGTAGGGATTGTTGGAAGGGAAATAGGTTAAGTATTGCCAAGAATCTAACTCGACGATGCATCTGTGATATGTAGACTTAGAACCTATTTTAGCACATCGCATCAAATCGCGACGGTTTACATAAAATTCATCCATAAAGCGGCAACTGTTCCATTCTTGGAATAGCGCCATATACAAACTGATATGGGATGGGTTAAGGCGGTCATCAAAATAGAACTTTTCAAAAGCCGCATTAAGTAGCTTTATATAGTTCATCGCTTAAGAATTTAGACCGTGGTGCACACGGTTGGCATCCATAACTTTTTGAATTTCCTCGGTATCGTAATAGATAATGCCACCCACCTTGGTGTATGGTAATGTGCCATTGATACGAAGATTTTGTAAAGTGCCTGGACTTACTTGTAGCAAGTCCATAACCTCAGAAGATTTGAGGTATTTTTTGAGTTTCCCGCTGGCTTGTCTGGTAAGTAATTGTTTAATGTCATCGAGCAATTCCATTTTGAATTCCCGAAGGTCGTCTGTGGTAATAATACTTGTTGGCATAATAGAACGGTTTTAAAAGAAAGGGACTATCTGGGTTTATGATTTTAAATGATAGTCCCTGACCTGATTTGACTTTCGTTCTACAAATTTGAATAGGTTTATTGGATTTTATTCCCCAGTACGACCGTACTACGGTCAAAATTTAACATTTTGAAATTTGATGGGTTTTGTAGTATTATGGTGCTTCTAAAGTGGAAACGGTGTGCTAAATCATATCAAATTATATGAAGACGCCTTCCAAAATAAAAAGACCGTAGGTCAACCGTAGTACGGTCTTTTGTTAACAGTAAAATAGCTTGTTATTCTTCGCTTTTGTCCATTTCTATCAGTAACGAGGTGGAAAGCTCATCGAGAAATAGTGTCCTACTGTTCTTGCGGTTTTTGATGTCCTGATAGGTTTTGTAGATGTCCTTTGGCTCAATATCGAAAAGCTGTTGCATTTTTTTGGAAACCTGCATTATGGCTTGATTATCCTGTTTGCCCAATCCCTTTGAGCAGAGTGCATAAACGAGTTCAACATAATCTGTATTTGAAAATGGCCAATGTATCTTTTCAATTGGTTTAGCACCATTTAATTTGCCGTTCAATCCTTTCCGAATTCGATGCTTTTTTTCATCCAAATATATCACTAACAAATCATACGCCTTGTATTTGCCAAGTAGCATATCCCTTGGTGTGCAAAACTCTGGGTCTTGAAAGTAAAATTTGGAAGTTGTTATATGGAATGTTTCGAGATAATCTCTGGTGTAGTATTCCTTGTCAAAATGGGTAGCACCGGAATTTACATAACGTCCAAAATCGATATTGTACAGGAAAAAGCGATTTATTTTGCTGATTTTCTTTTTAATCGATTTTAGTTGGGCATCCTTATCGCCCTTTGGAAGTTGAATCTCAAAGGAATGTATTTCTGAAAAGTAGATGAGCCTTATAAGAGGAACCTGCTTTACCTTTTTAAAGAAATTTATTTCATCTTGTATCGTCTGAAATTTAGTGTCAATGATTTCCTTTTTGTAAGAACTCAATAGTTTGCGACAGGCTTTGATGGAAAGATATGCCTGTTCTAAAATATTTCCATTCTGAATTTTAAACTCATCCAGATCCTTTAATAATTTTTTTGATTGTAATTGCGAATTCATAAGCAGGAACTTTAACGTTGTAAACCATAGAAATGGGATTTAGTTGATACGATTTATTGGTGGTTGTCATAGTCCTACAAAATGATGTAAATGAAAGTCACGGAACATAAAATTTGTGGCTCATTGTTGTATTTTAGGGAACTATGTGTAAAGTAGCTTTACTTTGTAATTGTACAAGGAAAACGTGCCGTATATAATTACGGAATAGTCCGTATTTTTCTACGGATTATTTGTTAGGTACTGCAAATAGTGGTTTTTATATAAACTCAATTTACTTACTTTTTCTTCCGAAATCGCTTCAAAAATTCACGCCTATTCTTTACGCCCGTTTTTTTGAAGATATTTGATGCGTGTTTTGATACGGTACTTTCTGCAATGAATAAATCTTTGGCGATGTTTCTGTAGCTTAAATTACTTAAAATTGACAAAGCCACTTCGATTTCTCTACGGGTCAAATCTTCATAGATGATTTTGCGCTCGACCGATTCGTCACGTTGTTTTTTCTTCAACGCAAAGACCTCATACATTCGGTTATTGTTTTCTATGAAGTACAAATACCTATCTGCTTCAATGGCGGTTATGGCAAAGAAAGCCAAGTTCATTACGGTAAATGTTATCCATTGATAGTCGCCGATGACTGTGCAGATAGGTAACAGGGCAATACTTGCTACACTTACCATTGAGAGTTTGTTTCGTCTTACTATGAAAGGATTTGGATTGCTGGGATTCGATATGCGACGATAGAAAATAAACAGAAAAACAAAAGCGACAGCAGATATAGGAATGGTAAATAGAAAACGTGCAGAATTAAGTGAATCTGTCAGGAAATAAGGGATAAGAAACAGCACTACAAAACTCACGCTTGCGAGTATAGCAAGGTTTCTTATGGATGAGTTGAATTTTAAAACGACAATATCGTACTCTTTGTAGAGATAATAAACGATATAAACACACAAGGCGATGGCAACACCATAGGTAATAATATACTGCAAAATAAAAGGACCTGGGAAGTTGTCAATTGGTAAAAAACCACCAGTAGCATTATAAGCAACAAACAAGATTCCGAGGTAGAGGAAACGCCTTAGACTACTACGCGTTTTCTTTCTGGAAAAGTAGAGTGTAAGCAATACTATGAACGTATCTATTAATAGATAGAAAAAAGTCGTCCAATGTATCGAAGTACCAAACATCTATTTTACTACTCATTGCGCTCAAATTTGTTGGTTTCTAAATTCTTGGAAACATTGTTCCAATTAAAAATTTGTCCGTTCATAGCAATATAAACATCCGGTTTTAGAAGCTGTAAAGAGCTAATTGCATACCCTAAATTAAATGGTGCATCTGTCTCTGCAGATGAACCTAATATGAAAGCCCCAACCAAAACGATTGTTTTGTTCAAATTGAGTTTTCCTATATATTTTGCAGTATCTTCCATTGTGAAAGTACCGTGGGTAATCAGTATCTTAGTCGCATTAGTTTCCTTTATCTTGCTCGCCAACAACTTTCTGTCATCATCTGTTATGGCACGACTGTCTTTTTTGAAAACACCTTCTATGGTATATTCAAAATTTATATTTGCTTTATCCAAAAAATCTTCAATCCCTACGTCGGATGACATTATACCACTATCATCAATATAGTCCAGCCCCTCGATTGTGCCACCTGTTGTGAAAATGTGAATCATTGATTAAGACTTATTCTGACTTATAAAGATAGCTTTAATTTATTTGAAACTACTTTCATTTGCTCGGCCGTAATAAGCGTTCTAAGAATCCTGCCACTTCATTTTCTGCAATCTGACGGCATTGAGGATAGCAAGCAGCGCAACACCTACATCTGCAAAAACGGCTTCCCACATTGTTGCGAGACCACCTGCCCCGAGAATGAGGACTATAACCTTTACACCAAAGGCAAGCCCAATATTCTGCCAGACAATTCTTCGCGTTGAACGACCAATTTTAATCGCTCTTGCAATCTTACTGGGTTGGTCGGTCTGTATGATAACATCGGCTGTTTCTATAGCAACGTCGCTACCCAAACCACCCATTGCAATACCTACACCACTTGCTGCCAAAACGGGTGCATCATTAATACCATCACCAATAAATGCAACTTTGGTTTCGGGTTGCTTTTTGAGCTCTTCCACCTCATTCAGTTTATCTTCGGGTAACAACCCACCTTTTGCCCAATCGATGTTCAGCTCTTTTGCAACCTGTTGTGTAATTGAATCTTTGTCGCCTGATAGCATTATGATTTTTGAAATCCCTGCATCTCTAATTTGTTTAATGGCTTGGTGCGCATCATCCTTCAATTCATCTGCAATGGTTACATAACCTGCAAAATTTCCATCAATGGATACCATTACGATGGATTCTACAATACCATCTGTTTCTGAAGGAACTTCTATGTTGTTTGAAGTCATCAAAGCTTTGTTGCCTACCAACACCGTTTTCCCATTAACTGTTCCCTTCAATCCCTTTCCAGCAACCTCTGAAACATCAGTCGCTTCATAATCCGAACCGTCTGCTTTGTATTCGAGAATCGCTTTTGCAATAGGATGGGTAGATTGCTCTTCCATTGCCATCAAGTACTTCATAAATTCGGCTTCCTCAAATGTGATGGAATTGATTTCTTTGATTTTAAAAACCCCTTTGGTAACGGTTCCTGTTTTGTCCATTACGACCGTGTTTACTTGGGTCGTTGCATCTAAAAAGGATGCACCTTTAAAAAGAATACCATTGCGCGATGCCGTACCCAAACCGCCAAAATAGCCGAGAGGAATAGAGATGACCAACGCACAAGGACACGAAATCACGAGGAATATCAATGCTCTATATAGCCAATCCCTAAACACGTAGTCATCTACAAAAAAGAAAGGTAGGAACGTAAGTCCGATGGCGAGGAATACAACAATAGGCGTATAAATTCGTGCAAATTTTCTAATGAACAATTCGGTCTTTGATTTTCTGGCAGTTGCATTTTGCACCATATCCAGAATTCGTGCAATGGAACTATCCTTAAATTCTTTAGTGGTTTCAATCTCGATTACACCATCAAGATTTATGCTTCCTGCAAAAACAGTATCACCTTTAGCAATCGTATCAGGTTTGCTTTCGCCGGTCAAGGCAGCAGTATTAAAAGAACCCTTTTCAGAAAGCAGAATACCATCAAGCGGAACTTTTTCGCCTACACGTACCTGTATCTTTTCACCGATTTCAACAGTCTCGGGATTTACTGAAACAAAGTCGCCATCACGATAAACCAAAGCTTCATTTGGTCTTACATCGAGTAAGGCTTTTATATTTCCTTTCGCACGGTTAACGGCCGCATTTTGGAAGAGTTCGCCCACAGCATAAAACAGCATTACGGCAACACCTTCGGGATATTCGCCAATGGCAAATGCACCTAAAGTGGCTATGGACATTAAGAAGAATTCCGTAAAAAAATCACCATTTTTAATACTTTTCCAGCCTTCTCTTATCACCGGAAAACCAACAGGGATATAGGCTACCGTGTACCATACTACGCGAATCCATCCTTTGAAGAAAGGAAACGCATCAAAGTAATCAATAGCGATTCCTGCTATCAACATCACAAAGCTGAAAATAGCTGGTAGATAGGTTCTAAAATTTGAAATTTCTTCAGGGCTGCTATGGTTATGGCCGTCATCGTGACTGTGCTCGCCTGAATGCTTATTAGTGTCTATATCCCGTAGGTTTATTTTTTTCTTTTTCATATTGTAAAATTCTTTAAATTAAGTATGCAACGGAAGTACATTGATTATCCACTACACTTCTCGCAAATACCTTTGAGCACCAAATTGGCATCTTCGGCGACATAACCATCGGGTAAGTTGATATGCGGGATTTTTTGTTCCGTTAAACAAACCGTTTCGTCACAGTTAGTGCAATGAAAATGCAAGTGCAAATCTTGTTCAAGTTCACAGTTGCAACCCGGTTCGCACAATGCAAATTTCGAAATATGGGTGCCATCATCTATCTGGTGTACGATACCTTTTTGCTCAAAGGTTTTGAGGGTGCGGTACAGAGTAGTCCTGTCCGCTTTCGCGAAAACGTTCTCGATATCCGTGAGCGCAACCGCAATTTCTTTTTCGGCCATATACTTATAAATCAATATGCGCATTGCCGTGGGGCGAACCCCATTGTCATTCAATCTTTTTTCTATTTCTTTCATTTCTTATCGATGCTGTTTTTGATTTTTTGTGCCTTGGAAAATGCTTTCAAACCCTCTTTTGCCGCATATGGCACTATCAACAATGCCGCAACGGGGTCGGCCCACCACCAGCCCAGCCATTTCACGAGCAATAGGCCTATTAGTACTACTACGGTTTGATATAGACAGATAAAAGTATCCTTGGCATCTGCAAGCAGAGCAGGGCTATCCAGTTTATGTCCGTACTTTCTTTTGTAATAAATCAAAAATGGATTTACCACTAAGGAAACTATCAGTATACCAATACCCACCGTAGACCAAGATGCCGTTTCTTGACTTATTAATTTTGAAATAGAATCATAGGATATGAAAATGCAGATGAGGGCAAAGGATATTGCGATGACATAAAGGGTTGTCATTTTTCTTTGCTCTACACGCTTTTCATCCAGACCCTTGATTTCGCCGTGCAATCGCCAACCGAGCGTTCCTGCACTAATGACTTCGATGGTGCTGTCCAATCCCCAGCCTATTAATGCTGAACTGTTTGCCGTGAATCCGGCTATAAGCGATACGACCACCTCGATAATGTCATAGATGACATTCCATATCTGAAGCGTTCTTGCTTCCTTTAAATTTTGTTTTCTTTTTTTGTCCATTTTTTAATGTCCTTCTTCCTCGTTTTCCCCTTTTTTCATTTCTGCCATTAAGTAGTAGGCGTTATTAAAGGCATACTTAGTATTTGGTTCTTGTTCCATTAGAAAATCAATGGCAATCCAATCGCCATCGTGAGTTCCTTTTATGATTTCCACGGGCATAAACTTCCAATCCTCGCCTTCCTTTTTTGCTGAAAACACAAAGGACTTTTCGCCATCGGCTGCAATGGCACTTTCAGGAATAGCCGTGGTCATTGTATTGTTGGTTTGGATGCGCCCTTGAATATACATTCCTGGTATCAGGTTGCCTTCCTTGTTCTCGATTTCGGCGTGTACGTGTATCGCTTTGGGGTTCTGCTCAAAAGTTTTTCCTACGGAATAAATTTCCGCTGTCAGTTCCTTTCCCGGAATGGATTGGACATTGAACCGCACGGTTTGTCCTTCCTTTACTTTGTACACATCCTTTTCAAACACCATCAAATCGGCGTGTACGTGATGGGTGTCCACGATTTCCATTAGGTCGGTTTGAGGTTCTACATATTGTCCTGTTTTAACCTCTACTTTTTCCACAAAGCCTTGAATAGGACTTCGTAGCGCAACCCTTTGATAAATAGTGCCATTTCTCACACCTGATGCACTAACATTTAATTGTTGTAATTGTGCTTCCAAACCGTTCACCATACTTCGGGAAGCTTGATATTCCGCTTCTGCTTTTTGGAAATTGGCACCGCTGCCCACACCTGCATCATAAAGAGTTTTTTGGCGTTCGTATTCCTTTTTGAGAAACTGACTGTTACTATATGCATTGAGGTAATCCGTCTGTTTCTGAATAATATTGGGATGTGACAGATAGGCCACCGTCTGACCTTTGTTGACCTTATCGCCCTCGATGACCTCTATAGAAACCACGTTCGCACCCACTACTGTAGTGATGGTCGCTTCATTTTGTGGCGGAACTTCCAATTGACCGTTCGCTTCTACGTATCCGCTCATATTGCGCTGGGCAAGCGTATCGACTTCCATTTGTAGGACATCATACTGTTTAGCAGTAAGTGTTACTATTTCATCTTCTTTAGAGTGATTTTCTTCTGTTTCTGAATGTGTTGCATCATCGTGGTCGCTTTCGGTTTTTGACTCGCCACAACTAATTATTGTCAATGCCATAAGCATTGCGGTAATCGGTATATATTTTAATTTTTTCATCTTTTTAGTTTTGAAAGTATTGTAGTTCAAACAAGGCATCTAAATAATTGTCAAGCGCATCGAGCGCATCCATTTCGGTGTTTATGGCATCACGTATAATCTGCGTGAATGCAGCATAATCCACCGCACCTTCCTTGTAGGCAAGTAACGCACCCTTACGCTGTTCTTCTGCAAGTGGCAGAGCTTTATCCCTGTAAAACTGCCAAGATGTTTTCCATTTTTGATAGGCTTGTACTGCCTGCTGAAATTCAGATTGTAGTTGGCGTTGGGTATAGTCCGCATTTGTCTTTGCGATTTCGCTATCGATTTTAGCGGCTTTGGCTTGACTGCGCTGGGTGCCCGAAAACAACGGGACGGAAATCCCTGCCTGATAGGTATAAAATCCGTTATCGCCATTGACCTGTTGCAATCCACCTTGAAGGTTTAATTTAGGAAGTAGCTCGGCACGAGCGGCATTATAGTTTGCTTCGGCTTCATCGATGCGCCTTTGTGAAAGTTCCAACTCTGGATGTCTTTCTAAATTCGCACCCAATCCCAATACTGCCACCTCATTTTCTTCAAACGAATCTGGTACAGAATAAAAAATGTCAGTTGCCAGCCAGAGATTTAGCTTTTGCAGGGCAATGGCATAATCGCTTTCGGCCTGTTGCAGTTTGTTACTTATTTGCAATGCTTGGTTTTTAGCCGATGAATATTCCAATCTGGAAATGGCTTCTACTTCAAAGTTGAGTTGGATTGCGGTTTCAAACTGTGAATAAATGGAATCCAGCTCGCGGTACAGTTCAAATTTCTGTCGCTGTTGGTATGCCTGCGACCAAGCCTTTTTCACTTCCTGTTCCACTTGCAATTCAGACAGGTCGAGAGCGGTTTCGGCCAAAGCTATTCGTTGTTTTTGAAGTCGCTTTTTTGCACCGATACCCAAGAGGTCTAAATTTTGTTGCCCTACACCAACTAAAGTATATATACCTTGACCATCTGTTATTTCTTCGCCACCCGTAAAAACTTGGGTGTTCCCAAAATCATAAGCAATACCTTTAAGTGCGTTCTGTCGTTGAATTTCCAACTGTTTCGTTTTCAATAACGGATAGTTTTCCTTGGAAATTTCTACTGCTCTTTCCAATGAAACAATTGGTAAAGAATCTTGAGGTTGGACTTGTTGTGCTTTCGCGAAAGCGGAAGTGAATAAAAGGCAGACCACGGCTGTTGCGGTAACAAATTTTGGATTGAATTTCTTCTTCCGTTCCGACCGTTTTTCGACCCATTGGTAAAAGATGGGAAGGATAAAGAGCGTCAGAAGCGTTGATGTTATCAATCCACCGATTACCACGGTCGCCAAGGGTCGCTGCACTTCAGCACCTGCCGAAGCTGATATCGCCATCGGAAGAAATCCTAAAATATCGGTAAAGGCCGTCAGCATAATGGGACGTATTCTGCGTTTTGTACCTTCAATTATTCGGTCTTTTAAATTGGTCACGCCTTCTTCCTTCAATTCATTTAGACCGCTAATCATTACCAGTCCGTTCAGGACGGCAACACCAAAGAGGACGATAAAGCCGACCCCTGCGGAAATACTGAAAGGCATATCCCGAAGCCATAGTGCGAATACACCGCCAATGGTCGCCATCGGGATGGCCAAGTAAATCATCAAGGTCTGCGGAAAGGATTTTAATGCGAAATAAATCAAGATAAAAATCAACAATAAAGCAATCGGGACCACAGTCTGTAATCGCTCGCTTGCTCTTTCAAGATTTTCAAATGCACCACCATACCGAATAAAATAGCCTGGTGGTAATTCAAGATTTGCGTCCAGTTTATCCTTAATCTCGTTAACTAATGATTCCACATCACGTCCGCGCACATTTACACCCACGTAGGTTCTTCGGTTGGTATTGTCCCGGCTTATCTGCATCGGACCTGGTTCGTATTCGATTGTGGCCAGTTCTTGAAGCGGAATCTGCGAGCCGTTAGGCAAATTGATGTACAGATTTCTGATGTCATTGATGTCAGTACGGTTCTGCTCGTCGAGCCGAACCACTAAGTCAAAACGCTTTTCGCCTTCAAAAATGACCCCTGCATATCCACCCGCAAAAGCGGACTGTACCATTGTATTGAGTTGGTCGATACTCACACCATACTGTGCCAGTTTGTTGCGATTGTATTTAATGGTCATTTGGGGCAATCCAGAAGTTGCTTCTGCCCTCATATCGCCTATACCTTCAGTACCCGCTATGATTTTTGTAATCTCATCGGCCTTTGCAGCAAGTACGTCTATATCCTCACCATAAATTTTAATGGCAACATCTTCTCGAATACCCTCTAACAGTTCATTAAAGCGCATTTCGATTGGTTGGGTAAACTCATAATTTACGCCCGGGATAATGCTTACCGCTTCCTTCATTTTATCAATAAGTTCATCCTTATCATCGGCAGACACCCATTCATCTTGGGGTTTTAGAATAACAAATACATCAGCGAAATCCATTGGCATCGGGTCTGTGGGCACTTCGGCCACACCGATACGGCTTACAATTTTCTCAACTTCCGGAAATTCGGCCTTTATGATACGCTCAACTTTAGTAGTGGTCTCAATCGTTTCGCTTAGTGAGCTTCCGGGTTTAAGTATGGTGTGAAATGCAATATCGCCTTCATCCAGTTGGGGAATGAATTCGCCACCCATTCTTGTAAACATAAAAACGGTTAGGGCAAATATGGCGACGGCAATACCCACAATCCATTTTCCCTTGTTTAAAGTCTTGACCAAAAGTGGTTCATACTTCCGCTGTACCCAATGCACGAAACGGTCGCCCCAAGATTTTTTTTCCGTCTTGGGTGGTTTTAAAAATAGTGCGGACATCATTGGAACGTATGTCAGGCAAAGAAACATAGCACCAATCATTGCAAATATGAATGTGAGCGCCATTGGTTTAAACATTTTGCCCTCGATGCCTTCCAAAGCCAGTATGGGCAAGAACACAATTAGAATTATCAATTGCCCAAAGAAGGCGGCATTCATCATTTTCTTTGATGCATTTGCGGCTATCTCATCACGTTTTTCCTTGTTTAAAGACTTCTTTTTTAGGATGTAGCTTCCCATTAAGAATACGCTGGCTTCCACGATGATGACCGCCCCATCTACGATGATACCAAAATCGATAGCACCTAAACTCATCAAGTTCGCCCATACGTCAAAAACGTTCATTAGTATAAAAGCGAACAATAGCGATAAAGGGATAGTCGAAGCCACAATAAGACCACCACGCCAGTTTCCTAAAAGGAAAACAAGTACGAAAATCACGATAAGCGCACCTTCGAGTAGATTGTTACGCACCGTGCCGGTTGTTTCACTTATAAGCTTACTTCTATCCAATAAGGGCTGAATGACAACCCCTTCAGGAAGGGATTTCTGTATTTCGGCCATCCGGTCTTTCACACGTACAATAACCTCGTTTGAGTTTGCCCCTTTGAGCATCATAACAAGACCGCCAACGACCTCACCTTCGCCGTCCTGCGTCAAAGCCCCATAGCGCACGGCAGAACCAAAGCGCACATCTGCAACATCACTTATGGTAATGGGCACACCATTTTCATTTTTGATGACGATTTTTTTAATATCATCAAGGCTTCGCACCAAACCTTCACCTCGAATGAAGTTCGCCTGATGGTTTTTCTCAATGTACGCACCACCTGTATTTTTATTGTTCGCTTCCAATGCTTCGAACACATCGGTAATAGTAAGGCCGATTGCCTTTAATTCATTAGGGTCGACGGCCACCTCATATTGCTTTATTTTTCCGCCGATGGCATTAATTTCTACAACACCAGGCACCATTGCCATTTGCCGTTGCACAATCCAATCTTGCATTGTACGTAAATCGGATAATGAATATTTATCTTCAAATTCAGGTTCTACCTTTAAGGTATATTGGTACACTTCCCCCAAACCTGTTGAAATTGGCCCCATACTTGGCTGTCCAAAACCCTCTGGGATTTGTTCACGTACTTCGGTCAGTTTTTCAGAAACAAGTTGACGCGGTAAATAGGTACCCATATCATCGTCAAAAACGACGGTTACTACGGAAAGGCCAAAGCGGGACACCGAACGAATTTCCTTTACATTGGGCAAGTTGCTCATTGCAACTTCGACGGGATAGGTTACGAATTGCTCAATATCTTCCGTTCCCAGATTAGGGGATTGTGTGATGACCTGTACTTGGTTATTAGTAATATCCGGCACGGCATCAATGGGCACTTGGGTCATACTATATATACCAGCACCAATCAATGCCAGCGTGAGCAGACCGATTATAAATTTGTTATTGATTGAAAAATCAATGATTCTATTAATCATAGATAAGGGTGTTAATTCAGTTGAAATTTTGGTTCTATACATTGAATTAAATGCAATGCACAATGTTGACGAATCCAATAGATGGACACGTCAAAACAGGATATAGTTATCCTATTAAAACTGAATTATGCCTGAGGGGGCTGAAAAAGGGAATGGGGAATATCTTTGCCGAGGTCATCAAAATGGACAAAGAATTCGTGTGGAATAGCAGGCTGTAGCGGTTGAAATGCAACAAGCCCAAAATTTATCGTGTGAACGTGGCAGCAATGACATTGGCAAAAAGGCGAGCATAACTCACAGTCTTGGTCGTGGTCGCCATCAATATCTATTACCGTAACAACTTGGGTGTCATCGGCACTATTTGTCGCATCGCTACAAGGCACTACATTGAGTGCCAAGAAATAAAACGATAAAATGATTGCTACAACTTTCACAATGCAAAGATAAAAATATTTTGGTGCAACTGTGTTGCAAATGATTTTTACAACGAATCAATCACACTTCCGCAAGTCAACATTGCATCGCCATAGTATGGATTTCTTATTTCTTCTTCCATACTTAACCATACCGCACCTTTATTGTTATTTGCCATAGGGCATTTCTGAATGTAATAATTTGTCGAGTTTTCTATGCTCATTGCAATAGGCACGATATTCTCGTTTAGAATGACGAAGTGAGCGCGCTGGTTTTCCAGAATGTCATTGTTTGCAATGGCATCCAGCATCTCAATACTTTTGGTTAAATGTTGTTTTTCCATCGTACCTAAATCATCAGTCGATATTGCTTTTAATTTTTCTGATGTCGCTTTCGCGAAAGCGGAAACTTGACTTGCATCGCTTGCTACAAGGGCATCTTTCATTTTGAGATATGATGGTAATGCTTTGTCGAAATCAGAACTAAACGCATCGCTGAAACTCATTTCCATATCGCCGATCATTGCTGATTCGTCCTGCATCATTTGCTGATTCATCATTGATTTTTTACCCTGTAATTGTGCTGCTGCATCTACCGTGAAAGTTCCATTGGTTACTATTTCATCGCCATTATTTAATCCGGAAGATACTTGGTAAGTTTCGCCAGAGCGATTGCCCAAGGTCACTTCGCGCATTTCAAACACAGGCTCGTTAGGATTGGTTTTAACATATACCAATGAGCGCTCGCCTGTCCATAGTACAGCACTTGCAGGTACGGCAAGTGTATTTTCCATAGTTTGCGTTGCGCCTTTAACCTTACCTGTAACAAACATTCCTGGTTTAAATAGGTCGTCTCTATTTTGAAGGGTTGCACGTACCGTTACCGTTCGTGTCGCATTATTTAAAATTGGGTCAATAAATGAAATTGTTCCCTCAAATTCTTTATTTGGATAGGCATTGGTCGTGATGTTGATTTTTTGCCCAATATTGAACTGTGCTATCTGATTTTCATAAGCATCAAATTCTGCCCAAACCGAATTCAAGTTGCTCAACTTCACAATAGGCTGTCCTTGATTTACATAATCGCCCTGTGCTGCCATTACTTCTGATACCGTTCCGGAAACCGTTGCATAAATCGGAAAGTTCTCACGCACGCTGCCACTTTCCTCAATAGCATTGATTTGTGTATCTGAAAGTTTCCAGTTTTTTAACTTGTTGCGAACGGCTTTGTATAAAGCGGGTTGCGATGCTTTGAGCGATGCTGCGGTAATCAGTTCCTGCTGTGCCGCTACAAGGTCTGGTGCGTAAATGGTTGCCAATAGCTGACCACGGTTTACTTGCTGTCCTTCATAGTTAACGTTGAGTTGTTCTATCCTTCCTTTAAAATAGCTGGATTGTACGGTATTGTTTTCTTCGTTTGCAGCTATTTTTCCCGAAAGGAAAATCATCCCGTCATCATCGCTTGTTTCTGCATTACCCACAATGGTAGTTTGAATATTTGCTAATGCCATAGCATTTTCGGTCATTTTTATCTCGTTTGCTGCGAGACCTTCTGCACCAGTTTCAGCAGGGATTAAGTCCATCCCACATATTGGGCAATCACCAGCTTCGGGTTGCATAATCTGTGGATGCATTGAGCACGTCCACATCTGGTCTGCACTCTCGCCAGAGTGGTCGTGTTGATCAGACATATCGGATATATCCTTATTTGCCATAGTATCACTTGACCCGTTTCCAAAAATGAGCCAGCCTGCGCCCAAACCTATTATTATGGCTATTGCTATATATAAAATGTTCTTATTCATAATCTTATTTTTCGTTTTCTAAACGTTCAATCATTTCTTTCATTTCGGCGATTTCCCTTCGTTGTGCCTTAATGATTTCTTCAGCCAGTTTTTTAACTTCAGGGTCTTCAATATCTGCACGTTCACTTGTTAAAATTGCAATGGAATGGTGTGGTATCATTGCTTTCATCCAAAGTACATCGCCTACGGTTGACTTTTGGTCACGTACGAGTCCTAATGCACTTACAAAGAGAACGATACTTCCCAAGACTATGGCGATATTCTTCTTTTTATTTTGGTACATACCACGCATTGCCACAAACATAATGATGGCCATAGCTGCGATACCAAGGCAGACCATATAAAACCTCGTTAGGCTAAACCAAACGTGGTCCCATTCATAAGTGTTTAAATACATCGTAATGTACATTGCTACAAAAGAGCAAGCGAGCATCGCTACAAAACGTGTGTAATGGTTTTTTGATTTTCCTGAATTTTTGTGTTCGTTTGAATTCATAATTTTTGGTTTTTTTGTTACTAATTATTTAATTTTCTTTTTTAGTTTTCTGATTGATGGGGAACTGATGTACCACAAAACGAAACCGCTTAAGACGGTTATCAACCCCAAAAGTGAAAATGCCCTTAACAACAACGTGTTGAAATTATCCCTTCCCTGATAATCCATTGTATGGGTCATCCAAAGAAAATCAAACCAGCGCCAATCCCTGTGTCTTACCGTTTGAAAAGCGCCATTCTCAACCGCCACATATGCTTTTAAATTTTGTGGTGTCTCATACAAGATTTCATAAGCTGGAAGTGGGCGACCGCGATATTCGTGATGTGGCCCTACAGAATCGACTAATTGAATTTTTGCTATTTCTAAATCGTCCAACATATACCTATTTGCAACTTGTTGTGCCTCTTTTTTAGAAATTCCATTTTTCCTTTGTCCCGTTCTTGCATTATAAAGCTGTGCTTCATTAATCCAATAATAAGGTTCATTTGCGATTTCCAGCAGTTCCAAAGATTGTACGGATTCTTTTGTAGCCAGTTGGGATGTGCCGAGCAAATTATCAAAAGAGGTCTGCACAGGTGCTGCTTTCTTAAAATGGTCGCCGTGTATCTCGTCGATGTCTGTCCAGCTGAAATACATCCCACTAATCGTCCACATCAGAAACTGAATACCTAAAAAAACACCCAAATAGCGGTGTGCTTTTCTAATCCATTTCGCTGTTTTTCTATTTACCATTTTACTTTATTTCAAAAGGAAATTCAATCGTTACTTTTTCCCAACTCATTGAGATTGTTCCTGAAGTCTCTGTTGTTTTGTTTACTTTATACTCTAAATGTTCTTTGATATCTTCAGAAGTTTTAGGTGTTACTTTGAATCGTAATACATCATCATTTTCAGTATAGTCGTCCTTACCGTGTTGGTTCCAATTCCTGTTGAAAATGACAGTCCATTCTTCCTGATTCGGAATTACAAAAAACCCGTATTTTCCAGCTTTCAATTCTTTACCGTCGATTTCTAAATCCTTATTTGTTTCAAGCCAAGTAGCCATATGGGCACCAGCCTGCCAGACTTGGTCGTAAGCCAACAATCCACCGAAAATAATTCTATCCCTTACGCCTGGCGACGAATAATCTATATGGATATGAGCATCACCTATCATAGCCATTGCCGATGTGTGTGGACTTAGGGTTTTTTTGTTCTCAGATTTAGGTTCACTCTGGGTATGATTGTGCTCTGTCTCTATTTTGGTATTATTCTTTTCTTCATTTTTACATCCGCTGACAGCAACTACCAATAGGATTATCAAAATTTTATATTTCATAAGTATTTAATTAGTTAGATTATATGTTTTTACTTTTTAGACGTAATGAGTTGGCAATTACCGATACCGAACTGAAGCTCATCGCCAAAGCCGCAATCATTGGCGATAAGAGTATTCCAAAAAACGGATACAGTAGTCCTGCTGCAATAGGGATACCCAGCGTGTTATAAATCATTGCAAAAAAGAGGTTTTGTTTGATATTGCGCATTACTGCATCACTTAGATTTCTTGCCTTTACGATACCGTGTAAATCGCCTTTCACCAAGGTAATGGCTGCACTTTCAATGGCAACATCCGTACCTGTTCCCATTGCGATACCTACATCACTTTTAGCGAGTGCAGGTGCATCATTGATACCATCGCCTGCCATTGCAACCACCTTGCCTTGCTCTTGTAATTTCTCGACTTCCTGCAATTTGTTTTCTGGTAGCATACTTGCTTGAAAATCGGCAAGGTTAAGCTCATCTGCGACAGCTTGGGCGGTGTCGTGATTATCACCAGTAAGCATAATGACCGCAATTCCCTTATTCTGCAAATCCTTGATAGCTTTTGCACTCGTTTCCTTGATTTTGTCGCCGATAACGACGTAGCCTACAACTTGACCTTCTACAGCGAGATAGGAAACCGTTTTCCCTTGTTTTTGGTAGGATTGTGCCTCGTTTTCCATAGCTTCGGTAAGTGTAGCATTTGCCTGTTCCATCATTTTGGCGTTACCTAAAGCCACTTCTTTATTGTTCACTTCACCTTCAACGCCTTTTCCAGTTACTGCGTTAAATCCATCTGCTTTTAAAAACTCTGCGTTTTGTTCTTTTCCATATTTTACGGTGGCTTCCGCCAGCGGATGTTCACTTTGGCTGTTCAAGGAAACAATGTATTGTAGTACTTCGGTTTCGGTAAACCCCTTCTCAAAAGAACCCACTTTCTCAACTGTAGGTTTTCCTTCAGTTATCGTTCCGGTCTTATCGACAATGAGAGTATCGACCTTATCCATTTTTTCAAGGGCTTCGGCATTTTTAATAAGCACACCATTCTGCGCACCTTTGCCAACGCCGACCATTACAGACATTGGTGTCGCAAGCCCCAAAGCACAGGGACAGGCGATAATTAATACGGCAATCGCATTGACCAAAGCATAAACATAGGCTGGCTCTGGGCCCCAAATTGCCCAAACGGCAAATGTAACAACAGCGATTATAACAACGATTGGCACGAAATATCCCGAAACGGTATCGGCCAACTTTTGGATGGGTGCACGGCTTCGACTGGCATCATTGACCATCTGTATAATCTGTGATAACAAAGTGTCAGACCCAACCTTTTCAGCTTTCATCAAAAAGGACTGATTGCCATTGATAGTTCCGCTACTTACTTTATCATCTACTGATTTGTTTACAGGAATGGGTTCGCCCGTAATCATCGATTCATCTATAGAAGTTTCGCCTTCGGTAATAACGCCATCCACAGGAATCTTATCGCCCGGCTTTACACGCAGAATATCACCCAATTCAATTTCATCGATGGCCACTTCCTGTTCCTCGCCATCAACTACCTTTACAGCCTTGTTAGGTGCCAATTTTAAAAGTTCCTTGACTGCGGAATTGGTCTTGCTATGCGCACGAGCTTCCAGAACCTGCCCAAGCAATACCAAAGTTAGAATGACCGTTGCCGCTTCAAAATAGACGTGAACGGTACCTGCCTCGGTCTTGAATTGGTCTGGGAAAAAATCGGGAACGAGCATCCCGAACACGCTGAACAGCCAAGCAACACCTGCACCGATACCGATAAGCGTAAACATATTTAAGTTCCACGTCTTTATACTGCGGTAGGCACGTTCAAAGAACATCCAAGTAGCGTAGAATACCACAGGGATAGAGAGCGCAAATTGAATCCAATTCCAATAGTTTAATTCTAAAACATCATATAATGGATTGTTGGGCAGCATTTCGGACATTGCAATGATAAAAATGGGCAATGTGAAAGCGACCGCTATCCAGAACTTTTTAAGCAGTTTTTTATAGGTCTTTTCTTCTGCGGATAAATCGGGTTCCATAGGAACTAAATCCATCCCACAAATTGGACAGCTTCCCGGTTCATCCTTAATAATTTCGGGATGCATCGGACAGGTATATTGGGTGTCGGAAGTAGCCGTTAGGTTCACTTCTTCAACCAAATCCATCCCGCAAACAGGACAATCGCCTGGTTTGTCGTAAGTCTTGTCGCCCTCGCAATGCATCGGGCAATAGAACGTTCCCGTTCCTTTGCCTTTGGGTTTATCTACTTTCTTCTTATCGTGGGTATGATGATGTTCCCCATTCTGATGGATGCTGTATTGCCCACCGTTCGTTTTCAGCGCCTCTTGAAATTTTTCGATGGGAATATGGGATTGCATTTCAATGGTCGCTTCGGCTTTTTCTAAATTGACAGTTGCATTGGTAACACCTTCAACTTTAGAGAGCGTTTCTTCTACGTGCGTTCTACAACCATTACAGGTCATTCCGTGTATGTGATAGGTGTGTGTCATTTTATGATTGGCTAAAAATTATTTAACATTTCTGGATGATGAATGTGTTTTAACTATCTGCCATTTATCATCTATCTTCTTAAGGATAGAAGTCGCCACCCCTTTTTTCTTTATAGTTCGGGTATTGCCATTATCATCGGGATTGAGAACTATGGTATAGACGTAAGTTTCGGTAGTAAATGCATAGGGCAAATCTACTTCTGCATCAATTTCATAATCTGAAAATTCAAACTTCTTGAAGTGTCCTAATTCTGGTCCCAAATGGTGTTCTATATAGTGCGCATAGGAACCCTCAACACCACCGGACTCAAAAACTTCCGAGTCGTTTGTGAACAACTCAAAGGTACCTTCAGTCGTTAGGTTTTGCAGCGCATCCTTATAGGTTTTCATTACTTTAAGTACGGCTTGCTTTTCTGTGTTTGTATCTTGTCCGAACACTTGGCTTGTTGCTATTATAATTAATGTGAATATTGTAGTTTTTCTAAGTGCATTCATCCTGTTTGTTTTTAAGGGTTTTTATTCAAATTCATTTATGTCATTATTCATTTTTCTAATATTTTTTATTGTGCCTGACAAGGGAAGGGCTACTAACTAACCAACCATCAACTTTCCCTTCCCATATCAGGACTTTATTCCAAACTGTCTTTTAACGCTGTCATATAATCTATTATCACCCTCTTATCTTCATCTGAAAGAATTGCATCCTTGTGAATGAGTGTATAAGAATCCAATGGCATTTTATCTTCTTCAATTTGGCTTATGATAGACCGAAGTTTACTGTTCTTTCGCCGGTCTGAATATTCTGCCCATTCATTAAAATTAAGTTCGTCCTTACCTTCTTGTATGTGGTCTTCCAGATACCAAGCCGCAGGCTGTATCTTACTATACCACGGATAATCTGTATTATTACTGTGGCAATCGTAGCAAGAAACCTGCAACCGATTTTTTATCGTTGCAGGCACTTGATTTTCGACCATAAAATCACTTTGCGGTACAGTATCGCTCTCGTTCAGGGTTATTGGAAAGAACTGAATCACTATCAATGCCACAAGGGCAAGCCACGCTATGATTTTTATAAACTTCAATTAGTTGATTTCACGCTGTACTTTACCGCATTTCAACATTTTGTCACCGAAATAGGGGTTTCTAATTTCTTCGTTCATACTAAGCCAAGCACCACCCTCATTATTCTTATACATAGGGCAGAATTGCTCGTATATCTTCATCTCAGTTCCGGTAATGGCAACCATATCGGTAACATCCTTGCTTAATATCTTAAAGTGCTCACGTTGGTGTGCCATATCACTTTCTGAAATGTGTTCTGCGTGTTCAATTGCGTCTTCCAAAATATCCTTGAGTTCTTGTTGCTCGTTATCTGAATAGCTCGATGCATCAAAACTGCCTAAAGTGCTTGCCAGCGTGGCACCCAATTGTTTTGCTTTGTCATTATTCGTCTCGACAAGTGCATCTTTTAGTTTAAAGTAGTCTTGTAGGACTGCTTTTGCATCTTGGTTGTCATTCATTGCCATATTGTCTTTGTCATCCATAGATTCTTGGTGCATCTCGTTGCTCATAGGTGCAGCAGGTTCATTTTTGTTTCCATCCTTGCAGGAAACCGTTAACACCATTATAGCAGCAAGTGCCATTGTACCTATTGTTCTTTTTACTGTTTTCATTTTTGTTATTTATTTAAGTTAATAATTGTTCTAAAATCTTAATGAGAGTCCACCACCAGCGCCAAAGCGGTTGTCATAGCTTCCCATTAATGAGAAGTCACGGCTCAATACGTATTCAAGTCCAACTTGCCACGTGGTTTCTTCTTCAAAGTCCTGACCTTCGGGTAATTTGCCGTCCCAGCCAAAGTCCATCTGGTATTCATACTCGCCATAAATTCCAAGGTGGGGAAAAATCATAAAGCCCGTACTAAAACTTATCTGTGGACGCAGTTTGCTGTCAATTCTGAAATCTGAATTAATGAGCAATGGCATTAACCATCGTACACCAGCAATGGCGGTTGTGTTTATTTCTTCAAGGCTGTCCTCACCTTCATTCTCTACATTTACACCACCAAAAACTCGGAAGTAATCATTGAGATAGCGCTCGTAGGTAAACTCGGCTTCCAGATTTTTGTTCCATCCATATTCGCCCCTTAGCGCAAATTGATTTCTGATATTTGTTGCAGTAGCGTAAAGCTCGGTCATATGACTTGCAGCCGTGATTTCGCCCCAAGTGAATATGTGGTCTGCTTCGTTGGTAAGGTTAGTAAGTGGGTAGCCTTCTAATCGTTCGTCACGAGGTGTATCGTAACTGAAAACCCTTGCCATACCGCTCATCATATGATAAAGGATGTGACAATGGAAAAACCAATCACCAGTTTCATCAGCGGCAAACTCAAATACGACTTTTTGCATTGGTGCCACGTTAACAGTATGCTTTAGTGGTGAATACTCACCGTTCTCGTTCAATACTCTAAAGAAGTGGCCGTGCAAGTGCATAGGGTGGTGCATCATCGTGAGATTGTTAAGTGTGATACGCACGACTTCGCCTTGCTCGATTTTTATCTTATCTGTTTCTGAAAGGGGCACACCGTTGATAGACCAGACGTAGCGGTTCATATTTCCTGTAAGGTTGAAAAGCATTTCCTTTACGGGCTTATCGTTTTCAAATTCGGTAGGTTCTTTAGCCCTTAAGTAGTTGTAATTGAACTCGGGATTACCACCCGTTTTCATATTATCGCCTACCACTTTATCTTTTGGCACCATATATCCCATTTTCATTTCGCCCATATCCATACCGCCATCCATTTTCATATTGGCCTTGCCTTTGTTCATCTTCATTTCTGACTTGGACATTTTCATTTTATCATTCTTCATATCCATTTTTGAATGGTCCATTTTATTGTGAGCCATCTTGGTAGAATCCATTTCCATTTCACCCTTTTTCATATTATCATCCATCATAGACATACTATTCATCTGCATTCCGCCCATATCCATTTTGTACTTTTCCATTACTTGAATGGAATCGTTTTTTGAAGGATTAAATTTTGAAGCAGGTGCGCCCATCTTCATACCCATAGACATCATTTGCTTCATATTCTTTATAAGATTAGGTTCTGGAACTACAGGTGCTTCCAGTACATTTCCAGTTCCTATAAATGCCGAAGCTTCGCCAGAACCATCCTGTGCCGTAGCTCTTACTTGAAGTTTTCCACTTTCTGGAATCGTCACTATAAAATCATAGGTTTCGGCAACGCCAATCAAAGTTTTGTTATGTTCTACTGGAACCACATCAAGTCCATCGGCAGATACGAGCATTGGGTCTTCGCCACCAAATGTGAGCCAGAAATAAGACGCTGCGGCTGCGTTTACAAATCGAAGCCTCACGCGCTCGCCGGGCTGAAAATCTGGATATTCCTGTGAAGTACCACCATTGATAAAAAACTTGTCAAAATAATTATCTGAAATAGCCATATCTGGCATACGTTGCCACGCCATCTTTAACTTGGCACCTACTGCGCCTTGGGCAATTAATTTATCCAGACTTTGAACCTGACCTTTTTTAATTAAATACCACTCATTGCCACGCTTCAAATTTTTAAGTTGAGATTGTGGATTTTCATCTACCCAATCCGAAAGCACTAAGACCAAATCTTTGTCATATTCTAAATCGGTTTCCTTTGGATTTATCTGTAATGAACCATACACCCCACGTTGTTCCTGTAACCCAGTATGGGAATGATACCAATAGGTTCCAGATTGTTTCAATGCAAACTTGTATTGAAAGGTTTCCCCTGGACGGATAGGTGGTGTGGTCAAATACGGTACGCCATCGTGGAAATTAGGTAATATCATCCCGTGCCAATGGACAGATGTTTCCACATCCATTTTATTGGTAACGTTGATAATGGCAAACTCACCTTCATTAAACTCAAGATTGGGACCAGGTATTCCACCGTTTATGGTCATTGCCTGCACATCCTTCCCCGTAAAGTTTACGGTTTCATAATCTATGGTTAGGTCATAAATCCGTTCTGGCCAGTTGTCAACATTTTCTTCAGTTTCATTCGCTACCAATTGGGCTTTTGCACCAAAAGTGATAAGCATTGTTAGAAGTAATGTGATTTTATATTTCATAGTTCTTAATTTTATTTGGATAAAATTACCGCTGTAAATCAACAGCTTGTGTCATAATTTTGGTTGTTATCTACATAATTTTGTCCAATGTATTCCTAAAATTTTTCTGTTGGGATTTATAAGCTGTTAGGCTCATTCCCGTTTCGCTTTTGAACTGGCCACTTAAATGATTGATATGGCTATAATCAAGCAACTGTGCCATTTCTGTAAAGTTGAGTTCCTTGGCCTGTACCAGTTCCTTTACCTTTTCTATTTTCAATTTGATGAAGTACTTCTCGATGGTAATGCCTTCGGTAATTGAAAAGACCTTACTGATTTTGGAATACTCGTGACCTAATGCATCTGCTAAGTGAGCGGATAATTTCTTATCGAGTTCCAAAGGCAATTCTTGCAATGCCTTTATCAGTTCTACCTTGACCTGCTCTGTGAGTTTTTCTTCGGTACTGCCAATTAGGGAAAATCCATTACTTTCAAGTAAAGTTTTCAATTTTTCGATTTCATCATCGCTCTCGATATCGAGACGCAAACGACCCAATTCGATTTGTAACAATTCGATATTTTGTTTATCCAGTCCATCCCTTAAAACCTTGATGCATCTATCACATACCATATTCTTTATGTAAAAATCCTTGACCATAATTAGTTGATTAAATAGTTAATAATGGCCGATTGTACATAGTACATTTGCACCGACTCGATTTGATTCATCTGAAACTTCAACTGCAATTCCTGAATGTCCAGCACATCATTAAAATCGATAGTGCCAGTTTCATAATTTTTTACCAGAATTTCTTCGGCATCCTGCGCTTGTTTCAGGTTGCGGTCTTGTGTGTCGTATGCAATGCGCGCTTGGTTACGTTGTGATTGTGCTTTCGCGAAAGCGGATTCCAGCACATTCAATCGCTGTTCCCGTTGGGTCTCTATTTCTTGCTGTCGCAGTTCGTTTTGCTTTGAAATGGATTTGTAACGGTTGTTGAAAATGGGGATTGAAACCGAAACCATAGGCATCAACACATCTTTCCCATTATCGCTGAAGTTGACATCGCTACGTTCCGTTACGGGCAGGTAGTCTACACCAAAACCAATCATAGGCAAACTCTCACGTTGGTTGAGCAGTTCGGATTGTGCTACCGATTCATAGAGTTTGTCATATTTGAGCAGTTCGGGATTGAGCGATAGCGCTTCATTGTTGTAAAATGGGTCTTCCTGCGGAATTTCCATTTCTGGAACGACGATAACCGTCATCATCGAATCACGGTTGAGCAGATTGTTAAAAGCCGTTTGTTCTGCTGTAAATTCTTCTTCCAGCACTTCCTTTTGTTGGTGTAATTCATTTTGTCTAATCTGAAGTCGCAACACATCTACGGCACTCGCTTTGCCCACTTCTACAGATGTGAGTGCAAGTCGTTCGTAGGTTTCCAGTAGTTGTATGTTTTCATCCAGTACGGCTTGCTTGGCACGTATGGAATATAAACGATAATAGGATTGTGCAACCGAAAGTGCGAGCTTGCGCTTTGCAATCGTGATATCCACATATTCGGCATCTGCCATTGCGGTGGCATAATTTTCACGAGCGGTAATGGTACCAAACCACGGCAACATCTGTTTTACGCCTATTCGTGCACGTTGCGCACCGACTCTGGTTTCAGGCTCACTCACAAAATAGCCGGCACTCACTTCGGTATTTGGAATCCAGTTGGCTTCATTTACCTTTTCTTCGGCAATATTATAGCGCAGTTCAAAGGCTTGAATTTCTGGATTGTTCGCTTCGGCTTCCTTAATGTAGGATTGTAATTGTTGCGCTTTCGCGAAAGCGGAAACAAACAAGAACACCAGTATATATTTTAATTTCTTCATCTGTTTGCTTTTTTAAGTTGGTATTCCTTTTTCCAGCTATATAAGACTGGCAGTAGGAAATAGGACGTAACATCGATTATCATTCCGCCAAAAATGGGTATCGCCATCGGTATCATTATATCGCTTCCCTTGCCTGTGGATGTAAGTACGGGAAGTAGTGCCAGTACCGTAGTTACAGTAGTCATCAAACACGGACGAATACGTTTACCTGCGGCTTCCAAAGTGGCGAGACGAATGCCCTTTTTATTGTCTGGTTCGTTGCTTTTGAAAGATTGGTCTAAATAGGTGGCCATTACCACGCCATCATCCGTAGCAATACCAAATAGGGCGATAAAACCTACCCAAACGGCTACACTTAAATTGATGGTTTTCATATTGAACAAATCCCGCAGATTTTCGCCAAAAAAGCCGAAATTGAAAAACCAATCTTGTCCGTATAGCCATATCATTATAAAGCCACCAGCAAAGGCCACGGCGATTGCGGTAAACACCATAAGCGATGTGGAAACCGACCTGAATTGGAAATACAAAATCAAGAAAATAACCAGCAAACAAAGCGGTACGACAACCGATAGCGTTTTTTCTGCTCGTAACTGATTTTCATAGGTTCCCGTAAAGCGATAGCTCACGCCTTGTGGTACGACCAGCGAACCGTTATCAATATTTTCTTGAATTAAGGCTTGGGCATTTTCCACCACATCTACTTCGGCAAAGCCATCGAGTTTATCAAACAGCACATAGCCAATTAGAAAAGTATCTTCACTCTTAATGACCTGTGGTCCTTGCTCGTATCGAATTTCAACCAATTCGCCCAGCGGTACGGGACTTCCTTTTTCAACAGGAACATAGATATTATGCAAGTCGTCTGGATTTGCCCGCAATTCTCGTGGATAGCGAACCCGAACGGCATAACGCTCACGACCTTCCACGGTTTGCGTTAGTGGCATACCGCCCACGGCCACTTGAAGGATTTCCTGCACGTCCATTATGGACACCCCATATCGAGCCAATTGGTCTCGCTTAATATCGATGAGCAAGTAGGGTTTGCCCACGATACGGTCTGCAAAGACAGCTTGTTCTTTAACGCCTTCGGCTTGTTTCAAGATGTCTTCCAGTTGCAGTCCAAAATTTTCTATGGACTTTAAATCCGGACCTTTTACCTTGATGCCCATAGGCGCACGCATTCCCGTTTGTAGCATTACCAAACGTGTTTCGATGGGTTGCAACTTGGGTGCAGATGTCACGCCTGGTAGTTTGGTTACTCGAACTATCTCGTTCCAAATATCATCTGGACTCTCGATGTCTGGTCGCCAATTTCGGTAGTACTCGCCATCTTCATCTTCAATCAAGTCTTCGCGTGTGGCAGTAGTTTTTAGCGATATTTCGTCATAGTTGGCATCTTCATCTATCTCGTTGTTCGGATTGATAATGAATTTGTCGTTCTTCAGTACAAACAATCCATCATCATTGACTTTATAGCGTTGTCGTTGGCCAGATGCATTGCGCATATATTCAGATTTATACTGAATGACATTCTCATACATTGAAAGTGGTGCTGGGTCGAGTGCGCTTTCCGTTCTTCCAGCTTTTCCCACCACAGTTTCAATCTCTGG
Source organism: Costertonia aggregata (assembly GCF_013402795.1). Taxonomy (GTDB): domain Bacteria; phylum Bacteroidota; class Bacteroidia; order Flavobacteriales; family Flavobacteriaceae; genus Costertonia; species Costertonia aggregata. The sequence goes on along the minus strand of NZ_CP058595.1, from coordinate 1,154,610 downwards.
GATGCTTGCCACCGCCATATCCAGCTGTTGCAATACACGTTTGTTTTCTTCAACGCCTGCGTGCGGTAAGGATGTGGGCATCAATAAGAATGAACCTTCATTGAGTGCTGGCATAAATTCCTTACCTGTGTTGCGCATAATGATGATGCCCAACGTGAGCACCGTAGCCGGAATGATTAAGAACAGATATCGGTTCTGAAGTGCCCATCGCAAAATACGCGCATAGTATATCCTAAAAATCGAGAACACACCGAGCAGTCCAAAACAGATGATGGAAACAAATATCAGGTTCATAACAATGCTTCGGTCAAAGCCTAATGGTCGCCAGTATTCTGCTAATAAAACTACGATAGCAATAGATGAAATGATGATGTCAAGCAGGTTTTTGCGCTTTTGCGAAAGCGTACCGCGCATCTTTAAAAATGATGTGATGGCAAAGGCGATTAGAATTAGTCCTAACCAAAAGCCGTAAACGATGGCGAGAATTCCCAATAAAACAAGTGCGCCATTGATGACGTACTGTGTCCGTTCACGCAAATTCGTCTTACGGAAAAGGAATGCCGCAATGGGTGGAATGAGAAACAGCGCAATAATGAGCGATGCCGTGAGTGCCATTGTTTTAGTAAAGGCGAGCGGGCGGAATAGTTTACCTTCAGCACCTATCATTGTGAATACTGGTAGGAAACTGATTATGGTCGTTAAAACTGCCGTAAGGATAGCGCCGGAAACTTCGGCAGTTGCGTTGTAGATGATTTCGTTTGTGGTGTATTCTTTACCGTTTTCATTAAGGCGTAACTTTTCATCTTCCAAGTGCCGTATCATATTTTCGGCGAGTATCACGCCCACGTCCACCATTGTACCGATGGCAATGGCAATACCTGAAAGTGCGACGATATTTGCATCTACATTAAAGAGCTTCATCGTGATGAAAACCATCAAAACGGCTACGGGTAACAACCCTGAAATAAGGATGGATGCACGCAGATTGAAAACCATTATAATAATGACCAAAATGGTAATTAGGATTTCCAAAGTGAGTGCTTCATTGAGCGTTCCCAGCGTTTCTTGTATGAGTTCTGTCCGGTCATAAAATGGTACAATGGTAACTTGCGAAATGCGACCATCTGATAAAGTTTTTGTGGGAAGTCCAGAGCTTATTTCGGCAATTTGCGCCTTGACATTATTGATAACTTCCAACGGATTTGCACCGTAGCGAGCGACTACGACACCACCTACGACTTCGGCCCCTTCCTTATCGAGAATACCACGTCTGGTAGCAGGCCCCAAATGGACGTTAGCCACATCTTTGATGCGGATGGAAGTGAAATTTTCAGAATCTACAACTGCATTTTCAATATCTGCTATGGACTTGACGTAACCCAATCCGCGTACGAGGTATTCGGCTTGATTGATTTCGAGAGTCTGTGCCCCTATATCTTGATTGCTCTGTTTGACGGCTTTAACCACATCGCCCATACTCACATTGTACTGGCGCATTTTTTCTGGGTCAATGTCCACTTGGTATTCCTGAACATAGCCACCAATGGAAGCTACTTCAGAAACACCACTTGCCGATGACAATCCATATTTCACATAGTAATCCTGTATGCTACGCAATTCCTGTAAATCCCATCCGCCAGTTACGTTGCCGTCTTTATCACGACCTTCCAGCGTGTACCAAAAAATCTGTCCCAGACCTGTGGCATCTGGCCCAAGAGATGGATTGACACCATCGGGCAAAAGGTTTGCAGGAAGTGAGTTCAGTTTTTCCAGTATGCGACTGCGCGACCAATAGAACTCGATGTCTTCTTCAAAAATGATGTAGATGCTGGAAAATCCAAACATCGAAGAACTACGAATAGTTTTTACGCCTGGAATACCAAGAAGGGAAGTGGTAAGCGGATATGTGATTTGGTCTTCAATATCCTGTGGCGAGCGACCTTGCCACTTGGTAAAAACAATTTGTTGGTTCTCGCCAATATCAGGTATGGCATCAACGGCAACTGGGTCTGTGGGCAAAAAGCCTGTTTCCCAATTAAAGGGTGCGTTGACGATGCCCCAACCCACAAATAGGGCGAGTAGTAGAACGGCAACAAGTTTGTTTTCTATGAGAAATTTAATGCTCTTATTTAGCATAGCATTTGATTATTAGATAATTGGAATTACGTGTTGCAGAATATGGCAAACACGAGTTTTAGCCCACGACAGCGTAGCTGTTGGGCTTCATTCTGAAAATCTAATAAATCAAATTAAGAAAGTCTGGTGCAGCACTTGCACATCCCGTTTGACAAAGGGTCGCGGGTAATCGTTGAAAGGAACTTCTTCAGATTCGGTTACTTCAAATAAGTTTATATAAGAATAGGTAAAAGCAGCGACGAACGTTTGCTGCTCGAAAGAAAGTGTGTCAAAAGATATTTTAAGGTCGTCTTTGCCTTCCTTTACAATTTGTTGGTCAGTACAACAAGATTTCTCAGTCATTTTAGGATTCTCACAAGTTTTGGTAGGTTGCGCTTTTTCCATTCCGCAACCTTCAGCTTTTGAGAATAAACTGAAATCGACCAAATTGTCCCCACAATAATGCATATCCACAGTAAATGACATAGTAGAGAACATCACTACAAAGGCCATCGAAATGGATAATATTTTATGGAAAGCCTGTTTCATCGTTGCAAAATTACAAAAATTTAACAGTTTTTATTGGGATTAACAGAAATTTAATTTTCTCATTAAGTTTATAGACAACAATTATTTCCAATGTCCAGTTGCAATTAAAAGCCTTTTCATCTTAATGAGTTGGTCTTCATCTTTGAAATATTTATGGTTAAGCATCTTTTTAAGCTGACCAATTGTTTCAGTCGAAGTTAATCCCGTCTTTTCACAAATTTGATGAAACTTTTGAAGTTCCTCTAACTTAAATTTTGCCTTTTCAACAAATTGTTCGCCATTTTCAGATTCTTCATAACTTGATTGAATTTCAAAATGTTTTTCTATTGTTCCTGGCTTTCCAATTATCAACTTCTCAGCATTACTCTGAATGATAGCGTTGGTCGTAAACACATAATCCCTATCGTGAACCATTCTATGAATTATAGTTTGACCATCAGCAATGCTGTTCGGAAAGATTTCCAAATAATATTGAGTATCTAACGGTAAAGTTATTACTGAGTCAGGATTGAAAAGGCCTTCGAATCGCGTTGATTTTATACCACGTATAGATACTGGATTATCGCAGGTAATCAATGGTGCATCTTTATCATTAATTCGATGGACATTTATCGTGCAATCATATTTAAAGTCCACAAACTCTTTCCATTTCTCTAAGTGCTGCACCAAGAATTTAATCCTGTTTCGCTCTTTAAATTCTTGTCTAACTTTATCTATATCCTTTATATTGAACTCGTGTCTTTCTTCTTCAAACGTAAATTTCACCTCGCCATTTTCGTCTGCATACAGTAGCATTCTATCTAAAATTTGGTCAGTAAAGGCATTTTGATGATTAAGAAATCTTGGTGTTCTAAAGTAAAGAGATAGACATACGTATAATACCTGTTTCTTTTGCTCAGGGGTCAATATTTTCACACTTTCATCAACAAGTAGTCTATATATTTTGGGAAATTCTGAATCTACGTGTTCGGCGTAATGGTGTTCTAAATCGTATTTCCTATCAACTTCAGCATTCGGAATTGTGTAAAGATTTTTTTTGAAACAGATACTTTTCGTGCTAATCTTTTCAAGTAGCAAATCGTCTTCAAGTCTATAAGCATCTACTAAATAGTTGCCCTTTTTGGCTTCGACACCAAAATTTTTTAGGTAGGAACGTGGTATGTAGTGTTGTTTGATGGGTTCGTTTTTTGCCATATCTTAAATATTTAATTGTACAGTCCAGGAATATATGTTTTAGGTGTAAGAAAAGGAATTGATAATCTCGCTTGAACGGTTTGATTAAAATTAAAATTTTTGAAATCTGTTATTTCGTAAAAATCGTTTCGTGTGGGTTCAGAATCTAAAGCATAAACAACACCAAATGGTGGGAAGGTAATTTCACCAAGATGATGAAACCCTTTTTCGGTTCTTGCCATTCCCCAGCCATTTCTAACTTGTTTTGTAATGGTGTGGTAAACAAATACTCTCAAGCTATCTGGAAGCGCCCTTGAATCCTTATCCAAAATAAAATCCGCAAGCCCTTCTAAATTTAAAAGTTGGTCGCTTGTATCTATCGCCATAAACATTGCTAAAATCTGTTTGAGAATGTTTAGTGGCTGTAAGGCATATTCAAAAGTAATATCTTTTGATGCCAAAATTCTATGTGTCAGCGCCATCATTCCCATATAGGCGAATTTCTTGTAGCTGTCCCCATAGTAACTACCTGTGAGATTGTTACAAGATTTGCATAAGTAATATCCACCTGCACCTTGATTACTTCGAATTTTTTTACCGTATAGAAAACTTTTTTTGTCGTGAAGATGGACGGACTTTTGAAAGAATACAGGGTTAGAATTGAAGGCACTTTGTGGCGGAACGTGCTCGAACGTCAATTTTGCATACTTACCGCAGATTCTGCAAATTCCTACTTTCTTCAACTAATACTTAGTAATTAAGATTTTTAATTTTCTCAGTTAAACCATCACATTGAATTCTTTCTTTGGCTTCTCGTTCAATCCTTAAACCCAGACCTTTCGTCTGGTTAATATGGTTTGATGTAAGTTGATTGACATAGGCATAGATTATTCCAACTTCCGTATTCATTTTTGTGTTCCAGTCGAAATCATACAGTTCTTTCAATTCTTCAGTTGGTGTTGTTCTAAAGACGAAATTTGGATTTTTATAGTGTCTGCCATCGTCCAGCAATATGACCATAAGAAAGACCCTACTAAAACCTATGTTTATGTAACCATCTGCTTGCTTTGTCCCTTTTTTCTGAACGCTTGTAATCTTGTTGATTTTTGGCGGTTGATTTTCTAAGGATTCTGATTTTACTATTTTACATTCTATGCCAACTGCATTGCTTTCATTGCCTTCTTTGTAAAGAAGGATGTCAATGTCGCCAGGTTTCTTTTTAGGTTCTGTTATTGGTTCTTTCACGCCACAATGATGGATGACAGAGGATGATGAAAATAGATTTTTGAAAAGTATATGTTTAAAGTCGGCATTGCTCATCAACCAATTAATAACATCGTCTTCATTTTCAAAGGTTCTGGTCACGCTTGCACCAGGCTGAGGATTATTCACAAAAAATGAAATTTTTGATGCACCTGTAATAGGTTGTCTATCTGAAATAACAAATTGTGTAACCTCGTATTCAGGCGGTGGTTCTTTTTGAATGAAAGTCCTAATTGTTTTTTTGAGTCTCGCCAGTATTTTCATAAATTAGAATGGCAATATTTGGTCGGTAAATTGCTTGAATATCTCGCTGGCAAGTGTTTTGTTTAAAGCCCTTGCAGCAATTAAATCCCCGAGTTTTGACTTTAACAATTGCCCGAAAGATTTCTTACTTAGCTTGGGAATATCATCTCGTAGCTCATCAAATTCATCAAAAATGATTTGCTGGCCAATTCCCAATTTTTCGACTTCTTTTAGAACACCCTCAATAAGTGCTTTTAACTCTTCATCAGAACTACTAATTTTCGTGTAGTCTGTAACTTGCGCTTTTCTTGACTGTTCTATTGCATACTTTCCTTCCAGCGTAAGTCTGGCGCCTGTATCTTTTGTAGTAATAGTATCAATAAGATTTCTGTTTTCAAGCATTTTGGCATAATCCCAATCTTCGCCGTGATTGTTCAACTTTATACCATTGCCTTCCAGAATCCATTTGATAGAATGATATAATCTGTCATCATAAAGCTCATAGAGTTTGCTAAGAATGAGGTCGAGCCTACCTTCGGTGTCAAGATTCTTGCGTTCTTCTAAATTAATTTCTTCAGCTCTTATTATTGCATCGGAAATGAATAGCATTTTCAAGTAGTAGTCAAGACCATTGATTTCATCTTTTAGGTCTTGAATTATGTTTTTAATCCTTTGGTCAATACCTAATTTCAAGCCAGTATTATAACCTCTTTGGGCTTTGAATTCATATCTAAAGTTTGTATGTTCAGGTTCAAAGGAAGTTTTTACATAGTCTATGACCTCATTTTCCCAACGTTGCTTTTCTTCCTTTAGGCTTTCTAAATCATTTTCAGTTCTTGAAGACCTATATTTTTCGACCAGAGCTTCGCCTTTAGCTTTCTGTTCTTCAATTTTATTTTTAAAATCTATCCATTTGACCTTTAAAACCATACGCAAAAAGTTTAGCTTGTAAAGGTAGAAGAATGAAGTTCTAAAATGTTAAAATTTCTATTTAAGATGTTCACAGCTGGTAAACAATTTGCCTAAAAATTGACAACGCTGTCCAAAGCATCATCTGCATCTTTATGGATGAAATTGGCTTGATATTTTATTGTAGTAGTAACGGATGAATGCCTGTAAAGTTTTTGAAGCATTTTAATAGGAATTTTGTCTTCTGAGATATGGCCAAAGCTGTGTCGAGCTATATGCATAGTTACCTTTTTGGTAATTTTTGCTTTCTTGGCGACCCCAACCAAATATTTATTGAACTTTTTAGTAGCCGTTTTGGTCTTGGCATAGACATCTTTCGCATCTTTTAAATCTGCCTTTTTCATTTCGGGAAAAACGAAATCGTCATTGTCCCGTTTTTCAGATTTGTAATATTCCAATATAGGGAAGACTTTTTCTGGTATTTTGAGAGATAGTAATTTGGAATTTTTATTCATACGGTAGTGAAGTCTATCATCATAAATATCTGACCATCTAATTTTCAGCAAATCGGCAGCTCTGATACCTGCAAAATAGAAACTGAATAACCATACGTTTCGTGCGTGAGTTTCATTTTCAGTAAGATTTTTAGCAGATTCAAACGACTTTATTTCTTTCTTGGTCAATCCTATTTTTTCAGTTTCAGGGAATTTTATCCTAATCTTACCTGAGCCAAATGGATAAAATTTTCTATCAACAACACCCATTTTTATCGCTCTGTTGTATATTGTTCTTATAACAACAAGATTATTAACTATCGACCTTTCAGAGAGATTTAATTTTTTCAAATAAATCTTAAATTTTCTCAAAAAGGCTTCGTCTATTTCTTGAAAGGTCAACTGCTTTGACTTATTAAAGTTTATTACGTGGTTAACACGAGCCTTATCGGTAGACAGTTGAGAGAGCTTTTTATTGGATTCAAGTTCGGAAAGAAAATCTCTTGCAACTTCATAAAAAGTACTCGATTTTGACTCTGAATAGAGTGCTTCTTTTATTTGATTTGCAGAGAAATCTTTTTTATCTGACTGTAAATCTATTAGTGTTTTATTGGCCTCTAATAGCTTGGTGGAAATCAAATTATTTAATCTGTTAGCATTAGTATGGGATTTCCTAACACGTAAGTTCTTCTCATCCCAATCTTTTAAATCTATGTAATGACCAACATAGTGATATGTTGAGCGACGGTTCTTGGTTATGCGGATTGCCAAAGGATAAAGCCCTTCTTTATTTGGTTTCTTTCTTATAACTACTTTTGCATTTGAGGCCATACCATTGAATTTTAGATTATAAAGATAATCAATTTTGGTACAACATAGGTACAACATTTATTGATTTTAAATCATATTAAATGAAATCAATTAATATTAAATATTTATTAATCAGTTGATTATAAGTATATTTAGCTAAATTTACCATCAAATACGCTGGATTCAAAATCCAGTATCGCAAGATGTGTGGGTTCGATTCCCACCTCGAGTACAAAAAAGCCCAAGATATATATCTTGGGCTTTTTATTTTGAACGCCCTCTAAACGCCCGTACCCTACTTGGATTTTATTTTTCCCTCGTAATCGATTTCAATTTCGAATGGATTCAAAACAGCATCAATAAGCAAACTAACGGTTCTTCTATTCAATGCTTTTTTGGCTGGGGGTGCCTTTATGTTCCACTGGTCCCAATGAGTCTCAATTTGTGCTACATCGTAGTCGGGCCATATAAATTCTACCAGCTTTTTAAAATAGGAAAGCGTAACATCTTGACCCGATGCGTGCATGGCAGCAAGCTTTGGGTAATAATTGATAAGGCCTTGCTTAAGCTCATATTCCGACACCGTACGTTCAGGATAAAACCACGTCTCATTGGCCCATTTATAAGGTACGCCATAGGCTTTTAATATGCCTGTGGCTCCAACGCGTTGAACGGATTTAAACGCAACATCTTCTTTTGTGACATCTTTAAAGGGCATTATGTAGGCTTTACTTTCCAACAAAGCGTTTTGCACGTCTCGTATTGATACTTGGGAGGGGTCTTTTCCCTCATGAATTGAAATCGCCGCCAATGTTCCCGCCGCTTGACCTATACCCAGGACAACGGGCTGTAGCCTGGTTGCACCGTTAACAATATTGGATACACTTATATTCTTTTCCGCAACGATAAAGTTCTTTGTTTTTTCAGGAATCAAACTGCCCAATGGTACGTTATAACTTGGGACTTTAATATGTATAAAATCAATTTTTGGTGCCTTGGGATTTTTGTCGTGATGATGGTCAATAGGGTAATCGCCAACGGCTATTCCCGTTCTATAAAAGTCAAAATCATAGGGTCGCTCCAGATGGTCAACGGTCAAAAATACCTTCCCTTTTGCCCGTCTCGCTTCACGGTCATAGGGTAACATGGGAAAATTATCTTCCGTGGGAAACTCTTCGGCTACCCTTAAGTTTTTGAACCCGAGTTCGTTTTGGATGTAATAGACAAAACCCTGTGTAAAGGCTTTGGCCTCCTGCAATTTTTCCCGGCGCTCGTCGACGGTCATGTTGGGCCAATCCAAATAATAATCATTGCCACAATTGGGCCAGTTTATCATATATTTATTGTTGGGTAATTTACCATAGTCCAGCATTTGTTGGCAATTGGAAACTCCCCCGAACATTTCGCCATCTTCACGTTTGCAGGCACATTCATAGGCTTTTGAATCGTAGCTTTTTGGTTTTTTCACCAAACCTCTTTTGTCTTTTCGGCGAATGCCGGAACCTGTTGACACATCCTCAAGTATCAAAACATAGGTCATATCTTGAACGATTGAATTTGCCTCTTTGGGGGCTTCGTGCTCCCCCGTATCTTTCTTGGAATCCATTCCCAATCGAAAATCGGCACCTACGATCGGCAACAGTTCCCCTATTTCGGTAGCATCTATCAAAATTCTGGATGCTGTGGAGTAGGTTTTCCCATTTTGCTCATAGGAAACATGCCAACCCTTATCTTTCTCTTGTATCTTGGTGTAAACAGCATTAAGGGCAATATCCAAATTGGGAATAGTCGCCATTTCCTGAAGGATTTTATTCCCTACCGAAGGTTCAAAAAGTGTATGGCTTACCCAACCCGTGGCCAAGGCATTTGCGCCGCCGTAATGATTTCGTAGTTTTTGACGGAACTCGCCCCAAATTCCGGATGGCATTTGATGATTGCCGTCAATGGCCGACACCCCTGCCGAAGTCAACATTCCTCCCAACCATGGTGTAGCTTCTATGATTTGAACCCTCGCGCCCATTCGTGAGGCTTGGATTCCTGCCGATGTTCCACCAGCTCCGCCACCTATGATCAAGACATCCACTTTTTTTTGGGCTGCGGTGTAATAAACCATTAAAAACGCTAAAGAAAAGAAATATAATTTTTTCATAAATCTGTTTTTTCCAATGCTTTCCACACTTCCATCAATGCCCTTGGTACATGAAAACACCCTTTCCATTTACCTCCTTTAAGATTTAGCGCAACATCGCCCTGTCTGTTCAAGTAACCGAACCATTCCCCTCCGTTTTTCGTGTCTCTGAAATGGTTCCAGGTGTACTCGTGCACTTTTTTGAACCATGCCGCCGCTTTGGGGTTTTGGTTATGGGCGTAGGTTTTTCCCAAGGCCACCAAGGTTTCCAAATGCACCCACCACAGTTTTTGGTCATGTTCCAATTGTTGTGGGGGATGCCCTTTGATATCCATAAAATAGAAAATACCACCATATTTTTCATCCCAACCATGTTCAAGCTGTTGAAACATTATTCTCTCTACATTTTCAATCAATGCGGTATCTTTCTTTCGGATACCCAAATTCATGATAAACCACATCGCTTCAATGGCGTGACCGGGATTTAAGAGACGGCCCTCAAAACTATTCACGAACTCCCCTTTATCTGAAACATTTTCGAGTATTAGGCCACTTTCCCCATCATAAAACGTGTTCATCACCAAATGGATGACCGAATCGGTTACTTCGGAAACTTTATGAGCTCCTAAAAGCGGTTCCAGTTCCAAAGCAAGATTGCACAAAATCATGGGTAATGCAAAATTCTGAAGATTTCGTGTACCACGATATATTTTACTATATCTCCCTTTTGGATTATGCTGTCTACTCAAAATATTCTCAAAAGTTGCCTTTGCAATTTGGGCATAGCGTTCCTTTGGTTCGATTTCATATAATTTGCCAAACGCCATTGCTGCAAAACAATCGGAGAAAATATTGTAGGGTTGCACAAGGGGCCGGCCATTTTGAGTAAGTGAAAAGTACCAATCACCATTTGGGTCTCGGCCGTATTTTTCCAAGAAGTCTGCACCCAAAACCGCAATATCCTTCCACGTTTCTTTATTTTGCACCGATTGGTAAAGCGTTGAAAACATCCATATTTGCCGGGCCTGAAGCCAAGTAAACTTATCGGTATCGTAAATTTCACCCTTTTCGTTCAAACAGGTAAAATATCCACCAAATTCTTTGTCCAGAGCATGTTTTTCCCAAAAGGGGACGACTTCGTTCAGGAGTTCGTTTTTGTAGATTTCCGCATATTTTTTCATTTCGAAAAGTACTCTATATATCTATTGAATAAATGTCCAGCTTGTGTGTATGCCGATTGTGGACTCATAAAATGCGAGAACTCGAACGTAATCGCTTTTTCGCACCCAGCTCTTTTTGCAGCTTCTAATTTGAACAAAAGTTTTTCCCATTTTATGGGTAAAAATTTAATGGGCATATCGCGATCAAACGATTCGGAGTTCGTCCATGAGCGTAATCCGTATGTGTCGGCGAGGGATTTGTTCAATCGTAAATAATCCTCCAACTCATTGTATCCTACGTGGCCATCTTGAAAAGCGACAATATCAATACTGTTTTTAATGCCATCAAAAATCTCACCCCATTCCTGCTCGTGCTCCTTTAAGGATATATTATTGTCTTTCGTGATTCTATCGGAACTGGCCATCACCGCTTTCTTACCGTCTATCCATGGGGAAATCAAAACAGGTAGTCCGCCGCTCAACGCTTTGCAGTGATTTCCCAACTTTGCAATGGCATCTATGGCACCCTTTATTTTTCTACTTAGCTCTAGGCTCAAATACCAACCGCCGAAACTTTTATAGTGGCCATAGGTTTCATAAACTTCTTCTATGACATGCAGATTAATATCGATTTCATGGCGCATATCGCCGGTTTCCCAATATTTGCCACTGTCGTAAGTGCCAAAATAAAAAGTCATTTCATGTTTTTCGGCCAATTCAAGATACAGTTTGACCAAATCGATAGGGGGGCAAAAACAGTCATGTTTTTTTATCAAATATTTTGAGGGGTACGTCAAAAACTGATGATACCCCGAACGAATAAGGATTACGGTATCAATACCCATTTTTTTCATATGAACAAAATCGGCTTCCCATTCTTTCGTGCCCCAGTTCTGATGGGGAATGTCATGGCTGATTTCATCCAAAAAAGTTCCGGTTATCTGCATTTTATTTTTTCTCTAAATTATCCCACCAGTATTTTTTTAACAAAACACTTGTTATAATCAATACTGCGCTCCACATGATCATTTCGGTATTTTGGCGCAACATAAAATAGATAGGAATGACCACTTGGGCCATTTGCCAAATTATGCCCAACACTACGTTAAGACCGTCCCGTTTAAAATTCTTATTGGGGATGAAACTTGGATTTTCCTTTATCACCTCTTTCTTTATGGGGCCCCAAAAACCCCATGGTTTCGTTTGTTTATAAAAGGTCTTGATTTGTTCCCGATTGGGCAAAGGTTCAATAAATGTCCCTATGATACAGCCTACAAATGCAAAAGCGAAAATGATGGGAAATACGAAGATATCTACATAATTTGGGAAAAAGATAAACTTTACCGTTGAGGCGACCAGCCCGAAAAGCATTCCCCAAAAGTAACCGTTCCCAGAGAAACGCCACCATATCCATTTCAACACATTCGCTGCGACATAGCCTCCATAAAGGGATGAACTCAACCATAAAATCAAGGTGTTCAACGACCCGGCATTGAACCCGAAAACGATACCGACTATTACCAAGGCCAATGAAGAAATGATGCTCAACCGCACTAATTTCCTGTCCGGTGCACCAGGATTGATGTATTTTTTATAGATGTCGTTCACGATATAGGCCGGTGCTGAATTCACAAAAGCGGCAAACGTACCCATAAAGGCCGCTAAGAACCCGGCCAACATAAGCCCCTTTAAGCCAACGGGTAAAAACTTGTTGATGGCCATGGGAAGTACTTGTTCAAAATCGATGCTATCGCCCATGGCGGTCAGTTCCGGGCCAAGATATACCAAGGCCAACACGGCAAAACCGATAATCATGAAATAGCGGGGAATATAGAGTACACAAATGGTCAAAAAACTCATTTTAGCTGCTTCTGCCGGTGTTTTCGTCGCCAAAATACGCTGCATGTCGTAACTGGGAACAGGCCCGGCGATTGAGGCGAATATTCCCTTTAAGACCATGAGCAAAAAAAGAATGCCGAACAAATCAAAACCATCGGAGGCGATTTTAGTATTGACTTGAGGAAAGGCCGAATTGCTCCAATCCAAGTTTATATTCCACCCAAACCAGAGTTGGTCCCAGGTCTCGGGGACGACCTCCGAAACTTGTTCATAGGTCACCATATTGTAGGCCACGATACCAACACCTATGCAAGCTATGGTCATGATGACAAACTGCATCACTTCCGTTGCGACCACACTATGCATACCTCCTTTTACGGTATACAATGAAGTTAGCCCGCAAATGATCAAAGCATAACTTCTGGCCGAAGAAACTTCATGGCCAAGGAATTCAAAAGCCATATCCCAAGGGAGAATGGAAGTGCAATATTTGCCGATTCCCTCAAAAAAATAGGCGATAAAACCGAGTACGCTAATGACCGCAAAAATGACGATTATAATGTGGGAAAGCTTTGCCCCTTTACCATCTCCGAAGCGAAAGGTTATCCATTCCGCCCCGGTCATGACATTGGATCGCCGCATCCAAATGGCCAAATAAACAAATACGAAAACTTGGTTCCATACGGGCCAAAGCCATGGTAACCAAGCACTTTTTAATCCGTAGACAAAAAGGATGCCTACACTCCACATCGTACCCGAAATGTCAAACATTCCGGAGGCATTGCTAAGACCCAAATAGTACCAAGGGAGTTCATTGCCTCCTAAAAAATAGGACTTTAGATTTTTTGAGGATTTCTTTGAAAGGTAAAAGCCAAGACCCAATACACCAATAATGTAGGCAATTACAATACCGATATCCCAATAGGATAAACTCATGCTAGCTATAGTATTAAAACCCTAAATCTAAAAGTAAAATATATCGATAGGATTTACCAAAAATTACAGGCCTATTTTATTTTTTAAAGAATTTCACTCTCCCGTTTCGGGAAAAACAATGGCCTTGTTCCCATCAACGATGACTTGGTTGTTTAAATGAAAATTTACGGCCTTGGCCAAAACCAAGGTTTCTATATCCGCACCTATTTTTTTTAAGGAAGCTGGGGTGCATTCATGGGTTACCCGTTCTACGCCTTGTTCAATAATAGGGCCTTCATCCAAATCTTTTGTTGCATAGTGCGCTGTGGCTCCAATGAGCTTGACTCCCCTTTCGTAGGCTCTTTTATAAGGATTGGCCCCTTGAAATGCCGGTAAAAATGAATGGTGGATGTTTATGATTTTTCCCTGATAACGGTCAATAAAACCTGCGGATAGTATTTGCATATAACGGGCCATAACGATCAAGTCAATTTTATGGCTATCCAATAAACGCGTAAGTTCATTTTCTTGTTCGGATTTGGTCTCCGCAGTAACCGGAGCATAATGAAACGGTACTCCGAACATGTCGGCGACTGATTTCAATTTTTGATGGTTGCTTATTACCATTCGTACATCGCAATTAAGCTCTCCTTCCCGGTGTCTATACAATAAATCGTATAGGTTGTGGCTGGTATGCGATACTAGAATAGCTACCTTTTGCTTTTTACTGCCATAATCGACTTTCCAAGTGATTTGATATGATTTGGCCAAATCGGAAAACTTATTTTCCAATTGATTTTTACTGATGGCGACCGAATCATCAGAAGTCAGTCTAATACGCATAAAAAATTTGCCCTCAAGGGAATTTGTGTATTGTTGTGCACTGATGATGTTAAATCCTTCTTTAAAAAAGAAACCGGTCAAAGCGGAAATAATACCTTTTTTGTCAGGACATTTTATGAGAAAAGTAACTATTTGTGGGTTCATTTAGTGTTGGTTGGTTGAAAAATATTGGGCAATCTAAGATAGTATTTTCTTAATCGGTAGATTTTTCGTCTAATTCTTTGTCCAAAATAGGATAAAGGCTTTTAAAAAACTCGAAAATGTGGTTTTTCTATAAATTGGGATTACATAACCCCTTACCAGCTTAAAGTATTTTGAAGTATTTTAGGGTTTAATTTAGAGGGTGAAATTTTTTGACATGCCGTATCAAATTTTTCACTGAAATTATCATTCCCGCTTTAATAGGAAATAAAGTGTACAATAGTAGCAAATGACTCCAAATCTATCAAAAGAAGAACTAAAACGATATTCTAGACATGTATTGTTGCCAGAAGTTGGTGCGGAAGGCCAGCAAAAACTAAAAAATGCGTCGGTTTTGGTCGTAGGTTTGGGAGGCTTGGGCTCTCCTTTGGCCATGTATTTGGCTGCGGCCGGAATCGGTACATTGGGTTTGGTAGATTTTGATACGGTAGATATGACAAACTTACAACGGCAAACGATTCATGGCACTGCTGATGTTGGAAGGTCAAAAATTGAATCTGCATTCGAGAAACTTCATGATATTAATCCAGAGATTGTTATAGTAAAGCACGATGAGCCGCTTACCACGCAAAACGCAATGGAAATTATTTCGGGCTATGATATTGTTGCAGACGGTACCGATAATTTTGAAACCCGATATTTGGTCAATGATGCCTGTATTTTGTTGGGAAAACCCAATGTATACGGATCGGTATATCGTTTTGAAGGTCAGGCCAGTATTTTTGGTGCTACAAATGGGCCATGCTACAGGTGTCTTTATCCCGACCCGCCAGCGCCAGGGGTGATACCCTCATGTGGTGAAGCCGGTGTTTTAGGGGTTTTGCCAGGTGTTATCGGTACAATACAGGCAACAGAGGTTGTAAAATTGATTTTGGGCAAGGGTAGCACATTGACAGGAAGATTACTTCTATACGATGCTTTTGATATGAAGTTTGATGAGCTAAAACTAAAGCCAAACCCAGATTGTCCGATGTGTGGAGAAAACCCATCGATAACCGAACTTTTGGACTATGAGGTATTTTGTAACCCTGTTCAAAAAAACGATACGCTGAAAGTAGATCGTAATGATGTGGTAAATCAAATTACGGTGAAAGCACTTTCTAACTTGCTTCATGAGGATGCGGATTTTTTTTTATTGGATGTAAGGGAACCTTTTGAACATCAAATATGTAATATTTCAAAAGCGGTCTTGTTGCCTTTTAATGATATTGCGATGAAGATTTCAATGATTCCCAAAGACAAAAAAGTTGTAGTGTTTTGTCACCGTGGCGGTAGGAGCGAAAGGGTCGTAAAATCACTTATGCGAAAGGGGTATACCAATGTCTTTAACCTTATGGGCGGCATTGATCGGTATGCGGAAGAAATAGACAATGAAATGGAACGCTATTGATTTTATATTTATTTAGTACGAATGGGTTTTATTAAAGTGTTTACAATTTGCGTTTGTGTAGTTGTCATTTTTATGTTGGGTTGTACGCCAAAAAAAAATGAACGTTCAATTTTTGTTTATTGTGCCGCTAATATGGAACCGGTTTTGGGACAAATCGCAAAAAAATATAAAAAAGAGTATGGAATTCGTGTAGATGTACAGTACGGCGGGTCGGGAACCTTACTTTCAAATTTAAGGGTGGCCAACCAAGGGGATTTGTATATTGCTGCGGATGAGAGTTACGTACACGAGGCCATTGTACAGGATTTGGTGGGCAAAACACAATCTCTAGCGGACATTGTTCCGGTAATTGCAGTGGCTAAAGGCAACCCGAAAGGGCTAATGAAGATTGATGACCTTTTTACTAATGGTTTAAAGGTGGCCATTGCCAATCCGGATGCAGCCTCTATCGGCCGATTGACCAAAAAAATATTTATGGAAGAAGGATATTGGGATATGCTTCAAAACAATATAACCGTACAAATGTTTACGGTAAATGAAGTTGCCAATACCGTTAAACTGGGTACTGCTGATGTAGGTGTTATTTGGGATGCTACCGCAAACCAATACGATGAAATAGATATCGTTCCCATACCCGAATTTGAAAAATATGCCAGTACCATAACTGCGGGAGTC
The DNA here is from genome assembly GCF_013402795.1 of Costertonia aggregata. Lineage (GTDB taxonomy): Bacteria > Bacteroidota > Bacteroidia > Flavobacteriales > Flavobacteriaceae > Costertonia > Costertonia aggregata. The sequence continues at coordinate 1,137,903 of NZ_CP058595.1, read as the reverse complement.
CTTAATTTTTCGGATAAAAAAGATGAAGCCCTAAAATTCATGATGTACATGGCAGCGATGAACAAAGGTTTAAAAGTATTTGACTCCATAGGTTATAGGCCGATAAGCAAAAGGTTTGCACCATCAGAAAGTCGTAAAAATTCAAAATAATTAGATATCGAGCCCAAATATGTACATGCTGGAAAATTAAAGGTAAAATCAAACCTTCCTTTTTATTGGGTCATGGGCGTAATCGCTTTTACCTATGTATTTCTAATACTGGCGATGATGGTCGCCGACTTTTCATATACAACCCCGGGCCACATTTTAGAAGCTTTGGCAAGCCAGGAAATTCAATATGCTATCAAACTAAGTTTGATAACGGCAACCATAACCATGGTTTTGAGCGTTTTGGTCGCACTGCCCTTAGGGTATTTTATGGCACGGTACGAGTTTCGATTCAAAAAGGTAATCGATGCGGTTTTGGATATCCCGATTATACTACCGCCCTTGGTCATTGGGCTAAGTTTGTTGATTCTCTTTCAAACGGCACCGGGCAGGTTTATCGAAGAGCATATGCGTATTACCTACACGATTTACAGTGTGGTCTTAGCACAATTTATGGTGGCGTGCGCGTTTGCCGTAAGGACTATGCAAGTGACTTTTACACAAATCAGCGATCGTCAGGAACAGGTAGGTTTAACCTTGGGCTGTAATCAAAAACAAGCATTCTTTTATATATTGTTACCGCAATCCAAAAACGGAATATTGACCGCCGCTTCACTGGCTTGGGCAAGGGCTATAGGGGAATTTGGCCCTGTACTCATCTTTTCCGGGGCGACCCGTATGCGGACCGAGGTTTTGCCCACGACCGTTTTTTTGGAAATGTCAGTAGGAAACATTGAGGCTGCCGTGGCGGTGTCATTGATCATGATTGTATCCGGTTTTGCCGTTCTCATGATCGTACGCATGTTCGGGAACAAAAAAACGGACCTGCCATGATACACTGTAAAAACCTTCATATTCAACAAGGCGGTTTTGGTCTGACTGATATCAATTTTAAAATTCACGAGGGGGAGTATGCCATTTTAATGGGAAAGACGGGTTGCGGCAAGACTACTATTTTAGAAGCTATTTGTGGGCTTAGAAAAATACAGGAAGGAGAAATCTGGTTGAACGGGCATGAAATTTCAAAATGGCCACCGGGCCAGCGAGAAATAGGATATGTACCCCAAGAAGGAGCTCTTTTTGACCACATGACGGTAGCACAAAACATGGGTTTTGCATTAAAAATACGTAAATGGAAATCTTCTCAAATAGGGGAAAGAGTGTCAGAGTTGGCAGCGTTGTTGAATTTGGAAGATTTGTTGCCCCGCAGCATTCCCAACCTCAGTGGCGGGGAGAAACAACGTGTCGCCTTGGGCAGGGCACTTAGTTTTTACCCTGGAATACTCTGCCTGGACGAACCTTTAAGTGCGCTGGATGAAGATACCAAAGAAGATATGTACAAGCTTTTGTTGTCGTTAAAAAAGCGGTTGAAAATAACGGTATTACATGTATCCCATTCCCGATCAGAGGCCAAAAAACTAGCGGATAAAATTTTGTTGCTGAGCGATGGCAAACTTCAAATACCCGACATGCAACACAAATGATATTTTCTTTTTTTGTCTAAAATATTTAAGAACTGTTTTTATAAGCATATAAATAACTGTTGTCTTTAAAGGCAAGATGTTTTTATTGTATCGATTACTCCCAATCAGGAAGAGATTTTTTGGAAATATTGATTCCTAAATCTTCAAATTTTTTCTTGTCCATATAATGTCGAACAGGATGGTATGCTCCCAGAAATCCGTTTCTATCATTGTTTCCTATAATACTTTTATCATATTGGCTTCCACTCCAAGTGGTCCTTTTCCAAGGTAGATTTAATTCGTTGGGCGTTTTGTCAAAGCTCCATTCCGGACCTACCGAAACCCATCTCAACGTAAATGCCTGCGTACAGGTATCTCCATAGTCCACCCAAGTCACTCCGTTTTCTGGAGTGGCATTTCTTGGTCGGTCTTCCTTTCGGGAATAAACAATCACATAGTTTCTATCGGCATCAAGAACAATTTCATCATCCATAATAGACGTATTTTCGAGACCCGCCACTTTTGAAAAAGGAAAACTTGCATCGTAGCTGGTCATGCTCCAGTACCTACATTGGGCAGGTTCAAGTGTTTGGGCCCCGTTACGTGTATTAGGGAAGGTCGGCATCCTACCCGTCAACACATAAACCTTGCCTTTTTTGATACTCATCCCATTGGTAAGATACCCATGGTAGTTGCATCCGGTAGCGTGGGGTTCCAAACTGGCGGGAGCAGGCATATCCGCTCCACGGCCCGTGATTCCTTTATGCAGGTTGCGAACATATGCTTTATCCGCCTCGGTATTTTTGTACAAAGCCCGTGCACCGCCTGTTGCAATCTGTAGAAAAATGCCAAATTGTTTGTCCCAACCAATATCCCTTCCATTGTACGAAGCCGGGTCGTTGTTTCCAATATTTCTGTTGGCCATGGTCTGTTCGGAAGCTTCGATAAAGCCTTCGTAATCCGCAATTATCGCAAATTTTTCACCGGTCTTGAGCTGAAAATATATTTTGGGAAAAGAGACACCACCTGTGGGAAATTTATCATGGTCTATGCCATAATATCGAATCCATACATCACCGAAATCCCAAATACCACGACCGTGGCCACTTTTGGTGTCTATACCCCAGGGACCCTGTACTTGAATGGCACTACCGTATCTTACATTGCCGTCACCCCTGTAAGGCGTTGAGTGTGAGGGGTCAAGCGTATTGGCATTTCCCATAGCCATTTTATAGGTCACTTTGTACGAACGGTTTTTTGCCATTCGTTTTCCGTTCGGGAGAAAGGGATTTATATTTCCGGGCTTTGGAACGATATCACTATCGACTATAGCCACTTCGCCGTTTCCGGCAAATTTATCGTAGCGGTAGCCTTCGCCATCAAAAGGGGGAGATGTCTGGATGTTAAAAAATCGACAATAGGGAAACTCCCCTTCAATTATCATCTCCGAACCGAAGGGCGCGTAAATAAGTGGAGCGAGCAAATAGGTGCAATGCGGATCTGGAAAACTGCCATAGAGTTTATTGAAATCTATATTGTGTGCCGTTCTGGTCACCCATTGTTCTTGAGGGTCGATATTCTCAAAAGAAACGAGACGCACATTCTTAAAACGCTCCGTATCATATCCTTTGGGCAATATGTTTTCAGGTAGTCTAGCGGAAACCTCGCCCTTTGCCCATTTTTTTATGTAATCCTCTAAGTTATCGGATAGTTTTTGTGCTTCTCCTTTTAATTCAGAAGCCGGGCGAAAAGGATATCCAGGAGCCTTGGGCAAACAACCCATCATGAAGATTGCCAATAATAGTACTCCGAAGCGACTAGGTAATCTCTTTATAAATATTTTCATAAAACGAAATTAAACGGATTGTTTTTGAGCGGACCGAATTGAAAATCGACACTAAAAACAGTCCCTATTTTCTTGTAAGAACAAATTCGGTGCCGGAAAGGTTCTCCGCACTTAATCCTTCCCCGTAGATTATCAAACGATCCTTCGATAGACTTATTCGGGCACCTTCGGATTCAGTACCCTGACCATCGTTAAAGATCAGCGTATCTCCATTGAGTTCCCAGGTTCCGCTAAAGGAATCCGAAACACCGGAGGGGCATGAAATATTTTCGGGATCTGTTCCGATATAAAGAATCGTACTTTCGGAAAAAACCTCTCCATTGGCCCGGAAATCGTATTCCAAAATCTTACAATTGGTTGCGATGAGTTCGCTAAGGATTATTTCCGCATCTGGCAATAATGGGTTGGAAGCATTTTCGGTAACCTTGAACTCCGAAAGTTCCCATTGGCCTATCAATGTTACTTTTCCTTCTTCGTTATCTGATTCGTCTTTGGAACAGGAATTTAAGGGTAGCGTGAACCCAATCAATAAGATTAAAAACTGATTGATTTTTTTCATGTTTTTACTGATTTATCGGTTTCAATAATAACGGTTGAAGATACCTTTTGCGTAAGTTATCTTTGGGATATTCTATGAAATGATACATTTTTTGATTTTTATCAAAAGATTTTCGGAATACGATACTTGGCAGATGCTGATAGACCTTAACATACCTTTATTTAAGTAAGAACCTCGTAAGGGAAGGTTTTTATTCTTGTTTTGCCCGTATTCGACTTAAAGTTTCTTGTGACATGTTCAAATAGGAGGCAATTTGTCCTGAAGTCGCAAGCTGTAGCAAGTGAGGCTGCTTTTGGGCGAGGATCTCGTACCTTTTGCGTGCCGGCCTTACTTTTGAAAGTTCGCCCAAGTTGGCCATTTCCAAAAAATATTTTTCCAACATCAACCTCCCAAAATGGTTGAATTCGGGATATTCTTTGTACATATACTGCAAATCGACATAACTTATAGCATAAACCTTGCTGTCTTCCAGTATTTCAATGTTCTCCCTACAAGGAGTTTGGGTCAAGAACGATATCATATGTGCGACAAAATCGTTGTTGGACCAGAAGAAGTTGGAAATTTTATCCTTTTTTTTCCACTTGAATTGATGGGCGAAACCGAAATGTATAAAATAGATGTGCGAGCATACTTCGCCTTCTTTTAAAAGATAGGTTCCTTTACGAATAAATTTGGAACTGATCATTGATTCCAATTCCTTTTCTGCTGCATCACTAATTTTGCTAACTCCTTTAATAATATCAATTATGACTGTATTCACGAATTAAAAGTTGGCGTTGATAATTGATTTGAAAGATAAGGATTGACAAATTTTACAACAAGCATGCATAATGCCCAAAACCTGCTATTTTATTGACAATTATCAAAAAAGAATGTATTTGAGTAAACGAATCGCAGATGAAGTCTTTACCATTTCAATAATTTTAGCGATGATGTCATTATGTATTTATAAATTGTTTATGCCCAACTTAAATTATTATGCTCGTGTTATTTTCTCTTTAACCGCATTGAATATCATGTCCAGATATTTTTTGGGATAGGGGACATACAACGATTTTTCCATTTGGTCGTATACTTCCTTTCTCAGTTGTGAAATAGAAATAAGTTTTAAATCCGCTACCTCTTCTGCCTGTAACTTCAATTTGTCTATGGGTGTCATTAATTGGGCAATGTACACATGCTGAAATTCATTGTCCAAAAGCGTATCACCGTGTTTTCGGTTGCTTTTACGTGTGCCTATTTTTTGTAGTTCCTCAACTGATACGGTCAACCCAATTTCCTCAAAAACTTCCCTTTTTGCACCATCAAGAGGTGACTCACCGGCACCAATATGTCCTGCCACGGACACATCCCACAGGCTGGGAAATGTATCTTTGTTATCCGACCTTTTTTGAATGAGCAGTTTGCCCTCTTTTGTGTACAGCCAAACATGTATGCTAGTGTGCCAATACCCTTTTTGGTGCGCTTCGGATTTGGGACAGGTCTTCCCGGAAATATTTCCATTTTCATCAGTAATATCGATCAATTCGTCCATAACGCAAAATATCTTCTTTATTGTTATGCATTTTCTGAGTAAAGGCCAGGGGTTCGATATTTTTTATTTTGAAAAAAATTGAACGGCTACGCTAGTGGCAAATACATTGCAAAATACTTAACAAGTTTTTATCAAAATACGGATAATCTGCTACACTTAGAGGGAAAAAAAATATTTCTATTTTTTGACACTTATCAAAACAGCTTCACAACTTTGCAGGTCGGAATTCAAGATTATTTTTTCAGATGTATTACCGTCCGTTATCTCGACCGAAACGGTATTTGGGGGGGAGCTGCCCAAATTATGGGCAAATAAAAAGAGGTCGTTGGCCTTATTGGGATTCAATTTTATATCAAACGCTTTCTTTGCATAGGTCAGATAATGTTTTGAAACAACAGAGACACCATTTAAATATATAGATACAATATCCCCGTCTTCCCGGCCATGGTCCCAAATCTTTACCATAATATTTTCACTGTCAAATATCAGTTCTTTGGTGTACGAAATCTTTCTGCCTTCAAACTCTTGTCGCGTGTAGGTTTTTATCTCTTTCTCTTCATTTTGGGTAGCTACATCGTTTTTGACCATTTGTTCTTTACTGCCTTTGGGTCTTTTGTCATTTTTAACGAAAATATTCGTGTTGGCAAGTTCTTGTTTTCTTTTTCTTTCATCAGATTCGGGATTGGCGATAGCGAAATAGGGAGTTACAAATTTTGCTACTTGGTATTTATCGTCCGGAAAAAGTTCCATGCCCACTACCTGATACCTATTTCCCGAGCCTATATTTTTTGCAAGCCTTATTCCGTTTTTTGACTGGATGTTTCTAAAGGAGCCCAACTCTTGCACGACCATTTCATCCCTCACCAAAAAAAACCGAATGAATTTTGTTGAATCAATGGCAATGGTGCTCCACTCTAATTTTACCCGTTCGGGAATGGTCCAAACCGTATTTTGATTGGGTTGCGTAATAACGATTACCGATTTTTTGTCAGATGAACTGTTCTGAGGACGCATTGACCCAAAAAACAAGCAAAAAAATAAAAGAAATAGAACTCTCATGGGTATGGCTAACTAAAAAACGAATTGTTTTCTGATCAATTAGGATCATTATACCTAACTCTAACGTATTATGGCAGTCCCTTATTGCTTCATTGTTCCCGGTGTTGCGTTACGGTTCTAGCATCCATCTAATTGCCATGACCACAATTCAAAAGCCTGCAATAGCTTGTTGCTAAACTGATTTTATGACATAGGTCACTATGCCCCAAATCAATAAATTGTTCTCTTGGGTAACCTTTATAGGCTTGTAGGATTTATTTTCTGGCATAAGGTAAACGGCATCTTTTTCTACCTTTAATCTTTTTACGGTAAACTCACCGTCAATAAAACACACGGCTATCTTATCATGTTCTGGCTCTAGGCTGCGATCAATGACCAGTAGGTCACCATCGTCCAGACCGGCACCTATCATTGATTTACCTTCAACTCGTGCGTAAAAAGTAGCTTCCTCGTTTTTTATCAAGGTTTTGTCAAGGCTAATGCGGGTTTCTTTAAAGTCATCTGCCGGGGAAGGGAATCCGGCAGAAATACCGCTATTGATAAAGGCAACTTGCGTTTTTCCTTGGGTATTTGGCACAAAAAATTGCAAAGGCTCAGTATTGATTTTCTTTTTCATGTATCTATCTTGCTTTTTAATCGCCAAACTTTGGCCTGCTTGGCACAAAAATATGACCTTGGGGGCTATACCAAATTATTGTTTTGTCGTGTTTAAGAATTTTTTGGCCATATTGACTTCAACCTTATTTCACTTTTATAACATCATTGATATTGGTCGTGTATTTTGGGGATAGGTGTTCTTGGCGCATTTTCCAAGTACGCTGTAGGTCTTGGTTTCCTATTTTTATTTTATTGAAGTATTTGTGGTTTATTTTATCCATAACTTTCATCAATTCCCCATGTTTGGGATTTTCACGGCGAAACAAGTCCAATTGCCTGGCATTGGTCGGCACCAATCCTGTGACGATGACCCCTGCTTTTTTGTATTTGATTCCCTTTTTGTAGATAGATGTAACCGCCTGTACGGCATGGTTGGTTATGGTCAAACTTGAATCTGTGGCAAAAGGCAATGTCACGTAAGTGCTGCTCCTGTCTTGAAGGTCATTTTTTTTGTGTTTATCACTCCGTAGAAAAACCAGTACCATATTGCAACTGCTTTTTTGTGCGCGCAGTTTTTCGGCGCAACTCCCTGCAAAGGTAGATATGCGCTCTTGAATATTGTCAATATCGGAATAGGTGCTTTCAAAGCTGCGGGTAGTGGCAATGGCCTTTTTATCGCGGGTATCATCATCCAAACCTAAAGTTGGCTTGCCCTCTAAATCTTTCTTTAATCGAAGACCGATTATTCCCATTTGTTTTTTGGTCCACTCGTCAGTAAGTTGGGTGAAATCATAAGCGGTTTTTACGTTTTGGGACTGTAATCGTTTTAAATTACCACGGCCTATGCCCCAAACAGTTTCGATTTTGGTCCATTTTAAGGCTTTTATTCGACTTTCCTCAGAATCAATGACAAAGACCCCACCTGTTTTTTCCTTGAACTTTTTACCGATTTTGTTGGCTACTTTGGACAAGGCTTTCGTGGGGGCCAAACCAATACTTATAGGAATTCCCGTGCATTTTTCTACCTTGTATTGTATTTCTTTTCCATACGTGTTGAAATCATAATCTTGGAAACCATCGAACTTTAAAAAAGCCTCGTCGATACTGTAAACCTCCATATCCGGGGTAAAAGTCCCTAAAATATTCATTACCCTACTGCTCATATCGCCGTACAACGGGTAATTGGAGGAAAGAACCGCTATGCCCTTTTCCTTGCAAAAATTCCTGTACTTGAATTCCGGAGCCGCCATGGGCAGGCCCAGTGCCTTGGCTTCACTGCTTCTAGAGATAAAGCACCCGTCGTTATTGGACAAAATTGCAACAGGCCTGTTGTTGAGCCAAGGCTGAAAAGCCCGCTCACAAGAGGCATAAAAGTTGTTACAATCAACAAGTGCGAACATGGTATAAAAATACCTAATTTTTATCTATGCCGAATGGTAAAATATAAATATCCGTTTTTCTGAAAAAATGAAATTTCATGGTCTTCGCAAGGTGTGATTATTTAAGATGATGTTATTTGGAAAAATTGGCTCACCCCCCCCATTCCATAAAAAGCAAAAGCACATTGCCGCTAACTAAAAAGAGCCCTGTCTTTAGAACAGGACTCTTTTACGAGAACACTATATGAAAATGAAAAAATTACTTTTGGTTGATTGTTACGATATAAACATACCATTTAGAATATGCCGCATAAAATAATTGATGTGAACACGTAAAATTATGTGGTGTATCGTGTTATTTTGATTTTTTATGAATTTGGAAGTAGATGATTCTTCATACAAGCGAAGTACCCAAGTTTTCCAAATAAACTTTACCTTTAAGTATGCAAAAGGAGTTTAAAAGAAAAGTATCTGTTCGTGGTTCCGAGAAATTGATGGATTTACGATTGAAAGACCCCGTTACCCATGCCGCAGGAATGCTGGGAGTAAAAGAGGCTTTACGGCACGGATTTAAGGAAATGGGGATTGTACGCTCTATGAAGGCCTTGCTGGAAATGAATCAAAAAGATGGTTTTGATTGTCCTAGCTGCGCTTGGCCAGACCCCGAAAAACCTTCTAAAATTGCAGAATATTGCGAAAATGGCGCAAAAGCCTTGGCAGATGAAGCCACGACCCAAAATATAGGAAAGGACTTTTTTCAAAAACATTCCGTAGAGGAACTCTCTTTGCTTACCGATTATGAGCTTAACAAATTCGGAAGGTTGATAGCGCCAATGGTTCTCAAGCCCAATAGTGTAAGGTATGAACCTATTTCTTGGCAAGATGCATTTGAGTTGATTTCCGAAGAGCTCAAAAAATTGGATTCTCCCGATGAAGCTATTTTTTACACTTCGGGCCGATCAAGCAATGAGGCAGCCTTTTTATATGGAATGTTCGCACGGGCCTTCGGTACCAATAATATGCCCGATTGTTCCAATATGTGCCATGAGAGCAGCGGGGTGGCACTCGGTGAGACCTTAGGTATTGGCAAAGGCTCTGCAAAGTTAGAGGATTTATACGAAGCCGAAGTGGTCATTGTGGCGGGGCAAAACCCGGGAACAAACCATCCCAGGATGTTATCGGCATTGGAGAAATGCAAGCGTAATGGTGGCAAGGTCATCAGTATAAACCCATTGGAAGAAACCGGATTGGTCAATTTTAGGAATCCGCAAAATATCAAAGGGGTTTTGGGCGGGGGAGAGAATATGGCCGATATCCATTTGCAGGTAAGCATCAATCAAGATATTGCTTTGGTAAAATTGATTTTAAAACGACTGGCTCGTTTGGATGCCGATACAAAAACCGTTTTTGACCATACGTTTATACAGAAATTCGTAGATGGCTATGATGAACTTCTAAAAGATATCTCAAGTTATGATGAAACTCAACTTTTGACCCAGTGCGGTGTAACCGAAGAAAAAGTAAACGAAACGGTTGACCTGCTTGCCAAAAAGGATAAAATCATCGTTTGTTGGGCCATGGGCCTTACCCAGCATAAGAACGGTGTTGAAAATATACGGGAATATATCAATCTTTTGCTTTTAAAGGGAGCATTGGGAAAACCAAATGCCGGTACCTGTCCCGTTCGGGGCCATAGTAATGTGCAGGGAGATCGTTCGGTAGGCATTCAGCATTTTGTAGATAAAGGGCTTAACCAAAGAATAAAAAAACACTTGGGATTTGACCCGCCTACCAAAGAAGGTGTAGATACGGTCGGGGCCATGAAAGCCATGTATGACGGTAAGGCCAAGGTGTTTATGTGTTTGGGCGGTAATTTTTTAATGGCGGCCTCGGATACCGAATATACGGCTAAAGCATTGCAGAACTGTGAGCTTACGGTACAGGTAAGTACAAAGTTGAACCGCACGCATTTGGTCACGGGGAAAACGGCACTCATTTTACCCACTATCGGACGTTCCGAAAAGGATATGAAAAATGGGAAACAACGAAATTTCACCGTCGAGAACAGTATGGGCAGGGTTACCCAGTCCAAAGGTATTTTGAAACCGGCTTCGGATAATTTGATGAGCGAACCTGAAATTATTGCTACGTTGGCCGATACGTATTTTGAAGGCAAACATGTAATGGGTTGGAATGCTTTGGGAAATGACTATGGGTTGGTTAGGGAGTATATCGACAAAGTGGCCAAAGGATTCGAACAAACCGAAGAACGTTCCAAAGGGGTAGGGTATTATTTGCCCAATAATGTACGGGAGCGGGATTTTAGCAAATTGCCCAATGGGAAGGCACAGTTGACCATCAACAAACTTCCGGATCATGCTTTGAAGGCCGATGAATTTATGTTGATGACCGTTCGTTCGCACGACCAGTTCAACACTACCATTTACGGTTTGGATGATAGATATCGGGGAATCTACAATGAGCGAAGGGTACTTTTTATGAATAAGGAGGATATGAACAGCCTTCAGTTTGAAAAACAGGATGTTGTGAATATTAGCAGTAACTACGATAATACGGTGAGGACTGCCCATAACTTCCTTGTCATCCCTTATAATATACCCAAAGGTAATCTTGCGGCTTATTTTCCTGAGACCAATGTTCTGGTACCGTACAATCATTTTGCGGACCGGAGCAAGACCCCGATCAGCAAGTCCATCAAAGTAACTTTAAATAAGATATCCTAAATGTAAAATCGGCATCGTATATGAAAAAGCATGTTTTTCGTTTATCATTAAAATTGTGTTTCGCCGTTGTCATCCTTTACGGGGCAACCGTTACATCGCAGGTTTCGTCATCAGACGTTGTGTATGGTGGCAAAAGCTTTACTTGGGGTGTAAGTATGGGTAGCTACGATCATGTGGTGTTGTTCAGGAAAAACGGTACATTTTGTGAGAGTTTGGAAGAGCAGGATTGGCAGACCAAGGTTACCGGGCATTATAAAAAAGTAAAGGATAAGATTTTAATGGAGTATCTGGATAGTTCCGAAGAAAACGATACCATTTTCTTTGAAACAGATGAAGAGGGCTATGAATCAATTTATTATGCAGGAGCCCAAATGGTAAAAATGATAGTGCCCAATACCGTTCCAAAAGGATATTATGATTTTTCCAGTGCCAGTAGTTCCGGTGGCATGGGTACGGGTTTGGTGTATGTGGGTACGCAAAGTTATGAGGGCTATAATTTTTACGACAACGGTACTTTTGACAGAAAAGCATCTGGCGGTGTAATGGTAAGTGGAAACAATGTGGCTGGGGGAACTAGCAGCGATAGTTCCGGGAAAGGAAAATATACGATCAAAAACGGATTATTGACCTTGTACTATGATAATGGGCAGATAGAAAAAAATAGTTTTTTTTATGAGAAAATTACTGATGGCGAGATATCTATGGTAGCTATCAATGGGTCAATATTTTTTTATGGTGACGATGATGAAAATACCGAGGAAGAATCCGATACGGTTCAAAAAGAGGCTTCTCAAGATATTGATGTATCCAAAACATTAGAATCATCTGGACAGGATGTTTTAAAAAGCATTAAAAAAGCACACGGCGGTGAGGCCATAGATCAGCTTAAAGGCTTAAAAACCGAAGTGGTAATCTCGGGAATAAAGTTTCAGGTTTTGATGGATGTGGAACAAAACCACATTCGATTAGAGTCCCAAACACCCAATTTTGAATACGTTGAACAACTGGAAGGTAACAAAGGGTGGGTATACCGATCTGGTGTTTATCGAGAGATGCCGCCCTATCGCATAAAAGAATTAAAGGCTACTTTCTTGGGTGGAATCTTCGGGTTGCAAAAGAGCGTTATGGATAGAGCAACACTTCTGGATCTAAGGCAAACCGATGATAATATCATGTTGATTACATTGATGGTCGATGAGCGTACCCTAGGGTACGTAGTAAATAAAAATGAGCATACCATCGTGGCGACCTTTATCCTAAAGGATGGTAAAAATGAAATAACCTATTTGAAAGACCTAACAAAAACAGATGGACTTTTGCTTCCATTTTCTGAAGTGACCGAAGCTGAGGGAGCTACGGTGGAAGTCCTGTACAAAACCTACACTATAAACCCTGTGTTTAAGGATTCCGACTGGTCTAAACCTGAATGATTCAATAAGAATTTCGTGAAATGGTATACGTATCCGGAAAAATACACGTTCATAGAACCGCTAAAGTCTGTAATCATGAAATACACGTTTATATTTTCGCTATTTCTTTTTCATCTTTTTTCCCTTGCCCAGCCACCTGAACTAACTGCTTTTGAAAAAGTCATGGCCGACGAAATCGAATTCGACCATGATGTTTTGCTACTGTTGCGTACCCGGACTTCATCGGAATTTATTAAAGTGCCAGCGGACGAAAATCATCAAATTCCAGCGATTTCTATACGAATGGGACATTTTGATGCTCCGGCAGTTTTAAAAGAGTTAAAGACAAAATTGCTGTTCAGCGGTTATATTTTATTTTACGCCGACCAAGGGAATGATAGTACAGATGGTTTGCATGAGCTACGTTTACTAAAAACTGAAGACCCGTTATACCCTATACAATACGCAGGAACAAGCACAGATTCAATATCGAACATGGAAATTTATGAAAAAATCGAAACTTGGACCGGTTATCATGGGTGTACCTTGGTAGGTGCCGGAAAATCATGGCTGATGTTGAAGTTTGTTCTGCCCTTGGAAGAAACAGAAGCACTTGCCCAAGATATTATTGACTTTTGTCCCAAAATATTAAATTTCAATGGCAGTAAACAGTACTTGGCCACAGATTTAAAGGATAGGCCAAACCTGTATTTGGAATGGTGACCATACTTATTTAAAAGCTTGGTGTCCTGTAATATCGGCTCCGGTAATCAGTAAATGAATATCGTGCGTACCCTCGTAAGTGATAACACTTTCAAGGTTCATCATATGGCGCATAATGCTATACTCGCCCGTAATCCCCATACCGCCTAAAACCTGTCTTGCTTCACGGGCAATTTTGATGGCCATTTCTACATTATTGCGTTTGGCCATAGATATCTGGGCCGTTGTGGCCTTGCCTTCGTTTTTTAGTTGCCCCAATCTAAAAGCCAGTAGTTGCGCCTTTGTGATTTCTGTGATCATTTCGGCTAGTTTTTTTTGCTGAAGCTGCATGGCGGCTATCGGTTTCCCAAATTGAACCCTTTCTTTGGCATACCGTAAAGCAGTGTCATAACAATCCATTGCAGCGCCGATAGCACCCCAGGAAATTCCGTAGCGTGCCGAATCCAAACAACCCAAAGGGGCGCCTAGTCCTGTTTTATTGGGCAAAAGATTTTCTTTGGGCACTTTTACGTTGTCAAAGATAAGTTCTCCTGTGGCCGATGCCCGTAACGACCATTTGTTGTGGGTTTCCGGGGTAGAAAAACCTTTCATGTCACGTTCCACTATCAACCCATGTATTCTGCCTTCTTCATTTTTAGCCCAAACCACTGCAATATCTGCGAATGGCGAATTGGAAATCCATAATTTGGCACCGTTCAAAAGATAATGGTCGCCCATATCCTTATACCTTGTTTCCATACCACCGGGATTAGATCCATGATTGGGCTCTGTTAACCCAAAGCAGCCCATCATTTCTCCAGTAGCCAATTTGGGCAGATACTTTTTGCGTTGCGCTTCAGTACCATACGTGTAAATGGGATACATGACCAATGAGGACTGTACCGATGCTGTTGAACGCACACCACTGTCACCACGTTCAATTTCCTGCATGATGAGTCCGTAACTTATTTGGTCCAATCCCGCCCCACCATATTCCTCGGGAATATACGGGCCAAAAGCTCCGATTTCTGCCAATCCCGAAAGTATTTGATTGGGAAACTCCGCTTTTTGAGCGTATTCCTCAATAATAGGGGAAACATCACGCTTTACCCACTGGCGTGCCGCATTACGTACTAAAATATGTTCTTCGGTCAATAAATCATCCAAGTTGTAATAATCGGGAGCTTCAAACAAATCTGGTCGCATAGCAATGAATTTTTATCAAAGGTAATTAAAGGAATATAACAATGCCAAGGGCTAATGTTACATTTTCAAGTAAAATTCTTTTGTTAATGCTACATATTCAGGGGTGTAAATATGCCTATCGGTTTCAATGGTCAGTTCATGGTACATCGTTTTGGTTGTATGGAAACCAAATTCCAATAGACTTCTTTTTATTTCGGATTTTTGATTACCCCTGACCCGGGTTGCCCGCTTGGGATAAAGCTTTACGCTCTCTGCCATATGAAAAAACCGTTTTTCTTCCTTAATGGGGATAATAACTGCAAAAACACCCTCTGGCGAGAGTAATTTTGAGATACTCTCCAAAAGTTTTGAAAAGGGTAAAGACCGGTTTTGTCTTGCGGTATTTCTGGCAATGTTTCCAGTGGAAACATCTTCAGAGTAAAAAGGTGGATTGGAGACTATCATATCATATTTGTCATCAATTTCGTCTGTAAACTCATCAAGACTTGCATGATAGCAGAACAAGCGGTCTCCCCACGGTGAGCTTTCAAAATTATCTACACACTGTTCATACGCATCCCCATCAATTTCAATGGCATCTATAATTTCGGCAGAGCTACGCTGTGCAAGCATCAATGCAATCAACCCGGTTCCCGATCCAATATCCAAGATAGCTTTTGTGTTCACGGGCAAAGAAGCCCAGGCACCTAGTAAAACCCCATCGGTGCCCACCTTCATGGCACAACGGTTTTGCCTTATCATGAATTGCTTGAATTTAAATGGTTTTTCCATGCGTGATACTTTGGTTAAAATCTTACGCGATAAAATCGGATGTTCTTTTTGAATTATATATTTATCTTTAACCTTTGAGGTATAAAAAATTGCAAATTACATAAGTTTTTAAAAGATTGAAACATATAGTACGTGTCCTTCTAGCCAGTGTCATTTGTTTTGCCAGTTATTTTTCAGGAACAAGCCAACAAAAAACAAACAATACCGTTGTTTCTGAGCAAAGTTCCGGAAAAGAGTTGTCAATCAGGTATTGTGCAATGTGCCATAAATACACCGAACCTGGTCTATTAGATAAAGCGACCTGGGCTAACAGTGTTTTGCCCAATATGGCACTTAGATTGGGTTTGCAAATGGCCGGCAAAGATAATTATATCGTAAGCGATAGTATCGAAGCCGATATTTTAAAGAAGTTGAACACCTTTCCTGACACTCCCCTTATTTCAGAAAAAGATTGGGCGGCAATTGTGGAGTATTTTGTTGAAAACGCTCCTGAAAAACTTGAAACTTACGCAAAGCGACCAAAGAAAAGCAAAATTGATTTTCCATTTGAGACACAATCGGTTACCATAGACGGTTCTAAATTACCTCAGGTAACACTTTTGGAGTACGATGAATATAATTCTGAACTATATATCGGGGACCACTTAAAATTGTATGCGCTTAAAAATACCGGGGTATTGAGTGGGGAGTGGAAATTAGGTAGTTATGCCTCGGATATTGAGTTTGACCCAAAATCGGACCCTACACTATTGACGATAGGAAAGCTAGTACCTTCCAACCAAAAATTGGGAGAATTGGGAAGTTTGAGCAAGAACAGTGATTTTTTTAAAGGGAGCCCCTCCTTTTCAACATTGCGAAGGCCCGTAAATTTTTTAAGTGCCGACCTAAATCTAGATGGCAATGATGATCTGATCATATGCAATTTTGGACATACCGTTGGTAAGCTTTCGTGGTTTGACGGCAAGGATGCTACCAAAGAACACATATTAAGCACCCTTCCGGGTACCCGAAAGGTAGAGGTCAATGATTTTGACAAAGATGGTTTGCCAGATATTATAGCCATGAGCACACAGGCCTACGAGGGCATTACCATATACTATAACCAAGGAAAAAATGTTTTTAAACCAATCCGGGTTCTGGAGTTTACGCCCGTACACGGGCTCAGTTATTTTGAACTGGCCGATTTCAATTCTGACGGTCACCAGGATATTCTGGTCACGAATGGTGACAATAGGGATTTTTCCCCGATAGATAAACCGTACCACGGTGTTCGTGTCTATATGAACAACACCAAAAATCAATTTGAAGAGACTTTTTTTTACCCCATGTATGATTGTAACAAAGCAATGGCTAGGGACTTTGACAATGATGGAGATCTGGATATTATCGCTTCGGCCCTTTTTGTTGATTACAAAGGCGAAAGCAACATCAAGGATGCCGTGGTTTATTTGAACAATACAGGGAAACATGACTTTTACCCTATATTGATGCCCAACCCCATTCATGGTAATTGGCTTACGATGGAAGCAGGGGATTTTAACAAAGATGGACTGGTAGATGTTATGCTGGGCACGTTCATGTACGATATTAATGAAATGATCAGGATAGGCTCTGCTACGGGAATCATAAATTTTCCCCAAGTCTTGTTATTGACCAATAAAAATTAAAGCAAATTGTATTTTAATCTTTGGTATTGTTTAGGATCCTGTTTTTTGTTTCTGCGAGATAACTTCGCCCAATAGTATATCTAATACCGCCTACTTGCAGACTATTGCCCTCTACTACGTCTACTTTGTCTATGGCTATGGTATAAGATCGGTGTATTCGTAAAAATCTGTTTTTGGGCAGTTCTTCGGTAAAACTGCTAAGTGTCCTGTGGATGATGTATTTGGTCGTTGAGGTAATGATGCGTATATAGTCTTTTAGACTTTCGATTACCATGATTTCATCCAAATATATTTTTTGCAGCTTTTTTTTGTCGATTTTGATGAAGATGCTAGGTTTTTCGACGGCATTGCTTTCCGTTATCGGGTTGGTTTGCTTGAGGGAAATGATTCGCCTGACCGATTTTAAGAATCTAGGAAAGGGAATGGGTTTTACCAAATAATCTATGACTTCTAGTTCAAAGCTCTTTAATGCGTATTCTTCATGGGCCGAGGTAATGACCACCATAGGAATTACCTGTAAGCTTTTCAAAAAGTTCAAGCCATCCAAAATGGGCATGTTTATATCCAAAAAAATGATGTCTACCTCATGGTTCAAAAGATAGGATGAAGCGTCGACGGCATTGGAAAAAGTGTTTTCCAATTGTAACTCCTTTACCTGTGAAACATAATTTTTCAGTACGTTTATGGCCAAAGGCTCATCATCGATTATGATAACTTTTAAGTTTCTCATACTTTGAGTTTAAGAATTACGTGAAACATGTTGTTTTCCTCAAAAATAGATAGGTCATAATCATTTTTGTTATAACCCAGCTCCAATCGTTTTTTTACGTTGGAAAGCCCAATACCTCCTATTCTAGTGGGCATATTGCTTTGTTGGCTTTTTTCGGGAATTGTATTTACGACCTGAAAATACATAAAATCACCTTCTACTTTCAAATCGATATTTATAAACATGTCACCAATGTTTTTATTTGCTCCGTGTTTAAAGCAGTTTTCTATTATGGGTATCAAAAGCATAGGAGCTATGGTGTGATTTTGCAAGTCTCCCGAAATATCGATATTTATTTTCAGGGAATCGTCGAACCTAATCCTTTCCAAATCAATATAATTTTGAATGCATTCGACTTCACTGGTGAGGTTCTGTTTTCTTTTTTTTGTGGCGTATAGCAAATACCGCATCAATTCGGAGAGCTTGAGAACAACTTCTGGAGCTTTGTTCGATTTTTCGAGCGTTAATGAATATATATTGTTCAATGTATTGAAAAAAAAGTGTGGGGAAACTTGTGACCTGAGAAACTTAAGTTCGGTCGTCAGCTGTCTTTTTTCCAAGTTGTGAAGCTTACTGTTGGCCCGCATCCTATCAACGGTAATTTTTATGGCGGTCACAAAAGAGATAACATAAAGCTCACCCAACATGGTCTGTATGGCGTAGTCTAGCGTAAGACTATCTATGTTTTCAGGACCCTCTGGCCAAACATTTGTACTTACCAAGTAATAGGTTAGGTTGTATTTTACCAATAACATGATAAAAAGGGAAACAAGTATCAATATTGAATAGCTTACATATTTGCGGGTATACACAAATTTTGGCATTAAGTAGTATACGTTAAAATAGGCCAAAAGCATGTGTATGGGAAAACCTATAATATTTGTTTTTAGGGAGTAAGCAAAATCATCATGTATGCTACTCCATCTAAAAACATTAAATACGAAGTATATGCTCCAAAATATAATATGGTGCTTGTAATTGATCGTGTAGTCTTTTTGGGAATCACGTCTCAAAAAATCATTTAACTTGTTGTCTGCCAGCATTCTATTTTTATTGGAACAAAGGTTTTTATTGGGCTATAGCTACAGCCAGTGGTTATTGGTCTAATTTTATTTGATTTCCAAGATAAAATAAAAAACCTTTAAAAAAATTTTAGTGGTGATTTTTGGTACAAGTGACATTAAAAAATGCCCTATTTTATGAATGAAAAAATAATTTGAAGCATGTCGAACATATCCGTATCCAAAAATAGCTTTGGGCTATCGTTTCTTTTATCCATCATAGGGTTTTATGGGGCCTTTTCACAAAATGTCCCAAGAGCCTATGTGGCGAACAAGGTTGATGACAGTTTTGTGATAGACGGCAAAGCCGATGAGCTTTCCTGGCAAAAAACTGATTGGTCACAACCTTTTATTGACATAGAGGGAAAAAAGAAGCCTACATATGAAACTAAAATGAAAATGCTATGGGATGACGAGAACCTATATATATTCGCTATTATGGAGGAGCCCCATGTGTGGGCTACTTTAAAACAAAGGGACACCATAATTTTTTACAATAATGATTTCGAAATATTTATAGACCCGGACGGAGATACCCATAACTATTATGAATTAGAAATGAATGCACTCAATACGATTTGGGATTTGTATTTGTCTAAACCATACCGCAACGGGGGTACAATATTGGGGAACTGGGATTTTAAAGGCTTGGAATCCGCAGTCTATGTTCAGGGCAGTTTGAACGATTCTTCCGATACTGACACAGGTTGGTCTGTTGAAATAGCCATTCCGTGGTCTTTTACCACCCCACCTGGCGGAAATACCAAAATACCTGAAAATGACTTTTGGCGAATCAACTTTTCAAGGGTGAACTGGGATTTTGATGTAATCGATGATACCTATTACCGAAAAAAAGATAAGGAAACGGGAGATTTTCTGCATGAGTACAATTGGGTATGGTCTCCACAAGGCGTAGTGAATATGCACGAACCCGAGCATTGGGGATACGTATTTTTTTCAACGGAAGCACCAACTGGTAAAGCCGCTTTTAAAATTCCCGAAGATGAATATATAAAATGGTATCTGTATGATCTGTATCGGGACTACTCCAAAACAGTATTGACAAAAAAAAAGATTTTAAAAGGTGAAACGATCTTTGGGGAGCATATTTCGCCCAAACTGGAAACCTATAAATACGGTTGGATATTATGGGTTGAAAGTCCCTTTACAAAAAAAGTGCTTAGCGTAAACAATGAGGGTTTGTTTAGGTCAGTGGTTAAAGAGTAAAGTACTTTCAAGAAAAACCATAATGGGCTTTTAATATATGGTCAGTAAAAAAGGATATCTACACGCAGCTGCGTTTTGCTTAGATTCTATTTTTCAATCAATAGGCCACTATTATATTGCGTATTGAGTATTTTTTTGATTGAAAAATTATTAACTTGATAATTTAAATTCGAGAACTTTGTTTAATTTGAAAAGAAAAAATATGGGCTATTTAGCTTTTGAATATTGTTATTGGTCGAAATTTTACATCATTCGTTAACATAAAATTATAGTTTTCTTAATTGGAAATTAATTGAAACAGTACATTTAACTAGATTACTAACTTAAATAAACCAACATGAATCAAAAACTAAAGTATGTATTGATGTTTGTTGCATTGCTTTTTGCCGGAAGCATAGCCGCACAAACAGTTACAGGTACGGTAACAGATGCTTCGGGCGTGCCCTTGCCGGGCGTCAACGTTGTTGAAAAAGGAACGTCGAACGGTACCGCGACAGATTTTGACGGTAATTATGCCATCAACTTATCCGGAAGTTCGGATATTTTGGTATTCTCCTCCTTAGGGTATGCGACCAAAGAGGTTTCGGTATCGGGGCAATCAACGGTCAACACAACATTGGATGAAGATAGCAGCCAATTAGATGAAGTTGTAGTAACTGCTTTGGGCATCAAGCGAGAGACAAAAGCATTGGGTTATTCGATAACAGAAGTAGACGGAGAAGAAATTTCAACGGTCAAAACAGTAAATGGTATTAATGCGCTACAAGGTAAGATAGCAGGTGTAAATATTACGCAAAACTCGACTGGGGCTGCAGGTTCAAGTAGGGTAATCATACGTGGTAATAGTACGCTTACCGGTAACAATCAACCATTATATGTAGTAGACGGTATTCCCATTGGTAACGATAATAATGGTTCCGCAAGTTTGTGGGGCGGTAGTGATGGCGGGGACGGTATATCCAGTATTGCACCAGACCTTATTGAGTCTATATCTGTACTTAAAGGTGGTGCGGCCAGTGCACTGTACGGTTCAAGAGGTGCAAACGGTGTAATTTTGATTACGACCAAAGGAGGAAAAAAACAAGAAGGTTTTGGTATCGAGTATAGTTCAACTGTGAATTTTGATGTTGTTAATACAGATATCCAAGATTTTCAAACGGAATACGGTCAAGGAACCCTTGGAAGAGTGCCAGCGACTCAACAAGAAGCAATTGACTTAGGATTTAGTTCATGGGGGCCAAGATACAACGGGTCTCCTGTAATACAATGGGACGGTGTTGAGAGGCCCTATTCCCGAGTTGGAAACAACATAAAAAACTTTTACAGAACGGGAACTACGTTTATCAACACATTGGCCTTTTCAACGGCAAATGACAAATCTAACTTAAGGTTCTCCTTCACAGACCTTACTAACAGCGACATTGTTCCTAATTCTGGCCTAAACAGAAAAACTTTTTCCCTTAACGCGGGAACGGTTTTGGCCGAAAAACTCACATTACAGGTCAATTCTCAATACATTGTTGAAGATGTTGTGAATAGACCAAGACTTTCAGATTCTCCCGGTAATGCAAACTTTACGGTAGGTGTTTTGCCCGGTAACGTAGATGTGAGGAATATGAATCCTGGTGCAGATGAAGACGGTAACGAGAGACAGATAAACGGAAATGTGTTCTCTACAAACCCTTATTTTGCCGCTTTCAATTTTAGAAATGAGGATAAAAAAAATAGGATAATTGCATCAGCCTCTTTAAGATATGACATATTGGATTGGTTATACGTAACGGCTAGAATAGGTACAGACCATTCAACATTGCGTACAACAAGAATAACACCAACAGGCACATTATTTAACCCATTGGGGGACATGAATGAATTGAATAGGCGCTTTACCCAAATTGATTCTGATGTCATATTAGGTGTTGACAAAGATATCACAGAGAAATTCGCTTTAACTACCTTCGTCGGAGCGAATAAAAACTCTATTGAGAGAGAGGATTTAAACTTGGGAGGTAATCAGTTTATCGTTCCTGGGTTATTTGATATAGCTAATTTAAGAAACCAAAGCAGGAATAGGGATTTTAATAAGCGTGAGATTGGTTCTCTTTACGGTTCAATGGAACTCTCCTATAACAATTTTGCTTACATCACATTTACTGGGAGGAATGACTGGTTCTCTACGTTATCCTTTCCTGGTAAAACAACACCAAATAATGATTTCTATTCTTCTATCAATGGTAGTTTAATATTGTCCGATATGATAGAGATGCCAACATTTGTGAACTTCCTTAAACTAAGAGGGGGTTACAGTCAGGTGGCAGGTGGTGCTCAAGAAGCATACCAGCTGGGTTTAACATATGAAATATTTGGACAAGGACACCTCGGTCAACCGTTAGGTAGAATTACGGGTGGTACGGTACCGAATGCGGATTTGGTGCCTTTCAACAAAAATGAAGTCGAAATTGGTCTAGATGCTAGGTTTTTTGACAACAGGTTGTCTGTTGACTTGGCCTACTATGCTAATGAAACTACCAATGACATAGTAAACGTAACGACTTCGGTAGGTTCTGGATTTGGAGCAGCTTCGGCGAATCTTGGTAAATTGGAAAACGAAGGTGTTGAACTTTTAATTTCAGGTACGCCTATCAGAAATGAGAACTTCACTTGGACAACTACATTAAACGCTTCTTTCAACGAAAGTAAGATTACAGCGACAAATGCTGATAATTCTGATATAGCTTTGGATGAGCCCAGAACAAGAAACGTTAGGATACAACAAATTGTTGGTGAGCCCTTTGGTGTTATCTTTGGAACGTCTTATGTGCGCGATAACAATGGAAACATTGTTTATGATATAGATGGTGACGGGGTCCCGATTGCAAGGCAGGGAGAGCGTAAAATATTGGGCGAAGGTGTGCCACCTTGGAATTTTGGGTGGACAAATACTATAAGATATAAAAACTTTAGTCTTAACTTTTTGATTGATGCTAAGTTCGGCGGTCAGTTGTTTTCAGGTACTAATTCAACAGCATATGGTGCGGGGCTACATAAGAACACTTTGGCAGGTAGGGAAAATGGCCTTACCATATCCGGGGTAGATGGTGCTACTTTTGATGCGGATGCTGGTACAGGTACCGCATTTACCACAACGGTGGCTCCCGAAGACCTTCAAATATACTGGGGCAGGGTTAATGACATTGCAGAAGAGTTTGTAGAGGATGCGGATTATATTAAATTCAGGCAAATGAGTTTAGGATATACTTTGCCAAGCAAAGTACTGGACAAAACGTTCCTGCAGTCTGTAACTGTTAATCTAATTGGGCAAAACCTTTTCTTCCTGTCTCGAACCATAGAAAATGTGGATCCTGAAAGTACATATAATGCAGGGAATTCTCAAGGTTTAGAGTATTTTGGTGTGCCACTTACAAGAAGCTATGGATTAAGTCTTAATGTTAAGTTTTAAAAAGAAAATTATGAAAAAATCAATTTATGTCTTGTTGTTTTTGTTCGTGCTTAGTGCATGTGACGAAGGTTTTGAAGAGCTAAATGTTAACCCTCAGAAGCCTATTCAAGTAAGTGTCAATAATAAGCTGACCGCAGCCCAATTGTTCGTATCAAGTGAGCGATATGATAATTGGAGAGCAGGTTTGATTTATCAATCCACCATGATGCAGCACATAGCGACTACTGCTGGGTATTGGGATGGAGATAAATACACGTGGAACAGAGGTTATGCCTCGTCCCTTATGGATAGGTATTATGGCAATGCCATAAAATCTTTGGAGGATATGTTGGTTCAAATCGATGAAGAAGGGCTACCGGCTGAAATGAAAGCAATTACTAGAATATTGCGAGTTTTTGCCTTTTCAAGATTGACCGATTTATATGGAGACGTTCCTTATAGCGAGGCCGGCAAAGCGGTTTTAGAGGGTATCTTAACCCCAAAGTACGACCCGCAAAGTGAAATCTATGCAGATATGTTAAAAGAATTGGAAGAATCCGCTGCTGACTTAGGTACAGGTACCTCTCAATTTGGGGATGCTGATATCATATATAACGGTGATCAAGCTAAATGGAAAAGATTGGCCAATTCTTTAATGTTGCGCTTGGGATTAAGGCTTATAAAAGTAGACCCTGCTGCGGCGCAGTCATGGGCTACTAAAGCTATTGCAGGTGGAGTAATGGAGTCTAATGATGACATTTTCTTTGTACCACACACTGCTGGTCCAGAAGGGGTCAACCAAAATGGTAATGGCGAGGTTTTTCTTGTAGATGCCAATCCAAGGTTAAGCAAAACTTTTGTGGATTTCATGAAAGATAGAAACGATCCAAGATTACCAATTTTGGGAGCAAGAAGAAGTGATGGTAGTACTGACCCCGCCGATATGATAGGCTTTCCAAACGGTCTTGACGCGAACATGCTTTTAGAGATGACAGGTGAAGAGAATTTGGATAATTATGTTGAGCCCAACAGGAATATTATTACAGGGTTAGATGCTCCAATGATTTTCCAGACCTATGCCGAAGTAGAATTTATGTTGGCCGAAGCCAATGTGAGATGGGGAATCGGCGGTGATGCCGAAACGCATTACAATAATGGCGTAACTGCAGCTATGAAGACATTATCACTTTATGGTGATGCTGGTGTTATTGATGATGCCGATATTGCAGCTTACTTGACAGCAAACCCTTATGATGCGGCAAATGCTATTGAGCAAATTGCTACCCAATATTGGGCGGTTACCTTCTTGAACGAATATGAATCGTTTTCTAATTGGAGAAGAACAGGATTCCCTGTATTGACACCTGTTAATTACCCCGGTAATGTAACTAACGGTACAATTCCAAGAAGAATGTCATATTCTGAAAGCGAGCAGGTAAACAATAAGGCAAACTATGATGAGGCCATTAGTAGACAAGGGTCTGATGAGCTTACCACCAGGGTATGGTGGGATGTTGAATAACTCATAATCCAATTTTATAGAGTCAGTTTGAGTTAGTTTTAGTTAATTTATCAAAGGAGGGGAAACTCTCCTTTGTTTTTTGGTATAAATAGTATGGTTATATTGGTATTTTTACACTGGTAATTAGATTATTATATTTTATGAGATCATTTTTTTTGGTTTGCATAGCGTTCATTTTCTTTTCATGCGAAAAAAAAGCAGAAATAAAAAACCAACAGCTTTTTACACTTTTGGAACCTGCTCATACGGGCATTGATTTTGTCAATAAAATTGAAGACACAAAACAAGCGAATATTCTGCTGTATGCCAATTATTATGGAGGGGCTGGTGTAGGCGTTGGTGATTTTAATAATGATGGTCTACAGGATATTTATTTTGCCGGGAATATGGTTTCCGACAAACTTTATTTAAATCAAGGGGATTTTAAATTTAAGGATATTACCCAAAAAGCAGGGATAATTGACGATGGGGGATGGTCTACCGGCGTTACCATTGCAGATGTTAACAATGATGGGCTTTTAGATATATATGTTAGTAGGGAGTTATATGATGAAAACCCCGATTTGAGAAAAAACCTGCTGTACCTGAACAAAGGTGACTTGACTTTCAACGAAGTCGCCGAAGAATTCAAAGTTGATGACCAGCAAAGAACAAGGCATTCCACTTTTTTGGATTATGACAAAGACGGTCTATTAGACTTGTTCTTGTTGACCCAACCTCCTAATCCTGGCAGTTTTTCCGAATACGCAGGAACAGAGTTGCTCAAACCTGAGTATTCACTTCGGCTTTTAAAAAATAAAGGAGGTTTTTTTGAGGATGTTACCAAAGCAGCAGGACTTTTTAAAACAGGCTTTCCAAATGGCGTTTCCGCCAGCGATATAAATAATGACGGTTGGACGGATATTTACGTGGCGAACGATTTTTACGCTCCTGATTTTCTTTTCATCAATAATCAAGATGGTACTTTTTCTAACCGTATTGACTCAACAATAAACCAGACCTCCTTTTACAGTATGGGAGTAGATATTTCGGACATCAACAACGATGGCTTATTGGATGTTTTTGTGGTGGACATGGTCGCCGAAGACAATTTTAGATTGAAATCCAATATGAGCGGAATGAATATTGAAGCCTTTTGGAAAGTCGTAGAAGACGGCGGTGGCTATCAATATATGTACAATACATTACAGTTGAACAACGGGAATGGCACTTTTAGTAACATAGCACAATACACCGGTATGTCGGCGACAGATTGGAGCTGGTCTAACCTTATAGCTGATTTTGATAATGATGGGTTTAAGGATGCCTACGTCACTAACGGATTATTAAGGGATATCAGAAATACCGATGCAGATAACAATGTAGCCGAATATGTGAACAAGACCAGACTTGAATGGCTTCAAAAAAATCCTGACGGTGGTACCATAAAAAGTATCTGGGATGTTGTAAATCTCGAAAAAGCTATTGGATTAATACCTTCTCAACCTTTAAAAAATTATGCTTTTAAAAATAAGGGGAATTTAAAATTTGAAAAAGTGGCCAAAGATTGGGGTTTGGATGTCGAGTCGTTTTCCAACGGGTCGGCATATGCTGACTTTGATAATGACGGGGATTTGGATTTGGTCGTGAACAATATCAATGAAACGGCCTTTGTATACAGAAATAACACTGAAGCCAATACCAATGGTAATTTCTTAAGGTTAGAGCTGTCGGATAACTCAAATGCGCCCACGCTCGGTTCAAGAGTTGATATTTATACAAACGGAAATATGCAAACACAACATATAACCAATGTAAGGGGCATATATTCCACAAGTGAATCTACGGTTCATTTTGGTCTAGGTTCTTCTAAAAAAGTAGATAGTTTGCTCATTACTTGGCCCAATGGCCTTGAAACTTTTGAAAAAAATATCAATGCAAACCAAACGGTAAAGTTTACAAAAGACAAAGCTTCTGTAAAATCGAAATTGTCTAGGTCTAATGATGCACTTTTTGTTGAAACAACAAATGAACTCCCTATTGAGTTCAACCATGTGGAAAATAATTTTGACGACTTTAAAAAGCAGGTGCTTCTTCCCCATAAGTTATCTCAATTTGGTCCGGCCATGGCCGTTGCCGATATTGATAACGATGGGTTGGACGATGTTTTTTTGGGTGGAGCTACCGGGCATGCCCCAAAATTATATAAACAGAACAAAGACGGATCTTTTACTATTGTTCTAAACGAATTTTGGAAGAAAGAAGCTCCTTTTGAAGATGTTGATGCAGTTTTTTTTGATGTAAACTCTGATGGCTATAAAGATTTATATGTGGTGAGCGGTGGCAATGAATACCCTAAAAAAGATTTTCGTTACACAGACCGCCTTTATATAAATAATGGGAATGGTGGTTTTTCCAAAGGAGCTATCCTAGGTGTAGAACGTATCAGCGGTTCCACTGTAACAGCAGGGGATTATGATGCCGACGGGGATATTGATTTGTTTGTCGGCGGAAGGCATGTGCCTCATGAGTATCCATCCCCGCCTTCCAGTATGTTATTAAAAAATGAAAACGGTCAACTTGTTAATATGACCGACGAATTGGCACCAGGGTTTGATAATGTAGGAATGGTGACTGATGCTATTTGGACGGACTATAATCAGGATAACGCTATAGACCTCGTGGTCGTGGGTGAGTGGATGCCTATAACCCTTTTCAAAAATGAAAATGGAAGCTTGACCAAGGACACTGCTGATGGCCTTTCAAAAACATCTGGCTGGTGGTTCAGTATCGATAAGGGCGATTTTGACAATGATGGTGATGAAGATTATATAGTGGGCAATCTAGGTTTAAACTATAAGTACAAAACCAGCCCCGAGAAACCTTTTGATATTTATTATGACGATTTTGATGATAACGGAATGAAGGATATTGTCTTGGGGTATTACAATGATAACAAACATTATCCCTTGCGGGGGTTCTCGTGTTCTTCCGAACAAATACCTAACCTTAAAAAAGATATAAAAAAATATGATGTTTTTGCATCTTTGGAAATAGATGAGGTTTATGGGGAAATGGAATTAAAAAATGCACTCCGATATCAAGCAGATACTTTCGCATCCATGTACATTGAAAATATGGGAAACAATACGTTCAAAACATCACTGTTGCCTTATCAGGCCCAACTGTCCAATATAAACGATATGCTTATTGACGATTTTGATGATGATGGCAATTTGGATGTTTTGGCTATCAACAATTTATTTGTCTCGGAGATAGAAACCCCTAGGAACGATGCGGGAACGGGACTGATAATGCTTGGCGATGGAAAAGGTGGGTTTTCTCCGTTATCGATTAAAGAAAGTGGTTTTTTCTCAAACAAGGATGCGAAAAAAATACGTGTTTTGATCAATAAGGAAAAACGATTTGTTTTGGTAGCGAACAATAACGATAAGCTTCAGTCTTTCAAGCTAAAGTGATATGAGCATAATCAATTCAGGTAAAGATCTACTAAACCATCGGGCGTGGTGACGAAGATGGTTTTGTTTTCACGGTCTACCTTAGTTATGATTTCATCGGTAACAGGGATCAAGAGTTGCTTATCTCCCTTTTGTACTTCAAAAAGTGCTTGAGCTGTAGTATCGTTTACGCTTTGTATAGTTCCTATACCTCCATGTACTTTGTCCATGATCGTAAACCCAATGACTTCGTGAAAATAGAATTTGTTGCCTTCAAGTTTAGGCAATGACGATAACGGTAGATACAGTTCGGCGCCCATGATCCTATCGGCCGAGGCTTCATCTTTGACTTCTTCAAAATCGATACGGAGCAGTGCCGATTTGTGCAGTCTACATCTATCTATAAAAAATGGAACCAGATTGTTTCGTATTGAAACAAAAACTGATTCCATGTTTTCGTAAATCTCAGGGTCATCGGTATCTAATTTTACGAGAACCTCACCTTTGAAACTATATTTTGAAACAACTTTGCCTAGGTAGAAACATTCTTCCTTTCGCATCGTTCAAAAATTACTCTTCCTCTCCGGTCTTGGCAGGCTTTACATCCTCGTCGCTCGCATCAATAACCTCTTCAACAGAAGGTGCTTCGGCGGCATTGTCACTAGCTTCGATTTCCTCTTTTTCTTTTACGGGAGCTACGGGAGTGGTATCCGCATTTTCCGTATCGGGTTGTGGCGTTTCGGGAGTGTCTACTGCTACCTCTTCGGCACTTTCACCTTCAGGTGTTTCGGGAAGCGCGGCAGCGGCAGCTTCAGCAGCTCTTTTGTCGTTAACTTCTTTTTCGGCTTTCAATGCGGCGGCCCTAGCGTCTGCTTTGGCTTTGTCTAATCCACCGATCTTGCTGGCGACAGCTTTTTCTTTTTCTTCTAACCAAGCGTTGAACTTTTCTTCAACTTGCTCTTCGGTCAGTGCTCCTTTACGTACACCACCTAGTAAATGATGTTTTAATAAAGCGCCTTTATAAGATAAAATAGCCCTTGCCGTATCTGTAGGTTGTGCACCGTTTTGCAACCATTTAACGGAGTCATCAACTTTTAATTCAATTGTAGCAGGATTGGTGTTGGGGTTGTAGATACCTAACTTCTCCAAAAATTTACCGTCTCTTTTGGCACGGCTGTCAGCGGCAACGATCCAATAAAATGGTTTTCCTTTTTTACCGTGTCTCTGTAATCTAATCTTTACTGGCATATCACATTAATTTGTAGGGTGCCCGACCCTTGGTTATTAATTCTTAATTCCTTCAAAAAGGGCTGCAAATATACGCTATTTTAAATAACTTACAATTTTTCGGAACTATATTTAGCATTATAATAGCAGTTGATAACTGCTAACAACTCCCTTTTTCAGCAAACTCACTTTTCCTTATTTTTATCGATACTTTTTGCATGTACAAAATATCATAAATGTATTTAATCTTCGATACCGAAACCACTGGCCTTCCCAAACGTTGGGATGCCCCGATAACCGATACCGACAACTGGCCTCGCTGTATACAGATAGCATGGCAGTTGCATGACGGCATGGGGAATTTGTTGGAGCATCAAGATTATTTGGTACGTCCGGATGGTTTTAATATTCCTTATGATGCAGAACAGATCCATGGTATATCAACAGCCTTGGCAGAGCAAAAGGGTATCGCTTTGGATAGGGTTTTGGAGAGGTTCAGTAGCGCAATGTCCAAAACCAAATTTATTGTTGGGCAAAATGTGGGCTTTGATGTAAACATTATGGGAGCGGAGTTTCATCGTTTAGGTATTGAAAACTCCTTACAGCAATTGCCCGTTTTGGATACTTGTACAGAATATACGGCGCAGTTATGTCAAATTCCCGGTGGGCGAGGTGGAAAATTCAAATTACCTACGTTGACCGAGCTGCATGAATACTTATTCAAGCAACCATTTGCCGAAGCCCATAATGCCACGGCGGATGTTGAGGCTACCACCCGTTGTTTTTTGGAGCTTGTTCGCAAACAACACTACACGGCCGAACAGTTGGATGTCCAACCAGACTACTTCCAAAGCTTTTCGGAGGCCAACCCGCATGAGATACCGCTTATCGGTCTCAAGCACATCAACCTTAAAAAAGCATCAAAAAAAATTGCCGATGCGCTATGGGAAAAAGATACCGGTGGTATTTCACAAGCTGAAATCAAGGAAAATATCAAAACCCTTGAAGAGGCAGCATTTGCTCACCTACACAATCATTCCCAGTTCTCGGTACTGCAATCTACAATAAGTATTAAGGATTTGGTCAAGTCAGCCGCAGATAATCAAATGTCTGCAGTGGCATTGACCGATCATGCCAATATGATGGGGGCGTTTCATTTCGTAAAGGAAATAGGTGCGCACAACAAATCGGTCCGGGACAAAAATAAAGCTGCCGAAAAAAATGGGGAGTTGGCTGCGAAACAGGAAATTACCCCTATAATCGGCTGCGAGTTCTTCGTTTGCGATGACCATACCAATAAAAGTGTAAAAGATTACGGTTATCAAATCGTGCTGTTGGCCAAAACCAAAAAGGGATACCATAATTTGGCCAAAATGTCCTCTATAGCATTTACCAATGGGTTCTATTATGTGCCGCGTATCGATAGAAAAGTCATACAGGAATATAAAGAAGACATTATCGTGTTAACGGGGAACCTATATGGCGAAGTCCCGGGGAAAATATTGAACGTTGGAGAAAAACAGGCCGAGGAAGCCTTGCTATGGTGGAAAACAGAATTTGGTGATGATTTATATGTAGAGCTCATGCGCCATGGGCAGGAAGACGAGGACCGTGTTAATCAGGTTTTGGTCGAGTTGGCCGCCAAACATAATGTAAAATTGGTCGCTACCAACAATACATATTACTGTTCAAAGGATGATGCCGATGCCCATGATATTCTTTTGTGCGTCAAAGATGGGGAAAAACAAGCAACGCCCATTGGCCGTGGTCGCGGGTACCGATATGGTCTGCCCAATCAGGAATATTATTTCAAATCTCAGGACGAGATGAAAGAAATCTTCAAGGATATCCCTGAAGCTATCTTGAACGTTCAAGAAATAATAAATAAGATAGAGCCTTTTGAACTGGCTCGTGACGTGCTTTTGCCCAAATTTGATATTCCGGAAGCGTTTAAAGTGCCTGAAGACGAGACTGACGGAGGCAAACGTGGTGAAAATGCCTATCTGCGTCATATCACTTATGAAGGTGCAAAAGCCAGATACGGCGAGATTACCCCCGAGATAAGGGAACGTATCGATTTTGAGCTGGATACGATAAGGAATTCAGGCTATCCCGGTTATTTTTTGATTACCGAGGATTTTATTCGTGAAGCCAGAAATATGGGGGTTTCGGTAGGCCCAGGCCGTGGTTCGGCCGCTGGTTCGGTAGTGGCCTATTGCTTGACCATTACCAATATCGATCCATTAAAATATGACCTGCTTTTTGAGCGGTTCTTAAATCCGGACAGGGTATCCATGCCCGATATTGATATCGATTTTGATGACGAGGGCAGGGGAAAGGTCATGGATTATGTAATCAACAAGTATGGGGCAAATCAAGTAGCACAGATCATCACTTACGGTACGATGGCGGCAAAATCATCTATACGTGATACGGCTCGGGTACTAGATTTGCCTTTGGGCGATGCAGATCGTATTGCAAAGTTGATTCCCACCATGTCCAAGCTTGGCAAGATTTTCGGCCAATCGGATGCTGATTTAAAAAAGAAGTTCAGGGCTGAGGATTACGAAAAGGTAAACCAACTTTTGAATATTTCCGAAACGGATGATTTGGAAGGGCAAACCGTGAATATGGCGCGAACCTTGGAAGGTTCGGTCAGGAATACAGGTATTCATGCGTGTGGCGTAATTATAACACCGGATGATATTACCAATTTTGTTCCCGTGGCGACTGCCAAGGATTCCGATTTGTATGTGACCCAATTCGATAACTCGGTCGTTGAAAGTGCAGGGCTCTTGAAGATGGATTTTTTGGGTTTAAAAACCTTGACGTTAATAAAGGATACCGTCAAAATCGTAAAAGCGAAACATAGTATTGATTTGGTGCCCGATGATTTTCCTTTGGATGATGAAAAGACCTATGAGCTTTTTCAAAGGGGGGATACAGTTGGGATATTTCAATATGAATCCCCGGGAATGCAAAAACATATGAAGGATCTCAAGCCAACGGTGTTTGATGACCTTATTGCCATGAATGCCTTATATCGTCCCGGACCTATGGAATATATACCCAGTTTCATTGCGCGTAAACATGGTAGGGAAGAAATCGCCTACGATTTGCCCGATATGGAAGAATATCTAAAGGAGACCTATGGGATTACGGTATACCAAGAACAAGTGATGCTGCTTTCCCAAAAATTAGCGGGCTTTTCAAAAGGTGATGCCGATGTGTTGCGTAAGGCGATGGGGAAAAAGATATTTGCGGTGCTGCAAAAAATGAAGCCACAGTTTTTGGAAGGTGGTGCGGCCAATGGGCATCCAACCGAAACCTTGGAAAAAATATGGAAGGACTGGGAAGCTTTTGCGGCCTATGCCTTTAATAAAAGCCATTCTACCTGTTACGCCTACATTGCCTATCAAACAGCATATTTGAAGGCGCATTACCCTGCGGAATACATGGCTGCGGTTCTTAGCAACAATATGAACGATATCAAACAGGTTACTTTCTTCATGGAGGAATGTAAGCGTATGGGATTGGATGTATTGGGCCCCGATGTGAACGAGTCGTACTATAAATTTGCCGTGAACAAAGATGGTGCCGTTCGTTTTGGGATGGGGGCGATAAAAGGGGTAGGGCGTTCCGCAGTGGAAACCATTGTAGCCCACCGAAAAAAAGATGGGAACTTCAAATCGGTCTTTGATTTGGCAAAACGAATCGATTTGCGTGCCGCCAATAAAAAAGCTTTTGAAAACTTGGCCGTTGCCGGTGGGTTCGACTCTTTTGGTACCACACATCGTGCACAGTATTTTCACGATGAAGGCGACGGAATTACTTTTTTGGAAAAGGTCATTAAATCTGCCGCAAAATATCAGGAAAACCAAAATTCGTCTCAGATGGATATGTTCGGTGGCATGAGCGAAGCACAGATTCCCGAACCTGTTGTTCCACCGTGTGAAGAGTGGGGTACCATGGAAAAATTACGACGGGAAAAAGAAGTGGTCGGCATTTATATTTCCGGGCATCCGTTAGATGATTTTAAGACTGAAATCAACGCTTTTTGCAATGCAAACGTTTCCTGCGCCAACGAACTGGAGCATTATGTAAATCGGGAACTTTCTTTTGCCGGTGTCATCACCGATGTGCAGCATAGAATATCCAAAAACGGAAAAGGATGGGCGTTATTTACCATGGAGGATTATACGGATTCTTTTGAATTCCGGATTTTTGGCGAAGAGTATCTAAAATTCAGGCATTTCTTGATGATAAATTCTTTTGTGTACGTGAAAATGTACGTAAAAGAAGGGTGGGTCAATAGGGATACGGGTAAAAAGGGAGACCCACGTATGCAGTTCAATAGCTTTATATTACTTCAAGAAGTGATGGAGGCCTATGCCAAGAAATTGACCATTAAACTGAATATAGACGAATTGAAAGAAGAGAATATCCATCAATTAAAAGATACCTTGGTTTCGCACAAAGGCAATCACCCGTTAAATTTCGTTATTTATGAAATGGAAGAGGAAATAAAGGTAAACCTGTCCAGCAGAAAACAAAAAGTCCAGATTTCCAGTGAACTGCTGCATCGATTGGAAGAGAGCCAAGTGCACTATAAATTAAATTAAGGGTATAGGCTTTGTCAATTTGGTCATAACCAAAACGTATATAAAAGTAGTAAGGAATACGCAGAATATTTGACTAACTTTGTATAATCTTTAAAAGTAAACAATCATGGCATTAGAAATAACAGACGCTACTTTTGATGAAGTAGTCTTAAAAAGTGATAAACCGGTAGTAGTGGATTTTTGGGCAGCTTGGTGCGGTCCTTGTAGAATGGTAGGCCCGGTAATAGACGAGGTAAGCAATGAATACGAAGGTAAAGCGGTAGTAGGTAAGGTAGATGTTGATGCCAATCAGGAATTTGCCGCAAAATACGGAGTGCGTAATATACCTACGGTCTTGGTGTTCAAAGATGGTGAAATCGTAAGCAGGCAAGTAGGGGTTTCCCCAAAAAAAGTATATACCGATGCTATTGATGCGGCATTGTAGCCACTAAACTCCTAAAGCTTGGAGAAATTATAAAATTTTAAATCCCATCTCTTAAGATGGGATTTTTTATTGCCCTGAACTTTATTGTTTACTCTTTGGGAGCTTGTAGGCTTTTCTTATCTTAGAGATGTGAACATACAATCCGAATTACATAAAGCTTCCCTTTTTCAGAATTTAGAACTTTTGGCCAACCAAGTTGTTGAAGGTTTTATAAGTGGAATACATAAAAGTCCGTTTCATGGTTTTTCCGCTGAATTCGCCGAACATAAAATTTACAATAACGGAGAAAGTACCAAGCATATTGATTGGAAGCTTTATGCAAAGACCGATAAGCTCTATACCAAGCGTTATGAGGAGGAGACCAATCTGAGATGCCATATGATTTTGGATAATTCAGCATCGATGTACTATCCGGAAATTAAAAATTTGGGTATTGATGCTCTAAATAAAATTGGTTTTGGCGTATTGGCTATCGCCGCTTTGATGAATATCTTAAAACGACAGCGGGATGCTGTTGGGCTCAGTGTATATTCGGACCATTATACTTATTATGCGCCCGAAAAAGGCAGTGAGCGCCATCATCAAATGCTGCTGGCCAAACTCTCAGAAATCAGTTTGAACAGAAATGATACAAAAATCACCGAAACCTACGCACATCTACATTTGATCGCTGAGAAAATAAAACGTAGAAGTCTTGTTTTTTTGTTTACCGATATGTTTCAAACGGCAACCGATGATGAAAAGCTATTTGATGCGCTACGCCATTTAAAGTATAACAAGCATGAGGTAGTCCTGTTTCATGTACTTGATGTAGAGACGGAGTATAATTTCAATTTTACGAATACACCCAAACGCTATTTGGATGTAGAAACAGGGGAGCACATAGATTTATATGCCGAGAACATTAAACAAGAATATGAAAAAAGTATTGCGATCTATTGTGACACTTTGAAATTAAAGTGTGCCCAATACAGAATTAAATATGTTGGGGTTGATGTTCGTTCTGGTTTCTCCAAGGTTCTAAATACATTCTTGGTAGAGCGACAGAATTTTTTGTAGCGATGCTTTAATTTAAGATAAAATTGTTTGCGCAATTAAATAAGCAGTGTATATTTGCACACGCTTAATGCCATGGTCTGGTAGTTCAGTTGGTTAGAATACCTGCCTGTCACGCAGGGGGTCGCGGGTTCGAGTCCCGTCCAGACCGCTAAATGGGTAATCAAAATCCCTCAAAACCTTGTAAATCCTATGATTTGCAAGGTTTTATGTTTTTAGGGCAATCATATAATTTCGTATCATTTGCATCTAAAAGGTCACAAATCGTCAACATATTTTTTTATCTGCGATTATGTTGACAGAATAACGTAACTTACTCATATTGATATAGTTGATTTGACTTTCGTCTCAATGAATGTTTAACCATTAAAGACGACAACTATGCGAACTTCATCAACATTCTCTATACTGTTTTGGGTGTATGGAAAACGTGCCGTAAACAACAAAGCAAATATCTACATTCGGATTACCTTAAACGGTAAACGCGTCAACATCAGTCTCAAAAAGAAAATCAATATTTCGACTTGGGATGAAAAATTGCAGAGAGCAAATGGGACCGATAAGGATTCCCGCGTTCTCAATCTATACTTGAACGAAGTACAATCAAAGGTTTATAGGATTTACGAAGATTTCAAGAGGGATGAAATACCTTTTACTTCTCAAATGGTAAAAGCTAAATTTTTAGGCGAAGATAAAACACGTTTATCCTTTCAAAATCTTGTTGACTACTATAATGAAAAGATGCAACACAAATTGCATAAGAATACGATGGGCCAATATAAGACCAGCCAACGGTATATGATGGAATATATCCTAAAGGAATATAAACTGAATGACATTCCACTTTTCAATCTCGAATACAGTTTTATTGTAGGCTTTGAAGATTTTCTTCGGTCGTATGTACCCAAAAGTGGTCAATCTAAGATTGGCAATAATACTGCAATGAAGCATATTAAGCGTTTGAGAAGAATGGTTACTCTTGCCTATCGGATGAAATGGTTGGAAAGAGACCCATTTGTAAATTTTAAAATGAAAATTGAAAAGAAGGAACGTGGTTTCCTTACCGATTTTGAATTGCTAAGTATTGAAGATTTGTCCTCTTCAATAGAGCGTCTTATGGTCGTGAAAGATTTGTTTGTTTTTAGTTGCTATACGGGTATTTCTTATGTTGACATTGTACAATTAAGTGAGGATAATATTGTATTAGGCATAGATGGTAGCCCTTGGATTATGGGAAAAAGAGTAAAAACAGGTGCACCGTTCAAAATCCCGCTACTTCCTAAAGCTGCTGTCTTAATTGACAAATATAAGGACCACTATCGAACTAACAATACGTCAAGTCTTTTGCCCAAGTTATCCAATCAAAAACTAAATAGTTATTTGAAGGAAATAGCTGACTTATGCGGTATTAAAAAAAACCTGACTTTTCATATGGCACGCCATACTTTTGCCACTACGGTGACTTTGAGCAATGGTGTACCCATAGAGACTGTATCTAAATTATTAGGGCATACTAAACTGTCCACAACTCAAATCTATGCAAGGGTGGTCGAGAGAAAAGTTAGTGATGATATGGCACTACTCAAATCAAAAATTGGCTAATAAAACTCATTAAGAATTTATAAACTGTTTCAATCTTCAAACAAAACTTTAACAGTTTGAATTTCCATTCTATTACCTTTACAAACTAAAATATTAGGTATGCTTTTAAAGGTCAAATGGGAAGATTTCAAAAGTGA
Source organism: Costertonia aggregata (assembly GCF_013402795.1). Lineage (GTDB taxonomy): Bacteria > Bacteroidota > Bacteroidia > Flavobacteriales > Flavobacteriaceae > Costertonia > Costertonia aggregata. Next base: position 1,100,297 of record NZ_CP058595.1, on the reverse strand, counting down.
AGTTGATGAGTATATTTCTGACGGGAAGTCTCTAATGGATAAATATAAAACTTCAAGAACCGAAGATGAACTTAACGAGCTAAAGGATGCAAAGCTCACTTGGGAAAATTCAGTTATCAATTTTGTAAAAACTTCCTTTGAGCCTGAAAACATAAATTTTGCTTACGACTTTAAAGAACACCGAGGTTACAATACTGGGTTCAAATTAAATGTTGCTCAACTAACAAAAAATACTATTCAAGCCTTAAAGGGTGAGGTTGATGGCCTTAAATCTTATTTGAAAATGCTATCCATAGCAGATGCAGTGATTAGTCCTGATGGGGTTGATTTAGAAGAAAGAGGAAACTTTGATACTGAAGCAAAGCTAAATCTCATACTTTCCAAACTATATGAATTATACCCTGATGGCAAATACTATTCTATAAAGTGGATTCTTGAAGGGAACGGCATAGGTTTAGATACCTACAATGAGGATTTTGACTTTGCTAAAATGCTGGAAATAAGGGGCTACGTAGATGTTATGGCTGCTAAAAATACGAATGCAAAACTTACTCTTGAAGGAAAATTGAATATTGAACAAGCAAGAAAAGCGAAAGTTACCGACTATTCTAAAATTAGTGATTCAGAGGAAGAGTTAAAAACACTTATCGCAAAAGTTCTCAAAGAAGTCAACAAATTAGGAATCGGCCAGCAAATTATTTTTGATGAATTTGATGAGTTACGTAATGATATTCCAAATTTAGATAAAAAGTCATTTGGGCAGTTATTGAAAGCCAAACTATATGATTTGGTAACGGCTAAGGCATTTGACAAAGCTATTGCCAGCGATGTATTTAAACAATTTACTGACCAAGTACTTTCTTTTTAAAGGTACTTGTTTCCATTTATTCGGATATTTAACTTAGCTCTAGTTCCTGAAAAAGAATCAATCCAAATGCTTTTTGCCAACGAACCGAACAACATTTCCAATGCCATTGTGGAAGCTACCCTCCGACAATTGCACATCTAATTCCTCCAATTGAATTATTTGGAAACCCTTAAAATCCCTTTTGATTTTATCTTTTGAAAACAGCATATCAATATCCATTGGTCCCCCAACTTTGTGGTCGACTTTTTTATATTCCAAATTCTTTTCGCTGTAGGCCTCAAAAATTATGATGCCACCAGGTTTTAATAATTTGACCAGTTTTTGATGAATTTCCGAAACCTTATTGCCAGTAAAATGGGCGTATATCAAAGCGATTGCATCAAAACTTTTTTCGGGAAAATCCATTTCCAAAATATCGCCAACCTCATAATCAAGAGATACATTAAAGTCTTTGGCTAACTGCATTGTTTTTTCCTTACCACTCCGACTTAAGTCTGTGGATATTACTTCCCAACCTTGGGTTGCTGCATATACACCGTTTCTTCCCTCGCCATCGGCCGGCAATAGTATGTTGCCAGGGCTTAGTTTATCCAAGCACTCTTTAAAAAAAACATTGGGCTCTTTGCCATAGGCATATTCAGATGCACCATATCTTTCTTCCCAGAATTGGGTGTACTGCTTGTCAAAAGATGTGTCCATAGTCTAAATTTTGAAAGCTAAAGTTACGCACGCAAACTCGTATGTATTTGGATTATCTCTAATTTGAATAGCACTTACTTAAAGTCGTTGCGATACTCTTCAGGTGTTTTCCCAGTTTGTTTTTTGAAGAAACGGGTAAAATAGGAAACATCATAGTAACCCAATTCAAAGGCAATCTCTTTGATTTGATTGCTCGTTCCTAAAAGATATCTTTTTGCTTCCAGTACGATATGGTCGGCTATAACCTCGGAACACGTTTTGTTCATCGTGGTCTTCGTAATTCTATTCAATTGAAAAAGTGAGAGATTGAGCATTTCGGCGTAATCTTCGACCCGCTTCTTTTCACGAAGATTTGTATTAAGTAAGTCCAGAAACGATTCAAGCTGTAATTGTATGGAATGGTCAACTTCAAAATCGGGTTTTTCGGTCAAGTAATGCCTGTATAAATTAATGAAAATGGAATCAAGATTGGAATTAATTATTTCTCTTGAACCTATTTGGCTATTCGTGAATTCTTGATATACTCTATGCATATAGTCAAGAATCGATACTGCAACATCTTCACCCAAATCATAAAAATTGGATTTGCTTACGTCTCGAAGTGCTTTTTGAAGTATATCGCCATTTGGGTAATAATACCCATTTGCAAATTCAATGAGATAGCCTTGACTACCCTTTTCCAATGAAAGTTGGTGAACTTGTCCGGGTCGCATTATATAGAAACTATTGTCCTTTATCTCGTATTCTCTAAAATCTATGGTATGGGCTCCCCTACCCTTGGAAATCAGTAGCAGAAAATAGAAGTCGTGACGATGTAATTCGCTTTTAAAATTCTCTTTGCCGCAAAAGTTGGCAACATCCAATACTTTGAAACCATCGTCTTTTCCACAAAAATTAGTGTTGTCTATTTCTCGTACAGGTATATTGCTCATAGGACTATCTTTATAGAATATCGTGCAATTGTATTTCACTAAAGTCCTACCGTAAACACTACATATCCGTCTAATTTTAAAAGTATTATCATAGAGTTTTTGGATTAAACATCTTGAACTGGATTGTTCGATGCAATCAAGTTCCAAACTACGATAATTGCACTAGCAAAAATACGAAATTGGATATGGAAAAAAGAGATTTTTTGAAGACTTCTGCTCTTGGCGCACTAGGTCTATCGTTCCTGCCACTTTGGGGCAGAACCCCTAATAATCAGAATATTATCAATATTAATAATACTCTTCCCGAATTACCCTATGCATATAATGCACTAGAACCATTTATCGATGAGCAAACAATGCGATTACATCACGAAATCCATCATCAGGGGTACGTAAACGGACTGAACAAAGCATTGGAACAATTGACAGAATTGAAGGACAAACAAGATTACGAAATGATAAAACATTGGGAAAGGGAACTATCATTTCACGGTTCTGGCCATATACTACATTGTCTGTTTTGGGAAAATATGAATCCGACCAAAACTATGCCCAAAACACAACTAAAAACTCTTATTGACGAGCAGTATGGAAGCTTTGAAAACTTCAAGACCCACTTCATTAGCAGTGCTGCCAAAGTGGAAGGTTCGGGCTGGGGTATCTTGGCTTTTGAGCCTTTCGGTGAAAAACTATTAATTCTACAAGCCGAAAAGCATCAGAACCAAACCCTATGGAATACTTTACCCTTGTTGGTAGTTGATGTTTGGGAACACGCGTATTATTTGAAATATCAAAATAAACGCAAAGCGTATCTCGATGCATTCTTCAATATCATCAATTGGGATGTGGTATCTAAACGACTGAAAAACGCTTTGGACTAATCTTTTTTAAAACTTATCCGATGAAAAAGGCCAACTAACAAGGTATGGTCGTTCTCGATGATTTCTGGCCGAATTATAATATATTGGTTAAGATAGCCCAGACCCAATGTAAGATTTTTTGAAAGAGCAATATCGAAACCACCATAGATTCGATTTTGCGTCAAGGTAGCCTCTTGGCCACCACCCATAGCGATAAAAATCAACTCGAAGAATGACATTCCCAAAAGCTGTCTGCTCTCATCATTGCGAAGTAGCGGAAAGCGAAAACCTGCCCTTAATCTCGCTCGTTGCAGAAATTCTCCATTCCTGAAAAACTGCTCCATCTCTATTGTGCTCCCAATAGAGAACTTACCTACTTTATCCCTAAAATAAAATCTTTCCAAAAAACGATGTTCTACTCTTTTTTCAGGTACAGGTAGCTCACCATAGGGAAAGATGATGGCCCATTCATAACTTAATCCAACTCCAAAATTCTTGGAAAGATTGTAATTTCCGCTCAATCCTAATTTGGAAATTTGCCACTCCTTAACGAAATCGTGTCTTGACCACGCATAGAGTAAATTGGTGCTAAAACGCTCGTTAAATTGATATGTGCCCGAATAATACCACCAAGAGTTGAACTGGTTGGCCTTTATTTGAGCCTTGCAAGTATTCGCAAATACTATCAGTGATAAGACCCATAAAGCCTTTAAGTATATATTCTTCATTATTGGTTTGGTTTTTCATCTGTAGGTTTCGGCATAAAAAGAGAAAGTACTAGTGCGGTAAGAACCATTGTTCCTGCCACGAGATAGGTAACCTTCATAGCATTGATTATTATTGCCACACTTGCTGACTCGACCTCTTTATGGTCTGCTGCATACACGAAAATTGCACCCATTACGGAAGCGCCGGTAATCAATCCTATGTTCCTCGATAAATTCAGAATGCCCGAAACGACACCACGCTGCTCATTTTCCGCATTCAACATCACCTCTGTGTTATTGGCAGATAGGAAAAGTTGGTAACCTGGGGTTAGAAAAAGAATTGATATTATGTAACCCAATAGACCAAAGTAGATAGGTAGGATTGCCAATGAAAACGATGCCAGTAGCATAACCGACAATCCAATAAACAAGGTTCTTTTTGCACCGATACGGTCAACAATTTTACCAGTTGGAACACCTGCCACAGCAGCGGCAAAAGGACCAACAGATAGAACCAACCCTACTATGGCTTCTTTAAGACCTAGTGCGTAGATTAAATAAAAAGGCCCGACAATCAAGGTGGACATCATAACCGTTGCGATGAGTATGTTCATTGCCAGGCTGATTGTCAATTTTCTATTTTGAAACAGGGTTAAATCCAACAGAGGATTTGTAGACCTTTTTTCTACATAAACAAAAAGAGCGAAGCACGTTATACTGGTAAGAACCATTGCAAATCTATTTGATTGGGACATCGATTCACCTATGGTGACCGATAGTGTATAACAACTCAATACGACCATCAACAGTAGTGTGCCGACTACGTCAAAATGGGAAAGGGAAAACTTGGTTGGCCTGATTTTAGATTTAGGCAAGTAGCGTACTGCGAGTATAAAGTTTACGGCAGTTAATGGGATGAAAACGAGAAAAATAGATTGCCATCCATAATGCCCAATTAAAACGCCGCCAACCGTTGGACCCAATGTAGTTCCAACTGCGGACATTGCTCCCAATAAACCCATAGCAAAGCCCGTTTTGGTGTCAGGAACAGTTTCTCGCACAAAAGCCATTGAAAGCGATATTAAGGCTGCCGCCCCAATACCTTGAATTACTCTTCCCACAATCAAAAGCCAAAAATCCTTGGAAATACTACAGATGACTGCGCCGAGTAGAAACACGATTATTCCAGACAGAAAAACTTTCCGTTGGCCCAATAAGTCGCCCAATCTGCCCGCACCAACAACAAATACGGTAATGGCAAGAAGGTATCCCAAAACTACCCATTGGATGGTCTGTACCGGAATGGCAAAATCAATGGACAATCTTGGCAGCGCGACATTTGCAATGCTCATCCCCAATGAACCCATCAACATTGCCAAAGCCAATGGGAAAAGTGGCCCATTTACCTTACCAATATCCTGTTTTTTTGGAACTCTATTTCTTACCATTACCCGCCAGTAATTTTTAGCAGGTACAAAGGTCTTTTTAAACCCACCTTTGTAGTAGGATTTAATTAAAGGTCAATGGTATTATTAATCAGTGAAGTGCTAGTTTCGAGCTGACATTCTTTTTTTAGAAGACTTGTGTGAATTGAACTTGTTTATTAAAAAAGCGGTAAGATATAGTCCCAACCCATAAACTAAATGCAGCCCAATGGCCTTTATTATCAGAGTACCCTGTATTGGTGTTTTAGAAAAAGCCACACCAAAACCCAAAGTCGGCCAAACCATAAATAATGGAAACACCAAGGTGACTATCCCATAAATGAGTGCTTTACTCCAAGTCGGTTTTTGAAACCATTGAGACTTAACGATAGCAAGAAAAATGATGGCAAAAGTAATGCCCACGATATAGTGGGCCGTCCAACCGATTATCCAACCATTAGCCAATACTCCAGTGGCACTATCCGGAACGTTCAGGACATTGGTGGACAACCAACTTCCTATAATCTGTAATCCGTTGCTTTTAACATCAAAAAGACGAAGCAAGAAAGCCCATAGGTCGGTCAAGAATGTTGCTCCTATTCCAACTAAAACAGCTCTGAAAAATATCCTCATTTATCTTCTAATATCTTAAGAAAATAAAGATAATTGAGTGCCTTGGGCCGCAATAGGACGAAATCAAAGTTCGGTTGGATTTATTTCGAATGAAGTTATATCAGACGTATGTAATAATGCAGTCTATTCTTTCAAACCATAACCCTTAACATAATCTATGATGAATTCCTTCGGATAAGCAGATACTTCCGATTGTGGTTTATCAGGAAACTCAAAAATATCTATCATAAACTGCATTGGATAGTTAGGGGATTGATTTATAGTTCGGATATGCTTTCCATCTACATAATATTTGACAAAATTGGGTTGCCAATCCACCGAAAATGTATGAAACTCCGAGATGTCCATTTTCAGTTTATCATAATGAAAATCATCCACCAGACCCTTGTCGCCGAAAGGATGAATCCCAGAGCCGTTAATAAGACTATCTTTTTCTATCTGGTGACCAAATATTTCCATAATACAGATTTCCCCTGAATGTTCGGGTCTGTCTTCGAAACCTATCATCCAAAAGGCAACCATATCCGATGGCTCTATATTGGCTTTGGCTCTTATTTCGAAGTAACCGTACTTGGGCGTATATAGTCTTTTAGTTGGTTGTTCTTCAGTTACCACACAATCTTCACTGAACCTATGCTGCCCAATCTTACTACCTATAGCACCAGAATAAATTCCTGTTTGAATATTCGAGCATTTTATATCTCCATTTAAGGAAGGGCACCAAGGCTGCTGTTCTTTTGTAATTTTCAAAACGAGATTTCCATCTTCGATTTCGTAATTGGCCGCGGCTTGCTTTCTTGAACTCCAATGCGGTAAAAAGTACGGCAGCCAGTTGGTGCTATCTAATTCCTTGGAATTAAAATTTTCGTTGAATTGTAGAACATAATCGTCACTTAATTTCATCAAAGGCTCTTCCTTATTTGCTTTCGTTGTGTTTTTCGGTTTACATTGGATGCATAGGGCTATCCAAAATATAAAAATCAGCTTACTATGTTTTGAGAATGACATAATCTTTTATGATTTTTTATTGAGCAGTCCACCCGCCATCAATGGTTAAAATACTTCCCGTTACCATACTAGATGATGAACTTGTTAAATATAAAATCGCCGAAGCAATATCATCGATTCCGGCTACCTTTCCAACAGGTATTCTGTCAAGTACGTTTTTTAAATACTTTGCGTCATCTAATCTTTCAGCTGTGCCCGATGTATATGTAAAAGTGGGTGCAATAGCATTGACAGTTATGCCTTTATTTGCCCATTCCAAAGCTAAAACTTTGGTTAATAAATTCACGCCACCTTTGGATGCACAATAAACAGAATGGTCTTTTATTCCAACCAAGCTAGCTTGAGAACTTAGATTTATTATTCTACCATAATTGTTCTTAATCATACTTTTGGCAGCTTCTTTCGAACAGAAGAAGAGTCCTTTTAAATTAACGTTCATCATTTCGTCCCAATCAGATTCTGTAACGTCTAAAGCAGAATGATTGCAGCCGAGTCCAGCATTATTTATAAGAACATCTATCTTATGGAACCTATCCGATATTTGTTTAAAAGTGTGATTGATGCTTTCTACCGAAGCAACGTCCATTTGAAAGCTATGGGCCTTTCCTTTGTCGTTTTTAATTTCTTCTTCAACTTCAGTTAACATTTTAAGGTTACGAGAACAGAGTATGGTGGTAGCACCAGCCTTAGCTAAGATTGTTGCAATTCCCCTGCCAATGCCCTTACTCGCACCCGTTATTACAACAGTCTGATTATCCAATCGGAAATTTGGTTGCTTCATTGGTCTTTCAATTTAAACATAGCTATAGCAATAACTATCGAAATATGACGGGAATAGAATGCTTCAACAATATCTTCTAATGATTTGGTGTCTCTTATATAATTCTGCATAAAGCATAAATGTAAATTCATTGTAATGGCTATTAACAATATGGTTATTTTTTTCATTGATGCTCGATTAAAGCGGTGGAATATATTGGAATGAATTATTTATGTATAGGACTAAAATGAAGTTGTATGGTAATTGTTTGAAAACACGGTGCATTTCAATTGAGTCCAGAAGTATTTATAATCGTCTCGATTGGGATATGGTCAATTAGATTGTTTCCATAATGGGCTATTTCAATTTTTTTAGTTTTACCAATCAAAAAATCAGCGGGTATTTGATGAAATTTTCCCTCCACTTTACCGCCCAACTTAAAACCAAGTTTAGAAGCTTTAATCATACTCTTAATACCGTTGTAGGATGTAGTCTTTATCAATTTTATCCAAGAGGGTCTTACTCCAAACAAATTATATAACTCTAACTTCGGGTCTGAGATAATAGTTATGTTGAATGCTGACGTTTCGTTAAACGCAGCAATTAAACTTTTACTGCTACTTTGAAATACTGCTATTAGCCTTATGTCCAAATCCCTTAATTTCTCGGATTCATTCCTTATTTCTGAAATTCTTAGGTTACATAACGCACACTCAGCATATCTAAAAAAAGTTAGTAGTATCTTATTATGAGATAGTTTATGTAAATCTATACAGTTGCCGTGGATGTCAAAGGTTTCGAAGTTCGGTGATATCTGTCCAGGTTTTATTCTCATTCTTTAATTTCTAATTTAGTTGTCTAGGACAATAATTCATCTCACTATTACTTCTTTCCATTTTAAAGGGGATGATAATTATAGTAGCCCTTTTTACATCGAAGCTATTTTGGCAAAATACAAGAACAGAGTTGGTGCCAACAGGACGAAAATGAAGTTGTCTTGCACTTAATTAAAGAGATTGTGTGTTTGTGCCACACAACTAGATAATAATCCTATTTACTCTGCAAATATTCGTCTTACATTATGTCCTAAAATAGCTGCCCAAGAATCGGCCAAAGATTACTATACAGAACGGTAACATTTTATGAAAATCAGGTTTTTGACAACAGGTGGTACAATTGCAGGTTTGGATTATGAATTAAAAAAGAAGACCCAAATTTCAATCGAAGATTTTTTTAGGTCTGCAAATGTTTCATTTTTCTACAAAATAGAAAGTGCTTTTGAAAAAGACAGTCGATTCATTTCTGATGCTGACCGTGATTTATTAGTTGATAGAATTGGTTTGGCCGACGAGAATAAGATAATTGTAACCCACGGTACTCTAACAATGGTAGATACCGCAAAATACATAGGAAAATTTAATCTGAAGAAAACGATAGTAATAGTTGGTTCATTCGTTCTAGGCTCATCAAAAGATACAGATGCACCTTTTAATTTAGGTTATGCAATATGCTCACTGCAATTTTTAAAACCAGATGTTTATGTAGCAATGAACGGATGCATATTTCACTGGAACAACGTTACAAAAAATCTAGTGACCAACAAATTTGAGCAACTATGAGAAAGACAAATGTTTGGAACATCAATACATTGGACGACCTTTTTTTATCTGTTATTGGATACGGTCATTGTATTATTCACTTTATACTATTCTACCCGTAAATATTCCAGTGGTTATAAACGATTTGTAACACTTGGAATTCTTTTCATAACCTACAATTTTACCGGTGGCTTTTTGCCTACTTACACTTTACCTGGGCCAATAATTTTCCAATACATTATTACCTACAGTGTAGCCATTGTGCTCTGTGTTTATATTGTATTCTACCTGTATAAAGAATATGATATTATCGTTCTCAGATTTAACTCTTCCATTAGGAATCTAGCAATTCTATCCGCTTGCAGTTTTGTGGTACTCTATCTAGTACCATATTTTTTGACAGAATCCTTGGACTACGCCAGATTGTTATTTACAATACCAATTTCGGTTATTGCATTTGTATTTCTTTGGTTATTCTATAAGAGAATTTCGCATCCAGAAAATCCTAATGCATACATTCTTAGAAGAAATAGGCTATCAATTATTAGTGTGACCAGTATTGCACTTCTACCAATCCTTACAGTTATAGGGGATTATCAATGGTTGACCTTTACAGTAATGAATGCGGCGTTCTACGCAATAACTATCATTGAAATAGATAGGCACTTGTTCTTTTTAGAAAATAAAACCAAGATGTACGAGGTATTTGCAATGAGTAAAGAGCAGGCTATCAATCTTACCAAAACCAAAATTATCTATGAAGATTTAACTCGTAGAGAAATTGAAATCACTTTATCGATTCTCAGTAATCTGAGCTATAAGCAAATTGCAGAAGACTTGTTCATTGCCGAAAACACAGTCTCTAAACACGCATCGAATATATACAAGAAAACAGGCGTGAAAAATAGGCGAGAATTCATTATTCGTTATCGACAAAAAGCAAAATAGCCCGTATACTAAACTTCCTATTGCTTCCGTAGGAATATACGGTGTGTTACGTATTTATCTACGGAACTAAACACGAGTATTTCCAGGTCAAATTGGTATTTTGCAACCTGTTCTTTGGTTTCAGCTGGCCTGAAGACTTATACTTATAGAGTACTAGTTCTACGCGCGTAAATATTAAAGAATTCTAACAACACAACTAAGCGACCTATTTTAAGATTATCCTTTGTAAAAAGGGTCAGAACTGTATGAATGGTTGCAAATGAACCTACAAAAATTATCCAAAGAACTTCTCACTAAATTGAATGAGATAAAGCTCGAAAAACTATCCATTTTAGACCGAGCAAATCGTTCGATAATATTATGCAGAAATCTATTAAGTACATTTAAGCGAGAAGTACTGTTGAACGATTTTGATTCAATAAAAGACGAAATTTTATTCTTCAAACATACCAAACAGGTGCCGCTTAAAGAACTCATTTACTATTCTGAGATTCGTTCTTTCGAAATTCAATTTCCAAAAGCGGACAAAGTCGCTCAATTAAAAGTTGTAAAGAAAAAAATCAAAAAGCTTAATCGGTTCTTTTTATACAATATTGACTTCGGACAGTATGTCAAATCAGGCTCAATTCACTTTGATAAAGAATATTATACGCGAAACTATCTAGCCACCTACCATATAACCACATCAAAATTTTATTTCCAAGACCCTGATTTTTGTACTCCAAGAGATATGTTACTAGGCAAGTATAGAGCTTTTAGTGCATTAGTTGATTATATGGAAGAAAAACAAAACGCAATTAAGTACAAGGTCAACGGAAAACAGATAGACTCAAAAAACTATGAAAAAATTGATTGGCCATTCACAAATACAGATTGGGTAGAGCTCGTCTACGCACTAGAGGCTGCAGGAATATCTAAAGGACATAAGTCAAGTATTGTTAAAATTTCAAAGATGCTACAAGAAATATTTGACTTTGAACCAAAGGATATCTACAAAACCTATCAGGACATCAAAAACAGGAAAAAAAGTCGAACCCTGTTCCTTGACGGCCTTGCTACTTCTCTTCTTTCCGAAATGGACAAAAGCGAGGAATAATCGACTTATCTAGTTCTTATATTTTATCTAAAAGCACAGAACCCATTCTCAGTCATTCTTTTCAGCAAAACCTAAAATGTAACCGTTGTTGTCGGTAATATAAAATTCTCGCATTCCGTACCAAGCTGTTTTCAATTCGGTCGGATTTATTCCCTTATTCTTGATATGGCTGTAAAAATTATCGATTCCATCAATTTCCATATAGAAGGAAACGCTTGCTCCCAATGAGATGTCTTTGGCAAGACTCACATCTTCTTTGAAACTGTCGGTTCGCTGAAACATCATTTCCACGTTATCCTTACTTACCAAGGCATAAACATATTCCCTTTCTTCCGCCAATGTTTGTTCAATACCGTCTTGAGTTTCGGGAACCGCCATTGCAAGGGAAAAGCCTAAAACGTTTTGATAGAATTCTATGGTTTCCCGAATGTTCTTTACCTCAAAGTTCGGTGTCAACTTGTTTGCTTTCATTTTCTTTGAATTTATGTTGAAAGCGTAAATTTAGAATTCTCTAAGTGTCAATAATTGTAAAAAACGGTCGTTTTTGTTTTGGTATAAGTCCTTTGGCGTGGCACCTGTGTACCGCTTGATTTCTTTGATAAAATGTGCTTGGTCATAGTATTCCTGTTCTGGAAATAATTGCCCGTTCGCTATTTGCGAAAATGACGAATTACATTTTAGGATATTGCAAAAGGTTTTGAGCGAAAACCCAAATCGGTCGTTGAAATATCTATTGATTTGCCTACTGCTCCAAAAAATCGATTCCGAAATTTCTTTGACGGTAATTTCACCTCTCAGTTGGTACAGCATTTGAAAGAGATGAAATTTTCGGCTGTCGATTTCTTTTATCTTTTTCAAACTATAATGAATTTTTTGCGATAGTGAAGAAGTGAATTTTTCAAAATCTCCAATCGGTTGGTTTTGCGCTCCAAGAAAGGTTTTTGGAAGTTCTGTTTTAGTATTTTTGAGGGTTTTTATCGATTGCTTAAAAATATACTCAGCTGCAATAAGTTTAAATCGAACTCCAATAAGTCTCGTGTCTTTCGGGATTGAAATTTTGATTTGTTTTGTCCAAACTCCTGTCAAAAAGATTCGACTTATTTGCTCGTTTCGAATTTCAAAAATCAAGTCGAATAGTCCGTCGGGAAGTATTTCATAGTGGCATTCCTTGTCAGCAGTCTCAAACTCCCAAAAGCTTTTAATAAAATTGGCAATTAATCCATTAGTATATTTTTCTTGATATCTCAAAATGTTTTTATTGAATAACGCTCCCAAACTATTCTTGGGAAAATATAGGCGACTTGCTAATGCAATATTTCTATGACCCTTACTCTCAAAAATACAAAATTCCAATTTGAACTTTTCTCTATAATTTTAATACCGGTATAAAAACAACCGTACTACGGTTGACCTACCGTCTTGTTAATTTAAGTACTATCTCCATAGAATTTCTTGTCGTTTGGGTATTGGATTTCGATTTTTAATCTTCAAACCCTTAAGAAAACCACCAAATTTCAAGATGTTAAATTTTGACCTTAGTACGGTTGTACTGGGGAAGAAATTCCAATAGAACCCATCAAATTTGTAGAACGAAAGTCAAATCAGGTCAGGGGCTATCAAATGAGTTGACAGCCTATGCGATAGTCCCTTTCTTTTAAACCGTTCTATTATGCCAACATCAATTATCACTACCGATGACCTTCGGGAATTCAAGATGGAATTGCTCGATGATATCAAAAATCTATTGGCCAAACAGGCTTCTGGAAAAATCAAGAAATACCTTAAATCTTCCGAAGTAATGGATTTACTTCAAGTAAGTCCAGGCACTTTGCAAAATCTTCGCATTAATGGCACATTACCATACACAAAGGTTGGTGGCATTATCTATTACGATGCAGAGGAAATACAGAAAGTAATGGATGCCAACCGTGTGCATCACGGTTTAAATTCTTAAGCGATGAACTATATAAAGCTACTCAATGCGGCTTTTGAAAAGTTCTATTTTGATGACCGCTTAAACCCTACCCACATCAGTTTGTATATGGCGCTGTTCCAAGAATGGAACAGTTGCCGGTTTATGGATGAATTCTACGTGAACCGTAGGGATTTGATGCGCGTTGCTAAAATCGGTTCAAAATCTACTTATCACCGTTGCATTACCGAATTGGATGCCTGGCTATATATATCCTACTTTCCATCCAACAATCCGTATAAGGGCAGCAAAATCAAGATGTCCATTATCGGTACAGGTGATGAGCCAGTTGCGGGACAGTACAGTCCCACATTGGAACAGCTCGCAAAACAGTACTATCCCAGAGGTGTACCGCTTGAGGGACACCACCATCCCAAAAATGGACAGGTTACAGATCAGCACCGTCCCATAGATGGACAAGCACTGGTATCTACTACAAACAATATCAAACAAGAAAACTATATAAAACAGCCAAAGGGCAGGCAGGCCGTTATTTTATTTTTTGAAGAAAAAGGTTTTGATGCTGATGAAGGAAAAAAATTCTATGAGCATTATGCAGACCGAGAATGGAAAACAAGCGATGGAAAACCAATAAGGGATTGGCGCTCATTGGCTACAAACTGGATGGATAGAACTGAACTTTTTGAAGAAGAAAACAAACCAAACCGAAAGCAACCGTCCCAAATCAAGGACAACTTGCGAACTACTAAAAACAAAGATTATGGACAACCCCTCTAAAATTACCGAAGGTGGCGTGGAATATTCGCTAGGACAATTTGATGGCAAAAGCGTTGTCTATGACTTTCCGAAAATCTTGATTTATCTCAATGCCAAGGGTAAATTACTCTTTGGGAAAAAATTTAGGATTTACGAAGAGGATAAAAGTATACTGCTTAAGCTCTGTTCATATTTCATCAAGGACAAAGAGAATTGCACTACCTATGGAATTGACATTGACAAGGGCATCTTGCTTTCCGGACCAGTTGGCTGCGGTAAGACCAGCTTAATGAAATTACTGCGTCATTTAGTTCCGTTACAACGTCCTTACGAAATGATTCCTTGTAGGAATGTGACTTTTGGTTTTAACCACCTTGGCTTTAAAACTGTCGAGGAATATGGCAACACCAAATTTTATTGTTTTGATGATTTAGGTGTTGAACCTTCTGGTAGGTTCTACGGAAAGGATCTGAATGTGATGGGCGAAGTACTCTTATCACGTTATGAACTCTACCTCGATACTAAACGTAAAATTAAAACCCACGCTACAACCAACCTTAATGCTGAAGAACTCGAAGAACGTTACGGAAATCGAGTTCGTAGCAGAATGCGAGAATTGTTTAATCTCATTGCATTCGATAAAGGTGCTGGGGATAAGAGGAAGTAAGGAAAAAGCCAAAATGAAATGTTAAAAAAAATCTTAACAACTTACCGAAAAAAGAGTCTTAAAAATGCTTAAATACAGACTAAATTTTTTACTTTGTTCAAAATTTGTCAAGCCTTAAATTGAACACATTGAAATAATGATTGGGACGTATATAAGGAATGCTAGAGAGCGCCAAGGGATGTTGTTGAGAGAGTTAGCTGCTGAACTAAATATTGATACTGCTATGCTCAGTAAAATGGAAAGAGGTGTTCGCCCTTTCAGAAAGGAAGATTTAAAAAAGCTTTCTTCGGTTTTAAATGAGGAAATAGAGACGTTGCGCACTCAATGGTTGGCGGATAAGGTTTTAAGAGCCACGGAAAATGAAAAATTACAGTCAAAAGCGCTTGAATTGGCGCTTTCGAAATGTAAAAATAGAAATTAAATCACCCTTAATTTGGGTTAGAATAGAATGTCAAAACGAATAGATAACATAATTGATGAAATAGTAGACCAATACGCGTTTGCAGACACCTCTGAACGACCTTGGATAATTGGATTCAGTGGCGGGAAAGATTCTACTGTACTGCTTACTCTGGTTTGGAAAGCATTGGAAAAAGTCAAAGAATTACCAAATCATTTTCAACTAAGGCGACCAGTATATGTAGTTTGTAATGATACCCTAGTTGAGAACCCAATCATATCTTCTTATGTTGACGATGTTCTGAGTAAAATAGAAGTGGCAGCGAGAGAACAGAACCTGCCTATTCTGGTAAAAAAAACAGCACCTTCTTTAGAGGAAACGTTTTGGGTAAATGTCTTGGGCAAGGGTTACCCTGTCCCTAATAATTCATTTAGATGGTGTACCGATAAGTTAAAAATACGCCCTACCTCAAATTTCTTGACCGAACAGATTGACAAAAAAGGTGAAGCCATTGTTTTGCTTGGAACAAGATATGAGGAAAGTGCTAGTCGCGAACGATCAATGCGAAAACACGAAATTGATGGTCAGCGACTTTCAAAACATCAGACAGGCGTAAACACCTACGTTTATGCGCCTATCAAAGAATTAATGTTGGAAGAAATTTGGTACATCATAAATACTTTTCCTTCACCTTGGGGTTTCGATAATTCTATTTTGTTTCAAATATATTCTGATGCAAGTGCAGATGACTATGAGTGCCCCACCGTTGTCGTCAATAAGAAACACTCATCTTGTGGGCAATCCCGTTTTGGCTGTTGGACTTGTACTGTTGTTAAAAAGGACAAATCGATGTCGGCCTTAATTGATAGTGGAAAGCACTGGATGAAACCCTTGCTGGACTTCAGGAACAGTTTAGTTGAAGAGAGAAATATTCACGAACACCGGATGCCCGAGCGTCGTGACGGTAGACCTGCGGTTCACGAGGATGGGACTAATTGGGGACCCTATAGACTAGGTTATAGATACAGGAAATTAAGAGAGCTTCTGTTGATTCAAAAGGAAGTTCAAGAAGAGAGACCACACGTACATTTGATAACCAATCAGGAATTGATTGCCATACAGGTAAATTGGAATAGAGACCTTTATTTTGATAATAATGTGGGTGACTTGTATCGCGAAATATTTGACAAAGACATTAGTACAGCAAATGCTAAAATTCTCAACAATACCGAAAAACGCATTCTAAAAGAAGTTTGTGAAGATGATTTATCCTTCTATCATTTAATAGATAATTTAATAGCACTTCAGGAAACCAAAACTTTATTGGTTTCAAAATACGGACTGCACAATGACATCGAGCGTAGAATTGAACGTTTTGTAAATCCGAAGAACAATGAGAATTAGTAAAATTATCATAAATAATTTCAGGATTTACCAAGGCAAGAATACGATTTCCTTTAGTCCATTTTCAGATAAGAATATAAATATTATCTCTGGGAAAAACGGTTTTGGAAAGACCACTTTATTGACTGGTCTATTATGGACTTTCTACGGGAAACTGATAGGTCAGGTAGAAGACAAATATCGATTGGACATAAGAAATGCTGGTGGTTACGATGCTTTTCTAAAATCATTGTACAATCGAGGGGCTTTCGCAAATTCTTCCGCAGAAAGTAAACATTCCTTTTCAATAGAAGTGGAATTACAGGATTTGAAAATTCCTGCATTAACCTGTAATACCATAAAAATAAAGAGAAGCTATAATATTGATGATAACCAAGAAAAACTTGATATCTTAATTGATGGAATAGAAAATGAACTGACTAAAGAGGTTGGGTATGACCTATTCATCAATGACTTTATACTTCCCAGGGAAATCGCCAAATTCTTCTTTTTTGATGCCGAAAAAATTGTTTCTCTTGCAGAAGCTAGAACCAAAGAGGAACTTCGCAGTTTGAGTAAGGCTTATTCCGAAGTATTGGGAATAAAGAAATACGAGGAACTTAAAAAGAACCTAGAATCCTTAATCACCAAACTTGGCAGGCAAGACATTTCAGACAAAGAAAGGATTCAGCTTGAAGAACTTATAAAAAAAGAAAAAGCTTCTGCCAGTCTTCTTGAATATAATATTGAACGACAAAAAGAAACAAAAGAAGAGCTAGCTAACCTTAAAGTAAAAGGAAATGCTTTACAAGAAAAATTAATTCGTGAAGGAAATTCAATAACCGTAGAAGAGCTTGCTGCTCTTAAGAAAGAACGTAACCAGCTTAAAAAAGAATCTGCAATAATAAAATCCGAACTAAATCAAGTACTGGAATTAGCACCATTGGTAATTGCTGGCGATCAGCTAAAAAAACTCAAAGACCAAATTGAGAAAGAGCATACGGAAGAACACGTATCATCAGAACTATTAAAAAAAGAGCTGAATAGTTTTTCGAAGACGATTTTAGAAAAAATCAAAACAGCAAAAGTTGAGGAAAAAAGTCTTATTTCTAAAATTTTCAAACAGTCAATCGCAGAACGTTTTAAAGAAGATGCGACTAATACAGATATTCTCGTTGCATTTACAGAAGAACAATATCTCGATTTTCAGTCATTGTTCAAAAATCTATCTACCTCTTATGCGGATCAAGTAAAGTCTATCGTCCAAAGAGAAAAAAACAACCGTGTTTTACTTTCGCGAATACAGAATGAAATTAAACAATCGGAAGCCAGAAAAGATAATCATTTGGCGAAAACCCTTCACAATGAAAAGCGTCTTATCGAAAATCAAATTGCTGAATTAAAAGAAAAACAAACCTCACTTTTAATAGAACAAGGGCAGCTTGAAGCAAAGAATAATTCAGATAAGAAACAGGTGTCAGAACTTGACAAGAAATTTAGGCTAGTTGATACTGACAATAAAAAATTACTAACCACCAAAAAGCTACTGGACAAAATCAATGCCTTAATTACTAGAATAAAGGAAGATAAAAAATACACACTTCAAAAAGCCTTAAAGCTTAGCCTAAATAAATTGATGCATAAAAGCAATTTCATTGCTGATGTCAAAGTACATATAGATAATGAAATTATGGATATAGAGTTGCTTGATGAGCGTATGCAGACGATAAGAAAAGATTCACTTTCTAAAGGCGAGCAACAATTATATGCAACTGCGTTATTAAAAGCTCTAGTTGATGAGTCAGGTATTTCATTTCCGGTATTCATTGATAGTCCGCTTCAGAAATTCGATAAATTCCACTCTAAGAGTGTTATAAAAGAATTTTACCCTTCAATTTCAGACCAAGTGGTGTTATTGCCTCTACTTCAAAAAGAGTTGAACAAAGAAGAATTTGAACTATTGAAGCCTAATTTGCATAAAACATTCAAAATAGTAAATGAAGATAGTAACAGCTCATTTATCAAGGAAGCTGATTTCAATAAGGACTTTGAAACTTTAGAAACCGAATCCTATGTTTAAACAGATAAAGACAAGTAAGGACAATAAAGAAGTTGTCGCACAACTATCGAGACGATTGAATCTAGGAAAAGAAAATGTGATTGCAAGGATAGCCTTGACTTACTCACTTAGCAAAGAGCAAAGACTTAACTTGGAAAACATAAAAGATTCTGGCGGAAAAGAGTATTCCAAGTCTGTACTATTTGGTTCTAATGAACATATTTATGTTGGTCTTGTCTGTACTTATTACGGACTTTACAAGACCGATAAAGCATTACCAAAATATATAAAAATGCATATCGATGATGGTTTAGAGCTACTCGATAGCGAATTAAAAGAGAACCCTAAGTTTGATGGGTTTGATTTTTTAATAAATAAAATAAACTATGGGTTAACGAATATTAGCAAATAAACCCAAACCAAAAGATATGAGTCAAGAATATAGAAAAATCAATATTAAGGACTTAAAACTGGATATTTTCAATCCACGTTTACCTAAGTCCAAACAAGGCAAAGATGAAGCTCTCATAATTGAATATATGCTGCTAGAAGCAGCTACACTAGAGTTAATGATGGCAATTGGTGAAAATGACTACTTTGCTGGCGAGCAACTACTTGTAGTGCCAGATAAAGAAGAGGATGGAAAGTTTATAGTAGTAGAGGGCAACAGACGTCTAACAGCGGTAAAATTGTTGTCTAATCCAGACCTGGCAAAAGTGAAGAAAGAGAGCCTCAAGAAAATCAATGCCGAGGCAGATTATAAGCCTACAGATATTCCTTGTTTGGTATTTGAAGAAAAAGAAAGTATTCTTAAGTATCTAGGGTTTCGTCACATAACAGGAATAAAATCTTGGCGTCTTTTGGAAAAAGCTAGATATCTAAATGACTTAAAAGAACAAGAATTTAAAGGTGTTAATTTTGGGCAGGCTTGTAGAGATATAGCGAAGATGATTGGTAGTTCTTCAAGTTATATTAGAAGGCTACTTACTGGTTTAACGCTTTATAGAAAAGTCGAAGACGAAGGATTTTATCAAATCGATGGGCTTAATGACACGAAATTTCATCTCAATTATTTTGTTGATGCGCTAAATAAACAGCATCTGAGAAATTTTATTGGTGTTGATTTTAATGAAGATAAACCTGTAGAAAAACTCAACCCTAAAAATTTAAAGGCAATAACGCATTGGTGGTTTGAAAAAACAGAGGGTCAACCTAGAGTTTTAGGTGATAGTAAGGGTTTAAAAAAGCTTGATGCAGTTGTTAGTAATGAAGTTGCCTTAAAAGCTTTTAGTGAGGAAGGTGCTACTATTGACGAAGCATTTGACTTAACAGGACAAATTGATGTTCTATTCAGGAAGGAAATCGATAAATCTCTAGCTGCCCTAACCAGAGCAGACATATATTCTACTAAAGTTAAAGACTTTTACACAGGAATGTATGACGACTTAAAGACGCTGCGAGAAATTGCCCTTAAAATTAGAAATTACCAACGCCAAAGAGAAAATCAAGATGATGACTTTTGAAGAAAAACTTTCTGAAAGTATAGAGAGTTTTTTTGATTTAGATAAACCTGACTATACTGAAAACAAGAAGAATTTACACGCTGATTTCATTGAACTTATCTCTCTTTTTTCAAATACGGATGGAACGAGCTTTGGTGATGTTTTAGATAGATTTTTTGGAACAAAAGACTATTCAAGCGGTAAACAAAGAGATAAAGATGAAAGTTGGCTCATAGAGATATTTACTATCATTGAACAACGGGTAAGGTTGTTCGCAGATGACTATCCTTTTACTTTGGATGATAACGAAGTATTAACGATCAAGCCAGATTTAAATTGGAAGAACAAAATGTACTTAGGTATGCTTGTATCATCCAAACTAAACATATTTAAAGGTTTTAGACCGGATCTCACAAGTGAATTTGAGACTATATCTTATTACGTGTTGAAAAATTTTCTTTCTTCAAAATCAATCGTAAAAGAATTTGGTAAAAACAGCACATATACAGGAAATGCCAAGGAAAAAATAAGACTACTAGCAGCTGACCTTGGACTAAAAATTGAGGAAGATGAGCTAGAAGGTATATCGGAAAGGAATAACCAGGAACGAGGTTTAGATATTATCGGCTGGATGCCTTTTGGTGATAAGTGTATGAATCAACTGGTTTATTTAGCGCAGTGTGCGTGTGGTAAGGATACGGAATCTAAATATCACGATACACGTAGGTTTGAGAACTACTTAAAGTTCTATAAAACCAAACCACAACACATTATGTTCATTCCCTATTCGTTAATTAACACCTTCAAGAATAAGTTTTACCATTCAGACCTCATAGAAAAGGATTTTTTGATTTTCGAGAGGAAAAGAATTCTTGCCTTGTTTGAAGAAGAAGAAACGTTTCTCGGACTACAGATGAATAAAATAGTGGACAGATGTGTTAAGCATCAGGCTGATATTGTTTAACTAAAATCCAATTTATATTTTGAGAGAAAAATTACCTGATGAAATATCCGCCATACCTTCAAAAAGAATCTATCTCTCAATAATTGCAGATTATCATTTGAACTTAGCTTTGTGCGAACTCATTGATAATGCAATTGATAATTGGATATACAATGGGAAAGAAAATTCACTTTGTGTAGATATAGACTTGGACTATGAACAACAGTCTATTACAGTAAAGGATAATAGTGGTGGAATAAAAGAGGAAGATATCCCTTTAATAGTTGGACCTGGTCAATCAAGAACTAATATTGATGAAGAGATTATAGGTGTTTTTGGTGTAGGATCTAAAAGAGCTGTTGTTGCCCTATCAAAAAATATTAAAATTTACACTCGCTACAATGACCTAAAGACTTTATTAGTTGAAATAAATGATGATTGGATAGAAGATGAAGACAATTGGGATTTACCAGTTTACGAAGTTTCAGAAATAAAAGAAAACACAACTGAAATTAAATTAATAGAACTTCGTGAAAGTATTCAAGAGAAAAAACATTCAGATTTATATGAGCATTTATCTGCCACTTATGCAATGTTTTTGGATCAAGATAATATTGTCATTCGCTTAAATGATGAGGAAATAAAACCTAAGAGATTTGATAACTGGTCTTATCCACCGGAATATAAACCAGTTAAAAGCTCAGGACCAATTAAGTTTAAAGATAGAGATGAAATTCAGTTATCGATAACCGGTGGATTGACTAAATCCCACAAGGAAATTGGCTCGAACATAAGTGAATATGGTGTTTATTTTTATTGTAATAATAGACTTATCTCAAGAGCTTACAAAGGTGATGAAATAGGATTTAACACCCCTTTTAAAGTTGGAAAACCTCACGTAACGTATTCTTTGGTCAGAGTAATAGTTGAGCTGAACGGTGCAGTAGATTTAATGCCTTGGAATAGTAGTAAATCTGCTATAGATTTTAAGCATAAAACTTTTCTAGAAATTGCAGAACACATTCAAAGAATCTTTAGAACGTATGCCAGTATGTCCAAAAATTATTCTGGTGAGTGGCCTGCCAAGGTTTTTCAATACAAGACAGGAACTGTAGTTAAAGAGCAACTATCAGATTTTTCGAGCTCAGCCAGAATACACGTGCCTACTATTAGACGTGGTCCAAAAAAAGTCAAGTATATAGATTTAATAAAGAAAAACAATAAACAAATTGCCCAATCTAAACCTTGGACTAAAGGGCATTATGAATCAATTATTGCAGTCGAAGAAATCTCTAAATTGAAAATAGAACAAAGTAATCGTATTGCAATGTTGTTATTAGATAGTACATTGGAAATCGCATTTAAAGATTATCTAGTAAATGAGTCTGGAAACAGATATAATACTGGTAGGCTTGCAGCTTTAATGAGTAATAGAGTTGATGTTCATACAGAGGTAGCCAGAAATATAAGAGTTAAGAACGGTACTTGGCAAAAAGTAAATTATTTCTATAATTTACGATGTGAATTAGTCCATAAAAGGATAGCAGTCACAATTTCTGATGATGATTTAGAGAATTTTAGAGAATTAGTTGAATATTTATTGAAAAAAATGTTCAAACTTAATTTTAGCAGAGACTAATTTTCCTCATATAAAAAGGCATTTCCACTTTTGATATACTTCAGTTTGCCAGCTTCACGCATATGCATAAGTTCACAAGCTGAAACTTTCAACTGCATTCTTTTTTCTTTGCTAGTAAGATATTTTGATTCACTTTTCATAAGTACACAGTCGCAATAATGAACATAAAATTACTGTCTATTATCAGGTATCTTTTTAAAGATGTGCTTGTAAATAGAGACCAATAAACTTCTTATATTTTTGATTACTTCAATTCCTAATTCACTCATAACCCTCTTATTTTGGTAACTAATAATTCCAATATGCTTTTAGACAATTTTATATGATTGCCTTTATTTTCTAGATACTCACCCTCATCCCAATTACTCAAAAACCCCAATTCCACTAATACTGAAGAGCAATAAGCTATTGTTTCACGCAATACCTGAAAATTCGCAAACTTTGCACCCCTACTTTCAAAACCCAGCTCTAAATTAAGGGCAGCTTGTAACTGAAAAGCAAACCAAACGGATGTTCTAGAATATGCCGATTGCTTTTTTGAAACATAAACTTCAATCCCTCTTGCATTTGAATTATCTGAATGATTGCAATGCAGCGAAACAAACAAATCAGCTTTAAGGGTTTTGGCCAGCTTTGACCTATCCGATAAAGAAATGAGTGTATCGGTGTACCTAGTTAGATAAATATCCAAAGGGGTATCCAACTCATCATTCAGCTTCAAAATTACATTGGCAATATTGAGTACAACATCCTTTTCTTGGATGCCATTTACACCTATCGCACCCGAATCTTTTCCACCGTGGCCAGGGTCAATTACGATAACTTTTTTTGCGTTCAAATCCTGACCCAAAAGGATGCAACTTTTGAGAAGCAAAATCACAAAACTGACGTTTTTGAGCCACTTTTTCATTTTCAATTTTCGGGTTTTCAACAACTGAGCTTCAAAATTCCATAGGATTTGATGCCAAATAATAGCAACGGAATTCAAATACAATCAAATAATATTTTATTCACAAATATTTGATTTTCAGTTATTTATATTCAAATATATGTAAATTTCAAATAATGAAAATGAACTAAAATTTTAATCCTTTCCGTTATGAAAAAATCATATTATTTGGCAGGCTTTCTTTCGCTGTTATCCACATCGCTTTTTGCTCAAATTGGTGGCATTGAAGATTCCGTAGATGATGTTTCCAACACCATCCGAACCATTTTCCCAATCATTTTAGGGGTCATCTTCCTTATCGGCTTCCTATTCAATGCCGGACACTTCTTCGGTGAAAATGCGGACCTCAAAAAAGGGATAACCAGAGTATTGGTATTTGTCCTTATCGCAGGTGCTGTCGTAGGCATCTTCACTTATCTCATAGGAATCGTGGTCTAAGAATGAAGAAGTTCGAGGTCTATAGAAATATGCGAAAAAGGGCAGTAATCTTCGGCTTGCCCCTTTCGTTGTTTGCATTGATGATGGTGGCCATACTGGTTTCGTTATTAGTCGTCATCTTTTCGTTCAGCTTCGGCATCATCGTAGGACTTATGGTTTTTGACGCATCGCTTTACATCGCTTTGACTCGAATAGCTAACAATCCTCAGCTGTTTCAAATGGGCAATCCGTTCCCTAAAATCATCAGCAACAAAAGAAATTCAGGATTTGAGTATGAATAAAATCAACCTTTCAGCATATCACCCTATCGCAGATATTCAGGATAATATCGTCTTTGCCAACAATGGCAACGTGATATTATGTTATAAAGGGAATCTACCTGAAATATATTCGCTTTCCGAAAAAGACTTTGGGGATATCCACGGTGCCTGGTTTCAGGCATTGAAATCGCTGCCTGTCGGGACTGTGGTTCATAAACAGGATATTTACCTGAAGAAATCCTACAGCTCGAAACAACTTCCGAATTCTACCTTTTTAGAAAAAGCAACGCACGAGCATTTTAAAGGCCGTGAATACATTGAGCATAAATGCTACTTGTTCTTCATAATGACCAAGAACAAGGCACTCAACAATTCCAAGTATGTCAATCCTTTTAAAAAGATTTCCAAAGGGATAGTCCAGCAGATGGATGATAATATCAAGGTATTTGCCAATGCGGTCAGCGATTCGGTTTCCTTTATCAATAATAGTAGAAAGATGCATTTTGTTTCGCTTCAAACGGAAGAAATACAGCAACTCACTACCAACTATTTTAACGGATTTAGCGAAGGATTTGATACAGACATCCTTCTGGAAAAAAAGAACGTCGCCATCGGCGACAACCATTTTGATGCCCTGGCCGTTAACAGCGAACTGTGCTTTGGCGAAAGTGTGCAAAGTAGCAAGACCAATGAGAAATTCACTTCTGACGATTTTGTATTTCATCAAGGGTTTATAGACGGCTTAGGGCTTACGCTTAACGAGAACCATATCGTCAACCAGATTCTGTATCTGGATGACAAACTGAAATGGCGCAAATTGCTTGACAAGAAGGTAGAAGAGCTTAACAAAAGCTCAAACTTCGGGTCGCAGAACAAGGTCGTGCTCGGGAAGATTCAGCACATCTTGGACCAAATCAATGCCGATGAAAATGCCAGAATCATTCGTGGGCATTTGAACGTGGTCTATTGGGCAAAAGACAAAAAGAACCTCGATGCAATTACTTCAAAAATCAAGACCGAGTTTAAGGAACTGGATATCATACCATACTATCCAAGAGGTGAAGAACGGAACAACTATATACTTAACAGTTACTGCTGTTTTTCATCCAACTTCTCAAATAATGACTTATACGTAACGGATTTAAAGCACGCCCTGTGCCTGTTCATCAACAATACCAACTACAAATCCGACGAAACTGGAATCATCTTCAATGACCGCGAACACAACATTCCCGTTCTAAAGGATGTCTGGGACGACCGCAAGAAGCGCATCAAGGCACGCAACTTTGCCATTTTTGCGCCTACTGGCGAAGGCAAATCGTTTTTGGCCAATAACATTCTGCGCCAATATTTTGAAAATGGCGTTCGTCTGGTCATTATTGACCTTGGTGGATCCTACACCAAGTTTGCCAAACTCTACCCAGAAAAGTACACGGTACTTCGCTATGAAAGCGGAAAAAATCTTGGTATCAATCCATTTTATATAAGTGATGTAAATGACCTTACGCCCGAACGACTGGAAGACCTTTCTGTATTTCTTTTTGAACTTTTTGCTTCGGATTTAAAAGTCACGAAGGCACAATCGGTTTCGGTTAAAAAGATATTGCGCTACTATTACGATAGCACTTCAGAGAACCACTCTTTAGATGGTTTCTACGGCTTTATAGAAAGGCATCAGAAAGACCTTCTGGACACCTTGAAAATCCATCCCGACTACTTCAATGTCACGAGCTTCTTGCACGTAATGTCAGAGTATGTCGGCGATGGTCTATATAGCTTCCTCTTTGAAATCAGCGAAGACCAGACCTATAAAATCGAGGATAAAAGATTGATTGTTTTTGAACTGGATGAAGTCAAGGACAATAAGGAAATCCTGTCCGTAATGCTAAAGCTGATTAAGTCCGCTATTCAAAGAACAATTTGGAAGAATCGTGCTGAAAAAGGCATTATCCTTTTTGATGAGTTTGCCAAACAACTGAAGTTTGACAACGTACTGGAAAGTGTCGAATTCTATTACCAAGCCATCCGCAAGCAGAATGGTGCAATCGGAATTATTTTACAATCCATCAACCAGTTGCCAAATAATTCGACTTCCGCAAGTATACTCGAAAACACACAGGTCATTTATAGCCTAAACAATGAGAAAGGCTATGACGAATTGGTCAAAAGGCTCAATCTGTCCAGCCACGACCTGAACCAATTAAAATCTATCAAGAATAATCTTACTGGACTACGGAAATACACCGAAATGTTCATCAAAATAGGTAGGGAAAGCAACATCTTTCGGCTCGAAGTCCCAAAGGAAGTCTATGCCGCCTACTTGACCGACGGTAAAGAAAATGAGGAAATAATGAAGCTCTACAACGAGCATCGGGATATGCAAAAAGCAATCATTCAATTCACATCTAAAATATAATATTATGAAATCGAAGATTCACGAATACCAAAACAAATTTTTAGCGATGAGTAAAACAAAAATCTTAATTATCGCAATGGCATTCATCCTTTTACTGCCTGCACGCGCTGCGTGCCAGGGAATGCCGGTTTATGACAACACCAACTTTATCAGTTTGGTAAAACAGCTATTGGAATCCGGTAAACAGACGGCAGAAATGATTAAATCCGTCAAATTTCTGAAGGAAGCCAAAGAAGCGATAGAAAAAGTATCAAGCGTTGTCCAGCAGCTTAGAGCGGTTGAGGAAATCGCACAGAACAATCAGCGCCTTATCAATGTGATGCAAAATGACCTTCAGGATATTCTGAATTCGCCCTACATCAAACCCGAGGAAATTGACAGGGTTATGGGCTCTTTCGAGACCATTGTACAAAATTCATTGGACACGGTGGATTTTATAGACGAAGTTCTATCCAGCGATTACTTAAAAATGAGTGATGCCGAACGTGCCGAAATCCTAAAGGCAAAGGAACTGGAATCCAAACAAATGGTGTCCAACATCACTACGAAGACGAAACGCTATCGTGATATTATTTCTTTCAGAAAAATGCAGGATAAAGTCAATAACCGCGAAACAGAATATTAAAAATGACCGCGACCATCATTTTAGGGATTGGGTTGGAATATATTGATACGGTTTTCCAGACCATACAGGCCAGCGACTTTTCGCAATATACTATTGCCGGAATGAAAACGCTTGCTGTCCTATTTTTCTTGGTCAATATTCTTAAAAAATACAACGAAGGTATTGCAGACAAAGATGGTTACACTTGGGGATTGAGTCCGGGCGAACTGGCCAAGAATTTTGCCATAGTCCTACTGGTCATATTTTCAACGCAGGTGTTAGGATTCTTTGATGGGATATTGGTAGCCATCGAGGGACAATATAGGGGCACGGCACCTGCGTTACTTCCATTGCAAATGCAGGATATTCCATTAGAGGAAGATGTAAGCCTATTTGATGCTGCAAGTTCGGCAATGACGCTTTTATATGAGGCGTTGGTAACGCCACTTTACGGTTTCAAGATATTGGCCTTCATCCTAAGTACCATACTCTGGATATTGGATTTGTTCATCTATCCACTATTCTTGGCAGAGCGTTTTTTCCTTTTGGGAATAATGCAGGCATTCTTTCCTTTGGTCATAAGCCTTGCGGTTTTTGAAAAGTTTCGTTCGCTCGCCTATACCTTCTTTAAACTGTATGCTGCCGTATATATGCTCGTGCCAGCGTTCTTTCTGGTCAATGTATTTATCAATGCCATTTATACTGAAATCAATACCAATTTCTGGGTCAACCTATTCGGAACTGACACAGGTCAGGGCTTTTTTGCACCTGTCGTTCAATTGGGTTCTGTTGGGTTTATCGTCTTCCTGAAATTCAAATTGTACAGACGTGCCACATCCTTTACGCTCAGACTCTTTACCAACTAATTCAGTTCAAAATGAAAACACCTTACAAGAATATCTATAACGTCCTAAAACTGAATCGGTTTATTGTTTTGGCAGTCGTTGTCTGTGCGTTGCTGTCCAGCACCTTTTCAGTTTGGGTGGTATTCAACACTAATCAAAAGGCGCTCAATAGTGCATTCGCCATCAATACCAATGGCAGTATTATTCCCTTAAAACTCGTTACCCAAAAAGAAAATTTCAAGGTGGAAGCTCTCGCACATCTGGAATTGTTTCATAACTACTTCTACAACATCGATGCGAGCAATTATGAAAGGAATTTGAAAAAGGCGCTTTGGTTAGGCAATAGTTCCGTGGACAATCTGTACCGTCAGAAAAAAGCGGATGGCGTTTATAACAGATTGTTACAGTATTCCTTGGTTCAAAAAGTATTGAGTATTGATTCAAAAATTTCAGAAAGCAACGGTACGTACAGTTTCACTACGACGACCATTTTTGAAATCAATAGAGGCTCAATTATCGACACTTACGAATTGGTTTCCACCGGAAACCTGATTATGGTGGACCGGAACTTTCCCAACAATCCGCACGGACTTTTGATTACGAATTACTTTGAAAACACCTTAAAAAAATTAAACGATGAAAGTTGAAAAAAACAAAATAGTATTCGCAGCTGTATTGGCCGTAATTTTCATATTCCTCATTTCCTATTCTGTAATGATAATGGGCGATGATGATAGCGAGAATGAAAGCCTGCAACAGACCTTAGTTCCTGATTTGGAAGAAAGCCAAAAGGAATATGAGTCCAAACTCGATGCTATTAACGACCTCAAGGAAGTACGTGAAACCAATGCACCCAGCATCTATGATGAAAAGCTGATTGATTCCTTGGGCTTTTACGACCCAGATTTACCGGAACGTGAAAAGGAACGCATTGTTGACAGTATCTATGATGCTGGCAAGATTAAGTATTCCGAAAAACGGTATCAACATTTGGGGCAAAGGCGAGCACCCCAAAAAAATACACCAAAAGTGGATTCAGCCGAAGTTAAAAGAGAACAAAAAATTGAAGCTAAGGAATTGGGCCTGGAACATCAACTGTTCTTTGCAGCTTCGCCCAAGCCCAATGAAGTTTCAATTATCGGCAATACTGATGAAACGATTTACGTAGTCGTAGATGGTGACCAAGTTGTTCAAGCAAATACTCGACTACGGATGCGCCTTACCAAAGCTGCTACAATAAATGGCAAACTGATGCCAAAGAACACACCGATATTTGGGTTTATCAGCTTTCAGCCCAATCGTGCATTGATTGAGATTGAAAACATAAAGCACCATCCCACCAAACTCAAAGCATTCGATTTGCAAGACGGTAGCGAGGGCATCTATGTTGAGAACAACTTTAGGGAAGAAGCTACGAGAGAGGTGCTCGATGATGTTATTGGTGATATAAATATCCCCAGTGTCCCACAAGTTGGCGGACTTACACAAGTATTCAGGCGTTCTAACCGAAGGGTAAAAGTAACCGTACTGAACAATTACAGATTAATTTTAAAACCAAAGCTATGAGACGATATAATCATATATTCATAATGCTCTTTATTTTTGCTTTCACACCTCGACTATGCTCGGCACAGGCTACAGCGCACGCACAAACTACGCACATACTCGACACCATTTACGCGAACGAAACCAAAAACGTCGCGCTATTCTTTCCAGAACCTATTAGGCAAGGCATAACCGGTTCAGACAATTTTGTCTTTACCTACAATCGTGAGAAAGAACAATATTTCGGACTTCTTCAAGCCAAGCCAGGAAAGGAAAGTAATTTGCTGGTAGTCAACCGAAATGGTTCAATTTTTTCGTATATTGTAAGGTATAAAAAACAGCTTTCTAAGCTCAATTATTTCATTCCAGAATCAAATAGTATCGGGAATGAAAAACCGACTGTAACCGATTCAATTCTTGCTGAATCTTCTGAAGAGCAGGTAGATAACAGAACATACCATTACCAAAAATTCTGCTCGTATCTGCTCAATAGAAAACAGCGTATTGGTCGAATTAAAAAGCGGAATGAAGGTATTGTTTTGAGTGTTGAGAATATCGTTTTTGATAAAGAAGAGCTCTACTTCGTTATCCAGATTGAGAACAATTCTACCTTGGATTACGACCTTAATTTCTTGAACCTTTCCATCGAAACTCGACAAAAAGGAAAAAAGAAATCGCTACAACGTTTGTATCAAGAGCCGATACACAAACATAGTCTGCCTTTGAAAATTGCAGAAAGTGAAACGGTACGGTTCGTTTATGTGTTGCCCAAGTTCTCGTTATCCAATGACCGCAGGGCAATTTTAGAACTGAATGAAAAGGATGGTGAACGAAATATTGAAATGAAACTATCGCACAAATATATCAATAACCCAAATTAAAGTCATTATGAAAAATATTGTTGTTTTATTCCTCGTACTGCTGTTCCTTTCGTGTGCTGATTCCACAACTAAAGTTTCAGGACCAAGTGCTACAGCCCAAGTTGTTATCGAAAGCTTTTATGAAAAGGATGAAGAAACCTTAAAAGCCAACTCGACACCACAGGCATATTCTAACTATATGAATACCATAAATATGTTCAACGCTACGCCAAAAGATGATTCCAATTTTACTGTTTTGCAGGACACGATTATGGGCGACGTGGCTTGGGTAAAATATACCACAGCTTATGACAAAACGCCTGGTATTTTCAAACTGGTTAAGCAAGATGGAAAGTGGTTGGCAGATGCGAGAGGTTCAAAAGATAAAGCGCCATTTTAAGAGAGAGATTAAGTCTCTAACTGCTCTAATTACAATAAACTTAAAGTTCATCTTTTTCGATTTTTACCATTAAACTTGTTTTAAGCCTATCCAAGAATTTGGTTCTATCATTTTTGCGTCCTTTTATTTCCAGATATGTCCTATAAACGTTATCAAATTCCAGTTCAAATAGCTCTTCACAGGCCTCGGCCAATTGCTTGATTGAGATTTGACCATCTTCGATTGCACCTGAGGTATGTAGTGCATAAAGCAATTCGATTAAGTCAGTTTTTGTAGCCGTCCATTTTAGGCTTCTTTTATGATGATAACTAGTAGCCTTTTGGGCCTTTAAACCATTTTTTCTAAGAAAACGTAAATCGCTCAAAAGCTTTTGGTAATGATTTATAAGCAAATCATACGCCAGAATTTCTGCAACTAGATTATCGTGACTTATTGAGAATTCGTTGTCAGTAAGATAATATGAGGTATCGGTAATCAATTTTACTTCATCTTTTCCTCGTAGGAAATAGTACTTGTCGAGATAGGTGCTACCTTCTCGATAGTATTTTACAAAATCTAAATTCTCGCGAATGTCTTCTTGCAACTTTTCAATTTCTTGGTCAATAAATCGGCGTTGTTTGTTTAAACTCCCTTGAGGTCGTCTCAATAGAAATTGATATAGCTTAGAATAGAACTTTATTTTTGTGTACACACAGGGTTTTTGCTCTTTAAAGAACCTAATCTCATCTTCTGGACTATCAAACTCTTTATTTCTTAGTAAGACCCTTAGACTCTGGATGCATCTGCGAGAAATCTGTATACCTTTTTCCACGACCAAGAAATCTTCCAGGTTCCCTAGACCTACATCTTCAATCTCATTTTTGTATTCATCAAGTATGTTTTTAATACTAGTTTGCATATAATTTTTCTACTGAAGATTTCCAAAGCGGTTTTCAACTTAAATTCATTAATATTTCACTTGTTGTCTCTGTCAGAACTATTCTTCTGCTCTACTGAGACAAGTATTTTTAGAGAGATTAGTGGTTTGATAAAAACCTATTTTGTTCCCTATTTTTACCCCAAAGCTGTCTATTCATCCATCTTTTCCATCACGTATAAAACCTTATCAGCTACCGTAGATGGAATGGTAACATCAGGATTAATACCTGTTGTATTATATCCATTTGGATATGCATCCGTTAAATAACTTTTGCTAAGGGAACTTGTTGGGAAGCCGAAATAGATATTTTGATTTCCAGAGGAAAATAACTTTACTATCGTAACACTTGTATAATCAATAACCCCTGCGGTATTGCTACCGTACACTTTCACTTTGTTACTCATTGCCTTTGAGTGCAAAATGAAAGATTCACACGCACTCGCACAAGCGCCATCGGCAAGGATAGCAACCTTTTCAATTTTTGAGGGATAAGATTCGAAGGGTCTCGCGGGATAAGCTGGTCCTTCTACAATTTCGCCCATATTTTTTTCTATTCGGTTAACTACAGGTTGGTATAAATTCGGATTGCTCTTTACCAGTCGTTCAAAATAGTTCTTGGTATCTTCAGAAGCCAGAACTTCGCCCGGTACACTTGCAGACAAGCCTTGCGTAGCATAAACAGGAATAAAACCAAAGTAAACGGCATTCCCGCCAGTATTTCCGCGGACGTCAATAATTAGTTTTGTTCTGGTCGCTACAGATTCTGCGTTCTTTAGAAGTAATTGTTGTAAATAGCTTGGGTCAGAACTGAATGAAGGGATGGTAAACAATGTGGTTTCGTCATCCAAAAACTGAATGGAAGGCTGGGTAATATCATCTTTGTTGGTTATTGCTACCTCACGTTTCGGTTTCCCTACAATTCGTCCCCATTTATTTTCACTAGAGAAATTAAGTAATGTGTTTTCCTTAGATAGGTCGGCCTCAATAAACTTGGGCTCATTGTTATAGTTGTACCAAGTTCCGTGCATTCTTCCATTCATATTTCCTTTTTTGAAAGATGCCAACAGACTTCCTGCTGGTAGCGTATCCGACCAAGTGATAGTATAGCCTTTGAAGTATTCCCCTTCCTGAATCACGGCAATCTCATAATTACCGTCCGACCATATTCCAGTGACCTTTCCGTGGCCTTGCTCTTCGAGTTTTTTGAGAACGGCATCAACATTCTTACGGTTTTTCTTGGCTTCGCGCTGAAGAATTGCCTTTTCCTTAGAAGTATATTCAGGCTCTTCGAATACAAAGAGATGTCCATCATCAAACTCTTGAAGAAACAACTGTAGCATACGGGTGCAGTTATCAGCGGTTAGGTTTTTAAGCAATCGGTTGTAACTATGCTTTAAATTCTTGTACTTTTTTTCTTGGTCAGCCTCGACCAGCTTTTTATATGCGAGATAATTTGATTCAAGCTTTTCTGTAAGCTCTTCAAATACTTCACTACAGTTGCACTCTCGGTCTGGAAGTGATTGAGCGTTTGCGTTAAATGAAAATAAAAAAATACTTACAATTACTATATAAAGGATTTTTTTCATTTTAAAATATGTTTTTAAGTCAGGTCGAAATACTATTTGACCAATCAAAAAGGTGAATTAAAGTACCTGTTGGAAACTAGTTGTCAATGACATCCTCACATTCGGTATAATCTTGTAGCGATAGTACAATGTCACCTTCAATTTCAATTACATTAAGCGAAACCAAATTGCTATTTGCATTATTGTCAATGTTATCGACATCTGTTTCCTGACCGGCGATAACAATGGTTGCGCTGTTCAAAGCGAGTGTCTGAACTTCCTGCCAGCAGGAAAAGAAAACCTGGTTGGCCACATCGAGGCCATCTAAATCCAAAGCTTCCGAATCACCTTCATAAAAAACAGTAATTGATTCCAGTCCATCTATCTCGGTAAATACGGTCAAGTTTATTGCAGATGGATTTATGGTACCACAAGGTGGTTCCAAACATTGCCCTTGGCTATCATCATCGTTCTTACAGGCTACAAGAATAAATACGAGTATTATGATTATCTTTTTCATTTTTCAATCTTTATATTTTTAGTAAATAATTGATAGAATCCGTTTCGGCTATCTGCCCAAACAATTTGAAAACTTCCGTTCGATAACGGCTGAATGCCTGAATAATCGCCGCCAACAGCCCAGCGCTTTCCAGTCCAACCGTTGGCATCTGTTGTTGGGATGGTAGATACTTTGGTTATCCGTATTTCTGGAAGGAAGGTAATTCCGCCATCGGTCGAAGCCGTAAAGTAGATATCATTTTTATCGGGATGATTTCTACGGTCATACCAGAAAATAGCGAGTGTTCCATCCTTGTTTACAGCCATATTCGCATTGCGCATATAGTCGGATTTACCAGTTGATTGTCCGATTCTTTTTTGGTCTGACCAAGATTCCCCAGCGTTATCGGAATAGAGCAATTCAAAACCCTTGAATTCCCTGAATGCACCTAATGCTTTTAGGCTATATATCCTGTTTTTAAAATTTGAAGTAGTATCTATAACGATATTAGTGTGACCCGTAGTGGCATTGAACATCAATAAAGGGTCGTGAAAAGTCTTTCCAAAATTATCTGAAGGTAATAACCAAGTATTCTTCTGTTTCAACATTTTATTGTTCGATAAATACCCGATATAGGGAATAAGCAATTCACCTTCCGTGGTCATCACTGGCATATTCATCTGAATATCTACATTGCCGTGCAGATAGGTGCTGCTTCGCATAAATGTACCTTTACTGCTCAGTTGAATGGCCATCAAACCACTACGACGACGGTTTCTATCATCCTGTAAATATTTACTGGAAACAATAAGAAATTCCTGTGTTTTGGGATTCAAAATCATAGATTGCCTGTCGTGCCCGAATCCAAAATTCTGTGAATATTCCCAAGTTTTTCCCTCGTCAGTAGAAGTATAGGTCGCTAAATAGACAGGTTTTTTATCCTTGAATTTGGTCAACGCCGAGAGAATCACCGTTCCCATATCGTTTAATGCCAGCCAAGGGTCTGCGCCCAGGGAAACATTATCGTCAAAATGTTCTGCCACCCAAGTCAGTCCCGCATCATAGGATTGAAACAATACGATATGGCTGGCTGGGAAATTGGAATCCAGCACTTCGGGTTCAGTGGCGACAATGGCAGCCACGAGATAATGTTGTTCGTTATTAGGGTTAATCACGAAATGAGGTTCGGTTATGGGGAAATTGATGCCTTCACTGATTAAAACTTCATTTTCGGGTCTTATCTGTGCGTTGCAACTGAAAATGAAAATTTGCAGACTCAGGGCTATTATTAAATATCTCATACTCTTAAATTTTAGTGCCCCATTCCCATAATCCAAAACCGATTTTTTTGCCAACTGGTTTTCCAATTTGTTTAAGGGCTATTATTATCTGACTTCGATGATGCGCTTCGTGTGCCGTTAAATAACCCAAAAAGGCCAATGGATGTGGTTTAAAACCTTTGATACGGTTTTCGGCTATGCCTTTGGATAATAACATCAATATCAGTTCACCTGTCGTCGCCAGTGTCTCTTGAAGCAGTTCCTTAGATGGATTGCTGTCCATTTCAATTTTGTGCGCACTACTGTAAATTTCTGGTGCAGCTTCTTTAAGCCACATCAATCGGACATTATTAATGTGAGCGAATTGCTTAAAAACTGAGCGTCCTTTACTCGTCATTTCAGCATCTAAATCTGCTTCGTCTATACTCTCAAGCAAGTAGAGGTTAAGCTGGTTTTGAATTTGCCAGGTTTCTAATAGTTGTGTTTCCATAGTCAGATGAATTATTCCATTCGTTTATACGCCTTTTCCATCTTATCCAAAAGGTTGTCCGTAATCTGGGATGCCTGGTTGAGTTTTATCATATGTGAAATCCGTGGCATACAACCAATGCCGGTTTGTTTTACAAAATCACTACCGTTGGGTTCACCATCCAAATCCATTGCCAGGCGGATTTCCTTCGACTTGATACCGATAGCTGCATATTCTCGCTTCGCATTGAGCGAGACATAAGTTTTCTTTGCTTCGATACGGGTATTGGGAAGTCGTTTGAGTATCGCTTCCATCAAAGTATCATAAAGCGGTCTTAGGTGTTCTTTCTTATTGAACTGGTTTTCTAATAGGTCACCTGAATCGGCATAGACAGGTTTGCCATCATTGACATAGATTCCAGCAAGTAGTGAAGCATCTTGATGTCTGAAATTATGCTCTGATTTTAACCAGTTCAAAATTTCATTGCGTTTAGATAGGCTTGTTTCCCCAATAATTTTTAACCAGGATTTTAAGTCGTTACCTGTTATTGAATTTATATCATTGATAAATTCTTGTTCAATTTGATAAGATGTTTTTGCCATTGTACTTTTTGTTTTTGTTTACAACAAAGTAATGGCTATCAGGAAAGAAATAATTGTAAAAAATTTACTTTAGTCTATGGCAAATTCCGGTTTGACAGACTGTGATTATTGAGTGATTGAAAACTTTACGGCAGCTTCTGCGTGGATATATGTAGTGTCAAAAACAGGTAACTTAATATCGCTATCCTTAATTAGAAGAGGGATTTCGGTACATCCAAGAATAACACCTTCTATGCCTAGCTCAACTGCCTTTTCTATAATACGGATGTATTTAATCTTAGATTGTATTGTGAAGATTCCAAACACTAGCTCTTCATAAATTATACGATGAATTATTATTCTATCTTCATTGTTTGGAATACACACTTCTATTCCAAAATTTTCATTGAGTATTTTTGAATAGAACCGACTTTTCATTGTAAAATCGGTTCCTAATAGAAGGACTTTTTTTAAGCCTTTTTCAGAAATTGCTTTACCAGTCTCTTCTGCAATGTGCAGAAAAGGAATGTTAGTTTGAGAGATTATCGAAGGACTGCATAGGTGCATTGTGTTAGTACAAAGAACTAAGCATTCAGCGCCAGCAAGTTCTAAATTTTTGGCCGATTTGGCCATCATTTCATTTAATGATTGCCAATTATTGGAACTTTGAAATTTCTCTACTTCTGCAAAATCCAAACTGTCGATAATACAATTTGCAGAATGATGACCCCCTTTAATCTCTCTGGTCAACTGATTTATTATTCGGTAATAAACTTGCGTAGATTCCCAACTCATACCACCTATTAATCCTATTTTTTTCATATGAGCTTTGAAGAAAGTTTATAGTTGTTATCTGTTTTTTCCTTTAATCTTAATGTAAACAGCAAAACATCCGAAGAATATTGCCGATTGGATAAGTAGAATATGAACAACGGTTTTTTGTTCCCAAAGCCAATAAATTTCCTCACTATCAAATTTAAATGCGAAAACGGTAAAAACGCACATAAGAATGGGTGCAATTAGTGGATTTGTTTTGCTTTTCTTTTTTATCATAAATCATCTATTTTCTTTACGATACACAAACTTTAGCCCAGACCAATCCGAGTCAACTGCGCACACTTTAGTGTCAACAAGTCCAGTTTTTAAGATATAATCTCTAATAGGTTCTCTTTTAAGTTCTGTCTTAATTGTAGAAGAGCCTTTGGGCCAACTTACCCAAAGGACTCCTTCTTTTTTTAATAGCGGTTTTATTCTGTTGACAATGGCAGCAAGCTCTGTTCTGGTTTTTATGAAAATATGGATAAGGTCAAGGCTTTGGTTTTCAAGTTTTGGATTTATGATAACAGCATCCGGAAATTCAAAAAAGAATTCTTTATATGGTCGTGGTTCGTTAACCGTAAGTAGCTTCATTTTTTCTTTTATCCCCAGCTTCTTTGAAAGAGGTGTTTTAGAATATCCTACAGTTTCCATTACTTCTTTGAGTTAACGAATACCGGTGCATACTGTTCTGTTTTGTCTTCCGTTAGTTGGACAGTTTTGCCATCTTTTGTCCTCTTATATAGCTCATAGCCATTGTGGTTGTTCATTGAAGCTTCAAAGATTAATTCTCCATCGGCACTCCAATGATGATAAACTTGGTTATTCTCAAGTGGTGTTACTGATGTCATTTCAGTACCGTCAGGATTAATGATATAAATATCATAATTGTTGTCTCTCTTTGAGGCAAAAGATATTTTGCCATCTGCTCTCCATCTGGGTGCTGCTGCCAAATAACCTGTCCACTGCTTTCCAGCATTTTCATCAGGATGAGAAGTGATTTTTTTCATCTTTTTTGACGATAAATCCATTACATACAATGCGTCTGTAAAACCAAGTTCTCTCGGTGATTTTTTATCGCTACCTCTAAAAACTATCTTCTCTCCATTTGGTGAAAAGGTTGGGTCATTTGCATAGGTTAAATCAACTTTTATTTTTTCTATTATTGTTCCCTTAGAATCAATAATGTAGAATGATGCATCTTCCGCTTCGGCAGGTTTTACTATAAATTCCTTTCCTTCGTTTCTTGTGCTTAACCAGCTATCTCCCAATTTAAAATCTGTAATTTTTCTGAGGTTATTCCCATTAGAATCCATCTCATATAGATAGAAGCACCGGAAGCATTCACCTCTATCAGAAAGGAAGTAAATTTTATCGCCAAAGCTATCATATACCCAATCTACAGATTTAGAATTGGAAATGTTCTTACTATTGTTCCCTTCAGTATCCATTACGTAGATTTCGTAATCTTGAGTTGCTGCATCCTCTAGAACATTATATGCAATTTTCTGTTGCGCACTACACCCTAAACTGAATGTAGTTGCTAGAATAAAATAAAGTGTCTTTTTCATAATTGTATTATCTCCAGATTCCAAGAATGAAACCTATTAATGTAAAGTAAACGATAATATATCCGCTATTGATTAGAATGTATTTCCACGATTTCTTTTCAAACAAGCCAATAGCTGCGAAAATCATAGCACACCATCCAAAACCAGTTAAGAACCCTGCGGTAATTCCCCAAACCCAGTCAGTTTCTGAATCGCCAAGAAAAAACGCCATATTGTAAGACATAATAAGAGCCAGTATAAAACTTATGCCATACATCTTTCCCATATTGATGTTTTTGAAATCCTCGTCGGTTAGTCCATTTTCCTTTTTCCACGCTTTATAGAAAAGTGCCGGACTATACCATAGGGCACCTACTACTAGGTTTGATATCGCACATACTACTACTGCGATATGATTAATGTACATTGTTTCCATAAAAATTTGATTTAATGATTAATACACCGCAAAGAAATGGGAAGCGTCTCTTTAATAATTGTAAAAAATTTACCCTACTGCTTGAAGTACGTTCTATTTGACTGGTAAAAAATTGGGGAAGTCCTCGATATCCTTAATATACTTTTTAGGGTTAATGCCCGAAAAAGACTGGAAATCTTTGATAAAATGTGCTTGGTCAAAATATCCGCAATCTGCCGCTATTATGGTCCAGGATATTTCTTCTTTATTCTCTACTGCGGTAAGAATTTCATTAAAGCGAACTATTCTGTGGAACTGTTTTGGTGTTATACCTACGTACTTTTTGAATA
This sequence comes from Costertonia aggregata, assembly GCF_013402795.1. Classification (GTDB taxonomy): domain Bacteria; phylum Bacteroidota; class Bacteroidia; order Flavobacteriales; family Flavobacteriaceae; genus Costertonia; species Costertonia aggregata. Next base: position 1,060,721 of record NZ_CP058595.1, on the reverse strand, counting down.
ATTGGATAAATTGCTTTTGGGAATATCCCAACTTATCTGAAAGTTCGCTAAGATTAATTTGAGTTGGTGAATTTTCAATTGCGTCTATGGCATATTGAATTATATTGGTGTAAAAATCATCTTCGCTCAACTGTTCTTCCAACCAATTTTCTGCAATTTTAAACTTCTCTTCAGTTTTTTCGGATTCCTTTAAAGTTTCAAAGAGTTGCTTAATATTGGGTCCAAAAACTCCTTCCGCCTGTATCACCTTATCTGTATATTCGGAAACTGATTTGTGAATTAATGGAAAACCAGCACCTGGTTTAAACACAATCACCATCATTTCTTCACTTTCTGAGCTTATAGTTAAAAAATTCTTTTGAACCCCTGAGAACCATACGTCTCTACATTCTTGAATTTTCTCGTCTGTGCCTTTTTTGTAGATGTATTTAGGTGTGCCTGTAAATTCAAATACTATATTAATAGTACCGTCAGGCAGGTATCTATCTTTATTGTGAGCTGGTTGGAAATCCCTATGATATATTATATCGACTAAGTATTTCGATAAATGAGAAGGTATAATATGGGATTTGAATATCAATAATAGTTAATTAGACCGAAAAATAATTAAATGCAATAACTATCCAAAACTTCTGCTCCATTTTTTAACTTATGGGTCAAATAAAAAGCTAATTAAATATCGACCGCACTTCATCATAAACCCGTTCAAAATTAGCTTGAGATAACTGCTTGGTATCATCGGGAAGTTGCCTTTCAATTCTGTAGAATCAACTAATTTTTCTTATACCCTATATTATTCGTCCCGAAAATAAGAAGCCATAACGCAATCCCAATTTCCCCAAGAGCAGCGGGAATACCTATGATGCTCGAAAGAGTTGTTTTTGAGAAGTCCTCAACTAAAAATCCACCAGTAAAAGTTACCAAGTAGCCAAAGCATCCTGCCATCAACAATACACCGAGCAGTTTTGGAAGAAAACCCGATTTATAGACCAAATATCCAAAAGGCAAAAGCCAAAGTCCCCAGAAAACCTGCAACACCTCAAGTCCGTTGCTGTACTGCTCAAGATGGAATAGTACCTGGTCTGCCGGGATTACGTCAATAATACCCGAACCTTTAGATTTCTGAACTAAGTCCAATATCGTGAATTTGTTCAAAATATTTACAAAAGAAATGGGCACGCTGACCACCGCAAACAGCACCATTAAAAATGCGACTTTTTTGTTTACCTGACTCAATAATCTATACAAAGCCAATGGCAATAACATAAAGATGATAAATGAACAAATGGCCACAAGGATTCCAATCTTGAATAAACCCTCGGATTTCTGGATGTTAACCAATGTAGTTTCGGCATTATCCCAAACAATCAATTGTGACGGTACATATACCAGATAAACCAAACCACAAATGACGAGAAGCAAATAGAGCAATCCACCCAGACGTGCTGTTTTGTTTCTTGCTGCTTTTTCTTTATCCATTGTCGTGCTGTTTTGGCCATTTAATGGCATACCAAACAATCAAAAAGGTAAGGATGCTTTCCACAAAGGCCAGAAACACATAGAAACTATACCATTCGGTCATTGAGTTGAATCCAATAAAGAGCATCATCAGCGTAAAGAAACTTCCGAAAACGATGTTCAAGATTCGGTTGATTTTAGGTTTTAAAAGAACAGATGCCGCCACCATTACAGAAGAGATGGCCAGAATAATGGAAGCTACCAATAGTTTTGTTGGACTGTCTAATATATTCTGTCCAGTAATAAGACTATCCACCTTTTCAGGTGTATAAAGTTCAAAGTAGTCGCCATAGAGATAGCAAAAGGTCACAGATGCCCAAAGGGCTGCCAATTTGATTTTGATGTTGACTTTTGGGTTTTCTAACATTGGTTTGGTTGGTTTTAGTGTTTGTCTCTACAATTAGAGACGTAATAAATTTAAGAATGGTTGCCTGATTTCATTTTTTTTTATTATTCCTCTATCGAAATCTTGGGATGATGAAACACTTCAAAATTTACTGAGTTAGCGATGAAACACATTTCATTCGCTTTCTTATGAAGTATTTCTGCTTTTTTTATCATAGACTTCTCGAGAACAGTTACTTTCGGGTATAAGTTGACTGTCTCAAAACGACCGCTTCCATCCACACTTTCAAGCATTGTCCCTTTTGCTTTATCAACATAATCGGTTACTACAATACCATTTTCAGCGCACAGATGCAAATACCATAACATATGGCACGATGATAGAGAGGCCAGCAAAAGTTCTTCAGGATTATACTTTGTATTATCGCCTCTAAAGGCTGGGTCTGAGGAACACAACATATATGGTTTGCCTTCTACTGAAACACTATGGCTTCTTTCAAATGCCCGATAATTTAAAGTACCTCGGCCTAAATTTCCTGTCCATTCAATGGTAGCTGAATAATTATGTTGTTTTTTCATATCACGTAATCATCGTTGTTCCACCATTTTTTCATCCACGCTTCAGAAATACGTTTTCCTTCCTCATACTTATCAACAACTACAATCAATTGATTGGAATGGTCGCTGTACTGTGTCAGAATATTAACATTGGCATCTGCGAGCTCTCTGCAAAAAGCACCTAACTGACCAGGTACATCCTGTCTAAGTTTCTGGATGATTACATCACTTGTTTTTATGACTTTGATTCCAGCATTTTCTAGTTCTTTTTTTGCCCTTTCGGCATCCTCCACCAAAAAATGGGCTACGCTATTCTTTCCATTGTTGAAAACCCCACCACCTTCAAGACTGATTTTGTTTTTTCCTAAAGTCTCGCCCATAAGGGCCAATTGTCCGGGCTTATTCCCTAATAAAATTTCTATGTCTTTCATTTACCAGTTTTAATTTATCACAAAGTAAACAGATTTACTACCTTTATATTTCATTCTATAATGAATAGTGGAAAGCAACCATTTTATTTCAGTCACCTCATTACTCTGTGAACCTTCAAGAGCTAAAATTCTGTGGAACTTGCTTGACGGACGTGCATACACAGCAAGCGAACTAGCACTGACCGCTGATTTATCTGCAAGTTCTGTTAGCAACCATTTGTCTAAATTACTCAAGGGTAATATTGTAAAAGTGGATGTTCAGGGAAGACACAGATACTTCTCTTTTGCAAATGCCGAAGTTGCTTATGTAGTTGAATCATTGGCAAGTTTAGCTAATAAATCGTCAGCTACCACATTGGATGAGCCACCTAAAATTGGTGTGAGGTATTGCCGTACCTGTTATGACCATCTTGCAGGTTATGTTGGCGTGAAAATGACCGACACTTTGGTTGAAAGAGGATTTTTAATCCCTTCTGAAAACATATATTCTGTCACTGAAACAGGATGGAAATGGTTGTCGTTGCTAGATATTTCAAAAGTAAGTTTTGTAGAAAGTCGCCGACCGTTAACACGACAATGTCTCGATTGGTCAGAACGTAGAGTACATCTCGCCGGACATTTAGGTGCAGTTCTTTTAGAGAAAATGCTACAGAAAAACTGGCTAAAAAAGGTTGAATTTTCAAGAGAGGTCATTATTACATCAAAAGGCAGCAAGAATCTATATAATTCCTTGGGTGTCCTACTAAAGTAATGTCCGTATTCAGTCATAATTTAATTATAAAATCTATCAGTCACTATCGCTTTCCTAAGTAATCATATAGCATTGAGATTACTCAGAATCTTTTCAAGTTTTTCGTTTAACTCTAAACACCCATCAATTCTCATCACTCGGCAATTTAGTAGCCCTATCCAGTTATTATGAACCTTAAGTGATCTTCCTTCAAAATCAGGATTTTCATATTGTTTCGCCCAGTTCAAAAAGTCCTCAGAATTTCGCTTGATTTGTTCATCACTTAATAGCCGACTACCATAACGTTCCCTTTCTCGTTGTCTTAATCTTTGTATTCGTTCTTCACTATCCAATTCGATAAAAACAACCAAATCAAAAGAAGTTTCCCATTCCTTTCCCCAGCTTACCATTGACCCGCTCAATACTACATTTTTATTATTGTTAAAATCCGCCTTTAGTTTTGTATTGCGCTCGGCTAAGGGAATTTTTACTCGAAATGGCGGGTCGGTTTTCTTCCAGTAGTAATCATCGGCATCTAAATGGGCATAGCCTGTTCTTTTAGCGAATTCTTTTCCTATTGTTGTTGTACCGGAACCAGATGCGCCGAATATTAGAATTTTCATTTTTCCTTACCAAATTTTATGAGGCAGATTCCATTCGATAAAACCCAAGCTGCAATACTAAACGTGAATATTCTAAAGCCTGTTAAACTGGTAAAGACAAAATCCGTTAAGCCACCAACAATCGAGAAGAGTGTTATGAAAATACCCAAGTAACCAATCCATTTTGGCATCTTGCCTTCGAATAAGATAATGAGTGAATATATCAAAATAGACAAACAACAGGCGATAATAAAAATGTAGTCCAAAGGAACATTCACAGCAAAGCTGAAGTTTGTAATAGGCTTTAAGGTTTCGATATTCTGTTCTAACCTATCAGCATATCGGTTTAGAAAATACGGCAAGGTCAAGCCATTAAATAATGCGGCGAACATTGCAGCAATAAGCCCAAAAGCGATAATGATGAATCCGAGAAAGGATAATTTCCACTTGTCCATCAACCTTAATGTAAGTCCGTAAAATCCAAACAACAATATGGGCAAACTAAAAATGGCTAGGGAATGGGCGATGGTGATGGTCTTTGAAATTTTGATGATATGCTCAATGCTACCACCTGAAGGATGCAATACCATTGTTAGAATAATGAGCAAGGCACCTGAAATAAGTGAGATACCTGTACTTTTGAAATAGTGTTTTTCCATTGGATTTATTTTTAAAAACAAATATCAATGGAATGAGTCTTGCTGACACTTGATTGAAATCAAGAAATCACTTTAACCTTTTGCGAACCCGACTGAGGGTTTCTGGTGTTATATTAAGATACGATGCAATGAGCTTTTGTGGAAATCTCTTGATGATTTCAGGTCGTTCCTTTAATAGCAAGGCATATTTATCATCAGGTGCTTTAAGGTCTTTAAAAAATGTGTTACTCGAATTGCCCGCTTCCAAAACTTTCCCCATTTGCAAAAAGGACTGGGATTTAGCAATTAAGCTGTGGATGGACTCGATGGAAAGGAAATAGATGGAAGACTTCTTAAAAGCTTGAATATTGTACTCGGATGGTTTTTGTGAAGTGAAACTTTTTGTATTGATGACCCAATCACTCTCAATGTAAAAATCAGAAACTATGGTATTGCCATTATCATCATATTTGTATTGGAAAAAAGACCCATTGGTAACGAAGCCAACACTATCACATATTTCGCCAGCTTTGAGTACGAAGTCATTTTTGTTTAAGGTTTTGTATTCAAGGGCTTCTTCTAAAAGCTCTAATTCGTTTGTAGAATAGGTGCCGTTCTGGTTCAAATATTTAACTACTGCGTTGCCCATATCTTTAAAATAATACTTTCAATTTTGGTTAATTAATTATGACAACAAAACATACTTTTCAACCAACTTTATATCTTGAAAAACCTCTTAATAAATGACGCTAAAGTTAAAATAATCCGTTAAAAAATGTAAGAAGAAAATTGCTTTTTCGCTTTTGACTGTTAGTAGTATCTTATCTGAATATCGACCGCACTTCATCATAAACCCTCTCAAAATTAGCCTCTAAATCTGCCTGAGAAAACTGGTTAGATTCTGTCGGAAGTTCTCGTTTGATAGATTGTAACTTAAACTGTACCTTCTTATCTTTCCCATCGGCATAGGTTATAAACTCGCCCTGTTTCAATCTAAAAAATATGTTTGCTCTAATCTTGGGGATTTCCTTTTCGCCTGTTGTAATTCGTGTATCAAAATCTAGATTATGACCACGACTAATACTTTTAGTTGGATCCTTGATTATTTCAAAAAAACGCTCATAATATTTTGCTGTGTCTGGGTCGTTGACCTTTCCGAAAAACTGATAAGATAAATTGCTTAAAATAGCTTTACTTGCCTTATCACCATACATCATATCATTCTGAATTTTATCTTGCATTACGTAGATAGTGGCAATATCATAGCTTCTCAAAGTTGCAGGAATGCGATGCATATTCAATAATCGAATGGTAGGCGCTTCTTCCATTAGCAAGAATGATGATTTAGAATTTCGTACGCTCATTTGTTTGGTAATGGTATGAATTATAGTGGCAATTACGGGTGAATAAGAAGTCTCATATTTTGGATTATTCACTACGGAAATGATTGCAGGATTATCTTCACTATTTATATTTAACGGCACTTCATCTGCCGATAATGCCATAAAAATGCGTTGTGTGCTAATTCGCTTTAGCGCATTGGCCAGGGTGCTTTTTACACCTGCGGTCTGCCTATCCGAATCCTTACCACTAATAAAAGCATCTGCCATCGCTCGTGAAGTGGTATTGGTTTCCAAAAACTGTATAAGACTATCGGTGTCCAACAATTGATAAATGGCTATTAAATGAGGTAGCGTACAATACTTAGGATAGTCAGTTTTCAATTTCCAAATCAAACCACCAATCAATCCCTCAGCTGCATCATTAAAGAATTTTGTTGTGCCAGTTGTTCCGCTTTCTCTTTGTTCTAAAAGGTTCTCGATTAATACCCGCGATACCTCATTAACGCTTTCCTCGTTCTCTAAATAGCGTGGGGCAATAGGATTTACCCTATGGATGATTTTATCAAAGGAAATGACCTTAAACGGAATATCGCTATCCTTGAAAAGTGGATACGCCATTTCGGTCAGTTCAAAATCCTTATAGTCGTGGATAATTCCGCAAAACCCTTCTTTCTGGAAGTGTTTCAAAAATCCGTACACAACGCTTTCGGTCTTACCACTTCCAGCGGAACCGATTATGGATGCACCTCGTTTGATGTTATCCAATTTGAAATTTCCTTTGGTGGTGGCAAAGCTGACCTGATATTTGCTATCGCCATTTTTAGGTTTATCCGTTTTGTGCAGGAACACGTACATTCCTATGTTAATTAATATGAGAGGGCAAACCAGATATAGGGCAATAAGAGTCAATGCATTTTCCTTGTTTAAGTAAAACACCATCGCACCAAGCACCAGAAAATTAACGATGAATGCGTACCTACTTACCCGAAACATCGCATAGAAAACAATACTGGCCAGACCAATAATTGAAAGTGTCGTTATGAGGTCATCTATCTGCATAACTTTTATATTCCTATGGAACTCGATTTAATTGCTATTTCAGCACCACGTCTCAACCGCTTAAGAACTCGAAGTGCAATCTGTGTTTGACTAACTGGAATATTTGGCACTATCGGCAATCCGGTCTTTGCTATCATTTTGAAAGCCAAGGCCTTTTCGTTAGCTGGTAATTTCATCAAGGCAGCGAAATAGAGATTGGGATTTTTTACAAAATCCTTTCGGGCTTTGTAGGTCTCGGCAAAGTTTCGTTTATAGCCAAAAGTCTTATCAAAAGTTTTTTCTGCATTATTAAAGAATTCATCTCGGTCAAATCCTCGTTTTACGGTTTGCCCATTCAACTTCACGTCGGATGCTTTGTATTTGCTTCCTGGCGATAAGCTGAATCTGTTGGACGCATCCTTACGGCTCACGATAATATGGATATGGCTCTGGTTTCCATCTTTTCGCATTCCCTGGACAATGCGTTTTCCGTTTTGATGATGTGGTGCTTGGTATTCCAGTTTGGCGATTTCCTTTTTCATCCTTTTAATATTCCCTTCAGCTCGTCCTTCCTGAACGTTTCGGATTTCGGTTTTGAGCTGAAGAATTTTGGTGGCATACGGTTGGTTCTCTTTTACCTGAAAATCTGTTCCCTTGAAGGTGCGTTGATGCTCTATTTTTGCATAGTACTTTATGTCATCGATATTAACAGGTCTCCCTTTGATTTCCCTATTGAATGAAGCCACATAATCTTTCATCAGTTCACGAGTATATTTTTTTAAATCTTCGCTACTGTTCTGAAGTTTTTGCAATTCATATTTTGAAGGACTCACGGTAATTGAGTAGAATCTTGGTTCGTGTTTTTCCAGTTTTGCGGTATTCCCATCAATTTCCTTAATGACTTCCTCAGCAGAAATCTCATCGCCATATTGATTGAAAAAATGTTCCATATCCTGTTGTTCCAGACCTTGATTTTCTTTCTCTAAATACCCAACAAAATCTGCCGAACTTTTGGAAAAATTACCGCCCATCTTTTGGGGTGTTATTGTGATGTACATCGCTGGAAATTTCAAAGTTGATTGTTCGGGTTATCGCTTTCTCGAAAGCGTACTTCTTTCTTTTCTTCGGCATATTTCTTTTCAACTATCAATGGCTTTTTGTTAGGTTCTTCCATCACAAAAAGGGATTGCAACATTGCGACCGTAGGTTTGGTTTGGGTTTTTTCTACATCACGCATTATGGCGATGACCGCATTGATTCTTTTGAGCAATTTAGCCTCGATAGTACGTCCGGTTGGTCCTAATTTTTCCCTTGGGGAAATTTCGTTATAGAGAAAGAAATCAAGGATGTTTTCCATCGCTTCGGTGTGCGTTTTAAAATGCATTTTGGAAAATTCCTGAAACCGCTTGGCAGTTTTTCGTTTGAACCTGATAGTGATGAATGAATCCATTTCCTTTCGCTTTTTTAAAGATTTGACGTAAATCCATCCCTGTTTACTGGTGTTCCAAGACTATTTGACGCAAATTGTTGGAAATTTTAAATCCTGATTGTTATTAACTAATTAAATATCAATGGATTAAAATGAAAATGGAATATGTAACGCGGCGCAGCCCGTTACCCTCTTGCTATTCCTTTTCGTCACGCGCAAGCGTGACGAAAATCCATACAATCCGGCTAAAAAGCCAATTGCCATTTTCAGGGAAAATGATTTTCCGATATGTTATTTTTCGATGTGTAAGGGTATCGGCGAAAGTCGAAAAGTGGATAACCTTACTTTATTTTAAATGCTGAATTTCAGCGAAATAAAGATAGTAATTTTTTCTTGATGTAGGTTTAATTATACACAAAAACACCTCTGAAATTTTAGAGGTGCTTGATTCATTTTTGCTGAAAACTATATATTGAAAACGTAGGTATAGGAATATAAATTTCTAAGTGCTTCTTCCTCTATCAACGTATCAAAACAGCCATAATTTTCTTTTACGTATTTGCGAATGCTATCCCCAAATTTTCGTTTCACATCTTCTTTGGACGTTTCCAAAAGTCGGTTTTGAGCTTCCTCGCTCAAGTCTGTAAAATTGAGATATACCATAGCGATAGATTTTAATATTCACTTGGTAACATCAGCGTATCATTTACAAAAAACAACCGCAGTTCATCAAGTGGAAAATCGGTAGCACGATAGCCGTGTTTTTTTAAAATGTTATCGTTCCCATCGCTGTAAATTATTTCGGCTTCGTAACCCGAATAATCCTGTCTTTCTTCGGGCAACCTTTTAAAATCGATAGTGATAAATTCGCTTCGGTTCATCAGACTTTTTGCAATTACGGAAGCATCCGTAATAAGCCAAAAACATTCTGCTACTTCCGATAGATATTTCAATCCATCCGTAAAACGAGTTTTTAAAAGCGGAATTTGGTAGAAGAAATCAGTACCGCTAAACGTCTGTAAATTTTCTTTTATTTCGTTAACTTGTGCTTTCATTGTTTTAATTTTTAAGATTTGAATAATGAAAAAAGAGGGCGCATCTTTCGACGGTTACGCCCTCTTTAATCTCTAGGTTTACTTATCGCTCTTACTTCCAAGTAAAAGGATTTCATCGGCTACCACTTCGGTAACATAGCGTTGGTTTCCATCGTCCGTGGTGTAGGTTCGGGTCTTTAGTTTTCCCGTAATCCCAACTTCTTTGCCTTTTTCGACATATTTCTCAACGATTTCAGCGGTCTTGCCCCAAGCCACAACGGTATGCCAGTTGGTGTCTGTTTGCTTTTCGCCTTTACTGTCTTTGTAATACTCGTTCGTGGCGAGTGAGAAGCGGGCTACTTTCTTACCGCTTTCAAGGTTCGTGATGGTTGGCTCTTGTCCAACGTTTCCAATCAACTGTACGTGATTTCTAATAGTACTCATAACTAAATGGTTTTAAATGCCCTTTACAGGCTTGATTAATATTTCCCTTTTCAATTCAGATTAAATTTTAAGGGGTGTTTGTTCTTTTCTTTCGTGCATCGCACAATGGATAGAGTGGGTTTTGTCAAGACTTTTAGGGAATAAATCAGGTGTGTTTGCGACGTAGTGAATCTTGCCTGCTTAAAAGCAGGTATTAGATTTCAAGGAAGTAGATGCCTTATTTTTCACTAAAACTTTGTACAGTCTTGACAAGTTCCATAAGGGCATTAGCAATTCTTTTAAATCCGGTTACGATTTGAGCGTACCGACAGTTAAGCGAAATGAGTGGCTGGGTTTAATCTAGAATTGGTTATGCACTGCCTGTTTTTCGACGACCCGAAAAACAACAAAGGCTTTATCCATTATAAACCCCTTAAAATGTGTAAGACAGCGGTTTGGTTTCTAGGGATTTTCGAGTGAGGGCTCAAGAAGACCGCACCGAAAATCCTGTTAATAAAACCGAAGTGATGGCTTTCCGATGAAAAAAGCGGACTCTTTTCCCAATTTTGGCTCGGGAATGTAGTGTTCCTTCCCAGAGCAGCGGGAAGGGTTAACGGAATGGAAAGCTGAAATTGGGGATTGTGTCCAAGACTAATGTAGTGAAGCTCTTTTCCCGAAATGAAGTGTTTGCCTGCCTTTTGTGGCAGGTAAGCGTGGAATGAAAGGGGAATGTGCTGAGGGGTTTTGACTGAAATTGACCTTGTTGATACAGTTCCTTTTACCAATTATCTATTCTGTTTTGAATATTGGGCTTTCAATTTTAGAGAAACAATCAGGAATCGGTTTTTCGTTGAGATTGTTGAAAAAGTGGTTTGCCGCTACCATAGCGCAATTATTATCCCAATTTGTTGTTGGTGTATGTTTCCAACCTTTAAAAATTAAATGATAACTATTCTTGAAGTTTTTAGACATTGATTCTGCCCATTTCATTGGTGTCTCGTTATCATATTCGCCATTTATAAATAAAACAGGTATATCACTTTTGACTGCTTGATTTTCAATTTCCGGTACTTTTCTAACACCCCATATTTGACAAATCTCATTATCAAAAACGGCAGGCGACAATCCTTTTACTTCTGGATATTTTTTTGTTTCGCTTTCTATTTTTTCCATAGAATTAAATGGGTTTTCTTCTGCGCACCATACAGAAAGGCGCATTCCTAATCCAGAACCACTTCCTGGTTCCTGAAATAAATATTTTAGTTTCTCTTTTACGGAAGTCAAATCATTGACCAATAGTTTGTTAATCTCATATGGAACGTTTGGAACACTTCCAGTTGAAGCAGAAGTGAAAACAGTAATCAAATCTTTGCCTTTCAAATAAAAGGTTTGGGTCTTTCCAGTTTTCGGATTTTCTACTTCAACCACTAACGGATTTTCTGTTCTTTCCTTTAAATATTCGCTAAACCTATTCTTTATGTCCGGATATGCAGTATTACAATTATTATCGCTTTCGCAATCTGAAAACAATGTGTTAATTGATTCTAAAAGATTCTGGATGCTCTCTTCATCATAGTTGACTTCCAATGGAAGTGGTGAGTCCATTACAACACTTCTAATTTTATTTGGATAATCCCGCATTAAGACTTGGGCTATTTTCGTGCTATATGAAATGGTCAGTAGATTATATTCCTCGATTTCCAAAACATTTACCAAGTCATTGATATCAGCAGCAATTTCATTGGTGTTGTAGCCATTTAAATCAATTCCCTCGGCATTTAGCCTTTCCCTGCAATCTTTTGCAGCTTTTTCGAAAAGTGCATCGTGGTTGGCAGCGTTAAAATTGGGTAGATTGGATTTGTAAATCGCTTTTGACCATTCGGGACAATCCAAATGAGGTTGTGCGTAGTAGTTTCCCCGTTGCTCTACGAGGATAAAATCTCTGTCGTCAAGATACTTATAGTAGTTCATATACTGTACGGTGGGCATCGTTGTAGAACCTGGTCCACCCACTGTATAGATGATTGGGTCTTTCTTTGGGTTTTTGCTTCGACTTTTAAAAATATAGACGGGAAGTTTTATCGTTTTTCCATTCGTGTAATTTCTATTTTCAAGAACTTCTAGATACCCAAAAGTATAGTCTTGTCCTTCCGGTATTTTGTGTGTGGTTTTTGTAGAAACTGAAAAAGTCGGAACAAATTCTGTTGCTCTCTTTTGTGTTGATTTGCAACTCATTAAAATAAAAACAAGGGCAATTAAGTATAGATTAGATTTCATATGCTTTTAATAACTTTTTGTTGCTGTCCAAACTGCTAAAAAATTCTTATTTACAGAATGCGTTGTACCGTGCAACATACCATCTTTATAATAGAAACTCGTATTATAAATACCTGAGTTATCACCTGAAACTAAGGCACCATAAATAACACCTAGTTGCGAATTGATTTGCGCATTTCTGATTTTTACACCTTCTCGATAAAATTCGCCTTTGAAAGTGTAGCCTTCAATTTTAGTGATATTCATCATAGCGAAATTTCCATCTGTTTTATCCTGTGGGCTCATATCGATTTTCCATTGACCAACTAATACATTTAAGTCAATATCTGTGGATTGAGCTTTTATATTATCGGGTATTGGCACTAACAAACTAAATAGCAGCACATAAATAATTTTCATTTTTTATAGATTTTTTTATTTAATACAAACCTATACTATTGACACCAAAAAATAGGTTCAAATGGCGAATTGAAACCTATTTGGTGCATTAAAATAGTGTCATTATGAGAGTTGACACCTTATTTTTTACCCTTTAATTCGCTTGGTAAAATGCCGAGTTGCTTTTTAACAGCACGGTTAAAAGAAGACTTTGAATTAAAACCTGCATCCATAGCTATACTGAGTAAAGTATATTTTGAATTATTGGAATTTAGCAAAAGTGATTGCACTTCTTTTACTCTGTATTCATTTACAAAGTCATTAAATCGTTTATTGTAAACCTCACTGAGGCTTTTTGAAATGAGGTACGGTTTAATATTTAACTGCTCTGAAATACTATTGAGTGAAAGCTCTTGGTCTTTAAATAACTTATCGTTTTCCATTGCATTTTCAAGCTTTCTGGAAATGGACTTGAGTCGTTCTAATTCGTCTGGATTCATCATAGTCTTGATGGTAAGCTCAGGGTCGTTTCTTCTGGCAAACCCCTCTAATCCTATCCAGTAAGTCATAACTGCTATACCAACAAAAAAAGGATAATAATAAAACCGTGTGAAGTAAAAATAAGAACCGTTATTTAAAGATTTATAGACAAGTAAGTCAATTAAAAGAACAATTAAAACCAAGGAAAAATAAACCAAAAATGATTTTACGATACGTTTAATCCAAGTCAATTTAGTAGTACTAATGTTAATCTCTTCATTTACTGAATTCAACAGTTTTTGAGATTTGTAGGCGTAAACGATAATTAAAATACTTGCCACTATGTAGATAGTCGAATTGTTCATCCATACTACATAACCATAATAGCCTAACCACGACAAGCTTTCTTTTGTACCGTCCCAATATAAATTCTGAAGTCTCACAAAAACACTACAGCATATTTGAACAACAACAGGAAGAAAATGTATCCAATCTTTCCTTTTAAACTTAAAATTAGTCTGCGTCTGTGCTTTTGTGTAAAAGTAGATAAGCGCACCGTAGACCCAACTTATGTCTATCATTATGTAATACCAACTATCATAATATCCTAAACCAAATAACCGCATTATTTGGATAGAAAGACGATAAGAGAGTAAAAGTAGAATTGTTGCCAATATTCTATTGGCCAACTTATTATATTCAGTCGATTTAATTAGGATAAATCCATAAATCAATCCTTGAATTGAGCCAATAGCGAGTAGAATTATGATTATAATAGTTCCTGTGTCCATAATCCTTGAGATACTGAGTATTCTGTCATTTTGAAGTTACTTTTAAAATTACCAAGTTTAACTGCTTACAATTTGTTATATCTGTAACAAATATAATGTTATCTCATTGCCTCACAGAAATGAAGCCTCCATTTTAGTACAACGCAAAGCAGACTTAATCCACAATTTTGACTCGGGAATGTAGCCCTTCGACTGTGCTCAGGACAGGTTCACCTTCCCAGCGTAGCGGGAAGGGTTAACGGAATGGAAAGCTGAAATTGGGGATTATGTCCAAGATGATTGTAGTGCAACTCTTTTCCCGGAATGAAGAGTAACGGAATGCAGGGAAATGTGCTGAGTGGTATTAGTAAAACTGATTTTGATTTAAAATGAACCATCCAAAAAGTATAATTCAATTTGAATTTAGGAAAATCTAATCTTTAAAAAAGAGTTTTTGTTCATTTTTGTAATCTTTAATAGCCATCAACCTAGTATCTTTCAACCTTACCTTCAACGCTTTTCGTCTTTGGTCATAAATCCATCGTCTCAGGTTATCCAAAAGACCTTTTTCGTAATCAGAAAGTTCCTTTGGTGCAATATCTGAAACAACTTTCAATTGCTCTTTACTTTTGAATTGTTTAGCATATTGCAATCCCAGCCAAGTGTAGATATTCACCCATTCCATAGGCAATGGCGCTTCGAATGTCCTTGGCATCATATACACCAGGGCTTCGGTATGGGATGCCATTTCTTCCATTTGTAAATTAGTAAGAAGTCGGGAAAGTTTAACGTTTTTCATCATATCCTCAGGGATGCTATCCTTCCAAGCAGACTCATAAACGATAATTGGACTGGTCATAAAATCCATAAGGTCGAAAACGAAATCTTTGTTTTTCGTTTTGCTGGATTTCTGCGCCTTTGCTTTTTCTGGTAATGGTGGGCAATCAAACCCAAAATCGAGCTGTGATGTTGTGTAGTTTTCCATTTTCTCAGGTTTTAGGTGAAACATTATTTAGTAACATCGCATAGTGCTGAGGATACTTGTCGCGATAGTACGTCAGATGGCTTTCGCCACCTTCAATGCAATAGTTGCTCTTGCTTGCTTGGTAGTGCTCTTCTGCTTCCTGAACGGAAATCTCTGGGTTTTTGGATACGTCTTCCATAATGCTGAAATTTTAGTTAAACAATATTTGAGCAGCACCCAAACGGAAGTTAAAATCACAGCTCAAAAGGAAACGGAATAAATGAGCGAGGGAAGAAGAAGTGGCTTTATGCCGTAGTCTTTTGATGGGTGTATTTTACGAGTTTACCTTTGCGCTAACTATTGATTGATTATTATTTTCCCGCTGAACACCCTTTTCCTATTGAAGGATTATCTAAAAAAAGAAGAGCCAGCACGAATGCTGACCCTTCCTTCGAACAACAAAAGCTAATCGTTGAGTTCCTGAATTTTCTTTTCAAGAATTGCGATACGCTCTTTCAAACGTGCTTCACGCTTGTTTCTTTTCTCAGCATAGTTCTTCTCAATGTCTGCAATTTTGGATTTGTAATATCCTTGCATCGAATTGTAGAATGAAATGTTCGTCAGGTTATTCACGTGATTGCTCTCGCCAAAATGCACTTGCTTGGTGAGCATATATCGAATTAATTTATGAAAGATTTCCTTTTTAAATTTCTTCTTGAAATTCTCGACCATTTCAACTTTGGTCATTTTGGACGTGTCGCCCAAGAACTTTGAGAAATACTTTTGTTGGCTCATATAATCCACATTATTTTCAAAGAGCGATATCGAGAATGCCACCATTTCGTCTGTTGAAAGTGTCTTCTTCGTATCGATGTATTTGGTCTCACGAATCATCTGCACCACTTCCTCAAACTGCCTATTGTTTTCAATATGCTTTTTGCGGATTTCACGTTCATTGATTTTGATGATTTGTTCTTCAGGTGTACAATCCGCCATTTTCCTATTGGCCAATGGTGCTGAATACTCAGTTGATTTATCTTTTGATTTCTCAATCACCTTGACAAACACTTCCTTGTTTTGGTAAGTCTCAGGATGAAAAACGATACCATCCGCAAATCCATTTTCTTTGGCTGAATTATATGCTTCCAATTCTTTATTATAGTCCTCTATCGCTTCCTTAAGTTCGCCATTCAGTTCGTCCTCGGAATAATCGTAATGTTGGTACTCTTTCTTAATGGCCTCAATTGTCGGCTTAATCGGATTTTCGATGATTTCGACATCATCAAGTAGATAGACCTTCAAGCCATTATTTTCCAACTGTGAAATAATGAGCTGATTGTTTTCGTCGTCTGCCCAATACTGTCGTATTTCAGGAATCAGTAGTACATTCTCTTTCTTGGATTTTTCAATTAGATTCAGGAAGGACTTGCTTTTCTTCGTTTCAAAACAAGCTGATTTTGTACAGACCATTTTACCCTCACCGAACAGATTGCCTTGATTGGCCGCATTGAACGGACATTCTACACAAGACCCGGCTTTCGGCACCAACTTCTTATCGCTTACATCAAAAGATGCCTTTTCCAAGTCGTAGGTCTGGTCTTTAATCATCCTGTTGACTTGATGGGCATTGAAATCATCGCCCATCGTTTCCAACATCATTAACTGTTCTTCCGGTGCAAAGAGTGCAACACCAACACCCAGCGAAATCGTCATTTCACCATTGCGAACAAAGTGCTTAAAGCCATCTATTAGACCTGCCAATTTTAATCTTTGTCGAATGAAGTTGTCCGTTCTGCCCAGTCGTTTTGCAATTTCAGTCGGTGCATACCTCTCGCTCAGGTAAGCTATTGATTCAGCTTCCTCAGTAGGCTCAACATCCTGTCGTTGCAGGTTTTCGATAATCTGAACTTCCAAAATTTCATTGTTCTCATAATCTCTGACAATGCACGGAATGGTTGTTTTATTCGCCATTTTGCTTGCGCGAAATCTTCTTTCGCCCATCACGATGATGAAATCCTTTCCAGATTTCCGTACCGTTATCGGTTGAAGTACACCGTGCCATTTGATACTTTCGGAAAGTTGTTCCAAATGTTTTTCGTCAAAGGTCTTTCGAGGCTGTTCTGGGTCAGCCTTAATTTTGCCGATGGGAAGGTTCTGAATTTCCAGCTTTACCGGATTTCCGTTTAATTTAGAAGTGACAGCAGTCTTCGCTCTACTTCTTCTCTTTGTGGTACTTGCTTTTGTTGTCATAATACTCAAATTTTAGATTAAACAATATTTAAGCAGGAACCAAACGGAAGATAAAATCTTGGCTCAAAAGGAAACGGAATAAATAAGTATGGGATGAAGCGTTGGCTTTATGCCGTAGTCTTTTGATGGAAGTATTTTACGAGTTTAAATTGCGGGTATATTGTATGATAAATAAACTCCCTTATTATTTAAATTAATTCATACCAAATGGTATCAATTGAAAAGAATTTTTATATTTGCACAGACGAAAACAAGTTGAGCTATCAATCATTAGCAAATAGGTCACAAATCGTCAACATAAATGAAGATATTTGGCGCAAACGCCACAGCGACTGGGCTCGCTAAGCAAGGTTCGAGTCCCGTCCAGACCGCGAAAGCTCTCAATTAATTGAGAGTTTTTTTTGTTTTCGGTCAAGTTTGAACAAATAGTTTTAAACTGTTGATCCAGCCTTGTACAATAAGGGGAAAAACTTACCTTCCATTTTTCTGCCTTTGGCAATTTTGGGTACACCCGCCAAAAGTTCGTCATCGGTATTACTCAAGGTGCCATCGGCAAATACATTGAGGACAAACGCCCTACGACTTCTTTCAGAATTATTTTCATAGGAACCGTGTACCAATAGGGGATGGTGAAAAGTAGCGTGTCCTTTCTTTAGTTCAATGGGAACAGGTTTAAAACCTTCTTTTTGCTCATCGGTCAAATACTCCAATAAACTGTCCATATTTCCCGCTAGGGCGGGCGCTTCCAATAATCCCCACGTATGGCTTTTGGGTATATAGTGAAGACAACCGTTTTCGGTAGTGGCATCGTCCAGACCGGTCCAGCATGTAAGATGCTGCATGGCTATGGTGCGGGTCCAATAGGAATAGTCTTGATGCCAGGCCACAACGCCCCCATGATGGGCCGGTTTGTAAAAGAGTTGGTCATGCCAAAAACGAACGGATTTTTCCCCTAATAACTGATGGGCGGCCATCACAAAAGCCGGATTCCATAAAACATCATGAAATCCTTTTGTAATTCGCCAATGGCCCAAAGAGTGAAAAAGTCTTGATTTGGAATCCTTGGATTCATTGCTGTGAAACTCATAAAACAAATGGTGTCCAGGGTGATTGGGGTTTACTATTTCTTCAAGCTCTTCTCTTAATGCTTGAATTTGTTCGTCATTCAATAATCGAATACCCGATACGTAACCATATTCACGAAAATGGGCGACTTGTTCCTCGCTCAGTTTATATTCCTCCCATTCTTCGGAGGAAGTGGGCCATTTAAAAAGTTGGGAAATTAGCTTATGCTCATTGGCCAAATCTAGAGTGTTCATCATATTAAAAGTCTTAGTAAGTACTACTTAAATATAATGATAATCTGTGTAGGGGAACTCAAGTTCAATAATTATTCCTAGCAAAAAACCAATACTTTAAACAAGAATCGAGAGAACATGTATTGTAACCTGCTCATTGGATGCTTTTCAACATCATCTTTTGCGAAAACTATTTTGATTTAAGCGTCAGAAGGACTTTTTAGCTAAAATCTGATTATATAAATGTTCTGGTAATAGTGGCCTTCATATACTTCGTATTTGCAATGGCTTTCTTGGTAAAGTCAAAAAGGCTTAAAGCCCTATCCAGATTTTGATTGTCATAGCTGACTTTATAATATATATTTTCGTTTAAATAATCGGTAAGTGCACGTAGGCCATGTAAAAAAGGCATCACGATAACGCCGAAAGGCATTGAGGCTATCTCATTTTTCGTAAGAAATGAAGCATTTTCAGAAAGTCCCTTTAAAAAAGCCTCGAACAGCGCTGTTTCAAAAATAATTTTGCTATGATCTGTTTCATCCTCGGGTGCGGTATTGACAATGGTGCGAACCGCATCCCCAAAATCATAGTAAAAACATCCTTTCATCAACGTATCCAAATCTATCAAGCAAAGTGCCGTATCATCCACTTTTGAAAAAAGAATATTGTTTAATTTGGTGTCGTTATGGCATATCCGCAAGGGTTGTTCTTCGGTTTTGGCCAACCCAATATACTCAAACGTTTCATTTACAAATGCAATAGCGGTTTTGGCCGTTTGTAATTTTCGTTTTTTTGCCCCTAAAATCGATTTTTTAAACTGTTCTTCCCGAAACTCTAGGTCGTGAAAATGGGGAATGGTGTCCACATATTTTTCCATATCCACTTTGGCCAATAGCGAATGAAATTTCCCAATGATTTTACCTGCTTCGAAGGCAACATCTACCCTGCTCGTAGTATTGTAAGTAACACTCTGTTCTATATAGCTCGTCAACCGCCAAAAACCATTCTGGAAATGATAGCTTTTTTTATCAAGGGTCGGTATAAGTTCCAATGCTTTATAATCCTGATCTTTTAAATGAACAAGGGCATTTTGCATATTGCTCATCATGCCTTCAATATCGTTAAATACAGAGTTGTTTATTTTTTGAAGTATGTACAAGGTTTTATCGCCTTCCAAAACAAAAAAAGTATCGTTTATCAAACCATTGGTAATGGGCTTAAAACGATACTTTTTTTTCGGAACGGAAAAAAAATTCAAAACGGATTGTAACCGTTCCACATTGAACTGATTCATTTATTGGTTTTGCCACAAAGGGGATATATATTGGCCTTCATTGGTTTTTTGCTGTAAGCTCTTCACCGCCATTTCACGATCACTGGCATAAGTTACCCCAAACCAATTGTCTTTGGAAGGGAGGACCTTTACCTTTGCCTTGCCTTCTTGCAATAGGTTTTGTATGGTCTTGGGGATATAAAGTTCACTGGTTTTTATCATATGTTCGTCTTGCAAAAACGCTCTGAACTCTTTTTCTATAACTTCAAAAATAGAGGGGCGACATATCCAGAAATTCATACTGGCCAGTTCGTTCCCTGTATATTCCATTCCAGAGTCGGCATCGACTACCTTTTCGCCTTCCTGGGCCAATTTTAAGCGCTCATCAACTGATATTAAGTTGTCGCCATTGGTCTTACAGACACCTCTAGATACCGATCCGTGTTCAGAAAGTGTGTCTTTTAAGGTATATCCCACAAGGGCGTAATGGTCTTCTTGCGGGTATTCTTTAATGAACGTGGCGGCGTTTGCGTAAGCGGATTGCCCGTAAAAATCATCGGCATTGATGACACAAAAAGGTTGGTCTATGACATTCCTTGCGGTCCAAACGGCATGGGCGGTACCCCAAGGTTTAGGCCGCTCGCCTGTGAAAGTTGCCCCGGTGGGCAAATCAGCGATTTCCTGTGCCAGCACATCCAATTGTACGTTTTCAGTTAATCTTTTGGAAAGATGTTCCTTCAAAAAAGCAACATTGTCTTTTTTGGTAATGACCACAATATGGTCAAAACCATTTTTAATGGCATCGTACATGGCAAATTCCATCAAAAATTCTCCTTTGGGGCCTAAATCATCAAATTGTTTTAGTTTTCCGTATCGGCTACCGCTACCAGCGGCCATTAAAAGTAGTGTCATGTTTTATGTTGATTGTGAGCCACAAAAATAACGGTTTAGTTTAAAAAACGGGACAGCCAGCGTTTTAAAAGTGCCAAAATGAATATCTTACTTAAAATTTCATCAAATGAATTCTAGAAGAAAATTTATCAAAGAAACCTCAGCCATGGGAGCTGGATTGTTTTTGGCGCCAAGTTTCACTAATGGAATGTTCGGTACCAACGAAAAATTGAAAGTAGGGCTAATCGGTGTCGGGCTACGGGGTACGAATCATTTGAACAACCTTTTATTACGTAAGGATGTTACTATCACTGCCATATGTGATATTGATGCGGCTAGAATAAAAATCGCATCCGATTTAATAGATAAGGCCGGCGGTAAATCCGTTAAGATATTTGGAAAAAACGAGTATGATTACCGAAACTTACTGGAACTGAAAGAAGTCGATGCCGTTATTATATCCACCCCTTGGCTATGGCATACTCGAATGGCCGTAGATGCCATGAAAGCAGGGAAATATACTGGTGTTGAAGTTTCGGCATCCAACACATTGGAAGAATGTTGGGATTTGGTCAACACCCACGAAGAGACCGGCACCCATATGATGATTTTGGAAAACGTGAATTACCGTAGAGATATTTTGGCTGTTTTGAACATGGTAGAACAAAACGTTTTTGGCGAGTTGGTGCATTTTAGATGTGGTTATCAACATGATTTGAGGTTCGTAAAGTTCAATGATGGTAAAACAGCGTATGGCAAGGGAGCGGAGTTTGGGGAAAAGGGAATCTCGGAATCCAAATGGCGAACCGAACATTCCGTAAAACGAAATGCGGATGTTTACCCTACCCATGGGTTAGGCCCCGTGGCGGTTATGGCCAATGTCAATAGGGGAAATCGTTTTGTTTCGATGACCTCTCATGCCACAAAAGCCATTGGTCTGCACAACTATATTGTAGATGTCGGTGGGGAAAACCATCCCAACGCCAAAATAAAGTTCAAGCAAGGTGATGTCATTACTTCTACCATTAACACGGCATATGGCGAAACTATCATTATCACACATGACTGTAATTTGCCCAGACCTTATTCCCTTGGTTTTAGGGTACAAGGGGCAAAAGGATTATGGGAGGTAGACGGAAACCGAATCTATATCGAAGGAGAATCAGAACAGCATACATGGGACAAGGCCGATGAATGGTTACAAAAATATGACCATCCCCTCTGGAAAAAGTATGGGGAATATGCTCTGGATGCAGGACATGGCGGGATGGATTTTTTCGTAATCAATTCCTTTGTGGAGTCGGCCAAGGCTAATGTCGCCCCACCTATGGATGTCTACGATGCGGCAGCTTGGAGTGCTGTTACACCCTTATCCGAAGCTTCCATCGCTAATAACGGGGAGCCGCAGGACTTCCCTGATTTTACGAGAGGGCTTTGGATGAAAAGAAAACCGTACGATTGGTTAAAGGAAAACTACTGAGGCCATATTAATTTACCGAAATCAGGATGACCTCAAAAATAAGGACCGAACCGGCGGGTATGCCCCTAAAGTCCCTATTGCCATACCCCAAACGCGAGGGTACTAAAAGGGTTCCGCTGCCACCTTCCCCAAATAACTGTATACCTTCCGTCCACCCGGGAATTACCTGTTGCAAATCAAAGGAAACACCGTTGGCATCACTTTCATCAAAAACGGTACCATCGGTAAAAAAACCTCTGTAGCTTACGGTAACGTTTGAGTTGCTATTGGGCCGTTCACCCGAGCCAGGCTCATCTATCACATAATAGAGACCTGTAGCACTTCTCTGGGCGTTTAAATTATTGTCTTGAATGTAATCTTGTATTTCCTGTTCGTTTTGTTCGGTAAAATCTACCAAACTATCTGTCTCGCTGTCGGTGGAACACGATAGGGCTATAACAAAAATTAGGGCGAAGATTATTTTTTTCATCAGGGGATTCTTTTAGGGGTCAAATATAAAACAAACCGAACAAACCACTTTTGGGAGGTGTTATACGCCTAAAAACACCATCTTTTTTGGCGTCATAATCCGTAATTTTGTAAAAAATAAAGAATGCATCTACCCAAAACGGATAAAAAGCGAATAGTTATCATAGGAGGCGGATTCGGTGGAATTTCCCTTGCAAAAAAGTTGAGGGGTCTAGATGCCCAAATCGTACTGGTAGATAAGCACAACTATCACACGTTTCAACCTTTGTTATATCAGGTTTCCACGAGTGGGCTAGAACCCGATTCCATTGCCTATCCTATTCGTAAAGTACTCAAAAACCTTGATAATTTTCATTTTAGATGGGCCACGGTAAAAGAAATAGATCCGGTAAAACAAGAAATCCATACCGATATTGGCCAGCTTACATATGACTACTTGGTTTTGGCCACCGGTACCAAAACCAATTTTTTTGGTAATACGGATATTGAAAAATATGCGATGCCTATGAAAAGCGTGCCGCAGGCCTTAAACATAAGAAGTTTAATGCTCCAAAATTTTGAGGATGCTGACAATTGTGATGATTTGGAAGAACGTAAGGCATTGCTCAATTTTAGCATTGTGGGCGGTGGCCCCACTGGAGTTGAGCTGGCAGGGGCCTTTGCAGAGTTAAAACGAAATGTGTTTCCTAAAGATTATAAACATCTAAATATAGATGAGATGCAAATTCATTTGTTCGAGGGGAGTGATCGAATTTTGCCTCCAATGAGCGAACATGCTTCTAAAAAAGCTACCCGGTTCTTACAAGAATTGGGGGTGAAAATTCATTTGAATACCATGGTCAGTACGTATGACGGTGAACGGCTCACTTTAAAAGACAACACTACCATAAGAACCAAAAACTTTATATGGGCCGCAGGGGTTACGGGAGCGATTGTAGAAGGATTTGAAAATTCCGTTTTGAAAGACAGATTAAATAGGTACAAGGTAAATAAGTACAATCAGGTAGAAGGTTATGAATCTATCTTTGCCATTGGCGATATTGCCTACATGCAGACCGATGAATTTCCTGATGGCCACCCGCAAGTGGCGCAACCGGCCATTCAACAAGGGGAACTGTTGGCCCAAAACCTGAAACGATCGTTCAAGGGCGAGACCATGAGACCCTTTGTATATTATGACAAAGGTTCATTGGCGACCATTGGCCGTAACAAGGCCGTGGCTGATATCAAAAAACTACGTTTTGGAGGGTTCTTTGCATGGTTTGTTTGGATGTTCGTGCATTTAATGGCACTGGTAGGGTTTCGGAACAAGGTGGTGGTTTTCTTTAATTGGGCCTATAATTATATAAACTATGATAAGGCCGCTCGATTGATCGTTAGACCTTTTACGCCCAAAACTTAGTTTTCGCAATTTCGGGAATACTTAAAAAAACCTTTCCTATATTTGCATCGTTGTGTTGTGACCCAAAACCTTTTTAAGGTTAGGGCCAATGAAAGGCTTTCCAAGTTGGAAGGCTTTTTTTATGTCTTGTTTTATCGTAATTTTAATGAATATTATTTAAAGAAAATCTATGCCGTTATATCATAAACTTGGTAAAATTCCACAAAAGAGACACACTCAGTTCAAAAAAGCCGATGGCACTCTACACTACGAACAGCTTTTTGGTACGATAGGTTTTGACGGGATGTCTTCCCTAATGTATCATTTGCATAGACCAACGCAGGTCAAGGAAGTAGGCAAAACAGAGGATGTTTCGCCAAAGGCAGCGGTTGAGTACAACATAAAATCCAGATTGTTGAAAGGGTTACAGATAAAACCGGAGAATGATTATCTGAGCAGTAGAAAGACCATTTTGTTCAATACCGATGTTCATGTTGGGTTAGCCGCACCAAAACAATCCATGACCGATTATTTTTATAAAAATACCGATGCCGACGAGCTTATTTTCATTCATGAGGGTTCTGGGGTCTTAAAGACCTTGTTGGGCGAGATTCCTTTTGAATACGGGGATTATATATTGATTCCACGAGGTATGATTTACCAAATACATTTTGATGCCGAAGACAACCGATTGTTGATAGCCGAGAGCTATCATCCCATTTATACTCCTAAAAGGTATCGAAACTGGTTCGGTCAGCATTTGGAACATTCCCCTTTCTGCGAGCGCGATTTTAAATTACCTCAGAATTTGCAAACACATGATGAGAAAGGTGAGTTTGTGATGAAGGTCAAAAAACAAGGGCAATTGCACCATATGGTATATGCCACACATCCTTTTGATGTGGTAGGTTGGGATGGGTACAATTTCCCCTATGCTTTCTCCATTCATAATTTTGAGCCTATTACAGGTAGGGTGCATCAACCGCCACCGGTACACCAAACTTTTGAGACCGGAGCTTTTGTGGTGTGTTCTTTTTGCCCACGTTTGTACGATTATCATCCCCAGGCGATTCCCGCGCCTTACAATCATTCCAATATAGATTCCGATGAGGTTCTGTATTATGTAGACGGTGATTTCATGAGCCGTAAGGGTATTGATAAAGGATATATTTCCTTACATCCTGCAGGTATACCGCATGGGCCGCATCCGGGAACCTACGAAGCCAGTATCGGTAAAAAAGGTACCGAAGAGTTAGCCGTTATGATAGATACATTTAAACCGTTACAGTTGACCCAGACCGCTATGGATATTGATGATGGGAAGTATTACCAATCTTGGTTGGAGTAGTGGTTAGGGATATATTGGTTGTATCGAACATATGATTTCCAAAATAGATGCGTAATCAAATTAGAGATAAAATCAATGCAATTCGTTATGAATAATATAATGAACCAATGAAGCAGCTAGTTTAGCTGTTCGGTTATCAATGTCATATTTGGGGTTGAGTTCGGCGATATCCAAACCTATCATTTTTTTAGAGTCGATAATGAGTCTGAGACATTCCAAAACAATGTCAGGGGAAAACCCCATTGGGGATGCTGCACTAACACCGGGCGCATAGGCCGATGAGAAGCCATCCATATCAATGGTCGTATAAATACAATCCACATCTTCGATAAACTGCATTACTCTAAGTCGTACATGTTCTAGGTTATATAAATTAAAATGATGGCGTTCCAAATATTGAACATTCAGCTGCTCCGCAGTTTTAAAGAGATTTTGGTCATTGGCATCTTTTCGTATGCCCAAACACAAATATCTAAAAGGGATTGTATCGGCTCTACAGTCTTGTGCGATTTGGTAAAAGGGCGTACCCGAATTGTTGCCATTTGCATTGGAACGTAAATCAAAATGGGCATCAAAATTAACGATACCTATAGTTTTCTTGGTCGAGACGTATTTTTTGATACCATTATAATGGCCATAAGCCATATCATGTCCGCCACCAAATACTAACGGGACCATATCGTGTGCCAATAAATGATATATTGTCTCGGAGAGCATGTTTTGTGCATCTTCCATAGCACCATCGGTACAGATTATTGTGCCGACATCAAGAAATTTAGAATCCTTATCTAAATGATTGGGTAGTTTCGCCAATTGTTCCCTGATGACTTTCGGACCCTCTTTAGCTCCGACCCTACCTTGGTTTCTTTTTACACCTTCATCACAGGCATAGCCCAAAATGGCATATCCCTTTTCAAAATTGTCTTTTTTAACAGCATCAAGACCAATACACGCTACTTTTTCATGAAGATATAGTTGGCTGCCAGACTTTCGTCCCGTCCAGATTTTGGTGTTTGTTTTTTGATATATTGCCATTATTTATTTGAACAAATCATTCAATACCCCATCTTCTACCAGATTAGGTAGGGTGACTTTGAGTTGGGGCGTTCGTTGCATCTCTCTTTTGATGGCGAATATGGCTTCCTCATTTCTTGCCCAACTTCTTCTTGAAATACCGTTGTTCACATCATAAAACAACATGTTCTTTAATCGGTTAGAAGCTTCTTTTGAACCATCCAGTACCATCCCGAACCCACCGTTTATCACTTCGCCCCAACCAACACCGCCGCCATTATGGATAGATACCCAGGTAGCCCCGCGAAAACTGCCGCCTATGACATTATGAATGGCCATATCGGCCGTAAATTTACTGCCGTCATAAATATTGCTGGTTTCCCGAAAAGGGGAATCTGTACCGCTGACGTCATGATGGTCCCTTCCCAATACGACCGGAGCGGATATGTCACCAGATTGTATGGCTTTATTGAAAGCCTCGGCAATTTTGGCCCTTCCTTCGGCATCGGCATATAAAATTCTGGCCTGGGAACCCACTACTAATTTATTTTGCTCGGCTTCCTCAATCCATTTGATATTGTCTTGCATTTGTTGTTGAATTTCTTTCGGAGCATCACCCTTTATCTTTTGCATGATTTTTAGGGCAATAGCATCGGTTTTTCGTAAATCATCCGGATTTCCGGATGTGCACACCCAACGAAAAGGCCCAAAACCATAATCAAAACACATAGGCCCTAAAATATCCTGTACATATGATGGGTAGGCCCAACTTGGATTCTCTTTTCCTGAGTACGAAGAGGTTACAAATTCCCCTTTTTCATTTTTATATACTGCTGCCCCTGCTCTTGAGGCTTCCAGTAAAAATGCGTTTCCGTAATCAAAAAAGTAGGTGCCGTTTACAGTGTGTTTATTGATAGCTGTTACATGCCTGCGTAGCGATTGTTGCACCTCTTTTTTGAAGGCGTCAGGGTCTTCTCTCATCAAGGTATTGCATTCGTCATATGAAAGTCCTATGGGGTAATAACCGCCCGCCCAAGGATTATGCAATGAGGTTTGGTCAGAACCTAAATGAACGAATATTTTTTCATCATAAAACGTCTCCCATACTTGTATGATGTTCCCGATAAAGGCCAAGGACACTACTTCTTTCATCTCGATAGCTTTTTTGGTTCTCTGTACTAGCTGGCCAATGTCATCAATCAATTCGTCTACCCAACCTTGATCGTATCTTTTTTTTGCCGCTGACGGATTTACCTCTGCACAAATTGTAATACAACCTGCTATATTGCCGGCTTTCGGTTGGGCGCCGCTCATACCGCCCAGCCCGGCTGTCAAGAAAACTTTACCTGCTGGATACCCATCTTTTTTCAACACTTTTCTGAACGCGTTCATGACTGTTATGGCCGTCCCGTGTACGATGCCCTGAGGGCCAATGTACATGTAAGATCCAGCCGTCATTTGCCCATACTGGGTTACGCCCAAGGCATTGTATTTTTCCCAATCGTCAGGTTGGGAATAGTTGGGAATCATCATGCCATTTGTTACCACTACCCTTGGGGCTTCTTTGGAAGAGGGGAAAAGTCCCATGGGATGGCCGGAGTAGATATGCAACGTCTGATCTACCGTCATAGTCGCCAAATAGCGCATGGTTAAAACATACTGCGCCCAATTTTGAAAAACGGCACCATTACCACCGTACGTAATTAACTCTTCAGGATGTTGTGCTACGGCCGGATCCAAATTGTTTTGAATCATTAGCATAATAGCCGCTGCCTGACCTGTTTTAGCGGGATATTCCTCTATAGGCCTGGCATATACATCATAATTGGGCATAAACCGATACATATATATACGCCCGAATTCGTTTAACTCTTCCGCAAACTCATGGGAGAGTTCTTTGTGCCAATCTTTGGGGAAATAGCGCAATGCATTTTTAATGGCCAGTTTTTTTTCATCCAAAGACAAAATCTCTTTACGGTTTGGGGCATGGCTTACCTTAAGGGAGCGTTGTTTTTTTTTTGGAAGTACAGTTGGTATTCCTGCGAGTATTTCAGATTTAAAATCCATTTTTATTTTTTAACAACTGCTTTATTTATGTTTGTCATATACCAATTCCCCTTTTTTCCATACCATACAAGGTTTTAAGTTACCTTGATTGTATAGGATTTCTTGATAATTATCGGTATGAAAAATACTTAGGTCCGCCAAGTACCCTTTTTCCAATCTTCCCCTGTCATATAATCCTAGAGCAGCGGCGGCCCTAAATGTAATACCTGCCATAACCTCTGCGTTCGAGAGCTTTTCAAAAACACCTAAAATTGATGCCTGCGTTAGTAAATCGCCCATAGGAGCTGAACCGGGATTATGGTCGCTAGCTATTGCCAAGGCTCCGCCGGCATCCAACAATTTTCGGGCGGGGGCAAAGGCACAACCCAATCCTATTGTTGCACCGGGCAATGCCATGGCGATAACATCGCTTTTTGCCAACCGTTGAATTTCCAGTTCTGTACTGGCCTCCAAATGGTCGGCACTTATAGCCTTAAAATCAACGGCTACCTTGCTGCCCTTAGTTGAAAACTGGTCTGCATGTACTGTAATATCAAAGCCCATTGCCCTTGCTTTTTGAAAATAGGGCATTATTTGTAATGCGGAAAATGCACTTTCTTCTATGAACGCATCAATACGATTGGTAAGTTGCTGTTCTTTTAATAAAGGAAAAAGCACCGTACTAATTTCTTCCAGGTATTCTTCCGCGGTTCCTGGATAATCCTTTGGTAACATATGGGCCGCTAGGCAGGTTGGGATTAAATCTGGACCAACGAGCTCATTGGTTTCCTTAATGGCATGTAACATTTTGAGTTCTTCATCTACCGATAACCCATAGCCACTTTTTACCTCAATCGTAGTTACTCCGTTTTTTAAGTGACGTTTGGCAAGCTTTGCAGTATTTTTAACAAGCTCGGCCTTACTGGCTTTTCTGGTTTGTGTTACGGTATCCCAAATGCCACCGCCTGATTTTGCAATTTCCAGATAGGTTTTTCCTGAATTTCGCAAGGCATAATCATTGGCGCGTGTGCCTCCAAAACAAATATGTGTGTGCGAATCAATACATCCGGGGATGCAGGTATGGTTTCCTTGTAGTGGGTGAGTTTCAGCTTCACTGTAATTGGTGCGTAAGGTTTCAAAAGTTCCGATGGCCTCAATTTTTCCTTCGCTGACGAGAACACCTCCATCTGGAATGATTGCTAGGGCATCATCGGCAATAGCACCTTTGAGCGATAGTCCGGTCATGGGGACCAACTGTTTAAAGGGGCCAATAAGTCTTTTCTTATCCATTAAACACTGTTTTAATAGTTTTCGAACACTTCGGTATACTTCGTCTCTAAAGATATACCTTCTTTTTTGCCAATACCATTGATTACGTTCATAATTGTTTTTTCCCGAATCATTTGAATGCCCTTTTCTATATCGTCTGCAAATACCCTATCCTTATCGGCAAAAGCCACTTTTTTTCTTATTTCTTTATGAATTTCCTCCAAAAAAATACCAGACTTCATAGGTTTTCTAAACTCAAAGGCTTGGGCGGCCGTCAATAGTTCAATGGCCAAGATTTTTTCTACGTTTTCGATGACCTGTAGTGCCTTTCTTCCACCAATGGAACCCATGCTGACATGGTCTTCTTGGCCCAGGGAAGTAGGGATGCTATCCGCACTGGACGGGAAACATAACCCCTTGTTCTCACTGGCCAAAGCAGCGGTAGTGTATTGTAAAATCATGTAGCCCGAGTTTGTGCCCGTGTCGTTCATCAATAATTTAGGCACTCCGGGACTGTTGCCCTCTAACGCCAAATAAATACGCCTATCCGAAATATTACCGACCTCAGATGCTGCCAAACAGGCATAATCCAACGCCATGGCCAAGGGTTGGCCATGAAAATTACCACCGCTGATGGTCAACGCCTCATTTATGACGACTGGGTTGTCGGTAACCGAATTCAGTTCGGTTTCAACCAATTCTTTGAGATGAAGCCAAGCATTACGGGAAGCACCGTGAACCTGTGGAATACACCGTAACGAGTAGGGGTCCTGCACCCGTTCGCAATCTATATGATCTTCCATGATTTCTGACCCTTTGAGTAGTCTTTTTACTCGTTTGGCCACATGAATATTTCCTTTGAAGGGCCTTAGGGCATGTAATTCATTGTAAAAAGGTTTTACTGAGCCTTGTAGTCCTTCAATCATCATGGCCCCAACAATATCTGCCTGTGACAGCACGGAATGTAGCTTTTCAACCACATTTACGGCATGTGCCAGGATAAACTGTGTGCCGTTGATCAATGCCAACCCTTCTTTTGGGCCTAAATGTATAGGCTGTAGACCTGTTTCTTGAAAAAGCTCTGCAGTTGTTATGGTTTTACCCTTAAAACTTACCTTTCCCAACCCGATGAGTGGCAAAAATAAGTGGGAAAGCGGCGCCAGATCACCCGAGGCACCTACCGAACCTTGCGAAGGTACTATTGGGATGGCATTGTTTTCAATATGCCAAATGATGCGGTCTAAAGTGGTCTTAGCTATGCCCGAATATCCCTTGGCCAGCGAATGTGCCTTCAAAATCAACATTAACTTTGCTATTTCCGCAGTAATAGGCTCTCCAACGCCAACACTATGGCTTTTGAGAATGTTGGATTGTAACATACTAGTCTGTGACTCCGAAATTTTAGTGGTACATAAAGGACCAAACCCTGTGTTTATACCATAAACCGGATGGCCCTTCTTTACAATTTTCTGAACGATTTCCCAGCTTTTTGAGATTTTGGCCACTGTTTCTTCAGATAATCTCATTTGGGCCTGGCCTCTCGCAATACATATCGCCATGCCGACCGTAAGATGGCCCTCGCCCAAATGAAAGGATTTTGGTGTTGAAACCATATGCATTATTTTAATTTCCTAAAATTATTGATTAGGTTTGATAATCACCAATACCATTTAATTCAATAATCAATACTTATGGAGCATCAATTGGAACTAAGGCACTTTAGATATTTTTTGGCGGTGGCCCAAGAGCTTCATTTTAGAAAGGCAGCGGAAAAATTATACATTTCGCAACCCGGATTAAGTAGGCAAATAAAGCAGATGGAAGAACTTTTGCAAGCCCAATTGTTCTTGCGCGATAAGAAAAAAGTATCGCTCACACCGGCCGGCCATTTTTTGAAACAGCAAACTGAAATATTGTTCAAGCAGTTACAGGATACAAAAAGACGTATACAACACATAGGGGAAGGGGATACGGGAGAAATAAGGATTGGTTTTTTAGGTTCTGCCATGCAGAAAGTGATTCCCTCATTACTATTGAAACTGAGGGATACATATCCTAAAATAAAGACATCTCTTGAAGAGCGTTCCAACATAAATCAAGTAGAGGCAGTACTCAAGAACGATTTGGATTTGGGATTTGTTCGCTTGGCTAAAGTTCCGGCAGAATTGAAAATGGAAACTGTTTACAAGGACACGTTTTCGCTGGTCTTACCCGAAAGCTACCCCATGTTGACACGTGATTATAAGGGAATGTATCAATTTGCACAGGATAACTTTATTTTGTTCAATCAAGAATATAGCCCATATTATTACGAAACGGTTATGAGCATTTGCTCCGATGCAGGATTCAAACCTAAAGTTTCACATAAATCGGTTCATGCGCATACCATTTTTAAATTGGTGGAGAATAAAATGGGAATCGCTATTGTGCCAACCGCTTTACAGGGCGGCTTTCGTATGCGTATCAAGTTTATTGAACTTCGTGATATTGAGCAACAGGCTACCCTCTCTGCAATTTGGAAAAGGGAAAATGCAAATCCTGTGTTAAAAAATTGTGTGGATTTACTTTTAGATAGAAATTGAAATCAATTTAAAAAATAAGCGTATGATTTTTGATTTGATACAACAAAGGCGTTCTGTTTTCCCACCACAATACAACGATAGGCCCATAGCTAAAAAGGATATTGAAAAAATTCTTGAAGCAGCCAACCGGGCACCTACCCATAGGAAGACCGAGCCATGGCGCTTTAAGGTAATTCAAGGCGATAAAAAAGCGGAATTGGGTGAGTTTTTGTCCAACACCTATATAGATATAACTGTAAAACCAAAGCAGATAAAAGCAAAAAAGCTTATTGAAAACCCTAAAAGAGCAGCTGCTATCATTGCCATATGTATGCAGCGCGATCCAAATGAAAGTGTGCCCGAATGGGAAGAGATAGCTGCGACTGCAATGGCCGTGCAGAACATGTGGCTTTGTTGCACGGCAATGGGAATAGGGAGTTATTGGAGTTCGCCGGCCCTTATTGAATATATGGATGAATTTCTCCCCATGAACGAGGGTGAAAAATGTTTGGGCTTTTTTTATATGGGCTACTTTGACGAGGTACTTCCTGAATCAAACAGAAATCCGATTACCGATAAAACGGTTTGGATCAAGTAGAGGGCACAATGGTTTCCAAGGCGGCCCCAAGTTCGTTTATAAACCTATTTTTGTCATCCAAGTGTAATACTAAAACGTCGCAATGTTCTTTAAGGCCATATGCTTTGTCAATGGTTTGTTTTTGCTTAAAATAAATGGCGATATTGTGGTTGTGGCTTTCTTTGGACAAGCCAAGATTGGCTATTTTGAATTTCACGGATTTCAATTCTTTAGAGCATGCTTCAACCCTATCAATATCCTTCAAGTCAATATTCATGTTAGCCAAAAGTCCATTTTTTAAACACAGATTTTTAGGGGTAAGTACCGACGGCTTTTGAATCAATACTTTCATATGGGCAATAATCATAAAAGCAGTGTATATACTTGTCGCGGTCAACATCCAAGCCGCTATTCCATTCCATTTTGAAAGTAGTATGTGAAAAGTAAAAGTTTCAATAACGATTATTAAGAGAAAACCACAACAAAGTGCTATCGATGCATTTTCTTTATGATGGGTAAATGCTTTGTGCGTGGTTTTTTGCTTTTTCCAAGAAAACAATAGATAATAGAGCATTATTATTTCAGAAGCGATGAAATAACTCATTTTAGATGTACCAAAAATCTCGTGAACGCTTTGGTTGATAATAGTGTTGATATCTTCGCTTTGTTTGGAGTTGTATTTGAATATTCGTACACTTTTGTAGATTTTATACAGTACTAAAAGTAGAACGGCGCATTCTACTACAGGGAACAAATATGTTTTTATATAGTTTACATGTTCTTGTTGGTTTTCTGGCAAGAGTACAGTAGCCAGTAAAATGCCCATTATAAAAAACGGAACGGTTTTTAGTTTGTTTTTGGCTTTTTTCTTGGATAGGAACAAAAATAGCAAGGGAGCCGTCAACGTCAGGTCATAAGTAACCGCTATTGCCAATTTAGGATGCTTTTGCATTAGAGGGCTGATTGCCAATATGCTTGTGAAAAGAATGAACAATATGGGCAATCCGTACACAAAAATTTTTTTCTCAAAAAGTCTTGGTGCATGCATATATCCAAATTAAATCAATCAAAGTACGGGAACAAGGCCGCTTTGTAATCCCATGCCGTTGTTATAAAAAGGCCCAAATACACAATGGAGACCACAAATTTTAGAAAGGTTCCCGTTAAAAACCCCAAAAAAGAACCAAAGGCCGCCTTCGTAGCGGTTTTTTTATCGGCCTTATTTAGAAGCTCACCTATCAAAGCACCGGCAAAGGGCCATATGATAATCCCAAAAGGACCCAGTACAGGAAAAAAAATAGCGACCAGTAAACCAAGCGTAGTACCGATCATGCCCGCTTTTGTGCCGCCAAATTTTTTAGTGCCGATAGCGGGGATAATATAATCCAGGGCAAAAACGACCAAAGCAATAACCAAGGTCACTCCCAAAACCCACCAGTCGTTGGGTATGGCTTTGGTCAAGTATAGCAATAAGAGTCCTATCCAGCTGATGGGGGGACCGGGTAAAACAGGCAAAAAACTACCTAGAATACCAATGAGCATAAGCACAAAACCTATGATGAGTAAAGCAATATCCATACATTTCTTTTAATATGTTGGTCTAAGATATATAGGATTTGTTACATCTACCGGGTTTTCAAATATAATTTATAACTAAAATTTTAGTTTAAACTAAAATTTTAGTTATATTTGAATTCAATTTAAACTAAAAAATTAGTTGAATGAAGCAATTGACCAAAGCAGAAGAGGAGGTAATGCACGTATTATGGCAGTTAGAAAAATGTAATGTAGCTGCCATTATTGATAAGCTACCCGAACCTAAACCTGCGTATAATACGGTTTCTACAATTGTTCGCATACTGGAAAGCAAAGGTTTTGTAGACCACGAACAAGAGGGTAAAGGGTATCTATATTTTCCGTTATTGAAAAAAGCGGACTACAGCAGCCAGTCCATCAATAAATTAGTGGATGGTTATTTTCATGGCTCGTTTAAGAGTATGGTTTCATTTTTTGTGAAGAAGAACGATGTGAGCTTGTCCGAATTGGAATCTATTTTACAGGAAATTAAAAAGGATACAAAGTCAAAAAATAGAAAAACGGACAACTAAAACTATTTAGAATGGTACAGTATATTTTGGAGTGCATCACTTTTCAATTGATATTCCTCATCATCTACGACTTCTTTTTAAAAAGGGAAACTTTTTTTCAGTGGAACAGGGTATATCTCATTTTTACGTACATGCTGTCACTTTTCTTGCCCTGGATAAAGCTGGAGGCTTTAAAAACAACGGTTCCCCAAAAGTTATACACATATCCAGAGTTTTTATGGCATACAGATAATAGTATTGCCGTTACTGTGAGCCAAAATACAGCGTCCTCATTTTCCATGCCGTGGGAATATATATTGTTATTGGTAGGTATGTTGATTGCATCAATTTATTTTGGCTATAAGTTATATCAATTACGACTATTAAGAAAAAGAGGTGAGGTGCGTTATTTTCTCGATTTTACACGTATCGTTATAAAAGACAGTAACATGGCCTTTTCATTTTTCAAATTTATTTTCATAGGGGACAGAGTCCTAAAAACAGATTACGAGAGCATAATTCAACATGAGTTGGTGCACATACGGCAAAGACATTCCTATGATTTGTTGTTTTTTGAGTTGATGCGGATTATGGCATGGTTTAACCCATTGGTCTATGTTTATCAGAATAGGGTGGCCGAACTGCATGAATTCATCGCAGATGCTCATGTGGCCAAAACAAATAAGGGGGCACAATATGAATTTTTGCTATCCCAGGTGTTTCAGACCCAAAATATCTCTTTCGTCAATCATTTTTTCAAAACTTCATTAATTAAAAAACGAATTGTTATGCTTCAAAAAACCAAATCAAAACGAATTTGGCAATTAAAATATCTGCTATTGGTGCCTTTGGTCTTAGGTATGTTGATATACACATCTTCAGCACAGGAATTAAACCAAGAAAACAACAGTGTCGAAAACCAAACGATAAAAGATTCGGAATTGATAGAAAAAGTTGAAGCCGAAATAATGAAGGAGGTTGAAGAATGGGGCTCTTTTAATGCATATTACTTTAATTCGCCAAAGGTCAAAAAATATAGGGATTCCAAAGAAATACTATCAAAGGAAGACTACTTCAAAAATGAAGTTATGACCAAGTTGCATTTTACCGAGATGGATAAAAAAATAAATAACGAAATAAAGAATACCAAACCTATTTCACATAAGTTCCCATTACCTTCAACAGGTAGATATACCAATTATGTAAACAGAACAAAAGTATTTCAGATATTGGACAACAATATCAAGTATTCTATTGGAGTTTTTGATTCCAAAATTCTTTTGATTGATATAAAAGAGGTTTACCCATCTAACGGTTATGTTTTTGAAGTAGAAAACAGTAAAGATTTTACGGGAAAAGAACTTAGGGCTTTCAATAATAAGTTGGATGAGATTTTTGACCAAGACCATCCAAATTACTCGACCATGATTTTGACTGACGGCCGATATGCATTTCAAATCTTTGGAAAAACAGATTTGGCCTTATTTGATAATAGCGGTAAAAAGACCTCAAAAGATAAGGATTTACCCATCCTAGTTGTAAACGATATCGAAAAACTTACAATTACTGAAAAAGAAAAAATTCAATCCTTATTATTGATTTTTGAGGAAGCAGAGCAAGGTGTAGAACTTATTATTAAAGATGATGATACAACGATAACTTTGATTAGAACTGATGATGGCTCTCTCATTTCGGGTTTTGAAAACACTATGATCAAAGCAAAAATGCATATTGAATCCAAAATACCAAAAGATGATTTCGTTTTATTTGGCACCAAAAAACAAAAAGTTCAAACGTTGGCAGATGCGAATGATATTCCATTTTCAGAAGTAGATGAAGTGCCCGTTTTTCCTGGCTGCGAAAACGATGGTGATAAAAGAGGCTGTTTTTATGAAAACATACGCAAGCATATTCGAAAAAACTTTAGATATCCCGAAGAGGCACTGGAAAAAGGAATTCAAGGCAGGGTAAGTGTTATTTTCACTATTTTAAATAACGGCGCCATTGGAAACATAAGAGCACACGGACCCGATATGATATTGGAACAAGAGGCGGCAAGAATAATTGGTCTACTTCCCCGAATGCAAGCGGGAGTTCATAAAGGAAAGAAAACTAACGTTATTTTTTCAATGCCTATTTCATATAACCTTGATGGGAACGAGCAAACCCATGATGAGGTTAAGGATGCTTCAAAAGAAGATACGGTAATTAACGGCTATGTTATTGAGAAAGAAACTTCAAATCAAAAAGGGGTAGGTGTGCCATTCGCAGTGGTTGATGAAGTTCCAGTATTTCCGGGTTGCGAAAATGCAGAAAATAAAAGAAAATGTTTTCAAGAAAAAATGAACGAGCACATTAGGAAAAATTTCAGCTATCCCAAAGCAGCACAAGAGAAAGGCATACAAGGTAGGGTGAGTACATTTTTCGTTATTCAAAAGGATGGGAGTATTGGTGATTTGAGAATGCGAGGCTCCGATAAACTCTTGGAGCAAGAGACCGAGCGTATTATTTCTTTATTGCCCAAAATGAAACCTGGAAAACAAAAAGGGGAAATTGTAAAGGTGCCGTTTTCAATCCCAGTAAATTTCAAACTAAAAAAGGATGATGTATCGCAAGAATCATTGCACGAAAATAAAACACCACCGTTAATAATAATCGATGGTAAGGAATCTCATGACTACGAAATGTACAAAATGAATCCAGACCGTATAAAGTCGGTGAATGTTCTAAAAGGGGATGCGGCAAAAAGAAAATACGGTGATAAAGGTAAAAACGGGGTGATAGAGATAATTACAAAAAAGAGCGATTGAAAAATACCCTTGTCTTTTTGGTGTTTTTTGGCATAGTGAAGGCCGAGGCTCAATCTTCGGTAGCGGAAACCGCGGATAGTTTGTATACCATCGGTAACTATAAACAGGCAATTAATGGCTACGCAAAAATAGGTTCGCAG
Source organism: Costertonia aggregata (assembly GCF_013402795.1). GTDB lineage: Bacteria > Bacteroidota > Bacteroidia > Flavobacteriales > Flavobacteriaceae > Costertonia > Costertonia aggregata. The sequence goes on along the minus strand of NZ_CP058595.1, from coordinate 1,022,870 downwards.
AAATCATGGCTGCAAATTGCCCGTGCCTATCACAATATTGGAAACTATAAAAAGGCTGTAATCCAATATGAAAATATCATCAAAAGCGATACCAGTTCGCAAATTGCCCGTTTTGAATTGGGAAAGTTGTATTTAAAGGTAAAGCAGGTAGAGAAAGCATACTAGATGTTCTCCCGTTTAGCAAAAAGTGGCAAGACCAACCCTGAATATCACTATTACCATGGGCTGTCACTTCAAAATGCCGAAAATCGGGACGAAAGTATTGATGCTTTCATAAAGGCCATATTAATGGATAGTACACACATAAGAAGTTTTTTTCAACTCGCAAAATATTGTGTAACTCAAAATGATAATGATAGTGCCTTGGTATATGCCAATAGAGGGCTGTCATATTATTCAGAAAATGTGTCGCTTATCAACCTAAAGGCATTGGCCTTGTATAATAATTCAGAATATGGCAAAGCTATCCCTTGGTTTGAAAAACTGTTGCAGTTGGGTGAAAGCAAAGAGTATATCTATGCAAAACTAGGCTATAGTTATTATAGACATTGGGAGTTTGACAAGGCCAAAATTGCCTTGAAAAAAGTATTGGAAATAAACGAAACCAATGCAGATGCCTATTTTCAACTCGCTCAGACCTATTATAAAGAAGCCGAAAAGGGACAGTGCGGCATACTGTATCAAAAAATCTATTGAAGCCCAAGACCCATTTTTGAACAGGGAGTATCATTATTTGGCAAGTTTGGCCAGAGAGAAGCAAGATTTGGGGTCCGCTTTAAAGTATTACAAATTGGCTTGTAATGAGGATCCAGATGATATACGGTCACATTTTCAACTATATACTACCTCTGAACAGTATTATAAAGATTCTAAGACGATATTGGATTGTTATGAGTCTTTTATGAAAAAATTTAATGGGCAAGATGAGTATTTATCGAGCATAGCCGCTAAACGAATCCGAAAATTCAAGGAGGATATCCACTTTGGTAAAAAATAGTACCCGCTACTCTTAAAGCTTTCCCCAGCCTACCGTACTTGCCCAAAAAGTCGTAATTTTCCGGTCAGAACCTCATTCTTGATGAAAAATCTTTTGTTTTTGGGTGTGTTATGCCTTTTGGCCTCTTGCGAGTGGTTGCCCTCCAAAGATGCCAAAACACAAAAACTGGTAGAAGAAGAAATGCAGCAGATCGATTGGAACGACCTGGATCAATATCCCCTGTTCAGCGATTGTGATGAGACATCATCCAAAATGAACCAAAGAAGATGTTTTCAGGAAAATATCCTACTTCATTTTTCAATGACCTTACAAGATTTTGAATTCGTCCTCAACAAAGATGTAAACGATACCTTGTTCGTTGATTTTTTGATGGACAAAGAAGGTACGGTATCCGTTTTGAACATCCAAAAAGATATTACCATAGATGAACAAATGCCAGAATTTGATGAGATAATCACGCAAAGCTTAAAGAGTTTGCCAAAAGTTGAACCGGCCCTGAAAAGGGGGATTCCGGTAAACGCAAAGTTTCGTATCCCCATTGTTCTCAACACAAAACTCAATTAGCTTTTGGCTTCGGAAAAAATCATATTGGGCATTGATCCAGGTACCACTATTATGGGGTTTGGGATTATCAAGGTAACGGGAAAAAAGATGCAGTTCATTCAAATGAACGAGCTATTGCTCAAAAAATATGATGACCCCTATACTAAATTGAAACTTATTTTTGAACGCACCCTAGAGTTGATAGACACCTATCATCCCGATGAAATTGCCATTGAAGCCCCATTTTTTGGCAAAAATGTACAGTCTATGCTAAAATTGGGCCGAGCGCAAGGCGTAGCCATGGCTGCCGGACTTTCACGTCAAATACCGATTACCGAATACCTTCCAAAAAAAATTAAGATGGCCATAACGGGCAACGGTAACGCCAGTAAGGAACAGGTCGCCAAAATGCTGCAAAGTGTTCTAGGGTTGAAAACACTCCCTAAAAATTTGGACAGTACCGATGGCCTTGCGGCCGCAGTATGTCATTTTTATAATGAAGGTAGGGTAGATGTGGGAAAAAGCTATACCGGTTGGTCCGCTTTTGTGAAGCAGAATAGCCCCCAAAATCCTAAAGGGGAAACGCCTGTTGTCAATCTTAGAAAAAAGAAATAATAGTAAGGATTGAAACAACCAAAAAAATCAAATGACTCAATAAATACTGCCTCTCGGGGCGGCGGTATCTACATTCACATCCCCTTTTGCAAGCAAGCCTGCCACTATTGTGATTTTCATTTTTCTACCAGTATGGGAAAGAAAGAAGCTATGGTTATGGCATTCTGTAAAGAACTGGAATTTAGAAAGGATGAGTTTAAAGGTGAAATTGTAGAAACTATATACTTTGGTGGTGGTACGCCATCTGTTTTAGATACCGATGAGATAAAAAGAATAATCGCATCGGTATATGGCCACTACACCGTGGCCAAAAATCCCGAAATTACTTTAGAGGCCAACCCAGATGACCTATCAAAAGACAAAATAACCCAACTATCCCAAAGCCCTGTAAATCGTTTGAGTATTGGCGTACAATCTTTTTTTGACCAAGATTTAAAACTGATGAACAGGGCACATTCGTCTGAAGAAGCCATAGCATCCTTGTCCTTGGCGACTCACTACTTTGAAAATATTTCTATCGATTTAATATATGGTATGCCCAATATGACCAATGAGCGTTGGCTTGAAAACATTGAAAAAGCTATTTCTTTTGGTGTGCCCCATATTTCAAGTTATGCCTTGACCATTGAGCCCAAAACCGCTTTGGCGAATTTTGTGGCCAAAGGATTGGTACAACCAGTGGATGATGAGGTGGCGCAGCATCATTTTAATATTTTATCGGAAAGGCTCACAAAAGCGGGCTATGACTGTTATGAGATTTCGAATTTTGGGAAACCTGGTTATTTTTCCAAAAACAATTCGGCCTACTGGCAGCAAAAAAAGTATATGGGTATTGGTCCTTCCGCACATTCGTTTGATGGAAATAGAAGGGGATGGAATATCAATAACAATCCCAAATACTTAAAGGCCATTGAAAATGGGGAACTACCTATGGAAGTTGAGGTACTGTCCACAACCGATAAGTATAACGAGTACGTGATGACAGGTTTACGTACCATATGGGGCGTATCCTTGACCAAAATAGCAACTGAGTACGGAGTAAAATATAAAGAATATGCGATGATGCAGGCGGAAAAGTATGTAGCGCAACATTTACTCTATTTGGATGGCGATATTTTGTTGGCGACCAAAAAAGGAAAGTTTTTGGCCGATGGGATTGCTGCCGACCTCTTTATGATAAAAATGAAGTAAATTTGGTCAATGTCGAAAACAGAGCCTTACTTATTCAAGTGCAGCCGGGAGTTGACAACAAAAATCCTAATGAAATATCTCGACCAAGCTCAACTTGACCTTTTTTCATGAAATCAATACTAACACATAACCAAAAAGAATATCGAATTGACCTGTCTAAGCCATTGGATATTTCGATACCGTTACATGGCAACGCTACCAACGTAAACGCATGGTACCTTGGTCATCCCAAAATAGAACCGCATAAAAATGACAATTTTATCGGTAGTGTAACGCAAGGTGCTTCTACCAATTTTAATGATATTTGGTTCAACCCGCACGCCCACGGCACGCATACCGAATGTGTGGGCCATATTACAAAAGATTTCTACTCCGTTAACCAAAGTCTAAACCAATTTTACTATTTGGCAGAGGTGGTAACCGTCGCTCCAGAAAAGAACAAAGACGATTTGGTAATTTCAAGACAACTGCTTCAAAATACTTTAAAAGACAAAAAATCAAAAGCATTGGTTGTACGCACTCTGCCCAATACGGTTGCGAAAAAATCCAGGCAGTATTCCAATACCAATCCACCATATCTTACTAAAGAGGCTGCCGAATATCTGAAAGAAATCGGCGTTGAGCATCTATTGGTAGACTTGCCCTCAATTGATAAAGAAAAGGATGATGGAGCCCTTTTGGCACACAAAGCATTTTGGGATTTTGAGGGGGAAATTCGAGAAAACGCTACGATAACTGAGTTCGTATATGTGGATAATGACATACCGGACGGCACATATTTGTTGAACTTGCAAGTGGCCCCTTTTGAAAATGATGCGAGCCCTTCAAGGCCGGTTTTATATAAAACCTTACAACCATGAAACATCTGTTAAGATTAGAGGAATTTGCCATGTTTATCTTAGGTGTTTTTATGTTTGGGCTATTGGGTTTTGAGTGGTGGTGGTTTTTGGTGCTAATTTTAATACCAGATATAGGTATGTTGGGGTATTTGTTTGGCAATACCACAGGGGCTATAGGGTATAATTTGTTTCATCACAAGGGTATGGCCATCGTAATTTATTTTTTAGGGATGTACCTATCGTTTCCTCTAGTGCAATTGGCAGGTGTGATTTTGTTCTCACATTCGGCAATGGATAGGGTTTTTGGTTACGGACTCAAATATGATAAAGGATTCAAGTATACCCATTTGGGTGAAATAGGAAAAAAATAGATAGAATAATGGGCGATGTTTTAGAAGTTTTTCTAGGTCTTATTTTAGGGGCGATCATCATGTATTGGTTTTTTTCCCTTTTCAGGAAAAAGAAAAATAAGGAGCTTACCACGCACCAGTCTACCGTACTGCTTGAAAAGATAAAAAGTGTGTGCAAGTTGATTTCGGTAGAAGGTGATTTTGCGGAAATTTACAAGTACGAGAATACCAAGGAACGGTTTCTGAGTTTGGTCAGTAGTAAAAAAAAGGCTTTGATTGTCATCAAGGCAAAGGCGCAGATCGGTTATGATCTTAAAAAAATACTGATGCATGCCGATGACGGGAAAAGAAAAATCATTCTGACCAATTTTCCACAGCCCGAAGTACTTTCCATAGAGCCCGAACTAGAATTTTATGACGTTAAAAATGGATTGTTCAACACATTTACGCCAGATGATCTGACCAGCCTTAACCAAGAGGCCAAAAAACATATCAAAGAAAAAATACCGGAAAGTGGCTTAATGGAAACCGCTCGAAAAGAAGCATTGCAAACCGTACTGCTTATCGAGAAAATTGTAGAAACCATCGGCTGGAAATTAGATTATACCGCCTTGGAAATTTCAGAAAAACAAAAGGAAGTTTTAGAGAACAGAACATAAACAAATGAAAACAAAATCAACTTTACTACTTTTATTTACCATAACGATAGGCTTTGGCCAAAATGAAAAAGATATGAAACAGTTTGATTCCAATTTTGCCCATACCGTATACTTTTGGTTAGAAAATCCCGATAGCAAGGAAGATTGTATGGCTTTTGAAAAATCGCTACAGAAGTTTTTGGATAATTCGGCGTATGCAAAGACCAAGTATATCGGAAAACCGCCAAGAGCAAGTAGAGATGTGGTAGACGGCTCTTTTACATACGCATTGATAGTAACCTTTGAGTCGGCCGAGGCACAGCAAAACTACCAAGATGAAGCTCCCCATAAAGTATTTATCGAGGAGTCCAGCGAATTATGGACGAAGGTCGTCGTTTACGATTCAAAAGGTGTAAACTAAACACGGATGAACGTAGAAGTATTTCGTGAATATTGTATTGCCAAAAAAGGGGTTACCGAAGATTTTCCGTTTGACGAACATACCCTTGTTTTCAAGGTCATGGGAAAAATGTTCGCACTTTGTGGCTTGGAGAGAGTGCCGTCACAAGTAAACCTAAAGTGCGATCCGGAGCGGGCCGTTCAACTACGTGAAGAATATGATGGCGGCGTTATTGCAGGTTGGCATATGAGCAAGGTGCATTGGAATACGGTTATCTTGGAAAGCGTTCCGCCAAAATTGGTAGCTGAACTTATAGACCATTCATATGACTTGGTAATATCCAAATTTACCAAAAAGCTTAAGGCAGAACTAGATGAACTGCAATAATTTCCTATTCTATATCTTTACAGATTAACCCGTGCCGAGCGTAGTACATGGCATCAAAAAATCATTCTCTCAACGGATGCAGGATTTAGCTACCTTTTATCAAAATCAAATTCAAGAGTATTCGGATAAACTCCAAAAACTTAAGAAACAATTGTTTGTTTCAAGCATGCTGCGCTTGTCCGTTTTTATCATTGCCGCATTCGTGATTTACTTGGTTTTTGAACATACCAAGTGGGTATTTGCCGTAATTATATCGGCTATCGCCATTTTTTTGTATCTGGTTTCAAGGCATACCAATTTACAGTACCAAAGAGACATGCTCAAGGCGCTCATCCAAATTAATGAAACCGAAATCCGGGTATTACATAGGGATTTTGATAACCTGCCCCAAGGTAATGCGTATAAAAATCCATTACATCATTTTAGTCAAGATATTGATCTTTTCGGTAGGGGCTCTTTTTATCAATATTTCAACCGAACAGCCTTAAAACAGGGTAGTGATACTTTGGCCGCTTTGTTGACGGAAAATACTACCAACGATATTGTTTCAAAACAAGAAGCGATCAAGGAGCTTTCTGATATGACCCAATGGCGGCACCACTTTAAGGCCATAGCATCATTGGCGAAAACGGAAACCACGACCGATGCAACGGTAAAATGGTTGAACGCTTACAAACCCTTTTTGCCCAAGTTTATGCGTTATTTGCCATGGATTTTTTCCATACTGTCGATCAGCGGTATAGCCCTATATTTTTTTGATGTTGTACCGGAGTCGGTCTTGCTATATTGGTTGATATTCGGGCTATTGATTACGGGCGTGTACAGCAAAAAGATAACGAGGCTGGGATTGGGTACTTCTAAGATTCAATCTACATTTCAGCAATACAATAAGCTATTGGCTAGTATTGAAGAGACAAATTTTAAATCTGATGTACTTAGGGTGCAACAGCAAAAAATACTCAGTGATGGTAAAAAGACCTCCTTGGTACTAAAGGACTTTTCTGGACTTTTGAACAGTATTGATCAAAACAACAATTTGTTCTATCTCATTTTCGGCAATGGTTTTTTTCTACGTGGGCTGGCCACTTGTTTTAAAGTGGAACAATGGATAAAAAACCACGGTGCCTCGGTTGAAAAGTGGTTTGAGGTCATTGCCTTTTTTGATGCGTACAACAGCCTTGGGAACTTTGTTTTTAACCATCCCGAATATAGTTTCCCGAATATTGTGGACGATAAAACCATCTTAAAATCCAAAGGAGCGGGACATCCGTTGTTACATCCGGAAAAAAGTGTGCTGAACGACTTTCAAATAAACACAGAAGAGTTTTTTATCATCACAGGGGCCAATATGGCGGGGAAGAGTACTTTTCTGCGTACCGTTTCGTTGCAAATTGCAATGGCCAATATTGGGCTTCCGGTTTGTGCGAAATCGGTTGATTATCGTCCTGTTAAATTGATTACCAGTATGCGTACCACGGATTCTCTTACAGATGATGAATCCTATTTCTTTTCGGAATTAAAACGACTAAAGTTCGTTGTTGACGAAATTGAGAAAGATACCTATTTCATTGTTTTGGACGAGATTTTGAAAGGGACCAATAGTACCGACAAGGCCAAAGGTTCCCGAAAATTCGTGGAGCGGTTGGTCGCTTCGAAATCCACGGGAATCATTGCTACCCATGATTTGAGCCTCTGTGAAGTGGCTCAGGAACTTCCACAGGTAAAAAACCATTATTTTGATGCCGAAATCATTGATGACGAACTTCATTTTGATTACCGGTTCAAAGACGGCATATGCCAAAATATGAACGCTTCATTTTTGTTAAAGAAAATGGGGATAGTAAAATAAGCATTGGATGTTGGGTATGCGATTTTGAGATTGTAAATCAAGAAACCACGTAGCTAGCACCTTAATTCTAAAAAATCAATGGATTCTTTAACACAAATAGTTCTCGGCGCTTCGGTAGGTGAAGCCGTTCTTGGCAAAAAAGTAGGGAACAAGGCTATGCTTTACGGGGCTATTGCAGGTACTGTCCCAGATTTGGATGTACTGTGCCGTTACTTTGTGGATACGGTTACGGCTACGGAGTGGCACAGGGGATTCAGTCACTCTGTTTTATTCTCTGTTTTGTTCGCCCCTGTTTTTGGATGGATGGTCTGGAAAGTAAACCGTAAGCGCGACGCCACTTGGAAAGATTGGTCACTGCTGATGTTCTGGGGATTGGTCACCCATCCTATTTTAGATGCTTTTACAACATGGGGTACTCAATTGTTTTGGCCGTTCAAGACCCGGTTGGCCTTTCAGAACATCTTTGTGATAGATCCGCTATACACGATTCCCTTTTTGATATTCGTGATTTTGGCCATGCGCCAAAAAAAGATGTCACCCGTAAGAAAAAAATACAATACCATGGGCTTGTTGATCAGTAGTTCTTACTTGTTGGTAAGCCTTTTGTTAAAGGGATTTGCCTATCAGAAATTCACAAGGACATTGGAATTTCAAAAAATACAATATTCAAAAATCGATAGTAGGCCCACACCTTTCAATACGCTTTTATGGACGGCCAATATTGATGCGGGAGATGTTTATTTGATTGGCAATTACTCTTTTTTTGATTCAGAAGAAATACAGTTTACATCATTTCCCAAAAACCATGGGCTTTTGGGCGATTTAAGGACGAATGATAAAATAAACCGGCTTATCAATATATCCGAAGGGTGGTATACGATAACAAAAAAGGAAGGCGGTTTGTTTTTTAACGATCTTAGATTTGGTTTGATCAGTCTTGACCCGAACGAGGAACAATTTGCGTTTAGTTATAGATTGACCCCTGATGACACGGGCCTCAAGGTAGAGGAAACCCCAAAATTCAAAAGAGATGCCAAACGCCTTTTTTCAGCACTTTGGGAACGAATTTGGGGAAATTGATTTACGTTTTTAAAGATTTTTTACCTGTATGTCGTGAAATTTATCGGCTTGAAGGCGTAACAATTCCTCAGCTTTCTTCTTTTTGTAATCATAAAGTTCCTGTTCGGTTTTAAGGTCTTCAAAGATATGTTGGTTCATGTCATTATCCGTTGAGATAATGAGTTTGCGCTGTGATACCTTTTGGGTCGTCCAAGCGGCCAAGATACTTTCTTCTTCCTCTATTTTAATATCATATTCTCCTTTGGGGGCCAGCAGCTTGGCTATAATGGGCGAAGTCTCTATCGCTAAAAACAATAGAAAAATATAAAACGAAGGAAACCACGGTAATTCTCCCAACGCATTTATGCGGGCCATGAGTCCATCAAAGCCATCAATAATGGGTTGGGTGTTTTTGACCGTATCGGCATATTCGATATTCAATGCGTCAATTTGAGATTCTATTCCCGCTATCTTTTCGGTATTGGCGATTTTAAGCGTTTGCAATTCTGCCAAGGCGGCATCATGCTTTTCACGTTTTTCTTTATATACTGGCCCTTTTCCCAAAAGTTTGGTACCCGCCGTACCTTCGGCTTCGGCAATGTAAGTATCGTATAAAGCATTGGTCTCCGCTTCTTTTGTAGCGATTTCATCCTTTAAATTAGCGATATCCTGATTCAGTTTTTCAACGGCAGGGGTGTATTGTTGGGCAATTTGGTCTTTATTGGCAAGCGTCAGCTCATTCTTTTGCTCTAACAGTACCTGATTTATCTCTTTCTCAAAAATCTTCATCTCCAAAGGTTTGGAGATGACAACGGCTATGATTACGGCCAACACTATTCTTGGGCTTGCCTGTAAAAGCTCATGCTTGAAACTGTCTCTTTTCTTGATGGTAGAAACAATAAAACGATCCAAGTTAAAAATCAATAAGCCCCATAGTAAACCAAAAAAAATAGCCGTATACATAGTGTCAAAAACCGTGTACAGGGCGTAACTGCTGGCAATGAAAGCCATTACTGCGGTAAAAAAGACCGTGGCACCAATACCTGCATATTTGTTCTGTTCCCCTTTTGAACAGGTTTTTAAGATTTCGGAATCGGCCCCGGAGCAGAGTATAAAAAAATTCTGTAACATAGTGTTCTGATTTGATTGATGAATATTCGATACGATTAGAACGTGATTTGGAGTATTTTGTTACATAAAAAGCCTTCTAAACGAAGGCTTTAACAGTGATTTGTGATTTGTATCCAATTCAGAATCAAAAATGGGTATCAATTTTGACTACGGGTGCATTGCCGTTCTTTTTTACGATGTCCATACTTAAATCTTTATCGTTTTTTAAGATTTTAATGGCTTGGTCCGAAGTGATTTTTTTGCCCTTGTAATAAAATGTGGCACCCTGTTTCGCCATTTCTATGGCATGGTCCAATGGCGATTTTGGTTTTGGCGGAGCGGGAGGGGCCGGGATTTTGGCTTGTTCTTTTTTGACTTTCCCTTCTATCATCCCGATTTCTTCTTGGTGTGTAGATTCTTCCAACTCCTCCAACCCCTCTGATTCTTCTAACTCTTTTATCTCTTCTAATTCTTTTATTTCGACCTCATTTTGAATCAATAATAGTTCTTGCTCCATCATTTTTGTTTCCTCTTCTTTTATCAATGTTTCCCGGTCAGTCCGCTTTTTCTCTAGCTCTAGTAGTTTTTGCTCTACCTTGTTTATTTTATCAACGGGAGGTAAAGGGGGTTCAGGTGGTTCGGGAAAATCAGGAAAGGGTTCGGCATTCGCTTTTTGTGTGTCGGACATTACGTTATAAATGTATTCCATACGGTCTACCTCAGATTTTTTAATGCGAATATTGCCCTTTTTGGACAGCATGGCATTATACTTTTTTGCTAGGGTATTGTACTGGGCTATTTGGCCTTGGGTAGCACCGTCTTGCATTTTTTCTGGATGTTTTGGAAAAGATTCGTCGTTCGCGCTTTCCTTTTTCGGCACCTTCTCGTACATGGTTTCCAATATCCTTGATTCTTCTGATGTAATGGCTTGCATTTGGTCAGGAACAGCCTTGTGTTTTGACACTCGTTCAGGAGTTGTTCTTACCCTGTTTTCTTGTTCTTTAGGCATTGTTCTTTCTTTTTGAATGGCTTTCTTTTCGCTAAACCCATATAACAATAGAGCTACTAAAGAAAGCACTAAGATACTTCGTAGCACAACAGCTTTTTTTGATGTTTTTGTTTTCATGATCTTAAATCGTTTTTTGATTGATGAATAATTAAAGGCATTGGCCATGCCGATCGACTGATGTTTTTCGAAACTTTCCTGTGATAGGTAAGAAAGTAATGTGTTTTGATAATTGTAAGTATTCTTTTCTGTTTTCAATACGGCACTATCCGCCAAGAATTCATGGTTCAGTTTTATACTTTTCTTGAATAGGTATAGAAAAGGGTTGAACCAAAAAAGCACTTGTAAAAACTCCGCAAGAAGAACGTCTACACTATGATATTGTTTGGCATGGGTTTCCTCATGGGTGAGTACTGCCTTGGGAATACCGTTCGTTTCAAATTTTTTCCGGTTCAAAAAAATATACTTAAAAAAAGTGTGCGGGGGTATTTGCTCTTGTATCAACACTTTAATACTAGAGTTTTCTTTAAGCTTGGTATTGTTCTGTATTCTTCTTAGAATGTGTACGAGATGCTTGAAAAATCGAAATCCGAAGAAAAGCAACCCGATTACATAGACCCACCCAAACAGCACCGGCCAATTGATAACATCCATATCCGTAGGCTGTTCGGATACTATTGTATCGGTTGTACTGTAGGACAAAGGTATTTCCAGGGCAGACGAGGATATAGGCTCAATATACTCCACAAAAACAACACTCGGTATAATAAAAGAAGCAATCAGCGCACCCAAAAGATAAAAACGTTTGAACGTGTGCATGTTTTCTTTTTCCAGCATCAATCTATAAAAGACCAAAAAAGCGGCCATACAGGCGATAGACTTTACAAGATATACTAGCATGGTCATTTCTTTTCTATTTCTTGGTCTATCAATTTTTTCAATTCCTCAAGTTCAGATTTACTAAGGTTGGTCTCTTGGGCAAAAAACGAGGCAAACTGTCCGGGGCTATTATTGAAAAAGTTTTTTATGAGGCCGTTCACATGTTTCGAAAAATAATCTTTCTTTTTGACCAAGGGATAATATTCGCGGGAGCGTCCAAAGCTTTTGTAAGCTATAAAGCCCTTGTCGGCCATACGTTTTAAAAGTGTGGCAATTGTTGTAGTCGCGGGCTTGGGGTCCGGATAAGCCTCAAGTAAATCTTTCATAAATGCCCTCTTCTGTTTCCAGATAATGTTCATGAGTTCCTCTTCGGTCTTGGATAACTGCATTTTCTACATTCTTAGAATTAACTCTACAAATATAGAATAAATACTTTAATTCTACAAATGTAGAGTTTGTGGAAAAAAAAATAGACTTATCTGTATAATTTTAAGAAAGTAAAAACAATAAGTGCAGTTAATACTATAGAAAAAACAAGCAGATACAGAGAATGAATCCTGTTTTTTCTAGCAGCTTTTTTAATATCACTTTTTATTGTCTCAAGCTTAGACTTTGATATTTTAGGGAAGGTATATTCGGTAGGTTCTATTATGTTTTCAGATAGTAAAACCGATCTATTATCGCCTTTGAACTTCTTCCTTTTTTGGATTTTGTTCTGCTTTATTCGATTTACCATGTCAATAATATGCCCACTCATAGTGTACTTAATATACATTAAAAAAATATTCTACGCAAGAAAATTCTTTCGTAGTCGCCAACCGAAACTTTTGCAAAATCATACAATACTCCTTAAAGTTATATGTTTGTATTCTTGATATTTGATATGATGAAGCTTTTAGAAGAGTTAAAGACGAGAAGTGGAAATGTATGCGAGCTGTGCAGCACTGCCGATAATCTGAACATATATGAAGTTCCTCCTATTTCTACGGGGGGTTTGGATGGGAGTCTGTTGGCTTGTGATATCTGTATACATCAAATCGAAAATGAGGACGAAATGGACCCCAATCATTGGCGTTGCCTTAACGATAGTATGTGGAGTGAGCATAATACCGTAAAAATAATCGCATGGCGAATGTTAAATAGGCTTAAAGGTGAAGGGTGGCCCAAAGATTTATTGGATATTATGTATTTGGACGACGATACTCTAAAATGGGCAAAGGCGACGGGCGAGGGACTGGCAGAAAGTGAAAAGATTGTTCATAGGGACGTAAACGGTGTTGTCTTGGACAATGGGGATAATGTCGTGCTTGTCAAAGACCTTAAAGTCAAAGGGTCAAGTTTGGTGGCCAAACAAGGTACAGCCGTTCGTAGAATAAGTCTAGACCGCGAAAATGCCGAATACATAGAGGGCAAAGTCGGAGCACAGCAGATAGTTATTCTTACGAAGTACGTTAAAATAGTATAAGTTGATTGCTAACGTGTATCGATAAAAATAAATTTCTCTAAAAGCTAGGAACTCATCTCGGTAAAATATTTGTAGAAATAAGGTATCGTCTCAATCCCCTTTAAGTAGTTCCAAACCCCAAAATGCTCGTTGGGTGAATGGATGGCGTCGCTATCCAGACCAAATCCCATCAGTATGGTTTTACTTCCCAATGCTTGTTCAAATAATGAAACAATAGGAATGCTACCACCACTCCGCTGCGGTATTGGTTTCTTTCCGAAAGTAGTTTCATATGCTTTTGAAGCGGCTTGATATGCAATGGTATCGATTGGTGTTACATAACCTTGACCACCATGATGCGGTGTTACTTTTACTTTTACGCTTTTGGGGGCAATACTTTCAAAATGTTTTTTAAAGAGTTGGGTTATTTCTTCCCAATCTTGATCGGGGACCAATCGCATAGAAATTTTCGCATATGCCTTGCTGGCAATGACCGTTTTTGCACCTTCGCCCGTGTACCCACCCCATATTCCATTTACATCCAACGTGGGGCGTATGGAGTTTCGTTCATTTGTTGTGTACCCGTCTTCCCCATAAACGGCATCAATATCCAACGCTTTTTGGTACGCTTCAATATCAAAGGGCGCTTTTGCCATCTCGGCCCGTTCGGTAGCGGAAAGTTCCTCGACCTTGTCATAAAATCCAGGTATGGTAATGTGGTTGTTATCGTCATGAAGGGATGCTATCATTTGGGATAATATATTGATAGGGTTTGCTACGGCACCACCATACAATCCTGAATGTAAATCACGATTTGGTCCGGTGACTTCAACTTCTACGTAACTCAATCCACGCAATCCGGTGGTGATTGATGGTACATCATTCGCTATCATCCCCGTATCGGAAATCAAGATAATGTCATTGGACAGTTTCGCTTTGTTTTTCGCCACATAAACCGCTAAATTATTACTGCCTACCTCTTCTTCGCCCTCGATCATAAATTTAACATTACAGGGTAGTTGATGGGTTTTGACCATAAACTCTATTGCTTTTACATGCATATACATTTGACCCTTGTCATCGCAAGCGCCACGGGCAAAAATGGCACCCTCCGGATGTAGGTCTGTAGGTTTTATCACAGGTTCAAAAGGTGGCGAATGCCAAAGGTCTGTAGGGTCAGGGGGCTGAACGTCGTAATGGCCGTAAACCAGTACAGTCGGTAAATCGGCATCAATTATTTTTTCTCCGTAAACTATGGGGTAGCCATCGGTTTCATGAATTTCTACCAAATCACAACCAGCTCTTTCAAGAGATGTTTTTATGCTGTCCGCAGTATTAAGCACGTCTTGGGAAAAGGCAGAATCAGCACTTATGGAAGGTATTTTCAACAACTGTACCAATTCATCTAAAAACCGTTGTTTATGTTGTGAAATGTAGTCTTTTATATTTTGCATGACGATAGTTAAAAAATCATATAAAATTACTAAAAGAACTTTTTAAAGTGTTAGTATTTCTAAATTGATTTTTTGCTTTATATTTGCAATCCAATTTTAAGTATGATATGCAGGCGTGGTGGAATTGGTAGACACGCTAGACTTAGGATCTAGTGCCGCAAGGTGTGAGAGTTCGAGTCTCTCCGCCTGTACAACGAAAGACTTCTTGGTAACAAGGGGTCTTTTTTTGTTTGGGTACAACATAGGTACAACAAAATGGTTTTTCACTATTAAGTTATGAAGAGTTAGAAATACCTTCGCTATTTTTCGCTGACAAAATTTGTCGGATAATCCTATATCGTACATCAATCTAATCTTTTGAAATCGGGCTTATAACATAAGCATACTCCAAATCATAAGGAAATATTTTGTATTCATCATGGGGTTGGGCCGACCAGCTGTCATCACCACCAACACCCATTTGTTTGTAATCAATATTTATGTTGACCAAGTCTCGCTTTGGTATATCGGTAGTATGGCGGTGTTGCTTTTTCATTCCTGCATCAAAGTCTGAATTGTACTGATGATGTGCACTAAAACTCAAATTATCTGATACTCTGGTCATTTGTAGGCCTTCGCCCTTTTCATTGGTAAAACTTACTTTTCTAATGCCGGTACGATACCCATTTTCTTGGGGCCGTATGTAGGCAAAGTACAAATCATTTACCGTGGCTTTATATTTACCGACCAATGCCGCTGTTTTTCTATCCTGATAATTTTCATGAGGCCCTCTGCCATACCAATTAACTATGTTGTAATCTTTTTTTATAATGAAGTTGTTCCCAAAACGAGGGATAGGAGGTAGGTCCAGCGATATATTGTTAAGTTTGTTATGAACGGATATGGTACCATTTTGTCCAAAAGTATAGTGTATTGCTATATGGCCTTTAACGGAAGGTAATTCAAATATGGACTCCACAACGACAGATTTAATATCTTCCAGCTTTGTTGAATTATTCAAGGCCTGTTCACGATTATCGGTTTTTATTCTGAACGATTTCAGTGTTTGTATATTATTTGCTTCTTTCCAGACTTTGAATTTTTCCGGCATGTTGTATCCAAAATCGTTATCAGTAGGCGCTCTCCAAAAATTAGGTGTAGCCCCTTTGATTAAAATGTTACCATTACCATAGTCTAGTTCAAATAGCTTACCCGTGTTTTTGTTGAAGACTACTTTCACCGTTTTATCGAATATAGTCAACAGGCTATCCTTTATCGCAATGTTGAAAGTTGAATTATTTTCAACGGTAGATGGCTCTGTTTTATAAGTACCCATTTCAAATTGTTCATACGCGATTAAGTGACCGGCCTTGAGCAATGGTTTTTTTATACGTGTCTTGGCATATAGGTTTAATAAGTATTCTTTGTCGGAAACATTGAGTCTGGGCAAATCAATTTTTATCATTGTGCTTTGCTTTGGGGCAAGTTGAATGATGTCCAAAACACCCTCGGATAACGGTTCCCCGTTTTCCAGTAGTTCCCAGCTAATTTCAAAATCACCAAGATTGGTAAAATCATACCCGTTCAATACTTTTACAATTCCTGACTGCGGATTATCGGCTTCAAACTTTATATACTGATATACTTTCTTGAGTTCCACAAGACTGGATTGCGGAGTTCTGTCGGGATTTACTACTCCGTTCAAACAAAAATTACCGTCGTTTTGAATGTTGGCTCCTCCCAAATCACCACCGTAGGCCCAAAACTTCTCACCTTTGTCATTTTGGGTTAAAATACCTTGGTCTACCCAATCCCAGATGTAGCCGCCCTGCATGATATCGTAACGTTCAATGACGTCCCAATAATCCTGAAAATTCCCAAGGCTATTCCCCATGGCATGTGCATATTCACATTGTATCAGCGGTCTTTTAGGGTGGTTCTCCGCATAGGCTATCATTGCAGGAATTCTCATATACATAGGAGCCTGTATGTCGGTATTTTCATAAGCGGTCGCTCCTTCATATTGTACAGGTCGGGTTGAATCTCTTTGTTTTAACCATTCGTAAGTGGCATGAAAATTCTTGCCATTGCCTGCTTCATTGCCTAAGGACCAAGTAATGATGGAGGTATGGTTCTTATCGCGCTCAAACATTCTTTTGGTCCTGTCCAAATGCGCGGGCTTCCACTCAGTCCTGTAGGCTGGGTGTATCTTTTGGGCTTCTTTATTATTGTCCAGTCCTTGATTGGTGGTTCCCATGCCATGGGTTTCAATGTTGGCCTCATCAATTACATAGAAACCATATTCATCGCAAAGCCCGTAAAAAAACGGATTTTTGGGATAATGGCTGCATCTGATGGCATTGACATTGTTTTCTTTCATCAGCTTTAGATCCCGCAAGGTCAGCTCTCTCGAAATTACATGTCCTGTGGTCTCATCGTGGTCGTGCAAGTTGACCCCTTTGAACAACACCGCTTTGCCATTGACCAATACTTGGTTGTTTTTGATCTCTACCGTTCTAAAACCGGTTTTTAGAAGAGATTTTTTATCTCCTACATCAATGGCTACGGTATATAAATTTGGATTTTCGGCATCCCACGTTTTTATATCGGGAATCACGTTCCTAAAGGTAACCGAAGACCTTCCTTTTGGAAATTCGGTTTTTTTTGAAAACTTGAGTATTTCCTTCGTATCGTCCAGCAAGCGTACCTTAATTTCTCTTTCTTCAGTTGAATTCGTGCTATTTATCAACTCTAAATCGATTGTGAACACTCCGTCCCTGTAGTTATTTTGCAAGCCCGATATGATTTTCACATCGTTCAACGCCAATTTGTCCTGGGCATACAGGTAAACATCTCTTTCAATACCGCTTAAACGCCAAAAATCCTGGTCTTCCATATAACTGGCATCGGACCAACGCAGTACTTGCACGGCCAAATCGTTCCTGCCTTTTCTTGTAAATGGAGTGATATTGAATTCCGCTGGGGTTTTGCTCCCTTCGCTATAGCCGACTTTTTGTCCGTTGACCCACACATACATGGCACCGCTTACGCCTTCAAAATGAAGAAAAATATCTTTGTCTTGCCAATTGTCCTTAATTTCAAAACTGCGTTTATAACTCCCCACATTGTTTATATCGTGTTGTATGAACGGTGGGTTTTTTGGGAAAACATAGGTGATATTGGTGTAAATAGGAATGCCGAATCCTTGCATTTCCCAGTTGGAAGGTACTTTAATCTCATCCCACCCATCCAGATTAAAATCTTCTTTATGAAAATCCGAGGGTCTTGCCATGGGATTTTCAGCATAATAAAATTTCCAATTTCCGTTCAAGGATTGATATAGGGGTGAATCTTCCCAACTTGGTTTTACCTTGCTGTTATTTGGATACATATAAAAAGTAGCCCTAGGTTGCTCCCTATTGATTTGAAAAACCCCTGGGTCTTCCCATTCTGGATTTTCCCATTTTTCGGATGAGTATACAGGTCTTTCAATTTTGTTTTTACAGGATATCGCCGTTAACAAAAAGGCAATGAGGATGTATTTATGCATAAGTTGAATATAATAAAGGTGTTCTACTTTTTTAGTTCGATGCTCCATGAATCCTTCCATTGCAACGGCTTAATGGTACCGTCTTCATTGAATTCCAAGGGGTCGCTCCAATATTGGTAATCGTATCCTTTTATATTATCGGATGCCGAACCCCATAGATCACCGATCCAAATAAAACGCTCCCCATCTTCGGTCTGCAATTTGGTCACATAACTTTGCTGTGCCGGGATAATAGGTTTTTGTGTAATATCCTCACCTGTGATATAAAATCGCATGTCGTTTAAAGCCATCTTTTGTTTATTGTGTAACAACTCTATCCCGTTCAAGTATAATTCTTCATAGTGATAGCTCTCTGCCACGGGAACAATTTTAATTTGCGATGTTCTTGTTTGGACGAACGATACTGTTATGTCTTGCCGTAAAGCGGTTCTTTTAACGGTAGTGTTAACAATGGATATTTTCTCCCATGTATCATAGGACCATTTATAAATCAAAAAACCAGGGGTTAGAATTTCCGGATGTACCCTTGGGTTGGAAACATCGCCACAATTCTCGGGCCTGTTTCCTGTAAACTGATGTAAGGTGAGTTCATCCAAAACGGTTTCCCCAGCAAATTGAATTTCTACGGCATCAAATTTTTGATGCCGCTTTCTTAATGTTTCATACGTGGTGCCACGGTCAATTGTATTGTTCAATAGAAAGGTAGGTTTTCCGGGGTATCTGTTTATATTGGTGGTAAGGGTGTAGCCATTTAGTGGATTGTCCGAAATGTAGACCTTGGCACCGGAACCATAATTGCAAAAACAACAGGTATGGTCCGTTAGCAAATAATAGTTGCCATTCCTTTTAAATTGGGTGCCGGCCTCCATATGTTCCGCTATGATACCACCATTTTCCATAGTGGAACCTGTATAATCGTCGTTTAATTTTTCAATGGAAACCTGATGGTTTTGAATGGTATTATAACTTAGATAACAGGTTTTGTCATCATCCACAAAAAGGCCGAAATCGCCCAAACCAATGTCAGACCGAAACATTTTTACATCGTTATTCTTAATTTTAAATGGTCCTGAAGGCGATTTGCTGGTGGCCACCCCAAATTGGCCGTTCCAGAGTTTGGGATACCAATTATACCACAAAATATACCGTTTTGTTTTCTCATTATATACAACGTGCGGGCGATAGTACACCCCTTCGGGTTGGTCCGGCAACAACTTGCCTTCTTTTGTCCACGTCTTTAAATCCTTTGAGCTGTAACACACATAATGATTCTTGGCGGTAAAACCATTGGTGGTGCCATAGCTGGTGCCGTACCAGTAAAAAACATCGCCAAACTGGATAAGCCTACCGTCATGCGCATCTATAATATTGCCATTCGTATCCAATCTGGGCAAAACATTGTTTATGGTAATTTCCTGCGAATGCAACAAATAAGTAGTATTTAAAATAAAAACACCTATTAACATGCATTTCTGTGTGGATAATTGGTATAAAATATTCTTATTTTTCCCTATCACGCTTTGTGTCTTTTATAAAATTAATCATTAGTTGAAATGATGGGCCAACCATGCCTGTATGGTCATAACCGTCCAATTCATATAGTTCTATGTTAGGATGTCCTATAATTTTCATCATACGCCAGAAATAGGCATTTTCCTCGTACCGTCCCATGAGTTCCAGTTTCCTGTCCCCCGTAATCAATAGCGTGGGCGGAGCATCTTTTCTTATATGGAACAAAGGGGCATATTGATCTACAATAGGCCGGGTTTTCCCAATATTTTGTTCTTTACGAACGGTAAAATGGGTAATGGTGTGTCCGCTTAGCGGTATCAAGCCAGAAATACCATCCGCATCCACTCCGTATTTTTGCAAATAATTTTTATCCAGGCCTACCATGCTCGCCAAATAACCTCCTGCGGAATGGCCCGAAACAAATATGGACCTAGAATCACCATTGTAAGTGTCTATATTTTTGAACACCCACGCCACGGCTGCCGCGGCATCTTCAATGTAAGCAGGGTGCTTCACCTTGGGGTACAACCGATAATTGGCCGCCACTACTATGAATCCCTGCTCCAGTAATCCCTCGGGGATATGTTTTTCGCCACTGGATAGCCCTCCTCCGTGGAGCCAAACAATAACCGGAACGTTTACTGCTTCTTTTGGGTAGTATACATCCAGTTTGCAGCGTTCTAAAAGGTAACCATCGGTTTGAGCAATGGTATCGGGATAGTAGGGTAAATCCTTGACCAATTCGTAAATAGGTTTTTGGGCGACAAGGACATTCGCCCAAAAAAAAGTAAAAAAAATAACTGTACTCAATTTGGTCATACCTCAAATTTTATGTTCCGGTATAATTGGGATTCGATTCCGGCAGCTGTGCGTCCATTTCGGTTAGTTTGGCGTTCAGTTTCTTTTTCATTTCCTCCAATTTTTTGGGGTCGCTTGTCGCCAGATTATTCGATTCAGAAAAATCCTCGGCCAAATTGTAGAGCTCATAACGGTCGTCCTCATAAAAATGGAGTATTTTCCAATCCCCCTCCCTATAGGCAGAGCTTGGTTTTCCATGTTGCGGACTGTAGTGCGGCAAATGCCACAACAATCCTCTTTCCTTTAACTTTGCACCTTTGAATATCGGTATCAGACTCATACCATCTTTGGTACTTTCGGAGGAGGTATCGTTCGTATCCATAAATGTATTGAAGAGATCTTGTGCTATTACAGGAGTATCGTTCGTCTGTCCGGGCTGTATCACCTTGGGCCAACGTACTATAAAAGGCTCGCGAATACCACCTTCGTATAAATATCCTTTTCCTGCCCTTAGCGGGCCATTGTCCGTCGGGGGAGTATGTTTTGCAAAAGCAGGGACTTCCTGTACTGAAAGTCCGCCATTATCGGAAGTAAAGACAATAAGCGTGTTTTCAGCAAGATCTAGTTCTTCCAGTTTGTTCATTACCCTTCCAACGTTTTGGTCAATTGATTCTATCATGGCGGCATAGTGTATATTGGGCATGATGCTTCCGTCATCGTTGCCACGCTTCTTTCTATATTTTTCCACGAGTTCCTCTTTACCTTCTATGGGAACATGGGGGGAGTAAAAATTAAGGTTCAAAAAGAATGTAGTATCCTTTTGTTTTTCAATAAATTCCACAGCCTTGTCCGTCAGTACATCGGTGAGGTAATCCCCCTCTTTATATCCATCCTGGATTTCGGGTTTTTCTCCCATCGGAAAAAATGGATAGAAAAAACTTTGGGGAAGCCCGTTCCAAGCTCCGGCAATGTTGAGGTCAAATCCCTGATGTTGTGGGGAAAACTTGCCCCCTCCAAGATGCCACTTACCAACATGGGCAGTGGCGTATCCCCTTTTTTTTAAGGCCTCGGCAGTGGTTATGTATTCCAGTTCCAGTTGTTGGCTTACCGGGGGTGTTTTCAGTTTTTGTTTTGGACCTGGCGGACGGTTACCGTGAATATGTTCTGTAATATTTACAGAGATAGGGTGAAGGCCGGTTAAGAGACTGGCACGGGACGGACTGCACAAAGGAGCTGCTGCATACCCATCGGTAAAGCGAATGCCTTGGGCCGCCAAGCGATTCAGGTTAGGGGTTTCCAAAAAATCATTACCATAACAGCCTAGGTCATGCCAACCCATATCGTCGGCTACGATCACTACGATGTTCGGTGGGGGAGGCCCTGCCGTTTCATTTTGCTCCTTTTTTTCAGTCTTACAGGCAAAAAGCAAGAGTGCCGATGATAGAATCACCAAGAATTTTCTGCATATTCGTTTTGAATACATATTCTAATTTTTTTTGATGTTCGCTATTTGATTTCCAATTTTGATTATTGCTATGGCACTTTCCAAGACCTGCAATCTCACCGTTAGTATTAGGATGTTTTTTTGCTAACACCCCTTCCATTTCTCGATAACAATACCCCAGAGCTTGCTGAAGAAAAAAAAATAGAACAATGAACAGATAATTTATTTTCAAAAGGGACTAATGGAATCACATTGTGCGATAGTGAATAGGTAGAATCAAATAAAAGAATACAGCTCACCTCTTTTATATTGAAAAGCGCTGCCGCGGCATTGGCATTGGTATGATTGTACAATACATCGCAATTGATGACCTCCACTCCCTTGTCTTTTATATTTTTTGCAACTTCTCTCTGATAGCCAAAAAGATGTTCCAAAAATCCGTCAAATTGTGTCCAATAAGTATCCAACCCTGATCCAAACAATCCTATTTTTAGCGATGTGTCCATTTTTTTATTTTTTGTTTTCCCCTGCTGCATTTATCCGATGATTGCCGGGTATTATCCAGAGTACGTAATGGGTATCGCTTTCTTTGTAGGTAACTGCCTTACCATTCAATTGGGGTTTACCGAACGTACGGGAAATATATACCTCTGCCTTTGTGTTCTTTGGTACCGAGAGCTCCATTAAAAAACCTTCATTCACATCTATTTTTACCGATATATTGCCCTTTATACTGGGCACCACTGCGTTGATCTCTTTTAAAAACCCTAACTGCGGTTTTATCTTAAAAGTTTCATAACCCGCTGAGGTAGGATATATTCCGGCAACATATTGTGAAAGCAGGGTTAGTCCCCCGCCACTCCAAGCATGATTAATGGTGCCCCCTCCATAACCTTCGGATCCAATGCCCCAGCCTTCCCAAAGAGTGGTAATGGTCGGGTGGTTCACCATTTTGGAAAAGCGTTCCTGCATCCGTTGCAAGGCAAATTCAGGATAGCCCATTTGGAACAACGCTTCGAGTACGTATTTCTCCATGTAGGGGCTAGCGTGTTTTTCTTTCTGCAACACTTTATAAATAGCTTGATATTTATCTTGGTCGGCCAAACCTGCAACTACCGCCAGACCCTGCGAGCGATCGTCGGTTTTTCCTTTATATTCCGATGAACGATAGGCTTTGCCGTTCCAATAGATTTGGTTGAAGTCTTTTTTAAATTGGGCCATTACTGCCGTTAAGCTATCCGTTGTGGGAACCCTGTCCAAAAGTTCCGACATTCTCGCATAGCTGTCCAAGGCCATGTAATATTGGGTGTTGAAAAGCAGGGGCATATCCTTGTTCTCGCCCCAATCGCCCCAGGTCCACCCGCCTTTTCTAATCTGGACGGTGCCATTGTCTTTAAGTTTCCACAGGGCCAGATATTTCCCCATCTTGTCATAAACCTTTTCCAGTGTTTCCTTGTCGCCCGTGTGCCAATAATAGTTCCAAAACCCGTATGTCCCAATACTTGAAAGCATTTGTGTAGGCAGTTCGTTATGCCAGTTTCCGGCCGGTACAGGGGAATAGATGGTGCTATCTTCTCGTTGCCAGTACATCAGTTCTAAAATGCCTTTTTTCGCCAACAAATGGCTACTGGGGGAAAGTGCATAAAAGGCTTCCCCACTTTCGAGAACGGCATCGCCCCACCATTGGGCACGCTCACGATCTGGACAATCCATATAATTGTCACGCATGGTCACATAGAGTGTTCGCAACGATTTTTTCCACAAACGATTGTAAAAATCCTTGTCGCAGGTAAAACTTCCCGAGAATTCAGTATCATATCCCGTTTCTCGATACTTCAAATCGATAATCTGTATTCCCTTTGGGATATAGTAGTGCACTTTGTGACCGTTCATCCAACCCAAATTTTCATAGGATTCTCGACCGATTGTGGTGATATACTCTGATCTTACATTTAGTGCTCCACCACCCAGGTAGTTATCGGTGCGAATATCTATTTTTTGGCCCGCTTCTGCCTCTACTTCTAAATATGGATGTACTTGGGCATTATACGGCAATCTCATTTTAAGAGTATCGCCTTCAGAAATAAAGGGTAGATCTATTTTATTTTCATAGGATTTTAGACCAAAATCCTTCCATTGGGGAATGGGTCGTACGATCAATTCGTTCCAAGGTGCAGTGGGTGGGGATTTCAAAACTTTTGCATTGGGTTGTTTGCTATCGTCATAACCGTATTCGACGAAATCAAAACCTCCCTTTTGAGCATCAAACCGAATGTTCGATTCAGGTAAACGGTAATTGGGATGGGGGCCATCAGTTTGGCCGAAGGCAGGATGTTGCCATGCTTTCCAAGAAGCATCGGAGAATATTTCAAGATTATTTTCTCTTACCTCAAAGAATAACCCAGGTTGCCCACTGTTTTTATGGGAAAATCCCTCTTTACCAAAATACCAAGTCAAAATTGCGATTGTATTTTCGCCTTTTTTTAGATATTTCGCTATATCAACGAAATCGTAATAACTATCTTTTGGGGTTGGACCTCGCTTAAGACCTCCTTCAAACACGACTCTGTCTCCGTTGATCCAAAGCCAATACTTGGAATCAACAGCGATTTTAGCCACGGCATTATCCACTTTACTATTGATTTGAAACGTTTTACGGTAACTATTCCATACGTTGACCGTATCGTTTTGTGTAGTGGGTACTATCCAATTCGCATTCCATTTATTACTTGTAGACAACAACTTTTTTCTTTCAACGTCACTATTGTCAAGACATGACCATAGTAGCATATACATCATTAAATAGAAAAAAAAGGTCGGTTTTAACATTTTGCAAAAGTAAAAGGCGGTATGTCTGTTGTAACAATATACCGCCAGAAATTAAAATTAACTAACTCAAATTCTATTTTTCAAAAATGGCCAATTTATCGTGCGTATTGCTACCATTCTTAGGTTTTTTCAGAACCAAATCTGTCATGGATTCTTAAGTAACCCATCAATATTCTTGGTATGCGCTTCCACATTTCCTAATAGTTTGCTGGGGTCACATCTGCAAAGCGATACCCTAAGTAAATATCGTCAATTCTAGCTGTCGTAGCACCTCCGCTAAATTTGAAACCAACGCTCTCCCAGCCACCGTTCAATTCAGGGGCAGCAAACGATACGGCCTCGGTGCCGTCAACAGGTGTTGTACCTGGGGTCGGATTGACAAAAACCCTCACCAAGTCAGGGTCTGCCGTACCGTTGGTTTCAATCTTGGCAACCACCCATAGCGGACCGTCCTCTACTGATACGTCTGTTGCGTCGACATTATTAAAAGGTCCAAATGTCATTATGCCGAGCGGCGCACCAGAGCTGATGGTTTTACCGATGCCCAAAAATTGACCGTTGGGCCCACCCCCACCAAAGTTTTCCGCATCGTTATCGACCAGCATGACCACCAATTCTCCTGTATCATCAGTCGCACCGTTAAACTCAGCCTGGAAGGCAAACCAGTAGGTACGCCCATCATCTAGAAATGGTTCCGATAGTCCCCGCTTGTAGCGAGAAGCACCAACACTTGCATCCAAGAGTAAGGAATTTCCAGTTGTTTCCACATCAAGGGTATTGTTTTGAACACCTCCTGATACTACATTTACATCACCCCCCGATAATCTTGTCCAAGCACCTAGCCATCCGTCCCCAGCTGCACCTTGACCTTCAACAGTTGTATCAACGGTATAACTATCGAACGATTCAAAGACCGCCGGTGGAAGATCTACGTAGTTCAGGGGTGTGACGTCTTGGTATGTATTACCGACATAAATATCATCGATTTTAACCATTGAAGCATTGCCTCCACTGTACTTAAAACCGATTCCTCGCCAGCCATCGTTGAGTTCAGGAGCATTGAATATCACTGCCTCTGTACCGTCAATAGGTTCGGTACCTGGAGTAGGGTTGACAAATAACCGGACTACTTCTGGGTCAGCGTTTCCATTGGTCTCGATTTTGGCGACCAGCCATAATGGACCATCCGCAGTAGCTGTTGTAGCTTCAACATTGTTAAAAGGACCAAAAGTCATAATACCTAGGGCACCTGGGTTAATTGTTTTACCAATACCCAAAAACTGGCCATCCCCGCCACCTGCTCCAAAATTTTCCCCATTGTTATCTACCAACATAACCTGTACTTCACCACCATCGAGGTCGGTATTGGCGAACTCTGCCTGAAAGGCGAACCAGTATGTATTTCCATTGTCCAAATATGGCGTTTCGAAATTTCGCTTATAGCGCGTATTGGTACCACTCGCATCCAATACCAGGGAATTTCCAGAGGTAACCGCTGCAATGGTGTTGTTTACAATACCGTCCGACATCACATTTACATCGTCTCCGGTCAGTTTTGTCCAGGCTCCCGCCCACCCTTGTCCGACATTACCTTGTCCTTCCAAGGTAGCGTCAGCGGTATAACTATCAAATGATTCAAAAACTACAGGTGGTAGCGGTGCTACAGGTTCGGTAACCGTAACTATCCTTTCAAATTGGTCTTCCCCTGAACTATTATTGGCCGTTAAAACAACGGTGTACGTACCTCCTTCTTGATAGGTGTGGGTTGGGTTCTCTTCGGTTGATGTTTGCCCATCACCAAAATCCCAGCTGTAATTCTCAGGATTGTCTACTGTTGCATTTCTGAAAGTCACCGTAAGGTCGACCACATTAAAGGTAAACAACGTGTATGGTGTTTCTGCGGTCACTTCATCTTCATTACATCCGACCAAAACAACCATGGACAGGATTGAAAATACAAGTAACGCGGTATTCAGTTTGGTCTTCATATCGTTACATTTTTTACTAGTTGATAAACAAAATTGGCATATACTATTGAACTCATTCACTACCAACCTTCATTTTGGGTAAAACCAAATTCCTCGACTTGGCCGAAGGGGATGCCCAAAACCGTTCTGATATTGGTATATGCTTCGGCCGGGACTGTAGGTTTTTGTGCTTTCTGTTCTGCCCCATGGGCGGTCATTACCTCAACGGCCTTTCCCGTTCGTAGTAAATCGAACCATCGGTGGTTTTCAAAAGCCAATTCCCTACGCCGTTCGTCGGCAATGGTCTGTTCCAAATCAGATGTTTCCTCTACACTCAAGCTTGGGTCAGGCATAGATCGACTCCTTACCTGTACCAACAAGGGAATGGGGTCGCCGCCACCCGTCTCTTCGTAGCATTCGGCCAACATTAACAGAGCATCAGCGTAGCGAAACATCGGAAAATTGACATCTTGCGTGTTAGGCCCTACGGCCTCAAAACCAAAATTGAATTTGCTCATCCAAGGTTCCACCGATGTTCCATCATCATAAAAAGAGATATTGTGGAGAAAACGGGCATCGTCCGCATCATACAGATCAATGAGGCTTTGGGTGGGCTGGTTTTGTCCTCCCCGAGATCCTGCGGGACCATTGTCCCCCAAAATGTCATTGTTGCTATTGAAAGGCACGAAATTCGTTATGAAGTCCGAACCTTGACCCAATGCAAAGGAATATTGTATTTCAAACACCATTTCACTGTTGTTCTTGTTATCAGGTGCAAAAATACTCGCATAGTCGGCCTGTAAAGAATACCCCAGACTTTGCATTTGTTCTAACAATGCCTGAGCGGCTTGAAACTCTTGCAAGGCCATGTGCATTTTTGCCTTTAGCATCAATGCGGCTCCGAGGGTGGCCCTCCCACTTTCCGTATCTCCAGTATTAGGTAACAGATTAATGGCCTCTTGTGTATCTGCCAAGATGTTGGTGTACACTTGGTCTGCAGGAGCCCTGACCAAAAACTCATCGGATAAAATCTCATCGGGAGTGTCACCGGCAGAAGTCACAAAGGGTACATCTCCAAAAAGTTGTACCAAATTGAAATAAAACCAGCTGCGCAAGAATAAAATTTCTCCCCGACGCACCTCCTTTAAGGCCTCGTTGTTAAACGAAACGCCATCGATATTTTCCAAAGCAAAGTTGGCCCTGGAAATGCCGGAATAGTTTGCATTCCAATAATCGCCAAGATTGGGGTTTGCCGAAAGCATCAAAAATAAATCAATTTCCTCGTTGTTTATGCCCCCTCTGTCAGCAGGATTGAACTGAAAACTGCTGTTATCGGAACGGTTCTCGCCGAATCGCCAATGCTCCCCACCCACGCTCATTAATCCTCGATTGGTATTGTATATTCCGGCTATTGCCTCGTTGATTTGAGCCTCGGTCTCGAAAAAATTCTGAGGGGTCTGAAAGGTTTCAGGAGCTTCATCTAAAAAATCATCACAACCCACGAAAATGAATACAGTGGTCACTAGTAAAATTGATAATATCGTCTTGTTTTTCATCACAGTGTTTTTAAAATGTAATATTTACACCCAACGTATAAATCCTTGATACAGGATAGGCTCCATAGTTCACGTTTCTCACTAAAGCCGTATCGCCCGAACGGTTTATTTCCGGGTTGCCCAGGTCGTATTCCGTAAAAAGGAAGGGGTTCTGAATACTGGTATATATTCTGGCATTTTTGAAAACATTGCCGACTGCCTCACCACTGATATTGTAACCAAGGGTAATGTTTCTCACCCAGAGATAGTCAGCATCATCCACAGAAAGGGAGTTCGGTAAGCGGAAACGTTGCCTGCTTAAATCGCTTGCCGTACCCGGTATCGTTTTTGTATTGGGGTCATCACCGGGCCGCCAACGGGTCAATTGCCTTCTATCTAAATTGAACACACCGTCTTGGTTACCATTGAACTGATTGGTACCATTGAATATTTGTTGGCCTACCACCCCGGTAAAGATGACACTCATGTCCAAAGCTTTGTAGCGAAAATTATGCACCATCCCGTAGACAAAATCAGGGTTGGGATTGCCAATGATCACAAAATCTTCCTCATCCCCGAGTTCTCCGTCACCATTGCCATCCTGATATTTGAGAGACCCCTCGACCGCTCCTGGATATTTAGGTACATTTGGGTCGTCGATCTCTGCTTGCGTGAACAGTCCGGTTACATTAAAACCTCGATATAGACCCACTTCTTCACCAATAGCGGTTTCGGTGAACTGTCTTGCGATGGCGCCTCGTCTGATAAACCCTGCTTCCGCAGCAAGTTCCAGTACTTCACTTCTGTTACGGGTAAAGTTGAAATTAGCATCCCATTGAAAATCCTTTCCATCGAAAACATTGATTAATTTGAGCTCTACCTCAAAGCCTTTGTTCTCAATGCTTCCCAAATTGGTCAAGATGTTATTAAAACCTGAGGTTCTCGGTAACGGGAGTCCTGAAAGAAATCCTTCCGTTTCGATATCGTAGTAATCTACTCCCAGGAATATCTTATTGTTTAAAAATCCGAGGTCCAGACCTAAATTGAGTTCTTTCGCCTCTTCCCAAGTCAACAAGGAATTAGGGAGCTCTGAAACGGCACTACCCGGTGCAAGTTGGCCATCAAAGACATAATCTGGCCCGCTTGTAATTCTTCCTTGTGCCTGAAAATTGTCGATATTGGCATTGCTACCACTGATACCGTAACCTCCCTCAAGCTTGAATTCTGAGACTGTATTTTTGATGCCCGCCCAAAAAGGTTCATTGGATATTCGCCATGCCGCGGCCACCGAGGGAAAGTTTCCATATCGGGTATTGGCCCCAAATTTTGAAGAACCGTCTCGGCGAATGGTGCCCGTTACATAATATCTGTTTTTATAGGCATAATCCAATCTGCCTATCAGCGAGACCAGGCTATTTTCCCCTGCTTGGCCCCTGCCCGTAAAATTGTCCACATTTTCGGGATCGGTATTGTTTGAATCCGGAATTGTAATTGATTCATCAATTATATTCACGGCATTGATGATGGTATTGTCGAAACGTCTGTTTTCCATGGTAAAACCCGCCAAAACATCGATTCGATGGTCTTCTGCAATGGTAGTGGAGTAATTCAATGTGTTTTCCCAGATCCAATTGAAATTGGTAAACTCACTGATACTGGCCCGAGCTTGCCTGGTACCTGATAAATTTGGGGTCAAGGCACGATTACCCGGAAAATCAGAGGGTTCAAAGGATGTATTTCTCCTATCGGTATATTGAATAGACCCAAAGGTTCTAGCAGTCAACCCCTTCAAAATATCCACTTCTATGAACGAACCTGCCAATAGTTGGTTGGTTCTTCGGTCATCTTCCCTTGCGGTCAGTAGATATACGGGGTTCACGTTGTAGAATTCGATCAAATCTCCATTGGCAACATTGGTCAACGTTCCGTCTTCCCGGAATACAGGAGCAGAGGGGTCGGTCCACCGTGATAGCGGTACAGCAGCAAAAATATTGAAGTTCTCATTACCGGCATCCGTTCGTCCTCCCGTGGCAGTAGTCTGGGTGGGTGCCAGGTTCAATCCAAATCGAATACGGTCCGTTACATTGATATCAAGATTGGCACGTACGCTATACCTTTTAAAATTGGTATTGATCAATGTACCATCTTGGTTGGTATAGTTCGTTGACACATTGTAACGCACATTTTCGGTGCCGCCGTTGATACCGATATTGTATTCCGAAATCGGAGCACTTCGGGTAATCTCATCAAACCAATTGGTACCTTCTCCCAAATCGCCCAAAGTAATCAAACGGTCTAACTCATTTATTTCCCCTTGGCCTAAACTACCCAGTGCAAAACGCCTGTCTTGATAATATTCTATTCTGTATCGTCTTAACTCTTCGGCATTCAATACGTTGGGTTGTTCAAATTCGGGAACGGTCTGAAAGCCCGTTGAGGTACCAAACGTAATGGTCGGTTTTCCTATTCTTCCTCGCTTGGTGGTAATCACCACAACACCGTTGGATGCTCTGGAACCATATACGGCCTTTGCCGAGGCATCCTTTAGTACACTGATAGATTCAATGCTATTCGGGTCTATGGAGCTAAGCACGAAATTATCACGTTGGCTGTTAACGTTCCCAAGGGGAATTCCGTCGACCACGTATAAAGGAGCATTGTTATCACCCGTAGAGGCAACACCTCTAATCAATACTTCGGGTCCTCCCCCCGGAGCCCCGTTTTGGCGTAACTGAACCCCCGAAACCTGACCGGAAAGCGCTTGTTCAAAAGAGGTAATGGGTTGTTCTTGGATACTCTTGGCCTGAATAGTTGAAACGGCACCCGTTAGATCTTCACGGTTTCTAGTACCGTAACCTATAACTACCACTTCGTCAAGTTCGGCAGTGTCTTCCTCTAGACTGATATTAATAACCGCCCTTTCATTAATACTAATTTCTTTTTCAGTAAAACCAATATATGAGAATACCAGAGTGTTGGTATTTTCGGGTACCTGCAAACTATAGTTTCCGTCAAAATCGGTCATAACCCCTATTGTAGTGCCTTTTGCCAGCACATTAGCACCAGGCAATGGTTCTCCGTTCGTTGAAGTGACCTTGCCCGTAATTATTCTATCCTGTCCTGAGGCCGAAAAACTGACCAAGGCTAAGAACAGGAAGACCAACATAATGAATGATCCTACAGGTTTGGTTTTTTTACATTGAGCCTTTTTCATTTTTTGATTGTTTAGTTTTTTGGGAAATTCGTATTCAATAGAGTGGATTACACGTTTCAATTAAAAAAAGTGTAAACTTAATCTCGTTAAATTGCGTATTTCTTAATTACTTAACAATAATATAACGTTGATGAAAATCATCCATCCTGTACTGTACTGTGATGTAGGTTTTTTGGATTATGAATATTGCACTTGTTTAAACCGAGTTACGGTCTATGAAGTTGAAGTCGTTCTTAACGACGGATTTTTTGCCGTTCAAAAGCATATGAGCTGCTTCGGCCCCCATCTTTTTAAAATCGGTACTAATTACCGTAATCCCTAAAAGTTCTTTTAAAGGAGTGTCATTGTAAGAGATGATGCCGATTTCATCACCAAGTTTAAAATGCCTATCACGTACCTGTTTTACAAGATTCACAAGGTCAGACTCTTCTATGGTGATGAAAAGGTCTCTTAGCTGCAATTCCATACTTTCATAAATTTCGTCTAAAATTTCATAGTCAAAATTATGTTCTATACAAAATCTTTTGAATCCGGTAACGATTCCTTTTGGATAGGGGTATACCGATTCTCTGGGATATACAAGGATTATTTTTTGATACTTTTTCACCTTGTTCAGCCCTTTTGATAGGGCCGCATAGATATCATCTATAAAATCTTGATAAATACGTCCCGATTTCATAGAAAGGCTCAAGATATTTCTATCCATAATAATCAATTTTTCCTGAGGAATAGCTCCAATAACCTCGAGGATTTCCTCTGTACACCCCATGTGTTGCAGATTTTCGTTCTTAAAATGAGGCATAATCACAAATTGGTCGTATTGGTTTACTTTTTTATGTAGCACCTTTATAAATATTGAAGGTTCACAATGGTAAATATCTAGATCAACATTGGCATTAGTTCCTAAAGTCTGTACAAAAGAGTTGAAAATCCTCATTTTATAAGTACTCAACTTATTTATAAGAAAAAGCACATTTATCTTTGAAGATAAATCGGTTTTGGCAACGTAGTATCCTTTTCCTTTTACCGAGACGATGATTTTCTGTTCTTTCAGATGGCTGTACGCTTTTTCAACGGTATCCCTTGAAAGCAAGCACTCTTCACTTACCTCGTTAATAGATGGAATTTTCTCGCCCATTCGTAAGTGTCCCTCCCGAATCGCACCAAAAATAGAATCTACTACCTGTTTGTATTTTGGTATCCTTGAATCTACATCAACCTTTATATACCGTATGCTTTCTACCGCCATGTATGTTTAATCCTTTGTCTATTATGTTATCAAAAATATTGAATTATATAATAGATTCACGTGTTTTGATTATCTTGACCTAACAGTATAGTACAGGATGCCCGATTTTATTCATTACTCTACTTTCGTTTAAATTAAAGAATTATACTTTTTAAGATGAAAGTAAAAACATATCATTACGTCGATTACCTGTGGGACGAAAAGAAAGCTGCTGAGCTAAATGATGATCAAGTGGCCCTTTTTCTTTACCGGTCAAACATACTAGGAGCGGATCTTAGAATAACTAACTATGGTGGCGGTAATACGAGTTGCAAAACCATTGAAAAAGATCCGTTGACCAATGAAGAGGTCGAGGTCATGTGGATTAAAGGTTCGGGTGGGGACATTGGTACCTTGACGAAAGCTGGAATTGCTGGGCTCTATACCGACAGACTGAGAAATCTTAAAAACGTGTACGGCGGTCTAGAAGATGAAGATCGCATGGTAGGACTCTTTAACCACTGTATTTATGATTTGGATAGTAGGGCACCTTCAATAGATACGCCTTTGCATGGGTTATTGCCCTTTAAACATATCGACCATTTGCATCCCGATGCCCTTATTGCTGTTGCCGCTGCAAAAGACAGTGAACGAATAACCAAAGAAATCTGGGGTGATACCATGGGCTGGGTACCTTGGCAGCGACCCGGTTTCGACTTAGGCCTTCAATTGGAAAAATGCCTGAACGACAATCCGGGGATACGTGGAATCGTTTTGGGCAGTCATGGACTTTTCACATGGGGCGATACATCTTACGAATGCTATTTGAACAGTTTGGAAGTCATCGAAATGGCCTCCGAATTTATCGAGAGCAAAATAAAGGAAAATGGAAGCGTTTTCGGAGGACAAAAGGTTGAAAGTCTGAATGCCGAAGAACGCCAAGACAAAGCAGCCCAATTGATGCCCATGTTGCGAGGCCTATGTTCTTCCGAAAACAGAATGATCGGTCACTTCAATGATAGTGATGTGGTACTTGAATATATCAACAGTCATGATTTGGAGCGATTGGCACCGATGGGTACGTCTTGCCCCGATCACTTTTTACGGACCAAGATACAACCGCTGGTGTTGGACCTAGACGCAAAGGAAGACCTTTCGGCCACCCAAATTGTCATTGACAAATTAAAGCCGGCATTTGAACAGTACAAAAAAGAATATCAAGACTATTACGATAAACATAAACGAGAAAACAGTCCCGCAGTTCGGGATGCTAGTCCAGTTATCATTATCTACCCTGGAGTTGGTATGTTCAGTTTCGCAAAGAACAAACAGACCACACGGGTAGCGAATGAATTCTATGTTAATGCTATCAATGTGATGCGAGGCGCAGAGGCTATTACAGAATATACTTCATTACCGCGGCAGGAAGCCTTCGATATCGAATATTGGTTGTTGGAGGAAGCCAAATTACAGCGTATGCCCAAAGAAAAGCCTTTGTCGCGCAAAGTGGCGTTAGTCACTGGTGCAGGAGGCGGAATCGGCAAGGCAATTGCCGATAAATTGGCCGAAGAAGGAGCCAATGTGATTCTAACCGATATTGCGGAAGAAAGGCTCAAGGAAGGAGTGGAAACCTACGCAAGGGATACGGCCAGTTATGCGGTATGCGACGTTACAAAAAGTGATTCGATAGCAGATGCCTATAAAAAAGCCTGCTTGGAATTCGGTGGAGTTGACATAGTGGTCCACAGTGCCGGTCTGGCGATTTCCAAACCTCTTGAAGCGACCACCGAAAAAGACTGGGATATTCTTCAAAACGTCCTCGTAAAAGGCCAATTTGAACTCGCCAAACAGGCCGTTGCCATAATGCGAAAACAAGGTCTAGGAGGTGATTTTATCAGTATTGCCAGTAAGAACGGTCTGGTTTCCGGTCCAAATAATGTGGGCTATGGAACTTCAAAAGCAGCCCAACAGCACATGGCCCGCTTATTGGCCGCAGAGTTGGGCAGTGATAAAATACGAGTGAATACGGTCAACCCAGACGGGGTTATCGTCGGCAGTAAAATATGGGAAGGCGATTGGGCCGAAGGTCGTGCCAAGGCCTATGGAATATCAGTTGATGAACTTCCTGCCCATTATGCCAAGCGTAATTTGTTAAACGAAATAATTTATCCGGAAGATATTGCCAATGGGGTTTTTGCCTGTGTCGGTATTTTGGATAAAACCACAGGGAACATAATCAATGTAGATGGCGGAATGGCCAATGCATTTGTGCGATAGATCGTTAAGTTAGTTTTTTTTGCTTCCATGGGCTCTACTATACCTATGGAAGCTTATTTTCAACTTTAATTTCATAAAACCACATGAGAATAACTAAAAGTCAACTTGACGATATCAATAAAAAAAGTGAAGCGCATCACCGCGAACACTTCGATTTTCTGGCCGACCGTCTGGCCAAAAATGGACATGATGTTGAAGGTATTCTGAAAAAACTATCCGATTTTCAGGTGGCCATACCTAGCTGGGCGTTGGGTGCCGGAGGAACGCGATTTGGCCGCTTTGGATTTCAGGGTGAACCTTCAAATCTAGAACAGAAAATAGATGATATAGGTATTTTACATACGTTAACACAGACAGCAGGGGCGATCTCATTGCACATTCCTTGGGATGTTCCTACGGATTATAAAGCCATCAAGGAGTTGGCAAATTCTCATGACGTCATCTTCGATGCGGTTAATTCCAACACTTTTCAAGACCAAAAAGATGCGAAGGAAAGTTATAAATTTGGATCGTTGAGCAATACCAAAAAGGCGGTTCGCGAACAAGCTGTTGAACACAACGTCGAAGTCATAAAAATCGGAGATAAACTAGGCTTGAAAAGTCTGACCGTTTGGTTGGCCGATGGCTCTAATTTTCCTGGGCAAAGTAACTTTCAAACCGCACTACAGAATACGGAAGATAGCCTAAAGGTTATCTACAAAGCACTACCCGATGACTGGAAACTTTTAATCGAGTACAAACCCTACGAACCCAATTTCTATAGTACCGTAATTCAAGACTGGGGCACCTCTTTTATGTTAGCGAATGCCTGTGGCGATAAAGCATATACGTTGGTCGATTTGGGGCATCATCTGCCCAATACCAACATTGAACAGATTGTTTCCACTTTGATGCTAAAAGGAAAATTGGGGGGCTTTCATTTCAATGACAGCAAATATGGCGATGATGATCTGACCGTAGGTAGCGTTAAACCTTACGCACTTTTCTTGATTTTCAATGCCTTGGTCTTTGGCATGGAAAACAATCAACAGAATCCATACCCTGCATGGATGATCGATGCCAGTCACAATATCAAAGACCCATTGGAAGATCTAATACAATCGTTGGAAGCCATTCAAGAGGCTTATGCCAAAGCGCTGCTAGTCGATCAAAAGTCACTGACCGAAGCGCAACAGAACCATGACGTTGTCAAATGCCAAGAGCTACTACAAGATGCTTATCGAACCGATGTTAGGCCGTTACTCGAAAAAGCAAGACTAAACCGGGGCGGGGCGATAAGTCCGATTAAGACTTATCGGTCTTTAAAGGTTAGGAAAAACCTAATCAATGAGAGAGGGACCTATTCGGTAGCCACAGGACTATAAGCAAACCACAATGAAAACCAAAGTTACAGCTGTTTTCGATATTGGTAGGACCAACAAAAAGTTCTTTCTTTTTGATTCGGGCTTTCAGGAGGTGCACCGTGAATACGAACGTTTTGATGAAATTACTGACGAAGATGGATACCCCACTGAAAATCTGACCGCTTTGGAAAACTGGGCAAAAGAGGTTTTTGATAAAATTCTCGAGATATCCGAATATGAGATAACGGCTTTGAATTTCTCCTGTTACGGTGCGAGTTTGGTACATGTAGACGAAAATGGGAAATCCTTGACGCCTCTATACAATTACATGAAGCCTTTAAAGGATGGGATTTATGATTCCTTTTACAACAAATATGGTCCTGAAAATGAGATTTCAAGAGTGACGGGGTCTCCAAGACTAGGTATGCTCAATACCGGTATGCACTTGTATTGGCTCAAATATGAGAAGCCCGAAGTGTTTGAAAAAATAAAATATTCGTTGCATCTT
This sequence comes from Costertonia aggregata, assembly GCF_013402795.1. GTDB lineage: Bacteria > Bacteroidota > Bacteroidia > Flavobacteriales > Flavobacteriaceae > Costertonia > Costertonia aggregata. The sequence goes on along the minus strand of NZ_CP058595.1, from coordinate 985,925 downwards.
CCACAATACCTAAGTTACTTATTTACCGGTGTTCCGGTAAGTGAATATACGAGTATAGGTTGCCATACGCTACTTTGGGACTACGAAAAAAACGACTATCATGTGTGGGTATATCAAGAAAGAATAAACCAAAAATTACCCCCAATTGTTTCATCAAGAAAAACGATACCGATAAATTATAAGGGGAAAACCATTCAAATGGGTGTTGGCATCCACGATAGTTCCTCGGCATTATTACCCTACATCCGAAGTATTTCAAAACCATTTATACTGGTATCTACCGGTACATGGAGTATCTCGATTAACCCTTTCAATAGTAGCATGTTAACATTGAAGGAAATCGAGAACAACTCTCTTTTCAATATGCGAATAGATGGAAGTCCTGTCAAGGTTTCCAGATTGTTCCTTGGCAATGAATACAAGCTTCAGATAAAGACGTTGTCAAAGTACTTCACCGTTTCTGAAGACTATCATAAAACCGTGAAATTCGATCAGGGTATATTTTTTGAAATCATCAAAGACTTCGTTCACATGTTCAAATGGTCGAGTATTGCTTCTGATGATATGCCTGAGGAGACCAAAATTCCATATGATAAATTTGAACATGCCTATCACCAACTCATGTTGGAACTTGTTTTGTTGCAAGAAAAAAGTATTCGAGCCGCTATTGGAAACGAAAAAATAAAAAGACTTTATATTGACGGAGGATTTAGCGATAATGAGATTTTTATTCAACTGCTCTCCCAATATCTAGGAGATATGAAACTCAGTACAACCGATGCCTCCTTGGGCTCAGCTCTAGGCGCGGCCCTCGTTATTTCTGATACCCTTCTTGAACCTAAATTCCTGAAAAAAAACTATGCGTTAAAAAAATATCGCACACTTATCTTTAATTGAAAAATTTATATGGCCATGAAAATCAATTCTGCTTATCCTTCAATGGAAGACCTGAGAAATAAGGCCATGCGTCGCATACCAAAATTCGCCTTTGAATATCTTGACGGCGGTTGTAACGAAGATGTCAGCATTTCCAGAAATACGGCAGAGATACGAGAGGTTCAGCTACAGCCAAGATATCTCAGAAACAATGGGGTAAGCTCGACAAAAACCAAGATCCTGGGTATGGAATTCGACGCACCATTTGGCATCGCCCCTGTCGGCCTTCAAGGTCTCATATGGCCCAATTCTCCCGAGATTTTGGCAAAAGCCGCTTTTGTGCATAATATTCCTTTTATACTGAGTACGGTCACAACTATGAACATCGAACGTGCCAGTGAACTGACCGAGGGTAATGCTTGGTTTCAATTATATAATCCCGCTGAGGATCAATTGCGTGATGACATAATCAATCGCGCCGAGGCTGCCGGCTGCCCTGTTCTAGTTCTGCTTTGTGATGTACCAACTTTTGGTTATCGTCCTAGGGATATTAGAAACGGCTTGGCACTTCCACCTAAAATGTCATTGAACAATATTCTACAAATTTTAGGCAAACCAACTTGGGCCTACAATACCCTGAAATATGGCCAGCCCACTTTTGAAACCTTGAAACCCTACACACCAGAAGGACTCAATTTGAAACAGTTAGGGCAATTTATGGATAAGACTTTTTCCGGTCGTTTGAACGAGGAGCGCATCAAGCCCATCCGTGATACATGGAAAGGCAAGTTAGTTCTTAAGGGAGTTGCATCAGAACAAGACACCCAAGACGCTATTCGAATGGGGTTTGACGGCATTATCGTTTCCAATCATGGCGGCAGGCAACTGGATGCGGCTCAATCTACCATAAATTCCCTTTCGGAAATCGCAGCTAAATATAGTGACCAAATTGAAATAATGATGGATAGCGGTCTACGGTCAGGCCCTGATATTGCCAGAACAATGGCAAGTGGTGCCAAGTTTACATTCATGGGCAGATCTTTTCTCTATGGATGCGGGGCCTTAGGAAAACAAGGTGGTGACCACACCATTTCAATGCTGAAAACCCAGTTCAAACAGGTAATGGACCAATTATGCTGCGAACGTGTGGAAGATATGCCGAAACATCTCATTACCAACTAAACCAAACTGAAATGAGTCAACACAATATTGAGGAAGAAATCGAGGGAATTGCCGGTGGAGAATTCGAAAGAGAACCAGTTCCACAAGCGAAATTAAAAAGTTGGAAAAGCTTTTTGGGCATGTATGCTGGCGAACATGCCGCTGGAACGGAATTCATGATCGGCCCACTGTTTTTGACAGCAGGCGTCAGTGCCTTCGATTTAATCGTCGGCCTCTTGTTGGGAAATCTTTTAGCCGTATTGAGTTGGCGCTTTCTAACGGCGAAAATTGCTGTGGAGAACAGATTTACCTTGTATTACCAACTAGAAAAAATCTGTGGAAAAAAGCTGGTAATAGGCTATAACCTCGCAAACGGAATTTTGTTCTGTTTTCTTGCCGGTGCGATGATAACGGTTTCGGCCACCGCAGTAGGGATTCCATTTGATATGGAAATGCCCAAACTTACCGATACTACACCAAATGGTGCCACTTGGGTCATCATCGTTATCATTATTGGAGCTGTGATTTCCTTGATCGCATCAAAAGGGTATGACACCGTTTCTAAAGCCGCCAATTGGATGTCTCCGGTCATTGTACTCGCATTTCTCGCTTGCGGTATTGTAGCCCTGAATCAACTGGGCGTTAAAAGTTTTACCGATTTCTGGAATATCTGGGGGGAAGGTTCCGAACCCTTTCACGGTCAACTGAAATATACATTCTGGCATGTGGTTATTTGGTCATGGTTTGCGAATGCCGCAATGCACGTGGGCATGTCGGATTTATCCGTTTTTCGTTTTGCAAAAAAGGAAAGTTCGGGTTGGACGACTGCGGCAGGAATGTATGTAGGCCATTACATGGCTTGGATAGCAGCTGCCCTACTCTATGCGGTATACCTTAAATCGCCTGAGGCACAAGCCTTTTTATCAAATGGTGAGGCACCGCCTGTAGCACCAGGCCCCCTGGCCAACAATGCAATAGGTATTTTTGGGATCATCGCCGTGGTTTTGGCAGGATGGACAACAGCCAACCCGACCATCTACAGAGCAGGATTGGCCTTTCAGGCCATCATGCCCAAAGTGTCCACTTTTTGGGTTACCATAATAGCAGGTACGGTCGCGACTATTGCCGGATTATTTCCGGCATTCGCGATGAAACTTTTAGGGTTTGTAGCCTTGTATGGATTCATTTTGGCGCCTTTTGGGGCAATCATTGTTTTTGAACATTTCTTCCATAAACAAGCAGGCATCATAAAAAATTATGCAGAAGTGGCCAACCTCAAATTCAACAAGTCGGTATTTTTGGCTTGGGCCATCAGTTTTGGACTATTTTACTTTATATCGTTACAATTTGATGTTTTTCTTTCTTTCGTGACATTACCTGCCTGGCTGCTTTGTGGTGTTCTGTTTTTGGTTTTTAGTAAGTCATTTCAGATGAAAAAGAGTTGAGACGATCAAGGAAATATGTTTATGCACTATAACAAAAAAAGGGCCGGACTTGATGAAGGTCCGTCCCTTTTTTTGAATGAGGTTTAAGTTTTGCTATTGCAAATCTTTTGGTATTGACCAACGGATTCTCTTGCTGTCCTTTTGATGAGAAAGAAATGTTTGCCTTCTGGATTCCATTGGTGATTGATTGATGAAAGTTCTCATGATTGATGTTTTTTAACGCCAAAACAAGTTTGGCAAAGTTTGATGCATGGTGCAAATCGTAATTAGCGATTAAAGTTCCTGTATTGTGCCCACTGTGCTCTTTTGCTATGGCTAAAGGCTGAAAAGTACTGTCCTGTTCTTGATTCCGTTGTTGTTTTTGTGATTGATGCTTTCATGATTTTGTTTTTTGATGTTATTGATGAATGTTTTTTAAGTAATATATTAACGACTAAAGTTTCTGTATTGAGACCATTGTGCTCTTTTACTATGACTAAAGGCTGAAAAGTATTGCCCTGTTTTAGATTCTGTTACTGTTCTGTTATTAGATGCTTTCATAATGTTTTTATTTTAAATGTTATTGTTTCTTTATGATGGTACAAATATGCTTTGGTTTGTCTCCGAATAAAAATGGTTATTTCCCAATTGTTGTTTTTTGAGATTCAATCGTGTGTTTTTGGCTCCAAATAATGATTTAGCGATTAAAATTTCTACATTGTGCCCACTGCACTCTTCTGCTATTTCTAAAAGTTGAAAAGTACTGTCCTGTTTTAGATTCCGTTGTTGTTTTTGTGATTGATGCTTTCATGTTTTCTTTATTTGCTATTATTTTTAGTATTCGTTTTAAATTGTATTACACCTAAGAGACGATTTGTTTTTGGTTTTGTTACAGTACTATGTATAAAAAGGTACTATTTATTTTAAAACAACTTATTGTCAGATATTTGAATTTTATAATTTATATTGAAGTTGTTCTAAAGATTTCTATTTTCTCTAAAAGTTACACTCTAGTATGACTGTATTGGGTAGTGATTTGAAATCGTAGTTGGTTCTCACGATATTTTTCCTTTGCGAAAGCGCATAGGATGCCATTCCATAAAGTTAATATCTGACCTGGGAGTTAAGTAAATCATATTCTTGTAGGAACATAGTCATATTAAGCGTTATATTTAAAAAGAAATAACGATATTTAATCATGTAAAAAGTATATGGTTTTCAATGATCAGCATAGAAGAAGCATTACAATTGGTTATAGATCACTCGCCTAAAATGAGTGAGTGTAGTATGGACATTGACCATTGCGAAGGATTTTATTTGTCCAAAACCATACATTCACCCATTCATATGCCTCCATTTAGGCAATCTGCCGTAGATGGTTATGCGTTGCATGTGGACAATACGACCAATTATATAAACATTGATGAAATAAAAGCTGGGGACTCGCATATCCATAATTTAGAAAAAGGGCAGGCTGTACGTATTTTTACAGGTGCTGCGGTTCCCGATTCTGCTAATGCGGTAGTAATGCAGGAACATGTAAAAGCCCGGGACAATCATATTATTGTAGAAGGGGTCATTATGCCACAACAAAATATTAGGCCAAAAGGGGAGCAGGTAAAGAAAGGTGGGATTGCGCTAAAAGCAGGAACAAAACTTAATGCTGCGGCTATTGGATATTTGGCTTCTTTAGGTATTACGAAAGTGGACGTTTATAAAAAGCCTACTATTGCCATAGTGGTTACGGGCAATGAACTTGTAATGCCCGGTAGCGATTTGGGTTATGGGAAAATATATGAAAGCAATTCCATAATGCTATCAAGTGCGCTTAGAAATTTAGGGTATAAAAATATCACCATTTTTAGGGTGCAAGATGACTATCAAAATACAAAAGACGTATTGCAAAAAAGCATTTCGGAACATGATGTGGTTTTGGTTACCGGTGGTATTTCGGTCGGGGACTATGATTTTGTAGGTAAGGCGTTACATGAATTAGAGGTGGAACAGATTTTTTATAAAGTGAGACAAAAGCCTGGAAAACCACTTTTTTTCGGTCGTAAGAACCATACTACGATTTTCGCATTACCCGGAAACCCCGCAGCGGCATTAAGTTGCTTCTATATATATGTATACACTGTTTTGTCCAAAATTTCCGGTAACCCTTTCCCTGTCCTATCGAGACAAAAAATGAGATCTATTTCTGATTATATTCGAAAAGGAGACCGACCACAATTCCTAAAGGCCCTATGTAAAGATGGAACGGTTGAAATATTGGAAGGGCAAAATTCATCAATGCTGCAAACTTTTGCAGTAGCGAACGCTTTGCTGTATGTGTCCAAAGAACAGGAAAAGATAGCTGCTGGCGACATGGTAGAAACCATAATGCTGCCAAAATAGAACGGTATGGAATACAAAATAAAAAGTAGAATTTGGATTGAAGTTGACGATAAGGTGCTTCTTGGAGAAGGCCGGGTACAGTTATTAAAGGCGATTCGTAATTTGGGCTCATTGTCCAAGGCTGCTAAAGAATTGAACATGTCCTACAAAAAAGCATGGATGCTTGTCGATTCTATCAATAAATCTGCGAAAGAGCCTGTAGTTATTTCCACCACGGGTGGTAAAAACGGCGGTGGGGCAATTGTGACGCCTTATGGTAGCTCTTTGATCAAAGCCTTTGAAAAAATCAATAAAAATTGTTGGAAATATCTTGATGAACAGGTAAAGGAAATGGTTGTCCCATAAGCTATGCAGATGCAAATCAAAAAAGAACATATTACCGGAATACTATTGGCAGGCGGGAAAAGCTCCCGTATGGGAACGGATAAAGGGTTACTGAATTTTCAAGGAAAACCCTTTGTGCAGCATATTATTGATACACTTAAACCTTTCGTTAATACGATCATAATCGTTAGCGACAATAAGGGTCATGACATTTTTGGGGTGACCCGTATTCCGGATATCATAAAAGATTCGGGCCCATTGGCGGGTTTGTATTCTGGGCTCGCCTATTCCAAAACTGATTATAATCTTGTACTGAGCTGCGACGTTCCCTTATTGAACCAAGATGTTCTACATACGCTATTGAGCCATATTTCCAAAGAACACGATGTAATACAGTTACAGAGTGAAAAATTGATTATGCCTTTGATAGCTGTGTACAGGAAATCATGTAGAAAATACTGTCATACACTTTTGCAACAGGGAGAAAAACGTTTACGGTCCCTTACAAGCGGACTACCGACCAAAACAGTAGTTCTGAAAAAAGAACAGGAGTTTTTCGCTAAGAATATAAACACAAAAACACAATTAAAAGAAATTTTAAATGCAGTTGACCATTAAATATTTTGGACCATTGACCGATATCACGGGATGTAGGGAAGAACGTTTTGAATTTGAAAAGGGAAAAACAGTTTCCGAACTATTGATTGCATTGCACGGTAAATATCCTGAACTCGCCGAACAAAAATTTAAAGTGGCGCATAATCGGGAATTGGCTGAAGGTAATACCAGGGTAACATCAACCGAAATAGGTTTATTGCCACCGTTTGCAGGGGGATAATTAGTGTGTTTAATTTTAGTACAATGAATTTAGGAAAATGAACAAAAACAAAAAAAAGGACGTATTCGTTCAAGGGCCTATCTTGCCAGAATTTATAGGAAATGCTATTGCCAAGCATCAATCCAAGACCAATATCGGTGCGCATGATATTTTTTTGGGTCAGGTACGTGCAGATGAAATAGAGGGTAAAAAAGTGGCCGCTATTGAATATACTGCCTATGAGACTATGGCAGATCAAAAGTTTTACGATATCCGTGAAGCTGCCTTTGCGAAATTCAATATAACATGCATGCACATATATCATAGTTTGGGTATGGTAAAAACTGGTCAAATATGCCTATTCGTATTTGTATCTTCCCCAAGGCGAAAAGAAGTGTTCAAAGCCAAGGAATATATTGTGGAAGAAATAAAAGCGAAAGTACCGGTCTTTGGTAAAGAAATTTTTGAGGATGCATCGCACCAATGGAAGGTAAACACATAATATATGGTAGATATAACCGATAAAATAAATACCCTGCGTATCGCTACTGCCCAAGCTGTGGTCAAGGTGAGCAATGAAAAGACGATTGAGGCCATTCACAACAATTCGGTACCAAAAGGGGACGTGTTCGCGATGAGCAAGGCTGCTGGGCTGTTGGGGGTAAAGAAAACACCGGATTTACTTCCAGACTGCCATCCGCTCCCCATTGAATATACGGGCATTGAGTACAATATAAACGGATTGGAGATTCAGGTACGCTGTACCATCAAAACAATTTACAAAACCGGGGTAGAGGTCGAGGCGATGCACGGTGCCAGTGTTGTTGCCCTGAATATGTACGATATGTTAAAGCCCATTGATAAAGGTGTAGAGATACACTATATCAAATTATTGGAAAAAAAAGGGGGAAAATCAGATTTTAAGGATAAATATAGAAAAGATATTACCGCTGCGGTCGTGGTGTGCTCGGATACCATCGCTACGGGTCAAAAAGAGGACAAAGCCGGGAAGGCCATTATAAAAAAACTGGAAGAGAGTGGTGTTTCCGTTTCGGAATATTGTACCATCCCCGATGAGATTGATGATATACGCTCAAAAGTGGTCCAATTTCAAGAACAAGGTATAGATATGATACTTTTTACAGGAGGTACCGGACTATCAAAAAGAGATGTAACGCCCGAAGCATTGGAATCGCTTTTAGAAAGGAAAATACCGGGCATTGAAGAGGCAATTAGAAGCTATGGGCAAAATAGGATGCCCTATGCTATGCTTTCCAGAAGTGTTGCGGGAACCTATAAAGATAGTTTGGTCTTGGCCTTGCCGGGTTCAACCAATGGTGCCAAAGAATCAATGGATGCTATCTTCCCACCGCTATTGCATATATTCAGAATTTTTAAGGGAGCAAGACACGATTGATGGATAAGAAAAGCAACATACTTACAGATACCTTTGGGAGAAAACACGCTTATCTCAGAATATCCCTTACCGAGCGGTGTAACCTGCGCTGTACATATTGTATGCCGGCAGATGGCATTCCGCTTTCGCCAAAAGCGAACATCATGTCCTACGATGAAGTTTATGCCCTGGCCAAAATTTTTGTGGACAACGGTGTAACCAAAATACGCTTAACGGGCGGTGAGCCCTTAGTGCGTAAAGATGTACACCTTATTTTGGAAAAATTGGCTACCTTACCTGTAGAAATGGCCATTACGACCAATGCCATAAATGTAGATAGGCATATTGACACCTTACGAAAATGTGATATCCGCAATATCAACGTCAGCCTGGATTCTTTGGATAGGGAAAAGTTTCGTACCATAACACGAAGGGATTATTTTGATAAAGCATATAGGAATATTTTATTGTTGATAGCTGAAGGTTTCAAGGTCAAGCTAAATGCCGTTTTGATTAAAGGCTTTAATGATAACGAGATTATCGATTTTATCCAACTTACCCAAAACCTCCCCATTAATGTAAGATTTATTGAGTTTATGCCTTTTGATGGCAATAAATGGGACCTGAAAAAAATGGTATCCTTTGAAGAAATCATAAAGCGTGTTGGCCAAGCTTTTGAAAAAAACCAGATACTGAGATTGAAGGATGCTCCTAACGATACCTCCAAAAACTACAAGATAACGGGTTATAAAGGTTCGTTTGCCATTATTAGCTCTGTGACCAACCCGTTTTGTGATTCTTGCAACAGATTGCGGTTGACTGCCAACGGTAAATTAAAGAACTGTTTGTTTTCCGCAACCGAATCCGATTTGTTGACGCAGTTCCGAGAAGGCAAAAATGTGGAACCTGTAATCCAGAAGGCCGTGAATGCAAAATTCAAAATACGTGGGGGTATGGATACGTTGGAAAAATTGAAGGAGCCTGATTTGCATTCTAAGAATCGCAGCATGATAGCCATTGGGGGATAATGCCATTAATATTCAATAAAAAAGCCCTTTATTGAGAAAGGGCTCATGATAAAACTAATTGTATCAACGATAAATAGGATAGGGGCAAACTATTTTTTGGGGAAGTCAGCTGTTTTGGGTTAAAATACCCCGAAAACCGCTAAAATTAGGCATACCACTACGGCTATCAGAATACCGACCAGAACCACCACCATAAGGCTTAGGAATCCGTTTAATACCCGGGTGCCAAACGTAATCTGTTCTTCCATAATTCATATAATTTATAACAATGTAAGAAATAAATGCCTAATTATAAAAGGGATAGCCATGTAATTCGATTAAAAACAGATGTCAAAGTATAGTAATCGGTTATCCAGCAATTATAATCGATAAATGGCCCGTGTACATCAACCGTACACTTATTTTTTACTGAGCTTTGCACTAAGTTGTTCCAAAGAAACCCCTTTGGTTTCCGGCATCATCAATTTTACGAATAAAAGTTGTAAGACCATCATAAAGGCAAAAAATGCGAATACCGGCCCTGGGCCTACCCATGTGAAAAGTGATGGTATAGACGAGGGTATTAGCCATGCCAAAACCCAATGTACCGAGCTCCCGAATGCCTGGCCTGATCCACGCAGATGATTAGGAAAAACTTCTGATATAAATACCCAAATAACAGCACCTTGACCAATGGCGTGCGAGGCTATAAAAAGGAAAAGAAAAATGGGTACGGCCATACCTTCCCATTTAAAAATAAACGCGGCGGCAACCAAGGCCAATGAAATTATATAGCCAACAGAGCCAAAATACATCAATTGTTTTCTTCCCAACCTGTCTATCAAGAAAATACCCAAAAGCGTAAACAACAGGTTGGTAAACCCAATACCTATACTGCTTAAAAGTGCTGTACTCTCGCCCAGACCGGCAGCTTCAAAAATTCTAGGGGCGTAATATAAAAAGGCATTTATCCCCGAAAACTGGTTAAAAAAAGCAATAAGAAAAGCAAGTTTTAAAGGAAAGCGATATTTTTTTATAAAGATGTTCTCTTTTGTATTTGAAAGATGTTGTCCTGTTTCGATTTCTTTTTGCAGATCTTGAACGGATACCTTGGGATTTATCTGGGATAGTACTTTTACGGCTTCTCCCGTTCTGTTTTTGGTCAACAACCATCGTGGACTTCTAGGCACCGAGATAACGAACAGGGTGTAAAGTATGGCAGGAAATGCTTCAACGCCCACCATCCAACGCCAATCGTTTTCCCCTATATCGTTTAATAAATAGTTAGAAAAATATGCAGCCAAAATACCGAACACTATCATAAATTGGTAAAAGCCGACCAATCGGCCCCGGTCTTTAGCGGGAGCAATTTCAGAAATATACGCGGGTGCCGCAACTGTTGATGCCCCAATACCCAAGCCTCCTATAAATCTTAAAACACCAAAAGTTACCGGATCGTTGGCCAATGCAGAACCTACGGCAGATACCGAATACAATATACCTATCCAAATGAGGGTGTTTTTTCTTCCTATTTTATTTGTGGGGATTCCTCCAAAAATGGCTCCGACTACGGTTCCGAACAATGCCATACCGATAACTACCGTGCCATGAAATGCTTCCGAGGAGTCCCATAAAAGTTGTAATTTTTTTTCCGCACCGGAAATAACCACCGTATCAAACCCAAACAGGAATCCGGCCAAAGCAGCGATTAAGGATATTCTTAAAATTTTGGAGTTCATGAAAACGGAAAATAGATGGTTGGTTTTTTTGTAAAACTAACAAAAAAAGGGCAACCCTATATATCACATGCAATACTACGTGGTTTTTGGTCGCAGTGTATCGGACGTAATTTTGCTTTTCTTCTTTTCAGTAGATTTTGATTTAGTATCCTTTTTTGGCTTTTGTGTTTTTGGTTCAATAACCGGGCCTTTTGGTACAAGAGGTGTATCATTTTTTGGAGAAATGACCTCTTTCTGTGTTTTTCGCTCTTTTTTTGGATTCTTGTCCGTACAGGAAATCGTGAATGTAAGTAGGGCCAAAGCTAAGTAGCAAAAAAGACAGATCTTCATGTTATGCATAGATTTTACAATAATCTACGAATATGCTCAAGTATTTGGATGCTGGCCCCTTTATTACCGGCAATGTATTTTTTATTGATTTCCCCGGTCAGTTTTCTAAATTTACCATCGGTGACTAATTTTTGCATTAAACGATTAAAAGGTCGTGCTCCGGTAATGGTCAAAATGCCTTTTTGCATTACAAGCTCTTCTGCCTCTTTAAAACCTTTATAATTAGGCCCTATAATTACGGGGATGCCAAATACGGCTGGTTCTAACGTGTTGTGAAGGCCAGTTGAAAATGCACCGCCTACGTAAGCCATATCGGCATAGCTATATACTTTCGTCAAAAGCCCGATGCTGTCTATGATGAGTATGTCGCAATTTTTGAGGTTATATGCCTTTAACTTTGAATACAAAGCTGTTTTTTTCGTAAAACGTTTCTTAAGTTCCAGAACTTTATCAGGGTGTATGGTATGCGGTGCAACCACGAATTTTATGGGGCTTTGGTTTGAATTGATGTAATCAACCAATATTTTCTCATCTTCGGGCCAAGTGCTTCCTGCAACGAAGCATAAGGTATCGTTTTTGAAAACAGTCATGAATTCTAGCGTATTGTCCCTGTCCAAAATTTCTGAGACCCGGTCTAATCGGGTGTCGCCGTTAACTGTTGTATTAGTGATATCTATGCTTTTTAAAAGTTTTTTCGAGCCCTTATCCTGTAAAAAAAAGTGGGAAAACGCACCTAGGGCATTTCGCAAGAATGTACCGTACCATTTAAAGTAAACTTGCTTTTTCCTAAAAATGGCCGATATCAAAATTGTTGGGACAGCTCTTTTCTTAAGTTCTCTAAGATAGTTGGGCCAAATTTCATACTTTACGAATATGGCCAATTTGGGCTTGGTGATTTCCAAAAACTTTTTTACGTTGCGGTTTGAGTCCATGGGGAGGTAGGCTACAATATCAGCAGCGGTCGTGTTCTTTTTCACTTCAAACCCGGAAGGCGAAAAGAATGTGATAAGTATTTTATGGGAAGGGTTTTCAATCTTAAGCCTTTCTATTACGGGCAGCCCTTGCTCAAACTCGCCCAATGAAGCAACGTGCATCCATATGATCTTGTCCCCTCCCGCTATTTTGCCGCGTAGTAGCTGAAAAGTTTCGCTTCTGCCCAGTACAAAAAGTTTTATTTTTGGGTTGAATACCGCTAAGAATTTTAAGACGCCCCAAGCGATATGTGTAAAGAAATTATAGAGTAAAAACACCAAGGAATGATTTAACGCTAAAATACGGTTCTTTCCACAATTCCATTGGCTGCCGTTTCTTATTTTCCTAAATTTACCATTCTAATTTCCATCCATGAAGAAAATACAAATGGTAGACCTAAATGGTCAATACCAAGAGATCAAGGATCAAGTGAACTCTTCTATCTCACGAATTCTGGAATCGGCAGCTTTTATCAACGGCCCAGAAGTACACGCTTTTCAAAAAGAGTTGGAAACCTATTTGGGCGTAAAGCATGTGATTCCCTGTGCCAACGGTACCGATGCGCTGCAAATTGCCATGATGGGCTTGGGCCTACGACCGGGGGATGAGGTGATCACTGCCGATTTCACCTTTGCGGCCACAGTTGAGGTAATCGCACTACTGCAATTGACGCCTGTTCTGGTCGATGTTACTGCGGATACTTTTAATATTGATATTTCGGCCATTGAGAAAGCCATAACACCAAGAACCAAAGCTATTGTGCCCGTACATCTTTTTGGGCAGTGTGCAGACATGGATGCGATTTTGTCTTTGGCGGAAAAGCATAATCTATACGTAATTGAAGACAATGCCCAAGCTATTGGCGCCAATCATACTTTTAAAGATGGAAGTAAGCAAAAGGCGGGGAGTATTGGTCATGTCGGTGCCACTTCTTTTTTCCCATCCAAAAATTTGGGTGCATATGGTGATGGTGGGGCAATTTTCACCAATGATGACGCACTGGCCCATACCATTCGCGGTATGGTAAACCATGGTATGTATGAGCGGTATCATCATGATGTGGTAGGGGTCAATTCAAGATTGGATTCCATTCAAGCTGCCATACTACGGGCAAAATTGCCAAAATTGGATGAATACTGCCACAAAAGGCGACAAGCTGCCCGAAAATATTCCTCTGCCTTTAGTGGGCAGGAACATATTGTAGTGCCAAAGACCGTTAATGGGTGTGACGGTATTTGTGATACTTGCGATTGTCATGTATTTCATCAGTATACCTTACGAATAACCAACGGCAAACGAGATGATCTGGTACAGCATCTGAACGATATGGGCATACCTTGTGGCGTGTACTATCCTATTCCCTTGCATAGGCAAAAAGCATATGTAGATGAGCGTTATAGAGAAGTTGATTTTCCGGTGACCAATCAGTTGGTAAAAGAGGTAATCTCTTTACCCATGCATACCGAGTTGGACGATGAGCAAATAGATTTTATAACAAATACCGTGATTCATTTTATTAACTCATAAACGAAACTTGATAGCATCTTTTTTCGTCAAAGATTCAACGTGACCAAGAAAAAACAACAATAGCACATGAAAATACTCGTAACAGGAGGCTTGGGATTTATTGGCTCCCATGCCGTGGTAGAATTGCAGAGCGAAGGTTTTGAAGTAATTATTATAGATGATTGTTCAAATGCATCAGAGAAAGTTCTGGAAGGCATAACAGCAATTACCGATAAAGTCCCGATTTTTGAAAAGCTGGATTTAAAGGAAAAAGATAAAGTCCAAGATTTTTTCAAAAGACATCAAGATATTGAAGGTGTTATCCATTTTGCGGCATCCAAAGCGGTAGGCGAAAGCGTTGAGAAACCCTTATTGTATTACGAGAACAATATTGGCACCCTGGTCTACCTATTAAAAGAGCTTTCGCAAAAAAGTAAGTCCAGCTTTATTTTTAGTTCTTCCTGTACGGTATACGGGCAGGCAGATGAAATGCCGATTACAGAGGATGCTCCTGTAAAAGTGGCAGAATCCCCGTATGGGAATACCAAACAAATGGGTGAGGAAATTATTGCCGATACCTGCAAAGTAACTCCAGGGCTAAAGGCCATAGCGCTGCGTTATTTTAATCCTATGGGAGCGCACCCTAGCGTGGAGATTGGGGAATTGCCCGTTGGGGTGCCCCAAAACCTTGTGCCCTTTATTACCCAGACCGCTGCAGGTCTACGAGAAAAGCTTTCTGTTTTTGGTAATGATTATCCAACTGGGGATGGCACATGTATAAGGGATTATATTCACGTGGTAGATTTGGCAAGGGCCCATGTTGTGGCATTACAGCGATTGTTAGAGGAAAAAAATGATGAAAATTATGAAGTCTTCAATGTAGGAACGGGCAAAGGAAGTTCTGTTTTGGAAGCTATCCAAAGTTTTGAGCGTGTGTCCGGAAAAAAATTGAATTATGAAATCGTGGATAGAAGGCCAGGAGATATTACGTCCGCTTATGCCGATACCACCAAGGCCAATACAGTTTTGGGTTGGAAAGCCAAATCAACACTAGATGAAGCCATGAAATCTGCTTGGGAGTGGGAGAAAAAAATCAGGAAGCTTTAGTCCGTTATCAAAAATCACTTATGAAACCGTTTTTATCAATTTGCATTTTTTTTCTAGTCTTTGCCGTTTCCGCCCAAGATATCTATCTGCATTGCGGAAGTGTCATGGACACCCAAACCGGTAAAATTTCCTCGGATAAGACCATAATTGTTTCTGGGAATAGTATAACATCTATCATAAACGGATATGTGAACGGGTCGAATACGGATACCGTAATCGATTTAAAAAATAAAGTGGTCCTACCCGGATTGATAGACATGCACGTTCATATTGAAAACGAGTTCAACCCCAGGACATACGTAAAGCAGTTTACAAGTAATCCGGCCGATGTAGCATTTGAATCCACGGTTTATGCAAAAAGAACTTTACTGGCTGGTTTCACTACGGTTCGCGATTTGGGAGGTTCAGGCGTAAACATCGCCTTACGAAATGCCATAAACAAAGGGTTGGTCGATGGGCCGCGTATTTTTACCGCAGGCAAAGCACTGGCGACCACCGGTGGGCATGCCGACCCTACAAACGGCTACAGAAATGATTTAATGGGCGACCCAGGGCCAAAAGAAGGTGTGGTCAATTCGGTTGACGATGCTAAAAAAGCTGTGCGCCAACGGTACAAAAATGGGGCCGACGTCATAAAGATTACAGCCACGGGAGGCGTGTTGAGCGTTGCTAAGAGCGGTCAGAACCCGCAATTTACCCTAGACGAAATAAAAGCGATAACCAGTACCGCTAAAAACTACGGATTTTCAGTTGCTGCCCACGCCCATGGTGATGAAGGTATGAAACTGGCTGTTTTGGGTGGTGTACAGACCATTGAACATGGTACCTTAATGAGTAAAGAAACCATGGCGCTCATGAAAGAATATAACTGTTTTGTGATACCCACCATAAGTGCGGGAAAACAAGTGGCGGAAAAAGCCAAGATACCAGGTTTTTTCCCAGAGGTCGTGGCCAAAAAAGCATTGGATATTGGCCCAAAACATTCTGCCAAAATAGGGGAGTTTTACAAAAATGGAGTGCCGATGGGTTTTGGGACCGATGCCGGGGTTTTTCCGCATGGTAAGAACGCGATCGAGTTTGGATATCTTTTGGAGGCCGGTATTCCGGTAAAGGAATCATTAAAGGCGGCCACGGTCACCAATGCCAAGCTATTGGGAATGGAAACACAATTGGGACAGTTAAAAGAAGGTTTTTTGGCCGATATCATTGCGGTAGACGAAAATCCGATGAAGAACGTAAAAACCTTGGAAAAGGTGGTCTTTGTAATGAAAGATGGCAAAGTGTACAAGAACTAAACACTGGCCTTGTCTCGTACATAAAATATGATAATAAACGCCCCCAATAGTACCGAACTACTTCAAAAAGCCAAAGAAAATGCATTGTACGGCAAATTATTGATACAACTGGAAAAGGATTTTATCTTGGCGAATATCCATTTGGATATTCATCAAGATACTGCCCCCGACCATGTAAGGGCAACGCTCCACGAGAAAATCTACTATTTGATAATGGAACGCTTTTCGGAGTATTTGAACCTACTTTATATCGTAGACGTACCCGAAAAAGCGTTCAAGGAAATTGAAGCTACCGATGCCGTTGAGGTTGCGGAGCAAGTTTCCTTTTTGGTGTTAAGACGAGAATTGCAAAAAGTATGGCTAAAGGCCAAATATTCTTAGAAAAAAACACGCACAAAAGGCATCCAGGCATTGGCGTATATACTTTTGGTATTGTCGTGCAGGATATTGTACCTAATGCCAACGGTAAAATTCCTATCGGTGTAGCCCACTCCAAAAAATACGGCGGGCGACCAATAATTGTCCTCAAAATTTCCGCCGTCCAAAGCTAATGTCCTGTTTATGCGTAGTTGTTCAACTTCTGCGGATAGCTGCACATATCGCAAGGGATTGTATAGCGATAGTATGCTTCCGCCGTAAGCCAAAAATGTATTTTCGTCAAACTTGGCATAGTTGAAGCTCAAACTGGTACCAGCGGCAAATCGATCGTTGAATTGGTATATGGCACTAGGGGAGATGAAGCCATTGAAACCGCCATTGGTAAACCCCAGGCCCAAACCACCTCCAAACCGCACATTTTCCCAGAACATACTCTTTTGGGCGATACAGTTTTGTCCTAAAAATAAAAAGAGTGCCCCTAAAAATAGGATTTTGGTTTGCTTTTGAAATAATGGTGTCATGTGATGGTATTTTTTCCAATAATACGCTCTAAGATACACCTAGAAATGGGAAATGTTGTATTTTTGACGAATATTTACACAGAAGCCAGATAAAACTTTTTATGGATAAATATTCCTTCTTAAATACTGCGCACACTTCATTTTTTGCAGAATTGTATGACAAATATTTGACCCATCCGGACAGTGTAGAGCCTAGTTGGCGCGCTTTCTTCCAAGGTTTTGATTTTGGGACGGAAACAGCTTTGGATGAACTGGATATTCAGACGATAACCCAAGCAGCATCCATTAATAATGGGCAACAATTAGGAATGCCGGAATCCCTTCAAAAGGAATTTCAGGTCATTCGTTTGATCGATGGTTACCGCAGCCGAGGTCATTTGTTTACCGAGACCAATCCGGTAAGGGAAAGAAGAAAGTATGAACCAACATTGGATATTGAGAATTTTGGGCTCACCAATGCGGACATGGAAACTGTTTTCAATGCCGGTGAGATTATTGGTATTGGGCCAAGCAGTTTAAAGGAAATTGTTCTTCACCTAAAACGCATCTACTGTGACGCTATTGGTGTTGAATATATGTACATTCGTAAACCGGAACGCATTGAGTGGATTCAAAATTGGCTGAATGTAAATGACAATCATCCAGATTATGATGCCGATAGAAAAAAGCAGATTCTTAAGAAATTGAGTCAAGCGGTGTCTTTTGAATCGTTTTTACATACAAAATATGTAGGGCAAAAACGGTTTTCGCTAGAAGGGAACGAGTCGCTTATACCCGGGCTAGATGCCATTGTGGAGCGTGCCGCTGAAATGGGTGTGGAACAATTCGTTATGGGAATGGCCCATAGAGGTAGGTTAAATGTGCTGACCAATATTTTTGGTAAGTCCGCAAAGGATATTTTTAGCGAGTTTGATGGAAAAGACTATGAGCAGGAGATTTTTGACGGCGACGTAAAATATCATTTGGGTTGGACATCCGATAGGAAATCGGATAACGGTAAAAAAATTAAAATGAACATTGCCCCCAATCCATCACACTTGGAAACCGTTGGGGCAGTGGTTGAAGGTATAACAAGGGCCAAACAAGATACCCACTATCCAGAGGATTTTTCCAAAGTACTACCCATTGTCGTGCATGGTGATGCAGCCATTGCAGGCCAAGGTTTGGTATATGAGGTAGTACAGATGGCCCAATTGGATGGTTACAAGACCAATGGCACCATCCATATAGTAGTGAACAATCAAATCGGGTTTACCACAAACTATTTGGATGCCCGCTCCTCGACATATTGTACCGATGTGGGCAAGGTAACATTGAGTCCCGTATTGCATGTAAATGCCGACGATGCCGAAGCGGTCGTACACGCATCACTTTTCGCTTTGGAATATCGCATGCGTTTCAACAGGGATGTGTTCATAGACCTGTTGGGATATCGAAAATACGGTCATAATGAAGGCGACGAACCACGCTTTACACAACCAAAACTTTACAAGGCGATCGCCAAGCATAAGAACCCACGGGATATTTACGCCGATAAATTGATTGCAGAGGGTGTAATTGATGAAAGTTATGTGAAAAAGCTTGAGGACGAATACAAGGCTTCGCTTGAGGAGGAATTGGAAGATTCCAGAAAAGAGGACAAAACGGTCATCACACCTTTTATGGCAGATGAGTGGAAAGGGTTCGAAAACGTTCGCGAATGGGAAATGATGGATGCTGTCGATACCACTTTCGATAAAGAAAAATTAACTGATATCGCAAAGGTGATTACCCAATTGCCTACCGATAAGAAGTTTTTGCGCAAAGTAGAAAAATTGGTCAAGGACCGTCATAAAATGTTCTTTGAGACAGATAAGCTAGATTGGGCCATGGGCGAGCTATTGGCATACGGCACTTTGTTGCAAGAGGGGTATGGCGTTCGAATGTCAGGGCAGGATGTGGAGCGTGGTA
Source organism: Costertonia aggregata (assembly GCF_013402795.1). GTDB lineage: Bacteria > Bacteroidota > Bacteroidia > Flavobacteriales > Flavobacteriaceae > Costertonia > Costertonia aggregata. Next base: position 966,725 of record NZ_CP058595.1, on the reverse strand, counting down.
CATTCTCCCACCGTCATGCGGTCATGAAGGTAGAGGAGAGCGAAGAGGAAATATTGTTGCTTAACCACATATCCGGTACACAAGGAAAATTCCAGATTTATAATTCACTATTATCTGAATACGGTGTCGTTGGTTTTGATTATGGCTATGCCATGGCAAGCCCGAACACCTTGACTATTTGGGAAGCCCAGTTCGGGGATTTCAGCAATGGGGCCCAGATCATGATCGATCAATATATTTCGGCGGCCGAGGACAAGTGGAAATTACAGAACGGCTTGGTCATGTTATTGCCCCATGGATATGAAGGTCAGGGGGCCGAGCATTCTTCGGCGCGCATGGAAAGATACCTACAGCTTTGCGCAAGGGATAATATGTACATTGCCGATGTGACCACTCCAGCACAGATGTTCCATATTTTAAGAAGGCAATTGAAAAGTAATTTTAGAAAACCATTGATTATTTTTACCCCAAAAAGTCTACTGCGTCACCCCAAAGCAGTATCGTCTGTTGACGAATTGTCCAACGGAGCATTCAAAGAGGTTATTGATGATGCTTCGGCCGATATAAAGAAGGTAAAGAGTCTGGTTTTCTGCACTGGTAAATTTTATTACGATTTATTGGCGGCAAAAGAAGAGCATGAAAGAGATGATGTCGCATTGGTGCGGGTCGAGCAACTTTTTCCGGTACCATCAAATCAAATGAAAGATATTATCAAAAAGTACAAAAATGCCAATGACGTGGTCTGGGCACAAGAAGAGCCCCGTAACATGGGTGCTTGGAGCCATATGATGATGCACTTTAGCGAAGCCAATAAGTTTCGTGTGGCCTCCCGACGTTTTTATGCAGCGCCTGCTGCTGGAAGTGCGGTACGCTCCAAGGCAAGGCATCAACAGGTAATAGACTATGTTTTTGACAAGTCAAAAGACAATATGACCCGACCCAGTAGTAGCGTGAAAAAATAAGATCGATACAAAATATAAACTGAATTAATACATCAAAAATCATATACAATGATTCTAGAAATGAAAGTTCCCTCACCTGGGGAATCCATAACCGAAGTCGAAATTGCGGAATGGCTGGTAGAGGATGGCGACTACGTTGAAAAAGACCAGGCCATTGCAGAAGTAGACTCTGACAAAGCAACTTTGGAACTACCTGCCGAGGAAAGCGGTGTGATAACCTTAAAAGCCGAAGTAGGGGATGCTGTTGAGGTCGGCGCAGTGGTATGTTTGATAGATACAAGTGCCGAAAAACCTGGAGGAGCTAGCAAAGGTGCCAGTACTGCATCTGGCGGCGATGAAGGTTCGGGAAGTGATGCGGAAAAAGATCTGACCAAACAGCAAGAAAACACGTCCAATAAAAAAGATAGTGAAAAAGCACCGCAACCACCACAGGCCAAAGAAACCTATGCATCTGGAGTGGCCTCGCCAGCAGCTAAAAAAATCCTGAACGAAAAAGGGATAGAGGCTTCATCTGTAAAAGGAACAGGAAGGGACGGTAGAATAACAAAAGATGATGCAGTGAATGCCGTGCCGTCTATGGGAACTCCTACCGGGGGCAATAGGGGTGAGACACGTTCCAAACTTTCCATGCTGCGTAGAAAGGTTGCGGAACGGTTGGTTTCCGCCAAAAATGAGACCGCTATGTTGACGACGTTCAACGAGGTTGATATGTCACCTATTTTTGAACTTAGAAAACAATATAAAGAGGCCTTTAAGGAAAAACATGGGGTCGGTTTAGGATTTATGTCCTTCTTTACCAAAGCAGTCGTACGTGCCTTGGAAATGTACCCTGCCGTAAATTCTATGATAGATGGCAAAGAAATGATATCGTATGATTTTGCCGATATAAGTATTGCGGTTTCCGGGCCAAAGGGATTAATGGTACCAGTTATCCGAAATGCGGAGAACCTCACCTTTAGGGGTATTGAAGCTGAAGTCAAACGTTTGGCCATTAGGGCTAGGGAAGGGGAGATTACCGTTGATGAGATGACCGGAGGAACATTTACCATCACCAACGGTGGTGTGTTTGGTTCCATGTTGTCCACACCGATCATAAACCCTCCACAGAGTGCCATTCTAGGGATGCACAATATAGTGGAAAGGCCTATTGTAAGAGACGGTGCTATAGCAATTGCTCCGATAATGTATGTCGCACTTTCCTACGACCATAGAATAATAGATGGTAAAGAATCCGTTGGGTTTTTAGTGGCCGTGAAAGAGGCATTGGAAAGTCCTGAAGAACTATTGATGGATAACAATGTGAAAAAAGCGTTGGAGATGTAAGATATAGTCCACATTCTATAAATTAAAAAAGGGAGCATTCTTTGCTCCCTTTTTTAGTTACAGTCCATATCTATTTTTGATTGTGCATCGGCGTTCGGGAAACACTGTCCCGTAGGAAGGCTTTCAGGTGCAAAGCGTTGTAGATTGTCATCGTACAAACTATTTTCAACAAAACTTGTAAGCTGCTGTATTTCCTCTGTTGATAGGCCTAACGGAATAAACAGTGGAGATAGTTTATCGCTAGGGACTTCGTTGTTTTGAGCTATTGCCAAGTTTTTGTATTCAATAACTTCTTTAATGGACATAAAACTACCCCCATGCCCTAAAAATTTTAGGTCTCTAAGGTTGTACAGTGTAGGAGTTTTAAACTTATAGTCGTCTTCAGGGTTTTTGGTGAAACCACCTCTACCTTTTTTATCTGCGTCTTTGATGTCGCCTATAACATCGGTTCCTTCCAAATCGGCCATGCCGAGTGCATGAAAATCCATTCCGTTCAATCCAGGTCCCGAATGGCAGGTATAGCATTTTGCCTTTCCAAAAAATAAGATGGCACCATTTTTATCATTTTCGTTCATAGTGTTGGCTTTACCCTTCAACCATTTTTGAAAGGGGGCTTCGGAGGCCAGTACCGTTCTTTCATAGGCCGCAATGGCCAAGGCACCATTGATCAGTGAATATCTATCGTTTTCCGGAACTTCTGGGAAAGCATCATCGAAAAGCGATTTGTACGTGTTATTATTTTTTAGCATTTCGGCGTCCATTTTTAACCTATGTACGCCAAGACCAGCGATTGCTTGTGTTTCCAATCCTTGAAAACCGAGGTTGTTTTTTTCTTTAGGCGTATCGATCGTCCATTGGGCCTCAGTGCCTTTATTGGTTCCTGTAGCGCCAAATTGTCCGTTCCAAAGCATAACGTCTTGGTATGCAGTATTTAGTATGGTAGGAGACCGCAGGGGCTGTACGTCTACATTGGAAGCATCATAGTTGGGTGCCATTTTTCTCGTCTCCCCCATAAAGCCAAATCCAATACCACCTTCACCGATTCCTTGTTTCATGCCGCTTTGAAAACCGGCTTTACTATGGTGGCAACTAGCGCAAGAATATGTGCCCATGCTCTCCTCTTGTTTTGGATTGGTGGCAAGTGCGGTTTCATGGAACAAAAGCTTGCCAAGGGCCACCTTTTCTTTAGTGATCTTATTGTTGGGGTCTGCGGGAATCTTTTGATATGCATCACTGTTGGGAAGTGTTATCCCATCCAAACTTCCGTATATCGAAACCAAGGTTTCTTCAAGTTCGTCGTCCAAACCTATTTCAATGTAGGTGTTATCTTCTTTGTTGCATCCTACAAACAAAAAAGAAAGAAAAAAGATATAAGCTGCAGGTTTTAGACTTATTTTGCCCATTGTTTAAAAATCTTAATAATTTGTTAAGGGCTAAGATGGCAAATAAATGATATTTGGCAATAAATTATTGTGTGTATGGTGAAAAAATATAGACGAACGGTATCAGAGCCTTACATAAAGGCAACTTTTATTGTAGTCGATAATGGCTTTGGTTTTTTTGAGGATATCCGCTCCGATAATACCATCTACGGGAAGTGCCTTGTGTGCGGTTAACGCTTCGTTCACATGTACCAGATCAAATAGGACAATTTTTGATTTTTTGCTTTTCCATTTCCCAATTTCGATACGGTTCTTTGTGGATATCAATGTTTGCATATTCGTAGCCCCGGCTCCCGCTGCCTTGATATCCGATTCTTGGTACGTTAGTTTGAAGAAATCAATCCTATCAAAACCCACACAGGTATTCGAGGCTCCCGTATCCAATATAAACCTTCCGGTAATCCCATTGATTTTTGCAGTCAGCTCAAAATGATTGGTAGCGGTAATTACCAGTGGAATTTTGGCATAATTTTTCTTTTGCAAAAACTTTTTGAGCGATGACATTGGTTTTTTTTGTCAAAGATAAACCTATTTTTGCGGTATGATAATTACCGATACACATACCCATTTATATAGTGAAGCTTTTGACAGGGACCGTGATGCAGTTATTAAAAGAGCACTTGACGCAGGGGTAAAACGATTTTTCGTCCCGGCTATAGATTCTACCTATACACAATCAATGTTGGCTTTGAAAAAAGCCTATCCAGAGCATATGTTTTTGATGATGGGGCTTCACCCTACCCACGTGAAAGAAAATTATGAAGAAGAGCTTGCCCATGTAGAGGAAATGTTGGTGGAGCATAAATTTTATGCCGTAGGTGAAATTGGAATTGATCTCTACTGGGACAAAAGCTTTTTTCGACAGCAGCAAGAAGCGTTCAGACATCAAATAAGATTGGCGAAAACATATGAATTGCCCATAGTGATACATTGTAGGGATGCCTTTGAAGAGATTTTCGCAATTTTGGAAGAAGAAAAGGGTGAGGGTTTGTTCGGGATTTTTCATTGTTTTACGGGGTCTTTGGAACAGGCGCACACCGCTATACAATATAACATGAAATTGGGTATAGGTGGGGTGTCCACCTTTAAAAATGGTAAAATCGATACCTTTTTGGATAAAATAGATGTAAAGCATATCGTTTTAGAAACCGATGCGCCCTATTTATCGCCGGTACCCTATCGTGGAAAACGAAATGAAAGTGTGTACATAGTAAAGGTGCTTGAGAAACTGTCCGACATTTATGGGATTCCGCAAGAAGAAATAGCCCAAATAACAACACAAAATTCTAAAGCCGTATTCGGAATATAGATTTAACTTTTTATGGATAAAAGTAACATTTTGCTCATTTACACCGGCGGTACCATTGGTATGGTGAAAGACTATGGTTCCGGAAGTTTAAAGGCTTTCAATTTTGATAAATTGCTCAAGAACATACCTGAGCTGAATCAATTGGACTGCCATATCGATACGGTTTCTTTTGATCGCCCCATAGATTCGTCAAACATGAACCCTTCGCACTGGATAATGATCGCCAGCATAATAGAAGAGTATTACGATAGTCATGACGGTTTCGTGGTCCTGCATGGTAGCGATACCATGAGCTACACGGCTTCGGCATTGAGCTATATGTTGGAGAATTTGGGGAAACCCGTGATATTTACCGGTTCCCAATTGCCCATAGGAGACTTACGTACCGATGCCAAGGAAAACCTGATTACTTCGATACAGATAGCCGCTTTGAGGCAAAACGGCAAGCCGGTAATACAGGAAGTGGGCCTTTATTTTGAGTACCGTTTGTATAGGGCCAATAGAACCACCAAGATCAATGCGGAACATTTTGAGGCGTTTCAATCCTTAAATTACCCTTCGTTGGCAGAATCCGGAGTGCATTTAAAGGTATACAAAGAATATTTATTGCCCGCAAATAGGCGCAAGAAGTTGGTAGTGCATAAAAACCTGGACACCAATGTGGCCATATTAAAGTTGTTTCCTGGACTTAATGCATCGGTTTTGGAGAGCGTGCTCAATATTCCCGATTTGAAAGCCCTTATCTTAGAGACCTATGGTGCGGGAAATGCCCCGACCGAAGGTTGGTTGCTCGACCAATTAAAAAATTCATCAAAAAATGGGCTACATATAATCAATGTTACCCAATGTTCAGGGGGCAGTGTAATTATGGGGCAATATGAGACAAGTGAAGCACTCAAAAAAATGCAAATCATTAATGGTAAGGATATTACGACCGAGGCGGCCATAACAAAGCTTATGTATATGTTGGGCAATGGTGTTTCGCCCAAACTCTTTAAAAGTATTTTTGAAACATCGTTACGTGGAGAAATGCAATAAAAATTACCGCTTAAATTTCTTCAACTAATATTTTTTTTGTTATTTGGGCACCCTTTAAAAAAGGAATAGAGAGGTGGCCGAGTGGTCGAAGGCGCACGCCTGGAAAGTGTGTATACACCACAAGTGTATCGAGGGTTCGAATCCCTTCCTCTCTGCGAAAACCCAAAACAAGAGTGCAGCTCAAAAATTTAAAGTTGTTCACTTTTTTGGTTTCAAAAACAAGTTTGTGTAACTTATGCCTTTGTCATAGAAAATACGAAGGGTTACACTAGTACATTTAATTTTTTAATTACAATTTTTTTTTATCTTTAACCCTATTAACTAACTAAATTTAAGTTTGAAAGAAATGAAAAAGTTATTCTCTATCCTGGCAATGGCTGGGTTATTTGTTTTAAGTACAAATACGGTAAGCGCAAAGACTAGTGCGTTAGTTTCAACATTGTCATCAACTGTGACTACGGCTGCAGTTATGCTTCAGGAAGAGGCTGCTGCACCTCAAGGATTCCAACAAGTTCTTAAAGAGCAATTCATAAAAGGTGGTGCTGGTTTCATGGGTATCGTACTTTTATGTTTGATATTAGGTCTGGCGGTTGCTATCGAAAGAATCATTTATTTAAATCTTGCAACTACAAATACATCAAAATTAAAGCAACAAGTAGAAGATGCATTGGCTTCGGGCGGTGTCGAGGCTGCAAAGGAAGTCTGTAGAAATACCAAAGGTCCTGTGGCTTCAATATTTTATCAAGGTTTGGACAGAGCGGGAGAAGGTGTTGAATCCGCTGAGAAAGCTGTTGTAGCGTATGGTGGGGTTCAAATGGGCCAATTGGAGAAAAACGTGTCCTGGTTATCCTTGTTCATCGCAATTGCACCAATGCTTGGGTTCATGGGAACGGTAATCGGTATGATTGCAGCCTTTGAGAAAATTAGTGCCGTGGGTAACTTAAGTGCATCACTTATCGCAGGAGATATTCAAGTAGCACTTTTGACCACTGTATTCGGTCTTATTACAGCCATCATACTTCAAATCTTTTACAATTACATTATCGCCAAGATAGACAGTATTGTAAACGATATGGAAGACTCATCAATCTCTTTGATTGATATGTTGGTTGACCACAAGAAATAATAAGACAATTTAATATAGATTATCATGCATAAAATCATAAAAATAATTTTAATAGCCGTTGGGGTGGTGGGTGCCATTTTATGGACCCAACTTCCGGATGGTGATGCTCCCATGGGAGAAGCCGTGCAGAGCGGGCCTATGAATTTCATGTTTATTTTAACCTATCTGCTTATCGCTATCGCAGTTTTGGCAAGTGTTATTTTTGGTCTCAAAAATTTGTTTTCGACTTCTGGAAGTCTTAAAAAAGCATTGTTCGCAATCGGCGGTCTGGCCATTGTGGTTGCCGTGTCATATGGCTTGGCATCGGGAACCGATATTAGTGTGGATGCTATGGCGAATAGAGGCATTGAAACATCCGAAAGTACCATAAAGACTATTGGGATGGGACTTAATGTGTTCTTTATCCTTACCATAGTAGCCGTAGGGTTAATGTTATGGGGAGGTCTTAAAAAGTTAACAAGTAAATAAATAAAATTATGCCAAGAAGAGGAGGAGCACCAGAAGTAAATGCTGGTTCCATGGCAGATATCGCATTCTTATTGTTGATCTTTTTCCTAGTTACCACAACTATTGAAACTGATGCAGGATTGGATAGGATGTTACCGCCGATGGAGCCGCCAGAAGATAATGTTGTTATTAAACAGAAAAATATCTTTACGGTAAATATCAACAGAAACGGCCAACTCTTAGTCGAGGATGAGCTTACGGATATCACTAAATTGAAGGACAAGGCGATTGCTTTCTTGGATAATGGTGGGGACGGTACATGTACCTACTGCAAAGGAAAGAATGACCCCGATTCTTCCGATAATCCTGATAAGGCCATTATATCGCTGAAGAATGATAGGGAAACCAAATACAGCACTTACATTACGGTTCAAAATGAATTGGTAGCCGCTTATAACGATTTACGTGACCGAGAGGCCCAGCGTTTGTACAAAAGGGACTTTACCGATATGGAAGCTGAATATCTAAATTCCGAAACACCAAAAAGTGTCAAGGAAGCTTTAAAAGAAAAGGTAGAGAGAATTCAAAAGTTGTTTCCTCAGAAGTTGTCTGAAGCGGAAACGTCTACATCCAATTAATTAAATAAAGAAAAACTATGTCAAAATTTGCAAAAAAGAAGGATGGTGATTTACCAGCGGTTTCTACTGCTTCCCTACCGGATATTGTATTTATGCTGTTATTTTTCTTTATGACGGTCACCACAATGAAAGACAGTTCCATTATGGTAGAAAATACGTTGCCTAATGCGACCGAAATCAAAAAACTGGATAAAAAGGACAGAATCATTTATGTGTATGTGGGTAAACCTACCAAAGATTATCAAAAAGTGTTCGGTACGTTGGCAAAAGTTCAGTTAAACGATAAGTTTGCAGATGTTTCCGAAGTTGGGGATTACATTTTGGCGGAAAGGGCAAAAAAGCCGCAAGAACTTCAAAACGTACTCACTACGGCCTTGAAAGTTGATAAGGAAGCCAATATGGGCATCATATCCGACATTAAGCAAGAACTACGTAAAGTAAATGCACTTAAGGTGAATTACACTACCTATGAAGGTGATGCTTTTAAGAACCTTCAATAATATTTTTTTCTTTTAAACTTATAAACGCTCCAATGTATTTGGAGCGTTTTTTGTTTTAAATATTTACCTTTATTATCGTGATATGAAATCTTTGTTTTTTCCATTCTCTTTACTTTTTTTTCTGCCGTGCATTGTACTTGCGCAAACTGGGCAAGACTCCACACGATATGATTCTGAATATTTAGAGGATCAATTTTATGTGGGATTGACCTATAATCTTTTATTGAATAAACCCGAAGGCATTACGCAAAGAAACTTGTCCTATGGGCTACAAGGCGGATTTATTAAAGATATTCCTCTGAATGCGAGAAGAAATGTAGCTTTGGGAATAGGTATAGGCTATGCGGTTAACTCCTACTATACAAATTTAGGTGCCACTGAAACCCCCAACGGAATTACGTATGCAGCATTGGCCGATGATATTGATTTAAAGCGAAACAAGGTAGAGACCCATTTAATAGAAATGCCGATAGCGTTCAGATGGCGAACATCTACCGCAAGGGTTTACAAGTTTTGGAGAATTTATACAGGGGTAAAACTTGGTTACGTATTGGGAAGTCGCTCCAAATTGGTAACGGAAAGTCAAAAAAATTCGTTTACGAATTCTGATGTGCGTGATTTTCAATACGGGCTAACCTTTAATTTTGGGTACAATACATTCAATATTCATGCTTACTACGCTTTGAATGATTTTTTCAACGATAATACTTCATTGGATAATGGCAATAGTATATTAGCCAAGCCACTTAGAATTGGCTTTATTTTTTATATACTATAACCCGTTTTGTACTATAATGTCGATATGAGTGATTTCGAGCAACGAAAAAATCATTTCGAGAACTTTTTTCTGATAAAAATTGTTGTTCTAGACACAAATTTTCGTTCATTTCAATTATAAAATATACTCGAATTGACAAAATTTCATCAGAATGCGTAACGTGTTGCCAAGATAATATGGTTCCTCGGTATCTATTTTACAGCCAAAACTTAAGCGTGAGCAATTGGGAAATAGATCCAATTAAAAAGCCTATCAATATTTCAATTTTGTTATGAGCCCTTAAATATAACCTAGAAGTGGCTACAAGCCCAGTTGCCAAGGTTATCAGCCCTATGGCGATGGTGATGTTTTTTTCAAAATGAATGCTCAAACTTACAAGAAAGACTAACAAGCTGCCTATGCCTATAAGGTGAACGCTTATTTTGAAATTTAGGAACAGAAGTATCAATGCTGCCAAAGCAGCTAAAACCAGACCTACAAAGTAAAAATAAAGCTCTGGAATGTAATTGTTGGGAATAACTTTCATAACTACCATTAAAAGTAAGGCGATACTAATGTATAACGGATATTTTCTTTCTTTGGGAGACGACATAAAAATTGAATTCACTACTCCCAAATTCTTCAAAATCAGGAAAAAAATGATAGGTATTATGATGGTCAATATAAAAATAGGGAGAATGTTGCCGCTCTGTAGTTCCAAAGGGCTGTACTTTGGGGTTACCATAAAATAAACTACGGTCCCGGCCAAAGGAATAAATAAAGGATGAAAAATATAGGATATCGCCTTTAGGAAACCACGCATTATATTTGTTTTCTTAACCGTGCAACAGGAATATCTAACTGTTCACGATATTTGGCTACCGTTCGCCTGGCAATAGGGTACCCTTTTTCTTTTAGGATAGCTGCTAGTTTATCGTCGGTCAAAGGCTTTTTTTTGCTTTCTTCCCCAATAACCGTTTCCAATATTTTTTTGATTTCTTTGGTGGATACATCTTCTCCTTGTTCATTTTTCATGGACTCGGAAAAATACTCTTTTATCAATTTGGTACCATAAGGCGTGTCTACATACTTGCTGTTGGCTACCCTTGAAACCGTGGAAACATCCATATCTATGGCATCGGCAATATCCTTGAGTATCATGGGGCGAAGCTTGCGCTCGTCCCCGGTTAAAAAATACTCTTTTTGGTATTGCATTATGGTGTTCATGGTAATGAAAAGCGTCTGCTGTCTTTGGCGAATGGCATCAATGAACCATTTTGCGGCATCTAACTTCTGCTTGATGAACATTACAGTGTCTTTTTGGGACTTTGATTTTTCCTTGGAATTTTTGTAGCCTTCGAGCATGTTGTTGTATTCACGCGAAACATGCAACTCTGGGGCATTTCTACCGTTCAAGGTAAGCTCTAGTTCGCCCTCTACTATTTTTATGGAAAAATCGGGCACAATATGTTCAATAATCCTGTTATTTCCCGCATAGGAACCACCAGGTTTGGGATTTAGTTTTTCTATCTCTGTAATGGCTCCCTTAAGCTCCTCTTCGGTAATGTTATGCTTTTGAATGAGTTTTTGGTAATGTTTTTTCGTAAACTGGTCAAAAGATTTTTTGAGTATCGTGGTTGCTAGATCAATGTTTGGCGTAGGTTCCTTACGGTCAAGTTGTATCAGCAAACATTCTTCCAAGGATCGGGCCGCTACTCCGGGAGGGTCTAGCTCTTGTACCGTTTTCAAGACTTTTTCAACAGTGGCCTCTTCGGTGTATATATTTTGGGTAAAAGCAAGATCATCGGTAATATCGGATAAAGGTCTGCGAATATAGCCGCTTTCGTCAACGCTGCCGACCAAAAATTCTGCAATCGCCCACTCCTCATCGGTAAGGTATACGGTATTGAGTTGGTTTAACAGGTATTGGTTAAAAGAGGTTCCGGCGGCATAGGGAATGCTTTTGTCATCGTCATCGGCACTATAGTTATTGGCCTGAGTTCTGTAATCGGGAACTTCGTCATCACTAAGATAATCGTCTATATTGATGTCTTCTGCATTGATGCTTTCACTATCCGTTTCATTATCATAATTGTCCTCAAAGTCATCGGTATCGGAAAGAGTTTCTTCTTTACCACTCTCCAAAGCGGGATTCTCTTCTAACTCTTGTTTCAGCCGTTGTTCAAAAGCTTGGGTAGGCAATTGTATCAGCTTCATCAACTGAATCTGTTGTGGCGATAGCTTTTGCGAAAGTTTAAACTGTAAGTGCTGTTTTAACATATGGGGTATTTCCTACCTATAAAGTTAAAGAATTAAGATTAAAACTCTGCATTTTGCGGTGTTCTCGGAAAAGGGATGACATCCCTTATGTTGCCCATGCCCGTTGCAAAAAGTACAAGTCTTTCAAAACCGAGTCCAAAACCGCTATGTACCGCAGTGCCAAATTTTCTCAAATCCAAATACCACCAAAGCTCTTCTTCGGGAATGTCCAAAGCGGCCATTTTTTCCTTTAATACCTCCAGGCGCTCTTCACGCTGGGACCCACCTACGATTTCCCCTATTCCAGGAAACAGAATATCCATGGCACGCACAGTTTTTCCATCTTCGTTCAAACGCATGTAGAATGCCTTGATTTTGGCGGGGTAGTCAAAAAGGATTACCGGGCATTTAAAATGTTTTTCGACCAAAAACCGTTCGTGTTCGCTCTGTAGATCTGCTCCCCATTCATCAATCGGGTATTGAAACTTTTTCTTTTTGTTAGGTTTGCTGTTTCTCAATATGTCAATGGCCTCGGTGTAGGTCACCCTTTTGAAATTGGTATCGGCAACGAACTTGAGCTTTTCAATTAATGCCATTTCGCTACGTTCGGCCTGAGGTTTTCTTTTTTCTTCGTCCAACAATCGCTTTTCCAAAAATTGAAGGTCGTCCTCGCAGTTTTCCAATACATAGCGTATCACGTTTTTTATGAAATCTTCGGCCAGATCCATATTGGCATCCAAGTCATAGAAAGCCATTTCGGGCTCAATCATCCAAAATTCGGCCAAGTGTCTTGAGGTATTTGAGTTTTCTGCCCTAAATGTTGGTCCGAAAGTGTATACTTTGCCAAGTGCCATGGCATAGGCTTCCGCTTCCAATTGACCGGATACCGTAAGATTGGTTTCCTTTCCAAAGAAATCCTCTTTATGATTTACTTCTCCTTCTTCTGTCAAAGGTGGTTTTTTTGCATCCAATGTGGTTACCCTGAACATTTCACCAGCACCTTCTGCATCGGAACCTGTGATAATGGGAGCGTGAAAATAATAGAAACCGTTTTGTTGAAAATATTGATGAATGGCAAAAGATAACGCCGAGCGTACTCGCATAACCGCAGAAAACGTATTGGTCCTGACCCTTAAATGTGCTTTTTCCCTCAAGAATTCCAAGGAATGCTTTTTGGGTTGTATAGGGTAAGCCTCAGGGTCGGCCTCACCATGTACAAAAATATCCTTTACCTGAATCTCTACGCTCTGCCCACGCCCCTGGCTTTCTACCAAAGTACCGGTAATTCTTAAAGCGGCACCTGTGTTGATTTGTTTAAGGACAGTATCGTCAAATTTTTCAAAATCTACCACACATTGTATGTTATTTATGGTAGAACCATCGTTCAATGCAATAAATCGGTTACTTCTAAAGGTTTTTACCCAACCATTTACAGTAACTTCCTGTAATGTCAATTTCCCAGAAAGCAATTCTTTTACACTATGCGCTGTCATTTTAAGGCCATTCAAAATTTAAGCTGCAAAGATAACTTTTTGGCAAAAAGAAGACGGTTAACTGAGTTATAAAATACGTGTTTGCCGAAGATTACCCTTTTTTACCTTTTCCGTTCAAGGTTTCTTTGGGAAGAATATCTATCTGAGGTTTTTTCAAGGTCTCTTTGTTGGCAATACTTTTTTCCAAAGAAAGCAAGAGCGAGGGCAACAAAATAAGATTGGCGAGCATTGCAAAAAGCAAAGTTGCCGATACCAAAGCACCCAAGGCGACTGTTCCCCCAAAGTTGGAAATTACAAAGACAGAGAACCCAAAGAAAAGTACTATCGAGGTGTAGAACATACTCACACCGGTTTCACGCAATGCCGCATATACTGATTTTTCGATACGCCACCTACTGGCCGTAAGTTCTTGCCTATATTTGGCAAGAAAATGAATGGTGTCATCAACCGAAATACCAAAAGCGATACTGAACACCAAAATGGTAGAGGGTTTTATGGGAACGCCAACGAAGCCCATAACACCTGCAGTTACCACCAAAGGGAGTAGATTGGGAATCAACGAAATGATGATCATTCGAAACGAACGAAACAAATACGCCATAAAAAGGGCGATCAGCCCAATGGCCAAGGCCAAAGAGAGTACCAGATTCTTAACGAGATATTTGGTGCCTTTCAAAAACAGTAGGGCACTGCCCGTCATGTATACGTTAAAACGCTCGTCTGGGAAAATCTTATGGATTTGTTCCAAAAGCCGGGATTCTATTTCTTCCATGCGATCTGTTTTCACATCTTGCATGTATGTGGTAATTCGTGCGGTTTGCCCGGTGCTGTCCACAAAACTTTTGAGAAGGTTGCTATTGCCGGAAGATTTCCGGGCAACATCCATGATAAAATTGTTTTCTTGCGATGTAGGCAGTTGATAGTATTTTGGGATACCGCCATAAAATGCCTGCTTGGAATATTTTACCAAGTTTACGGCGGAGACTGGCTTGGATAGTTCGGGGACTTCATCAATATAGTCGCTTAGTTGGTTCATTCGCCTTAGGGTCGCCAATTTCAGGACTCCTTTTTCACGTTCCGTATCCACTACTATTTCCACGGGCATTATACCGTCAAACTCATCTTCAAAAAAACGTATATCCTTAAAGAACTCGGCTTTTTTTGGCATATCCTCGATGGGGCTTCCAGAAATATCAATCTGATAAATGCCAATAATGCTGGCTATCAAAAGGACCAAAGAGGTGATATAAACCGTTATTCTGCGATGCCTTACGATACGTTCCATCCAGTTTACAAAAGCATCGACCCATCTTTTGTTCAAGTGTTTCAAATGCTTTGTTTTGGGAAGCGACATAAAGCTGTATACAATTGGTATGATCAATAGGGAAAGAATAAATATGCCTATAATATTTATAGATGCCACAATCCCAAACTCTTTCAAAAGCTTACTGTCGGTTATTATAAAAGTGGCAAAACCCGATGCAGTGGTAACATTGGTCATTAGTGTGGCATTGCCGATCTTGGAAATGACGCGTTGTAAGGAGAGTGCTTGGTTCCCATGTTTTTTCACCTCTTGTTGATACTTATTGATAAGGAAAATACAGTTGGGAATTCCGATAACGATAATCAAGGGAGGAATCAGTGCCGTTAATACGGTAATTTCATATTGGAGCAGTCCCAAAATACCGAAAGCCCACATTACCCCTATAATCACTACGCACATTGAAATGAAGGTTGCCCTGAAACTCCTAAAAAAGAAAAAGAAAATCAATGAGGTTACCCCCAAGGCGGCCAAAATAAATTTCCCTATTTCATCAATGATATTTTGAGAGTTGAGGGTACGTATGTACGGCATACCCGAAATACGCACATTAAGACCGGTTTCCTCTTCAAAATCTTCAACGAGATTCGTAAGGTCCTCTAGGATAAAATCTTTTCTGACGGATGTGTTTACGATATCCTTGTCCAGATACATTACGGTGCGTATGGTGCCTGTTTCTTTATTGAAAAGCAGACTCTCGTAAAAGGGTAGGTCATTAAAAAGATGATTTTTAAGGCTGTCTACCTGGGCTTTTGTGTTTGGTTTTGACTTTATATACGGCGATAATACAAATTCCTGCTTTTCGTTATCCTTGACCAGTTCTTGAAGATTATCGGTAGAAAGTACAAAGTCTACTTCGGGGAAGGCATCTAACTGCTTGCTGAATTTGTTCCACCTATTAAATTTAGAAGGGGTAAACAGGCTGCTATCACGTATGCCTAGTACAATGGTGTTGCCCTCTTCCCCAAAAAGCTTTAGAAAGGATTGATACTCTAGATTTGTTGGGTGGTCATCCGGTAGCAAATTGGCCTGTGAATTGGAGAAACGCATGTTCTCCCATTGCAAACCAAGAAATACGGTAAACGAGGCAATTACAATTAAAATAAGAATTCTATTGCGTAGAATTATATTTGCCGTTTTGGGCCAAAAGCCTTTTGTAAGTTTTGCCACTATACCTCTTTTTTACCGTGTGCAAATGTAGAAAAAGATGGGTTGTGTTCCTAGAATGTATCGATAAGTATATAAAATGAAAAAAGCGGCTATTGGGCCGCTTTAGATGCTATGATAGCAATAGGTTATATTTTCATGATTTCGGCCTCTTTCACGTCCAAAACGGCATCTATTTTTTTGGTATACGAGTCGGTTAGGTCCTGAATATCGGATTCCGCATTTTTTTGAAGGTCTTCAGATATGTCAAGGTCCCGGATCTCTTTGTTGGCCTCCTGTCTTGCATTACGCACACCTACCTTGGCATCTTCCGCTTCTGCTTTAGCCTGTTTTGCGAGGTCACGCCTGCGTTCCTCTGTCAAAGGTGGTACGTTTATAATTACAAAATCCCCATTGTTCATAGGGTTAAAACCTAAATTGGCGTTCATAATGGCCTTTTCTATTTCTTGCAGCATTGTTTTTTCCCAAGGTTGAACCGATATGGTTCTCGCATCGGGCGTATTGATGTTCGCTACCTGGGACAATGGGGTCTGTGAGCCATAATATTCTACCATAACGGTTGAAAGCATTGCAGGGCTTGCTTTGCCCGCCCTAATTTTTAAGAAAGCCTTTTCTAAATGCACCATGGCTTTGTCCATGGCTTCTTTAGCGGCATCTGTTATAAAAGTTACTTCTTCGTTCATATGCGTAATTTAAAATTTATGTTGAACACAAATTATACCAAAATTAAAGATTCACTACCGTTCCTATATTTTCTCCCTCTACGATTTTCAATAGGTTGCCTTTTTTGTTCATGTCAAAAACAACAATGGGCAATTCATTTTCTTGGCTTAGGGTAAATGCCGTGGTATCCATTACTTTGAGCCCCTTGGTCAAAACATCGGTAAAGGAAATAGTGTCAAATTTGGTAGCGGTCTTGTCTTTTTCGGGGTCGGAAGTGTAGATGCCATCTACACGGGTACCTTTTAAGATGACATCTGCCTCTATTTCAATCGCT
The DNA here is from genome assembly GCF_013402795.1 of Costertonia aggregata. GTDB lineage: Bacteria > Bacteroidota > Bacteroidia > Flavobacteriales > Flavobacteriaceae > Costertonia > Costertonia aggregata. Next base: position 949,946 of record NZ_CP058595.1, on the reverse strand, counting down.
CTAAGAACTGCTGCGGAGTCCGTAGTAAAATATGGGTTTCCCGTGCCTCCGCCGAAAATCACAACACGGCCTTTTTCCAAATGGCGCATGGCACGTCTTCGAATAAAGGGCTCGGCAACTTCGTTTATTTTTATTGCGGATTGCAGTCGGGTCTGCACACCTTTTAGTTCCAATGCACTTTGCAGGGCTAAGCCGTTGATTACGGTTGCCAACATGCCCATATGATCTCCTTGTACGCGATCCATTCCCGTGGCGGCACCGGTCAAGCCCCTAAAGATGTTTCCACCACCAATGACTATAGCCACTTCAATACCTTTGTCAACTACTTTTTTGATTTCTTCGGCATATTCTGAAAGTCTGGTAGAATCTATCCCATATTGTTTCTCGCCCATCAAGGCTTCGCCGCTTAGTTTCAAAAGTATTCGGTTGTATTGCATGTGTAGCTTATTAGTCAAAACAAAAATAATCAAAAAAAGTTATGCTGCACCTTACATTTTTGTTGTAAGTAACCCCTTAATTATTTGTGAATTGTCTGGGTAAACTTGATTAATATTGTTATTCTTGTCGGCCGATAATTTATAATGTTTTATATAGGTAAAGCGAGCATTATCAAATTTTGAAAAGAATTTAAAAAAGTAAGTTTAAATATATGAAAAGAGTTTTTTTAATTATTTCTGGAATTTTAGTGTTAGGCTGCAGTGCTTCAAAATCATTGGTTACCATAGATAAGACTTATATCATGGTAGATATTGATTTGGTGAACGTTGTTGATGACAAGGTCAATGTCAGCATTGATCCTGGAGCCTTCGTTACCGACAACATCTCTTTTTTTATTCCTAAGACCGTTCCTGGAACCTATAGCACTGATAATTATGGTAAATACGTACAAGATTTTAAGGCCTTGGATTATGAAGGAAAGGAGCTAAGTTTTAATAAAATCGATGACAATACGTGGTACATCCCTGAAGCTAAAAAACTAGATAAGGTGACCTATGCCGTGAACGATACGTTTGATACGGAAACCGAAGTGGAAGAAGCGGTGTTTTCCCCTGCGGGAACCAATATTCTGAAGGGTGAGAACTATATGTTGAATCTTCACGGTTTTGTGGGGTATTTTGATGATTTTAAAGAAGTGCCCTATCTCATAACGATTAGAAAACCTATTGATTTAGTGGCAACCACCTCTTTAAAGGAAGAGCCAAATCGAAAACCCGATCCGGCATGGGACGCTTTCTTGGCAGAACGTTACTTTGAAGTGATCGATAATCCTATTCTATATGCAAAGCCCAATACAGAAACTTTCAGCATAAACGATATTACCGTAACCTTAAGCATTTACTCGCCAAACGATGTGTACAAAGCTTCCGATTTAAAGCCCCGTATGGAAAAGATGATGGGCGCACAGAAAGCTTTTTTGGGGGATATAGACGGTACAAAAGAGTATACTATTCTATTGTATTTATCAACGCTCGAAAAAGATGATGCCTCGGGTTTTGGGGCATTGGAGCACCACACCTCTACGGTGGTCGTGCTACCGGAACAAATGCAGAAAGAGCGTTTGGAACAAGCTATGGTAGACGTGGTGTCGCATGAGTTTTTTCATATTGTTACCCCGTTGAACGTTCACTCGAAAGAAGTACAATATTTTGATTTTAATGACCCCAAAATGTCCCGACACTTATGGATGTACGAGGGTACGACAGAGTATTTCGCCAATCTTTTCCAAATTCAACAAGGGCTTATTGACGAGGCCGAATTCTATAAACGTATTATGGGTAAGATAGAAAATGCCAAATCTTATGATGATAGCATGTCATTTACCGTTATGAGCGAAAATGTTTTGGATGACCCCTACAAGGACAACTACGGCAACGTTTATGAAAAAGGGGCGCTTATCAATATGGTTTTGGATATTCAATTACGTGAATGGAGCGATGGCGAAAAAGGAGTCTTGTGGCTAATGAAGCAATTATCCAACAAATACGGGGATATGACTCCGTTCGAGGATGACAAGCTTATTGATGAAATCGTAGCCATGACCTATCCCGGGCTCCGCAATTTTTTTGATACCCATGTTATCGGGGATACACCTATTGATTATAACCGGTATTTTACAAAAGTTGGCCTAACTTCTAAAGTGGTGGCGAAAAAATCGGGATATTTTCTAAATGGTGATATTCCTTTCATTGATGTTGACCAGGCCAATGCTAATGCAATTTATATTAGGAACGGGATACAACTGAATAGTTTCCTAACCGATATGGGTCTAAAAGGTGGTGATGTCATAAAAAGTATTAACGGCACTCCTATTACGCTGGAAAGCATTCGCCCTATAATTGGGCAAAGTTTTGGGTGGACACCTGAAACCGAAATTTCAATGGTACTATTGAGAGATGGTGAAGAGATAAATTTATCGGGAAGAGTAGGCGAGTCAGTGTTAAATGTTGAGACAATTGTCCCAGTTGAATCGCCTAGTGACAAAGAGCTCAAATTAAGAAATGCTTGGATGAAGGGTTAAAATAAGTAAATCAACATATAATGTAAAGCGCCTTCTTGTGGCGCTTTTTTATTTTCTGGATGTAACGAATAAAAGTAAAGTGCGTCTACTTATTTTATACTTTCTATCGAAAAAGGATACTCTCTCAGATGCTATTTAATCAGCAAACAGGATTTTTATTGTTGAAGATGGTAAATGTATTGTTTTCGCAAAGAATTCTTTGTGGTACAAATAGTTAATATGCGCACTTTTAAATTGGTGGACTTATTTTTATGAAAATGAAACAACTTACGATTTTTTTCATTTTGGTTGTTGGCCTACAGATTATAGGTTGTCGAGCACAAAACAGTTTTGATTTGGTTGAGCCGGAGTCGGTCGGAATGTCGAGCGAACGACTACGACAAATGGACTCCTGTCTACATAAAATCGTCGATGTAGGAGAGTTGGCAGGAATACAAACCGCAGTTCTACGTAAAGGTAAATTGGTGCATTTTGATACCTATGGTTATGCAGACCTTGAAAACAAAAAACCCTTATCTCCAAATAGTATTTATAGAATTTTTTCTATGACAAAACCAATTGTTTCGGTAGCCCTCATGCAACTTTATGAAGAAGGAAAATTTCAACTAAATGATCCAGTTCATAGCTATATTCCCGAATTTGAAAATATGAAGGTGTATTCTGGGCAAGATGGATTAAGGGCTGCTAAAAATCCTATAAGAATTATCGATTTGCTGCGGCATACCTCGGGAATTGGTTATGGTAGAAGTGAGAATACATACATAAACGAACTATATACGCAGGCTCAAATAACAAATTCCAATAACCTAAAGCAGTTTGTAACCAAGCTGAGTAAGCTTCCCTTATATTTTGAGCCCGGTACCAATTGGCTCTATGGACATTCAACTGATGTTTGTGGCTATTTGGTCGAAGTCCTTTCGGGAGAACCCTTGAATCAATACCTTGATACGCATATTCTCACGCCGTTACTAATGACCGATACACATTTTGAACTTCCAAAGGATAAAATAGATAGGCTTACCGTAGGATATCGAGTTGGGGAAAACGGTAGGTTGGTCGTCGCTGAAAATCCAGAAGAAAGCAGGTTTGTTAAAGAAACGACCCTTTTTCTTGGTGGGGGCGGATTGGTATCGACAATGCATGACTATTTACAATTTTGTAGAATGCTTTTGAACGATGGCACACTGAATGGAGTAAAAATACTAAAGCCGGAGACATTGGTGTTAATGACCAAGGATCATTTGAACGAAGTACGTGAACATCAAGAGCTACCATTGCATTTAATGTTAGGTGAAACAGGTTTTGGGCTAGGTTTTTCAATAGCTGCTTATGAACCAAGTGGTAATCGGGGCGTATATGGGTGGGGCGGTGCCGTGGGCACCTATTTCAGGATTGATCCTAAACAAGAATTGGCTTATGTTTTGATGATTCAGCTATCGCCGTATAGACCGCTTCGTTTAAGAGAGCGGTTCCCTGAACTTGTGAATAAGGCCATACTACATGTGAATTAATTTTGTTCGGATGGTTTTTTAGTGTTTGTAACAATAGGTTTGCCAATTACGCTTAATATTGGGATATTGACCGAAGACCAAATACATGATCAATACTCAAGAAAGTGTTTTATTTGCCTTAGTTCTATTACTTACCTTATCATTATCTTATTCGCAGACCTTAACGCAAACCGTAAAAGGATAAGATGTTGACTGCGAAACCGGAGCTCCCTTGATGGGGGCAAATATATTACCATTGAACGGGGATGAACCCAAGGGTACGATAACAGATGAGTTTGGTTTTTTTAGATTGGAAAATATCCCAGTGGGTAGAGCTTCATTTGAATTGACGTACATCGGGTATGAAGATTTTATCGTTTCGGAAATCTTGATTGTATCGGAGAAGGAAGTTGATATAACGGTAAATCTTACAGAGGCCTTGAATCTATGGGTAGAGTTGATTTTAAGGGCTCCTACCGACAATATCTTACCCAACCATAAATTGGCAACTGTGAGTGCACGCTCCTTTAGTGTTGAAGAGACGAAACGTTTTCCGGCAAGTGTGAGCGATCCCGATCGAATGGCATTGCATTTTGCCGTAGTGACCAATTCCGATAGAAACTATGGGCCAGGTTCGCATTGACCAAAAGCTGCGAAATACATTGGAGCTAGATGATTATTTTCGTTTGGACACCGTATTTATTATAGATTGAACAGACCTAAGGCATCGCACGGAATTTCGTTGGATATTCAAAATTAATAGGGAAAATATCGACAATATATTCTTTGATGGGCAAACGGGGCAGGTAGAAACTAGCTTACAATTGGAATTGATTCCTTTTTTGAATTACCGTATTGAATTTTGATCAATAAAAAACCGCCAAGTTCAAACTTGGCGGTTGTCATTTGAGTTAGTTTGATAGTTTGCCTATCCCAAAGCGATTCTCTTAAAATCGGTAACCTCTAAATCAGAATCAACAGATTTTACATATTGCGCAACACTTTGCTTGCTATCTTTAATAAAATCTTGATTTACAAGAGTGTTGTCCTTGAAAAAACGCTTTAATTTACCTTTGGCTATATTATCCAACATAGCTTCAGGTTTTCCTTCTTGGCGTAATTGATCTTTAGCGATTTCAATTTCCTTATCGATAACCGACTGATCAACTCCGTCTTCGTTCAATGCTACAGGGTTCATTGCGGCAGCTTGCATTGCTACATCTTTTGCAGCGGTTTCGGCACCGTCAACATTAGCAGAAAGTCCTGTAAGAACGGCAATCTTGTTGCCTGCATGAATATAGGATCCTACGAATGGTGCCGTGAGCTTTTCAAATCCACCAATTTCGATTTTCTCCCCGATTACCCCGGTCTGTTCGGTCAATTTATCCTGAACCGACATCCCTTTGAAGTCAGCACTCAAAAATGCCTCTTTGCTATCGAAGCCCAAAGCTAGGTCGGCCAATTCATTGGCCAATGTTACGAAAGTATCGTTCTTGGCGACGAAATCGGTTTCACAGTTCAATGAAATGATAACACCGTTGGTGTTATCTGAGCTTACCTTGGCAATCGCAGCACCTTCGGATGAATCTCTATCCGCTCTTTTGGCTGCAACTTTTTGTCCTTTTTTACGAAGTATTTCAATTGCTTTATCAAAATCACCTTCTGCTTCGACCAAAGCATTTTTACAATCCATCATACCGGCACCGGTAGTCTTTCTTAATTTATTTACTTCTGCGGCTGTAATCTTTGCCATAATAATGTTTTCTTTAATTTTCTCCCACAACAGCAGGAAATTTTATTTTGAATTTTACAATCTGATTAAAGGTGGTGAATTTTATTCAACCCCTCCCTTAACGCTTTCTTGCCACTCCTTTAGCTCGTCCCATTTACCATCGGCAGCCATTTGTGCTTGTTTGGGCCATGAAGTTGGATCTAAATGAGCCATTCTTGAACTAGCTTCGGTCAAGACTTCTTTGATTTTTTCTGGGTCTCCTTTTGCGATATCGGCAAAGGTTGCCATTCCTGCATTGGCTAAAGCTTCAGCGGCTTTTGGGCCAACCCCTTCAATTTTGGTCAAATCATCGGCATCGGTTTTTTTAGCTGCCTTCTTTGGAGCTTTTTTCTCTTTTTCTACCGCCTCCTTGGTCGCCTCTACATCAACTTCTACTTCCGGTACCTTTTCCACAACGGGAGCAGGTTTGGTATCTACTTTGGCAGGGGTAGGTTTTGGGGTTTCTTTTGGTTCCTCCTTTTTGGTCTCGGTTTTCGCCTTAGGCTCTTCTTTACCTTCTTTTTCGGCTTGTTTATCAGATTTACGCTCTTCTAGACCTTCGGCTACCGCTTGGGTCACTTGCTCCATGATAATTTCAATGGATTTTGATGCATCGTCATTGGATGGTATCAAATAGTCGATATCTCTTGGGTCTGAATTCGTGTCGACCATTGCAAAAATCGGAATGTTCAACTTCAAGGCTTCCTTTACGGCGATATGCTCTCTCATGGTATCAACGATGAATAAAGCACCCGGCAAACGAGTCATTTCAGAGATAGAACCTAAGTTTTTTTCCAATTTAGCACGTAAACGGTCTACTTGTAAACGTTCTTTTTTAGAAAGTGTATTGAACGTACCATCCTTTTTCATCCTATCTATTGATGCCATCTTCTTGACGGCTTTTCGGATAGTGACGAAGTTGGTCAACATACCGCCTGGCCATCTTTCGGTAATGTAGGGCATGTTTACGTTAGATACTTTTTCGGCAACGATATCCTTAGCCTGTTTTTTGGTGGCAACAAATAATATCTTACGCCCTGATGCAGCAATTTTTTTAAGGGCCTCGTTGGCCTCTTCCATTTTTGCTACGGTTTTGTAAAGGTTAATGACGTGGATTCCGTTACGCTCCATGTAGATGTAGGGCGCCATGTTAGGATTCCATTTTCGTGTTAGGTGGCCAAAGTGCACACCTGCTTCCAATAATTGTTTTACTTCGACTTTTTTAGCCATTTTAATTTAGTTTACGTTCTTTTGAATTAGCAATGGTAAAGTGGTATTTCGTACAACGAAAAGCCTTTATCATTTAGATGCTAAACTAATTTACCCAAACTAGTTTCGGTATTTACCTGAATCTAATTCCCAAGTTTATTTGGAAGTGGGATTTTTTTAATTGCCCATAAAAAGGGCTTTCAATGAACTGGTTAAATATATAACAAAAGTGCCCTTGAAAAGAGCACCCGATAATTCTGTATTAACGTTTGGAGAATTGGAATTTCTTCCGAGCTTTCTTCTGACCAAATTTCTTGCGTTCTACCATTCTTGGATCTCTTGTAAGCAGACCTTCTGGTTTGAGAACAGTTCGGTTTTCGGCATCTATTTCACACATTGCTCTTGAAAGGGCCAAGCGTACAGCTTCGGCCTGTCCCGTAATACCGCCACCAAAAACATTTACCTTAACATCGTAATCGTCAACAGTATCGGTCAATGTAAAGGGTTGCTTTACCTTGTACTGTAAGGTTGCCGTGGTAAAGTAATCGGCTAAATCTCTTTTATTAACGGTAATGTTACCTTTTCCTTTAGAAAGATACACACGTGCTACAGCAGTTTTTCTACGGCCAATTTTGTGAATTACTTCCATATACTATTATTTAAAATCTTTTAAGTTGAACACGGTAGGCTTTTGTGCCTCTTGCCCGTGTTCGCTACCGACATTTACTTTAAGGTTTCTGAAAAGTTCCGCACCCAACCTGTTTTTGGGTAGCATTCCCTTGATTGCCTTTTCTACAATGCGGGCAGGGTCTTTATCCAAAAGTTGTTTTACAGTAGTTGTCCTTTGTCCCCCTGGATAGCCAGTGTAGCGCAGGTATTTTTTTTCGTCCCATTTGTTACCGGTCATCTGGATTTTTTCAGCATTGATGACAATAACGTTGTCACCACAGTCTGCATGAGGTGTAAAACTTGGCTTGTGCTTACCTCGTAACAATTTTGCGACCTTAGAAGCAAAACGCCCTAATATTTCTCCTTCGGCATCAATCAATAACCACTGCTTATCTGCAGTTGATTTATTGGCTGAAACAGTTTTATAACTTAATGTATCCACTACTGCTGTTTTTACTGATTTTATACTACAATTCCGTTAAACGGGCTGCAAATGTACAATTATTAAGTTGAATTACAAATGCTGGTAACTGAATATTTTTATTTTTTTTATGGTTTGCAAACACCATGTTTTCAACGCTCTATTTTTTTACCAGTGTTCTTTTTATTAAAAAAGACTAAAATAGATTGCCTATTGTAACAAGCCTCATAAAATATTGGTTTTTTCAATTAAATGTGTAGAAGAAATGTTGATAAGCTTATTTTTGATTCAAAGCCTTACGGTAAGATACCCGCTCTTTTTATCTATAGAGGTATAAAACAATATTCGTTATACATCCGATAGCGAGTATTTTACGTATTTACTTAGAAAAAAACCAATAATATAAAATGATATGAAGTACAGTTTTCCATTTCTTTTTTCAGTAGCCATAGTTTTCTTTTCATGTTCATCCGACGACAATGGGGCCCGGCCAAATGAAAGCCCAATTGTGGGTACATGGTCCATGTCGGACATTAACTTGGACAATGATGCCAATACGGGAGAATTACAGCTTGCCGCCTTGGCCATTGAATCTCTTTTGGCAGATAATTGCGAAATCGTGGTATTTACTTTTAGTGAAGACGGTACCCTAGAGTCTAGAGACAAAATTGAAAATCTGGAAGTCACTACGGGTGTAAATGGTTTTGAGGTCAACTGTCCCAATGAAAGCAATATTTTTAATTCAACTTGGTCCTTGGTCGACAATCAGCTTACCATAGTGAATGAAGAAGATATGGAGGAAACCATAGAGATTAACTTAGATGGCAATACTATGACGATTGCCGGTGAAGATGTGGGCTCGGATGATTTCGTGGGAGCAGACGTAGTCTTTACAAAACAATAAGCACTGTATTTACGCCTACCGTAAGCTCTAACAAATAGTTATTTGAGCTTGATGTGTCCATTATTATACATGTAATGGTAAAAAAGGTCTGTCCAGATTTGGGCAAGGTATACCATAATCAAATTTTTTACGTTATAGATAATCCAAAATAATCAAATATACCATTATGAAACACACTACATTAGTAGTATTCTTTACTGCTGTACTTTCTTTTTCGTGCTCTTCTGACAACGATAACGACATGGAGATGGCCGAAAACTCCATAGTAGGTACATGGAGTTTTTCTGAACTGGATTTAAACGGTATCGACGCATCAGGTGAAATAAAACTAGCCAACGATGTTATCAAGGTGTTGGTTGCCCAAGATTGTGAGATCTTAACCTTTAGCTTTAAGGATGATGATACGGTTACCGCTACTTCTAAAGATTTTACCGAAACAGGTCGCGATGTAAAACCTGATGGAAGCGGACTTTTGATAGAATGCCCCGCCAATTCAGTTACGGAGAGTTCCGTATGGAATTTGGAAGGTGATCAATTGACTTTTATCAATGAAGACCAAACCCAAGAAACCGTAACTATTGAGTTAGACGGTAATACATTAACTATCCCAGCAGAGGTGGTTAACGATGACAACTTACAGGGAGCAAAAGCTATTTTCAAAAGAAATTAAATGTGGCCCTAATAATTGTAAAGCCCCGATGAAATTCATCGGGGCTTTACAATATTGTATAATTTCAATTTTTATAAAACTTCGTCTGTATTTTTTGTTCAATGGAATGTATAGAGATAATGTAAATACCTTTTTTTAAATTAGCTACAGGTATATTTAATGCATTTTTTCTTATTTCCCATTGGTGTTTTAGAACTTCGGTACCGTAAACGTCAGAAATCGTAATATTGGCATCATCGCTGTTTTGCAACCCCAAAATGTTGACCACATCAGTCGCCGGATTTGGAAACACTCTTATTTTTTTAGGTTCTGCTATTTCTGTGTTCGGGTCTGCTTGCGAATATATGCAAACCGAGAATAACCATAGGCTGCATATTAAAAACGATTTTCCCATAACCTTAATATAATATATAACTATAGTAATAAAACTACGGGCATACCGTTTATTTGGCAATTTATTGTTGTGAACTTTCTTTAAGACAATATTAAACCATTTAATTAACGTATGTTAACATTTTAAATCAATGCGCTTCCAACCAATTATCACCTGACCCCAACTCAACGTCCAAAGGCACTGCAAGTGTATAGGCACTTTCCATTTCATTTTTAATCAAGGTTTTCAGTTCTTCCAATTCTGGTTTGTAGATGTCAAAAACCAATTCATCGTGCACTTGTAAAAGCATTTTTGATTTGTAATTGCCTTTGGATAACTTTTTATGAATGTTTATCATCGCAATTTTGATGATGTCCGCAGCACTTCCCTGAATAGGAGCATTTACGGCATTGCGTTCTGCGGCGCCACGCACCACGGCATTACTCCCATTGATATCTTTTAGATATCTACGCCTTCCTAAAACGGTTTGTACATAGCCGTTGTCACGGGCAAAGTCTACCAGTTCGCTCATGAAGTTACGAAGCTTAGGGTACGTTTTGTAATAAGTATCGATAAGCTCTTTTGATTCCGCACGGGAAAGATCGGTCTGGTTGCTCAAGCCAAAAGCCGATACGCCATATATGATGCCAAAATTTACGGTTTTGGCATTGCTTCGCTGTTCACGGGTTACCTGTCCAATGGGTACATTAAAAACCCGTGATGCGGTTGAAGCATGAATATCTTCTCCGTTTTTGAACGCTTGTATCATGGTGTCCTCTTCGCTCAGAGCGGCGATGATACGGAGTTCTATCTGTGAATAATCCGCAGCCAACAAAATATAATCTTCGTTGCGTGGGACAAAGGCCTTTCGCACCTGCCGACCACGTTCGGTGCGGATAGGAATATTCTGTAAATTAGGGTTATTGCTGCTCAAACGGCCTGTGGCAGCGACGGTCTGCATGTAATCAGTATGCACACGCCCTGAGGATGGCTCTACCTGTTCCGGCAGTGCATCAACATACGTGCTCTTTAGTTTCGAAAGTCCGCGGTAGTCCAGAACGTTTTGAATAATTTCATGGTCTTTGGCCAAATAAGAAAGTACATCTTCTGCGGTGGAATACTGCCCCGTTTTTGTCTTTTTGGGTTTGTCAACAAGTTTTAATTTATCAAAAAGGATTTCGCCCAATTGTTTTGGTGAGCCAATATTGAACTCCTGCCCGGCAGCTTTGTATATTTTTTGTTCAAGTTCGGCGATGTCATTGTTTAAATCGCTGGAAAGTGAATTCAAGAATTCCTTATCTAAATTGATGCCTTCCAACTCCATATCGGCCAACACCCGTAATAGTGGGATTTCAATATCATTAAAGAGTCCGTCAGTCTTGGCTTCGGCCAGTTCGGGTCTAAAATGTTGTGCCAGCTGAAAGGTAATATCCGCATCCTCTACGGCATATTCTGTTTGTTTCTCCAAAGCAACATCACGCATAGAAAGTTGGTTCTTCCCTTTTTTGCCAATGAGTTCTGTAATAGAAACCGGTGTATAATTTAGATAGGTCTCGGCAAGTACATCCATATTGTGGCGCATATCTGGATTGATGAGGTAATGTGCCAGCATGGTATCAAAGAGTTTCCCTTTTACCTGAACGTTGTATTTATGAAGTACTTTGATATCATATTTTAGGTTCTGCCCTATTTTTTCGATGCTTTCCGATTCAAAAAATGGTCTAAGCTGTTCTACAAGTTCTTGTGTTTCATTTTTATCGTCCGGGAACGGTACATAAAATCCTTTTGTAGCCTCCCATGAAAAAGCGATTCCGACCAGTTCGGCCGTTAACGGATTCAACCCTGTTGTTTCCGTATCAAAACATACTGAAGTCTGTTTCATCAAATTCTGTAAAAAGAGCTTCATGGCCATTCCGGGAGCAACGCTTTGGTAGACGTGGGGAATATCTTTTATCGTATTTCTGCTATTTGTATCTTTTATCGTGGCCGGCGAGGCCCCATCACCACCAAACAAAGAGAATTGACCACTGCCAGCAGATGTAGAGACTTTTTTAGCGGTTTCGCTACTTGTAACTTGAGTTTGCGCCGTATCTTCATCGCCGGAAAATATTTTCAAGAATTGATCTTTGAGCCTTCTAAATTCCAATTCTTCAAAAATTTCCTGAACTTTTTCATTATCGGGGATAGACATTTCGTAGTCCTTGGCATTGAATTTTACATCGCAATCAATGCAAATGGTCGCCAGTTTTTTGGAAAGAAGGCCCAATTCTGCATTTTCCTCGACCTTTTCCTTCATTTTGCCCTTTAATTTATCGGTGTTGGCCAATAACGCTTCCATAGAGCCAAATTCTTCAATGAATTTTTTGGCCGTTTTATCACCTACTCCGGGCAATCCGGGAATATTGTCACTGGCATCGCCCATCATCCCCAAATAATCTATGACCTGTTCGGGGCGTTCCACGCCAAAGCGTTTCTGGACTTCGGGAATGCCCCAAATTTCGATGCCGTTACCCATACGGGCCGGACGGTACATAAAGATGTTCTCGGAGACCAACTGCCCAAAGTCCTTGTCCGGGGTTACCATGAAAACCTTGTAGTCCTCTTTTTCGGCCTGTTTGGCAAGTGTGCCAATGATATCATCGGCTTCCCAACCTTCCAAAACCACAGATGGGATATGCATGGCTTTGAGAATATCTTGTATGTAGGGTATGGCAATACGTATGGCATCGGGGGTCTCGTCACGATTGGCTTTGTATTCGGGAAACATCTCGGTACGCTCCGCACTTCCTCCTTTGTCAAAACATACGGCCAAATGGTCCGGTTTTTCCCGTTTTATGACATCAAAAAGCGAGTTCATAAATCCCATGATGGCCGAAGTATCCATGCCTTTGGAATTGATTCTTGGATTTTTGATAAGGGCATAATAGCCGCGGAATATCAATGCGTATGCATCAAGTAAAAAAAGTCTTTTTTGGTCTGCCATCTTTAGAAATTAAAAGTGCGAGGTTAAAAGTACAAAGTTTGTTTTGAAAAGAAATAAGATATTGAACGCAAGAAGTGGAACGCTTTGTTTTTGAGTATTAAAGTTCCCAGCGTCGCTATGCCTTTAAAAAGCTGTCAGAGGGGTTGTTCACATGCCCTTCGCCCGAATATGTTCTGTAGCTAAAACCTGGTTGTATGCAATACCCGCCTGTTTCTCCTTTTTTATTGATGGCAATAAACCCGATTTGGAAATCGTTACGTTCCTTATTTTTGGCCATAATGCGTTTAACCCCTTCCTCGCAAGCTTCTTGGGGCGATTTTCCTTGTCGCATTAACTCAACAATCAAAAAACTGCCTACCGTTCGTACTACTTCTTCGCCAACTCCCGTAGCCGTGGCCCCACCAACTTCATTGTCTACAAAAAGCCCTGCCCCGATAATCGGGGAATCGCCTACACGGCCTGCCATTTTATAGGCCATGCCACTCGTAGTACAACCCCCTGCAATGTCTCCGTTTTTGTCAATGGCCAACATACCTATGGTATCGTGATTTTCAATATTGATGATAGGTTTGTATTCTGAGGTTTTTTTCCATTCCAACCATTCTTTTTTGGATTGTTCGGTAAGTAGGTCTGTTTTTTCAAACCCTTTTTCATAAGCGAACTGTTCCGCTCCTTTACCTGCCAACATCACATGGGGCGTATCCTGCATTACCTTGCGGGCTACAGAAATAGGGTTGGCTATGTTCTGCATGGCGAGAACAGCACCGCAATTACCATCTTTGTCCATAATGCAGGCATCCAAGGTCACGTTACCATCCCTATCGGGGCGACCACCAGTACCAACCGTTTGGTTGTTTACATCATTTTCCTCTACCATAACACCTTGTTCAATGGCATCCAAGGAGCTTCCACCGGTATTCAAAACTTCCCAGGCTTCTGCAGAAGCGTTCAAGAAATTCCATGTACAAATTACGATGGGGCGTATGGTTTTTGAATCATTTACTTGCACTGTTTTCTTGGTGGTATCTTTTTTACAAGAAGTCAAAAAAGGGGTAGAAACTATTCCGGCTGTTGCAACACCGGAATTTTTTAAGAACTTTCTTCGTTTCATCGGTCGGGTTGTTTACTTTTAGATGGCTAAATATAAGAATATGCTTGTAGAAGTTTGTGCCAATTCTTTAGAATCTGCCTTGAATGCACAAGAAGCGGGAGCTAACCGTATTGAGCTCTGTTCAGAGTTGGCCGTTGGTGGAATTACCCCTTCCTACGGACTTTTAAAAGCCGTCAGGGAACGCGTTACAATTCCCGTTCATGTATTGATTCGCCCTAGAAGCGGAGATTTTACTTTTTCAAATGTTGATTTCGATATTATGAAAAAAAATATAGCCCTTTGCGTTGAAATGGGCTTTCATGGTATTGTTTCCGGGGTATTGCATAACAATTTTACTTTGGACGAAGAAAGGACGGAAGAACTGGTAAAGGCTTCGGGAAGCCTTAATTTTACTTTCCACAGGGCTTTCGATTGGGTCAAAGACCCGTTTGAAACGGCAATGCGGTTAGAAGCAATGGGGATTGATTATATATTGACATCGGGTCAGCAAAAATCCGCTCTGGAAGGTATCGGTTTATTGCACGAACTGCACCAGAGTACATCAACGTGTAAAATTATGCCGGGCTCGGGTATCAACCCTAAAAATGTGCATCAATTCAAAGAAAAAGAATTTGAAGCCATTCATTTATCAGGTGTCCGTTTTGAAAAAACATTGGATGAAATTCCAAAAGTCTCCATGAACTCTCCCACATTTTTGCATGACGACGGCATCGGGTTATCTCATTTTGATGTCATCAGGGATGTGGTGAGTACCGTTAAATAAAACGTAAAAGGGTACGGCCATGCCGTTTCAAAAAATATCTTTGTAAAAAAGACAATATGCTCCGTTGGATTATTTTCATTTCCATTTATATTGCAATCAGTATATATGTATTGCAAGGCTTAAAGGCGGCCAGTCGTTTCCCTTGGGTACATTATGCGTATATAACGATTTCATTACTTGTCATCGGTAACTTTATATTCCAGTTCACGTTCGGGGAGCAAGAGGGCAGGGTGCTGAGCGTGGCCAAAAGTTATGCGTTCGGCTTTTTGCTGGCCATGATAGCTTTTAACCTGGTTACCATAGTCTTTTTGTTTTCAGAGGACATATACCGATTGATTGCCGGCACCTATCATAAAATTTTTGGTGAGTCAAGGGAATTCAGCGTGCCGGCCAGAAGGCGTTTTTTGAGCCTTATGGCTTTAGGTATAGCTTCTTTGCCCTTTGGTGCATTACTTTTTGGTATGTATAAGGGCAAATACAATTTTAAGGTATTGAAGTACAATTTGGAGTTTGACGATTTGCCCGACGCCTTTCACGGCTATCAGATCACGCAAATATCAGATGTGCATAGTGGCAGTTTTGACGACAGGGAAAAAATTGAATATGCCATAAACCTGATCAACGAACAAAATAGCGATGCCCTTCTTTTTACGGGCGATATGGTAAACAACAAGGCCGAGGAAATGAAACCTTGGGCCGAACTTTTTTCTGGACTTCGGGCTAAGGACGGTAAATTTTCCGTGCTGGGAAACCATGATTATGGGGATTATGTACAGTGGGAATCAGATGCCGCCAAAGCAAAAAATCTGAACGATTTGAAAAACCTGCAGCGTGAAATGGGGTTTGACCTGTTGTTGAACGAGCATAGGTATCTCAAAAAAGGGGACGATAAAATTGCTTTGATAGGAGTTGAAAACTGGGGTAGGGGCGGTTTTAAAAAAGCTGGTGACCTAAAAAAAGCCGTCTCGATCATACACAAGGATGATTTTAAAATTTTGATGAGCCACGACCCCAGTCATTGGGAAGATGTGGTCATACATGATGAGCACCATTATCATTTGACCTTGAGCGGTCATACCCATGGCATGCAATTTGGCATAGAAATCCCCGGTTGGATAAAATGGAGCCCGGTAAAATGGCGTTATAAATACTGGGCCGGTATTTATGAAGAGCTAGGGCAGTATATTAACGTGAACCGTGGTTTTGGTTTTTTAGGCTATCCGGGTAGGGTAGGTATTTGGCCAGAAATTTCAGTAATCACGCTCAAAAAGAAATCCTTAACATGAATTTAACTCGGTAAGAAGGGCTTAATCTAAAGTGCTTGCGACGGTATTTAACATTTTTTATTACATTTGGTCAATAACCCAATGATTAAGGTATGTCTAAATTTGGTGAACTCATAGATTTGAAAATTCCTGTACTGTTGGATTTTTACGCAGAATGGAACGAGCAATCTACGGCAATGCACCCTGTGTTACGGGATGTAGCCGCAGCCTTGGGCGATAAGGGCAAAGTCATAAAAATTGATGTGGACAAGAATAAAGAACTGTCCCAAGCATTGCGCGTAAAGGGTTTACCTACCTTGATGATTTATAAAAAAGGAGAAATGGTATGGCGCCAAAGCGGTGAACAAGATGCCAATACCCTTATCGGTATCCTTAACGAATATGTTTAGTTGCCATTTGGGAGCAAAACCGAATCCATCTCGCTTTCAATAATCGTATTATCCATATTAATGGTGTCGGAAATAGGTATAGTGTCCATCATATCCGGATTGCCCATTGGTGGCGTTGATAGCTCTTCTTCCAAATCGGTATCCTTGTAAAAATGATTGAAACGATCAATATATTCATTGAATATTAGCGTCTCTTTTTCTGCAAATTCCCGGTCGTTATTGGTAATGAGAATATCGATATTTCTTCGATAACCCTCCATGTCGCCAATAATGTCATCAATATTGTCATACTGCTCGTCCAAGGGAACGTTCGCATAATATTCCAATCGCTCTTGATACTTCTTTTTTAGGCCGTTGTACAATTCCCTGGCCTTTTGTTTCTCCCCTACTTTGTAATAACCGTCTACAAAAGGTTCTACAAATGCATAAAAACCGTAATAGTCCAAAGGCATATTTTTCATGGCGATATTGATAACGTCTTTGGCCTTGTCAATTTTGTTTTCATTGATAAGGGTTTCGGTCAATCTTGCCAAATTTCCCCGGAAAGATAATCCTTGGGTCCTGGTCTGTGGGTCATGATAAATGTCTGGACTTCCCGAATTGCCCCATTCCCATTTTTTAACGATATCATACATTAAGTCGCTATCGATTCGTCCCATTTCGTACGGACTGGAATTTTTCGTCTTTATCGGGACCAATTTATACAGAAGACCATCTAATTGTAGATAATCTTTCATCCAAATATATTCTGCTTTGTCAAAACTTCCCCCGGAGAAATAAATGGGCCTTTTCCAATCGTTATTGGCCAATACATCCAACATTAAAATCCGGTTTTTGGGTAATGCGCTCTGAGGCAGATCAATGTCAATATAATCAACGATAAGTGCGGAGTCCTTCTGTTTGACCAAACCGCTTTCCAAAACGTTCTTTTTGTTTACAGGTACTCGTATTTTATATGTTGGGTAGTATACGATATCCAAAGTGCTTTCGGAATATTGACTAATATCGATACCTTGTTTTTCGAAAATATACTTAAGCTTGGTCTGTGGTTTGTCGCTCTCGATCCAATTCATAAAGTCCTTGATGTCCCATCTTTTTTCGGATAATCCTTGGTAATAAATGACATCACGGGTACCGTACCTATATTTATCGTGCGTTAATTGTGATGGTATAGGGTCGCTCTCATATGCTTTTCGCTTCATTTGGTCTATATACCAATCTGTTGCGAAAAGACTGGTATTGACGACACGAACATCGGTCCTATGGCCTTCTATTTCTTGAGCGTACCATAAAGGAAATGTATCGTTATCGCCGATGGTGAACAATATGGCTCCGGCATTTTCCTGCGCCGAGTCCAAATAGGCCTTTGCCGTTGAATTTGCGGTAAACCTTCCCGAGCGGTCATGGTCGTCCCAATTTTGGTAGGCCATTACTACTGGTACCGCTAATAGGCATATTATGGTTATCGCAGGGGCCAATATTTTGGGTTTGACGAACCTTCTGAACTCATCAAAAAGCCCGTATACCCCCAATCCTATCCACAATGCGAAAATGTAAAAAGAACCTACGAGCGAATAGTCTCTTTCCCGTGGTTGAAAAATACCCGGATTGGTATAAAATTGAATCGCTATACCTGTAAACATAAAGAATACAAAAAGTACCCAAAATTGTTTTGGGTTTTTGGAAATCTGAAATACCAACCCTATGATTCCCAATATCAAAGGCAGGAAGAAATAGGTGTTTCTACCTTTATTGTTTTTAATATCACTAGGTAGGTTATCTTGACTGCCCAAACGTGCACTATCCAAAATGTTGATACCGCTTAGCCAGTTACCATTCTCATCATACCTGCCTTGAATATCATTTTGCTTGCCCACAAAATTCCACATAAAATAACGCCAGTACATGTATCCAAACTGAAATTGGAACATATACTTTACGTTTTGCCATATAGTAGGTGGCTGTACCTCAATGTAATCGCTGAACTCACGTAGAAAACGAATGTACTGGTCAGCATCCAATTCTCCCTTTTCATACCCTTCCTTAAACTGACCAACGGCCTGCTGTAGCTCTTGGTTGCCCAAATATTCGGGTTTTATGGTGAAGTCCAACGGGTCAAAATACTTCATATAATTTTCAGCATTTTGATCACTCCACAATCTGGGGAGTAATCCAATATGATCATCGTTTGGGCCTTGTAATGCATCTTTATACTTGTTTACGATAATATACTTTCCCGATTTTAGGTCTTTTTCATATTTGGGCTTTTCATCGATATCTTCTCCCGGAGGAGCAAACATATCCGAATAATAAGACCCATAGAACGGGCTCTCAACACCGGGGTATTGTTCCCGATTGTAATATGCCAAAAGCGCCCTGGCATCTTCAGGATTGTTTTCGTTGACCACAACATTGGCATTGGCACGTATGGGCAGCATCAACCAAGAGGAGAAGCCTAAAAACAGGAACATCAAACAAAGTACTATCGTATTTGCCGTCTTATAATCATTGTTGCGCGTGTATCGTAATCCAAAATAAAATGCGGCAGCAAAGACCAGTCCTATAATAATCGTCCCAGAGTTAAAAGGTAATCCTATGCTGTTGACGAAAAAGACCTCGCCCCAGCCAAAAAATTTGAGTACATAGGTCAATGAAAATTTATAGACCAGCATTAAAATAGCGACTACCGAGATATTGGCGATCAAAAAGTTTTTTACCGTGGTTGTTTTATAGGTCTTAAAATAATACAAAAGACCAATTGAAGGGATGGCCAAAAAACCCATAAACTGCACTCCGAAGGTAAGTCCTATAACAAAAGAAATGAGCACGATCCATTTATTGCCCCTGGGGTTGTCGAGGTTATCCGTCCATTTAAGCCCCATCCATAAAAGAACGGCCATAATTAAACTGGCCATGGCATATACTTCGGTCTCTACGGCATTGAACCAAAAGCTGTCCGAATAAGTAAATGCAAGAGCACCCACGATACCGCTTCCAAAAATGGCCATAGCCTTACCATTGCTGGTAATTTCCTCACCTTTTTTTATAAGTTTTCGTGTGAGGTTGGTAATGGTCCAGAACATAAATAAGATGGTAAAAGCGCTTGATACGCCCGAAACGTAATTTACCATACGGGCCACTTGGTCATCTGCCAATGCAAACATAGAAAAGAAAGCACCTATCATTTGTAAAAGCGGTGCTCCCGGTGGGTGTGCTACTTGTAGTTTGGCCGAGGTGGTGATGTATTCCCCAGCATCCCAAAAACTACCTGTGGGCTCTACCGTAATACCATATGTAACAAGGGCTATAAAAAAAACAACCCATCCTAGGATGGTGTCCCATTTGTCGAAGTTTTTTGCGAACATGTAACTAGTTTATTTACCAATTGGGCGAATTTACTAATTATAATAGATATGGTTATCTAATTTTTATAAAGCTTTAACAGAGCTGTGGCTTACTTTTAAATGATTGTTTTAAAAAATGTTTGGCGAAACAAAACTTTGTATTAAATTTGCACCCTCGAATATTAAATATATTTGGTATTTGAAAAAATATTGGCCCATGGTGTAATTGGCAACACTCCGGTTTTTGGTACCGTCATTCAAGGTTCGAGTCCTTGTGGGCCAACATAGATTAACCCTAATTAATTGTTTTTTAATTGATTAGGGTTTCTTATTTATTAATTGTACGAACATATGTACTATTTTTTCTTGCTAAACTCGACTATTTTCATGTATGGTTGATTTAATATCGCGTAATTTGGAGGGTTAAAGTCTTTCTTGTCAAATTTCCCCCACATATCTCTGATTGTACTTTCTAAAAGGTCATCATAATTTTGAACCTTATGCGAAGATTCCTCGTTTACAATTTCTTCAAACCTTGTTGTCACGTTCATAAATAGGAAACCATCGCAAGTTTTTGGTCTAGACGCAATACTGAAGCCTTCAGTGTGAATTTTAACACTACTATTGCTTCTTAAAAAAATTCTCAACTCTTTTATAGAAACATAACTGTATTTATTCTCTCTTTTCGACATTAAGATTGGAACATTCTCATCATAAAGGGAAAAACTAATCAAAAGATGATAGTATTGAGATTTATAGTGTTTCATTAAATCCCTTTCTTCTATGATTTTCTTTTGCTTTATTGCCCAAGATTTGAGACTTTCAAAAGGTATTTTTGGTTTAAACTTATCTCTCCTTATTGTTATAACATCATCGGTAAAAATATACCCAAAAAGACCAGGAAGAGTATTAATTCTTATTCCTTTGGATATCACAACTGAATGACTATCGCCAAACGCAACAAGATTCAATCCTAAAGCTAATTTACCTAGAAGTACCTTTCCATGATTGATATCTGTCAATTCAATAGGTAGTGATTTTAATCCTTGATTTATTGTTTTTATTGGGACATCAGATTGTGGGTTTTCTAGATAATCAATGATTTCTGGAAAACCAATAGATTCTAATTTGTTAGGTATAATTGATGTTTCTACGCCATTTATATCCTTTATTGTTATATTTACGTTTGGTGATGGGACCAAATATTTTATTAAATCATATAAACTACGATATTTTGACCCTGGTTTGTTCATAAATCCATCCTTTGCGTATGGGTCTGAATGCAATTTTATTTTCAAGGAAGTACCTCGGTCAATTATCGATTGTTTTTCATCTTTTGTTGGTTTTCTTAGAAGAGGGGTTGAATTTAGACCATCATAGAAGTCTAACGTGCTCATTTCATCTATCGAAGTTCCGTACTTCCATGATGTAACAGTTATTTCGTTTCCAAGCATGAATGATGAAAAAAAACCAATACCAAATTTTCCGATAGCATCAAAACCTTTAGCTCTGACACCTTCAAAATCATTGAAAAATTTTCGACTTTTCCAATATGAGCCACCAAAGTCGAGTAATTCTTCTGTCATTAAGAATTTACTCATTCCAATCCCATTGTCTATAACTTTAAGAATAAAGTCGGATTCTTTTTTTTCAAGAAGGATTTTAATTGAACCAACTTCGAGATTTTCTTGGCCACTGTAAATTCTATATAGATTTATTGCATCCAGACTATTTTGAATTAATTCCCGTAATGCAAGATTAGAATGACCGTAAAGTTTTTCTCCTCCCATTTCTTGGGCAATATGAACTGGGTTATTGACCTTTATTTTAGTGTCAATTGAATTCCAATTGAGAGTTCGAATATGGTTTTTTCCTAAATTTAAGGTGTCGTTAATTGATTTTACTCCCTTTGCCAATAAAACTTGTTGCCCTTTATCTACAAAATATTCATTAGCTTTCTTTAATTCTTTGTCCAGAACTAAAAGAGCCTCATAGCAAAACCACCATGCTTTTTGTTCATTTTCCTTAAATGGTGAGTTTGTGTTGTACGACAAGTATCCATCATCAAGTAATGTTGGAAAACCAAGTTTCTTTTGAAAGCTCCAATGATTGCCAGAGACACCTTCGATTTCTTTTATCATTCGATTAGTTTTTGGAGTTCTTAAATTATCTATATGTGCTGCATCACATGTTCTAAGTAATAATGCTATTTTCTGACAATCAATTCCCCAATCCGTTGGGAAGGATGGTGGAGAGTATCTTTCTCCAAATTCCCTTTCAATAAAATTTATTTCGCACGTATGACTTTTAGCAATTTTACCTATTATATCCCCGAGCTCTTCCCTTAGCTTCGTATTGTTAATTAAATATTCACCTTCTTTTAATCTTTCAGTTGCAGCTCTTAAAGCGAAATCACCATGCCTTTGACGTGTGGTGTAAAATAAAGCTTCGCTGTTAGATTTGTCATTATTCCCATGGAGCGAAATGTAATCGAAATAAATTGGGTCATTTTCTATTTCCTCTTTATTGTCCAAAATTGAATAGCACATACCAGCGTCATGAATTAAGAAGACAGTATGAAGAATAAAACCTTCCAATGGGTTAAGGAACTTTTCCTGATCGCCAATAATAAGATTTGCATAATTCCAAAGCATCCTGGAATGTTTTATGCTGTGATCTGTTAATAATGGAAATATTACAGATATGTTATGTAAATAACTCTTAACATTTTCTTCAATTGATAGTATGTTAGATTTTAAAAAGCTAATCTTGTCTTCATTTTTCCAAATCAATGACGAAAATGTTTTTTTGAAAACTAAAATGTCTTCACAATTAATAGTGTCTTCCATATTTTATAAGGCTTATTTTTTGGTAAAGGATTGATTAATCAAAGAGTAATAAATTTACCCTTTTCAAGAAATTGAAATAACTTAACAATACAAACAAAATTAACAGAATATCCAATCCAACAACAAAGAACTACTTTATCTTTTCAGCGCAATTAAATTATTACACAAGGTTTTGTAAAACTATTACAGGCTTTACGATTTTGTAGTTTATTATCTCTATATCTTTGAACAAAAGCTTCACAAAATTGTATGTACTGTAATTGTTGTTGACACTTATTTTCTGTTTTTAAATATCATGTAGCGTATGAAAATATGGTTCGCTCTTAGAGTGGTCATGAGGATATGTTTTCAATTGCAAAATGGCCTTGTTTATATGAAATAGGTTCAATTCTCCACTGGAGCAAAAGAGATAGTTTGCATAAATAAAAAAATAAAATCACCTTCAATGTTTGATTTGGAAATATCTTTATAAACCTCAATTGTATATCTTCTATTTAAAATGTTCCTTTCTGAAACGTAAACTGAACCGTGTTTTTCACAAATTAACACTTCACTTTTTAGCATTGAAAATCAGTTAGTTATAAATATATAAGTATAAATATTAGTAATACAGAACAAAATACAGTCTTAAACACAGTTTTTCTGTTTTTGCATATAAACGGTTTCAGTTTCTTGTGAATTAATACTCAGATTAAAAATACAAATTTATCGGATTTACCCTCCCTACCCTCCTTTTCCTCTAAAAAGCCCTGTTTGTGAACGTTCAAGAAGGAGTGATATGTAATTACGGAAGGGTTAACACCCTCCTTTGAATACTTGAATTAGGAAGGTAAGGAGGGTTAGGTGTGGGTTAATTTTTTTTACCCTCCTTATTTATCAAGCGTCAATAATTAATAATCTGACAAAAGGAGGGTAGGGAGGGTAAAACTTAGCAAAAAGATTTTTCAACATAATAAAATGTAGAACCGCCTGTTTTCTTTTTTTCAAAATTTTCTTTAGACAATGCTTTTCCAATATTAACCGGTCTGAGATTGAGCCGGGTGTAATTTGGTATTAAATAGTTTACAATGTCAGTGGATGTCATGTATTCCCCTGACTTTGGTGTGTCTGGTTTTTTGAAGTATTTCAACAACATGTCATGTTCAGGAGTTAATTCTTGAAATTTCTTATTTCTTATTTCATTTTGCTCGATATCTTTTTTGGATATAACTTCATCAAAAGTTTTATCTAGAGATAGGGAGTACGCCTGAGACCACAAATCATCAATGTTGAATTCTTTGCTGTAAGCAAAATTAATTCCATTTACTACAAAACACAGCCACCTAACACTACCAGTTTCATCCTGTAAAAATGTAGATTTATTAGTTGAGCCAATAAATGAAGCAACTCTTTGTATAACTGAATTCTTCCGGTCGTAGGGTAATCTTTCGTTTATTTGGTCTTTTGAAAGCTGGGATTTTAATTGATTTATCTCTTTTCTGGCCAGAGCTGCTAGTTCATCGAGATTTATTATAAAATTTTTACATAGTAGTAATCTGGAATCTTTGTCAGAACCGCCCATATCTTCAGCAATATAATCTGAGAGTTGTTTTGGGCAAAGATTACGGCACCAGGTAGATTTACCTATGTTTTGCCCCCTGCCGTCGTCTGTAAGTATGAAAGCTTGTTTATTAAAATACCCATCTAATAAAGCGCATTTTACAGCCCTTACGCACCATTTTTTGAAGTGATAGTAAAACTGTTCATTGTCCTCTCCCGGAGCTAGAGATATGTAGCTTGCATATTTTTTAATGTAATCAGTAGACCTATCCCATTTATGGAGAGAATTGAAATAATCCTTTAAAGGATTATATTTAGGAACAAAATCACTTTTTAAAATTGATATTAGGTTGTTCATTGGTACTGCGATGTTCTTTTTTCTTAATTCTATGAATAAACTATCTTCATTGCATATTTTCCAATTCTCCTGATCTTTTAGCGATATTTCTATATCTAGGGAAATTATATTTAGACGTAAGTCATATTTTTCCTCTATATAATCCTCAACTTGATGGAAGATAGTGGTTCCTGAACCTCCTGAGTGCTGATTTTCGCTTTTGGTTTTAGGGATTATTTTTTTATATTCCATTTAGAAAATTATTAATTTGAACTTTAAGACCAGCTTCAACTTCTTTTTTATTCCATGCATCTCCAATAAAGACTCGTCTTACGTCATCATCCTCTAATAATCTTTTTAAACTATTTAAGTTTTTTGATTTTTCGATTTTACTTTCTGAAGCAGGATGTTTATCTAATTTGCATCCGGCCTTGTTGAGTACATTATATTTGATACTGAGGTTTATTTGAGAAGTTAAATCTTCCACATAATTTTCAAAAGGCTTATCTAATAAATGATGAAGTTCTCTATGGGCTATGGCTTTGTCAATTGTAGTATTATATTTTTCTAAAAAATATCCAAGGTTGTAAGTATATAGTTTTGCGAAATGGAGGTTTTCTTGAAACGTCCGTTCTTGTTTAAAATTGACAAAATCAACTATTTTGTTTATAGCTGTAATATCTTTTTCGTTTATATATATATGGTCAAATTCACCGAATCTCCATATTAACCTATTAATTGCAGCATCTAGCTTCATAAGCTTTTAATTTAGAGATTGGTTTATGTGAAATAGACCCTTTTTGAATGTTATATTTGATTTGATAGTCCGGATAACTGTATTAATACGAAGTGTGTTTGGTGTCCGGAAATTGGGGTTTTGATATAACCCAACTACTGGGTATATTTGTTTCATAATATTTAATTTTTATACAAGATTTTTAGGGATAGCTGTAACTATCCCTTTTTTTATGAATTTTCTAATGTAGCTTCGATTTCCTCTCTTTTAAACCTAATTCTATTACCTATTTTGTATGGTTTTAGAATATCTTTTTTGCACCATACATGAATAGTAACAAGCGATACTCCTAAGAGTATGGAAGCTTCTTTTCTAGTTAGATATTCTGATTTTTTAGAATTTTCTAAGTTGTTTTTAAGGTTGTCTAGTTGTGTTTTTATTCCGGTAAGAATTTCGTTTTTGAATTCTTCCGGAGAAACATTGTGAAGTTGTAATACATTAGTTTTCATAGTACTGTTTTAACAATTAACAGTACAATTCTAACTATATAAGGTTAAGTTTAATATATTGTAGCGACTCTAAAAAAGACTACAAATAGTTTAAGTCATTGAGGATTTCATCTATTTCTCTAACCATTTTTCTTGTTTTAGGGTGCTTAATTGACTCGCTTGTTTTCGAATCTATTAGTAATTGTCTGAGTTTTTTTTCTATTGTTTTTGGATGAGTTGAAGTAATTTTTCCAATTATGCTATATATCTTAGTTTGAGTAAATCCTGCCTGTTGCATTTTCTTTACTAATCCAATCTTGTCGAAGAAATATGCAGCACAATAAGCATTATAGTTTTCGATGTCATCGTTTAGAGTATCAATGCTTTCAAGATTATCATTTACTAGGTTTTGAATATTTTTTATGTGAAAAAGACAATATTTAACCTTTAAGAATTTACTTAGACTTTTTCCAAATTCAGAAAGGTTTGAATATTCTTCAAAATCGAAAGTAGAGCCCAGGTAAACCTTTCCTAAAATATAATCTATCTGATAAGATTCTGATATTAAAAAAAAATTATACTCGGTTCCAGCGCCAAGAATCAATTCATCAGTCCAAATATTATATTCTACTGTAAAGCATTTTAGTTTAAAGGGGTCATTTCGTTTAATAACTTCTTGTAAGTAATTCAACTGTTCATCTACATTAGATAAAAAATTTAAATTGAAATCGATTTCGTTTGAAGTGTCCAACAAATCTAACTGCGTTTTGAAAACCTCAAATATCTCAAGTAGAAATAACCAATTAATACCTATCACATATTCATCAGTTCTATAAGATTCATTAATGCGAAATGGAAGTGCATCAAATTGATTTAAGTCTATATATTCTTCAGGAACGCACTTTATACCATTAGTTGGGATTAGACATTCACCTTTCTGAATTTCAAAAATATCATTTTCTAAAAAGTATTTAATTTTTTCGGATGTAGTTCTTAGACTATTGTATTTTTTTTCATCAAATATATTGTTGAACAGAAACTCCATGTTGTAATATTTGATATAATTTTAGTTCTGATTTTTAGTTTTGAAATGCTCTGCGTCAGTCAACAAATCTCTTATTGCTGTAAAATGAAAGGTGTATTCATAATGTTTGTCCTTTGTGAGGGCCCCAATTTCGTTCAATTCATTTACCCAGGCAGTAAAAAAATCTGAAAGGCTGTCTTTCATACCTCTAATCTCTTTCAAATCATGATTGTTGATAGTGGATAAAATTTTTTCTGATGAATTTTTCATAATGTTTATTTAATTAAAAAATGGATGTTTCGCTATTTTTCTTAGCCTTTCTAGGTTACTTACTTTAATGTATCCGTAAAAGGATTTTTCGGATTTATGGCCGCTAATGGCCATGATATCAAAAGTGGACATTCCAGCTAGATATGCATTCGTGCAAAAAGACCTTCTTGCAGTGTGATTTGTAATCAATTCAAATTTTTGTTTTTTAATCTTAATGGATTTCCCACCTACTGTTTTAGTGATTTCTATTAATTCATTTATTTGAGCCAATTTCCCAATGTCCTTTAAGAGATTGTTAATATTCTGTTCCGGCATTCTATATGGAGGGTTTCCGTCTCTCTTTTTTAAGATATCTAAAACAGATTTTTTTAGTGGTATAGATACCAATCTATCTGTCTTTTTTGATTTTATCTCAATATACCATAGACCGTTATTACATTTAATATTGTCTTTTGAAAGACGATTAAAGTCAGAAACTCGGAGCCCTGTATTGGCCCCAATTAAGAAAAGATCTCTAGCATTATCTTTTCTTCCCCTGAGTTCAAGGCTTTGTATTTTTTGAAGTTCATTCTCGGATAGATATATGCTGTCAACTTCTTCATTAGTTTTTGCAAACGATTTGGATTTAAAATCCATCGAATTATGAAATTTCTTTTCCCAAGCATAGTTCATGATTGTTTTTAACATTTTTATATGGTTGGAAATATAGTTTTTAGAAAAGTTTTTCTCATTAAGGAATTCAATGAAGTCGGAATAAAAGTCCAACGTTATTCTATCGTAGTTGATAGCATAAACATTGTCACTGAATTCTTTTAACACTTCATAGGAGGTTTTATAAGATTTGACAGTCCCTAAAGCCAAGGGTTTTTTTGTTGTGGGCAAAGAATTCTTGGAATAATATGTGTAATACCACTTATAGCATTCTAGAAGTGTTTTGTAAGATGATGGTGTGCTTCTTGGCTTTCTCTTTTTTAAATAAAGGTCTAGCTCGTTTCTTAGTACCTGATTGTTTATATCTATCCTCGCAGATAATAATTCGTTGTATTTATTTTCAAAAAATAATTCTAGTTGTTGTAAACTCTGATTTATTTTATTGGACATCGGTTCAGAAACAACATTTTTTATTCGTTGCTTGTCGAAATTCCAATTTGATATATCAGATATCGTAAAGCCGGTAGAATATCTCAGCTCCCTTTTCCTTCCGAAGCTGAATATCAGATAAATCGGGGTGGTCTTCTTTTTGCCAGGTCTAGGTTTGAAAGTAATTGTTGCCATTTGATTATTGTACGTTCAAATGTACGTACAATTACTTTATTAATCCTTATTTAAGTTTATTAAAGTTTACTCTAATTATTATTTTTAATTTCTATAAGGTATTATTTTAATTGGGGTAAAGGAGGAATTAGTACTTTATGAGTACCTGAATAATTAAGGTTAATCTTATTCTTGTGGGCCAACATTAAAACAAAACCCCGATACAAATTGTATCGGGGTTTTTGTTAGAAAATATAGCAAATACTGTGATAAATAGAAGATTTTCGATTGCATTGATTTCATATTGTTTCTTTTTTCACTTTTCAACTGCCCAAAAAACAACAGCAGAGATTACTTTTAATGATGAAAATGTTCAAAAAGAGTTCGCTAAAATAGTTGGTGAAAAATCAAATTCAAAAAATATACAGATGGCAAAGCAAACAAACTAGATTACAATGATATTTCTAAAGTAGTTTTAAAAGAAAAAAAAAGGAAACTTTGGTTTATGCTTATGTTAAAATAGCTGAGGATAAAAAACCATTTCTCTTAAAATAAATCGAAAAAGGTAAGGTGTTTTTATATTCTAAATATAATTCAGGATATAATTCAGGTTATATTGGTCCTACATTTAATGCAGGAGGAAGTGTTGTAAGTGGGTCAGGATATAACTTTTATACATTATATCTGCGTAAAAACGAAAAACCAGTAGCTGTGCATATAGGCTCTACTCAACTATTTTCTAAAAATTTTAAAAAAGCAACAGCTGAGTTCTTCGTTGATTGTCCAAAATTGGTTGAGAAAATCGAGAATAGGGTTTTTAAAAAGGATGTACACAAAGAGGTTAGATTTTATAATACAAGATGCAATTAATTTTTTATGCGGTTATTGATATTGAAAAGCTTCTTTTTTTAGTTAATAATCACAACAATCAGCACTTAAACTCAAATTTGTTATTGAATTGACTATCGCACCTTAAAATACATTAGTCTTTGATAAAGTAAGAAAAGACCAAGGATTTTTTAGTTTCTTTTACACTTTCACTCATTAAAAAATCATTTCAGCTACTTTTTCTTTTGATTGTGGCAATTACAAATTAATTTCAAAAATAACTTGATATTTTTGGTAGGGTATTGCCTTTTGTAATTGTTATATAAATGAAAAGCTTATTAGATTATATTTAGTATACAGCTAGTGTAATTGTTTTTGATTTCGTGGTCTATGGTTAAAGTCTTAGCTATATATCACTGTGGTTTTTTCGTTTTTTTTTTATCTATTGATAATATTATTGCATTTCATCGAAAATGATTGCTATTTGAAATAAAATATACTTTATATAACGTCTCAAATGTTAAAATTTTATACTTTACAACAATAGAAGTTAAACTTCGTAAATAATAGCAAGGCCCCCGCTATGGAATATTTTGAGACACTATTTTTAAATCTTTATTTTTTGTCATTTTTGTCATTGACAATAGCCTTCTTTATTTCTATTAGAATTTTCCCTGTGATTATTTATTTGTCCAATACCAAGAATTTGATGGATGTTCCTGGCGAAAGGAGCATGCATATGAATAAAACACCAACTTTAGGAGGAATAGGTATTTTTATTACTTTTTCATTGGCATTGATATTATTCGGGGTTTTCACAAAATTACCCCAAGAAGATTTAATCAAACTGCTATCGTTATTGGGGGGCACGATCATACTATTGTTTTTAGGGATTAAGGATGACCTAATAACCTTATCGCCCAAGAAAAAATTCAGCGGTCAAATAATTTCATCTGCTATTGTCGTTATAATGACCGATGTAAGAATATATGATTTAAACGGTATTTTGGGCATAGGTGAATTACCGTATTTGATATCTGTACTTTTTTCAATTTTCATCTTCATATTTATAATCAACGCATTTAATTTGACTGATGGTATCGATGGTCTCGCCGCATCAATCGCTATTGTGTCAAGCACTGCTTTTGGCGTATACTTTCTTTTAAATGGTAGCTTTCTATTGGCATCAATTTCATTTATACTTATAGGCTCTCTACTAGGTTTTTTGTGTTTTAACCTTTCTGACACTAGGAAAATTTTCATGGGAGATTCAGGTTCTATGTTCATAGGGTTTATTTTGGTTTTTCAAGGTATTAACCTGTTATGGATGAACGGATTGGAAAGTACATATTTCACTTACAACAACGCACCTATAATTGTACTAGCTGCGTTTGCTTTTCCGATTATGGATACCACAAGGGTATTCATAATTAGAATATGTAAAAAAAGAAGTCCTTTTACTGCCGATCGCAACCATATACACCATCGCCTGTTGGATTTAGGCCTAAGTCACAAAACGGCGACACTTTTGATATGTAACGTGAATATTTTAATCGTTGCTTCAACGATTTTGCTGGATGTGCTAAATATAAACATCAATGTTCAACTTTTGATTGTCTTTATCATGGCTCCCCTATTGTGCCTTTTCCCTTTTTTCATGGTAAAAGAAAAGGGTAAAATCAAATTTTCTATGCCCAAATTGGCATTCTTATAATAACTTCGTCAATCATAATTATGAATAGATGATATTCCATCAAATTACCTGAAATAGCATTAATTTATTCATTGCTAGAGAAAATATTTAAAAATCAACAATCAATACAGTTTGAAAAAAAAAGTTGCTTTTATAACGGGTGTTACTGGGCAGGACGGTGCTTATCTTAGCGAACTATTATTAAACAAAGGATATATTGTTCATGGTCTCAAAAGAAGGTCGTCGCTGTTTAATACGGATAGGGTAGATCATTTATATCAAGATCCCCATATTGAGGATAGAAATTTCATTCTTCATTACGGTGATATGACCGATAGTACAAACCTTATCCGATTGATTCAAGAAATACAGCCCGACGAAATCTATAACTTGGCGGCGATGAGCCACGTTCAGGTTTCATTTGAAGTTCCTGAATATACCGCAAATGCGGACGGTATAGGTACATTGCGTATTTTGGATGCTGTACGTTTATTGGGGTTGGAGAAAAAAACAAGAATCTATCAGGCATCTACCTCAGAACTATATGGTAAGGTTCAAGAAGTTCCTCAATCCGAAACCACACCGTTTTATCCAAGAAGCCCCTATGCGGTCGCTAAAATGTATGCTTATTGGATTACCGTAAATTACAGGGAGGCATACGATATGTATGCTTGCAACGGTATATTGTTCAACCACGAATCACCCATTAGGGGAGAGACTTTTGTGACCAGAAAAATTACCAGGGCGGTATCCAGGATTGCACTAGGTATTCAAGATAAGTTTTATTTGGGCAATTTGGATGCTCAAAGAGATTGGGGCCATGCCAAAGATTATGTGCGGATGATGTGGATGATCCTACAAGCAGAAGAGCCTGAGGATTGGGTCATAGCTACAGGCAAGACCACTATGGTCAGGGATTTTGTGCGTATGGCTTTTAATGAGGTCGGTATAACATTGGAATTTAAAGGCACGGGCGTTGATGAAAAGGCTTTCGTATCACAATGTTCCAATATGGCATACCAACTTCCGATGGGAAAAGAAGTGCTTAGCGTTGACCCAAAATACTTTAGACCAACCGAAGTTAATCTATTGATAGGTAATCCTGCAAAAGCAAAGACCAAATTGGGTTGGGAAGCCACTTACCAACTGTCCGATTTGGTAAGGGATATGATGACGTCGGACCTCAAACTGATGCAAAAAGAACAGTATCTTCACAATGGTGGTTACAAAACTTACAAGTATTTTGAATAAATAATGAAAAAAGACTCCAAAATATATATAGCCGGTCATAACGGTATGGTTGGCTCTGCAGTCTTACGAGTCCTTGAAAAAAGAGGATACACCAATCTATTGGGAAGAACGAGTAAAGAACTTGATTTGAGAAAGCAGGCTGATGTGCATGACTTTGTATCGTCCGAAAGACCTGATGTTATTATCGATGCCGCTGCAAAGGTAGGAGGTATTCTGGCCAATAATGACCATCCATATCAATTTTTGATGGACAATATGTTGATTCAGAACAACTTGATAAAATCAGCACATGAAACCGGAGTAAAAAAATTCATTTTTTTAGGTAGCTCCTGTATTTACCCAAAACTTGCACCGCAACCTATAAAAGAAGAATATTTATTGTCAGGGCCATTGGAGCCTACCAATGAATGGTATGCGATAGCAAAAATATCTGGCGTAAAACTATGTGAGGCCATCCGACAACAATACGGGAAGGATTTCGTATGTCTCATGCCAACGAATTTATATGGCCCCAATGATAATTTTGATTTAAAATCCTCGCACGTTTTACCTGCAATGATTCGAAAGTTTTATGATGCGAAGCAGAATCGTCATAGTCAGGTACTGCTTTGGGGCAGCGGTTCGCCAATGCGAGAGTTCTTATATGTTGACGACATGGCAAGAGCTGTAGTTTTTGCAGTAGAAAACGTTCTTCAGGAACATTTGTACAACGTAGGAGTAGGAAAAGACATAACCATTCGGGAATTGGCTAAAATTATTCAAAACATCGTTGGTCACAAAGGGAAAATAGAATGGGACAGTTCAAAACCTGACGGTACGCCCCGTAAGTTAATGGATTGTTCTAAATTGAATGAATTAGGTTGGAAAGCGAACATAGATTTGAAACAAGGTATAAAGATGACATATAATTGGTTACAGGAAAATATAAACGAACTGAAAAAAGTTCATTTGGGAT
The DNA here is from genome assembly GCF_013402795.1 of Costertonia aggregata. Taxonomy (GTDB): domain Bacteria; phylum Bacteroidota; class Bacteroidia; order Flavobacteriales; family Flavobacteriaceae; genus Costertonia; species Costertonia aggregata. Next base: position 916,821 of record NZ_CP058595.1, on the reverse strand, counting down.
AAACCAGAAAAACTAATATAATGTCATTTAAATAAAGGTAAGTGCTCAAAAGATTTTATCCCAAAAACAATAGTGAAATCCCAAAACTTTTCAGTGTGGTTTTGGATCAGGCATTCATGAGTATTACTACATTTATCACTACTATTGTTTTGGCCAGAACCTACGAAAAAACAGCTTATGCCGATCTTGTGCTCCTTTTTTCGATCACAATATTTATTTTGGGATTTCAAAGCGCTATAATTTCCAAACCTTATGCTATTAATTTGAATGATTTTGAGGAGCGTGCCCAAACTTCATACTTCAACTTTAACTTAATTCTCAAGGGCTTATTCACATTGGGAACTGTTATCGTTTTCCCATTGTTGTATTTTCTTTCGTTTGAGGAGCGGAGTGGTAAAGTATTTCTTCTCTTTTTAACTTATGTTATCGCACATTCATCGTATTTCTTTGTTCGCGAGACTTTGCTGGGGCAACGTAAGACCAGGCAGAATTTGATGTATGGTGTTTTTTGTTCTTTTGGCATAATCACCTCGTTGGCATTTATCTTTTTTTTTAAGGTAAAGGATTTGGGTTTCTTTTTGAGAATAGCATCAGTAGTATACATTATGATAACTACAATATATGTGTTCAATAACTATAAAAAAACAAGCATCAAAGTCAAAGAGCATAAAAAATTTTGGCGCTTAAATTGGGGAGTGGGCAAATGGTTGTTAGGCTCTAATTTTTTATTTCATGTAAGTACCAATATATACCCTTGGCTTTTACTATATATTACGACCAAAGATGATATTGCTATATTTGGTGTGCTTATGAGTGTTGCCGGTTTGGTAAATCCCATTTTAACCGCTTTCGGCTCCTATTTTCTACCCATTTTTGTTGGGATAAACAAAAATTTTGAAAAAATTAAATCCACAGTCAAAAAATGGAGTTTGGTTTTCGGTGCAATAGCCATTGTTTTAATAGCTTTAGGGTATTTCTTTGGACAAAAAATCATCGTTTTGTTCTTTGGCGGTAAATATACCGACTTAGGCCTGGTGGTAGTTTACCCCTTTGTTTACCAGGCTATCAATATCTTTTTTCAGCCCTACAAAATAGCTTTAAACGCCATCAAAAGAACAGATGTTAATTTCTGGATATTGATTCCAAGGAGTATCGTTGCCCTAATATTAGGATATTTTTTTATTTCAAGATTTGGCCTTGTCGGAGTTTTTTACAGTATGATCATTGAGAACATAATGTATCAAATCTTGAACTATGTAATTTATAGAGGTATAATCATAAAAACACAAAGCCAATAAAAGTTCGTTGGTTTAAATTTTTACATTGACAATGGTAACCTAGTATCTTTAAATGATTTTGTTAAGCAAAAAGAAACATATAATGCTACTTTTTTTGTTCATTACCTTTTTGGTCATGAATGCAATAACCTATAATATAAATATTTTTTTGATAGGTAAATATGGGAAATTGGCAACAGCAATACTTGGAATAATATCGTGTCAAAAATCAATTTTTCAATTCATAAATTTTGCGAAGCGTCATAGTTTGATTTTGATTTTTTGGTTTTTCTGTATGTGTTTTACTTTTTATACCGTTTTAGACAAAGGACTCAACATACAATTGATCCAAAACAATATTTTATTCGTAGTTTTCATATATTTTTTCTATCTGTTGTCCCTTGAATTTAGAAAAAAATATTTTAGGCCCCACATACACTTTTTTAAGTATTTGGTTATTGCAATGAATGCTAATTTTGTATTCTGGACATTTATATCTGTTGTTTTTTCATTTGAGATATGGCATACTCTTGAAGATAGGAGTGGTTTGGGATTGTTTTACGAAAATTATCTACAACTTGGTATTTTTTCATGTGTGGCAGCAATCGCAAACTTATTTCTTGTAATGAAAAGGGTAAGGAATAGGGAGTTTTATCTAGTTTTGTATTTTCTATATCTTTTATTGGTAATATTATCAAACTCAAGAAATTCACAATTTATATTACTGATTTTTACCCTACTGAGTTTGTTTCCATACTTAAAAAATTTGGCAATAAACTATCTATACATCATACTATTTTTACTGTTGGGAGGTTTTTTTATGTTTTTCACTAGCGAATATCTTTTGGCTGAGGACATCTCAGGTTTCACTACTGGGAGAAGCGTAATATGGTATTACATCTATGAATACTATACCCAAACCTCAATTTTCTTGGGGCACGGAATTTTCGGTTTGAATACTACAATTTTAGAGAATAATATTAGCTACAATTATTACTTTCAAAGACTTGAATTTTTATATTTTCATTCTTCATATATAGAGGTGTTTTGTGCAAGTGGGTTAGTTGGGTTTTTCTTTTTTTGTGCTTATTTGGTAAAATTTTTAAAAAGAAAAAAGCAATATTTTTTGGTGATAATTATTATATCTGTCCTTCTTGGCGGATTATTTGAAAGTTTTTTAGTACAGCCTACTATTATGATTTCATTTTTGTTTTGGTATTTTATGGTTTCAATAGAGGAACGTAGATATAGAGTGGTAAGTACAAAATCCAAACCACTGATTGGGATATGAGAGAGTTTGCACCTGTAGTTTTGTTCACTTACAATCGTTTGTCTGAAACCAGGCAAACGGTAAGAGCTCTTGAAAATAATTACTTAGCAGCTGATAGCGAGCTTTATATTTTTTCTGATGGCCCCAAGAATCTTCATGACGAAAAAAAAATATTGGAGGTTCGAAAGTTTTTAAGAAACGTAAATGGTTTCAAAAAAGTTCATTTTTTTGAATCGGACAAAAATAAGGGATTGGCCCATTCTGTTATCAATGGTGTAACGAAGGTGCTCGATATTAAGGGTAAATTAATCGTACTTGAAGATGATCTCGTGAGTTCTCCTAATTTTTTGGATTTTATGAATCAAGCACTTGATTTTTATGAAGATGTACATGAAATTATATCTATATCTGGTTATACATTAAAGCTTCCATCATTGAAAAACTATGAAAAAGATTATTATTTAGGTCAAAGAGCTTCATCTTGGGGATGGGGTATGTGGAAAGATAGGTGGGATAAGGTAGACTGGAAAGTTTCTGATTATAATAAATTTAAAAAAAACTATAAGAATGTATTTGCTTTTTATAACATTGGTAGTGATATGCCGTGGATGTTAAAAAATCAAATGAACGGCAAGATTGACTCTTGGGCCATTAGATTGTGTTACCATCAATTTAAGAATAACATGTTGACAGTTTTTGCTTCATCTTCTAAAATAAATAGTATTGGGTCTGGTAAAGATGCGACACATACATCTGGTGTCACCAAATTTGAGACACCTTTGGATAGCGGGGTAAATAGGAGGTTTTCCTTTGACAAGGTTTTGGTTATTAATAGGGATATTGCTACAGATTTTAAGTCTAAATTTTCTTTGACAAGGAGAATAATCGACAAATTTAAGAAGCATATTGAGAAACTTTAAATTTTGATGAATGCTATTTAACTCATGGGAATTTATATTTCTTTTTCTAGTCACAAGTATTTTGTATTTCAATATTTCTTATAAATACAGGATTTTCTTGTTGCTTATAAGTTCTTATATATTTTATATTTCATGGCGTTGGGACTTTGCTTTTATTATGTTGGGGGTTACTGTAATAAATTATTTTTCTGGTATAAGAATACATTCGGCAAGTCATAAATCAAAAAAGCGAATATGGCTATTCCTCGCGATTTCAACGTCATTGGTCCCTCTTTTATATTTTAAGTATGCCAATTTCTTTTTGGATAATATAAATGGGTTTATGGCCATTGCCGGTGCCAATATTAAATTTTCTTATCTAGAGCTAATCCTTCCGGTGGGTATTTCCTTTTTTACTTTTCAGGCATTGAGCTATTCTTTGGACGTATTCTATGGTAATACAAAAATCGAAAACAATATTGTGCGTTTTGGCACGTTCGTCTCCTTTTTCCCACAATTGGTAGCAGGGCCAATTGAACGTTCCTCAAACTTATTGGAACAGTTAAAGAACAAGCACTCTTTTTCCAAAGAGAATTTTATAGAAGGTTCTAAACTTTTTATATGGGGATTATTCAAAAAAGTAGTCATTGCGGACAGGTTGGCCATTTATGTTGACAAGGTTTATGAGCATCCTGAATTATATTCGGGGCCGACCTTGATTGTTGCCACTTTATTCTTTGCTTTTCAAATTTATTGTGACTTCAGTGGTTATTCGGATATGGCAATAGGGGCCGCACGTATTTTGGGTTTTAAATTGATGCAAAATTTCAACCTGCCATATTTTGCGTCGTCAATATCGGATTTTTGGAAAAGGTGGCATATATCACTCTCATCTTGGTTTGGGGATTACGTGTATAAACCGCTTGGCGGTAGTAGGGTAAAATATATAAAATGGCTACGCAATATTCTTGTTGTTTTTTTGGTGAGTGGTTTTTGGCATGGTGCGAATTGGACATTTATTATATGGGGGCTCTTACATGCCTTTCTCTATTTTTTTGAGAGCTGGGGGGATTTACTTTTACAAAAATTTAGGATTCTTAAAATAAAAAGAACAGTAATATATAAGTTTTTCAAGATAGCATCGGTGTTCATGATCGTATGCTATGCATGGGTGTATTTTAGGGCAAGTTCTGTTCGTGATGCTTTTTCAATAACTAGAAAAATATTTATCGATTGGAGCGATAAATTTTATATCGGATCATCTATGGTAACCTTTTTATTATCCATCGTATTGATAATATTCTTGCTTGTGTTTCAGATTTCACAATATAAAGGTATCAGTTCACTTTATTTTTCAAGGTCAAAGATAAACCCTTGGTTGCAAATGATATGGTATTTAACACTATTGCTTGGCATATCTTTATTGGGTATGTCATCTAATTCCTTTATATACTTTCAATTTTGAAAAATTTGAATACAAATACGATTAAAAAAAGCGGAGAGTAGTATGTACAACAAAAATTTCATCTTAAAATTAATTGCTTTTACAGCCCTATTTTTTATTCTTGATTTTTGCATAAGCAAATTTTTATTGAACGGTCTCGAAAAATATTACGGATTAAATGATGATACCGAGATTGTCTTGGTGGGACATTCTCATTTAATGCTTGGTGTGGACAAACGTAAAATGGAAAGAGAATTGGGGGTAGGGGTTTCAAAATACACTAGAGAAGGTGTTAACGTTACTGATCGTAAAATAATGACCCAACAAGTATTGAGAAAAAATAAGAAGATAAACACGTTGATATACGGCATTGATGCTTGGACATTTACAAGTGAGGGGCTTAGCAATAATTCTCATAAGTTATTTTATCCGTTTTTGAACGATTCCGTCATAGATAGCTACGTTAGTAAAAACAGTGATCTTTCCGAATATCTAAGTAAAAAAATAATCAAAACCTCAAGGTATGATGAGCTTTTGATAAGCAGTTCTTTTAGAGGGTATCTTGGTAAATGGACGAATTTAAAATTTGGAAAAGTAGATGTTGAAAATCTAAGGGCCAACATTAGAAATGGAGATTACAGGAAAATTGAAAATACAGATTATAATATTGAGGTTTTAAGAGAAACCCTGGATCTGCTCGCAAAAAAGAATATTAGGGTTATACTGTTATATGTTCCTACTATAGTTTTGTTGACCAAGGTTCAAGAACCGGCATATAATGAAACAATAGCTCTTTTTGATGCATTTTCCAAAGAATTTGATAATGTAGAGTTCCTAAATCTACAAGAACCATGGTCAAAAGAATATGATTTGTTTTATGACCCCATACATTTAAATCCGGAAGGGCAGAGTGTGATAACTGAAAAATTGATTCATTATCTAAAAATTAGTGAAAAATAATTGAAAGTAATTGATCGCACATTAATATCTAGGAGTAAAGAATAATCAAATTTTAAAATCTGCAACAATTTCATCTCATACTTTTAGCGCATGAAGAAGATTCTATTTATTCTGCATTACCCTCCGCCTATACATGGAGCTGCTATGGTAGGCAAGCACATTAGGGATAGTGAGCTTATCAACGCTTCTTTTGATTGTACGTACATTAATTTAAGCACGTCTGCCAGTGTTACTGAAATAGGTAAAGGAGGTATCAAAAAAATAATTCGTTATTTGAATATACTTTATTTTACAATCAAAAATGTATTACAATATCGTCCAAATCTGATTTATATCACGATTTCAGCGACAGGTGCGGGTTTTTATAAAGATGCATTAATAGCTCTTATTGTCAAGCTAATGCGTGTGAAAGTGGTTTATCACTTTCACAATAAAGGGATAGATAAGCATCAAGATAAATGGTTGGATAACATCTTAAATAAATTAATATTCAAAAATGTCGAAGTAATTTTATTATCCGAACATTTATATTACGATATATCTAAATATGTTTCAAAAGCAAACGTTCATTATTGCCCTAATGGTATCCCAGAGAACAGAAAACAAAATTCAGGATCTATTGAAAAAGGTAACAGCGAAAATGTAATGGTTCTATTTTTGTCAAATCTCTTAATTTCCAAAGGAATATATACGCTATTGGATGCTTGCAGGCTTTTGAAGGATAAAAATTTACCCTTCCAATGTATTTTGGCTGGCGGGGAGGGGGATATTGATACTGCGACCCTAGCCAAAAGAATAAGTTTATTGGAAATTGACGATAAAGTTACATACGTTGGTAAAAAATATGGGAATGACAAAGAAAACGAATACTCAAAAGCTGATATTTTCGTTTTCCCATCATACGACGAAACCTTTGGTCTTGTAAATTTAGAAGCTATGCAGTTCAATCTCCCGGTAATTTCTACAAATGAAGGTGGCATACCGGATGTCGTACTGGATAATGTTACAGGTTTTTTGGTTCCGTCACATGATTCTAAAGCCTTGGCCGAAAAATTGGAAATTCTTATCGTAAACCCTGTCTTGCGAAAGAAGATGGGAGATAACGGCAGAAAGCGGTATGAAGAAAATTTCACATTGAAAATTTTTGAATCCAATTTTCATAATATTGTTGATAAACTCGTTTCATGAATCTTTTAGGATATAAAATTTATACTGATTATCTAGAGTTGCCAATAAGGGAAAAAACTATCATAAATACGATAAACCCTCATTCTTATTGTATTTCTAGGAAGGATAACTATTTCGCAGAGGCTCTGAAAAATTCTGATATATTATTGGCTGATGGTATAGGTATAGTATGGGCGACAAAAGTTTTAAAGGGTAAAAAAATCAAAAAAATTGCTGGATATGATATTTTTATACATTTGATGAATTATTTGAATTCTGTTCACGGCTCCTGTTTTTTTCTTGGGGCTTCCCAGCAAACATTGAATTTCATAAAAGAAAATACTTCTAAAGAGTATCCAAACCTAAGGGTAGGTTCTTATTCGCCGCCCTATAAAGCTATTTTTGATAAAGCAGATAGTGTTGAAATGTGCAAAAGAGTCAATAATTTTAAACCTGATGTCTTATTTGTGGGGATGACCGCTCCCAAACAAGAAAAGTGGGTATACGAATTTAAAAATAACCTGGATGCAGATATAATTTGTTCTATTGGTGCGGTTTTTGACTTTTATGCAGGTACAATAAAACGACCAGGCAAAGTATGGATTAATTTGGGATTGGAATGGTTACCAAGATTTTTAAAAGAACCAAAGCGTTTGGCAAAACGTAACTTAGTATCGACCCCAAAATTCATTGCAGAAGTTATTTTTTTCAAATTATTTAAAAGAAGATTACTTTAATTGATAATTGAAATTATTCAGCGGTATCGATTTTTTTGATTTGACCTTTTAGGTTTTGTTGTTTTTATTGAATTGTCAAGATGTCAAAACTAATTGTTCTTAGAGTGCGCATCGTATCGAAAAGATATGCATCTAATTTTTATATCATGCAATAATAAGTAAATTCGATTATCGATATATATATATATTAATCATATGAACAAAAACATATTCATTTCAGCATTTGTGGTTATGATTCTGCAATCTTGTGCGAGCAAAAAAGACGTTCTCTATTTTCAGGACGCTGAGGCCCATTCGGTCGAGAATATAATTTATAACAGTTCAAAAATACAGCCCAACGATATTTTGAGTATCGTGGTCGGTGCTTCTGTTCCTGAAACGACCTATCCTTACAATGTACAATCATCGGCAGCTGGGGTCAATTTAAATTTAGATGTGCTACAACTACAAGGTTATTTGGTATCCAACGAAGGTTTTATAGATTTTCCGGTATTGGGAAAAATCAAGGTCCTTGGGGAAACTATCGACGACCTTGAAATTGCTTTACAAAAACGTTTGGAAAAAGGAGGGCATCTAATAGACCCTACGGTCAGTGTAAGAATATTGAATGCCAAAGTAACCGTGTTGGGAGAAGTAAAAGTACCGGGCACTTACACATTTACCGAACAAAATATATCTTTGCCCCAAGCGTTGGGTTATGCGGGAGATCTCACCATAAATGGGGAACGCAAAGACATTTTGATTATACGTGAAGAAAGTGGTGTCCGCAACATAGCGCGTATTGATCTTACGACCGCCGATTGGTTCGGTAGCCCGTACTACTATATTAAACCTAATGATGTAATTGTAGTTAACCCGAACAACCCTAAAGTTAAAAGTGCAGGTTTCATAGGTAATGCAGGTACTGTTTTGACTATTGCATCGTTAATATTGACTTCGGTAGTCTTAATCACAAGATAAAAATGAAAGAATCATATTATGTATTGGATAATGAAGAGGAGTCGTTCAAAATAAAGGAGAACGTACAAAAATACGCTCAGTATTGGCGTTGGTTCTTGTTGGCTATCGTTATCTCCTTTATACTTGGTTTTTTATATTTGCGATATGCACCTACGATATACGAGTCAACAGCTAAGATAAAGATCATTGATGACAGTAAAGAGCTTGATATCGCGACTGATCCCTTATCTGCTTTGACCGGTGGCAGCAAAATAAATATGGACAATGAGATTGAGGTGCTCAAATCCTATCGTTTGTTGCAGCAGGTGGTGAATTCCCTTGATCTTGAAATTTCATATTACGAGGTAGGAAATATCAAGACAAGGAGAATTTTTAAGGCTCCTTTCGATATCGTAAAACTGTTTCCGGACGATAGTCTAAAAACCAATGTCATATTTGACGTGTCTTTTGAGACCAGCCCTCCCAAGATTAGTGATGATCAAGGAGTTGTTCAAGCTCTTGATTCATCTGTAACTATTTTCGATAAAACACGTTTTCCTGTTGAGGTGCGCTTAAAAAGCAAAGCACTTGCTTCTCAATTCAGAAGTAAAAATTTTGAAGTCGTCATAAATAAAAAGAAAGAGACCGTTCTTAATTTATCAAAACGCTTAGAGGTAAATACTACCAATAAAAACAGTGAAGTCCTTTCATTGTTGTTGAAAAGTGAGAGTCCGGAACTTTCCGAAGCCATACTAAACGGTATTATATACAAATTTGATCAAGACGGTATACTTGACCGCCAGTTGGTTTCGAAAAGAACTATCGATTTTATTGATAATAGATTCATTTTTCTAACCGAAGAATTAGATTCTATTGAATCTGGCAAAAAAGACTTCAAAAAATCAAACAATCTATCCTACATTGAAGCGGATGCCGGTATTACCATGCAGCAAAAATCAATTGCCGAAAATGATGTTTTTGAGATAGAGACCCAGATCGCTTTATCGAAATTATTGAAAAAGGCTCTCGTAAAGGAGTCATCATACGACCTTCTGCCCGCTGATATAGGATTGGAGAACAATAGTATTAATAGTTTGGTCTCGGAATACAATAAAATGGCACTGGAGAGAGAAAAGCTAATTACCAGTGCAGGACTGAACAACCCAACTGTGAAGATTCTTTCCGATCAGTTGAAAAGGGGTAAACTTAACATTGTCAATACCGTAGATATATATCAAGACCAACTCAATATTTCTCTTGGCCAAATGCAACAACAGCAATTTAAGGCCGGAACCGTATTTTCTGAATTACCGGAAAAAGAGATGACTCTAAGGGCCATAGAGCGCCAACAAAGCATCAAGGAAAACCTTTTCCTCATATTATTACAAAAACGTGAAGAGGCTGCTATCAATTTTGCCGTTACCGCACCCTCGGTCAAAGTCGTTGATTACGGTTTGACCAAGATGAATCCTATCTCCCCAAAAAAGCCGATTGTTTATGCAGTTTGCCTTTTTTTGGGATTGTTGGTTCCTTTTGGCTTTCTTTTTGTAAAATTCTCATTGGACGATAAAATCAAGAGTAAAGCCGATTTGGAAAAACTAAGTTCAGATATTCCAGTATTGGCAGAAATTCCCTCGATAAAAAATCCAAATAGTTTTTTTGAGGCCAACGAGAGATCTATTAGAGCGGAATCTTTTAAGATTCTAGGCACCAACGTGAATTTTCTCCTGCCCAAACAACCAGATAATTATTGCAAGACTATTTACGTAACATCAGCGATAAAGGGAGAGGGTAAAACATTTATAGCCCATAACCTTTCCATGGCTTACGCCAGTCTTAGAAAAAAAGTACTATTGATAGGCGCAGATTTACGTAACCCTCAATTACATAATTTTTTTGATATTGATAAGAATACTACCGGACTTTCAGATTTTCTATACAATCCACACATAGATTGGAGAACATGTGTCAACAAAGGTCACGATAGATTTTACGAAATTTGTTTTAGCGGTCCTATACCGCCGAATGCATCGGAGTTAATTGCCAATGAAAATTTCGAAAAGTTTTTAGACCTTGCAAGAAAGCATTATGATTATGTAATAGTCGATACTGCGCCCACAGTCTTGGTGGCTGACACACTTCTTATGTCCGAGTATGCAGATATTACCGTTTTTGTAACAAGGGCAAACTTTACTGATAAGCGTTTAATCGAGTTTTCAAAGGATTTACATAAAAATAAAAAATTGAAAAATATGGCTTTTGTTTTGAATGATATAACATTCAATAAAAAAAGTGGGTATAACTACGGCTACGAATACGGTTACGGTAGTAAAAACTAAATTTGCGGCATAGTTGAATAGGAAATACCCGATACATTATCTTTAATTAGGGTCAAAATCCTTAATTGCCATTGCAGTTTAGCTTCTATAGACTTTAGAAGAGTGTAGAGCGTTGTCATTTCGAAAGAGCGAGGAACTAATGACGAGAAATCTTAACAGTAGTAGCGATTCTTATTTGTGTCTCGTTCAAGGTAACAAACCATTCTCTAATTTTTTTTTCTTTTGTTCAAAACTACGAACTTCTAGTATACAGTTAATGGTTTATTTTAATCCATTTGTTTGTCTTCGGGATTCAAACCATCGGGTGTATCATTTTCCACCACATCATCCATTGAAGGACTTTCTGAAGCTTTTTCCCTCAAAATATCCTCTGTCTTATTGCGTTCCATATATTCTTCATCAATTTCATCCAAAATCGTTTTCATTTTCCTCTTGTCTTTTATCATGGCCCAGGTCATGATCAAACTAGTGGCTATAATGACAAAAAGCAAAATGCCCGATTCAAAATTAGCTACCTGTGCTTTAGTGGGTATCGCATAAAATAGGAGAACGGTAATCAATCCCCTTGGGGCAACAAAAAGTTGGGGTAGAATATCCTTGCCTATAAAAACGCGAAGAATCAAAAACCTGATAATGTAGATTGAAACAACAATAAGTACACTTATCAATGCCACATTAAAACTGAATAAAGAAGAAATAACGATGGTCAATCCAAAGACCACAAAGAAAAAGGTACGGACCACGAAAGCGGTTTCCAATGTGATGATGTGTAGCTCATGATAAATTTGCTTTATTTTTTCATCCTCTAAAAAGACAGCCATTTTACCGGGGAAAAATAATTTGACATTGGCGATAACGAGTCCAAAAATCAGGATAATGATCAATGACGATAAGTGCAACTTTTTCCCAATGGCGTATAATAACAATAGCACGGCTATCAATAAAAACAGTTTAGCCTGGCTCTTTATTTGCTGAAATATCAAAATAATGGCATAGCTAGCAACCAGACCTATAACAACCGTTAAAACCAGATTGCCGGCAAACCCCGCAACTCCGGCATCTTCTGCGGGGTTTAGTCCGCCGATCAGATAATAAAACATCATAATCCCCATAATATCGGAGAAAGTGCTTTCATAAATATGAAACTCCTTTTTTTCCTCAGAGAGTCCGCTGACACTGGGAATAATGATCGCACTTGAAAGTATGGAAAGCGGTGTGGCATACAACCAAGCGGATTGCATGGTCATACCCTCTATGAACTGGTGCAAAATCAAAGCTGCTACATAAGCGGAGCCCACCAGTCCCAATAAGGCGATGGCCATTGATTTAAGAATGGGAACCAGTTTTTCACGCTTTAGTTCCAATTCTAGTGCGGCCTCCAAAACAATCATGATCAGCCCTACTATACCCAATAGTTCCAGGCCTCCGGAAAAATCCATTGCTTCGGGCACAAAATATTTTAAAACATATTGAAGTATAATGCCCAATATAATGAGCATCAGTACAGAAGGGATGTTTGTTTTTTTGGAAATACCGTTAAACCAAAAAGAAAGAATAACGATTACCGATGCTTCAATGATTAGGTTATAAGAAGATAAAATATCCATGGTCAAGTGGTTTGGTGGTTGAATATACAGGTTTTATCCCATATCTGATTTAGATATACCATCTAACGTAGAAAAAATAAAAAAAGTTGTATATTTGCATCACTGAAAGGATATAATAGTATTCATAGGGGACAATTTGTCCCCTTTTCTATTCGATAAATTTTATGTTGAAGGATAAGGTAACGCAACTTTTAAATGATGTTCTAGAGGAAAACAAATCACTTTTTTTGATTGATTTCTCAATAACATCGGACAACAAGATAAAAATTATAATCGATGGTGATGAAGGTGTTGCCGTTCAGGACTGTATGTTGGTCAGTAGGGCCATAGAGCATAATTTGGATAGGGAAGAAGAGGATTTTTCTTTAGAAGTAGCTTCAGCAGGAGCGGCTTCCCCTATCGTAAATCCAAGACAGTACTTAAAAAATATAGGTAGAAAATTAGAGGTTAAGCTTCCGGAAAATCAAATTGAGGGAAACCTTACCGCTGCCACAAACGAAACGATAACCCTGGAGTGGAAGGCAAGAGAGCCCAAGCCCGTTGGAAAGGGTAAAGTTACAGTCCAGAAAAAGCAGGAAATTGCAATTTCTGATATATTAGAAGCAAAAGTTGTATTAAAATTTTAATCAAAACACGATGGAGAATATTGCGCTGATCGAATCCTTTTCGGAATTTAAGGACGATAAGTTCATAGACAGGGTAACACTTATGGCAATTTTGGAGGATGTATTCCGAAATGCCTTAAAGAAAAAATTTGGGTCTGATGATAACTTTGATATCATCATTAATCCGGATAAGGGAGATTTGGAGATTTGGAGAAATCGTGTAGTTGTTGAGGATGGTGAGGTAGAAGAGCCAAACGAAGAAATATCATTGTCCGAGGCACGTAAAATCGAACCTGATTTTGAAGTCGGTGAAGATGTATCCGAAGAGGTGAAGTTGATGCATTTGGGGCGAAGGGCTATTTTGGCGTTGCGTCAAAACTTGATTTCCAAAATACATGAGCACGATAATACCACAATATACAAGCAATTTAAGGACCTAGAGGGCGAAATATATACCGCTGAGGTACACCATATTCGCCATAAGGCCATTATTTTGTTGGATGACGAAGGTAACGAGATTATTCTTCCGAAGGACAAACAGATCCCTTCTGACTTTTTTAGAAAAGGGGATAACGTGCGTGGGATTATTGAAAGTGTGGAATTGAAGGGAAGTAAACCTTCCATCATAATGTCCAGAAGCTCCCCTAAGTTTTTGGAGCAGCTCTTCTTTCAGGAAATACCCGAAGTTTTCGATGGCTTGATCACCATTAAAAAAGCGGTACGTATTCCAGGTGAAAAAGCAAAGGTGGCCGTTGATTCCTATGATGACCGTATTGATCCGGTAGGTGCTTGTGTAGGTATGAAAGGGTCAAGAATACACGGTATCGTTCGTGAATTGGGCAATGAAAATATAGATGTCATCAACTGGACTGGTAATCCACAATTGTTGGTGACCAGGGCCTTGAGTCCGGCTAGGGTATCATCGGTCAAACTCGATGACGAAAAAATGACGGCTCAGGTATATCTAAGACCTGAGGAAGTTTCAAAGGCCATAGGTCGTGGAGGTCATAACATACGCTTGGCGGGTCAATTAACGGGTTACGAGATAGATGTTTTCCGCGAAGGGGTAGAGGAAGATGTAGAGCTTACCGAATTTTCGGATGAAATTGAAGGTTGGGTTATCGAGGAATTCAAGAAAATAGGTATGGATACGGCACGAAGCGTGCTGGAACAAGACGTTGACGATTTGGTAAAACGTACAGATCTGGAAGAGGAAACAATTACAGAAGTTGTGCGTATACTAAAAGAAGAATTAGAAGATTAGCTATATATTAGCAAAAAATTATAAGTACAGGAACAATTTTTTATGGCAGAAACTGCAACAATAAGGCTTAATAAAGTTCTGAGAGAGCTTAATATTTCATTGGACAGGGCGGTAGATTTTCTATCTTCCAAAGGTCACGATGTGGAGGCTAGGCCCACCACGAAAATTTCCAATGAGGTATATCAAGTGCTTTTGGATGAGTTCCAAACGGATATGAGCAAGAAAGTTGCATCCAAGGAAGTCGGTGAAGAGAAGCGGAAGGAAAAAGAGGCGATACGGGTTCAGTTAGAGCAAGAGCAGGAGGAAAGAAGACTCGCGCGCGAAAAAAGAGCTGCCGCAAATGAAATCGTAAAAGCAAAGGCTGAACTTGCCGGCCCCAAAACTGTTGGTAAAATAGATTTGGATGCGAAAAAGAAACCGGTAAAGGAGACAACTTTAGAAGAAAAACCCGAACCGGAAGAGGTCAAGCAAGAACCTCAAAAAGAGGTTGCTAAAGAGGTTGCGGAAGAAGTTGAATCAACCAAAGTAAAAGCTGAGGAAAAGGCTGTCGAGGTTAAAAAAACCGAGGAAGACAAAGTTGAGGAGCCAGAAGTTATAGAAACCCAATACAAAAAACTTTCAGGCCCTAAAATTGCAGGAGATAAAATTGACCTTTCCAAGTTTGAAAAGCCCAAAAAGAAAAAAGAAGCGCCTAAAAGCAAAGATGCGGGAGGTGATAGAAAAAAACGAAGGAGACGAATAGTAAGCAATACAGGAAACAATAACCAAGGTGGCGCAAAAGGCACAAGAACTCCTGGTAGAAAAGGTATAGGTCAACGTCAAACAGTTTCCAAAAGTGAACCTACCGAAGAGGAAGTTCAAAAACAAGTAAGGGAGACCTTGGAAAAACTGCAAGGTAAATCCAAAAAAGGTAAAGGAGCCAAATATAGAAGGGACAAAAGGGATCAGCACAGGCAACAAACCGAAGCGGATCTTGAACAGCAGGAATTGGAAAGCAAAATCCTAAAGGTAACTGAATTCGTAACTGTAAACGAAGTGGCTACCATGATGGATATCTCGCCGATGCAAATCATATCTGCCTGCATGTCCTTGGGTATTATGGTTACCATGAACCAACGATTGGATGCTGAAACGCTCACTATAGTTGCCGATGAATTTGGGTATGAAGTTGAATTTGTAACCGCGGATATTGAAGAGGCCATTGTTGAAGAGGAAGATGCCCCTGAGGATTTGAAGCACAGAGCTCCGATTGTAACCGTAATGGGCCATGTAGACCATGGTAAGACGTCATTGTTGGATTATGTGCGTGAAGCAAATGTTATCGCCGGCGAGAGCGGTGGTATTACCCAGCATATTGGTGCATATGGGGTCACTCTGGAAGACGGACAAAAAATCACGTTCTTGGATACACCTGGTCACGAAGCCTTTACGGCCATGCGTGCAAGAGGTGCCCAGGTTACCGATATTGCCGTTATCGTAATTGCGGCTGACGACGATATTATGCCGCAAACCAAAGAGGCCATAAGTCACGCCCAAGCAGCTGGTGTTCCGATTGTTTTTGCTATCAACAAAATAGACAGGCCAACTGCCAATCCAGATAAAATTAAGGAAGGTCTTGCCCAAATGAACCTCTTGGTAGAGGATTGGGGCGGCAAAATACAATCCCATGATATCTCTGCCAAAACTGGGGAGGGTGTCAAAGAACTACTGGAAAAAGTATTATTGGAGGCTGAACTTTTAGAATTGAAAGCAAATCCCGATAAATTGGCTTCTGGTACGGTCGTTGAAGCTTTCCTGGATAAGGGCAGGGGCTATGTTTCCACTATTTTGGTACAGGCGGGTACCCTACAAGTAGGCGATTATGTGCTGGCAGGAACATGCAGCGGTAAGGTAAAAGCCATGCAAGATGAACGTGGTAGGGATATAGAGAAGGCCGGCCCGGCAACCCCTATATCAATTTTAGGACTTGATGGTGCTCCTCAGGCAGGGGACAAGTTTTCTATATTTGAAGATGAGAGAGAAGCTAAGAACATAGCGACTAAAAGAAGTCAGTTGCAACGTGAACAATCCGTTAGGACGCAGCGTCACATTACATTGGACGAGATCGGTCGCCGTATCGCATTAGGTGATTTCAAGGAATTGAATATTATACTCAAAGGTGATGTGGACGGCTCTGTCGAGGCCTTAACGGATTCTTTCCAGAAGTTGTCCACCGATGAAATTCAATTGAACGTAATCCACAAAGGAGTTGGCCCAATCACCGAGTCAGATGTACTGTTGGCCACAGCATCAGATGCTATTATTATCGGGTTTAACGTGAGGCCGATGGGCAATGCTAGGTCAATAGCGGACAAGGAGGAAATCGATATCAGAATGTACTCTATCATTTACGATGCCATTAACGACCTTAAAGACGCTATGGAAGGTATGCTTTCTCCGGAAATGAAGGAGGAAATTACCGGTACTGCCGAGATACGCGAGACTTTCAAGATCTCCAAAGTTGGTACCATTGCAGGGTGTATGGTAACCAGTGGTAAAATATACAGAAGTTCGAATATTAGGTTAATACGTGACGGAGTCGTTATTTACACTGGTGAGCTTGCTTCTTTAAAGCGTTTTAAGGACGATGTCAAAGAAGTTGCCAAAGGATATGATTGTGGACTACAGATTAAAAACTACAATGACATTAAGGAGCTTGATATCGTAGAAGCCTACCAAGAAGTTGCAGTAAAGAAAAAGCTGAAATCCAAATAGAGAAAAGTAATCGAATTAAATAAAAAAACAGCGGGGTATGCACCGCTGTTTTTTTATTTACACACTTTATGGGATAATCCTATTTTTTTTCTGGATTAAGAAGCATGGCTTCAGGATATTTTTTTCTAAGCTCGTTAAATTTTCGTTCAGCCTCAAGTTTGGTTTTGAATTTCCCCACACGAACCCGGTAACTGGGTGTTTCAAATTTTATCTTTGAGTTCCAACCGGGAAAATCTGTATCTACATTATTTTTGATGCGCTGTGCTTTTTGTAACGACCCAAAGCCAACTTGAATCGTGTAAAAACCATCATCTTCGTTAGTGGACTTGTAAATTTCTATTAACTCATCAATTTTTTCATCTTGTTCAATATGTATTTGACCCTTTTGGGCACTTCCAAAACAGAAAAAACCAACAAAAACCAACGGAAAGACTAATGTTTTCATATTACCTGTAATTGTTTAAAATTCCTACGGTACAAAAGTACTTTTTTAAAGGTTAAACAAAAGATTCGGTCGTTATTTAGAATAATTATAAATTATAAATTATCAATACTTTAAGATTTCCAAAATAAAGTCTATGTCGTATTTTTGCGTTCAATTTGAGCATTCGATAATTGTGCCGACAACCTAGTATTACTATTATCATGCCAAGATTTTGATAGAAATAAAATTCATATGAAAAAGGTTTCTTACCGCAATCAAATCTCTAAAATTTTAAGTATCAGCTTAGTAGTATTCCTACTTTTTTCTGTTTCTATGTTTGCTCAAGAGGAAACACCTGCTGAGGGTGAGCAGACAGAAGCTTCTGTTGGTGATGCCGCTAAAGGAAAATCTCTTTTTAACCAAAACTGTGCAGCTTGTCATGCGCTTAATCGTAAAATGACTGGGCCTGCATTGGCAAATGTGGAAACGAGATTGTATGAAGAGGAAGGTTTGGATAAGGAATGGTTGTACAAATGGATTAGGAACAGTGCCGGAATGATCGCTTCTGGTGATGCTTATGCCATCAAGATCTACAACGAATACAACCAAGCGGCGATGACCGCGTTTCCTACGTTGTCCAATGCGGATATTGATGATATTTTGGCCTACACGGCCGCACCGCCACCGGCTGCGCCACCACCACCTCCAGGTGCTGTGGCTGAGGGTGTGCCTTCTGGTGGAGGTTCAGGAATTTCAAACGAAGTGATTTTAGGCGCATTGGTGCTTGTTTTTGGCTTGTTGGTTGTAATGTTATTCTTGGTGAACAATACGTTGCGAAGAATTGCCGAAGCCAATGGCGTCGTTGTCGAAAAAGAAAAGGCTGAAAAACGTACCCCTATTTGGAAGGCATTTGTACAGAATCAATTTTTGGTTTTGGTATCGGTTGTTTTCTTGTTGTTGGGTAGTGCATATTTCGCTTACGGTTGGATGATGCAGGTAGGGGTAGACCAGGGGTATGCACCCATACAGCCTATTCACTATTCCCATAAAATACATGCGGGTGTCAATAAAATTGAGTGTAAGTATTGCCATTCTTCCGCAAGGGTTTCAAAGCATTCGGGTATCCCATCGTTAAACGTTTGTATGAATTGTCATAAATCCATTTACGAGTATAAGGGAACAGCCGAAGGTCCCAGTCAAGAAGATTTGGCCAACGGGTATACCAATGAATTCTACACGAACGAAATAAAGAAATTATACAAAGCTGTTGGTTGGGACGAAGAGAACCAAAAATACACAGGGGAATCACAGCCGGTGGAATGGGTAAGAATCCATAATTTACCTGATTTGGCTTATTTTAACCACTCCCAGCACGTTTCTGTTGCAGGAATTGAATGTCAGACCTGTCACGGACCGGTAGAGGAAATGGAAATCATGTATCAATATTCTCCGTTGACCATGGGTTGGTGTATCAACTGCCATAGAGAGACAAATGTAAAAGTCGAGGGTAACGAATACTACGCCAAAATTCATGATGAACTTTCCAAAAAATATGGCGTTGATAAATTAACGGCCGCACAAATGGGTGGTCTTGAATGTGGAAAGTGCCACTATTAATAATATTAAGCAGATAATTCAGAGATATACGTATGGCATCAAACAAGAAATATTGGAAAAACGAAGCGGAATTAAATCCGAACGATTCCATTATTGAGACGCTAAGACAAAATGAGTTTGCGGAAGCTATTCCTGTGGATGAGTTTTTGGGGGATAAGGAAAACCTGTCTACAGGCTCTACCAATCGAAGGGATTTCTTGAAATATGTTGGTTTTAGTACAGCTGCAGCAACGGTCGCTGCTTGTGAGGGCCCGGTTATCAAATCGATCCCTTATGTGGTTCAACCGGATCGTATAGTTCCTGGTGTTGCCAACTATTATGCCACTACGATAGCTAATGGTTTTGATTTTGCCAGTATTTTGATAAAGACCCGTGAGGGTCGGCCAATCAAGGTAGAAAACAATACCGATGCCAAAATAAACGGTGGGGCAAATGCAAGGGTTCAGGCTTCTGTTCTCTCATTGTACGACAGTAAGAGATTGCAAGGCCCTACGGCAAATGGTGAACCGGTGGAGTGGAAAGTGTTGGACGCTACAGTGAAAGCTAAACTGGCTTCGTTGAAAAATGGCGGTAAGCAAATAGCTTTATTAACGCAAACATATGCCAGCCCTTCAACCGCTAGATTGATGGCTGAGTTTAAGGCTGCATATGGTAATATGAACCATGTAACCTACGATGCCATTGCCGAAGATGCTGCATTAAATGCCTTTGAAGCCAGATATGGGGAAAGGGCCTTGGCGGATTATGATTTTGAAAAAGCTGATTTGATTGTGTCCTTCGGTGCGGATTTCCTTTCAGACTGGCAGGGTGGTGGTTACGACAGCGGTTATGCAAAAGGACGGATTCCGGCCAATGGGAAAATGTCAAGACATGTTCAGCTAGAAGCAAACATGTCCTTAACTGGGGCAAATGCTGATAAGCGTATTTCCTTGACGCCTTCACAACAAAAAATCGCTTTAGCGAAATTATACGGTAAACTAAACCGTACCAACGTTGGTGGAGAGCTGCCAGACACCGTTGATAAAGCCTTGGACAACTTGGTGACTCAAATCGGGAAAAATAAAAAACGTGCCGTAGTAGTTACAGGTATAGACGATGTCAATGCTCAGACGGTTGTCTTGGCCATAAACGAAATGCTGGGAAGCGAAGCTTTTGATTCAAAATCCCCAAAATACACAAGACAGGGCAATGTGAAAGCTTTAAACGGTTTAATTGCCGATATGAAAGCTGGGAAAGTTGGTGCTTTGTTTATGGATGGTGTAAATCCCATGTACACTTTACCCAATGCGTCCGACTTTGCCGAGGGTATGAAGAATGTAGATTTGTCTATTGCCTTTACACAAGCGAATAATGAGACTGCTCAAGTTTCTAATTACGCAGCTGCATCCAATCATTATTTAGAATCTTGGGGTGATGCGGAAATGAAGAAAGGACATTTCAGTTTGATGCAGCCTACCATAAAAGAGTTATTTGATACACGTCAATTTCAAAGCTGTCTGTTGCAATGGATGGGCAGTGATAAAACATATTACGATTATATAAAAGAGACTTGGAGTACCTTTATACTTAATGGAGGTAGTTGGAACCAAGCACTACATGACGGTGTATTTAAAGTGGCCAACGAAGTTTCAGTGTTAGCCGACCCGACAAATGTTTCTGCCGCTGATGATAAGGAGCAAATGGATGTGATGGCTTCTGATGAAACAACGACGTCTGCAATTCCAATCGCTTCGGCCATTAGAAGTTTGGCTGACACCCCAAGTGAAGGGATGGAACTTACGCTTTATCCCAAAGTAGGTATGGGAGACGGTCAACAGGCCAATAATCCTTGGTTGCAAGAATTTCCCGATCCTATAACACGGGTCTCTTGGGACAATTATGTTACCGTTTCAAAAGCAGATGCCCAAGAGCTTGGATTTGAAAATATGAACGTTGCCGATGGTGGATTAAATGGAAGCTATGCAAAAATTACGGTCAACGGTGTTAGCGTTGATAATGTTCCGGTAATCATTCAACCCGGCCAGGCCAAAGGTTCGATAGGACTTTCTTTTGGGTATGGTAAAACAATAGGTTTAAAAGAAGAAATGCAGACGGGTGTTAACGCTTATCCTCTATACCAAGGGTTCAAGAGCGTACAACCGGTATCTATAGAGAAATCAGCTGGCATGCATGAATTTGCATGTGTTCAGTTGCATAAAACATTAATGGGTAGGGGTGATATCATAAAAGAGACTACCTTGGAAATCTTTAATACCAAAGATGCTCGAGAATGGAACGAAGTGCCTGTGGTGTCTTTAGATCATCAAGAAGTACCCGCTACAACCGTTGACTTGTGGGATAGTTTTGACCGTTCAATAGGGCATCATTTCAACATGTCAATAGATTTGAACGCATGTACGGGTTGTGGAGCTTGTGTTATCGCATGTCATGCGGAAAATAACGTACCTGTGGTAGGTAAGGCAGAAGTAAGAAAATCAAGGGATATGCACTGGTTGCGTATTGACAGATACTATTCATCGGAAGAAACTTTTGAAGGTGATAATACCAAGAAAGATGAATTTGATGGTCTTACAGGCGATAAAGGTTCTTTAGGGGGATTTGGGGAGTTGGAAGATCCTTCTGTTAACCCTCAAGTGGCCTTTCAACCGGTAATGTGCCAGCATTGTAATCATGCGCCTTGTGAAACGGTTTGTCCTGTTGCGGCAACATCACACAGTCGCCAAGGTCAAAACCATATGGCATACAATAGATGTGTTGGAACAAGATATTGTGCCAACAACTGCCCGTACAAAGTACGTAGGTTCAATTGGTTCCTATACAATAATAATGATGAGTTTGATTACCATATGAACAATGATCTGGGTAAGATGGTCATCAACCCCGATGTAACCGTGCGTTCCAGAGGGGTAATAGAGAAATGTTCTTTATGTATACAAATGACCCAAAAAACTATTTTGGATGCGAAGAGAGAAGGCCGTCCTGTTGCAGATGGTGAGTTTCAAACGGCTTGTTCATCGGCATGTAGCAGTGGAGCAATTGTTTTTGGGGATATCAACGATGATACGAGCAAGGTTGCTGAATTAAAGGAAAGTGACCGTATGTATCATTTGTTGGAGCATGTGGGTACAAAACCTAACGTATTCTACCATGTGAAAGTGAGAAACACCAACGAAGCATAATAATAAGCAAGTAACAATACTATAAAATATGGCGTCGCATTACGAAGCACCTATACGAAAACCCTTAGTTATTGGAGACAAAGGCTACCACGATGTAACCGTGGATATTGCCGCTCCAGTGGAAGGAAGAGCCAATAAGCACTGGTGGATAGTTTTTTCCATCGCCTTGGTCGCTTTTCTTTGGGGAGTAGGTTGTATTATTTATACAATATCCACAGGTATCGGTACTTGGGGATTGAACAAAACGGTCAACTGGGCCTGGGATATCACTAATTTTGTATGGTGGGTGGGTATCGGTCACGCAGGAACATTGATTTCTGCGGTATTGTTATTGTTTCGCCAAAAATGGAGAATGGCCATTAACCGTTCAGCGGAAGCGATGACCATTTTCTCGGTTGTTCAAGCGGGTCTTTTCCCGATTATACACATGGGCCGACCTTGGTTGGCGTATTGGGTATTGCCTATTCCCAATCAATTTGGTTCTTTATGGGTAAACTTTAACTCACCATTGTTATGGGATGTATTTGCGATATCTACATATTTATCGGTTTCTTTGGTATTCTGGTGGACGGGGCTACTGCCTGACTTCGCTATGATTCGTGATAGGGCCGTTAAACCATTTCAGAAAAAAATATATGGACTATTAAGCTTTGGATGGAGCGGTCGTGCCAAAGATTGGCAACGTTTTGAAGAGGTTTCGTTGGTATTGGCCGGTCTGGCCACACCATTGGTGCTTTCTGTACACACCATCGTATCGTTTGACTTTGCTACATCGGTAATACCCGGATGGCACACTACCATATTTCCTCCATATTTTGTTGCTGGGGCAATTTTTTCCGGCTTCGCAATGGTGAATACCCTTCTTATCATCATGCGCAAGGTATGTAGTCTCGAAGCTTATATAACCGTACAGCATATTGAGTTGATGAACATCGTGATTATGATTACGGGCTCAATAGTAGGGTGTGCCTATATAACCGAATTGTTCATGGCATGGTATTCCGGTGTTGAGTATGAGCAATACGCTTTCTTGAACAGGGCGACAGGTCCTTATGCATGGGCTTACTGGGCTATGATGACTTGTAACGTATTTTCCCCGCAGTTCATGTGGTCCAAGAAATTACGGACCAGTATCATGTTTTCTTTCTTTATCTCGATTGTCGTGAATATTGGGATGTGGTTCGAACGATTCGTGATTATCGTAACTTCTTTGCACAGGGATTATTTGCCATCATCTTGGACAATGTTCTCTCCCACTTTTGTGGATATCGGGATTTTTATCGGTACGATAGGCTTTTTCTTTGTATTGTTCCTTTTATATGCAAGAACTTTTCCTGTAATCGCTCAAGCAGAGGTAAAATCGATTTTGAAATCATCGGGCTCAAAGTATAAAAAGCTCCGTGATGCCGGTAAGCCATTGTATACTATAGAAAGAAAAGGCGTAGTT
This sequence comes from Costertonia aggregata, assembly GCF_013402795.1. Taxonomy (GTDB): domain Bacteria; phylum Bacteroidota; class Bacteroidia; order Flavobacteriales; family Flavobacteriaceae; genus Costertonia; species Costertonia aggregata. The sequence continues at coordinate 892,892 of NZ_CP058595.1, read as the reverse complement.
GCTGAAAAAGAAACAATCACAGACGATGTTCTAATGGGCGAACCAGTACCTACGGTTGGCGATAAAGTTGGTGTGAACGAACTTTTAAGTACTATCGGTACTTTTGATTCCACGACCGAGACACCAGACGATTTAAAGAAAATAAAAGGTATCGGTCCGCAGATGGAGGCGACCCTAAACCAAATCGGTATCTACACATTTGCCCAAGTAGGTAGAATGACCAAAAAGGAATATGATTTGTTGGATTCTATAACTGAATCTTTCCCAGGCAGGGCACAACGTGACGATTGGGCAGGTCAAGCAATATTGTTAAATAACAAAAAGTAGATATGGCATCTAAAGTTATACAGGCATTTTATAATGATGACGATGTGTTGATGCATGCCGTTAAAAAGGTAAAGGCCGCTAAACATCACATCGAAGAGGTATATTGCCCCTTTCCTGTACATGGTTTGGACAAGGCAATGGGTTTGGCTCCTACACGAATAGCGATAACTTCCTTTTTGTATGGTTGTGTTGGCCTCACGGTAGCCATTGTAATGATGAATTATATTATGATAGAGGACTGGCCACAGGATATAGGTGGTAAGCCAAGTTTTAGTTACCTGGAAAACATGCCTGCCTTTGTTCCGATTATGTTTGAGCTTACCGTATTCTTTGCAGCTCACTTAATGGTGATTACTTTTTATTTGAGAAGTAGGTTGTGGCCGTTCAAAAAAGCTGAAAATCCAGATGTTAGAACAACGGATGACCATTTTGTAATGGAGATAGAATTGCACGATAATGAAAACGAACTAAAAGAGTTGTTGTTGAATACGGGTGCGGTAGAAATAAGTGTATCAGAAAAAAACAGTCATTGAATATGAACAGTTTTAGAAAAGTAGTATTGGTATTCGCCTTGGTTATTTTTGTAGCGTCTTGTTCTGACCAGAACAGCCGTAACTATCAATACATGCCAAATATGTATGAATCTGTAGGTTATGAAACCTATCAAGAAGTAGATTTCCTACCAAACGGTTCCGAAGCCATGAAACCTGTCGAAGGTACTATTTCAAGAGGCTGGATGCCTTATGACTTTGAGAACACTCTAGAGGGTAAAGACTTGGCACGGGTTGATGTAAGTCCGTTGGATTCCATACAAAAAGAAGAAAATTTGGCCGAAGGTATGCAGCTATACACTATTTATTGTGCTATATGCCATGGTGATAAAGGTAATGGTCAGGGGTGGTTGGTAAAGCAAGAAAAAATTCTTGGGGTTCCTAGTTATGATGACGTGGCGAGAAATATAACGGTTGGCAGTACCTACCATACCATTTATTACGGTTTAAACTCTATGGGTTCTTATGCTTCGCAAATGAATAATGATGAAATGTGGAAGGTTTCGGAGTACGTAATGCAATTGAAACAAGAATTACAAAAATAATACATAGGACAATATGTACACGATTTCAAATAGATTGAAAATTGGTTCCATTATTTTAATGGTCGTAGGTGCAATAGGCATTGCATGGGGTTTTCTAGCTGCGCCGAGCACTGAAGCAGAGGCTATGGAAATGATTTCTGCACATGGCAATGGCCACGGTGGTGATCATGGTGGGTCAGTACCACATTTGGATAAAGGTGAGGGGGTAGCCCATGGCACGGTAATTGAAAAGTCAGGAAGCCATGCCGAAGATGGGGTACATGTAGACGAAGGCCATGCTATGTTGCACGAAGAGCATGTGCTACATCAATTACAGAACAAGCCCTGGGCAGCATTATATGTTGCAGCCTTCTTTTTCTTTATGATAGCACTTGGTGTGTTGGCATTTTATGCTATACAGCGTGCGGCACAAGCAGGTTGGTCCCCCTTATTGTTTAGGGTAATGGAGGGTATTACAGCCTATCTGGTTCCAGGGGGTATCGCTGTTTTTGTGATTTTGGTATTATCGGTTCTACATATGAACCACCTTTTTGTGTGGATGGACCCAGAAGTAGTTGCCCATGATGCTTTATTACAGGGAAAAGCAGGATATTTGGACCCAACTTTCTTTTTGATTCGTGCGGCCATATTCCTAGCCGGTTGGATTTTATATCGTGAATATTCCAGAAAGCTTTCCTTGGCTCAAGATGAGTCCGATGACAATAGCAACTTCAAGAAAAATTTCAGGGCATCTGCAGGTTTCCTGGTGTTTTATTTGATTTCAGAGTCGATGATGTCCTGGGATTGGATCATGAGTGTTGACCCGCACTGGTTCAGTACTCTGTTTGGGTGGTACATTTTTGCGAGTATGTTCGTATCCGGTATCACGGTAATCGCTATGATAACCATTTATTTAAAATCAAAGGGATATCTACCAGAAGTAAACGATAGCCATATTCATGATTTGGCTAAATTTATGTTCGGTATCAGTATATTTTGGACATACTTGTGGTTCTCCCAGTTCATGTTAATATGGTACTCTAACATTCCCGAGGAGGTTACGTATTACGTTACAAGAATCGCCGACTATAATTTACCGTTCTTCGGAATGGTTGCCTTGAATTTCGTTTTTCCATTGTTGCTACTGATGAACAGCGACTATAAACGTATAAATTGGTTTGTTGTAATGACTGGTGTTGTTATCCTTGTAGGGCATTATATGGATATATTCAATGCTATCATGCCCGCAACGGTAGGAGATCAATGGTTTATCGGTATCCCAGAAATCGGGGCTATATTGTTTTTTGCCGGTGCATTTATATTTTGGGTATTCAAAGCGTTGGCTTCGGCACCCTTGCAACCTAAGAGAAACCCATTTATTGAAGAAAGTAAACACTTTCATTATTAAAAGAAAATATTAAGGTATAATATAGAATCATACAATGACTGCATTATTAACTTTAGCTGTTTTAGTACTCGTGGCAATTGCGATTTGGCAAATGACCAAAATTTTCGAATTGTCCCAACTAAAAACAGATAGCTCAAATGCTCAAATAGCAAATGATAGCGATAACAAGAATAACGGTTACATGTTGTTCGCGTTTCTTGTATTTATATATGGCATCACGATTTTCAGTTTTTGGAAATACACCAGGGTATTATTGCCAGAGGCTGCCTCTGAACATGGTTTGGATGTAGACTATCTAATGTTGGTGTCTTTTATCATTATTTTCTTTGTACAGACGATTACTCAGGCACTTTTACATTATTTTGGTTACAAATACAGAGGGGAAAAGGGTAGAAAGGCTTTGTTTTACGCCGATAATGACAGATTGGAGTTTATATGGACCATTATCCCTGTTATTGTTCTTGCCGGACTTATTTTATGGGGTCTATATACTTGGACAAATATCATGGATATAAATGAAGAAGACGATCCGTTAATCGTTGAATTGTATGCGCAGCAATACAATTGGACCGCTAGATATGGTGGTGAGGATAACGTATTGGGAGATGCCAATGTAAGGATGATAGATATCAACAGAGCTAATGTATTAGGTCTTGATGAAGCCGACCCAAATGCGGCAGATGATATTATAGTTAAGGAACTGCATTTGCCCGTGGGCAGAAAAGTTAATTTTAAGATGCGTTCCCAAGACGTTTTGCATTCTGCATACATGCCACATTTTAGGGCTCAAATGAACTGCGTTCCGGGTATGATTACGGAATTCTCTTTTACACCTATAAAGACTACGGAGCAAATGCGCCAGTCACCAGATATAATCGATAAGGTAAAAAGAGTAAATACAATCCGGGCAGAAAGGGCAGCCAATGGAGAGGATAATTCAGAGCCTTGGGAGTTTGATTATATATTGCTATGTAACAAAATATGTGGTACTTCACACTATAATATGCAGATGAAGATTATAGTGGAGACCCAAGAAGAATATAATGCATGGATAGCGGAGCAAAAAACCTTCGCTGATACCATGGTAAAGGATGAAGCGGTACCGGCCTTTAACATGACAAAGGGCGCTGAAACCGCTGCTATTGAGTAAATCCCCAAGGATTTGCTCAAATTTAATTAGGCTATAAAAAGAAGATTAATATAAAAATTCGATTATGTCAGCAGTAACAGCACATGTAGATGATCACACACATGATGATCATGGACATCATCACAAAGAAACATTTGTAACAAAATACATTTTTAGCCAGGATCACAAGATGATCGCCAAACAGTATTTGATTACTGGTTTGATAATGGGCTTCATCGGTATTGCCATGTCCTTATTGTTTAGGATGCAGTTGGCATGGCCAGGTGAGTCGTTCCCGATTTTTGAAGCGGTATTGGGCAAGTGGGCACCCGATGGTGTCATGTCTGCCGATATATATTTGGCATTGGTCACCATTCACGGTACCATTATGGTTTTCTTTGTTTTGACGGCAGGACTAAGTGGAACATTTAGTAACCTTTTAATTCCATTACAGATTGGTGCCCGTGATATGGCATCAGGCTTTTTGAACATGGTTTCGTATTGGCTTTTCTTTTTGTCCTCTTTAATAATGATAATCTCATTGTTTGTCGAGGCCGGCCCAGCTGCCGCTGGGTGGACTATTTACCCTCCTTTGAGTGCTTTGCCGATGGCACAGCCGGGTTCAGGAATGGGTATGACCTTATGGTTGGTATCAATGGCTATATTCATTGCGTCATCGTTATTGGGTTCATTGAATTACATTGTGACCGTAATCAACTTAAGAACAAAAGGAATGTCTATGACTAGACTTCCATTGACTATCTGGGCATTTTTCGTTACGGCGATTATCGGTGTTATTTCATTTCCTGTTCTGTTATCTGCGGCTTTGTTATTGATAATGGATAGAAGTTTTGGAACATCGTTTTTCCTCTCTGATATTTTTATTCAAGGTGAAGTGTTGCACTATCAAGGTGGTTCACCGGTATTGTACGAACACTTATTTTGGTTCTTGGGTCACCCAGAGGTATATATCGTTTTATTGCCAGCTTTGGGTATAACCTCCGAAGTTATGTCTACCAATGCCCGTAAACCTATATTTGGGTATCGTGCCATGGTCGCCTCTATTTTGGCGATAGCATTTTTATCGACGATAGTTTGGGGGCACCACATGTTCATTTCTGGTATGAATCCGTTCCTGGGCTCGGTATTTACGTTTACGACTCTGTTGATTGCTATACCTTCTGCGGTAAAAGCATTTAATTATATTACAACACTTTGGAAGGGTAATTTGCAGCTTAATCCAGCTATGCTGTTTTCAATTGGTCTGGTATCTACATTCATCACGGGTGGTCTTACCGGTATAATTTTAGGGGATAGTACTCTGGATATCAATGTGCATGATACATATTTTGTTGTGGCGCATTTCCATTTGGTAATGGGTATTTCGGCCTTATATGGTCTTTTTGCAGGAGTCTATCATTGGTTTCCTAAAATGTTCCAAGGCAGAATGATGAACAAAAATTTGGGATATGTACATTTTTGGGTAACAGCTATTTGTGCCTATGGGGTATTCTTTCCCATGCATTTTGTGGGTATGGCAGGTGTGCCAAGACGCTATTATCAGAACACGGCCTTCCCAATGTTTGACGACCTAACTGATGTTCAGGTGCTAATGACCGTTTTCGCTATAATTGCGGGCGCAGCGCAACTGGTATTTGTATATAATTTTATCAGTAGTATTTTTTATGGAAAGAAAGGCGCTCAAAACCCATGGAAATCCAATACTTTGGAGTGGACAACACCACAAGAGCACATACATGGGAACTGGCCTGGAGCTATTCCAGAAGTTCACCGTTGGGCCTACGACTACAGTAAAGTAGATGAAAACGGGGAATACATTATTCCCGGACAGGATTTTGTTCCGCAAAACATCCCTTTACAGGACGATGAAGAGGAATTGAATCACTAGATAAAAATTGTAAAGAAACCCATCATTTAGATGGGTTTTTTTATACCCTGTAATGGAGTAAAAAAGGTTCGGTTTTTTTGTGATATATTTAGTCATGCCAATCCATTTAAATCGGTTTACCTTTGGAGCGGTCACCGTGTTGAAAGTTAAAATTCAAGAAATGAAAAATATAATCATCTTAATATGTTTGTTGTCCGGTTTATCTATTTACGCGCAACGCAAACCTAAAATAAAAGGGAATAAAAATGTAACGCAAATACGTGAAGATTTACCGCCGTTCAATGCCATAGAGTTAATTGACGATTTGGAAATTAACCTGAAATCATCACGATTGGAAAGCTATATTGTAGAGGCCGATGACAATTTAATGGATGTATTAAAGTTCAAAGTGATAGATAGCACCTTGATTATTACCTCTTTCTATAACATTACATCAAAAAAGAAACTGGATATAACGGTCAACTACAATGTGCTAAATGCGATTACTTTAAAAAGCGGTAAAATGATAACAGATGTAGTTTCTACCGATAATTTGTACTTAAACCTTTTTGAGGATTCCGTGTTGGAACTCAACACGAGTGCTGCTTTTGTAGCCATAAGTATGGAAGGCAATAGTTTTGGTAATTTTAACCTAGATAGCGACTCACTTAATATTTCATTAAAGGACAGGGTAGATGCCCGAATTTATGCAGTAAGCGAATCGAACCATATCAGAATGGACAAGGATACCAAAGCCCAGTTGGAAGGTACAACGGATAAGCTTCAGGTAACACTACTGGGCGATTCTGATTTTAGGGGTCAAAAACTGGAAGCTGCTACGGTTAGTGCTAAATTGGAAGAATCCGCCACTGCAAAAATATATGCCTTTAAGGATTTTGAGCTATCTTCCAAGGGTTCATCAAAAACCTACTTATTCGGTAATCCTACAATAGTAGTCACTGAATTTTTGGATACCTCGGAGCTGCACAAAGAAAAGGATTAGTTGGCTACGGGCGCCGACATACAGTGCTTGGGGATGCCAAAACCATCAACCAAAACATCAATGTGCGGTCTGAGTTCGGTACATAAACGTTCCACTCTTTGTCGGATAGCTTTTGATTTTGAACTGCCTATGTAACCTTGCTCCAGATACCAAGCTGCATCTTTTCGTATTTCATATAGCGCATACAAAGTACCTAATTTTTCAAAAAGGGCCCTATACTTCTCGTCTTTAATGGTCTCTGCAAAATCGGCAAATGTGCGGTAAGCAAGTTCAATGCTATAGGCTTTGCCCAACGCCAACAAATGGGTTTGGACCTTGAGAAAGGCTTGGTATGATGGAATACCTTTTTTGATGTAACTGCGTATACGCATGGCCAATGTGTAGGTTAATCTTCGCGTACGATAGTCGAAAGCGTGTTTGTGAAACTTGGGATTGTACAAATGTTCCTTGTCAACCTTATTTGAGTACATGGGGTTTATGTTGGATAGCTTATCGCTCAATTGTTTGGCCAATACTTTTAATACCGATGAAAACCCTGCACTATTGAACTCGGCCTTAAAATCTGATAAAACGCCTTTGGCGGCAAGTTGAAGCAGAACGTTGTTATCCCCTTCAAAAGTTGTGAAAATATCCACATCTCCCTTTAGGTCGGCTATACGGTTTTCGATAAGATATCCTTTTCCGCCGCAGGCTTCACGACATTCTTGTATGGTATTGTTTGCATACCAGGTTATGATCGATTTTAATCCGGCAACCTGGGTTTCTACTTTGCGCTTGTCCGGCTGTGAATCGTCACAGTATACCTCCATCATTTTATCCAAGGTCACGTGATATACGTATGCGCTGGCTACCAAGGGGGTCAATCGTAGCTGATGTGTTGGATAGTCCATCAAAAGATCTTCCTGAATTTTTACACTATCGTTGAATTGTCGCCTTTTTAAAGCATGTTTTATCGCGATGGTCAAAGACATCTTGGCACCCCCCAATCCAGCTCTTGCAACACATATCCTGCCCCCAACTAGGGTTCCTAACATAGTGAAGAAACGTTTATTGGGATTTTTGATATCGGAGTGATATTCTCCTTTGTCGGTTATGGTGCCGTATTTGTTCAATAAATTTTCCCTCGGCACAGCAACTTGATTGAACCATATTTTACCATTGTCTACGCCATTAAGTCCCAGCTTATACCCATTGTCTTCTATGGTTACGCCAGGGAGTAATTCGTGTTTTTCATCACGCACGGGAACAAGAATGGCATGTACGCCTTCGTTTTTACCGTTTACGATAAGTTGTGCGAAAACCGAAGCCATTTTGGAATGCAAGGCATTGCCTATATATTCTTTATTGTCGTTTTTGCCCGGGGTATGGATAATGATGTTATCAGATGTTTTATCAAAGGTTGCCGTAGTTTTTATGCCTCTAACGTTAGAGCCGTGCCCAGTTTCTGTCATGGCAAAACAACCGAGCAAATCTGCTGTGCCCGCTTTTTTCAAGTATTTGTCATGATGTTTTTTTGTGCCCAATTTTTGTATGCTACCCCCGAACAGTCCAAACTGCACACCAAATTTAATGGTAAGGCTGCCATCTACATACATCATGTTTTCAAAGATGGTAGCGTAACCTTCCATATCTCCGGTTCCGCCATATGCCTGAGGATAGGCCATTGCACCAAAACCCTTATGGGCCAAAAACTGTACCTGCTTTAGAACAATTTCTCGAAACTTCTCTTTTTTACGGTGTATGTCCCATGCAAAAATGGGTTTGTCCAAGGCAGCTCTGAACCCATCAATGACCGGGGCATGTTTTCCTTTTAAAATTGTGTCTATCTCAGAAGCATCATAATAATCAGAGGTGATTTCATGATCCACTTCAACATCAAATAGATGGTTGTAGTGGTTGGGTTGAATCCCCAAATTCACTTCAATATATTTTAAGGAATCGTTGAAAGGACATTCGTTATAATAATGGCAAACCACGTTTTGACTTAAGGTGGTTAACGGGTAGGTATTGCTCTCTACCAACCTCACCTTGGAATTGGAAACGATATGCTTCCAATTTTTGAGTGTTTCATCGGCTGGCGGTTGTTTGATGTTTAACCAAGAATTCAAGGTCGCAGCCTCATCTTTGGTTAAACCCTTATCTTGTTTAATAGCTTTCTGTACTACATTTATCTCTGAAACAGATAAAAGGTCATCTGACCAAATCACATAAAAAAACGGAATATATTGAAGAATTCCGCCAGGGTACATTTTCTTTTCCATACTATGAAATTACAAATTTTATTGGCTACTATATAATCTTGAACGTAGTGTATCAAAGCGTAGCGCTATTTTTTCTTTTTCAGCTATCTTTGTTAATGTATGAACGATAATCTAGACTCTACGACCGACGGTTTCTCCGATGCCGAATTGGATATAGAAAGAGCTTTACGCCCTGTAAATTTTGATGATTTTACGGGACAGGAGCAAGTTCTTGAAAATCTAAAGGTTTTTGTTGAGGCTGCCAACCAAAGGAAAGAAGCGTTGGATCATACCCTGTTTCACGGCCCGCCCGGTTTGGGGAAAACGACTTTGGCGCATATTCTGGCCAATGAACTGGGCGTCGGTATCAAAATTACTTCTGGCCCGGTACTGGACAAACCGGGAGATCTTGCGGGATTACTAACCAATTTGGATGAACGTGATGTGCTGTTCATTGACGAAATACATAGGTTGAGCCCTATCGTAGAAGAGTATTTGTATTCTGCCATGGAAGATTACAAAATCGATATCATGATAGAGACCGGGCCCAATGCACGTTCTGTTCAAATTAATCTAAATCCTTTTACGCTTATCGGTGCCACCACTCGCTCTGGCTTGTTAACAGCTCCTATGCGAGCAAGGTTCGGCATTCAAAGTCGACTCCAATACTATTCTACCGAACTTTTGTCGACCATAGTTGAACGTAGTGCCGAAATCCTAAAAGTACCCATTGCCCATGACGCCGCGATCGAAATCGCCGGACGTAGTAGGGGAACGCCGAGAATATGCAATGCGCTATTGCGTAGGGTAAGGGATTTCGCCCAAATAAAGGGTAACGGTAAAATTGATATGGAAATATCAAAATTCAGCTTAAAGGCATTGAATGTTGATGCACACGGGCTTGATGAAATGGACAATAAGATTTTGGTGACCATCATCGATAAGTTCAAGGGCGGCCCTGTGGGGATTACCACATTGGCAACTGCAGTTTCCGAAAGCGCGGAAACCATAGAGGAAGTGTATGAACCTTTTTTAATCCAACAGGGGTTTATTATGCGTACACCTAGAGGTCGAGAAGTCACCGAACTGGCGTATAAGCATTTAGGCAAAATAAAAGGAGGAACACAACCGGGATTGTTCTAAGGTCTCAGCATTTATGAATAGTACAAAAACAATCAAAACGGCCCCATTAAAAAGTACCCCAAAAATGAAAAAACCTTTGGTCGCAGTTTCACAACTCACCGTTTTTAAAAATAGAAACCGAATTTTAAAAAACCCATTACCTTTTCATAATGAAAATTTTGAAAAGTACGGTGATACGTTTATGGTCAATATCGGTTTGGGCAGTAAGGTGGTTTTTACAAGAAATGCGGCATCCATACGGTACATACTTCAAAAGAACCATAAGAACTATCACAAATCTTCCTTGCAAACCAAAGATTTGGCCAAATATATTGGTCAAGGTCTGCTCACGTCAAATGGGGATTTTTGGCGTGTGCATCGCAGAATGGTACAGCCCGCTTTCCATAAGAAAAAATTAGAAGGTCTACTTGGGATTATGCACAAATCTATCCAAACCGAACTGCGGGAAATATTTCCAAATAAAGCGCAAGATGTATTTCCTATTATGGGAGATTTAGCTTTTCAGGTAGTGGCACAATCCCTTTTTAGTGCAGATAACATTCGTAAAAGAATGCGAAAGCTGCAGGACATCACTACCACGAATCAGAAGATGCTGATTAAAGAAATGCGTCAGCCATACTTAAAGTGGTGGTTTCAGTTGAGCGGGGATATCAATAAACATTTGGAATTTTCAAAAGATGCCCAAAAATTGCTGGATGATATCATTCAAGAGCGCATAGACTCAGGGGAAGAAAAAGATGATTTGTTGGATATGTTATTGAAGGCCCGATATGAAGATGGCATGGGCATGTCAAGAAAACAGTTAATTGACGAGGTATTGATCTTGTTCACTGCCGGTCATGAAACAACGGCGAATACGCTTAGCTTTACTCTGTTTTTAATGGCAAGATACCCCGTTATACAAGAAAAATTATACCAAGAGGTAAAAAATACCGATTTTGAAAAGGACGATATAATGCAGTCCTTGGCGCAGTTAAAATATGCCAAGCAATGTATTGAAGAGTCCATGCGCTTATATCCGCCAGTGTATGTAATAGATAGGGTTAGCTTGGCAGATGATACGGTTGACGGGTATGATTTTAAAAAGCGAACGGTGTGGTTGATGAGTATATATGAACTGCATCGGCATGCCGATTTCTGGGAAAATCCAACCGAATTTATACCGGAACGTTTTGACCCAGAAAATAAAAAGGACTATACGGACTATTATTTTCCCTTTGGGGCGGGCCCTAGAATGTGCGTGGGAAATAATTTCGCTATGTATGAAATGATAATGGTCATTGCCGAACTTGTTAAAAAATACCGTATCCATACGGATAATAACGAAGTTGAAATCAATCCGCTGATATCGTTAAAGCCTAAAGCGGTTCCACTGAAATTTGTTCCCAGGGATTGATTATACAATGAATTCAAAAGCTATAAATACAGCAATGATAAAGACCGAAGCCAAACGCCTTGGTTTTTTGTCATGTGGTGTTTCCAAGGCAGAGTTTCTAGAAGAAGAAGCCCCTAGGTTGGAAAAATGGCTCAACAATAATATGCATGGCGAAATGGGATATATGGAAAACCATTTTGACAAGCGATTGGATCCAAGATTATTAGTAGACGGTGCCAAATCGGTAATCTCCCTTTTATTGAATTACTATCCCGAAAAAGAACAAGTAGCGAACACCTATAAAATATCCAAATACGCTTACGGTCAGGATTACCACCACGTCATCAAATCAAAACTTAAAACACTACAAGAATTTATATCGGAAGAAATAGGGGAGATACACGGTCGGGCTTTCGTAGATTCCGCTCCGGTATTGGATAAGGCTTGGGCTGCCAAAAGCGGGCTGGGATGGGTAGGGAAACACAGTAACTTATTAACACAACAAGTAGGTTCTTTTTACTTTATTGCCGAACTGATCGTTGATTTGGAATTGGAGTATGATACGCCTGTCACCGACCATTGCGGCACCTGTACCGCTTGTATAGACGCTTGCCCTACAGAAGCGATTACCGAGCCTTACGTTGTGGACGGCAGTAAATGTATTTCTTATTTTACCATTGAGTTGAAAAACGAAATTCCAGACGAATTTCATGGCAAGTTTGACGATTGGGCATTTGGCTGTGATATATGTCAAGACGTTTGTCCTTGGAACAAGTTTTCAAAACCGCATAGAGAACCTTTGTTTGATGCCCATCCAGATTTGCTCTCTATGACCAAAAAGGACTGGGAAGAAATCACTGAAGATGTCTTTAAGAAAGTGTTCCAAAAATCTGCTGTAAAGCGCACCAAGTTTTCAGGTTTGCAACGCAATATAGAGTTCATAAAGTGAAAACATATAACTACATCGTTTTCGTTTGGCTATCATAACCATTTAGGTTTTTATTTTGTGTACACCTAGCGTTTAAAATGCTATATTGTTCAATATATTGCTATAAAATTATCAAAAAATGAAAATAGGTAAACCTAGATTGAACTTTTGGCAGATATTTAATATGAACGTGGGTTTTTTGGGAATCCAATATAGTTTTGGGCTTCAGCAAACAGCCATCAATCCCATATTTCTTTATTTAGGAGCACCGGAAGAGATGTTGCCTATTTTAAATATAGCCGGTCCGGTAACAGGTTTGGTCGTTCAGCCAATTATCGGGGCCATGTCAGATAAAACCTGGTCACAAAAATGGGGTAGGCGTAAACCCTATTTTTTGATAGGGGCCATAATAGGTAGCCTTTGTCTATTTGCTTTTCCTACCAGTCCGGTACTTTGGTTTGCCGTAGGTTTATTATGGATTTTGGATGTTGGAAACAATATGGCCATGGAACCGTACCGTGCTTTTGTTGGGGATAAACTACCCGAAAAACAATTGAGTTTGGGCTACCAAATGCAAAGTTTGTTTGTGGGAGCAGGTATTCTTTTGGCCAATGGGTCTATCGTACTCTTTCAATATCTGTTTGGGGGAGATTCGGTTGAAGTTGCTGGCGAGATTCCAAAGTGGTTGTACTACTCATTTTACATAGGGGGAATTTTATCGATAACCACCATATTATGGTCGGTTTTGAAAACTCCAGAAATACCGCCATCATCTGAGGAATTGGCCGAAATAAACCATACTAAAAGTTTGCCCATGGGTCAGCGTATTGCCAAACCGTTTTCAGAGATTGGTACAGCGATAAAAGATATGCCAAAATTCATGTGGAAACTAGGGGCCGTTTACTTATTTCAATGGTATGCCCTTTTTGTCTACTGGCAATACATAACGCCTTTGTTCAAGTCCACGTTAGGGTATTCAACTTCCGAGGCTGCATCACAGTCGGCCCAAATGAGTTTAACGTATAACATAGTTACCATGGTAGTAGCCCTTGCGCTAGTACCGCTTACCTTAAAATTTGGAGGTAAAAAAGTGTATTCCCTGAGTTTGGTAGGTACCGGTCTGGCACTTTTTGCCATACCGTTTATTAACGATCCTTTGTTGGTATTGGCGCCAATGGTCCTTTTTGGTATTGGTTGGGCAGCTATGATGGGAATACCATATACCATGGTCTCAAAAGTTGTTCCACAAGAAAGGCGTGGGGTGTATATGGGAATTTTGAATATGATGATCGTAATCCCTATGGGTATTGAAACATTGACTTTTGGACCTATTTACAAGTATCTTCTGGGCGGTAGTGCCGTAAATGCCATCTTATTTGCGGGAGCGTTCTTCGTTATAGCGGCTATGTTGGCCATGCGATTGAACGTATCCAAAGCTGCCAGTGCTGTAACTGCTGATTAATATCTTGCATGGGTTCTTTGCAGAGGTGTTTTATATACCAGTATTGAAAAGTTTGAATATTAAACACTTGCATCTAGTGCTCTTTTACAAACAATACCCTTAAATTTGTTTTCCAAAAATCAGATTCATGAGCAAACAGAAGCAACGACGTGAAGCACTTATCTACCATGCCAAGCCACAACCTGGAAAGATAAAGATAGTACCCACAAAACCTTATTCCACACAAAGGGATTTGGCCTTGGCCTATTCGCCAGGTGTTGCGGAACCCTGTTTGGAAATTGCCAAGGACAAGGAAAATGTTTACAAGTACACGGCAAAAGGTAATATAGTGGCCGTAATCTCCAATGGTACGGCAGTTTTAGGACTGGGAAATATTGGTCCGGAAGCCTCAAAGCCTGTAATGGAAGGAAAGAGCTTGCTTTTCAAGATTTTTGCGGATATTGATGGAATCGATATTGAACTCGATACCGAGGATGTGGATAAATTTGTGGAAACCGTAAAAATGATAGCCCCCACTTTTGGTGGTATCAATTTAGAAGATATAAAAGCGCCGGAGGCCTTCGAAATAGAGCGGCGATTAAAGGAAGAGCTGGATATCCCCGTAATGCACGATGACCAACATGGTACTGCGATTATTTCGGCAGCAGCACTTTTAAATGCTTTGGAACTATCGGAAAAAAAGATAGAGGATGTTCGTATCGTAATCAGCGGTGCGGGAGCTGCAGCTGTTTCCTGTACACGTTTGTACAAAGCTTTTGGGGCCAGTTCCAAAAATATCGTAATGCTCGATAGTAAAGGGGTCATTCGCAGCGATAGGGAAAATTTATCGAAGGAAAAGCGGGAATTTGCCTCGGATAGAAAAATAGATACCTTGGAAGAAGCTATGGTAGATGCCGATGTTTTTGTGGGACTCTCCATTGCGGATATCGTTACACCACAGATGTTGAAATCCATGGCAGATAACCCCATTGTATTTGCGATGGCCAATCCAAACCCTGAGATTGCCTATGATTTGGCATGTAAAACACGTAAGGATATTATTATGGCCACCGGGCGATCGGACCATCCAAATCAAGTAAACAATGTTTTGGGCTTTCCATTTATATTTCGCGGAGCATTGGATGTTAGGGCAACTTCTATAAATGAAGCAATGAAAATGGCCGCCGTAAAGGCGTTGGCCGAACTTACCAAAGAGCCTGTACCCGAGCAAGTAAATATTGCCTATGGTGAAACACGGCTTACTTTTGGTAAGGACTATATTATTCCCAAACCTTTTGACCAACGATTGATCTCTGTTATTCCTCCAGCAGTCGCAAGGGCAGCTATGGAAAGTGGAGTGGCGAAAGCCCCAATAGAGGATTGGGATAAATATGAAGAGGAACTGCTACAGCGATCGGGTAATGATAACAAAGTGGTAAGGCTATTGCACAACCGCGCCAGGTCAAACGCAAAAAAGATAGTTTTTGCAGAGGCAGATCAGTTGGATGTATTGAAAGCAGCTCAAATTGTGCATGAAGAAGGTATTGCCGAGCCCATTCTATTGGGAAGAAAAGAAATTATACTGGAGCTGAAGAACGAACTCGAATTTGATGCCGATCTAAACATCATAGACCCTAAATCAGACGGTTTTAATGACAAGTTGATTAGGTATGCGACAAAATACTGGGAAGGTCGCAAACGTGACGGGACTACATTTTATAGTGCCAAGGCCAAAATGCGCGAACGTAATTATTTTGGCGCTATGATGGTTTTGGAGGGTGATGCCGATGGGATGATTTCCGGTTATTCAAGAGCGTATCCCACCGTTGTAAAACCTATTTTTGAAGTCATCGGCCGAGCATCCAATGTGAAACGGGTATCTACGGTCAATATCATGATAACTGATAGGGGACCTTTGTTCTTGGCGGATACCTCGATCAATATTGATCCCAATGCCGAAGAAATAGCCGAAATTGCCAGGATGACGGCCAATGTTGCCTCAACCTTTGGGTTTGATCCCGTATTGGCTTTAATGTCCTATGCCAATTTTGGTTCTTCATCGCATCCACATGCCAAAAAAGTGAGGGAAGCGGTAAGAATTCTACATGAGACCAATCCCGATTTGGTGGTAGACGGAGAGATACAAACCGATTTCGCCTTGAATAAAGAGCTCTTGCAAAGTCAGTTTCCGTTCTCAAAGTTGGCGGGCAAGAAGGTAAATACTTTGATTTTTCCGAATTTGGAATCTGCCAATATTACCTATAAACTCTTGAAAGAGTTGAACCGGGCAGATTCAATCGGCCCGATTATGGTAGGTTTGCGTAGATCGGTACATATACTGCAATTAGGGGCGAGTGTTGACGAAATGGTGAATATGACCGCCGTGGCGGTAATCGATGCACAAGAACGGGAAAAGCGTAGAAAAGCGAAGTCCAACGTGTAGAGGGATAATTTACACTCATAATGAACAGTTCGTGCCAATCCGCTTCAGAAAAGTAGTTATGTTTTTGGCATTGAAGTCATTAAGGGATTGTTTTAAAATTTAAACTCTGAACTCAAAATATGATTCATCACCTTAAAGGAAAATTGGTAGAAAAAAATCCAACGAATGTCATAGTTGAATGTGCAGGCGTAGGGTATTTTGTCAATATTTCGTTGCATACTTTTTCACGGTTAATCGACTCGGAGAACATTTCCCTGTTCACACACCTTCAAGTAAAGGAAGATTCACATACCCTGTTCGGTTTTGCGGAAAAATCGGAACGTGAAATTTTTAGATTGTTATTGTCGGTTTCGGGTATCGGTTCCAGTACGGCACGTACCATGTTGTCCTCGTTATCGCCTGTACAAATTAGGGATGCCATTGCAATGGGGGATGTGCCCATAATACAGGGTATTAAGGGAATAGGGGCCAAGACGGCCCAACGTGTGATTCTAGACCTAAAAGACAAGGTTTTAAAAATATATGATATTGATGAAGTTTCGGTAAGTCCAAACAATACAAACAAAGAAGAAGCGTTATCTGCTTTAGAGGTTCTTGGGTTTGCTCGCAGACAATCCGAAAAAATAGTGGATAAAATAACCAACCAAGACCCCACACTAAGCGTTGAGGACATTATAAAACTTTCGCTTAAAAATTTGTAATAAGTTTGAAAACAGGGGCTAAATCAATTCTTAAACCAACATTTAAGTTTCTTTTCTCTTTCATTGTTTTTTTTGCGGTCACAAATACTTCTTTGGCCCAAGAAACCAATGAGAAAGGGCAAGATTCTGTTAAAACAGGTTACTCCCTTGGAAAATTAAAGTTACAAAACCCGCAGAGCGTAGTTTCCAAATATACTTATGATCCAAAACTGGATAGATATATCTATACGGAGAGTGTTGGTGATTTTGATATAAACTATCCTATAATTTTAACCCCCCAACAGTATCGTGATTTGGTGCGAAAGGAGTCTATGAAAGACTATTTCAAAGAAAAAATCGACGCATACACAGGTAAAAAAGAGGGAAGTGAAGAGGCGCGTAAAAATTTGTTGCCTAACTTTTATATCAACAATAATTTCTTTGAGTCGGTTTTTGGGGGTAACACTATTGAGGTAATCCCCCAAGGTTCGGTTGCTATGGACTTAGGTGTGATTATTCAGCGCAACGACAACCCTGCCAGGTCTATAAGAAACAGAACCGTACCCTCCTTTGATTTTGATCAGCGTATAAGTTTGAGTATGTTGGGCAGCATCGGGGAACGATTAAAAGTAACCGCCGGATATGATACCGAGGCCACTTTTGATTTTCAGAATTTGGTGAAATTGGACTATACCCCTACCGAGGACGATATTTTACGTAAGATTGAAGTGGGTAACGTGAATATGCCCTTGAACAGCTCTTTGATACAGGGAGCGCAAAGCCTTTTTGGGGTAAAGACACAATTGCAGTTTGGGAGAACCACGGTAACGGCGGTCTTTTCCGAACAGCGCTCTCAAAGTAACACGGTAGTCGCACAGGGTGGTGGTACTTTAAATGATTTTTCCCTGACCGCTTTGGACTACGACGAGGACAAACACTTTTTTTTATCGCAATATTTTAGGGATAATTACGATAGTGCGCTAGAGAAATACCCCTTTGTACAAAGTCAGGTGCAAATTACCAGAATAGAGGTTTGGGTGACCAATAGGAGCCAGCAAACAACAAACGTTAGGAATATCGTGGCCCTTCAAGATTTAGGTGAGTTTGATGTTCTAAACCCTAGTCCTCTGGAAAGAACCACAAGGGCAGGTAGGCTAGAAGGGGTGACAGGAACTTTTTTCAATACAAATCCTAATGGCCCAAATGATCTCCCAAGGAATAATGCGAACAATTACGATCCTGCTTTAATTGCCAATGGGGGAGCATTGACTTCTTCAATACGTGATATTGCAACTGTGGAGGCAGGGTTCAATATACCTGGTTATACACCGCAACAAGGGTTTGATTATGCCTTTTTGGAAAATGCTAGAAAGCTGGAACCCAATAGGGATTATCAATTTGATACACAGTTAGGTTATATTTCATTGAACCAAAGATTGAGCAACGATGAGGTTTTGGCCGTCGCCTATCAGTATATTTTCAATGGTCAGGTTTTTCAAGTTGGGGAGTTCGCCAATGGCGGTTTGGATGCCACCACGGTATCTCAAGGTGTTAATCCAGTGGTTAGCAACAATACGTTGGTGCTAAAATTACTCAAAAGTAACATTACCAATGTTACCGATCCTATTTGGGATTTGATGATGAAGAACATCTATGCAACGGGCGCATTTAGATTGAGTCAAGAGGATTTTAAATTGAACATCTTGTACTCGGACCCCACGCCAAGAAATTATATTACTCCGGTAGAGCCTTTTCCAGCAGGTTCAAATGGACCGAATGGAAAACCACTGGAAGAACGAATTCTTTTGGACGTTTTTAATTTGGACCGTTTAAATGTTTACAATGATGTGCAGCCGGGCGGTGACGGTTTTTTTGATTTTGTTCCTGGCAGGACGGTAGACACGCAATCCGGGCGTATTATTTTTACTAAAGTGGAGCCTTTCGGGGAGTATCTGTTTGATTTATTGGGTGGTGGTGTTTATAATGTTGAGAATGACCAAGGTTATAATGAGAATCAACAAAAATACGTCTTCCGTAACATGTATGCGAAGACCAAGGCGGCTTCGTTGCAGGATGCCGAAAAAAATAGGTTTCAATTGACCGGGCGTTATAAATCCGAGGGGAACAATGGTATTCCCATTGGGGCGTTCAATGTTCCAAGAGGGTCGGTTCGTGTTACGGCCGGTGGTAGGCAATTGCAAGAAGGTATTGATTACACGGTAAATTATCAGGCGGGAACCGTACAGCTTTTAGACCCCAGTTTAGAGGCCTCGAATACGCCCATAAATATATCCGTAGAAAATAATGCGGTCTTCGGACAACAGACCAGGCGATTTACGGGAATCAATGTCGAGCACAGGGTCAATGAGAACTTTCTATTGGGAGCTACTTTATTGAACCTTAACGAGCGACCTTTGACCCAAAAATCCAATTTTGGTATAGAACCTGTGAACAATACCATTTTTGGCCTAAACGGTAATTTTTCTACTGAAGTACCTTTCTTGACCCGTTTGGCGAACAAACTCCCAAATATTGATACAGATGTACCCTCTAATGTTTCCGTTCGTGGGGAAGTGGCCTTTTTAAAGCCCAATTCTCCCAAAAATGCGGATTTTAACGGGGAAACCACAACATACTTGGATGATTTTGAAGGTGCACAGGCACTTATAGATATCCGTTCTTTTTTAGGGTGGACCTTGGCGAGTACACCATTGGAGTTTGCACCGGGTGGACAATTGTCAGGGAGTTCGCCAACAGATCCGGATAATTTGTTAAATGGTTATGGCCGTGCAAAAATGGCGTGGTATAGTATTGACCGTATCTTTTATAGCCGAAACCAAAGGCCTTCGGGAGTTTCGGATAGTGACGTGTCGTCCAACGAGACCCGCCAGATTTTTATCAATAGATTGTTCAATCAAGATGTGGCTCAGGGGCAGACCCAGGCCCAGAATACCTTGAACATCAATTATTACCCTAATGTAAAAGGGCCATACAACAACAACCCTAATTTTGATACCGAGGTACCGGAAAACAAATGGGCAGGGATTATGCGGCCTTTGAGCAGTACCAATTTTGAACAATCCAACGTAGAGTTTGTTCAGTTTTGGGTAATGGACCCCTATGTTGATGGAATTACAAATTCGCCGGGAGAATTGGTCATAAATCTGGGCAATATCTCCGAGGATATCTTGAAAGATGGTAGAAAGCAGTACGAAAATGGCCTTCCCGGAGTAAACAGTAACGATTTGGTAGCATCGACTTCTTGGGGGGAAACACCGTCAACACAATCGTTAGTATATGCATTTGATGCCGATGAGGCCAGCAGGGATTTGCAGGATATCGGTTTTGACGGACTGCCTGATGCCGAAGAGGGCGCAGTGTACTCCAACAATACCGGCCTCGACCCTGCCTTGGACAATTATCAATATTATCTGGCAAGGGAAGGTAACGTTTTGGAACGTTACTTGGATTATAACAACTTGGAAGGAAACTCCCCGGTCGAAGTAACGCAGACCGATAGAGGCTCGACCACCTTGCCCGATGTAGAGGATGTAGATAGGGATTTGACCATGAATACGGTAAACAGTTATTACGAATATCGTATCCAGATCAAACCGAATACTACGATTAACGATCAATATGTTACCGATATCTTGGAAACCGAACAGGTGCCGGCCGGGGAAGTTCCCGATGGTAGGAGTTTAAATAGGCGTTGGATTCAATATAAAATTCCGTTGACCGATTTTACCGATGCTATCGGTGGCATTACTGATTTTAGGTCCATTAGTTTTATGCGTATGTATTTAACAGGTTTCACAGGGCCTACCGTGCTTCGTTTTGCGACCTTAGATTTGGTTCGTGGCGACTGGCGTGCCTATACCCGTACGTTACAAGATGCCAGTATTGATGCCGACCCTTCCGATGATAACACAACGACCGACGTAAATGCGGTCAATATTGAAGAAAACGAAAATAGAACACCTATCCCATATGTGCTTCCACCAGGCGTGGTTCGGGAACGGTTGAACAACAACAACACGATAATCCGTCAAAATGAACAGTCCCTTTCTTTTGTCGTGGAAAATTTGGAATCCGAAGATTCAAGAGGGGTGTTCAAAAATGTGAATATTGATATGAGGCAATATGAACGCCTTAGAATGTTCATGCATGCTGAAAAGATAATTGATACCGACTATTCCGATGATGATACGCCCTTGGTAGGTTTCCTACGGATAGGAACGGACTTCTCCGAGAATTTTTATCAAATAGAACTGCCATTGCAGTTTACCCCTTTTGGAGCACTGACTGCCGAGGAAATTTGGCCCGATGTCAATGAGATCAACATATCGTTGGATGCCTTGAAAAAAGTAAAATCCCTAGGGATAGCCAACCAGACATTGAGTGAGGTGACCTATTATGATATTATTGATGGAGAGCCGGTTCCGGTACCGGAATTTGCGCCAAGAACTCTTGGGGCGCACAGGATTGGTATTCGCGGTAACCCATCCTTGGGAAGTATTCGCGGAATGATGGTAGGTATCAAGAATACGGATAATATTCCCGCCCGTGGCGAGGTCTGGTTCAATGAATTGCGTTTGGCAGGTTTGGACAATAATGGGGGATGGGCCGCAGTTGCCGCTATTGACGCGAACATGGCCGATTTTGCCAACGTATCGGCAACGGGGAGTAAAAGCACTTCAGGGTTTGGTGGCATAGATCAAATGCCCAATGAAAGGGCTCGGGAAGATGCTATCTCCTATGATGTGGTCACGAATGTGAATGTGGGACAGTTATTGCCAAAAAAATGGGGAATCACCATACCTTTTAACTATGGTATTGCCGAGCAGATCATTACACCCGAGTTTGATCCCGTATATGATGATTTACGATTGGAAGATAGAATAGCGGCGGCGGACACACCTGAAGATGCGGAAACCATACAAGAACAAGCAGAGGATTATACCAAGCGTACAAGTATCAACCTGATTGGGGTAAGAAAGGAGCGAGGTGAGGAGGCCGATGCCAATTTTTACGATATCGAGAACTTTACTTTTAACTATTCATATAACGAAACGGATCATCGGGACTTTGAGATAGCCAGTCTGCGCGATCAAAACGTAGTGACCGGGTTTGTGTACAATCATAATTTTAAACCTGTTGAAGTAGCCCCTTTTGCAAAAAAAGACTCCCTTTTTACAGGTAAGTATTGGAAATGGTTAAAAGATTTGAATTTTAATCTATTGCCAACCAGTGTATCGGTCAATTCAAACTTAAACCGCTCTTTCAACCAACAACGTTTTAGAGACGTATTGGAGCCAGGTGTTGATAGATTGGAACTACCTTTATTGCAGCAACGCAACTACCTGTTCAATTGGCAATATGCCGTAAACTATAGTTTGAGCAAATCCCTGCGATTAAATTTAACGGCGAGTAACAATAATATTGTCCGTAACTATTTTAACGAGGAAGGCAATGATGAATCGGGAATAAACGAGGCTTTGGATTTATGGGACGGTTTCTTTGATATTGGCGAGCCCAATCGGCACGCCCAACAAATGCAGTTGAACTATGATTTACCGTTCAATAAAATACCGGCGTTGGACTTTATAAATGCGCAATACTCGTACACCAGCAATTTTGATTGGCAACGTGGCGGTGATGCTATTGCAGAGGTTGCCGAAGAGGAATTAGGACCTGGAGCGCAAATTAATACGATACAGAATGCAAATACACATAACTTGACCGCAAACTTGACCCTGCAAAAATTTTATGATGTATTGGGGCTAAAAAAACGTTCGGGGAAAGAGGCCAATGCCAGACAACCCGTGCGAAGGGATAAAGCGGGCAATACCAAGGAGGATGCAAAGAAACCAAAAGGGAAGACCAGCGGGTTGTACAATACGGTTATAGATGTTGTTACTATGGTAAAACGTTTAAATATCAACTATAGCGAGAACAATGGTAAGGTATTGCCTGGATACACGCAAAGTGTTGGTTTTATCGGTACAACAAGACCCTCGTTGGGATTTGTTTTTGGTAGTCAGGCCGATGTGCGTTTTGAAGCGGCTCGTAATGGTTGGCTTACTGAATTCTCAAGGTTTAATGAACAATATATTGAACGTACCAATAAAATATTAAATCTGACGGCAACGGCTCAACCTACAAAAGATTTGACCATAGATCTTTCTGCCGATAGGCAATATTCCGATAGTTATCAGGAGAGTTTTAATATTGAAAATGGAGAGTACAATCAACTATTGGGCAATAATATTGGGAACTTTAGTATCTCGACGATGATGATAGGTACTGCTTTTAAGAAAAGTGATGAATTCAATTCGGAACTTTTCGAGACATTCAAACAAAATAGAATTATAATCGCCAACAGGTTGGTCTCCGATAGGGGACAGGTTCCAGGAACTTTAGACGATGATAATTTTCCCCAACGTTACGGGAAAACCCAGCAAGATGTTTTATTACCGGCTTTCTTCGCAGCCTATACAGGCCAAGATGTGAACCGGGTAAATTTGGATGCGTTTCGGGATATCCCTATCCCTAACTGGAATGTAAAATATACAGGGTTGATGAAAAATAAATGGTTCAAGAAAAAATTCAAACGATTTTCATTAAGCCATGGGTATCGGGCGGCATACAGCATCAACTCTTTTCAGACCAATTTGGAAAAAGAAAACGGAAATTTTAATACTGAAAATGAAGATTTGTTACCAGACCTGATTTTGAACACGGTAACTTTGAACGACGCCTTTAACCCATTGGTGCGCGTAGATTTTGAAATGAAAAACTCGTTGAGCGTTTTGGCCGAAGTACGAACGGATAGGGTGCTCTCCCTGAGTTTAGACAATAGCCTAATGACCGAGATAAACGGTAAAGAATATACTGTAGGTCTGGGCTATCGCTTTAAGGACGTAAAGTTGGTTACCAATATCGGGGGGCAAAAACAGCGCTTAAAAGGGGATTTAAACCTAAAGGCCGATTTGACCCTTAGGGATAACATTACCATAATACGCAATTTGGATATCGATAACAACCAAGTGACCTCGGGGCAGAACCTGTTCTCGTTTAAATTTACGGCAGATTACGCTTTGAGCAAAAACCTGAACGCACTCTTTTTCTACGATCATGCCTTTTCGGAATTTGCGGTTTCTACGGCCTTTCCGCAGACTACTATCAATACGGGCTTTACGTTGCGTTATAATTTTGGGAATTGATATCTTGTATACTTCTTGTCATTTCGAAATGAGATGCATCGCATCGAGTGAGAAATCCAAAGACTCTAAGATTTTTCAACGGAGCCTATCTTGAGCGCAGTCGAAAGGTTCGAATTGACAGAACAAAACGATAGTCTTTTCAAATGGGTCCCGAATTTTCGGGACGATTAAGAAATCTGAAAAAGTCATTTCGACGGAGTGAAACGACGAGAAATCTATATTGCCATTGAGCAATTTGCGGCATCTATACTATAGATTTCTCACACTCATTGCATTCGGTTCAAAATGACGGAGCGTAACTAGGGTCATTTCAAAACGAGAAGCATCATATCGATTGAGAAATCCAAAACATTTTCCATCTCAACTTCAACTCAGGTTTTTCTTGAAAATCGCCATGGAATAATCTACATTTGTTCAAAATCAAATAGAAAACAAATGAACATACCATCAGAATTAAAGTACACCAAAGATCACGAGTGGGTAAGTATAGAGGGCGACATGGCCACGGTAGGCATAACCGATTTTGCCCAAGGTGAGCTTGGTGACATTGTTTATGTTGAAGTTGAGACCTTGGACGAGACTTTGGACAAAGATGAGGTTTTTGGTACGGTCGAAGCGGTAAAAACCGTTTCAGACCTGTTTTTGCCCCTTACTGGTGAAATCGTGGAGTTCAATGAGGCCTTGGAGGACGAGCCCGAAAAAGTGAACAGTGACCCTTATGGTGAAGGCTGGATGATAAAAATCAAGATTAGCGATTTGTCCGAAGTGGAAAGTTTGTTGACCGATGCCGACTACAAAGCATTGGTCGGTGCTTAAAAAAGCAACATCCGGCATTGCTTTTGTTTCTTGGATGGCGACCGTAACCTATCTTAGCTTGGCTACATTGACCAACAGCGGTGGTGGATGGCTAAATTTGAATATACCGCACAAAGATAAAATCGCCCATTTCATATTTTATTTTGTGGCAACATTTTTGGGTTTTTTCTTTTTTTTGGGATTTTTTGATAAAAGAAACAAAATATTACCTGTTTTGATGATAAGCCTGTTATTTGCCATAACATATGGTATGGTTATTGAAATTTTGCAATATAATTTTTTTCCGAATAGAAGCGGGGATGTCTACGATGCACTGGCAAATAGTTTAGGTGCATTTGCCGGGGCGGTTGTGGTTAAACTGTTTTTTGCATCCAAAAGTGTATTAAAATAGGGCAATTAGTTGCTTTTGTATAAAATAAATAATTAAATTAGCGAACATTAAAATTTTGTAAGATGGAACTAAAAAAGAATCCTAAAGCTGATTTGAGGCGAAATAGCAGTTTATATTTTGTTATCGGTCTAGCTGTTGTAATGGCTCTGATTTATGGAGCTTTGGAATGGAAAACGTATGACGATAACAATGATTATGACATATCATTGAATGTTGAGGATCAGTTGGATGAGGAAGTTCCCATGACCGAACAGATAAAGACGCCACCGCCACCGCCACCGCCAGCGGCACCCGAGGTAATCGAGGTTGTCGAAGACGAGGAAGAAGTTGAGGAAACGGTAATCGAATCTACCGAAACCAGCCAAGAGGATGAGGTGATGGAAGTCGAAGATGTTGAAGTAGAAGAAGTCGAGGAAGATGTTGATGTACCTTTTGCGGTTATTGAGGACGTGCCGGTTTTTCCCGGTTGTGAAAGTGCCAGTAACAAAAGGGCTTGTTTTCAAGAAATGATGAACAAGCACATTAGAAAGAACTTTCGTTATCCAGAAATTGCACAAGAAATGGGTGTACAAGGAAGGGTAAGCGTGATGTTCGTCATTCAAAAAGACGGTAGTATCGGTGGTGTACGTATGAGGGGGCCGGACAAGAACTTGGAGAAAGAGGCCGCTAGAATCATTAGTAAATTGCCTAAAATGACTCCAGGAAAACAAAGGGGTAGAGCGGTGCGTGTACCTTTCAGTATTCCGATAAACTTTAAGTTGCAATAAGAATCCATTCAAAATGAATCATAAACAATCCCGAGTCTTGACTCGGGATTTTTATTTTTGGGCTACAGCCAAAATATATTTGGATTATTTTTTGGAGATTTTTTTCTAATACTGTTTATTCCACTGATTTTAAGCTTTTGTAAAAGGTCTCCCTTAATTTTTCGGGATTTATGAATCCGCTTCCGTGCGATTCGTCATAGGCTTTACTTAAGCTTGAATTTGTTTTTACTTCGTTGAGTGATGCCCCTTTGGTAATTTCCGCATCGATTTTCATTTTTATTTCTTCCAACATACCTACATATGTTTCAAGTTCCTTTTTGTTGGATGGTTTACCATGACCGGGGATGATTTTAGTTTCATCATCTATAAGCATCAAAGCCTTTTTGTGTGCTGCGATATAACCTGTTATACTACCACCGCTATTTAAATCGATAAAAGGATATCGACCTGAAAAGTAGGTGTCGCCCATGTGCAACACGTTGTTTTTCATAAAATATATCATGGCATCACCATCGGTATGGGCATTGTGCACATGAAACCCCATAATGGTCTCATCGCCATCGTGAAAAG
The DNA here is from genome assembly GCF_013402795.1 of Costertonia aggregata. Lineage (GTDB taxonomy): Bacteria > Bacteroidota > Bacteroidia > Flavobacteriales > Flavobacteriaceae > Costertonia > Costertonia aggregata. The sequence continues at coordinate 866,042 of NZ_CP058595.1, read as the reverse complement.
TGATATCGTCCGAAAACGTAACTTCGGGTAACATTTTTTCGTAATACTCCTTGATAATGGTATTGTTCTCCAATTTCATTTTTTGGTTGCTTTTTATTCGCTTCCTTACATTATCGTGCGCCACCAAAGTAGTGTGTTCGGAATTAAATTTCGCATTGCCCCCGGAATGGTCCCCGTGCATGTGTGTATTGAATAGAAAAGCAATGGGCTTATCCGTTAGTTGGGCAATAGTGGTTTTTATCATATCGCTCAGGCGGTCAAATTGGTCATCGATCATGAATACGTTGTCTTCGCCAACATAAATACCAATATTTCCTCCCTGTCCCGTTAGCATGTAGACTTGGCTTGATAAGGTGTCAACGGTAATCGTAACCTTTTTTTGTTGTGCGTTCAGTAAAAGGGTTGTACATACCGTGGATAGGGCTAAAATGAATTTCTTTTTTGTTTTCATAATGTGGGTTTAATGCTTAGACGCACTGTTTGTCAAAAATAACATAAACCTCTGCATTTGGTTGCAAAAAATGGGTTTGGGGCGTATCTTTGCCAACCAATAAAAAATGTGCATGAAGACTGCGGTCAATACAGCAAAAACCTCCCCTTTATCTTTGGTTTTTACGGACTTTAAGGAAATCACCAAGGCAAGGTTGGCGGTAAGTGTTGTTTTCTCTTCGATTGCCGGTTATTTTTTAGGTGCTACTGAAATACAGCTCACTTCGGTATTGTTATTGGCCTTTGGCGGCTATTGTATGGTAGGCGCATCAAATGCCTATAATCAGGTTATTGAGAAAGATTTGGATGCATTGATGAACCGCACCAAAAATCGGCCCATACCAGCCGGTAGCATGACCGTGAACACCGCATTGTCCATCGCAATTACCATGACCGTGCTCGGTGTCATCGCACTGTATGTTCTAAACCCCCAAACCGCAATGTTCGGTGCTATATCTATTTTTTTATATACTAGCGTGTATACACCCTTAAAGACGAAAACGCCACTAGCGGTATTTGTTGGGGCGTTCCCAGGAGCTATTCCCTTTATGTTGGGCTGGGTGGCGGCAACGAACGATTTTGGCATTGAACCGGGAACTCTTTTTATGATTCAATTTTTTTGGCAGTTCCCACATTTTTGGGCTTTGGGTTGGATGTTGGATGACGATTACAAACGTGGCGGATTCAAAATGTTGCCTACCGGAAAAAAAGATAAGGGCACGGCACTACAAATAATTATGTACACCATTTGGATGATAGTCATTTCAATAATCCCCGTTTTTGGTATAACCGGTAGGTTACAATTATCGATCGTGGCGGCGATAGTTATATTTTTGATGGGAATGGTGATGTTGGTTTTTGCATTGCGCCTGTTTACGAGAAAAGACAATAAATCGGCACGTAGCTTAATGTTGGCCAGTGTAAGCTATATTACATTGATGCAGGTAGTTTACGTGGTGGATAAGTTTATATAGAGAGGATGGATTTAACAAAAGGTACGGAAAAGGAAAAGAGTGACAGGGCCAAAAAAATGATGCTTTGGTTTGGTATTGTGAGCTTGTTAATGGGTTTTGCAGGTTGGACGAGCGCTTACATTGTAAGTAGTACCAGGGAAGATTGGCTGCAGGATTTTGAACTGCCACAGTCTTTTTTCGTAAGTACGGTAATCATCATATTCAGCAGCGTCACATATTATTTTGCCAAAATGGCTTTGAAGTCCAATAAACAAAAACGAAGCACCACTTGGCTGTTGGTTACCTTGGGGCTTGGTATTGCTTTTATCTTATTGCAATTTAGGGGCTTTTCAGAGATGATAGGCAGTGGATATTATTTTACGGGCCCCACAAGTAATATAACGCTCTCCTATATTTTTCTCATTGCTGCCGTGCACATTGCACACGTGGTAGCGGGAATTATTTCTTTATTGGTGGTGATTTTTAATCAAACCAAGGGAAAATACACACCAGATGATATGGTCGGTTTGGAAATAGGAGCCACTTTTTGGCACTTTTTAGACTTTTTATGGGTGTATTTAATATTGTTTTTTTATTTCTTTCGATAATAAATAACTAGAAAGTCGGTTTTTGATGCTAATTAGTTTTTCGTTTGAACGAAGAAAACTATAAATTTGTGAAACTTTTATTAATACGATAGTAGTATATGGACTCAACGGTAACAACAGGTGCAGAAGAAAATGTTTGGGGAGGTGGCAACAGACCTTTAGGAGCTAGCTATGGAAAATTGATGATGTGGTTTTTCTTGGTCTCGGATGCCTTGACTTTTTCCGGTTTTTTGGCCGCCTATGGTTTTTCTAGATTTAAGTTTATAGAAACATGGCCAATCGCCGATGAGGTATTTACTCACGTGCCTTTTTTTCATGGTAACTACCCTATGTACTATGTTGCCTTTATGACATTTATTCTGATCATGTCCTCGGTAACTATGGTATTGGCCGTTGATGCGGGGCACAATAATAAAAAGAATGCCGTAATATGGTATATGTTCTTGACCATTATCGGCGGTGCTATATTCGTTGGTTCGCAAGCTTGGGAATGGGCTACTTTTATCAAAGGGGATTATGGTGCTCTCGAAACCAAAGGGGGTAGAATATTACAGTTTGTTAATGCTGATACAGGAGATAGGGCAGCCATAGGGGACTTCGCTAAAACCATACCGGGAGAGCGGGTAAAACATGAAAATAAAAATGGAATTTGGTATTATGACGAAGGCTACATGCCCAGTTATAATTTAGAGGAGGTCGTGGCCGGTTTCAAAGCTGACCCGAACATTCTTATACGAACTGAATTTATAAACGAAGAAGGTGAAAAGGCCGTATTGAACAGGGAACAGTCCTTGGCCAAGCTCAAAGAAGCTGTTCTGGTCGTAGAAGGTGCCAATCTGGTACGCAATGAATATGGTAGTAGATTATTTGCTGATTTTTTCTTCTTTATCACCGGTTTTCACGGTTTCCACGTATTTTCCGGGGTTCTTATCAACGTCATTATTTTCTTCAATGTTGTTTTGGGTACTTATGAGCGCAGAGGACATTATGAGATGGTAGAGAAAGTAGGGTTGTACTGGCACTTTGTAGATTTGGTGTGGGTATTCGTATTTACGTTTTTCTATTTGGTTTGATCTTAGACGACGTATCGTAAAGTAAAAATCTATTGAATAGTATTTAAATTATAAATTGAGAAATGGCACACGAACATAAATTAGAGATATTCAGGGGGCTACTAAAATTTAAGTCCAATACCCAGAAAATATGGGGTGTTTTGATATTCCTTTCCGTAGTAACCGCTATTGAGGTAGCCTTGGGTATTATGAAACCTGCAGTTTTGGTCAAAGGAACCTTTCTAGGCATGAAATTGTTGAATTGGATATTCATCATTTTAACATTGGTAAAAGCATATTACATCGCATGGGACTTTATGCACCTTAGGGATGAAAAAAGCTCCTTGCGTAGAGCCATAGTTTGGACTCCTATTTTTTTGGTGGCCTATTTGGTCTTTATACTCCTTTTTGAAGCGGATTATATTTATAACGTCTTCAAGGACGGCTTTATAAAAATAGATTTCTAACGTATAATTAACAGTATTAAAAGACGGTCTTTAGAGCCGTCTTTTTTATTTTTGTACTATAATTTAAGCTATTGAAAAAGACCTTTGTTTTAGTTGTTTTATTTGTAATGCCCATCGTGGTATATCTGTTTTTTGCTTCGGGGGTTACCAACTTTGGGAAGTTGGCCATAGTTACCAAAAATGTACCCGATATAAGCCTCTTGGATGCCGGCCAAACCTTTAAGGAAAAGATTACCGTTTTGGGTTTTTTGGGAAATGACGTGGGCCAGAAAAAGGGTAATGCCTTTAATTTAAATCAAAAAATATACAAACGTTTTTACGAGTTCAAGGACTTTCAATTTGTGATGGTCATGCCGCACGGGACCGAGTCAGAAGTCGAGAAACTCAAAGCAGAGCTAGGCGAACTGGCCGATGTGAAAAAATGGAAATTTGTTCATAGTGACGAACAAAACATAAGAACCCTATTTTCGGGTTTAGAGTCCAATATTACCTTAGATGAAAACCTTGGTACCCCTTACGTGTTTATAATTGATAAGGATAATAACTTGAGGGGTAGGTCAGATGATGAAGACGAAGGGTTAAAATATGGGTTCAATACCACGTCAGTAGCTGAACTCAACAATAAAATGGAAGATGATGTAAAAATCATTTTGGCCGAGTATCGTTTGGCACTCAAAAAGAATACATCTGACCGAAAAAAATAATATGAATAAAAAATATACATATGTTTGGGTATCATTGATAATATTGGTTTTTGGAATCATTTTTATACCAAGGATTATCAACAGGATAAAACAAGGCACTATTGTCGAAAGCGACCGAATGAGCGGTACCGCAAGCCCCATTTATCTTGAATATGTAAAAGATAGCAAAGGCAACAAGAGAAAGGTCCCGGCTTTTGAGTTTATCAACCAAGATAGTTTGGTGATATCAAACGCAGATTATTTGGGCAAGGTTTATGTAGTAGAGTTCTTTTTTACCACCTGCCCCACCATATGTCCTATTATGACCGATAATCTAATAAGTATTCAAGACGAATTCAAGGATTCCGATGCGTTCGGAGTAGCTTCATTTACCATTAATCCAAGATACGATACGCCAAAGGTGTTAAAAGAGTATGCCGAAAAGTATGGGATTACAGATTTGGATTGGCATTTGCTTACCGGGGATAGAGAGGCTGTATATAATTTAGCAAATAATGGCTTTTATTTGGGCGCCGAAGAAAATGATAAAGTTGCCGGCGGGTTTGAGCATTCGGGAATGTTCGCTTTGGTTGATAAACAAGGTTATATACGTTCACGCAAAGACAAGTTTGGTAACCCCATAATTTATTATCGGGGAATGGTCGCTGAGGAAAAAGGGGTAAACAAGGACGGTGAGAAAGAACAGATATCCATTTTAAAGCAGGATATCAAAAAATTATTGGAGGAATAATTATGGATACCATTGCTGCAAAGGAGAAAAAATTCAATACACTTATAACTATTGTGTCAATAATAGTACCAGTTGTCGTGGCACTTTTGTTTCGAGTAAAAATACCGAACGTAGAGCCTTTGAGTTTTCTCCCCCCCATATACGCGTCCATAAATGGTTTAACGGCCGTTTTATTGATAGTGGCGGTTTGGGCGATAAAAAACGGAAAGCGGGAACTACATCAAAAATTGATGACAACGTGTATTGCATTGTCCTTGCTTTTTTTATTAATGTATATCGGCTATCACATGACATCGGAGTCCACCGCTTTTGGAGGAGAAGGAATCATAAGATATGTGTACTATTTTATATTGATCAGTCATATTTTTTTATCGATAGCCATTATTCCCTTGGTTCTAAAAACATATGCGAGGGCGTATTTAAAGAAATTTGAGAGTCATAGAAAATTGGCCAAGATCACGTTTCCCATTTGGTTGTATGTTGCCATAACCGGGGTAGTGGTCTACATCATGATTTCACCCTATTATGCAAATTGATACACGTCTTTGCGATCGTTGGGCTAAGTAGTTTAAGAAATGAAAAAGATTTTATTTGTTGTGTTGCTTGTTTTGCTTTTCTCCCAGTCGGTAGAGGCACAGTGCGCTATGTGCCGTGCTGTACTGGAAAGCGAGGAAGGCGGTAAAACTGCTGAAGGCATCAATAACGGTATTGTTTATCTAATGGCAATCCCATATATTCTTGTGGCCGGACTGTTTTATTTTATCTATAGAAAAATGAGAAACTAATTTTTTAACATTATTTTAAGATATATAGTGTAACAGATTTGCCGTTGGTGTAGTCTACTATTATATAGTATGCGCTATACATCAATCAATCACTAAACAATCACCATATGTTCGATATCGAGAGATGGCAGGAAATCTTCGATACCATTCGAAAAAATAAACTTCGCACTTTCCTTACCGGTCTTTCCGTAGCTTCCGGAATATTTATACTTGTAATTTTATTGGGTTTTGGTCAGGGAATGAGAAATGGCATAGCTGCCGAATTTAAAGAGGACGCTGCGACTAGTTTATGGGTTTGGCCAAGGAGAACCACCGTAGAGTACAAAGGTCTTAATCCGGGTCGGCAAATACAACTTCGTAATGGGGATTTTGAGACCATTACAACATCAATGAATACCGATTTTGAAAAGGCATCGGTTTTGTTTTTTCCAAGGGATGTACAAGTGGTTTATAAAAATGATTTGTTGGTATATAATTTAGCTGGTACAAATGGGGATTTACAAACAATAGAAAACGAATTTTTATCGGAAGGTAGATATATTAACGAAACTGACGTACGGCAAAATGCCAAAGTTGCGGTCATTAGCAATAAAATCAAAAGAGAAGTATTTGGGGATATCGAAACTCCGATAGGGGAGTATTTGACGATATCGGGTGCTGGTTTCAAGGTCGTTGGGGTCTTTGGCGAATATGGCGAGAACGAAGGAGAGGAGGAGCGTATCTTCGTACCGATAACAACGGCACAATTAACCTTTAATGGGGCAGATAGAATCAATAATATGAATTTTATGCTGCCCGAGCTAGAATCTTTTGATGAAATGGTAGCCAACAATACTGTTTTCACCGATCAGTTAATGCGGTATCTTAAGCAAAAACACAATGTATCTCCCGAGGACGAGCGTGCCATTCGTATTTGGAACCCTATCCAAGAAGCCAAACGCTACTATGCATTAATAGGGGGAATCAAACTCTTTTTTTGGGTTGTTGGTCTCTTGACGATAATCGCAGGTGTAGTGAGTGTTAGTAACATCATGTTGATCGTTGTAAAAGAACGCACACGCGAAATAGGCATACGAAAAGCTCTAGGTGCCAAACCATGGTCAATTATAGTTATGATAATGCATGAGGCGATTTTTGTAACCGCAATCGCGGGTTTTGCGGGACTAATATTCAGTATGGGGCTTTTAGAACTTGTAGGCCCGCATGTAGAGGTAGATTATGTCCTAAATCCATCGGTAAACTTCAATGTGGCTTTTTCTACTGTTATTTTACTCATTGTAGTAGGTGCTCTGGCGGGTTTTTTTCCTGCATGGAAGGCTGTTAAGGTTCAGGTAATCGAAGCCTTACGGGATGAATAATATATTTATGGTTTTGTAGTAAGCCAGTGTAAAAATAGAATAAAGCATGTTTAGCAAAGATCGTTGGAAAGAAATATTGGAAGTGCTCTCTAGCAACATGCTAAGAACGGTTGCTACTGCATTCGGTGTGGGTTGGGGTATTTTTATTTTGATTATTTTATTGGCTGCGGGAAAAGGGCTTGAAAATGGTATTCGACAAGACTTTAATGGTGTGGCCACAAATACTATGTTTATGTGGACAGAAACCACGACAATGGCTTATCAGGGGCTTCCGGAAGGTAGGGATTTCAATTTTAAATTGGGCGATGTTGAGCTGATCCGTAGAAATGTTCCTGAATTACGTATAATTTCCCCTAGAAACAGTCTTAGAAGATCAGAAGGCGATAATGTAATCAGGGGCATTGAAAGCGGACAATATAGAATATTCGGTGATTACCCAGAAATCATTGAGCAAAACCCTATTTATGTAGCTCATGGTCGCTTTTTTAATTATAACGATATTGAAAAAAAACGAAAAGTAGTGGTCATCGGGGATGGTATTCGTCAAGATTTATATGATGAAGACGAAGAAGTATTGGGTACATACCTTAAAATAAGTGGCATAAATTTTATGGTAGTGGGTACTTATAAAGAAAAAACCAGTAATGGCGGTGGCGAGAATAGTGAGCGGGAGATTTTCATGCCTTTTACTACATTTTCCCTCGCTTTCAATCAGTCCGATAATGTGGGTTGGATGGCAATAACGGCAAAGGATGGAAGTTCAATAAGTGAACTCAGCGAATCAATCATCCAAACGGTAAAGCAAAGCAGAAAAGTACATCCTGACGATAAACGTGCTATTGGTTTTTTTGACCTGTATGAGCAATTCAACAGGGTTGAAAGTCTTTTCGGGGCCTTACGGTTCATAGCATATTTTGTTGGGATTTTAGTACTCATATCGGGAATAATTGGTGTTAGTAATATAATGCTTATCGTTATTAAGGAGCGTACCAAAGAAATTGGTATTCGAAGGGCTCTGGGAGAGAACCCTTGGTCTATTAAATTGCAAATATTGATGGAGTCTATTTTTCTTACCATTATATCGGGAATGGTAGGTATCATTTTTGGGGCACTTTTTATTTATGGTATAAATACGCTGTTAGATTCCGTTGGCCCGGTAGATATGTTCCTGAACCCCAGTGTTAGTATAGGAGTAGTTTTAATCGCTCTCGTTATACTGGTTGTTTCAGGTTTATTGGCAGGTTTTATTCCTGCGAACAAAGCAATTAAAGTACGGCCTATCGAGGCACTCAGAACAGAATAATTACATCAATCAGATATATTTAAACCAATCGGAATATGAAAAAATCAATAACCAGAATTATTTTATTGTTAATCGTAGTTTTATTTGGCGGGGCAATGTATTACCTGTATCAAAAAAATTCAGAAGACCCAACAGTCTATGAAACCGATAAGGCATCGACCAGAACCATTATTAAAAAAACGGTTGCTACCGGTAGTATTCTGCCTTTAGAAGAAGTTCTTATAAAACCCAATATTTCGGGAGTCATCGAGGAGGTTTTTGTTGAGGGCGGTGATTATGTGAAATCCGGCGATTTAATTTGTAAGATAAAAGTGGTTCCAAATCTTAATGCCCTGAACAATGCCAAAAATGCGATTGATGAAGCAAAAATTGCTTTGAACGACCAAAATAGAAATTTGCAACGGCAAAAAGGCCTGTTTGATAAAGGGGTGATTTCTCAAGTGGATTTGGAGCGTGCCCAGGTATCGTACGACCAAGCAAAACAGGCTTATGGTGCTGCAAATAAAGGATATGAAATCGTAAAAACGGGTACTGCCAGGGGCTATGGTAATGCGGCCAACACCCAAATTAGGGCAACCGTCAGCGGTATGGTTTTGGAAGTACCCGTAGAAGTAGGTAATCAGGTCATAGAAAGCAACAATTTTAACGAAGGTACGACCATAGCAGCTATAGCTGATGTGGATAAAATGATATTTGAAGGAAAAGTGGACGAGTCGGAAGTGGGCAAAATAAAAGAAAACCTTCCTTTGGAAATTACCGTAGGGGCAATTGAAGATTTAAAATTTGACGCGGTATTGGACTATATCGCACCCAAAGGCAAAACAGAGAATGGGGCCATTCAGTTTGAGATCAAGGGTACTCTAAAAAAACAGGATTCGGTTTTTATCAGAGCAGGCCTTAGTGCCAATGCATCAATTATCTTGGCTAGGGTAGATAGTGTATTGTCTATAAAAGAAGCCTTGGTCCAGTTTGATAAGGAAACGAAAAAACCGTTTGTGGAAATTGAAAAAGGAGATCAGCAATTCGAAAGAAAAGATATTGAATTGGGGATAAGTGACGGTATTTTCGTTGAGGTAAAATCAGGTGTGACCGCAGATGATAAGATAAAAGTTTGGAACGAAATAGAGGAAGAAGAAAATGGCAACTGATTTTAACAAATAATTTAGAGCAAATCTTGTAACAATTTTGGACTTTGTAAGTCCTATTAACGGATTTAGCAATTCAAAGAAAAAAGAAAACCGACCATGATCAAAATTGAAAATCTTCACAAATCCTATAAAATGGGGAGCAATTCCCTACATGTTTTAAAAGGAATAAATTTTTCTGTTGAAGAAGGTGAACTTGTAGCCATTATGGGGTCGTCAGGTTCGGGCAAATCTACACTCTTGAACATTTTGGGCATGTTGGATGAATTGGATGAAGGCTCCTATACCTTGGACGGTGTGCCCATAAAAAACTTGAACGAGACCAAGGCGGCCAATTACAGGAATAAATTTTTGGGCTTTATTTTTCAATCGTTCAACTTGATCAACTATAAAAGCGCGATGGAAAATGTAGCATTGCCCTTATACTATCAAAGGGTAAACAGAAAGGAGCGTCAGGAAAAAGCCTTGAAATATTTAGAGCAAGTAGGTCTCAAGCAATGGGCCACACATTTGCCCAGCGAACTTTCCGGTGGTCAAAAACAACGTGTTGCCATAGCCAGGGCCATGGCTGCCGAACCCAAGGTACTTTTAGCGGACGAGCCTACCGGAGCTTTGGACAGTACCACATCGTATGAGGTCATGGATTTGATACAGAAAATCAACGATGCCGGCAACACCATTCTAGTGGTCACCCACGAGGAAGATATTGCGCATATGTGCAAGCGCATCGTACATCTAAAAGACGGTGTGATCGTAGAAGACAAAAAAGTAGAACAAGTAAGGGCGTCCCAGTATGTTTAGTCTAGATACTTGGAAAGAAATATTCAAGACCATTCAAAAGAACAAGTTGCGTACTTTTCTTACCGGTTTTACCGTGGCCTTGGGTATTTTTATTTTTGTATCGCTTTTCGGGATGGGTAACGGACTCAAAAATACCTTTGCCAAATTTTTTGGGGATGATGCTACCAATGTCTTTTTCATATTTCCTGGTCGCACCACTATGCCTTACAAGGGGTATAAAGCCAATAGAAGTATAGAATTCGAGAACGATGATCTGGCTGCCATTGAAAAAGACTTTGATATGTTTCTTGAATACATCACACCAAGGATCACAAGAAGCGCAGTTGTAAAATATAAGGAGGAATCCAATAATTATGGTACCAGGGCGGTCGCTCCTCCGCATCAATTTGCCGAAAAGACCATAATCATGAAAGGTAGGTATCTTAATGATTTGGATATCAAGAACAAAACCAAGTATGCAGTTATCGGCCGTTTGGTAGAGGAAGACCTTTTTAAGGATGAAAATGCCATGGGCAAGTATATAGATGTCAGTGGCAGTGTATTCAAGGTAATAGGGGTTTTTCAAGATGAGGGCGGGGACAATGAAGAGCGAAATATTTACATACCCTATACCACAAGACAGCTTATCGAAAAAAATACGGATAAGATAGACCAGATAATCCTTGGTTTTAAACCTGAGATAGGATATGCAGGTGCAATGGCGTTTCAAAAAAGTCTGGAAAAGTACATTCGGAACAAAAAGTTCATAAGCCCTAAAGACCCCAATGGTCTTTTTATACGAAACATCGCTGATCAGTTAAAACAAAACCAGCAATTTGCTGGGGTCCTGCAACTTATTATTTCCGGTATCGCCTTCGCTATAATCATATCAGGTATCATTGGCATAAGTAATATAATGATGTACGTGGTAAAGGAAAGAACCAAGGAAATAGGTATCAGAAAAGCTTTGGGGGCCACCCCTAAAAATGTAACCAGAACTATTTTGTTGGAGTCCGTTTTTATTACAACTATTTTTGGTTTTATCGGTATGTTGATCGGAGTTGCCTTGTTGCGGTTTTTAGGTGACTCGCTTGAAGAGGACTATTTTATTACAAACCCGTTTATAAATACGGGTACTGCAATTTTCGCTACGATTTTATTGATTATTTGCGGAACCATTGCAGGCTATATACCGGCAAGACGAGCTGCGAAGATTAAACCCATTGTAGCCCTAAGAGACGAATAATTATGAGACAGTTATTTGACAGTAATACATGGCAGGAGATTTTTCAGTCGATCAGTAAGAACAAGGTTCGTACCTTTTTAACGATGATCGGGGTTTTTGTAGGTATCTATATTTATATAGGCTTATCGGGAGCGTCAAAAGGTTTGGACAACGGTTTTGAGCGTCAATTTGAAACTGTGGCCATGAACAGTATTTTTGCTTGGGCACAGAACACAAGTATACCTTACAGTGGGTATAAAACGGGTAGGCAATTGCAACTGAAATTGGGGGATATTGAAGTGCTACAGAATAGAATTCCCGATATAGAGTACATAGCACCCAGAAACGCCAAAGGAGTTTTTGGCGGAACACCGGCTGCCGCGGTTAGGGGGACAAAATCAAGTAATTTTCCGGTCTACGGGGATTATCCCGTATTTACCAAGATAGCTACTAAAAAAATATACGATAACGGTAGGTTCATTAATGACGAGGATATTGATCAGACCCGAAAAGTGTGCGTGATAGGTGAACGTACCCAAAAAGAATTGTTTGATAAAGGCGAAGATCCCATTGGAGCTTACATAAGACTCGATAATATATATTTTCAAGTGGTAGGTGTGCATAAATTCACCCCCGGTGGTGGCTTTGAGACTGATGGGGATATTTACATTCCGTTTACCACATTTAGAAAACTATACAATACGGGGCAAGACGTAAGTTGGCTTACCATTGCCGCTTATGATGATGCCGATGCCGTAAAGGTCGAAGAGGATATCAAGGCGACATTAAGAAGTATACATAGGGTTCATCCAGATGATGAAAGGGCTTTCGGTTCGTTTAATTTGGGAGAGGTTTTCAACAAGATAATGGGTTTTTCCAACGGACTCACATTCTTGTCCTTGATAGTAGGTATGGCAACCATTTTAGCCGGTGTTATCGGAATAGGGAATATATTATTGATTTCTGTAAAAGAGCGTACCAAAGAACTGGGTGTACGCAGAGCTCTCGGGGCAACGCCGAGCGAGGTCCGCAATCAAATTATAATAGAGTCATTGTTTTTGACATTGTTGGCCGGTATCGTGGGAATTATATTTGGGGCATTGACATTAAAAGTCATTGATGCCCTCACACAAGGTACCGATTTCCCCTATACCAACCCAACTGTGCCGATTCCCTTGGTTCTGGGGTCGTTGGCATTGATGGTGATTTTGGGAACGTTGATAGGCTTGATTCCTGCCCAACGTGCCGTAAGCATAAAACCAATTGATGCATTGCGAGAAGAATAAACTAAACCAAATACAAATTGAATAAATAACTACAAATGAAAAAAGTTTTAAAATGGGTGGGTATCGTAATTTTAGTGTTGGGTGCTTTGTGGGCCGCTGCCTTCTTTGTGAAATCCAATAGTAAATCTGCGATAACCTACGATACGCAAAAACCTTTCATCTCAAACATAGAAAAGAAAACCGTAGCCACGGGTAAGGTAGTTCCGGAAGATGAGATAGAGATAAAGCCCCAAATTTCGGGCATTATCGAAAAAATATACCTAGAGGAAGGTGTTAAGGTAAAAGCAGGGGATTTGATCGCACGTATCAAAGTAGTTCCCAATGAACAGGCTTTGAACCAGTCAAGAGGTAGGGTAAGAAATGCCGAATTGGCACTGAACAACACCAAAATTGAATACGAACGTAATAAAGCTCTTTTTGATAAGGGAGTAATTTCAAGCCAAGATTTCAACACGTTACAATTACAGTTTAACCAAGCTGAACAAGAACTCAAAAATGCACGGGCCGATTATCAGATCATTCGAATAGGTTCTGCCGGTGGGGGAAGTACAGCAAATACCGATATTAGGGCTACCGTAGAAGGTACTATTTTGGAAATACCGGTTGAGGAAGGCGATCAGGTAATACAAAGTAATAATTTCAACGATGGGACCACAATCGCTTCCATTGCCGATTTGAGTAAAATGATTTTTGAAGGAAAGGTAGATGAAGGCGAAGTGGGCAAGCTGAAAGTGGGCATGCCGTTAAAAGTGAGCTTGGGTGCCATAGAAGGTGCAGAGCTAGACGCCAAGCTAAAGTTTGTGGCCCCTAAAGGTGTCGAGGAAACGGGGGCGGTACAGTTCAAAATTGAAGGTGACGTAGAGATAAAGGATGATATCTTTATTCGTGCCGGGTATAGTGCCAATGCTTCATTGGTATTGGAGAAAAAGGACAGCGTGCTTGTCATTCCCGAAGCTTTGTTACAGTTTGACAAAAAAACGGACAAACCTTATGTTGAATTGGCTAAAGGCGACCAAAAGTTTGAAAGAAAAGACATTGAGATCGGAATTTCCGACGGGGTAAACGTAGAAGTTGTCTCAGGTCTTACGGAAAGCGATGAAGTAAAAGTATGGAACAAAACCGAACCTGTAAAAATAGGAGAAGAGGAAGATGGGGATGAAGAGACCGAAGAGTAAGAACATCAATCAAAATAATCAACAAAAATCACTAAATGAAACATAAACTAACAGTCCTATTGCTTATTCTGGCAATGGGAATCGTATCGGCACAGCAAAAAAAATGGACCTTGCAGGAGTGTGTTACCTATGCGATGGACAACAACCTTTCCATAGAGCAATTTGAACTTGATTTTGAAAATGCAGCTATTGATAAATCAGATGCCTTGGGGAGTTTTCTTCCAAATTTGAACGCATCCTCGTCTTTCAACAGTAATACAGGTTTTTCCATCAACCCAACGAACAACCTTCCGACAACAAGTACGGCAAACAATATAAATGCCGGTTTTAGCAGTAATATAACCTTGTTTGATGGTCTACGAAACGTACATAGGTTCAATAGAGCCAAACTTAATGCCATTGCAAGCCAATACCGCTTAGACGACTTAAAAGATGACATTAGGCTTAATGTGGCCAATGCTTATTTATCCGTATTGTCCAACAAGGAATCCTTAAAAGTTTTTAAAGCCCAATATGCGGTTACGGAACAGGATTTAAAAAGAACCGAGGAGTTGGTGGCGTCCGGAGTAGTGCCAAGAGGGGATTTGTTGGAAATCGAGGCAACGGCTGCCGGTCAAGAGCAGCAAATCGTAAATGGCATAAATGCTGTTCTGATATCCAAAATCAATTTGGCACAATTGCTTCAAATTACCGATTATGAAAACTTTGATATAGCCGATGAGGAGTTTGATGTGCCTCCTTCGGATATTTTGAACAATTCAGCAAAGGTGATTTACGACAAGGCATTGACCTTTAGGAACGATATAAAATTCTCTGAATCCAATGTAGCACTGGCAGAAAAGGATTTGAAAATCTCCAAAGGTGCTTTGTTGCCTACCTTAACAGGATTTTTTAACTATGGTACAAGGTATTCTGATGTTACCCAATTACTGGACGAGAACAATACACCGTTTACACCTAACTTTACAGATCAACTATGGATTTTTGACGGTATTTCCTATGGAGCACAATTAAGCATTCCGATTTTCAACGGTTTCAGTACACGTAATGATATCAAACGATCAAAAATAAACGTATTACAGTCCAAGATACAGTTAGAGCAAACTAAACTGGAGTTGGAGACCAACATTAACCAGGCTTATGTAGACGTGAAAAACTTTTCAAAATCCTACGAAGCCGCACAAAAAACGTTGGAAGCCAGAAGATTGGCCTATGAGTACTCCAAAGAGCGTTTTGATGTTGGGTTGATGAACGCCTTTGATTTTAGTCAGGCACAGGCAAGGGTAGACAATGCCGAAGCTGAGGTAATCAGGACCAAGTATGATTATATTTTTAGATTAAAGATATTGGAATTTTATTTTGGGATGCCAATTTCAATCGATTAGAAAATAGATAAATGTTCAGAATGGCCTGTTAGGTTTTTATAACCTAGCAGGTCTTTTTATATTCGCTGTTGATATGGCATTGATTCTAAATTTAGAGACCGCTACGACCAACTGCTCGGTGTGCGTGGCCAAAAACGGCAAACGTTTAGCGTTGAAAGAGCATAATACCCCAAACTATTCCCATTCTGAACAGTTGCATATTTTTATCGAGAAGGTATTGAAAGAAGCTTCTGTCTCTTTTCGTGATTTAGATGCCATTGCCGTCAGCAAAGGGCCTGGATCTTATACTGGACTCAGAATTGGGGTTTCGGCCGCTAAGGGCCTTTGTTTTGCTTTGGATATACCCTTGGTTTCCATCGCAACATTAGACAGCATGGCTTTTCAGGGTGCGGCAAAAACCTACGATTTTATAATCCCGCTCTTGGATGCTAGGCGAATGGAGGTCTATTCCAAGGTTTTTGATACAGAAGTCAATATTATAAGAGATACCAAGGCCGAAATTATTGATGAAAATTCCTTCTTGGAATATCTGCAAAAAGGCAAAACGCTTTTATTGGGGAGCGGGGCGGAAAAATGTAAAAAGATCGTTCGTCACACTAATGTCCATTTTGATACACATGTCGTTCCGTCTTCAAAAGAAATGGCGATTTTATCATATGAAAAACTCAAAGCAAACGATTTTGAGGATGTAGCTTACTTTGAGCCTTTTTATTTGAAAGATTTCATCGGTACGATCAATAAACCTTAAGACTTATTATGTATATCCCTTTGCGGGAAAGGAATTTCAATATTTTCGGCATCAAACCTATGTTTTAATTCTTCCATCACATAAAAATGGGCGGACCAAAAAACATCGTTGTTTGCCCAAAAACGTAGTGTAAGATTTACCGAACTATCGGCCAACTCCCCAACATATACTTCGGGAGCCGGTTCTTTGAGTATGTTTTCGTTTTCAGCACATATCTGCAATAAAATATCCTTTGCTTTTTTAATGTTTGAACCATAACCTATACCAACATCTATTTTGTCGCGCCTAGTACTTTCTGCATTGTAATTGATGATGTTGTTGTTGGAGAGTTGCCCGTTTGGAATTATGGCCACTTGGTTACCAAATGTATTCAATTTTGTCGTGAATATCGATATTTCCTTTACCGTGCCATCCACGCCCTGTGCAGAGATAAAATCCCCGACCTTAAAGGGTTTGAAGAGCAATATCAGAACACCACCCGCAAAGTTGGACAGCGACCCCTGTAAGGCCAAACCAATAGCTAGACCTGCAGCACCGATTATGGCTACCAAAGACGAGGATTGAACTCCCAATTGTGTGATTACCAGTACAAACAGTATAATTTTTAACGCTATGGAAATGAAGCTTTGCAGAAAAGTTTCCAATGATGGATCGTAATCTTTTTTTTGAAAAAACTTACGTACCAGTTTGTTTATCAATCTAATGATATAGGTGCCGACTATTAAAAGTATTATGGCTAATACCAAGCTGGGCAAAGCTTCCCAAAACCATTTGATGGCGTTATCGATATGTTCTTTATAATTTGTGAATTGTTCCATAAAAGTTTTAATTTTTGCAAATGTTGAAAATTGAAAATAGTAACACAAACCAATTTCATTAAACTATTGTTAACGTACCATGGTCTTGTTCAATAGGGCTAAAGCTTTTTTTGTTTGGGTCAATGGAAGCTTGCAAACACCTTCTTCGCAAATATAAATTTGAGTAGAATGCTCAATATGCCTATGCTGTACCAATGCAAGTTCCCCGTCTTTTTCGGTTGCCGCAAGTACAGTATTTGGCAAATAGGCTTGGTGTATTTCTTTTGCTTTGTATATGTATTCTTTTCCTACGATAGCGACTTCATAATAAGGCTGGTTTTTATATAATATCAAGTGTAACCAATTGGCGTGGCTTTGTGCGTTTTTACCAAAATTGTCCTGTACGTTTTTCAGCATAATGTTGACCTTTTCGGCATAACTTTCATCAGAAAAAAGTTTGGAGAGTTTAAAAAGGTTCTTCGCCATAATGGAGTTGGATGCGGGTATCACATTGTCGGCCACTTCCAGTGTTCTTCTAATGACAAAAGGGTCTTTTTTTGATGTAAAGAAAAATAGACCACTGCCATTGTCATAAAAATGGGCAATACAATAGTTCGTCAAGTTTTTGGCCGAATTGAGCCATTTGGTATCAAAAGTAACTTCGTACAGGCCTATGAATGCATCAATGACCGATGCATAATCCTCTAAATACCCATTTATAGTGCTTTTGCCATTTTTGTGGTTATGAAAAAGACTCCCATCTTTTTTCATCATCGTATTCATGATAAAATTTCCGTTTTGTTGGGCCAACTGTAGATACTCATTGTTTTGTAAGTATCTATATGCGTCAACCAATCCTTTGAGCATCAGACCGTTCCATGATGTCAATATTTTGTCGTCCAGCCTTGGTCTGCTCCTTTTGTCCCGCTCCTTAGAAAGTAGCGCCAAGCATGTTTCCAGTGTTGCATTGAGCTGTTCAACGGTAATCGAATACTTTTTTGCTATCGCCGCGTTGGTCTTGTCACGTATCAAGACAAAATTGTCATTTTCCCAATGACCGTAAGGGTTTATATTGTAATATTCCTCAAAGATTTTATAATCCTTGCACAAAATATTTTTTAGTACCTCTTTTTTCCAAACATAATAGGCGCCTTCCTCTAAAGTACCATGTTCGTTTAAACTATCTGCATCCAGGGAAGAATAAAATGCATGGTTTTCATCCATTAATTCATCGGTCACAAATTGAACGGTTTTTTCGATTACTTTTTTATAGAGCTCATTTTTGGTCGCCGCATATGCCTGGGCATAAAGACTTACCAATTGCCCATTGTCATAAAGCATTTTTTCAAAATGGGGAACATGCCATTTGGTATCTACCGCATATCTGGAAAAACCTCCGCCCACATGGTCAAATATGCCGCCATAAGCCATACGGGTAAGGGTGGTGTTTACATATTCCAAAATGTTTTCATTGTTTTGGGAAGTACTGTAATGCAATAAAAAATCTAGGTTTACGGGCATCATAAACTTGGGTGCACGTTTATAGCCCCCTAGAAAAGTGTCGAAATAATTTGACCAGTCTTGAACTGCATCATCCAATTTAGGTAAAGTATAAAGTTCCGTATCTGTTTTATGTTCCACTAAATTTATTTGTTGAATGCCTTCTGCCATGTTCTTGGCATAACCTGTTACCTTTTCGGGGTCTTTCTTATGTAAATCGGATAGCTGCTTCAGTACTTTTATCCAATCATTTTTTTTTACGTAGGTAGCTCCCCAAAAAGGGCGGCCATCGGGCAAGGCGACAACATTCAAGGGCCAACCACCGCTACCGGTCATCATTTGCAGCGCATCCATATAAATATGATCAATATCAGGTCTTTCTTCCCGGTCAATTTTGATATTGATAAAATCCGCATTCATGGTACGGGCCACCTCTTCGTCCTCAAAACACTCATGTTCCATAACGTGGCACCAGTGGCAAGCGGCATAACCGATACTGATGAGCAACAGCTTATTTTCTTGTTGGGCTTTCTTCAATAGGTCCTCGCTCCATGCTTCCCATTGTACCGGATTGTGGGCATGCTGCAAGAGGTACGGGCTGGTTTCGTTTATAAGGTTATTGGTGTGTTTATGTGGCATTATATCAAATTATAAGGATGTTCTTTTCAAAAAATAGAGTTGTAACCTTAGTCATCGTATACTTTTTCAAAGTTACGTGTTTAATGGCCGGGCATAAAAAAAGCACCTGTTAAGGTGCTTTTTTTATGCTTTCTTTTGAGGGTTATTTCACTTCAAAAGTGATCTTTACATTTACGCGAAACTCGGAGACTTCGCCATTGTCTACCATTGCACTTTGTTCGTTTACATAAACCGAGCGTATGTTCTTGACCGATTTTGATGCTTGGGCTACCGCTTTTTTAGTGGCATCTTCCCAACTTTTATCAGAATTTGCCAGTACTTCTATAACTTTTAAAATTGCCATAATCAGTGTTTTTAAGATTCAGTTCAATATAATGAATAAATCACGGAAAAGTAAATCAAAAGCTACTTTAAATTACCCATTAAGCGCTACTACTTCGTTTATACGGTCACCCATCATATTTTTGAGTGTATTTTCAATTCCGTTTTTTAATGTGAAGGTAGATGAGGGACAGCCGCTACATGACCCTTGTAGGATCACGTTCACCGTTTTGCTTTCTGCCTCATAGGATTTGAACATAATATTACCGCCATCCATAGCTACTGCCGGTTTTACGTATTCTTCCAAAATAGCTATGATTTCTTTCGAGGTGTCGTCAAGGCTGTCATCCTCCAAGATTTTTTCCGGGGTTTCGGTCACTTTTTTTGAAAGGCCCTGCTGTGATACGACTTCTTTTCCGTCCGCAATGAAGTTTCGTATGAGTTCACGAACTTCTAAAGTGATTTCATCCCATTCGGCAACATCGTATTTGTTTATCGAAACATAATTTTCGTCAAAGAACACTTCTTTTACAAAGGGTAAAAGAAATAATTGCTTGGCCAGTTCTGAATCTTTGGCTTCATCTATGTTTTTGAATTCAAATACCGTAGGTACAATACGTTTGTTGACCACGAATTTCATGGCCGAGGGATTGGGTGTGGACTCCGCATACACCGTAACGGGCACTTTCTTGGTGGTCTCTGTTTCATTTACCACGGGCTCGCCTTCATTCAGATAATCTACCAACTGTTGCGCCACTTCGTCCTTAACATCGTCCCATTGTACGATATCGTACCGTTCCAAAGCGATAAAATTACCGGAGATGTAGACGGTTTTGATGAATGGCAGGTAAAACAACTGCTGGGCCAAAGGCGAATTTTTAGCTTCGTCTATATTTTTATACTCGTAATTATTGTTTTTTGTGATAAACTGATTGGTCTCGAACTTTAAGATAGCCGGATTGCTCGTTGGGACCGTTGTAATCGTGAAATCTTTCATCAAATTAATTTTTTACAAAAATACGACCTATTTACATGTTGTCCTATTGCATAATAATGTTGCATTATATCCGTTATAACATATATTTGAACGATTATTTATATAACTGCCCTAAAACTTTGATGAAACGTACACTTGCTATTTTAATGCTGTTTTTTGCTTTTAGTTTCATATCGAGAGCGCAAGAGGGCATCCCGGTTTATTTTGATTATCTATCCGACAATTATTATCTAGTGCACCCATCTATGGCCGGTATAGGCGAAGGTGGAAAATTACGCTTAACAGCCAGAAAGCAGTGGTTTGATGTAGTAAATGCTCCTAATTTACAGACATTTAATGCACATTATAGAGTAGGAGAAAATAGTGGTTTAGGAGGTATTCTTTTTAATGATGCCAATGGCTTTCATTCGCAGACAGGTATTAAATTAACTTATGCTCATCATTTGCGTTTTTCCCGTGATATGAGAAACCTTAATCAATTATCTTTTGGACTTAGCCCAACTATACTTTTAAGCAGTTTGGACGAAAGCGAGTTCAGGTCAATTCTAGTTGACAATGCAATTAGTGGTGTTAAAACTACAGCTGCTTATTATAATGTAGATTTTGGGATATCTTATAATTTTATGGAATTTTATACACATTTTTCGGTGTTAAATGCTTTGGAAAGTAAAAGAGAGTTATATAGGATTGGTAGAACCGATGATCCTGATAACTTAGGTATTCCGAGGGTAGATAACTTGAGAAGATATTTATTGTCCGTTGGCTATGTGTTCGGAAAAAGTGAATGGCAGATAGAACCTTCTGTATTGTTACAGCTTACGGAATTTACCGAGGAGAAGACCATAGACATAAATGCCAAAGTGTATCGCGAGGTTGGCTTTGGGCGTGTTTGGGCAGGACTATCCTACAGAAGAAGTTTTGATGGCGCTCAGTTTCAACAAAACGGAACCTTAGGGGAACAGCGTTTACAATTGTTTACCCCTATCGTTGGCGTAAACGTAAATAATTTCATGTTCTCATATAATTATTCGTACCAATCGGGTGATATACGCTTGGACAATGGTGGCTTTCATCAGATTACCTTAGGATATGACTTTGGGCAGGAGACCGCCAAACGTTACGATTGCAAGTGTCCTGCTGTGAATTATTAAAAATCAAAGGGTCATCAATCTAAATTGATAAACCCTTTGACCAACGCAAACAACCTAACCTACCTTTATTTTTCCCAGCGATAATCTTTTTTGCTCGCCTGCCTTTCAATAGCGTTCAGCATAGCATTTTCCAGTTCGCCCTTACTGCCTTCTTTTTGATTTTTGGCGATATAGGCATTTCGTTTGGTATTGAGTTCCCGTATTTCTTTTTGAATTTTTTTGCGTTCTGCTTTTTTCTCGGCTATGAATGTCTCTATCTCAGCATTGGATTTACCCTTCAATGTTGCCGGTAGCTGTTCTTTTTTTATTTTTGATACGTCAAATCCAGAATCGTCCGAGGCATCTACCAAATCCCAAGAGGAATTGCTGTACAGCCTTGAACTTTTGCTCACGGCCCTTTTTACGGCTACAGCCTCTTCCATTTCGTAAGCATTGGTATCTTGTGTGGCTTGGGCCTCCATTTTCACCTGACCTAAACTACCGTAAGAGATATAGGTCTTGTTTAGTTTTCCGTTCAGTTTTATGATAATATCGTCATAGGGCGTATCAATATGAACAACTTGTTTGTTATGGTCTATCGCCATGTATTCGCCGCCGGTACGTTTTGCACCATCTTTCCACTTGGTATTGATGCCCTGTTCATAATTTCCACAAAAAATGGTATTGACGACCACATCTTTTTCCTTGGCATTGGTAACGGCATCTACATAATTTAATTTGCCTTGGGTAAAGGGTTCGTTCCCTGCAATGAATATCATTTTGAGATTGTCCGGATTTTTGCCCCAGTCCAATTGTTTGAGAGAGGTCTGTATTACCGTTCCGCAATATTCTTCTCCACCATTGGTGGTCAACGAAAAAAGCTTTTCTGAAATCTCGTCGAGGTCACCGCTAAAATCCAAAACTTGTTGAATATACCCTTCTTTGGATGATAAGGCGTCATTACCATATTGGTATAAGGCAATTTCTAATTTGGGACGCGTTTCGTTGCCACACTTGGCATGGGTAAATTTATTTACAATATCCCATAGTTGTGCCTTGGCCTGGTTGATGAGCCCGTCCATACTGTTACTGGTATCGAGCAACAGGGCTATTTTTACGGTATTATTGGCTGTTTTTTCTTTGTTCGTCATCACTTGAGCGATCAGTGTTTCTTTGCTGGTTTTTTTCGTTTTGGCCTCGCAGGCAGTTGATGTGGCCAAGGTAAAGGCCATGAGTCCGGCACCTAAAATCTGTCTTGCATTTTTCATGATTATCTATTTATCTTAATTAAACTTTTGTTCGTATTTTTTCAATGGTCAATACCAGTAGATAGGCGAAAAGGGTCATAAACGTAAATGCGATCATGAGCATTAAAAACCGTTTTATGGTCCATTCCAAGGCTACCTTTATTCGTTGCATAAGACCAATCTTAAGTTCGGCACCTTCGGTTAGCGTAAATTTGACGGTGCAAAATTCGTTTTCGTCATCAAAATTCCCAAGGCTTACGCTTAAATCCTGCAATTGCTGCTCAATGTCCAAGATTCTATTTTCCAATTGCATGTATTCATCAATTCTACCGCCTTTGGTTTTTAGGTCTATTAGGGATTGTCGTATTTTTTCTAAAGATGCTTTTTTGGCGTTCAGTTCTTTATACTCATTGGTCTTGTCCTTCTTTGTAATCTGCTTTGCCCGTATTGTGCCGATTTTGATCAAGTTGTTGTAGAGTTTGTCAAAATTTTCCGGTGGCACGCCAATAATCAAATTGAGGTTGCGATAACCTTTGTTTCCGTTTTTATTTTCAAACTGTATAAGACCTTCCAAACCTTTTATCTCTTTTCGGATGCGTTCTTCTTCGGTATCGAATTTTGTGGAGACGGAATTGATATTCGCTATTTTTTCATATTTCTGATCAACCCTAACCGCATTTGAACCTGAATTGACCTGATATTTTTTTGAGGCATAGTTTTTACGTACTTCAGGTATGCTCTCGTTAAGCACTGTTGTATTATCTTGAAAAGTTGGTGCTATCTTTTTTTGATATCCATACAGCAACCTAAAAACAAATAGTACAACAAATAGCAGTGATAATCCTATAATTATTTTTTTGAATAGTTTTTTTACAAGAGGTGTCATCGCATATTGTTTTATGGGATAAAAGTATTTTCAAACTTTTTCTAAAAAAATGCGAAATGAGGTAAATGTGCTTTTGATCGAGTGAAGTTGCAGCCCGAATGTGTAAAGCATCAAAAATTAAGGTAAATACCATGTTTTTCACAGAACGGGTATTTTTTATTAACATCAAAATCAGCTATGTTTACAGGGTATTCTAGACAATATGCATAAGGCAGTTCACATCTTTACGATATTATTTTTCAGCTCTTTTATAGTGCTGTCCCAACAGGTGCAACCAAGTGCTAAGAGGGTCGTTATAAAAGGCTCTGTAATGGGGAAAGAAAAAAGCACACCAATTTCTGGTGTTGAGGTCTCGACCAACAGAGGTGCCTATACAAAAACCAACGCCTTGGGGGAATATAAAATACAGGCCGTTATCGGCGACGAGTTGATTTTCAGGTCCCCAGATATCACGACCAAACGCCATATTATAAAAAGTGATGAGGATGTTGATGTATTGGTAGAAGGGTATACACCAGATAATGTATCGAGTATTCGTGGCAAAACGGTGAGACGTGAAAATACGCTGCAACATCAAATGTATTTGGACTCTGCCGATTTTTATAAAAAGACCAACATAGAAAAGAGTATAGATTTCATCACACAGTCCATAGCTCAATTGGGCAAACGGGCCAATAAAAAAGAGCTGGGCAAATCATTGTCAAAACTGGGCGAAGTGTATCAATACCATCAACAATATGATTTGGCGATAACGAGTTTCAACGATGCTCTAGAAGCCCACAAATCAACCCGAACCACTTTGGAATTGGGCAAAACCTATATCCTGAACAAAAATTTTGATAACGCTAGAAAATTATTGCTTCCGCTCCTTAAAATAAAGGATTTGGTCCCCTTTCAACGTGTGGTGCTCTACGAGAATTTAGGTGATGCCTTTAAAGGTTTGGGAGAGACCAACAAAGCGGTCTCCTACTATAATGAGGGTTTGACCATAGCTCGAAAAAACCAAATAGACCCTAAACTTACCGATTTAAATTCAAAAATAGCAGACGCTTACTCAAAAGACAACAGGTTGGTTGAGGCAGAAGGGTATTATGGCAACTCCTTGAAACTGGCAACCCAACAAGCACCGCAAAGAGCATTACAGGAGAAAGAAAAAGTAGCCGATTTTTATAACAAAAAGGGAGATTATGACAATGAGATTCAACTGCGTAAAAACAGCTTGGATGAAGTCAAAAAACTAAAAAAACCTGTTGTAGCGAACAGAACGGCACCCATACAGGCCGATACCATTACCGCCCAACGCATCAATTACAAAATTGGTAACGCCTATGCTGTGCAGAACAAGTTTGACGAGGCCATACCTTATCTAGAACGTAGCATAGTAGAGGCCGACTCCGAAGACGATCTGGTCGTACAAAAAGATGCAACTCGAAAATTGTCCGAAGTATACAGGTACAAGGGCGATTACACCAAAGCCTTGGAAGAACTTCAAAATTATGTGGCCTTGGTCGATACCCTGTACTCAAGAAAAGAACAGGAAATATCAAGGGCGGCCCGTTTTAATAGAGAGATAGCCATAAAGCAAAATAGAATATCGGGCCTGGAACAGGAGCGTGAACTATCACAGAGCAAGTACGACTTGGCCTTAACGGAGCAAGAACTTATCCAACAGAACAATAGAATCCAAAAATGGGTTATTTATTCCCTTATTTTTGGGTTGATATTAATGGGCTTGGCGGCATTCTTTTTTTACAGGAGCAATCAACAACAAAAATTTGCGAACAACCTTTTGGCATTGAAGTCGTTGCGTTCGCAAATGAATCCGCATTTTATCTTTAACGCATTAAACTCTGTGAACAATTATATCGCCAAAAGCGATGAGCGTAGTGCGAACAGGTATTTGAGTGAGTTTTCTACATTAATGCGAGCAGTATTGGAAAATTCCGAAGAGGATTTCATCCCGTTGTCGAAAGAGCTGGAACTGCTTAAACTGTATGTGAAACTTGAACATTCCCGTTTTCCCGATAAGTTTGAGTATACCATTGATATTGATTCAAATCTTGATGTGGCGGCATTTCAGATTCCGCCCATGTTGCTACAACCTTATATTGAAAACGCAATATGGCACGGACTTCGGTACAAAGAGGAAAAAGGGTTTTTAAAAATCGATTTACGACAAGAGGATGCCGAAACCATCCGTATTTCGATTACCGACAACGGTATCGGAAGAAAAAAATCCGCAGAACTAAAGACCCAGAATCAAAAGAAGCAAAAGTCCAAAGGTATGGGCAATATCAAAAAAAGAGTGGCTATCTTGAACGATATGTACAAGGACAAGGTAGATGTGCGCATCTCTGATTTGGAAACCGATGGCTCTGGAACCCGTGTAAGGTTTATGCTGAGTAGAGATTGATTTTTTTAGTTCCTCATTTAGGGAGAGTTAAAGTGAATCAAAAAAAAAATATGAGTGTAAAGAGGTTGAAAATCAAATACAAATGAAACTGAACGCAATACTAGTAGAAGACGAGGCCAATAGCAGGGAGATTCTAAGTAATTATCTTGCCAAATATTGTTCAAACGTAAATCTAATGGGTCAGGCTGCCTCAATTCAAGAGGGCTTGGAACTTATTGGTAAAAATGATTTGGATTTGGTTTTTTTGGATGTTGAAATGCCCTTTGGCAATGCATTTGACTTATTGGATCAAGTGCCCGAACGTACATTTGAGACGGTATTCGTAACAGCGTATAATCAATATGCCATGGATGCCCTGAACAATCATGCCGCTTATTATCTAATGAAACCCATTAATATCGATGAACTGGTAAAGGCGGTAGAATACGTTTCCGAAATCAAGGAAAAGGAAAATACCTTGGAGCATCAGGTATTAAAACCAAAACTGAACAAGATAGATGGCAAAATAACCTTGCCCCAACAAGATGGATTTCAAATTTTGAACGTTTCCGATATCCTGTACTGCAAGGCTGACGATAACTACACCGAAATATATTTGGAAAACAAAAAAATATTGGTAAGCAAAACCCTGAAATATTTTGAGGATGCACTTTCCGATTTTGCTTTCGCCCGTATTCATAAATCTTATCTGGTAAACGTAAACGAGATTATAAAATACAGAAAAGGAAAAGGGGGCAGTGTAGTGGTCTCCAATGGTAAGGAACTGCTCGTCTCAGCTTCAAAAAAGAAAGATTTATTGGCCTATTTTTAATCAAAAGCACAGAAGTTGTTTTTTAACCATCAACTACATGATACTAAAGACCATTAACGGAAAAACACCAAAGATAGGGAACGACTGTTTTATAGCGGATAATGCCGTAATTGTAGGAGATGTTGACATGGGAGATCAGTGCAGTATTTGGTTTAGCGCAGTACTTCGTGGCGACGTGAATTTTATTAAAATGGGGAATAAGGTAAATGTTCAGGACGGTGCTGTTGTTCATTGCACCTACCAAAAAGCGGCAACCACTATCGGTAATAACGTATCGATTGGGCATAATGCCATTGTACATGGCTGTACGATTCATGATAACGTTTTAGTGGGTATGGGAAGTATTATTATGGATGATTGCGTGGTTGAGAGCAATAGTATAATTGCTGCGGGAGCCGTGGTTACCCAAGGTACCCACGTACCATCCGGGAGTGTTTTTGCAGGAATGCCCGCAAAAAAGATTAAGGACATCAGTCCGGAGCTCAGCTCAGGTGAGATCGATAGGATCGCTGAGGCTTACTTAAAATATTCCAGTTGGTTCAAATAACAGTATATTTTTGTCCCGGTCATTATCCAGTTTTAAATTCGGTACTTGGGATTGAACTTAATATTCCTATTTTTACCAAACCAAAAGTAGTATAAAATGAACGCATATATATTTCCGGGACAAGGCGCACAATTTGTAGGAATGGGACTGGACCTTTACGAAAAATACCCATTGGCGCAAGAGTTGTTTGAGCAAGCGAACGATATTCTCGGGTTTAACATAACGGATATCATGTTCGAGGGTACTCCCGAAGACTTAAAACAGACCAAGGTTACCCAACCTGCTATTTTTCTGCATTCCGTAATCTTGAGCAAGGTCATGGGGGATAATTTCAAGCCCGATATGGTCGCCGGTCATTCTTTGGGTGAGTTCTCCGCTTTGGTTGCCAACGGAGTCTTAAATTTTGAGGATGGTCTAAAATTGGTGTCGCAAAGAGCTTTGGCCATGCAAAAGGCATGCGAACTACAGCCAAGTACCATGGCAGCTGTTTTAGGTTTGGACGATGATGTAGTGGAAAACGTATGTGCGGAAACAGATGGTATCGTAGTTGCCGCCAACTATAATTGTCCTGGGCAATTGGTAATTTCCGGTGAGGTAGAGGCCATTCATACGGCCTGCGAAAAACTAAAGGAAGCAGGCGCGCGCAGAGCTTTGGTCTTACCGGTAGGAGGTGCTTTTCATTCACCTCTTATGGAGCCAGCCCGGGAAGAGTTGGCCGCGGCAATTTCGGAAACCGTGTTCAACACATCGTCCAGTCCAATATACCAAAACGTATCTACCACGGCCGTTGTGGATTCTGAAGAAATAAAAAATAATTTGATATCGCAATTGACGGCTCCTGTCAAATGGACTCAGAGCGTTCAAAACATGATAAAGGATGGTGCTACCCTTTTTACAGAGGTGGGGCCTGGTAAAGTGTTGCAGGGCTTGGTGAAAAAGATAGATAAATCTACCGATACCACATCAGGTTTGGTAGAATAGTGCTAGGAGTTGCGACAACCTGTATTTCATCCGAAAAACCTCTTTTTAGGCCTTTTTATTAGTGGAACGAACGAATTTTTAGTAATATTGATTCCCGATTTTGCTATACTCAACTTGGCAGTTTGGCATTGTATTTTGAAGATTTCAAAAGATTGATAATGATATCAAACTACGTTTGTAGGCTACTTTCCGATTTTTTCCATAGCGGACATCCAAGAAAGCTTTTCTTTTTTGTAATGATATTGTTCTTCGCCTCGGTATCTTACGGGCAAACCCCGACGATATCGATATTGAATAATCAAGATGCTACTGAAGGTGCGGCGGTTCCTGGGAGTTTCAGAGTTGATGTTGCTCCTGTATCACCAATATTTATAGGCACAAGAACCGTTACGGTTAATTATATCGTATTACTTTCAAGTACTGCCACATCAGGGGTCGATTATACTGCTTTACCGGGACAAGTAACCATAAGTTATACCGTTGCCGGTGGGACCAATACAATCAATGTCAATCAAATTCCTTTTGACGACCTGCTTGTAGAAGGTAATGAAACGGTCGATATTGAGCTCATAGCCGATGTAAATTATAATCTGGATGCCGGGCAAAGTAGGGCCAGAGTCACTATAAGGGACAACGATTTTGGCACGGTAGGTTTCAGTCCTGCCCAATCCGATGGTACGGCATCCGAAACGCCTACCGATACCGGGCTATTCAGGATAAATCTAAGTGATGCGAACAATACGGGAACAACGCTCCAGGTAAATGCTGTTATTACGGGTAGTACAGCTACCGATGGGAATGACTTTACCTTTCAGGGATTTAATGTCGCTACGGGGTTTATTACATTTGCAAACACTACTAGTGCAAGAAATATATTCGTAGAGAATATAGTTGATGATAATTTGTTTGAGGGTGACGAGACAGTTGAGCTAACACTCTTGTCTACCAATAACCCTGCATTTACGATTGACCCGGCAAACGATACTTTTACGATTACGATAGCGGATAACGATTTTCCCGAGGCCACGGTTGTTGCAACTGACGCAATCTCGGCCGAGACTACCCCTTCAGACCAAAATGGTGCATTTAGGGTAGACATAGGTGCTATAAATCAGTCAGGAGCTCCCATTACAGTAAATTATTCGGTAGGGGGTAGTGCTACGAATACAGATGATTATTCTACCATTTCAACGAATGTGGTCATACCCGTTGGTGCACGTTCGGCAGACATTCCGATTACCGTGGTAGATGATGATGGTTTTGAGGGTGCTGAACAGGTTACCTTAACAATCCTGCCCGACGTTGCATATACCATCGGTGCCCAAAATACAGCCGACGTACTTATTCAAGATAATGATGCCGCCCGTGCAACCATATTGGCCAACGATCCGGATGCAGGTGAGGATGTGGCAAGTGGGGGAACAGGAGAGTTTACCATTGATGTTGGAGCAATTAATGGGACAGGTAGTCCATTAACCGTTAATTTCACCATATCTGGTACGGCTGCAATCGGAACAGATTACAATGTAATTTCAAACACTGTGGATATCCTTGTGGGTGAAAGTACGGCCACAATTTTAATTGAGCCTGTTGACGATGCTGTTTTTGAGAACAATGAAACTGTAATTATCACTTTGGGCTCCGGAGCAGGATATGCATTAAGTACACCTATAAATGCAACGGTCACTATTGAGGATAATGAACCATGTGGTGGCGGTACCATGCAGCCTACACAGGATACATCTGTTTCTACCGAGTTTTGTGACGAGCAAACTATTGATTTGGACGACTATGTGATCGATGCTTCTCCCGGAAGTAGTGTGCTTACTTGGAGTACGTCCAGTGACCCTTTGGACACTTCCGCACATTTAAGTAGCTCAGTTATCACAACAAGTTCCGGGGGTATTTTTAACGGTTTTTTCTATGACGCCGCCAATAATTGTTCTAGCCCGGTGTTACCCATAGCTATTGAGATAAATGTTACCCCGGTCATATCCAATATAGTTTCTGAACCTATCTGTGATTCGGGAACGGTTACCATGACCGTGAATGTATCGGCAGGAAATATTAATTGGTTCGATGTTCCCGACGGGGGCGTTAGCTTGGCATCTGGTACAAGCTTCACCACACCTGTTTTAAACCAGACCACTACATTTTATGCAGAAGCATCTACGGCAAGTGGTTGCGTATCCGAGAGAATACCTGTAAACGCAGTAGTGAATTCACAGCCGGTCATTGACTCGTCAACAGATGCGATTGCTTGCAATATATTTGAAAATGGCCCAACCAGTATTGATTTGGATGACCAGATCATGGGAGATACCGGTGGTGTATGGTCTATTGATTCGGCACCATCCGGAAATACGATCGTTATCGGAAATAATAACATCGTTGATTTCGCGAATGCGCCTTCAGGAGATTATGTGTTCACGTATGTTATAACTGGGACGGCCCCATGTATTGATGCCTCTGCTTCCATAACGGTTGCGGTCAATTCTTGTCAACAGGATTCAGATAATGACGGTCTTGTGGACGGTGATGAGTCCACTTTAGGAACAGATCCCAATAATCCAGATACCGATGGGGACGGTATAAATGACGGTGATGAAGTAGGGGATGATGTAGAAAACCCATTGGATGGCGATGGCGATGGTATTTTAGACGTATTCGATTCCAATATTTTAGATACGGACAACGATGGTATTGTAGATCAACTTGACCCTTGCAACACCACGCCTGGGGAGTGTGGCAAGGTTTATAACCAATTTTCGCCAAATGGCGATGGCAGAAATGAATTTTTTGTTATCAGTGGTATTGCCAATTTTCCCAATAATTCGCTCCAAGTCTTCGATAGGTACGGGAACAAGGTATTTGAGGCCAACAGATATGACAACACATGGGACGGCACAGGAAATAACGGGGATTTGCCTCGGGGGACTTATTTTTACCTATTGGATTTAGGTAATGGTACCGATGTGCGTAAAGGTTGGATACAAATTATTAGATAAGAATATGGTTTATAAAAAGTACACGAACAAGTGTGGCATACTTCTTTTTTTAACCATGATTATGGTGTTTTTTGCTTATGGTCAAAAAGAACCGCAATACACACAATACATGTACAATATAGGCAGCTTTAACTCGGCCTATGTGGGAACGGTCGACAAAACTGAAATTATAGGTTTGTACCGGGCACAGTGGATAGATATTGATGGGGCACCGAGAACCTTCAGGTTTGGTGCCAATATACCCTTGGCCAATGAGAAAAACGGCCTTGGTTTTAATGCCATCAGTGATCAATTGGGGCCAATTAGCCAAACGTATTTTGATTTGGCCTATTCATTTCAGGTGAACGTTTCTGATGATGTTAAGCTATCCTTTGGTCTAAACGCCGGGGCATCGGTTTTAAATGTTGACTACACAAAGGGTGATTTTGAAAATCCGGAACCTTTGGTTTTTGATGATCAAGTGAACAAATTATACCCTATGGTGGGTGCGGGAACGTTTTTGTATGCCGATAACTGGTATGTGGGGCTGTCAGCACCAAATTTTTTGGCCAATTTAAGTACGGACGAAGATGTAATTGCCCTGATCGACAATAAGATTCAGGCAAATTTTATAGGAGGGTATGTGTTTGACCTATCGGACAGCTTAAAATTTAAACCTGCCTTTTTGGTAAATTTTTTAGAAGGTTCTCCTTTGAACATCAATCTTTCTACCAACTTTTTGATTAATGATGTTTTTACGGTAGGTGCGGCCTACAGATGGGACAATGCTGTGAGCGGTTTGGCGGGATTCCAAATTTCCAATGGCTTGTTCTTGGGCTACTCCTATGATTATAACACCAATGCCCTGGGGCAGTTCAATAGCGGTTCACACGAAGTGATCTTAAAGTTTTATTTGGGTTCCGGTAGCGGTAATAGAAACAAGAGACAAAAAACACAAAAAACAAAAGGCAAACCAAAACAAATAGATACACCTAGATTTTTCTAAAATTTTAGTTGCGCATGGTTCAAAAAATAGTATTTATTATTTTTTTATTTGCTTGTTTAGGCTCTTTTTCCCAGGAAAAGAAGTCCAAGGCAGATGCATTGTACTTTGGATATAACTATTACCAAGCCATACAAGAGTATCAAAAGGAACAAAAGGAAAAATCCTTGAGCGGGCAACAGAAGTTAAATTTGGCAGATTCCTATTTTAAAGTCGGTAAGTATGAAAATGCATCAAAAGCCTTTTTGGAAGTTTTAAAGAACGATAGTATCATGTCTTCGCATGATTTTAATAAAATGCTGCAATCCTTATCAAAAATCGGTGAAAAAGAAAAGGTAAAAGCATTTCTTCAGACCAAGAAAAACCAATTGGCGGGAGAGCTCATTGAAAATGCGGAGTTTAACTACGAATTGTTACGCTCAAAGGATATGAATGCAATGGATTTTAATATTTTTAATCTTGTCGCCAATAGTAGGCAGTCAGATTTTTCGCCTACTTTTTATAATGACGACTTGCTTTTTACAAGTGCCAGACCAGTGAGCACAAAAAAAATATATGGGCCAACAGGCGATTCATATTTAGATTTGTATACATCAAAGATTACTGCAGATGGTAATATTTCAGAAGTGACCAAGCGCCTGCAGGGCATTCCAAAATCAAGCTATCACAAAGCCACTCCGTATTATTCACAGTCGTTACAAAAGCTTTTTTACATAGTATCCAATGAAGAGGATGATAAGCTGTTGTTCGATGAAAATGGGAAAAATGCATTAGCCATAGGCCTGGCCACCGTTTCCGACGGTCCGGATAAATCTTTCAACTATCTTTTACGCGATTTGAGCACATCATTTTATTATCCCTTTTTTGATGCAAAATCGCAAAGATTATATTTTGCCGCTAACTTTGAGGATAGTTATGGGGGAACCGATATTTATTACGTGAATACCAATTATGGTAGAATTATGTCTGCCCCGGTAAATTTAGGTCCACGTATAAATACGCCTGGCAATGAGATAGCTCCTTATATTTTTGAAAACAGCCTTTATTTTTCTTCCGATATTTTTTATGGTATGGGTGGTATGGATGTTTACAAGACCAATATTCAGCAAGATGGTACGTTTAGCATACCCGTTAACCTAGGTGATGGCATCAACTCGGTAGACGATGATTTCGGTTTCATTATCAGAAATGAGGGCGACGGACTTTTGGGTTATTTTTCATCCAACAGAAAAGGTGGCATAGGCAACGATGATATTTATGGTTTTAAGATTGATGAAAAGCCTGGATTAAAAACCATAGCCATTAAGGGAAGTGTAACAAAATCAGTAGGCGACAAGGCTATTGAAAAGGCGTCTATTAAAGTATCGGACGTAGACGGTAATCTTTTGAAAGAAGTATATTCGGATGGTGACGGTGCGTACCAATTGGAGATTCCCTGGAAAGACACCATTAAAATAAAAGTGGCAAAGGAAAAGCATTCCGTTTACGAAAAAGAATATAATGCCCAAGAACTGGAAGTTGTGCAATCCAAACCATTGGATATAACCTTGACCCATATGGCTGATATAGTGGAAGAAAAGGAAGACCAATGGGCAATAAAATTGAACAAGTTTTACTTTGACAAGGGTAAGAGCAATATTACTCCTGTAATAGCGGAAGAATTGGCGAAAGTCGTAGATGCCTTAAAAAAGTTTCCGGAATTTCAGCTTCGTATTGAATCGCATACCGATAGCCGTGGCGGTGGCAGCACCAATTTCAGATTGTCCCAAAATAGATCTGATGCCATCAAAAAACATCTTCTTGAGAATGGCGTACCCGCGAGCAATATATTATATTCGGTTGGGTATGGTGAGACCAAAATTTTGAACAACTGTAAAAACGGTGTGTATTGTATAAACCTTTTACACCAAAAAAATGAAAGATCTTTAATCGTGGTCTTAAATTATAACCTGCTCAAATAAACGTTTGCTAAATAAATAGGTAGCAATCGGTACAATCTTTCATTTCGCCATAATACGTTTCCCTATATTTATGCAAGGTCTTTACGGGAATGCCTAAAAGCATCTTTTTAATGTATGTAACTTGAACGGATAGAATTCCCATTTTTGAAGTATATCTTTTTTCCGTCCTAGTTTTTCTCTTAATGCGTACCAATTTCATGTAATATCAATTTTCATTTGCGGTTGTAAAGATTTAAAATTGTATATACAATGTCAAGTAAATAGTGTTAAGCCTGTATTAAAGGATTATTTAGAAAACCACGACCCAAAAATAATAGATGGAAAAGAAAGACAGAAATGCGATGCCGGCATAGGTGAGATACTGTAACCCCTTTTTGGGTCTATGAGGTTCGGGTACGTCGGCACTCATCACATTTTTTAAGTTCATATAGCCTATAATTGGTGCAACTACAAAGGATACAAAAGTAGCCAAGGCAACTAACTGACCCATATTGGCTGAAAAGACGGCGATAACGATAAAATTTATAATAGCCAACACAATAATGCCCAATGCAAAGAAGTGTTTTTTGGCCTGTATTCCAAATTTTGGATAAAGCAAGGCAATGATATCCAAGCTTACACGGGTCACCGCATCGTGTGCCGTCATGCAGGTACTGAACATCGTGGCGAATGCTGAAACAGCGATGAAAATATAGGCCCAAGAACCTATATGTGTTGTAAAAAGCCTTACAACTTGGTCGGCGAACGTAACCGCATTTCCACTGAGCTGCGTATTCGTACCATATAGGGTAAACCAGCCTATTATTAAAAAGAACAGTGCTAAAATGCCTGTCATGCTATAACCGGTATTGAATTCCTGTAGCGATTCTTTTAATGAGGGTTTACGTTTCTCGCTTTTCCATTTTTCAATACTCCATAGGCTTACCCAACTAGAAGCTTCTACAGTAGTAGGCATCCACCCCATGAGGCTTATCAAAAAAAGTATGCCCGCTTCATTAAAAATCGATGGGGGCTCAAAGTCGTTTACCGTATGTATCTGTCCTTTAAAAACAACCAATATAGTGGTTACTATTAGGGCTATAAATAAAATGGAAATTACGAATTTCAAGGAATTTTCCATAAAAGCATATCGACCAATGATAAGCAATAGGCTTATGAAAGCGAACAGTACAAATGCAATTAAAGATATAGATATGTTTATCTTAAAAAGATTGATGAAAAGCCCTGCCGTAACAGTATAAAGTGCTGCCAATATAGTAAAAGTGGTAATCAATGTAATAAACGCATAGAACCATAAATACCCTTTCCCACGGTTTAGATATCCTTCAATGAGTGTTTTATCGGTTGTGTTGGTGTACCTGACCCCAAATTCAAAAAAGGGATATTTGAATATGTTCGCCAATATTATGGGAATGGCCATGACCCAACCATATTGTGCGCCGGCTTTTGTAGATAGTACTAAATGTGATGTACCTATGGCCATACTCGCGAACAAAAGGCCCGGTCCAAGATTTTTAAGCAGTGTTTTGATTTTGAACATACAAAAGGTAAGGTTGTTTGCTCTAAAATAACGCTTTTCTTCGGAACCTTACTTTATCTCTATGTGGTCCCCGTAAAACTTGGGCTGTGTATTAAAAAGTACATCCAAAAAAACTTTTACCCGTGCAAAATACTCTCGAAACTGTACTTTTAGCCCTTGTTGCGTTGATACATCTTTAGCATTGTAACCAATGGCGACCAGGCCCTTTTTATCGGCTAGATAAATGGCTCTTTCGTTATGGAATTTCTGCGAAATAACGGTAACACTATCCAACCCGAAAACGTTTTTTGCCCGCACCATGGAATCCAATGTTCTAAAGCCCGCATAATCCAAAAAGATTTTTTCTTCGGGTATCCCTCCTTTTATAAGGTCTTTTTTGAAAGTATTGGGCTCGTTATAATATTTGGACCCATTGTCACCACTTACCAGCACAAACTCTATTTTACCGGCATTATACAATGCTATTGTGGCCTTTATACGGTGGGTATAGTACGGATTTGAATATCCGCTCGATAATTTATTGGAAGTACCCAATACCAAGCCCACCCTATTTTTCGGAATATCCGAGGAATTTGAAAAAGTTTTGCCCTCCGCTGCGGAATCAATGATATAATTGCACAAGAAAATGAGTAGTGCAAAGGCTAGAATACCAGATGCCATGATTTTGATAAGCCTTTTCTTCATTCGAATAAAGATACGCTTAACCTTTTAAATATAACAAACGTCACAAATGAAACGCTCAACCTGCCATCCCTTTCATAGATAATAATGTCGTTACCCATATAATGATAGAAGAAATCGTTATACCGATAACGTTTGCCAAAAAGGCTCTCTTTTTTTCGATTTTTAAAAGATAGGTGGCGATGCTACCAGCGTAAACTCCCGTTCCCGGAAGCGGGATCATCACAAAAACGATCAGCCCCCAAAACCCATACTTTTTAATTTTGTTCGCAGAGCCTGTTTTTGCTCTTTTTGCCACGAAAATCGCTGATTTTTTGTAAAATTTCCATTTCAAAAGGTACATGTTGATTTTTTCCAGAAAAAATATCATCAGTGGGAATACCAGTATATTGGCCGCAAGGCAACAAACAAAGACCAAATAGATGTTGATACCGTTCAGCATACCATACGGAATACCCACTTTGGCCTCGCCAAAGGGAGAAATACTCCATAATATTGCTATAATCAAGTCCAGTATCAACGATAACAGTTTAAATCATAAAAAAACCCTTAAAATCAGAACAGATTAAAAGGGATTGTGTACTCGAGATGGGACTTGAACCCATACGGACTAATGTCCATTGGATTTTAAGTCCAACGTGTCTACCAATTCCACCACTCGAGCCTGTACCAATACTATTATTGGCCAATTGGTATTAAGTAATGAGCGAAAAACGGGATTCGAACCCGCGACCTCCACCTTGGCAAGGTGGCGCTCTACCAGCTGAGCTATTTTCGCATATTTAAAAGAACGTGCATCTTTAGTGATGCGGATGCAAATTTAATACAATTCTATAAAATGCAAAGGAATTTTTATCAAAACCTGAAAGGTTTTTGTGTCTATATAAGTTTGTTTGTTAAGAGGTCGCTTTTTTATTTTTCGTAAGAAGCCTTTTTATCTCGTTCAACTTCATCAATGCCTCAACAGGGGTAAGTGTATTTATATCCAAATGAGTGATTTCTTCTTTGATTTGCTCTAGTAAGGGGTCGTCCAAATTAAAGAAACTCAACTGCATTTCATTTTGCGCGGCATTTAACTTATCGGTAAGTTCTTCATTGGAATGGGATTTTTCGAGCTTTTTTAAAATTTTATTGGCTTTATGGATGACCTGTTGCGGCATGCCTGCCATTTTTGCTACGTGTATTCCAAAACTGTGCTCGCTCCCGCCCGGGGTAAGCTTTCGTAGAAAAAGTACGTTGTCTTTTAGTTCCTTGACCGATACGTTGTAATTTTTAATACGCTCAAAAGTAGCTGTCATTTCATTGAGCTCGTGATAATGTGTGGCGAACAAGGTTTTCGCTCTCGCCGGATGCTCATGTAAATATTCAGATATGGCCCAAGCTATCGAAATACCGTCATAAGTGCTAGTGCCACGGCCTATCTCGTCCAATAATACGAGGCTGCGTTCAGAGAGATTGTTTAAAATCGATGCGGTTTCATTCATTTCTACCATAAAGGTAGATTCGCCCATTGATATATTGTCACTGGCACCAACTCGGGTAAAAATTTTGTCGACATAACCAATTTTGGCCGATTCTGCCGGTACAAAACTTCCCATTTGCGCTAACAGCACTATCAATGCGGTTTGCCTGAGTATGGCAGATTTTCCACTCATATTAGGCCCGGTAATCATAATGACCTGTTGGTTGTTTCGGTTTAAGCTTACATCATTGGCAATATAAGCTTCCCCCAACGGTAATTGCTTTTCAATAACGGGATGTCGCCCGCTTTTTATGTCAATATCGGTAGAATCGTCCAAAACAGGGCAAACATAGTTATTGTCTTTGGCCAATTGGGTAAATCCGCAAAGGCAATCCAATTGCGCAATTTGTTTGGCATTGTTTTGAACTGGGGCAATATATTCTTGCATCCAAACTACCAACTGCGAAAATAACTGCTGTTCCAAACTTTGAATGCGTTCCTCGGCACCTAAGATTTTACCTTCGTATTCTTTCAGCTCCTCGGTAATGTAACGCTCGGCACTCACCAAGGTTTGCTTGCGTATCCATTCCTCGGGAACTTTGTCTTTATGTGTGTTCCTAACTTCGATATAATAGCCAAAAACATTGTTGGATGCTATTTTTAGCGAAGTAATGCCGGTACGTTCGGTTTCACGTTCCAACATTTTGTCCAAATAATCCTTTCCCGAAAATGCCAAATGCCGAAGCTCGTCCAATTCTGTTGAGTAACCATCTGCAATGGTTTTTCCCTTTAGTATGTTTACGGGAGCCTCTTCATGTAACATTTCCTTTATTTTGCCTCGGAGCAAATCGCAGGTGTGCAATTGATCGCCAATAAGTTTAAGGGAGTCATCGGTACTTTGGGCGATACGCTGCTTTATGGGAACTAACGCATCCATGGAGTTTTTGAGTTGTACAACTTCTTTGGGATTTATTTTTCCGGTGGCCACTTTGGATATGAGCCGTTCCAAGTCGCCCATCTGCTTCATGTAATGTTGTAGTTCTTGGTGTATTTGTGGGTTTTCCATAAAATAGGAAATCACCTGATGCCTACGTTGTATTTTTTCAATGTTCTTTAAGGGCAGTGCCAACCATCGTTTGAGCATTCGCCCGCCCATCGGTGAAATGGTTTTATCGATTACATCCAATAAAGTGACCGCATTTTGGTTTGTAGAGTGGTATAGTTCAAGATTGCGAATGGTAAAACGATCCATCCAAATATATTCCTCTTCGGCAATTCTTTGCAGCGAATTTATATGTTGAAGTTGGCGATGCTGTGTTTCGGAAAGGTAGTGTAATACCGTTGCGGCAGCTATGATGCCATTGTACAAGTGGTCTACCCCAAAACCCTTTAACGTGGTCGTTTTAAAATGCGAGGTCAATGTTTCAAGGGCATAATCTTCTTGAAAAACCCAATCTTCCACAAAAAAAGTATGAAAGTGACCTCCGAACACTTCAATGAACTCTTTTTTATGGGCCTTGGATACCAATACTTCGTTCGGGGAAAAGTTTTGGAGTAGTTTGTCAATTTGTTCTTCGGTACCTTCAGAGGTTAAAAATTCTCCTGTAGAGATATCCAAAAAGGAAACCCCCAACTGTTTTCTGCCAAAATGAACGGCACATAGAAAATTATTTTTCTTGGCGTTCAGTATATCGTCGTTTAGGGCCACACCGGGAGTAACCAATTCGGTAACACCCCTTTTGACGATAGTTTTGGTTTGTTTGGGGTCTTCCAACTGGTCACAAATGGCAACACGTTGCCCGGCTTTTACCAATTTGGGCAAATAGGTATTCAGAGAGTGATGCGGAAAACCGGCAAGTTCTGTTTTGTCACCACCATTGTTTCTGTGCGTAAGGATAATACCGAGTATTTTAGCTGCTTTAACAGCATCTTCACCAAAAGTTTCATAAAAGTCACCTACCCGAAAAAGCAAAAGCGCATCAGGATATTTGGTCTTGATTGTATTGTACTGTTGCATTAAGGGGGTTACCTTCTTTATTTTTGTACTCTTACCCAAAGTGATTTATTTACCTATTTTTACATTTATCTTCAATAAAACGAATGTACCAATTTTGTCAAGGAAATTGTACGATTGTTGATAGTCTGGGGATAAGTTTTCATATGTGGCGAATAATGGAATAATAAAATTCAAGTCCAATGCATCCACAGCTTTTTTAAGCCGATATCGGGATAGAGTTCCAAAGCGTTTAAAAAAGCATAATTATATGATTTGTAAAAGTTATTTTTTGACAACCGACGACTAAAATGCGTAAACTAAAAAATGAAGAGTTGAACAGGTTAGATGTGCAAACCTTCAAAAAAACAAAGAAAGCACCGATAACGATCGTTCTAGATGATGTTAGAAGCCTCAATAACATAGGTTCGGTTTTTAGAACGGCCGATGCTTTTTTGATAGAGAAGATCTATTTGTGCGGTATCACAGCAACACCACCACATAAAGACATACGAAAAACGGCCCTAGGCGCCTCAGAAAGTGTGGCTTGGGAATACAGGGAAGATTGTCTCTCTTTGGTAAAAATGCTAACGCAAGATGCATATGAGGTTCTGGCCGTGGAACAAGCAGAAAATGCGACCATGCTCAATGCGTATACGGTGAATGCCACCAAAAAAATCGCTTTGGTCTTTGGGAATGAGGTAAAGGGGGTAAGTCAAAAAGTGGTTACGGCATGCGGCGGCGTTTTGGAAATTCCACAATTTGGTACAAAACATTCGTTAAATATCTCGGTTAGCGTAGGGGTCGTCGTCTGGGATATTTGGTCCAAATTACAGCTACAAAAATAAATGCCCGACAAAAAAGCCGGGCATTCGAAAGTATAGTTTGAGTTAGTCAGTTCCAGTACAAAGAATGCACAAGAAAGCAAAATGTAAACTTCTGTGCAAATATTATCTAAAATTTATGATAAAATGGTAGCTCAAGGGCAAAGTCCTGTATTTCGTCCAAAATTAAATCATAATCTTTTGGATTTTCCACAAAATCCAAATTGTTGGCGTCTATAATAAGATTGTTTTGTTCCGGATAGCTTTTAATGAAATCAAGATAGCCCCGGTTTATTCTTTCTAAATATTCTGGCGTAATATTTCGTTCGTAATCCCGACCTCTTTTCTTGATATTCGCTAATAACCGTTCTGTATTCTGATACAGATAAACATATATCTTGGGCTTTTTTACCTCTTTGTACATTAAGGTAAAAAGTTTTCTGTACAAGCCATATTCATCTTCCTGTAAAGTGACTTTTGCAAATATGAGCGACTTGTAAATGTCATAATCGCTTACCATAAAATTTTTGAAAAGGTCAAATTGGGAAGTGTCATCGGTAAATTGTTGATAACGGTCTGCTAAAAAAGACATTTCCAAAGGAAAGGCATATCTGCCTTTATCCTCATAAAATTTTGGTAAAAATGGGTTGTCCGCGAAGCGTTCCAAAACCAGTTTTGCATTAAAGTCTTGTGCTATTTTTTTGGCCAAAGTGGTTTTTCCCGCACCAATGTTGCCTTCAATGGCCATAAAATCAATATGTGAAAAAAGCTGTTGTTTGTTTTGAAAAAGTTTGCCTTCGATTTTGGTCGGTTTGCCTTTGTCCCTACATTCTTGTAACAAATTTCGAGTATCCTTTTCTAGAATGGGGTGATAAAATTGAGGTGCAATATCTGCCAAGGGCTTTAAAACAAATCGTCTTAATTGTAGATTGGGATGCGGAATTTGCAAGGTGTCCAATGAGACGACTTCTCTTTCATAATACAATATGTCAATATCTATCGTTCTTGCGATATACCCTTCTTCTGCATTGCGTTTTCGACCCAAATGGGTCTCAATGTCCAATATGGCTTCCAATATCTTGTTTGGGTATAGTTTTGTTCGTACCTCGATACATGCATTGAAAAAATCATTGGACTCAAAGCCCCAGGACGGCGACCAATACACATGGGAAACCTTTGAAACATTACCTACTTCTTTGTTTATCGCAAACAATGCCAATTGCAGGTTCTTGAGCTTATTGCCCAGATTACTGCCAAGAGATAGGTATACTTTCTTTAATTGCTCCATATTTTTAACGATAACAAAATAAGGAAAAGAAAATGATAGATGTATCCCGTTTTTGATTTTAAAATTGAATTTCTACACGTAACTTTTAGAATCAATTGTTGACCAACATGAAATGTCATTGATTATCTTTGCCATAATTGAAATGAAATAGAAAATGAATTTTTTAAGAAACCTCCTTGCGGCCATCATTGGCTGTATAATCGCTATTGGAATCCTTTTTGTCATGTTCATTGTTTTTCTCTCCTTTTTAGGTAGTGGTGAGGATGCGGTAACGATTAGGGATAATTCCGTTCTGGAGTTAAAGTTGGATTATCCCGTAAGCGACTATGTAGGTAATAATAGTGCAGACCCCTTTGCCGGATTATTTCAAAAAGCTCAAGGTTTGGATGATATACTTCATGCAATAGCTGTGGCCAAAAACGATGATAAGATAAAGGGCATAAGCATTGACAATAATTTTTTATTGGCCGGTTTGGCACAGACCCAAGCTATTCGCAACGCCCTTAAAGATTTTAAGGATAGCGGCAAGTTCATTTATTCCTATGGGGATTTTTACATGCAGAAAGATTATTATTTGGCCAGTGTTTCGGATTCCATATTCATAAATCCCGTGGGGATAATGGATTTTAAGGGATTATCTACTGAAGTTCTGTATTTTAAGGATTTGCAGGAGAAAAGTGGTATCAAAATGGAAGTCATACGCCATGGCAAGTACAAAAGTGCGGTAGAGCCCTTTTTGGAAAACCAAATGAGCGAGGCGAACAGAACACAGTTAAAAGAGTTGTTGGGTAGCTTGTGGACCAGTATGGTAGATGATATTGCCGAAGGAAGAAGCCTGACCCCCGAAAACCTGAATACGATAGCTGATGAACTGGGAGCACGTACTCCAGAACTTGCCAAGGAAAACGGGCTTATTGACGACATTCTCTTTGAGGATCAATACAAAGACATGCTCCGAAAAGCTATCGGTATCGAAGCCGATGAAAAAATCAATTATGTTGCCATGGCAGATTATGCCAAAGAAGCAAAAAAGAAGAAACTGTATTCAGGTGATGGTAAAATTGCGGTAGTTTATGCCCAAGGGGAAATCATGTACGGGGATGGCAGCCCTGAGATAATAGGCCAAGGCCTCATCAACGAAGCGCTTAAAAAAGCAAGGGAAGACAAAAGTGTAAAGGCTATTGTGTTGCGGGTGAACTCTCCCGGTGGTAGCGCACTTGTGTCCGATATTATTTGGAGAGAGGTAGAGCTTACCAAAAAAGTGAAGCCCGTGGTAGTTTCTATGGGGAACGTAGCTGCGTCGGGCGGGTATTACATTGCAGCGGGTGCCGATAAGATCTTTGCCGAGCCAACGACCATTACAGGATCTATAGGTGTTTTTGGCACTATACCCAACATGAGCGAACTTGCCGATGACATCGGTATAAATGCGGAACAGGTGGGGACCAACAAAAACTCGGTCGATTACTCGCTTTTTGACCCAATGTCAGAAAGTTTCCGGAATACCGTTCAAGAAGGGATTGAATCTACCTACCAAACTTTCCTGTCCAGGGTTTCGGATGGCCGCGGAATAACCATGGCCCAAGCCGATAGTATTGCCCAAGGTAGGGTTTGGAGCGGTATCGATGCCAAAAAAATAGGACTTGTTGATGAAATCGGTGGATTGGACGATGCCATTGCCGAAGCGGCAAAAATGGTTGAATTGGAATCTTATGGAATCAAGAAATTTCCAAAATATAAATCTGATTTCGAACGCTTCATGGAAGATTTTGGTGGGACCAGTTCACAAATTAAGGAAAAACTCATAGAACAAGAGTTAGGCCCTGAAGCATATAGCGTGATAAAGCAAATAAAAAGTGCTGGCCAACAAAAAGGTATACAAGCCAGAATGCCCGTAATTTTAGATGTAAAATAGGTTTGGATAGCAGCATGACGCTCAAGGACAGGAAATTCGCCTACAAACTTTATTTGTATTTAGGGGCCCTTTTTATTACTTCATTGGTGGTTTCCAATTTGATTTTTCAAAAATTCTTTTATTGGAATCCGTTCGGGGATATCAAGGTTTTTGGAGTTTCTTTGTTTGAGGTATCCGTAGGTATTTTGCCCTACCCCGTTACTTTTTTGATAACCGATCTGATTTCCGAGATTTTCGGGAAGAAAAAAGCGAACCAGA
This sequence comes from Costertonia aggregata, assembly GCF_013402795.1. Classification (GTDB taxonomy): domain Bacteria; phylum Bacteroidota; class Bacteroidia; order Flavobacteriales; family Flavobacteriaceae; genus Costertonia; species Costertonia aggregata. The sequence goes on along the minus strand of NZ_CP058595.1, from coordinate 821,668 downwards.
TCGTGACCGTCGGTATTTTTGCATCGTTCTTTTCAATGGCCATAGTTTTGGTGGCCGATGCAGCGCCGGCCATACCCACATCACCGATTGGCGATGCCACTTTTAGCAAGGTTTTTGCCTTATCGCCCATTGCGGTGTTAGCCTCTATGCTAGCGTATCTGTTCGCCCAATATGTTGATATTGCCATCTATCACTTTTGGAAAAAGCTCACCAAAGGAAAATATCTCTGGATTCGAAACAATTTCTCAACGTTTCTTTCACAATTCATAGACACCTTTACCGTGGTTGGTCTGTTGTGTATTTTTAAAGTATTGCCTTGGAGCATGTTTTATGGTTTGGTCATAAGTGGTTTTATTTTTAAGATTTTTATAGCATTTTTGGACACTCCTTTCCTCTATTTTTTCGTATATATCATAAGAAAACGTTTTAAACTGGCCGTGGGCCAAGAAATTCAATTGGAATTATAACCCATAGTTCCTCAAAAAAATTTATATCAATATTTATGAAGAAAAAGATTCTTAAAGTTATAGGTGCCGTTTTGTTGTTGATAGTGGTGGTTTTGATTGCCGCTCCTTTCTTTTTGGAAGCAAAAATCGGGGATATCATAAAGAACAACGTTAATAACAACGTGAATGCCACTTTGGATTTCTCCGACGCCGATTTGAGCCTTTTTAGCAGCTTTCCCAATGCCGAAGTAAGTTTGCGTAAAGTGTCATTGATAAACAAAGCTCCCTTTGAGGGCGACACGCTCTTTGCTGCCGATGAAGTTGCCCTTAACATGGGGATTATGCAACTTTTTAAGGGGGCGGATGAACCTATCTCGATTACCAGCTTAGATATTGATAAGGCATTGTTACATATAAAGGTCGACGTTGATGAGAATGCGAATTATGACATTGCCAAAGCCAATGGGGCGGAAGATACCGCTGAATCGCAAACTACGGATGGTTTTTCGTTTAATATGGAATCCTATGAAATAAAAAACGCCAAGGTCTTATATGATGATTATGCCACGGGCATACATTTAGAAGTTTTGGAGATGAACCACGCAGGCACAGGTGACCTTTCATTGGAAACTTCGGAATTGGATACCAAAACCCAAGCTTTGGTCTCTTTCGAAATGGACAGCACCAACTATCTGAACAAAAATACGGTTAAGCTAGATGCCCTTATCGGAATCGATTTAAGCCAAAATAAATACTCTTTTTTAAAGAACGAGGCACTTGTAAATCAATTGCCCTTGGTATTTGACGGTTTTGTGAAAGTAAATGAAGACCACCAAGAAGTTGATATCAGTTTCAAAACGCCTTCTTCAGATTTTAAAAACTTTCTGGCCGTTATTCCCGCAGAGTACTCCAAGAATATCGAGAATGTAAAAACTACGGGAAATTTTACGGTTACCGGAAATTTTGAAGGAGTGGTAGATGAGGCTCATATTCCTAAATTCGATATAAAAATAAATTCGGATAATGCCTCTTTCAAATATCCCGACCTGCCAAAAGCGGTCAGGAATGTGTTTATTGATGTTAATGTGAGCAATAAAAGCGGAATAGCGGAGGATACCTATATAGATATACGCAAGCTGTCTTTTATCATAGATGAGGATAAGTTCAACATGACCTCAAAGATTACCGAACTTTTGGGGAACACCAAGGTAAATGCCCATGTAGATGGTAGAATGAACTTGGCCAATATTTCAAAAGCCTACCCCATACCTGCCAATCTGGATTTAAAAGGAATGCTGAATGCCGATATTACCACGGCATTTGATATGGTATCTATCGAGAAGAAGCAATATGAGAATACCAAGACACAGGGAAAATTGAATGTTAGGGGTTTTGAATACAAATCGGATGAGATACCGAATACGGTACAAATAAACTCCGTTGCCATGAATTTTAATCCGGGTACGGTGAACCTTACCGAACTGAACGGTAAAACGGGACAAACCGATTTCAATGCTACCGGGACCATAAACAATCTGTTGGGATTTATGTTCAATAACGAAAAAGTGGAAGGTAACTTCGACCTAAAATCCAATGTTTTCGCCTTGAACGATTTTAGGGCAGCCGAAGATGAAACTAAAGCCGAAACCAAAACTTCACAACAACAATCGAATACTAATGGGGAAAAGATAAAAATTCCCTCGTTTTTGGATGCCAATATCAATGCAACGGCCAATACGGTTTTATATGATAATTTGGCCTTGAAGAGCGTTAACGGCTCATTGAGAATAAAAGATGAGACCGCCACGTTGAACAATATGACCTCTTCACTTTTTGATGGTAAAGTAGCTTTTAACGGTAAGGTAACCACAAAGAACGATACCCCCACCTTTTCTATGAACCTGGGGCTTGACCAATTACAGATAGGGGAGACATTCAAGGCATTGGAGCTATTTAAAGTGTTGGCGCCCGTAGCCCAGATTATCAAAGGAAAGTTAAGTTCAAATATTGAGCTGTCCGGTAATTTAAAAGACGATTTTACGCCAGATTTATTGAGTTTGAGCGGCGACGTTTTGGCCAATATCCTAACTAGGGAAATCAGTGCCGAAAAAGCTCCTATTTTATCGGCATTGGACGGTAAATTGGATTTTATCGATTTAAAACAGCTGAACTTAAAAGAGCTGAAGACAAAATTATCCTTTAAAGATGGTTTGGTGTCGGTAAAACCCTTTACCATAAATTATAAGGATATTGCCATAAATGTTGATGGTGGCCATACGTTTGACCAAAAGATGAATTATAAGGCTACGTTGCAAGTGCCCGCAAAATATTTAGGGACCGAAATCAATAACTTGATCGCTAAAATTGATGAAAAAGAGTTAGAGAGTTTGACCATTCCGGTAACGGCCAACATAGGCGGCATGTACAATAGTCCGCAAGTGACTACCGATTTTACTTCGGGGGTAAAAGACCTGACTTCCCAATTGGTAGAGATACAAAAGCAAAAATTGATAAACCAAGGGAAGGACAAGGTCAAAGATGTATTGAGCGATGTGCTTTCCGCTAATTCCGGTAAGGATTCCACTAAAAAAGACAATACCGTAAAAGAGGTTCTGGGAGGCATTTTAGGGAATAAAAGCAAAAAAGACACCACTATCGTAAAAGATTCTACCAACGCTAAAAACGATGCGACCAAAGAAACCGCCAAGAAGATATTGGGCGGGCTTTTTGGCAAAAAGAAGGATACCGTTAAAAAGAAAGAAAACTAAAAACTAGGTGTTCATAAAGCTTTCATTTTAACGAAATAGATAAAATTACTTTTCATTACACGTTGTTAAATCGTATTTTGTAGGTATCAACACCAAGAATTAGATGAGCTTTCTTGCAAAACTTTTTTTGAACGGCAGCGTTCTCAACGTTCTGGACACCAACATACAATTCTATCAAGGATTGGACCCAGCTACGTACCGACCCGAGATCTTGCCCCAAGGCGGGATCTTTGCACTTACGGTAGAGGCCGATGGCAATACCGATTTGTTGGGCCTTACCATATCTCCCGATACCATGTGCAAAGGGTATATTCGCTTTTATAAACGGGACGGTATGTCAAAACTTACCGATTACGAGTTCTTTGATACCTATATCGTGAGCTATCAAAGGGAGTTTACGGCATTCAACGGCCGGCCGGCCACGGATTACCTTACCTTCTCACCCGGTATTCTGCGTATCGGGGACATGGTGTTCGAGAAATGGTGGAAAGTGACCGATCTAGCAAATATGGAGGCGGCTAGGAATATGCCTGTTGAGGAAGAAAAAAGACCAAAAATGCTAGGGTATCATTATGAAAACGAGGAAGGTACAGTTTTAGAAAACAACGAATTAAAGATTGGACAGGTTATATCGCTGGTACTTAAAACTGAAGATGGTATTGGTAAAACTGTAAGCCTAGATCTTTCAGATAACAATCGAGATTTTGAATATAAGGGAAAACGTTTAGATGGTGATATATTGAAAGGAATTCCTATCAAATCAAGCCCTCAAAAATTTAAGTTAAAAGTAGTTTCACCATGGAAAACATAAATATCAAAGATTATGGGAAGAGTTTGGTTCGATGATTATCCAGAGGTTGGTTTGGATTTTAGTTCGTTCAAGATAATACCGGAGATAATACAAATTGATACCTATGACGATGTAAATACCTTAAGTTTAATCAGTACATCAACCGATGCGGGTTTTAGTACGCCTGTCGAGAACAATTCAAAAGACTTGAATGGCCTTATTACCGAGTTGGGTAATTATGAGATTGAAATGGCAACAAGTAGTGGAGGTTTTTATTCTAAGAAAATAGATATCATAAGCCACAATACTCTAATTGTTTTTAATAAAATAGATTATGATTTTGAACTGAGGCGTTTGGATGACGAGGGAAATAGAATTGAGAATTCTGATGAAGAGTTACTTTCGCAAACCTTTGTTAGCGTCGATCAAATTAACATACAATTTTTTGAACTTGACGGTCACGACCTTGAAAATGATGGTAATTCATGTGACGATATCATATGGGAAGTTGAAGGTGTTACCGATGATGATGGCACTGTTGACGAAGTTGACAATGGGCAACAAGATGTATACGCTTTTACTCCAAACCCTATAAATAGGCCAACCCAAAGGCCAGTTACCGCAAGAAATGAAAGTATAAGATATAATGTGAACGCAACAATTTTAGGTCTGAGAAGAGTTTTCGAATTGGAGCAAGATCAAATTGATATATTACGTCAAGAATATATTGACTTCGCCACAAATTTTCAACCAGGACGTGACAATGCATATTTAGATAATGGGAATTGGAATGTTGGAAATTATGATTATATAATTACCGAAAGTAATGACAATCATTTTGATGCAATTTATAATGCTATTGTAAATAATTGGACATCAAGGGGGTACACGGATAACATTGTAGTTTCCAGCGCATATAGAAATCCCAGAAGAAATCCTGGAGCACAAAATAGTAGACATTTAAGGGGGCTAGCATTGGATATATATCCTGAGGGAGGAGTTAATTTACAACGTTGGTTGGATTTAAGAGCATCAGGAAACGATATAAATATTAATGGATTGAGCATAACAGCTCACTGTGATAGATCAGGCACTTTTGTTGATAACAACTGTTCGATAGCAAATCATATACATGTACAATGGCAAGATATAGGGTAATTTTATTTTTATTTATCGTTAATATATGCTGTAAGGATAATACAACTAGCAATAAAATGCATAGTGTTGTTGAAAATATTCCTGAAAAACATGTGCAGGATGATTTTGAGGTAATTGCGGAAACTGCTAATCTCTTCCCCTTTATAGAACTAAAAAAAATAAATGATAGAATATCGTTCAACAATTACGAATTAACCCATACTAGTTTTAAACAAACAAACAGATATCAAGCTGGAGTATATTCACTTGGTAACAAGGTGGGTAACGACATAGGTATGTATCCAAATTTATCCGAAAACTACAATAGGTTAGATATAAAGTTTGCAAATTTGAATATTGAGTATAGAGATTTGGAATTGGATAAAACTTTATCTGAGTTAGAATATATCGGTACAACCTCTTATGAAGGTGAGGTGTCTTTCATAGAAGATAAGTATGTTCATAAAGGTTATCGCATTAAACTACGTTTTGAGAAAAGCAATAATAATGAAATTTTCTATTTGATCAGATTAACAATAGATAGGGTAATAAAATAAGATATATATTTTCAAAATTATATCTTTAAATAGAGCAGTATTGTTCAAATGGCAATACAAAGTTTTTTGTCTGATATATAACCGCTTTGATTATCAAAAATATTATTGTGATTGTGGGGCTTCAGAAATTAGAAGTGCAGATGGGCAAATTATTTAGAAAATCCAAAAAATTATAAATCATGAAAATTAAAGTAGTTTGCATGATAATAGTCTTTTTATTTTCTGGATGTAAAGAAAATTCAGTGATAAAAAAAGAAATAAATAATGAATTCCCTTACTCAATCAAGTTCAATAACGATAGCTATTTATCATATACTAATAATGTTTTATTTGAACGCCATAAAAGTAAAGACACTTTAAGTAATGTTCATTTTATTGAATTTAAAAACGACAATATTGACTTGAATACAAAAAGAATGATTTTACCCTCTTTCAATAAAGATCTATTGGAGTTAACAGACGAACTAATAATTCTGAATACACGTCCAAGAACACAAGGGAAAAATAGAAAATCAACAGACTTTCTAACCAAGTATGACAAAAATTTAAAAGAGGTATTAAGAAAAGATATGGATATATCAAAATATCCAAGTGGTAATAGCTTTATTATTGGAGATGATGATAAATTATTTTATATCACTGATGGTTTTAAATTTAGAGAAAAACCAAAGTTGATAATTTCCGAAATAGATGATTCTTTTAATGTCCTGAACCAAAAAATAATTGAAAGGAAAATTGGAGATGTTGCTAGGTGTGACCCTGTGCAATCTATCTTTATAAGAGGGGTTGGTTTAGTAGTTATTTCGAAATTAGAATATCGTAATAATTCCCACAAACATAAGATAGAAATGTTTGATTTAAATTCAAATGAAACGTGGTCTGAAAATTTAATGGACCCCGTAAAACATCTAGGATATTCTGAGAAAGAAAAGAAAATATTTATTGTAACCGAAAAAGAAGGTGACGAAATAAGCATTTGGGACTATAAAGGGAACAAGCAAGTTGCAGACTATGTTACAAATGTAGAACCGATTAGTATCATATCAAATGACGATACTATTTTTTTATTGGAAAAGCATCAACATGAAGGTATTATTACTAAAATTGACTTTTCAGGAAAAACAATAAATACATTAAACATTCCCGTAAAATTACAAGCAGATAAAGAAAATATAACAAATACATTAATTCATAGACAAAATCAACTTTATTTAGTTTGTTTAGACAATTTTAAAAATCTTTTAACCGTAAACAAAATTCAGGACAAATAATAATCTGTTGGAAAACTGTTATTCGCTAAGGCGGAATGAGATGCAGATAAAATGCATTCATAAAATATCATTATCGCTAAATTTACCATTATACGAAAATGGGTAAATCTATAAAACGGGTAGGTCTTCAATACCGAAGATAATACAAATTAATACCTATGATGATGTAAATACAGTTAGTCTTTTCGGTACGCCGACTGGTGTAGGTTTTAGTTCGCCTGTCGAGAATAATTCCACTTATGATTGGAGAGATACTTATCCCGTGAAATTAGAGCTTTATCAGTTGAGAAATAAAAAGAGATAAACTAATGATAAAGTATTATTTGTTACTATTTATTTTGATGATTTTATTTAGCTGTAAAAATAAAACTCAAATAATTAAAGATATTCCGAAAAGAGCAATTGAAGTTTCAGACAGTGCTTCACAAAAAAAAGACTATAACCTTAAAAAAGTATTAACAAAAACAAATAATTTTGAGAATATCCTTAAAGTTTTAAAATATACGAAGCACACTGGTTCTAAACATTTCGATGAACTTACTAATAGTAGTTCTAATTTTATAAGTCACATATTTAGTTTGCATGAAAAAGAATTATCGGTAAAAACAACAAGTTATACCTATAAAGATGAGTGTGTATTTTATCTTCATAATATTAAGTGTGTAGCTGATAGTTTGTCGATAAAACCTTTTCTAGAAAGTGCTCAAGGTAAGCCTACAAAAGGCTATTTAGGCGAGCCGATTTTGATTTTTGCGATGAAAAATGACAGAGAGGCTAATTATATTGATATACCGGAAAAAATGAATCCTTTGGCCTTACGGGAAGAACTCTTGGAGACTTTATACGAAAAAATCGATAGCGATATCATTTTATGTGACAGGGCCAAAGATTGTGAATACAAAGATTTGCGAAAGGCAAAGTAGTTACGGGGTTGCGTAAAAATCTATTTTGTTTAGCAAGAAGAGGTGAAAATGACTTTTTTTGACACTATCCCGATAACTGTATTGTCAATCAATTCCTAATCCAACAAAATATCCCTCACTGCCCCTAACGTTAAAAACAGTGTGGTCGGCAAAAATAAGATATTGCCCCTTAATACCTTTCAATACGCCAGAATAGCTGGGTGTTTTATCAAGGTTAAGGCTTTTCACTTTTTTGGGATATTGCAATACGGGAAACTCGAGTTGGGTTTCAGCAGTATTGTCCAAAAAGTAAGCACTGGCTTCTTCGGGTATGTGTTGTTTTAGTTTAATACGCCATTCTTCCAAATTTTCATCGTCAACATCATTGGTCAACATCTTGCGCCAATTGGTCTTGTCGCCGACATGATCTTTTAGGGCAACTTCGGTAATGCCCGCTAAATAACGGTTGGGCACTTCAACGATTTCAATGGCTTCATGGGCACCTTGGTCTATCCATCTCGTAGGAACCTGCGATTTTCGGGTCACTCCTACCTTAACGTTGCTTGAGTTGGCCAAATAAACGATATGTGGCTGTAATTGCACCTTTTTTTCATAGGCCAAATCACGGTCTTCTTTATCCAAATGTGCGGTACTCAATTCGGGCCGCATTATCCAGTCGCCTGCCGATGGTATTTCAAAAAAGCAATTTTTACAAAACCCTTGTCGGTAAATGGGCCTATCTTCCCCACAGTTCAAACATTCAAATTTTATGAAATCTATTTTTATCCGCTTGTCCAGTACTTGGTTTACATTTAAAAAATCATTGTTGAAAATCATGTAATATTGAATAGGGCTTCCGATTTCTGTCTGCATTTTTCGCAAAACTCCTTGGTACTGCATAAATCTCCTTAAGGTTAAAAAATCAATTTGAAAATGATAACTTTAAAAGCTACTTTTAAGCGAAGTAGAATTCGCTTATCAAAGATAATCCAAAATGCCGATACCCTTATTCAATTCCATTGCATCGTGGCTTTTAAAAAAGCGCTATCACCAGATAGAACTTTTTCTTAAATATCCTGGTGAGGTACAGGATGAGGTCATGCACCAGCTTTTGGATATTGCCGAGAGCACCGAAATAGGAAATACATATGACTTCCCCTCGATCAATAGCTATAAAGACTTCTCTGAAAGATTGCCCATTGTTTCTTACGAGGAAATAGAGCCCATGATAGAGCGTACCCGCAGGGGGGAGCAGAATATTTTTTGGCCCACCGCTATAAAATGGTTCGCTAAGAGCAGCGGTACGACCAATGCAAAAAGTAAGTTTATTCCGGTAAGTACCGAAGCGTTGGAAGATTGTCATTTTAAATCCGGTAAAGACCTGCTTTGCCTATACCTGAACAATAATGAAAACTCACAATTGTTTACCGGAAAAAGTTTGCGCTTGGGTGGCAGTAAGGAGCTTTATGAGGACAACGGTACTTTTTTTGGCGACTTGTCCGCCATCTTGATCGATAATATGCCCTTTTGGGCCGAGCTTAGCAGCACACCCAGCAACAAGGTTTCCTTAATGAGCGAATGGGAAAGTAAATTGGCCGCCATAATAGAAGAAAGTATTCAAGAAAATGTGACCAGTTTGGCCGGTGTTCCCTCATGGATGCTTGTGCTTTTAAACAACGTTCTGGAAAAAACAGGTAAAAACCATCTGTTCGAGATATGGGAAAACCTTGAAGTATATTTTCATGGTGGGGTCAGTTTCAATCCCTACAAACAACAGTATAAAAATTTGTTGCCGCGCAAAAGTTTTAATTATTATGAAATCTATAACGCTTCTGAAGGATTTTTTGCCATACAGGACCGTAACAATGCCGACGATTTATTGCTAATGTTGGATTATGGTATATTTTATGAATTCATCCCTATGGAAGCCTACGGTACTCCAGAACAAAAAACGCTCCCTTTATGGGAAGTTGAAATACATAAGAACTATGCCATCATTATCACTACCAATGCTGGGTTGTGGCGTTACAAAATTGGGGATACGGTTCGTTTTACCTCAATTGACCCCTACAGGATAAAGATAACGGGGAGAACAAAGCACCATATCAACGTTTTTGGGGAAGAGCTTATTATTGAAAATACCGAGGATGCCCTCAAAAGCATCTGTAAAAAAACAGGAGCAGAAATAAAGGACTACACCGTTGCCCCCATCTTTATGGCGGGCAAGGAAAAAGGGGCGCACGAATGGATAATTGAGTTTAGAAAGCACCCCAGGGAAATAGACTATTTTACCGAAGTGTTGGACAATGCCCTAAAATCCCTCAATTCTGACTACGAAGCCAAAAGGTACAACAATATCACACTTACCATGCCCAAGGTTCATGTGGCTAGGGAAAATCTTTTTTACGATTGGTTAAAAGCCAATGATAAACTTGGTGGCCAGCACAAGATTCCGCGTCTATCCAACAAAAGGGAATATATTGACGAGCTATTGCAACTCAATAAATAAGGATAAGACTTTCTTATCGATGCAGTGCTTGACAAAATAATATAGGCCGCAGATGTGATAGATTGTTTCATCGATATTAAAATACCGTTTGTCTTTTCACAATAAAAATTGGGCCAACTACACGGATAAATTGACCAAATAAACAAATAAATATCATTTTCTGCCGTTTAATGCTCAACTTAGACTTGAAAATCTAACCAATATCAAAAATGAATACAACAATTATGGCAGAACGATTGGTCGTTTTATCCGATATGTGGGGCACTAAAAAAGGACTCTGGATCACTTCGTATCTTGGGTACCTACAGCAGTACTACGATATCGTTTTCTATGATTGTCAGCAGCTGGCCAACATCAATGAAACCATAGATAGCGAAGAAAATGTGCATAATGCTTTTATACACGGGGGCATAGATACGGCGGTAGCGCATTTACTAAAGAAAGAGACCATACCCAGCCATTACTTGGCTTTTAGTACAGGTGGTACGATAGCCTGGAAAGCTGGTTTAAAAGGGTTGCCCGTTAGGTCTTTATATGCCGTATCCGCTACAAGGTTACGCAACGAAACCCAAGCACCCGATTGTGATGTTACTTTGCTCTACGGTGCAACGGATAGTTTTAAACCAGACATGCACTGGCAGAAATCTGTAGGTATTGAACCGGAGATGGCATCTAATTTTGGCCATGACCTTTATACCGACGAGAAAATCATACAAAAAGTCTGTCAGGACATTTTAAAGAAAGTAGTATTAAAAAAGGTAGTCTAAGAGACCGCTTTTAATTTTTTGATGGTTTCGTAAGAAAGCTTTTCCTCTGCATAAGGTTTAGTGACCTTGAATTCCTTTTCGTCACTACTGGGCAATTCAAACATGGCATCTGTAAAAATGGCCTCGCATAACGAGCGAAGCCCTCTTGCCCCAAGCTTGTACTCTATGGCTTTGTCTACAATGTAGTCCAGGGCATGCTCGGTTATCGAAAATGAAATATCATCCATGCCAAATAACTTCTCATATTGTTTTATGATGGCGTTCTTTGGTTCGGTCAAAATGGCCCGAAGGGTTTTCTTGTCCAACGGATTCATATGGGTAAGAACGGGCAAACGTCCTATAATTTCGGGTATAAGCCCAAATTCCTTCAAATCCTTCGGGATAATGTACTGTAGAATATTATCTTGGTTCAAATTTTCATCGGCTTTGGAAGCACTGTAGCCCACTGCTTGCATATTCAACCGTTTGGTGATAATGCGTTCAATACCGTCAAAAGCACCACCGGCAATGAATAAAATATTTTCGGTATTGACCTCGATAAACTTTTGATCGGGGTGTTTTCTGCCTCCTTTTGGCGGTACGTTCACGACTGTGCCTTCCAAAAGTTTTAAAAGGCCTTGTTGCACACCTTCCCCAGAAACGTCTCTGGTAATGGATGGATTATCGCTCTTGCGGGCAATTTTATCGATTTCATCAATAAAAACGATACCACGCTCAGCTTTTTCCAAATTATAATCGGCAGCTTGCAACAAGCGTGTCAATATACTCTCAACGTCCTCGCCAACATACCCTGCTTCGGTAAGTACTGTTGCATCTACTATGGCCAATGGCACATTGAGCATTCGTGCTATGGTCTTGGCCATTAGGGTTTTTCCTGTTCCGGTTTGGCCCACCATAACTATATTGCTCTTTTGGATTTCAATATCATCCTCTTTGGAGCTGGGTTGCAGCAATCTTTTATAATGGTTGTATACGGCAACCGACATCACTTTTTTGGTGCGTTCCTGACCAATGATAAAAGTGTCGAGAAAATCCTTTATTTCTAATGGTTTCTTTAAGGTAAGCTCTGTAGAGAGGTCATCATTTTTGGATTGTTTGGATTCTTCCGCAACAATACCGTGTGCCTGTTCAATACATCTATCACAAATGTGGGCATCAAGGCCTGCAATCAAAAGGTTGGTCTCGGGCTTTTTTCTCCCACAAAAAGAACATTCTAAGTTTTCCTTTGCCATATTACTTCATTTCTTTCACAACACTAACGAAAGAATCATGTTTTTGGTTCGTTATAAGTTGGTAGATTCCCATTGAAATAAGGGTTTGGTCGTAATTAGTCCCTATCCCTTACCAGAATTTCATCTATCATACCATATTTTTTGGCTTCGTCAGCTTTCATCCAGTAGTCCCTGTCACTATCTTCCATTACTTTGTCGAAAGTCTGTTCAGAGTGCTTGGCAATAATATGGTACAGTTCGTCTTTTAATTTCAATATTTCCCTAGCGGTGATTTCAATATCACTTGCCTGCCCCTGTGCACCTCCCATAGGTTGGTGTATCATTACCCTTGAGTGGGTAAGTCCGCTACGCTTTCCTTTTTCGCCGGCACATAGTAAAACCGCTCCCATTGAAGCCGCCATACCTGTACAGATCGTGGCAACATCGGGTTTTATGAATTGCATGGTGTCGTATATGCCCATACCTGCATAAACACTGCCTCCCGGGGAGTTTATGTAAATCTGAATATCTTTAGAAGCGTCAGTACTTTCTAAAAAGAGAAGTTGGGCTTGAACAATATTTGCCACTTGGTCGTTGATTCCCGTGCCCAAAAAAATAATCCTGTCCATCATTAGGCGTGAAAAAACATCCATGGCTACGGCATTCATTTGCCTTTCCTCGATAATATTGGGGGTAAGACCAACAGGATACATACTACTCATTATTTTTTCATAGTAGGTACTGCTGATGCCTTGGTGTTTGGTCGCGTAATTTTTGAATTCCTTTTCGTAATCCATAGATTTCTTATTCGATATATTTTGATAAAAAAAAGGTGCCGAAAACAAATTTCCGGCACCGTAAAGATACTTAAATATTTTTTGAAAACTACCCGTAAACCTCTTTCACAAAGTTTTCGTAAGTAACTTCCTTGGTTTTTAAATTGGCTTTTTCTTTATACAGGTTCAACAATTTTTGGCTCATTAATTGCTCTGACAAACGCTTTACCTCGTCTTGGTTGCCCATTACTCTTGCAGCAATATTGTCCAACTCTTCCTCTGCGGGATTTAATTGCCCGTATTGTGCCATTTGTGATTTGATGAAGCCTTTGGCAAATTCCTTTAGCTCATCGAACTGAACTTGAAGGTTGTTCTCTTGTATGATCTTACCTTCTATAAGTTGGTAGCGCAAGCCCTTTTCGGATTTTTCATATTCAGCCTTCGCCTCTTCCTCGGTCAGTGGCTTTTCCCCGGTCATTTGAATCCATTTTCTCAAAAATTCTGACGGTAGGTCAAATTTTACGGTGTCGATAAAATTTTCGGTAACATCGTTCAAAAGCTTTTGATCTGACTGTTGTTCAAATTGCTTTTCGGAATCTTCTTTGATTCTTTCTTTCAGCTCTTTTTCGGATTTTACGTTGTCTTTACCAAAAAGTTTATCGAACAATTCTTGGTCTAGCGGTGCAGGCTCCCTTTCGTTTACTTCTTCAATCGTAAAATCCACTTCTATATTCAGCTTTTCGGCTTTTTCTTTATCAATGCCCAAGGCACTTGGCAAAAGGTAGTCCTCTTTGAAAAGCCCTTTGGTTTTTAAAGAGACCGTATCGCCAGGTTTTTTTCCGACTAGGCTGTCCAAAGCCTTTTTGCTTTTTATTTTACTTAATTCCAAAGTGGTTTTTTGGTCTATTTCTTCAGCTTCGTTCTTAAAGGTTCCTGTAACCTCATCCTTTTTGCCTACTTCCTGCTTGTTCACAAGCTTTCCATATTGTTTTTGCAAGCGTTCTACCTGCTCATCAACCATTTTTTTGTCGGCAATGATTTTGTAATGGGTTATGGCTTTTTTTGATTTTAAGTTCACATCAAAATCTGGAGCAAGCCCAAGCTCAAACTCAAAATCAAAATTTTCTTTGTCCCAATCAAAATTATCCTGTTGTTTGGGAAGCGGGTTTCCGAGCACGTCTAGCTTTTCCTCGGTAAGATATTTATTAAGGTTATCCTGCAACAATTTGTTTACCTCGTCTACCAAGACAGATTTACCGTACTGTTTTTTGATAAGTCCCATGGGTACATGGCCTTTTCTGAACCCAGGTATATTTGCTTGTTTTTTGTAGTCTTTTAGAATGGTATCTACCTTTTCTTGATAGTCATCTTTGGTGATAGCGACCTTTACGACTGCATTTAAATCGTCTATCTGCTCTTTTGTAATATTCATGTACTTTTTGATTTACTTCTATAAAACGGGATGCAAAAGTAATACATTTTGTATAGTGCAACAACTTTTTAAACTGTTGAAGTTCAAAAGGCTAAGTCATTTCTTTTTGTCGTCCTTTAAAACGGAGAAAAATATAGATTGCAGGAATGATAGCAATAGGCTAAAAAGTAACGCCCACCAAAATCCGTTTACGACAAAACCGTCTATGAATTTGTCTGCCAAGAGAATTATAACGGCGTTTATTACCAATAAAAAGAGCCCAAAAGTAATGATGGTCACCGGTAATGTGAGGATAATCAAAATTGGTTTTACCAAAAAATTGAGAAAGCTCAAAACTATTGCCACGATGATTGCGGTGATGTACGTGTCAACACTTACGTTTGGTAGTACCTTGGATAAAATTACAACGGCTATGGCACTTAAAAGAATTCTGAGTGTCAGTTTCATTTATCTTTCGTTTTATGTGTTTAAAAATTGGATGGATTTATCAAAAAACTGTTTGGGATTTTCAGCATGTAGCCAATGCCCGGCTCTGTCAATAGTTTGTATTTCAGCGTTTGGGAAATGCTTTTTGATTTCAGGATAATCCGCTATCACTACATATTCAGATTGTTCGCCTCTTAAAAACAAACAGGGCCCGTTAAAGGTCTCGGTAGCCCCGATATTTTCCCCTATTTCTTCCATGCGCTCACTGAGTACTTCCAAATTGAAACGAAAGGCCAATTGGTTTTTTTCTTTCCAAAAAAGATTTTTCAACAAAAATTGACGAATACCTTGTGCTGTCAAGTGCTGGGACAATTGTAGTTCCGCATCGCTTCGCGATGCTATTGTAGAAAAATCCAATGCGTTCAGCGCATCCAAAATATAATCATGGTGCGGTGGGTAATATTTAGGGGCAATGTCGGCAACTATCAATTTGTTGACCAAATCAGGATGCGTACAGGCAAATTGCATGGCAGTTTTCCCACCCATGGAATGGCCAATGATACCAGCCTTTACAAGGTCGTGATGTTGCATATAGTTCTTAAGGTCTTCGGCCAAAATATCATAATCAAATTCTGTTGACCAAAAACTTTTCCCGTGATTTCTTTGGTCGATCAAGTGTACCTGAAACCCCTTTTCTGCATATTGCCCTCCCAATGTTTTCCAATTATCGGACATGCCTAAAAAGCCATGCAATATGAGCAATGGGGAGCCTTCGCCTATAATTTTGGAGTATAATATTTGCATTATTTTAATTTGTTCAAATACATGTTGACGACATTTTCGAGACCAAGATAAAGTGATTCGCAAATGAGGGCATGGCCTATGGATACTTCCAAGAGATCAGGAACGTTTTCCTTAAAATACTCAATGTTGTCCAAGCTTAAATCATGCCCTGCGTTTATGCCCAAGTTGCACTTATTGGCAGTCTTTGCCGCTTCAATAAAAGGGGCAATACTGTTTTCCTTGTCAAGCGAAAACTGTTGGGCATAGCTTTCGGTGTAGAGTTCAATTCTTTCGGTTCCTGTTTCGGCGGCACCTTCCACCATTTTTATATTGGCATCGGTAAATATGGACGTTCGTATACCGGCATTTTTGAATGTTGCAATTACCTCTTTTAAAAAGTCTTTGTGCGTTAACGTGTCCCAACCGGCATTTGAGGTTATGGCATCAACGGCATCGGGAACCAAAGTGACCTGCGTTGGTTTAATATCCAAAACCAAATCTATAAATTTTGGAACGGGATTACCTTCAATATTAAATTCGGTCGTTACTATGTTTTTAAGTGCTCTGGCATCTTCATATTTAATGTGTCTTTCATCCGGTCTGGGATGTATGGTTATGCCCTGTGCCCCAAATGCCTCAATATCAGTAGCAACTTTTAGCAAATTTGGGACATTGCCGCCCCGGGAATTTCGTAAAGTCGCTATTTTATTGATGTTAACACTTAATTTTGTCATGGTAATACAGGTTTTATCGAAGACAAAAATACAAATTAGGCATGCCTTTTGATATTTTTAATTAGTAATTTGCGTTAGAATATAAAAGTTATGGAAATCCAGACCCATATTATTGATACTATACCTGTTTTTAAAATTGATGACCCTATTTCAAAGGTGGTTCAATTCTTTAAGGATACTACCTTTTGCCATATTGCGGTAATCGAGGACGATATATTTTTGGGCCTGCTCTCCGAAAATGATTTGGAGACCTATGAAATAGATAAAATCGTTGATGATTACAGATATGACCTTGAATCTTTTTTCGTAAGGAAAGACACTTCATGGTTAGATGTTTTGGAGATGTTCGCAAGAAATGAGGCCAACCTTGTACCGGTACTTGATGAGCATCAAAATGTTTTGGGATATTATGATCTGACCGATATCGTAAGCGTATTCATAAGCACTCCTTTCTTTACCGAACCTGGCGGAATATTGGTCGTTTCCAAAGGTGTGAAAGACTATTCCTTTAGTGAGATTGCCCAAATAGTGGAAACCAACAATGCTAAATTGGTGGGTGGTTTCATCACTGCCATGCAAAACGATTTAGTAGAGATAACCATTAAGATTAGCCCCACAAACCTCAACGATGTCGTGCAAACGTTTAGGCGCTATAATTACGAAATCGTCTTTGGTACAAAAGACGATATGTTCTTGGAAGACTTGAAGGAACGTTCCGATTATTTGAATAAATACCTTAATGTCTAGCCGTTATGAAAATCGCCATTTATGGTCAGACGTATCAAGACAACGCATCGGAGTATGTGATAGAGCTGCTAGACGAGTTAAAGGCACTTGATGCTGAGGTTTACATTGAGGAAGATTTTCAAAAAACACTCTCCATATCAAATAAACTGGAATCTTTTTCCACTTTTACCGAGTATAAAGGTTTAGACACTTCTTTTGATATGTTCGTGAGCTTTGGGGGGGATGGTACCATTTTAAGAGCGGTCACCTATGTCAAGGATTTGGGTATTCCGATTGTGGGCGTGAACACGGGGAGGCTGGGATTTTTATCAACGTTCAAAAAAGAAGATGTACGTAAAGTAATCCTTGAATTCGTCTCCGGTGCATATACTATCGTAGAGCGTAGTATGCTCAAAGTCTCTACGGTATCGGACAATGATGAATTCGACGGTTTTAATTTTGCCCTTAATGAGATTACGGTGAGCAGAAAGGATACCACTTCCATGATTACCGTAGAAACCCATCTAGATGATGAATATCTTACTTCTTACTGGGCCGACGGTCTTATTTTATCAACACCAACAGGCTCTACAGGATACTCTTTAAGTTGTGGTGGCCCCGTAATCGTACCAACGGCAAAATCTTTGGTGCTCACCCCGATTGCACCTCACAATCTCAACGCCCGCCCCTTGGTGATTTCGGACGATACGGTAATCCGCCTAAGAGTCTCTGGGCGGGAGGATAACCATTTGGTATCCTTGGATTCTAGAATCGCTACTTTGGAAAACGGTAAAGAAATTATCGTACAAAAAGCAGACTTTGCAATAAAGATGATAGAATACAAATCCGAGAGCTTTTTAAAAACCCTGCGCAATAAGTTATTATGGGGTGAGGACAAGCGTAATTGATGCTTCTTCCGAACAATAAATAGTCCTAAAAGTTGTTTATCCAATGAGAACATAAATATAATTTATCAATATACTAAACTATTGAAATAGTTATATTTGCAAACTTTTAGAAGTAATGAGGATATTTTTTGTTGTCGCCCTTTTGTTTTTTTTTGCTAGTGGTGAGGCCCAAACCTATGAAATAGGAGGGTTTGTAGGAGGTGCCAATAACATAGGCGATATAGGAAGAACAAATTTTATTCTTCCATCCGGTCCTGCTTTTGGTGGATTGTTCAAATGGAATAAAAGTAAACGATATGCGTGGCGTGCCCATGTTATTTATGGTACTTTTACAGCAGATGATTCAAAGTCGGGCTTACCCTCAAGGCAGCAGCGTGGATTTCGTATAAAAAATTCCGTTCTGGAAGCTTCAGCGGGATTGGAATTTAACTTTGTTGAGTATAATTTACATAAATTAGGCCCGGCATTTACGCCATATCTGTATACCGGATTAACCTATTTTAGATATGATTTTAAATATTTTGATGCGGCCCAGTTACAGGAAATACCCGGCAATCAAAGGGACGGCTCTTTCGCCATCCCCATGACTGTTGGCTTTAAGGCTAGAATAAGCCAAGCTTTGATCTTGGGCGGTGAAATAGGGGCTAGATATACATTTACAGACAATCTGGATGCCAGTAATCCGGAAGGTTCAAATTTTGAACAGTTTCGTTTTGGGAACATATTCAGTGATGATTGGTACGTTTTTTCAGGCATTACGCTAACCTATACTTTTGGAAGAAAACCCTGTATGGACTGTTTTGAGTAATAACAATAATGAACACTTTACAAGACTTAAATGACGAAAACCTTCCTGCCCATTTGGCCATAATAATGGACGGTAACGGTAGGTGGGCCAAACAAAAAGGCAGACTACGGGTTTTTGGTCATGAGAACGGTGTAAAAACAGTTCGTGATACGGTAGAGAATTGTGCCAAAATAGGGATACGCTACCTTACCCTATATACCTTTTCGACAGAAAACTGGAAACGCCCTAAATTAGAGGTCGATACTTTGATGAAGCTGTTAGTGTCCTCTCTCAAAAATGAACTCAAGACACTTAATAAGAACAACATACGCCTAAATGCCATTGGTGATATAGAATCTTTGCCACAAAAGGCAAATAGGGAACTAAAAGAGGTCATTTCACAAACGTCTAAAAACGATGGGATGACCTTGACTTTGGCACTGAGCTATGGGTCTCGCGAAGAGCTTAAAAAGGCAGTAAAACAGATAAGTACCAAAGTTAAAAATAATATAATTTCTCCCGAAGATATTGATGAAACCATTATAAATAACCATCTTTACACGCACGATTTACCAGATGTAGATTTACTTATACGAACCAGTGGAGAGCATAGGATAAGTAATTTTCTGCTTTGGCAGATTGCCTATGCCGAATTATATTTTATTGATGTACTTTGGCCCGATTTTAGTGAGCATCATTTGATTGAAGCCATTACAAATTACCAAAACCGAGAACGAAGATTTGGAAAAACTAGCGAACAACTCAATTGACCGTATGAAGGGCTTTATCTCCCTATCATTCTCAACCACTTTTTTATTACTCCTTTTTACTTCAACGATAACGGCCCAAGAAATTTCTTATGACCAAGGTGAAAAGTATATCCTGGGGGGGCTTGAGGTTACCGGACTTCAAAGTTATAACGAGCAAACCGTAAAAACATACACCGGTCTTAGGGTGGGGCAACCAATTACGGTTCCAGGAGAGCAAATAAGTGCCGTTATAAAAAAGCTATGGGGGTTAGAGCTTTTTAGCGATATCAAAATGTACACGACCAATATAAAGGGTAATCAAATATTCTTGGAACTCTATATTCAAGAGCGGCCCACCTTGTCCAATGTAACCGTATATGGCGTAAAGAAGAGAAAAGTAGAGTCCATTATTGATGATACAGACCTTAAAAAAGGAAAAAAGATTACCGAGAGCCTTATTGCCAACACGAAAAACTACCTTCAGAACAAATACAAAAAACAAGGTTTTCTAAACACTAAAGTTACTATTGCCACTGCCAAGGACACTTCTGCCACCAATGCCCAAAATATGGTAATCAACATTAAAAAGGGCGAGAAGGTAAAGATCAGCAATATTGATTTTGAAGGTAACGAGCAACTCTCGGACAAGAAACTAAGCAAAGCGTTAAAAAAGACAAAAAAGAAAAAATTCTACCGTTTCTGGAAAAAGTCCAAATACATACCCGCCGATTATAAGGAAGACCTCAAATCCTTGATAGAAAAATATGCTGAAAACGGATTTCGGGATGCCCGTATCCTCTCCGATACTTTGATAAAGGTAGATGAGAACAATATCGATTTGAAGATTAAAGTAGAAGAGGGAAACAAATACTACTTTGGCGATATAGACTTTGTGGGCAATACGGTATATACCGATAGGCAATTGGCACGTGCCTTGGGAATAAAAAAGGGGGCAACGTACAATGGTACGCTCTTACGGGAAAGAATCGCGGACGATTCCAAACCGGATCCACAAGACCTTATCAGTCTGTATCAAAATTTCGGTTACCTGTTCTCAAGTATCAATCCTGTTGAGGTTTCTGCCGAAAACGATACCATTAATTTTGAAATACGTATTATCGAGGGTAAAGAGACTTTCTTGGACCATGTAACCGTATCAGGTAATGATAAGACCAATGACCATGTTATTTTTAGGGAACTGCGTACTAGGCCGGGACAAAAATATAGCAAGGCAGATATTATACGTAGTATTCGTGAATTGGGGCAATTGGGCTTCTTTGATGCGGAGAACGTAAAACCTGATATTATCAACCCCAATCCGAACACGGGAACCGTTGATATCAATTATGATTTGGTTGAAGCTGGTTCCAGTCAAATAGAACTGCAAGGTGGTTATGGCGGCGGTGGCTTTATTGGGACGCTGGGATTATCGTTTAGTAACTTTTCGATACAAAATCTTTTCAAGGGCGAGGCGTATAAGCCGGTTCCTATGGGAGATGGTCAAACCTTTGCTTTACGTGTACAGGCGAGTAGGACCTTTAGGGTATATAGCCTTAATTTTTCCGAACCTTGGTTGGGCGGGGTCAAGCCGGTACGTTTCAATATGTCGCTTTCCCGAACACAGCAATTTGGTGTGACCAGGGACAATCGCGGAAGGTTCGAACCTAACAGAGACCAACAATTCTCGATTACCGGTGTCACGGTAGGTTTGGCCAAACGTGTACAATGGCCAGATGATTTTTTTACCGTATCTCATTCCTTGGGCTATCAATTATATGATTTTAAGAATTATAACACAGGGCTTTTTAACTTTGGTAATGGTAAATCAAACGCATTTACCTATACTTTTGGTCTGTCAAGAAATGCAACGGGTGGTGGTAGAATTTTCCCTAGAAGCGGTTCAAACTTTGAAATTACCGCAAAGGTCACCCCACCGTATTCTTTGATAAGTGGTAAGGATTTTAAAGGCATACGTGATGAAAGTGAAGAATTGACGTCACAGATACGAGAACTTCCTCAAAATGACCCATCCATTGGGGCGTTGAACGATAGGCTTGAAGAGCTTGAAGAGGAACGTTTTAAATGGTTGGAGTATTACAAGGTAAAATTCAAGGGAGATTGGTATACTACTTTATTAGGTAGTGCCGACAAATCGTTGGTGCTACGTACCAATGCTGAATTTGGATTCTTGGGCAACTATAACAGTGATATCGGGGACGTACCTTTTGAGCGTTTTTTTGTTGGTGGCGATGGTCTTGGGAATTTTACTTTAGACGGTCGGGATATCATACAACTACGTGGATATCAAAATCAAGCATTGACCCCTGTTAATCCTTTGACAGGGCAACAGGACGGTGGCTTGGTTTACAATAAATTTTCTTTGGAACTTAGGTATCCCCTAACCTTAAAACCGTCGGCATCAATATATATGTTGGCATTTTTAGAAGGTGGTAACGCATTCAACAATTTTAACGATTTTAATCCGTTTGAGATAAAGAGATCGGCTGGAGCAGGTATACGTATTTTTATGCCGGCATTTGGTCTATTGGGAATAGATTTTGGATACGGATTTGATCCTGATAATATATCGGGGCAACCGGGACCTCATGGTTGGGAAACCCATTTCATTATCGGGCAACAGTTTTAATGCACAATGCTTTTTTGTATTCTTCAATAGGTAATATGCTCATTTTAATATAATTACTATTTTTGGCACGATATTTTCTATGTTAAAATCGAGAATAATGAAACTAACGAAATCAAAAGCTCTTTTAATCCTTGGTTTATTTTTAGCAAGCGTGTGCACATTTGCACAACGAAGCATTCGTATGGCCTATGTAGATATGGAGTATATCTTGGAGAATGTTGAGGAGTATCGCGATGCAAGCGCCCAACTGGAGACCAAGGTGCAAAAATGGAAAGTCGAGGTAGAGCAAAAGCAAAGTGTTGTTGAGCAGATGAAGAAAGATTTGATGGCCGAACGGGTTTTGTTGACCGATGAGCTCATTGCAGAAAGGGAAGAGGAAATACAGATATTGGAAAAAGAGATGTTCGACTACCAACAAGATCGTTTTGGGCCACAAGGTGATTTTGTATTGCAAAAACAACGGTTGATACAGCCCATACAAGACCAAGTCTTTAATGAAGTACAAAAAATAGGGGCCAATAAAAAGTATGATTTTATTTTTGATAAATCGGCAGATGTTGTAATGTTGTACTCCCAAAAAAGACATGATATCAGTGACTTGGTGCTAAGGGGAATAGCACGTACCCGAAAGGTGAGCGCCCCCAAGAAAAAGGCAAGTGCCAAGCGTAAATTTGAAGAACTTGAAGGAGAGCCGGTAGAAGAAGAAATTAGTGATGCGCTCAAAGAAAGACAAAGCCAGGCCAAGCAAGCGGAAGAAGCAAGGGCGAAAACAGCTGAGGAACGTAGGGCAGAGCAGCTAAAACTACGTGAAGAACGCAAAAAAGCATATGAGGCCCGAAGAAAAAAGCTGTTGGAAGAGCGAGAGGCCAAGAAAAAAGCCAAACAAGAAGAACGAAAAAAAGAAACGGAAAAAGATACCGTAAACTAGAAAATAACAAATCTTAAAATTAACACTCAAAATTCAATTAAAATTTAACTCATGAAACAATTCAAAAAAATTGCAGTAGCTTTAATGGTATTTATGGCAGCTACCAGTTTTGTTAACGCTCAAAGCAAAGTGGCCCATATTAATGTGCAGGAACTATTGTCGGCCATGCCTGAAATGAAAGCAGCTGAAGCAGAACTCAAAAAATTACAGGAAACCTATAGGGCCGATATTGAAGGTTCCTTAAAGGAATATCAAAACAAGGTTACCCAGTACAAGAACGAAGCGGCTTCAAAATCTGATGAGGAAAACGTAAAGAGAGGTCAAGAGCTACAGGGTATTGAGCAAAATATAGGAGCGGCACAGCAAACGGCACAGCAAGAGCTGCAGAAAAAACAAGCTGAGCTTTTTGCCCCTATTTCCGACAAGGCCAAGGCAGCTATTGAAAAAGTAGCGGCAGCCCAAGGGTATGATTATGTAATGGATGCTACACAAGGTGGCGGACTAATCGTTGCTAAAGGTAAAGATTTATTGGCCGATGTTAAAAAAGAACTAGGCTTCTAAAAATATTCAACATAGAAAAACAAAAGCCACGCTATGCGTGGCTTTTGTTGTCTATAGACTTTACACAAATATATAGATTCCGTACCGTGGATATATTTTTTTGTGATTCTTTAAGACGCTGTTGTCATTTCTAAAGAGCGAAGTAGAGAACTCACTTTGAGCATGTAATATCAGACGACCTCTCGACTGTGCTCGAGGTGACAAACCTATATGATTCGTTAACAAGATTCAGAAATAATTTTGTGTTTGGATAAACGATATTTACAAAGAAGAAAAAATATTGTTCAAATAATCTTATTTTTAGTTTTGTTAGATGATATGATAATGAATACAAACCCCATAGGTATTTTTGATTCGGGTATCGGCGGTACTTCCATATGGAGGGAAATCAGCCTTTTGATGCCCAATGAAAACTGTATGTATCTGGCCGATAGCAAAAACGCCCCGTACGGTGATAAATCTGTTGAGGAAATTGTGGAACTCAGTATCAAGAATACAGAGCTTTTATTGAACAAGGGTTGTAAAATTATTGTAGTTGCCTGCAATACAGCCACTACAAACGCCATAACATATCTTCGCGATAATTACAATGTACCATTTATAGGGATAGAACCGGCTATAAAACCGGCTGCTTTACAATCCGAAACAAAATCTGTTGGGGTTTTGGCGACTAAGGGTACATTGGCCAGTAGCCTGTTTCACAGTACCACTGCCAATCACTCGGAAGGCATTACGGTTCATATTCAGGAAGGCTTGGGTTTGGTGCCCTTGATAGAATCGGGTGAGATTTCCTCCGATAAGACAACAGAGCTTCTCGAGAAGTTCTTAAAACCTATGTTGGAACAAAACATAGATGCCTTGGTTTTGGGGTGTACCCATTATCCGTATCTTATACCTATATTGAAAAATATTATTCCTTCATATATTAAAATCATAGATTCCGGATTGGCAGTGGCCAAACAGACAAAAGCGATATTGGAAAAAAAAGGGATGATAAGCACAACGACCGCACTGGGAAAACATCAATTTTATACAAATATCAATACTACTGTGCTTGAGTCTTTTTTACAAACCGACGCCTCAAACTGTGCTGTCGAGTACATGGATTTTTGACTCATTTTTTAACATACGTGACATAAGTGAACGCATACTTGTGTTTTTCGTCTTTTGGATGAGATTCTTCGTTGACTATTTTCCATACATCCGTATCTATTTCCGGAAAAAAAGCATCGGCCTCAAAAGAGTGGTGTACACGGGTCAATTCGATTTTATCAGCATATGACATTCCCAATGCATAAATTTCACCTCCTCCGATAATATAGGATAGTTCATCATGTTCTACCAACTTAAGGGCATCTTCCAATGAATGAACAATTATACAATCAGAAAAGTCGGTGGTATACGAAGTATCCCTTGTGATAATGATATGGATTCTATTGGGCAAAGGTTTGGGAAAGCTCTCAAAGGTCTTTCTGCCCATAATTATTTTATGGCCCGTGGTCAAGTTTTTAAATCGCTTAAAATCATCGGGCAAGTGCCATAGTAAATCATTGTCTTTGCCCAATGCATTGTTCTCGCTTGCGGCGGCTATCATGGTAATCGTATGCACTATCTTTAGTTTTAAATAAAATTGTTATTTGGTTGAATCGCAAAAAACAAGCCAATTATGGTTTGTGGTTTTAATCATCGTTTTTTTTGTTTATGCTAGCCAAGGGAAAATCGGTCTCGATTTCCTTTTGTAATTCCGATATTCGTTTTTTTTGTTTCAACACTAATTTTTCACGTTGATTTCTTTCCCAGTCCTTCCCCATGAATTTTTGGGTCACAAAAACATTAAAAGCGTGTATTAAAAACAAAAAGGCCCATGTGGTAATACCCCAAACAAACCAATCATAGGTCTCCCCATACTTGAGTATTTTATTGATGATGATCAAAAAAACACTGCCTATAAGAAAAATGACAAAGTGCGAAAACAGGCGTTTTTTCTGTTTGATGCGTTTTTGGGCATTTTCCAGTAGCTCGTGCTGTTCAACATCAATATGTATTTCATTTTTGTCCTTTGAAAACATGCGAATACCTATATTTACTATCAAAGATAAGTCAATTCCAATATAAGATTTTACCTAGAATGAAAAACCTGCGAAACGGATTTCCAGCCCTAAATACTTCAATTTATGCGAATACGGCAGCTTACGGACTCTTAAACGAGGATTTGCTGGCATGGCGGCGAGGGCATGATCAAGATTATTTGATTGGTGGTGGAGCCATGAAAATGGAAGCAATGGCAAATTTGATTCCTGAGACACGAAAAACCGTGGCGCATTTTTTTAATTGCAAGGTCCAAAATGTATCACTGGTGCCCAATTTTTCCTTAGCATTCAACCTGCTCTTGGAAGGGTTGAACAAAAACAGTTCCGTAGCACTGCTCAATGGGGATTATCCATCTGTAAATTGGCCGTTTGCGCAAAGAGGACATAGAATACATCATGTAGCTATCGACGAAAACTTGGAGCATAATATTTATGAATGTGTCAAAAAAGAAAAGATTCATGTGCTAGCCCTGAGTTTGGTGCAATGGCTGAATGGTATACGAATTGATCTTGATTTTCTTAAAACCCTAAAGAAGGACTTCCCCGATTTGCTGATTATGGCAGATGGCACACAGTTCTGCGGTACGGTTGATTTTGATTTTGAAGATTCTGCCATAGATGTTCTGGGCGCTAGTGCCTATAAGTGGTTGTTGGCCGGGTTCGGAAACGGTTTTATGCTCTTCAAAGATCACGTACAGGAAATTTTAGTGCCCCAAACTATAGGTTTTAATGCAGCCAATGGTGATTTGAAAGGAAAACACGATATTAGATTTGCCAAATATTTTGAACCCGGACATTTGGACACGCTCAATTTTGGAAGTCTTAATTTCTCCTTGAATTTTTTGAATTCAATTGGGATGCATAAAATTGAAAATCAGAATAATCTGCTTTCAAAAAAAGGTATTGATAGTTTTTCCAGTCTATCCATCTTAGAGGGTAGTGTAGTTAAAAGGCAAAAGCATAGTACCATATTCAACGTGAAAGGCGACGATGCTGTTTACAAATCGCTTTGCGATAATAATGTTGTATGCTCGGAAAGAGGTGGCGGGATAAGGCTTAGCTTTCACTTTTATAATACTGAAAGTGAAATCGATAGGATTACAGAAATCTTGGAAACGCTCAGGTAAACTTTCTTGATTGCAAAAAAGACACCCCCTTTTTTATTAAACCAATTCTTTTGTGAACCGTATTTTATTAAAATCATAATTCTTCGTTAACCAATTGTGTATTAGCGGTTTTATGTATTGTTTTGTACCATAATAATAAAATAAAAATCATGGCTATCGCTAAACAATATTTAAAGACCAAACCGGTATGCAAGGTTACTTTTACAGTGACTGCAGAGGAAGCAAAAAAAGTTGCCGTAGTAGGGGATTTCAACGATTGGAACCCAAAAAAGAGCACTTTAAAAAAATTAAAGAACGGAAGCTTTAAAGGTACTTTTGACTTACCAAAGGAGCAAACCTATGAATTCAAGTACATCGTAGATGGTACTTATGTTAACGAAACTGAAGCTGACCGTTACCAATGGAACGATTATGCCGGTTCTGAAAACGCAGTATTGGAATTGTAATTTTAAAGCTAATGGTCACTATTGGGCTAATCCTCAATAGTGACCCCTTTCCAAAAAGCGATCTTTCCCTTTATGCTTTTGGCAAGTTCGCTAACCTCAGGGTAATACCAGGCCGCATCAATATTTTCCTCACCGTTTACCACTAATGTGTAGTACGAGGCCACACCTTTCCAAGGACAGGTTGTATGCGTGTCACTTTTTTTATAAAATTCTTTTTTGATGCTGTCCGCAGGAAAATAATGATTGTTTTCAATCACTACGGTATCATCGCTTTCCGCTATTACAGTATTGTTCCAGATTGCTTTCATAAATATTTAGTTTATTCGTTTTATGTGGATTTTTTTAGTTTTTCCCAAAAGAATCCAAAATTTTACTATGCTTTTTTGAATACGTAGTTTTTATATTGCTGTTGTGTATCGCTAAATTCGGTTTTGATTTTTAGCCCAGACTTTTTGGCCAACCATGCGACCACATCGTCATCATATTTTTGTGAAATTTCGGTATGTATGGTTTCCCAAGCCTTAAAGTGTACTTTTAAAGCTATTTTTTTAATGTTTACCAATTGTTCTTTTTTAGAGACCAGATAACTTTTGGCCGTTCCCGTTTCAGGGTCATACACCTCCCAGTGCAAAAAGTCATTTAGATTAAAATCGCCTTCCAGTTCAGTATTGATACGGGCCAGGACATTTTTATTGAATGCTTCTGTGATTCCCGATGTATCGTTATAGGCATCCAATATGGTCTGCGGATTCTTTTTTTGGTCAAAACCCATAAAAAGCAAATCATCTTGGTGCATTAATTGTTGAACGCTTTGTAAAAAATCAATGGCTTGTGGGTGTAGCAGATTTCCGATATTGGACCCCAAAAATAAGATTACTTTTTTTGTGCCGTTTAGTTCATGAATTCGTTCCAAGGTCTCAAAGTAAGTCCCTTGCATGGTTTTAATATCAATTTTGGGCAATTCTTTTTTTATGGATGCGTCTAATTGGCTTAGGGCGTTTTGGCTAATATCAATGGGGAGATATTTAAAATCGATAGCGTTATCGGACAGATGTTTTAATAAAATCTTGGTTTTTTTCCCGTCACCCGCACCAAGTTCTATCAGATTGAAGGGTGTCCCATCTTCCGAAAATAACCGACTTATTTCGTCTTTGTGATTTTCCAGAATTGAAAATTCACAGTCGGTCAAATAATATTCTGACATGGCCATAATATCCTGAAACAGTTTATCCCCTTTTTTGTCGTAAAAATATTTTGAGGATAAGTGCTTTGGAAAATCGGTAAGACCCTGGTAAACATCCTTTTCAAATTCAGATGTAAATGTAGGGTAAGCTGTATTTTGCATGTGATATGTGTCGTGATTATTTGGCCAACCGCAATCCGGTGTATTGCCATCTTAAATTGGTCTGAAAAAAGTTTCGATACGTAGCTCGTGTGTGTTTTATGGGCGTTGCCACTGAACCACCGCGAAGTACTTTTTGGTTTACCATAAACTTACCGTTGTACTCACCTAGGGCCCCATCGGCTTTTTTGTAGTTGGGGTAGGGTAGGTATGCACTTTCCGTCCATTCCCAGCGTTGGCCCCACGGGAAAAATTGTTGAGCAGTTTCCCATTCGAACTCGGTGGGCAGTCTACAACCTTTCCATTGGGCAAAGGCAAAGGCTTCAAAATAGGAAATATGGGTTGCGGGCGTGTTTGGGTCAATTTTTTGCAATCCGTTTAGGGTATAATGATGCCATTCCCCATCAATTTTATGCCAATATAACGGAGCGGTGATATTGTTTTGGGTTACCCAATCCCAGCCTTCGGCATGCCATAGATTAAATTTTTGGTATCCATTATCGTTGATAAAATCTATAAATTCTTGATTGGTGACCAGTGTGTTGGAGATTTCATAGGAATGTAAAAATACTTTGTGTCGGCCCAGTTCATTGTCGTAACAAAAACTATCGGAGTCGTGCCCAATTTCATAAATGCCTTCATCTACACTGATCCACTCTTGCTGATGGCTAAAGGGTAGATGTTCCTTAATAGTTTCGGAGTAGTTCGGGAGCAATGGGTTGTTGCCCAAAATATATTTGATATCGGTCAGTAATAATTCTTGGTGCTGTTTTTCATGATGAATCCCGATTTCCAATAGATTGTTTAGTTCTTGGTTTTGGTCTTTTCCGAATAAATTTTTCATCGCATTGGTGACATATGTACGGTATGCATACACTTTTTCAACGGATGGTCTGGACATATTTCCACGATCGGAACGTACAACACGTTCCCCTACGGTTTCATAATAACTATTGAAAACATAGGAGAAATCTTCATTAAAAACGGTATATCCTTTCGCATGTGGTCTTAAAATAAATTCCTCAAAAAACCACGTGGTATGGCCAAGATGCCATTTGGGCGGGGAGACATCGACTATAGGCTGTACCACATAATCCTCAATGGCTAAAGGCCGGCAAATAGTTTCGGTATGCTCTCGGGTTTCCAAAAAGAAATCCAAAAGGGAATCGGTCAAGATCATTATAGGAATTTTTCTTTAAAGATAAAGAAAATACTGCGGTTACGATTGACTTAAAAAAGCACAATATGTGCGTTAAACCGCTACAACCCCTTTTATATGTGGATGTGGATTATAACCCACCAATGTGAAATCCTCAAAAGTAAAGTCAAAAATTTCTTTTACCTCTGGATTAATGACCATTTTGGGTAGTGCTCTAGGTTCTCGGCTTAATTGTAGCTCAACCTGTTCCATATGGTTATCATAAATGTGGGCATCACCAAAAGTATGAATAAAATCTCCTGCTTCGTAACCGCATACCTGAGCCATCATCATCGTAAACAGTGCATAAGAAGCTATATTGAAAGGAACGCCTAAAAAGATATCGGCACTGCGCTGGTAGAGTTGGCAGGATAGTTTGCCATCGGCAACATAAAACTGGAAAAAGGCGTGACACGGCGGTAGGGCCGCTTTACCGTTGGCCACATTTTCAGAAAAAGATTTAGACGTATCGGGCAGTACACTCGGGTTCCATGCCGAAACCAGCATACGTCTGCTGTTAGGATTGTTTTTAAGGGAGCGAACAACTTCTTTTATCTGGTCTATTTCATCATTGTTCCAGTTGCGCCATTGGTGGCCGTAAACCGGTCCCAAGTCTCCATTTTCATCGGCCCATTCGTTCCAAATCCGTACTCCGTTTTCTTGAAGATACGTAATATTGGTATCTCCTTTTAAAAACCATAAAAGTTCGTATACGATGGATTTTAAATGCAGTTTTTTGGTGGTAACCATGGGAAACCCCTCTGAAAGGTCAAATCTCATTTGGTATCCAAAAACACTTTTGGTGCCGGTTCCCGTACGGTCTCCTTTTTCATTGCCGTTTTCTAGGACATATTTTAATAAGTCGTGGTATTGTTTCATAGCCCCTAACCCCCAAAGGGGAAATTATTTGGTGTTCAAAATTGATTTCTAAAAATAGGTATAAAGTTTTTTTTGGTCAGGTTAATAGGTCAACACTTATCAATAATTATCAACGAATTCAAAAGAACTCCCTCTTTGGCGAGTAGGCCTGTGCTGAGCGCGACCGGAGTGGGGTTTTACCCCAAAATCATTCCGGCGATGGTAGCTGAAAGCAAAGAGGCCAAAGAACCGCCTAGTACTGCTTTTAGGCCAAATTCCGATAGTATTTTACGTTGTCCTGGGGCTAGAGAGCCTATTCCGCCGATTTGTATGCCTATGGATGCAAAATTGGCAAAACCACATAACATATACGTGGCCATAATGATAGATTTGTTGTATGTGAGATGAGTTGCAGAAGCCATATTTTTTAATTCGGCCAATTGTATATATCCAATGAATTCACTTGCGGCCAGTTTAATGCCCAAAAGCTGTCCCATAAGCATTATATCCTCTTTGGCCACCCCGATCAACCACATCAAAGGAGCGAAAATGGTACCGAGAATCGCTTCCAACGAAAATTTTGGATAACTGGTATTATCGGCTAGCCATTGGTTCAATGTGGTAATATCGCCCGTCCACTCCAAAATACCGTTTATCATGGCAATAAAGGCCACGAACACGAGTAGCATGGCGCCCACGTTAACTGCTAGTTTTAGGCCTTCGGTAGTACCGTTGGCTATAGCGTCCAGAATATTTGCCCCAATCTTTTCAGTAGATACCACAACATCGGTATTTACTTCTTCGGTTTGTGGATACAAAATCTTGGAAATTACAATTGCACCTGGTGCCGCCATTACAGAAGCTGCCAGTAGGTGTTTGGCGAAAACCAACCGCAATGCTTCATCATCGCCTCCCAAAAATCCGATATAGGCTGCCAAGACCGCCCCGGCTACCGTAGCCATACCACCGATCATAACCAGTAGGATTTCTGATTTGTTCATTTTTTCCAAATAGGCTTTTATCAACAAAGGTGCTTCGGTCTGTCCTAAAAAAATATTTCCGGCAACACTTAAACTTTCTGCACCCGATATGCCTAAAGATTTGGTCAAAAGCCAGGCTAGGGCCTTCACCACTTTTTGGATGATGCCCAAATAAAAAAGTACCGATGTCAAAGCGGAAAAAAATATGATGGTCGGTAATACTTGAAAGGCAAAAATAAACCCAAACGTATCCATATCAACGACCAATCCTTCGAACAAAAATTTACTTCCTGCCCTGGTAAAATCGAGTATGCTGACAAAAATTTTGCCTATTCTATCAAAAATAGCTTGGACAAAAGGGACTTTAAGAACCCCTATAGCTATTAAAAGCTGGATCCCAAGACCTATACCTACGGTTTTCCAGTTTATGGCTTTTCGGTTTGCGCTGCATAAAAAAGAAATTAATATAAGTACCGCCATACCCAAAATACCTCTCCATAAACTATGCATTGAAAAGCCTTCGTTGGGTACGGTAAGGGCAACTGCTTTAGCACTTTGTTCAATAGTAGCTATATCATTGATTGTGGTAGCTTCTATAGTAGGTTCAATAGTTTCAACGGGTTTGGTTTCTTGGGAAAAACCATTATATGAAATGGAAAAAAGGCATAATAGAATCCAAAGGCGGATGTTCATAGATGTGAATTGGTCGTTAATTGCGTTTGGAAATCTCGTCCCTGAGTTTAGCGGCCTTTTCATAATCTTCATTGGCGACCGCACGGTCCAGTTCTTGGTTGAGTTCCTCCAAGGTAAGTTCGTTATAGCCATCCGATGCGCCTGTGTCAATTTCAACCGTTTCTCCTTCTTGCAGGATTTCGTCGACCATGATACTATCGTCACCATCTTCTTTTTCTTTCTCTTTGGAAGAGAATTTTAAAAAAATACCGGCTTTGTCCAATATTGTTTTGTAAGTAAAGATGGGTGCACTAAAACGAAGAGCCAAGGCGATTGCATCACTGGTACGGGCATCGATGATTTCCTCGATTTTATCCCTTTCACATATGATACTGGAATAAAAAACGCCGTCAACCAATTTATGTATTATCACTTGCTTTACAACGATATCAAAACGATCCGCAAAATTTTTGAACAGATCATGGGTCAGTGGTCTGGGCGGTTTTATTTCTTTTTCTAAGGCAATGGCGATGCTTTGAGCCTCAAAAGCACCTATGACGATGGGCAATTTACGGTCACCCTCAACTTCATTCAATATTAGGGCATACGCGCCATTTTGGGTTTGGCTATACGATATTCCCTTTATTTTCAAACGGACTAAACTCATACTGTCTTATAAAATCAGAAAAGGCTGTTCAAACAAATGGCAGCACCAATAATTTGAACAGCCCTTATGGGGCACAAATTAACAAAAATTAAGCGTTTTGCGCCTTTAATTCCTTTAATTTTTCTATGAGTTGCGGTACAACTTCAAAGGCATCGCCGACTATGCCATAGTCCGCCGCTTTAAAGAAAGGGGCTTCTGCATCTGTATTGATGACTACCTTGGTTTTGGAAGAGCTGACTCCTGCCAAGTGTTGAATGGCCCCTGAAATTCCTATGGCGATATATAAATTGCTGGCAACAGGTTTTCCCGTTTGGCCAACATGTTCCCCATGAGGTCTCCACCCTAAATCCGAAACCGGTTTTGAGCAAGCGGTAGCGGCACCGAGAACATCGGCAAGTTCTTCTACCATTCCCCAATTTTCAGGACCTTTTAGACCTCTACCCCCGGATACAACGATATCGGCATCGGCGATAGTTGCTTTACCGACAACCTTATCTATTTCTACGGATTTTGTAGAAAAATCGGAATCGCTTATCGATGCGTTGAAATCTTCAACCGCGACATCAACCTTGTTTTCATGAACCCCGAAAGCGTTGTTGGAAACTCCAATGATCTTCATATCGGACTTAATTTCCGTATGGGCGAAACCCTTATTACTGAATGCAGTTCGTTTTACGGTAAAGGGGCTGGCGTTTTCAGGTGCTGCAACTACATTGGGCACATAACCAGCCTTTAATTTGGCCGTTACTATGGGAGCCATAAATTTAGTATCGGTACTGGAACTTACGATCAAAATTTTTCCTCCTTCTTTCTCTACAGCTTGCGAAATAGTATTGGCATATGCCTTTGCATTGAATATTTTAAGACTTTCGTCCGAAACGTTCAATGCTTTGGTAACACCGTAATTGCCCAATTCGTCTACGTCTGATGCGTTAATGGCTATGGCCGTTACCGAGGTGCCCATTTGTTTGGCGACTTCACTTGCATAGGAAGCCACTTCAAAAGCATTCTTTTTTAATTTTCCGTTTTCAGATTCCGTGTATACTATAACTGACATAATTTCTTCGATTTTTGTTTAGATGACTTTGGCTTCGTTGTGCAATAGATCAACAAGGGCATCGACTGAATCAACTAGTTTAACTGCACCTTTTGGTGCTGGTTTTTCGAATTTTGCATCTTCAGTAGCTTTGTCGGCAGTAATGGGTTCTACTACGTTAAGGGCTTTTTTTCTCGCCATCATGATACCGCGCATGTTCGGGATACGAAGGTCGCTTTCCTCGACCAACCCTTTTTGTCCTCCGATTACCAAAGGCAAAGAGGTCTCGATTTTTTCTTTTCCACCATCGATTTCTCGCATGGCGGTAACAGTTTCACCATCAATTTCTAGGCTTATGCATGTATTTACAAAGTTCATATCCAACAAAGTCGCCAATATCCCCGGTACCATACCACCATTGTAATCTATTGATTCCCTTCCTGCGATCACTAAATCGTATTCCCCATTTTTTATGACTTCCGCTAACTGTTGCGCAACAAAATAACCATCGGTAGGTTCTGCATTGACGCGTATGGCCTCATCGGCACCAATGGCCAAAGCCTTACGAATTGTTGGTTCTACGGCGGCTGTTCCTACAGTGACAACGTGAACCGATGCTCCCTGCTTTTCCTTGAACCACATAGCTCTTGTCAACCCGAACTCATCATTGGGGTTAATTACGAATTGTACACCGTTTGTGTCGAATTTGGTATCGCCATCGGTAAAATTTATTTTGGAAGTAGTGTCCGGGACATTACTGATACAAACTAATATTTTCATTTGTTAAATTGATTTTTAAAACGTTGCTAAGATACTCAATAATTTTCTAATTTACTATGCATGCATAGTAAATTTTATAACTTTTTTTGATTCTATCATCGGTTAAGTTGATATATATTTTGCTATTTTTGCTAGCGTTTTTAACTGATGTGTAAACGAAGTCAACTCAAGATATATGAAAACATTGCAATTCCGAGAAGCCGTATGTGAGGCGATGTCCGAAGAAATGAGACGGGACGAGTCGGTTTATTTAATGGGAGAGGAAGTAGCGGAGTACAACGGGGCTTACAAGGCGTCAAAGGGCATGTTGGATGAATTTGGTGAAAAGCGTGTCATTGACACTCCGATTGCAGAATTGGGATTTGCCGGTATCGGCGTTGGCTCAACGATGACGGGAAACCGACCTATCATTGAATTTATGACCTTTAACTTTGCCTTGGTAGGGATAGACCAAATTATCAACAATGCCGCAAAAATCAGGCAAATGTCCGGGGGTCAATTTCCTTGTCCGATCGTTTTTCGCGGACCAACAGCTTCTGCGGGTCAATTGGCGGCTACGCATTCACAGGCTTTTGAAAGTTGGTATGCCAACTGTCCCGGCCTAAAAGTTGTAGTACCATCCAACCCTGCGGATGCAAAGGGATTGTTGAAATCAGCCATTCGTGACGACGACCCGGTTATTTTTATGGAGTCTGAGCAGATGTACGGCGATAAAGGTGAAGTTCCGGAAGGGGAATACACCATTCCGTTAGGGGTTGCCGATATTCGTAGAGAGGGCTCTGATGTTACCATAGTATCTTTTGGAAAAATTATCAAAGAGGCAGATAAAGCGGCCGATGAATTGGCAAAAGAGGATATTAGCTGCGAAATCATTGATTTGCGTACGGTAAAGCCACTTGATTATGAAGCCGTTCTTACGTCGGTAAAGAAAACGAACAGGCTCGTTATCTTGGAAGAGGCATGGCCATTTGGTAATGTTTCTACTGAAATTACATATCACGTTCAGGACAAAGCATTCGATTATTTGGACGCACCGATACAAAGAATAAATACGGCCGATACACCTGCGCCGTATTCTCCCGTTCTTTTGGAAGAATGGTTGCCCAATCACCAAGATGTTATCAACGCTGTTAAAAAGGTGTTATATAAATAAGTAATTCTTACTGTAAAGGTATCTTAGCTCCGTCAACAAAGGTTGGCGGAGTTTTATTTTATAAGATTTGTTTTACAGCAACAGATACTATCACAGCCTTTTTATTTCAGATTTATTAGCTGTGCGGTCTATTAAAAACGAAAGTATGCCCCATTAATGAAAAGAATACTTTTCTTCTTATGTATTGTTTGCTCTTTCATGTCACTTGCACAAACCAAAGTGGGAGGCATAGTGGTCGACGAGGCCGACAACCCCATAGCTTTTGCCAATATTTTGTTCAAAGACTCTTCCGAGGGCACCATTACCAATGATAACGGTAGGTTTTATATAGAATCGGAAAACGATCATCAAACACTTATCATATCTTTTATAGGTTACGAGACTATTGAATTTCCGCTAAGTGGAAAAGTAAATTATGACTTAAAAATAGTGTTATTGGAAGGTGGGGAGCAACTGGACGAGGTTACCGTTTATTTCGGAAAGCAATCCAAAAAAAACAATCCGGCCATAGATATCTTAAAAAAAATATGGGAGAAAAAAAGACAGAACGGGCTACGCAAATTCAAACAATATCAATACGATAAATACGAAAAAGTCGAGTTTGATATCAATACGATTGATAGCGCCCTCATTAAAAGCAGGGTTTTCAAAGGATTGGAGTTTGTTTTTCAAGATTTGGATACCTCACGAATTACCGGGAAAACATACTTGCCCATTTTCTTGAACGAAAAATTTTCTAAGGTATATGGCGATAATGTAATGCCAGATGAAAAAGAGGATGTTTTGGGTAGTAAAAACTCAGGTTTTGAGAACAATCAGGCGCTTACGGCATTTATCCAAGATATGTACCAGGAGTATGATGTATACGATAATTATATCGAATTCTTTGATAAGAGCTTTACCAGCCCGTTATCCAAAACCGGGGTAGACGTTTACAATTATGTATTGACCGATAGTACATTTATTGGCGACAAATGGTGCTACAACATCATATATTATCCCAGAAGAACAAACGAACTAACCTTCAAGGGAAACTTTTGGGTCAACGATTCTACCTTTGCCGTAAAAAATATAAATCTAGAGGTAACCAAGAGCGCAAACCTCAATTGGATCAAAGAAGTTTATATAGAGCAGGAATTTGAGGTAATGAACGATTCCGTTTTTTTGTTGAAACGGGATTATATGCTGACCGATTTTAGTTTTCGGAAAAAGGAAGCATCCAGGGGCATTTATGGGAAACGAACAACGGTATACGATAACCATAAATTCGACATCCCAAAACCCAAACAATTTTACAAGACAAAGAGCAATCAATTTGATCCTTTGGTGCTTACTAGGGATGACGTTTTTTGGCAGAACAATCGCCTTGAACGTTTGAATAAAGATGAGACGGGGGTATATAAACTTTTGGACACCTTAAAAACGGTGCCCAAGTTTAAATCGTACTATAATCTGGTCAGTATCTTGGGTTCCGGCTATATAGAAATTGACAAATGGAATATAGACCTAGGGGATATTTATAGTGTTTTTGGCTTTAACGACGCTGAAGGCATACGTTTAAGGGGGGGCGCACGTACCTATTTCGGCCAAAACGACCCATGGCGGTTAGAAGGGTATTTCGCATACGGTTTTCTCGATAAAAAGGTAAAACATGGCTTCTCTGGAAAATTTTTATTGGATAGGAAGAGTAGGTTCATACTATCGGGCGGTCATAGGCGCGATGTGGAACAACTGGGGCTGAGCCTTACCGCTACGAACGATGTTTTGGGGAGAAGTATAGCATCTTCGTCGGTTTTAACGGTTGGGGCGAACGACAGGTTGACCAACATTAATCTAAGCACGGTTAATATCGAGATAGAGCCTTTGACGAATTTTCGTATGCGTTTTGGGGGGTCGTTACGTACGTTGAGTTCGGCCCTGCCCAATGCATTTAGTTTGGATTACATTGATGCGGATGCCCCTTCGGGCATCGCCTCCGAAATAAAACAATTTGACATCAATACCACGCTCATCTACACTCCAGGGAAAAAAACCATTGGTTATGGTGTGGAACGAGAGGATATCAATGATGATTACAGTACCTTGCTTTTAAATTATACCAAAGGCCTGAACGGTTTTTTGGAGAGCGATTTTGAATATTCAAAACTTCAATTTTCATACACGCAACCATGGCAAGTAGGAGGTTTTGGAAGGTTGTTGACAACCGTTGAAGCCGGTAAGACTTTTGGTGAGGTGCCTCTGGGATTACTGAACGTAGTTCCCGGTAACCAAACTCTTTTTAGTTTGTACAATACGTTCCCCAATCTTGATTTTTATGAATTCGTGACCGATACTTACACGGCCGTGCATTTGGAACATAATTTTAATGGCAGGCTATTTTCAAGAGTCCCTTTTCTCAGAAAACTGAACCTTAGGGAAATTATTGGCCTGCGTGGAGTTTGGGGAGAGCTGTCCGACGAGAATATAGCTTTGAGTAGCCCCACGAACATACCGCTACGGGCACCTTCAGATGAAATATATTGGGAATATTCTTTAGGAGTGGGCAATATTTTTAAGATTCTTAGAATCGATTTTAATTTTCGGGGTAATTATTTGGATAATCCGGAAGCAAGGCCCTTTAGCGTTACCGGTTCTTTTGGTTTCAGTTTTTAATTAACATTAAGTTATTATTGCAATGCGGGTAAATATATTTATTACCAGTAAATTTGCAGCCTTTAAAATTTAAGATAAATGAGTGCAAAACAAGCAGTTACTTTTGATGTATTGATTGAAATACCCAAGGGAAGTAGAAATAAATACGAATACGACTTCACTTTGAACAAAATCAGGTTTGACAGAACTTTGTTTTCATCCATGATGTACCCTGGGGATTATGGCTTTGTGCCGGAAACTTTGGCTTTGGACAAGGATCCTCTCGACGTTTTGGTCATGGGTACCGAGCCTACCTATCCCATGGTGGTCATGGAAGTAAAACCCATTGGCGTATTTCATATGACCGATGAAAAAGGACCGGATGAAAAGATAATATGCGTGCCTATATCCGACCCCATATGGAGCAAGAGAAACGATATAAGTGATTTAAATCCCCATAGGTTGAAGGAAATCGAACATTTTTTTCAGGTATATAAAGATTTGGAAGAGAAAAAAGTAGACACGGGCGGCTGGGGCAATGCCGAGGAAGCTATAAAGATTTATCACGAATGTGTTAAACGTTACAACGAAAGTGGGCATAAGGATAAGCGAACTTTTATGATATAGTCAAAAACCAGATGGTAAAAAGCCGCTTTTGTTAAAAAAAGTGGCTTTTTTTATTCTCTTCAATTTTACTACTTTAGCAGCCGTTAAAAAAAACTAAAACAACTAACATAATGGAATTAATAGTAAAGTTTTTGCCAGTATTTGGAGTACTGGCACTTTTGTTTGTTTTCATCAAGAATGTTTGGGTGGCCAAGCAAGAGGTAGGCGATGAAAAAATGGCGAGAATTGCCAAGAATATTGCTGATGGTGCTATGTCTTTTTTGAAGGCTGAGTACAAAATTCTTTCAATTTTTGTTATCGCCGTAGCTGTACTTCTTTATTTTAAGGGAAGTAATGAAGTTGGTTCAAATGGTATGGTGGCCGTGTCGTTCATTGTGGGTGCCATTTGTTCTGCCTTGGCAGGCTTTATTGGTATGCGTGTGGCGACCAAGGCCAACGTAAGAACCACACAGGCGGCAAGAACATCCTTAGGAAAGGCATTGGAAGTGGCTTTCGCCGGTGGTGCCGTAATGGGTCTAGGTGTTGTAGGTCTAGGTGTTTTGGGATTAAGCGGACTATTTATTATTTATCAGAATATATGGGAAGGTTCTGAAAACCTTGGTTTGGTATTGAACGTACTTTCCGGATTTTCTCTAGGTGCCTCATCTATTGCCTTATTTGCAAGAGTGGGTGGTGGTATTTATACAAAAGCTGCGGATGTTGGAGCGGATTTAGTGGGTAAGGTAGAGGCTGGTATACCAGAAGACCATCCATTAAACCCGGCAACTATTGCCGATAACGTTGGTGACAATGTTGGTGACGTGGCCGGCATGGGTGCCGATTTATTTGAATCTTATGTGGGCTCGATTATAGGTACCATGGTTTTGGGAGCGTTTATCATAACTCCTGATTTTGCTGGTTTAGGGGCTGTTTATCTTCCTTTGGTGTTGGCGGCAGTGGGTATCGTTATGTCTATAATCGGTACGTTCTTTGTAAAGGTAAAAGACGGCGGTAATCCGCAGACTGCCTTGAATATCGGTGAATTTGGCTCTGCCGGTCTCATGGTGGTAGCTTCCTATTTTATTATCAATGCTTTGATCCCAGAGTCTGTTGAAGGTTTGCCTTATGGCGCAATGGGGATTTTTTGGGCTACTTTGGCCGGTTTGATCGCTGGTCTGGGAGTAGGTAAGATCACAGAATATTATACAGGTACTGGTACCAAGCCGGTAAATTCAATTGTAAAACAATCTGAAACTGGGGCCGCTACCAATATCATTGCAGGTTTGGGTGTGGGTATGATGTCTACCATGATTCCTATTATATTGATTGCTGCCGCGATATTGGTATCACATCATTTTGCAGGTCTTTACGGAATTGCGATAGCTGCCGTAGGTATGTTGGCGAATACCGGTATTCAATTGGCTGTTGATGCATACGGGCCCATATCGGACAACGCTGGTGGTATCGCCGAGATGGCGGAATTAGACCCCGAGGTACGTGAAAGAACAGATAAATTGGATGCCGTTGGTAACACGACTGCTGCCATTGGTAAAGGTTTTGCCATCGCTTCTGCTGCCTTAACGGCTTTGGCTTTGTTCTCAGCATTTATGAAGGTGGCCAATGTCAATTCAATCGATGTTTCCAAGCCTACGGTTATGGCGGGACTTTTGGTCGGTGCGATGTTGCCTTTTGTATTCTCGGCACTTTCCATGAATGCGGTTGGCCGTGCGGCCATGGCCATGATTGAAGAGGTTCGCCGCCAGTTTAGGGATATTCCTCAACTGAAAGCGGCGTTGGAAGTTATGAGGGCTGTTGATTCAGATATGTCCAAAGCTACCCCGGAACAAAGAGCTACTTTTGATGCTGCCGATGGTTATGCGGAATATGACAAGTGCGTTGATATTTCCACAAAGGCTTCGATTAAGGAAATGGTATTGCCCGGTCTTTTGGCCATCGCCGTTCCCGTTGCTGTTGGATTTATTGGCGGAGCTGAAATGTTGGGCGGTCTTTTGGCGGGCGTAACTTCTGCTGGTGTTTTGATGGCCATTTTCCAGTCTAACGCAGGAGGTGCTTGGGATAATGCCAAAAAGATGATCGAGTCTGATGGGCGTAAAGGTTCCGACGCGCATAAAGCTGCTGTCGTGGGCGACACCGTAGGTGACCCGTTCAAGGATACTTCGGGACCTTCCTTGAATATTTTATTAAAACTTATGTCCGTTGTTGCATTGGTTATCGCACCGAGTATAGCGGTTAGTTCCGATACGGGAATGGCAAACGTTGACGAAGAGGTTTCCAAGACGATTACCATGAACGTTGTAAACGAAGATACTGCTGAGGCTACGGTAAACTATACGACCTTGATTAACGGAAAGGAAGTTTCCCAAAAGAAAACGTTTACTGGAACAAAAGTTGAGGTTGAAGCTAAGTTGAAGTCTTTTAATGCTGAAAAAGTTACGGTAAAGGGCGAAAAAAACTATAGCATGGTCGAAGGGGAAACAAGACAATAGTCTATTTTACTATATCATGTAAAATCGGGTTATGGTAAAGCCATAGCCCGATTTTTTGTTTTTTATTGCAGCTTAAAGTTAATAGGTAAACTAAAAGGAACCTTTACCGCCCTTCCTCTTTGCTTGCCCGGTGTCATTCTCGGAAGCTTTTCAATAATGCGTTT
Organism: Costertonia aggregata; assembly: GCF_013402795.1. Taxonomy (GTDB): domain Bacteria; phylum Bacteroidota; class Bacteroidia; order Flavobacteriales; family Flavobacteriaceae; genus Costertonia; species Costertonia aggregata. The sequence continues at coordinate 779,596 of NZ_CP058595.1, read as the reverse complement.
GGCTTCTTTTTCTAAGTTTTTATTTGGGCCTCGCATTCTAATATTATCAATACTGCCGTCTTTCTGAATTTCGAACATAATGTTGACCCTTCCTTGAATACCCATTTCTTTTTCCAATTCCGGATAACGAAAAACTTTTTTTATGTGTTTGTTCATCATCGTCTGAAAACAGGCTCGCTTATCTTTTTCATTTTCACAACCTGGGAAAACGGGAACATCTTCAATAACCGAAAAGGGTACCGGTGTGTCATCGGGCTCATCAATAACATCAATATCCTCTACATCAAGTATCTCCGTAGTTTGGTCAACTTCTGTTGATAGTATTTCTGTTTCTATTTTTTTATCGTCATCTTCAATAATTTCAATTACCGGTGGCGCCACTGGCGGTGGCGGGGGCAAGGTTTTGATATGCATGGTAATGGGCACCTCTTCTGTTAATTCATCCGGTATATCCAGTTCGGAAAAATATTCCGGATTCAGGTCATAGGTTTTCCACTCCAATGCGGTGTACGTCAATGTTAGAATCAACACAAGGCCAATTACAAAATAAAGGCCCTTGTTTTGGTTTACGTCGTTCTTTGGGTTCTTTTTTACTTCCATCTTTTTAAAGTTTAAGGGTATACATGAATTAAAGTTCCAGGTAGGTGTGCGTTTTGATTTCCCTTTAAAACTAACTTATACCCCATACCTGTAAAACAAAGAATGAGTCATGGTCTTATTTGAATGAGTAAAGTCCGTTTTTTGATGAGGATAGCATTTCTGTATTGTCTTCTATTTTCTATATTTACCGTATGGGTATCTTCGGTAAAAAGGATAAACTTCAGATTATCGCGTTTCAGACCTATGGCACTGATACTCATTTGTACCTTAGGGGCAGGGCACTGGAAGATGAAGGTATAGATTTGGCCCAAAAGGGATTCTTTAAGCTTTTTCTCAATACGTGGAAGCGTTTTGAGACCGATGAAATAAAGCATACCGGTATAAAGATTACCTTGCCCGATGATAGAACGCTTACGGGTACTACCGATAAAAATGGTTATTATTTGATCGATGATACATTGGGCGATTTGGAAAAGCTTACCAATGCCGAAGGTTGGTTGCAATGTGAAATTTCTTATACCGACGAATCGTTAAAAAGAGAAATTCTGAACCAAAACAGATTCCCGGCCGAAATCCTGATTCCGTCAAAAACATCTGAATTCGGGGTGATCAGCGATATTGATGACACTATTTTGCATACTGGTGTGGTTTCGCTCTTAAAATGGCAGGTTATTTTCAATACGTTTTTTAAAAGGGCGACCAAGCGTAAACCTTTGGAAGGTGCTGCGGAGTTTTATCATTTGTTGCATAGGGGGAAATCGGGTAAAAGGGCAAACCCTATCTTTTACGTAAGCCACAGCCCATGGAATCTGTATCGTTATTTGGAGATGTTCCTTACAGTGAACAAGTTTCCCAAAGGCCCGATAATTCTGAGAAGCTTTGTTGATTTTAGGAGCAAAAAACCACAAAAACAAAAAGAGGTTTTGAATATTTTAAAGACTTACCCCGATATGAAATTTATACTAATAGGCGATAGTGGGGAGCACGATGCGGATATTTATATGCAAATAGCCAAAAACCATCCAAATAGGGTGGCGGCCATTTATCTAAGGACCGTTAGGCATAAAAAAAGGGTGCGCCGCATTAAAAATCTGATTGAAAACTATACACTGACCCCTGTATTGTTGATTGAAAAGAGCGAAGACGCCCTAGTGCATGCAAAAAACCACGGGTTTATCGCGTAAGAGCGGTTTAGAACAGTCCGTTGATTTCTGCATCAATTTTGTTGATGACCTCTCCCAAGTGTTCGGGATTGTCTACAAAATCGAGATTGTCAACATCAATGACCAATAAATTCCCTTTTTCATACCCATGTACCCAAGCTTCGTAGCGCTCATTGAGTCGGCTTAAATAGTCGATCGATATGGTATTTTCATATTCCCTTCCCCGTTTGTGGATTTGCTTTACCAAATTAGGAATAGAGCTTCTGAGATAAATCAATATATCCGGTGGTTTTACCAAACTTTCCATCAATTCGAACAAACTTGAATAGTTTTGAAAATCCCTATTGGTCATTAAACCCATTGCATGCAAATTGGGCGCGAAAATATGGGCATCCTCATAAATGGTCCTGTCCTGTATGATATTTTTACCACTTTCCCTGATCTGTAGTATTTGTCTGTACCTGCTGTTCAAAAAATAGATCTGAAGGTTAAAACTCCAACGTTCCATTTGGGTATAGAAGTCATCCAAATAGGGATTGTCCACGACATCCTCAAAATGGGCTTCCCATTTATAGTGTTTTGAAAGTAATCTAGTCAAGGTAGTTTTGCCAGCCCCTATGTTTCCTGCAACTGCAATATGCATACTACGTGTTGTTTATGGTTAGTGATGTTGTTTTGTCTTTAAAAAAGTTGGGGCATACAATATACAAAGTATAACGGGTTTGGGAAAGAATACTTGTTGAATTACAACATAGATAAAAGTAAATCAAAGTTTTTATTTCTTTTGCAAATACGTACTTTTGCCATATCAAACTAGAGGAAGGATTTGACTGATTGCAACCTCGGATGCCAAACTAAGTTTGGCACAAGAAAAATGCTAAAGCAGTTTGTTCCAAACGTAATTTGGAATCTCTTCAGAGAAGTAAGCTACTTTAAGGTATTACGTCAAATCTTCCAGAATTAAAACCTAAGAATGTCATATTTATTTACTTCTGAGTCCGTTAGTGAAGGGCATCCGGACAAAGTCGCAGACCAAATCAGTGACGCCTTATTAGATCATTTTTTAGCTTTTGACCCGGAAAGCAAGGTAGCTTGCGAAACCTTGGTGACTACAGGTCAGGTTGTTTTGGCAGGCGAAGTGAAAAGCGACACGTATCTGGATGTTCAAAACATCGCCAGGGATGTAATCAACACCATAGGCTACACAAAAGGGGAATACCAATTTAGTGGCGATTCTTGCGGTGTCATTTCATTGATACATGAGCAATCCCAAGACATCAATCAAGGAGTGGATAGGGGTTCTAAGGAAGAACAAGGCGCCGGTGACCAAGGGATGATGTTCGGCTATGCCACCAAGGAAACTGAAAACTACATGCCATTGGCCTTGGATATTTCACATCGAATTTTAAGGACTTTGGCCGATTTGCGGAGAGAGGGAACACAAATTGACTATCTACGCCCCGATGCTAAAGCGCAGGTCACTATCGAGTATTCCAACGAGAATCTACCCCAACGAATCGATACCATTGTAATTTCGACACAACACGATGCTTTTGACGCCGATGACGAAAAAATGTTGGCAAAGATAAAGTCGGACATCATTTCCATTTTAATTCCGAAGGTCAAGGCGCAATTACCGGCTGGCACACAAAAGTTATTTGACGACCAGATAAAATATCACATCAACCCGACCGGGAAATTCGTGATCGGTGGCCCACATGGCGATACGGGCCTGACTGGGAGAAAAATTATTGTGGATACCTACGGTGGTAAAGGCGCCCATGGGGGCGGTGCCTTTAGCGGTAAAGACCCAAGCAAGGTAGATCGCAGTGCGGCCTATGCGGCCCGACATGCTGCCAAAAATTTGGTTGCGGCTGGTGTAGCAGATGAAATATTGGTGCAGGTAAGCTATGCCATTGGCGTAGTTGAGCCAACGTCTATTTTCGTGGATACCTACGGTACGGCAAATGTGGATATGACCGATGGCGAAATTGCCGAAAAAGTCGCCAGACTTTTTGATATGCGCCCTTTTGCCATTGAGGACAGGCTGAAGCTAAGAAACCCTATCTATTTGGAAACGGCCGCTTATGGTCATATGGGGAAAGAACCAAAAATAGTTACCAAAGTTTTTGAATCGCCCTATAATGGTAGGGTAGAAAAAGAGGTTGAACTCTTCACTTGGGAAAAGTTGGATAGGGTTGAAGAAATAAAAAAAGCCTTTGCGCTCTAGATTTTTCAATGTGTTGAATACCCCGTTACTTCATTATCCGGTCAAAGCTTAAAACCCTGCAATCTGATTGCGGTTACTTTCGTTTTTGTAAACTTTTAATGATGTGGCCATTTCGACACAGCGTGGCACGAGCTACGAGAATCCCATAATAAGATTGCGCTTCGTGTCCCGTTCGGAGACAGGCTATTCCCTAAAAAATGATTTTATTCTGTTGTACATACTACAGGTTTCAGAAATCCACTTGTAAAATATAATCAGGGCTTTTTCAAGTCCTGTTTTTTATTTGGGTTGCCCCATATTACTTTGTAGTTTTAGGAAATCAATTAAATCACTATGAAATTCAATTCAAAGGTTCCAATTCTACTTTTATTGATAACACTGCTACTTTCGTGCGGTAAAACCAATACAAAAGCCGAAACGGCCGAAGTAACGGACACTTATGTCGCCGATAACTATACTAAGCAAGAAGTGGATATTGCCATGCGTGATGGTGTAAAACTGCACACAACGATTTATTCTCCAAAGGACACATCAAAAAAATATCCCATCATCATGCAACGTACTCCGTACAGTTCCAGACCGTATGGCGAAGGAAAGTTCAAGGCAAAAATCGGACCCAATATCCATATGATGAAAGAAGGTAATATTATCGTATATCAAGATGTACGGGGAAGATGGTTGAGCGAAGGCCATTATGAGAATATGCGCGCCTATATTCCCAATAAAACCTCGGATACCGATATTGATGAAAGCTCGGATACCTATGACACTATCGAATGGTTGGTGAACAATGTAGAAAACAATAATGGTAGAGTGGGTATTTGGGGCATTTCCTATCCTGGGTTTTATTCCACTTACGCTACCGTAGACGCACACCCTGCATTAAAGGCGGCTTCGCCCCAAGCGAGTATCGGTGACTTCTTTTTTGATGATTTTCATCATAATGGAGCGTATTTGTTGAGCTATTTTAGAGCAACTTCCCTTTTTGGAACGCCACGGCCCAATGGAGACCAGCCTATTGATACAGCTTGGTACACGTTACCGGATCTAGGTACCGAAGATCAATATCAGTTTTTCTTGGATAAGGGGCCTTTAAAGAATTTAAATTCTTTTTTTGAGTACGGTTTGGAAGACAAGCCATCATTGGCTCCCGATGAAATGACCGATGATTTTTTCTGGAACGAACTTAAAGAGCACCCCAACTATGATGAACTTTGGCAGAGTCGCGGACTCATTCAACATTTGAGGAATGTAAAATCGCATGTGGCGACCATGGTCGTTGGCGGTTGGTTTGATGCCGAGGATTTGTACGGCCCGTTAGAAACGTACAAGAATATTGAAAAGTATAATAAAGAAAACTATAACACCATGGTTTTTGGCCCCTGGGACCACGGCAGATGGGCGAAAAGAGATGGCCGTACCGTAGTGGGCAATTACTATTTTGGAGATAGCATATCCGAGTTTTTTCAAGAAAACATCGAAACTAAATTTTTCAATCATTTCTTAAAAGGAAGCGGTGATAAAAATAGTGGCCTGCCCGAAGCCTACGTATTTGATTCGGGTAAAAAAGAATGGAAGCAATTTGATGCTTGGCCACCCAAAGGTGTACAGAAGAAAGAAATGTTCCTATCCGTAGATCAGCAGTTGACGGTTGACCAAAAAGCGGAAGCAGGTATTGATTTTATAAGCGATATCAAAAAACCGGTACCCTATTCCGAGGACGTAAAGTCGGTATTTACACCCAGAAAATATATGACTGACGATCAACGTTTTGCCGCTCGCCGTTCTGATGTGCTGGTTTTTGAGACCGATGTCATGGAAGCCGATTTCACCCTGGCCGGGGATATTTTGGCAAAACTGAAAGTGGCTACAACGGGAACGGCAGCCGACTGGATCGTTAAGGTAATCGATGTGCACCCCGCAAAAACAGAAACGAACGAAGAAATGCAAGACCACTTAAAAATGAGCAACTATCATTTAATGGTACGGAGCGAAGTATTGCGGGGAAGGTTTCGAAATAGTTTTGAGAACCCAGAACCTTTTGTGCCCGATCAAAAAACCGAAGTCAATATAAAATTGCAGGACGTTTTCCATACGATCAAAAAAGGCCATAAGCTTCAAGTACAAGTGCAAAGCACATGGTTTCCGTTGATCGATTTAAACCCGCAAACCTATGTGGAAAATATCTTTAAAGCAGATGAGGAAGATTTTAAAACCCAGACCCACACGGTTTTTACCGATTCTAGTTTGGAGTTTAGTGTGTTGGAGTAGTTAACGCTCCCATATATGGCAAATAGAGCAGGCAAGGAAACGTTGAGTCTGCGTCTGCCGACGTAGTTAAAACTTATTGTTTAGCTTTTCTTTTCTTATCCAAAGCTAAACCCCAAAGATTTTGTGGGTTTGGTAATTATGCTTAAGCTTTTAAATATAGTACTTTATACCCTATTCGTTATAGGTGTTGTTAGTCATGGTTTTTTATTCTGCAAATGTGAAATCGTACATTTTGAGCTTTTTTTATTGCTTTGGCTTTCTTTTTTACTTAAAAGTTTTGCTTGCGATTTTCTAACCCACATTGGTAAAGCTAGCAAACTATCTGCGTATCTGTTTTATATAAATTGGAAGACATGTTTGCATAAATATTGCTTTTGAGCGAGGATTTCATTAATCCGCTTGTGTCTCTTTTTACAGAACAGTTTTCAATCCCATTATGGCTTAAGTTTTTAATCTCTTGAAATTAATAGTGCAATCAGAAAGAATAAGATTTTCAGAAATATCCAGTATTAAAGATCAATTGTCGCTTGGGACAGAGCTGTGTGTAGTTATGAAGCAAACCAACATTTACTCAATGATCGAAACTTAAGTGTTCCTGCATTTTCATCGAAATTAAACATGAATTTCCTTACAGTAGCTATATAAAGCAAAGAAAATATTATCTAACTTCGTGAAGTTATTTCAATATAAATACTGAACAAAATATGAAATCATATTTATCTATTTTTCTATTCCTAGTCTTTCTAACTACAAGCTGTTCAACGCAAGATAGTATGGAAGAGCTAACGGGCGAAGAAGCGATAGAAGAGGATGTAGTTGAAGAACAAAAACTTTCTACTTATTTCACTTTCAAAACGGGTTGTAATCTAATTTTGGGGAGTTTTGACTTTTATGTTATTCTACATACCGAAAAAGGTGAGTTAATCGACTTTAAACCCTTTAACTATCTAATAAATGAAAGTTTAGAATTTAAGGCTTTAGAGAATGAAACACCAGATGATTTTACGGTTACCGTTTTCATTATCGGTTCGGAAGGTGAGAATCCTGGGTACTCCCTTAGTTCAATCTCTCAATTTAAAAAAGGTGAAACGTTGGACTATAGCTGTGAAGCAGGGAATCTTAGCGCTAAGACTGGATCTTTTAACTTGGTTGTAGATAACATACCAAATGTCAATGGAGTGGTGACAGGTTTTTCGGCATGGAACGGAGAAACTTCGGGATTGCTTGCGCCAGGCAAAGCTGTTCAAGGTAATTTAGTCTCATATTTTGGCGACTTTGACATATTAGAATCTAAAAGAGACTATATCATATCAGTACAAGATGGTAATCAAAATTCCAAATACTATGTTTTGTCAAACTACAATGTTGGGGATAGTCTGAAATTGGATTATTCTAATTTTAGTAATTATGATAAATATTTAGAAATAGATTATCCCCAACATTACGGCTTATCTTTTAGTTTGATAGGCTCTAGCTCCGAACCTAAGGAATCGTACGCTTTAAGTAGTATATTTTCTACTGCAGGTTTGGAGGGGGTTCTGAGAGCGGGTGAATTAAACAGGTTCGACTCATATGATATTAAATTTAGTATTAAGCCAACACCTAAATATGAGTATCGCTACAGAAAAGTTGGGGAATTACCAGATGTTGTAGTTATACCTGAACAACCATTAATGTCAATTGAGGATGCTTCAATTACAAATTTTAAATTTAATATCAACCTTACTGGTTATCTTCTTAAAACTTCATATTGGACGAATTTAGACGGTGCATCAATAAAAACATGGACATGGTCTGTACAGTCAAAAGAAAATCATTATCCAACCATTGGTGAGCTACCTGATGAGTTGTTAGAGCAATATCCAAACTTAGATTTAGAAGATTTGCGGTTTACTCAAACCACATTTAGATTAAATGACCAAGAGACTATTACCCTATGGAATCCAAATTAACTAAATAAAAGGTTTCAATAAGTGGTTTATATGCCAGTCCGTGTACTTCTCAATATCTGTAACAACGAAATTCAACCGTTTTGTTAATGAGTTGAATTTAGTTAAAATGGAGTAATGAATTATTGCAAATGTTAGCACATGTTATTTATTGAAAAATATTCTTTCTCTATAATATTTGTCTTCAAGGCGTTTTTTTGTCCAAGACTCTATATTTTCAAATTCAAATTGTTCAACGTGAATAGAACCATCAAAGGGCTTTGAATAAACTATTTTGTTGTTGTTCTTTATTTTAAGTCTGAGCTTGGTTCCAAATGGCCCCTGATGCCTGATTTTCTTGATTACAATTATGTCGTTTGGTCCAATAGAGGTATAACCATAGCTATTGCCACAAGTTGAGTATGTCCAATATTCAATTGGTCTCCAAATTCCGTTGGGGTCTTTCGCTTTTTGAATCATAAAGAGATGTCCATCTTGGTTGTCAATATGCAGACTGTCATTTGAAGAATTTCTTATAAATATCGGATATGCGTTAACAAGTTCAGGGGATCCGTTTAGCCAAGTTTGAAAAACCGAATCAGTTTTTCTTTGAATCACCTCAATATCGTCAATCCCGGGAAAATCAGGAGGTGTAGCGTAGGAATACATTTTTATATCTATTGACAAGTCTTGTGATAGGTCAGGTATTATTTCGATTTTTCCTGTCCTTTCCAAGCTGTCGCCAAATTGAAGAAACTCTCTAAAAAATCCATCTGCGTTCAGACAACGTTCGATTTGGAAGTCCGTCTATAACACTTTTAAAACTCTAGATTTTTTAATCAAAGTCAAAGTTGTCGAAATCAGAATCTCCACCACTTTTATTTCTGTATCGATATGCTAAAATCCCAATTATGATTATTGCAAATACTATTGGAAAATATTCTGTCATAAAAGTTGACTCTGAACTGAATTTTCAAAATAAATGGTAACAATTATATATAATCACTAGTAACTATGTATCTAAATCTTAACAAATATAACTACAAGTTCGTTTAGTTTCTTTCTAGAAACCTACTAGAGGGTATTTTTAATTTATACCATCAAAACATTAGGTTTTTTTGAAATTTACGCGAATCATTAGGTTTTTAAAACTTTCTGACTTTAATTTGTGCTGTATAAAGTTCAAACATATATTGAATAGTTATCAAGAAAGGTGGAGGGATTAGACCCTTTGAAGCCTTAGCAACCCTTTGTTCCATACAAAGAAGGTGCTAAATTCTACCCTGTCCTGAAGTAAATTCAGGATTTCTTGGCGGTAAATACCGACCATTGGGAAGGATAACAGTCATCGAAATTCTTCGATCTCACTTTCTGATAACTTTTTTTGATTTTACCTATCCGCAACGTCGGTCGGCTAGGGTTTGGCTTTTAATAATTTTTTGTTACCGCCGCAAAGGCGGGAATCTATTAAGAACCAGTATTCCTTTAAAAAGAAACGGAATACATAAAACAAAAGAAATCATGAGTACTCAAAAATTTGCAACCAACGCCTTACACGCAGGGCATGACACCAACAACACGCAAGGCACTAGGGCAATCCCTATTTACCAATCCACATCATACGTGTTCAACAATACCGAGCATGCCGCCAACCTATTTTCGTTGGCCGAATTGGGATTTATCTATACCCGTTTGAACAACCCCACCAATGAGGCCCTACAAAACAGATTGGCCGCTCTGGAAGGTGGTGTCGGCGCAGTGGTTTTTGCATCGGGAACTTCCGCCATTTCAACAGGATTGATGACGCTTTTACGAGCGGGAGACCATATCGTTGCATCCAGCAGCTTGTATGGCGGTACATACACTTTGTTGAGTGTGACCTTGCCCAGATTGGGTATTACTACCACGTTTGTAGACGCCTCTAACCCAGAGAACTTTAAAAAAGCGGTACAAGAAAATACACGGGCATTCTTTGTGGAATCCTTGGGTAATCCAAAACTTGACGTTTTAGATCTTAAGGCCATATCCAAAGAGGCGAAAGCGGCACAGGTTCCCTTTATCGTTGACAATACGGTAGCTTCCCCGGCTTTGTTGAATCCTATTGAACATGGTGCCAACTTGGTCATACATTCCCTTACCAAATACATTAACGGTAATGGTACGGCCCTAGGTGGCGCTATCATAGATGCAGGCACTTTTGATTGGACCAATGGCAAGTTCCCCGAATTTACGGAGCCCTCTGCCGGGTATCATGGTTTGGTATACAGTGAAGCATTGGGAGCGGCCGCGTTTACGTTTAAATTGATTTTGGAAGGATTACGTGATTTTGGCGGTGCTTTGAGTCCGTTCAATGCGTTTCAGATTCTGCAAGGTTTGGAAACCTTACCTATTCGAATTAAGCAACACAGCGAAAATGCTTTGGCATTGGCGAAGTGGTTAGAAGGTAGGGACGAGGTGGCTTGGGTCAATTATCCAGGTCTCGAAAGCAGTAAATATTATGATTTGGCCCAGCAATACCTACCCAACGGACAAAGTGGACTCGTAACCTTTGGTATTAAGGGTGGATTTGAATCTGCAAAAAAAGTGACGGACGCCACTAAAATATTTTCATTATTGGCCAATATCGGCGATAGTAAATCATTGATCATACATCCTGCTAGTACCACGCACCAACAGCTTGATGATGCCGCACAGGAAGCTTCGGGCGTTACCAAGGATTTGATTCGGTTGTCCGTTGGTTTGGAAGATATCGAAGATTTAAAAACCGATTTGGAACAGGCGTTCGCTACGATAGATACATCTGTTTTGGTTGAATAGTCATTTTGATTGCGCTTGGTGACCCAAATGGTTTTATGGTAATCCATTGAATTTGAAGCATTATTTTTTGGATTCAATTCTAAGAGATAGAAATATACAATACGGTATGCTGCACAAATTAGATATAGCAAAATATACTACCATCAATGGTGTATGCCAAGATATTGAACTTTCTTACCAACTTTTTGGCAAGGAACTGCATTCGGCTCCCATAGTTCTGGTAAATCATGCCCTAACGGGTAATTCAAATGTTACGGGTAAAGATGGCTGGTGGTCCGCTTTGATCGGCGACGGAAAGTGTATCGACACAAAAAAATATACGATTCTCTCCTTCAATATTCCAGGAAACGGCTATGATGGTTTTGTGATCGATAATTATAAGGATTTTGTGGCTGGGGATATCGCACGGATTTTTATTTTGGGATTGGCAAAATTGAACGTCAAAAAGCTTTTTGCCATCATAGGCGGCTCCTTGGGTGGCGGCATCGCTTGGGAAATGGCCGCCTTGGAGCCCAATTTGGCACAGCATCTGATTCCGGTAGCTTCGGACTGGAAATCCACGGACTGGTTGATAGCCAACTGTCAAATTCAGGAACAGTTTCTCGTAAATTCAAAACAACCCGTGCATGATGCACGTATGCATGCGATGTTGTGCTACCGAACGCCGGAATCTTTTAAAGAGCGGTTCAAACGAAGCACCAACGAAGAACTCCAAGTGTTCAATGTAGAGAGTTGGTTGACGCACCACGGGAAAAAATTACAGGAACGGTTTCAATTATCGGCCTATAAATTAATGAACCAGTTGCTCAAGACCATTGATGTTACCCGTAACGGGGAGGAAAACTTTATTGATCTTCAAAACAGCGATACCAACATTCATATCGTAGGAGTGGATTCCGATTTATTCTTTACGGCCAAGGAAAACAAGGATACCTTTAAGCAATTGGCACAGGCCAATAGTAATGTAACATATGGTGAGGTACGATCGCTTCATGGGCATGATGCTTTTTTGATAGAGTTTGATCAGATGGAAAAGTTGTTGGATACGATTTTCAAAACCAATGGTAAAACAGGAAAAATCAAGGTTTTAAAGTTTGGCGGAAAATCCCTCAGTAACGGAGAAGGTCTGGAGCGTGTTTTGGATATTATCGTTTCCAAGGCTGAGACTGGTGAAAAAATTGCCGTGGTATTATCTGCCCGTGAAAAAGCAACAGATCAGCTGGAAGCTATTCTGGATAAAGCGGCAAACGGTATAGCGTATCAAAAAGACGTTGAGTTACTTGAAAAATACCAGCAACATACTTATGCCGATATTGATCTTACAGTAGAGTTCAAAAAGTTGGCCAAGTTGTTTGAAGGGGTATCATTGCTTGGTGATTACAGTGCCAAAATAAAGGATGAGGTCTTGGCACAAGGGGAAATTATCTCGGCAAAATTGGTCGCCAAACTTTTAACCGATAAAGGTATCAAAGCCTCGTTTATAGACGCTAGAGAACTTTTGAAGACCGATGATACGTTTGGGGATGCAAAGGTATTTGAAGAGAAGTCCAAGGAAAATGTGCTCAAACAATTTTCCGAACTGCCCGTTGATACTGTTCCTGTAATCACTGGTTTTATCGCTGCTACCGAAGATGGGGAGACTACCACCCTGGGGAGAAACGGCAGTAATTATTCTGCGGCACTTATAGCGAATTTTTTGGATGCCGAAGAACTTCAGAACTATACACATGTAGATGGTATTTTTACGGCCAATCCCGATTATGTTCCCGAGGCTAAACGCATTGCAAACCTGTCATATGCAGAGGCCAACGAATTGGCCAACTTTGGAACTACCATTCTACATGCAAAGACGATTATCCCGCTGATTGAAAAAAATATACCGTTACGCATTCTGAATACTTTTAAAGATGATAACGAGGGTACGCTCATAAATGCCGAGTCCAATAAGGAAGGCATTAAATCGTTATCGGTCATTGAGGATGTCGCCTTGGTAAACCTTGAAGGTAGGGGACTGTTAGGAAAAGTGGGTATTGATGCCCGTATCTTTAAAACCTTGGAAGCCAACAATATAAGTGTCAGTATTATTTCCCAAGGTTCTTCCGAACGTGGAATAGGTCTTGTTGTTAAAAAGAACAAAGCCCAAAAAGCCAAACTGGCTTTGGAGAAAGAATTTACGGGCGATTTTGAATCAAAGGATATCAATTTAATTACCGTAGTGCCAGATGTATCGGTCATTTCTGTTGTGGGTCAGGATTTAAGTACATTTCATAAGCCGTACAACACACTTATAAAAAATCAAATTGTACCCTTATTGTTCAATAACACGGTATCGGGAAAAAACGTGAGCTTGGTGGTAAAACAGTCAGATTTGACCAAGGCATTGAACGTAATGCACGGTCAGGTTTTTGGGGTCAATAAAAAAGTGAATCTAGCTATTTTTGGCCACGGAAATGTTGGTGGAACCTTGATAGACCAAATTTTAGAATCGTCCCAAACCATAGAACATAGAAAGGGAATCGATTTACGGATTTTCGCCATTGCCAATTCCCGAAAAATCTTGTTGGCAGAAAACGGGGTCACAAAAAACTGGAAATCCAACATTGATAGTAAAGGAAAACCTTATGAAATAAAAGATGCGATACACTTTGCCAAGAACAATCATTTGGAGAATTTGATTGTAGTGGACAATACGGCAAGTAACGACTTTGTAGCCCATTATTTTGATTTTATAAAAAACGGGTTTGATGTGGTATCGTCCAATAAAATCGCCAATACATTGGGTTTTGACTATTATCGATCACTACGGGGTGAACTGGTCAAAAATCAAAAACAGTATTTGTACGAAACCAATGTTGGTGCAGGACTCCCATTGATAGACACCATAAAACTATTGCACCTCTCGGGAGAAAATATCACGCGTATCAAAGGTGTTTTTTCGGGAAGTCTGAGCTATATTTTTAATACGTTCTCAGAAGTTGACGCTCCATTCTCATCCATCCTTAAAGATGCGATGCGAAAAGGCTTCACAGAGCCTGACCCTAGGGAGGATTTGTCCGGAAACGATGTTGGGCGAAAATTATTGATATTGGCCCGAGAGTTGGATCTGGGGAATGAGTTTTCTGATATCAACATCCAAAACCTGATTCCAGAGGCTTTACAAAAAGTGGAAGTCGATTTTTTTCTGAAGAATCTAGGAGTATTGGACGATAAGTTCAACGAAATCAAAAAGAACCAGAAACCGGGTCATGTCTTACGTTACGTTGGAGACTTACATGGCGATTTACAACAAGAAAAAGGGGTTTTGGATGTAAAATTAGTTTCCGTTCCCAAAGAAAGTGCCTTGGGGCAGGTAAAAGGTTCGGATTCTATCATAGAAATTTATACGCAGTCTTATGGTGAGAATCCGTTGGTCATTCAAGGAGCTGGTGCTGGAGCGGCGGTAACCGCCAGAGGTGTCTTTGGGGATATTTTAAGGATTGCGGAGAAAGGATAACGATTTGGTGGCTTCGGCTACGCTCAGCCACCTTTGGCCCAGCTACCTCGGAGATTGGCGAAGCCGAAATCGGGGGTTGTTAAAAAAGTAAAACCGAAGTCAATGAGAGGCTACACATACATCTTATGCTGTTCCGATGGTACGTACTATACTGGCAGTACGAAAGAACTTGAGCTTAGACTAGAACAACATCAAAATGGGGAGGGAGCAAATTACACGGCGAAAAGACTTCCGGTAAAGTTGATTTATGTGGAAGAATATCAGAGAGTCGATACCGCGTTCTATCGGGAAAAACAGATTCAAGGTTGGAGTCGGGCAAAAAAGGAAGCCCTCATAAACGGAGAACTGGAAAAACTCCATAATTTGGCGGAATGTCAAAATGGGACACACTATAAATATTTTAAGGAGCGAAATTGATTTTTGGTCACTTCGGCTCCCTTCGGCTACGCTCAGGGGCCGAAGTCCGAGACCAAACCTTGAGCCTAGAGTTATTCCAGTGGTTGAGCGTAGCCACATTCCGGTGGCTGAGCGTAGCCGAAGCCACCGGAATGCCCGAAACCGAACCATAAATTGAGAAATAAACCCCATTATTAAGGGAATGAAAAATAAAATATGAGCAAACAATTCGAAACCAACGCCATACGAACGCAAATCAAACGTTCGCAAAACCTAGAACATTCAGTTCCGCTATACCTCACTTCTAGCTTCGTTTTTGAAGATGCCGAAGACATGCGGGCTTCTTTCGCTGAGGAAAAAGAACGAAATATCTATTCCAGGTATTCAAATCCGAATTCATCGGAGTTCGTAGATAAGGTATGTCAAATGGAAGGTGCCGAAGCTGGATTTGCCTTTGCCTCGGGAATGGCCGCAGTCTTCTCTACTTTTGCCGCTTTGTTGAAAAGTGGCGACCATATTCTTTCCGCTAGAAGTATTTTTGGTTCTACACATTCGTTGTTTAATAACTTTTTTCCCAAATGGAATATTTCACATACCTATTTCAAGATTAATGAGTTGTATAGTATTGAAAGCTTGATTACGCCTCAAACGAAGATTATATATACCGAATCACCTACAAATCCCGGAGTTGATATTTTGGATTTGGAAGTTCTAGGAGCAATTGCAAAAAAACACGATCTGATTTTGATAATTGACAACTGTTTTGCATCCCCATATTTACAACAGCCTATAAAATTTGGAGCGGATCTGGTCATCCATTCCGGTACCAAGCTAATGGACGGTCAAGGTAGGGTGCTTGCAGGCATCACGGTCGGGAGAGCGGATTTGATTGATAAAGTATACCGATTTTCAAGAATAACAGGCCCTGCCTTGTCACCATTCAATGCATGGGTGCTTTCCAAAAGTTTGGAAACCTTGGCGGTTCGTGTAGACAGGCACTGCGAGAATGCCTTAAAATTGGCAGAGTATCTTGAAAATCATGAAAAAGTAAATTGGGTTAAATACCCCTTTTTGAAGTCACATCCCAAATACGAGGTTGCCAAAAAACAAATGAAGGCCGGTGGTTGCGTAGTCGCTTTTGAAGTGAAAGGCGGATTGGCAGCTGGGCAGAAATTCTTCGATTCCATTAAATTACTTTCCCTCTCTGCCAACTTGGGCGATTCTAGAAGTATCGTTACGCATCCCGCATCAACTACACATAGTAAGTTATCTACGGAAGAGAGAGCTGAAACGGGCATTACCGACGGAATGGTTCGTGTATCCGTGGGGTTGGAGCATATTGATGATATTATTGGTGATATCGGGCAGGCGTTGGGGTAAGCCAATAATTCGATAGCTTTTGGCACTTACGCTTAACCCAAGCAGAATTTGATAACTTCACATCTGCTTTTCCCCCCAACTACGCATACTTTCTATTACCGGAAATAACGACCTTCCTTTTTCGGTAATGGAATACTCGACCCTTGGTGGAATCTCTGGAAAAATCTCACGATGCAGAATACCATCGGCTTCCAACTCCCTGAGCTGTTTTGTCAACATCTGTTTGCTTATTCCCTCAATTCCCCTTTGAAGGATTCCAAATCGATTTCCGCCCTTGGAAATCAAGTATAGTATTATGGGTTTCCACTTGCCACCGATTTTACGCATGGTATACGTGACAGGGCAAGCATTTAAATTAACAAAATTTTCACTTTTCATAACTAGCTGATTTTCAATTATGGTCTACAAAAAATGACTATGTAATTCTTATATAACTACTTGATTATGAAAGACAAACGTAACATATTTGAACCAAATTCTAAAATTTAAAAATCATGAAACGAAAGAAAATCATCCTAGGGACACTATTCGTCATAGCGACATTTTTTGGTATTTGCTCTGTGATGTGGACACAAAAATCACAGGAAGAACAAGTAAGGCACATCACGGAAAAAATGGCAAAAAAACTGGACTTGACCCAAGAGCAGAAAGAGAAGGTTTATGTATTGAACTTAAACCGTTCGGAAGGGCATCAAAAAGCATATGAGGCAGGAAGAAAAAAAGAAATCATCATTGCTGCTGTGAAGGAATGGGAAGAAGGTCTGAAGCAAGTATTGAATCCAACCCAACTGAAAAAGCTTAAAATCAAATCATAACCTTTAAATCAACGCAAAATGCTCTCAGAACAAGAAAAAAATAACATTCAAATCGTTTGGTATGGCTTGGATGCTATCCTCAAAGACAAAAGTGAATCGGGTATCGATACCAACTTTGCCATAGATTTTATTCAACACAACCCCTGGGCTGGCGATACCATTGTACACCTAAAGGAAATGTTGCAAATGAATTTTGGCTATAAACCAGTACGATGGGTATCCGATGGCGATATCATGGCCTACCATGGCTATTACACCGCACCGAATCCGCTAGGGGAACATCCTCTGTTGTGCACCGACGTATGGCGTATCGAAAACGGCAAGGTACAAGAGCATTGGGATGCACTTATGCCTTTGCCCGATGAGCAATTGCAAAATGCCATTGCCGGAGCGGGGGATGGTGAAAAAGAGGTTTCCGATGATATCAGGAAAAAAAATAAAGCTAGCATAAAACGATTTCTTGACCATGTGCTGAACAGGGGTAGATTGGTTGAAATCGACAGTTTGGTATCTACCGATTATATCTATCATAACGAGATGGATGGCGAATTGAGGGGTAAAGAGGTACTGAAAGACCATATTGTCAGCAAAATGGGCGGGCGAATGCATCATGACAATAAGTTGTTGTTGGCCTCGGGAGACCTTGTTATGGCCCATTCCCACTATTTCGGGGAAAAAGAACGTGTCGTTTTCGACTGGTTTAGAATGGATGATGGCAAGATTGCCGAGCATTGGAGTGTTGAACAAGCCATTGAACCATGGGAGAACGTGGCGAACGACCACCCTCATTTTTGATTTGATCAATGATAGCAGAGGGGTACTTTACGGTGTCCCTTTTAACTTTTGGTAATGACTGGGAAAAAACAGTTTATATTTTTAATTGCATTTCTGATTTGTTTTCTCATACAAAGCAAACTACATGGTCAAAGTGTAAAAGACTCCACGAGAACAGACCTTGATTTTGCAGCGACAGGTAATGTACAAACCGGTAATTTTGAACGCTTACAATTCATTAACCAACTTGATTTCTCGATGGACTCAAAAAACCGAAAATGGAATTTTAATTCAAGGCATTTGTACCTTTTTCAAAAAGTTTTTGAAAACAAATCACAAGATGACTACTTGACGAGAAACTTTCTCACTTACAGAATAGATAAAAAGCTTGATGTTTTTGGAGGGTTTTTCTTTGAAAAATTCTTTATTAAACGAATCAACATAAATATTCAATACGGGTTGGGTACAAGATATGCTGCGGTTAAAAAATCACGGGCCTTTGTACAGTTCGGTTTAATGGGAAGCTACGCCAAAAAAAAATATATGGGTAGCAATTTTAAAGATTTTGATAATGGAGGCGGCGATACCATCGATGGCTTTTTCATCTCCCCGGTCTTGAGTTCAAAATTTGTTCTTGTGCCTAAAAGGCTGATCTTTAATTTTTTGTTCTGGTTTCAACAAGACATTACCGAACCGGAAAACTATCGATTCAATTTAGAAACTTCGCTACTGGCACCTGTTTATAAAGGTCTGAGTCTTAAGGTCGGTTTTAATGATTTCTATGAGAATATAAATTTGGTAGGTGCCAAGGCCAACGATTCTTTTTTGACTTATGGACTAAACTTTAAATTTAATAGATGATGCAAAATTGAAAAGGGCATAGCAAATTCCATTTGTCGTTTTTTAAATAGTTCCAGTAATTCACGGTTTACGGAAAAAATAAAAAGGTAAACTCTCGATATCCAGAGCCATGCACTAAACATCATTCACTTCATTTCCCCTTAAATTCTTAGATCACAAACTACAAACTGAACACTGCCGACCGAATACTCATTTTTCCCTATCTTAGCTTTATGCTCTCCAAAAAAACAAAATACGGACTCAAAGCGCTAACGTACCTAGCCTGCCAAAAGGGTAATAATCCAGTTCAGATAGCAGAAATCGCAGAGCACGAAAATATTTCCCAAAAATTTTTGGAAAGTATTTTGTTGTCCTTGAGAAAGACGGGTTTTTTGGGTTCAAAAAAAGGCAAGGGTGGGGGGTACTACTTGATAAAAAACCCAAATGAAGTGCTAATGACCGATGTCATGCGTGTTCTTGAAGGGCCTATTGCCATGGTACCCTGCGTCAGTCTAAACTTTTATGAAAAGTGTGACGACTGTCCTGACGAAAAAGCCTGTTCGGTCAATAAATTGATGCTCAAGGTTCGTGATGCCAATTTAGGTGTTTATCGGAATAACACGCTGGCCGATTTGATTATTTAGAATTTTTAATTCGAATACCTTTTGAAATTATAAAAATCGAAATATTTCTAGCATATGGTTATTAATCTATAAATTCTATAGGATAAATGTTAAATCTTATCCAAGATTGTTTTTTGAACAATATTTTTGGTTTACATTTGTTTACTCTAGTATATCAATAGGATAATTAGATTAATTTGATTTTTCAATGATTGTTGACCAACTTGTTTTAAGCAAAAAAGAATCCAAGACAAAATACGAAGCCGATAAAAAATCGGAAAGACCCATTCGTAGCGTTGCAAAAGCAGTGAGTTGGAGAGTAATCGGAACTTTGGATACCCTGCTCATATCATACATCCTTACTGGCGAAGTGGCTATCGCTGCTTCGATAGCATCCATAGATTTTATCACGAAAATGTTTCTCTATTTCTTTCATGAACGTCTTTGGAACAAAATAAATTGGGGAAAATAAATTCTGGATTATGGTTTTCACAAAAGAACAAATCGAAAAACTTAATATTCAATTCATGGGCATTCCGCCTGGGGAAATTATTTCTTGGGCTATTAAGAACGCCCAAAAACCCATTGTTACGACCAATTTTAGACCGTACGAAGTGGCCATTCTGAACGCAGTGGTCGATGTAAAAAAAGATATTCCTGTGATTTGGTGCGATACGGGCTATAATACGCCTAACACCTATAAACATGCCGAAGAATTGATTGAGCGCCTTGGGTTGAATATCGATTTATATGTTCCGAAGCAGACATCATCCCATAGAGATGCTGTCATGGGAATTCCTGATATCGAACACCCGAAACATGCCGAGTTCACAGAACAGGTAAAATTGGAACCCTTTAGAAGGGCAATGGCAGCACATAAGCCAGATGTTTGGTTTACGAACCTTAGGAAAGGGCAAACAGCCCATCGTGATTCATTGGATATTTTGAGTCTTAGTAAAGACGGAGTTCTAAAGGTTAGTCCGTTTTACCATTGGAGCGACACACAATTGGATATCTATTTAAAGGAAAGAAATTTACCAAACGAACATAAATACTTTGACCCGACCAAAGTTTTGGAAAATCGTGAATGCGGATTACACACGTAAGAAATACGAAAATAGAAATACGAAGTAAAAAAGTTGGAAATATTAACGAGTTATGATGTCAAAAGTTGGTTGCCGAGCGTAGCCGAGGCATTAACTTGAAACTTGAAATATGAAACCTGAAACAAGTCTTTTAAAGAATACCGCACATATTAACGCCCTCGAAAACGAAGCCATCTACATCTTCAGGGAAGTGGCCGCACAATTCGAAAAACCGGTGTTGCTTTTCTCAGGGGGGAAAGATTCCATAACCTTGGTTCGATTGGCACAAAAAGCCTTTTGGCCAGCAAAGATTCCGTTTCCTTTAATGCACATTGATACGGGGCACAATTTTCCGGAAACCATAGAATTCCGTGATAGATTAGTAGAGGAATTAGGACTTGAACTTATCGTAAGAAATGTTCAGGATTCCATAGACCAAGGAAAGGTCAAAGAAGAATCCGGAAGATATTCCAGTCGTAATTCACTTCAAACGACAACCCTTTTAGATGCCATAGAAGAATTCAAGTTCGATGCCTGTATCGGCGGTGCAAGAAGGGATGAGGAAAAAGCCCGTGCCAAGGAGCGAATTTTTTCGGTACGTGATGATTTCGGCCAATGGGACGAAAGAAATCAACGCCCAGAATTGTTCGATATGCTGAACGGACAAATTGAATTGGGACAAAACGTGCGTGTTTTCCCGATTTCGAACTGGACAGAATTGGATGTATGGTCGTATATTGAAAAAGAACAGATTGAAATTCCTTCCATCTATTTTGCACATAAGAGAAAAGTCTTTTTAAGGGATGGCTTGATTTGGTCACATTCCGAATATGTATTCCAAGAAGAAGACGAAGAGGTTCTGGAACGAATGGTACGCTTTAGAACGGTAGGCGATATGAGCTGTACGGCTGCCGTATTTTCCGAGGCGACTGATATTGAATCCGTTGTGCAAGAAATAAGGGATTCCACCATTTCCGAAAGAGGCGCCCGAATCGATGACAAGCGTTCAGAAGCCGCAATGGAAAAAAGGAAACAACAAGGATACTTTTAATATGGTTAATAGTTGTCGGTTGTTCGTTGGCAGAAAACGAAACAAAACTGACAACTATCAACTGACAACAAACAACTAAAGTGGAAGTACTAAAAATAGCAACAGCAGGAAGTGTAGATGACGGTAAAAGTACCTTGATTGGCAGACTGCTCTACGATACAAAATCATTAACCATCGATAAATTGGAGGCCATCGAAAAGCGAAGTAAGAAAAATGGGTATGATTACTTGGATTTCTCCTTAGCAACCGATGGACTGGTGGCCGAACGGGAACAGGGAATTACCATTGATGTGGCCCATATTTACTTTTCGACAGCAACCAAGAGTTATATCATAGCCGATACGCCGGGCCATGTAGAATATACCAGGAACATGGTTACCGGGGCCTCAACTTCCCAAGCTGCGATTATCTTGATCGATGCCCGAAAAGGTGTAATCGAACAAACCAATCGACACTTTTTCATCAATAACCTGTTGCGGGTCAAAGAAGTGGTAGTAGCTATTAATAAAATGGATTTGGTAGATTTTTCAGAAGAGCGATACAGTGAAATCAAGTCCGATTTTGAGGAACTGATGGCCAAACGGGATTACGAAGATCAAAAAATAACCTTTATTCCGGTTAGTGCTTTGAAGGGGGATAATGTGGTAAACAAATCCCAAAATACTCCTTGGTACAAAGGCGAAACACTTTTGGAACATTTGGAAGGTTTGGATTTGGCAGCGGTATCAAACGTAGGTACGCCAAGATTTCCAGTGCAATATGTCATCCGGCCAAAAACAGATGAACATCATGATTTCCGCGGCTTTGCCGGAAAAGTTTACGGTGGCGAGCTTAGCGTAGGCGATGAGGTCGTTGCGTTACCATCGCAAACACGGTCAAAAATCAAGGAAATCTTTTTTTACGACAAGAAATACGAAACAGCGGCAAGAAGGTCATCGGTAACCATAACCCTGGAAGATGAAATCAATCTGAGTAGGGGAGATATGTTGGTCAAGGCAGGCGATTTACCTACGATTGAAAAACAGTTCACGGCTACGATTTCTTGGATGGATTCCGAAAAATTGACCACCGGAAAAAAATATGTCGTACAGCATGGAATCAATAAAGTACTGGCCAAGGTCGATAACATTCATCATAAGATAAATCCCGATTATTCGGGTATCGAAAAGAATGTTGACGGACTAGGTATGAACGATATCGCACAAGTAACCTTTAAATTGAACAAGCCGATTTTTTACGATAAGTTCAAAAATCACAGGACGAATGGTTCGTTTATTTTGATTGATACCCAGTCGAACAATACGGTAGGGGCAGGGTTTGTACAATAAGCCCCCTAACCCCCGAAGCGGTAATTATTATTCAGACGTGGTATGTTGGGGGGGCTTGTTTTGAGTGAGGCACGAGAAATCCTAACAGGTCAGAAGCACCTTGTAATAGGCTTGTAAAAATGCAATGGAAAATTGACCATTCGAGAAGTAACACACAAATAAATCCTATTTATCCCATAGGATAAAAAATATTAAAATCTGACGTCTGACGTCTAGAGTCTAAAATCTAATTTGGATGGAAAGTTTTAGAACAGAAATAGAGAATCCCGTAGTTGAGAAAGACATTCTTGAATTGGA
Source organism: Costertonia aggregata (assembly GCF_013402795.1). Taxonomy (GTDB): domain Bacteria; phylum Bacteroidota; class Bacteroidia; order Flavobacteriales; family Flavobacteriaceae; genus Costertonia; species Costertonia aggregata. Next base: position 756,505 of record NZ_CP058595.1, on the reverse strand, counting down.
ACGCAAGATAAACGAGTTCCATAACGGGAAGGTTGACGAGGAGAAATTCCGTAGTCTTCGTTTGGCGCGTGGTGTATACGGTCAGCGGCAACAGGGCGTACAGATGATCCGTATCAAACTGCCCTACGGTAAAGTGACATCCCGGCAATTGCATGGTATTTGCGATGTCTCGGATGAGTATTCCACAGGTCGCCTGCATATAACGACAAGGCAGGATATTCAAATTCACTATGTTGATTTGGATAGAACTCCTGAGCTTTGGGCGCAGCTCGAAAAAGATGAAGTTACGCTACGTGAAGCTTGTGGCAACACCGTACGAAATGTAACGGCTAGTGAAACGGCCGGCATTGATGTTGACGAACCGTTCGATGTTTCCCCATATGCCGAATCCCTGTTCAAATATTTTCTTCGGAATCCCATCAGCCAAGAAATGGGCCGCAAATTCAAAGTTTCTTTTTCCGCAAGTGATACCGATACGGGACTTTCCTATATGCACGATCTCGGATTTATTGCCAAAATCCAAAATGGCGTAAGAGGTTTTAAAGTAATGTTAGGTGGCGGATTAGGTTCACAGCCGCGCCATGCCGATGTGCTTTTCGAGTTTCTTCCTTCGGATAAGATAATCCCGCTTATGGATGGAGTTATTCGTGTTTTTGACCGCTATGGCGAACGAAAAAGTAGGGCCAAAGCGCGAATGAAATTCCTATTGAAAGATGTTGGTCTTGACGGATTTAAAAAATTACTGAAAGAAGAGCAAAAAGCGGTTCCACATGAGGTTTTTCCGATTGATGCGGAAAGTTATCCAAAGATAAAAGTGGCTGAAACGGAAATTCCGAAAATCGAAATAACCGATAAAGAAACTTTCGAAAAATGGAAATCCACGAATATCGTTCCTCAAAAACAGGAAGGTTTTGTTGCTATCGGCATCAAGGTGCTTTTGGGCGATTTCTATACGGATAAGGCAAGATTATTGGCTGATTTGGTTCAGAATTATGCCGCAGGGGAAATCCGTTTGTCATTGCGGCAGAATATTTTGATTCCGTATGTAAAAGAAGAACTCCTTCCGTTTTTCTACACGGAACTGGAAAAATTGGGCTTTGCGGAAGCCGGTTACAACAAAGCCTTGGACATTACCGCCTGCCCAGGTACGGATACCTGCAATTTAGGCATCGCCAGCAGCACAGGCATCGCCGAAGAATTGGAGCGCATAATAAAAGCTGAATATCCACAATACATCAGTAACCCTGATGTAGTTATCAAAATCAGTGGATGCATGAACGCCTGTGGCCAGCATAACATGGCGAACATCGGTTTTCAGGGCATGAGCATCCGTACCAAAGATAAATTGGTAGCGCCGGCACTTCAGGTTTTATTGGGTGGAGGAAACGATGGAAACGGCAATGGTCGTTTTGCGGATAAAGTTGTAAAAGTGCCCAGTAAAAGAGGCCCCCAAGCATTGCGTTTGATTTTAGATGATTTTGAAGCAAACGGAAAAGAAAAGTCTTTTGCCGATTATTATGCAGAAAAAGGCGAACATTATTTCTATGATTTTCTAAAGCCCTTGACCGATATTGAAAACTTGACCCAAGACGATTTTATCGATTGGGGCAACACCGAAAAATATAAAAAGGAAATCGGCATCGGTGAATGTGCCGGCGTCGTGATTGACCTTATCGCCACATTATTGTTGGAAAGTCAAGAGAAAATCCAATGTGCCGAAGAAAGTTTAAGTGCCGAAAAATGGGCGGCGAGCATTTACCATTCCTATTCATCGATGGTCAATTCGGCCAAGGCCTTATTGACCGCCGAAAAAACAAAAGTCAATACCCATAATAGTATTATCAAAGATTTTGATGAAAAGTTTATTTCTTCCGGTAGAATTGCCGTAGGTGACAGATTTGAAAATTTGGTCTTACAATTAAATAAAAACGAACCCACGGAAGCCTTTGCCAAGAGCTATTTGGAAGATGCAAAGGGGTTTTTGAAATCCGTTGAAAAATTTAGAGAACGAGAATTGGCGACCATATAGAAGATGAAAGAGATACTAAAAAATTTAGAAACCATTTCGGAGATTGAGCGTAGCCGAAGTCGGAGGCTTCTAACCGTAATCGGTGCCGGCCCCGGCGACGTAGAGCTCATCACGTTAAAAGCAATAAAAGCCTTGCAAAAAGCTGATGTGGTTTTGTACGACGCTTTGATCGATACCCAATTATTGGAATATGCCCCTCAAGCTGAGCATATTTTCGTTGGAAAGCGAAGAGGATGTTATTCCTACCAACAAGAACAAATCAATGAACTTATCGTTCAAAGAGCAAAACAAGGTAAGCATGTGGTACGGTTAAAGGGGGGCGATCCTTTTGTATTCGGTCGCGGCGCCGAAGAAATGGAATATGCGGCCGCCCACGGACTCGAAGTCGCAATCGTACCCGGAATTTCATCATGTCTTTCCGTACCGGCAGCTCAGAATATTCCCGTTACAAAGAGAGGTTCAGCAGAAAGTTTTTGGGTCATTACCGGTACTACCAAAGAGCATAAATTATCGAACGACGTACGGTTGGCCGCCAAATCAAGTGCGACCGTTGTCATTTTAATGGGGATGTCAAAACTTTCTCAAATCGTAACCCTTTTCAAGAAGGAGGGAAAATCGAAAACCCCGATCGCCATTATCCAAAACGGAACGCGGGAAAATGAAAAAGTAGGTGTAGGAACAATCGATTCCATTGAAAGAGAAGTTGAACGAAAAGAACTGGCCAATCCAGCGATTATCATTATTGGGGAAGTCGTGCGACACCGAGACATCATTTCTGACCTACAAGGTGGCCTCATCCGTCGTCAACACCTTGAAAGTCAGAGTAGTGAAGACCTGCAAGGTGTTGTCGCGGCGGCTGAGCGTAGCCGAAGCCAGAGCAACCTCCTTGTAGGTCTAACCGAAAAAATCGAATCATGACAGAGCGCAACAACCTATACCCAATATTCCTAAAAACCGCCAAGCTGCATATTTTGATTGTTGGTGGGGGGAATGTGGCCGAAGAAAAACTCACTTTTTTGACGAAGTCGAGTCCAGATGCGAAAGTGACAATGGTATCGCCTATGTTCAGAAAAGCAACCAGAGAATTGGCCAATAGATTTGATGTAGCGTTGATAACCGATTCCTACCATGCCAAGTATTTGAAGGGAAAGCATATGGTAATCGCAACCACGGATGTTCCCGAAGTGAACATTCAGGTGTATAAAGACTGTAGGTCTCTTGATAAACTGGTCAATGTTGCCGATAATCCCCCATTTTGTGATTTCTATATGGGCGGAATCGTCACAAAGGGCAATGTAAAGATTGCGATTTCGACGAATGGACAGTCCCCGACCACGGCAAAACGTCTAAGACAATTTTTCGAGGATGTTATTCCCGAAGACATCAACCAAATGGTGAAAAACTTGAACGATTATAGAAAGACGATAAAAGGAGATTTTGAGCAAAAAGTGGATAAAATGAACGAAATCACGCAGAAATTGGTAGAAAAAGTATAAAAAAGAGTAAAAAAATGATAAAAACAGACATCCTAATAATAGGCGCAGGCCCAACGGGATTATTCACGGTTTTCGAAGCGGGATTATTAAAATTGAAATGCCATTTGATCGATGCATTGCCCCAACCGGGCGGACAGTGTTCGGAGATTTATCCGAAGAAACCCATATACGATATTCCAGCTTTTACGGAGATATTGGCGGGCGATTTGGTCGACAATCTAATGGATCAGATAAAACCCTTCGAACCGGGGTTCACTTTGGGCGAACGTGCCGAAACTTTGGACAAGCAAGAAGACGGTTCGTATATCGTGACGACGAACAAAGGAACACAGCATCAAGCTCCGGTTGTGGTTATTGCTGGCGGATTAGGTTCGTTTGAACCTAGAAAACCGCCTATCGAAAATATTGTCGATTTCGAGGATAAAGGAGTTGCCTATATCATCAAAGATCCAGAGGTGTATCGCAATAAAAAAGTGGTCATCGCAGGTGGAGGAGATTCCGCGTTGGATTGGGCTATTTTCTTGGCCGAAGTGGCCTCCGAGGTTTCCTTGGTACATCGAAGAAACGAATTCCGGGGTGCCTTGGATTCCGTCGAAAAAGCATCCGAATTGGCTAAACTCGGTAAGATAAAACTCTTTACCGAAGCTGAGGTCAGAAAATTGTATGGTGATGAAAATTTGGAAGCTGTTGTTATCAAACATAACGACCCTGAAAAAGGCGAAACCTATCTCGAAGTGGATAATTTCATTCCGCTTTTCGGCCTATCCCCAAAACTGGGTCCGATAGGCGAGTGGGGACTCGAAATAGAGAAAAACGCCATTATGGTCAATAATTCGAAAGACTACCAAACCAATCTTCCCGGTGTGTTCGCCATAGGCGACGTAAATACGTATGAAGGAAAATTGAAACTTATACTTTCCGGTTTTCATGAAGCGGCCGTGATGTGCCAATATGCCTATCAAATCATAAATCCCGGTAAACGGTATGTCATGAAATATACCACAGTTGGTGGAGTAGAAGGTTTTGATGGTACAAAAAAAGAAGCGAAGAAAGAGGTAGTACAAAGCATCGCTTAAAATTTACTATGATTATGGATTAGCTTAAACATCCAACTCTAAAAGAGTTGGATGTTTTTATAAGATATAAAAAAATCCAGTTTTCTTGCTTTTCATTCTACTCTACCGTTTCTTTGTACCCAGTTCATTAATACATTGAAATCGTTATCAAGAAAGGTGGAGGGATTGGACCCGATGAAGCCTTAGCAACCCTTTATCTTTAAAGAAGGTGCTACATTCTATCGTGTGCTGATTTAGTTTCAGCATCTCGGCAGATAACAAAAGAAATGACAGGTCGTCAACACTTTTCCTTACTTGATAATTTTCATTTACGAATTCATTGATTTGTAGATATTGTTATGCTAAATATTAAGGATATATTGAAAGAAAGAATTTTGGTACTTGATGGCGCCATGGGAACCATGTTACAGCGCTATAAGTTTACCGAGGGAGACTTTCGTGGGGAGCGTTTTAAGGATTGGGAACATCCGCTGCAGGGAAACAATGATTTGTTGTCGTTGACCCAGCCGGAAGCGATCGCCGAAGTCCATCGAAAGTATTTTGCGGCAGGAGCTGACATTGTCGAAACCAACACCTTTTCAGGAACGACCATAGCCATGGCCGATTACCATATGGAAGAATTGGTCTACGAACTCAACTACGAATCCGCCAAGATTGCCAAAAAAGTCGCTGATGAATTCACGGCAAAAGAACCGCATAAGCCAAGATTTGTAGCAGGCAGTATGGGGCCTACAAACAAGACCGCAAGTATGTCTCCGGATGTGAACGATCCTGGTTTTCGGGCCATTTCGTTCGACGAACTTCGTATCGCCTATAAACAACAGGCAGAGGCGTTGTTGGATGGCGGAGCCGATATGCTGCTGGTTGAAACCATATTTGACACCTTAAATGCAAAAGCCGCTCTTTTTGCCATTGAGGAGGTCAAGGAAGAACGGAATATAGACGTGCCAATTATGGTAAGTGGTACGATTACCGATGCTTCAGGCAGAACCCTTTCCGGGCAAACCGCCGAAGCTTTTTTGATTTCTATTTCCCATATTCCGATTTTGTCCGTTGGCTTTAATTGTGCGTTGGGCGCCAGTCAATTGGTTCCTCATTTGGAAGTAATTTCTAAAAAATCGGAACACTTTATCTCTGCCCACCCTAATGCGGGCTTACCGAACGCTTTTGGCGAATATGATGAAACACCTGAGCAAATGGCTGCACAGATAAAGGAATACGTCGAAAAAGGATTGGTCAATATCGTCGGCGGATGTTGTGGAACGACTCCCGAACATATTATGGCAATAGCCGATTTGGTAAAACAGTATGATCCGCGAGCACTGATAGTTGAAATTTAATAGATGATTGAAGCAAAACCGAAATATTTGAAATTATCTGGACTGGAACCTCTTGTGGTCACCCCAGAAAGTAATTTCATCAATGTGGGGGAACGTACCAACGTGGCCGGGTCCAAAAAATTTCTCAGACTTATTAAGGAGGAAAAATTCGAGGAAGCACTTGATGTCGCACGCCATCAGGTCGAAGGAGGCGCCCAAATCATCGATATCAATATGGATGACGGCTTGATCGATGGCAAAGAGGCCATGGTCAAGTTTTTAAATCTAGTCATTGCCGAACCCGATATTGCTCGAGTGCCCATTATGATCGATAGTTCAAAATGGGAAATTATTGAGGCCGGACTTCAAGTCGTGCAAGGCAAATGCGTGGTCAATTCTATAAGTCTTAAAGAAGGTGAAGATGAATTTATCCGTCATGCGAAACTCATAAAGAGATATGGAGCTGCGGTTATAGTTATGGCCTTTGATGAGGTCGGTCAAGCCGATAATTATGACAGGCGAATCGAAATTTCGAAACGTTCGTATAACATTCTGGTCAATAGAGTAGGTTTCCCTCCTGAAGATATCATTTTTGACCTCAATATTTTTCCGGTCGCTACAGGAATGGACGAGCACAAACTGAATGCGCTTGATTTCATAAATGCAACAAAATGGGTGCGTGAAAACCTACCGCATTGCAGTGTGAGCGGGGGAGTTAGCAATATTTCTTTTTCTTTCCGAGGGAATAATCCCGTGCGGGAAGCAATGCATTCCGTTTTTTTATATCATGCCATTAGAGCGGGAATGAACATGGGCATTGTCAACCCGACGATGTTGGAAGTGTATGACGATATTCCGAAAGATTTATTGGAACGTGTCGAAGACGTGATGCTCAACCGCCGTGACGATGCCACTGAGAGATTGTTGGATTTCGCCGAATCGGTGGTAGGAAAAGCCAAGGAAAGCAAGGTCGATCTATCGTGGCGATCAGCACCGCTTCAAGATAGAATTACCAGAGCTTTGGTAAAGGGCATCGACCAATATATTGTAGAAGATGTAGAAGAAGCGAGAAAAGCTTCCGCCAAACCCATTGAGGTTATCGAAGGCCATCTGATGACGGGAATGAACGTCGTTGGCGACCTTTTCGGAAGCGGAAAAATGTTTTTGCCCCAAGTGGTAAAATCGGCAAGGGTAATGAAAAAGGCGGTGGCGTATCTTCTTCCATATATAGAAGAGGAGAAAAAAAAATCAGCCCCCCAACCCCCAAAGGGGGAGCTTCATTGGAAGACGGCAAATCCTGTTCTCTATGGATTACTGAAAGAGCACGCTAGAAAAATGCGTAACCGGCCTACCGAAGCGGAAAAAATGCTTTGGAATGCCTTGAGCGGTAAGAATTTGGATGGATATAAGTTTCGTCGTCAACATATTATCGGCGAATTCATTACAGACTTTGTTTGCCTAAAACAGAACTTGATTGTCGAGATTGATGGTAGCATTCATCAACTACCTGAGAATAGAAAGATTGATGAAGAACGAACAGCCTGGCTCGAAGAACAAGGATATAAGGTTATTCGTTTTACTAATAATGAGGTGTTGACCAACCTAGAAGCGGTTTTAGAAAAAATTCATGCCCAGTTAATAGCTCCCCCTTTGGGGGCGGGGGGGGCTGGAGCTGGAAAAATTTTAATGGCCACTGTTAAGGGAGATGTTCACGATATTGGCAAAAACATCGTGAGCGTAGTGCTAGCTTGCAATAATTATGAAATCGTCGATTTGGGCGTGATGGTACCGCCTGAAAAAATTATCGCATCGGCCATAGAACATAATGTAGATGTCATCGGCCTAAGCGGATTGATTACGCCATCCCTTGATGAAATGGTGCACCTTGCCAAAGAAATGGAACGCCAGAACTTTAAGGTTCCGTTATTGATAGGAGGGGCCACCACCAGTAAGGCACATACGGCCGTTAAAATTGACCCTCAATACAGCCAAGCCGTCGTTCATGTCAATGATGCTTCACGTGCGGTTACCGTGGTCGGCGACTTGCTACAAAAAGAAACCTCGGACGCTTATAAAAAATCCATTAAGGAAGATTACGATGTGTTTCGGGATAAATTCTTGAAACGTTCCGTTAAAAAAGAATATAAATCCATAGAGGAAGCTCGGAAAAATAAATTCAAGATAGATTGGGACTCAGCTCAAATTAAGGAACCTAACGAACTCGGTATTCAAATAATTGAAAATCTCGATTTGGAAAAACTGGTTGATTTTATTGACTGGACACCTTTTTTCAGAAGCTGGGAACTCCACGGAAAATATCCTGATATTTTGACCGATAATGTGGTGGGTGCTCAAGCGACCGAGTTGTTCGAAGATGCCCAAGCCATGTTGAAAAAAGTGTTGCAGGAAAAACAGTTACAGGCCAAAGGAATTTTTGGCTTGTTTCCGGCCAACACTGTCAATGATGATGACATTGAAGTAGCCCCCCCGCCCCCAAAGGGGGAGCAATATTGGGCGACGGCAAACCCTATGCTCTACGGATTACTGAAAGAGCACGCTAAAAACATGCGTAATCGACCTACCGAAGCGGAAGAAATGCTTTGGAATGCCTTGAGTGGCAAGAATTTAGATGGATATAAGTTTCGCCGTCAACATATTATTGGCGAATTCATTGCCGACTTTGTTTGTCTCAAACAAAATTTGATCGTTGAGATCGATGGTAGCATCCACCAATTGCCAGAGAACAAAAAAAGCGATGAAGAACGAACGGCATGGCTCGAAGAGCAAGGCTATCGTGTAATTCGTTTTACGAACAACGAAGTTTTAGGTAATCTCGAAGAGGTACTAGAGCAGATACACGATCGGTTGTTAGCTTCCCCTTTGGGGGCGGGGGGGGCTTTCCGTACCCTTCGCCAACAATTGCAACGTAGAGAGGGGATACCCGACTATGCCTTGGCCGATTTTATCGCTCCCAAAGATTCGGGCAAACAAGACTATATCGGTTGTTTTTGTGTATCAACCGGATTTGGAACTGCTGAATTAGCGGCAGCTTACGAAAAAGATTTGGATGATTACAGTTCGATAATGATAAAAGCCCTAGCCGATCGTTTGGCCGAAGCTTTTGCCGAATACTTGCATAAGGAAGTGCGGACAAAATATTGGGGTTATGCAGCGAACGAAGATTTAAGCAATGAAGAATTGATCAACGAGTCGTATAAGGGAATTCGCCCAGCACCAGGTTATCCTGCTTGTCCCGATCATTTGGAGAAATTGACCATTTGGGAAATTCTCGGAGTGGAAGAAAAAATAGGCGTAAAATTAACCGAGAGTTTGGCCATGTGGCCGGCAGCTTCGGTTTCAGGTTATTATTTTGCCAACCCCAAAGCCCGTTATTTCGGATTGGGTAAAATAGAAGAAGATCAAGTAAAAGATTATGCCGAACGAAAAGGAATAGCCCTGGAAGACGCTATGAAATGGCTGGCACCGAATATAGTTGAGAGTTGATGGTTAAGGGTTGTTGGAAAAAAAGGATATGGATTATACGGAATTAGAAGTTTGGAAAGAATCACGCAAATTGGTTAGTAGTTTATACTCGGTCACAAAATCTTTCCCAAAAGAGGAATCATATGGTTTGACTAGTCAAATGAGAAGATGTGCAGTCTCCGTTCCTTCAAACATTGCTGAGGGCTGCGGTCGTAGAACTTCTGCTGATACTATTCAGTTTCTACATGTAGCAAGAGGTTCTTTATATGAACTTTAAACCCAGCTTTTTCTAGCCCTTGATCAAAATTATTTAGATGAAAAAAAATTAAAAATCAAATTACCCAGATAACACTCTGCAAAAAATTGCTAAGCGGTTTTATCTCATATTTTAGGAGTAAAAAGTAATCCATAAATCCGATTTAGAATTCTATCAACCATCAACGCTCAACCATCAACTACCTAGAGAATGAAAGTAACTGACCATATAAAAGAAGCTAAGGGAAAGACATTATTTTCTTTTGAAATAATCCCCCCGGTAAAAGGGAGAAATATTCAAGAGCTTTATAATAATATCGACCCTTTGATGGAGTTCAAACCGCCTTTTATTGATGTAACGACTTCCCGAGAAGAATACATCTATATTGACCGTGACGGATTGTTAGACAAGAAGCTGACTCGTATGAGGCCTGGCACGGTGGGTATTTGCGCTTCAATCAAACATAAGTATGATGTCGACACTGTTCCGCATGTGCTTTGCGGGGGGTTTACCAAAGAAGAAACCGAATATCTATTGGTCGATTGTCATTATTTGGGTATCGATAATATCATGGCACTTCGCGGTGATGCCATGCGCGAGGAAAAATATTTTGAGCCGACTGAAGGCGGACATAATTATGCTATCGGATTGGTAAAGCAGGTTCAAAATCTCAACTGCGGCAAGTATTTACATGAAGTTATTGAAACCGATGATTGTGCCGATTTTTGTATCGGGGTGGCAGGGTATCCTGAAAAACATCTAGAGGCGCCCTCCATGAGTACGGATTTGAAACGGCTGAAAGAAAAAGTCGAGGCAGGTGCAGATTACGTAGTGACCCAAATGTTCTTCGACAATAAAAAGTATTTTGAGTTTGTTGAGGCGGCTAGGAAAATGGGAATCAATGTGCCTATAATTCCGGGTATCAAACCCATTGCGGTAAAACGTCACTTAAATCTGCTGCCCCAGGTTTTTAAAATCGATTTGCCTGAAGATTTGGTAGAGGCGGTTGAGCAGTGCAAAGACAATAAGGCCGTACGCCAAGTTGGGGTGGAATGGTGTATTGAACAATCAAAAGAACTCTTGGTAGCTGGTGTTCCAGTATTACACTACTATTCCATGGGTAAATCGGATAATATCAAGGGTATTGCACAAGAGGTTTTTTAAAGAAAAGAGTCAATAAGTTTAGCGGTTTATGAGTTTGTTTTCTAGTCAATCGGCTCTTTGTCCTGCGGGTAAAACCGTAAACTGCAACTTATAACTGCGTACTTTTTCAACCTTTGTGCCTCGTATTTCGTACTTCGTCATTACCTTTACGACCGATGAACTTTAAGCTTCTTTTTTGCCTTTTTTTTTCGGTAACAATGTGTTTTTCACAAAACGGGGATGTCAAGAAATATACTATTGATGTAAATCAATTTTATGGTTCTGTATTATTACATAATCCTGATATTTCGCATTTGATTACCAATCATCCAGGGGGTGTTATTTTAGGATTTAATAGAAAAACATATGGTTCACAGGAATGGGAGCAGCTATATAATTACCCGGATTATGGGGCTTCGTTCATTTACCAAGATATGAACAACGAGACCCTGGGAGAGAATTTTGGACTGTACGCCCACTACAATTTCTATTTTTTTAAGAGAAATGTGCAGTTTAGGATTGGGCAGGGAATAACATATACTACAAACCCTTACGACAAGGAGACCAATTTTAGAAACAATGCTTACGGCTCGGATTTTATGAGCTCAACGTATTTAATGCTCAATTACCACAAAGAGAATATTTTCAAGGGGTTGGGTTTTAAAACAGGTATATCGGTAATACATTATTCCAACGCAAACTTTAGGGCACCCAACACCTCTACGAATACATTTGCCCTAAATGCTGGTTTGACATATGATTTGGATGGCGGTAAAAAGCTGGAATATTTACCAAAGTCTGAAAAGGTGAAAGTAACCGAACCCATCAAATATAATTTGGTACTGCGTGGCGGGGTCAATGAGAGCGATGTGATAGATTTGGGACAACACGGTTTTTTTATACTATCGGGTTATGCGGATAAACGTTTGGGAAGAAAAAGTGCCCTACAGTTGGGTGCTGATGTTTTCTTTTCCAACTTTTTAAAGGAATTGATACGCTTTCAGGCGACTTCTTTTCCAGAAAAGAATGTGAACGTTGATGATGATTTTAAAAGAGTCGGTATTTTTCTGGGACACGAGCTGTTCATCAATAAGATGTCCGCAATTGCCCAATTGGGATATTATGTGTATTATCCGTTTGATTTTGAAGGGCGTATGTACAACCGCATTGGTTTAAAACGCTATTTTGGAGATAAGGTATTTGGTGCCGTTACCTTAAAATCACATGGAGCCAAGGCCGAGGCTGTTGAATTTGGAATAGGTATTAGATTATAGCCATGAAAAAAAGGATATTGTTTATAAAGTACAACGAAATAGGGACCCGCACCATGGGTAAGTTACAGAAATATATTCTACTACTTTTATTGCTTTCCTGCAATTCTGAAAAAGCTCCCGATTGTTTTCAAAATGCTGGTGAAATCATTAGGGATGAAGTTGAAGTACCCAATTTTTCTAGAATAACGGTTTTTGAAAAAGTAGCTCTGATTATAAAACAAGGCGATACCCAAAAAGTCGAGATTGAGACCGGGGAATTTCTACGGGGAGAAGTTAGCGCTGTGGTTGAGGGCGATAGACTTATTGTAAGAAATGAAAACGGGTGTAATCTTTTTCGTGAATACGGTATAACAACGGTTTATGTGACCTCGCCCAATATTGTTGAGATACGAAGCAGTACGGGTCAGACCATACGTAGTGATGGTAGTTTAGATTATCCAAGCTTGATTTTGTTGTCCGAGAGTTTTATAGAGCCCGAAGCAGCAACTACGGATGGTGAGTTTGATTTGGAATTGAATTCGACCAACGTTAGTGTGACCGTAAACGGTATCGCTTATTTTAAGTTAAGCGGTGCCGTGCAAAATTTGAATCTCTCTATCGCTGCGGGCGATTCTCGCATTGAGGCCCATAATCTTATCGCTCAAAATGTAAACTTAAACCATAGGGGGTCCAATGATATGTTGATTAATCCACAAGCCTCTGTCAATGGTATCATTCGTGGTACGGGCGATGTGCAAAGTTTTAACCGTCCTCCTGTTATTGAGGTAGAAGAAATTTTCAATGGCAGACTGATTTTCTTGGATTAAATAGTTTTTGTCACCTTAAACCTTGCCGCAAATATTGGTTTAAATCATAGATTTCTTATTACATTCAGAACAACAAAATCAAGGCAATGAATCCTATTCTCAAATATCTCAAAAACCTATTTGCTTCACGGACTATACTGGGTGAGAATACTGAATTGCATGGTTTTGTTAAGGCAGATATGCTAATGCAACGCTTGGTAGATGATGAAAAGGTTCCCGGGCTAGCTATCTCGGTTTTAAGAGATGGAGGAAAAATATTCCAAAGAGGCTATGGCTATGCTGATTTGAAACAAAAAACCCATGTACAGCCACAAAAAACAATTTTTAGGATTGCAAGCGTTTCCAAACCCATAGCGGCAACGGCTCTGGCCCATATGGTAGCGGACGAAACCATTGATTTGGATGCTTCATTTTATACTTATGTACCGTATTACCCAAAAAAGCGGTGGGATTTTACCATACGGCAATTGGCGAGCCACACAGCGGGTATTCGGGGTTATCAAGGCAAGGAATACGGTCTGAACGAGCCGTATTCCATCAAAGAAAGTATTGCGATTTTTAAGGATGACGATTTACTTTTTGAACCCGGTACCGACTATCACTACAACAGCTATGGTTGGGTATTGGTTTCATTGGCGATGCAGGAAGCGAGCGGAGTCCTTTTTGAGAATTATGTACAGGAGAAAGTGTTGAAACCCTTGGGAATGGAGAATACTTTTGCCGAACAGGTCAGTGAGCTAAGCCATGATGATAAAAACAGTTTTAACAGGCGTAGCCGAAATTATACCAAAAACCGGTTAGGTTTTAGGGAAGCCATTCCTGTGAACAACTTTTATAAATTGGCAGGTGGTGGTTATTTGTCCACTTCCGAGGACATTGCCAAACTGGGCCAAGCCTATTTGGACGGTAATATTTTGGATGAAGAGATAATATCACAATTTTTGACTTCTGAAACTATTGATGGGCAATCTACCTATTATGGCTTGGGCTGGCAAGTGAGTGAGGATAAACAAGGCCGGCCGTATTATGGGCATATAGGTAACGGTGTTGGTGGCTATTCCAACTTTTTTGTATATCCCGATGAACAAATGATATTTGCCATTTTAGTGAATTGTACGGATCCCAAAGTGCAGGAAGAGTTGGATGAGGTTATGCAAACTCTTTTGGATTCATATGAAAAGTTTTGATTGAATCACTATATTTAGTTCAATACTAAATTCAATTAGAAATTAGATTGCGAAATAAATGAATCAAAAACAGTGCATATTTCTTCTCTTATTCCTGAATATATTACATATATCTGCCCAAACCGCCATATCTGGTCATACAAGCTTAGAAGAAGATGGGAAATGGGAGCAAAAAATATATCTAAGCAAGATCAGTTTGGAAGAAGGTGAAAACAGGCTACAATCTGTCGCTTGGTCACCTATCGCTAAAGATGGTTCCTTTTCATTTAAGGGCAAGCATATCTCTGATAAGGATGCCATTTATCGGTTATATGTAAATCCGATCAAAAAAGTGATTTCAGATACCGTTGCCCATACAACCGATTTTATTCTTTCCAAATCGGACAAGATATATTTTCCAAAATCCAAAAAACTGTTGGGTAAATATAGAAGTTCCAGTCCTGCCGATGCAGAGTGGCAGAAGATGCAGAAGTTCCAATGGGCATTGGAAAAGGAAAAAAATACCGAAGACACTATTTCGGAGGCATATGCTGCAAAGTTAAAATCCTACACCAAGGATTCGCTCAAAATATTATTGGTAAAGCTTATCGGTATCGATCAATTGGCCAAAAAGGGATTATTGGATAAGGATATCGCCGAAAATCCCAATTATTATTTGGCCCTTCTGGCCGAATTGGAAGAAAGCGATATGCAACCTGCGGAATATCGGTTTTTATCCAGACGGTTGGCCTACTTGACCCAAAAAGTGGTAGTGCAAAAATATCAATGGAGCAAAGCCATTATCCTTATTTTAGTAATAATCACAGTTGTACTTTCGCTATTTGTATATCGATTAAAAAGAAAACAAAATGCACTCGTAGCCAATTTAAGCAGGCAAGAGCAGAATATCAGGGCACTCATTTTAGAAGGTAAAAGCAATAAAGAAATTGCCAACGAACTTTTTATAAGCCTAAGCACGGTCAAGACCCATATTACAAATATCTACAGTAAACTAAAGGTTGCGAATCGTAAAGAGCTTTTGGAGCGATACCAAGTATAGACTGTATATCCGTTTCATTATTTTTTTGACGATTTTGCATGGCCAATCAAAAGACTGCAATACACATCATGGTAGGCCTCAAAAGTATGATTTCATTCTTTTTATAAAGATTTATCCAGGTACTAGTCCCTAAATCAGACCCCTGATTCTGATTTCAAAATCTGTTTTGTACGTAATTGCAAAGCAAAACAATACATTGCAAAAAAATAGTTTTCTCTTTCTTGTTCTGTTCTGCAGTTTGATCAATGCGCAGACATCATTTACCATTACGGGCAGGGTCTTGGACAATGATAACAAGATGATTACCGTTGGGGACGTACTTCTTTTGGCCGATAAAGACAACACACTTATAAAGTATACCATTTTGAACGAATTGGGTTTCAAGTTGGAGGATATTGCGTCCGGAACGTATCGGATACAAATTTCAAGTTTGGGTTTTGAGACCTATGAGCGAAATTTAATTGTAGATAGGAACAAAGGATTATCCATAAAGTTAGAGCCTAGCACTACCACTTTGGAAGAAGTAGCGGTTATAGCTGCAAAACCTATCACAACCAACAAGAGGGGGGATTTAAAAATAGATGTGACCAACCCCGTGTTTTCATCGATTCCCGACCCTATGGAATTGTTGTCGAGGCTTCCAAGTCTTCAAGTAAGTGCCGATAGGGAATCGGTTTCGGTATTGGGTAAAGGTGCTCCCTTGATGTATATGGGTAATCAACGTATTTCAATGGAAGAGTTTTATGCAGTGGCTGTGGATGATATCAGTTCTATCGAGATTATTCGGAACCCTTCCGCAAAGTACGAGGCTAACGGTAGGGCGGTACTTTTGATAACCAGAAAGATAAATAATATAGAAGGCGGTAAGGTTAACCTCTCCGAAACATTATCATTTAAACGCAATTTCAATAAGTATAGCGATATCAACGGTAGTTATAAAAAGGGAAAAGTAACGCTAAAAGCTAATTTAGCATACAACGACTTGTTGCAATGGGAAAGCCATCAATTTGAATTTGCCATTCCTGATGCCAACATACTTTCGGATTATCTTATTTTGGTCGATAAGAATGACAGGGTAGAGATAAATTCAGGCGGTGGCCTATTCTACCAAATTAACGATACGGATTATTTTTCTGCAAATGTAACGCACCGTTTGCAAGACAACAATGCTATAATTGATACGGATACTTTTTTAAGGCAGGGCACCAATGAAGATGATATCATCACAGAAACGGACAATGAAAACATAAAGGATTTTATCAGCGGCAATTTAAATTATCAAAAAAAGCTAAGTGCCAAGACAAATATGTTCGCTGGGTTGCAATACTCATCCTATGATCAGCGTCTGAATACTGAAATCGCCAATAATTTCAATGCTACTGAATTTGTCATATCCGAACTACGCAAACAACGTTATCGCATTAATGTGCTGGCATATCGATTGGATTTTGACGAAGCTCTGACCCAAGGCCTAAAGTGGGAATTTGGGGCAAACATAAGCGATGCGAGAGCCAATGCCTTGACCAATAATGAATTTTTGGAAACGGATGCGATTTTGGATATAGACTACGATTATTCTGAAAAGAATATTGCCGGATATTCAACATTATCCGGAAAAATAAGCGAAAAGATAGATTTTAGTGCGGGGCTACGTATTGAAAACAATGTCGTGCAAGGCGAGGAAGAAGCGGAGGACATACCGTTGGTTAACAGAAAAAACACAAATCTGTTTCCCAAAGCGAACCTGACCGTTGCTTTGGATAGTACCAAGAACATAACTTTCAACTATGCAAAGAGTATAGACCGGCCCAATTATTCCAACGCAAGTTCCATCCAAGTATTTTTCAATCCGTTTTTGGAAGGGGAAGGGAATGTAAACCTACTTCCTACGCTGACCGATGAATTATCAGTGGTATACCAGTTCGCCAAGAACTCAATTTCAATTGAATATTATAAACGCAAAAACCCTATGTATTATACGATTAGCTATACGGCGGGTGACGATAGGGCTGTTTTTTCCCTTAAAAACCTTGAAAGGGAATCGGGTATCGATATCAATTTCACCGCTCCGATGACCAAAGGGATATGGACTTCATCCAATACGGTCTCTATATCAACTAAAAATATACGAGATGCTTCCGCTACAAGCACATCAATAAGACCTTATCTATATTTATATACTGACCATCAATTTAAACTCCGAAAAGATACCGTGATTTCTTTAGGGGGCTGGGGGTTGACAAAACGTTCCGAAGGTATTTTTGAGAGAAACCCCATGCTAGTGCTCAATGCGGCCATTACCAAAACTTTTTTTGACAGACTAAAATGTTCTTTGCGTTTTAATGACATCACCAAAGCCATGAATTTCGAAGAGCGCTATTCAATTAATGGGGTAAATGCCGAAGGAGTGTACTTCGTAGATGCCCAAGAGGTCGCTTTTTCAATGAAATATTCTTTTGGAAAGACCAAAGAACCAGATTATAAAAATAAAAATGTTGATGAAAATTTGGACAGAATACGATAGATGCATCAAAAATTTACAAAGTATACATAAATACAGCCCCAGAACGGGAACCACTAAACCTGATTTTTAGGCAGTTTATAGAAAAAACGGAAAGTAAGGAATCAAAAAACCTAATTTCACGATTGTAAATAAACTACGATGCGAAAATCAGGTCTATTATTTATGCTGCTTATTTTAACGGTAGTTCTTTTTAAGCTAAGCTCTTCCGAACAAAATACCGAACCCGAATTCGTAAAAGAAGATACCATCAAAACTACCGATGAGATTGCTATAGTCGTTGAAAGCGAAAAAAATAGCGATAGATAAATGTATCGATACAATCCAAATACCAGCGGGTTTTAGGTCTAACTGGTTAATTCGGTAAACAGACTTTCCAGATTTCTATTCTTCTTGTTCAATTGTAGTGTTTTCAATTCGTTGTCATGGGCAAAGTCAAATACGGCCGGTCGCATATCGGTCGTTGTATTAAAAGTGATTTCATATACAAACCCCGTTACGTTCTTTACATGTGTTACATGCGGTAGTTTGTTCAAAAAGGCTTCTTCTACACGATAATCAAATTCCACTTCAATAATCTGTTCCTCTTCATCCCTAAGGTCCGAAAGTTTTTTATCGGCGACCAAAACACCTTTATTTATGATAAGTACACGGTCACAGACCGCTTCTACCTCTTTCATGATATGCGTAGAGAGCAAAATGGTTTTCTCTTTTCCTATACCTTTGATCAGTTTCCTGATTTCAAGTAATTGATTTGGGTCAAGTCCGGTCGTAGGTTCATCCAAAATCAACACATCGGGATCATGAAGCAATGCTGCGGCCAATCCAACACGTTGTCTATATCCTTTTGAAAGTTGTCCGATTTTTTTGTGGGCTTCCGGCTGCAGCCCGGTTTTTTTGATGACCTCGGTGATTTTATCTTTACTTACCTTGTATACATCGGCATTGAACGCCAAATACTCCTTTACGTACATATCTAAATATAACGGGTTATGTTCGGGTAGGTAGCCAATACTCTGCCGAACGTTTTTTGTATCCGTAAGTACATCAAAATCATTTACTTTAGCCTCTCCTTCATCTGCCTGATGGTATGTGGTCAAAATTTTCATAAGGGTAGATTTTCCCGCACCATTGGGTCCAAGAAAACCAACGATTTCTCCCTTGTTAATGGAAAAAGAT
Organism: Costertonia aggregata; assembly: GCF_013402795.1. Taxonomy (GTDB): domain Bacteria; phylum Bacteroidota; class Bacteroidia; order Flavobacteriales; family Flavobacteriaceae; genus Costertonia; species Costertonia aggregata. The sequence goes on along the minus strand of NZ_CP058595.1, from coordinate 737,697 downwards.
ATGGCATCCAAGGCTTTTTGCGTACCAAATGATTTGGAAATACTTTTGACAAATATGGACATGTGTTCTGTTTTAAACCAAAATTAAGCAATTCATAATCATTCTGATAAATTCGGTATTCTTAAAAATGGCAATGTTTTTTGATACAAAAAGGAATGAATACGGCACAAATAAAAAAAATCCAAAAAAAAGAGGCGTAAAATTTGATTTTTAGATTTAATTAGTACTTTAGCCAAAGTTTTACAAGCAAAATGACAAAGCAATATTTCTGGAACGGTTTTTACTTCTACTTCTTTTTTAAGAGAAGTACGGGGCTGTTGTAGTATATGCTAAAAATATAACAATTGAAGTCTCGTGAAAAACGGGGCTTTTTTTTTGTTTAAAACCGTGTTTTGGACAATCCTGAAGCAGTTTTAGGGTTCAAATAAAAGCCAATGAGTTTAAAAATAGCCATACAGGGCATAAGGGGCTCTAATCACCATCAAGTGGCCAAAGATTATTTTGGGGAAGATATAGCGTTGGTCGAATGCCTTTCGTTCGATAGTTTGGTGGATCATGTGCTGAACAGAAGAGCCGATAAGGGGGTCATGGCCATTGAAAACTCAATCGCAGGTTCTATTATTCCCAACTATGCATTGGTGTATCAAAACAATTTGCACATCATCGGTGAACACTATTTGAACATACACCATAATTTGATGGTGTACAAAGGGCAAACAATGGAAGATATCGAAGAGGTACACTCACACCCAATGGCCCTATTGCAATGCAAGGAATTTTTAAAGGCACATTCGCACATTAAACTCGTTGAAGCCGTGGATACGGCAGAAACCGCACAAAGAATACAAAGGGAAAAGCTACATAAAATAGCTGCCATAGCCCCCAAAGCTGCCGCCCAATTGTATGATTTGGATATCATTGCTTCCGAAATACAGACGATCACCAATAATTCTACCCGCTTTATCGTGGTCAAAACACAAAATAAGGAGCTTCCCAAAACGGAAATCAACAAAGCATCCTTACGTTTTGTTACCGATCATAAACGAGGTAGTTTGGCAACGGTACTTAACGTGATGAGCGATTGTAATTTGAACCTTACCAAAATTCAGTCCCTTCCCATTATAGAAACACCGTGGAAGTATGCTTTTTTCGTGGATATAACCTTTGATGCCTATGATAGCTTTGAAAAAGCAAAATCGCTGCTTCATATTATGACTGAGGATTTTAGGGTGCTTGGAGAATATAAAAATGCCAGAATATGATAACTACGGCTGATAGATTAAAAACTGTTGAGGAATACTACTTCTCCAAAAAATTGAGGGAAGTACGAGGGCTAATTGCCAATGGCAGACCTATTATCAATATGGGTATCGGCAGTCCCGATTTGGCACCTTCCGAAGAAATTATACAAAGTATTCAAGATGCCGTATTGGAAAACGGGGCGCACCAATACCAAAGCTATCAGGGGTTGCCCGAATTGAGAACTGCCATGTCAACCTTTTACCTTAAAAAGTTTGGGGTCCATTTGGATGGAGCCAATGAAATACTCCCCTTAATGGGTTCAAAAGAAGGCATAATGCATATTAGTATGGCCTTTTTAAACCCAGGAGATGAGGTGCTCATTCCCAACCCTGGCTACCCGACCTATACTTCGGTCACGAAATTGGTCGGTGCCGTTCCAAGAATGTATGATTTAACCGAGGCAGGTGCCTGGTTGCCCAATTTGCAGGCACTGTCTGAAGAAAATCTGTCCAAAGTAAAGATAATGTGGATAAGTTATCCCAATATGCCCACAGGTGCTACCATTAGCGATAAAGCCATGGGCAAACTTGTCAATTTTGCCAAAAAGCATAGCATATTGTTGGTAAATGACAACCCATACAGTTTTGTTTTGAATAATAATCCCACCAGTATCTTACAAGTACCCGATGCTAAGGATACCGCACTTGAACTAAATTCGCTCAGCAAAACTTTTAATATGGCCGGATGGCGTGTCGGCATGGTTGCTGGAAGTGCCGAACACATCAACTCGATACTTAAGGTAAAGAGCAATATGGATTCAGGCATGTTTTATGGAATTCAAAAAGGCGCCATAACCGCATTGAAAAGTTCGGATGAGTGGTTTAAGAAGTTAGATGCCTTGTATGCATCAAGGCGTAGTTCGCTATTTAAATTGGTTGAATTGTTGAACTGTGAGTATGACCCAAATGCTGCCGGTATGTTTGTATGGGCAAAACTGCCCAAAGGTAGCAAAGCAGCTGAGGACTTTATTGATGAAGTACTGTATGATAAGGATATTTTCATAGCTCCGGGTACTATATTTGGTAGTAACGGTGAAGGGTATATTCGGTTTTCGTTATGTGTTACCGAAGAAAAGATAAAGGAAGCGATCAGTAGATTTTAGAAAAGAGATATGGGACGTGAGATTTTAAAACGCTAGATCAAAATGTATCTAAAATCTCAATTCCAATATCTAGAATCTTAAAAAAATGAATGTATTTGTAATCGGTATCGGTTTGATCGGAGGTTCTTTCGCAAAGGATATAAAACGTTTGCGCCAAGATGTTACCATCTATGGTATTGATACCAATGAGTCGCACTTAGACCAAGCACAGGCCTTGAATCTTATCGATGTAAAATCGGATCATTCCGAATTGAACAAAGCAGATATGGTTATGGTTTCCATTCCTGTAAACGCTTTGGTAAGCGAGTTGCCCAGAATACTGGATGCAGTACATGACGATTGTATTGTTTTTGATGGTGGTTCAACCAAAAAATTGATTTGTAGAACATTGGAAAACCATCCGAAACGAAGAAATTTTTTAGCTTGCCATCCTATAGCCGGAACAGAATTTTCTGGCCCCTCTGCGGCCATAAATGGGTTATATGATGGGAAAACAAATATCATTTGCGAAGTAGAAAAAACAGCGTTCAAATTACAGGAAAAAGCTTTGCAATTGTTTAAGGATATGGGAATGCGAATACGATATATGAATGCAGAGGCACATGATAAACATATCGCCTATGTTTCCCATTTATCCCATATCAGCTCCTTTATGCTGGGAAAAACGGTCATCGAAAAAGAAAAAAACGAACGCGATATTTTTGATATGGCCGGTAGTGGATTTGAAAGTACCGTTCGCCTTGCCAAAAGTTCCCCGGCCATGTGGACCCCTATTTTTGAGCAAAATAAAGATAACGTGGTGGAAACTTTGGAAGAGTACATCCAAAATCTAAAAGAGTTCAAGGCACTATTGGAGCAGGGGGATTATGAGGGAATATACAAGGCAATGAACGACACGAATAAGATAAAGGGAATATTAAACGGAATACCATTAAACAAAAAATATAAGTAATGGAGAATACAAGAGAAATGAGAACATGGTTGGATGATATGAAATTGGACCATCCCCTGGTAATCGCAGGACCATGTAGTGCCGAAACCGAGGAACAAGTGCTGAAAATTGCACACGAACTTAAAGATACCGATGTAAACTATTACCGTGCAGGAATCTGGAAGCCAAGAACGCGCCCTGGTAATTTTGAAGGCGTAGGTGCTTTGGGTTTAAAATGGTTGCAAAAAGTAAAGCAGGAAACCGGCTTAAAAACCGCAACCGAGGTTGCCAACCGTGCCCATGTGGAATTGGCCTTAGAGCATGATGTTGATCTGTTATGGATCGGTGCACGATCAACGGTTAGTCCGTTTATCATGCAAGAATTGGCCGATGCTTTGCAGGGTACAGACAAAATTGTTTTGGTGAAAAATCCTGTAAATCCCGATTTAGCCTTATGGTTGGGAGGTATAGAACGCTTGCATACGGCAGGTATCAAAAAATTAGGAGCCATCCATAGAGGATTTTCTACCTATGAGAAAACAAAATACAGAAATATTCCGGAATGGCAATTGGCCATTGAGTTCCAGAATAAATTTCCCGACTTGCCCTTGATCAACGACCCTTCGCACATTACCGGGAAAAGGGATATGATTTTTGATGTTTCGCAAACCGCGTTGGATTTGAATTTTGACGGTTTGATGATCGAAACACATTTTGACCCGGACAATGCGTGGAGCGATGCCGCGCAGCAAGTGACCCCGGCAAAATTAGTACAGATTATGAAAGATTTAAGGATACGCAAAGAAACCGACGAAGAAGCGGAATACAATAGCAAGTTGAGCAACCTACGTGCACAAATCGATGTTATTGATTCCCAATTGATAGACACCATGGGGAAAAGGATGAAAATCTCGGATAGTATCGGAGAGCTCAAAAAGCAGAAGAACGTAGCCGTGCTTCAGTCCAATAGATGGAACCAGATTTTGGGTGCCATGATTCTTGAAGGTGAATCCAAAGGGCTTAGCGAGGAGTTTGTGCTTAAGATGTTCAAGGCCATTCACCAGGAATCCATCAATCATCAAGAGAAAGTTATTAACTCATAAATTTAAACAACCCGATTTCGATCGGGTTTTTTTATGCAAAGTATTTGCTGTTTTGATAAAAATCATGTCCAATTCAAAATAGTGCCCAAATTTTAAAATTACTCGAACCAAGGTAACGATACTCTATTCCTTGGGTCGTAGATTTGGATTCTTGATTGTTTATTTGATAGAAAAGTCAAAAATCAACTTGTTCTCAAAGCTATTGTTCGGAATGCCACCTTGGTATATAAAGCAATACTCGCCAGCTACTAACCGGGTTGAGGGTACAATGCGGTACATGTTATTTTCTAGTGGCTCAATAGAGAACTGTACCACTTTTTTCGGGTCGATGCCATTGCGTATGCCCAACCAGCTTCCGGAGCTTGTAGTGAACTGTCGTATGTTTCGTCCTTTTTTACTTTTTAATCTCAATAGCACGAACTCATAGGGCGAAGATGCTGTTCTAAACCATTCGTTATCCAAATTGTTTGATATCACATCTTGATTTCCTATCGGAAAACTGAAAATAAATTCTTGTTGTTCTACTGTATTCGACGAACGTGCGTGGGGCACAAATGCCTTACTGGTATAGGGAACCATCCAAAATGTAATTGTTGATAGCAGTGCCCCGTTATTTCTTGTACCCTGTACCGTACTAGGGTATATTTCTTTAATGTAGTCACCTTGCAAGGTGTAGATGCCTATTTTTAGTTTGTTTTCCCATACATCATTGATGGTAACCTCGCTTGAGGCTTCTGTAAGTACAATTGTATTTGCTGTATCATTGGTGGCAGTGAGTTGGTTTTGTGCTATGCTCAGAAAAAAGCTGAGACCAAAGCTGATAAAGAAGTAGTTTTTGTACATGATGTCGGTTTATCCTTTTAGTATCAAACAATATGCCAAGCAAAAGAAAATAGTATAAACAGTTTGTTTTTTAAAAAGTTGAAAAAACTGTAACAAATCAATTTTGAATCTATCTTTAGAGAAATCAAAAACGAGATAAAATGAAAAAAGCAATAGTATTTTTTATAACGATTTTAGCAGTCAATGTAAATGCTCAACGCATTGTTGACAAAGAGGTAGGTAATTTTAACGAAGTAAAGGTATTTGACCTTGTTGAAGTAAACCTTATCAAATCTGACGAAAACCGAATCTTAATCAAGGGCGAAAACGTTGATGATATCAAATTCGTGAATAAAAATGGTGTGTTGAAACTACGTATGGAACTTGAGAAAAAATTTACGGGAGAAGATACTTTTATAGAGGTATATTACACACAATTGGATATCATTGATGCAAACGAAGGGGCGCAAATAACCTGTAATGCACTTATGGAGCAGGATTATATTGAGTTGCGAGCGCAAGAAGGGGCGAGGATAAAAGCTGGGCTAAATGTAGATAACGTGGATATGAGAGCGGTAACGGGCGGCATCCTTGAAGTTTCCGGTTTGGCAAAACGCCAAAATATAGTGCTGAATACGGGTGGTATATTCGAAGGTAGGGATTTGAAATCCGCTGTGTCTAGCGTAAAAATCACGGCTGCCGGCGAAGCTGAAGTACATGCTTCCGATAAAATAGATATTAAGGTAAAAGCAGGTGGTGACGTGTATGTTTATGGCAATCCTAAAGAAGTCAATAAAAGAACCTTTGCAGGTGGGCGAATATACATGAAGGATTAGATAATCGCATTACGACCCAAAATAAGAAAGCCCGGTGTTTAACACCGGGCTTTCTTATGGTATACTATTTACTACCTATCTTTTAAAGATATATCGGGTAATGAAAATACCTTGGTTATCTCCCTTACCGGCACTTTCAACAGCACTGGTTACAAAAGCCAGTTCCCAACCTTCGGCGACCATGGCGTTTATTTTAGAGGTGATAAGGGCATCATTGGCCGCAATATTCTGAAAACGGATACCACCAATATTAAAGAAGTTCAATAATTTGGTTTCATCAAAGGCTTTTACACGAATTTCTCCTCTTTTGGATTTGTTTCGGGTATTGTCATCTTCGGTTTGGGTAGAGGTATATTCGGTGTAATCTTTTTCTTCGTTGGCACTTATGATTCTGGATCGTCCCAAACCGTTAGGTACTATGGACTCTACACTGGTGATAACTTTAAACTGTTGTGCGTTTGCGTCAAATGCAAACAATGCAAATAGGCTGGCAATTAGGAATACTTTTTTCATTGGTGATGATTTAATTTAAGATTTATTAAGTAATGATTAAAATGTTAAAAAAGCAATATAATTGTTAAAACGGTTCTTTTCAAATTTTGTTACATTTAAATACGGTTTATTGTACCATATCGTATTGAAAGACTTAGAAAAGAATAGTATTCCTTTAAAAAAGCTGTTATTTTGTAATTATTGATGACAGGTCTAAAAAATGATAGGAACCGTATATAAATCCACTGGCAGTTGGTACAATGTAAAGACAGATAAAGGTGTTTTTTACGAGTGTAGAATAAAGGGAAAACTACGTATTAAAGGTATAAAAAGTACTAATCCGGTTGCCGTGGGGGACGTTGTTGTATTTGAGCTTGAAAATACGGGAGATGAAACCTTGGGTGTCATATCCGATATAGTAGATAGAAAGAACTATATCATCCGTAAGTCCGTAAATCTTTCCAAACAAACTCATATAATAGCGGCAAATTTAGATCAGGTTTTTCTTTTGGTAACCTTGAACAACCCTGTTACTTACAGTATTTTTATCGATCGATTTTTGGTTACCGCCGAGGCCTATCACATACCAGCTGTATTACTTTTTAATAAAATAGATGTTTATAATGATGATGAATTGACCGAGATAAAATACCTCGCCGCCTTATATAGAAAAATAGGATATACCTGTATCGGCATATCGGCAAAAACAGGGAAAAATGTAAACAAGGTCAAAGAGCTTATGCTAAAAAAGACCAGTATGTTCGCGGGCCATTCTGGCGTAGGCAAATCAACTTTGATAAATGCGATAGACCCTAACCTGACATTAAAGACCGCTGAAATATCACAGCAACACCTGCAAGGGCAGCACACGACCACATTTGCGGAAATGTTCGATTTGGATTTTGATGGCAGAATAATTGATACACCTGGCATAAAAGGTTTTGGTATTGTAGATATGCAACCTTCGGAAATAGGGGATTATTTTCCGGAATTCTTCGAATTAAAAGAACATTGCAAATTCAACAACTGCATGCATTTGGACGAACCTAAATGTGCGGTAAAAGATGCTTTGGAAGATAATAAGGTCTCATGGAGCCGTTACAGGAGCTATGTGCAAATGATAACGGGTGAAGATGAAAATTACAGGATCGACCTATATGGCGAAAAAAAATGAGAGCGGTAATCCAAAGAGTGGCTAGAGCTAGCGTAAAAGTAGATTCAGAAGTAATTTCCCAAATGGGTGAAGGGGTCTTGGTTCTCTTGGGGATAGAAGCAAGCGATGATCCGGAAGATGTTGAATGGTTGTCCAAAAAAATCGTAAACCTTCGTATTTTTGATGACGGGGAAGGTCTTATGAATGAATCTTTGTTGAACACAGGTGGTGATATCATCGTGGTTAGCCAATTTACGTTGCATGCCGCGACCAAAAAAGGAAACCGACCTTCGTACATTAAAGCGGCCAAACCACATATTGCAGTTCCGTTATACGAAGCATTTATAAAACAGGTGGAAACCGATTTGGGCAAAAAAGTCGGCACAGGAATTTTTGGCGCCGACATGAAAGTAGACCTGCTCAACGATGGTCCGGTTACCATACTCATAGATACCAAGAACAAAGAATAAAGCAATACATCGATTTTTTGCATCGGTTTTAGGTGTTATGTAGGATTTTTACCTTAAATTTTGCCAGCCAAACCAAACCAATGCGATTTACATTCTTATTTTTCATGCTATTTTTTAGCATTATTTCTACTTCACAAAATTCAATTTATTCAGTATCTACAATTGGTAAAGACATGGTACAGGGTGCCAACGCGGTAGTAAGGCTAAATGAAATGCGCGTAGAACTTCTTTCGATGAAAGAGATGAAAATTTCTTCGAAAAGAGTCGTGACCGTACTCAATAAACTCGGAAATAAGCATGCTGGTGCATCTTTAGGATATAACAATAGTACAAAGGTCAGGAATGCCATAGCAATTATATACGATGCCAGAGGCAACGAAATCAATCTAATAAAAAGAAAGGATTTTACTGATGTAAGTGCTGTGGATGGTGGAACATTATATTCCGATTCCAGGATAATGTATTTAGAGCATACGCCAATAGCCTATCCATATACGATTGAGTTTGAATATGAAATCGTAACGAAAAATACTAGTAATATTCCCAATTGGTATTTTTTAGATGGCTTTTTGGTGAGTACAGAGAAAAGTATATATTCTATCACCTATAACGAGTATGATCAAAAGCCTGAATTCAAAGAGAAGAATTTTGGGACAATGGATTTTTCCAAGAATGAATTACCGAATCAAATATCTTACGAAGCATTCAATATTAAAGCTATAAAACAGGAGGCATTATCCCCGCCTTTCAATAAAATAGCTCCAAAACTGATGGTAAGGGCGGTAAATTTTCATTATGAAGGATACAATGGCCACGTCTCTAATTGGAAAGATTTGGGAACATGGATGAGCACTAATTTACTTATGGGGCGCAATGCCGTATCGGAAGCGACAAAGATGAAAATAAAGTCTCTAGTGAATGGTGTTGAGGATGATTTGGAAAAAGCCAAGTTAATTTATCGCTATGTGCAGAATAACACAAGATATATAAGTGTACAAGTAGGTATTGGCGGCATACAGCCATCAAATGCCATTGAAGTTGATGACCTAAAGTATGGGGATTGTAAAGGCTTGTCCAATTATACAAAAGCTCTTTTGGAAATTGCAGGGGTAACTTCTTATTATACCCATGTGGAAGCTGGAAAGGCTAAGGTTGATTTTGAAGAGGATTTTGCCGATTTAGCACAGGGCAACCATGTAATTTTAGCTATACCGTATAACGAACAATATTACTGGATTGATTGTACCTCACAAATACACCCATTTGGCTTTTTAGGTGACTTTACAGATGGTAGAAAAGTATTGGTCATAAAACCTGACAACGGTGAAATTGTTACTACCTCCTCATATTTGAACAAGGAAAACCATCAAAAAACTACGGCCGATTATTCTATTAATGAAAATGGCGATATTTCTGGAGAGATAATAATCAAAACCAAAGGGATTCAGTATGATAACAGATTTTCTTTAGAGAACCAATCTGTAAAAGATATTACGACGCATTATAAAAATTATTGGGACAATATTAATAACCTAATTGTGCTTTCGCACGACTTAAAAAATGATAAAGAGAATATAATATTTGCAGAGAAAGTTTCTGTGAAAGCTAATGGCTATGCCTCAAAAAGTGGCGATAGAATTCTATTTGTTGCAAATGCTTTTGATGAAAATAGTTTTGTTCCCAATAGGTATAGAAGTAGGCAATTGCCTTTAGAGATACAGCGAGGCTATCTGGACGAGGATGAGTTTTCAATTAATATCCCGAAAGGATACATGATAGAGGCCATTCCGAATAATAAAACTATTGAAAGTGAATTTGGAACTTATAAAATCAAATTTAAGTACAATGAAAAAGGAAGCAATATAAAATATACCAGAAGTCTTTTTATTAAAGAAGGGTATTATGAAAAAGAAAAGTATAGTGCCTATAGAAGTTTTAGAAAGGAAACTGCAAACAATGACGCTGCAAAGATTGTTCTTATAAAAAAACAGGAGTAAAAAATTATCTGTAAAACCAAAAAACGAGAATATAGTTATGATGAAATATAAAGAAATTTTATATATGCCTTTTTTATTCTTTACCTTTTTAGTGGTTGGGCAAAATCACAAATTTGGAAAAGTATCAAAAGAAGAACTTCTTGAGAAGTTTTATAAAAAAGATTCCTCTGCTGTAGCAGCAGTTTTATATAGAAATGTTTCCGTTTCATATGATTACGTGAAATCATCAGGGTTTCAAATAATCACCGAAATACATGAGCGTGTAAAAATCTATGATAAAAATGGGTTTGACTATGCCACAGTTGAGGAAAAGCTTTATCTATCGAATAAGGATAATGAATCTTTTTCTGGGTTAAAGGCATATACATATAATTGGGAAGGTAATGAAATTGTTAAATCCAAACTAAAAAGCTCTGATGCTTTTAGTGAAAAAACCTCCAAATATTACAAAGAGGAAAAGTTTACAATGCCCAATGTAAAAGAAGGTAGCGTGATTGAATATCAATACAAAATTGTATCTCCATTTTCGTATTCTATCGACGAGATTGTTTTACAATACGATATTCCAATATCAAAACAAGAAATTAGAATTGTAATTCCTGAATATTATTCATTTAAGACCAATATGAAAGGTTATCTATCTGTAATGCCAAAAAATAGCATTAAACAGGGAAAGATAAATTTTCAAACCAAATCAAGGGAACAAAATGGGTTTGGAGCCACTACTAGTTCGTTCAGTTCGAATAGTATAGATTATACCGAGAATGTTACAGAAATCCTAATGGTTGATGTACCTGCGTTAAAAGACGAGCCTTATGTAAATAACATGAACAATTATAGGTCAAGTATTAATTACGAGATACAATATGTGAAATTCCCAAATAGTAGCGGAAAAAGTTATACAACCAATTGGGAGAAGGTTGTAAAAACTATATACGATAGTGATAATTTCGGGAAACAACTACATACAACTAAATATTTCAAAGATGATTTGGAAACTGTTTTAGCACAATATTCGGATAACGGGGAGAAAATAAACGCAATATTCTCTTATGTGAAAAGCCATATGAATTGGAACGGTTATATCGGAAAGTATACCGATGAAGGTGTTAAAGAAGCATATAAAAAAAGAACGGGAAGTACTGCGGATATTAATTTGATGCTGGTAGCAATGCTAAAAGAAGCAGGATTTAAGGCTAACCCTGTACTAACGAGCACACGTGATAATGGGGTGCCACTTTTCCCCACAAGAGAGGGTTTCAACTATGTTTTGGCTATGGTAGAATATAATGGCAAAAACATGTTGTTGGATGCTTGCAACAAATACACCGAACCTAATTTATTACCGATTAGGACCATAAATTGGTCTGGGCGGGTTATCGATGAAGACGGTTCATCATTAATTGTACCATTAGTTCCCAAAAAGCCCTCGAAAAGAATTACCGCTATGAGCGTTACTTTAAAGGATAATGGAAATCTGGAAGGTAAGCAAAGAGAAATACTTACATTTTATAATGCATATCTCTTTAGAAATAATAATAAAGATATCAGTGAGGACAGTTATTTGGAAAAAAAGGAAAATCGCAATAATGGTATGGAAATTTCTAATTATGCAATTGACAACAAGGAAGTCTTGGGGAAATCTATAATCGAGACTTTTGATTTTTATGTAGAGTCTCAAGCCGATGTTATTGGAGAAAAAATATTCTTTTCTCCACTTTTTTTCCATACCGAAAATGAAAACCCTTTTAAATTGGAGGAAAGAAATTATCCAATTGATTTTGTTTTTCCGTGGGAGGAAAAATACACGGTGAACATCAAAATTCCAGTAGGGTATAAGGTAAGTTCCATGCCAGAAAACACAAAAGTTATGCTTCCTGAAAATATGGGGATGTTTACGTACCAAATTATAGAGAAAACCAATATGCTTCAGGTTGTCGTAGACACTAAACTTAACCAAGCTGTGATTCCAGTACATGGGTATGCTTCCCTGAAAGAATTTTATAAAAAAATAGTGGAAAAAGAAACCGAAAAAGTAGTTTTGAGTAAAATATAGTTTATGAGTATTGCTACAGCACAACAAACGGTAGATAATTGGATAAAAGAACATGGGGTCAGGTATTTCAACGAGTTGACCAATATGGCCCAACTTACCGAAGAGGTAGGGGAGGTGGCCCGTATCATTGCGCGCAGATATGGGGAGCAGAGCGAGAAACCCTCCGATAAAGAAAAGGATTTAGGCGAAGAGCTGGCCGATGTTCTTTTTGTGGTACTATGTTTGGCCAACCAAACGGGAGTAGACTTACAGGCTTCCTTTGATAAAAAATTAAAACTGAAAACGGATCGCGATCACGATAGGCACCATAATAATGAGAAGTTGAAACCGGATTGATCAAAGTAAATTTTTGAAAATGGCGAAACGATTACTCAAATCATAGAAAATCGCACATCTCTGCCGAATCAATACGGCTACGGCCATTCAAAAAAAGTAAACACATGAAATAACCCTATCTTTATTGCTTATTTTAAATCAATTTACCGTTGAAGTTACATCTATCCACTGCTACCGATATCCTTTTACAACATGAAATCGGAATTACGGGTTCCAAAAGTGAGTCCAATCGGCTTTTGTTGTTGCAGGCACTGTTTCCGAACATAAAAATCAAGAATATCTCCAATTCCGATGATGCTGTGGTCATGCAAAAAGGACTGGCAATCTCTAATGGTGTCGTTGATATTCATCATGCGGGAACGGCCATGCGTTTTTTAACAGGCTATTTTGCGGCTCAAGAAGGCAAATCGGTTACATTGACCGGTTCAAAACGAATGACGCAGCGTCCCATAAAAATATTGGTCGATGCGTTACGGGATTTAGGTGCGGATATTGTTTATGCGGCAAAGGAAGGATATCCTCCGATAAAGGTAAACGGTAAAAAACTTACCGAGAATAAAGTCAGCCTTCCGGCAAATATCAGCAGTCAATATATTTCTTCTTTGCTGCTGATTGCGCCCAGTTTGGAAAACGGTTTGGAGTTGGAACTTGTAGGTAAGATAACTTCCGTCCCGTACATTAAAATGACTTTGGCCCTATTGACCGAAATTGGTGTAAGGTCATCGTTTAAGGGAAACCAGATCAAAGTGTTTCCCAAAACATCGGTAGATTCCAAAACCGTAACCGTGGAATCTGACTGGAGTTCTGCTTCTTATTTTTATAGTCTTGTGGCACTTTCCAAGGTAGGGACTGAAATCACTTTATCGTCCTACAAACAAAATAGCTTGCAGGGCGATAGCGTTCTTGTTGAAATTTATGAGGCGTTTGGTGTACAGACCAAGTTTGCCGACAACAAGATTTTTTTGAAAAAAACGGCTGTCAGCAGACCATCAAAAATCAACTGCCAACTGGAAAACGCCCCCGATATCGCACAAACAATAGCTGTTACGTGCTTTGGTTTGGGACTGGGCTGTCATTTAACAGGGTTGCATACGTTGAAAATAAAAGAAACGGATAGGCTAGAGGCACTTTATACCGAGTTGTCCAAACTAGGTGCCGTTATTTCGGTAACGGACAAAGATTTGACCCTGGAGCCATCAAAACACATTAACCCGGATATAGCGATAAATACCTATAATGATCACAGAATGGCAATGGCATTTGCACCTTTGGCCATGAAAACCTCGCTCTATGTAAACGATGCAGAGGTGGTTTCAAAATCATATCCCGACTTTTGGAACGATTTGCAAAAACTTCAATTCCACATAAAACAAGTCTAATCTGATTTTAATCGGTCATTTACTTGACAACCCCTATCTCGGGATTGTATATTTGCAGCCGCAAAACATTTAACACTACAGCATTATATGAAACTATCGCACTTCAATTTTGAGCTTCCTAAAGATTTATTGGCAGAATATCCGGCCGAAAACCGTGATGAATCCAGACTTATGGTCGTTCATAGGGAAACCGGTAAAATTGAGCATAAAATGTTCAAGGACCTTATAGATTATTTTGAAGAGGACGATGTAATGGTGCTGAACAATACCAAGGTTTTTCCGGCAAGGTTGTACGGTAACAAAGAAAAAACCGGTGCAAGAATCGAAGTTTTCTTGCTACGCGAGCTAAACGAAGAGCAACGCCTATGGGACGTTTTGGTAGATCCGGCACGTAAAATACGAATAGGGAATAAATTGTACTTTGGCGACGATGAGACCTTGGTGGCAGAGGTTATTGATAATACGACTTCAAGAGGTAGAACACTCCGATTTTTATACGACGGTTCTTACATCGATTTTAGAAGAAAATTAAGGGAACTGGGAGAAACACCATTGCCCAAGTACATAAAAAGAGATGTAGAACCAGAGGATGAGGATCGCTACCAGACCATTTACGCAAAACATGAAGGTGCCGTAGCAGCCCCCACGGCCGGACTCCACTTTTCAAAACACTTGTTGAAGCGGTTGGAAATCAAAGGTGTTGATTTTGCCGAAGTTACGCTACATGTTGGTTTGGGTACTTTTAATCCGGTTGAGGTTGAGGATCTTTCCAAGCATAAAATGGACAGTGAAGAACTCATTATAGATGAAAAAGCGACTGAAATCGTTAACAACGCCAAAAGGCGTAAGAAAAGAATTTGTGCCGTAGGCACTACTGCCATGCGTGGTTTGGAAAGTGCCGTGTCATCTGACCACATGTTGAACACGTTCAACGGTTGGACCAATAAATTTATATTTCCCCCGTATGATTTTAGCATAGCTAATGCCATGGTTACCAATTTTCATTTGCCAAAATCTACCTTAATGATGATGATATCGGCTTTTGCGGGTCACGATTTAATGAAAAAAGCCTATAAGGAAGCTATTTTGGAACAGTATAAATTCTACTCCTATGGTGATGCTATGCTCATCATATAGTCAGTAGGTTAAATTTCTTAATTTTCTTTTGAACGAAAGTTCAAAATCCCGCTTTATCCGTGTATGACAAAGCGGGATTTTTAATATATATTCTGAACAATGGTACAAACAAAGAAAAAAGATATCAGGGCACTTACCAAAGACCAGCTTCGTGACTTTTTTCTAAGTCAAGGGGACAAGGCTTTTCGGGGCAATCAAGTATATGAATGGTTGTGGCAGAAGTCTGCCCATTCGTTTGACGCCATGACCAACATTTCTAAACAGACCAGACAACAGTTAGAGGATAATTTTGTCATCAACCATATTAAGGTCGACCAAATGCAGCGCAGTAAGGACGGTACCATAAAGAATGCCGTTCGTTTACATGATGATTTGATAGTAGAATCTGTTTTAATACCCACAAAGACGAGGACCACTGCCTGCGTTTCAAGTCAAGTAGGTTGCAGTTTGGATTGCAAATTTTGTGCTACCGCCCGTTTAAAGCGAATGCGTAATCTAAATCCCGATGAAATTTACGATCAAGTAGTTGCCATTGACAATGAAAGCCGACTGTATTTTGATAGGCCTTTGAGCAATATAGTTTTTATGGGCATGGGCGAACCGTTAATGAACTATAACAATGTTTTAAAGGCCATTGATAAAATAACATCTTCAGAGGGTCTGGGCATGTCTCCCAAACGCATTACCGTTTCTACATCTGGTGTTCCCAAAATGATACGGAAAATGGCCGACGAGGAAGTGAAGTTTAAATTGGCGGTATCACTCCATTCGGCCATCGATAATATCAGGACTTCTATAATGCCTTTTAACGCCAACTTTACATTGACCGATTTGAGGGCGTCACTGGAGTATTGGTATAGCAAGACCAAAAGTAGGATTACGTATGAATATGTGGTTTGGAAGGGCATAAACGACACCCGAAAAGATGTGGACGCATTAGTCGATTTTTGTAAATTCGCTCCATCAAAAGTAAACCTAATAGAGTATAACCCGATTGATGATGGGGCGTTTCAACAAGCATCCAATACAGCAATAGATATGTACGTTGATACACTGGAACGCAACGGCATCGTGGTAACGGTGCGTCGCTCCCGTGGTAAGGATATTGATGCGGCGTGCGGCCAATTGGCGAATAAATCATAATCCATTGGAATTCTTTATTCTAGAAGCAGAATTAACATATTCCCCTTTTATTTTCCTTAATTTTACCCTATCGAGCCAAACAATCGATACATACGCTAGCATTTGAAAATTGTAGCCCAAATAAAGGAGCCCATTAATCAAGAGATGGAACTTTTTGAAACAAAGTTCCAAGACTCTATGTCCTCACAGGTCGCCCTTTTAAACCGTATCACATACTACATCGTTAACCGTAAGGGCAAACAGATGCGGCCCATGTTCGTCTTTTTAACGGCGAAACTTTTGAACAATGGGGAAGTGAATGAACGTACCTATCGCGGGGCATCGGTGATTGAGTTGATCCACACCGCTACCTTGGTACATGATGACGTAGTGGATGAAAGTAACAAGCGGCGTGGTTTTTTCTCCATTAATGCATTATGGAAAAACAAGATTGCCGTTTTGGTCGGGGATTATTTGCTTTCAAAGGGATTGCTCCTCTCTATAGATAATGGGGATTTTGATTTGCTCAGGATAATTTCTGTCGCCGTCCGGGAAATGAGCGAGGGCGAATTGTTGCAGATTGAAAAGGCAAGACGTTTAGATATTACCGAAGAGGTATACTACGACATTATCCGCCAAAAAACGGCTACCCTCATCGCTGCATGCTGTAGTTTAGGGGCATGTTCGGTAAAACCGGATTCTGAAGATGTGGAAACCTTTCGAAAATTCGGGGAACTCATAGGAATGGCCTTTCAAATAAAAGACGATCTTTTTGATTATGGTGAGGCCAAAATCGGCAAACCAACGGGAATCGATATAAAGGAACAGAAGATGACCCTTCCGTTGATATATGTTTTGAATGTATGCTCCAAGAATGAAAAAAAATGGCTCATCAATTCAATTAAAAATTACAATAAGGATAAAAAACGCGTTAAGGAAGTCATCGCATTTGTAAAAGAAAAAGGCGGACT
This sequence comes from Costertonia aggregata, assembly GCF_013402795.1. Taxonomy (GTDB): domain Bacteria; phylum Bacteroidota; class Bacteroidia; order Flavobacteriales; family Flavobacteriaceae; genus Costertonia; species Costertonia aggregata. Next base: position 720,488 of record NZ_CP058595.1, on the reverse strand, counting down.
CACCTATGCGGAAAAGAAAATGCAAGCCTTTAAAGATGAGGCATTGTCGCTTTTGGACGCTTATCCCACTTCCGAATACAAAGATTCCCTAAAATTAATGGTCAACTACGTGGTAGATAGGAAAAAGTGATATCTATGTTTTTGAATTTCAGGTAGATATATTTTTTCTCATAAAAAAACACATTATCGGGCAACCTTATTTAAAAAGCAGTCGTCTATAACTATAGAGAACAACCACTGGATTTTGAAAATTATACCTTTTTACAAAAACGAAAAGCAACTGATTAAAAAGTCGGTTGAGGGGAATAGAGAGGCGCAACATTATCTATACGAGAAACATGCCCCGAAAATGTTAGGTGTTTGTAGACAGTATGTAAAAGATGTTCAATTTGCGGAGGATGTAATGATCAACGGTTTTGTAAAGGTCTTTAAGCACTTGGCGAGTTTTAAGCACCAAGGCAGTTTTGAAGGTTGGATCAGGCGGATAATGATTCGGGAAAGCATTACCTACCTCAGAAAAAAACAGTTTGTAGTCTTTGATGACGATGTCTATGAGCGTAGCAATGCCGATAGCATTTCTATTTCTTCTAGTTTGGATGTGGCGCATATACAAAAACTGATTGATGCTTTGCCCGAAGGTTACAAAATGGTTTTTGTGCTATATGCGGTAGAAGGGTATAAACATGCCGAGATTGCTGAAATGTTGAATATCACTGAGAGTACATCAAAATCGCAGCTGTTCAAAGCAAGGCGAATCTTGCAGGAAAAATTAAAGGAACAAAATATTTTAGGCTATGGCACCCATTAAGTTTGAGGAGCATATAAAGGATAAATTACAGGAAAGGGAAATAAAACCCTCGCTATCGGCTTGGGAGCGAATTTCCGAAAAATTGGAAACACCCGTAAAGCAGAAAAGGTCATCTTTTTTCTGGTATGGTATCGCTGCCGGTTTTATTGGCCTTTTACTTGTTTCCATTCTGTTCTTTAAATCTAAAAACCCGTTGAAAATTAAAAATGATAAAGTGATAGTCAATACAGAGCAGAAAGGTGAAAAGCAAGAAGACGATAAAAAAGCACTTCCTGTTTTAGAGGGTAAGAGTGGAGATAAGTACGCTGAAGCACCTAAATCAATAAAGTATGTTGAGAAGGAAACCATCGCTCCCCAATTAGATAGAAGGGAGGAGAATCTGGCAGGGAATGCTCAAAGAGGTATTATTGAGGATAAGGTTCAAAAAGTGTTCGATACTCCGGAAAAAATTATCGAGAAGAAGCTAGTAGAAGTCTTGGCGCAAGCTAATAGTATGGAGCAAAATAACGAAACCTTGACCGATGCCGAAGTAGATTCCCTTCTAAGGCAAGCACAAAAAGAAATCCTTACGAATAAGTTGTTCAGGGATACTAATAAGGTTGACGCCATGGCTTTGCTTTCAGATGTGGAAAGCGAGATAGACCAATCGTTCAGGGACCAAATTTTCGAAAAATTAAAAACAGGTTTCTTTAAAGTAAGAACGGCCGTTGCCGACCGTAACAATTAACCTTAAACATTTATAACAAGTCGAAGTTCTCCATCCAAAAACCAATGGAGCAGGGAGGGGTTTATTCATCAATCATCAAAAATCAAATCATCATGAAAAAAATTACGTTGTACACTACGGTATTGTTTTGCGCTTTGCTAGTGCAGACCGTTTCAAGTCAAGAGAGCAAAAAAGTTAAAAGTAAAATTGAAGTACTTGAAGAATTAAAGACCAAAATTACCGAGCAAGAAAAAAATGCCCTCAAAATTGAGGTAGAAGGCATTAACGAACGCTTGGAAGACGGTCAAATTAGTCCGGATGAAGCAAAAACCTTAAAAGAAACAGCTGCTAAAAAAAGAGCATTGAACATAGAAAACCGTTTGGCCATAGTGAACAATAAAATAGAATTGTTACAACGAAACGGTAATGAGTTGGTTGAATTGGAGTCAGATGATGTGTCCAAAATAGAAATCGATTTCGGAAGCAATGATGGTGAGGAGAAACTTTTTGGCATAAAATGGGTCAACAAAGAACGCAAATATGACATAAAATACGATCGCAGAACATATTCGGATCTTGTGATCGCCGTTGGTCTGAACAACGCCATTATTGAAGGGCAATCTTTAGAAGATACCCCGTATAAGGTAGGTGGCAGTCGATTTTTTGAAATGGGCTGGCAATGGCGCACACGCGTTTTTAAGAACAGTAATTTCATGCGCTTTAATTATGGTTTTTCTTTTCAGTTCAACGGTCTAAAACCCAAAGGCAATCAATATTTTGTTGCAGCCGAAAACGGACAGACCGAACTTCAGGAATTTGAGTTTGATTTGCGAAAATCAAAACTTAGAATGGACAATCTGGTTTTCCCCGTGCATTTTGAGTTTGGACCATCCAAACTACGTAAGACCGAAAATAAGATTAGGTATTCCCTAAAGGACAATTTTAGGATCGGGGTCGGTGGTTATGGTGGATTTAACTTGGGGACACGTCAAAAATTAAAATATGACCGAAATGGCGATAATGTAAAGGACAAGCTAAAGCGTGGTTACAATACCAGCGATTTTGTCTACGGTCTTAGTGCCTATGTTGGGTATGACGGGGTATTGCTTTATGCGAAATATGACCTGAACCCTATTTTTAGGGATGCAGTGGTTGAGCAAAGAAATATTTCCTTGGGACTAAGGTTTGATTTATAAAACGCACACATAATTTTAATGCAGCTCAAATGTATAAAATAAAAGCAGTGTTTGTCCTATTTGTTTGCTTGGCAACGGCTTGCAAACAAAATCCAAACAGTGGCATTGAACCAAATGACGTGGGTGCGGATCTACCAGAGGTATTATTGATAGGAACTTTTCATTACAATAATCCGGGAGCCGATGTTGTCAAAACCAAATCGTTCGATATTCTAAACGATAAGTCCCAAAAGGAACTGGAGTTTATTGCATCTAAGATAAAGGAATTCGGTCCGTCCAAAATTTTTGTTGAATGGGATTATGACGAGCAAGTTGAGTTGGATTCCCTTTATGGGTTATACCAAAACGGAAAATATTTCTCCCAAGATAGCTTAAGCGAATTCTATAAAAAGAACGAGATATTTCAATTGGCTTTCAGAACGGCACATAAAAATGATTTGAACCAAGTCATTGGCATAGATTATGGCGATACCCAGTTTCCATTTGATAGTGTTATGACCGTTATACAAGAAAACAAACAGATAGGGCTTCAATCCAAAATTGAGGATTTTGTGGAAATTTTTACTTTGGGATTTGATAGCAAAATAGAGGCGGGTATCTCATTGGTAGACTTGACCTATTATTTGAACTCCAACTCTATTAGAAACATGAGCAATGAGTTTCATGATGAAATACCGTTACAGGTCGGGAAGAAAGATAACTTTATAGGCCCTTTTTTAACATCTGAATGGTATAAAAGAAACCTGTATATGTGGTCTTTGATCTTAAAAAACGTGAACGAAAAAGATAAGCGTATTATGGTGCTGGTAGGGGCAAGTCATGCGGCAAAACTTGAACAGATTATTGATCAACAAGAAAATTGGAAAATAGTGCAATTAAAATCCCTGCTGGAATAAAGGATGTTCAATTGCTTGTTTCTTTAATGGCCAAATCCATCTCTTTCGTAAACTCGTTTTCATAATACGTTCGCTTGCAGTGTGAACATTCGGCAATCGCTTGTGTTGATATTTTAAAGAGCTTTATCCAAAATAGATGAAACCAATTGCTCGACTTTGATGCGGTAAGCGTGCCTTTTAGGTCACAATACGGGCAGGCAACATTTGGTAGTTTCTTGATTTCTGTTTTCCCGGGTCGTGTGCCAAAGAAGAGTATCATAAATACATCTTTATTTTGATAAAGATAATTAATCGGTAAATCTTTTAAGGCTGTTTTTAGTAAAGACCCACTCGGGGGTTCGGAGCTCGGTATCGATTTGTGAAACACGGTACCAAGGGTTTGATTTGCCATTGTTAGGGTTGTTCAAAATCTGGATTTCTTGGGCGGGCATATAGCTTTGTGCCAAAAGAAATATACTTTCCCCCGTCTTATTGTTCTTGGCCATATCTACCACGATGACTGCATGGCCTGGAAAACCACCCCTTATAAAAACATCACCTATTTGCATCTTGCCGACAACAACGGCATTGAGTTCTTTTTCCAATGATGCAGTGCCCGCATAGCTAAATACCATCTCCAAGTATTTCCAAAAATTGGTATAGGAATCGGAGACTTCGGTTCTTGCTACCCATTTGACCTTGTTTCCGTTTACGGCTATCCGGTTTCCTTTTCGCCAAGTCGCATAATCGGCTTTGAATCCATTGGTAAAATTAAAGTGTATATCCCCATATCTTTCCTGTTCATAGAGATACTCGGCCCTTAAACGCATTACGGCATCGGCGCACTGGTGTAAATCCCTTTTGCCAATCGGTAAATTTACGACCGCCGCATATACATTTTCATTGGGCTTGGTTTGTCCGTTATAATATTTGACCAAATGGCCATCGGGTTTCAACGGCAGGTTTCTCAAGTAGTTTGCGAACGATGTACTGTCCGTTTTTGTCCTTTCAAAACCTTCGGGCACTAAAAATCTTGTAGCTATGGTGTTTTCGTCGACATCAATTTTACTTTGTATAGCATCGGGCGCGGTAGTATTGTCAATAGTGTTTCTGTAGGATGTATTTTGTCCACAGGCGTAAAGTATAAGTAACAAGAAAAAGGAAAAGGCAAATGATTTGTTCATAGGATGAAATTAGAAAAATAGTATCAAAAAGGTATTCGTACCCTGTTAAAAAAGAAGAGCCTTGTTTACGGTCTAGATTACATGGACATGAAACTAGAAGCAAACAAAAGCCCTTCACAAACAACCAACTAAATTGTTTTATAATAGTTCAAATGAAACCGAGACATAGTATTCCTTTTCCGTACCCACATTACCGTAGTACAGTGATTCATATACTTTTTTGTTGTTTGTATCACTTATATAAATGGCCTTGCCGATTTTACGGCCAATTTTTTTGGCGATGGCCTCTGCTTTGGCCTTTGCATTGTCAAAAGCAGCTTTGGCATACTCTGCAACCTGAGCATCGGTCAATACGGCCTCCATATTGGAATCCGATTTGGACACTCCCATTGATTTTGTGGTCAAAAAGGTCTGCATTTCCTCAATGGAATTGGTTTTGAACTCAAAGACAGTCCCTTCTTTTTCATAACCCATCAAAGCATACTGTAACTTATTTTCTTTTAATCTGTCGCTACTGATTCCTGCTTTGGCCAACTTGTCCATGTAGCTGGATTTGATTTCAGATAACGTTACCGTTTGTGCATCATAATAAACGTTATTGAGACTCACGATCATTTTGGCCATGTATTGCGGTGTCACAGTGTACTTGTGCGTACCATTTACCGTAATATTGTTTTGATAATTTTGGGCAGATACTCCCAACGAGAATAGCACTAAGGCGATTCCTAATACAACTTTTTTCATGTTTACTGTTTTTTTGGTTTAAAAAGATAAATTTACAAACCTGCAGCGAATATAAAAGAGGCTACGATCATCCATGCGCCTACGGCAAGCCCTAAAACACCTAATTTACCTTGCTTTGGAGCTATCTTCTCACGTAACTTTTCTGCTTTTGCCTTGGCTTCCTCGTTTTTGGAAAGAAACAATTTGTTGATCATACCAAAACCCAGCATAAACCCTAGTGCTGCCGAAACAACGTTGCCTGCCAACAAGGTAATCCACCAGATGGGGGCGGAAGTCAACCAACCCAAGTTTAAAATGGCCGTAATAATGCCCCAAACGCCCCAAAAGCAAAATACAAGACCTATCCAGCCCTGGTAAGGTTCTACTTTGGCCAAAAGTTCTTTGGCATTTGGTTTTTTAGCAAGTATCAATGATGGTACCGCAATAAGACTTAACAATATCAATGAAATTCCCCAGATCATAATTTTCGTTTTTTAAGGTTAGTAATCGGGTTTAAAATTCTATGGTACAAAGATGTCATAATAGGCCACTTGAATTTACCCTTGCTGTAGTGAAAGTGAACTCCCTGAAAATGGGGATAAGCTTTTCTAAAGGATTGAATTGGCTTATATTTACTTTCACTTTAATATATAGACCCATTATCCTTTGATTTCAAAAACTACCATAGATCAAGTTTACGAGACCGCCCGTTTAGAGGAGGTCATCGGGGATTTTGTACAGTTGAAGAAGTCGGGATCCAATTTTAAGGGGCTAAGCCCATTCAGCGATGAGCGCACACCTAGTTTTATGGTGTCACCGGTAAAGCAGATATGGAAAGATTTCAGTAGCGGCAAAGGAGGGAATGTCATCGCTTTTTTAATGGAGCATGAGCATTTTACATATCCCGAAGCCATAAAATATTTGGCCAAAAAATACAATATCGAGATTGAGGAGACCGAGCGGTCAAATGAGGAAAAAGAGCAGGCAAACGAGCGGGAAAGTATGTATTTGGTTTCTGAATTCGCGCAGCAACATTTTTCGGAGATACTGTGGAAAAACGAGCTTGGAAAGGCTATTGGCCTTAGTTATTTCAAAGAACGTGGCTTTACCGACGAAACTATAAAGAAATTCGGATTAGGATACTGTTTGGATCAATGGGACGGTTTTACAAGTGCTGCATTGGATAAGGGATATCTTCTTAAATATTTGGAACAAACCGGCTTGACCATTGTTAAGGAAGATGCGACCAATCCGAATAATTCACGAAAATTCGATAGGTTCAAGGGCAGGGTCATGTTCCCCATACATTCCATGAGCGGTCGTGTGCTTGGTTTTGGAGGTAGGATATTGACAAACGATAAAAAAGCGGCGAAGTATCTAAATTCCCCGGAAAGCGATATTTATCATAAGAGTAAAGTCCTGTACGGTATTTTCTACGCAAAACAGTCTATTGCGAAAGAGGATAATTGTTTTTTGGTAGAGGGATATACCGATGTCATTCAGTTCTATCAAAGAGGCGTCCAAAATGTAGTGTCCTCCAGTGGTACCGCATTGACTCCGGAACAGATAAGGCTCATCAATAGGTTGACAAAGAACATTACTGTTTTATTCGACGGCGATGCTGCCGGACTTCGAGCATCTTTGCGTGGTATAGATTTGATTTTGGAGCAAGGAATGAACGTTAAGGTATGCAGCTTTCCCGAAGGTGAAGACCCGGATAGCTTTGCCAAGAACAACGATTATGAAGATGTAGTGCTATATCTACAAGAGCACGCAAAAGACTTTATACAATTCAAAGCCAATCTTCTGGCCCAAGAGGCCGCCAATGATCCCATTAAGCGTGCCGATACGGTAAGGGACATCGTAAATAGTATTTCCAAAATACCGGATGCCATCAAAAGGGAAATTTATATTCAGGAATGTGCCCAAATTATGAACGTTTCGGAGGGGGTACTCTTTAGTACCCTGGCACAAATTGGAAAAAAAGAGGTAGCCGATGCCGCAAAAAGGGCAAAACAGGAACAAAAAGCTTTTGATGTTGTCAAAAATGATGTAGTACATGAAAAAGTGGATGTTCAATATGTTTTAGAACGAAAAATAATTGAAATTCTACTGTTGTACGGTATGGAACAACAACAGTTTGAGGATTTGGTACTTAAGGAAAATGATAACGGGGATTTGGTGTTAGAACCCGAATCTATTAAGGCCAAGGTTTTTGAAAAAATATATTTAGACCTCCAGGAAGATGAAATAGAATTGGCCAATGAAAAATTTAGGGATATTTATTACAAATTGATAGAACGGCTGAACGGGGCGGACACCGATACATTTTCCATAAATTCCTTTATGACGGATTTAGATCAGGAAACCGTCACAGAGGTTTCATCTATCTTAATGGAGGATGAGAAGTATGTGCTGCACAATTGGGAGAGCAAGGATATTTATCCAAAAGAAAAAGGTAGCAACGTAGCGCAACTGGTCGGGGAGACTATACTCACATTACGGTGTTTTTTGATCAAGAGACGTATCGAGAACCTACAAAAAAATACTGAAGAAAAAAGTGACGACAACTCCGAAACCTTGGAAGAAATAATGAATTATCTGCAGTTGAACGCTTTGTTGAACAAAAAATTGAACAGAGTGCTTTCCTAAAACAAGAAACTCCGCTAGGTGCGGAGCTTCTTAGTTGGTTATTATAGTTGAATTAATACAATTCCAATGCTTTTGCCTGTTGCAACAGGTCTACCAAATTATCAACATTCAATTTTTTCATCAAGCGGGCTTTGTAGGTGCTAACGGTCTTCTCGTTAAGATTAAGGCCTGCGGCAACATCTTTGTTGCGCTTACCGCTCGCCAATAGCTTAAGTACCTCTACTTCTCTACTGGACAATTTTCTAAAGAAACGTCTTGGTTTTTGAGTCCCCTCGTCAAAGGCTAAGCGTTGTGCCAGCTCATTGGTAATGAACATATTGCCTTCGGCCACTTTTCGTATACCGGATATGATATAGTCCAAATCAGCGGTTTTTGAAAGATACCCAAATGCACCGGCGCGAATTGTGCTCAATGCGTAAACGTCTTCGGATTGACCGCTGTACATCAATACCTTGACATCGGGATATTCTTGTTTGATCTTTCTTAGAGTAGCTATACCGTTTATTTCGGGAATATCCATCTCAAGCATTACAACATCCGGAGTGATCTTTTCTAGCTTTTTGAGCAATTCTTCTGTTGTAGAAGCAGTATCTATTACTTCACAATCCTTTGCCGATTCAATAACTTGCTTAATTCCGAGACGAACAACCGGGTGATTGTCCGCAATTAAAACTTTGATCATTTTGAGTTATGTTTCTTGATAATTTTAGAGTGGTGCATATATAAATACTGACATGCAATGTAAGGTTAAATTATCTAATTCGTTAGACAAAATTCGATTTTTTTGCGGTATCGACCATATTTTATGATATATATTCGATTTAAAGACCTTATTAATAGTTAAGATGTTATTTTAACGTTTTTGGAATTTCGCAAACGGGAATAGGTATCATTTTATGCCGATTAGCGGTATTAAATTTTCGATAGATCGTAAATACCTCTTTTTGTCTTCCGTCAAAATCTGCTTCGGTACGTCCTTCGTCCTGCATTTGCATGGCCCATTCCAATTCTGGGTAAGAGGCGCCTATTTGGTCTTCATCGGTCCTGTCGTCTCCCCAAAGGCCATCTGTTGGAGCGGCTTTGATGATTTCATCGTTAACGCCTAAAAATTTACCTATTTCGTATACTTCGCTTTTTAATAAATCTGCAATAGGGCTCAAATCTACACCGCCGTCACCATATTTGGTATAAAACCCGACACCAAAATCCTCTACCTTGTTTCCTGTTCCCGCGACCAAGTAGCCTTTTAGTGCGGCAAAATAGTACAAGGTGGTCATACGCAGCCTGGCTCGTGTATTAGCTAAGGACATAAAGCGTTCCTCCTCTTTTTCAACAGGGGGTAATGCCGCAACAAAACTGTCAAATACGGGCGTTAGGTTTACCGGTTGCCTGCTCACATTGGGAAAGTTCTCCTGTAACCAATCTATGTGGCGGTCGGCCCTGGTAACTTGGTTTTTTGCTTGGTGAATGGGCATTTCAAGGCATAAAAGCGATAATCCCGTTTTGGCGCATAGGGTAGATGTCACGGCAGAATCTATTCCACCCGATATTCCTATGGTAAAACCTTTGATATTGGCCTTAACGGCATAGTCACTAAGCCAGTCTACTATATACTGGGTTACTTTTTCTGTATGCATACGAGGTCTACTTCTGGAAAACAATTAACTTTGTTTCAGTAAAAATAAAGCGTAGAAGTTTAAAACAAAAACGTTGAACAAATAAGTTTAGATGGCAAGGCCAATTTTTGTTGTATTATCGATTTTAGTATTGTTTTTTTCATGTTCTGACACGGATAAAGTCTTGAACAAGGTGAAAGAAATTAATTTGGACCTGAACGTAAAACGTTTTGATAAGGAATTTGCCAATGCCGGGCCTTTGGATATTCCTGTTCTTAAAAAAGCATATCCTTATCTTTTCCCTGCCCAATATTCCGATAGTATTTGGGTAGCCAAACTTAAGGATACCATCCAGATTGAGCTTTCAGAGGCTGCACTGAACGCATTTAACGATTTTGATGATGAAATAGAAGATTTGGAACTGTTTTTTAAACACATAAAGTATTTCTTTCCCAAATATTCTGTTCCCAAAGTGGTAACGCTGGCTTCGGACGTAGATTATAATCAAAAAATAATACTCACCGATTCCTTGCTCCTTATAAACTTGGATAATTATTTAGGGGCCGACCATAAATTTTACCAAGGTATCCAAAGGTATATCGCCAAACGAATGGACAAAAAATATTTGGTAAGCGATGTTGCCGATGCGTTTGCGGAAAAAGTGGTGCTACGTTCCCGTGAACGCTCATTTGTTTCCCAAATGATATACTATGGTAAAAAATTATACCTTAAGGATAAGTTGATGCCTTTGGCTACCGATGACCAAAAAATAGGCTATACAGAGGACGAAATACGTTGGGCGCAAGAGAACGAAGAGCCCATATGGCGTAATTTTATTGAACAGGAACATTTGTACAATACGGATAATAAGTTGGCACTTCGCTTTTTGGAAGAAGCCCCCTTTTCCAAGTTCGGGTTGGAACTGGACAACGAATCGCCCGGTAGATTGGGACAATACATAGGGTGGCAGATAGTTCGTTCCTTCATGGAAAAAAACTCGATTTCCCTAGATCAACTGTTGAATTTGTCCGCTGAAGAAATTTTCAAGAAAAGTAACTATAAACCAAAAAAATAAATGGCAAAGCTCCACGAATCGGAAATAACATTAAAAGTCGGGTTGGATGACAATCGTGTTCCAGAAACACTGCATTGGTCCGCACAAGATGGTGGTATAGACCATGAAGAGGCAAAAGCCATGTTGTTGTCGGTTTGGGACAGCAAAAACAAAGAATCGCTCAAAATAGACCTATGGACCAAGGACATGCCCGTTGACGAGATGAAAATATTTTTTCATCAAACACTGGTTTCCTTGTCCGACACGTTCATGAAAGCAACGCAAGATGAAAAAATGACGGCTACCATGAAGGATTTTTGCGAGTACTTCGCCGATAAGCTCAATCTAAAGGAATAATCTACCGTGTTTTGGAAAGTAGGATTTTATCCAGGTTGCCCTTAGACAAAGGTTTTTCAAAATAACCGGCAACATGGGGATTTTCCTGTGTTTTATTTCTATCTTGGGAGTTGGTAAACGATGATATGATGAATATTTCTATTTTATCGGTATCATATTCCAATGCCTTGAATTTTTCCAGAAATTCCCATCCATCCATTTTGGGCATGTTCAAATCCAACAAAAGAATATCCGGAATATCGCTATTGTTGGTAAAAGCGGCGTTTAATGCGTTGAATGCGGCTTCGCCATCATCAAAACAAGATACCGTGCATGGGATTTGGGATTGCTCCATAACAATTCGCGTTGCAAATTGCGACACCAGATTATCGTCTATAATGTAGATTATCGGTTTCATGCGATTTGGCAAATGTAGAGATTAAAATCATAGTAAAGGAACGGTATTTTATTGTTTTTTGAAAAGATCTATGGTGTAATCCAATAATTCGCTACCTCCATGTTTTTCATGGCCCGGAATAACAAATTTTAGGTCTGGATAAGCTTCTTTGACTTTTGATATTGTTTTGCTCCATGTATGGGTATTGGCATCACCCAAATATCCTTTTGTGGCACCGATCGATTTTACCATACAACCTGCAAACAATAGATTTTCGTCAGGAATATAGCTTACAATATTATCTTTTGTGTGTGCCTCGCCAAAAAACTTGTTCATGATTTTTGAAGAGCCTATTTCGATTTCCATACTATTTTCAAAAGCTATCTCGGGTATTGGCCAACCTTGTTCTTTGGCGAGTGTTATGGTTTTGGCGCTGGCAAATGAGGGAATACCTTGTTTGCTGAAGGTGTTGAGGCCTCCCAGACAATCTTCATGAAAATGATTGATGACAACGGCAGAAACGGTGCATTTTAAATCATTTTGTATCCAATCCAGTAATTCTGCTGTGGCAGTTTCATTTGTTGGGGTGTCAAAAATGGCCACCTCGCCATCGTTTATGAACAATAGCCCATTGCAGGCTACTCTGCCAAAATCATCGGTATTCAAATAAGAAATATGGATAAAACTATTTGGGGAAGCGGGTAATATTTGTAGTGTATCCGAGCTGTAAGTTATTTGTTTTTGTGTTGACTTACATTGTATCTGAAACAGGATGAAAACGATATATATAAATAGTTGGTTCTTCTTCATTTTATCGATTGTTCATTCAATAAATATATAACTTTACTCAATAATCGGGATTTAAAGTACTCTCGCACTAGCGTTGAAATGCAGATTTAACCTTTTTCGCTTGCTTTTGGATCATACGATATCATCAAAAGAATAACACCATGCAAAAACTTGTTTTTATTTACAATGCAAATTCTGGTTTACAAAATACTATTGTAGACAGCGCCCATAAAATATTTAGCCCCAAAACATATGAATGCAGCCTTTGTGATATTACCTATGGGGTCTTTACCGAAAACCTTGTTTGGAAAAAATTTCGGAAAAACACTGATTTGAAAATGGAATTCTTACATAAAGATGAATTTGCAAAATCCCATAAATCCAAGTTTGGGTATAAATATACCTTTCCCATTGTCTTGACAGAAACAAAAACCGACTTGGAAGTTTTTATAAAAACCGATGAGTTGAATGCTTTAAAAAATGCTGAGGAGCTTATCGCACTGATTGGTGAGAGGCTAGAATTATTTCGGCGCGTCACGTAAAATCCCCTTGGTTCTCCTTTTTAAAATCAGTATTTATGATATCTATGAAAGAAAGCAGTTCCTCACGCCCAAACGAATTGTTGCTCGATGTTACAAAATGCCGTGGTGTTTCTTCCCAGGCGTCTTCCAATAGCTTTTGAAGGTAAGCCCCAACATTCTTCTCGATAGCCTTTGGTTTTAGCTTGTCGGCCTTGGTGAAAACTATACAAAAAGGAATGCCGTTTTCTCCCATCCATTCCATAAACTCCATGTCTATTTTCTGGGGTTCGTGTCTAATATCTACCAGTACAAAAGAGCAAACCAGTTGTTCGCGCTGTTCAAAATAATTGGTAATGTATTTTTGAAAAGTTTTTTTGTCTTTTTTGGATACCCGTGCATAGCCATATCCTGGTAAATCTACCAAAAACCAATTATTGTTCACTTTAAAATGGTTTATCAACTGGGTTTTTCCGGGACGCCCTGATGTTTTTGCCAAGTTTTTGCGCTCCATGAGCATATTGATCAGGGAAGATTTCCCTACGTTGGATCGGCCAATAAAGGCGTATTCAGGCAATGGTTCTTTTGGACATTTGGATACGTCCGAATTACTGATTACAAAGTCGGCAGACTTTATTTTCATCTGTAAGATTTTAGAAATTCCGCTTTTCTAGCCAAGTATCCAAAATAGCGTTGAATTCGTCGGGATGCTCCATCATGGGGGCGTGACCACATTTTTTTATCCAGAACAAATCTGAATCGGGCAATAGCTCATGAAACTCGGTAGCCACTTTTGGCGGGGTAACATTATCATCTTCGCCCCATATTATACAAGTGGGCGTTTTCATTTTCGGAAGGTCTTTTGACATGTTATGCCTAATGGCACTTTTGGCTATTGCTAGTGTTTTTACCAATTTCATACGGTCATTTACCGTTGCAAACACTTCATCAACGATTTCCTTGGTGGCCACGGCCGGATCATAAAAAACATCTTGGGCTTTCTTTTTTATGAATTCATAATCGCCCCTTCTGGGGAAACCGTCGCCCATGGCACTTTCGTAAAGCCCAGAACTACCGGTAATTACAAGGGCTTTTACCATTTCTGGGTACAGTTTGGTGTGTAAAAGCCCAATATGGCCGCCTAACGAATTGCCCAAAAGAATAACATCTTTCAATCCCTTGAACTCTATGAAGCGTTCCAAGAATTTTGCAAAGCTCTTTACGTTTGTCCTGAGCATGGGCATATCGTAAATGGGAAGTTCGGGAATCAAGACTTTATAGCCTTTTTCGGGAAAATGGTGCGCTACACCTTGAAAATTACTCAATCCGCCCATAAGCCCGTGCAAAATAATGATAGGTGTGCCTTCCCCTATCTCAATATACTTGTACTTACCGTCGGTAATAATCTTTTCTTCCATTCAGGATTCTTCTGCTCAACAATCGCAAATATAGACATTTCCAAATAATACCAGTATGCTCAAAAACAATTGTGAGCTGTATTCTTCATGTTTTTCAAAAATGCAGAACACCTAACCATACCAGGCAAATATCATCGGATTTATGTCACAAATGTCAAAATTTATTAACAAAGTGGTAATTTGTGGTAAAATGTGGTAATAAAATTTGTAGTTTTGAGTTATTAAGTAATAGAATCAACGATTTTAAGTGGTCAATTTCATTGGAGCATATGATTGTAAAGCTGATGCCAAAGGTAGGGTAATGATGCCTGTTGCCCTAAAAAATCAGATGTCTCCTATTATAAATGAAGGTTTTGTCATCAAAAGATCGGTGTTCAGGAATTGCTTGGAATTGTATCCTATGAGCGAGTACAATTTGCTTATGGAAAAGATGAACAAGAAGAACAAGTTCAAACAAAAGAACAATGATTTTATACGAAGATTCTCTGCTGGGGTAAAGATTGTTGAGATTGATGGGGCAGGTAGATTGCTCATTCCCAAAAATTTGGTGGAAGTCGCCAATATAAAAAAGGAAGTGGTATTGAGTTCTGCAATAAATATTGTAGAGATCTGGGACAAGGAGAGTTATGAAAAGGTGCTAGAGGAGACAACCGAGGATTTTGCGGCTTTGGCCGAAGAGGTAATGGGAGATGACGGGGACGATGATGTATCATAATCCTGTTTTGTTGAGCGAGTCCGTTGACGGGCTAAATATTAAAGAAAGCGGAGTGTATGTGGATGTCACTTTTGGTGGTGGCGGACATTCCACGGAAATATTGAAACGCTTGGGGAGCGATGGTAAACTTTTCGCTTTTGACCACGATGAGGATGCACTTGAAAACACATTGGATGATGATCGTTTTACGCTCATCAATGAGAATTTCAGGTATATCGCACAATATTTAAAGTTCTATGGCATAAGAAAGGTTGATGGTATTCTTGCGGATTTTGGGGTATCCTCGCATCAATTCGATAAAGCGGAACGTGGCTTTTCAACTCGTTTTGATGCAGATTTGGATATGCGTATGAGCAAGCGCAATACAATTTCGGCTTATGATGTCATCAATGATTATGAATTTGATGATTTGCGAAGGGTTTTCTTTCAATATGGTGATTTAAGAAATGCCAATGCGATTGCAAAGAAGGTATTGGAGGATCGAGAAAAATCACCCATAAAAACAACCGAAAGGTTAAAAGGGGTTTTGGCTCGGTTTTTACCAAAGCACAGGGAGCACAAAATCTTGGCGCAGATATATCAAGCCATACGTATTGAGGTAAATCAAGAAATTCAGGTCATAAAGGAATTCTTGGAGCAAACCCATAGTTTGCTGGATAAGGGAGGGCGGTTAAGTGTTATAAGTTATCATTCCTTGGAAGATAGGCTGGTAAAACGATTTATACGGGCAGGGCAATTTGAAGGAGAGCCCGAAAAGGATTTTTATGGAAATATTGATGTCCCATTTAAAAAGGTAGGGCAAATGATAGTCCCGTCGAGACAAGAAATACAAAACAATAATAGAGCCCGGAGTGCCAAATTAAGGATAGCGGAAAAGTTGTAAACCCATATTGCGATTGATGAAAAACAACATACTCAACATTTTAAAAGGAAAGTTTTTGGTGAGCGGTGATGCGCCCAAGAACTGGTTGTTTATCATATTTACCTCTTTTTTGGCCGTTGTCATGATAGCGAGCTCTCACAGTGCGGATAAAAAGGTACATGAAATTGCGGCTTTAAATGAAGAGGTAAAAGAATTGAGAAGCGAATATGTAGATGTGCATAAAGACGTACAGCGCTTGAAATTGGAATCAAAGATCACCGAGATTCTGGAAAAGGACGAATTGTACCCGTCCAAAACACCGCCTAAAAAAATTAGGGTAAAAACGATAAGCGAATAAGTGGCCACGACCGAAAAAAACATACTGACCCGATTATATATAGTAGCGACTTGCTTGTTTCTGTTTGCGGCCGCCGTTGTGGTGAAGCTGGTAAGCATTCAAATGGTAGATGGTGACAAGTATAAAGAATTGGCCGAAAAGCGTACTGAAAAAATGTTCACTATTGAGCCGGCACGCGGTAATCTATATTCAGATGATGGTAGTCTTTTGGCGACTTCTGTATCTCGGTATACTATTAGGTTTGATGCCGTTACGGTCAAAAACGATGATTTTCAAGAAAATGTAAAGCCCCTTTCCGATAAACTTTCAAAGTTGTTAGGGAAATCATCGTCACATTATCAAAGACTGTTTAGAAAGGCAAAGGCCAACAAAAATAGATATGCCTTGATTGCCCGTAATTTGGATTATTCCGAGTATATGGCGGTTAAGGATTTCCCCTTGTTCAATAAAGGGCCTTACAGGGGCGGGCTCATTGTTGAGCAGAAAATTGTTCGCGAACATCCGTTGGGGAAGATTGCCGAACGTAGTGTCGGCTATGAGCGTATTGATGAAAATGGGTACATCACCCGAGTAGGGCTAGAAGGTGCATTTGGGGATTATTTAAGGGGCGATGAAGGTAAAAGGTTAAAGCAAAAGATCGCCAAGGGCCAATGGAAACCCATTGGTCAAGAAAATATTGTTGAGCCCAGGGATGGCTATGATGTGATTTCTACGATTGATATCAATATCCAAGATATTGCACATCATGCCCTGTTGAAACAATTGGAGCATTATAAGGCCGACCATGGTTGTGTTATCGTGATGGAAACCAAGACAGGTGAAATCAAGGCGATTTCCAATTTGGGAAGAACACCCGATGGAAAATATTATGAAAGGTTGAACTATGCCGTTGGGGAATCTCATGAACCGGGCTCCACTTTTAAATTAATGTCGATGGTGGCCGCTTTGGAAGATAAGGTCATAGATACATCTACGGTCATAGATACCGAAAATGGTAGGTTTAAGGTATATGATAGAACGGTACGTGATTCCAAATGGGGCGGTTACGGAAAAATCTCCGCTGGTAAGGCCTTTGAGATATCATCAAATACCGCTTTTGCTAAAATAATCCATAATAATTATAAGGAAACTCCCGAAAAGTACGTGAATCGATTAATGCGTATGGGACTTCATAAAGAGTTGGGCCTTCCGATAAAGGGAGAAGGCAAACCTGTAATCAGGTATCCTGGGGATAAGGGTTGGTCCGGTATTTCCCTAGCGTGGATGTCCCATGGCTACGAGGTTTCGTTGACGCCATTGCAAACGTTGACTTTTTATAACGCAATCGCGAATGACGGGGAGATGTTGAAACCTAGATTGATAAAAGAGGTGAGGGAATGGAACAGAACTATTTTGGCGTTTGACAAAGAAGTGATTAATCCGTCCGTATGCTCTCAGGAGACCATAGGTATGGTAAGGCAATTGTTGAAGAACACCGTCGAAAAAAAGCATGGTACAGGCCATGGGCTCTATTCTTCCGATTTTTCTATGGCAGGTAAAACAGGTACTGCCCAAAAAAACTATGTATCCAAAGATCCAGATAAGTTGAAATACATATCAACGTTTGCGGGATACTTTCCTGCAGACGACCCCAAATATTCCTGTATTGTTGTAATCCATGAGCCGGACAAGAAAGTGGGGTATTACGGTGCCGATGTTTCGGGCCCGGTTTTTAAATCCGTAGCCCAAAAAATTTATGCCACATCCCCTTTGGTAGATGAGGTTGATTCTTTAAGACCGCCAACTCCCGAACTGGATAAAAAATACCAAAGCTATTATGCCCAATCGCAAAAAAAATATAAAGAAGTACCCAATGTTACGGGTATGAGTGGAATGGATGCCGTCTCAATATTGGAAAATTTAGGACTGCAGGTAGAAATAAAAGGGAACGGTAAAGTAAGGAAACAATCCATTTCTCAAGGAACGGATTTAAAAGAAGTGAAAAAAATAATACTGGAGCTATCTTGAACTCTTTAAAGGACATATTATATGGAGTAGGTATATCCGCCGTTAGCGGATCTACGGGTATTTTGGTTAACGCCATCTGTTTTGATTCTAGAAAAGTAGGTCTAGATGATGTTTTCGTAGCCATAAAAGGCACTGTGGTAGACGGTCATGCCTATATAGAAACGGCGATAGATTCTGGGGCAAAAGCTGTTATATGTGAGCAATTGCCAGAGAATTTGGTAAACGAAATTACTTATGTAGAGGTAAATAATGGCAACGCTGCATTGGCCATAATGGCATCTAACTACTACAATACTCCTTCAAAAAACTTAAAACTGGTGGGTGTAACAGGTACCAATGGTAAAACTACGGTAACCAGTTTGCTATATCAGCTTTTCAAAAAGGCAGGTTATAAAGTAGGATTGATATCTACCATTAAAATTATGGTTGATGATACGGAATATCCCACCAATTTAACGACTCCAGATGCTCTGACGATAAATAGCCACATGGCGTTGATGAACGACGCAGGTGTGGAATATTGTTTTATGGAGGTAAGTTCGCACGGTATTCATCAAAAAAGAACAGAAGGATTGGTTTTTGAAGGTGCCATTTTCACTAACCTTTCGCACGACCACTTGGATTATCACAAAACATTTGCCGAGTACAGGGACACCAAAAAAATATTATTCGATAATCTTTCTAAAAAAGCGTTTGCGTTAACCAATATTGATGACAAGAACGGTTTGGTCATTTTGCAGAACACCAAGGCAAAAAAGGTGACCTATGCCCTAAAAACCTATGCCGATTATAGGGCACAGATTTTGGAAAACCAGTTCAGCGGACAATTGTTGAAGATTGATGATAATGAACTTTGGAGCAAATTAATAGGCCATTTTAATGCCTATAACATGTTGGCCATATACGCCACGGCAGATTTGCTAGGCTTGGAAAAATTGGAGACGCTTCGCTTGTTGAGCGAGCTGGAAAATGTCGACGGTAGATTTCAATATTACATATCAAAAAAGAAAATAACGGCTATTGTTGATTATGCCCATACGCCGGATGCGCTAAAAAATGTGCTTGATACAATTAACACATTAAGGACTGGAAATGAAAACGTTATCACCGTCGTGGGGTGTGGTGGTGATCGCGACAAGTCTAAGCGTCCGGTTATGGGTCATATCGCTTCGGAAATGAGCAATACGGCCATTTTTACGTCCGATAATCCAAGAACGGAGCTGCCTTCGGCCATTATTGAAGAAATGGAGGCTGGAGTAGAAGCGCAGAACGTAAAAAAAACTTTATCTGTAGAAAATAGAAAGCATGCCATCAAAACGGCATGCCAATTGGCCATGGCCAACGATATAATTTTGGTGGCGGGCAAGGGCCACGAGACCTATCAAGAAACTAATGGCAAGCGTACCGATTTTGATGACTTTAAAATAGTAAAGGAACTTTTGAAAGATTTGAACAAATAAAATAATAATCAAAAAGCTCAATTTGAACTTGAGCCTTGAACTGGAATTTTAATACATGCTATACTATCTCTTTGATTATTTGGAAAAACAATACCAATTGCCAGGAGCAAGCCTATTTGGGTTTTTGACCTTTAGGGCTGCTATGGCCGTATTGTTGTCCTTGATAATTGCGACGGTATACGGCAAGCGCATCATTCTTTTTCTGCAGGGTAAGCAAATAGGGGAGTCGGTTCGTGATTTGGGATTGGAAGGTCAAAAGCAGAAGGCGGGTACACCAACTATGGGCGGTATCATCATCATAATGGCAACTTTGATTCCGGTACTTCTTTTCTCCAAACTAGAGAATATTTATGTGATTTTATTGATAGTGACCACTATATGGATGGGAGTCATCGGCTTTGTTGACGATTATATCAAAGTCTTCAAAAAAGACAAACAGGGTTTAAAGGGCAGGTTCAAGGTAATGGGGCAAGTAGTGCTTGGTTTGGTAGTGGGGGCAACGCTCTACTTCCACCAAGGTGTGACCTTAAAAGAAAAAATAGTAGATGGTGCAGTTATGGTCAATACAACAGAAAAAATAGAATGGGAAGAAATAAAGTCGACAAAGACCAACGTACCGTTTTTCAAGAACAATGAATTTGACTACAGTGATTTTATTTCATGGGCAGGGGACGGTCTCGAAAAATATGCGTGGCTCATATTTATTCCCATTGTTATCATTATCGTGACAGCAGTATCCAACGGCGCCAACTTAACTGACGGAATCGATGGCTTGGCCGCCGGCACGTCGGCCATAATAGTACTCACGTTGGGGATTTTCGCATGGGTGTCCGGTAATGCTATTTTCTCGGATTATCTAGATATTTTCTTTATTCCCGATGCTGGGGAATTGGTTGTGTTCATAGCTGCTTTTGTGGGAGCTTTGGTCGGTTTCTTATGGTACAATGCCTTTCCGGCCCAAGTTTTTATGGGTGATACGGGTAGCTTGACCATAGGAGGTGTAATTGCGGTCATAGCCATTATTGTGCGTAAAGAACTATTGATCCCATTACTGTGCGGTATTTTCTTTGCGGAGTCCATTTCCGTCATGTTGCAAGTAGGTTATTTTAAGTATACCAAAAAGAGGCTGGGTGAGGGCAAACGGATTTTTTTGATGGCTCCGCTGCACCATCATTATCAAAAAAAGGGATATCACGAAAGCAAGATTGTCGTGCGTTTTTGGATTGTGGGCATCTTGTTGGCCATAATAACCTTTGTGACCTTAAAAGTGCGATAAATGAAACGTTTGGGAATACTGGGCGGTGGTGAGAGTGGTGTTGGTACGGCCATCTTGGGAAAGCAAAAGGGATATGATGTTTTTGTATCCGATAAAGGAAAAATAAAAGAAAAGTATATAAAAGTTCTTGAACATTTTGAGATTGATTGGGAAGAAGGCCAGCATACCGAAGCTAATATTTTAAATGCGGATGTGGTGATGAAAAGCCCTGGGATTCCAGATAAGGTTTCCTTGGTCAAAAAATTGGTGGAAGCGGGAATTCCCGTGGTGTCAGAGATTGAATTTGCATCAAAATATACAGATGCCATCATCATAGGAATAACCGGAAGCAATGGTAAAACCACTACGACCATGTTGGCGGATCATATATTGAGACAAGGTGGCTATGATGTGGGAATGGCCGGTAATATTGGTGATAGTTATGCCAAAATGGTCGCAGAAAACGATTTTAGGTACTATGTGTTGGAAATCAGCAGTTTTCAGTTAGATGGTATCGTAGATTTTAGACCGCACATTGCCATACTAACGAATATTACACCAGACCATTTGGATAGATATGAGTATAAGTTCGAAAATTATATCGCTTCCAAATTCAGGATAGCCATGAACCAGAACGAGAATGATTTTTTCATTTATGATGCTGATGACAAGGTCATAACCAAATGGCTCAAAAACAACCCTATCAAATCTACCTTGATTCCATTCTCCATAGAAAAGGAGCTGGGAACAGGGGCATATCTCAAGAACGATAAAATACAACTAACAATTCAAAACAATACGATTACGATGCAAACGGACACTTTGGCTTTAGAAGGAAAACACAACCTCAAGAATACTATGGCAGCTTCTGCGGCAGCCAAATTGGTAGGTATCCGAAAGGAAACGATTCGACAATGCATAGAAAATTTTCAAGGGGCTCCCCATCGTTTGGAAAAAGTCTTGAAAATTCATCATGCACAATATATAAACGATTCCAAGGCAACAAACGTAAACGCTACGTATTACGCTTTGGATAGCATGAGCACACCAACGGTTTGGATTGTTGGTGGGGTTGATAAAGGCAATGATTATAAGGTGTTAATGCCTTTGGTGCGGGAAAAAGTAAAGGCGATTATTTGTCTGGGCGAAGATAATTCCAAAATAAAGGATGCTTTTGGCAATGTAGTTGACCTTTTGGTCGAGACCTATGCCATGACCGAAGCGGTAAAAGTTGCCTATAAAATAGCAGAGCGAGGCGATACGGTATTGTTGTCACCTGCATGTGCCAGTTTTGACCTGTTCGAAAATTATGAGGATAGGGGAAATCAATTTAAGGAAGCGATAAAAAATTTATAAAACGTGTTGGCATTTTTCAAAAATATAAAAGGGGATAAGGCTATTTGGGGAGTGGTAGCCCTATTGGCCTTGTTTTCCTTTTTGCCTGTATACAGTGCCAGTAGCAACTTGGTATATGTAGTGGGGAATGGTACCAATATTGGCCATTTGCTCAAGCACGGCCTATTACTGTTTTTGGGCTTTGGTATTATTTATGGTATACACAGGATTCCCGTTCATTTTTTTAAGGGCTTGTCCATAATTGCGATGCCTATAGTGCTGGTGCTTTTGGTATATACTTTGGCGCAAGGCACTACGATTGATGGTGCCAATGCCAGTAGGTGGATTCGGTTGCCAGTGGTGGGCTTTACTTTTCAGACCTCTAATTTAGCTGCCGTTGTGCTCATGATTTATGTGGCGAGGTACCTAACAAAGATCAAGGATAAGACCATCACCTTCAAAGAAAGTATCTTGCCTTTGTGGGTACCTGTATTCTTGGTATTGATACTTATTTTACCTGCCAATTTTTCGACTGCCGCCATTATTTTCTTTATGGTTTTAATGCTTTGCTTTCTGGGGGGGTATCCCATAAAATATTTATTGGGAATAGTGGGCTCCGGTCTTTTGGTGCTTACGTTATTTATACTCACGGCCAAAGCTTTTCCGGATCTGTTCAACAATCGTATTGATACTTGGGAAAACAGGATAGAGAGTTTTATGAACGGTGAGGATATCGAGGCCGATTATCAAATTGAAAAGGCAAAAATAGCGATTGCTACTGGTGGTATTGTGGGTAAGGGAGCGGGAAAGAGCATACAGAAAAACTTTTTACCGCAAAGTTCATCCGACTTTATCTATGCCATCATAATTGAGGAGTACGGCCTCATAGGTGGGCTGGTGCTATTATTTTTTTACCTGTTACTGCTTTTTAGAATTGTGGTCGTGGCCAATGGGAGCAAGACCATTTTCGGAAAATTATTGGCTGTGGGTGTCGGCCTTCCAATTGTATTCCAGGCATTTATAAACATGGCCGTAGCGGTAGAGCTGTTTCCGGTTACGGGACAAACATTGCCTTTGATCAGTAGTGGGGGTACATCCATATGGATGACATGCTTGGCAATAGGTATAGTCCTCAGCGCTAGTAATAAGGAAATAACGGTAGGCAAAAAGAATTCGGTAATAGATGATACAAACCCTTTAGAAGTATTAAGTGGGCAATTATAGATTTATACTTTCTGGAGGGGGTACAGGCGGGCATATTTATCCGGCAATCGCAATCGCCGATGAATTGAAAAATAGATATCCAGATGCCGAGTTTTTGTTTGTCGGGGCAAAAGATAGAATGGAGATGGAGAAAGTGCCACAGGCAGGATATAAAATTGAAGGCCTTTGGATCAGTGGAATACAAAGAAAACTCACTTTGAAAAATTTGATGTTTCCGTTTAAGGTAATAAGCAGTTTAATGAAGTCAAGAAGTATACTTAAAAGGTTCAAGCCCAATGCCGTTGTAGGCACTGGTGGCTTTGCTAGTGGACCTTTGTTGAGAGTGGCTTCGGAAAAAGGTCTGCCGTGTGTGCTGCAAGAGCAGAATTCTTATGCGGGGATTACCAATAAACTATTGGCCAAAAAAGCCAAAAAAATCTGTGTTGCTTATGATGGTATGGAAAGGTTTTTTCCTGCGGATAAAATTGTAAAAACGGGTAATCCGATTAGGGGTAATCTGGTCAACGCTGAAGTTGATCGCCACAAAGTCTTTGATTTTTTCGGCCTTGATTCCAAACAAAAAACACTATTGGTGTTGGGAGGTAGTTTAGGTGCCAGGCGTATCAACGATTTGATAGAGGAAAAACTAGATTTTCTAAAAACCTTTGGCGTACAGATTATTTGGCAGTGTGGTAAACTGTATTTCGAAACCTACAAACGGTACGGCTCTGAAAATGTAAAGGTTTATGCCTTTTTAAACAGAATGGATTTCGCCTATTCCGCTGCAGATATCATCATATCAAGGGCGGGGGCAGGATCGGTATCGGAATTATGTATTGTAGGTAAACCGGTGATTTTTATTCCATCGCCGAATGTGGCCGAAGACCATCAAACTAAAAATGCACAGGCATTGGTATCAAAAGATGCAGCATTGATAATACAGGAGAAAAACTTGGAAGAGGAATTTGAAAATACGTTTTCGGATGTATTTCTTTCTCAGGCCAATCAAGAAAAATTGGGGAAAAATATAAGGAAGTTGGCATTGCCAAATGCTACTAAGCATATTGTGGACGAAATAGCTAAGCTTTTGTAATGATGAATTTAGAGAACATACATAACGTTTACTTCATAGGGGTAGGAGGTATAGGTATGTCCGCCTTGGCTCGTTATTTTAGGTTCATTCAAATGAATGTTGCGGGTTATGATAAGACCAAAACCCCTTTAACGCAAGAGTTAAGTGCTATCGGGGTCGATATTCACTATTCGGACGATATTTCGTTGATTTTGGATATGTACAAGAACCCAAACAATACCCTGGTAGTATATACGCCAGCGGTACCCAACAATCATACGGAATATCAATATTTTATAAACAATGGGTTTGATATAAAAAAGCGTTCGGAAGTTTTAGGGCTGATTACAAAAGATACATTCTGTTTTGCCGTAGCGGGAACGCATGGCAAAACTACAACGTCAGGCATACTCGCCCACCTACTAAAAGAAACGGGAACACCTTTGACGGCATTTCTTGGGGGGATATCGGAAGACTTCAATAGTAATTTTCTTTTGGAAGGTACAGAATACTCGGTCGTGGAAGCCGATGAATATGACCGTTCTTTTTTAAGGTTATCCCCAAATGTGGCCTGCATAACATCAATGGATGCGGATCATTTGGATATTTACGGTGATGACAAAAACATCAAAAAATCATTTATGGATTTTGTGGGCTGTATAAAGCCGGGGGGCAAATTATTTGTTAAAAGCGGCTTGCCTTTACAAGGTATCACCTATGGCATAGAAGACGATTCTGATTACTGCATAAAAAACCTGAAAATAGAACATGGCACCTACATTTTTGATTTGGGAACTCCTGACACTGTTGTGACTGGAGTTAGATTTAATAAACCGGGAAGACACAATTTGCTGAACGGTCTGGTCGCTTTTGCAATGGCGGTACAAGCAGGTTCCCCACCCTATCGCCTTGCCAAAGCTTTGGAAACCTTTAAAGGTGTGCAAAGAAGATTTTCATATCGAATAAAGAGGGACGACTTTGTCTTTATCGACGATTATGCCCATCATCCGACCGAGATAAATGCGGTTTTTGATGCTGTTTCGGAAATGCATGCCGACAAAAGTACACTAGCTGTTTTTCAGCCCCACCTCTTTTCAAGAACAAAGGATTTTGCAGATGATTTTGCAAAAAGTTTATCCAATTTTGACAGTATTTTGTTGTTGGATATTTATCCTGCTAGGGAAGAACCCTTACCGGGAATCACATCGGATTGGTTACTGAAAAAAATAGATAATCAGAACAAAAAAGTGATAGCAAAGTCCAAACTGGTCAGCGAAATAAAAAAGCAAAACCCTCAAGTGCTCATTACTATGGGCGCAGGGGATATAGGATTGGAAATATCAAAGATAAAAGAAGAATTTACCTATGCGAATTAATTGGAACTACATAAAAATAATCGTCTTGCTCGCCATAGTATCGGGATTGTATGCTTTTGCCAACCAAAGAAGTAACCATAAGAAAATCAGTAAGTTGAATATTGAGTTTTTAGGTAGTGAGAATCTGTATATCTCACATGCCATGGTTAATAAATTGTTAATACAAAATTACGGTGCCTTAGAAAACGTACCCAAAGAAAAATTAGTTTTGAATACTATAGAAGAGGTCTTGCAGGCCAATAAAATGGTAAAAAGTGCCCAAGTTTATCTTACTGTAGATGGTAAGCTTACGTCAAAAATTGTCCAAAGGCGACCAATCGGAAGAATAGAGGGGAATTCAAAATTTTATATGGATGATGAGGGCAAACGCATGCCATTGTCCAAGAATCATTCTGCAAGGGTTCCCATAATTACGGGCAAGATAACCGGGCAAACCCTAGAGGACGCATATGTGATTTTAAAACACATAAATGGCGATGATTTTTTGAGAAAGAACGTGATAGGAATACATATAACAGAAGAGGAAAACTATCAACTAAAGTTCAGGACGGATGATTTTACGGTGAATTTGGGTGGAGTTGACGGTTTGGAGGAAAAATTCAACAATTTCAAGGCTTTCTATACCAAGGCCGCAAAGGATAAAACACTGGAAAAATATAATCTAGTGAGCTTAGAGTTCAACAATCAAGTAGTGTGCACCAAAATATAAACTAATGGAACAAGGTAATTATTCAGTAGGGTTAGACATAGGAACTACCAAAATAGTGGCCATAATCGGTAAGGAAAACGAGTATGGTAAGATAGAGGTTTTGGGTATCGGCAAGTCCAAAAGTTTGGGTGTGCACCGTGGCGTGGTCAACAACATTACGCAGACCATCAAATCAATTCAACAAGCTGTAGAAGAAGCAGAGGTAAATTCAGGTCTAAAAATAGGCTCCGTAGTCGTAGGTATAGCAGGGCAGCATATTCGAAGTCTGCAACATAGCGATTACATCACCAGAAGAGATTCCGAAGAAGTCATCAATGATGATGATTTGGATAAACTGTGTAACCAAGTATACAAGTTGGTCATGCTTCCCGGTGAGGAGATCATACATGTATTGCCACAAGAATACAAAGTGGATGGGCAAGCAGAGATAAAACAGCCTATCGGGATGTACGGTGGTCGCTTGGAAGCCAACTTTCATGTGGTCGTTGGGCAGGTTTCATCCATCAAAAACATAGGGCGGTGCATTAAAAGTGCCGGATTGGATTTGGATAACATCACATTGGAACCCTTGGCTTCATCGGATGCAGTTTTAAGTCAAGAAGAAAAAGAAGCGGGCGTTGCACTGATAGATATTGGGGGCGGTACTACCGATTTGGCCATTTTCAAGGACGGTATCATTCGCCATACCGCCGTGATTCCTTTTGGCGGCGGCGTCATTACCGAAGACATTAAGGAAGGTTGCTCTATAATCGAGAAGCAGGCTGAGCTGTTAAAAATGAAATTTGGTTCTGCCTGGCCAGGGGAAAATAAGGACAATGAAATAGTTTCGATACCTGGTCTTAGGGGAAGGGAGCCCAAAGAGATTACCTTAAAAAACCTATCCAAGATTATTCATGCCAGAGTGGTCGAAATCGTGGAGCAAGTATATGTAGAGATAAAGAACTACGGTCACGAGGAGCAAAAGAAAAAATTGATAGCAGGTATTGTTTTGACAGGGGGAGGGAGCCAATTAAAACACTTGAAGCAATTGGTGGAATATATCACGGGAATGGATACTAGGATAGGATATCCCAACGAACATTTGGCCGGGGATTCCGAAGCTGAGATTGCCAGCCCTTTATATGCAACGGCAGTAGGGCTTTTAATGAACGCCATCAAGAATAAGGAAAAAAACAAAGCCGCAGAAGAGGAAGTAGTTCAAGAAAACCATGAAAAAGAAATGGCCTTTGCCGGTCATGAAGAGCAAAGTACCAATGCGGCCAAGGTAAGAAAGGAACGTAAATCCGTTTTTGATAAATGGTCCGAAAAATTGAAAGACTTTTTGGATAATGCGGAGTAAAACATCAATCAATACATATAGTAACCAGTAATATAAAAAACATGAGCAAAAACACTGATTTAGATAGTATATCCTTTGATTTACCCAAGAATCAAAGCAACGTAATAAAGGTCATTGGCGTAGGTGGCGGAGGCAGTAATGCCATCAACCACATGTTCCAGGCCGGAATAAACGGAGTGGATTTTGTGATCTGCAACACAGATCATCAAGCATTGACGAACAGCTCGGTCCCGAATAAGATTCAATTGGGCGTATCACTAACCGAAGGACTGGGTGCTGGTGCCAATCCCGAAGTAGGGGAACAGGCAGCAATCGAAAGCATGGAAGATATCAAAGGCATGCTGGACCATACTACAAAGATGGTCTTCATAACAGCCGGTATGGGCGGGGGAACAGGTACTGGTGCTGCTCCCGTTATTGCCAAACAGGCAAAAGAAATGGATATTCTAACGGTAGGAATCGTTACCATGCCGTTTCAATTTGAAGGTAAAAACAGATGTCAACAAGCTCAGATAGGTATCGAAAAATTACGTTCAAATGTAGATTCACTCATAGTGATCAACAATAATAAGCTTAGGGAAGTTTACGGTAACTTGGGTTTTAAGGCCGGCTTTTCCAAAGCAGATGAAGTATTGGCGACTGCCGCTCGCGGTATTGCCGAGGTCATAACGCACCATTACACGCAAAATATAGATTTACGCGATGCGAAGACCGTACTCTCCAACAGCGGTACAGCTATCATGGGCTCGGCAATAGCATCGGGTTCTGCAAGGGCCAATGAAGCGATTATGAAGGCCTTGGATTCCCCGCTATTGAACGATAATAAAATACAGGGAGCCAAAAATGTATTGTTGCTTATCGTTTCGGGTTCCCAAGAAATCACGATTGATGAAATTGGTGAAATCAATGACCATATCCAGATTGAGGCCGGCCATGGTGCCAATATTATCATGGGTGTGGGAGAAGATGAGGATTTGGGCGAGGCTATCGCCGTTACCGTAATCGCTACGGGATTTAACGTAGACCAACAAGATGATATCGTGAATACGGAATCAAAAAAAATCATCCATACGTTGGAAGATGAACAAAAAGCCGAACAGAATTTGATGAATACACCGGTAGTACATCAATTGATAGAGGAAGAGGACGTTTTTGAACCGGTAATCAAGCATGTTTTGGAAGAAGAAGAGATGAATTTGATTCCGACTTCCAGCTACATCAAAAATTTCAATGTTTTTTACGAAGAAGTAGTGGCCGATAATGTTTCTGAAGATGATTTCATCATTATTGACTCCAAGGATTCACTTGCTGATATTGAAGTAGTGGAACCCGAAACTGTTACTTCTGAGAAAATCGAGGAGGACCAATTTGCCTTTAGTTTTGACATGCCCTTGTCCAAGAATGATGATAAGGAAGAAAAAGAAAACGTGATTACCTTCAATTTAAGTGAAGATGTGAAGGATATGGAGGTAAATGAGCACGTTGAGGTAATTCCCGTGCTTGAATACAATAAAGAAGGGGAGAAGCGCTATAGTTTGGATGATTATATGGAGTTGGAGCAAAAATTAACGGGTGCCAAATCCAAATCGGAAGAGTTTGAACCTAAATTGAAGGAAGAAGAACTGATTTTCGAAAAGAAAACAATTGCAAGTGAGGAAGTTGAAGAGTCAACAGTTCAAGAAATAAACCCGATGGAAACTCCGTTGGAAGAGTTGTTGAAGGAACGTGCAGATGAGCGCCGGCGGAAGTTAAAGGACTTCAATTACAAGTTTCAGAATAGTCTTAATAATGTAGATGAAATCGAAAAAGAGCCAGCCTACAAGCGGCAAGGGGTAAGTTTAAATGAAAAACCCTCTGAGAGTAAGGTGTCTAGAACAACTTTGGGTGAGGATAGTAACGATGAGATTCAGTTGCGTTCCAACAATTCGTTCTTGCACGATAATGTGGATTAATTTTGATATACGCTTAGTTTGAACCGAGTTTTAAAACCTGAAAACAAATGTAGTTTTCAGGTTTATTTTTTATCTTCGCATCCGCTAAACGTATTGACATGGGATTGCAGCAAAAAGTAATGGAGCAAATGAAGATGGCTATGAAGGCCAAGGATACCGTAGCATTGGAGTCGTTGCGAGCCATAAAATCTGCCTTGTTGTTGGCCCAGACGAGTGGGGAAGGAAGTTTGTCAGAAGAAGACGAAATAAAATTGGTGCAGAAGCTGGTAAAACAACGTAAAGACAGTGCCGAAATATACAACGAGCAGGGAAGAGCGGATTTAGCGAAACCCGAATTGGCACAGGCTGCCGTGATAGAACGGTTTTTACCAGAACAGCTGACCGAGGAAGAAATAGAGAAAGTAGTCGTACAAACGATTGATGCTACGGGTGCCAATGGAATGAAAGACATGGGAAAAATCATGGGTATGGTTTCCAAAGAACTGGCCGGCCAGGCAGATGGTAAGACCATATCCAACATTGTAAAAAAGAAATTGAATTAAGATTCAAGAGTTTATTTTGTAGTGTTTTTAAGGTTTTAAAGCACTCGTTTTGATTACTATTATTGGCTCCGTGGCGCAACTGAATAGCGCATCAGATTTCGGCTCTGAGGGTTGGGGGTTTGAATCCCTCCGGGGTCACACTTTTTATAAAGCTCTTTAAATCAAATATTTAAAGAGCTTTTTATTACTACCTAAATATCCAATTTTGCAGGTACGTTTCTTGTTTTCAATGTTTTAATGGTTTGAACTTTTAACGAACTTATCTTTTTTCACTTCCAGGAGTTAATTAGGACTCAAGAATTATAAGTGTAGTGCATCCTAGAAACAGGGAATGCTGCATATTGTCCAAAGTAGTTTAATAAAAAGGCAGTCAAAAGCATAAATGAAAGAAATGTAAATAGAGTACATTAAAACGTTCTTTTTGTGGGATAAAAAATCTAGTTAGGCTCTGTTTCAAGGAAATCATTCAATTAAACACTTTGTAAGCAAATCTCTGTCGGTACTGTTAAACCCTGATTTCAAGTATAGTTTACTCCCAATTTTGTTATGTTTTTCTACTTCCAAGTGTATGGCGTTGACATGTAATTTCTTTGCCGCGGTCAGTACAAATTTCATTGTTTTTTTGCCAATGCCTTTATGTCTAAAATCTTTCTTTATAAAAAATTCATCTATGAATGCATCACGTCCTTTGTATTCGAAACTAAAGCCGAAGGTCAAGACTACATATCCAACAATTTTATCATCCATATAAGTCAGCCAAAGCCTTCCCAATGACGTATTGCCCAAAAAATCCATTAGGGTTTGTTCCGTGATTTTTACGTTGAAAGGATAGTTGTCAATGGCATTGAAATCTTGCATCATTTCTAAAATGTCAGGTAAATCTTCTAAAGTTGCAATTTCAAAGTGGATTTCCATGAGCGCTTATTTATTTTCATTTCCATGAATTTGAAGTCGTTC
The DNA here is from genome assembly GCF_013402795.1 of Costertonia aggregata. Lineage (GTDB taxonomy): Bacteria > Bacteroidota > Bacteroidia > Flavobacteriales > Flavobacteriaceae > Costertonia > Costertonia aggregata. Next base: position 689,074 of record NZ_CP058595.1, on the reverse strand, counting down.
CAAGGTAATATAGTGGTAACACTTAAAGATATTATAGATATTAATAGCGTTCAAAAAATTTCCATAGCACATCGGCCGCGCCGTCACGGTCATCTGGGTTGGGGAAAAAATGGCCCAAATCTTTCCAAATCGTGAACTTCATTAAATGGTCAGGTTCTCCGGAGTTGCCCTCAAAAGTGGCGGTTAAGGTATATTCGGTAGAATCCGTTACCGAGTAATTAGGGTCTAGATCAAAGGTTTTGATATAGGTCTGTGTGATGCCTCTCAAAGTAGGGTCTGTGAACAACTGTTGAAAATCCAGAGGGATGGTATCTTGAAAAATCGTGCGATAAGCAATTTTCTCGTCCGTAGTGCCCAACATGAGATGTAACGGTCGTATGCGTTTCGGTGCGTAGATGGTATCCTCGGGAAAAAATCCTGCCAAGCCTCCAACCGCTGTGATTCTGTCGGATAATTCTACCGCCAATCGTGAAACCATACCTGAACCGTTGGAAAAGCCGGCCATATAAATCCTTGATTCGTCAATGCTATAGGCATTGATCAGTTCATCCAATATCTGATTGAAAAAGGCCGTATCGTCTCGCAGGGTTTCTGTGGGGCAGACTTCTTTCGGAAGATTATAGTTGTTCCATTTGGTCACCAAATCGTTGCCGCAACCGTTCAGTCTTAGGTCATAGATATATGAAGTCGGGTACACCGCGATAAAGTTGTACTGCTCCGCAAGCGCATTCCAACCGGAAATGGTATAAAACTTTTCACCGTTGCCACTACTGCCATGTAATTGAAATACCAAGGGATGTTCGTTCTTTTCATCATAGGTCGATGGCGTGTACACGATGTATTCCCGTTGGTCTCCATTGCTTATGGTAACTACGGTTTCGGTCTGGGATTCTTGGATATTTTCCGTTCCTTCGGAAGATGGACTTACATCATCCTTACCGCACGATACCACGGATATAAGTCCCCAAAAAAGAATAATGGTGTTAATGTGGATAGCCTTTATCATAACGCTGTTTTAGTTCAATTCCGTTGGTGCAACAACCATATAATATTCCATTTTCGCATTATCGATTATAGGTTCGTAATAGGTATTTTCAAATTTGAAATATTCCTTATCATTGATTTCCACAACTTCATATCCCTCCGGTAATGCATCCACTTGGGCACCAATAGGAGGTTGTATCACTTCGTATTCATCCTTATTGGATACTTTTTCATAATAGGTGCCATAGTAATAGAAATAGGTATTCGAACCTACCGCCACGCTACGGTATCCTACTGGAAGTACCCGAACGCGAACGCTAAAAGGGGCCCTAGCCACAATGAATTTTCTCCCTTTTGGGCGATACCAGACACCGTTATGAAAACGATACCCGATACCACCAAATCTAACGCCGATAAATCCTGCGCTAACCGTTCTTACGGTTTTTCCCCAACTCGGGAGACCACGATAGCCGTAATGGGCAACGCGTTTGACGCGAACTGGACGAACTTTAGCTCTTTTTTTTACGACCACCCGTGAGTTTTTTACACGCACCGAGCTTTTTCGTTGGGCCTCAACCTTTTCGGTAAAAAAAAGTAGGCACATGTAACCCAATACACTGTATTTAATTATGTTATTTTTCATTTTATTCGCTTTTTGGTTATTAAGGAGTTGGGCAGCCAGAGGTGCTTATTTGTGAAGCATCTAGAGATAATATTCCTGAACTATATAGCTCGCACAGCTCTAGCGACAAAGGGTCTGCCAAAGGATTTCCATCAAAATAAATGGCGGTGAGTTGTGGAAGTCCAATAAATGCACTGGGTACTTCCGATAAATTATTATTTGATAATATTACCTTGTCAAGTGTAATGAGATTATTGTACCCATCTGGAATCGATTCCAAAAGATTATCATTCAAATGAAGCTGTTCCAACTTTGGTAAGTTACCAAGTTCCTTAGGTAGTTCTTCGAGTCTATTATTATTGAGATACAAATTACGTAGGTTTACGAGCTTCCCAATTTCAGGTGGAATTACATTGAGTCTGGCGTAGGGCGCGGAAAGTGTTTCAAGGCTCGTTAAGTTTCCTATTTCCGGTGCTATATATTCAATGTACAAATCACCAAAATCTATAAATTCAAGTCCCTTAATATCACCTATTTCCTTAGGAATTCTGGTTATCCCCGTAAATGCTAGTCTCAGTTGAGAAACGGATCCGTCAGGAAAAAAAGAGAGCCCGAACCAACTTTGCATGCTGGTATCCGATAAATCCCAACCCAAAGTATTGTTCGGATTGGCATTGTACAAAGCAACCAAGGCTTCATAATGAATAGGGATTAGATTACACCGAACCCTATTGTCTTTATTGATGACCGTATCGCCTTCATCTTCGAGATTACAGATTTCTTGCGAAATCAAAACTAGGTCATTGTCTTTGATGTTTAAAATCGTAAGATTGACTAGATTTCCAATACTTTCCGGTAAGGAGGTCAACTCATTTCCGCTTAGGTTCAATAGTTCCAAATTGCCGAGATTACCCACTTCAGGAGGTAATTGTTTCAATTTATTATTGGCCAGACCAAATTGCTTTAGCCTTGAAATTTCTCCTATTTCGAACGGAAGGCTGTCCAAAGAATTTCCTGATAAATTCAAGATTTCAAGTTCAGAAAGTAGCACAAGCTCTGGGGGCAAGGAAGCAATGTACTCGTTGAACTGTAGCTGCAACTCGACCAGAGAATTCAATTGCCCCATTTCTTTAGGTATCGATTCTATTTGGTTTCGACCTAGGTTCAGCGCTTTGAGCATTTCAAGATTTCCTATCTCGGGCACCAGTTTTTTAAGACCTTTATTCATGGCATCTACTCGAACTACTCTCGAGTTTTCTTGACCTACCCCTTGCCAGCTTTGCATACTCGTATCATCCAAATTCCACCCCAACGTATTACCATTATTGGCCTCGTAAAGGGCCTTTAGGGCAAGGTAATCTGCGGTCAATTTCGGTTGTTGGCCCATAGGATCCGAACCTTCTTCGTTTCCATCATTTTCTTCTTCCTTTTCCTCTTCTTTTTCAGAAGGCGGTGGTGCATCGTCTTTGCTACAGGCCATATTGAGTAAAATTAAGGCACAGGCGAGCATGATTAAAATGAACAATTTATTTTTCATAATGTAATTTCAAAGGGTTTTATATCAAGGGCAGATACCATTTTCTATCTGTAATGATGGCATCCCGCAAATCTCTATGGGCAACGATGTGATATTATTGTCCGTAAGATGCAGTTCATCAATCGTAGGTTCTAGATCGGCAAGTGTAATAGGTACCGTTGTCAATTGATTTCCAAAAAGATTGAGTATTTCAATATCGTCCATATTGCCCATGGTATCGGGAATAGATTCCAACTCATTATCCCGTAACTCCAAATGCGTTAGGTTCTTAAGATTACCTATGGACGCGGGGAGACTTTTTAAGTTATTATCTTTAAGAAAAAGCTCTTGTACCCACGCCAACAAACCTATTTCGGCCGGTAGTTCTACAATACCATTATTTCTGAGCGTTATGATCGAAACATGTCTGAGGTTGCCTATTTCTGGAGGAATATTGGCCAGTCCAAAACCACTTGTATAAATTTCTGAGAGATTGCCGTTTTGGTCAAAAATCAGTCCCTGCCAATTCTGCATGGTAACATCGTTCAATGTAGCTCCCCAATCCAACAGGTTACCAGGATTGGTTTCAAAAAGGGCCTTTAATCCTTTGTATTGATAGAACAGTAGATTACAAGTGACATTGCGATCTTTGCCAATTTCCGTTTTTCCGAATTCATCAAGGTTGCATACCTCTTGTGGAATTGACGTGAAATCATTTTGTAGAAGCCCCAAATACTCCAATCCTTGTAATTGTCCCAATTCTTCCGGTACTTCTTGAATTCGATTGTTTGAAAAATCCAATATTCTCATTTCGTTAAAATCGCCCATTTCCTTGGGTATCCCTTCAAGGAAATTTCCTGACAGGTTTAAAATCTCCAACTTATCCAGATTTTGAAAACTAATGGGCAGTTCGGTCAATTTGTTTTCAGCCAGCCCAAGTGTTACTAATGCTATGGGCAAACCGTTTTCCGGTATTTCCACCAAACTATTTTCACGTAGGAACAATTGGGCCAGTTCATTGAGCTGCCCAAGTTCTTCGGGCAATCGGGTCAGTGTATTTTTGCCGGCATCCAATAAGGTCAACTTTTCAAGATTCCCAATTTCAGGTACCAATGTCTTAATGCCCTTACCTTCTATATTCAACTCGGTAACCCGTTCATTTTCTTGTTCGACGCCGCTCCAGCTTTGCATGGTGGTATCGTCTAAATTCCACCCCAGGGTATTGCCATCGTTAGCTTCATAAAGGGCTTTTAATGCCAGATAATCTGAGGTCAATTGCGGTTGTTGCCCTGTGGGGTCAGAACCCTCTTCATTATCGTCGTTTTCTTCTTCTTTTTTTTCCTCCTCCTCCTCAACTGGAGGTCCATCGTCTTTACTGCAAGAGGTTTGCAAGATGAGCAAGGAGAAAATGAACATGGCGAATAGATATACATTACTTTTCATGATAATATGTTTTATGATTATTAAATGTTTTAAAGAATAGACTTGATTTAGTGTGCTACCTAGCTTGGTTGCTATTGACAGTAGTCATCAATATCACCATCTACTATGAAGCTCGTGTTGACGTTGCCACCCGTACGCATGGCGCAAACTTCTGGGGGTAGCGAAGTGATGCTCGTGCCTTTAAGACCACATGATCTTAAGTTGATAAGATTTTCCAGCTCAGGGGCAACCTCATTCATTGAAGTGTTATCCGTATAGAATAGTTCTTCCAATTCAGTCAGATTGCCTATTTCACTAGGTATTGAAGTGAATTCATTTGTAGATAAAAACAATTTTTTAAGGGCAGTAAGATTGAAAAACTCACTCGGGATATCAGCATCTTCTAGTTGATTGCCACTAAAGTTCAATTTAATCAGGTTGCGTAGGTTCCCGATAGAACTGGGCAACACCTCTATTTGATTATTGAAAGCTTCCAATTCCGTTAGATTCAACAAATCACCAATGGCATTTGGCAAAACGGTTATGTTATTATTGTGCACCCATAGTGTTTTAAGGGTAGCTATATCACCTATACTTTCGGGGAGAACGCTTAATCCATTTTCGTTCAATATCAAGGTTTCCAAACTTGATAACCCATTCAGGTCATTTGGCAGTGTGACTAACTTGTTAAGGGATAAATCACAATAAAAAAGACTGTTCAAATTTTTAAAACTGTTCGGTAGGGAAGTAAATCCATGTCCTTTTATTGTGACATGGGTCAAACGTTTAAGGTTTCCAAGAGTTTCTGGCAATTCGGACAGACCCTGTATTCCAAAAAATAAAAATTTAAAAGTGCTATCTACTTGCAGTGATTCTAGGTTAACGAGATTACCTATACTGTCCGGTAGGGAAGTGAATGAATTATCACCTAATTTTAAATATTCCAGATTGACCAAATTGCCTAGGTCTTCCTGTATTTGAACAATATTATTGGAGTCCAGTTCCAACCAAACTAAATTGACAAGATCGAAGAATTCATTTGGTAGTATCGTTAGCTTGTTCCCGTTTAATTTGAACGATTCCAACATGGGTAATTGTCCAATCGATTGTGGTAGTACATCTATTTTTTTGTTTGACACTTGCAACTCTGTTACATGGCCCCCAGATATGGTTACACCTTCCCAAGCCGCCATGGTTTGGTCGTCCAAAGTGTCTCCCCAATTCAGGGAATTGTTTGGGTTGGCCCCATACAGTTCTACGAGCACTTCATATTCGCTCACAGCCGCTACGATGCCATCTTCACATAAGGTAGTATCATCCAATAAGAGTACTGTGGCTGGGGTTTTATCCTTTAGGGCACAGATTTCTTCGGGTATTTCGGTAATGGCGTTGCCTTGCAAGTCTAACAAGGTTAGGTCTTGTATGCTACCAAGCTCTACAGGAACCATAGTGATTTCATTGTTGGCAAACTTCAATGCATTGACACTCAAGTTCGCAAACTCCTTAGGAAGTTCTGTTACTTTATTATCCCCGAAATCAAGGGTACCGATAAAACTGAACTCGGTCAACCCGTTAGGGACTTCGGTAAACTCATTGTTTTTTAACCCAAGTGTCAGTAGTATATTCAAGTCTTTGAATTCCGCGGGCAAAGTAGTCAACAGATTGTCGTTCAACCATAGATTATCAAGCACCGACAATAACCCTATTTCAGCAGGTACAGTTTTGATATCATTACCCGATAGATTCAAAGACCGTAATGCCGTAAGTGCCCCGATATCAGAAGTAATGTTGGACACCTGTTTTGAAGATAGGTCTAAATCGGTCACCGTGCCTTGGTCTACAACTACACCCTGCCAGGATGCCATGGTGGTATCGGTCAGATCCCATCCTAAGGTATTATCTGGGTTCGCATGATATAAGGCATGCAAAGCGATATAATTAGGAAATACATATCCACAGCTAACATTTACATCCTTCGAAATTGTAGTGCCATTGTTGGTTTCCAGGTCGCATACTTCCTGTGGTATTATGGAAATCTGGTTCTGTTTCACCCATAGTTGCTCCAAGGTGGTCAAATTACCCATTTCAATTGGTAAAACAGTTAGTTCATTATTACTTAAATCTATTTCTTTGATTAAAGTAAGCTGTCCGATGGTATAGGATATGGAATTCAATTTATTGTAACTGAAATACAGCTTTTCAAGCCCTATCATCTTTCGGATTTGTTGCGGCACCATGGTCAACGCATTGTAACTTGCATCGAAAATAACCACCTTATCAAGGGTTTCCAGTTCCAGGGGAAGCTCACTTAATTGGTTTCCCCTCACATGCAGCTCAACGAGATTGCTCAATTCACCTATTTCTTTTGGGATATTGGTGATTGCATTTTCACTGGTCGAAAAATAGCTGAGTTTTGTCCATTGCCTTATGGCCGATGGAATGGTGACAATATTATTGTCGTCAGCTATGAAACTAGTCAGTTCGGAAAGCTCTCCTATTTTAGGAGGTAGACTCGTCAGGCTTTTACCTGAAATATCTAACTGGGTAACACGCTCCCCCGCCAAGGTAACACCTGACCAACTTTTCATGGTGGTGTCGTCTAAGTCCCATCCCAAACTATTTCCCGAATTGGCGTCGTGTAGTTCTTTGAGCACCACATAATCAGGTGGTAAAACCGCTTGTGTATTGGGTACGGTAGGTTCCTCAATGGCGTCATCTTTTTTACATGAGTTCATCATTACCAACAAGATGACCAGTAACAAGATGACCAGATAATCAATTTTACTTCTTTTTAAATTTTTCATTTCATCAAATTTTAGTTACATATTTAAGTCTGGAGGAATTCTCTTTAAAAAGGAGGCCTTACCTATCACTGTGTAGACCCTTGTTTATCATTTTTAGGGTGGGCACATAGCAATCAATCAGTAGAGGAGGAAGCCTCCTTTAGTTAGTTTTTGTTTGTGTTAGGGGAAAGGTTTTTGTGTGAATCAGTATGATAGCTTTGGTCAAGACTGTGCATACCTTTGCGATTCTGATGGTAAAACTATACCGAGTGCGTTAGAAATATTAGCGCAAAATAGTAAGTGGTACTGGTACTGCAGTAAGTGCCTAATGGATGGTAGTAACTGGAATTATCCTTGATACAGCATTTCAAGAAAATGTTCTTTTTTTCTACGGGATACGTTGAGGTGTCCGTCGTTTGAGATGATAACATAACCACCCTCTCCTTTGATGTATTTTACAACATGAGCCATGTTTACCAATGTGGAATGATGGATGCGGCAGAAATCGGTTTCGGGCAAGATGTTTTCGAACTCTTTGAGGGTCTTTGAAACGGTAATCTTCTTTTTGTTGGTTAAAAACAAAGTGGTATAGCTACTATCGGCCTCGCAGTAGATAATGTCCGCAATGGGCTGCATTATGATTTCATTATCCGAGGGAATGGCCAATCGTTTCAGTTTTTCCGAATCGGATTTTACGTTGTTGAACAACGATTTATATTGATGGGATTTATCTTGTTGTTTTAAGGAAATTTTATTGACAGCAGCTACCAGTTCATCCACATCGATGGGTTTTAAAAGATAGTCCAAAGCGCTGAACTTAATCGCTTTTATGGCATAGCGGTCATAGGCCGTAACGAAAATGACCTCGAAATTGATTTCCGGAATTCGCTCCAATACATCAAAACCGGACATTTTGGGCATCTGTACATCCAAAAATACCAAGTCAGGTTTTAGGGTCTTTATTTTTTCCAGACCAATTTCGGGCGACTCACAAAGGGCAAGTATGGCTACTGCGGGGCAATACTTTTCCAACACTAGCCGAAGTCCTTGTCGGGCTTTAGCTTCATCGTCTATAAGTATTGCTTTTATCATAGTTCGCTATGCAATGGGAATTTGAAGGTTTACTTGGGTGCCAACAGCATTTTGGTTTTCGTCTTTCAAATCTATGATATTTATAACATCTTGAATATTCTGGTGGGTCAATATTTTAAGTCTATCTGCCGTTATTTTGATGCCCATTGATTTCTTTTTGAGTCCACCTTCTTGTTTCAAAGTAACCGATTTTTCACGTCCCACACCATTATCGATGATACTGCAATGTAATTTGTTGTCTTCTTCCGTAATGGAAATGGTCAAGAGACCCTTATTGTCTTTGTGCAATAATCCGTGCCAAATGGCATTTTCTACAAAGGGCTGCATGACCATTGAAGGGAGCATAGTACTTTCTTGATCAATGTGCTCATCAATATTGATTTGATATTCCAATTTGTTGTTGAACCGTATTGCCTCGAGTTGAATATAGGTTTCCAGCATGTCCATTTCATCTTTTAGGGAGACCATGGGTTGCTCCGAGTTTTCTAAAAGCAAGCGCACTAGTTTTGAGAATTTTGAAAGGTACCGGCTGGCATTTTCGTTTTCATCATTGAGGATCATGGTATTGATCGAATTTAGGCTATTGAACAAGAAGTGCGGATTCATCTGTGCCCGAAGCGCTTTCATCTCTAAGGTTTGCAATTCTTCTGAAAGTTTGGCTTTGCTGATCTGTTCGTTTTTTGCGGCTACTACCCTTTGATTTTTCATACGTTGGCGCATCATATAAAATAAAAGCACGCCTATGATTACCAATGAAATAAGGCCACCTATCAATGCTTTTCGCAAGGTGGCTTCTTTTTCCGCATTGGCTTCTTGAAGTTCGTTTTCTTTGGTCAACAGAACTATTTCCTTGTCCTTCTCGACAGTTTCATATTTGGTTTGTAGTTCAGCGATTTGTTTGGATTTCTCTTCATCATAGATACTGTCCCGCATTTGAGAATGAAGATTTTTGTAGAAAAAAGCCCTCTCAAAATTTTTCTTTGCTTTATGAAGTATACCTAGGTGTTCATAGACTTCCATTAACAAGTGTTTAGCCTCCAATTTTTTTGCTACTTTAAGTGCCTCTTCATAATATGGTAAGGCCTTGTTGTATTTACCCAGTTTGTAGTAGGAGTAGCCAACATTGTCAAGACTGTGGAATAGACTCTTTTTCTGAGGCTGTGATCTGCGAAATTCCAATGCTCTAAGAGAGTAGTCCAGAGCTTCTTCATTTTTGTTGAATTCGGCATAGGTAAACCCTAGATTGTTCAAAATATAAGCCGTGTGCAAGTCCGAATTTAGTCTTTCCGTAATGGTCAGTCCTTTTTTGAAGAGTTGAATTGCCTTGGAATATTCTTTATTTCGAACATGAACATTCGCAATATTGCTAAGACCCATGGCATATCGCATATCCATATGTAAACTATCATAAATTTTGTTCGCTTCTTCATACATCGAAATCGCGGCCATTTCATTTCCTAAACGTGAATGGATAACACCGATACTATTCAGTGAATTAGCGATTTCTTTTACTTTTTTTTCTTTTTTGTAAATTTTGAGTATTCTATTCTGAATTTCCATATTGTTCTCATACTCACCAAGATAATTGTAGGTACGACCTATTCCATACAAAACGTCTGCAACTTTTAACGAATCGCCAAGTTTTGTATAAAAGTCCAGACAATCTCGATATTTTTCCAACGCTTCAGTATAGTTGCCTTCGTGTTGGTTTATTTCTGCATAGAGATATTTGGCATAAATAATGGCTTTAATATCATTTTGTGAAAGCAGTACGGTACTATCAGCGTATTTCTTTGCGGTTTCTATTTCTGCTCCAGAATGTACCAATTGAAGACTTAGTTTTTGAAAAGCTTTTATTTTATCTTGATTGGTTCCGGCTACGTTAGCCATATTTAAAAGGCTATCTATTTTCGCCTCATTTTGAGCTTGAATTTTAAAACAACAAAAAGCGAAGTTCAATAAGAGTAAATACAGTAATTTATTGGATTTCATGGGGCTTTTTTTTTAGAGGGGAAGTACCATAAATTTAAAGAATTTCAACTCAAAATGAATTATCTGAGTTATTTATATATTTTTGAATATCAGAAATATGTAGCGATTTTGAATGTTTAAAAAAGTAAATGGCAAGATTGCAAGAATAAGTGGTAGAAAAGTCGGAATAATTGGTAATAGGAAAAGGTTATATCTTTAAAAAGTCTAGGAGTCGGTTTTAAAAATGTTATGGGTTGTTAGCATAGAAACATGGTACAATAAAGAGACCGATTTCCAGAACGGCTCATCCTTAATGAGAACCTACTTCCATCTAATTCAGTTTGCCGTTCTTTTTAGTGGTTCCGGTAATTTGTTTTTTACAGAACTAAGCAAGTATATTTAAATGGCCACTTAAATAAGTATTTGATACTTTTTGGATTCACCTATATCAGTGCGTTCATTCCTTCATATCACATTTAGCCTTTCTGTTTTTAGCTTTATTTTTTCAGAAATACCGATTGCACTATCTGAATCATTTGTAACAACAACAGTAAAAATTTGTTACAAACTATTTGGCTTGGTAGGTAAGCAAAGGAAAGACCGTCGACCTATTTTAATTGTTCATATTTAAAAAGTTCAACTGCTGTGATTTCGCAATAATCAAATCAATGTCTTCTTTCAAAAAGTTTGAACTTTGTCCTTTTGAGGTCACGAATAAGGAAAAAATCTGCACTTACAAATTCAAGCATGCTTGATTTGATGTGCAGATTTTTTTATTTTCAAAGCGGAGCTTATTAGGGATATGCAATCCCTCCGTGGTCAAAATTTTATATAAAGCTCGATAAACCAAATGTTTAGAGAGCTTTAATTTTACCTTAATACTGGGTTTTACACTTGCATGCACTGCTTTCAGCCCTTTAGAGGTTTAAATTTTTGATGATTTTATCTTTTTATCACTTCCAGAAATTAATTGGTACTTCAAGAATTATAAATATAATGTTTTCCAAAAACTGGAAATGCTGAAAAAAGGCAAAGCTACAGAAGGATTAATTCACTATTATTTCCTGGTTTTTATTCTAGGCTCAAAATTGATAGCCCACAAAAAACCAAAAATTATTTACGAATTTATGGGCCGAAATTGTTGTATCGCCCCATTGAGTCTCGGGAATATCGTTGAGATAGTATCGAAATGGTAAGGATATGTTAGTATATAAATGCTTTATTCCAAAAATGTTCTCTTTTCTATAACCGATTGAAAACCCAATGGTAGCCGTTTCGTTTTCTAATCTATTATCTGAAATAAGATGGTTGTATTCGTCTTTGACATACCCCACATTACCACTGTAATAAAAGTTCTTACGTTTACCAAAATAACGGTCATAGTATAACTCATAGATTCTGAAGTAGCCCTCCACGTTATCCCCATCGACCGCGGCAGCCTCCCATGAACTTGATAAGTGTCTTTCTGTTAATTTGACTTCTCCGATCATTAATCTAATTTGATTTTTTTCGTTGAAACGATAGCCCACTTCCCCTGCAAAATTCTGAAACTTGTTCATGGTCATTTCAAAGGTTTCATAACCAATGAAAAATGAAGACCTATCTTTGTTTTGTGCCCTTACCAAGTTAAATAGTAAGAAAAAGGCAAGGCCGATAACTGTTCTTGAATGTGTCATAGTTTTTAATTTAATCGTCTATTTATTTGTTCAGTGTTATATGCTTAAATGCGGGCAAATCTTCATTATCGGGTAAATAAATTGTTTGAAACCCGTATTCAGACTGCAACCCCTGAGTTTGCTTTTCATATTTTACGCCTGAGATGACGTAATGTCTAGTTTTAAAGCAATGGGAACTGTCACAGATGAACTCATGATAAATGTGATTATCAGATACCCAAGTCAATTGGTTGTTTGAATTCATATAAGCGTAATGCGGATTTTTTGCTGAAATCCTTCCCTCATCGTTAAAATGATATACAAATCCAAGAACCGTTATGTTTTCTCCTTCTTTTACGAGATAATTCCATCCAAATCCGTCTCCGGTAAAACATGATTGAAAACCTACTAGGGTGAATTTCTTGCTAACCGCCTGATTGAATTGCCTGACGGGAAGCCAAAAGTGATGTACATTCATAGGACCCCAGTGGCCGTGCCATTCTCCTGAGAACTGGTTTAAAAGATGAAAGGCTTTTGCTAGGTTTGTTTTGCGCATTTCAGGTTTTTTAAAGGGATGACTTAAATCGGTATGGGAAAACAATTCCGTTGCTATCAACCGGTCTATATCGGTTGAATGTATTTTTTTGGATGTTTTGTAAAAATCGAAGGATTTGGTAAGGCCTTCCCAAAATAGCAGACGGAAGCTTTCTTCAGTTACTTCGCATGCCCTTAGTTTCTTGGAGAACGCCGCTAACTCTTGATAGTCCGTGGATAATAAATCGCTCAAGCCTTCTTCCAAATCGGCTGCGTTACCTATAGGGTGTAAGAGTAGTAGGAGCAGTACATAGAAATATAACCTCATGACCCTGTTACATTTAATATTTTGAATCTTACATCATGTGTAGATGTCCGTTCTGTTTTTTGAAGGGAATCAGATTTTTTCTCTTCAACGCTATTGTGTTTGTCCTCCCATTCCTTTATACTCTTTTCCCTAGGCGTTAAAAACCACTTTGAGGCACAAGAATTCAAGGCTGAGATAAGTACTACTCCGACCAAAGCCGAGAGTATCCACCGGTATGCCTGTTTTGTATTATTTTCTGCTTTCATTTTTCCGTGTTTTTTTCGGTTTGGATACTTTCTTGGGAAGGCAATTTCCAAACTGTGATAAGTATGGCAGTGAACGCCGCTGCGTTGACAAGTGCGAAGAATAGTTCATCCAATTGACCCGATGGAATGGTATACAGAATTCCAATTGAAGAGACCACAACGGCAATGCTGTTCGCCCACTTATTGGCCTTATTATTTAACAATCTGGATAACACTATCATCGAAATCGGTATTTCGACGATAAATGCGTAAAACAGCATAGCGCCATCAGATAATTTCAGCGACATCATTTCTTCAATGTATCCGTCGGTCGGAAATTCATGCAAATCCCTAAGAATCATATTGAATAGAATAAAAATCCATAGGATGGAAAGTAATTCTTGAGGATTGATTTTGTTTTTATACATAGTATTTCGGTTTAAGGTTTACACTTAGAGTATCAGCAATGATTTTTGGCTGTGGTAAAATGGAGATTGTCTGAGTACGACATTCGAGTTGCCATAATAGTCACTACCGGATTTTATAATCAATTGGACTATCAAAATTTTTCTTCCTTGGTCATGGCTTTGGATAAATCCAGCCTAAAGAATTCAAATTGAGGCATAGGTTCGCTTAAGGTCAATACAGCTGCGTAAGGTGAAATTCGCCTTTCGTTCAAACCGGAAATCACCGAAGCATCTTTTGTTCGTGAGTAAAAAGCGGCTATAACCAGGGTATCATTGGTTTGGTCAATATCGGAACCTGAGAATTTAAAGCGATCCTTTAGTGCTTTCGGTATCTTATCTAAGTCGGAGAGTTCCACAATTGAAAAACCGTTATTGACCGGTGTTTGGTAAGACCTGAAAAGAGCCAGTGCCTCACCATGGGCATCCGGTAAATTATAGGGATACAAAAAACCTGTACCATTATTTTTTCTTAGCTCGATGTTTTTAACCGATTCAATCCAAAAAGTACGTTTCAATTTTATAGACTGCGACGAGGCCAAATGTTCACAGAATATACCTATCAAAAAAACTATTATCCACTTCGTTAGATGTATCATAAGTTTTGTCTTAAATATTTGATGATCAGGCAAATGTCCTTACCTATGAGCGCATATAAAATTTTATTATGCAAGTTTGAGAAAGCTATCTGCATAAGGGTGTTTTTAATCTGCAACGGCTTTTGATGTAAATTTCAATCTACCTTTTACAGGCCAAATTGTCATTGGTAGATTCGTGAGAATTCACTTATCTCTATTAAATCGTGGGTTAGACCTTAGATTCTCTTTTTGGAATCTGATAGCTGAATTCCAATCAAAACCCAAAACTGGGTTAAATGCTTTTATTCGATGGATTTTCTCTTCTTTATGCCACATGATTATTTGATTATGAGGCAAATATTAGAAAAGTTGAAGGCTTGCTAAATTTTATTATGCAGGTTTGGGATAGCTATCTGCATATGGGGAATTTTAATCTGCAAGAGAGAATGGGCTTTGGCGAAAATCTTAATAATATCCTGTGAAAAATAGTCCTTGAAGTAGTGCCAAATTTGGTGTGAAATGTATTTATCAAGAAACTGGGCAACTAAAAAGTGACTACTTCCGATTTGGAAACCAGTAGTCTTAATTCAACAACTACGGGAAAAGCATTTGGGCTTTCAATGTTACCAATTCGTAGCGCTTATCAGCTGAAAGAAAGTACTTTTATAAGTTTCGGAAATGGGAATGAGCTCCTTTCCTAGTCGTATCCTATTACGTTCTATAGATTCTATTTTTCTCAGTGACACCATATAGGATTTATGTACTCTACACACTATATTAGACGGGATAATTTGCTCAAATTCCTTAAAATTTTGTAGAGTCATAATCCGTTTTTCCGTAGTATGTATTCTACGGTAGTCGCGCATTCCTTCAATGTAGAGTATATCGTGAAGGTTAATTTTTTCCAACCGATTTTCCGTTTTTACAAAAATAAATTCAGGCGGTCTGTCTTCCTTTTTTCTATTCAAGTTTTCGTGGGCCTTGTTGACAGCTTGTAAAAAACGATTGAACGTAAACGGTTTCAGCAGATAATCCGTTACATTAAGTTCAAAACTTTTTAACGCATATTCCTGGTATGCCGTTGTTATGATAACCTGACTGTCTATTTTAGAACTTTCTAATAATTCTACGCCCGTAAGCTCATCCATATTAATATCCAAAAAAAGCACGTCTACTTTGTTGGTCTTCAAAAAAGCCAGACCGTCCAGTGCATTATCAAACGTACCGGATAATTCAAGAAAGGGTGATTTTTGGGCAAAATCCTTAGTTCTTTCGAGTGCCAGAGGTTCGTCTTCTATAATGATGCAGGTATATTTTTTCATTACTTATAGGTTTATGGTTAAGTTAACACGATACAATCCGTCTTCATTCGCCACCTTCAAAAGATGTTTTTTTGGATAGATTAGTTTCAATCGCTTTTCAATAAGCGAATTTCCCAAACCATTATTTCCTTGTTTTAGCTTTCTATTCGGATTGAATTTGTTGGCACATTCAAACGTTAGGCTTTCCTGCTTAATATCAATATTAATGGTTATGGCATGTTCTAATTTTTTATTGCCGGTGTGCTTGAAAGCATTTTCGATAAAGGGAAGAAATACCATGGGGGCAATAGTTTTACCTTGTGGCGAGCCTTTTACATCAAAACTGATATAATTTGAATTTACTGTTCTAATTTTTTGTAAAGCGATGTATTTATTAATGTATTCAAGCTCTTTTGAAAGCAAAATGGTATCGGTTTTGGTTTCGAACAACATAAACCGCATGATATCGGACAACTTATTTAAGTAGTTGGAGGCTTCGTTGGCATCCTTCAAAATTAAAATGTCAATATTATTCAGTGTATTGAATAAAAAGTGTGGATCAAGTTGCGATTTAACCAATGCCATTTCCATTTCATGGTTCTTTTGTTGCAACTCTTCTTTCAATTTTAATTCTCCGTACCAAGTGATAAATCCCTTGGTAACCAGTGCCATTATACCAATAATTAGGGAAACGAAAGAAATGAATGTTATTCCGACACCGACCGATTCTTGAGCTCCTGTTAAGCTTTCAATCCCGAGGAAGATATAAATCAAGGCAGTCCCTATCAACGATGCCCCAACTGAAATGACAAATGCGTAAACAACAGAGAGGGTAAATCGCTTTCGCCTTATAGCTGGAAATACTAAAAAATAGAATGTATAATACGAAATAACAGAGGGGATAATGGCAAAATAAATAACCCTAACAGTTGCCTTATCGACAACGGAATTCTCCTCACCTTCCAAGGAAAGGTATAGTAGTACAATGGTCAATACCAAATAGCACAACCAAAACCCGATATGTAATCCAATAACAATTGACTTTTTCATAAGCTATAGGGTACAGATGATCACCTAGTAAAGGTCATTATTTTTTTTGTTTTGAAAAATGGCGTTCTGCGAATAAGGGGTATTTGTCTGCAAAATAGAATTTTTGACAATCTATTCGGACTAAGGTGGGTATTCAACTATGAAGCTATGGTTAGCGTAAAGTTTATTTAAAAGTAATCTGATAAAATAGGCGTTTTAGAGAATGAGCTTAAACATATATAAATCCAGTTCCATTTACCGTTTTTTTATTTTTCAGAAATACTGATTACGGCATCGAAATTATTTGTAACACAAAGAGTAAAAATTTATTACAAAATAGTTGACTAGGCAGGTAAGCAAAAAATGACAGTCAACCTATATTGATTGCTCATACTTAAAAGCCCTTTGCTGGGATTTCAAAATAATCAGATGGATAGCTTCTTTCAAAAAGTTTGAACTCTGTCTTGCCGAGGTCACTAAAAAGCAGAAAACCAAGCCATTTTTGGCGAGATTTATTTTTTTGAAAAGACAGCGGTCATAGCTTCATAATTTCGGAAAAAATAAATAACTAGGGCGATGATAACCCATGGTTTTTTATTTTAAACAGGGAAGATTTGAGGAAAATCGGGGTTAGTCGTTACTGCTAAAGTAATCTACAAAGTTTTAAATTACTTTTAAGAAAGCAAAAATTTATCGGAAATAGACTATTTTGCTGTTTTGATAAAAAGCCATTTTAAGTATCAATAGTCAAATCATAGTTTAACAACACTTTGTATTAATGTCGTTAATAACTAAAATAAAAGAACTGGAGACTGTAAATACACTGTCAAAACATGAACAATTGGTTCTGGGAATAATAGATGCCATAGATAGTGGAATTCTTTCAACGGGCGATCAATTACCTTCGATAAACAATATGGTAAACGAAGTGGGTTTTGCCAGAAAAACAATTGTAAAGGCATATGAAGAGCTTAAGGAAAGGGGGCTTGTTGAATCAAAAAAGCTGAAAGGCTATTTCATCATTAGCCAAGAGACCAAGGTTACCTTGAGAATAGCCTTATTGTTGTTTTCGTTTCAGCGATTTCAAGAAGAATTTTATAATACCTTTAGAAAAGAACTTGGTAAAAAGTTTCAGATAGATGTTTTTTTTCATCATAACAATAAGTCCATTTTTGAAACCATTATGACCAACGTTATGGGAAAGTATGGTATGTATGTAGTGGCACCTATTCCCGACAAGGCCGTTGCACCCAAACTACGCTTGATAGAGCCCAAAAAACTACTTATTATCGATAGATACCTTTCTCTTGGAAACGAATATTCATTTATATCACAGGAATTTGAAGAATCAACATATCTAAAATTGATTGAATTGTTGCCTGCAATCAAAAGGTTTAAAAAATTCGTTTTGTTCTACAGGGAGGATTCTGATTATCCAAAAGGGGTTCTCAATGCTTTCAAAAGGTTCCTTGGCGATTACTCCATAAACGGAAAGGTAAAAGAAACCTACAAGTCAAGTTCTTTAAAAAAGGGAGACCTCTATTTTTTCATAAGCGACACTCTATTATGGGACGTGGTGCGGGACGCCCATAACTATCAATATAAAATAGGTAAGGATATAGGGCTACTTTCACACAATGACCATGTGATAAAAGAATTGGTCTTTGGGGGAATTACCACAATTTCAACAGATTTCAAAGCTATGGCCATACGTGCTGCAAAGCACATAAAAAACCAAGAAACTACACAGCTTATCATGCCCTCGGACTTAATACGTCGAAATTCGCTTTAACAATTTTATTGTTTATTTTGTTATTTTTCCAGCATTTTTTTGTTAAATAATCAATTTTAGACAGCTTTAATTTTCATATAAAAAAATATTAACATACTTTTACTAAGTAGCATAGACTATCATAGTATAAATTAACTAATCTAAACACAGTCTTTATGAAAAGAAACCACCTTAAAAAGCTCATGGTTTTGTTGGTGTTTGTTTATGCAAATACAGCTTTTGCACAGCAAGCCACTGTTACGGGAACAGTATCCGATGCCGAAGGGCCACTCCCAGGCGTAAATATTATCGAAAAAGGGACCACTAATGGTGTCACTACTGATTTTGATGGTAATTATACCATTACTGTACCCTCCGATGCCACACTTATATTTAGTTATATAGGGTATAAGCCACAAGAAATCCTAGTGAATGGAAAAAATACAATCAATATTATTTTGGAACAAGATTCCGCCTTGTTGGATGAAGTCGTTGTTGTCGGGTTCGGGTCTCAGGCAAAAGTAGATGTTACCGGGGCCATTTCTCAAATAAAGCAGCGGGAAATCAAGCAAATAGTCAATGCGGATCCCACCAATGCACTTCAAGGTAGGTTGGCCGGTGTGCAGATAGAAAGTTCCGGTGGTGAGCCGGCGGCAGGTACAAATGTAATCGTTAGGGGTATTAGTTCTTTAACGAATACGTTTCCGCTCTATGTGGTAGATGGTACAGTGGTCGATGACATTACTTTCCTTAATCCAAAGGATATTATTGATATTCAAGTGCTTAAAGATGCGACTTCTGCCGCTATATATGGTACAAGGGCTGCAAATGGTGTTATCATCGTTTCTACCAATAGGGGTTCTGTTAATTCAGCACCAAAAGTTTCCGTTGATATTCGTTCGGGGGTAAATACTGTGGGCAATAGCTTGGATTTGCTCAATGGACCAGAATTTGTTGCCTTTTTAAATCAGCGTAGTGCAAATGAAGGTTTGCCGGGCAATATAACAGATCCGGGTGTCGATACCGATTTCCAAGACTTGACCCTAAACCTTGGAGTTGTTCAGGACTATGGGTTCAATATTTCAGGAGGTGGTGAGGGATCCTCCTATTTTTTTTCAGCCAATTATTATGACGAAGAAGCTATTGTTATCAGTAGCGATTTTCAGCGTATTAACGTTCGGTTGAACAGTAGGTTCAATTTTGGTAAGTTTACCATTGAGGAATCTTTTTCTTACAATCAACGTGATTTTACGCAAAATCCATTCTTTGGGAACAATACCTTTACGGCTCCCGTCGTAAGGGCCACAGCACCCGAGAGACTAGGAGGTTTTGAGGCTATTGATTCTAACTTGTTCGATGGGTCCGGCGGAACCAACAATTATGCTCTCGCCCAGTTGACCAATGATCAAACAACGCAGCGCAATGTACTTGGAAACATAAACCTTAAGTACAATATTGCTGAAGGTCTTACCGTAGGAATTAATTATGGTGTGGATTATAGAAACAATTACGGGAATTTTTTCAGACCCACTTTTGACCTAAGCCCTACCGATCAAGAGGTGAATATCAACGAGGCTAACGA
This sequence comes from Costertonia aggregata, assembly GCF_013402795.1. Lineage (GTDB taxonomy): Bacteria > Bacteroidota > Bacteroidia > Flavobacteriales > Flavobacteriaceae > Costertonia > Costertonia aggregata. The sequence goes on along the minus strand of NZ_CP058595.1, from coordinate 669,218 downwards.
TTTGACCGAGGTTAGGGGTGAGATAATTTCAACGAATATAGAGCCCACCATAAATTACAAAAAGACCTTTGGCAAGCATGACATTGATATACTATTGGGTGGTGCTCGTCAACAAATTGATAATAATTCTCTGGCCGTTCAAGTCGAAGGTCTCCCATCAAATAATATTACGAATATTGCTGGCTTTGCAGATTTAGTGTTGAACACAGGTGGTGGTAGATTTCTTTCACGCTTATTTTCCGCATTTGGTAGGGTTAATTATAAGTTTGATGATAAGTATTTGTTTACGGGTATCATACGTAGGGACGCCACTTCTAGGTTCTCCTCCGAGAACGGCCTCAATACGGGTGTTTTTCCATCGTTTTCAGCTGGTTGGATTATGAGCAACGAAGATTGGTGGCCCGAAGAGGGTGTTGTCAATACATTGAAACTAAGAGGTGGGTACGGAGAACTTGGTTCACAGAATATTGGTGATTTTGTTTTTCAATCAGTTTTGAATCCATCTTCAAATGTCAGCTTTAACAATGTTACGGCCGGTGGTTTTGCCATAACATCATTGGTTGATGAGAATATTACGTTTGAAACGGCCCGGTCTTTAAGTTTTGGAGCCGATGCTAGTTTGTTCGACAATCGTTTGGCGGTCAGTGCGGATTATTTTGTGAGGAACAATGATGATGTTCTTGCGGCTGTTTCCGTACCCTCTACAACGGGATCGGCAACACCCGTAATTCAAAATGCGGCATCTATCAGAAACAAAGGTTTTGAACTACAGGCCAATTATAATCATAACTCCAGTGGCGATTTTGATTTCAACATAGGATTCACTTTTGCCACTATCAACAATGAGCTAACCGATTTGCCCAACCCTTTGGTGGGGCCTTCGATAGATGAGGAAGGAAACACGCCCAATAGGTTTGAAGTTGGTCAGCCGCTCGGTTTCTTTTTTGGGTTTAGAAATGATGGCATATATAAAAGTCAAGCCGAAATTGATAGTGATCCAGGAGTTGCCAACGATCCGGAAAGAAGGGCCATATTACAGCCAGGAGATTTTAGAAGGATTGATTTGGATGGAAACGGCATCATAGACAATGACGATAGGACCAATATAGGGGACCCCATACCCGATTTCACGTACGGACTAACATTCAATGGTGCCTATAAAAACTGGGATTTCGGGTTGGCGTTCAATGGTGTTCAAGGCAACGAAATCTTTAACGCCACGCGTTTTACGGGAACGTTCTTCTTGGATGGTAATAAATTTGGTTACTTAAGGGATGCCTTTGTCTTGGGACAAAACGAGGATACAAATATACCAAGGGCCTCGCTCCCGAATGATGTAGGTAACCAATTGCCCTCGGATTTTTATGTGGAAGATGGTTCTTATTTAAGGTTAAGGAGCATAGAAATCGGATATGATTTAACCAAGGTCATCAATATACCATGGGTAAGCAATGCAAGGTTGTTCTACAACATGCAGAATGTGTTCACGATTACAGGTTACTCAGGGTATGACCCGGAAGTAGGGTCCACTCCCTCGGGAACTGGCGGTGGATTTTTCGGGGCACCTGTCAACACGCCACCTATATTTGGTAGAGGTGTCGATTTGCGAGCACAGCCAAGGCCTAGAACCTTTATCTTAGGCATACAGGCATCTTTTTAATACAGTTATGAAAACAAAGAAAATTTAAAAAAATGAGAATTAACACAAGAAAATTTTTATTGATTGCACTAGCAGTGGCTTTGTTTGTGCCTATAAATGGCTGTAACGAAGATCAACTGGAAATTTCGAACCCGAATACGGTATCGCAATTGGATTTTTTTAATACCGAAGAAGATTTTAGGGCTGCGGTAAACGGTATGATACATCCCATAACTGCGGTATTTTTCTGGGGAAGAGTAGTGCATACCGGTCCCATGCTGCGTTCAGATGCATTTAACGTAGTACCCTTTGCCAATAATACTACGTTGTCTACTTTACAGGGGGTTCCCGGTGTCAGCCGTTGGTCAGTAGATATGTTTCCGCAATTGTACCAGACCATTTTTAGGGCAAATACGATTTTGGAAGAAGCAAACGACGAAAATTTGCCTCAGGGCAGTAGTGCTAGGAACGAGATATTGGGACAGGCCTATTTTATGCGCGCCTTTGCCAATTGGTATTTAGCTGCATTTTGGGGCAACGTGCCCCTAATACTCAACACTCCGGAATCGGATGAGGATTTTTTCCCCGAACAATCAACACAGACTGATATTTTCAATTCTGTATTGGCCGACTTGGAAATGGCAGCTAGTATGTTGCCCCAAACATGGCCAGAATCTGACTTGGGAAGACCTACCTCGGGATCGGCACTTGCTTTAAAGGGTAAAACAAATTTGTATATGGGGAATTATGCAGAAGCAGCAACAGACTTAAGGTCTGTAGTCACAAGTGGTGTATATGAACTGTTACCTGGAGAGCGGTACGAAGAAAATTTTACCGTGGCCAACGAGAACAATTCAGAATCTGTTTTTGAGTTACAGTTTTCCCCGCAGGATAACTTTGTTTGGGGTGCCGATGTTCCCCAGACCGGTTCGCAAAGTAATTTCTATATCGACTATTCTCCCCCAACGGTAAGTTTGGACAGGGGTCATTATATAAATCCCCATATTTTACAGACTTTTGAGGATAATGGTGATACGTTCAGAAGAAATGCAACGATAGCATTTGACTATCCAGGAGCAACAGGTTACGGGGGCCGACCTTTTCTAGAGGATTTTGCCCCGGACATTGAAGCGGCGCAGGTCGCCGGCGTTGAGCCTTTGTTTACTCGAAAATATGCAATGCTTTTCGCAGGCACAAGAGAGGAATTGCCTGGTTTTGGCCATACCGTTGGAGTAAACTGGAGGTTGATACGCTATTCGGATGTGCTACTGATGTTGGCAGAGGCCGAAAATGAAAATGGTGATCAATCTGAAGCAATTTCACTGATCAATCAAGTGAGGCAAAGGGCCGAAATTGCCGATAAACCATCAGGTCTGACCAAAGAACAAGTGTTTGACGCCATTGTTGAAGAGCGCATTATGGAGCTAACAGGGGAAGGGCACCGCTATTTGGACCTAGTTCGCTGGGGCTTGGCAGATGAAGTGTTGGGCATGGGCTCTACCATAGCCAATGGTAGACATCCCAAATCTTTGGCAGGCGAGAGTGCCGTATTTACCAGTGGACAAGACGAGCTACTTTGGATTCCTGTGCCCCAACTACAAGCCAATCCCAATCTTGAGCAAAACCCAGGGTATTGAACACGACCGTTAATTATAAATAGTAGTAATTTTGATTTAGTTTGAGTTAAGTAGTTATTAAGGGCCAAGTGATGTATCATTGCTTGGCCTTTAATATAAAAAAGGCTTTTATGTAATGAGGATAGGTATCCAAATAATTATTTTTTGTATCGTGTTTGCGCTTACATGCTCTTGTAAAGACAAAAAGGAAACAAAGTTGTTTGAATACATAGGTGTGGGGCATACCCATATCGATTTTGAAAACACCATAAGCATAAACGAAAAAATCAACGTTATCGATTTTCAATATTGTTATAATGGTGGTGGCGTGGGAATTGGTGATTTTAACGGTGATGAGCTACCGGATATCATATTTACCGGTAATCAAGTATCTTCAAAAATATATCTAAATCAAGGAGGACTACGGTTTCGTGATATAACGAAAGAATCAAAATTCAATACTAAAGATTGGGTTACGGGAGTCTCAATAGTGGATATTAATGCGGATGGCTTGGATGATATTTACCTGAACGTGGGCGGTGCGGATTGTAACGGCAATTGCCGTAATCTACTTTTCATAAACCAAGGAATCAATAAAAAAGGTATCCCCGAATTTATAGAGCAAGCCAAAGAATATAACCTTGATGACTCAGAATATTCGCAACAGACTGTTTTTTTTGATTATGATTTAGACGGTGATTTGGATGCCTACATCGTCAGAAACGGAAATGTAAGATTTGACAAAAATTCTCCTATACCTAAACGTTATTTCCCTAAACATTTAAACGACGTGCTTTTACGCAACGATACATCAGATAAATATCCACATCCGGTATTTACTGACGTTACCGAAGAGGCGAAAGGATCTCAAAAAGGTTTTGGCCTTGGAGTGGGAATCAACGATTTTAATAATGATGGCAGGGTAGATGTATATGTTTCAAACGATTTTATAACAAATGACCTATTATATCTAAATGTGGGTTCAGGTGATAGTACCTCATCCAAATTCAAGGAATCATCATCAACCATGTTGGCACATGAAACCTATAATGCCATGGGCGTTGATATTGCCGATATCAATAACGATACCTATCCGGATATTATGGTTTTGGACATGCTTCCCTCTAACTATAAAAGGCTAAAGACCATGATAGGTGCCATGAACTATGATAAATATATGCTGGCACTTAAGAATGGCTACACACCACAATACATGCGTAATACCTTGCAACTTAACAATGGTTTTGAAGATTTTGGCAAAGTTAATTTCACCGATGTAGCTTTTATGGCCAACGTATCAAGAACAGATTGGAGCTGGGCCCCTTTATTGGCAGATTTTGACGCAGATGGTGACAAAGACGTTTTTGTGACCAATGGTTACGGGCTAGATATCACAAATTTGGATTTTATAAATTATACCAAACAAAGCAATGCCTTTGGAACGGTTGAAAGCAGGGATAAAAAAATCAAAGAGTTGGTTTCTAGGCAAAGGGCTGTCAAACTTCAAAATATCTTTTTTGAGAACAGTGAGAATTTAAACTTTGAAGATGTTTCTTTACTATGGAGCGATGAAAAAGTTTCACTGTCCAACGGTGCCGCCTTTTCGGACTTGGACTTGGATGGTGATTTAGATCTGATCATAAACAATATCAACGAAAAGGCTTTTATCTTAAAAAACAATGCCTCATCCAAGAAAAGCTTTAGGTATCTAAAAATACGACTTAACGGTTCGTCCCAAAATAAACATGCCATAGGTGCAAAGGTCACTATTTGGAATCAGGGAAAACCCCAGACGCATTTTCAGTCTGTTGTTAGAGGGTATTTGTCTTCCGTAGACCCCATTGTTTTCTTTGGGGTAAAAAACAAAAAAATTGATTCCTTAGAGGTTAAATGGCCAACGGGAGCGGTTACCAGATTAAAGAACATCGCTTCAAACCAAACCATGACTTTAGAAATTACGAAGGCTAAAAAAGAAAAAACCCACCATTTGGATAACAATAAACTATTTACTTTAAATAGCGACATATTGTCCTTTACCCATCGGGAAAATGTGTCCAATGATTATCTCTCGCAGCAATTATTGTTGACGCAGCATTCAAAACAAGGTCCTTGCTTCGCCAGTGCAAATATTAATGGTATTAGGGGAGATGAGTTATTTATAGGAGGCAGCAAAGGAATACCGGGAACTTTGTGGGCACTTAACGAACAAAATAGATATGTTCAAGTACAAAAACTGGATTCCATTTATGAGGATATGGCAGCCATTTTTATAGATTACGATTCTGATGAAGACTTGGATCTTTATGTTGCAAGCGGTGGCAATGAATTTAACAAAGGAGCACCCGAATATGCAGATAGGTTGTATGAAAACCTGGGCGATAATGGGTTTGCATTAACGACCCATACATTACCTGCGAATAGATCGGCTACGAGTTGCGTAAAACCTTTTGATTATGACAAAGACGGCGATGTTGATATATTCGTAGGCGCTAATATTGTTCCCGGAAACTATCCGGAAACGCCTTGCAATTACCTTTTATCGAATGAAAATGGTTTTTTTACAGAGACAGCGGTCAAGTCTTTAGCTAATTCCGGTATGGTCAAAGATGCAGTTTGGGCAGATATCGACAATGACGGATGGAGCGATTTGGTACTCGTTGGCGATTGGATGTCAATACTGGTTTTTAAAAATCATTCGGGAACCTTAAGAAAATGGGACGTTCAAATAAAAAATGAAAATGGAGAAACAATAGTTTCCAATGGATGGTGGCGCTCTATCGCTCAAGGCGATTTCGACAACGATGGCGATTTAGACTTTTTGATCGCAAATCAAGGATCAAATAATTTTATAGACCCCACTCAGAAACATCCTGCTTATATCTACAATCAAGACTATGATGGCAACGGTAGTATTGACCCCCTCATTGCGGTTTATTATACTACAAAAGACGAAAAAAAACTTATGCCGCTACATTCCAGGGACGATGTTATGAAGCAATTAGTGTCCTTAAAAGGCAAATATCAAACGTATGAACAGTTTGCCGAGGTAGATTTTAGAACGCTTTTAAATATTGACCATATTGATGAGGTCACTTTAAAAGCCCATATTTCTGAAAGCTCGTATCTTGAAAATCTTGGGCAAGGTAGTTTTAAACTTATTCCGTTGCCGAAAGCATGCCAAGTAGGCCCTATCAATTCCTTTTTGGTCAAAGACCTCAATAATGACAAAAATTTAGATGTTTTGCTGGCAGGCAACGATTTTTATGCAGAAACCCATTTTGGGGGGTATGATGGTTTAACAGGCATCTTTTTAGAGGGTTTCGGCTCTGGAAAGTTTAAAGTGTTACCCTCAAAAGAAAGTGGTTTTTATTTGCCCGGCCATACAAGTCAATTGATTGAAATTAAGGATAGGCAAGACCGCAGTTTGTTTCTTGCCGGGCAAAACAACAAAGAACCAAAAATATTTGAGTTGAACAAAAAATCTGGGAATGAGTAGTGTAGCGCAGAAAATTAGGGAAGATATAAGGGTTGTTAAAAATGAGAACAAAACCGAATGTACAATACAGGTTGTTTCTGAGGAAAATGACTTGGTGATTTACAAAATAGATTTGCGACCCGATGAAAAGTTCATCCCGGAACCAATAGTTTTAGAATGGAAGACGCCAGCGTTGAACGTAAAAGGGGTCTGGAAACCCACATCGGATTTCTCAAAGCGAATTGAGGCCGATTGGGAACTGGATAATCATGAATCGAGAATCTCAATAGATTCTCCCGTGATTTCACTCTTTGGCAACACAGATGAGAACGTCCTTTGCTTTTCTTGTTCAAATGCCATCAATAAGATAGAGCTTGGAGCAAAATATAGGGAAGAAGACGATAACATCTATTGTAAAATCATTCTTTTTACCGAATGTAAATATGCTATCTCGGATTTCAGTATCGAGGTCAGGGTTGATTACAGGAACATTCATTTTTCGCAAGCTTTAAAAGAAACGGCCATCTGGTGGGAAACCTTTTCTGCACTAAAACCCTCTCACGTTCCAGCGATTGCAAAAAAACCTCTGTATTCCACTTGGTATCAATTTCATCAAAACCTGGACGAAACAGTGCTGCTTAAAGAATGTCGTTTGGCAAAGGCGATTGGTTTTGAGGCGATAATCATAGACGATGGTTGGCAAACCAGGGACAATAACCGTGGTTATGATTATACGGGTGATTGGCAATCGGAACGTTTTGGGGATTTTGGGGCTCTGGTAAAAAATATGCAAAGCTTGGGAATGAAAGTAGGTCTTTGGTATTCCGTTCCTTTTTGTGGGACAAAGTCTAAGGCCTATCAAAGGTTCAAGGGAAAATTTTTGACCGAAAACCATAGATGGGCCCCGGTCTTTGATCCCAGATTCCCTGAAGTCAGAAATTACTTGGTAAGTATTTATGTCGCAGCTGCGAAAGATTGGGGACTTGATGGGTTTAAATTGGATTTTATCGATGATTTTAAAGCGTATCCCGATACTAATTTTGAGCTGGATCCAGAACGTGATTTTTCCTCTATCAATGATGCCGTTGATGCTTTGTTGACCCAAGTAAGCGATGAGGTCAAAAAGGTAAATCCAGATATTTTCATAGAATTTAGGCAAAAATACACCGGTCCCGCGATGCGAAAATATGGCAATATGCTTCGTGCTTTTGATTGTCCTGGCGATTATACGATGAATCGCGTGCGTATAGCGGACATCAAAATGTTATGTGGCGATACCGCAGTGCACTCCGATATGGTGACTTGGCATTTTGATGAGCCAGTCGAGAATGCCGCACTTCATTATTTAAATACCATGTTCGGGGTACCGCAAATTTCGGTTATGTTGCACAAAGCTCCAGTAGCACATATAAACATGATCAAGTTTTACACGAATTTTTGGGATAAAAACTCAAGGTTATTGTTAGCGGGTGATTTTACGCCAACCTCACCCATGACCAACTACCCTATTAAAAAAGTTACGTCGGACAATAAAGCCATAATCGGGGTTTTTGAAAACAACTTTGTAGTACTTGAAACACCTTTTCATCAAATAGATATCCTAAATGTGAAACCTTCTGAACTTTTAGTACTTGTTGCTAACCATAATTTTGGTACATTTAATTGCCAAATTTTTAATTGCGAAGGAAAATTGATCAGAGAAGAACCTTTTATCTTAAATAAAGGTGTTAATTCTCTACGAGTTCCCTTTTGCGGTATGGCTCAGTTACGACTGATAACCAATTAAAACAACCAATACATGGGGACATTATCCATTATCTCTTTTTTAGGCTTTACCTTATTGGTAGCTGGCATCGCTTGGTACGCTACACGAAAAACAAATGAAAAATCGGCGGATGGCTACTATTTGGGCGGAAGAAGTTTAGGAGCCATAACCATAGCCGGATCATTATTGCTTACGAACCTATCCGCAGAACAGATTGTAGGGTTAAATGGCCAAGCCTTTAGTGAAGGTATTCTTGTAATGGCTTGGGAGACCCTTGCCGCAATCGCTATGGTAATCACTGCCGTATGGTTTTTGCCCAAATACATGAAAAAGGGGATAACCACAATACCCGAGTTCATACAAGGGCGTTTTGATGAGAATACTAAGGCAATCCTATCCGTATTGTTCTTGATAGCTTTTGGCATTGTTTTATTGCCAACCATACTCTATGCCGGTTCCAAGGCTTTTATCACTATGTTTCAATTGCCTGAAACCTTGGGTATATCTGAAACCGCATGTTATTGGGTATGTGTTTGGAGTATTGGTCTAATAGGTATTGTTTATGCAATTTACGGGGGATTGAAAGCTGTGGCCGTATCAGATTTGGTCAATGCCATAGGCCTGTTGGTCGGTGGTTTGCTGATTCCTTATTTTGGGTTGATAATGATCAGCGACGATGGTAGCATTACAGGTGGATTGGCTAAATTATGGTCTGAAAACCAAGATAAATTTGATGTAACGGGCGATGTTACTTCTTCCATACCGGTTGGGACAATCTTTACGGGAATGATGATTGCCCAAATGTATTATTGGGGTACCAACCAATCTATCTTACAACGTGTTTTTGGTGCAAAAAGCTTAAAAGAAGGCCAAAAAGGAGTTTTATTGGCTGCTTTTGTCAAGTTTTTGATACCTGTGATCGTGGTTTTGCCCGGTATTATTGCCTATAACATGTTTGGAGCAGAATTTACCGACGCAGATGCCTCTTATCCAGAATTGGTGAGGAGGGTCTTGCCCGGTAGCCTATTGGGTTTCTTTGCCGCAGTTTTGTTTGGGGCCATTTTAAGCTCGTTCAATAGTTTGCTGAACAGTAGTGCAACGCTTTTTGGTTTTGATCTCTATAAAAAATTCTTTAAGCCCCAAGCGACCGAATTACAAACGGTAAAAGCCGGTAAACGATTTGGGCTAGGTCTGGCCATTGTTTCCATGTCTATCGCTCCATTTATCAGATATGCACCGGATGGTTTGTTTTCTTATATACAACAAGCACTGGGCAGTTTAAGTGTGCCGATTTTAGCGGTTGTTCTAATTGGTATTCTTACGAAAAAAGTGCCGGCTATCGGTGCGAAAATCGTTTTGATAGGAGGGGTGTTGATGTACTTGTGCAGTCTGTTGGTACTCGAACCCAACATGGTCAACGGTGCACTTGCCAATGCAGCGGCAGAGGGTATTACAGATGTTGCGCAATTGGCGATAATTAAGGCGGAAGCATATCCTCACTTTCTTCACGTAATGGGTATCCTTTTTGTTGTGAATATCATTATCATGTTGGTTGTAGGCCTTGTCAAGCCCAAAACAACTGTTTATGTGCCAAAAATTACCGATGTTATAGATACCACACCTTGGAAATATGCCTGGGCCGTAGGCGGCTTGATTACCCTATTGGTCTTAAGCACGTACTTTATTTTTTAATTTTTGGATTGTCGGTTTTGATGAAATTCATAGAAAATTTTGTTCCTGAACTTGTGATTGATTCCCCCGGCAGAATAAATATTATCGGGGAGCATACCGATTATAATATGGGTTATGTTCTACCCACTGCCATTTCCAAAAAAATAGTTTTTAAGTTTTGCAGGAATAATTCACAAGATACTTGTAATGTGTACAGCAAAACATACGATGTTGGTTTTACCGTAAACCTGGCTTGGATTTCTCGAAGCAAAACGGAGTGGGAAAATTATATTTTGGGCGTTTTACACGAAATCGGCAAGCGTTCGGATAAGCTGCAAGGGTTTGACTGCGTAATTGATAGTAACTTACCGGGGGGCTCGGGACTTAGCTCTTCCGCAGCTCTGGAATGTGGTCTGGCCTTTGGATTGAACGAGCTTTTTTCCTTAGAGTTGAGCAAACGGGATATTGTTGAGCTCTCACAAACTGCGGAACATACATACGTGGGTACGCAATGTGGGATCATGGATCAGTTTGCATCGGTCATGAGTAAAAAAGACCATGTAATCCTGTTGGATTGTACATCTTTAGAGCATAATTACATTCCGGTTGATTTTAATCCCTATAAAATCATTATGCTCAATACCAATGTATCGCACAATTTGGCATCCAGTGAGTATAACGTTAGAAAAGCGGAATGTGCGGACGGGGTAGCTATTATAAAAAAAAGCTATCCCAAGGTAAATTCTTTACGGGATATCACAAGAAAAATGTTAGAGGAACACAAAAGTAAAATGGCAGGAAAAGTCTATGATAGGTGTTCTTTTATAATCGATGAAAATAAAAGGGTCATTGCGGCTGCCGAGGCATTGAAAACAAACGATTTTGATAAACTTGGTACATTATTGTACATGGCGCACGATGGTCTAAGCCGGTTATACGAGGTAAGCTGTGTGGAGTCCGACTTTTTGGTCGATTTTTCTAAGAATAACCCCAATGTGCTGGGAGCAAGGCAGACCGGCGGTGGTTTTGGTGGCTGCGTTCTGAATATTGTTCACGAAAGCGCTGTTGAGGACTTTGTTGCATCTGCTTCCGATGCCTATCTCAAAAAATTCAATAGGTCGCTTATTCCTTTTGAAGCGATTATAGGCCCGGGAACCAAAGTCGTTTCCCAAGCCTTTTAGTTTTTATAATCCGGCTAATGTACTGTCTGTGGTATCTTTGAGCTCATCAACAAAATAGCCTTCTACAACTTCTTTTAGGTGTGCTTCCTTAAGAACGGAATTGGCCATTTTATAATCTTCTTGTATAAGATTTTTGGCTGGGAACGTATCACACTCAAGTTCCCTTCCCTTTTCGTCACAGACCTTTAAGATAGCAGTGCCCGAGATAATGGATTTTCCTGTTATGGTAAGCGTTATATCTTTGCCCGGTTCGTTACTCGTAGGAGATTTTTTGATACTGCTTTCCAAAAGTATTTCAGACTTTAACGTAGATACTTGCTTAGCAAGTTCGCTGGACTTTTTATCATTGCTACAGGATATGAATAGGGTAGCGATGGCGATGGTCAACATTTTGTATTTCATAATCGTACTGTTTTAGTTGTTTGTTAATTACAGTACAAAGATGAAGCAATGGCCTAGGTCCCGTTACGCCTAAAATAGGTAAAATACAGCCCCTGTTTTCAGGGGTCAATTGTCCAAAAGCCCTATTTTAATGGCATGTTTGGTCAAGCCTGCCAAATTTTTAACCTGTAGTTTTGAGATAAGGTTCTTCCGGTAACTTTCAATGGTATGCTTGCTCAAAAAAAGTTTATCGGCTATTTCTTGGGTGGTATTCTCTTCGGCGATTAGTTTTAAAACCTCAATTTCGCGCTCGGTAAGATTAACTTCCTCGTTTTTTTTGTTCTCGAACATTGCATCGGTATAGGCCCGTTTAATTTCCGTGGAAAAATACTTCTCACCGCCCACTATGGTTCTTATCGCATTCAACAATTCTTCCTTTTCCGCGTTTTTTGGTACATAGCCATCTACATTGTTGCGTATGAGCTTATCTATCATATCGCCATCAATATGCATGCTTACCACTAAGGTCTTTAGGGTAGAGTATTTATCCTTGACCATTTTGTTGAGTTCTATACCGTCCATTTCTGGCATAGTCAGATCCGTGACCAGTAAATGTAGGTCATCGGCACCGTTTATATCCAAATATTTGATGACCTGCGTGCCGTTTTTGGCCGTGGTGACCACCTCGAATTCCGGGGCGTCTTTTAAAATACTTAACAGACCATCAATGAACATTTTGTGATCGTCAGCTATTATCAATTTATATTTCATGCTGTTTATTTTTTAAAGCTTTTCTCTTAAAGATAAAATATCCTAAATAGGTTAGCCATGTAATTGAACTACCCACACAGACAAATATAATCGTAATACCTAAAATGGGCATACCGCATCTTGCTTCGAAACCTTCAACCATATTCGGTTTTGGATAAAACCATTGTGGAAAAATAAAGAAGTGACCAATTAGTATGAGAAAGGTTACGGGTATCTTCAACCTTCCAAGACCTTTCCTATCCGCGAATCGGTACAACAATATTTGTATTGCCGCTATTGATATGATAAACAGGTAAATCATTATGCTACCGGGATTTCTATTGAAACAACCGTGCCTCTATGTTTGGTTGAATCTACATTTAAGTTTCCTTTCATGCCCTTTACCCTACTTCTCATATTTTCAAAACCGATACCATCTTGGGTGTCGGAAGTGTCAAAGCCTTCTCCGTTATCCTCAAAAAGCAAGGATAGTTCATCATCGATTTTACTCAAGTGAATATCTACTTTATCGGCGTTTGCGTGTTTTAAGGTATTGGTCATTAATTCTTGTATGATTTTAAAAAGCTCGGCCTGGTAACTGTCGGTAATGGTATTTATCTCATCTTCTGGATAAGGGTGAAAACCAATTTCCAATTTTCCTGTATTTGCGATTGATCTAACATATTCCTTTATGAGTCCGGTAAAGGCGTTCTGTTTAAATTTTTTTGGAATCAAGGTATGTGAAATATCGCGAACCAATTGGTAGGTCTCATCTATCTGCTTATTTATGGGCTTGAGTTCTTCGGCACCTTTTGATATACTGGAAAGCTGTAATTTTATACCTGCTAGGTTACCGCCGATACTGTCATGCAATTCTTGGGCGATTCGCTTGCGTTCCTCGTCCTGACCTTCGATAGATGCCTTAATAAGGTTAAGTTCCTGTTCTTGTTTGAGCGACGCTACTTTTTGTACGTTGATTTCTTTTTCCTTTTTTGAAAGTTCACTTTGTGCCTGTATTTTTTGATAATAGGTGAACAGCAAAGCGATTATGGGTATTAGAATGATCAAAAATCCGATAAGAAAAGCCGTTTTAATGGTTCGCTGTCGTTTAAGTTCTGATTCTTGTTGAATTTGTTCTTCTTTTAGGTTCAGGATTTCTTTTTCCTTTTGTAATGTTTCATACTGTACTTCTAGCTCTTTGCTTATTTTTTTTTGTTGTTGTTCGTTGATTTGGTTTCTGACATTCATCAATTGTGTCATTACGGCGTATGCATTTTTTGTATCGTTCATCGCGTAAAAGACCTTTCGTTCCAAATCCAATATTTGGGCCTGATAGTGTAAATTTTCGCGATCTAACGCATTTATGTAAGATGTGGATAAAATCATTGAGGCTACATCATAATTTCCCTGCTTGTAGTATAGGTTGCCAATTTGGGTGGACCCTTCAAAATAGAATACGTCAAAACCCTCTTTTAGACCTTTTGTTCTACTCTCGTCATAATAGCGTAGGGCATCTTCAAATCTATTTTCATTTTCGGCCAGTCTACCCAGTTGCATCTTCACGGCCAGTTCCATCTCTATATTTTGGGATGCTATGCTTTCTGACAAGGCCTTTTCATAGTAGTTTTTTGCTTTTTCAATATTACCTAGATTGTAAAACGCATCCCCTAAGTATACTTTGGCCGTACTAGTTGGTATGGGCCATTCACCTGAAAACTGTTTGATGGACGGCTCTAAAACCGCGATGGCCTTATTATGGTCCCCCTTTAGGTTGTAAACTTTGGCCAAGCCAATTTTATGTAAATATTGAAACTTCGTGTCATTGGCCTTTTCAGCTTGGGTTATTCCTTTAAAATGCCATTTTATGGCATTTTCGAACAGGCCATTGAATTTACTTCCGTTGGCCAAAATGAGATAGGCTTTGGTGTAATATGGTTGTTTTTCCTCTTCGGTCTTGTCCCAATTAACAATTTCCTTTACATACAGATTGCCATAATACATAATGGAATCTGTATTTCCTTTTTTGATATGGTATTCAGCCAACTGGTCAAATATCGAAAATCTCTGTACACCATAAGAGGCTTCTTTCAACGCATCATAATAGGGCTCCAAAGATTTTTGCCTCTGATTGGGAATCGTAGAAAACCACATTTTCCCTTCCTTTTCACCACTTTTGTTCAGTGAGTCGGCTATATGGTTCTGGCCAAATGCAAAAGGCATCGTAATGACCAACAAAAATAGTAGGGATATGCATTTTGATTTGATATATAATGTGCTGTTTTTCAAAAAATACGGTTTAGCCGGGTAGGTATATTCGTTTCAAATGGTTTCCTTCTAACTCGATAATTTTTTTATCGATAAATTTCATGACATCGGGACAGTTCTTTTCAAAATCATCACAAATTACGGTTTTTGATTTTTTATCCGTTTTTATGGTAACGATAAGTTTGCTTGTACATGAAGTTTGGGTCGTATAATTATTTTTTAATTCCCAAAATCCTTTTGCTTCAATATCTTTAAAAAAATCGGAAACCAATGTACTATCCAACGCTAAATGGCTAGCTACATTGTATTTTTCAACAGAATGTTGTGATGTTGTATCCGGGAAATAAAAAATCGTATCGTTTTTTAAAATGAACCTGTCGTAATGAAATGCTCCACGTTCCAAGGTTATCATGTAGTTTTTGTTCACGCTCGTATTGCCATTAACAACAACGATTTCTTTTTGGGTATGTGTGAATAGGCAATAATAAAATAGCAATCCTAGAATTGGAATCAACAATAATCGTCTATACTTCAAAACACCCATATGTACACATTTGAAAATGTATACAAATATGAAGGCTTTTGTTACCGTAAATGAGGCCTTAGGTAGCCAAATATGAATCCCTGAATACCGTGAGGTCAATCAACGGCCATAGATTTGTTTTTTGATATATGCTTCATGATAACCTTGGCATGAATACGGGAATTTTCAATGAACCACTTGTGCGTTTCCATGCCACCACAGATAACACCGGCTAAATATAATCCGTCAACATTACTTTCCATCGTTTCTGGATCATAGCTGGGCAGTTTTTTTTCATCATCCGATAACCGTATCCCTAGTTTTTCGAGAAATTCAAAGTTGGGCATATAGCCTGTCAAGGCCAAAACAAAATCATTTTTTAAATGAACGATTTCATTTTTTTGGTTGTGTATAATAATCTCTTCATCTGTGATTTTGGTAACTTGGGCGTTATAATAGGCCTTTATGCTGCCTTCTTCTATTCGATTAATGATATCGGGGCGTACCCAATACTTAACGCGTTGACCTATTTCGGGCCCCCGAATGACCAAAGAAACCTCGGCTCCTTTTCTATAACATTCCAAAGCAGCATCTACCGCCGAATTACTGGCACCGATAACGGCTACTTTTTGGCCTGCATAAAAGTGGGGGTCTTTATAGTAATGTGATACTTTGGGCAAATTCTCACCTGGAATATTCAAATAATTGGGTAGATCATAAAAACCTGTGGCGACCACCACATTTTTGGCAGTGTACGTTTTTTTATCGGAAACAATCGAAAAACTATCTCCGGTTTTGGTTACCGTCGAAACTTTTTCAAAAAGATTGATGTTCAATGTATTGGATGTAACGATTCTTCGGTAGTATTCCAAAGCCTCATCCCGTTTTGGTTTTGCTTCTTTGCTGATGAAGGGGATACTATCGATTTCCAGCTTTTCCGAAGAGGAAAAAAACTGCATGTTCACGGGATAATTAAAAAGCGAATTTACAATAGGCCCTTTTTCAAGAATTACATAGTCCAATCCCTTTTTTTGGGCTTCCAACCCGCAGGCTATGCCTATTGGGCCGCCCCCGATAATTACCACATCATGCATATTCATTACCCTGCTATTTCTTTTAATTCTTTTATGGTATTGGTCGGGTCATCACTTTTGAAAACAAAGCTCCCGGCCACCAAAACATCGGCCCCTGCATTTTTTAATTGGTTGGCATTTTTTGAGGTTACCCCACCATCGATTTCGATTAGGGTACTTGCCCCTTTTTTATCAATTAGGGTCTTTAGAGCCTTGACCTTCTCATATGTATTTTCTATGAATGATTGGCCTCCAAATCCCGGATTAACGCTCATTAGGCAAACTAAATCTATATCTTGAATGGTATCCTCTAACAAGTTGATGTTCGTATGCGGATTGAGTGCCACACCCGCTTGCATTCCTTCGGCTTTTATGGCCTGTAAGGTTCTGTGCAAGTGGTTGCATGCCTCATAATGTACGCTCAATATGCGTGCTCCCAATTCTGCAAAAGTTTTGATGTACCGATCAGGTTCAATAATCATTAAATGTACGTCCAAAGGTTTGGTGGCATACCTTGCAATAGCTTTTACCACTGGCATACCATATGATATATTGGGTACAAAAACGCCGTCCATTACATCAATATGGTGCCAATCGGCATCACTGTTGTTAACCATTTCAACATCACGCTGTAGATTTCCAAAGTCTGCGGCCAGTAATGATGGGGCTATTTTTGTTTTGCTCATAGGTATGTTTGCTTATATATTGTACAAAAGTAATGAATTGCGATACCATGTAAAACTGTAGATATTGGCTTTATTTGATGCTTTTTAGACCTTCATAAACCGCCACACTAACAGCATTGGCCAAATTAAGGCTTCTGATATGTTCGCTATACAATGGGATTTTATACAATGCCTCCGAATTTGAGCTTGTAATTGATTTTGATAGTCCAACCGATTCCTTGCCAAAAACCAAGAACATTTCTCTTTCAAAAGGAATTTCCCAATGATTTTGTTTACCATGGCTTGAAAAGTATACCAAATTTTTGTTTCTGTGCTCGGAGAGAAAATCTTGTATATTCTCATACACGATTACGGATAGGTGCTTCCAGTAGTCCAGTCCCGCTCGTTTTAAACGTGTGTCATCAATTTCAAAACCTAAAGGTTTTACCAAATGCAACGTGCAACCTGTCGCTAAGGCCAATCTACCGATATTCCCGGTATTATTGGGAATTTCGGGCTCAACAAGTACAATGTTAAAGGCCATTTATTTTTTTATGGATTGTAAATACAAATGTTCTACTTTTTCTCTGGCCCAGGGGTTTCTTCGGAGGAAATTTAAACTGGATTTTATCGAGGGATTGCTTTTGAAGCAGTTGATATTTACTTGGCCCGCAAGATCTTCCCATGTGTAATTTTGGGTAAGATATTCCAATATATCTACCAATTTTACCCCGTGTAACGGATTGTTGGGCTGTGTGTGTTTTTCTTTTTTACCGTAATTATTCATAATACAAAAGTATTAAAATGAAAAAACTCCGGTAATCAGCCGGAGTTTATTCATCAATCAAAAAACGAACAGTCATGATAAACTGTTGTATTAGTAAAATTACAACTTATATGCCAAAAATCCAATTTAAGGATTATTTAACGTGTAATTTGCTTTAGATTATCCAAGATATGTTTTCAAAATTTTACTTCTAGACGTATGTTTTAACCTACGTATCGCCTTTTCTTTTATTTGGCGAACCCTTTCCCTGGTAAGGTCAAAAGTCTCCCCGATTTCTTCCAAGGTCATTGAATGTTGGCCCGCCAAGCCAAAGTATAGTCGAATAACATCTGCTTCCCTAGGGGTTAATGTTTCCAAAGCACGTTCTATCTCAGTACGTAGAGATTCATGCAATAATTCCTTATCGGGATTAGGGGATTCGCCACTACGCAAAACGTCGTAAAGGTTGGAATCCTCACCATCGATCAATGGTGCATCCATAGATACATGTCGTCCAGAGTTTTTCAAAGATTGTTTAACATCTTCGACGGTCATATCCAACTCTTTTGCAATTTCCTCGGCAGAAGGTACACGTTCATGTGCTTGCTCCAAAAAGGCAAAAGTCTTGTTTATTTTATTTATAGAACCGATTTTGTTCAACGGTAAACGTACAATACGTGATTGCTCTGCCAATGCTTGTAATATAGATTGACGAATCCACCATACGGCGTAGGAAATAAACTTAAACCCACGTGTTTCATCAAAACGTTGTGCTGCTTTAATCAATCCTAGGTTTCCCTCATTGATCAAATCAGGTAAAGTAAGGCCTTGGTTTTGGTACTGCTTTGCGACCGATACCACGAATCGGAGGTTGGCTTTCGTAAGTTTTTCAAGAGCGATCTGGTCGCCTGCCTTGATGCGTTGTGCCAACTCTACTTCTTCATCAGCGGTAATCAAGTCTACTTTTCCAATTTCTTGTAAGTACTTGTCCAAAGATGCGGTCTCCCTATTGGTGACCTGTTTTGTAATCTTAAGCTGTCTCATTAAAATAAATTAAGTTCAATTTGCATAGACTGCATATATTTATACGTAGAAAAGTCGCAAATGTTACAATTCTATTACATTATTTTAATAATTACGTTAAACGGCATAAAAAAGCCCCGTACAAATGCATGAACGGAGCTTTTTATAATTTTAGTCAACGTCTAACGTAATGTTAATCCCTTCTGGGCTTACGGTCTCTGTTTCTATTATCTCTACCACGATCACGGTCATTGTTTTTTCGTGCCGGTCTTTCTACGTATCCTTCGGGTTTGGGCAATAATGCTTTGCGAGATACCTTCTCTTTACGCGTTCTAGGATCGGTTCCGAAATACTTAACATCAAATACGTCGCCCATATTGACCACATCGGAAACATTTTCGGTACGTTCCCAAGCCAATTCGGATACGTGTAGCAATATTTCGTTACCGGGTGCATCCATATATTCTACTACTGCGCCAAAGTCCAGCATTTTGATAACTTTTACTTCATAAACGCTACCTACTTCTGGCTTGAACATCAAAGCATCTATTTTTGACATGACGGCATCAATACCTGTGCTGCCTACCCCTAAGATTTCAACAATGCCCTCTTCGGTAACCGGGTCTTCATTGATAACGATTGTGGTATCGGTCTCTTTTTGAAGTTCTTGAATCACTTTTCCACCAGGACCTATCAAAGCACCGATGAATTCATTAGGAATACGTCTTGTGACCATTGTTGGTGCATGTTCTTTAACATCTGCATTGGGTGCGGCGATGGTATCGGTCAATTTCTCTAAAATGTGCAAACGACCATCTCTAGCTTGTTTCAGGGCATTTACCAAAATTTCATAGGATAACCCCTTTACTTTAATATCCATTTGACAAGCGGTAATACCCTCTGCCGTACCGGTTACTTTAAAGTCCATATCCCCCAAATGATCCTCATCTCCAAGAATATCGGAAAGAACAGCATATTTTCCAGAATCGGCATCGGAAATCAATCCCATAGCGATACCCGAAACCGGCTTTTTCAATTGTACCCCTGCATCCATCAAAGCCATTGTTCCCGAACAAACGGTTGCCATAGAAGAGGAACCGTTAGATTCCAATACTTCGGAAACCACACGAACGGTATAAGGACAATCTTCCGGGACCATTCCTTTTAAAGCACGTTGTGCCAAGTTACCGTGACCAACCTCTCTTCGGGAAGTGCCACGAATAGGTCTTGCCTCACCTGTTGAAAAAGGAGGGAAGTTATAGTGCAGATAGAAACGCTCCTCACCTTCATGGGAAGGCATATCAATCTGATTCGAATCCCTAGAAGTTCCCAAAGTGACCGTTGCCAGTGCTTGGGTTTCCCCGCGCGTAAAAATTGCCGAACCGTGTGTGGAAGGCAAATAATCTACCTCGCACCATATAGGGCGAATCTCGTCGGTCTTACGACCGTCTAAACGCAATCCTTCATTTAAGGTAAGGTCACGAACGGCTGCTTTTTCGGCTTTATAGAAATACTTGGAAATCAATCCGCCAAAATCTTCTTGTTCCTCTTCTGAGAAAGAAGCAATGATTTCTTCTTTGATTTCTGAAAATGCAGCACTTCTTTCATGTTTGGCAGAACCTGCTTTTGCCACGGCATAGACTTTATCATAAGCCATGTCATGTACTTTCTTTGCTAAATCTTCATCTTCTCTTTCTGGTTCGTACTCACGTACTTCTTTCTTGCCGAAGGCCTGTGCTAATCGCTCTTGCGCAGCACATTGCACTTTAATGGCTTCGTGTGCGAATTTAATCGCCTCTGTCATTTCCTCTTCGGAAATTTCATCCATTTCGCCTTCGACCATCATTACGGAATCAGCAGAGGCGCCGATCATCATATCGATATCGGATTCCTCTAATTGCGCTCTGGTCGGGTTAATAATGAATTCACCGTTTACCCGGCCTACGCGCGCTTCTGAAATGGCACATTCAAAAGGGAAGTCGGATAGCTGAATCGCAGCGGATGCCGCCAAGCCAGCCATGGCATCAGGCATAACGTCCTCGTCATGGGACATTAATTGAATCATTACCTGCGTTTCGGAATGATAATCTTTTGGAAAAAGTGGACGCAAAACGCGATCTACCAAACGCATGGTCAATACCTCTCCGTCACTTGGTCTTGCTTCTCTTTTAAAGAAACCGCCCGGGTAACGACCTGCGGCCGCAAATTTTTCACGGTAATCTACCGTCAAGGGAAGAAAGTCCACATCACTCTGTTTGTAATTGGAAACCACGGTACACAATAGCATACATTTTCCCGATTGTACAACAACGGACCCGTGGGCCTGTTTTGCCAATTTTCCGGTTTCGATAGAAATTTCCCTACCGTCACCAAGGTCTATGACCTCTCTAAATACTTTTGGAATCATAAAATTGATTTTTACCCGATATTTTCGGGATTTTGTTAAACAATGGTCACTCCGTCATTTTCTCTGGTCGGAGTTGTGTGTGTTGTGTTGACCAATGAAAAACTGTGTGCAGCTTTTAGTTTGCCTAAAATTTATGCTCCCAGGCATAGGAGTACTATAAAAAAGGGGAAGCATTGCTTCCCCTTTTTTATTATTTTCTAATACCCAATTCTTTTATTATTGCACGGTATCTCAAGATATCCGTTTTAATCAGGTAATCCAATAAACTTCTTCTTTTACCCACTAACTTTACTAGGGAACGCTCTGTATTAAAATCGTGACGATTATTTTTCAAATGTTCGGTTAAGTGGTTGATACGGTGTGTGAACAGAGCTATTTGTCCCTCTGTAGAACCTGTATCTTTTTCAGACTTGCCGTGTTTCTTAAAGATTTCGGCCTTCACTTCTTTGGTTAAATACATTCCAATATTGTTTTAAATGATTTTTATGTATTTGATTGTCTTTCAATCAGGGCGCAAATATAAGATTATTTTGTAATGTGTACATTTAAAACCTAAAGAAATTTATGCGTTTTTCAAAACAGGTAATAGTTTGCCCAAACCATAGGTATAAATGATGAAATCGAAAAAAAATCCGTAGAAGGTTTTATTAAGAACGAATCGGGTTGTTTTCGATTAAATCAATATAAAGATTAATTTTCTTTTTCAATTGGCTCCTGTGCACGATGAAATCCAAAAACCCGTGCTCTTTTACGAATTCGGCAGTCTGGAAACCTTCAGGCAATTCTTTCCCCGTTGCTTCTTTTACCACTCGTGGCCCTGCAAACCCTATGAGTGCACCGGGTTCAGAAATATTGATATCGCCCAACATGGCATAAGAGGCTGTGGTACCACCTGTCGTGGGATCGGTACAGAGCGAAATGTAAGGAATACCGGCATCGGCCAATTGGGCCAATTTTGCCGACGTTTTTGCCAACTGCATCAAGGATATGGCGGCTTCCATCATACGGGCACCACCCGATTTGGAAATCATAACGAACGGGATTTTCTTTTTTAGCGCATGGTCTATACCCCGAGCAATTTTTTCCCCGACAACGCTACCCATTGAGCCTCCGATAAAGGCAAAATCCATACAGCACACGACCACATCTTTTCCTTGCGATTTCCCAACAGCAGTGCGGACAGCATCTTTGAGTCCGGTCTTTTTCTGTGCGGCTTTTAAGCGATCCGAATATTTTTTGGTATCCTCAAATTTCAAAGGATCCTTTGCGGTAAGCTTTTCATCCAACTCTTTGAACTTATTGTCATCAAAAAGAATTTCAAAGTACTCTTTACTACCGATGCGTACATGGTAGTCGTCCTCTGGGCTAACATAAAAGTTTTTTGCCAGTTCTTCCGACTCTACGATTTTTCCTGTTGGGGATTTATACCAAAGTCCCCTGGGGGTATCTTTTTTTTCCTCGGTAGCTGTTTGTATTCCTTTTTCCTTTCTTTTAAACCAAGCCGTCATATTTTCCATTTTAGGTTAGGATGTATTTTAGAAATTATAAGGTATTTACATTGTTAAGATCTTCAAACGCCTTTTTTAATCGCTCAACAAAGCTCTTCTCGCCTTCGCGCAACCATACTCTTGGGTCATATTTTTTCTTATTGGGTTCATCGGCTCCTTCGGGATTCCCTATTTGAGACTGTAGATACTCCTTGTTGTCCTGAACGTAATCCCTTACGCCTGCCAAAAAAGCATATTGTAAGTCTGTATCGATGTTCATTTTGATGACACCGTAACTGATACCTTCTCTGATTTCTTCAACAGTTGAACCAGAACCGCCATGAAATACAAAGTCGATGTGATTGTGCTCAACACCGTATTTTTCAGAAATGTATTCTTGCGAATTTTTCAGGATTTTTGGGGTCAATTTTACGTTGCCTGGCTTGTAAACCCCATGAACATTGCCAAAAGCTGCTGCGATGGTAAATCTTGGGCTTACTTTTGAAAGTTCCTCGTAGGCATATGCCACTTCTTCGGGTTGGGTATATAATTTTGAATCATCAACATCGGAGTTGTCTACACCATCTTCTTCACCACCTGTAATACCCAATTCTATCTCCAAGGTCATGTCCATTTTGGCCATGCGCTCTAAATATCCTTTACATATTTCGATATTCTCTTCCAAAGGTTCTTCGGATAGATCGATCATGTGGGAACTGAACAGCGATTTTCCGGTCTCCGCATAGTGTTTTTCACTAGCGTCCAAAAGACCATCGATCCAAGGCAATAATTTTTTTGCGCAGTGATCGGTATGAAGGATTACGGTGGCACCATACGCCTCTGCCAATTGGTGCACATGTTTTGCACCGGCCACGGCACCTTGTATCGCTGCGTTCTGGCCTTCGTTCGAAAGTCCTTTTCCCGCATTGAACTGTGCGCCGCCATTGGAAAATTGAATGATTACGGGCGCTTTGAGACTGGCAGCCGTTTCCAAAACACCATTTATGGTATTAGAGCCTATTACGTTTACCGCAGGAAGGGCAAACCCTTTTTCTTTAGCGTAGTTAAAAATTTCTTGTACTTCGTCTCCGGTCGCGACTCCCGGCTTAATATTGTGAGACATATAAATATATGTTAGTTAGTTTTTTTGTGAGCCACAAAAGTAATAAAATAATTGACGAAACTCAGGTTTCGAAAAACCGAAAAATATAATGAACATCCTATCGTGGAGAATCTATAACAAGTTTCGTGAACAATTTTTACGATTGCTTTAAAAAGGATAGTTTATACCAATGTTGTAGACGGCGTTTCCTAGATTGTAATCACTGAACCACCTTTTCGAGGTCTCCAGAGCGGGATTGTAGGTCTTGAAGCCTACATCAAGCCTGAAAACAAAATAAGTAAAATCATACCGTATGCCCATACCCGTTCCCAGAGCAATATCTTTTAGGGAGCTAAAGCCGTTAAAAGTGGCCTCGGGGTCTTCTACATCATCAAAAACGTTCCAAATATTCCCGGCATCTGCGAATAGGGCACCTTTTATATTGCCAATGATGGGAAAACGATACTCAAGGTTAAACGCCAGTTTTAGATTGGCCTCATTGAAATCGTTGAGATTTTGTGTGCTTCCCGGACCAAGGGAATAGGGGTTCCAAGCTCTGTTATCATTAGAACCACCGGCAAAATAACTGCGAACAAAGGGTATATTGTTCGAGTTGCCGTATGGTATCGCTATACCTGCAAAACTGCGCATGGCCAAAACATTGGTCGGCGAAAGTTGCCAATGTTTGATGAAATCAAATTCGGTTTTTACGTATTGCGAATAGGCCACTCCAAAAACGAGCCCGTTCCCATCGTTATTTTCTTCAAACGGTATTATATTGGAAACCAAGGATAAAAGATTACCTGCGCCTTCGACCTTAAAACGAAACTGATAAAAACTCAGGTCATTTATACTGGTTTTATTGTTTTTTGAAAAACTGTAATTGGTGGTAAAAATAAGATTGTCTTCGGTCAATCTTTGTCTACGTTCCTCGATAGTGTTTACAAGACGCCTATCGTCAATATTGGATGTTACGGTATTATCAAGTATTGAATTTGTAAATCCACTGGTTCCAGAAGGTATAATTAACCTAGGTTCTGTAGTACCTTCGGGAGTTTCAAAAAGTTCGGCCAGCTCTGGAAATTCGGTTGGATCGTCAAAACGGTCCGCTACACCATCCAAAAGCCTGTAACTGTTTTGGTAAACATTGAAAAAATTCTCAGGATTCACATTGCGTACAAATTGAACGTTCAAAAGTTCCAGTTCGTTTCTTTTGGTGCTTGAAGGAGTCCAATTATACCCCAATACAGCATTCAGGGTTTGTTTGTCCAATCCTATATTTTTTTGAAAGCTAGTACCAACGGTCATCCTGGTTTGCGGAAGCATGTAATACGGAATGATTTTTTTGGTATTGAACGGCAGCCATATTCTGGGGAAAGTCAGATTGATATCCCCCCCGATTTCCGAGAAAAAATCTTCGGGCAAGTCTTGATCGCTCAAAAGCCCAAATGAGCCCCTGGCAGAAATATTCAAAGTTTCCGCTCCGCCAAAAACATTTCTTGTGATCAAGGCCGAACTAAAAGCGATGCCTAAACGTTGAATGTTTGAATGTGTTACATCTAAATTGGTTTCCAAGGAGTATTTGGGCCTGGCGGAAAGATATATGTTGGTCTTTAATTTATTTTGTGTGCTATCTTCTTCAAGTTCTATGGTCGGGTAGCGAAAAGTATTGAGGTTTGATATTTGCCTATACGTTCGTATTTTGTTGAGTTCCCTGTAAATACTGTCTTTTTCTATGAAAATGGCATCGGTCAAAGCTTTGGGTTTGTAGCGCAGTTTGTCCTTAAAATATATCGTGTAGTTATTGTAATCTACAGATTGTAAATCGTTTGGATCATCATCGAAACGGTAGTCTGCATAAATATTTATCTTATTGAATGTAAATACTTCATATTCTGTTGTGGTCAGAGTACTGTCACCTCTTTTTTTGAGGTTGTCGATATTCAATTCCACATCCATACCACGGTCCCCTCTTGTTGTTGAGGTATCCCTTAAAATATTAAATGTGATAGAACTTTCTTGAAAATTGTAAACCCCGGTATTTCTAAAAATGGAGGTCAACCGCTCTCGTTCCTTGTTAAAGTTGGACAGGTCAAACTGTTCACCCTCTTTGATCAATGAGTTTTTAAAATTCAAAGCATACAATGAATCTATGGCCTTGGATGCTGTTTTTTTTGTGAGAGTATCGATCATATATGCATTTCCCAAGTCGATTTTATAGCTTATTTCTGCTCTTTGTTCCCTTTTGGTGCTATCGATAGTAAAAGTAGTAGTGTTATTGAAATAACCCCTATTGCCATAATACGCACTCATCCGCTGTAGTGATTTGCATGTTTTGGAAGTATCAATGATCACTGGGGCTTCACCTATTTTTTTGAGCCATTCGCTGTAGCCTTTGACCAAAAAGGATTCCCCAAGGCTGTCAACCTGTTTTTTTGACAGCCAATTGATTAGTCTTTGTTCCCGTTTCTCCTTTTTATGTAACCAAGCTTGGTAAGAGGAATCTGGATTGGGTTTTGCCAGATTATACAGGTGTAACCGTAATGGGAAACCTAAAAGATTGCTGTTTGGTTTTTGAGAGATAAGGCTTTGAATATCGGTATCGGTAACCTTTTTTCCATCTGCGTAAATGGTGTTCTTGACCAGTAATGCCTCATCAGCATCAACCCTTTTTAAGGCATTGCACGAACACAGGATAATGCATAACAAGAATACCCTTATTTTTGCGGTACCGGCAATAAAAATCAAGCGTCTTGTCATAGAGTCCAAAAATACACGTTTTCCTATGGTTGTCAAAAGTCAACTAAAATTTATAAATAGCCTACAACAAAAAAAGTACCGAACGCAACATGGCCTTTTTGTTGCTGAAGGAGTAAAGTTGGTTTCAGAACTTTTGTCTTCTGATTTTGGGGTATACGGTGTTTATACGACGTCCCCTGAAACATTACCGTCGCATGAAAAAATTATTCAGGTTTCCAAAGTAGATTTGGCCAAAATGAGCGGACTCAAAACCCCAAATACCGTTTTGGGCGTTTTTTACATTCCGGAAGATTCGTCTACAATACCTCATAATTGGTCAGTGGCTTTGGACGATGTTCGCGATCCGGGCAATTTGGGAACCATCATCCGCTTATGTGACTGGTTCAATATTTCACAGGTTGTTTGCTCACCAAATACCGTTGATTGCTACAACCCAAAGGTATTGCAAGCCAGTATGGGCTCAATCGCAAGGGTAAAGATCGTTTATATTGACCTAGAAAAATTCATTGCGGATTCCAAGCTTTCCGTATATGGGGCTTTTATGGGTGGCAAACCGGTGTACCGAGAAAAATTCCCGGAAAAGGGGATTTTGTTGATGGGTAATGAGGGTAAGGGTATTTCTCAAAACCTTGAAGCGTTGGTACATCAAAAAATAAGCATACCACAATTTGGCAAAAAAACTACCGAGAGTTTAAACGTAGCAACGGCAACCGCTATTTTATTGAACGAGATAAGAAGAGACTAATAAATCAGGTGTTTTAAGGGCTAGATTACTCAAAAGTGAAATTAACGAAGATACCTCTGGTTTTTAGGGAGTTGATGTTTCCCGTCCACGGGCTATTAGGGTCATTGTCAGGTACCAGCTCATCGCTTAAGGCAAAAACACCACGTATGGATGGCGAGAACTTAAAATATTCGGTATAAAAGTCTATACCAAATCCCAATTCATAATTGTATACAATCTTCTTCATTCTAAACGTACCACTGCTATTGTCGTCGAGCGAATCCTCATTGCTCCCCAAGTTCATGGTGATAGAGCCACCGCTAATAAGAAAAGGCTTCCAGTTCCCCAAACGCCTTGTACTGACCTTTAGTAACAAAGGGAAGTTGATGTAGGTTGATTTTACTTCGCGGATGGCATCATTGGCATTGTCGAAACCGGGAAAACCCAAAGTTCTTTGCGTGTAATGTAGTCCTGGCTCCAAACGTACAT
Organism: Costertonia aggregata; assembly: GCF_013402795.1. Lineage (GTDB taxonomy): Bacteria > Bacteroidota > Bacteroidia > Flavobacteriales > Flavobacteriaceae > Costertonia > Costertonia aggregata. The sequence continues at coordinate 641,456 of NZ_CP058595.1, read as the reverse complement.
CCAAAAATTCATTGATTCGCATCTCACCGATTAACCCCACATTAAAACCGACGGATTTATCAACAAGAACATCATCAATGTCATTTTCATACTCAAATTTGAAGTCATATTGATTAAACCCGAGAAAATAGCCCCAGTTCAAAAAACGTTGGTCTATGGTTTCGAGATTCATTATAGGCCTCTCGTTGAATTGTGCTTTTGCCATAGGGCAAACCATGGTCAAGGCCATAAAAAGAAAAAAAATATGCTTCATATTTTACTTTGTAGCTACATAAATTGACGCCACCCCAAATGTTTGGGGTTTGTTCTCTATAGCTATAAACCCAATTTTGTGTAAAATATTGTTGAAGGCTTCCCCATGTGGAAAAACCGAAGCCGATTCCGATAAATAGGCATAGGCGGAGCGGTCTTTGGAAAACAGCTTTCCTATGGCGGGCAACATATATTTTGTGTATAAGCGATACCCCTGCTTATATGGTGTTTTCGTAGGAACTGAAGTTTCCAAAACCACCAATGTGCCAGTAGGTTTGAGTACTCTATGAATCTCTGTAAGTCCTTTTTCCAGATTTTCAAAATTACGAACGCCAAAAGCAACGGTAATTGCATCAAAAGTATCCTCGTCAAAAGGGAGGTTTTCACTATCCCCAACAATCATGTCAATAGTGTTGTTGAGGTTTTGTTCGGAAACTTTTTGTTTGCCTACATTCAGCATTCCGGGAGAAATATCAAGCCCTATAATTTTTTCTGCCCCGGTATTGACAAGGTTTATGGCCAAGTCACCGGTTCCGGTCGCGATATCCAAGATGTTTTTTGGTTTCTTTTTGGAGAGTATGGCGACAACCCTTTTTCTCCATTTAATATCAATTCCAAAAGAAATGACCCTATTGAGACCATCGTAATTTTTGGAAATGGTATCGAACATTTGGGTCACCTGCTCTTTTTTTCCAAGCCCTGAATCTTTGTAGGGTGTAACTTTTTTGGCCATTACCGCAATTTTTGCCGCAAAGATACAATATAGCCTAGAACCGTGAGTTAATTTATGAAGCTACTCGACAGGAAGAAAATAAAATTATGTAATTTTGCTTCGCATTAGTTGCAAACTTTGCATGCCATGAGCTCAAACATAGCTTTTACCCCTAAAACAGAGTTTCTTTTCAAAAGGGCGAACACGCTTTTTAAGAATGAACGTATTTAACGAATGAAGATAATTATTGCAGGAGCTGGTGAAGTTGGCTTTCATTTGGCGAAGTTGCTCTCGTACGAATCCCAAGATATCACTTTAATAGATACCAACAAGGAAAGCTTATCGTATGCCGATACGCATTTGGATATTAGAGTGCTCAAAGGCGACGCGACTTCGGTCACTATTTTAAAGGATGCCCAAGTAGAGAGTTCGGAATTGGTAATTGGCGTAACCTCTTCGGAGACCACCAATATTACCCTTTGCATGTTAGCAAAGCAGTTGGGTTGCAAACAAACGATCGCGAGAATTTCCAATACCGAGTTTATAGAGAACAAAGAGGCCATCAAGTTTTCTGAACTTGGTATTGATGAACTCATTTCGCCCGAAGAGTTGGCCGCTACCGAGATACAACTATTATTGAATCAGTCCGGCTTTAATGACACCTACGAGTTTGAACAAGGTGCCTTGATCATGGTTGGGGTATCTATGCCCAAAACAGCCCCTTTTGTAGGTAAGAGTGTAAAGGAAGCTGCCAATATTTTCCCAAAATTACATTTTATGCCGATAGCCATGCAGCGCACGGGGACCCAATATACGGTTATTCCCAGGGGCGATACTGTTTTTAAGGAAGAAGATCAAGTGTACTTTATAACGGATAAGCAAGGGGTCGACGAGCTATATAAACTTACTGGAAAAAAGAAAGAAGAAATTAGGAACGTAATGGTGCTTGGTGGTAGTAAGGTCGGTTTTAAGTCTGCCCGAGATTTGTGTACCAGTAAATTTAACGTAAAGCTGATAGAAAAGAACAAGGACAAGGCTTTTGAATTGGCCGATAGTCTTCCCAATGCCTTGGTCATTAACGGTGATGGGCGGAATGTAGAACTATTGGAGGAGGAAAGTTTGGAATCTATGGATGCTTTCATTGCTGTGACCGGCAATTCCGAAACCAATATCATGTCCTGTTTAATGGCCAAGTCCAAAAACATTAAAAAAACTATAGCCTTGGTTGAAAATATGGATTATTTTCAGCTATCGCATTCCATAGGCATTGATACACTTATCAATAAAAAATTACTGGCGGCCAATAATATCTTTAGGTACATACGTAAGGGAGAGGTTGTTGCATTGACCCGTTTGAACAATCTAAACGCAGAAATACTAGAGTTTATCGTTAAGCCAACATCGGTTGTAAACGGTAAGATTATCAAAGAGTTGGATTTTCCCAGATCGGCCACTATTGGCGGTGTGGTACGAGACAACAAAGGACTCATTGCACTTGGCGACTTTAAGATCACCGAAGGGGATAGGGTAGTGGTATGTTGTTTGCCGGAGGCTATTCCCAAAATTGAAAAGCTTTTTCTCTAAATGGGCCTAAATTCCAAAATAATATTTCATTTAATGGGACTGCTATTGCTTTGCAATGGCTTTTTTATGCTTTTGGCAGCATTGGTCAGCGGTATATATGAAGACGGTGCAACGTTAGATATCACATTGGCGGCAATCGTTACCATGTTGGTAGGGGTATTGTCTATGTTCGCTACCCGCGGTCACAAGAAAGAGGTAAAACGAAAAGAAGGGTACATAATCGTCACTTTTGGTTGGGTGGTAATGTCAGCTTCGGGCGTATTGCCATATTTGTTCACTGGGGCTATTCCAAACCTCACGGATGCTTTTTTTGAAACCATTTCTGGCTATACTACAACGGGCGCATCTATCTTGAACGATATTGAAGCATTGCCCAAAGGAATTCTGTTTTGGCGTAGTCTCACCCATTGGATAGGGGGGATGGGAATCATTGTATTGGCGATTGCCATTTTACCCTTATTGGGGATAGGCGGTATGCAGCTGTTTGCAGCGGAAGCTCCGGGCCCTAGTGCCGATAAATTACACCCAAGAATTACCGATACCGCTAAAAGGTTGTGGTTTATTTACTTCGGGTACACGGTGGCCGAGACCATTTTATTGAAACTGGCTGGGATGTCATTTTTTGATGCCATCAACCATGCTTTGGCAACCCTCTCCACAGGGGGGGTTTCAACCAAAAACGCTAGTTTGGCATATTGGAACGACAAGCCTTTAATCCAATATATCGTTATCCTTTTCATGTTTTTGGCAGGTAGTAATTTCGTACTCAGTTATTTTGCCTTTAAAGGTAAGGTACAACGTGTGTTGAAAGATGAGGAGTTTAAGTTTTATTTTGGATTTATAATCATCTTTACGATTATATCGGCATTGGTCATCTATTTTCAAGCAAATATCACAACGGATACCCCTGGGTATTTTATGGTGCTGGGTAAAGGTGAAAGTGCCTTTAGACACGCCCTTTTTCAAGTAATTGCGGTTATCACTACAACAGGGTTCGTAAGTGCCGACTTTACGGCTTGGACCCCGTTTTTGACCATTTTCTTTTTTGGTCTTTTCTTTTTGGGCGGTTCGGCAGGTTCCACTTCGGGCGGTATTAAAGTTATGCGCCATTTATTGATCATAAAAAATGGGATGTTGGAGTTTAAACGAACCTTACACCCCAATGCTATTATTCCTGTTCGCTACAACAACAAGACCGTTAGCGAACATATTGTATACAATATAATTGCCTTCTTTGTATTGTATATGCTCGCTTTTATCATTGGTGCTCTTGTGTTGGGCTTTTTAGGGCTTGATTTTCAATCGGCCATCGGAGGTGCTGCTTCGTCATTGGGCAACGTGGGACCTGCTTTGGGGAGTTTAAACCCCGTAAGTAATTTTAGTGGTCTTCCCGCAGCAGGAAAGTGGTGGTGTGGTTTTTTGATGTTGATCGGTCGTTTGGAACTATTTACGGTTCTGATCTTATTGACACCTTATTTTTGGAAGCGGACCTAAGACCTTTTTTTTGATTACCAATCAATATCTGTAACATACAATGTCATCGTTTTAAATAGGCCTTCAAAAAACTTTTTTGATTTATTGCTTTCATATTTGAAAGCTTCCACGGTTAGTAAACACCCGAATAAGAATATGGCGAAAGGTATGTATTTGAACAAGTCTGAATCCCCTTCTTGAAACGGCATCAGGAAAACCAAGGCAATTGATATGGAAAAAACACTGGTAAGGCAAAAAAGTACAAAAATCAACACTACAGCGTGTAATTTCATTTTTGTGTGAACATCGGTTCCAGAGTGTCTTCTTTCCAATTTACCCTCTATTCTTGGTAAAAATGAATTGGGTAAGTAATACGCCTTACAATTTTAAAGTCATATTAATGTACTACCCCTTCATATGGCAAACCAGCTAGGGCAAATTTTTTGAAAAAACTAGGCTGTTTTTGGGTTGAACGTTTTCGTTAAGCAACTTTTTTGTATCGTCTCTAGTCAAATTGGTCTCGTAAAAAGATTCTCGTATGGAAGTATCTTCAGCAAAATATTCTAAGATATTACTGATTTTATCCTTGCGATAGCTTCCTTTATTTCCTTCACGGAAGCAGCATATGAAATTCGTATGCAATTGCCATTGCCAAAGGCATCGCCTGTTACCGTGGCCACGTTGGCATGTTCCAACAAATACATGGCAAAGTCAGAGGCATTGTTGATTTTTGTGCCGTTCAGGATTTTTCCGAAATAAGCGGTGACATCGGGATATACGTAAAAAGCACCTTCGGGTTCGTTACATTTAAATCCGTCAATATCGTTTAAAAGTTCCAGTATCAATTTTCTCCGTTCTTTGAACTCGTTCACCATATATTCAATACGTTTTGGAGATTCGGTCAGTGCGGTTATTACGGCACGTTGTGCAATACAATTGGCACCACTGGTCACTTGACCCTGTAATTTGTTGCAGGCTCTGGCTATAAACGTAGGGGCACCAATATAGCCGATACGCCACCCTGTCATGGCGAAGGCTTTCGCCACTCCGTTTACCGTTACCGTACGGTCGTACATATCTTCAAATTCTGCCATAGAGGCGTGCGCCGTAACCCCGTAATTGATATGCTCGTAAATTTCGTCGCTTACGACTATGATTTGTGGATGTTTTTGTAGAACATCGGCCAAGGCCCTTAGCTCGGTTTTACTGTAAATGGAGCCGCTGGGATTGCAAGGGGAACTATACCATAGCATTTTGGTTTTTGGCGTAATAGCAGCTTCAAGCTGGGCGGCCGTCATTTTAAAATCGTCCTCAAGAGCGGTGGCAACTTCAATGGGTACACCATCGGCAAGTTTTACGATATCTGAATAACTGACCCAGTAGGGGCATGGTAAAATAACCTCATCCCCTTTGTTCAATACTACTTGTGCCACATTGTACAGGGCTTGTTTGGCCCCGGTGGATACCACGATTTGGGAACGGTCATAGCTAAGGTTATTATCTCTTTTGAACTTGGTTATAATAGCATCTTTTAGTTCAACATAGCCATCTACAGGGGTGTATGAATTGTAACCATCGTTTACAGCTTGTATTGCGGCGTCCTTAATGTAATCGGGGGTATTAAAGTCTGGCTCGCCCAAGCTTAGTCCAATAATGTCTTTTCCCGAGGCTCTCAATTCGCGTGCCTTTGCTGCCATTTCCAAGGTTGCAGAAGGTGTTACACTGTTTATTCTGTTCGATAGTTGATTGTTCATGGTTTTCTAATGATTGATTGTATCTATCTTGTTTTAAAACAAATAACCCAAAATATTCAATAATCCATATGGGTCGGACTATGACTATTTTGAGTTATTGCCTATATTTTCAAAAAACGTACCTAAACTGCAAAAGAGGGCTTTTTACCCAATTCCTTTAAATGCTTAAAGTGTGATATTATCGCTTTTCGTGTTGTTCTATATTCGTTATACGGTAGATTGAACTCTTTTGCCGTTTGTTTTACAATCTTAGAGATTTTAGTGTAGTGTACATGGCTGATATTTGGAAAAATATGATGTTCAACCTGATGGTTTAAACCTCCCGTAAACCAATTTACGATTTTGTTTTTGGTGCCAAAATTTACAGTGGTGAACAATTGGTGTATCGCCCATGTGTTTTTCATGGTGCCACTTTCATCGGGTAAGGGGGTTTGCGCATCATCTACAATATGTGCCAATTGAAATACGACGCTCAAAATTACCCCGGCCACATAGTGCATGATAAAGAAGCCCAAAAGTATTTTCCACCACGCAATATCAAGTATCAACATAGGTAGTACGATCCATATGGTGATGTACAATAATTTAGTGATGACCAAGGTACTCCAATTAATAACCGGACTCGGCAATTTTCCAAAAGAAAGTTTGCGCTTCATGTAACGGTACATTTGTTGAAAATCAGTAGTTATGGCCCAGTTGAAGGTTAGCAATCCATATAAAAAAACAGAATATAAATGTTGAAATTTATGGTGTTTTTGCCATTCTGCATGTTTGGAGAAACGCAAAATACGACCAGCCTCCATATCCTCGTCATGTTCGTGAATATTGGTATATGTGTGATGTAGTACGTTATGTTGCACTTGCCAATTGTATACATTGCCCGCAAGTATGTAAATACTGCTCCCCATAAGTTTGTTCACCCATTTTTTGTTGGAATATGAGCCATGATTGCCATCATGCATAACGTTCATCCCAACACCAGCCATCCCAACACCCATAACTATGGTCAATAAAAGATTGGCCCAATTGGGAAGCCCTAAAGTCAATATTAAAAAATAAGGGGTAAGAAACAGGGCGAACATTATAACTGTCTTGACATATAAACGCCAATTACCTGTTTTTTTTATTTTGTTCTCCTTAAAATATTCATTTACCCTTTTGTTCAGGGTTTTAAAAAATTGAGCGGAATCCTTTCTAGAAAATCGGATACTTCCTTTGTCCATAAAAATAATTTTTGTGTAAAGATAGTTTAATTGAACTACTATCAAATATAATACATTCCCAAAAAAAGTAAAAGTGGGCAAATACGATTGTACTACTTTTGTAGCATAATTCTTTACCTATGGATGTTGACTTGATTTTCAAATATTTTCCCGATTTGACTGAAATTCAAAAAGAGCAATTTCAACAATTGGAAGAACTCTATAAAGACTGGAACCTAAAAATCAATGTTGTCTCCCGCAAGGATATTGATGAACTCTATCTACGACATGTTTTGCATTCATTGGGTATTGCGAAAATACAGCAGTTTAAGCCCAATACCTCGGTTTTGGACGTGGGCACAGGTGGTGGTTTTCCGGGTGTTCCCCTGGCCATTTTATTTCCCCGGACGCAGTTTACTTTGGTGGACTCTATCGGAAAAAAAATCAAAGTGGTAACCGAAGTCGTAGAGGGGCTGGGTCTTACCAATGTCATAGCTATCAATGGCAGGGTAGAGACAGTAGAACAACAATTTGATTTTATAGTGAGTAGGGCCGTGGCGGTGATGCCAACCTTTGTGCGTTGGATCAAAGGCAAAATCAAAAAAGAGTCGATTCATGAAAGAAGAAACGGTATTCTATACTTAAAGGGTGGCGACTTGACCGAAGAACTAGCCGATTACAGCACCGTACAAACATTTGATTTGACCGATTATTTTGAAGAAAGTTTCTTTGAAACCAAAAAAGTGGTGTATTTACCAATGAAGTTTAAAGGCAACTAAAGGCTTATAAGCGTGTAATAACTTCTTCTATACTTTTTCGCATAGGTCTTTAGACGGTTCCAACAATGAATATGAAGACAGCTAACAGTTATCTTAAAACGTATGTATTTTTTTAGTAATCCCATTATTTTGGATTTGTATGTACAAAGATTGACATGTTACGTTTAATTTACAATTAATTAACGTAAAATTTACATTAATATTGTATTAAATATAACATGTTGATACTATGGTTTTTGCGATAACAAACAAAAAGCCCCTTTAAATCTTAGTTTAAAGGGGCTTGACGATATTTATCGGGTTGTTATTTGCTCCATGGTGGTACCACCCCGTTAGAACGTGCATAAGCGATTAGTTGGCCTTTGTGTTCGCCATTGTGCTCCATCATGGCCAAAAGACCACCTAACTTGTTCATTTTGGCAAAACCAAAATCAACCTCTTCGTTAAGTTGACCGGTTTCTACCATCATGATTTTATCGAGTACAAACGCATTGGACTTTTTTAAGGCCGCGATGATATTATCTTTTCCAGTAATTTTTCCAAGGTTCATCATATCAACATCTTCCGGGGGGGCAAACCCCATTTTGGATGCCAGGTAATAGTTGCCACCTGCTATGTGCAAAAGAGCTTCCCCAACAGAGTTTACACCTTCCATGGGTCGCCAATCGTACTGTTCAGCGGAAAAAGCTTCCGCTAATTGAATCACCTGTGCCTGGTTGCCTGTCAATACCATTTGTATCGTTGATTGGGCCAAGTCGTCCTGTGCTTGTACCGAAAAAACCGTTACGAGCATAATCATTGCCAATGTGAGTTTCATTTTCATGTTGATTGTTTTTAGATTAAATTATTGATTAGTAGTGAACTAGTATCAAAAATACAGAAATAAACCCAGTTTCCTATTTTTTGTAAAATATGAATGGCAATCGGTATGTTTAAAGAAGATGAAAAAAGTAAAAAAATGATATCAAGAATGAAACCGTACTTTTTGACCGTTTTTAAATAGACTTATCAAATAAAACGTCAACGAAACATATATTTTTAATATGTATTGAAAGGTAAAACTCAGTATGGGTATATGGAGATTAATTAATCTGACATGCAAAATTATCAGGTTTCCAGATTATGACACTGTTTTGTAAGTCATTGAATGAAATTTGATTTTCCGCAGAATCATTTAACCAATTTCCTTCACAATCATAAATTGGTGTAATTTTATTGACTAAGGGATTGCAGTCAGAATATATAAAAACAGTTTTTCCATTATAGTCCGCTTGGGTAATGTAACAATACTTCATATCTTCTGTAGGGTTGTTCTCTCTGTTTTCTATTTCGGTTTTGAGCCAAGCCAGCTCTAGTAGAGGGTTGTCAACACCGCAAGCTGCTGATGTGTCATCGTTGTCCGTACAACTTTGAAGCAATATCCCGATCAATAAAATATATATACTTTTTTTCATAATCCCATTTTAAATAAGATTTGGTTTTAGATAAAAGGTTGCTTTGGTAATATTGAAGTTTTGTTTTTTGTATATTGGATAACTAAAAGAAATGGGCCTACAATTCTTTAAATTCGTAAGCTTCTCCAGATAAAAAATAGCCGTTTTTGTCCTTACATCTAGCTCCCTCATCATGTTCAAAGCTATTTGGGTCAGCGCCCTCAATTTTTTTACCGTTATAAAAGACATGATTTTTGTCCTTTGCATACGAGAATTCTAACAATTCAAAAGTTTCAATATCAGCTTCAAGTATTGGTTTGCCTACATAGTATACCGTACGCCCAACCTTAAAATACATATCGTCGTATACTTTAATAGAGTCCTTGCTGGTATATGGTATTGTAATAGGTTCTTTTTGGTCTTTTGAATAATTGGTAACATACAAGGCCTTGTCATCTATGGCTATGTACTTACTTTTTTCAGCCGAAACAAAAGTTTCTGGATTGGCATCGGTTTTTACAAAGTTGGAAAAGGTATGCCAGTACACATGGTTTTTATCCTTACTAAAAAACTCATCAATAAACGTAAAACTATCGTAGTCCACATGAATTAACGCATTGCGATAGTAATATCTTTCATGATCTTTTGCCCAACCATGATAATCAATCTTTTTAAAAGTTTTTGGATCTGCATCTTCTAAAATGGTAATCCCCGTAGTGTATATGTCGCCTTGCCTTTTGGAAACTGTTACGTAAACATGATTTTTGTCAAAACCTATGTTGTTCATCTTATCCCTTTCGACCGCTGTTTCTCCCTTGGCGTAAAAACTTTCCAAATCAAGTTTGGGATGGGAAACTTTATTGTGATAGCAATATAAATTATTCTTGTCCTTTGCAAATAAACCATTCAAAACCTCAAACGTGTCCATGTCAACGTTCATGGCTTTTTTTCCTAGTCCAAACCAGTTTCCTCCCGAACTGTATATTATGTCTGTATTGTTTCTGTTATAATAATGGTTGTTCGAGAGTTGTTCTTTTACTGGTTCCCCTATTGGGCTGCATGAATGTATTATCCAAATTAGGGGCGCAAAGAGAATTTTTAAGATCGATTTCATAATACCATTTTGAGAAAAGCTATATCCTTAAACGAAAATCGTAAAAACACATTGCACAAAAAACCCGTTTTTCAGTGAAAAAACGGGTTAGCTTTGAGAAGTGTGGTATAAACTTTATCCCAAGAAAGGATATCTATAGTCTTCCGGTGTTACAAAAGTTTCCTTTATCAATCTTGGAGATACCCAACGTAACAAGTTTTGTGCAGAGCCAGCTTTGTCGTTGGTACCCGATGCTCTTGCACCACCAAAGGGTTGTTGTCCCACCACGGCCCCGGTAGGTTTGTCGTTGATGTAAAAGTTACCGGCGCAATTTTGTAGGGCTTTGGTCGCTTCATCAATAGCGTATCTATCAGTGGAAAGAACGGCTCCCGTTAAAGCATATTCCGATGTAGAATCTACCAATTTTAGTGTCTTGGCCCAATCCTTGTCCTCATATATGTAAACCGTGACCACCGGGCCAAAAAGTTCGGTCTCCATGGTGGTGTACTTAGGATCGGTAGTGAGAATAACCGTTGGCTCCATAAAATAGCCCTTTGATTTGTCGTAATTACCACCTATGATGACTTCCGATGCTTTATCTTCCTTGGCCTGGTCAATATACTTGGCCAATTTATCAAAAGAGCCTTCGTGAATAACGGCTGTAATAAAGTTGGACATATCCTCGGGTGAGCCCGGTTTATTGAAAGACGCAACATCGGTTTTTACCAAGTCCAAAATTTCTTTGGATATTGATTTTGGCAGGTAAACCCTTGAAGCGGCACTACATTTTTGACCTTGGAACTCAAAAGCACCACGAACTATCGCAGTAGCAACTTGTTGTGGTTTGGCAGATGGGTGTGCAACGATAAAATCCTTACCTCCCGTTTCCCCTACTATTCTTGGATATGTTTTGTAATTGTGTATGTTGTTTCCGATTTTTTTCCAAAGTTCTTTGAACACAAAGGTAGATCCCGTGTAATGGATTCCAGAAAAATCCGGATTTGCCAAAACGGTATCGGTAATCATGACCGGGTCGCCATAAACAACATTGATGACCCCATCTGGTAGCCCCGCTTCCTTAAAAATATCGACAATGACCTTGGCCGAAAAAATTTGGTGGTCGCTAGGTTTCCAAACTACTACGTTCCCCATCATCGCGGCACTGGCGGGCAAATTTCCAGCAATGGCCGTAAAGTTGAAAGGGGTGATAGCATATACGAAACCTTCTAAGGGTCTATATTCCACCCGATTCCAAATACCTTCTGCCGAATCTGGTTGCTCTTCATAAATTTGGGTCATATATTCTACGTTAAAGCGCAGAAAGTCTATAAATTCACAAGCTGCATCAATCTCTGCTTGGTGTATCGTTTTTGACTGTGCTATCATGGTAGCAGCGTTTATTTTTGCTCTGTATGGGCCAGCGATTAATTCAGCCGCTTTCATAAAAATCGCAGCGCGCTGCTCCCAAGTCAAGTTTGCCCATTTTTCTCTAGAATCCAAAGCATTGGTAATGGCTTTTTCAACATGTTTCTTTTCTGCCAAATGATATTGCCCTACGATATGTTTGTGGTCGTGCGGCGGTGAAATGGGTTTGGTGTTACCGGTTTTTATTTCTTCGCTACCGATGTACATGGGTACATCAACCTTGCCATCAAAATAAGATCTATATTGTTTAAGTACTGCTTCGCGTTCCGGTGTTCCGGGTGCATAGCTTTTTATAGGTTCGTTGAACGCAGTGGGAACCTGAAAAAATCCTTTGCCCATAATATATTTTGTTTTTTAATTTTAACCGATGCAAAGGTACATAATCATGATTTGGTTTTGAGGCCAAAACAGATAAAGAAATTGTGATTTGCCAATGATTTTATATAGTTTATTGCGAATGCTTTATCAGGACATAAGAATAATACGCATTGAATGCGAATTCATAAAAGAGGCAAAGCAGATTTAGTTTAATGCAAAAGGTGCGCTAAACTTAAAAGTGGGGATGTAAACCCTAAATTTTTCGGTAGTGCTAAAATTGACCATGTTATAGTGGCCTTTCATGGCCCCAACGGGCGAGGTCAATAAACAACCTGAACTGTAGGTGTGTGATTCCCCTGGTTTGATGACAGGCTTTTTTCCGATGACGCCCTCACCGTCAACCATCTCCATATCGTTTAGGGCATCATAAATTTGCCAATGTCTAGAAGTAAGTTGAACGGAATCCTTACTTTGGTTCTCAATCGTAATGGTATAACCAAACGCAAAGTGCATTTTATAGTTTTTGAAAAAAGTACCTTCAAAACTGGTCTGTACAGAGATTTTTATACCCTTGGTTACCTGTGTTATCATAATCTTAATAGGTAAATGCGCTGCCAATGAACAATATAACGACGGACAGCATAGCTAAAATAAAAAAAATAGTGTTCAAGAAAGTATATTTAACAATAGTTTTAAACCATCCTTGACCATAAAACTTTTTTAGGGCGATAAATAAATATATCCCGAAGATTATGATAAAAAAACCATCCGTAGTTATATTAAAAATCGAATCTATGAAAAAGCTAATGATAAGCAAGATAAATAACAAAGATTGATTGTGGAAACTAAATATAAGATGATCGGTATAATTATATTTTTTTCGGATATAGACCAACCATATGAACAAGGCAAATACGGGTAAAAAGAAGAAAATGAGAAACGGAAGCCTGGACAATATGGCATTGAAAAAACTACCGGGCTGGCCTAGCGCACGTATTGTACCCTTAGCGGCATTAAATGCATTTTTGTTTTCCATGCTGTCGGCAACCTCGTATTTTGACAAGATTTGATCAAATGTTTTTATACTGTCCCTGCGTATTAAGGTTTCAAAAAACTGTCGTTTATCAAAAAAACGGGGCAAAGCCCATTTTTCATTGATTTCATTATATTTTCCTTGAGGGTTAGCCATCGTAATCGAATCCTGTTTCCAGAACATGGCGTCTAGAATGCTTCTCTTTTCACTTCCACTATTTCCACTGATGGAATCCAACGCCTGGGCAAGTTCTTGGGCCTCATCGCTTCCAAAATTTATTTTTACCACCCCTTCGTCTATATTGGGGATCGATGCGTTGTTGTTCTGTATGTAATCGTCATATTTTCCGAAGTCGCCCGATAGGCTCATCATCAAAAAATATACGATGGTCAAACTCAATAGAAACCGAAACGGATTCGTGTAGCAGATTCTTTTCCCGGCAATATAATCTTTGGTTATCTTGCCCGGGCGAAGCATTAATGCCGATAAAGTTTTCAAAAGTCTAGAGTCGTAGGAGATCATTGATGCGAAAAACTCATCAAAGAAGTCTTTTAGGGTCAATTTTTTTGTGCTATTGGCCTGTGAGCAACTCGGGCAGTACTTGTCGCTAATGTCCAACGGATGTTTGCAATTGGTGCACTCGGTACCACGATATTGTAATCTGTACCTTCCTGCGGGTACAATGGTCGGTTTGTTTTCCATCATCTAAAAGACAAAGGATAAATATACATTAATTGCTGATATTCCTTGAATTTACGGTACCGATACCTATAACGCTATCGTACATATCCCCAAAATCCCTGTAATACACCAAAATAATATAGTTGTTTTCGGTAAAATGAAAATTTCCACAAACGGCGTTCAAATCTATGGTTTCATCCTCTCTTCGAATCACGTATTTGTAATTGTAAAAGCCCTGTTTTAAGGTAAGTGTTAGTTCCATCATACCGTTTTCTTCGTTGTAGGTCATCTTGTTTTCATCGACAAGGGCGTAATTATTATACTTTCCATAAACATACACATCGTCAAGACCGATAAGTTCGTTGTAGGGCAAGCTGAAATGTACCTTGGTGTATTCTGCTTCTCGCGAAATATCTTCCCCTTGAAGGGTCCTGATAACAAAATCCCCGTTTATGTCCGGGAAATAGGTATACGGCTCATCATTTCGGTAATCGTCGCCAAAGAGATAATGATTGTACAATTCTTTAAAATCGATACTCGAAATGTGGGCGCTCGGTGCTCTTAGGTCGCTGGTGTCGAACAATAAATACTCGTTTCCGCCATAAAAACTGGTTTCTTGATCATACTTGTAGACCAATTGGTTTCCTATGGTAAATTGTGGTTTTATGTCATAAAGCGCAGTGGGCCAATGGTAGTTTTGGATAAGGGCGATCTTGACTTCTTTTTTTGGATTGATCAATTGAAAGTTTCCTGAGTTGATGGTAAATTGAACCGATTGCTTTTCGTTCAGAAAATTGAAATCCCTGGAGCGTTTCACGACACCGCCGATTTTGACAATGTCTTTATAGATAACAAACCTTCTGGAGAATTGGAGCTCATTGTCAATATTGTATATCTCGATAAGATAATTACCGCTTACCTTGAACCCAACGTTCTCATTGGGCAGGGTCAATCTGTAATTGGAGTAGGGTTGTAGTGTGTTGTAGCTATTGCCGTAGTCAATGATGCGTTGATTGTCAACACCTTTCAAATACTGTGATTTTAGCAACTCTGAGGGTGTCCAATCGTAATCACAATGTATGATTTTGTAATAGTAATCCTGTTCAATGGCCAAAATGTCATCGAACTCCAAAGAGATGGATTCCCCCAATTGCACAAGTGGAAATTGGTCATCTGTAGGGCCTTTGAAAACAATGGACTTGATATTTTCTGGTGGGTCGATTTCCATTTGGACCTGTGCGAACACTTGCGAAATGCAAAGTAGAAAAAAAATCTGTTTAAGATTTGAAAGCATTTATAACATATTTATTTGGGTAAAGGTAAACAAAAAGCATACCGCAGAAATTATCATCGGTGTAATGCCAAATTTATGGGCAATAATTATGAAAACTTTTAGTTTAGTAGTAAATTTGAAGCAAATTTTGTTAACCTAAGGTCTACAATATATGCCTAAAGACATTCGAATAAAAAAAGGCTTAAACATCAATCTTGTTGGCGAGGCCGATAAGACTACTTCAAAAGCCGCTTTAAGTAATGTTTATGCTTTAAAACTTGATGATTTTCATGGCATTATGCCCAAAATGTTGGTAAAAGAGGGTGCTGAGGTCAAAGCTGGTGAGGCATTGTTCTACAACAAGAATAGTGAAGACATGTTATTCGTTTCTCCTGTGAGCGGTGAATTGGTTGAGATTGAAAGAGGTGCCAGAAGACGAATTCTTACCTTGAAAATATTGGCCGACAAGTCTCAGGAAACTTTGGAGCATGATGTAATAAATGTCGAAGAAGCTTCTAAAGAAACCATTAAGTCCTTTTTGTTGAAAGGTGGTTGTTGGCCGTTTATCAAGCAAAGACCATATGATGTAATTGCCAACCCTGATACTACGCCCAAATCGATTTTTATCTCTGGGTACGCAACTGCACCTTTGGCTGCGGACTTAGACTATGTCCTCCAAGGAAAAGAGGCCGAACTACAAGCGGCAATCACTGCTTTAGGAAAACTGACTCCCGGTAAAGTGCACGTATCCGTGGGTAAATCCAGTCATTCGCCCTTAGCATCGCTAAATGGTATCGAGTTGCATAAAGTATCTGGACCACATCCGGCCGGTCTAGTGGGAACCCAAATCAATAAATTAGACCCTGTCAACAAAGGCGAGTTGGTTTGGACCGTTGCTCCACAAGATCTTGTTATCATAGGTGAACTACTGTTGACCGGAAAATTTAATGCGGAACGTTTGGTGGCATTGGCCGGATCTTCGGTAAAAGCGCCAAAATATTACATTACCAAAATCGGTGCCGAAATTTCCACTTTTTTATATGCAAGTGGTGTAAACGAAGAGAATTTTAGAGTAGTCAATGGTGATGTCCTAACGGGTTCCAAAAGTAGTCAAGATGGCCATCTAGGCTTTTATAACAATACCGTTACTGCAATTCCGGAAGGCGATGATTATGAATTCTTTGGATGGAACAAACCTATCTTCAACAAAGTTTCGACAACAAGGGCGTTGACTTTTTCATGGTTGCAACCCAATAAAAAATACGACCTTACCACCAATACAAATGGCGAGCACAGAGCTTTTGTGGTTACAGGGCAATATGAACAGGTTTTTCCACTTGATATTTATCCCATGCAGCTTTTAAAGGCTTGCATGGTGAAAGATTTGGATGAAATGGAGCAATTGGGGCTCTATGAAGTGGCTCCAGAAGATTTTTCGTTAACTGAATTTATTTGTATTTCTAAACAACCACACCAACAAATTATTCGTGAAGGATTGGATTTATTACAAAAAGAAATTGGATAAAAGATGAGCATAAAAAGCAAAATGCACGAGATTAAATTGAAGTTTAAGGGCAAAAAAATGGCCCCAGCCTTCAATGCCTTTCACACTTTTTTGTTTACACCGGATGAAACTACCCATGCCGGGGGAACACATGTAAAGGCTGCCGATGATTTAAAACGAACAATGAACACGGTAATTATAGCATTGTTACCTATTTTATTGTTTTCCATGTTCAATGCTGGCTATCAGCATTATTCCGCTATCAACGGTTTTCCCGAGAATTTTTCCTTGATGGAACATTTCATTACTTGGGATAACTTTTGGATAGGTATCGTTAAGGTACTACCATTGGTCATCGTATCCTATGGTGTAGGGCTTATTGTTGAATTTATATTTGCCGTTATCAAAGGGCACGAAGTTGAGGAAGGCTATTTGGTAACCGGTATGTTGGTACCTCTCATTATGCCGATTGATACTCCATTATGGATGTTGGCTGTTGCCGTCGTGTTTGGCGTTGTTATCGGTAAAGAAGTTTTTGGTGGTACTGGGATGAATATCTTAAATCCTGCCCTAACGATACGGGCCTTCCTGTTTTTTGCTTACCCTACATGGATGAGTGGCGATAAAGTGTGGGTGCACGGCGCAAAAGAAGGTGTGACCCAAGCAGGTTCGGCAGATGCCATTACAGGCGAAACAATCCTAGGGTATTTGGCACAGGGAAACGAAGCTGCATATCAGGCAAAATACAGCTTGTCCGATATGTTTTTCGGCTTTATTCCCGGGTCAGTGGGTGAGACTTCTACCTTTCTCATATTGCTCGGTGGACTTTTCTTGATTTTCAGTAAAATAGCCAGTTGGCGAATTATGCTAAGTGCGGTTATAGGTTCATTGGCCATGGGCTTGATTTTCAACGGTGTTGTCGAAGCAGGTTGGATTGCCGATTACAGTAAGTTTTATGGTTTGATGCAATTTGATTTCTGGAAGCATTTGATTGTGGGCGGATTGGCATTTGGTATCGTATATATGGCTACAGACCCCGTAACAGGCTCCCAGACAAATCGTGGCAAATGGATTTACGGATTTTTCATAGGGTTTATCTCGGTAATGATTCGTGTTTTCAATCCGGGCTACCCCGAAGGTGTGTTTTTGGCGATTCTATTAATGAACGTTTTTGCACCCACCATTGATCATTACGTGATACAAGGTAATGTGAAAAGAAGAATGAAACGACTCAAAAATGCTGTAATCTTTCCAAAAGACAGTGATAGTGCAGCTAAAGAATTAAAAGCAGAAACGGTTTAAGATGGCTATAAACACTGATAAAAACGGATATACCATTTTCTTTGCGATAATTATGGTAGTAGTGGTTGGTTCTGTTCTTGCTTTCCTAGCATCGGGTCTAAGCGAAAGAATCAAGGAGAACGAACGGTTTGAAAAACAACAGAATATCTTGTATGCCATGGGGGTAAACGAAAATACACCTGATAGTGGTGTGAATTTTATTCCAACTGATGTGGTAGAGGAAAAGTTCAATGAGAAAATAAAGGAGCAGTATATTTTAATAAATGGGGAGATTAAAAAAGATGACCAAGCTTTCGCTTTGGACGTTAAGAAACAAATTGCTGCGTTTAAAAGCGGTAAAGAAGCTAAACTTCCCATATTCGTAGGAGAAAAAGAAGGTGAAGAGATTTACGTTCTACCCATGTACGGTAAAGGGCTCTGGGATGCCATTTGGGGTTTTATCTCAGTAAATAAAAACATGGTCGTTCAAGGAGTCTATTTTGATCATAAAGGCGAGACCGCCGGTCTGGGCGCAAACATCAAACTACGTTTTTTCATGGATGATTTTATAGGCGAGTCCCTTTTAGATGGCAACAGCTATTCCGGCATTACCGTATCAAAAACCAATAATGACCCTTTAAACGAAGATAAAGAGGATAACGAAGTGGATGCTATAGCCGGGTCTACCATAACAGGTAACGGAGTTACTGCAATGATAAAAGAAACCTTAAAGGCTTACAAGCCCTATTTAGAAACGATTAGAACAAAATAAAATGGCACTACTTTCAAAAAAAGATACTAATCTAATTTTAGATCCTTTAGCGGATAACAATCCCATTACCATTCAGGTATTGGGCATATGTTCTGCTTTGGCAATTACGGCAGAGCTAAAGGCATCATTGGTCATGGCCATTTCCGTAATTTTTGTAATGGGTGTTGGTAACGTTGTCATTTCTTTGTTGCGAAATGTCATACCTTCCAAAATACGTATTATCGCCCAATTGATCGTTGTGGCTACTTTGGTAATCGTAGTAGATCAGGTATTAAAGGCTTTTGCTTATGAGCTTAGCAAAACCTTATCGGTTTTTGTGGGATTGATTATCACCAACTGCATTATTATGGGACGTTTTGAAGCTTTTGCCCTAGGTAATGGTGTTTGGAGGTCTTTCCTAGATGGTATTGGTAATGCTTTGGGTTATGGCGTTATCTTGGTCATTATCGGATTTTTTAGAGAATTGCTAGGTTCGGGTACGTTATTCGGTATTCCTGTTTTAGGTGATCCGATTGCGAAAACGGGTCTGTATTCCATAGGTTATGAAAACAATGGATTCATGATTATACCACCCGCAGCACTTATAGTGGTTGGGATTATAATTTGGGTACAACGTTCAAGAAATCCGGCATTGGTAGAGGAAAACTAGGTTACGTAAAAAGTAATCAAATTGATAAAATTATAAAAGAGGTATAAGGGTTGGGTGGCAAATGACAATCTTTCTGTTTACAGAGATTTGAAATAACACTATCGACTAAATACTAATTATTGAATACAAAACTATGTTAGAGCATTTAGAATTGTTTTTTAAATCCATTTTCATTGATAATATGGTGTTTGCCGTGTTCCTGGGAATGTGTTCCTATTTAGCGGTTTCCAAAAAAGTGGCAACGGCTGTCGGCCTTGGAGCTGCCGTGATATTTGTTTTGGCGGTAACCGTACCATTGAACTGGTTGTTGGACCAATATTTATTACGTGATGGCGCTTTGGCTTGGTTAGGGCCTGAATATGCAGATTACAATCTAGGCTTTTTATCGTTCATACTTTTTATAGCCACCATAGCCACAATGGTACAGTTGGTTGAAATCGTTGTGGAAAAATTTTCGCCTTCGCTTTACAATTCGTTGGGGATATTTTTACCCTTGATTGCGGTGAATTGCGCTATTTTAGGTGGCTCTTTGTTTATGCAGGCACGTGAAATCCCATCTTTGGGGCTAGCACTGAATTACGGCATCAGTTCTGGTATAGGGTGGTTTTTGGCTATTTTGGCCATCGCTGCCATTCGCGAGAAAATTAGATATTCAAATGTTCCTGCACCATTAAGAGGTCTTGGTATTACATTTATCATAACCGGTCTAATGGGGATTGGCTTTCAAAGTTTTGGAGGCATGTTGACAGGGGACAATGACCCACCTGAAGGAACCGAGACAACCACTGCCGAAAAAACCGAAGAAAAAGAAATAATTGAAAAGGAGATTGAAGACGATAAAAAGGCAGTCTCTTATAACGATGTAATAAAAGAATAATAAGATGATATTAGCTACAAGTACTGGTGGTACCATTCTGATAACTGTAATCGCATTCTTAATCTTAACATTGCTTTTGGTGGCGGTACTTTTGTTCACCAAGCAAAAACTCTCGCCGTCTGGTCCGGTTACCCTGACCATTAACGGAGAAAAGAAAATTGAGGTTGCTTCTGGTTCAACATTATTATCGACCTTGGGTAACCAAAAAGTGTTTTTGCCTTCGGCCTGTGGTGGTGGTGGTACTTGTATACAATGTGAGTGCCATGTGTTATCGGGTGGCGGCGAAGCACTTCCTACCGAGACACCTCATTTTTCTAGAAAAGAGTTACAGCACGGAGCACGTTTGGCCTGTCAGGTAAAGGTTAAACAGGATATGGAAATCACCATACCCGAAGAAGTTTTCGGTATAAAAAAATGGCCTGCCAAGGTGGTCAGAAATTATAATGTAGCATCTTTTATAAAGGAATTCGTAGTCGAGATTCCTGAAGATATGGGTTACAAAGCTGGTGGGTACATCCAAATTGAGATTCCTGAATGCGAGGTCAAATATTCCGACATTGATATTACAGCACACCCAGAGGAACATGACAAGCCAGATAAATTTCAAGCCGAATGGGACAAGTTTAATTTATGGCCTTTGGTCATGAAAAATCCTGAAACGGTAGAAAGAGCTTACTCCATGGCTTCTTTTCCGGCTGAGGGAAGGGAAATCATGTTGAACGTTCGTATTGCTACCCCGCCATGGGACAGGTCCAAAAATGGGTGGATGGATGTTAACCCAGGTGTGGCCTCATCTTATATCTTTGCCCTAAAACCTGGGGATGATGTAACTATTTCGGGTCCTTATGGTGAATTTTTTATCAACGAATCAAATTCTGAAATGCTCTATGTGGGCGGTGGTGCCGGTATGGCCCCGATGCGCTCACATTTATACCATCTCTTCAAAACCCTTAAAACCGATAGAAAAGTAACGTATTGGTATGGTGGCCGTTCCAAAAGGGAGCTATTTTATATAGATCATTTTAAAGCCTTGGAAAAAGACTTTCCAAACTTCAAGTTTTATATGGCACTTTCTGAGCCTTTGGAAGAAGATAATTGGAAGGTGAAAGAGAATATAGATGCACCCGGAGACGGTTTTGTTGGTTTTATACACAATTGTGTAATCGATAATTACTTGAACCACCACGAGTCTCCCGAGGATATTGAGCTTTACTTTTGTGGACCTCCCTTAATGAACAAAGCGGTCCAGAAAATGGGTGAGGATTTTGGAATCCCTGATGAGCATATACGTTTTGACGATTTTGGTGGATAAAACACAAAAATCAATATATTTTGAAATACGTGAAAAACCGATATGTGATAAATATCGGTTTTTTTATAAAACAGAATCAAAATGCAGCCGCTAACAGAACAGGAACTACATAATTTGGCCATGAATATTGTTGGCAAACAATTGGAAGCCGATGGTTTTGAGTTTTTGTCCGTCAACAGTGAACTCAAAAAAAATCCGCAATTTGTATGCCTCAAGGATAAAAAGCTTCATTTTGTGGTGGTAAAGAGTATCGGCTACCCTGGAGACCCAAAAGATATTGAATTTTACAAGGCCGATTTAAATAAAATGAAGGAGCACGCCTTAAAGTTTGAAGCTGATACGTTTTATGCTGCCGTTGGTCTAGTAAATGCTTCGGATTATAATCTGCCTGTATATCTTAATCAAGAATATATTGTGGATTACGACGGATTGATAAAAATATAAGTCTCAAATAAGTTATTTTAATGTCTATTACCTACAAAACACATCGTATTTGTTTTAAATTATTACTTGCTCTTTTAGCTGTTTTTTCGATTTCTAGCTGTTCTACCGACCCTGTGATCGTTAAAAATCAAAATATTGGTGCAGCACTTGGTACATCGTACAGTCTTATCTACTTATCGAACAAAGAATTGGATTATCAAAAAGAGATAGATTCGGTTTTTACGGCTGTTAATAAATCCCTATCCACTTACATACCAGATTCCGATATATCAAGAATCAATATGGGGGATACCACGGTAGTCGTCGACGCTATGTTCAAGGAAGTTTTTAAACTCTCAAAAAACATAGCGCAGAAAACCAATGGTTATTTTGACCCAACCGTAGGTACTCTGGTCAATGCCTGGGGTTTTGGTCCTGGCAAGCAAATTGAGATGGATAGCGTTAAAGTTGATAGTTTGATGCAGTACGTTGGGCTTGACAAAGTTGGTATTGATCAAAGCGATAGGATAGTGAAGAAGAACCCTAATATTTACTTTGATTTTAATGCCATCGCCAAAGGGTATGCCATAGATCGCTTGGGAACTATGTTCGATAAAAAAGGAATAGAAGATTATCTTTTGGAAGTGGGGGGCGAAATCGTGGCCAAGGGAAAAAACAAACTCAAGGCAAAACCATGGTTAGTGGCCATTGATGACCCTCAAATGCAAAGTGAGCGAAAAGCAAAAAAACGAATTTATATTACGGACAGAGCACTTGCCTCATCCGGCAATTACAGGCATTTTAGGGTAGATTCAATTACTGGGAAAAAGCATGTTCATACAGTAAATCCTAAAACCGGATTCACAAAAAACTCAAACGTTTTAGGGGTAACTATCCTTGCCGACAATTGTGCCGTAGCTGATGGTTACGCCACAGCTTTTATGGCCATGGATCTGGATGAGTCCATTCAAATTTTGTTAAACCAAAAGGCCGTGGATGCCTATATCATCTATTTAGATCAGAATGGCGAAACCAAGGAATTTATGACGAATGGTTTTGAAACACTCGTCGTAAGTGAATAATTATTTTCGTACCACAGGTATTATTTCCCCTTTGGCCAATCGGTATTTTTCTATTTTCCCATCAGATAAAGAACTGGTAAAATCCACCTCTTCTACTTTAAAGCCAACCTGCCTTAACGTATTAAAATAGTCTCTGCCATAAATACGAACATGATCGTATTGGCCAAAAATCTTGGTTCTTTCTTTTTTGTCGGTTATCGTATTGTCCTCAAATGTAGTCTCCCTATTTAAATCTTGAGGTATTTGAAAAATGCCCCAACCTCCAGTTTTTAGAATACGGTACATTTCTCGCATGGCCTCTTGATCATTGGGAATATGTTCCAGAACATGATTACAAAGAATAACATCAAAAGAGTTGTCGGGAAATGGCAAGTTGCATATATCTGCCTTTACATCGGCCAATGGTGAGTTTAAGTCGGTCGTGGTGTAATCCAGGTTTTTTTGTTTTCTGAATCTTTTGTAAAAGGCCTGTTCCGGTGCAAAATGCAATACTTTTAGTTTTGAGGAAAAAAAATCGGTCTCTTTTTTTAGATACAGCCAAAGTAACCTATGGCGTTCCAAGGAAAGTGTAGAGGGTGAGAGTACGTTTTCTCTGGGGTTTTCATACCCATAGGGCAAAAAACTTCTAAATCGCTTTCCATCAATAGGATCAACATGGTTATTGCCTCTCATGCATATAGCGAGAACGGGTCTTACCCAATAACTCAGTTTAATAAGAAAGGTTCTTGGGAAAAGATTCAGAGCAAGTTTGAAGATTTTCTTCATAGCTTTTCAAGCTAAGCATAGCTTAAATGAACAGTATTACAATTGAAGCTTGGTTTGCCTAAATTCCTCTTCCTCATCACTTTCAATACCTAAGGCATCATACACGTATTTAAAGGTAGAAAGAAGTTCTGGCTTTCCGTTTACCAATGCAACATTATGTTCAAAATGGGCACTGGGTTTATCGTCAGCAGTTAAAATGGTCCAACCATCTTTCAATTGCTTTATGCGTCGGGTTCCCAGATTCGTCATAGGCTCAATGGCAACGACCATGCCTTCAACAAATTTTTTACCCCTGCCTCTTTTACCGTAATTGGGCATTTCGGGATCTTCATGCATTTTTTGTCCCAATCCGTGACCTACCAATTCGCGTACCACACCGTACCCATGATCTTCGGTAAATTTTTGAATGGCATAGCCTACATCTCCTACCCGGTTTCCCAATTTAAATTCCCGTATGCCTACATACAAGGATTGCTTTGTGATTTCCAAAAGTTTTTTGGTTTGAGGGGCTACCTCCCCAACTTCGAATGTATAGGCATGATCGCCATAAAATCCATTTTTCAGCACACCACAGTCTATTGAGATAATATCCCCGTTGGTCAAAGGGGTAGTATTGGGTATGCCATGTACCACTTGGGCATTGGGGCTCATGCAGAGTGAATTGGGAAAATCATAGAGCCCTAAAAAGCCGGGCACTGCTCCGTGGTCACGAATGTAGGTTTCCGCCATCGCATCCAATTGCAAGGTGCTAACGCCCGGTTTTACTTCTGCGGCCAACATTCCCAGTGTTTTGGAAACGATAAGCGCGCTTTCCCGCATCAATTCAATTTCTTCCGGAGTCTTTACTTTAATCATGGTAGCAAAGATAAGTGGAAATGTTTTAAATAGTAATATGAAGAATGGTGTGTATTTTCAATACTTGAATGTATACATTAATTTGTGATAGGGTGCATGCTCGGTAAACTCTATAACACAACCATCTTGATTTACTTTATGACTGTATTTGTGGTCCTTGCCCGGGTTTGAAGTCATTTCCCCATTGCGAATACGAACACTTTCTTCGGAGTTGATAACCTGGCTGGAAAGTGTATATATATAGGGTATAAAATCACTATTTGCCAATACATCTATGGCTCCCAATTTATGAAGGCTTAGAAAAGGGTTTGGGGCGTTGATATAAGAATACGTTGTGACCGATTTCCCTTTTTTTCCTATAGATTCAGACTTTATGACATTACCCAGTTCCCAATAAAAAACCCTATTGTCGTCTATTTTTGTCAAGAGATTGTTTTCAAAAGTCAGTAAGTACTCATCGGCATAATCAACATCAAAACTATTTTGGTCCTGACCATCAAATACCAGAATACTGGCATTTGTGACAAGAAAATGACGGTCATATTCCCCATCTAAAAACCATGTGATTTTTGTATCAGAACCTATTTTTTCAAATTTTAATGTATTCAAATCCTCCTCTTCAGTTTGAATCTGGACTTCCTCAAGAACATTTTCTTGATTATAGTAAAGTGTATAGGTCTTTTTTTCAATAGACTCACCCTCTTCATTAAATTCTTCTTGAACCATTTGTTTTACCGCACAGGTTTGTGCCCAACTTTGAGCTTGAAAAAATAGTACCATAATCAAGCTATAAACAATCTTTTTCATCAAATGAATTATTTTGTTAAGGTAACGTCAGTACTGTTGGGATAGTATAATTTTAGACCAAAGACTTTTGGGTCATTAGTTTGGGTTGGGGCACGCCTATCATTTTTAACAGGGTCGGGGCAATATCGCCCAAAACACCGTCATTTATTTCTTTGATATCATTGTCTACAAGAATCAAAGGTACCGGATTCGTTGTATGTGCTGTGTTTGGTGACCCATCTGGGTTTATCATCGTATCACAGTTGCCGTGATCGGCAATTATGATAGTTGAATATCCATTTTCAAGCCCAGCGGTCACTACGGCCTTGGCACATTCATCAACGACTTCACATGCTTTTATTGCCGCATTCATATCGCCCGTATGGCCAACCATATCAGGATTTGCAAAATTGAGGCATACAAAATCCGCTTCCCCTTTTTGAAGCTCGGGAATAATGCAATCGCGTATGTCGTATGCACTCATTTCCGGTTGTAAATCGTAAGTAGCTACTTTGGGCGACGGGCAAAGTAAGCGTTTTTCCCCGTCAAAAGGAACTTCTCTACCACCATTAAAGAAAAAGGTTACATGTGGATATTTTTCGGTCTCCGCAATACGTATTTGCTTTTTCCCCGCCTTGGCCAAGACCTCTCCTAAAGTATCTTTTATGTTATCTTTATCATAAACCACATGAATGTTGTTGAAAGAATCGTCATAATTGGTCATGGTAACATAATACAGATTTAGTTTGAGCATGTTCTGCTCGTGCATATCTTCTTGACTTAGAACTTGGGTAAGCTCCCGCCCCCTATCAGTTCTAAAATTAAAAAAGACAATTACATCGTCCTCTTGAATTTTTGCTACGGGATTTCCCATCTCATCAATCATTACGATGGGTTTTATAAATTCATCGGTTATATTGACATCGTAACTTTTTTGAATACTTTTTTCAATATCGGTTGATTTTTCCCCTTCTGCATTGACAATGGCATCATAGGCTATTTTTACCCGTTCCCAACGCTTGTCCCTATCCATCGCAAAATATCTTCCCACGACCGAAGCCAATTTGGCGTTCTTGTTTGAACAAAATGATACCAAGTCTTTTAAGAACCCCTTACCACTTTTTGGGTCAACATCCCTACCATCGGTAAAGGCATGAACGAACATTTTGTTTAGACCATAATCGTTACCTGCTGCAATAAGCCCTTTTATATGATCTATATGGCTATGAACCCCACCGTTGCTCAATAATCCCAAAAAATGGACCGATTTGTTGTTTTCCTTGGCATATAAAAAGGCATCTTTCAATACTTTTTCATCTTTTAAGGTGTTCTCTTGTATGGCCAAGTTGATTTTGGCCAAATCTTGATAAACGATTCTACCAGCGCCCAAATTCATATGTCCCACTTCACTGTTGCCCATTTGACCTTCGGGTAGGCCTACGTTCATGCCATCGGTCAAGAGGTTTGCGTTGGGGTATTTTGTGTAAAGGGAATCTATAAAGGGCGTTTTTGCATTGGCTATCGCAGAAACTTTGGCATCCGGAGATTTGCCCCAGCCGTCCAAAATCATCAATATTACTTTTTTATCCATTTTCTTCGAATTGAAGTATCAAAAATACTATGATCAATGAATTATTGCCACTCAGTTGATGCTGTTTTTTAGAAATAGCACCCAACCCTAAGAAATCGTTAACTAAAGGTTGTTTTGAATGAGAAAATGTTAAAATTCGGTTATTTAACTGTTAATCGTGTAACATTTGGCTAGAACAACAGTCTATCTTTATATAAATTAATTATTCATCAATTAAATCATTCATCATGAAAAAAACAATTTTAGTACTGGCTGGTGCATTTATGCTAACAGCCACTGGCGTTTACGCTGAATCTGCAACGAACAACACTGATTTTGAAACCTCTATTACTTCCAAGGTAGATATTAGTTCCTTTTGTAAGGCAATTATGAAAGGAGATATCGAAACGGTCAAAAAACTAATTGAACTTGGCGAGGATGTTAACAAAAAATCATTGGGGATGACCCCGGCCATTTTCGCGGCACGTTACAATAAGGCTGAAATCCTCGAATTGCTCATTGAAAATGGGGCAGATACCAAAATTAAATGCGATAAGGGCTACACTGCCAAAAAACATGCTAAAATTTCTGGAGCTGAAGACGCTCTATCCATTTTGGAAATGCAAAGTAAATCCTAAGAAATTCATTGTTTAATTGACAAAAAGCCCATCCATTTTAATGGATGGGCTTTTTTTATGCCATGAATTTTCGACTACGACATAGTGTTCTCGTAAAAGAATGATCGGTAGCTTATAACTTAAAATCTAAATCCTGTAAAAGCCCTATATGCAAATGCATACATTGCCATAGCTAACATAGCTACACAGAAAAAAGAATAAATTTTAAGTAAAATAACAGCCAACTCCGGCTTGCAGTTCTCGAATGCAGCCAAATAGATGTTCTTAAAATGCAATAGTGTTCCCATATAGTCCCATTTGTGTGCTAAAATTTAACACAATTCATTAAATCAAAGCTATAAGGGTCAAATTATAAGGTAAAATGCAATCTGGGATTTTCAAATATACAAAAAACGATAGGGTCTTTGTTGTGTTTTAACGTTCATCGGTAAAAATAAACGTTTAACCCTGACCTTTGTACTTTTTAATGGATTCTTTAATTTTTTCAATCCTATTTTCTGGGTCTGGGTGCGTACTCTGAAATTCTGGAACGCGATTGGGGCCAGCAGCCGCTTTTAAAATTTCCATTACTTTGATCATCTCATAGGGGTCATAACCGGATTGAATCATAAACAGTACCCCTAGGTCGTCACTTTCCAGTTCGTCCCCACGACCATTCTTCAAGAGCGTATTTTGTCCTATACCGCCCACAACATTGCCAATGTCACCCGCACCAACAGTGGCACCCATAGTGGCCGTACGCCAAAAATTGCTATCCGCTATTCTTTCTGCCGAATGTCTTCCTATAACATGGCCTATCTCATGGCCCAGAACACCTGCCAATTGCTCTTCGTTGAGTTGAGAAAATAGTGCATACGTTATAAAACATTGCCCGCCCGGTAATGCAAAAGCATTAATGGTACGATCATCGGCCAACAAGTGAAAATCAAACTGATACGGCGTTTCACGAGCAATACTGTTCTGAACCAGCTTATTGCCCACATTGTCAACAAAGGCTTGTAAACGTTCATCTGGGTAAAGACCGCCGTGCTGTTGTGCCATTTCAGGAACACTTTGCAGCCCAATGGCTATTTCTTGGTCGGTAGACATGTTTATATGTTGTGATCTGCCCGTGTAGGGGTTCTCCTCGGTATTGCTACATTTTTGAACAAAGGCGAAGGCAACAATCGCCAAGCCTATGAATATTCTTATTTTCCAACTTCCTCTTCTCATGTCGCTTGTGTAGTGTTTATAGCTACAATGTACAAAAAGTGTTATAAAAGTTCCCGGTTTATACCCAAAATTGATTTGTTGGTTTTTTTGAAATAGTCGGCAAAAGGGAATATCAATTCAAGGGATTTTCTTCTTTGTGGTTATAAAGTTTACATGAGCCTGAATTCCTGGCTGACCCAAGATGCTGTATAAACGAATTGTTTGATCTGCTAGTTTTCTTGATAGGTCGAAAGGTATAAATACCCCTGATGCTTTATTGCCAGATCGTTCAACGTAATGATATAGAAATATACCCCGGAAGGTAGACCTTTGTTTCTTTTGATAACTCCCGAAACATTGGATAGCCCAGTGAAACTATTGTCATAATTTTTCTGTATATATACCAAAGTCCCAAATCTGTTGAATATTTGCAAGGTGTTGTTGGGGGAGTTCTCTAGCCCATCGATAACTAAAAAGTCGTTTTTGCCATCTCCGTTCGGGGTCAAAAAGTAGTTGTCCAGATCTATTACACCTGTAGGCTCAAGAACTGTTGTACTCCCTGCCAATGAAAGTATTTGGTAATTATCCGGTATAAACGTATCACTGGTAACTTTTCCGTTTTCCAAGTCACCTGTAATATCGGTATTGCCCAGATCTACCCATTGGTTCTGGACTACGTCCCAACCTACGACCCTTATCTCCGAAAGAGAATCGGCAAATAAACTAACAAAACTCTCTTCGTCCCAAGTTAATGTAACCTTTGAAGGTATGGCGCCATCTAAATGCCAAAACTCATAATTACTTACACTGGTCAGGGCATCTGCCGTTGTGTTAGTGTTGAACGAAAAACCAAAAGTACTTGAAGTATTTGGGTCTTCGTAAAAATAGCCACACTTTGCATAGTCGTTTATACCGTTGGATGTAATGCCTAACGGTCGTATTCTATTGTTCTGACCAACGGGAAAAATGAATTCACTTTTATCGCTTATTGCGGCATATCCATCGATTTTTGTAAAACTGCCGTCACCGGTATAAAAAGCAGTATCAATGAAATTGATGTTTACTTCGGATGCTGTCCTAGAGGTAACGATATCTCCGGCTATTAAATTTAGGTTGTTTTTTATGCCCATGGTGTTGTCTATAAAGAAATCGGCATCTGTCTCAATCTCAACATCATAAAAAACGGGATTTGACGTACCTGATACCGTAATCGACTTGTTTTCCCCGTAAAACCCAACCAATCCCAAGTTCTGGTTAAAAGCACCGTCATTCGTGACATCACTATGAAAACCGACTATGCCTGTATCATGTATTTGAATGTTCCCATAGTTGTGCACAACATCTTCTTGTCCACGCCCTAAAAACATGGTTAGCAGACAAATTACGGTTTGTGTTATGTTTATATTGTTTTTCATGACCTATCTATATGCCTCAAATATTACGATAACCGCATCAGTAAAATTATCTGTGTTCAATGTAAAGCCATTAGTGTCAAAACTGGTTATCGTAGCTGTGGTAAGCCCCAGATTATCCCCGTTTTGATTAGAATATCGCAAACCAATAGCGTGTGAGCTAGAGGCGTATCTAGAGATATCGTTAATAGAGTTTCCGCTGCCGCCTATATAAATCACTTGTTCCGCTATGCTACCACCATTATCTTGGGCAAAGCCCTTCATGTTTCCGAAGGCGTTGGCTATGCCCCTATCATTGTTGCGTATACCGTTATCGGCATTTAAATCAAAATCATCAACATTGGCATAGGCAGTGAACGTAACTGAGGATGGTCTAAACGGGATACCCGTAATACTTTGGATACCAGTGGCGGTAATCCTAAAAGTTCCCATGAACACTCTAGGCAGATTATCTACATATGTTTTTGTTGCAGCATCTTGATTATCGGTAGGTGCTGCCAAGTTTGTTATTTTTGAATTGCCCGCATCATTGCCATTGGCCAAAACATTGGTCAAGTTTTGGTTGTCACCATCTGCGATATCGATAGGTACGTCATTTAAATCATTAAAACTTCCGGAGAAATCATCGGTAGAATCTATATCCAAGTTTGTGGGAATACGGGTTATGTTCGTCCAATCGGGAGCAATCTCGCTATTATTGACGGTGAATTCGGTTCCTGTAAGCGTAAGGCCGTTCCCTGCCGTATAGGTAGTGTCATTGTCACCATCTGCAATATCCGTAGGTATGTCTACGAGGTCATTGTAACTTCCAGAAAAATCATCTGCAGCATTGGTATCGTATGCCGATAAGTCAATAATTGTGTTGTCCGGGTCTTGGGTAAGGCTCACGATTCCACTATTAAACTCAAGGTTTTGTATTTCATTTTCGGTATCCGCATCTGCATCGTTAACATTGAGTACAATCGTATTTCCGTTATTTATACTAATATTTCCCGCCTCTCCGTTCGTACTCAAATTTTGGGTCTGTATTACGGTTTGTGAACCGGCTTCATCGGTATAGGTAAACGTACCATCGCCGTTGTCGTTCAAAGTGGATATACTTTCTTCGGCGCCGTTGAATGTTATGGTGTTTCCGTCCGCATCTGTCAACGTAATGGTGTCATCACCATTGTCGGTAAATGAAAAATCGGTGTCATTACACAGGCTGTTCCATTGTGTGGCGTTAAAGTAATGTATGCAATTGGTATCGGTATTATAGACCAAGGCACCGTTCAGGGGCGTGATGGCTTCCATTTGGGCATTGGACAACCTGGTAAGGACCAGGGCCTTATTTGGGCTCTCAAGTTCAATAAGTGAGGCGGCATCAATCGTGTTT
The DNA here is from genome assembly GCF_013402795.1 of Costertonia aggregata. Lineage (GTDB taxonomy): Bacteria > Bacteroidota > Bacteroidia > Flavobacteriales > Flavobacteriaceae > Costertonia > Costertonia aggregata. Next base: position 609,952 of record NZ_CP058595.1, on the reverse strand, counting down.
GGATTTTGTCCAATCTTAACTTGGGCAATAGTCCATTGAGCGAGAATGAAAAATACGAGTACAGTGGCTTTTTTGGGTTCCATGACATTGTAGTTAAGTTCTATTACAAAATTAACATCTAGCCAAGGGCATAGCCATATGATGTTGTATATTACTTAAAATACGTTGTCAAATTAGCTATGGTTCACAGGTATCGATAAAAAAAGGGTTTCATCGATTTGATGGATAATACCACTAATCGGTTTAACCAAAAATTAGGGTTTTCAACGAAGAGTAACTTTAAAGCGCATCAAAAAAAAAGAAGGTTTTCAAATTAATGTGAAGCGTATATTTTATAAAAGCTCAGGATTTATATCCAAAATATTGTTTATGATATAGTTACGTAAAAAACCTGCAGTGAAATGTTCAGTACCTTCAAATTCTTCCTTTTGCAGGACCATGGCTATGTTCTTGCTTCTAAACGTGTCAAGCAAAGGAACCGATAATGGGGCGTAACTGTAATGCCAAGGCTCATATTTGAAGCCTTTTCTTTTAGGCTCGTTAGTGTATACCAAATGATATCCGAATTCGGTCGAATTCTCGTCCATCCAGGTCTTAAAAAGTTCGTACGGACCGCCTGCCCCAAATTTTTCGGGCACAAGTACATCGCCCTCTACTTTTCTATACCCGTCCACAATATCAATATCCGTTCCCCAATGATGCCTGCTGGTACCGGGAACGGTACTGTACTCTATAATTTTATCGATGGCATCCAAAGGCTGCATGCCATCATCGGTATAGGTTATGTATTTTCTTTCCCAAATGGCCATTTGCCGTTCAAAGCTACGGTAGCTTGATATCATTTTGATGTCGATACCATCGCTATATGCGGCTCTCTTCATTTTAAGAAAAGCGTCATGCGCCTCTTTTCTTAGATTGATACCTTTACCGAACAGTTCTATATCGGCTTTTCCCATGAGTTCCAAGATCGAATATTCTTCTTCTTGGATGTTGAAAGCCCATTGTGGTACTATGCCCAAGGCCAAACCGGAATAACCGCCAATTTTGATAAAAGATCTTCTTTTCATAACCGTAATTTTGAATAAGTATCTTAACTATAACTCAAAAATAAGACCATTGTTATATAAATTGCTTGAATTGTAAAGATTATGTGGCCTATAATGGTCGAAAAAAGTACAATGAATTGGAATTTGGCCATTTACCTATCCAAATACAGAAAACCCTGGTAATTTAATTCTAGGTCCAACAGATTCATCACATAAAAATATACTCCGTTTGGAAGTCCCGCCGCTCGATTGACGACTAAATTATCCACATTTGAAGTTCCTCCAAATTCGTCAACATAATTTGTGGCCTCGAATACCTTAAGACCATAGCGGTCGTAGATCTGTAAAAAATTATTGGGTGATTCGCCCAAATCGTCAAAAACCAGAAAATCGTTTCTACCGTCACCATTTGGCGAAATGTAATAATTGCCCAACGTGGGATTATTGACGGCAAACGTATCGGTAGGCACGGGGACTCCCGCAAAGGATAATGCATCAAAATCATCGGGATTAAAGGTTTCAGAAATGGCAAATCCCTCGGTAATATCACCACTACGGGCCGTGACGCCGATTTCTACCCATCGGCGAATGGATTTGTTCCACCCTACGATCGTAATGTTATCCAATTCCGAAGCGATATCTACCATATTGCTCTGTGCGTTCCAGCTTAGGGTTACGGTCGAAGGTACGGTACCGTTCAAACGCCAAAACTCCGTTGCGCTGATCTCACCCATGGTACGTGGCCGGTCATCCCTATCAAATTCCTCGTCTATAGAAACGGGATTGCCCGGGTCTTCCCTAAAGTAGGCACAGCGTGCAAAGGTATTTACCAATTGTGAATTCAATATCAACGGTCGTAAGTGCAAGGCATCCCCGACGGGAAAAGAAAACATTTGCCGGTTTTCCATTTGGGCATAGCCGTTTATTTTGGAAATATCGGCCTCACCGGAATAAAAACTGTTTTGAAGAAAATTAAGGTAGATGACCTCCAGGTTTCTGGGCGTAATAAAATCCCCTACGATAAAATTGACATTATTTTCAATATTTAGGCCTACATCCAAGGCAACCCCGGCGTCGTTTGCAATTTCGACATCATAAAAAGTTGGGGCAAAAGCTCCCGAAACCCCAACACGTTCAGCACCGTAAAACCCGGTGAGCCCTAAATTTTGGTCAAAGGCATTATCGTTGATAAGGTTGGTGTGAAAGCCCAATTGTCCATTTTCATGAATACGTAGGTTGCCACTATTATATAAAGCAGTTTGTGCGTTACCCAGAACGATGACCAAGAAAAACGATATATGGAGAAGGTTTTTCATTTTAGAAATCTGTTATTGTAAAGAACCATTCAGCAACAACCAAGGCATTATCACTGTTTCTTCTAATTTCTACCGTGAAAGAACCTGTTGTTTGAGCCGTAACATAAATTCTATTGTCCCCAACTACACTTACTTGAATTATGTAGTTGTTGTCCCCTCTAGCCGTATTGAATGATACAGTATTTATTCCACCGCCACCAGCTACTGTAGCACCACTGACCTTAATGGCATTGGCACCATTAGCTTTACCCATGACAACCACAGCTGGTTCAGCCCACTCAGTGCCAGTGGCTGTTGCTTTTAATACATCACCGACATTTCCCGTGTTTCCATTTATGTCAACAAGTTGGTCATTGAGCTCCAAAGTTCCTTCAATGATTGCTTCCAAACCATTGCCAACTGATTCTCTTAATCTCAGTATTTCTTGACCTCCAGCAGAAAACGCTAACTGATCTTGAGCGGGAAAATACATACCAGTATCTAGCCCCGTATCATTACTGAATCTATAAGAAGGAGTCCCTTCGGTACCATTGGAATTTAAAAGTCCCGATGTTCTTGTAGTACCATCTACGGTCAATTTGTTTGCCAATGGCCTAGTAGCTGCCCCTACTCCCAATCTATTATTGGTAGCATCCCAAAACAACTGGGCATTATTTTCTGCAACCCCATTTGAGCCATTGGCAAAAAATACAGAGCCCGCCGTAGCGGTTACGGTAGCTTCTGATGGAGCTGCCCATACCACATCACCGGAAGCATCGGTCGTAAGGACATTCCCACTCGCTCCTTGTGCGATTTTCGCAGGGGTTACATTGTTGTCGAGAATCTTTACCGTAGTCACTGCATCAGCTGCAATTTCTAGCGTTACATTGTTGAAAGCAGCATCGATACCGCCTGTAATGGTAAGTTCTGTTGATGTGATGTCCCCGTCCCCCGTTATTGTAGCAGGGTTTATCTCAAGTGCTCCGGTCGTCGCATTTTGTTGTAAACCAGTTCCTGCAACATCTGGTGCTATTTTGATTGCATTTACCGCATCATCAACAATCTCATCAGTATTTATGGCATTATCGGCCATTTGAAGATTGGTTATACCGTTTTCCAAAACTTCCAATTGGGGCGTTGCGTTAAAGCCTACGGTAGTACCGTCAACCAATAGATCCCTCTCTATCCAAAAAGGATCACCTGCGCCATCAGTCACCAACAAAGAATTTAGAGCTCCGTCCCCGTTGATTTTGTCAATGGTCACGGCATCGTTTAATATTTTTGTCGTGGTAATCGCATCGTTTGCAATGGTCAGAACCCCAGTGTTTGATAAGGTGGCATCTCCTGTGATTGCTACTTCTTGAACATTGTTAGTGGCATCACCAATATAAATTCTTCCATCGGCCAGTGTATTGACACCTCCTATAGCCGTATCTACATACAATTTGGTAGCTGCATCTTGATTTAGTGTAGGATTAGCTAGATTATTAACTTGATTATTACCTAAATCCAATGCTGCTGCTGCTGCTGCAAAGCCGCTCAAGGGAATATTGGCCTTGTCCAGTTTGGCGTTGGTTATATTGGCGTCGAGAATCTTTATAGTGGTAATCGCATTATTTGCTATGGTCAAAGTCCCATCATTGGCCAAAGTAGCGTCGCCGCCAAGAATAATTTCCTGGGCGGTATCTGTTCCGTCACCAATATAAATCCTCCCATCGGCAAGGGTATTTATACCGCCCACTGCATTATCAACGTATATTTTTGTTGCTGCATCTTGATTTAGGGTAGGGTCTAAAAGATTGTTGATTTGGTTGCTGCCCAAATCCAAAGCGGCCCCTGCAGCACCAAAACCACTTAGGGGAATATTGGCCTTATCCAGTTTGGCATCGGTTATATTGGCATCGAGAATTTTTATAGTGGTAACCGCATCGGTTGCCAGCTCTACAGTATTGATTCCTTCCGGAGAAACATCCAATGTTAACGGGTCGGTACTCGTGCCTAGCCCATTTACCTGTAAAGTGGTATCGGTGGGCCCTGTTACCTCGTTTCCGATAACTCCATCAACTTCGGTAACCGAAAGTGATGACACTTCAACAAGTCTCCAGTCAGTCCCGTCCCATTGTATTACTTCTCCAGCAGTAGTGCCATCCGCTAAATCATTGGGAACTATTGTTCTATCTTCTATTTCGGCAGAGGAAATGGCATCAGGTGTCATATTTTCCCTCCGTACCGCACCATCTGCCAACTTACTGTTATTTACAGCGTCATCGCTTAATTTTGCAGTGGTTATGCCCAATGGTGCAACCTCTATATCAACCGGCAATAAGACAGAACCATTAGCTCCTGAAGTTATGGCGATGGATCCGTCGTTGGTTGTAATGTTTTCCCCATCAATATTCAATGCCGATAATCTTTTCCAGACCACGGTTGAGCCCTCAGTGGTTAGGACATCGTTGTTGTTTGCAGGCAAAATATCAATGGTTTGTATGGTTTGATCTGCAATTTTATCTGTAGTAATAGCATTGTTCGCAATATTGGTCGTTGTAATCGCTCCCGCTTGTATATCATCTCCCAAAATTGTCCCATCCTGTATGTTTCCCGTATTTACGCCTCCAATGGTTATATTGTCGGATTGGATTCCCCTTTTGGCGATTTCGAAATTGGAGCTGGCGTTGTCCAAATCCGGGGTAATCACAATAGTCTCGTTCGTATTTACGATAGCTTCGGTAGTGAAGGTTTGCGAATCACAAAAATTCACCCATTGCGCCCCGTCATAGTAATGTACGCATTGTAGATCGGTATTGTAGACCAAAGCCCCGGCCAAAGGTGTAATACTGTTCATTTGGGCCGTATTCACCCGGGTTATGACCAACGCCCTTGACTGGCTTTCCAGCTCCAAAACAGATGCTGCATCAATATTTTGTGGGTTATCACCAATTTTTATTTGGCCCAAAGCGGTAAGGCTCATGAACAAACAGGCCGTAAAAAGTATGGATTTTAGTTTCATGGGGATATGGTTTCTTTTCCTAAATAATACAGACAAATGTAAGGTTATACGGTAATATTTCTAATTTTATACTTTAAAATACACTTCTATCAAGGTGAAGTGAGCGGTACATAATTTTATGCCCAAGAGCATTACATCCGGTTTTTTGCATCAAAAAAAGCATATTTGAACACATTAACAAAAGTTTAATCATCTTGATTTTTTTTTAACTTCAACTTACATTTTCTTTATATTCCACTAATTGTAGCAAAACACCATGAAAAACCACATACTTCTTTTCTTTTCCTTTTTGCTGTTTGTCTCCGTACAGGCACAAGAAGACGATCGTGTTTTGTTGCGTGGTAAGGTCATGTATCGTGACAGTAACGTTTCCAATGAATATGTCATAAACGTAAATACCGAAAAGGCCGTAAGTACGAATGATAACGGACAATTTGAAACATGGGTCAAAGTAGGCGACCTGTTGGTATTTACAGCGGTAAACTATGAATTGAAATCGGTCGTCATAACCGATGCCATTCTAAAAAACAACAGGCTTGTGGTCGAGGTGAACGAAAAGGTGACCGAGCTGGATGAGGTGGTGGTTTCCCCCGAAAACCAGGAAAAATTTTTAGAGGTAAAGAATGAGGAGTTCAAGGGTTATGAATACGAAATAGACCGTACTTCCGAGGTGCAGAACATTGCCCTTTCGCAAACCGAGAGAGGAATGCAGGACGGGCTCAACATCAAAAATATATTCAAGGCACTGTTCAAGGCGGTAAAGACCGAGGAAGGGGAGGAGCGCCCACCTTTAAAAGTGAGCGAAGTGCTACGCACGGTTTATGACGATGAATTTTTTGTGATGGATCTTAAATTGCCCCAAGACAAAATAGATGCCTTTTTATTGTATTGTGATGCCAAAATGCCATCGCAGTCCCTCTTACAGAAAGATAACGAGTTTCAGTTGATAGACTTTCTGGTGACCCACAGCAAGACTTATTTAAAAGAACTGCAAGCTGAAGAATAGAGGTTTTTTTCTTCTTATGGTAATGCTGGGTATTTTTGCAAATGCCCAAACCTCGGATATTTTGACCGGTAAGGTAAAAAGTACCGATACCGATGTGGCCGATGTTTATATTTTCAACAAAACTTTCTTGAAGTCCACGATTACCGATGCCGAGGGTAATTTCTCGATTCCTGCTAGGCGAAACGATACGATTGTGTTTACGGCACTAAAATATAAAAAGAAGGAAATCGTAGTTACTGTCTCTCTTTTGGAAAGTACTTTTTTGACCATTACCTTAGAGGAATTCGTGAATGAATTGGATGAAGTCACCGTAAGGCCTTACAACCTTTCCGGTAATTTGGGCTCGGATGTGGGAACGCTCAAGACCGAACCCGTAGTAACAGCACAAACTTTGGGGCTTCCCAATGCCAATGCAAAAACATTTACGCAGAGCGAACGGCTGCTGAAAGAAGCTTCATTCGGGCCCTTTTCTGTGGGCACGCTTACCAGCGTTCCCTTTAATCCGCTCATAAACGCCATTACGGGTCGCACCAAAATGCTGAAAAAACGTGTGGCGACCGATAAAAAGTACCGGCGTACCCTACGAATACAACAACTCTACAAAGACTCTGTATTTGTAAAAGATTTTAAAATTCCTATGGATAGAATAAACGACTTTATGTATTTCTGCGAGGTAGACGATACTTTTGCTGCAATTGCCGATGGTAAAGATGAATTAAGGATTTGGGAATTTTTAAAGTCGAAAAGCGATGTGTATCGTAAGAATAATAAGTTAGATTGATAGATCATGGCTAAAACTGGCATGGGAATTGTTTTGAATTGTTCTGCGCTATAGCACCTTAAAAATATAGTTTTTATGTTAAAAAAAGTATTGATTCTTTTCCTACTGCCCTTGTTCGCGTTTACGGTGGGGCATAAGTTTTATGTAAGCGTGACCAATATAAATTACGATGACGAGGATAAAGCGCTACAGATTACTTCACGAATATTCATTGATGATTTGGAAAAGGTTTTAGGGGAACGTTATGGCATTTCGGCAAAATTGGCCACTGATGATGAATCTAAAATAGCCCAGGAATATGTTGAAAAGTACTTGAAAACCAAATTTCTGGTAGCGATTGATGGTGAAACGGTTACGTACGATTATTTGGGAAGTAAGTATGATAAGGACATTATAATTTGCTACGTAGAAGTGTCCAATGTGGATTTTTCGAAGATTTCATCGGTAACTGTTGAAAATGAAATATTGACCGATTTGTTCGATGAACAACAAAACGTGGTTCATTTTAAATACAATGGCAAAAAGAAGAGTTTTGTCCTGATGAGGGGCAATACTAAAGGAATGTTAAATTTATAACATTCCTTAACCTTTCCTTAAAAAATTGGTAATTTCCGAGGATTAAAAATCAATAAAAAAATGAATAAAATCAAGTATTGTTTTGCATCACTTTTGTTTGTGTTCGCAGTAGCTGTTTCTGCACAGGAAGGAGAGCAAAAAGAAAAAGAACCTGGTCATGTAAACCAGAGTAAATTCAAGCAGTTGTACGAGGAGTTTGCGACTCCCAATACCTATCGTTCCGCATCTGGAGCACCAGGTCCCGATTACTATCAGCAGCAGGCCGATTATAAAATGGATATTGAGTTAGATGATAAAAACGCCAAGATCTATGGCGAGGAAACCATTACGTACACCAATAATTCCCCCGATGATTTAGAATTTCTTTGGGTTCAATTGGATCAGAACGTTCGTGCAAAGGATTCCAAATCCCCATTGAGAAATGGCGGTGGTGTGCCATTGGCCGAAACAACGGGCGGTTTTGCGAGCAAATATATGGGAGAGCCTTTTGATGGTGGTTTTAACATTGAATTTGTAAAAGACGCTTCTGGAAAGCCCTTGTCCTACACCATAAATCAAACGATGATGCGCATAAATATGGCACAGCCCCTAAAAAGTGGCGGTCAATATTCATTTTCGATAAAATGGTGGTACAACATTCCCGATCACACGGTAAACCGTGCAAGATCCGGATATGAATATTTTGAAAAAGATGGCAATCGTGCTTATGTAATCGCTCAATTCTTCCCAAGAATGGCCGTATATAGCGATGTTGAAGGATGGCAAAACCATCAATTTTGGGGCAGTGGCGAGTTTGCATTACCCTTTGGAAATTACGATGTTAACATTACGGTCCCTGCCGATCACATTTTAGATGCAACGGGAGTTCTGTTAAACAGGAAGGAAGTGTTTTCAAAAGATATGATGAAGCGATACGAACAGGCTAAAAAATCATACGATAAGCCAGTGCTTATCGTGACCCAAGCCGAAGCCGAAGCTGCGGAAAAATCATTCTCGACCAAAAAGAAAACTTGGAAGTTTAGGGCCGAAAACGTCAGGGATTATGGTTTTGCCACGTCTCGAAAGTTCATTTGGGACATGCAGGCCGTAAAAATAGGAAACAAAGACGTGATGGCGGTTTCCCTTTATCCCAAAGAGGGTAATCCTTTATGGGAAGACTATTCGACCAAAGCGGTAGTACAGACTCTAAAATCATATTCCCACTACACGTTTGATTACCCATATCACAAGGCAATTTCGGTACATGCGAAGAATCAGGGAATGGAGTATCCCATGATTTGCTGGAACTACGGCCGCCCCAATGAGGACGGTACGTATTCCGATAGGGTAAAGTACGGTATGATCAGTGTTATCATACATGAGGTGGGCCACAACTTTTTCCCAATGATCGTAAACTCTGATGAGCGCCAATGGGGATGGATGGATGAAGGTCTCGATACTTTTATGCAATATTTGGCTGAACAGGATTTCGGCAAGGCAAACCCAGAAGTGATTGCACCTAACACCAAATACCCATCCCGTAGGGGAGAGCCGTCCAAGATTGTACCATATATGAGCGGAGATCAAAGTACGATCGCCCCAATAATGTCCAATCCGGAAAATGTATATCAGCTAGGGCCAAATGCCTACGGAAAACCGGCCACTGCCCTCAATATTTTAAGAGAAACGGTCATGGGTCCCGAACTTTTTGACCACGCTTTTAAGACCTATTCAAAAAGGTGGATGTTCAAGCACCCATCTCCCGAAGATTTTTTCAGGACTATGGAAGATGCTTCCGCAGTGGATTTGGATTGGTTTTGGAGAGGTTGGTTCTACACCACCGATTATGTTGATATTGGGGTAGAAGGCGTTAAGAAATATTATGTTTCCGATAAGCCTACCAAAAAAATGCAGGAATATATGTCCGCTAGAAATTTGACCGAAGCGGATCTACCACCATTGGTCTATTTAGCAGAAGAAGGCAGTGAGGATTTTGATGCCAACCTAAAAGGAAAATCACCGTCCGAAAGCTCTAAGACATTAAAAGAGTTTATGATGGACAACATGACCGAAACGGAACGTGCCGCAGTAAAAGAGCCAAAATACTTTTACGAAGTAACCTATAACAAACCTGGTGGTATACCCATGCCGTTGATCGTTGAATACACCTACGCCGATGGTAGTAAGGAAAACATTACGTATCCGCCGGAGATTTGGAGAAAGAACGATGACAAGGTAAGTTTGGTCCTATCTTCACAAAACGAGTTGACCAACATCGTCGTAGATCCAAAAGCTGAAACTGCTGATATTGATACAACGAACAATTCGTGGCCTAGAAAAGATGAAAAATCTGATTTTGACCAAATGAAAGAGAGTATAAAGGGTAAATAATCTTTTTATTTTGAATAGAACAAGCCCCATAATTTATGGGGCTTTTTTTATATAGCTGAAAAACTTCTGATTATATTTGTGTCATGTTTATGAACTTTTTTCTTTTTATAAGCGGAGGCGAAATTTTCTTTATCATGTTCATTGTGGTAATGGTTTTTGGTGCCGACAAAATCCCCGGCATTGCTAAAGGATTGGGGAAAGGTATGCGCCAACTCAAGGATGCTACCGAAGATATTAAACAAGAGATTCAAAAAAGTGCCGAAAAACAAGGTATTGATACCGATTTCGTTACCGATATCAAAAAAGATATCGATGATGTCAAAGAAAATATGACATCGGGACTCAACAAAGAGATTGGTGGCGTAAAGGATACCGTTGAAGACATTAAGGGCGCAATCAAAAGAAAATAACATGTTGGAAAAGCTGTTGCAATGGGACAGGGATACCTTTGTCTACCTGAATAATTTAGGTGTTGACGAATTTGATGTATTTTGGTCCACGGTTACCAAATTTCCTACATGGTTTCCATTGTTTTTTCTTTTCATATTTCTGTTTTTCAAAAAATTTGCCAAAAAAGAGGCGTTGTATATGATTCTATTTGTTTTGATTACTTTGGCCTTTGTGGCTACTGTGACCGATTTGACCAAAGAAGTGGTCGCACGGTTACGCCCTAATAACGACACCGAAATCAATATGTTGATTCGCATTTTAAGAAGTCCCAGTGGTTATAGTTTCTTTTCGGGTCATGCTTCGAGCTCTTTTTCGGTTACGACCATAGTAGTGCTTTTTCTGCGAAAACGGTTTAAATGGAGTTGGTTGTTCTTTATATGGCCTATACTTTTCGCCTCAAGCCGAATATTTGTCGGCGTTCACTTTCCGATTGATATACTTGTTGGTACTTTGGTCGGTATACTTTCTGCTTTTATGTTTTACAATGTATATGTAAAATTTATAGTACCCTACTTAGGGTTAACCCATCCCTAATAGGTAAGAGAACGGTCTGGACCCTTTTATCCTCTTTACGCTTTTTATTGTACTCTATCAATACTTTCGTAGCCTTGTCTTTTGAATGTATAGGTTCTACTACCTTGCCGGACCACAGAACATTGTCGGACAGGATTACACTGCCGGGTTTGGTCTTTTGTATCACTGCTTCAAAATACATATCGTAGTTTGCTTTTTCCGCATCAATAAAAACTAAATCAAACGTTTTGTCCAGTTTAGGTACAATATCAAGCGCATCTCCCGTGTGTTGTATGATTTGTTTTCCAAATCCGCTTTTGTCAAAATAGCGACGCTGCAGGGCTGTCAGTTCCTCGTTTACATCTATCGTGTGTAATTGCCCGTTTTTTTGAAGTCCTTCGGCCAAACACAATGCGGAATACCCGGTGTAGGTGCCTATTTCCAATATGTTTGTGGGGTTGATGATTTTGGACAGCAGACTTAATACCCTTCCTTGAAAATGCCCTGTGATCATCCTGGGTTGAACAACTTTTAAATACGTTTCCCTCGTTAGTTCTTGCAACAGTTTAGGCTCGTTTTCAGAATTGTCCCGTATGTAATTTTCCAATGCTTGGGATAGAAAATGCATAGTTCTTTTTTTTGTAAATATATAGTACTTTCGAATATCCACCATTGTAGTATACGGTATGAACAACTTTATTGTGCGAACCGCCAAAACTGGAGATATAGAGGTTTTGTTGGAATTTGAACAGGAAATTATCAAGGCAGAGAGACCTTTTGACCCAACACTTGGGGACGACCCGATTACATATTACGATTTGGACCAGTTGATTCGTTCCGATGATGCCCAGGTTATGGTAGTGTCATACAATTCTACTATAATCGCCTCTGGATATGCGCAGGTCAAAAGGGCACGTCATTATTTGAACCATGAACTCTATGCATATTTGGGTTTTATGTATACGCACCCCGATTTTAGAGGTAGGGGAGTGAATAAGCTTATTTTAAATGCGCTTCGGGAATGGTCTGGTTCCAAAGGGCTAAAAGAAATTAGGCTTACCGTTTACGATGAAAATTTTTCAGCAATAAGGGCATATGAAAAAGCCGGTTTTAAAAAGCACATTATTGAGATGCGTATGCCCAGCGATGACTAAAGTTTGAAGGCAGAAATCTAAATTGAAGTCGTAAATTTGAAAAAAAACTGTTATGAGCTTTCAAAATACGTTGAATTTTGCCCAAAAGCTTGATGCCGACGATGCACTTCGAAAATATAGGAATGAGTTTCATTTTCCAAAAGTAAACGGGAAAGAGGTCATTTATTTTACGGGAAATTCGTTGGGCCTACAACCAAAACGCACCCAAAAATTCATTGATGGGGTAATGGCCGATTGGAAAAATCTCGCCGTTGAAGGCCACTTTTATGCTGAAAAGCCTTGGTGGGATTACCACGAGCGTTTAGCGGCCCCGTTGGCCAAAGTTGTTGGTGCCAAAACTAAAGAGGTCTCGGTAATGAATACACTTACCGTAAACCTTCATTTGTTGATGGTCTCATTCTACAGGCCTACCAAGACTAGGTACAAGATTCTTTGTGAAGAAAAAGCGTTCCCGTCCGATCAATATATGTTTCAAAGTCAAGTCAAATGGCATGGCCTTGACCCCGATGATGCAATTGTAGAACTAAAAAAGCGGGATGGGGAACATTTTTGGAGAACCGATGATATTCTCAAGAAGATAGCTGAAATAGGCGACGGGTTGGCTTTGGTGCTTATTGGTGGTGTGAACTATTATAGTGGTCAGGTTTTTGACATGAGAACGATTACAGCGGCGGGACAATCCGTTGGCGCAACCGTTGGATGGGATTTGGCGCATGCGGTAGGTAATATTGATTTGAAGCTTAACGAGTGGAATGTGGATTTTGCGGCGTGGTGCAGTTATAAATACATGAATAGTGGCCCGGGAAATGCATCCGGAATATTCGTTAACGAAAAATATTTGGACCGAAAGGATATCCCAAGATTCGAGGGTTGGTGGGGAACCAAAAAAAATACCCGTTTTTTGATGAAACCTGAGTTTGACCCCATGCCCAATGCAGATGCATGGCAAATTAGTAACGCTCCTATTTTATCGGTAGCCCCATATTTGGCTTCTTTGGAAATGTTTGAGGAAGTTGGTATGAAAGCCCTTATCCAAAAGCGAAATACACTAACGGCTTATTTGGAATACGTACTTCATGAAATTGATGCAGAAACGGAAAATAGCGACTTCGAAATTATTACACCAAAAGAAAGGGGATGTCAGCTTTCCGTGTTTTTACATGGCCAGGGAAGACCCTTGTTTGATTATTTGATGAAGAATGGGGTGATTACGGATTGGCGCGAACCCAATGTCATCCGTTTGGCACCTGCCCCCTTTTATTGCTCGTTTGTGGATATGTACCGGTTTGGCAAAATTTTGAAGCAAGGTATATGCGCTCAGGTCAACCAATAAAGGGATTTTTACCTGTCTGAACTTTATCGCCAAATGTAATTAATGTTAATATGACGTATTTCGAAAGCTTGTTATGCCTTAAAAGCTCAAAGGCCGTTCAACCGAACGGTCTTTTTTGGTTTATATTCGTAAATTATCTTATTAAATATGAAGTCTCTTCAACTTATCCTTTCAAATCCCAGGTATTTTGGTCCGGCATGGGTTTTTGCCAGCCTTAATATTTTATTCGGTACATGGGCCATCTATATTCCAACGGTAAAGGGTGATTTGAATATTGACAAGTCCCAATTGGGAATTGCTATTTTTTTTCTGTCTCTAGGTGTTTTTACGGTTTTTCCCATCGCTTCGACCCTTATAAATAAAATTGGGGTCGGTAAAGCTACTTGGTATGGGGTTATCACGATTTGTATTGCAGCTCTACTCCCCTTGCTAGCACCGGGTTATTATAGTCTAATGGGGGGCTTATTTCTTTTTGGGGCTTCACAAGGGTTTACCGATATCTCTATGAACACTTTAGTAGCAGAACTTGAAAAGGAGGATGATAAAAAAATAATGTCTGCTTCACATGGTTTCTTTAGTTTAGGTGGTGTTTTGGCAGGCTTGGGAAGTTTTTTGATAGGCCCTTTGGAGAGCCCCATACTGCATATGGGAATTGCCATTACCTTAGTTTTTGGAGTGAATCTTTTGTTTTGTAAACATTATAGGCATGTAGTGGCAGCCCCTGTAGAGAAAGAGGTGTTTAGTCTTAAATTGTTCAAGCCCCTATTGCTTTTAGGGCTGATATCCTTTATAGCCATGGGGAGCGAAGGCGCAATTGTGGATTGGAGCGGATTGTATTTAAAGGAAATAAGTATGGCACCAGAAGCCTTGTGGGGAGCGGGCTTTTTAGGTTTTCAGGTTACCATGACATTAGGGAGGTTCTTGGGCGACGGTATTAGTTCAAAAATCGGCTCTATAAAAATGATAGCGTTGGGTGCGTTATTGGTAATCAGCGGTTATATTTTTGTGCTGTTCGAAGGTACCTATTTGGCCATTATAGGTTTTGCACTTGCCGGATTGGGTTTCTCCGTTATGATACCGGAAAATTTTAGAATAGGGGGGAATATGAAAGGAGTGGACTCCTCGCAAGGGGTTTCTTTTATCGCAGGTACAGGTTATGCAGGTTTTTTATGCGCTCCGCCCATTTTAGGGTTCTTGGCCGATGTATGGTCACTAAAAGCCTCGTTCGTAGTGCTCTTGGCATGTGCCTTTTTTATTCTGGTAGCCACTTTTTTATTGAAACGAAAAAAATAAAATCTTAGGTTTATTTGGTTTTAACGTCCAAGCCGGTAAAATATAGTTTAAAACTACCTTCGGCATTTTTGTGCATGGTAGGTATTTTTAGTCCGCTTATTTCCCTATAATCTTCAAAGGTAGTGGTCATTGAGGGCTGCGGTTGATTTCCCTTTCTAAAAACCCATTCTTTAATGATATAATCGTCCCCAAAATAAAAGTCGTAGGCATCACCAGGGGTATAGCCGCCTTCAGAACCGTAAACAATGGTCAATTTTTGCATCGTTTTTTTACTGATTGGTGCTGTGCTCGAAACATGATGTGTGTGCGATATGTTATCCGAATCCCATATCAATTGATACGGGGTAAGCAACCAGTATTTATCGTTTATAAAGCTACCATTGGTCTTGTAGGCGGTACTGTCCATATTTGACCAATTATACCTCAAGGTCTTGTCAGCGGTAATGGCCGTGATATCGTTGTGGTCAGTTTCCCAAATCCAGGAACGCTCAAAGTGGGTTGTATCCCTATCCACATTGAAAGTGAACTTGATTTCTGACACGTTGTCCCAATTTTGAAAACCGTGGGCATTGGCTATTTTTTCTAAAGTAGAGGTTTCCTGAATATCGGTTTTGTTGGCTATGTCGGAAATTATAAAGCTAGATGTGGTTATTGCGATTACGATGCACAAAAGTGTGATTTTTTTCATTTTTATCGGTTTTGTACAAAGATAAACGGTTTCATATGGATAATTTAAAATCGATGGATTTATCCAGATTATAATTCCCGATAATTTAAGTATTTTTGAAGTTCAATAAGCAATAAAAAAATGAGTTCAAAAAAAGGAAAAGTTCAAGAAGCGATCGACGAAAAATTACTTGAGGAAAGAAAGGTATTTTTATGGGGAATGGTAGATGACGGTTCGGCCAAGCATGTAATAGACCGTTTGCTGTATTTGGATATGCAAAACAATAAGGAAATACAATTGTTCATTAATAGCCCGGGAGGTTACGTTACTTCTGGTTTTGCGATGTACGATACCATAAAATCATTAAAAAGTCCTGTTTCTACGATTTGTACCGGCTTAGCGGCCTCAATGGGATCCATATTGTTATCTGTAGGAAAAAAAGGAAGACGTTTTATCCAACCGCACGCCCAAGTTATGATTCACCAACCCAGCGGGGGTGCAAGAGGGCAGGCTTCCAATATTGAAATTCAAGCCAAGGAAATCATAAAGACCAAAGAATTGAGTGCACAGATTTTGGCGGATAACTGCGGACAAAAATTTGAAAAGGTCCTGAAGGACTTTGACCGCGACTATTGGATGAACGCAGAAGAATCGATTACATACGGTATCGTAGATGGTATATTGGAATGAGCACTACAATCCTAAACAGAAAAAATCCTTCATAAACCTAATATGAAGGATTTTTTTTGAATATATATAGACGCTCTCGCGGAATGTTCCCTTTATTTACGGGTTAAAGTAGCAGTAAGGATTATGGCCTTACGTTAAAAAAATATTAAACTAACCCATTGTGCATTTTGAGAGGTGAAAAATCGTACTTCGGCTCAGCTCGGTGGAGCTGTTGAGAACAATTTTTTGGTCAAAATTCTTATCCGTTTCAATCTTGGAATTCACTCGAATTGACAGAATTTCATCAAAATATAAAATGGGTCATACTAGTATTTTTCGGGATTTTCAATTATCTCTCGTGCGCGTTCCTTTAAATCGGCCAGTTCTTTTTTGTCCTTTTTGTTTAAAAGGTTCATCATCATGGCCATGCGGTTGTTGTTCTTGAAATGTTCCTTTTTTTCATCGAGGAAATTCCAATATAGGGCATTGAAAGGGCAAGCATTCTCTCCCAGTTTTTTAGTGTGTGAATAGGAACAATCGCTACAGTAGTTCCCCATTTTATTAATATAGTTGGCACTGCTTACGTAAGGTTTGGTAGCCACAATGCCACCGTCGGCAAACTGGCTCATGCCACGGGTATTGGTGATTTCTACCCATTCAATGGCATCAATATACACGCCCAAATACCATTTGTCAACTTCATCGGGATGAATTTGGGTAAGCAAGGCATAATTGCCGATTATCATTAAACGCTGTATGTGATGCGCATAGGCCTCGTTCAAGCTTTGGCCTACGGAATGTTTTAAGCAGTTCATTTTGGTATCACCCGTCCAAAAGAAATCAGGCAGTTCGTTATGGTTGTCCAGCTCGTTCAATTTTGAATAGTTTGGCATTTCTTTCCAATAAATGCCCCGCATATATTCGCGCCATCCTAAAATTTGGCGTATAAAGCCTTCTACCTGTGATATGTCTATTTCCTCGGTATTTTCATAATAATGGTCCAATACTTTGATGATGACCTCTTTTGGTGAGAGTATTTTGCTGTTCATGGCAAATGAAACCCTGGAGTGAAATAGAAATTTTTCATCCGTATGCATGGCATCTTGATAGTCCCCGAAATGTACCAATAGATTTTTGCAGAAATAGTTCAAGACCGATAAACAATCCGCCCTTGATGTTGGCCAGTTAAAATTATCGGGTTCAATAGTGCCGAACGTCTCTACGCCCGCCTTTTTGATGTCTTCAATTGTTTTTTCAACGTTTTTTCTAAAGCCCCTTTCGTGTGGAATTTTAGGTTCTCCTTTCCATTTTTTGCGATTGCTGTGGTCAAAATTCCATTTACCGCCATCGGGCTGATCATTGACCATCATAACATCATGTTTTTTGCGCATCATGCGATAAAAGTTTTCCATGATGAGCTGCTTTTTTCCAGAAAAAAAGTTTTTCAACTCATACCTAGAGGTGTAAAAATGTTCGGAATCAACTGCTGCGCTTTCTATGGTCAGGTTTTCAGAGATAGCTTTTAATTGTTCATCCAACCGATATTCGTCTGGCCATTGGTATTCAAATTTTTCTGCACCGGTTTCCCCAATATAGGTTTTTATGATTTTTTCCAAATCATGCGGATTGTTTTCATCTGTAATGTTCAAGTAGATAAATTGATGTCCTTTTTCCTGTAGTTCTTTGGAAAAGTTTCGCATGGACTCAAAAAAAGCGACCACTTTTTGGATATGATGTTTTACATAATCGGTTTCCTGGCGCATTTCGGCCATTAAATATGTTACATCATCATTGGTCTCATTGAACCAAGAATGTTTTTGGTTGAGTTGATCGCCCAATACTAATCTTAACTTTTTCATTTAAAATAAAGTGTTTTGTAACCAAAGGTTTTGAAACCTCCCGTTGCTATCGTACATGTCCGCTTGGCGTTTGATATTGAATTTTCTATCTCTGGGGTCGTTGCCCACACCGCTATTGTACATCCAATTGCCCCAATTGCTATGTACATCGTAATCTATCAGCATGCTCTCAAAATAGGCTGCGCCTATGCGCCAATCCTGCTCCAGTTCTTTGGCCCAAAAGCTAGCGACGTTTTGTCGACCTCGATTGCTCATCCAACCGGACAAGGTAATTTCTTTCATATTGGCGTTTACAAAGGGTTCCTTTGTGTTCCCGGAAATCCATCTCTCTTTTGCCTCATCTGAATTTTGCCAATGGTATTCCTTGTTTAAAATACCGCTCAGGTGAAAGATCGTATTACCATGTTTTAGGGAAACATATTTAAAGTAATCGCGCCAAATCAGTTCAAAAACAAGCCAATAAGTGTCTTGGTTTTTTTTTACTTCTTTTTCGAAACGCTTTACCTCCCAATAAATGGTTTTGGCAGAAATACTACCGTTGGCCAACCAAGCGGATAGTTTGGAACTGTAGTCCTTACCCACCAAACCGTTTCTTGTTTTTTTATAATAGGCCAGTTTTTTGGTTTCCCAAAAGTATTCCTCGATTCTATGCAGCGCTTGCTGCTCACCGCCCTTGAACGGAAAGGCGGTACGTGGATCTGTTTCAAAATCGTTAAATCCCAAATCTTTAAGGGAGGGAATTTCGGTTTTGCTTGCTATGTAATTAGATTTTGGCATCGGTTCGGGTCTTTCTGCAAGTGGCCTGACCTTAGCGTATTTTTCACATTTTTTTCTGAAATTTGTAAAGACCTCCGGAATTTTTTCAAAGCTATCAAAAGGAATATCCTCTGGGTGAAATAGAAATTGGTCATAATGCTCTTCAAAATTGACAAGATCAGCAGTTTTTGCTATTACGGCATCCCGTGCTTGATTTTCATCCCTTGTCCATTCTTTTTGTAGAAATATGGTTTTTACGCCATGTTCTTTGACCAACTCTGGAATGATATCTTCCGGTCTTTTATGAAAAACGAAAAGCGGTATATGTAGTTTGTTTAGGTTTTCTTTAAGTTCGGTTATTGTCTCGATCAAGAATTTCGCCCGGTACTTTTCGGTTTTTTTAAAGCCAAAATCACCGGCCATAAACTGTCTAGGGTCAAAACAATACACTGCGACCACATTTTCCGATTCACAAGCTTTTGCCAATGATATATTGTCTGCAATACGCAAATCGTTCCGAAACCAAATTAAATTCATATGTGGGTTTGTTGTTTTTAGTTTTTTAATAGTACAGGTTACTTATTTCTCCTGCATTTTTCGCTGCAATATTTTATTTCATCCCAATTTTTCTCCCATTTTTTTCGCCAAGAAAATGGGAGTCCGCAAACTACACAGGTTTTTGTAGGTAGATTTTGCTTTTTATGCCCCATTTAAAATTGATTTGGTTTCTTGGTCTGGTTTTGCATAGGCGAACCTATCTACAAGTTTAGGTAGGGCATAGCCATCCAAGCCTATTGCGGTAATTGTTCCTGCTTTGTCCAGTTGTGCCCAACCATCCTCATGTTGCATGTTTTCCGGTAAATAAATATGCTCTATTGCTCCGATGATGAGAAGGCAACCATTTTCTTTTATCTCATATTCGTTTAAGTAACTACAGCCAATTTTTATGTTGCTTTCTTTTACGTATGGTGCAGTGAATTCATCTAAATACTCTTCGGTCAAATTGGTTTTTGAAAACTCGGAAACACCTGCATCATATTTTGCTGAAGTATGGTGAGCATCTTTAAGGATTGAAGTATTTACTTGATTTACGGTAAAATAACCGGTATTTTTAAAATTATCGTATGTATTTCTTCGTACGGTCAAAGGCCTTAGAACAAAACCCAACATTGGCGGATTACTACCTATGTGTATAACAGAATTGAATATGGCTATGTTACTAACACCGGATTTGGATTTTGTCGCCAACAGATTAGAGGATTTGTACCCTGTACAGCTATTTACAAGATTGGCTTTAAAGCGTGAAGGTAAACCATCAATAATTTCTCTGGAGAAATGTTTCATGCGATTTATTTTGTTTGATAAAATTAGTAATTTGTTGAACAAAATAAGTTAAGAGCTCTATAAATTATTTAGAATTTTGTTTTTTCTAAAGATTATGTTCAGTTTAATTTCAAACCCTTAATTTTAATATTCCTTAAAGTCTAGCGAAAATCTATGATTCAAACATCAAAAAATATTGCCATTATCGGCTCAGGGCTTGTGGGTTCGCTTTTGGCCATTTATTTAAAAAAATTGGGGCACGACCTCACCGTTTTTGACCGTAGGTCCGATATACGTAACATTCAATTTTCAGGGAGGTCAATAAATTTGGCCATGAGCAATAGAGGGTGGAAGGCACTGCGCGAGGTTCATATTGAGGACGAAATCAAAAAAATAGCCATACCGTTAGATAAGCGTGCAATGCACGTAATAGGTCAGGAAGAATACTATCAAAAATATGGTAGGGAAGGCGAGGCCATTTGGTCTATTTCTCGTGGGGTACTGAACAAAAAAATGATAGATTTGGCCGAGAATGCCGGTGTAAAGTTCAGGTTTGAGGAAAAGGTTTGGGACATTAATCTTCCCGAAGCCAAGATATACACCGGTGATACCGAAAAAAGTGCTTGGAAAGAGTATCAGTATGACATGGTTTTTGGCTGTGATGGTGCATTTTCACGTGTGCGGCACAAAATGCAGCGCCGCAGCCGATTTGATTATTCGCAGGATTTTATTGATGTTGGTTATAAGGAATTGACCATTCCCCCAAATAGTGATGGCAGCCATAAACTGGACAAATATTCCTTTCATATTTGGCCCAGAGGTAAATTCATGTTGATTGCCATGCCCAATTTGGACGGTAGTTTTACCTGCACCCTTTTTATGCCTTTTGAAGGCGAGGTTTCGTTTGAGAACATAAAAACAAAAGAACAGGCCAAATTATTCTTCAAAACCTATTTCCCCAATGTGAGAAAGGAGATAGAAAACTTGACAGGCGATTTTTTCAAAAATCCCACCAGTGCGATGGTTACCATGAAATGTTATCCCTGGACGTATTGGGATAAGGTAGCTCTCGTGGGCGATTCGGCCCATGCCGTTGTACCCTTTTACGGGCAAGGCATGAATGCGGGCTTTGAAGATATCTATGAGTTAAACCGTATCATACACAAATATGGCAACGATTGGGAAGCCATTTTTCAAGAGTATCAAAAAGAAAGAAAACCCAATGCCGATGCCATTGCCGAACTTAGCTATCGCAACTTTATTGAAATGAGCAGTAAAACGGCCGACCCAAGATTTTTGTTGCAAAAAAAGATTGAAAAGCACTTCGCCGCCAAGCATCCCAATAAATGGATTCCCGCCTATTCTCGGGTTACTTTTTCCGACAGGCCCTACGCAGAAGCCTTAGCTATCGGAGATGCTCAAGAAGAAATAATGAAAAAAATAATGCTATTGCCCAATATTGAAGAAAAATGGGGCTCGGTCGAAATTGAAAATAAGATACTTTCATTGTTGTAGAGTCAGTTTGTTCTTTCTTATTTTTCTTTCCCTAAAAAAAAGAAACAGGGGTAATGAGAATGCGATGGCTATCAAAAAAGTCAAGGGGATGAATAACCACCAATGGCTCATTTTGAGTTTTCTGGCCTCGTATATTAGCCAAACCAAAAAAGTTACGGCAACAACGCTGATATCGGCACTTATAGACTTTGCTGGCAAAGTGGTACCGGTCAAGGCTATAAAGTTTCCGATAGATGTATCTTCGCTATACATATAAAACAAGGTATTAAAATACCATGTGGCTGCCAAACCTACTACGGCCAGTGCAAGAAAAACAACTTCTATTTTCGTAAACCTGGGTTTTAATTTAGTCATCGTGTTTCATTTCGGATTTTCGCATGGGCATGCTATCTATAAAATCAAAAATGCGTTGCGGTTTTACCGTAAAGCTCTCTTTGAACTTAAGACCACTATCTTTTCCCAAGAGTGCAACGCCTTTAAAGGTTGATTCAATATCAAATACGTCGTATATTTCTTTTGCTCTTATTTTAGAATTTTTGCCATTGGGTAGGGCAACCCTGTCTTTTAATACTAGGAAAACAATTAGGTCCCTTTCCTGTATTTCGTCTTCAAGTTTGCCGAATTGTTCAAGCTGAGAGGTAAGGATATCGGTTTTAACACTATCTACCAAAAGTAAAATCCTATTCTTCCATTTATAGTCCGAAAAGGCTTGTCCCATGGTTTTATATGTAACGGATAATAAGACAAGCGTACAAAACAATACGATGCGTTTCACGGTATTTTTGTGGTAAGGTAATAAAAAAAGCCATCTGTTCTCAGATGGCTTACAAATTATCGTATTGAAAAACTTCACTATAATTTAGCGAACATTTTTTCCATTTTTTCTTGCTCTTCTTCAGCCAAGGTAGGGTCAACCAAAATTCTACCACTATGCTCATCGGTAATTATTTTTTTACGTGAAGCAATCTCAACCTGTACCTGAGGAGGAATGGTAAAGAATGAACCACCAGAGGCTCCCCTTTCAATAGGAACGACCGCTAGACCGTTCTTTACGTTGTTTCTAATGCGATTATACGCTTTTACCAAGCGCTCCTCAATATCTTTTTGAAACTTTTCGGATTTTTCTAACAGTGCCTTTTCTTCTTTTTCGGTTTCTGCTAAAATGGCATCCAGCTCACTTTTTTTGTGCTTTAGGTGCGCCTCTCGTTCTGCCAAACGTTCTTTGGTTTCGGCGATAACTTCTTTCTTTTGTTCTATTTGGGCCTTGAATTCCTTAATGTTTTTTTCTGCCAGTTGGATTTCAAGCTCTTGAAATTCCAATTCCTTGCTTATAGAGTTAAATTCACGGCTATTGCGAACATTCTTTTGTTGCTCGGCATATTTCTTGATCAAAGCCTTTGATTCCTCAATGAGGTTCTTTTTTGCACCAATTTCAAAATTTATGGTCTCAACATCGGTCTTTAATTTATCCATTCTAGTCTTTAATCCTAGAACATCGTCTTCAAGATCCTCAACTTCCAAAGGAAGCTCACCACGCACATTGCGTATTTCATCAACTCTAGAATCAATTAATTGTAAGTCGTACAATGCCCTTAATTTTTCTTCTACCGTTGCTTCTGCTTTTTTTGCCATATTTTTTATAAATACTTGATTGGATTGGTTTTACTTTCCGATAAATGGATTGCAAAATTAGGAATTTTTTTGGTAAGATAGTCAACTAAAAGGTTTTTTGTAAACTGCTCTGTCTCATAGTGCCCGACATCGGCGATAACCATACTTTTATCTGCCTTGTAAAACTCATGGTATTTTATATCCGCAGATACGAAAACATCGGCTCCCAGAGCTTTCGCGGTATCAATGGCAAAAGCTCCGCTCCCGCCCAAAACGGCTATTTTCTGTACTTTTTTATGAAGCAGTTCCGAATGGCGAATTACCGATACGTTCATTTTTTCTTTGAGCTGATACAAAAATTCGATTTCATTAATAGGTTTCACTAAATTACCGATCATTCCCATTCCTATATTCGCATCGGTATTGTCCAAGGTATATATTTCATAGGCCACTTCTTCGTATGGGTGATTTTCCAAGAGTGTTTTCACGATTTCGGATTGATGTGTTTTGGAGAAAACTATATTTATTTGAATTTCATCCTCGAAATGTGTTTTACCGGTTTCGCCCTTGGTGGGATTTGCTTTTTCACCGGCCCTGTATGTGCCAGTACCATCAATAGTGAAGCTACAATTACTGTAATTGCCGATTTCCCCGGCACCTGCTGCAAAAAGGGCATCTCTTAACCTATGTGCATCTGCCTTGGGGACATAGGTGACCATTTTTTTTAAAGTACCTTTTTTGGGTATAAGAATTTTTGGGTCTTTGATTCCCAACACCTCACATATTTTTGCATTAACACCCCTGTTTGAATTATCTAAAGCGGTATGCATGCTGTAAATGGCAATATGATTTTGAATCGCCTTAATGACTACCCGCTGCACATAATCGGCTCCCGTTATTTTTTTGAGTCCTGTAAAGACTATAGGATGAAAACTAACAATGAGGTTACATTTTTTTGCAATGGCCTCGTCAACTACATTCTCCAAAGTATCCAAAGTCACAAGTACGCCATTTACTTTTTGGTCTTTGTCTCCCACCAAAAGCCCTACGTTATCAAAATCCTCTGCATGGGATAATGGTGCCAATTCCTCAAGAATACGAGTTATTTCTTTTACTATCATTTTATAAATCTAAGCCATTCAAAGATAAAATATTATATTTTCGCCTTTATGTGGTTGCTCAGAAAAATACTGTTCCCCGTTTCATTGGTTTACATGGCCGTGGTATATCTACGCAATTATCTGTACGATATTGGTTTGTTCAAATCAAAATCTTACCAAATCCCGATACTATGCGTAGGCAACCTAAGCACCGGAGGAACGGGAAAAACCCCAATGGTAGAGTATTTGGTCTCGATGTTGAAAGATGATTTTAGGGTCGGGGTACTGAGTAGGGGGTATCGTAGAAAATCCAAGGGGTTTGTATTGGCAAATAAAAATAGTTCAGTAGAGGACTTGGGGGATGAGCCCTATCAGATCTATTCCAAATACCCCATGATAAGTTTGGCTGTTGATGCGAACAGACAAAACGGTATTTCCCACTTGAAAGAGATACATGAACCTGATATAATAATATTGGATGACGCATTTCAGCATCGAAAAGTGAAGCCGGGTTTTTTAATATTATTGACCTCTTATGGGGATTTGTATAGCAGTGATTGGTATTTGCCCACGGGAAATTTACGTGACAGTAAAAAAGAGGCAAAACGGGCAGATGTCATTATAGTGACAAAATGCCCAAAAGATCTAAGTGAAACAGAACGAGAAAGAATAATTGGACAATTAGGCCCTATAAGCCATCAAAAAGTATTGTTTAGCTATCTAAACTATCATGCTAAGGTTATAAGCAAAGACACTGTATATGAACTGGATGATTTTAAGGATACCAACATTACCTTGGTAACCGGTATTGCAAACCCTAAACCTTTACTTGACTATTTAAAAGGTAAGAATATTTCATTTGAACATTTGGCTTATAAAGACCATCATTTTTTTACCGAAAAGGAACTTGGCTTGTTCAACTCCAAAAAATGTATTCTCACTACCGAAAAAGACTATGTACGGCTAAAAGGTAGATTGGACACTATTTTCTATATACCTATTTCGCACCAATTTATAGGAGAAGGCAAGAAGGTGCTTCAAGAAAATGTTCAAAAATTTATGAGACCGAATCGTTGATCGATTTTTTATCAAAAATGTTCTCGCCGATTTTTTGGTAAAAAACATCGGGTTTAAAAGGTTTGGTGACAACATCGTTACACCCGGCGGCATAAAAACTTTCCAAACTGTCGTCCAATGAAATGGCGGTAAGTGCTACAATAGGAGTTTCCCTATCAAATTTTCGTATTCGGATAGTGGCTTCCTCACCACTTATTCCCGGCATGTGAATATCCATAAGAATGGCATCATAGCGGTTGTTTTTTGCATTTTCAACAGCTTCCATACCATTGTTGGCAATATCACACGTCATACCCTTTTTGATTAACATTTTTTTGGTGATGACCTGGTTTATTTTATTGTCTTCTACGACCATAAGATGTAAACCGTTAAAATCGTATTCCTTTTTTGTCATTTCAAACGGAATATCATCCATGACACCGTCTTTATATTTTAGGTTTAACGTAAAAAAGAAGGAGCTCCCTTTACCGGGCTCGCTATCCACTTCTATTTTACTGCCAAAAAGCCCCAACAAACTTTTGACTATGGTGAGTCCCAGACCGGTACCGCCGTACTCTCTGTTGATTTGTATGGAACCCTGTTCAAAACTTTCAAAAATGTTTTTTTGAAAGTCCTTGGATATTCCTATTCCCGTATCTTTTACCTCAAAATAGACCGATACCTCTTCATCATCTTTTTTTATTAGTTTAGTGATGACCGTAACTTGACCGTTTTTGGTGAATTTTAGTGCATTGCCCACTAAGTTTATGAATATTTGTGAGAGTTTTAAAGGGTCTCCCAGTAATGTGCCGGGCAAGTCGTTGTCATGCTCCAGAAGAATCGTAGTTTTATTTTCCTTGGCACTCTGTTGTAAGGAGTTGATGACCTCTGATAATATTTTCTTTAAACTGAACTCTATCTGCAAGGGTTCTAGTTTATCTGCGTCTATTTTATTTATCTGAAGGATATCGTTGATGAAATTGAGTAAATAATCTCCAGAAAATTTAAGTGATTTTAAATGTTCCAATTGGTTT
Organism: Costertonia aggregata; assembly: GCF_013402795.1. Lineage (GTDB taxonomy): Bacteria > Bacteroidota > Bacteroidia > Flavobacteriales > Flavobacteriaceae > Costertonia > Costertonia aggregata. Next base: position 583,538 of record NZ_CP058595.1, on the reverse strand, counting down.
TTGCTTGGACTTTCTTCCAACAAAAGATGTGTAAGGCCGGTTACCGCATACAATGGTGTACGTAACTCGTGGCTCACCGTGGACAAAAAGTTGGTCTTAGCTTCCATTGCTGAAACCGCAGCGTCCCGAGCGGTCTGTAGTTCCCTGTTTTTTGTGTATAGAAGGTCATTTGTCTTCAACTTTATCTGATTGTTACGATAAAGTGATACCGCTAGTAGGGAGATGATGGTCAAAAAGGCCGATACCAATATGGTGACAATTTCTGACCGGTTTTGGGATTCTTTAAGTTCTTGTATTTCGGTATCCTGTTTTTTTATGATTTCGTCTTGGTTTTCCTTATGTATCTCATCGGCCTTTCTTTCTTCTATTTTGGCTTTCTCGATAGTGAAGGTAGAATCTTTTACAGCCAATAAATTTTTGGCGTTTTCAAGGGATAAGGCGTAGTTGCCCGTTGTTTCGTAAAGTGAACTCAAGAAGGTGTTCAGCTCAAGCATCTCTTTGTAAAAAGAGTTTTTTTCGGCAATTTTTAATGCCAGTTCGGCATTTTTGATACTTTTTTCGATGTTGCCCCGCTCAAAATTGAGATTGGCCAGGCCCATGTAGGCTTTTGTGGTCAAATACTCTTTTTCGTAAATATCTGTATTGACGATTAGAGAGTTGTAGTTTTTTTTTGCACTTTCATATTTTTCTATCTCTAGATAAACATCTGCTTCTGCCAGTAAGATTTTGTTCAGGAGATTACGATCATTGCTCAATTGTTTGGCGTCGCCCAACATGTATATGGCCTGAAAATTATTTCCGCGTTTATATAGTCTTATGGCTTCGATATATTTGTGGACCGCACTACCATAGGGGTAGGCAATATCTTCTAACAATATTTCGGAACGGTCCCAATAAAATTCCGCATCATCATCTTTATCTAAGTTTAAATATAACAATGCAAATTTGTGATAGGCATCAATAAGAAGTTTTACGTCCTCGTTTTCTTCTGCCAATTCTGAAGCCTGTTTCAAGATATCAAGGGACTCGTTATTTTTATCTTGATTTTTTAGTTCTAGTGCTTTTGAAAAATAAGAACGTACTTTTTCCTCATACGCCGTATTTTCTTGGGAATGTAGATTTTGGAACATAAAAAGCAATGCCACAAAGGTGAGCACTTTCGCTAAAATGGTATGTAGCGCTACTGATTTCAAATAAATTTTTTCTTTGCCAATAGATTGATCAAATCGATCAATCTGCTGCTATAGCCGGTCTCATTGTCATACCAGCCTATGATCTTAACCATTTTTCCGATAACCGATGTCATCTGAGAATCAAACGTACAAGAATGATAACTATTGTTTATATCTATCGAAACTATAGGGTCTTTCGTATAAAAAAGTATGTTTTTTAATTCATTCTCTGATATTCGCTCAAATGTATCGTTTATTTCTTGAATTGATGTTTGTCTTTTTACGTTCAACGTTATATCTGTCAATGATCCATTGGGTACGGGAACACGTATGCCACAACCTCCTATAACGTTTGATAATTCTGGAAAAATCTTGGTCAATGCCTTTGCCGCTCCTGTTGTTGTGGGGATAATGGATTGCGATGCCGCTCTGGCCCTGCGCAAATCCCTATGGGGTTGATCATGCAGGCTTTGATCGGTAGTGTACGAATGTATGGTGGTAATATAAGCTTGCTCGATACCACAAAGGTCGTTTATGATTTTTAACATGGGAGCGGCATTATTGGTAGTACACGAAGCGTTGGAAATAATGGTGTCGTTTTCGTTTATGCTACCCTCGTTTATACCGTACACGACCATTTTGATATCATCATCACTAGGAGGAACGGAAAGAATCACTTTTTTGGCCCCATTGTCAATATGCGGTTGCAACTGGGTGCTACTTTTAAACTTGCCCGATGATTCAAGGACAACATCTATTTGGTGAGCTGACCATTCTATTTTGTCAGGTGTTTTGGCATTGCTTAGCTTTATTTCTTCACCATTGACGAAAATGGTGTCTTCGTTTGCAGTAATATCTTTATTATAGATGCCATGAATACTATCATACTTTAATAAATGGGCCAGTGTTTGAGCATCTGCAATATCGTTGATGGCCACTACTTTTAAATTTGGACGGTTGGCGGCCAACCTTAAAAAAGTCCTCCCGATTCTTCCAAAACCATTTATACCAATTCTGATTGTTTGCATAAGAAAAAAAATCCCGCAAAAGCGGGAATTTGGTCTAAGCCTTTAAAGGTTTAGTGTATGTGTTTATGTGCTTTATATGAAGAGCGTACCAAAGCACCGCTTTCTACATGCCTAAAGCCCATTTCCAGACCTATTTCCTCATATTTTTTAAACTGTTCCGGAAGAATAAACTCTTTCACCGGAAGGTGTTTTTTCGAAGGCTGCAAGTATTGCCCTATGGTCACTACATCAACATTTACAGACCTTAAGTCCTGCATGGTTTGTATCACTTCTTCTTCTAGCTCCCCAAGCCCGAGCATAATGCCCGATTTGGTTCGTTTGGCCCCATTATCCTTTAAGTACCGCAGTACTTCAAGGCTTCGTTCATATTTTGCTTGAATACGTACTTCTCGGGTCAACCGCTTAACGGTTTCCATATTATGGGAGACCACTTCGGGGCTTACCTCGATAATTCTATCTATATGTCTCTCAATACCCTGAAAATCTGGGATAAGGGTCTCCAACGTTGTTTCGGGGTTCATTCTTCTGATAGCATTTACGGTTTCCGCCCAAATTATAGATCCCATATCCTTTAAATCATCCCTATCTACCGATGTGATGACCGCGTGTTTTATTCCCATGATCTTTATAGAGCGCGCCACCTTTTCTGGTTCTTCCCAATCTACATCTTCGGGCCTTCCCGTTTTTACACCACAAAACCCGCAGGAACGTGTACAAACATTACCCAAAATCATAAAAGTAGCGGTACCCTCTCCCCAACATTCGCCCATGTTAGGGCAACTGCCAGAAGTACAAATCGTATGTAAATCATACTTGTCTACCAAGCTCCGAAGTTGTGTGTATTTTTTGCCCGTAGGTAACTTTACACGCAACCATTTTGGTTTTCCCTTTGGTGGTGCTACTGTCTCAATACTCATAAGCTAATTTTTATACAAATATACGAACTAATGAATTTATATAAAGTAGTCTTTTAATGGATTGCACATGCAATGCGACCTTGGGATTTTAAGAAAATTACACCACACCGATTATGCCCTTCGCGCATTTTGGGAGAACATGCATCAATATGTTGGTTCAGGCACAGATAATCATACCAGGGACTGGCTGAGTAGAACTATTATTTTTTCTTGAAACTCCTGTCCTTGGAACGACTTTTTATTCGTTTTAATCATAAGAAAATCACTCGAAATGACTGCGTTTCATTAAAATATGCAACAGCTTATTTATTCTTTATAATCTCTGCAAGTAGTTTTTTTGCCCGCAACAACTTAACTTTAATGTTGTTTATGGGTTCATTGAGTTCTTTGGCAATGTCGGCATAGCTCAGTTCATTGAAATACCTTAGATTGATGACCCTTTGGTAATGGGGTTTTAATTTTTTGATATCTTGGAGTAAATCTGCTAGATTTTGCTCGTTGATGAGGTTATCCTCGATAGTAGGTGTCTCGTCCAGCACCTTTTTAATGGCATCGTTGTTTTTACCCGTACTTTCTAAAATACTTCTCTTTCGTTTTCTGATGAGATCTACATGCAGGTTCTTGGAAATGGTAATCAGCCATGTTTTAAATTCATAGGACTCATCATACGTATCTATTTTATCAAACGCCTTGGAAAATGTCTGGATGGTAATGTCCTCGGCATCATTTTCATTTTTGGTACGAATGAGCTGAAAACCATAAACATCGTTCCAGAACATATCCAAAAGGGTGCTAAAAGCTATTTGGTTGCCTTTTTTGGCCTTTTGAATATTAAGGTACAGCGTATCTTGAGTTTTATCCAAACTTTGAGTATAAGGGGAATAGAATGAAGTGCTGTATTTTATTGAAACTCTGGGGCGGTGTCTTTTTTACAGTCCTGCTCGCTAGGTAATTTACCGCACATACCGCATGCTTCCCCTTCTTTGTTCAAAAAGGGGTTTTGGCTGGCGCAGGTACCAGAAAATTTACCGTCTTTTTTAGACCATATCTTAATCGCAATCCCAGCAAAGGCCAGCGCAAGAAGACCTATCGTTAAAAGAACCAACTTCATACTATGAATTTATTGTTGCAAAGATATAAAATAAAAGCCCCAATGAAAGGGGGCTTTATCATTACTTTTATAGCTACATGCGCTAGTATTTGATATCGGCAACTATATTTTCGACCGTAGGGGTTACATTGCCCCCTTTAGGTTCTATGGTAATGTAGCTTACTCCATTGTCGGCATATGGCATGGCCATTAATTTTTCTTTGTCCGCTGCTTCTTGGATAACTCCCAAGTTTATCATTTCGCCATTAACCTCTGCCCACATTTGAAAACACTGGTCTTCGGGCAAATTAGGCAACTTGCTCACATTAATGTAGGATAACTTTTTTATTGGATTTATGTAGGCCACAGCCTTTAGTTCTTTGGCCTTCTTATTGCCGCTTACATTATATTTTTTTGTTCCAGGATTGTTCAGCACAATAAACTGATTGCGTACATCTTCCAGCTGTTGTTTCCAGTCTTGTTCTAAATCTTTTATTTTATTGGTAACGATAGTATTCTCTTCTTGTAAATTTTGATTTTGGTCCCAGAAAATAAAAGCGGTTCCCGCAAATAGGCAAGCGGCTAAACTAGCTGCAATCGCATACCTGAAAAATATACTTTTACCCTTATTTTCTGCCTTGATCTTATTCAATATTCTTTCCCGAAGGCCTTCTGGGGTCTTTATGGCATGCATTTTGGCAAAAGTCTCCAAATTTTCCTGAAGCTCGTCGTAATTTTTCTTTACCTCGGGATACATGGCTATGTAGCGCTCAACCCTAAGGGTTTCTTCAGTTGTAGTGGTTCCCAACAAATACTTTTCCAATAAGTCGGTATCCAAGAATATGCGTATTTTTTCTTTCATAATCCAAATATTAAATAGAGCGATACTAGCATTGCCGGCCCGTAAATTTTCCTTAATTCACGTAATCCAATCTTTAATCTAGATTTGATGGTGCCCAAGGGTATATCCAGTTCGTCACTGGCTTCCTGTTGAGTCATCCCTTGAAAAAACAAGGCATCCAAAACAATTTGATACTTAGGTTCAATCTTATCCAGGTTTTCCCGAACATCCATAAATTCGGGCTTAATGCTTTCAACACCTAAATTATATACGTCCGAAACATCCATTTGGATTTCCTTGTCGGATTTTGTCTTTACGCTCCTTAATTTATCAATGGCCGTGTTTCTGGTAATACGAAAAAGCCATGTGAATAGCTTAGCTTTTGAAGTATCGTAGGAATCGGATTTTTTCCAGATTTTCACAAAACTTTCCTGTAGCACGTCCTGTGCCAATTCCTCATCCCTAACTACTTTGTACGCTACGCCATATAAAGTGTCGCCATAGTTTTCATAGAGTAGGGAAATAGCTTTCTCATTGCGTTCCTGTAGTAGTTCTACAATGTGTTTTTCAAGTAGTATACTCATATTCTAGGGCGTGATCAAAAAAATTAAGTATACATAGCATCCAAATGTTTCTTTTAGGACGTATATAAACTAAACGCTAATTTATAAAATTGATTGTTATAGCTAGCGTTATAAAACATTTAATTGATAAATGTAGGGCTGGTTACCTTACATTTAGTTTTTGGTTAGTTTGGTTTGGTATAACCCCCGTGATGGTTCACGGGGGTTATTTTATAATATTCACTTCTGGTATTATTTGTATGCCAAATACTTCTTTTACCCGTGCAATGATGATGTTGGCCAAATCTAGGATTTCTTTTCCCGAAGCTTTTTCATAATTGACCAAAACCAAAGCCTGATTTTTATGAACGCCCGCATCTCCGTAACGTTTGCCCTTAAATCCGCATTTTTCAATTAGCCACCCGGCGGGAATCTTATAGCTTTCATTCGATACTTTATAATAGGGGGCGTTGGGATAGCTTGTAATAAATGTATCGAATTCTGAAGAACTTACTATTGGATTTTTAAAAAAACTGCCACTGTTGCCGATTTCGGCTGGATCCGGCAGTTTGCTTTGCCGTATCGTGATTACGGCGTTGGATACGTCCTTTATGGTTGGTCTATCTATTTTTTGTCGTTCCAATTCGGCCTCAATAGCTCCGTAAGATGTGTTCAGATTATGATTTTTTTTGGTAAGTGTAAAACACACGGAAACGATGACGTATTTTCCCCTGCCCTCATTTTTGAAAAAAGAATCCCGATAGCCAAATTTGCAGTCTTCCCTACTGAATTTTTTGATGGAACCACTCTCGATCTCCATTGCTTCACAGCTCTCAAATACATCTTTGAGCTCTACGCCATAAGCACCGATATTCTGTATGGGTGCGGTTCCCGTTTTTCCGGGAATAAGCGACATGTTTTCCAGGCCGCCATAACCGTGATGTAAGGTCCAAAGCACCATTTGATGCCAATCCTCACCGGCCATGATTCGTAACGTTACCACATCTTCATCTTCGTGTATGATCTCAATACCTTTAATATTGATATATAATACCAAAGCATCAATATCCTTGGTGAGCAACATATTGCTGCCGCCACTTATGATGAACTTTTGCGGAAAATTTTGAAGCCCTAGTGCCTCTTGTAATTCTTGTACGCTGCTTATTTCCAGAAAAAACTGGGCATTTACATCAATACCAAAGGTGTTATATGGTTTTAGGGATATATTTTCTTGGATGTTCATCCTTCGGGATATACGTTCAACGCTTCCCCCAAGATACGGACCGCTCTTTTTAAACTCCCTTTGTCCAACACATATGCGATACGTATTTGGTTTTTCCCTAATCCGTTCGTAGCATAAAAACCTGCAGCCGGGGCTACCATAACAGTTTCGTCGTCAATATGAAAGTCGTCCAGTAGCCATTGCGCAAAATGGTCGGCATCTTGTATGGGCAACTGGGCGATACAGTAGAAGGCTCCTTGGGGTTTGGCAACGGTTACCCCATTGATTTTACTCAATTCATCGATCAGTATATTTCTACGGGAAACATATTCGGTTTTTACGTCGTCAAAATAGCTTTGGGGTGTTGCCAATGCCGCTTCACTGGCAATTTGGGCGTAAGTAGGTGGAGAGAGTCGTGCTTGGGCGAATTTTAATGCTGTTTGTATAATTTCTTTGTTTTTGGATACCAAACAGCCGATTCTTGCTCCGCACATACTGTATCTCTTGGAAACGGAATCCACGATTATCGCATGGTCCTCCAGCCCTTTTTCTTGAAGTATTGAATAATGTTCCCTGCCATCGTAGGTAAACTCTCTGTATACTTCATCAGCTATCAAAAACAGGTCATGCTTTTTTACGATTTTCGCTAATTTCTGTATTTCTTCCTTGCTGTAAAGGTACCCAGTGGGGTTCCCAGGGTTACAAATAAGAATGCCCTTGGTCTTTGACGTAATGAGTTTTTCAAACTCTTCGATGGGCGGAAGGGCGAAATTGTTTTCTATATTGGAAACCACGGGAACAACATTAACACCGGTAGCCGTGGCAAAACCGTTGTAATTTGCATAAAAGGGCTCGGGAATTATGATTTCATCCCCTTCGTCCGCAATGCTTCCCATGGCAAATGACAAGGCCTCCGAACCGCCCGTGGTAACGATTATCTGTTCGGCATTCACGTGTATATGCTTTTTGGAGTAATAAGCCGCTATTTTCTCCCTGTAAGCATCTGAGCCCTCGGTTCTGCTATAGGAAAGTACCTCTATGTTGTTGTTCTTTACCGCATCAAGCGCTATTTGGGGGGTTTTTATGTCGGGTTGGCCAATATTCAAATGAATAACACGTATTCCCCTCTTTTTCGCTTTTTCGGCATAGGGCACCAATTTTCTGATAGGTGATTCGGGCATGGATTTTCCCTTTATGGATATTGAAGGCATATCATATAAATTTTACGCAAAAATGGTAAATACCTACGGAGAAAACAATAGGATTAGGGTTTTATTGCGGCGGTATACGAATGTTAAAATATGTGATACCTATTCAATTTATACCTATATTTAGTAACAGCAACGGTTTAATAATTAGAGAATTGAAGAGCTTTTGGGTTTATATTTTTATATTTCCTTTTTTTCTGCCATTTTTTGGCAGTGCCCAGAACTATCGTTTGCCCAAAAATACAAAACATCAAAAACTTCGTTTTGAACTTGTGAACAACTTGATAGTGGTGCCCATACAGGTAAACGGTGCCAAATTATCATTTATATTGGATTCGGGTGTTAGTAAGCCTATTTTGTTCAATATTTCCGATCAGGATTCCTTACAGATAAACAATGTATCAGAAATTACCATAAACGGTCTAGGTGATGGTGAATCTATGAAGGCCTTGAGCTCTAAGGGAAATACGTTCAAAATAAACAACATTATAAACAGGAGCCAAGAGCTTTATGTGGTTTTGGATAAGGAACTTAACTTTTCCCCAAGTTTAGGGATTCCCATACATGGTATTATCGGCTATGACCTTTTTAGGGATTTTGTTGTGGACATCAACTACACGGCCAAAACCATCAAGTTTCACGACCCGGATTTTTTCAAATCCAAGGACAGTAAAAAAAGTCAAACCTTACCTATGTACATCAGAAATAAAAAGGCTTACGTAGATGGTACCGTGGTTTTGAAAGAAGAAGAAAAAATTGATGTGAAATTATTGGTTGATACCGGGAGCAGTGATGCGGTATGGCTTTTTGAAGATGTGACCAGAGGCCTTGGCATACCGGAAAAGAATTATGATGATTATCTGGGTAAGGGGCTTAACGGTAGTATTTTCGGAAAACGAACCATGGTCGATAATATCGAAATAGGTAAATTCTCCCTTAAGGATGCCAAGGCGGCCTTCCCCAATATGGTAACTTTTAGTGCCATCAAAAATTTAGGCAATAGAAACGGCAGTTTGGGTGGTGAGGTTCTCAAACGTTTCAATATTGTCTTTAATTATCCCGACCGTGAAATTACCCTAAAGCGAAATGCGAACTACCATAAGCCCTTTCAGTACAATATGAGTGGAGTGGCTCTGCAGCATGGTGGAGTACGTTATATTGCAGAATCATTATCCGATTCAAGGGGATTTGTGCAAGAAGATTCCGATACGTTCGGCAATGTGCAGATTCTTATGGAAAACAAGACCAGAATAAGTCTAGTGCCTGAGATTGTTGTATCGGCTATTCGTGCCGGTAGTCCGGCAGATTTGGCTGGATTGAAGGCGGGCGATTTAATATTGGCCGTAAACGGTAAAAGGGTACATAAATATAAGCTGCAAGAAGTCTTTAAGATGATGAACGAGAAAGAAGGTAAGAGAATACGTGTTTTGATAGAACGGTACAATAAAGACGTTCAGTTAAGCTTCACTTTAAAAAAACTCTTCAAATAAAAAGACCCGCTTTGTGAGCGGGCCTTTCCGTATAGTTATAACGTTGAAAATTATTTTCCAACAGTCTTAGCATCTTTAATTTCACCTTTTATTTTCAACACCTTCGTAGGAGTATCGGCATTGGAGATAACGGTAATTGCCTTTCGTATGGGGCCAACCCTTTTTGTATCATACTTTACCTGTATCTCTCCAGTCTTACCAGGTAAAATAGGCTCTTCAGGTTTTTTGGGTATAGTGCAACCACAACTTGAACTTACTTTGCTTATTATAAGAGGGGCGTCACCAGTGTTCGTAAATTCAAATACACGAATACCATCGGCTCCTTTCTCAATAGTTCCGTAGTCAACGGTTTCTGTCTTAAATTCAATTTTGGCTACTTTATCTTGAGCCGTTACACTTAATCCTAGCAATCCAACGAATAATACTAGTACAATTTTTTTCATGATCTTAATTTTTGGGTCAATTACAAATTTAATGGTTTCTTGGATGATTATCCAAAATACTTTTGTTATCTGATAACGTTACTTATTTTTGTTTCGTATTTAAAACAGGGGCAAAAAGCCACAAGTTATCAACATTTAACATATCTGTGCGACATTCATTTTTTAGTCGGCATAGGTAAACCAAAAACCGTTCCAAAATATGGAAATCCCATCAAAATATGACCCCTCAACCTCGGAAAACCGTTGGTATGACTATTGGACAAAACATAATTACTTTCACTCAACACCCGATGAAAGAGAGCCCTATACCATAGTAATCCCACCACCAAACGTGACGGGAGTACTGCACATGGGGCATATGTTGAACAACACTATTCAAGATGTTCTGATCAGAAGGGCCAGATTGATGGGGAAAAATGCCTGTTGGGTACCGGGAATGGACCATGCCTCTATCGCTACAGAAGCAAAAGTAGTCGCCAAACTAAAGTCAGAGGGTATAGAAAAATCCGATTTGAGCCGTGAAGAGTTCTTAAAACATGCTTGGGACTGGACCAATGAATATGGCGGGGTAATTCTTGAGCAACTCAAAAAGCTGGGATGTTCCTGTGACTGGGAGCGAACTGCCTTTACCATGGATGACAATATGTCCGCATCGGTTATCAAGGTTTTTGTTAAACTATTTGACAAAGGGTTGATATACAGAGGGCATCGCATGGTAAATTGGGATCCAGAAGCACAGACCACCCTTTCGGATGAAGAAGTAATTTATGAAGAAAAACAAGGGTTGTTATATTATTTGTCCTATAAAATCGAAGACTCCAATGAAAGTGTGACCATAGCTACAACACGACCGGAAACCATATTGGGAGACACTGCAATCTGTATTAACCCTAACGATGAACGTTACCGGCATCTAAAAGGCAAACGGGCCATAGTCCCTATTGTAGACCGTGCGATTCCCATTATTATGGACGAGTACGTTGATGTTGAATTTGGTACGGGATGTCTTAAAGTTACTCCTGCACATGATACCAATGATAAGGAATTAGGCGAAAAGCACCAGTTGGATACAATTGACATCTTTAATGCAGATGCCACTTTAAATTCGTTCGGAATGCATTACCAAGGTAAAGACCGTTTTGTAGTGCGAAAAGAGATTGCCGAAGAATTGAAGGAAAAAGGCTTTTTGGTAAAGACCGAAAATTACATAAACAAGGTAGGTACATCCGAGCGAACAAAAGCGGTAATAGAGCCTAGACTGTCCGATCAGTGGTTTTTAAAGATGGAGGATTTGGTAAAACCTGCCTTAAGGGCGGTTTTGGAAACCGATGAAGTAAAATTCTTCCCTAAAAAATTTGAGAATACCTATCGCCATTGGATGGAAAATATACGGGATTGGAACATCTCCCGACAATTATGGTGGGGGCAGCAAATACCAGCCTATTATTACGGTGACGGTCAAAATGATTTCGTTGTTGCCGAAAGTAAAGAAAAGGCACTTGAAAAGGCAAAACAGGCCATGTCTTCAAGTGGAATGGAAAAGCCTTTGACTTTGGATGACCTAAAACAAGACGATGACGCTCTGGATACTTGGTTTTCCTCATGGTTATGGCCAATAAGTGTCTTTAATGGTATTTTGGAACCTGATAACGATGAAGTCAACTATTACTACCCTACGAGCGATTTGGTCACCGGTCCGGACATTATCTTTTTTTGGGTAGCCCGTATGATAATTTCTGGATATGAATTCAGGGGCGAACGCCCTTTTAAAAATGTATATTTTACTGGTCTTGTAAGGGACAAGCAACGCAGAAAAATGTCCAAGTCCCTTGGAAATTCGCCCGATGCTTTAAAACTGATAGAGCAATACGGTGCCGATGGTGTTCGTGTGGGGTTGTTGTTGAGCTCGGCCGCAGGTAATGATTTAATGTTTGATGAGGACCTATGCCAACAAGGAAAGAATTTTGCCAATAAAGTATGGAATGGTTTTCGTTTGATAAAAAGCTGGGAGGTCGCCGACTTGCCCCAGCCCGACGCCTCTAGGTTAGGTTTGGAATGGTATCGTGCAAAGTTCAACCAAACGTTGGCTGAAATTGAAGATCATTTTAGTAAATATCGCATTTCCGATGCACTAATGGCCATCTATAAATTGGTATGGGACGACTATAGTTCTTGGCTATTGGAAATTGTAAAGCCGGCCTATCAACAACCTATCGATTGTACTACGTTCGACGCCGTGATACATATATTTGAACAAAACCTTAAGCTATTGCATCCTTTTATGCCTTTTTTGACCGAGGAGGTTTGGCAGCATATCGCAAAACGTAGGCCCGAAGAGGCTTTGATAGTCGCCAAGTGGCCTAGCTGGGAAAAAGTTGATGAGAGCTTGATTTTGGATTTTGATTTTGTGACCGATGTTATTTCGGGCATACGCACCATTCGTAAAGAAAAAAACATCCCAATGAAAGAGCCTTTGGAGCTTTCTGTTTTGAACTCGGAAAAAACCATCAAAGATTGGGATGTGGTCATTCAAAAATTGACCAATGTTTCTTCAGTAACTTACGTTGATTCAGCTTTAGACGGTGCTCTGACCTTTCGTGTCAAAAGCAACGAATATTTTATCCCCATAGACGGGACGATTGACGTAGAAGCCGAAATCGCAAAGATTCAAGAAGAATTAAAGTACACCAAAGGCTTTTTGCAATCTGTCCAAAAGAAGCTTTCCAATGAACGTTTTGTAAACAACGCACCTGAACAGGTCATCGCAACAGAACGTAAAAAGCAATCAGATGCCGAAGCCAAAATCGAAACTTTGGAAAAGAGTTTGGCAAGCTTGACATGAGCTAAATTGAGCGACTAATAGTAAAAAGCACTTTTACACATCCAATAAAGTTCCATAACATAAATCTAGATAATAATCGGCCAATGCATAAATCAATTTTCATAGTATATGTTATGTTTTCCATAATCGGATTTTCTCAACCCTACACTATTCAGAAAATTGAATTCAAAGGAAAGGGAGAAACCAAGAACGAGTATATAGAAATGTTGAAACTAAAAGATGATAACGCTCTAGTGATTGTAATGGGTGATTCTAAATTTTCAACTTTACAGGATTTAAATTGTATAGTATACCTGAACAATGGCCAAGTAGAACGATATGAACTAACCAATGTCAAGCGTAAAATTAGAGTAAAAAAGAAAAGAGTTTCCAAAAATGGTTATGATAGGTACTGGAAGTTTTTGAATTCGTGTATACAAGAGAATAGATTTGAATTTGATGAAAAAAAACTATCGGGTATCAATGAAGATGGATCAATCATAAACATTGGTATTTCTGGTGGTACAACCAAACATTTTGCTCTCTATCAAAATAAGGATTATGCGGAATACAGTAGTTTTTCACCTAATATTTTCATTCACGGAAAAACATATGGCTTCGAAGAAAAGCAAAAGCTATTGAATTTAATCGACGAATTCGAAAATCTTAGAAAACAATAAATTTATAAAGAACTCAACAAGAGACTTGAGGTACATTAGTAAGTTGACAAAGTTTTAATTAATTCCTATACTTTTCTTATGATGCAAAAACAACGTGAACGTTCAAATAAAATCAGGATATACCATCGCTACCTAGGCTTTTTTCTTGCAGGTATCATGGCGGTCTATGCCATTAGTGGGGTCATTTTAATTTTCAGGGACACCGACTTTCTCAAAAAAGAATACCAACAAGAAGCATCGCTCAAACCGGGATTGAGTGCCGAGCAAGTAGGGAAGAAGGTTAAAATCAAAAACCTGAGATTTCAAAATATGGATGATGGCATAGCTCAATTTGAAAAAGGAACTTACGATACAAAAACAGGTCTGGTAAAATATACTAAGAAAAAGTTACCATTGGTATTGGATAAAATGACCCATTTGCACAAAGCCAAATCATCACAACCGCTTTTCTTCTTGAATATTTTCTTTGGTGTAGCGCTTTTGTTTTTCGTGCTATCCGCATTTTGGATGTTTTTGCCCAATACCACGATTTTTAGGAAGGGAATATATTTTACCATTGCTGGAGTCATCCTTACCTTAGTAGTATTGTTCATATAATTCTTTTTTGGTGACCATTCAAAACAGTACAATACAAGATATAAACGAAATATTTAGACTTTATAGACTTGCCACTGCTTTTCAGAGAAGTAAATTTTTGGACAATATTTGGCCCGAGTTCAATAAGGGCTTGGTAAAAAAAGAGATACAGGAAAAAAGACAGTTCAAAATAACGATCAATGATACAATAGCCTGCGTTTGGGCAGTAACTTTCAGCGATTCGGAAATCTGGGGTGAGAAGGACAAAAATCCTTCATTATACATTCATCGTATTGCTACAAACCCAGATTACAGAGGTAAAAATTTTGTTGGTACCATTGTAGATTGGGCAAAAACCTATGCTTTGGCGAACGAAAGGAAATTTGTACGGTTGGACACCTGTGGGCATAATAAAAACCTAATACGCCATTATACCAAAAACGGTTTTGAATTTTTGGGAATCATATCTTTAGGGGTAGAGGAGAAGCTTCCCGAGCATTACCACAACGCCGATGTCTGTTTGTTTGAGATAGCCGTTAAAGGCTAAGTTTACCGTTATAAATACTTTTTTAATCAAGAAAACGTTGTTGTCTTATCTTAACCTATACTATTTTTATGGAATTAAAGCAACAATTAGTCTTTTGTAAGCAATGCGAGAAAAGGGAATTTAACAACAATACGGGAATCGTTTGTTCGTTGACACAAAGAAAACCGGATTTTACAGAAAGCTGTTCAGGCTTTGTAATAGACCCAAAACAAGCCCAAAAAGTAGCAGCCAAATCTTATGAAGTTGAAAAGGAAAACTCTTCTAATGTATCAATATGGAGTATTCTGGTGGGCGTTTTTATTCTGATAAGAATAGTGATGCGATTCATGAACGATTAAAGGCAATCGATTTTATTGTTATTCCAACATGAAATAGGACATTTTCCTAAGTGTTCCTTATTTCTTTTTTTACCAGTTTAATATATTCTTTCATGGCCTCTTCGCGGGTAACGTTCTTCGCCTGTATCAAAGCATTGGCTTTAAAGGCATTTATCAAAGGGGTTTTGCTGCCTGGGTGATTGTAATTTTTTTGTGCGATTTTATAGTATGCATATAATTTAAGAAGTAAATCAGCGGCTATGGGAGATTGGTATTCATTTACGAACGCCACCGCCTTTTCAAAATCCCTATGAAGTTTTTCACTATTCATCTTTCTTTACAGGGCTAGTGGCAATACAGGTTTTTGCGCCTATTACTTTTTGGTTGAGTTTTACCGTTACAGGGCAATCCAACGGTAAAAACAAATCTACCCGAGACCCAAATTTGATAAAGCCTGCATCATCGCCCTGTTGTACATTTTCGCCTTCTTCTGCATAATTTACAATGCGCCTGGCCATTGCACCTGCAATTTGTCTATATAGGATATCACCAAATTTAGGTGTATTTATGACTACCGTGGTACGTTCATTCTCTTCACTTGATTTTGGATGCCAGGCCACCAAATATTTTCCAGGGTGGTATTTTGAAAATTTAACCGATCCGCTTGCCGGATATCTTGTAACGTGAACGTTGATGGGCGACATAAATATAGATACCTGTCTTCTTTTTTCTTTAAAATACTCTTTTTCTTCTACTTCTTCTATCACGACTACTTTACCATCAACGGGCGACAAAATTTCATCAAAATTCTTAATGGCTAGCCTCTTAGGGTTTCGAAAAAATTGAAGTATCAATATCATTACCACTATGGCCCCAATTTGAAGCAGATATCGTAGCCAAACAATATCCAAATAATACTGTGAAACCAATATTATGATGGACACGATAAAAAACGTCAATAAAATAATCTTTTGCCCTTCTTTATGAAACATAAGCAAATATATTTAAGGTTAAATAAGCAAATGGTGCCGCAAATACCAAGCTGTCCAGACGATCTAGCATACCCCCATGACCCGGTAAAATAGCGCCACTATCCTTAACGCCAGCGGCTCTTTTGAATTTTGATTCGACCAAATCTCCCAGACTTCCGGCAATCACTATTACTGCCGCCAGAATCATCCATTGTACAGAACTTATTATCGGTTCATATTTGCTCATAACGTAGGCCGCTACGAGCGTAAAGATAAACCCGCCCAGCGTGCCCTCAACCGTTTTTTTAGGTGAGACGGCCGAATATAGTTTGGTTTTACCAAAAGTTTTTCCGGTCACATATGCAAAAGAATCGTTTACCCATATCAATATAAAAATACCCATTATCAGGAATTTGGCAAAGTTATTATCCTTGTAGGGTATCATCGTCAAAAAAATACAACCGCCTCCTATGTAAAAAAGACCTATCATAAACTTTTGCAGTGCGTTGAATAACTTTTCCTTTTTGGAAAAAAGATAAAAAAGTAGTGAAATGTTTACCGTTATGGTGAGGAACATCAATGTATAGATAAGCCCAATATCATTGGCCAAATATATGAATACCCACCACAGACCCAAATAAGCGATGAATATATGATATCCTGGG
This sequence comes from Costertonia aggregata, assembly GCF_013402795.1. Classification (GTDB taxonomy): domain Bacteria; phylum Bacteroidota; class Bacteroidia; order Flavobacteriales; family Flavobacteriaceae; genus Costertonia; species Costertonia aggregata. Next base: position 566,987 of record NZ_CP058595.1, on the reverse strand, counting down.
AGTTTGACTAAACGCTTGTATTCATAAAGGCAAGCCAATCCAAAGGTCATGAAAAGAAAATCAAAGGCATCTGAGCTTGGTAGAAACACTACCGAAAGCAACAATACAACGTAAAGGATTCCCGTTATGGAACGCCTAAAAATCTCTTTCATGTAATCCTGTTTATTTTCAGATAGCCCAAAAGTAATCTATCCTACGTGATTATCATAGTTTTGCCAACGACAGAATATTGATTTAAAAGCTAAAGGTCTTCTAAAAGTAAGAGATATAGGTTTTTAGAGCTGCTCCCGTAAGAAAGGAAATCGTCTTTGTTTTCATCGGTCTGTTGAAAATGCTTTAGGGTGGTAATGTTAGCGGGAATGCTGTTTTTGTATTTTTTCTTGATGATTTTCAGTCCTTCCCCAATAGATTCTACCAATTGGCTCGTAGTTGCAAAAACGATTACATTGTCAGGTAACTCGTTTAATTTTTTTTCTTTTAATTGGTTTGAGCATACCAGTATAGAACCGTTTTGTGCGATTAAATGCTCGCAAGTGGTAAAAAAGACATCACTTTTTCTGCTCTCGTTCGTGAAGGAGACATTGTTCTTTGAGAACTTTTCCTCTAACCTAGGGTTCAACGTATAAAAAGGATGGTTTTGCCATCCGTTTTCCTCGACGATATTTTTTAGGGCATGTGTAATCTCTTTTGATGAATCACAGTAAATGAACTTACCACCGTTTTTTTTGAAATGTATGGTAAATTTTTCATCAACGGGAATATTAAGGTCGGGCATGTGAACGCCCCTGGTTTCCGCTGTTTCTTTGGAAACCTTTTTTTTACCTCCACCAAAAAGTTTATCAAATAGCCCCATTAATGTATAACTGCAATACCCTTTATGCTATGGTCGTTTAAAAAAACAACGCAACATACCGTTATTTATTTTCTTCTAGAGGTTTTTCTTCAGAAACGACTGTTTCCTGGTTTTTTTCGTCAAAATCTTTTTCAAAGGGTCTCTTTCCAAATATTTTCTCTAAATCTTCTTTAAAAATGACCTCTTTTTCCAAAAGACGTTCTGCCAGTTCGGTAAGTTTATCTTTGTTTTCGGTAAGTACTTTTATTGCTCTTTGGTACTGCTCTTCGATGATTTTGGATATTTCCGCATCAATCTTTCTGGCCGTATCCTCACTGTAAGGTTTCGAAAACCCGTAGGAATCTTGACCGGAGGAATCATAATAGGTAAGGTTGCCTATTTCATCGTTCAGGCCATAAATGGTTACCATGGCCCTTGCCTGTTTTGTCACTTTTTCCAAATCGCTCAATGCTCCGGTAGAGATTTTATTGAAAATTACTTTTTCAGCGGCTCTACCGCCCATTGTGGCACACATCTCATCCAACATTTGTTCAGGCCGCACGATAAGCCTCTCTTCGGGCAGGTACCAGGCGGCTCCCAAGGACTGTCCTCTTGGTACAATGGTTACCTTTACCAAAGGAGCGGCGTGTTCCAACATCCAACTAGTAGTGGCATGGCCCGCTTCATGATAGGCAATGGTTTTTTTCTCGCCGGGAGTTATTATCTTATTTTTCTTTTCAAGCCCTCCAACAATCCTATCGACCGCGTCTAAAAAGTCTTGCTTGTTTACTGCCTTTTGTTCCTTACGGGCTGCAATAAGAGCAGCTTCGTTACAAACATTGGCGATGTCGGCTCCCGAGAAACCTGGTGTTTGTCTGGCCAAGAAATCCAAGTCCAAGGTTTCGGCCGTTTTAATGGGTCTTAGGTGCACCTCGAATATTTCTTTACGTTCCCTGATATCGGGCAGGTCTACATATATTTGCCTGTCAAACCGTCCGGCACGCATGAGGGCCTTGTCCAAAACATCGGCACGGTTAGTGGCCGCCAGTACGATAACATTCGTATTGGTTCCGAATCCGTCCATTTCAGTCAATAGTTGATTCAACGTATTTTCACGCTCATCATTGGAACCTGTAAAGTTGTTTTTTCCACGTGCCCTACCGATAGCATCGATCTCATCGATAAAAATGATGGCAGGCGATTTATCTTTTGCCTGCTTGAAAAGGTCACGTACCCTGGAAGCACCTACACCAACGAACATTTCTACGAAATCCGAACCGGATAGTGAAAAGAAGGGCACTTTGGCCTCTCCCGCCACCGCTTTGGCCAATAATGTCTTACCGGTTCCCGGAGGGCCGACCAAAAGAGCACCTTTGGGTATTTTACCACCCAGAGAGGTATATTTGTCCGGGTTTTTCAAGAACTCGACGATTTCCTCTACTTCTTCCTTGGCACCTTCCAAGCCTGCTACATCTTTAAACGATGTTCTCGTATCGGTCTTTTCATCAAATAATTTTGCCTTTGACTTTCCAATATTGAAGATCTGGCCTCCGGCACCACCTCCACCTCCGCCAGACATCCTACGCATGAGATATATCCAGATGCCAATGATCAGAACAAACGGAAGAATAGATAACAGTATATCACCTATGAGATTGTTCTCGGTATCGTAGTCCACTACGGTTTCAAGATTATTCTCTCTTTTAATATTCTTGATCTCATTTTCGAAATTTTGAAGGTCACCATAATCCAGCACATATTGGGGCAACTGACCTGTTGATGGAATCAATGGTTTTTGTGATACATTTTTGTGTACATCCTTGGACATGGCTTCATCTGTCAAGAAAACTTTGGCCTGTCTCGTATTGGTTATGATCAGAATTTTGTCAATGTCCCCGTTTCTCAAGTATTCTTGCAGTGCGGAGGTAGTTGTTTTTTCAGTACTGTTGAAACTACTACTGTTGAAAAACTGAAAACCTATGAGCAATATGGCTATGATGCCATAAATCCACCATGAACTGAATTTTGGTTTCTTTGGAGTGTTATTGTTGTCTTTTGCCATTATTTTTTTTTACTGATTAAAGCTAGTTTCTACCACGGTTACTTTTGCATCTCCCCAAAGCCCCTCTATATCATAGAAATCCCTGACCTGTTTTTGGAAAACATGTACCACTACGTTCACATAGTCCAATAGCACCCATTCAGCATTTTCTGAACCCTCTACATGCCAAGGCTTATCTTTAATCGTTTTACTTACTATTTTTTGGATTGAATTGACTATTGCGTTTACCTGCGTGTTGGAAGTACCATTGCATATTATAAAGTAGTCACAAACGGTGTTTTCAATTTCTCTTAAATCCAGTATGTTTATATCTTGTCCTTTGACGTCTTCTATTCCCTGTAAAATTAGAGCAATCAACTCATCTGCGCTAGCTTTCCCTTTCTGCATTCAAAAATTTTAGTTTTTACAAAGTTATTATTTTTTTACGTTCTTCGCTATTGTTTTTAACATAACATTGTACATCAAAATCAAGCATTAACACATGCATATTGTCAAACTTAGTGCCACGGATTCAACAAATTCATACTTAAAAAATTTAATGCTTTCACAACCATTACAGGATTATACCGTAGTGGTTACCGAAAAACAGTTAAAAGGAAGGGGGCAAATGGGTGCTATTTGGACTTCGGAAAGTGGTAAAAATTTGACATTCAGTATTTTAAAAAAATTCAAAGCACTTTCGGTTATAGATCGATTTTTACTGACCATAGCGGTTTCAAAGGCAATATATACCGTCTTAGGAAAGTTGAAAGTACCTGATGTATCCATAAAATGGCCAAACGACATTCTGTCAGGCCAATTAAAAATATGTGGCATCCTTCTTGAAAACACAATGGCAGGAAACGATATCAAGTCTTCGATCATCGGGATTGGCCTAAACGTCAACCAAATTGATTTCGGCGATGTAGTCAATGCTACCTCAATGCATATTCAAACAGGTAGTACCTTTGATTTGCAAGCCTTACTCCAAACTATCGTTGATGAGGTGAAGCATCAATTCAAAAACATAGAAAATAAGATTTTAGCTGATGCTATAGTCGAATATGAAAGTCTTTTGTTTCGAAAGGATATCGTATCAACCTTTCAAGATCAAAAAGGCGAAATGTTCATGGGAATTATTAGAGGGGTTACCATTGAAGGCAAACTTAAGGTTGAGCTAGAAGATAATATATTGCAAGAATTCGCCTTGAAAGAGGTTAAACTAGTGTATTGATAATAACTAGTGGCATACTGGTCAAAGACCATCCCTGATAAGTAATTTTTTTCTGGAACGTTTTTGACGTCTCCCGATCATGGCTATTCTATTTTGCTAAGGTTACCGGATAAGGTACCTATGAAATTGGTAATGGGATGTTTAATCATCATTGCCATCATAGCATTGAATTCGCCATTAAAGCTCAAGGTAACTTCGCTTTGGTTGTTTTCCAATTCAATTATATCAGCAGTCAAAGTAAACGGTAATTTGTCACTAGCCGCTCCAAGAACTACCTTAGAGTGGGGATGCTCCTCCTTTTGTTTCAATACAATTTCTGGCATACCCTTTAGGGCAAAAAGAAATTTGTCTTCGCTCAAGACCTCAAATTTATCGATACTGTCCGGCATCAAAATTTCAAAATTTTTCACATCGGTCAAAAAATGAAAGACTTCTTCGGCACTTTTTAAAACTGTTTTTTTTTGAGATTCTATATGCATATTAATTGGGTTTCCATGTAGAGGGGTCTTTTCTCCATTCCAACAAGGTGTTCATTTGGTTTTCTTTTATATAGCTGGTTTCCGACGCTTGGTCTATGAGGTGTTCATAGTCGCTCAAGGTGTGCAGCTCAACATTTTTTTCTTTAAAATTATCATTGGCCAAGTCAAAACCATAGGTAAAAATGGCGACCATGCCCTTTACGTTTATATTGGCATCTTTTAGTGCGTCAACGGCATTTAAACTGCTTTTGCCAGTGCTTATCAAATCTTCGATGACCACTACATTTTGATGAGCGTCCAAACGGCCTTCTATCTGGTTTTGCCTACCGTGGGATTTTGGTTGTGGCCTAACATATGCAAACGGTAGGCCAAGCTGTTCAGCTACCAGCATACCTACACCTATGGCCCCTGTGGCCACGCCTACAATGGCATCGATCTTACCATAGAGCGACTCAACTTGTTTGGCCATTTCTTCCCGAATATAATTTCGTATCACAGGATAGGAGAGTATAATCCTATTGTCGCAATAGATAGGTGATTTCCATCCGGAGGCCCATGTAAAAGGATTTTCCGGTTCCAACTTAATTGCATTAATTTGCAGTAAAAGTTCGGCTGTTTTTTTTGCAGTATCCTTATCTAAAACCATAGGCACAAATGTATAAAGTTTTTGTTAATGAACGCCCATTGATTCTTACAAATAAACTTTCCGAAACCTCTAATGCACCTTATTTTTTGTTAAACGCAGATGCCATTAACGAAGCCTTGGACGGATTGTCAAAAAAAAAACTGGACGAGGCCTTTATTTACCATCCCAACCATGAGGAAATCCTAAAAAAGTTCTGTAAAAAAATACCTTTGGTAGTAGCTGCGGGCGGTGTAGTGACCAATAAGGAAGGTAAAGTACTTTTCATATATAGAAATGATAAATGGGATTTGCCGAAGGGGAAATTGGACAAAGGCGAGAGTATCGAAGAGTGTGCCATTCGCGAGGTCGAGGAAGAAACCGGGGTGAAAGGGCTCAAAATCGAAAATTTTCTTAAGACTACTTATCACGTATTCAAAAGAAACGGTAACTACAAGTTAAAAGAAGTGCATTGGTATGCCATGAAAACCTCTTTTACGGGTAAGCTCAAAGGACAAAAAAGCGAGGGTATCGAAAAAGTGAAATGGAAAGGACCCAAAAAAATCCAAAAAGCATTATTGAACAGTTACGTCAACATCAAAATTCTTTTTGAGGGGTAATCTTAATCAACAGATTTCAAAATGCGATAGACGGGATATTGCAAATGGGCATCTTCATAATATTTTGAATTTTTGAATAACCAATCCAACTGTTTGTACCAATTGGCCGAGAAGGTTGCCGAAGAGTCCTTAGTTCTATCGAACTCTGCTTTGAGTTCCGGGTCTTTTTGTAAGATTTCCAAAGCGACATCCTCAAAAACGTACGGCGAAAAGCCCTCTTTTTGTTGTAGAATGGTATCAAAGAAATTCCAATTAAAAAAAGAGTCGGTCGCTTGTGGCTCCAGTGTTTCCAGAAGATAGCGTATCCCGGTTTGGTTTGTAGGTATGTAGTAGTCACCTTGGGAAAAGGAAACGGTTTTTATTTCTTTAGAAACTTTGGTATCGCTATGGGGATAATGCCCTTCGTATGGATTTTGTTGTGTTTTGTAATCAGCTATCCTGTAAGATTCCACAGAAAGCGTGGTATCCTTGTCAATCTTCGTGTATTCTATATTATTAAGATTTAGTAGCTCTATGACTTTATGCCATCCTTTTTTCAATATGTAGGCTTCCGGTATCGCTACAGAGTCGGTAGGTATAAAATAATCGCTGTAGTTTACCTCTTTCGTGAATGGTTTTGTTCTGTCATATTTTAGCCTTGGTAGCCCGGTTACCTCACTGATGAGCGTGTCGGCTTCGTAACCTCTGAATTTTAGGGTAGATGTTCGGGTCGTATCAATTTTCCATTGAACTGGGTAATGTGTCCAATCCATATGTCTTGTAAGGGCTTCTTTACGCAGGGTTTTAATGTTTTTACCATCCTCCTCGGCGATAGCTATCATTTTCACCATGAGTTCGTAAGTGCCTTCAACCCTTTTTTCATAGGGTTTGAGCATATGTGTCTCGACCATCATCCCCAAAGTATTCCACAAAGTGGTATAGCCTGTTGAATATCTGGGATAGTCCATAAATTGGGAAAAACCCGATTCGGGAACTTTATTGAAAACGTTTACGTAGGGTGTAATTTCCCAATTATCTTCCTGGAGTAATTTGGAAAGTTTGGGCATCATACGTTTATTCAAGTAATTGCCTAAATCGCCGCCCAATTTATTGTGTTGCGTAAATAAATGTGTTAAGGTATATTGATAATCGGCTCCGTTGCTTACATGATTATCTATAAAAATGTCCGGTTGTACCAAATGGAATATGGAAGCAAAGGTGACCGCATTTTTGGTGTCTACTTTTATAAAATCCCGATTCAGGTCATAATTTTGGGCATTGCCGCGAAAACCGTACGATGTAGGGCCGTTTTGATTGGCCCTCGAAAATGAATTTCGGTTTAAAGCACCTCCTACATTATATACGGGAATGGTCGCCAGTACGGTATTTTCAGGAGCATCAACTTTTCCTGTGGCCAAATCCCTATACAGTAGCATTGTTGCATCAATACCATCACTTTCCCCGGGGTGTATGCCATTGTTTATCAAAATTACGGTTTTGTTCTTGCCTATTTTTTGAAAATTGAAATCCCCATCAATATTAAAAGTGACCAAATGCAAGGGATAACCACTGTCTGTTTCTCCTATGGTCTGTATGTTGATTTCCGGAAATTCCTTTGCCAAGCGAATGTAGAAATCAATGACCTGCAGATAAGTGGCCGTTTCTTTGTACTCGGAAAGTTCAAAATGGGTTTGAAATTCTTCTATTTTATCCTGTTTTTGGTCTTCACAGGAAAAAAACATACATATCAAAGTTAATAGAACAACTTGCTTCATAGCCCCTAATTTATCGATAAAATATGAGACGTTAAAGGGTAACCATGAACGCCACGTTTATCTTCCAAGCTTCAAAATTAGGTATTTTAAAATTTAGGGTCAGGCAAGCTTTGTTATTTCTTTGATATCTGCTTTACGAATGGGTTTATTGTTGAATTCGACAACGTGCCGGGTCTTGGACTTAAAGAACTCCCACCTTTCCTTGTCTACCGGGTCAATGGATGATGTAACGATATTGACACGTACTTTTTTCGTTAGCGGTAATGCGATGAACTCTTCCAAAAATTGCCATCCGTCCATAATCGGCATGTTTATATCCAAAAAAATGACATCCGGCGCATCCATGCCGTTTAGCAGTAAACCATTAATGCCGTCTATGGCCAGTTTACCGTTTTTATAGGTGTACAGATTATTGTATTCTACAACAAGGCTCAGCATTTTTTTGATACCGAAAACGATTATCGGGTCATCGTCTATAATACAGATTGAATCAATCTTGCTCATTAAAAAATATTTTAAAGGTAGTTCCCTGCCCCACTTTACTGTATACCTCTATTTTCCCGTTCATGGCCTCTATTTGGTTTTTGGTAATGTATAGACCTATACCTTTTGCATCAGAATTATTGTGAAATGTTTTATACATTCCGAACAGCTTATCGCCATATTTATCCAAATCTATACCCAGACCGTTATCGGATATGCTCATAACGGTATATTTTCCTTTTCTTTCGGCACTCAATTTTATAACAGGGTCCCGATGCGGGTCTTTGTATTTTATGGCATTGGTCATAAAATTCATCAAAATACTTTCTATGTATGCGGGTATGACTTTTATATGGGTGTCGTCTGAAATGGTATTGATTATTTTACCATAATTGTTGATCAACAATGCGGTTAAATTTTTCTCTACCGTTTTTATTTTGTCGTTCAACCTTATCGGTTTTTTATCTTGGTTTACATTGGTATTTATGGCTACGACTTCGTTTAAGTTGTCTAGCGTCTCCAAAAGGTTATCGGAAGCTTCAACGAGCATGTTGATTATGTTTTTCTTTTCATCCTCTGATTTTTCGTTGACCAAAAAGTCCAACAACATTGAAAAATTAGCGGTATGCGAACGTAGATTGTGGGAAACGATATGGGCAAAATTCACCAATTTCTTGTTTTGCAAAGATGCTACGTTTATTAAACTATGCAGTTCTTCCTCTTTTTGCTTTATATCGGATATATCCAAACTAATACCAACCAGGCCAGTCGCCGAGCCATCACTATCGAGCAAGGGTATTTTTGAGGTCAAAAAGTACGTTTGTGTACCATCGTTTTTGATGCTGATGGTTTCTTTTCCCAATATGGGCTTCAAAGTATTTATGACTTTTAAATCTTCGTCTCGGGATTTTTGGGCAATATCTTCAGGGTATAAATCAAAATCGTCTTTTCCGATAATATCTTTAGACCTTACCCCTAAATAATTGCACTCGGATTTATTCACCAATATTTTTTTGGAATCTAAATCTTTTATGAACACATTCAATGGGAGATTATCGATCAATGTTTTTAAAAGTTGTTCGCTTTCTTTTGTCTTGCATTCAGACTTTACTTGGTCATCTACATCTTGAAAAGTACCGATCAGTCCTACAAACTTTTTATCTTGAAATATAGGTCTCCCTGCGGAAATCACCCATTTTTCATCGCCATTGAACGTAACTATTTGAAGCTTTTCTTTCCATGGTGTGCCTTTTTTCATGGCACTGTCCACTTGCATGGCGATAGTATTCTTACTAAAGCCAGCTTTGTAAAAATCTATAGCCGTTTCAATCTCTGGAATAAAATTTGGAGGTACATCGTGTATTTTCCGGGTCATGTTACACCAAGTAAGTGTATCTTTCACGGCATCATATTCCCAGCTACCGATTTTTCCTATCTCAGATTTTTCATTAAATAAAACCTTGAGTTTATCTAATTCTTTTTGGTTTTTCGCTTTTTCGGTAACATCATTTATCTGTACTATCGCTCCGATAATATTTTCATTTTCATCAAACCAAGGTATATTTTCAAACTCTAACCAAACTTCATTGGAATTGTCGTTCAAAAAGCGTTCTAAAGTAGTAGGGTTTTGCTTGCCTTTGATGGTCTCGCCAATACTTTTTTTAAGTTTTTGCTCTAAATTTTTGAACAGGTTTGGGAAGGGTTGACCTAATATATTGGTCTTATCTGGGCAATAGTCATGAATTAACCTGTCCGAAACATGTACTATTTCTAGTTTCTTGTTCAGAAAAGCGGTTGCTTTGGGCAACTGCTTTATAAGGTAATTATTGGTATTGATTTTAGTTTTGCCCAACATTAAGTTGAATTTTCTTACTAATGTATGGGTATTTTTATAGATAACTCAAGGTTTGTTGTGAATTGTCGAAAATATGTGGTTATGTGTGTGAAGTGCGCTAAAATATTTTTCGGAACGTAGTACAAAAAACGTACCTTACTTTACCGAAACCGATTTAGGCACAAGCCCTGTGTAGTCCCCACCATTCCGAATAACATCACGAACTATGGAAGAGCTGATGAATGATTTGCCAGAAGACGTCAACAAAAAAACGGTTTCGATTTCAGATAGGCTTCGGTTTGTATGTGCAATCGCTTTCTCAAATTCAAAATCTGCTGGATTTCTCAAACCTCTAAGAATAAAATCAGCTTTGACTTTTTTACAGAAATCAACGGTTAAGCCCTTATAGGTCAATACTTTGATTTTTGGTTCATGGGCAAATGCTTCTTGAATAAAATGCATACGTTCTTCTAAAGAAAACATATATTTTTTTTCTGCATTTATACCTATGGCGATAATGAGTTCATCAAAAAGAGTGATACCTCTTTGTATGATATCGTAATGCCCTAAGGTAATGGGGTCAAAAGAACCTGGAAATATTGCGCGTCTCATATCCTAAAATTAAGCCTTTTTGTTTAAAGCTTCCTGTACGGCACTTTCAAAAAGTTGGGAAAGCGAGATACCGGCCTCTTTGGCCTGTTGGGGAAGAATACTTTCTGTGGTCAATCCCGGTGTTGTATTCATTTCCAACATAAAAGGTTCATCGTTTACAAAAATGAATTCGCTTCTAGAAAATCCCTTCATTTTTAGAACGTCATAGGCCTTTTTTGCCAATTCACTTACTTTGTTCTTTTGTGTGTCCGATATTCTCGCTGGGGTGATTTCTTGGGATTTACCTTCATATTTGGCCTCATAGTCAAAAAAATCGTTTTCGGTCACGATTTCGGTAACTGGTAATACCGTGGTTTTCCCGTCATATTTTATAACTCCGACCGATACTTCGGTACCATCCAAAAAGGCTTCGATAATAATTTCATCATCTTCTTTATAAGCATCTTCTATGGCAGCTCTCAATTTTTCTTTTTCGTAAACTTTTGAAATTCCAAAACTACTCCCGGCCTTATTGGCCTTGACAAAGCAGGGAAGCCCCACGGTGTCTATTATTTTATCTTCATCAATTGCATCGCCCCAATTTAAATAGTAGGATGCCGCAGATCGTATGCCATACGGTTTTAGAACACTCAACAAATCTCTTTTGTTGAACGTAAGGGCCGCTTGGTAGTAATTACAGGATGTTTGTGGAATGTTCAAAAGTTCAAGATAGGCCTGCATCAACCCATCTTCCCCGGGAGTGCCGTGAATGGCATTGAACACGCAATCAAATATTATTTTTTTGCCATCAATCTCAATGGAAAAATCGTTTTTGTTTACTGGGGTTTCCATATTGTTTTCATCAACATAGGCCCATTTTTCCTTGAAAACATGAATGCGGAACAGGTTAAACTTTGTTGGGTCCAGATAATTATAGACCACATTTCCGCTATTCAATGAAATTTTATACTCGCTGGAGTACCCCCCCATAATAATGGCAATGTTTTTCTTCATCGTGTGTGTTGGGTTGACATACTTCTTAAACCAAAGAAAAGAAAAAAGTATCGGGTTACAACGTTTGACCGTATAATTTTTGAAGGGAACATTATACATCAAAATCGATAATTTAAAAAACGATGTACCTTTTGTACTATCGCATTTCATATATTTGTGGGTCAATGACAGTACAATGAAAAATTTCTTTAATTTTTTAAAAAGCAGGGTGTTTTTTATACAGTTGGGACTTGCTTTGTTAGTAATAGTCCTGTTGGTGTTTGCAACACTGCAGTGGTTGAAAAGTACGACCAACCATGGGGAATTCGTTGAAGTGCCTGACTTTTCCAAGATGTCCGTCATGGAAATGCGAAAGGCTGTGGAAGAGGCAGGATTGCGGTATGAGGTTTTGGATTCTGCCAATTATAACCCCAATTATCCCCGTTTTTCTATAATAGAACAAACACCGCCTGCGGGAAACAAGGTAAAAGAAAACCGTAAAATATATTTTACGGTAAACCCATCGGGATATAAAAAGGTTACCGTTCCTAAAATCATTCAAGTTACCCAGCGCAATGCTGCATCAATGTTGCGTGCCGTTGGTTTAGATGTACAGCGGGTTACCTATATTGATGAGCTTGGAAAAGATATGGTGTACTATATAAAATATAAGGGCAAGCGGATCAATGAAGGCGACAAACTGCCCAAGACTTCAAAGTTAGAACTGGTTTGTGGAAATGGCAGCATTCCCGACCGAGCGCAAATCAAAGCCGATTCAGAATAATATATGGAACCAAACGATAGTTCCGATTTAAACGAAAACGAGCTTTTTGAACATCATAGGTTTGTAGCCGGAAAAGGGCAGGAACCCCTGCGGGTAGATAAGTTTTTGATGAACTTTATAGAAAATGCGACCCGAAACAAAATTCAGCAAGCTGCAAAAAGTGGTAATATTTGGGTCAACGATACTATCGTAAAGCAAAACTACAAGGTTAAAGCGGGTGACGAGGTAAAAGTACTCTTTGAACATCCGCCACATGAATTCTTGCTGGTTCCCGAAGAAATACCCTTGGATATTGTTTACGAAGATGATGTGCTTTTGGTCGTGAACAAACCAGCAGGAATGGTAGTTCATCCTGGGCATGGCAATTATTCGGGTACTCTCATCAACGCCTTACTTCACCATATTGATAACCTTCCGGTAAACGGTAATGAACGCCCCGGTCTGGTACATAGAATCGATAAAGATACATCTGGATTATTGGTAGTGGCCAAGACCGATGCCGCCATGACCCATTTGGCCAAACAGTTTTTTGATAAAACTTCAGAACGGGAATACATCGCCTTGGTGTGGGGAAATGTTGCGGAAGATGAAGGTACTATTGAGGGTAATATTGCCAGACACCCGAAAAACAGGTTGCAAATGCATGTTTATACCGATGGTGAGGAAGGCAAAGAGGCCGTTACCCACTACAAGGTCATTGAACGCTTGGGATATGTGACCTTGGTCTCGTGCAAATTAGAAACGGGCCGTACCCATCAAATACGGGTGCATATGAAATACATCGGGCACACTTTGTTCAATGACGAACGGTACGGTGGTGATAAAATCCTTAAGGGGACCACATTTACCAAGTACAAACAATTCGTAGACAATACGTTCAAAATTTTACCACGACAGGCACTGCATGCCAAGACACTGGGTTTTGTACATCCTGTAAGTGGCGAATTCATGCGGTTTGATTCCGAAATACCGCAAGATATTGCAGATTGTATCGAAAAATGGCGCAGTTATGCCAAGCATAGCCAATAGTTTATAAGATTTGCCAATACCCATATTGATAAGTCTTTTTCCTACGCATATGTAATTTCAAAAAACCTGATTATTTTTATAATCCAATTGTAATAATTGAGCAGATGAAAATTGTTATTTCTCCGGCGAAATCGCTAAACTTTGAAAGTAAGCTACCGACCAAAAAGTATACCCAGCCAAAATTTATGGAGCAATCCCAAAAACTCAATACGGTTTTGGCAAAGAAAAAACCAAAAGCATTATCGGAGTTAATGAGCATTTCCGATAATCTGGCCCAGTTGAACTGGGAACGCAACCAAAAGTTTTCTGTGCCGTTCACACCAGAGAATGCACGGCCGGCCGTATATGCCTTTAACGGTGATGTATATCAAGGGCTGGATGTTTACACGCTCGAAGAAGGGAAATTGGATAAGCTACAGAACACATTGCGTATATTGTCGGGACTCTACGGAATTTTGAAGCCCTTGGACCTAATACAACCCTATCGTTTGGAAATGGGAACGCAGCTTAAAGTTGGTCGTAAAAAAAACCTTTATGAATTTTGGAAAGATGATATCACAAAGAGCCTAAACTCCGAATTGGGGGATGAAGAACTTTTTGTAAACTTGGCAAGTAACGAATACTTTGGTGCGGTTGATATTAAACAATTAGAGGTACCCGTTATAACACCGATTTTTAAGGATTGGAAGAACGATAAATTGAAGGTTATCAGCTTTTTTGCAAAAAAGGCAAGAGGCTCTATGGTAAGGTATATTATAGATTCCAATGCGAAAACCTTAGATGATATCAAAGGATTTGATTTGGACGATTATGAGTTTAGCGATGCACATACGCTCAAAGAAAACGAGCCCGTTTTCGTAAGATAGCCATACACAGTTATTTTTTATTCTTGATGCTAATTTTTTCCTCTACGCTTGGTTTTTTCTTTATGCCCTTAGGTCTTCTGGCACCATAAGATTTATTGGCTATTTTACCACGTCTTGTTTTTTTGTCGCCTTTTCCCATAATTATAATATAGTGTTATCGTTTCCCGTGTGTTGAACTACTTCAGTAAAAAGTTAAGTTATCAATCATAAAGTTAGTAAAATGTTAGATGAAAGGCAATAGCCATGCGGTCTATATTCAATACAGTATATTTGATAAAGTAAGATTTTAAAAACTGGATTATTGTTTCTCCATACACACCCCTACAAACCGTTTATTTTTAAAGAGGCGACCAAACTCATTGTAGGTACATTGCCACCGCCCCGTTTTACAACGGGCGATTTGAAAGGGGAAGACGTTGATTTTTGCTACGGTAGCAAAAACGGACAGTTATGGCCCATTTTGGATAAAATTTTTGACCTGGGCCTTAGGTATGAAACCACTCAATCGGCAATTGAGCAACGTAAAAGCTTTCTCTTAAAAAGAAAAATAGGGGTTTGCGATATCGTTGCCAGTGCGGAGCGCCATAAAATAGATGCATCTGACCTAGGTATGCAAAACATCAAATTGAGGAATGTTATCGGTTATCTTTTAGAGTATCCCAAGGTAAATACGCTTTTGTTCACAGGTGGTAATAGTAAAAACGGCCCTGAGTATTTTTTTAGAAAGCACCTTAAAGAGCATGATATAAAGTATAAAAACCTTGTTGATGAAGTTCCCAGAATTCATGAGTTTATTCTGTTAAACACCGGAAGAACCATCAAAACAGTTTCCCTTACCGCGCCTTCGGGGGCTGCAAATAGGGCGATAGGGAGTTTAGCCTTGTACAAAAAGCTGAAACACCAAAATCCCAATTTCACGACATTTGATTTTCGGGTCATGCAATACAGGCCATTCTTTTAAAAGTGGTTTTTTCGGCTACTAAGCGTTATCAAAGTAAACTAAAAAGAGCCCAACCTTTTAGGGATCGGACTCTTTTACGAGAACACTATATGAAAATGAAAAAATTACTCTTTGTTATAATTACATGATAAACATACCATGCTTTTATCATATTGCTAAAATATTGTTGTGAATAGTGTTTATTTTGTGGCGAGCATACTAATTTTTGTGATTTAGCTTGCATTTCCACTTACGATTCTATATTTATATCGATATTTATCTATTCAAATAATAGGGATTCGCTCTGTTATAAATTGAAGAATCGTTTGAGTAATCACCATATCGTATGCAGCAACTAAAGAGGTTAGAGGAGTTTAAAAAATCGGTCAATAACAAGTTTAACGTATACAATAGCTTGTTTTTGAATTTACCGTATCGCAACATTGAAAATGTAGGGATGATCATCCCGTTAATGCTGGATCAATGTCAAAAGGGTTTAAAGTCGGGAAAAAATCCAAAAGAAATATTGGATTCCTTTTTCGATAATTTTATCGATATCACTTCAGAAGAGGAAAAAATCGATTTCATGTTTCGTATCATCCAGTACGTAGAGAGACAAGTGGTACTGTACGATAGTGTAGAAGATGCCGCTTTTCCCAAACTGCACGAGCATAGTAGCTCATTGTCAATCAAAGATTATTTTCAATTGGTAGATAAAAATAAGAGTTGGGACAAGATTGCGGACAAACTTTCAACATTCAGTGCCCGTATTGTACTTACCGCACACCCGACCCAATTTTATACACCTGCCATTTTGGATATCATTGCCAATCTAAGATCGTTGATCTTGGAGGATAAGATTGATGAGATAGACGTTGCTTTGCAACAGTTGGGCCTGACCTCTTTGATAAATGCCAAAAAACCAACACCTTTAGATGAGGCCAAGAATATTATCTACATCCTTAGAAATGTGTATTACGATGCCATTGGTGATTTGTACAGCTATATTAAAGGTAATATCAATAACGGGGATTTCAATAATCATGATATTGTGAAATTGGGTTTTTGGCCAGGTGGTGATAGGGACGGTAACCCCTATGTAACAGCCGATATTACGAACAAAGTAGCCGACGAACTGCGGGTGACCTTAATGAAATGTTACTACAATGATTTAAAAAGACTACAGCAAAAACTTACCTTTAAAGACGTTCAGGTGCCCGTAGCAGAACTCCGGGAGAATTTGTACACGGCCATGTTCGATACCAATAAGATGGTAGGGTACGATGCCATTTTGAACCCATTGTTAACCATAAGGGGCTTGTTGATCAATAAATATCACGAGCTTTATCTTAATGAACTCGATGCGCTCATTGATAAGGTGAAAATCTTCAAGACCCATTTCGCGACCTTGGACATTCGTCAAGACCATAGCAAACATACATTGGTTGTAAAAAATGTCCTGAAAAAAAACGGTATCATCTCCGACACTTTGGATGAGCTTCCCGAAAACGAACTTATAGATATTCTTTTGCACAAAGAATTTCAATTAAGCCCCGAAGACTATGATGAAGATATTGTAAAGGATACCATAAAGAATATATTGCAGTTAAAGCGTATCCAGGAAAAAAACGGGGAAGAAGGTTGCAACCGCTACATCATCAGTAATTCCGAGGATATCTTTGCCGTATTGTTCGTTTACGGATTGTTCAAATGGTGTGGATGGAAGGCAGAAGAAATCACGTTTGATATTGTTCCCCTTTTTGAAACCATGAAAGGGATGGATGGTTCGGAAGCTATAATGCAATTTCTTTTTGATTTGCCTGAATACCGTGACCATTTAAAACGGAGAAAGGACAAACAGACGATAATGCTCGGTTTTTCGGATGGAACCAAAGATGGTGGGTATTTAAAGGCTAACTGGTCTATCTTAAAAACAAAGGAGACTCTTTCTACGGTTTGTACCAAGAATCAAATAGATGCCATTTTTTTTGATGGTCGCGGTGGTCCCCCGGCACGTGGCGGTGGTAAAACACATCGTTTTTATGCGGCGCAGACCAAGGATATAGCCAATAATGAAATTCAATTGACCATTCAAGGGCAAACCATTACCAGCACTTATGGTACCAAAGAACAATTTAAATATAACTGCGAGCAAATGTTGACCGCAGGTCTTTCCAATAACATTTTTGGCAAGGAAAACGTGATTACCCCCGAACAGAGAAGTCTGGTGGAGGAATTATCGGAACTTAGCTTTGCCAAGTACGATGCCTTAAAACATCACGATAAATTCATGTCCTACCTAGAGGATATGAGCACCTTAAAATACTATACAAAAGCCAATATAGGTAGCCGACCGGGAAAACGAGGCAATAAAGCCAAGCTAGAACTGACAGATCTAAGAGCTATTTCATTTGTAGGCTCATGGAGCCAGTTAAAACAAAACGTGCCTGGATATTTTGGTATGGGTACTGCCATTAAAACCTTAAAGGACACAGGTAGGATCAACGAGGTAAAGGCTCTGTATAACGAGATACCCTTTTTTAAGGCGCTAATGATGAACAGCATGATGTCGTTGGCCAAATGCTACTTTGAATTGACGAGCTACATGAAAGAAAATAAGGAGTATGGAGAGTTTTGGTCCATTCTTTATGAAGAATATCAACTTTCCAAAGAAATGCTCTTGGAAATCTCTGGGATGGATATTTTGATGGAAAAAGAGGTAGTGTCCCGGGAATCAGTAAAAATAAGGGAAAGCATTGTACTGCCATTACTGGTCATTCAGCAATATGCCCTTCAGAAAATAGGTCAAAAAACAAAACATAAAGAACTGTACGAGAAAATAGTTACCCGTTCGTTATATGGCAATATCAATGCCAGTAGAAATTCTGCATAGCACATCATGTTCCATAAAAAAACGGCATGGATTCATATCCATGCCGTTTTACAATTAAAACTCAATCACACTTAGTAACTTAATGTACCTTACGTACTACTTTGATGGCATTGGATATATCATAACAGCCATTGAACTCATCAAACGTCCACCCGGCTTTTAGTCCTTTTAAACCATCTTCATATCTGATGTAATAGATAAAGCATGTGCCAGCTCCGGCTTCATCGAAATTTACGCCTTCCAATGCGGTCAATGTTGGCGGTAACCCTAATATCTTACCAGATTCATCGGTAATTATCCAAGAACTGTTGGCTCCAGCGGCATTAGGGTTGTCCAAGCGTATACCGCTAACATAATCTGCCGTGCCATCAACAATAAATTTAAACGGCCCACCGTAAAGCGTTCCTGCTTCTGGTTTCGTCCTTGTTACCGTGATAGGGTTGGAAAGGTCAAAATTCCCCGTAATATCATTGGCATTTTTACCAGGTTCGGCACCTTGAATCTCTCCTTCGTACCTAGCGTACCATATTAAGCAAACTCCTGCACCCGCCTCATCGAAGTTTACGCCCTCAACGGCATCCAATGTTGGGGGAAGCCCAAGAATAGTGCCTTTGTCATCGGTAATTACCCAAGTGCTGCTTAAACCTGATGCGTTGGAACTATCCAATGTGATTCCGCTTACATTATCTACTTCGCCATCTACACAAAAATTGTAGGGACCGCCCGATATCTTACCTGCGTTCACACCAGCAACTCGTACTACTTCAATAGGGTTAGAAAGATCAAAGCATCCTTTTAGGTCGGCTGCATTTGCTCCTTGTTCGGCTCCTTCCAATCCATATTCATATCTCAAATACCATATAAGGCAAGTCCCTGCACCTGCTTCATCAAAGTTTACGCCCTTTACGGCATCTAAAGTAGGAGGAAGTCCAAGGATGTTCAATTTATCGTCCGTAATGACCCAGGTGCTGTTCGTACCTGAAGCTTCAGAACTGTCCAAGGTAATGTCGGTTACAAAATCTGGCTTGCCATCAACGTAAAACCTGTACGGGCCACCAGTGAGCTTACCTGCTTCGGTTATATTTCTGTTTACCGTAATAGGGTTTGAAAGGCTAAAGTTACCCATAAGGTTATTTGCGTTCTCTCCTTGTGCAAGACCTGTGACACCTTCCTCATATCTTAAGTACCATATGAGGCATGTGCCGGCACCTGCTTCATCAAAGTTTACCCCCTTAACGGCATCCAAAGTAGGTGGAAGCCCCAAAATCACACCTTGGTCGTCTGTAATTACCCAACTGCTCAGGCTTCCCGATGCTTCGGAACTATCCAAGGTAATATCGGTTATAAAATCAGCCTCACCATCCACACATAAGTCATACGGTCCACCTGCAATAGTGCCAGCATTGGCGGCATCTAAACGGGTTACTTGAATGGCGTTGGATAGGCTAAAGCATCCATCTAAATCGCCAGCATTCAATCCCGCTTCAGCACCTACAAGGCCATCCTCGAAACGTAAATACCAAATTAGGCAAACACCTGCACCTGCCATGTCAAAATCAACTTTTTTGACATCGTCCAACGTAGGTGGAAGGCCTAGAATGTTGAGTTCGTCATCGGTAATTACAAAAGTACTGTTGCTCCCTTTGGCATTTTCACTATCCAAAGCGATTTCAGTTACGAAATCTGGTTTTCCATCAACTGTAAATTGATACGGCCCACCGGAAAGAACACCTGCTTTGGTTTCATTTCTGGTTACTTCAATACTATTTGATAGGTCAAAAGTCCCCTCAAGTTCATTGGCATTTTTATCGACTTCAAGCCCTACGATACCATCTTCATATCGCAAATACCAAATAAGACACACTCCACCACCAGCTTCATCAAAATTGACACCACCCACTGCATCTAGCGTAGGGGGGAGACCAAGAATTTTTCCATCGGCATCGGTAATGATCCAAGTACTGTTAGACCCTGACGCATTGGTTGCATCAAGGGAAATGTCGGTAACAAAATCCGGTTCGCCATCCACACAGAACGTGAAAGGGCCACCAGTAATAGTTCCAGATTCAGGAGCCGTTGCTTGCACCTGTTGTTCGTTTTCATCTTCGCTGCATGCAAGTATGGTCATCGCCAATACCGCTGTTGCGAATACATAGATTTTTTTCATTTTTAAGGTTTTTAGATATTCAGGAGTAAAATTCTATATAGACCTTAACAACGAGATCACAGCAGCATAAAATTTTTGTGATACTTTGGGGATATTTGGTGATAAAATGTTACGAATAAAAACAAAACAAGCGTATAGCAGTGATAAAACCGACTGCGGCACATTTTTTAGTTCAAATCAAAAAGGGTTATTGAAAAAAAGTATGCGTTACAGAAATAAGTGTTAGTTGATTTGCGTGCTCAAAATTCCATAAAATGCTTGGATTCCGTACGCTATCTGTCCGATTCTTAGATTTTCGTTTGGGCTATGTTGATTGTTGTCCGGATTTACCATGGGAACAATAAAAGCCGGAATTTTCAATTCGTTTATAAACGGTGCAATGGGTACCGTACCGCCCATAATACGTATTTGTACAACGTCTTCATTGAAAGTTTTATTTAGGGTATTGACCAGGAAGGTACCGTAGGTATCGTTAAGGTCAGTTCTAAATGCATCGGTTACCGGACCCTCTATGACCATCATAATCTTGTCGTGTACCATACGTTCTTCTTTTGTTGGAACGTCGCTAGTAATATGAAATCCCTGCGTTTCAATATGTTTTTTTACCAATTTTTTTAATCTCGTACCATCGGATTCGGGTACCAGTCTCAAATCTAATTCGGCTGTGGCTGTTGCAGGTACTATCGTACGTGCTTTTTGTCCAATCCATCCCGAGCCCAAGCCCCTTATGTTCAAGGAGGGGTACTGAAGTGCTTCTTGGTAAAAAGCACCTACTTTTTCGGGTGTTTTTATCGCTAGATTACCATTTATATTTTCGGTATTATCTGGGACATCCCTTAAAATGGCCATGGTCTTGTCGTCTATGGAAATACCATCATAATAACCGCTTATCAAGACTTTACCGTCATTATCTTTCATGCTCGCCAATGTATGTGCCAACTGAAACCCTGGGTTGGGAGCATAGTTGCCGTAGTGCCCACTATGCTGTGGTTTTATGGGCCCAAAAGTGGTCAACGACAAAGTGGTGATGCCGCGACACCCATACACGATAGTGGGTTCGCCAGATGCGTGTACAGGTCCATCATTGATTACCAAAAAATCAGCTTTTAAAAGTTCACGATATTCTCTTACGGCTTTTGGCAAGGGCTTGCTGCTTTTTTCCTCTTCACTATCCAGTATTACTTTCACATTGTATGGTAGTTCAACGGCATTTTTTTTTAGCAGGTCAATAGTGTTCAAAAACATGACTATGGGGCCTTTGTCGTCCGATGTTGACCTACCAAACAAACGCCAATCATAATCGATATCATTGTTGAGGTCATCAAATGATTCATCTTTCCAAGTATCCCCATCCCTTGATTTTAAAACTACCTCATACGGATTGGGTTGATTCCATTTGGAAGGGTCTACGGACTGGCCATCAAAATGCATATAAAAAAGAATGGTAGGTTTGCCATCTTGTATAGGAAGCGTTGCAAAAAAAAGGGACTCCCCCTCAGTAGGCAATACCGATGTATTAAAACCCCTTTCGTTGAATTTTTTGGTCAACCACGTTAGATTTCTGTTGATATCCGCATGATCTAAGGCATCATTGGGGATTTTGATAAAATCCCTTAATTCATCAATCGTATGCCTTACTTGAGATTTTAGTTGTATGGAATCTTGCGCAATACAAAAGGTTGAAATGAACAGGGCTAGAAAAACAGAAATATATTTCATTTGCATATGGTTGAATTGTACGTTAAAGCTACCGAATCTTTTTGACAAAATTGGAAACGTAATTAATTCCGTTCGCTGTCAAATGTTTGATAAAGGCAGAACCGATAATGGCACCCTTAGTATTTTTTGTAGCGGTTTGAAAGGTTTCAGCATCCTTTATTCCGAACCCCACGATTTGAGGGTTTTTCAGATTCATGGAAGCGATGCGTTCAAAGTATTCGGTCTGCGTATCTCCAAACCCAGCTTTTGAACCTGTCACGCTTGCGGAGCTTACCATGTAGATAAACCCATCAGCGGCTTCATCGATTTGGTGGATTCTTTCGTCACTTGTTTGTGGCGTAATCAAGAAAACGTTTATAAGTCCGTATTTCTTAAAAACCGCTTCGTAATCGGCCTGATAGACATCTAAGGGTAAATCGGGCATGATAATGCCGTCAATACCAATTTCATGGCATTTTTTGCAAAAAGCTTCCACACCATACTGTAACATTGGGTTAAAATACCCCATAACAATCAGAGGAATGGCAACCGTTTTACGAATGTCTTTTAATTGTTCAAAGAGTTTTTCTGTGGTCATCCCGTTTTTCAGGGCTGCGGTCGAGCTGTTTTGAATGGTCGGTCCGTCGGCAAGAGGGTCGCTAAAAGGCAGGCCGATTTCAATCATATCGACTCCGTTTTTCTCTAGATCTTCGATGATTTTGACGGTATCGTTCAGTGCGGGATAACCCGCTGTGAAATAGATGGAGAGGAGTTTTTTATTCTCTTTGAGTTTTTGGTTTATTCTGTTCATTCTTAGAGCTTGAAATAGTCAATATACGTGTTCAAATCCTTGTCCCCACGCCCTGAAAGACCGATGACCACAACATCATCTGACTTGAATTTTTTATGTGCGAAAATGGCAAATGCGTGTCCTGTTTCTATCGCAGGAATAATGCCTTCCAGTTGCGAAAGCTCCAGACCCGCCGTCATTGCCTCGTCATCGGTTGCTGAATAGAATTCTGCTCTTCCTGACTTATACAAATGCGAATGCATGGGGCCTACTCCCGGGTAATCCAAGCCTGCAGAAATGGAATAGGGCTCGGTGATTTGTCCGTCTAAGGTTTGCATCAGCATGGTTTTACAGCCATGGATAATCCCTACTTTTCCTAAGGCCGAGGTTGCTGCACTTTCTCCAGTGTCAATTCCTTTCCCGGCCGCTTCTACGGCAATAATTCCCACTTCAGGTTCGTCCAAAAAGTGATAATACGTACCCGCAGCATTACTTCCGCCACCAATACAGGCCACCACATAATCCGGATTTTCACGCCCCTCTTTTTCCTTCAATTGCCATTTGATTTCTTCAGAGATGACCGATTGAAAACGTGTCACCATATCAGGATAGGGGTGTGGTCCGATGGCGGAGCCGATAATATAATGCGTGTCTACAGGATTATTTATCCAATCACGAATGGCTTCATTCGTAGCGTCTTTCAGCGTTCGGCTTCCGGAAAGTGCTGGGCGTACTTCGGCACCCAACATCTTCATTCGCGCTACATTGGGCGCTTGACGGGCAATATCGATTTCGCCCATATATACGATACATTCCATTCCCATCAAAGCACAGACCGTTGCCGTTGCAACGCCGTGTTGTCCGGCACCTGTTTCGGCAATAATTCGAGTTTTACCTAATTTCTTGGCCATTAGAATTTGACCAATAGTATTGTTGACTTTGTGCGCTCCGGTATGGTTTAAATCTTCTCGTTTTAGATAGATTTTGCATCCGTGTTTTTCAGAAAGCCGTTTTGCGAAATAAAGCGGCGAAGGTCGGCCAACATAATCTTTGAGAAGTTGATGGAACTTCTTTTGAAAGGACTCCTCATACATGATTTCCAAATATTTCTGGCGTAACTCTTCTACGTTCGGATAGAGCATTTCCGGAATAAAGGCTCCCCCAAATTCTCCATAATATCCTTTTTCGTCTGCGTGAAAGCCCCCTACGCCACCAAATGGGGAACTTTTGATTGCCTCGTTTTTCATTTTTTATCTTTTTTCAATTCGCAATTTTATTGTATTCCCAAGATATCGGGAATCTGTTTAACTCCGACTTAGGGTCTTTTTGAATTCTTTTAACTTTTGAATATTCTTCATTCCGGGCTCATCTTCAAATTTACTGTTCACATCAATGACATAACAGTACTGAGATTCTGGTTGCTTCATAAAGGTTTTGATAGCATCGATTTCTTCCAATCCGATACCGCCACTTAAAAAATAGGGCTTTGTTGATGGATAATTCTTTAAAACTGACCAATTAAAAGCATAACCGTTTCCTCCCGGAAGTTTTCCTTTGGTATCGAATAAATAGAAATCACACACATCTTCAAATTGATGTAATTGACCAAAATCGAAATCATCCTTGATTGAAAATACTTTGATGATTTTAATTTGCGGGATTTGTTTCTTTAACTGGTTACAAAAAGCCGGACTTTCGTTTCCGTGTAACTGCACCAATAAGAGGCCGTATTTTTTTACTTTTTCTGCGATTTGAGCTATACTTTCGTCAACAAAAACACCCACTTTCTTGACCCCATGTGGTATCGAAGGTAAATCACCTTCAAAATAACGCTTGGACGGTTCCCAAAAAATAAAGCCTAAATAATCCGGTCTTAAGGCAGCGACTTCGGAGGTATTCTTATTCATACCACAGACTTTGAGCTGTAGCTCAACCAAATCTTTGGTGCCAGGCATTTCGTCTTTATTGGTATAATAATAGTCCATTCGTTACTTTAATTTTTGAATGAACTCCAGGGCACTTTTCCCCGGATTATCTGTTTTCATAAAGTTCTCTCCAATTAAAAACCCTTGATAACCATATGGTTTTAAATCTTGTATTGCTTCAATAGAGCTGATTCCGCTTTCAGAAACTTTCACAAAGTCATCCGGAATCAATTTTGACAGTGTTTTGCTGGTTTCCAAACTCACTTCGAAAGTCTTTAGGTTTCGATTATTCACGCCCAACATGTCCAAACTGGGCATGATGGATTTTTGCAATTCCTCTTCGTTATGAACTTCCAATAAAACATCCAAACCTAAGCTTTTGGCCAATTCGGAAAAGGTCTTTATTTCTTCTTTGGACAAAACTGCAGCGATGAGCAAAATCACATCTGCACCATGAGCTTTCGCTTCTAGAATTTGATATTCATCAATGATAAACTCTTTTCGTAGCAGCGGCATTTGAACACAAGCTCTAGCCAAAAGCAAATCCTCTAATGAGCCCCCAAAATATTTGATATCAGTAAGAACACTCATTCCGCATACACCTGCTTTTTTGTAGCCTCTCGCGACCTGACCAACATTGGTATCTTGATTGATGGTACCTTTGGACGGGGAGCGCCTTTTGTGTTCGGCGATGATTCCGGTTTGGCTATTTCGCAGGGCATTGGCCAATGAGAAAGTAGTTCTATTAAACAAGACAGAACTTTCCAATTGATGGATCGGGATAAGCGATTTTTTCAAATTGACTTCTTTGTACTTGTCAGCTACTATTTTGTCTAAAATGTTCATCTACTCAACTCTTGTAATTTTTTTAAAGCTTTTAACCCGTTTCCGCTTAATAACGATTCCTTAGCCATATCAAAGCCGTCTTTTACACTTGTGTTCTCAACGGTCGAAATTGCAACTCCCGCGTTAGCACAGACTACGTTGTTTTGAGCTTCCGTTCCTTTTCCCTGCAAGACATTCATAAAAATTTGGGCGGATTCTTCGATACTATCTCCACCCATAATTTCAGACTGCTCGATGGATGCTACTCCGAAATCAGCAGGCGTAATCATTCCTTCGGAATGGTTGGAAATTGTTTTTGTATTGCCTGTCAATGATATTTCATCGTAGCCATCTAAGGCGTGGAGCACGGTAAAATTCTTATCGGTGTTTTGATACAGGTAACCGTACATGCGTGCTAATTCCAGATTAAAAACACCGACCATTTGGTTCTTCGGGAAAGCGGGATTCACCATCGGCCCGAGCATATTAAAAAAGGTCTTTACCCTTAATTCCCGTCGGATAGGTGCCACATTTTTCATCGCAGGATGGAAGAGGGGAGCGTGCAAAACACAGATTCCCGCTTCATTAATGGACTTCTCCAGAAAGTCTGTCTTATTGCTGAATTTTATACCTAGGAATTCCATCACATTACTACTTCCACATTTTGAGGAAACTCCGTAATTACCATGTTTGGTTACTTTTACCCCGGCACCCGCAGTTACAAAAGAAGCCAAAGTCGAGATATTGAAAGTGTCTTTGCCGTCACCGCCCGTACCACATAAATCTATGGGATTGTATGCCGATAAGTCCACCGCTAAACATAACTCTAAAAGGGCATCACGAAAACCTTCCAACTCTTCGATAGTGATACTTCGCATCATGTAGACGGTCAAAAAGGCTGCGATTTGACTGGTGTTATAATCACCTTTGGCAATATTGACCAATATCTGTTTTGCATCTTCTTTTGAGAGGATGTCGTAGTTGATTAATTTGTTGAGTGTTTCTTTCATTTTTTTAACCAGTTTTCAAGAATCTTTCTCCCTTCAGGAGTTAAAACAGATTCTGGGTGAAATTGCACGGCACTAACATCATATTCTCTATGTCTTAGTGACATTACTTGTCCGTTTTCATCAAAAGAAGTGGCCTCCAAAACTTCTGGAAGTTCAGGATGTACAACCCATGAGTGGTATCTGCCTACTTCGATTTCCTTAGGCATTCCTTCAAACAAAATATCATCTTTTACAATGTTTATTTTTGTGGCAATACCATGATATACTTCATCTAAATTTATGAGAGAACCACCAAAAACTTCCCCAATAGCCTGCTGTCCCAAACAGACGCCAAAAATACTTTTGGTTGGGGCGTGTCTTGCGATGATTTCTTTCAGAAGTCCAGCCTCATCAGGAATTCCGGGTCCGGGGGAGAGTACGATTTTATCGAAAGCTTCGACTTCACCCAACGTCAATTGGTTATTTCGTTTTACGATTACTTCGCAATCTAAATCCTCTAAATAATGGACTAGATTATACGTGAAACTATCGTAGTTATCTATAACTAGTATCTTCTTCATCTTAAATCGTTTCAGCAATTTCTAAGGCTTTTGTCAAAGCGCCTAGTTTGTTATAGGTTTCTTGTAATTCATCTTCGGCGTCCGAAGCGGCAACCAAACCTGCTCCAGCTTGGTAATGCAATTCATGGTTCTTGCTGAGGAAGGTTCTGATCATAATCGCATGATTGAAATTTCCTTTGAAATCCATAAAACCAATAGCCCCACCGTAATAGCCGCGACTTGTTTTTTCGTATTTCTCAATGAGCTGCATCGCCATATGTTTTGGTGCACCGCTTAAGGTTCCCGCAGGAAAAGTATCGGCTACCACTTTCATTGTTGGAATATCCTTTTTCTTTTTTCCAGTGACTTTAGAAACCAAATGAATAACATGGGAGAAGAATTGCACCTCCCTATAATTGGTTACCTCGACCATGCTTCCGTTTCGGCTTAAATCATTTCTGGCTAAATCCACTAGCATGACATGCTCGCTATTTTCTTTGTCATCTTCAGTCAATTGTTTGGCGAGAATGGCATCTTGTTCATCGTTTCCCGTGCGTTTGAAAGTTCCGGCGATGGGGTGGATTTCTGCTATTCCCTCCTTCACAATAAGTTGTGCTTCTGGAGAACTTCCGAAGATTTTAAAATCCCCGTAATCAAAATAGAACAAATACGGTGAGGGATTTACCGAACGCAAGGCCCGGTAAACATTGAACTCGTCTCCCTTAAAACCTTGAGAGAATCTACGGGAAAGAACGAGCTGAAAAACATCCCCACGTTGGCAGTGTTTTTTGGCTAATTCTACGTGTTCTTTATATTCTTCATCCTTTAAATTGGAAGTGGCCCTTCCATCCAAAGAAAAATTATAGGAAGCGAAATTCTTTACGTTTAAGAGCTGCTCTATTTCCGGAATGTTGTTTTCAGACTCAAAACAATGTGCAAAAATATACGCTTCATTCTTAAAATGGTTGATGGCAATGATATTTTGATATACAGCATAATAGATATCGGGAATGGCGATTGAATTCTCTTTTTTCGTCAGTTTTAGGTCTTCATAATACCGAACCGCATCGTAGGCCATGTAGCCAAAGAGTCCGTTATCGATAAATTTAAAATCACTTTTTCCGCTATCAAATCGTTGACTGAAATCATGAACGATGTCGACCACATTCGTTTCTTCCTCAATTTTGATTTCATGCGAAGATCTATCTGGAAATTGTTGACTGATAATTTCATTCTCGACTTTTATCGAAGCGATCGGGTTGCAACAGATATAAGAAAAACTATTGTCGTTGGCATGATAATCACTACTTTCCAAAAGAATACTATTTGGAAACCGGTCTCTGATTTTCAGGTAAACGCTGACCGGTGTAATAGTATCGGCTAAGATCTTCTTATGATGTGATTGTAAGTGGTATTTCATCTGATTCTATAAAATGAGTAAGGCTTGTCGTGATGACAAGCCTTATATAGTTTTACTACAATGATGCTTAGCTCACGATATTTGTCGAGAGTTGTTCCACCACCAAGTATTTGTGTTTCTTATTTTCATTAGGTCAAATATAGAAATCATTTTTTTAATAGCCAATAGTGCCATAAAAAATAAACCCTGTTCATCAAAATAAAGATGAACAGGGAAAACTTGTGAGGTCAAGTGTATTAATATACCAAATCCACTACCAAATCAAATTCATCGTAGATGGTTTTATCGCCCAAGTCATCAAAAAAGCTGCCTGAACCATATTTGATATCATATTTAGTCCTATCCACTTTTAGAGTGGCCGTTGCCTTGCCTTCAAATAATGTAACCACTAAAGTGACAGGTTTTGTGATGCCTTTGATGGTCAAATCACCATTCACTGTGTACGAATTTTTGTTCATTGGCCTAACGGAAGTGAAGACCAATTTCGAAGTCTCATTGCTTTCCGTTCCAAAAAAGTCGCCAGATTTTAAATGGCCTTCCAACTTTCCTTTGGAATCTCCCTCTAAATCGGTCACCGTCAAAGTTGACATGTCTACCACGAACTCACCACCGGTAAGCTTCTTGCCATCCATCACCAAATACCCTGACTTGAGATTTATGGTGCCTTCGTGCGAACCGGTCACTTTATATCCTTTCCAGGTGACCTTGCTTTTTTCAACGTTTACTTGTTTTTTTTCGCTTTCAACTGGTTCGGTTGCTGTTGCCGCATAACCAAAAATCATTGCTAACGCCAAACTTAATGCTCTTTTTTTCATCTGTTTAAATTTAAATGTAACTAATTAGTGTTGAATCTATATATGTGTGAATAATTTTTCTTTGGATTGCCTCACTTTGGGATAATGTTGGGTATCATCTTCCAGAGCTCTATATCCTATAGGTGCCACTAAGGCAGCATTTAACCCTTTTTGGGATAAACCCAATATTTCGTTGTAGGCATCCGCTTCAAAACCTTCCATAGGGCAGGTATCTATTTTTAAATCTGCGGCAGCCGACAAAAGATTGCTCAATGCTATATACGTTTGTTTTGATGTCCAAATAGCTTGCTCCACTGGGCTAAGTGCCAAGACTTTTGATTTCATGAAATCCCCATATGGGCTCAAGCTCTCTAACGTAATATCTCTTGTTTTACTGATATTTTCAAGGTAACCATCTATCCAATCGGCATTAATTTGAGTTTTGTTTGCGAAGACAAGTACGTGTGATGCATCTATGATTTGAGCTTGCCCCCATGAAACAGGCTGTAGTTTTTTTCTAATTTCCCTATCGGTAACAATAAAAACCTCATAGGGTTGTAGACCATAAGAAGACGCGCTCAATTGTATGCTTTTCAAAAGTATGTTCAAATCTTCGTCCGATACTTTTTTGCTTGTATCAAATTTTTTGGTGGCATATCGCCATTCCAAGCTTTTTATATAATTGTTCATATGTATTTAAAATTTATCCATTAAACTATTTAAGTGTTCCAATTCTTTTTTTGAAAAGTTTTTTAAAAGTTCTTTTTCCGCATCATTAACAATTTTGCTCATTTGGGTGAGTACTTCACTACCCTTTTTCGTTAAGGTGATTTCAACCTTTCGCCGATTATGTTCACAAATAGTGCGCTGTACATAATTTTTTGCCAAAAGTTTGTCGACCAACCGAGTAGTATTGCTCATTTTCGTGACCATTCTTTCGTTTAGCGTTGAAAGGTTTGAAGGTTTTCCCTTTTGTCCCTTTAAAATTCGTAGAACATTAAATTGTTGTTGTGAAACCTCAAACGGTTTTAAAGCCGTTGCCATGGTTTCATGTATTTTTTGGTTTATCAAAAGCAAATGTATAATCGTCCTTGTATGCAGGGGGATAACTTTATCGGTTTTAATGATTGATTCAACATTCATTCCACTACAATATTTGTATATACAAATGTAAATTTATTTTTTTGTTCAAGATCGCTTGCAAGATTAAATTTTTGTTAAAAGTCGATAAACAAAATCAGCTTCGTATATACAGTGTTTAAACCTTTGTTCATTTTTAATGTCCAACGGATAAATACTCAAGTTTTGAAAAAGTCACATATACAGCATCTTTACAATAGAGCAGGATTTGGAATTCTCCCCAATACAATCAATGGCTTATCCGGTCTAAGCAAAGCTAGGGTAGTCAAGGCCTTGTTCGATTCTTCTAAAAAAATAGACGAGTTAAAAATAGCTACTCCTGAAATCGATGCTTACATAGCTGGTTTACCTGAGAAAAAAGACCCAAGGGTTTTTCGTAAACTGGTTAAGGACAGCAGGCGCAAGTTAGTGCTGTATAACGGTATGTGGATAAAACGAATGGCAGAGACCAAACAAGATTTAAGGGAGCGTATGGTGCTTTTTTGGTCCAATCATTTTGTAGTGCGTACCAGAAACATATTGTTTGCCCAAAAATTCAACAACACTTTACGAAAGCACGCTTTAGGTGATTTCAGGGAATTTGTCATTGCTATTTCCAAAGAGCCTGCCATGTTGGATTATCTGAACAATCAACAAAACAGAAAAAACAGTCCTAACGAAAATTTTGCACGTGAACTTATGGAGCTGTTTACTTTGGGAGAAGGCAATTATTCCGAAAAGGATATCAAGGAATCCGCCAGGGCGTTTACCGGTTGGAGCCATAATTTTAAAGGAGATTATGTTTTACGAAAGAGGCAACATGATTTTGGCGAAAAAGAATTCATGGGCAAAACAGGAAATTTTGATGGGGGTGACATTATTCAAATTATACTGGAACAGCCCCAATGTGCCGAGTTCATTTGTAAAAAAATATACCTACACTTTGTGAACGACACTATGTATGAGCCACATATAAAAGAATTGGCTAAAGTGTTTCGTAAGCAATACGACATTACTGCTGTTATGGAGTATATTTTCCTTTCAGATTGGTTCTATGAAAAGAAAAATATAGGGAACAAAATCAAATCACCGGCAGATTTTTTGGTGGGCCTCCAAAAGACTATTCCGTTTACCTTGGAAAAACCCAACCAACTTATTTATGTTGAGCGATTGCTAGGCCAGGTTTTATTGGAACCACCTAATGTTGCGGGTTGGGCAGAAGGCAGAAATTGGATAGATGCCAATACTATGATGGTACGTCTAAAACTACCATCGGTTTTGTATAAAGACGGTACCATTGCTTTTGACGTTAAAGGTGAATTTGAAGACGATTTCGAGGAGTTCAACAAAAAGAACAACCTATCCCGCCGATTGCCGGCCACCAAAAAATGGAGCGTATTCAATGAAAATTACGGATTTCTTTCCTATCGAGACTTAGCTTCATATATATTGAACGGGGTTATGAACGAGGGCACTAAAACGTTTTTAGAAACTTTGGAAAAAACCAGTAAACAAGAGTTTTGCATCCAACTTATGTCATTGCCGGAATATCAATTATGCTAATTTAAATCTAAACGTCATGCAAAGAAGGGATTTTTTAAAGAACAGTGGTTTGGTCAGTGGTGCTTTGTTGGTACCCGGTTTTCTCAAAGCTTTTGATGGATTACCCTCACTGATAACTGGGAATAAGAAATTGGTAATCATACAATTATCCGGTGGTAACGACGGTCTCAATACTTTGGTGCAATACCATAACGATGTGTATTACAGGCAAAGGAATGCCATTGCTTTAAAAAAGAACAATTTGTTACATATTACTGACGAAATCGGGTTTCATGAAAGTTTGTCAAGTTTTAAATCCTTGTATGATGAAGGTTATGTTAGTATTATAAACAATGTTGGATATCCCAATCCAAGTCGTTCCCATTTTAGATCTACCGATATTTGGCATACTGCAAGCGATTCCAATGAATATTCGAAGACAGGCTGGGTGGGGCGTTATTTGGAACAAGTGTCCAAAAACCCACTAGGTGCCATCGAGGTAGATGACAGCTTATCACTTTTGATGAAAGGCAAAACCATAAACGGTATCGCCACAAAAGATGCCAAATTGTTTTACAAGACTGCCCGTGACCCGTACTTTTCCAAGGTTATTGATGAATATGAAAATACACATTTGAGCGAGCACAATTTGGGATATCTCTACAAAACGGTTATTGATGCCAAGTCATCAGCCAGCTATATTTATGAAAAAACAAAAACGTACAAAACCCGACAGGAATACCCGAAAAATAGTTTTGGTAAACAATTAGGAACAATATCGGAGTTTATAAACTCAGGTTTAAAAACACAAATTTTTTATGCCAGTTTGGGAGGTTTTGATACACATGCCAATCAATTAAATGCACAAAAACGACTTTTAAAGGCCTATTCTGAAGGTATAACCTCTTTTGTCAAAGATTTAAAGAGTACAGGAGCCTTAAAGGATACAGTTGTTTTGACTTTTTCGGAATTCGGGCGCCGTTTAAAGCAAAATGCTGCCAATGGTACTGATCACGGAGCGGCCAATCTAGTATTTTTGATGGGTGAAAATTTAAAACACCCTGGTATATACAATGCTCCGGCCAATTTGGTTGATTTGGATGCTAACGGTGATATTAAATATGAAGTCGATTTTAGGGATATTTATGCTTCGTTATTGCAAGAATGGTTGAAAACAGACCCTTCTCGAATCTTGAATGGAAGATATAAAACACTTGGCCTAGTGTAGTTTTGGATAATGCCTTATTTTTGAAATCAAAATATAGCAGAAATGGCAGATTTATCACAACAAGAATGGCAAGACCAA
Source organism: Costertonia aggregata (assembly GCF_013402795.1). GTDB lineage: Bacteria > Bacteroidota > Bacteroidia > Flavobacteriales > Flavobacteriaceae > Costertonia > Costertonia aggregata. The sequence continues at coordinate 533,857 of NZ_CP058595.1, read as the reverse complement.
TTAAAAAATGATTCAAATGCGGTCATTTTGGATGTTCGTACACCCGAAGAAGTTGAAGAAGGCTTTATCCCCAACTCAAAAAATATTGATATCTACTTGGGGCAGGATTTTATCAACGAACTTGAAAAATTGGACAAAAGCAAAAACTACTATGTATACTGCCGAAGCGGAAACCGAAGTGGCCAAGCCTGCACCATAATGAACAGTATTGGTTTTGATAACGCCTACAATCTCGAAGGGGGCTTTATGAATTGGGAAGGCGAGGTTGCTGAGTAGAGGTTAAGCAATTAACAGCTTAGGGATCAGATTCATTTCCCCTACTTTTCTAATATATTAAGTTGGGGATTCTTTTTTTCAATTTAAAATGTTCTTTGCAAACATTATTTTTAATCAAAAGAAACTAATCCAATAATCTATAAATACGTTGAAAGAAGACCTGCTTCATTTTATTTGGAAGTATAAAAAGCTTCCTTTGGAGAATCTGGTCACTTCAAAAAACGAACCTGTTCTTATTTCTAGGGTTGGCAGTCATAATCATGGATCGGGTCCGGATTTTTTTAATGCCAAGCTGCGGATCGGAAATCAATTATGGGCGGGCAATGTTGAAATCCATTTAAAGTCATCGGATTGGTATGCGCACCATCATGAGATCGATGCCAATTACGATAACGTAATACTTCATGTAGTTTGGGAAGATGATGCGATAGTATACCGCAAGGATAAAACCGTAATACCCACACTTGAGCTAAAAAACCACATCTCACAAAGGCTTTTAGAAGCTTATAAAGACTTATTCGATAAAAAAACCATACAATTCATCAATTGTGAAAAAGACATTGCACAAACGGATGCTCTCATTTTTCTTAATTGGCTAGATCGTCTCTACTTTGAACGTTTGGAACAAAAATCATTCCTTATAAATGGTTTTTTGAAGGCTACTCAAAACGATTGGGAAAAAACGTTGTTTTTGCTTCTGTTCAAAAATTTTGGGTCAAAAATTAACGGTGATTCTTTTTTGAGCATCGCAAAAGCAATAGATTTTTCTGTCGTACGAAAAACATGTCATAACTTGGTAAAGCTAGAATCTTTGTTTTTGGGTCAAGCGGGTTTACTGTCCAACGAGGATATCGTTGATATGTATTATATCGATCTGAAAAGAGAATATGGATATTTGAAGCATAAGTTTGGTCTGTCGAACGAAGGTATTGTACAGCCAGAATTCTTTAAATTACGCCCCTCGAATTTTCCTACGATCAGATTGTCGCAATTGGCTGCCATCTATAACGAACAGCAACAATTGTTCAATAAGTTAATGAATACCAATACTTTGGTTGAGGTTTATGATATATTTGATGTGTCGGCAAGTATGTACTGGGAAAATCATTACACGTTCGGTAAACAATCCAGAAAACGTGATAAAAAACTGTCCAAAAAATTTATTGACCTACTCGTAATCAATACTATCATTCCTCTCAAATTCTGTTATGCCAAACATTTGGGAAAGGATATACATGAAGAAATCATAGGAATCGTGACCCAATTAAAAGGGGAAGAGAATAGTGTTATTGAAAACTTTGAAAAACTCGATATCAAATTTGCAAGCGCAAAAGATAGTCAAGCGATTTTACAGTTGTTCAACGAATATTGTACAAAGAACAAATGTTTGCAATGTGCCGTGGGAAATAATTTATTGAACAGAAAAGTTTAATTTTAGGCCATGAAGTGGTTTTATCAGATTTTGTATTATTTTCAAAAAAGGGGCTTTGAGGTATGTCGGCGTATCGCCGAGCGTTTTGGGATAAGGGCCAGGGTAGTGCGAACCTCTTTTATTTACCTTACTTTCGTCACTTTGGGTTTTGGTTTTGCACTGTATTTGTTCGTTGCATTTTGGTTAAAAATTAAAGACCTTTTGTACACTAAACGCAGTTCGGTTTTTGATCTTTGATTATGATAAGACTCTTTCGTTCCAAAATATATATAGCGCTATTTTTGTTCATAGGGGTCTTGCTCTTTGGGGTTTTAGGGTATAGGTATATATCGGATTATTCTTGGATAGATGCCCTGTATATGACCATTATTACCATAGCAACGGTTGGTTTTCAAGAAGTAAGGCCGTTGGATACGCAATCCAAGATTTTTACGGTATTTTTAATCATACTCAGTGTGTTTATCGTTGCTTTCGCGTTATCGGTCATAACGGAATATGTTCTTAGTAGAAACTCATTACAATTATTAAAAAAGAAAAAGGTGAAAAATAAAATCAGCAAATTGTCCCATCATGTGATAGTGTGTGGTTTTGGAAGAAATGGGATGCAGGCCATTGAACGTTTAAGGGCATATCGAAAACCTTTTGTTGTGATAGAGAAGGATAGGGAAATTATAGAAAAGCACGAAAATGAAATCCTTTTTGTCGAGGGCGATGCCAATGATGATGAGGTTTTGAACGAGGCAGGAATCGATCGCGCCCAATATTTGATTACGGCTTTGCCGGATGATGCGACCAATCTTTTTGTGGTTTTGTCTTCAAGGCAATTGAACAAAAAATTGTTTATCATAAGTAGGGCGTCCCAAGTAACCTCCCAGAAAAAGTTATTGTTGGCCGGCGCTGACAAAGTTATTATGCCCGATAAGATTGGCGGGGACCACATGGCCTCTCTGGTGGTAATGCCCGATTTGATCACATTTATGGACAAGCTATCTATGGAAGGTGAGCATACGACCAATTTAGAGGAAGTGGCCATTGAGGATTTCGCCGATCAAGTAGATTGTAATTCTTTGCGTGACCTAGATCTGAGAAAAAAAACAGGATGCACCATAATAGGTTACATTGCTCCGGATGGAGAATATATCATAAATCCGGAAGCCGATTTGCAATTACAGCCCAATAGCAAGGTGATTGTTTTGGGAAGACCCGAACAAATTCGGAAATTGAACCAAATGTTTCATATTGACTAAAGTTAATTCAACGGTATTATTTGATTGGGTTCATATTTTTTATGATATTGCCGACATCAATTGTTAACCAACTAACTCCATAATAACTACACATGAAAAAATTACTTTATTTTTTTTCACTCCTTATTTGTTTTACAGCTACTTCCCAAGAGCTTGAGGTCAAAGGAAAAACATATAATCCCTCCTCAACCATAAATGATGGGGTCATCGAGTTGGAAGTAAACGGGGGAACACCTCCATATTCCTATAAATGGAGCAATCAAAATACGCCGCTTACATCAAAAAGGTCATCAGGTCTTGTCGAGGGGGTTTCTTACAATGTAGTGGTGACCGATGCCAATGGCGAAACGGTCACTAAGGTTTTTACGGTTGAGACAGAAGCAATAACCGAAGTTTTCAACGGTGCCATGACACCTGCGGTAAGTGCTCTGGGTTCAGTACTCTTTTGGGACCCTTTTGCGGCTTTGGGTATATATGACCCGGTTGCCTACGCCGATTTGAAGCGCATCCCCATTCCCAACTGGTCTCCAGATGTGGATAATAAGTATGTATTGAAAAAATGGTTGAAGCCCGAAGGAGCAAAAGTTAAAAAAGGTGAGGCCGTTGCCATTATTTCAAAAGATAATGGTGCGGACCAAACCATAATGTCTAACGCTACGGGCGCATTAAAGCACCTGACTGCGGAAGGGAAGGTTATATATAATTCCGATAATCAAGAACATATAATAGAACAAGGTGCACATTTTTTTGCTGAGGTACGTTATGACGAGCCATTGGTCATCACCCATCCAAACGGTGATCCGGTTACAAAGGGTATCCCGTTCATAGTCATTTGGTTGGTATTGGGGGCAACGTTTTTTACGATAAGGATGGGCTTTATAAATATCCGTGGATTTAGACACTCTTTGGATTTGGCCAAAGGAAAGTATGATGATCCTGATGCACCGGGGCAAGTAACCCACTTTCAGGCATTGGCTACGGCTGTATCGGGTACGGTAGGTCTCGGCAATATAGCAGGGGTGGCGGTAGCAGTATCTCTAGGTGGTGCAGGTGCGACTTTTTGGATGATAGTCTGCGGATTGCTGGGTATGTCCTCAAAATTTGTGGAATGTACACTTGGGGTCAAATACAGGGATATCCTACCAGATGGTAGGGTTTTTGGTGGCCCCATGAATTACCTGCGATACGGTCTTGAGAAGAGAAATATGAAAGGTATTGGTAAAGTTCTTGCCGGCTTGTTCGCGGTATTGGCGGTCGGGGCTTCATTTGGTGGGGGCAATATGTTTCAGGCCAACCAATCCTTTGAACAACTGGCGGGTCAGTTTCCGGTCTTGGCTGGCAACGGTTTTTGGTTCGGTATTGTAACGGCCATTTTGGTAGGTGTCGTAATCATTGGCGGTATCAACAGTATTGCAAATGTTACGGGACGTATAGTACCTGTAATGGCATCTATTTATATCATTGCCGCTTTAGCGGTAATCATAATGAACATACAAAATATTGGTCCTGCTTTTTCAGCTATTATTGATGGGGCATTTAGTCCATCTGCTTTGAAAGGCGGTATTATCGGTGTTTTGGTGGTCGGTTTTCAACGGGCAGCCTTTTCCAATGAAGCTGGTGTGGGTTCTGCGGCCATAGCCCATAGTACGGCAAAGACTAACCATCCGCCTTCCGAAGGTTTTGTGGCACTTTTGGAGCCTTTTATTGACACGGTCGTGGTATGTACGCTCACGGCATTGGTATTGATATTTACAGGAATGCACGAAGTAGAAGGTATGGCCGGAGCACAATTGACTTCTGATGCATTTGGCAGCCAAATTTCCTGGTTTCCTTATGTTTTGGCTTTGGCGGTTTTCCTTTTTGCTTTCTCTACCATGATATCCTGGTCTTACTACGGTATGAGGGCTTGGACCTATTTATTCGGAAAAAGCAAAAAAACCGAATTTGTATATAAAATGTTCTTTTTGGTTTTCGTAGTGGTTGGAGCATCAGTGAGTTTGGGTGCCGTACTCGACTTTTCCGATATGATGATTTTGGCGATGTCTTTTCCCAATATTATAGGGCTTTACATCATGTCTGGCGAAGTCAAAAAAGACCTTGGCGAATATTTACGAAAACTAAAGGCCAATCAGCTATTCAAAAAGCAAAAGGTCGTGGAATAGTCATTAAAGTAATATGAAAAATTTTAAATCCCACTTTAAGTTCAATACACAGGAACGAAGTGGGATTTTCTTTTTGTTGCTGATTATCGTATTTCTTCAAACGTGCTACTTTCTTTATAATTCCCTTTCCCCCAAATTATCTGCACCTTCTTTTTCGTTGGATAAAGAGACACAAACTACGATCGATGCCTTAAAACAAATCGCCTTGGAAGAGGATTCGGTTAGGATATACCCATTTAATCCAAATTTTATTTCTGATTATAAGGGATACACCATGGGTTTGTCGCCAAAGGAAATAGACAGATTGCATAGCTATAGAGAGCAGGGCAAATATGTGAACTCTCCAAAAGAATTTCAAGATATCACTTTAGTGTCCGATTCGCTATTGGCCATTATTTCCCCATATTTTAAATTTCCGGAGTGGACGCAAAACAACAGAAAGACCGCATATGAAAATAGTAATGTTGAAACCAAACTCGATAAAAAGGAAAACTCTAATATCAAAATTAAAGATTTGAATTCGGTTACTGCCGAAGAATTAAAGCTTGTCAATGGTATAGGGGAGAAGCTATCGGCGAGAATCATCAAATTTAGGGATAGGTTGGGCGGTTTTTTGATTGATGAACAATTGTACGATGTTTATGGGCTAGAGCCGGAGGTAGTCGAAGGGACATTAAAATACTTTAAGGTGTTGAACGCACCGGAAATAGAAAAAATATATATTGATACAGCAACGGTCGAGGAACTCTCAAAATTAGTATATCTTCAAAAATGGGTGGCTGAGAGCATAGTAAATTACAGGAATCTCAACGGAAGTATAACATCCTTTGACGAATTATCAAAAATTGAAGGATTTCCTTCGGAGCGAATTGATAGAATTGCATTATATTTGTCGTTAAAAAAATAACGCTATGCAAAGCATGTACTTCACCGAAGAACATCAACTCTTCAGACAAAGCTTAAAAGACTTTTTACATAAGGAAGTAGTTCCCCATATTGAAAAATGGGAAGCGACCGGAACCATAGATAAGTTTATCTGGGAAAAATTTGGTGAGATGGGGTACTTTGGTCTGGCTACCCCTGAGGAAAATGGGGGGCTTGGGCTAGACTTGTTCTACACGGTCATCCTTTTGGAAGAGCTTCAAAAAATCAATTCGGGGGGCTTTGCGGCCGCTATTTGGGCACATGTGTACCTAGCCATGACCCATTTGAACAAAAATGGTAACGATGGCCAAAAAGAGAAATATCTTTCTCCCAGTATTAATGGTGAAAAAATAGGCTGCTTGGGCGTGACCGAGCCATTTGGAGGTAGTGATGTTGCCGGAATGAGAACTACCGCTACAAAGCAGGGCGATTCCTACATCATTAACGGGTCCAAAACGTTTATAACGAATGGTGTTTACGCAGACTACATCATCTTGGCAGCCAAGACCGATGCTTCCAAGGGTAATAAAGGTATAAGTATTTTTATCGTTGATTTAAAAAGTGAGGGGGTTACCGCCAACAAATTGAACAAGTTGGGTTGGCGAGCATCGGATACTGCTGAACTTGCATTTGACAATGTAAAAGTACCGGCTTCAAACTTGATGGGCGAAGAGGGTAAAGGATTTACCTTTATCATGGAAGCTTTTGCCCTTGAACGTTTGATAATGGGCGTCAATGCTCATGCGAGAGCTGAATATGCTTTGGATTATGCCTTGCAGTATATGTCCGAGAGGGAGACATTTGGAAAAACCATAAATCAATATCAAGCTCTGCGTCACAGGTTGGTAGATTTATATGCCGATATGGATATGTGTAGACAGTACAATTATTCCGTGGTCTACAAAATGGACAAAGGGGAATATGTGGTAAAAGAGGCCACTATTTCTAAGCTAAAGTCTACAAAAATGGCTGATGAAGTAGCGTACGATTGTCTTCAATTTTTAGGCGGCTATGGCTATATTGAAGATTATCCCATGGCGAGATTATTGCGCGATAGTAGATTGGGCCCCATTGGCGGTGGTACGTCAGAAATTTTAAGAGAGATTATAGCCAAAATCGTTATAGATAAAAAAGAATATAAAGCGCCCAAAGAGTAAAAGGGCATCTTCGCCCGGTTAGGTTCAGAACAAATTAATTTTGACATAATAGGTTGTAGTTATAAATTAGTTTTTATATTTGCAGCCTTAATCATTAAAGAAAGGAGGTTGTAGCCAATGTTAATAATACCAGTAAAAGAAGGAGAAAATATCGATAGAGCTTTAAAGCGCTTCAAACGTAAGTTTGATAGGACAGGTACAATGCGACAGTTGCGTAAAAGGCAACAGTTCACAAAACCTTCAGTAGAACGTAGAGCCCAAATTCAAAAAGCACAATATATTCAAGGCTTAAGAGACCAAGAAGAGATATAGTTTTTTGATATTGAAAATATACCAATCCCGTTTCGATATGTATCGAAACGGGATTTTTTGTTATTTATGAACTGCACCCTAAACTTTAGTAACTTTGTCATATGTCTTTAAAAGCTTTCATATCATACCTTTCGCTTGAAAAAAACTACTCGCCACATACGGTAAAGGCTTACAGGAAAGATATTGAAGCGTTTTCCAGATATTGTCGCGACGAGCATCAAATAAACGACATAGAAGCTATTGCCTATACCTTTATAAGGGGTTGGGTGGTATCGTTGGTTGAAAAGGGGGTAGCCAATCGTTCTATAAATCGAAAAATAGCTTCCTTAAAGGCGTATTACAAGTTTCTCTTGCGGGTAGGTGCTGTAACCGTAAACCCCTTGGCCAAGCACAAAGCTTTGAAAACATCACGAAAAATCGAGGTTCCTTTTTCGGAAAAAGAAATGGAAGAGGTGTTGCTCAAGATTCCTTTTGAAGATGATTTTGAAGGAATGCGGGACAAATTGATTATTGAGCTTATGTACACTACGGGAATGCGAAGGGCCGAGTTAATTGCACTTGGTATGAACAATGTTGATTTGTCCAAAGGTAGCCTAAAGGTTCTGGGCAAGCGAAATAAAGAACGTATCATACCCATCTTGCCATCTACCCGAAAACTTTTTTTGTCGTATTTTAAAAAAAGGAGCACACTTGATTTTATTGAAGATGCTGCTTTTGTTTTTTTGTCAAAGTCCGGCAATAAAATATATGAAACACTTGTATATAGAATAATAAATAAGTATTTTAGTTTGGTATCAACCAAGGTTAAGCAAAGTCCTCATATACTAAGGCATACGTTTGCCACGCACCTACTGAACAAAGGTGCGGATTTAAACTCTGTCAAAGAACTTTTGGGGCATTCTAGTTTGGCCTCGACACAGGTATATACGCATAATAGTATAGCTGAGCTTAAAAAAATACACTCATCAGCTCATCCCAGGAGCAAACAATAGTGAATGTATTTGTAATAAATGTATACTTCTAAATTGTAAAAACAAGCTATGGTAAAACCTTGATTCAATACCTAGGATATTTTCAACTCGTAACTCACCTAATTATTAACTATAAAAACAACACAGATGAAAGTAAATGCACAATCTGTAAATTTTAATGCCGATCCAGAATTAATCGGTTTTGTACAAAGCAGGATGGATAAATTGGAATTGTACTACGATAAGGTAATAAGTTCCGATGTATATATGAAGGTGGAAAATACAAGTTCCAAGGAAAATAAAATAGTAGAGGTCAAAGTGCACGTGCCCAAAAATAAATTCATCGTAAAAAAACAATGTAAATCTTTTGAAGAAGCCATTGATTCTGCATGTAGTTCATTAGAAAGAAGGTTGGTAAAAAGGAAAGAAAAATTAAGGTTGCATACCTGATCAAAATTTTTCGAAAAATGTTTTGATTAAATAAAAATATATATACATTTGCAGTCCGTTAGAAATAGCGGGCTTTTTTATGCAAAAAAAACATCAAAAAGCCGATGTAGCTCAGCTGGCTAGAGCAGCTGATTTGTAATCAGCAGGTCGTGGGTTCGAGTCCCTCCATCGGCTCGTAAGTTCTGAAAATATTAGGTTTTCTCAACTACGATTAAATTAAAAGTTCTTTAAATCAATGGTATGGGGAGATACTCAAGCGGCCAACGAGGGCAGACTGTAAATCTGCTGACTACGTCTTCGCAGGTTCGAATCCTGCTCTCCCCACAAAAAAATGTTCATTTTAATGGTGTTTTTATATGCACCATGAAAAATTGAAATAAAATTGCGGGAGTAGCTCAGTTGGTAGAGCGTCAGCCTTCCAAGCTGAATGTCGCCGGTTCGAACCCGGTCTCCCGCTCTAAGAGCATTCGTCAAAATCGAAGTGCGTGTTTTTTAAGACACACCTATTGGGTTTTGGAAATGTTGGGGTGAGGGACTTGTTCTGATTGAAGCATGAGGTAAATAGGGTTCCCACTCAAAACAAATTGGTATGAGTCCGTTGCGTTTATTCCAATTTATGTTGGCGATATCTCATTCCTGCAAAGACAGGAATCTCTTTCGGTAATAAGTTTGCCGAAGGGTAGGTTCAACACTTTACGCCGGTGTAGCTCAGGGGTAGAGCGTTTCCTTGGTAAGGAAGAGGTCACGAGTTCAAATCTCGTCATTGGCTCATAGAAAATATAATTTGTACACTAATATAAACTAAGATTAAAATTTTTTAAAATGGCAAAGGAAACTTTCGATCGTTCCAAACCGCACTTAAATATAGGTACCATTGGACACGTGGATCACGGTAAAACTACATTGACTGCTGCAATTACTGAAGTATTGGCAAACGCAGGGCTTTCAGAAAAGAGAAGTTTCGATTCTATCGACAACGCTCCTGAGGAAAAAGAAAGAGGTATTACGATCAATACGTCACACGTAGAATATCAAACCGCCAACCGTCACTACGCACACGTAGATTGTCCTGGTCACGCGGATTATGTAAAGAACATGGTAACCGGTGCAGCTCAAATGGACGGTGCTATTCTTGTTGTTGCCGCAACAGATGGTCCTATGCCTCAAACGCGTGAGCACATCTTGTTGGGACGTCAAGTAGGTATTCCAAGAATCGTGGTTTTCTTGAACAAGGTCGATATGGTCGATGATGAAGAGCTTTTGGAACTCGTTGAAATGGAAGTACGTGAATTGCTTTCTTTCTACGAATATGATGGTGATAATGGTCCTGTTATATCTGGTTCTGCGCTAGGAGCTTTGAACGGTGAGCAAAAATGGGTCGACACGGTAATGGAATTAATGACTGCAGTTGATGAGTGGATCGAGCTTCCAAAGAGAGATGTTGATAAGGATTTCTTAATGCCAGTTGAAGATGTATTTACAATCACTGGTCGTGGTACCGTTGCAACAGGTAGGATAGAAACAGGTATCGCCAACACTGGGGATGCTGTTGATATCATTGGTATGGGTGCTGAAAAATTGGCATCTACGATCACTGGTGTTGAAATGTTCCGCAAGATATTGGATAGAGGTGAAGCTGGTGATAACGTTGGTATCTTGTTGAGAGGTATTGAAAAATCACAGATTAGCCGCGGAATGGTAATCTGTAAGCCAGGTTCTGTTAAACCACATGCCAAATTTGAAGCTGAGGTATATATCCTTAAAAAAGAAGAAGGTGGTCGTCACACACCTTTCCATAATAACTACCGTCCGCAGTTCTACGTAAGAACTACTGATGTTACAGGTAACATAGCGCTTCCAAGTGGAGTTGAAATGGTTATGCCTGGTGATAACTTGACTATTACCGTAGAGTTGATTCAGCCAATCGCATTGAGCGTAGGTTTGCGTTTTGCTATCCGTGAAGGTGGTAGAACTGTTGGTGCAGGTCAGGTTACCAAGATTTTAGATTAATAATCTTACGGTATTAAAATAGTGTTACATCAAAAGGGTGTCCCGTTTTCGGGATACCTTTCGGTGTAATTACGAACGGGTGTAGCTCAGTTGGTAGAGCACTGGTCTCCAAAACCAGGTGTCGGGAGTTCGAGTCTCTCCTCCCGTGCTGAAATTGTGGAAAGTAATGTTAACAGTATTTCATTAAAACGCACAGAATTCGAAATTGACATTTTAAATAAATCGTCTACACAGTAAACAAGTTGAAGAATGATAACATACATTAAAGAATCTATTGATGAGTTAAGGAATAACGTTACGCTGCCAACCAGGTCGGAATCCTCTAATCTAATGGTAATCGTAGCCGTTTTTTCAATTTTGTTCGCATTGGCAACTTGGGGCGTAGATAGTGTTTTCAGTAAGTTGATACAATTGTATTTTGATAAAGTTTTAAATTAAGCCAAGCCCTATGTCAGAAGTATTGGAAAAGAAATGGTATGTGGTAAGAGCTGTAAGTGGTCAAGAAAATAAAATCAAAGGCTATATAGAAAGTGAAGTAGAGCGCCACGGTTTTTCGGACTATTTGGAAGATGTTTTGGTTCCGACCGAAAAAGTCATTCAAATTAGAAATGGAAAAAAAATCAACAAGGAGCGTACATATTTTCCCGGTTATATCATGGTAAAAGCCAATCTGGGAGGAGAAATGGTACATATAATCCGTTCTATCACTAATGTTATCGGTTTTTTGGGTGAAACTAAAGGAGGAGACCCTGTTCCGCTTAGGAAATCAGAAGTAAACAGAATGTTAGGTAAGGTTGATGAATTGGCGGTAAACACCGATGCTGTTGCAATTCCTTTCGTTCTTGGTGAGACTGTTAAAGTTATTGATGGTCCTTTTAACGGTTTCAACGGTACAGTCGAAAAAATCAATGAAGAAAAGCGTAAGCTTGAGGTTATGGTAAAGATTTTTGGTAGAAAAACACCATTGGAGCTGAGCTATATGCAAGTAGAAAAAGTATAAAAAAAAGTATAAAAATAATTGTTACATATATTTTAGAGTTGTGTTGCTTCCAAGAACACGCTTAAATTTAATTTTAAACAATGGCAAAAGAAATAGGTAAAGTAGTTAAACTACAAGTTAGGGGAGGTGCAGCGAATCCGTCGCCACCGGTTGGACCCGCCTTAGGTGCTGCCGGTGTTAACATCATGGAGTTCTGTAAGCAGTTCAATGCGCGTACACAGGACAAACAAGGCAAAGTTTTGCCGGTCGTTATCACCGTTTACAAAGACAAGTCTTTCGACTTTGTTGTAAAAACACCACCAGCGGCAGTTCAATTGATGGAAGCGGCTAAGATTAAAAAAGGATCTGGCGAACCTAACCGAGTTAAATCAGGTAATGTTACTTGGGACCAAGTCAAGGCGATAGCCGAGGACAAAATGGTAGACCTAAATGCGTTCACTGTAGAATCGGCCATGAGCATGGTTGCAGGAACGGCTAGGTCTATGGGTCTTAAAGTTGCAGGTAAAAGACCTTTTTAAAATCTTAAAAGCAATTCAGAATGGCAAAATTGACAAAAAAGCAAAAAGAAGCTTATGCTAAGATAGATAAGAGTAAACTCTATTCTGTTGACGAGGCTTCAGCTTTGGTAAAAGAGATAACCAATACAAAATTCGATGCATCTATAGATTTGGCAGTTCGTCTAGGGGTCGATCCCAGAAAAGCCAATCAAATGGTTCGTGGTGTGGTCACACTTCCTCACGGTACAGGTAAAGATGTTAAGGTTTTGGCTTTGGTAACACCCGATAAAGAGGCAGAGGCTACTGAAGCTGGTGCCGATTATGTAGGGTTAGACGAGTATTTGGATAAAATCAAAGGTGGTTGGACAGATGTTGACGTAATCATCACTATGCCAAGTGTTATGGGAAAACTGGGGCCTTTAGGGCGAGTTTTGGGGCCAAGAGGGCTTATGCCCAATCCTAAAACGGGAACAGTAACTATGGATGTGGCGAAAGCGGTATCTGAAGTTAAGGCCGGTAAAATCGATTTTAAAGTTGACAAATCGGGTATTGTACACGCAGCCGTAGGAAAAGCTTCTTTTTCTGCCGATAAAATTGCGGGCAACGCCAAAGAGTTATTGGATACTTTAATGAAGTTGAAACCTGCCGCCGCCAAGGGTATTTATATGAAGAGTATATACATGTCAAGTACCATGAGCCCAAGTGTTCAATTAGATCCTAAAGCAGTTTAATTATGACAAGAGAAGAAAAAGCAATAGCTATAAAGGATATAACTGCTCAATTGGCGGATAGCTCTACCATTTATCTGGCAGATATTTCCGACTTGGATGCAGGCACTACCTCAGATTTGAGAAGGGCCTGTTTTAAGGCAAATATTAAATTATCCGTAGTTAAGAATACCTTGCTTGCAAAGGCAATGGAAACTTCTGAGAAAGATTTTGGCGAACTTCCAGAAGTATTGAAGGGGAATACATCCCTTATGTTGTCCGAAACGGGCAATGCACCTGCCAAATTAATAAAGGCGTTCAGAAAAAAATCTGAAAAGCCGTTATTGAAAGGAGCATTCGTTGAAGAGGCAATTTATATTGGAGATGAGAATTTAGATACCTTGGTAAGTATTAAGTCCAAAGAAGAAATGATTGGCGAGATTATTGGATTGTTGCAATCCCCCGCCAAGAATGTTATTTCTGGCTTGAAATCCGGTGGCGGAAAACTTGCAGGTATCCTTAAGACCTTGTCGGAAAGATAAACGTACGCACTAAAAACAATTATATTTTTAAAAATTTTATTAAACGATAGAAAAATGGCAGATTTAAAAGATTTCGCAGAACAGTTGGTTAACTTGACCGTAAAAGAGGTAAACGAGTTGGCCGATATTTTAAAAGAAGAGTATGGCATCGAGCCTGCTGCTGCAGCTGTAGCTGTTGCCGCTGGTGGTGGAGCCGCTGAAGGTGGTGAAGCTGCTGAGGAGCAGACAGAATTCGATGTGATTTTGAAAGCGGCCGGTGGTTCTAAATTAGCAGTTGTTAAATTGGTTAAAGAATTGACCGGTTTAGGATTAAAAGATGCTAAGGATATCGTTGATAGCGCACCAAAAGCCGTTAAAGAAGGTGTTTCTAAAGACGAAGCAGAAGGAATCAAAAAATCATTGGAAGAAGCAGGAGCAGAAGTTGAGCTTAAATAATTGCTACTACCATAAGGTTTCTGGTTTAGGTCTTTTCGCTTTTTGCGGCTAGACCTAAACCCTTTTTAGATAGTATACTAAGTCGTATACAGCCCAGAGTTAATATTCACGTTCAAAAATTTTGTCCATAGATGTTCACAAACACTACTGAAAGAATAAGTTTTGCATCCGCTAAGAACATCCCGAACTATCCGGATTTCTTGGACATTCAGATTAAATCATTTCAAGATTTTTTTCAACTTGAAACAAAATCTGACGAAAGGGGCAATGAAGGTCTTTATAATACCTTCATGGAAAACTTCCCGATTACCGACACACGAAACCAATTTGTATTGGAGTTTTTGGATTACTTTATTGATCCGCCAAGATATTCCATACAAGAATGTATAGAAAGAGGTCTTACCTATAGTGTTCCGCTAAAAGCTAGGTTAAAACTATATTGTACAGATCCGGAACACGAGGATTTTGAAACCATCGTACAGGATGTTTATTTGGGTACCATTCCTTACATGACGCCTAGCGGTACTTTTGTCATCAACGGAGCAGAGCGTGTTGTTGTGTCGCAATTGCACCGTTCACCTGGCGTATTTTTTGGACAGTCGTTCCACGCAAACGGCACAAAACTATATTCAGCAAGGGTAATTCCGTTCAAAGGGTCTTGGATAGAATTTGCCACAGATATCAACGCTGTCATGTATGCCTACATTGACAGAAAGAAAAAATTACCGGTTACCACGCTTTTCAGGGCTATCGGTTTTGAAAGGGATAAGGATATTTTAGAGATTTTTGACCTTTCTGAAGAGGTGAAGGTTTCCAAAGCCGGACTCAAAAAAGTATTGGGCCGTAAATTAGCGGCCAGGGTTTTGAACACATGGCACGAGGACTTTGTTGATGAGGATACGGGTGAAGTGGTTTCTATCGAGAGAAACGAGATCGTTTTAGATCGTGACACCGTTCTCGAAAAAGAGCATATAGACGAAATCTTGGACATAGACGTTAAAACTATCCTCTTGCACAAAGAGAATAATGCGCAGTCCGATTATGCTATCATTCATAATACCCTGCAAAAAGACCCTACCAATTCTGAAAAAGAAGCGGTAGAACATATTTACAGACAACTACGTAATGCCGAGCCGCCAGATGAGGAAACTGCACGCGGTATCATAGATAAATTGTTCTTTTCTGACCAACGTTACAATTTAGGTGAGGTTGGGCGTTATAGGATGAATAAAAAATTACAGTTGGATATCGGGATGGACAAGCAGGTCTTGACCAAAGAGGATATCATAACAATCATCAAGTATTTGATAGAGCTTATTAACTCCAAAGCAGAGATTGATGATATTGACCACCTTTCCAACCGTCGTGTAAGAACGGTAGGCGAGCAATTGTCATCTCAGTTCGGTGTTGGTCTGGCCCGTATGGCAAGAACTATTCGAGAGCGTATGAACGTTAGGGATAATGAAGTGTTTACCCCTATTGATTTGATCAATGCGAAGACCTTATCTTCCGTAATCAACTCGTTCTTTGGTACGAACCAACTGTCGCAGTTTATGGATCAGACAAATCCATTGGCAGAAATAACGCATAAGCGTAGGTTGTCAGCATTGGGGCCTGGTGGGCTTTCACGCGAAAGAGCTGGTTTTGAGGTGCGAGATGTTCATTACACACACTATGGTAGACTTTGTCCTATTGAAACCCCAGAGGGACCAAACATTGGTTTGATTTCTTCACCTTCAGTATTCGCCAAAGTAAATCCAATGGGCTTCTTGGAAACCCCTTATCGCAAGGTTGATAATGGCAAAGTAAATACCAAGGAGTACGTTTACTTAAGTGCCGAGGAAGAGGAAGGGATGAAAATTTCGCAAGCGAATATTCCTCTTAAGGAAAATGGACAAATAGATACAGAAAAGGTAATCGCTAGGGAAGAAGGTGATTTTCCGGTAGTGGATCCGGGTGAAATCAATTATACTGATGTAGCACCTAATCAAATTGCATCAATCAGTGCGTCTTTGATTCCGTTCTTGGAGCATGATGATGCGAATAGGGCCTTAATGGGGTCAAACATGATGCGACAAGCGGTTCCTTTATTGAGACCGCAATCCCCCATTGTTGGTACTGGTTTGGAAAGACAAGTAGCTTCCGACTCCAGGGTATTGATAAATGCGGAAGGCGACGGTACCATTGAATATGTTGATGCCAGTAAGATTACCATTAAATATAAACGGACCGATGAAGAGAAATTGGTAAGTTTTGAAGAAGATTCCAAAACGTACAATCTCGTTAAGTTCCGTAAAACAAATCAAGGTACAAGTATCAACCTAAAACCCATTGTTCAAAAAGGTGATAAGGTAAAAAAAGGCCAAGTGCTTTGTGAAGGTTATGCTACTGAAAAAGGAGAGTTGGCCTTAGGTAGAAACCTTCAAGTGGCATTTATGCCTTGGAAAGGATATAACTTTGAGGATGCCATCGTGATTTCTGAAAAAGTAGTCCGTGAGGATATATTCACATCAATACATATTGATGAATATTCTTTGGAAGTGAGAGACACTAAATTAGGAGCGGAAGAGTTGACCAACGACATACCAAACGTATCAGAAGAGGCTACCAAAGACTTGGATGAGCATGGCATGATTCGTATTGGTGCCGAAGTAAAACCGGGCGATATACTTATTGGTAAGATTACGCCAAAAGGGGAATCCGATCCTACTCCAGAAGAAAAATTACTTCGTGCCATTTTTGGTGATAAAGCAGGTGATGTAAAAGATGCCTCATTAAAAGCTTCTCCATCACTCAGAGGTGTAGTAATCGATAAAAAGCTATTCTCTCGTTCTATCAAAGACAAGCGTAAACGTTCTGAGGATAAAGATGCCATCAATAAACTGGAGCTGGAATATGAGGTAAAGTTTCAGGAATTAAAAGATGTTCTAGTAGAAAAACTATTCACTCTCATCAATGGTAAAACATCACAAGGCGTATTGAACGATCTAGGGGAAGAGGTTCTTCCTAAAGGAAAAAAATACACCATGAAAATGTTGAACGCTGTTGACGACTTTGCGCATTTGGTAGGTGGTAGCTGGACAACGGATAAAGACACCAATACCATGGTGGCCGATTTGTTGCACAATTACAAAATCAAATTGAACGACCTTCAAGGTAACTTGAGAAGGGATAAGTTCACAATTTCCGTTGGTGATGAATTACCTGCAGGTATCATGAAATTGGCCAAGGTATATGTTGCCAAAAAACGTAAACTCAAAGTCGGTGATAAAATGGCAGGTCGTCACGGTAACAAGGGTATTGTTGCACGAATAGTCCGTCAAGAGGATATGCCTTTCTTGGAAGATGGGACACCTGTAGATATCGTCTTGAATCCGTTAGGTGTACCTTCCCGTATGAACATTGGTCAAATTTATGAAACCGTTTTGGGTTGGGCAGGTCTTAAATTAGGGAAAAAGTACGGTACTCCAATTTTTGACGGTGCTACTTTAGATGAGATAAATGCTTACACTGACGAGGCCGGTATACCTAGATTTGGTCATACATATCTATATGATGGTGGTACAGGTCAACGTTTTGACCAGCCTGCAACGGTAGGTGTGATCTACATGTTAAAATTGGGGCATATGGTAGATGATAAGATGCACGCCCGTTCAATAGGCCCTTACTCCTTGATTACGCAACAACCTCTGGGTGGTAAAGCTCAATTTGGTGGTCAGCGTTTCGGAGAGATGGAAGTTTGGGCACTAGAGGCATATGGGGCATCTGCTACGTTACGCGAAATCCTTACGGTCAAATCCGATGATGTGATCGGTAGAGCTAAAACATATGAAAGTATCGTTAAAGGTGAGACCATGCCAGAACCTGGTTTACCAGAATCTTTCAATGTACTAATGCACGAACTTAAAGGTTTAGGTTTGGATATTAGGCTGGAAGAATAATAAGAACATTATAATTTAATTTACTATCACCATACTATTATGGCTAGAATAAAAGATAATAATCCAATTAAAAGGTTCGATAAAATTTCAATCGGATTGGCTTCTCCAGAATCAATTTTAGGAGAGTCAAGAGGTGAGGTTTTAAAGCCTGAAACCATTAACTACAGAACGCACAAACCTGAGCGAGACGGTCTTTTTTGTGAGCGTATCTTTGGACCTGTGAAGGACTATGAGTGTGCTTGTGGAAAGTATAAGCGTATTCGTTACCGTGGTATCGTTTGTGACCGTTGTGGTGTAGAGGTAACCGAAAAGAAAGTACGTAGAGACAGGGTAGGCCATATCAATTTAGTGGTTCCTGTCGCCCATATCTGGTATTTCCGCTCCTTGCCCAACAAAATAGGATATTTGTTAGGATTACCTTCCAAAAAATTGGACATGATTATATACTATGAAAGGTATGTAGTTATACAACCCGGTATTGCCAAAGGTCCAGAGGGAGAGGAAATCAATAAAATGGATTTCTTGACCGAGGAGGAATACTTGAATATTCTAGAGGAAATTCCTGCCGAAAACCAGTATTTGGAAGATTCTGACCCCAACAAGTTTATCGCTAAAATGGGTGCTGAATGTCTGATTGATTTATTGGCTAGAATCGATTTGAACGAGTTATCGTTCTCATTGCGCCACAAGGCCAATACCGAAACTTCGAAACAAAGAAAAACTGAAGCTTTGAAACGTCTTCAGGTGGTTGAAGCACTTAGGGAATCCCAAGAAAACAGAGAGAACAGACCGGAATGGATGATAATGAAAGTGATTCCGGTGATTCCACCCGAATTGCGCCCATTGGTACCCCTGGATGGAGGTCGTTTTGCCACTTCTGATTTAAATGATCTTTACAGAAGGGTCATTATCCGCAATAATCGTTTAAAGCGTTTGGTCGAAATCAAGGCGCCAGAGGTAATTCTCAGAAATGAGAAACGTATGCTCCAAGAATCTGTAGATTCTTTGTTCGATAATACACGTAAAGCATCTGCGGTCAAGACCGAATCAAATAGACCGTTGAAATCTCTTTCAGATTCATTAAAAGGAAAACAAGGTCGTTTCCGTCAAAACTTATTGGGTAAACGTGTAGATTATTCCGCACGTTCAGTAATCGTTGTTGGACCAGAAATGAAATTGTACGAATGTGGTCTCCCAAAAGATATGGCAGCCGAACTCTACAAGCCTTTTGTTATCCGAAAGTTGATAGAGAGAGGTATTGTCAAAACGGTTAAATCTGCCAAAAAAATAATAGATAAGAAAGAACCTGTTGTTTGGGATATTCTCGAAAACGTATTGAAAGGACATCCAGTATTACTGAACCGTGCACCAACATTGCACAGGTTGGGTATACAGGCTTTCCAGCCAAAATTGATTGAAGGTAAGGCGATACGTTTGCACCCATTGGTATGTACCGCATTTAATGCTGATTTCGACGGTGACCAAATGGCTGTTCACCTACCATTGGGGCCAGAAGCGATTCTTGAAGCACAACTGTTGATGTTGGCATCGCACAATATATTGAATCCTGCAAATGGTTCACCGATTACGGTACCATCTCAAGATATGGTCTTGGGTCTGTACTATATGACCAAGGAAAGAAAATCAACACCCGAAGTACCTATTAAAGGTGAAGGTTTGACTTTCTATTCTTATGAAGAGGTTGAAATTGCCTTTAATGAGGGCATGGTAAACCTTAATGCGGGAATTAAAGTCAGGGCCAAAGATTTTAATGAAGAAGGGGATTTGGTAAACCAGATTATCGAGACTACGGTCGGTAGGGTGCTCTTCAATATGGAGGTGCCTGAAGCTGCGGGTTATGTCAATAAAGTATTGAACAAAAAGGCCTTAAGGGATATCATTGGCGATATTCTTGCGGTAACCGATGTACCTACAACTTCTGAATTCTTGGATAAAATCAAGACAATGGGGTATCAATTTGCTTTCAAAGGCGGGTTGTCCTTTAGTTTAGGTGATATTATCATACCACAAGAAAAGCATGAGATGATTGCCGATGCAAATGGTCAAGTAGATGGTATTATGGCCAATTACAATATGGGTCTGATTACCAACAACGAACGTTACAATCAGGTAATAGATGTTTGGACATCTACGAATGCAATGCTTACCGAATTGGCAATGAAGCGTATTCGTGAAGATCAGCAAGGGTTCAACTCTGTATACATGATGCTCGATTCTGGTGCAAGGGGTTCCAAGGAACAAATTCGACAGCTGACAGGTATGCGTGGTTTGATGGCCAAACCCAAAAAATCTACCGCAGGTGGCGGTGAGATTATTGAAAACCCTATCCTTTCAAACTTTAAGGAAGGACTTTCAATTTTGGAATACTTTATATCAACGCACGGTGCCCGTAAAGGTCTAGCGGATACCGCACTAAAAACTGCGGATGCTGGTTACTTAACACGCCGACTGGTTGATGTTTCTCAAGATGTGATTATCAATATCGAGGACTGTGAAACGCTCAGAGGTGTCGAGGTACAAGCACTTAAGAAGAACGAAGAGATCGTAGAAACGTTAGGTGAGCGTATACTTGGTAGGGTTTCTTTACACGATGTGTTCAATCCGTTGACTGAGGAATTGATTCTTAGTGCCGGACAGGAAATCATGGAAAGTGATGTGAAGAAAATTGAAGCCTCTCCTGTCGAAAAGGTAGAGGTGCGCTCTGCACTCACTTGTGAGGCCCAAAAAGGCATTTGTGCCAAATGTTACGGTAGAAACCTTTCGACCAATAAAATGGTCCAGAGAGGTGAAGCTGTAGGCGTTGTTGCTGCACAGTCTATTGGAGAGCCCGGAACTCAACTAACCTTGAGGACTTTCCACGTTGGTGGTATCGCTGGTAACATATCTGAAGATAACAAACTTATCGCCAGATTTGACGGTGTTGCCGAAATCGAAGATTTAAGAACTGTAAAAGGAGAGGATTCTGAAGGTAAAGATGCAGAAATTGTAATATCCCGTACTTCTGAAATAAAGATAATCGATACTAAAACGGGTATAACGCTAAGTACGAATAATATTCCTTACGGTTCTCAACTGTTTATCAAGAACGGGGCTAAGGTCAAGAAAGATGACGTTATCTGTTCTTGGGATCCATATAACGGTGTAATCGTATCGGAATTCCCTGGTAAAATTGCTTATGAGAATATTGAGCAAGGAGTCACATACCAAGTTGAGATTGATGAGCAAACAGGCTTCCAGGAAAAAGTGATTTCCGAGTCAAGAAATAAGAAGCTGATTCCAACGCTTTTGATACAAGATAGCAAAGGGGAAACCTTGCGTTCCTACAATTTGCCGGTCGGTTCCCATATCATGGTTGACGACGGTGATAAGATCAAGGAAGGTAAGATTTTGGTCAAGATACCTCGTAAGTCTGCCAAGGCAGGTGATATTACTGGAGGTCTTCCAAGGGTTACCGAACTTTTCGAAGCACGTAACCCATCTAACCCAGCTGTTGTTTCAGAAATTGATGGTGTGGTTTCCTTTGGTAAAATCAAAAGGGGTAACCGGGAGATTATCATCGAATCCAAATTGGGTGAGATCAAAAAGTATTTGGTAAAACTTTCCAATCAGATTTTGGTTCAGGAAAACGATTATGTGCGTGCAGGTATGCCGTTATCCGATGGTTCTATCACGCCAGAAGATATCTTGGCTATCAAAGGCCCATCTGCCGTACAACAGTACTTGGTGAACGAGGTTCAGGAAGTGTACCGATTACAAGGTGTTAAAATTAATGACAAACACTTTGAAGTAGTAGTAAGGCAAATGATGCGTAAAGTTCGTATCCAAGATCCGGGCGATACTATTTTCTTGGAAAACCAATTGGTTCACAAAGATGATTTCATCCGCGAAAACGATGAGATTTATGGTAAAAAAGTGGTCGAGGATGCAGGTGAATCTGAAAATCTAAAACCTGGCCAAATCATTACGGCACGTGAACTAAGAGATGAAAATTCTATTTTAAAGCGAAACGATAAAGCACTAGCTGTTGCCAAGGATGCTGTTGCGGCAACCGCAACACCCATTCTTCAGGGTATAACTAGAGCATCGTTACAGACGAAATCGTTCATCTCAGCGGCATCTTTCCAAGAAACGACTAAAGTACTAAACGAAGCCGCGGTTAGTGGTAAGGTAGATACTTTGGAAGGTCTTAAGGAAAATGTTATCGTAGGTCATAAAATACCTGCAGGTACAGGTATGAGAGATTATGAGAATATCATAGTAGGCTCTAAAGAGGAGTATGACGAGATCATGGCCCGAAAGGAAGAATTAAAATTCTAAATCATAAACCTCGATGTGAAAGCATCGAGGTTTTTTTATTTTTAATTATGAGTGAGAATAAGCAAAATCAAAAACAGATCAATATAGAGCTGGATGAAAAAATGGCTGAAGGTATCTATTCCAATTTGGCAATAATCAACCATTCCGTATCCGAATTCGTGGTAGACTTTATAAGTATGATGCCCGGGGCACCAAAGGCTAAGGTGAAAAGTAGAATTGTACTTACACCACAGCATGCCAAAAAGTTTTTAAAAGCGCTGAGCGATAATGTCAATCGATTCGAAAAAGCGCACGGTACCATCAAAGATTATGAACAACCCCCTATACCCATGAATTTCGGACCCACGGGAGAAGCATAAAAAAAGCCACAAACTTAGTTGTGGCTTTTTGATTTTAATTAGGGTACGTATCTATTTTTACTTGTATTCGGATGTAAAATGTAATTTTACCGTAGGATATTTTTGTTGTGTCATCTGTAATGAGAATTGAGAGTCCGCAAGAAATACAAGTTGACCCAATTTGTCTTTTGCTAAAAATTTTTGTTTTACTCTTTTAAATTCTTTGAATTCTTCATTGTTTTTATCAGTTGGTTCTACCCAACAGGCTTTGTGTACTGCAAAATTTTCATAGGTACATTTGGCCCCATATTCATGTTCCAACCTATACTGTATGACCTCGTATTGTAACGCCCCGACCGTACCTATTACCTTTCGGCCGTTCATTTCCAAGGTAAACAGTTGTGCAACTCCTTCGTCCATCAGCTGGTCAATACCCTTATAGAGCTGTTTCGCTTTCATGGGATCGGCATTATTGATGTACCTAAAATGCTCAGGGGAAAAACTTGGAATTCCTTTGTAATGTAAAGATTCTCCCTCAGTAAGGGTATCTCCAATTTTAAAGTTTCCTGTGTCATGAAGTCCAACGATATCTCCGGGATATGAGATATCCACTATTTCCTTTTTTTCTGCAAAGAATGCATTGGGGCTACTAAATTTTACCTTTTTATCATGTCTTACGTGTAGATAAGGCTTATTCCTTTCAAAAGTGCCCGATACGATTTTGACAAAAGCTAATCGGTCCCTATGTTTTGGATCCATATTGGCATGTATCTTAAATACAAATCCCGTAAGTTCTTTTTCATCAGCTTTGACTAAACGTTCTTCTGCCATTTTTGGCCTAGGTGAAGGGGCAATCTCTATAAAACAATCCAAAAGCTCACGAACACCAAAATTATTTAGTGCGGAACCAAAGAAAACAGGTTGTAATTCACCGGTCAAATATTTTTCGGTATCGAATTTTGGATAAACCCCTTGTGTCAATTCTAGATTGTCCCTTAAATCGTTTGCTGCGGTTTCTCCGATAATTTTATCCAATTCAGGATTACTAATGTCGTCAAATGCTATGGTTTCCTCTATATTTTTTTTAC
This sequence comes from Costertonia aggregata, assembly GCF_013402795.1. GTDB lineage: Bacteria > Bacteroidota > Bacteroidia > Flavobacteriales > Flavobacteriaceae > Costertonia > Costertonia aggregata. The sequence continues at coordinate 510,030 of NZ_CP058595.1, read as the reverse complement.
TGTCCCCACTGAATAAGTTTATATTTTTCTCATAGATGTTATAAATTCCTTTAAAGTCGTACCCCATGCCTATGGGAAAACTCAAAGGGGTTACGTTAAGGTTTAACTTTTGTTCCACTTCATCCAGAAGGTCAAAGGCATCCTTCCCTTCCCGATCTAATTTGTTTATGAATACGATCATTGGGATATTCCGCATTCTGCAAACTTCAACAAGTTTTTCAGTTTGTTCCTCTACACCTTTGGCAACATCGATTACAACAATCACACTATCAACCGCGGTCAATGTTCTAAATGTATCCTCGGCAAAGTCTTTGTGTCCGGGCGTATCAAGAATATTTATTTTTTTGTCCTTATAAATAAAAGCTAAAACCGAGGTGGCAACGGATATTCCTCGTTGTCGCTCTATTTCCATAAAATCACTGGTTGCCGATTTTTTTATTTTATTGTTTTTTACAGCACCAGCCTCTTGAATTGCGCCCCCAAACAATAGAAGTTTTTCGGTAAGGGTAGTTTTCCCGGCATCCGGATGCGAGATAATGCCGAATGTTCTTCTTTTTTGTATTTCTTCCTTAAAATCCATCAACAAAATTTTGGGCAAAAATAAGTCAAATATATGTTATGAAAGGCCTTGTCTTTTATCTCGTGAATTCTATGGATTCCATTGAGTTACGTTTTTTGATTTTCAAAATGAAGATTTTTGATTTACGGGAAATACGATTTTTGATTATACGATTAACTACGGATAAAATCGATTTTTTGAAAACTTGTGTAATCTTTTTATAGAAAAATGACGTATTTAATTTTGACATATTTTAAGAATAGTTAACATTTTATCGAGTAAAACTGTGTTTGAAGGATAATTCATACTTTATGCTTTTAAAACAATTTGAAGATCTGTTTTTTAGCTATATCTTGCATTAAATTATAGAGGACGCCCTATCTTCTTACAAAAAGAATGCCTGCTAAAGCCATGGTGATAAGTTTAAACAAAACTATCATTTATGGAAAATTTTACTTTGTCAAGACTTGGTGCTAAAACAATAGTCACTGTTGTTTTATCTTCTGTCTTTTTTTTGGCACTCACAACAAATTCTTATGGCTTTAATCCAGCCTTACTCACTGAAAAAACAATTTATAAGGATACAGATGGTGACAAAGTACCAGACCACAAGGATATGGACGACGATGGTGACGGTATTTTGGATGTTGTAGAAGGGAACGACGATGATGACGGCGATGGTATACCAAACCGATTGGATATAGATTCGGATAATGATGGTATCCTTGATAATATTGAAGCCCAAACAACAGCTGATTACATAGCGCCATCCGGATATGATGTTGATGGTAACGGTTTGGATGATGCGTATGAAGTTACTCCGGGTAGTTGTAACGGTTTGACACCTGTTAATACTGATGGTGATAAAGTTCCTGATTATTTAGACATAGATTCGGATAATGACGGTATCCTCGACAATGTTGAAGCACAACCAACCGATGATTTCCTCGCCCCATGTGGTAATGATAGGGATAGGAACGGTCTGGACGACCATTATGAAAACACTCCTGGTTCCGGGGAAGGTCTTACTCCCGAAGATACCGATGCCGATTCCTTACCGGATTTTAGGGATATAGATTCAGATAATGATGGTATCCTTGACAATATTGAAGCACAACCAAGTGGTGATTTTCAAGCCCCATGTGGTATAGATAGCGATGGGAATGGTCTAGATGATCATTATGAAAACTCACCAGGTTCCGGGGAAGGGCTTACCCCTATAAATTCTGATAACGACTCAAATCCTGATTTTAGGGACATCGACAGCGACAACGACGGCATCCCGGACAACGTCGAGGCTCAGACGACCTCGGGTTACGTTTCCCCGAACGATGACGACGCGGCGACGTACGCCTCCAACGACGGTGTGAACAGTGCGTACCTGGGCGGTCTGGACCCGGTCAACACGGACGGCACGGACGAGCTCCCGGATTACCTTGACACGGACAGCGACGACGATACGGTGCCCGACAACAACGAGGGCAACGACTTCGACTTCGACGGTGTCCCCGACCAGGTCTTCACGGGGACGGACAGCGACAACGACGGTCTGGACGACGGCTACGAGGGCAGCGACGTTAACGACGGCTATGACGTTAACGACGAGATAGACGACCCTGCGTCCGACCTTCCGGACACGGACGGTACTGAGGACGTGAACTACCGTGACCTTGACGACGACGGTGACGGCATCGACACCCCCGACGAGGACGCGGACGGCGACGGCGACCCTACCAACGACGATACGGACGGTGACGGCACCCCGGACTACCTTGACCCCGACGGTGCCCCCGATACGGACACGGACGGCGACGGCGTTCCCGACAGCGTCGACCTTGACGACGACAACGACGGTATACTCGATACGGAGGAGGACGCGAACGTGGACGGCGACGGCGACCCCTTGACGGACCCTACGGACAGCGACGGCGACGGGCGTCCCGACCATCTTGACATCGACAGCGACAACGACGGCATCCCGGACAACGTCGAGGCTCAGACGACCTCGGGTTACGTTTCCCCGAACGATGACGACGCGGCGACGTACGCCTCCAACGACGGTGTGAACAGTGCGTACCTGGGCGGTCTGGACCCGGTCAACACGGACGGCACGGACGAGCTCCCGGATTACCTTGACACGGACAGCGACGACGATACGGTGCCCGACAACAACGAGGGCAACGACTTCGACTTCGACGGTGTCCCCGACCAGGTCTTCACGGGGACGGACAGCGACAACGACGGTCTGGACGACGGCTACGAGGGCAGCGACGTTAACGACGGCTATGACGTTAACGACGAGATAGACGACCCTGCGTCCGACCTTCCGGACACGGACGGTACTGAGGACGTGAACTACCGTGACCTTGACGACGACGGTGACGGCATCGACACCCCCGACGAGGACGCGGACGGCGACGGCGACCCTACCAACGACGATACGGACGGTGACGGCACCCCGGACTACCTTGACCCCGACGGTGCCCCCGATACGGACACGGACGGCGACGGCGTTCCCGACAGCGTCGACCTTGACGACGACAACGACGGTATACTCGATACGGAGGAGGACGCGAACGTGGACGGCGACGGCGACCCCTTGACGGACCCTACGGACAGCGACGGCGACGGGCGTCCCGACCATCTTGACATCGACAGCGACAACGACGGCATCCCGGACAACGTCGAGGCTCAGACGACCTCGGGTTACGTTTCCCCGAACGATGACGACGCGGCGACGTACGCCTCCAACGACGGTGTGAACAGTGCGTACCTGGGCGGTCTGGACCCGGTCAACACGGACGGCACGGACGAGCTCCCGGATTACCTTGACACGGACAGCGACGACGATACGGTGCCCGACAACAACGAGGGCAACGACTTCGACTTCGACGGTGTCCCCGACCAGGTCTTCACGGGGACGGACAGCGACAACGACGGTCTGGACGACGGCTACGAGGGCAGCGACGTTAACGACGGCTATGACGTTAACGACGAGATAGACGACCCTGCGTCCGACCTTCCGGACACGGACGGTACTGAGGACGTGAACTACCGTGACCTTGACGACGACGGTGACGGCATCGACACCCCCGACGAGGACGCGGACGGCGACGGCGACCCTACCAACGACGATACGGACGGTGACGGCACCCCGGACTACCTTGACCCCGACGGTGCCCCCGATACGGACACGGACGGCGACGGCGTTCCCGACAGCGTCGACCTTGACGACGACAACGACGGTATACTCGATACGGAGGAGGACGCGAACGTGGACGGCGACGGCGACCCCTTGACGGACCCTACGGACAGCGACGGCGACGGGCGTCCCGACCATCTTGACATCGACAGCGACAACGACGGCATCCCGGACAACGTCGAGGCTCAGACGACCTCGGGTTACGTTTCCCCGAACGATGACGACGCGGCGACGTACGCCTCCAACGACGGTGTGAACAGTGCGTACCTGGGCGGTCTGGACCCGGTCAACACGGACGGCACGGACGAGCTCCCGGATTACCTTGACACGGACAGCGACGACGATACGGTGCCCGACAACAACGAGGGCAACGACTTCGACTTCGACGGTGTCCCCGACCAGGTCTTCACGGGGACGGACAGCGACAACGACGGTCTGGACGACGGCTACGAGGGCAGCGACGTTAACGACGGCTATGACGTTAACGACGAGATAGACGACCCTGCGTCCGACCTTCCGGACACGGACGGTACTGAGGACGTGAACTACCGTGACCTTGACGACGACGGTGACGGCATCGACACCCCCGACGAGGACGCGGACGGCGACGGCGACCCTACCAACGACGATACGGACGGTGACGGCACCCCGGACTACCTTGACCCCGACGGTGCCCCCGATACGGACACGGACGGCGACGGCGTTCCCGACAGCGTCGACCTTGACGACGACAACGACGGTATACTCGATACGGAGGAGGACGCGAACGTGGACGGCGACGGCGACCCCTTGACGGACCCTACGGACAGCGACGGCGACGGGCGTCCCGACCATCTTGACATCGACAGCGACAACGACGGCATCCCGGACAACGTCGAGGCTCAGACGACCTCGGGTTACGTTTCCCCGAACGATGACGACGCGGCGACGTACGCCTCCAACGACGGTGTGAACAGTGCGTACCTGGGCGGTCTGGACCCGGTCAACACGGACGGCACGGACGAGCTCCCGGATTACCTTGACACGGACAGCGACGACGATACGGTGCCCGACAACAACGAGGGCAACGACTTCGACTTCGACGGTGTCCCCGACCAGGTCTTCACGGGGACGGACAGCGACAACGACGGTCTGGACGACGGCTACGAGGGCAGCGACGTTAACGACGGCTATGACGTTAACGACGAGATAGACGACCCTGCGTCCGACCTTCCGGACACGGACGGTACTGAGGACGTGAACTACCGTGACCTTGACGACGACGGTGACGGCATCGACACCCCCGACGAGGACGCGGATGGCGACGGCGACCCTACCAACGACGATACGGACGGTGACGGCACCCCGGACTACCTTGACCCCATTGATGATACTCCTGAACCAACGGTAGATATAGAAGTCAAACAGCTAATAACGCCTAACGGAGATGGTAAAAATGAATTTTTATGGATTGATGGTGTCGATAGGGTTCCGAACAATACTTTGAAAATTTTCAACAGATGGGGAATATCTGTCTACGAAGGAGAAAATTACAATAATCAAAATAACGTGTTTGACGGAAGGTCAAGAGGTAGGTCTACGATAGGTGGTGATGAATATTTGCCAGCAGGAGTGTATTTTTACATATTTGAATATCAATTAAACCAAAATAATGTTACTGATAACGGATACTTGTATATTCAGTAAATAACATACGAAATATAGGATATGGCATATAAGAAAAATTTTCAAATTTCTATATTGTTTTTATTTGCATTAGTACTGTCTTCCAATGCGCAACAAGACGCCCAGTACACGCAGTATATGTTCAATACGCTAAGTATTAACCCTGCTTATGCAGGCTCTAGGGGGCAACTAAGCATAGCAGGATTATATAGGTCTCAATGGGTGGGGTTGAACGGCGCTCCTACCACACAAACCTTAAATTTACATTCCCCTATACGTAACAGTAGGTTGGGGTATGGTCTATCAATTGTAAATGATGAAATCGGGGATGGGACCATACAGGAAACTTATTTTGATGCCGCTGTTTCATATACCATAGATGTTTCTCAAGATGCAAAACTTTCTTTCGGCTTAAAAGCGGGAGGAAATTTATTGAACTTAGATTTGCAAAGCCTCAGGCAGAGGGAAGGCCAGGAAGAATTTGTTGGGGATAATGTGGATAACAGGTTTTCGCCTAATTTTGGCTTGGGTATATATTATCATACGAACAAGTTTTATGCGGGGCTATCGGCTCCAAATCTATTGGAAACCAAATTTTTTGATAGGTCCGGTGATGACGCCGAAGCTGTAAATTTTTTGTCAACGGATAGAATCAACTTCTATTTGATTACAGGTTATGTATTTGATTTGAACGGTAACCTAAAATTCAAACCGGCGTTGCTTACCAAAGTGGTAGGCGGGGCGCCCTTACAAGTAGATGTTTCCGCTAATTTTATGTTTAACGAAAAATTCACTTTTGGTGCTGCCTACAGATGGGATGCTGCTGTAAGTGCTCTTGCAGGATTTCAGGTTACCGACCAAATTATGCTGGGATTGGCATATGATAGGGAGACAACCGAATTGGGAGGCACTCAATTCAATGATGGTTCCTTTGAAGTTTTTCTAAGATTTGAACTTGTTAAGTCTTTCCAGAAATTGGTTTCACCACGTTTCTTCTAAAATCTATATAATGATAAAAAGAATACTTTTATTAATTGTCCTAATATCTTCAACAAGTAATATTCTTGGTCAGGATAGACTTATAACAAAGGCAAATGAAAAGTATGCGGAATATTCTTTTAGTCCAGCGATAGATATATACAAAAAGGTATTGGACAAGGGTTATGTCTCTCCTGATTTATTGAAAAAACTTGGAAACTCATATTATTTTAATGCCGATTACCCTGAAGCTTCAAAAATATACAAGAGACTAGTTGACGACTATGGCGATGAAGTATCGGCCGAAGATTACTTTAGATATGCACAAACATTAAGAACCTTGGGGCAATATGACGAATCTAAGGCGGTTATGTCAAAGTTTACTGAAATGACGTCAGATGATGGAAGGGCCTCTGCTTACAAGAGCGAAAGGGATTATATGGCCGAGATTGCTAAAAATTCCGGTAGGTATGACATAGGTCCTTTTGAGTATAATTCTATTTATTCCGAGTTTGCACCATCCTTTTACAAAAAGGGAATCCTTTTTTCATCGGATAGGGACACGGGTAATTTGGCCCGTTATCGTCATACATGGAATTCTAAGGATTTCTTGGATCTATACAAGGTTAATTCGGATAGCGCATCATTGAATTTGGTTACGAAACTGGACAAAAACCTGAATACTAGGTTGCATGAGTCTACTTCTGCTTCAACAAAAGATGGCAACATCACATACTTTACCAGAAATAACATGAAAGATGGCAAGTATGTAAAAGATGAGAACGGTGTAATACGGTTGAAAATTTTTAGAGCGGTAGCAGAGAACGGTGTATGGGTCTCAATCGAGGATTTACCTTTTAATAGCGACACATACTCTATTGCGCACCCCGCTTTAAGTCCAGATGAGCGCACTTTGTACTTTGCGTCAGATATGCCTGGAACTTACGGTCAGTCCGATATTTTCAAAGTAGCTATAAATCAAGACGGTACTTTTGGCACTCCCGAGAATCTGGGAGGTAATATTAATACCGAAGCTAGAGAAACCTTTCCTTTTGTTTCTGCTGACGAGATATTATATTTTGCTTCGGATGGTCATCCTGGATTGGGAGGGTTGGACGTATTCGCTACCAAAATAAAGAATAGAACTTACAACGGGACCATATTTAATGTAGGGGAGCCAGTAAATAGTAAGATGGACGACTTTACCTTCATCCTAGACGAGAGCACTAAAAAAGGATATTTTGCTTCCAATAGAGAAGGTGGTATGGGCGAGGATGATATTTATAGCTTATTGGAAACCAAACCTTTGGAGTTTGATTGTATTCAAAGAATCTCAGGAACGGTGAGAGATAAGATATCAAGTGAGCCGTTGGTAGGAGCTACAATAAAAGTGATTGATGAGAATAATGATGAAATTTTAACGGCGATAACCGATGCCAATGGTAACTATAATTTACAGCTTGATTGTAACCAAGGTAATTTTGTTAGGGCTTTAATGCAGGGTTATGTCCCCTCCGAAGAGTATTTGGGCAAATCTACAGGGGAACCTATGGCAATCGATTTTTATTTGGAAAGAGATACCGTTACCGCCGGTTTTGGAGACGATTTGGCCAAATTATTGCAACTTAGTACTATATATTTCGACTTGAACAAATATAACATTCGCCCAGATGCTGAAATAGAGATACAAAAAGTCATTGCAGCTATGGAAAAATATCCTAGCCTAAAAATTCAGGTCAACTCCCATACCGATAGTAGGGGTAGGGATTCGTATAATTTGTGGCTTTCCCAAAAAAGAGCTGAATCCACTGTGGAGTATATGGTTTCCAAGGGTATCGATAAAGAACGATTATTGGGACAAGGTTATGGTGAGACCCGTTTGGTAAATGGTTGTGATAATAACACACGTTGTACCAAAGAGCAGCACCAGCTAAATAGGCGTTCAGAATTTATTATTTTGGAATAAAAATCACATTTTAATTACATACAAAAGCAGCCATATACTGGCTGCTTTTGTATGTTATGATTTTTTAAAAAATTAGAGTCTTGCCTTTTAAGGGTATGAAAATAAAATAGTTAAGCTGTTTTAATTGAATTTAACTTCATATTGGTAATGTTTCATATCGTTTGAAAGTCGTTATACAACATTATTTTTTCGTACATCAATCAAACCCATACCTTTAATTTACCAAAATATGCTTTTTAGGCAGTAATTGAGATATGACGATAATTTCAAAAAATAAAACAATACTACTTTTTCTATTCATATTGTCATCCATCGGGTATGGTCAAACAACAATATGGGAAGAAGATTTCGAGAGCTACGGTAATGGAACTTCCACTGGTGCAGGATCAGGTGCGAGTACAGCCACTTGGTCTACTAACGACGGTGATATAGACGTGAGAACAATTTCCGGAAATAAAGTATTGAGAGGAAGTGATACTCGAAACACATCAGCTAGATGGACGACCAACCCCATAGATATTTCGGGCTACACGAATGTAAGCTTTAGTTTGGATGCCGATTCAGGTGGCGGATTGGATTCAGGTGTTGATGTTTTTAGAATTCAATACAGGATTGATGGCGGTAGTTACATAGAAATTGAAAATACGTCGGGAGATACCTCCCCATCTGAACCTATACAGCCCTCATATGGTGTATCGGGTTTATCTGGCAGCACATTGGAGTTTAGAATAACCATGTATAACACCACAGGTGCAGAATTTTATGATATCGATAATATATTGGTTCAAGGTACTTTGCCTACACCGGATTGTAGTACAATATCTTCTTTTCCAGGAAGTTTCATAGCTAGCAATACAACCTTAAATTCTAACCTAAGTGGATTTTCGTCAGGAATCATCACAGATGTGAATGTTAGTTTAAATATAACCCACACCTGGAATGCTGATTTGGATATCAGTTTAATTAGTCCAAGCGGTACAACTGTAGTACTATCAAGTGATAATGGTGGTTCGGGAGATAATTATGTCAATACATTTTTTGATGATTCGGGATCCATCAATATCATTTCTGGCTCATCACCCTTTACCGGTACATTTAGACCCGAAGGGAACCTTAGCGATTTTAATGGGGAAAACGCCAACGGAACATGGGTTTTAAGAGTGTTTGACGATACAGGTGGTGATACAGGTACCTTGGATGGTTTTTCGATTGAAATTTGTACCAATTCATCTACAGATCTAGCGGTTTCCAAAACAGTTGATGATAATACCCCTAGTGAAGGCTCTAATATTGTTTACACGTTAAGCGTTGAAAATAATGGGCCATTAGATGCTACAAACGTGACTCTGACGGATGTTTTACCGGCAGGGGTGTCTTTTGTGAGCGATGATGGGGCCTATAATTCCAGTACGGGAGTATGGTCCGTAGGTTCTTTGAACAACGGTGCCACAGCTATTTTGAATATTACGGCAAGTGTTGATGGGAGTACGAGCGGGAGTACAATAACGAACACAATAACATCAATAAGTGCTGATCAAACAGACAGTAACTTAACTGCAGATGATTTGAGTGAATCCATAGTTCCTTCGGTTGATCAACCTCCTGTGGTAACAGTAACTGGAAATCAAATTTATTGTCCTTTGACATCGCTATCCATAGCGGAAACCATAAGTATTTCAGACCCAGATGATACCACGACTGATGCTGTCTATATTCAAATATCTTCAGGATATGTAAATGGGGAAGATCTATTGACATTAACGGGTACACACCCAAACATTACCGCAACTTGGGATGCTATCGAAGGAGAACTTACCCTTCAAGGCCCTACTACATATTCTGAATTCGAAACTGCTGTTTTAGCTGTGGAATACTCTAGTAGTGCTTCGGCCCCAACAGGGATAAAACAATTTTCAATTACTCCGGGAAGTGCAAATTTTTTACCTCCGACAGGGCACTATTATGAATTTATTTCTGATTTGGGAATAACATGGACCGATGCAAGAGATGCAGCGGCATTACGTACATATTTTGGTTTGCAAGGATATTTGGCAACCCTTACTACGCAAGCAGAAGCTGATTTTTCAGGCACGCAAGCAGTTGGTGTTGGTTGGATCGGTGCCTCTGATGCAGCTAATGAAGGTGATTGGAGATGGGTAACCGGACCCGAAGCGGGTACACCGTTTTGGAGCGGTACATCTACCGGTACAACTGTTGCTCCAACTAATTTTGCCTATTGGAATGGTGGTGAGCCCAATCAATCGGGTAATGAAGATTATGCACATATTACAGATCCATCAGTCGTTAGGGGTTCAGGCGGCCTTGGTTCTTGGAACGATTTATCCAATACAGGCGCCAGTAGTGGCCCCTATCAACCACAAGGTTATGTGGTTGAATATGGTGGATCCCCTGGAGACCCAGTTTTAAATATTACAGGCGTTACCACTATAACAGTTGACAATATCAATCCAACGGCAAGCAATCCATCGCCTGTAACGGTATTTTGTCCAAGTGACGTCCCAACGTTCGATATTAGTGTCGTGACCGATGAAGCGGATAACTGTACAACAAATCCATTAGTTACATTTGTAAGTGATGTGAGTAACGGGGGCAGTAATCCTGAAATCATCACTAGAACATACCGTATAAGTGATGATATGGGAAACTTTATTGATGTCGCCCAGACCATTACAGTAGACCCTATAAATATTGATACACAACCACTTGACCAAACAACGTTTGTTAATAATAATGCTTCGTTTTCTGTTAGTATAAATAATGTTGATACCTACCAATGGCAAGTAAGCATTGATGGGGGAACAAATTTTATAGATATATCCGATGGAACCGAGTATACAGGTACATCCACATCTACTTTAACTGTCATAGCACCTCGGGTCGACAAAAATAATTATCGTTACAGAGTTGCAGCTTCAAATTCAGGGTCTGGATGTTCAATGGTGATTTCGAATAATGCTTTGTTAAGCGTTCGCGTAAGTAGCGTTATTACCAACAGGAGAATCACTTACAGGGTAAAAAACAATTAGGCTCTCAAAAATATTGTTTGCTATTGGTGTAATACACGCCTAATAATTTCATTTTTAGAATTTTATTTTTTTAGTAAAAAGTTTTAGACCGGACTTTTCCTACATCAAATCGGCTCTAAAGTTGTATAGAACAAAGGATTTTATTGAAGAAAATAATAAAGACCTCAAATTTCAAGAGCTATACATTACATTTTAACACTTACACAACATATATTTTCCTTTGGCACATCTAAAGTTAATTTTGTAGAGTGAAGTCATGTAATTTGATCACGTATCAGTATTTAATATGTCTGCTCACACCCAAATTTTAAATAATTTAACCAGCTTATGAAAGAATGTACTAGGAAAAAAATTACCTCAAATGGTTCACTAGAACTAACGTAAAGGTATCATTCTCAGGATTGATCTTCAATCGCACTATAGTTTCAAGGTATTTATTCAATTAAGCATATAGAGTTGCCATTTAAGTTCATCTAAGAATTTATGGGCTATTTAATAAAAGTATGGAAAGTAAGACGCTATCAAATAAAATCAAGGTCATGAACAAAAAAAATCTTTTGTTTCTATTTCTTCTATTGTCTGGATTTGCATTTTCGCAAACGACGATCACCTTAGAAGATCAATGTAATTGTGAGGTCTTAAGTGGTACCGCCGTTACTGTTGCAGGAGCTACATTACCTGCCGGTGCAGATTTAGGCGATTTGTACGTAAATACTAATACGGGGAATATCTTTTACTGGGACGGTGACTCTTGGGAGGCATCTTCTACAAATGGGCTTGATGGCGTAGGTATTCAATCTACCGTTGATAATGGAGATGGCACTTTTACCTTTAATTACACTAATGGAACAAATTTTACAACTTCTAATTTGATAGGTCCAGCCGGTCCAGTAGGGGCAACGGGAGCTACAGGTCCAGCCGGTCCAGCAGGAACTAACGGAACGAACGGGACGGACGGTGACTCCGCCTACCAGATATGGCTCGATGCCGGCAACACGGGCACCGAGGCCGACTTTTTGGCGAGCCTCGAGGGCGCTCAGGGTCCAGCCGGTCCAGCAGGGGCTAACGGAACGAACGGAACGGACGGCGACTCCGCCTACCAGATATGGCTCGATGCCGGTAACACGGGCACCGAGGCCGACTTTTTGGCAAGTCTCGAGGGCGCACAGGGCCCGATAGGCCCGACCGGAGCAACCGGTCCAGCAGGTCCAGTAGGGGCAACGGGCGCAACAGGTCCAGCCGGTCCAGTGGGAGCAATAGGCCCAGCCGGTCCAGCAGGAGCGAACGGAACGAACGGGACGGACGGTGACTCCGCCTACCAGATATGGCTCGATGCCGGTAACACGGGCACCGAGGCCGACTTTTTGGCAAGCCTCGAGGGCGCTCAGGGCCCAGCAGGTCCAGCCGGTCCAACGGGAGCAACGGGCGCAACAGGTCCAGTAGGCCCAGTCGGTCCTGCGGGAGCTAACGGAACGGACGGGACGGACGGCGACTCCGCCTACCAGATATGGCTCGATGCCGGCAACACGGGCACCGAGGCCGACTTTTTGGCGAGCCTCGAGGGCGCAACAGGTCCAACAGGCCCCGCAGGCCCAGCAGGAACTAACGGAACAAACGGAACGGACGGTGATTCCGCCTACCAGATATGGCTCGATGCCGGTAACACGGGCACCGAGGCCGACTTTTTGGCGAGCCTCGAGGGCGCACAGGGCCCGATAGGCCCAGCAGGCGCAACAGGTCCAGCCGGTCCAGTGGGAGCAACGGGCGCAACCGGTCCAGCAGGGGCTAACGGAACGGACGGGACGGACGGCGACTCCGCCTACCAGATATGGCTCGATGCCGGTAACACGGGCACCGAGGCCGACTTTTTGGCGAGCCTCGAAGGCGCACAGGGCCCGATAGGCGCAACGGGAGCAACAGGTCCAGCCGGTCCAGTCGGTCCAGCAGGAACTAACGGAACGAACGGAGCTAACGGGACGGACGGCGACTCCGCCTACCAGATATGGCTCGATGCCGGCAACACGGGCACCGAGGCCGACTTTTTGGCAAGCCTCGAGGGCGCACAGGGCCCGATAGGCCCAGCAGGCGCAACAGGTCCAGCCGGTCCAGCAGGGGCTAACGGAACGAACGGAACTGACGGCGATTCCGCCTACCAGATATGGCTCGATGCCGGTAACACGGGCACCGAGGCCGACTTTTTGGCGAGCCTCGAGGGCGCTCAGGGCCCAGCCGGTCCAACGGGCGCAACGGGCGCAACAGGTCCAGTCGGTCCAGCAGGGGCTAACGGAACGAACGGAACGAACGGGACGGACGGCGATTCCGCCTACCAGATATGGCTCGATGCGGGCAACACGGGCACCGAGGCCGACTTTTTGGCGAGCCTCGAGGGCGCTCAGGGCCCGATAGGCCCAGCAGGCGCAACAGGTCCCGCAGGTCCGGCAGGAGCTAACGGGACGGACGGGACGGACGGCGACTCCGCCTACCAGATATGGCTCGATGCCGGCAACACGGGCACCGAGGCCGACTTTTTGGCAAGCCTCGAGGGCGCTCAGGGCCCGATAGGCCCAGCAGGCGCAACAGGTCCCGCAGGTCCGGCAGGAGCTAACGGGACGGACGGGACGGACGGTGATTCCGCCTACCAGATATGGCTCGATGCCGGCAACACGGGCACCGAGGCCGACTTTTTGGCGAGCCTCGAGGGCGCTCAGGGCCCGATAGGCCCAGCAGGCGCAACCGGTCCAGCAGGGGCTAACGGAACGGACGGGACGGACGGCGATTCCGCCTACCAGATATGGCTCGACGCCGGCAACACGGGCACCGAGGCCGACTTTTTGGCGAGCCTCGAAGGCGCAACGGGTCCAGCAGGTCCAGTAGGGGCAACGGGAGCAACCGGTCCAGCAGGGGCTAACGGAACTAACGGAACTGACGGCGACTCCGCCTACCAGATATGGCTCGATGCCGGCAACACGGGCACCGAGGCCGACTTTTTGGCGAGCCTCGAGGGCGCACAGGGTCCAACGGGCGCAACGGGTCCAGCAGGTCCAGTAGGGGCAACGGGAGCAACAGGCCCAGCCGGTCCAGCAGGGGCTAACGGAACTAACGGAACTGACGGCGATTCCGCCTACCAGATATGGCTCGATGCGGGCAACACGGGCACCGAGGCCGACTTTTTGGCGAGCCTCGAGGGCGCACAGGGCCCAGCCGGTCCAGCAGGAGCTAACGGAACTAACGGAACGAACGGGACGGACGGCGACTCCGCCTATCAGATATGGCTCGATGCCGGTAATACGGGTACAGAGGCCGACTTTTTGGCAAGCCTCGAGGGCGCTCAGGGCCCGATAGGCCCAGCAGGCGCAACAGGTCCCGCAGGTCCAGCCGGTCCGACCGGAGCAACCGGTCCAGCAGGAGCTAACGGAACTAACGGAACGAACGGGACGGACGGCGACTCCGCCTACCAGATATGGCTCGATGCGGGTAACACGGGCACCGAGGCCGACTTTTTGGCGAGCCTCGAGGGCGCTCAGGGCCCGATAGGCCCGACCGGAGCAACCGGTCCAGTAGGGGCAACAGGAGCAACGGGCGCAACAGGTCCAGCCGGTCCAGTGGGAGCAACAGGTCCAGCAGGAGCTGACGGAACGAACGGAACGAACGGGACGGACGGCGACTCCGCCTACCAGATATGGCTCGATGCCGGTAATACGGGTACAGAGGCCGACTTTTTGGCAAGCCTCGAGGGCGCAACAGGTCCAGCCGGTCCAGCGGGAGCTAACGGAACGAACGGGACGGACGGAACGGACGGCGACTCCGCCTACCAGATATGGCTCGATGCCGGTAACACGGGCACCGAGGCCGACTTTTTGGCGAGCCTCGAGGGCGCACAGGGCCCGATAGGCCCAGCAGGCGCAACAGGTCCAGCCGGTCCAGTAGGGGCAACAGGCCCAGCCGGTCCAGCAGGAGCGAACGGAACGAACGGGACGGACGGCGACTCCGCCTACCAGATATGGCTCGATGCCGGTAACACGGGCACCGAGGCCGACTTTTTGGCAAGCCTTGAGGGCGCACAGGGCCCAGCCGGTCCAACGGGCGCAACGGGTCCAGCAGGAACTAACGGAACTAACGGAACGAACGGGACGGACGGCGACTCCGCCTACCAGATATGGCTCGATGCCGGCAACACGGGCACCGAGGCCGACTTTTTGGCGAGCCTCGAGGGCGCTCAGGGCCCGATAGGCCCGACCGGAGCAACCGGTCCAGCAGGGGCAACAGGAGCAACGGGCGCAACAGGCCCAGCCGGTCCAGCAGGGGCTAACGGAACTAACGGGACGGACGGCGACTCCGCCTACCAGATATGGCTCGATGCCGGTAACACGGGCACCGAGGCCGACTTTTTGGCAAGCCTCGAGGGCGCTCAGGGCCCGATAGGCCCGACCGGAGCAACCGGTCCAGCAGGTCCAGTAGGGGCAACAGGCCCAGCCGGTCCAGCAGGGGCTAACGGAACGAACGGGACGGACGGCGACTCCGCCTACCAGATATGGCTCGATGCCGGTAACACGGGCACCGAGGCCGACTTTTTGGCAAGCCTTGAGGGCGCACAGGGTCCAGCTGGTCCAACAGGCCCAGCCGGTCCAGTAGGGGCAACCGGTCCAGCAGGAGCTAACGGAACGAACGGAACTAACGGAACAAACGGAACGGACGGCGATTCCGCCTATCAGATATGGCTCGATGCCGGCAACACGGGCACCGAGGCCGACTTTTTGGCAAGCCTCGAGGGCGCAACAGGTCCAACAGGCCCAGCCGGTCCAGTAGGGGCAACGGGCGCAACGGGTCCAGCGGGAACTAACGGAACGGACGGGACGGACGGCGATTCCGCCTATCAGATATGGCTCGATGCCGGTAACACGGGCACCGAGGCCGACTTTTTGGCAAGCCTCGAGGGCGCACAGGGCCCAGTAGGGGCAACGGGAGCAACCGGTCCAGCAGGCCCAGCCGGTCCAACGGGCGCAACGGGTGCAACCGGTCCAGCGGGAGCTGACGGAACGAACGGAACGGACGGGACGGACGGCGACTCTGCCTACCAGATATGGCTCGATGCCGGTAACACGGGCACCGAGGTCGACTTTTTGGCAAGCCTCGAGGGCGCGCAGGGCCCGATAGGCCCAGCAGGTGCAACCGGTCCAGTAGGGGCAACGGGCGCAACAGGTCCAGCCGGTCCAGTCGGTCCAGCGGGAGCTAACGGAACGAACGGAACTGACGGCGACTCCGCCTACCAGATATGGCTCGATGCCGGCAACACGGGCACCGAGGCCGACTTTTTGGCAAGCCTTGAGGGCGCACAGGGCCCGATAGGCCCAGCAGGCGCAACAGGCGCAACAGGCCCAGCCGGTCCAGTAGGGGCAACGGGCGCAACAGGTCCAGCCGGTCCAGTGGGAGCAATAGGCCCAGCCGGTCCAGCAGGAGCGAACGGAACGAACGGGACGGACGGTGACTCCGCCTACCAGATATGGCTCGATGCCGGTAACACGGGCACCGAGGCCGACTTTTTGGCGAGCCTAGAGGGCGCAACAGGTCCCGCAGGCCCAGCCGGTCCAGTAGGAGCAACGGGAGCAACAGGCGCAACAGGTCCCGCAGGCCCAGCCGGTCCAGTAGGGGCAACAGGAGCAACGGGCGCAACAGGTCCAGCCGGTCCAGTGGGAGCAACAGGCCCAGCCGGTCCAGTCGGTCCAACAGGAGATCCAGCGACAGATGATCAAGACCTTTCTTTAAGTAGTGATATTTTAAGCTTAACCGGAGACCCAACCCCGACCCCAGCTATAGATTTATCGGTGTACTATGACAATACAGATGAACAAGATGCATCAGAGGTAGATTCTGATTCACCTGTTGATGTAGATGGCGATGGGAATACCGAAGCTACGGTTGAAGATGTGATACAGGATATTGCCCCGATAACTTCTAAAGCGGCAAGGATATTTTATCCACCGTCAATAACAGTAGACGCATCAACGACTGGAGTTAAAAGTATTGATTTGTACCAATTATATATAGATCAATTCGGGACACCTACCGTTGGGAGTGCCGGAGCACCAACTGCAGTGCCAACATATGGTAGAACCGAGCTATATTATTATGTTACCTATGCTGACCCAAGCGTTTTTGAAACAGATCTTGGTGACCCAAATTTTATGAGTATTGATGCAAATGGTAACCTTACCATAGAAGTAGAAAATATTCCTACGGATTATAATACACTTATCAACGTGGTATTCGTAGTCAAGTAATTAAAAAAATCAATCTAAAACTTATTTGTACAGTTTGAAATCGTTTAAACTACATCAATTACTGCTTTTGGTCTCTGTATTTACACTGTTGAGCAATGTAAGTGTCAATGCACAGTTTTTACTACAGGCTCCAAATAGTAGTGACGAAAATAATTATCGTTGGTATGAAGCTTCAGATACTTCAACGGTATTAGGTACCGATTTCTTTTACGAAACAAGTACTCCAGGCGTATATTTTGCAGTTTACGATGGTACTTTATGTGGTACAAATGCAACAAGCTACTTTATTTTAACAGATTGTACCGCTCCTGACAATGAAGTTACCTTAGATATTTCGGCCAGTGTTACCGACCCCACAACGGTTACTTGGAGTCCATTGGTTGGTGGGGACCAAGTAAGGCCAACCGTCATTGCTACCCAGAGCGTTGTTCGTTATACAGCATCTATCACTAAAGCGGGAAACACCAGTAATTTACCAAGCTTTACTGTAGTTTGTTTACAACAAGCTGCAACTTTGGTAAATGATTTGGCGACCGTTGATGAAGATGATTCCATTATCATCGATATATATGCAAACGATACGGGTTTACCAATTATAGGGGATTTGACTACCTCCGATCCTGCAAATGGCTCTGTTGATATTGATACTAATGGTACTCCGAACAATCCTGTCGACGACATAGTAACTTATACTCCAAACCCTGATTATAATGGGACGGACTCATTCACATATACAGTCTGTAATTCTTTTGGAGATTGCAGCACGGCAGCCGTTACTATAGATGTTGTTCCAATTCTTGATACCAATGACGATTCTACCGCCACGCAAGAAAATACTCCGGTCGCCATAGCTTGGCGTACCAATGACAACGATTTGCCCAGTGTTGGAACTTTCGTAGCGACTAATCCGTCAAACGGAACATTGAACATTAATAATAACGGTACGGCAAATAATCCATCAGATGATGATGTTGAATATGTTCCAAATACAGGTTTTACTGGGACAGATTCTTTTGATTATACTGTATGTGACACTTCGGGCAATTGTGATACATCAACCATTACCATTGTTGTGTCCGATGCTATTGATCTGGATAGTGACAATGATGGTATTTTGGACAGTTTTGAAGATTTGAATCTAGATGGTGATAATGACCCATCAACCGATGTCACCGATTCTGATACTGATGGAATTCCGGATTATCTGGATATAGATAGTGATGATGATGGTATTCCCGATAACGTTGAAGCGCAAACTACAATAGACTATTTACCTCCAAGTGGAACGGATTTAAATAGTAACGGCCTTGATGATGCTTATGAAAACAACGGAAACATTGGTTTGATTCCTATCGACACCGATTTGGATGGTATTCCCGACTATGTTGACGAAGATAGTGACAACGACAATGTACCGGACAATATCGAGGCACACGATAATGACCATGATGGTATTGCCGATGTAACCTTTACCGGTTCGGATAAGGACAACGATGGTCTTGATGATGGTTATGAGGGAGATTTACAAATTGATGATGACATAAACGACGAAATCAATAATCCTTTCAATGATCTACCAAACAATGATGGTGATGATGAATCGGATTATAGGGATACTGATGACGATGACGATGGTATCGCTACAATTGATGAAGATTCAAATAATGATGGCAATTATGCCAATGATGATGCTGATGGAAATGGTATACCAAATTACTTGGAATCTGACTTAGTCGCTTCTGAGGAAACCATAGAAGTATTTAATGTGATAACACCCAATGGTGACGGTATACATGATGTTTTAACTATTGGCGGATTGGAAAATTACCCAGACAATACTTTGAAAATTTATAATAGGTGGGGTGTATTGGTATATGTTACCAAAGCCTACAATACCCAAGGCAATGTTTTTGATGGTACTTCAAACGGTAGGGTTACCGTAGCAAAGGACAATAAATTACCTGTTGGTACGTATTTCTATATACTGGATTACAAAGATGAAACAAACAATGCCAAGATGCTTTCGGGCTACATTTATATAAACAGATAACAATGGATCAATGCGGTAAACATATCAAATTTTACAAACGGTTTTTTACCGTTTGTGGAGTGTTGGTTCTAATGGTATCAAATTCCTTGAACGCCCAGCAAGATGCACAGTACACGCAATACATGTACAATACAGTGAGCGTAAACCCCGGTTATGCTGGTTCTCGCGGGCATATGAGCGTTGCGGCCCTACATAGATCGCAATGGGTCGGCCTAGAAGGTGCTCCGGTAACCCAAACACTAAATGTACATTCCCCAGTAGGGTATAGGGGTGTGGGACTGGGTTTTTCTATTGTAAACGATAAAATTGGGCCCACATCCGAAACAAACTTTGACCTAGATTTTTCTTATACTATTTGGACATCGACCAAAAGTAAACTCAGTTTTGGGTTAAAAGGAAGTATAAACCTTTTGGATGTTCGGTTTTCAGAATTGAACCAATTTACTTCGGACCCAACATTAGAGACTGATATTGACAATAGACTCTCACCTAATGTAGGTGCAGGGATATATTATCATACCGATAAATTCTATGCCGGGGTATCTGTACCTAGATTTTTGGAAACCTCTCATTTTGACGAATCGTCACTCTCTACCGCTAAGGAACAAATGAACTTTTATTTGATAACGGGTTATGTGTGGGATTTGAATCCTTCTTTAAAATTCAAACCTACTTTATTGACCAAAGCAGTCAAAGGAGCGCCTTTACAGGTTGATGTTTCCGCTAATTTTATGTTGAACGAAAAATTGATACTCGGAGGAGCATATCGCTGGGATGCCGCTTTGAGCGGTATGGTAGGGTTCAATATTTCAGACGGATTTTTGCTGGGTCTAGCCTATGACCGCGAGATTACCGAACTTGGTAGTGCCGCTTTCAATGATGGTTCTTTCGAGGTAATTCTACGGTATGACTTCATTAGCACAAAAGGTAACCTTAAATCTCCGAGATTCTTCTAATCTGCCAATTTCATTATCCATAGTTTTCATATTTGTTCGTATTGATTTTTATAATGGTCTTACCCTTTAAACTAAGAGGGAAAGGTGTTATTTTTACAGTATGAAAGAAGAAAATGTAATATTGGTCAACGAGGCCGATGAGCAAATTGGTACCATGCCAAAAATGGAAGCTCATGAGAAAGCACTCCTCCATAGGGCTTTTTCTGTTTTTATAATGAACGATAAGGGCGAGACTATGCTACAACAACGTGCCGCACATAAGTACCATTCCCCGCTTTTATGGACCAATACATGTTGTAGCCACCAACGTGTGGGCGAAACCAATATACAAGCAGGAAAAAGAAGGTTGCAAGAGGAAATGGGTTTTATGGCCGAATTGGAGGAAGTAATATCGTTCATATACAAAGCTCCTTTTGATAATGGGCTTACGGAACATGAATTGGATCATGTTATGATAGGAAAATACAACGATGCTCCAAAAATCAATCCTGATGAAGTCGCGGATTGGAAATGGATGAGACCAGAAGCGGTAAAAGAGGACATTTATAGGTCGCCCGAAAAATATACGGAATGGTTCAAGATTATTTTTGACAAATTCTATTCACATCTAATCGAAAATCGTTAAAACGTATGAAAGTAAAAGTTAGTAGAAAGGCACATTTCAATGCGGCTCATCGCTTATATAGACCAGACTGGAGTTTTGAAAAAAACGATGCGGTTTTTGGAAAATGCAATAACCCAAAATTTCACGGGCACAATTATGAACTTATAGTGAGTGTCACTGGCGAAATAGACCCAGAAACAGGTTTTGTGATAGATGTTAAAATTTTGAAAGACCTTATCAAGAGTGAGGTCGAAGATTGCATGGACCATAAAAACTTAAATGAAGAGGTCCCTGAGTTCAAAAACTTGAACCCTACTGCGGAAAATATTGCCGTGGTTATTTTCAATAAACTACGACCGCATATCAATGCCGACAATGAGTTGGAAGTTACACTTTATGAAACGCCAAGAAACTTTGTTACTTTTTCAGGATAAATGGGACTAAAAATAGGGGACACAATTCCAGAGTTTTCGTTGCGCGACCAAAACGGTAACACATTTTCCACTACAGAATGGGTAGGCAAAAAACCTTTGGTCATTTATTTTTATCCAAAAGACAATACGCCGGGCTGTACTGCCGAGGCCTGTTCATTTAGGGATAGTTATGAGGAATTCACCGAACTCGGTGCAGAAGTCATAGGTATAAGTTCGGATACTGAAAATAGCCATCAAAAGTTTACCGAAAAGCATAACCTTCCCTTCATTCTTTTGGCGGATACCCAAAACAAGGTAAGACGGCTTTTCAAAGTAGAAAAGAGTCTGTTTATTCTGCCAGGCCGGGAAACCTATGTTGTTGATAAGCAGGGTGAAATTATTATGGTTTTCAATAACGTAACGGCAAACCAGCACGTGAAGAGGGCTTTAAAAGCCTTAAAAAAAATCGTATGAGCCTATATCCCTTAAAATTCAGACCTATTTTAAAAGAACGGCTATGGGGCGGTTCCAAACTTAAAGAAATTTTAGAAAAACCTGTTCAAAACGATACTACGGGCGAAAGTTGGGAACTTTCTGGTGTTAAGGGAGATGTTTCGGTTGTTGCAAATGGGGAGCTAAAAGGAAAATCACTTCAGGACTTGATCGATGACTATCCGGAAACACTTATGGGGAAGCGTATTTTTGAGCGTTTTGGAAACGAATTTCCCATATTGATAAAGTTTATCGATGCCAAAAAGGACCTTTCCATACAACTGCACCCCAATGATGCACTGGCCAGGGCACGGCACGATTCTTTTGGTAAAACCGAGATGTGGTATGTTATGGATGCGGATACCGATGCAAACCTTATCATAGGTTTCAATAAAGATGTCACAAAAGAAGAATATTCGCAAAGCTTAAAAGATGATACGCTGTTGAACTTGCTGAATTACGAACCCGTGAAAGAAGGTGATACTTTTTTCATCAACACAGGGAAAATACATGCTATCGGAGCAGGGGTTTTATTGGCTGAGATTCAACAGACTTCCGATATAACCTACAGGGTCTTTGATTTTAAAAGAAAGGATAAAAACGGAAATTTAAGGGAACTCCATACTGAACTGGCCTTGGATGCCATAGATTACTCCAAAAAGAATGATTTTAAGGTGAATTATCCTAAAGAGACCAACACTCCCAATAGCATGGTAGACTGCCCGTACTTCAAAACAAGGTTTATGCACTTGACCCAAGAATTGATTCAGGATGTTTCTCAAAGAGATTCATTCACGATTTACATGTGCGTAAATGGCATCGCCCAAATTGAAAACGATTTCGCTGCCGAAACTGTAACCAAGGGGGAAACTATTTTAGTACCTGCATCCAGTACTAAAATACGTATCAAAACAAATGATGCACAGCTTTTGGAAGTTACCGTATAGAAAAACCGTATTTTTACGCAAAATTTGAAATAATGGCAAGTATAAAAGATTTAAAGAAAGATATAAATTATGTTT
This sequence comes from Costertonia aggregata, assembly GCF_013402795.1. Taxonomy (GTDB): domain Bacteria; phylum Bacteroidota; class Bacteroidia; order Flavobacteriales; family Flavobacteriaceae; genus Costertonia; species Costertonia aggregata. Next base: position 486,798 of record NZ_CP058595.1, on the reverse strand, counting down.
TAGGCGATATTATTGAGGCTGTATATATTGTAGAAGCTGCAAATAATAAGCATGATTCCAAGGAAGGTTTAGAAGTTATAGATGGTGCTATTGCTACGTTTGATGAATTGATTGCGAAAGTGAACCAAAAAGATGTGGAAAACAGAAAGGCCCACTTTAAAAGTGTGCGTCAGGAACTTCAGACCAAAGCTACAAAGCTTGTAGAAAAATTGAATAAAATAGGTGGTTAATTACCTTGGGATAAGTTTACCTATCTCCCATCAACGTCATATTCAAGACACTTATAGAGTGTATTTTTCGCAATCTCGATACAAGCGTTTGAGAACATTTTTCCATAGTCAGGCTAAAAATTAAAACAAAAGCATCCCACGGGATGCTTTTGTTTTAATTGGTTTTTAGTTTATCCAAATATCTTTGAAGTGCTTTACCATATTTAGAATTTGCGACTTCAGCGGTCAGGTTGTTATTGATAGAGTCTAAATACTTTATATTGGCATCGGATACCTCATTTAATGCAATGTATGGTGCTATGTAAGAATCTGTATTGTTAAGGGCATAATTTAACGCAAATGCATAACTTCTTTGCACATTTTTATCGCTTAACTTTTGAATGGAATCTACCGCCAAAGAATCGCTTTTTATGTCCGGGTCAGAGGCTACGGTAAAGTAATCTAGATTTTTTTTGTTGAACCGTGTCATATTTTTCCGGTATTCATCCAGTTTTTTTTGTGTGGCAGACCCTTCGATTTTCGCATTTAAATCAAACGTGTTCCAAGTAGTGTTTATGGTTATCATGCCAGGTTCCCCGAAAAAGGTGATTCTGTCATTTATATCGTTATTATCTTTTTTGTCAAGGTATAGATAAAATATTTCGGGACTTTCCAATTCGGTTTTAAAAGTAAAATTTCCGTCCCCGTTTATTTGAAGGGAATCTACGTTGACCAAAACGGTATCCGGTACATGTTGAAGGTACAACGTTCCTTTTTTCAAACCCTTAACGTTTCCGGTAACGGTCATGGTCTGGGGAGTATCGGTATTGCAAGAAATCAATAAAAGACCGATTACGGCAAAAAACAAGATATTTTTCATGGTAGAATTTTTGGTGGCGCAAATATCCATAAAGTTTACGAAATTCTAAACATTTGAAGCAACTTCCATAAGGTAAGCACAAAGTAACGCTCCACCTGTTCCCACGACATAACCAAAAACGGCCAACAATACACCTACCGAAGTTAACGAAGGATGAAATTCTGCGGCAACTACAGGTGCCGATGCAGCACCGCCCACATTGGCCTGACTGCCTACCGCCAAAAAAAAGTAGGGTGCTTTGATCAACTTTGCCATAACAATGAGCAATCCGGCATGAAATGCTATCCATATAAAACCTATCGCTATCAACCCTGGGTTTTCCAGCACCTTGCCAAGATCCATTTTCATTCCTATGGTGGCCACAAGTATATAAATGAACATGCCACCTATCTTGCTTGCTCCGGCACCTTCATAATTTTTTGCTTTAGTAAACGAAAGTGAGATTCCTGCCAATGTGGCAATAACTACCATCCAAAAAAACTGGGAACCTAAAAAGGATGCAAAACTTTTTTTATCGCTTACCATTTCAAAATTCAGACTTAAGTATTCGCTAATGGTGTCACCAAAAAAGTGGGCCATGCCTGTAGCCGTAAATGCAAAAAAGAGTAACATCATATAATCGTTCAACGTAGGTACACGGGTAATTTTTTCGGTGAATTCCGTTACTTTGATTTTAAGAGTCTCAATAGCAGATGTATCGGCTTTCAACCAACGGTCAATTCGTTTTGTTTTACCCACGCCTAGAAGAATAACAGCCATCCAGACATTAGCTACAACAATATCTACCAGTACCATACCGCCATATTTTTCTGGGTTGTATTGAAAGATTTCGAGCATGGCTGCTTGGTTGGCACCACCACCGATCCAACTCCCCGCTATGGTAGAGAGTCCTCTCCAGATAGCATCAAAATCATTACCGCCAACAGTTTCAGGGGAAAAAATGGAAACGATAAGTATCGCCAATGGTCCACCAATGATTATCCCCACACTCCCGGTAAGAAACATGATTATTGCCTTTGAGCCCAAGTTCGCAATGGCTTTGAGGTCTATGCTCAATGTCATTAAAACCAGAGCGGCAGGGAGTAAATATCTACTGGCCACGAAATACAGATTTGAGGTTTTATCTGAAATCAGGCCGGCACTGGCCAAAAGGGCAGGTAGTAGATAGCACATCAATACCGCAGGGACTATATTGTAGAATTTTTTCCAAAACCCCGATTTTAAGGATGAGGTATAAAAAATAAACCCTAGGCATAAGGTCAATAATCCAAATACTACGGTGTCATTGCTTACTAACGGTTCGTTCATGTAAATAGGTCTTGAGCTTTTTCAAATATAGCTCAAATAATAAGATGCCCTTTTACAAAATGTGCTACGCCGTCTTCTATATTTGATAAAGTTATGTGTTTGGCGGTTTTCTTTACTTCGTGCCTGGCATTGGCCACGGCTACGCCACAGCCAACATTTTTCAACATTTCCAGGTCATTGTAATTATCGCCAAAGGCTATGACATTGGCCAATGTTTCCTCTTTTTTGAGTAAAAGCTTGATAGCTGATAGTTTTGAAACACTTTTCGGGGCTACTTCGATCAAAGTATCGTTGGAACGATAAAAGTGAAGTATATTTCCTAAGCTATTTCGTAGTATGGGAAATATAATGTCCACCTTTTGTTTTGTTCCCATTAGCATGATTTTGTGTGCGCCTAATTTTCTTTTTTTCAAATCAAGGATAGTTTCCAAGGTATTCTTAAAAACGGGATTTGCCTTGGTATATCTTATCTCTTTTTGAACTCGCTCAGAATCTTTTTCCACATACCATTCATCATTGCAATATATACCCAGTTGAACGTTATTTTTTTCGGCCAATAAGTGAATTTGCGATAATGCATCAATTTGTATGAATATGGAGTGTATCTCTTTTTTTCCATCCAAAACCAAAGCACCGTTATAACAAATTATGGGCTGTTCATCAATACCCAAGTCTCTTTGGACATACTTCATGGATTTTGGCATACGGGCCGAAACCAAAATTATACGTACTTGCTCCTTGATTTTCGAAATTTGTGAAACGGTAAAATGCGAAACATCACTTTTGGTAGTCAATAATGTACCGTCAAGGTCCGAACAAAGCATTTTATAAGTGGATGGATGTCTCAAACATTCAAATTTTGTATCGATTGAAAACAAAGTATTTCAAATTGAAAATAAACATGACCGTTATACTAGCCTTTACAATTAAATAGTGCCTAAATATTCAACCAATAGGTCAATTTTAAGTTGATGGAACGAAACTTGGGCTCAAATATATTTACCGCATAATTGTCATTATATACAATGAACAGATCGGATAGCGGGGCAAAACGCCATTGTAAACGGGAGTTGATACCTAGATTATCCCTTTGATTACTGTATTGAAATATGGTGGACCAAAAAATAGACTTACTAAATGTTATATTTGCTGTTGGGCTTATCAACCATAAATCTGCACTGGGAAATGGTTCAGGTAGCGAAATCCTGTCATAATTCACATTTAGGCCTATTCGTACTTTGGGTTGTAGCCTTAGGATGGCTTCACCTCTAATAGAGAATCTATCACCGTTAAAAAATCTACCGATAGAGCTTTCACCTTCAAAAGCCAAAACTTTGGCCCTATTGGATTGATAGCCAAAACTTACTGCATTAAAATGATATCCTTGATTACCAGGAAGTTCTAGACCATCATCAGAACCTGTAGGATCAAAAGAGTCGGTTAAGAAAATAAACCGATTTGAAAACTCTACCCCGAATTCGGAAAGATTTTTCATCTCGAAACTATAATTTGCATTAAAGGTGTGGTCGGTTTTTTGAAAATCAAGACCGGGTCGCCATATAATTACTGGAAAAACTTCAAGACCATGATTGTTGATGGGGCCTTTTTTGGGCCAAAACCTACGTTGGATAGATGCTACACCCTTAACAATATCCTTTCTTCGTATAAAACCCAAATCCGATTGAAAATCCTCATCAACGTAGACCCAATCTGAAAATATGGACCAATACCGGGTATTACGGCCTAGATTTGCACCAGTAGAAAAGTTTCCTTTGGTATCTCCAGGTTGAAAAGATTTATGTGCATACACTTTGCCGTTCCACGTATTGTCGGCAGAGGCCAAGTTATAGTCTATACCTATTACGCGGTTATATTTTTCATCAGGCGTCAAAAAATCTTCATTCCCAAAGGCCTGCCTATTGATAAAAAACATACCTATATTGGAGCGGGAGAATACTTTTTGTTGCAGGGCCAGCATCATATTGTTGTTTGATGCGATTTCTCGGCTCTCATCCTTGTCCGTTTGTATGTTCAAAAAACCCAGCCTTAAATTGTCGTTCAACTTTCCGCTTAAACGAATACCACCTATGATATCGTTTTCTACGGAATTCCCTTCAGTATCAGTGGCAATACCGATACGTCTTGAAAAAAAAGGATTCGCATCCCGACCACCGCCAAAGTTTCCGAAAAGGTCATTATTATCCACAAAAAACTGTCTACGTTCAGGCAACGAGATTTCAAAGCGGGTAAGATTGGTGAAGATATTGTCAACCTCTACATTCGAGAAATCCGGGTTAACGGTAATATCAAGGTTCATACCATTACCTATGGCCACTTTGGCATCACCACCCACCTTAAAACGGGTGTCGCCCTCATCGCCTTCAAAATCTTTCTCTGAAATTGTATTGATGTATGGAATTAGGGCCAAAGGGGTTCTTGATTTGCCTAAGGGCCGCTCAAAAACCATATCGCCCATAAAAGCCAAACTGAAGATAGATTGATTTTGCGGTACCGGATACCAAGAACTGGTTTCGTTGTTTTGCATATCAAACCTGTAGCTTTGAAAACGCCATTTGGTCTCGCCCTCGGTAAATTTAAAAGAAGTCAAAGGTATGGCCATTTCTGCTGTGTAATAGCCGTCGTACATTTGGGCATCACCTTTCCATTTTACATCCCAAGATGTGGTAAAACTACCATTTTCGCCTCCGCCGTTAGAAATTAAGGCCTCTCTCCTCACACCATACGGGTTTGTCCCAAAAAGAAAAGCATTGGTGCCGTCGTTAAAAGTATCGAACATGATACTTATGTTATCATTGCCTCCGGCCCTAAAATCCCGCTCTAGGGAGGGAATGACATAATCATCGCCAGGGGTGTATACTTTTAACCCAACATAGAGTGTGGTTTTACTGACCAACATCTTTATTTCGGTCTGGAATTCCGCAGATTTATTATCGGTAGGAAAGTATTGTTGAAATTCATTGACAAGTTCTGCCTTTTCCCATATGGGCTCGTCCATTATGCCATCGGGAACTATGGTTTCTGATATGAATTTTACGGTAAATGATTTAGTTTGGCTTTGACTGAAAATAAGTACGGTAAAAAATAAGAATGTAAGGGAAACTAGCCTTCTTATCATTTTTTTGGTTTGGAATTAGTCAGCGCAAATTTAAGCTAAATATGCGTTAAAAAAATCCTAATTGTATGGTGAAAAACGAATGTGTTTTAGTTGGTTTTCTTAATGAAATCAGTAATTGTAGAAATCAATTCGGTAGAAAGTGGCACACTCTTGTCCGAGTAGGCCCTAATATTTTCTTCCATTGAATTTACGATTTTCAGCACATGGTTCATTTTAGGGATAATCTGCAATCGGCTATTGGCATTCGCCTTATGAAGATTTTCGGCATCTTCTACCGTAACCTGTAAATCAACATCACCGTTTATTATCAAGATAGGGAGGGTTAACTTCTCGATTTCTTTTTTTGGATGATACTTCATCCAATCCGCTATGAATTTTTGGTTTTTCGGGGCAAATATGGAGGTTAAAAACGGATTTACTTTTTGGATGGTATCCGTTGTGGCCAACTCCTCCAAATGTTGCCGTACCACACTTTCAAACGCTTTGTTCTGTTTGCTTAATTGAGCTATAAAAACCTTGTCTATTGACTGGCTGGGCCCTCCCAAGGAAATAAAACCATCAACAGCATCGGTAACGCTCAACATGGCCACCAAGGAGCCTTGGCTATGGCCTATAAGAACAATGGAATTGAATCGCCCATCATTGGAAAAAAAATCAATGGCCATTTTAGCATCCAAAACAAAATCGGACAATGTAATGCTTTCCAGCTTGTTTAAGTTAGATGGCGTGGCGGTTCTTTTGTCATATCTGTAAAAAGCAATTCCTTCTTGGTTTAGGCTATCGGCCAAAATTTTGATATAATCGGCCTTTACTGGAGTTCCTGCTTGGTTTCCATTTCGGTCTATGTTCCCGGACCCATGTACAAAAATCACCAAGGGTACTTTTTCTTCTGAATCTGGATAGCTCAGAGTGCCGGGCAGATGAATCCCACCGTTTTTTAATTGTATTTCTTCTGAAATGATATTTTGTCCTATCACTAGGGTAAAGGGCATGATCAAGAAAACAAGTAGAAGGTTTTTCATTAAATTCAATCTTTATTTTTAAACTTTTTTGTCTTCTTTTTATTCGGATTTTTAAAAAGGCGCTTAAAGAAACCGTCTCTTTTTATCGGCTTGCAATCCAGTTTTTCCAAAACCGATTCGCTGGCCTTGGGAAAGGACGCCTTGGTGTAGGAGTCAAATTTTTTATTGGAATTTAATTTTTGCATCCAAAGCGCAAATAGGGGAAGGGCGGCGTTGGCACCCTGTCCCAGAGCCGTGCTTTTAAAGCCGATTTCGTGGTTGTCCAGGCCAACCCAACTTACATGAACGAGTTTTGGGGTTACCGCTACGAACCAGGCGTCTTTGTTGTTTTGCGTAGTACCAGTCTTGCCAGCTATGGCATTGTTCAATAGGTAAGTAGATCTAATTCTGGATGCGGTGCCGTCATCAATGGTGGCTTTCATCATTTCTAGCATAATTTGCCCATTTTCTTCTGAAAAAGCTCTTTTTTCTGCCATCTTCGGTTTAAAAATAGCTAGAACCGAGTCTTTTTTGGTAGTTATAGCAGTTATCAAAAATGGCTTTGCAGGTATGCCGTCATTGATAAAACTGGCATAGGCACCTGCCAATTGGGTTATTTTTATTTCGCCCGTGCCCAACGCCAAGGAGGGCTGCTGAGGGAGTTCCGCAGTAATACCCATGTTTTTGGCCTGTTCCAAAATTTTAGGGATTCCCGTTTTTTCCAATATTTTGACCGATACCGTGTTTACTGAGTTGCTCAACGCTTCTTCCATAGAGTAATTAAGGTATCCTTCATCTTTATTGCCGGAATTGCTGGGGCTCCATCCTTTGAGGTTTTTGTATGCTATTTCTTGGGCAGAAAAGTAGGTACAGGGCTCTATGCCGCTTTCCAGGGCTGCCGTATATACAATAGGTTTGAACGTAGAACCCACCTGACGTTGGCTTTGCGAAACATGATCATATTTAAAGTGCTTGAAACTCACGCCACCGATCCATGTTTTTACCGCTCCCGTTTTTGCTTCGATTGCTAGAGAGCCTGTGTTCAAGAATTTCATGTAATGTTTTACACTGTCGATAGTGCTTACATCCATAACCATATCCCTGTCCCAATCTGCCAGGGTCATTTTCTTTTTCTTGGAAAGGGAATCCATTATTTGTTTTTCCGGTAGGCCTAAAGCTTTTAATTTTTTATAATTAGATGTTCTCTTTACCAGCTTTTCTATGAGTTTTTTATCGGTAGTCCATGGCGCATTGTTTCCATAGCTTTTTTCAAAGTTTTTTTGCAAAACGGCCATATGTTGCTCCATTGATTTTTCGGCCAGTTGCTGCATGGTGTAATCCAAGGTGGTATAAATCTTCAATCCGCTAGTGTAGATGTTATAATCGGATCCATTATCGTTTTGGTCTTGTACCCATTGCAATAACTGTTTACGCACTTCTTCCCTAAAATAAGGTGCAAGCCCATCGGTATAGTCAAAGTTTCTATAATCCAATGTTATGGGAATAGCGATCAGGCTATCCAGCGAATATGATTTTAAATATCCGTTTTTGCCCATTGCCCCCAAAACAAGGTTTCTTCTTGCGAGACTGTTACCGGGGAACACCCTTGGATTATAGCCATAGGTGGCTTTAAGCATACCTACTAGAACAGCAGCTTCTTCAATGGTAAGCTGCTTTGTTTTTTTATTAAAAAACTTTAAAGAGGCACTTTCTATCCCAAAAGTATTGTCGCCAAATGAAACGGTATTCAGGTAGTGGGTCAATATTTCTTTTTTGGAGTAACTATCTTCCAGACGTGAAGCGATAATCATTTCTTTTATTTTGTGAACCGCTAAATTGGACTCCTTTCGGTTGCGCCTAGGATATAGGTTTTTGGCCAGTTGTTGTGTCAACGTACTACCGCCACCGGCAGATTGGTCTTGCATCAAAATAGATTTTACACCCACACGCAGCAAACTTTTGTAGTCTATGCCCGAATGTTCAAAAAAACGTTCGTCTTCAATAGCCACCAAGGCATCCAACAAATGTTTCGGAAAGTTTTCATAGCTTACAGGTTGCCTGTCGAACAAATAGTACTTGCCGATAAGAACACTATCTGCGGAGTACACTTCGGAAGCTCTTTGATATTCTAAATTGGAGAGTTCTTTTTTGTCGGGCAATTTGCCCCATGCGCCAATATATACACTCAAAAAAAACAGCGACCCGAACAATAAAATTACGGATAGTAGTATTATTGAATACCTGAGAAATTTTGGTCTTACTTTTTTTAGTATCAATATCAATATTTTGAGAATGCAATATCAATTTAAAAAAATAAAGAAGAAAAGTATTAACAATACCTTAATTTTCGATGTCTTATTTTTGAAGCATCAAAAATAGTATATGAAGCGGGTAACCATAGTTTTATTTTTAGCAATGCACCTATCGTTCGCAAATACGGTGATTTGGTCAAAAACCGGACATAGAGTCGTTGGTAGCGTAGCTCAAAAGCATCTGAGCAGAAAGGCAAAAAAAGCTATTGACAAGCTCTTGGATGGACAAAGTTTGGCAGCGGTATCCAACTTTGCAGATGAAATAAAAGCGGATAGAAGCTTTAGAAAGTTCAACGCATGGCATTACGTGAATTTTCCGTTGTATGCAAAATACGGGGATGAAACACCCAGCGAGTATGGTGATGTTATCACAGGTATTGAAAAATGTATTGAAATTATTAAGAACGAAACCAGTTCCAGAGCGGATAAAGCCTTTTATCTAAAAATGTTGGTGCATTTGGTTGGTGACCTACATCAACCCATGCACGTAGGTCGGTTGGCGGACAAAGGCGGTAACGATATACAGGTAGTATGGTTCGGCAGGGGAAGTAACCTGCATAAGGTATGGGACTTGAACTTGATAGAGGACCATGGTATGAGTTATACTGAATTGGCCAGTTCACTCCCACGATTGAGCAAACCCCGAATAAAAGCAATGCAACAGGGAGATATTTATGACTGGGTAGAGGAATCCCAAGATATCGCCAGTAAGTTATATGAATCCGTACAGGTAGGCGAGAAGTTGGGATATCGATACAGATACGTTTGGTGGGATACGGTAGAGGCTCAACTGCAAAAAGGCGGAGTGCGTTTGGCAGCTGTCTTGAACCGTATTTACGAATAATATTCTCTACATTTTTCTAAGTGGCCATCTAACGTTTGGAAATCTTATTGCCCGATATGTTTTTTTGGCGACTGCATTTAAAACGGTCAATGTCCCCCGAGCGTAGCTTAGCGTGTTTTGTGCTTCTGCCCTGTACTCGTTTGCGCCACATGCGAAAACTACTCGGCTTCATTTCGCGCCGCATGATTTCAATGGTTTCCTGTTCCGAAATACCAAACTGAAAGGTTATGGCATCAAAAGGTGTACGGTCTTCCCATGCCATTTCAATTATACGGTCCAATTCCCTTGTTGTAAATTCTTTCTTCATAGCCTTACAAAGTTACGAACTAATTATCGAACGCTTTTTTGGCTCAGGTTTTGAACTATAAAATATGAGGTGAAGTATGAGGAAATTAATAGGGTCGCCTACTCAATTAAAGACAGTACATTATCTCTCTCAGGCATAAAAAAACGCCCTTTAAAGGGCGTTTTTTTATGGTATTACCCTGAATGTTAGATTTATGCGCTCTGATACTGGTTTTGCAGTCTTTGGTATTTGATGTAACCAATTATGTTGGGTCGCACCCTGCATGAGCAATAAGCTACCATGCCGTAACAGCATTTTATGCTTTAATGTTTTATCCTTTTTATGCTTTAAATGAAAGTAACGCTCCTGTCCCAGGGTTATCGATGCAATAACGGGATTTTGCCCTAGTTCTTTTTCGTCATCGGCATGCCAACCATTGCTATCCTTACCGTGTCTATACAAATTCAATAAACAGGTAGTGAACTTAACAGTGGTGTGCTTTTCGATTTTGGTTTTAATCTGTAGAAGTTCTTTGGTGAATTCGTGTGGTTGCATGGTAATGTTGGCATAGCAGTAAGCTTTTCCGTTATTTCCGTACAACGCTGTCAGGCGCGGTTGCGGGTAAACTTTTCCAAAAACCTTGATATCATCTTGCTGCCAAGGCACTTGCCGCTTAAATTGCTTAAAATAAAAATCGGCATCATCAGCGGTTAAAAAGGATGGAAAATATACAATATCGCTATCTGGCAGATGAAGTGAAATCCTATCTGAAAATAAATCCATTTATTGTAAGACGGTTTTTAATTGGTTTCGATACTCGGAGGGGTTCTGGCCCGTAAACTTTTTAAAAGATTTATTGAAATGGGAAAAATTGTTGAACCCACTTTCAAAACATACTTCGGTAATGCTCATGGGCTTTTCTGCCAATAATTTTGAGGCATGTACCAACCTGTATTCGTTCACAAATTGAATAAAGGTCTTGTTGGTTATCTTTTTAAAATACCTGCAAAAAGAAGGTATGGTCATGCTGACTAAATCCGCCATTTCCTGCAATGGTATTTCTTCCTTAAAATTGGTCTTCACAAAATTGAACACCAGGTTTATGCGGTCATTATCCTTTACTTCGGCCTCCATAGAAAAGCCTTCCCCATTGAGGACTTTTATGTCCTGAGAATTTCCTAGCTCGTTCAAAATATTTAGAATGGACAATAGCCTTTGAAAATCGGTCTGGTATTCCAAAACATCAATTTTTTCACCAATTTTACGTTTGGTCTTGCCCGAAAATACAACGCCACCTTTGGCAATTTCGAAGAGTTTTTGAATCTTCTTCATTTCCGGGATATTAAAAAAGTCGTTTCCCAGAAAATCGGTTTTCATTTGTATTACCGTTTCGCTTTTATTGCCCGTAAGTTTATCGGTAAAACCGCAATGGGGCAAATTACTGCCTATGAGTATGAGCTCGCCATCGGTAAAATAGGAAACGTGGCTCCCCACTTGTCGCTTGCCTGTACCACCATTTACATAAACAAGTTCAATCTCTGGGTGGTAATGCCATATGGTACTCTTGTTCAAATTGGTCTCACTAAATTTTTGAAACGTGTAAGAGTGTCCAAAATTTGGGGTTATTGATTCAAATGCAGGTTTTTGAAGTATCATTTTTTAACTATTGAATTATGATGTAATCAGGATTTTTTAAACAGTATCGAGTGTTAAGTCACAAATCCAAAAAATTAAATTCAAAGTATCTATTTTACTTTGATATACAACAGGTTCATATTCGTATAAAGATAGTTGGCGTCATCTATCCATATCTCTACAAAATTACCAAAAATATATTCTATTTTAACCCTAGGGTAAAATTTATGTGTTTTGAGTGGTAAAATAGAACATAAAATTGAAAAAAATGGTGTAGTGCAGTACCTAGCATGGGGGTAAGTTTGTACTGTAAATTATTCATGAACCTTAAAACAAAAAGTTATGAAAACAATTATGAAATGTACGTTAGTGGCGACCTTTATGTTAAGTGCCATAACTGCCTCAGCAAGCGAAGTTAGATTTAATGTATTTACAGATTCCCCAAAAAATGTAATCGTTAAAATCGATACCCGATTCAATGAAGCCAATGTTAGGCTAACCAACAAGTACAACAATGTTATTTTTTCCGAGGAGGTACCCAATACAAAGACCTATTTCAAAAAATTGAATATGGAAAACTTGGAAAACGGTATTTACCTATTAACGGCAGAAAATACATTACGCGCAATCAGTTACCGCATCACGGTATTTGAAAATGAAGTTAAGGTGTCCGATAGAAAGGAAAACGTAAAGCCAGTTTTCAGAAAGTCGGGGGCCAAGGTATATCTGAACTTACTCAACCTAGAAAAAAGCAAGGTTGATATAAAAGTATACGATAGCGAAAATAGGTTGGTTTTTTCTGAAGTCAGTAAAAATGAGCTTATCGTAGAGAAGGCATTCAATTTTGAGAATGCTTACAAAGACAGCTACACGGTAGTCGTCAAAGATAATTTGAATACCTATTACGAGGATATTGTAGTAAAGTAGTCAGAGAGTTTTAGTTTAGTTTGTAAAAGAGGCGGTAGCGCCTCTTTTATTGTTTATAAGGGTAAATACCAAACCGCCCAATACATTAGGCCAAACTGTAACGGTATTCTCAAAATCAAAATCCATTTGGGAACACCAGCCGATGCCTTCTCACTTGAAAGCATGTAAAAATGAACCAACAAGAATACGGCCAGCATAACTATGATACCGTAAATGGATATATTTTTTGTGCTCGAAAAACATAGGCCCACACCTAGCACAACTTCGGCTACTCCGCTCCAAAACACTAAAGCTTTCGGATTGGGCAGATATCTGGGCATTATACGCAAATATGCCTTTGGTTTTATAAAGTGCATGGTTCCTGCGAATATATACATGCCCGCCATGAAATAAAGATGCCAAGGGTAGGTCATTTAATATGCGTTACTTTTGGGTTTGGGTATTTGTGATCCAAGCATTTATTTTATCTTCCAGTAACGCCAACGGAACACATCCAGTTTCCAATACTTGATTATGAAATTCCCTGATATCAAAAGCATTTCCCAACTCTTTTTCTGCTTTAGCCCTAAGCTCCAATATCTTGAGTTGGCCTATTTTATAGGATAATGCCTGCCCCGGATTTGCCATGTACCGTTCAATTTCCGAGGTTATACTCGCTTCGGATTCTGCCTCGTTGTCCAATGAGTATTGAATGGCCTTTTCTCGTGACCAGCCTTTTGAATGTAACCCAGTATCAACCACCAAACGTACCGCCCTATGCATTTCGGCACCTAACATTCCAAAATATTGATATGGATCATCGTACAGTCCAAGTTCTTTTCCCAAAGATTCGGTGTACAAGGCCCAACCTTCCCCATAGGCACTGTACCAAAGTGTTTTCCTGAATTTTGGCAGATCTTGATTCTCTTGGGTCAACGAAATTTGAAAGTGATGGCCAGGTATGGCTTCATGCAAGAATAAATCCTCGTCTGAATACACGTTGTATTTGTCTACGTTGGGAATGGGGACATAGAATATCCCGGGTCTGGTACCGTCCAATGACCCTGGGTTATATTCGGCACTTGCCGATGCTTCCCTAAAGGCTTCGGTACGGCGTACCTCAAAAGCGGTTTTGGGCTGCTTGTCGAAAAGTTTGTCCACTTGGGGTTTCATTTTTGCGTGTATGGCATTAAAATTATCGATTACCTGTTGGGGTTCGGTAAATGGCATCAACTCTTTCTTATTTCTTACATGGTCAAAAAAGGCCTTTAAATCGCCTTCGAAACCCACTTGTTGCTTTACCTTTTCCATTTCGGAAGCTATTCGCGCCACCTCGTCTAGGCCAATTTTGTGAATCTCGTCAGCGGTCATATTGGTTGTGGTATATACTTTAATTTGATGAGCATAGTAAGCATCGCCATTGGGTATGCCCTGAATTCCGCTAGATTCCCTTCCGGCCGCCATATAATCGGATTTCATAAAATCATGTAGTTCACTGTACGCAGGCACAATGGTTTCCGTAATCATTTTACCATATGATTGTGTCAATCTGGTTTTGTCTTCGTTGGAAAAATTTTCGGGAATTTTTTTGATAGGGCTGTAGAATAGATTGTCTTGCAATTTAGGTTCGACTACACTTGCCAATTGTGGAATAACTTTTTTGATGAGCGATTTGGGAAGAACATCTTCAACAGCGATGCCTCTTATCATTCTTTCTTTTGCAGAAGCCAACCATTTGCCGTAATCCTCTAACCTGGACAGCCAATTGTCATAATCTTCGACCGTTTTAAAGGGCTGTGCACCAGTGCCGCCCGCCATTTGACCGATCATTAAATTCATGGTCCACATTTGGTCCAAAGGCGTATAATCGGTAAAACCAAGTCCTTCTAGATTAATGTTGCATTCCCATTTTAAAATGGCCTTGGTCAGTTTTTGACTTTCGGACAGTGTTTCGTCTTCAAAGTTTTTCAACTTGGTACCATACTCGGAATAATATTGCCTTAGCTGTTTTTCATAAGCATCGTCCAAAAAATTGGGAAGTGTGTCATTATACCTGTTGTCTCCTTGAAACGTAGCGTTCAAAGGGTTTATTTTAAGGCCATCTTGGTAATAGTTTTCTAAAAGTGTATCAAAGGCCTCGTTTTTTGTCACTGGCAAATCGTTAGGAGTACTTTTTTTATCGGATTCTTTGCATGAGACCATTAGTAGTATCGTAAGGGCAACTAAGATTCCTTTTTTCATTGCGGTGTGTGGTTTATGTTTATAGATATTTTTTTAAACGTTCCCGTTTGTATTCAGGTAATGAACTGTTGTTAATGGCCAAGCGTAGCGCAGACGTATCTTTTTTCTTATCGTAAAGTAGATTGTAAAATTGTTGCACGGTTAAAGTGTTTTGGGACTGTTCAATCAACTCAAGCGTATCCCCGGCTCTGACCTTTCCGGTGTTTAGTACCCGAACATAGGTCCCCGGGTGGCCGTGGTGGATAAATTGTTTTAATACCGATTGATTTTTGAACCGCACCCCCAATTTATAACATGGCTCTCTTGGTTGGGATATTTGAACCAATGCCGTCCCTACTTTATAAATATCCCCAATTCTGATAACTGATTCGTTTAGCCCTTCCACGGTAAGGTTCTCCCCGAACATACCCCAGTCCCAATCCAAATGGGGATATAGTTTTTTCCAATAGGGATAATGGTCAGAAGCGAACAAATAACAAGCTTTGTGAATACCACCGTGATGTTTACGGTCGATAACGGTATCGTTGGCGACATCCTCTTTTTCTAGAGACAAGACTTTGTCAACTGGGTATTTAAATATACCTGTTCGCTCTTCTTTGCCGTTCCACAGAAACGTAACGGCATTCCCTACATTGGTCGATATCACCTTCATGCCCTAAAGATATAAAACTCATGGCATGCAGTGATGTTAATATTTAAGGATATTATGCAGTTTTTCGCGTTTCTTTTGAAGGTTTTGTATTTGGCAGTGGCTTATGTTCCAGTATGGTAATTCTTAAAACATCTTCCCCTATATTCTCCAAATCACTTATTAGTTCATCATTTTCCAGATTCCAATAGGCTACATCGCCTTTTTCAAAACGCAATAGGCAAATTTTACCATCGGAATATCTTGAAATGGCCAAGCCTCCAGTAACGCAGGTCCATGAGAATTGCCCCTTTTGTTTCCTAAACGGAAGCCTTTCATAGGGGCGTAAGCATATCCCCCATAATTTTACAGTTTCGTTTTCAAACATTAAGTCGTTGCCCATGCCCCGATTCAAATCATTTGCCTTTAGTTCAGAGATTTTTTCAGGTTCCCAAGGGTCAAAGTGACCGGTCGGATTCAATTCAACACATTTCATCGGTATTGTCTTCTTTATTTTCTGTACCCAGGAAAATATAAAAAGCATAAAGCGAAAAAAGTATAAGTACCGATAATGCTATAACATCATACCTTATACTATATTCCAAAATGTCTTTAGATACTCCAAGGATGTAATATTCCCAAGCTATAAAACCTGACCACAGTATGATCAGTACTAGTAAAAGCTGTTTTTTGTATGCGTGCATAGTATTTTTTAGAGGGCGCAAAAATGTGAAAATTCATTGAACACAAGTAAAAAATGAGATGGGAAAGTGTTTTGATTTCAGAAATTAGTACATATACGGCCCTCAATATGCTTGTACGACCTATTTCAGGAATCAGGATTATGGATACGTATTCGTAACTAAATCAAATGGAGGAACAAACTACAGTTTAGCGCGGCCTTGTTTGTATTTGGTAGGGGTAGTGCCCGTTATTTTTTTAAAGGCAGCGTAAAAAGCACTTTTGCTGTGAAAACCAACTTCATTTCCTATCCCTTCAATACTTAAGTTTAAATCTTCTTGATTATCCAGTAACTTTTCTGCCTTGCGTATTCTAAATTGGTTGACATAGGTATTGAAATTTACGTGGCACATGGTATTTATGGTCGTTGATATTCGTTTGGGATGAATGTTGAGTCCTTTGGCCACGTCAACTATCGTCAACTCGGTTTGCATAAAACTTTCCGATTGTTTCATGTAATCGTCTATTTCTACCATTAATTCTTTCATCCCCTCATAGGAGTTTACCGGGAGATTTGGCTGAGATGGTATTTTATCGCCTTTGTTGCCAAACATTTCACTTTTGGAAAGCAAGGATAGTACGTTGCGCTGTTCTACCCCGTGGTAGGATACCCAGTAAATTACGATAAGGTCAAATAGAACAAAAAATATGTTGGAATATACATTATTTGGTAAAGCATAATATTGAATAATGTACAATATAGAGCCTGAAATGGCAAAAAGTAAAAAGACTTTAGCCCATTGCAGTTCCTTGGATTCTAGCAAGGAGAATACATTTTTGACTTCGCTCTTATGGTTGGATATTAACTTTAAATTCCAAATGCCAATAATTATTCCATAGATAAATCCGCATATTATAAATGCTTTGAACCACAATGTATCTACAATGATTAGCTTTTCTTCGTACGGAAGGAAAAAAATAACAACTTGTACAAAAAATGCCAATATTCCCGGATACAATACCCAATACTGTATCTTTTTGTCCGCAAAAATACATACCTGCTGCGTGTATACATAAAACAGGGGATACAATAACCAAAAAAAATTAAAGGGCAAGCGGTAAAGCTCTGGATAAAATTTATAAATATCGAGACTCTCAAGAATAGGGTTTATGCGCTCAACGGCATATAAGAGTAAAAACAACCCTAAGAAAAAAGTGCTTTTATGCTTTTTTTTATTGATTATAATCAATAAAATCCCCAGTGTTAGTCCCTGTATGAGACCAACCGTATCTAAAAAAGCATAAAGATTATAGTTCAAATCCATAGAGCTACCAGTGTGTCTTTTCCATCTTAAGGTACTTTTAAAAAACCAAAAGGGCAAATGAATATTCATTTGCCCTTTTTCGAAAAACTTGTTTTGATTTAAATGATTCCCAAGGATTAAGCTTGGGTAACATATTATAAGTTAGGTACAATCTATTTTACCATCTCATAGCTACGCTTTATAAAATTGGTCAGCTCTTCACCTTTTAATAGGCCTTTGGAGAGCCTGGCCAAATCTATGGACTGGTTTATCAAGCGTTCCCGTTTTTTTGCCGTCTTCGTATTCAGAATCTCGCCCACCAACTCGTGGTTCGTATTCACGATAAGATTGTACATTTCGGGCATATTGCCCATACCGAACATACCACCGCCACCGGTCTGCTGCATTTCTTTCATGCGGCGCATGAATTCCGGTTCGGTTATGATGAAGGGTGATGCATTACTGTCCATAGCTTCTAACTGAATGGTGTAGCTTTTATTTTCAATCACCTCTTCAAGGTTCTTTTTTAAGGTTTCTTTTTCCTCATCGGAAAGCTTGGAGATTTGAGTGTCCTCTTTTTTGATGAGGTTGTCCAAATGGTCTGCATCTACCCGGGCGAATGAAATTTTTTCTTTTGAGGTTTCCAGCTTTTGCATCAAATGTCCTATAATCGGGGAATCCATCAACAAAACCTCATATCCTTTTGCTTTTGCGGCTTCGATATAACTGTGTTGTTCTTCTTTGTTTGATGCGTAAAGGATAACCAATTTATCGTCCTTATCGGTCTGGTTTGCCTTTATTTTTTCCTGCAGCTCCTCAAACGTAAAATAATTGCCATCTACTGTAGGGTACAATGCAAATTTGTCAGCTTTATCAAAGAATTTATCTTCGGATAGCATTCCATATTCTATAACTATTTTGATATCGTTCCATTTGGCCTCGAAATCCTCGCGACTGTTCTTAAAGAGTGAATTTAATTTATCGGCCACTTTTCTTGTGATGTACGAGGATATTTTCTTCACCGCACCATCAGCCTGTAGGTAAGAGCGAGAAACATTTAGGGGAATATCCGGAGAATCTATTACCCCACGCAACATGGTCAAGAATTCCGGTACAATGCCTTCAACGTTATCGGTTACGAAAACTTGGTTCTGATATAATTGAATACGGTCTTTTTGTACGTTTAGGTCTTGCGTAAGTTTTGGAAAATAAAGTATACCTGTTAGGTTAAAAGGATAGTCAACATTCAAATGTATATTAAACAAAGGTTCTTCAAATTGCATGGGATACAGCTCCCTGTAAAACGCTTTGTAATCTTCTTCTTTTA
This sequence comes from Costertonia aggregata, assembly GCF_013402795.1. Taxonomy (GTDB): domain Bacteria; phylum Bacteroidota; class Bacteroidia; order Flavobacteriales; family Flavobacteriaceae; genus Costertonia; species Costertonia aggregata. The sequence goes on along the minus strand of NZ_CP058595.1, from coordinate 468,100 downwards.
AATCCGCAGGTTGTTTGGTCCAAGCGGGGTCGGGATTATTGACTATGTTATCTACTTCTTTCGTTGGTGCGGGGTCGTCCTCTTTGGCATCATCCGGTTTGGGAAGCGTTTCGGTTTTGGTACCAAATTTAATGGGAATGGGCATGAATTTATTGTACTTGCGCAATAGCTCATTTATTCTGCTATCTTCCAGAAATTCAGTGGAATCTTCGGCAATGTGTAAAATGATTTCAGTACCTCTATCCTTTTTCTTGCCTTTTTTCAGTGTAAATTTTGGCGAACCGTCACAGCTCCAATGTACCGCTTCATCATCTTTATAGCTTTTAGAGATGATTTCCACTTTTTCCGCAACCATAAAAGCGGAATAAAAACCAAGGCCAAAATGGCCGATGATACCAGAATCTTTCGCGGAATCTTCATACTTGTTCAAAAACTCCTCGGCACCTGAAAAAGCTACCTCATTGATGTATTTTTTGATTTCTTCTTCCGTCATTCCAATACCTTGGTCGATAATGTGGAGCTTTTTACCTTTTTTATCTGCCTTTACCTCTATTATGGGGTTGCCATATTCAACTTTGGCTTCACCTATTGCGGTCAAGTGTTTTAATTTTAAGGTTGCATCTGTCGCATTGGATATAAGTTCGCGAAGAAAAATTTCGTGGTCGCTGTAAAGAAACTTTTTTATCAATGGAAAAATATTTTCCACCGATACGTTTATTTTGCCTGTTGCCATATGTAAACTATTATTTGTTTGTTATGATTCCCTATAATAAGAGATATATTTTTTTGTGTAACAACAAAAGGTCAAAAAAAGTACCATGATGGCATAAAGTGACAAACTGACATTATGATTCAGTGGCCACAAACCCCCATTATCGTAAATAAAGGTACACTAGGATGTATTTTAGAAAACATTAACACAAATAATGTTTGATAATTTATTGAAATACTTAAACATTTATTATATTTGTGTATGATTATAAATGATAAAATTGCTATGAAAAAGATTTTTGAATTATAATCAGTTTGTTTATTTATTGGTTAGGTTGTTTAAAAACGTGTTTTCTGAAAAGAAAGCACGTTTTTTAGTTTTTACAGCTAAATTCTTAATCCCTTAACACATTTTATGTTTAGTTTATCGTAAATTTGTTTTAACAAAATAATTTGGATATGGCTGCAAAGACTGCTACTAAAAAGGTTACAAAAGAAACGATTATAAGCATGTATATGGATTATGTACTGGAACATGAAACCGTCCCAAAATCCATTTATAAATTCTGTAAGGCCAATACTGTCAAAGAAGAGGATTTTTATACCTACTTTGGCTCAGTTGAAGGTTTGCAAAAAGCTATTTGGAATACTTTTTTCTCAAATACCCAAGACCTGATGCAAAAAAACAAAGAATACGATGCATTTTCGAATAAAGAGAAAATGCTTACATTTTTCTTCTCGTTCTTTGAGTTGCTTACCTTAAACAGAAGTTATGTGTTATTTACGTTAAAGGAGCACAAAAACATGTTGAAGAACCTAGAGCAATTGAAAGGTTTACGAAAGCATATAAAAAACTTCGCAACTGATTTAATTGAAGATGGCAATGCCGAAAAATCGTTTAAAATCACCCAACATAACCCAAGATTGTTCTCTGAAGGGGCATGGTTGCAGTTTATGTTCTTGCTCAAATTTTGGATGGAAGATTCGTCTGCCGGATTCGAAAAGACCGATTTAGCTATTGAAAAATCAGTAAATACCATATTTGATGTTTTTGATAACACGCCCTTGGACAGCATCATTGACTTTGGAAAGTTCTTGTACAAAGAAAATTTTGCTTAATCTGTTATAGTTAAAGTATATGAAGACACTGGATCGAATACCTACTGGAAAAATTGAACGTGCAGGTAAACTGGTAAAGACCGGTGTTAAAATCGGCGGCAACTACGTAAAATATTATGGTAAAAAATTGGTTAATCCCGAACTTACCAAAGATGAACTCAATGAGGATAATGCAGGGGATATTTATGATGGCTTAAAAAGTTTAAAGGGCAGTGCACTCAAGGTTGCGCAAATGCTGAGTATGGAGAAAAACCTTCTGCCCAGTGCCTATGTTGAAAAGTTTTCTCTATCCCAATTTTCGGTTCCGCCGCTTTCGGCACCCTTGGTAAGAAAGACTTTTAAAAAATATTTGGACAAGTATCCTGAGGATATTTTCGATACGTTTAATAAGGATTCCATTAATGCAGCTAGTATCGGCCAAGTGCACAAAGCAACCAAAAATGGTAAACAACTAGCGGTCAAGATACAGTATCCCGGAGTTGCGGAAAGTATTAGTAGCGACTTGGCCTTGGTAAAACCAATTGCCATTCGCATGTTCAATCTACAGGGAAAGGATTCCGATAAATATTTTAAGGAAGTTGAGCATAAACTGGTAGAGGAAACCAATTATTTACTGGAAATAGAACAAAGCAAAGAGATAACCGAGGCTTGTGCCGGTATTCCAAATATGGAATTTCCAAAATACTACGAAGATTTATCAAGTGAACGCATCATTACGATGGATTGGATGAACGGCCAGCATTTGAGTGAATTCGCAAAAACCGACTTTAGTCCCGAACTGGGAAATAAATTAGGTCAAGCCTTATGGGATTTCTACATGTTCCAAATGCACGGTCTAAGAAAGGTACATGCCGATCCACATCCAGGAAACTTTTTGATAAGCGACAGGGGAACACTTATCGCTATTGATTTTGGATGTATCAAAGAAGTGCCTGATGAATTTTACGTACCTTACTTTGAACTCGCCAAACGTGAAAACATTGAGAACGATACCATTTTCATGAAAAAGCTCTACGAGCTTGAAATTTTGAACACAACCGATACACCGGAGGAACTCAAATTTTTCAAAGCACTTTTTAAGGAAATGTTGACATTGTTCACACTACCTTTTAACGAAGAACGGTTTGATTTTGGAGCAGATGATTTTTGGGGCAGAATTGCCGATTTGAGCGAACGCTATTCAAAGGATGACCAAATACGTAAAATGAACGGAAATAGAGGTTCCAAACATTTTCTTTACATCAACAGAACGTTCTTTGGGCTCTATAATCTTTTGCACGACCTAAATGCGAAAGTAGAGGTCAACAATTTTAGAAAATATTTGGATTAAGCCAGAGTTGATTAAATTGACCGATTGCATTTTTTAGACAATACGTAAAATAGTCATTGCCATGCAATTCAGACAGTGAATTTCACTTCATTTTTTGCTCAATAGCACCACAGTTTCATTGAATTTCTTTTAAAAAAACTGTTCTCGATAGTTCTATTCAACTTAGCCAAAGTACGATTTTGGTTCCTCAAAATCAATCTGATATACAATCGATTACATATATTTTCGAAATACGTAACGGTTTGTATACTGGTTTGGTAAGGTTCAAAATCCATGAAACCCTCACTGAATTGACAGGGTTTCATCAACAAAAGGAAAAAATAGATCAATCTTTCCCAATAGTTTCGGGTGTAGAAATGGTATTTTCCTCCTGTTTTACATACTTGTTCAACCATTGGTCTTGTTCCCACAGCAAATGTAATACACTTTCCTTCGCTCTATATCCATGGCTTTCTTTGGGCAGCATGACCAATCTAACGGTAGCTCCCAAACCTTTGAGGGCGTTAAAGTAACGCTCGCTTTGCATGGGGTAGGTGCCAGAGTTGTTATCGGCTTCGCCATGTATCAATAGCAGCGGTGTTTTCATCTTATCGGCATGCATAAACGGTGACATGGTATAGTACACTTCTGGGGCCTCCCAGTAATTGCGTTCCTCGCTCTGGAACCCGAAAGGGGTCAAGGTTCTATTATATGCACCGCTTCTGGCGATACCCGCAGCGAACAAGTTTGAATGGGACAATAGGTTGGCCACCATAAAAGCGCCATAGCTATGACCACCAACCGCTACTTTTTTTCTATCGATATAGCCCAATTCGTCAACGGCATCAATTGCGGCCTTGGCATTGGAGACCAGTTGCGTTCTAAAGGTATCATTCGGCTGTTCGTCTTCTTCACCAATAATGGGGAATGCGGCATCATCCAAGACCACATAGCCCTGCGTTACCCAATAAATGGGGGAACCCCAATAGGGATAAGTAAATTCATTGGGATTTTGCGTGTTTTGCGAAGCACTGTTCTTGTCCTTGTATTCCCTAGGATAAGCCCAAAGAATCATGGGTTTTTTCTCTTTTTTTGTTTCATCGTAGTCTACTGGTAAATATAATGTGCCCGTAAGTTCCAAGCCATCCTCTCTTTTATACGTAATGACCTCTTTATGAACATTTTGTATACTCTTAAACGGATTTTCAAAATTGGTGAGTTGCTGAGGGCCTTTTCGTTTTTTCAAGCTTTTATAATAGTAATTGGGGTATTCGCTTGGGGATTCGATACGAACCAATAATTCGTCTTTCTCGGCATTGTACTCGATTAGATTTTCCTTTTTGCCTTCTAATTTGGAGGTGTATAGTCTAATTGTATTCTGTGATTTCAAATCTATTTTGTCCACGAAGGGAAATTGTCCGTCTTTTGTATAGCCGTCCCCAAGAAGATATGCGTTCCTCCCATTGTTTAAAGCAAGTATAGGCTGGCCATACTCATTACGTTGTGTGACAAAGTCACCAGGGTCGCTGTAGACGTCTTGATAATTTCTGTCTGATAGTATTTTGACCTCTTTTGAAGCATTGGAGGGGTCAAAAAGGTATGTTTTCGTATTTCTATCGTTCCACCAGTAGTCATAGGCGATTGCCGTGTTTTCATCGCCCCATTGTATGCCGCCATATCGGTTCTTAAGTTTTAATATGCTTTTGCCACTTGTGGTAAAAGGGGCATCAATTTCAAAAATTTCATCACGATACGCTACTTTGTTTTCTGGATCGCCACCGTCCAAAGCTTGTGCATAGATCAAAGTTGATGGTTTATCATTTCGCCAACTTATTTCTCGCATTCCCATTCTTACGGCCATAAACCCCTTGGGCAAATCCTCGATGAGGGGCACTTGCAATAATTCCGATACTATCTTGCCATCTTTGGAATAAATGTTGGTCTTTGAAGGAAACCTACGATACGGCACCAAGTAAGAGAAAGGTTTGTCTATAGTGACCACCATGGTGTAGTTTCCATCAGGGGAAAAACTGATGGATGAATACATATCGGCTTTTTTCCAAAGGGATTTTGTCCCATCCAAACCAACTTTATAAAGTTCTGAGCGTGCCAATTGCTCAAAATTAAACTCGTCATTCGGGTTTTTCAATAAATCTTGGTACGTTCTGTTCTGGGCTTTTTTGCCATCATTTGAAGAAATGGTGGGCCCTTGCGGTACGGCCTCTGCTGCATTAATCAAATCTTTCCTATCGTCGGGCAGCATTTTTACCAAAACACTTTTACCGTCCTTAAACCAGTTGATTACATCGCCCATATTGGCGTTTACATTGGCATCCGTAATTTTAGTAACCGCTGCTTTTTCCAAGTCCAAGACCCAGACCTCTACACCTTTTTTGGTCGTATTGGTCACGGCGATCTTGCTCTGGTCGGGGGACCATTTAAAATTGGCTAATCTTGGATTTTCCGGTAATCCCGAAACTTGATCGGCCGAGCTCGCCCTTGGGGATTTGATTTTTATATTATTGTAGTAATTTGTTCTACTGCCAATATTGGTCTTTGGGTTTATCCGGAGTCCGGCCAAACGTAGCTCGGTCTCTGAAAGTTCTGCGATCGATTTGTAATAATCACGATACAACATCACCATATGCGTACCATCGTCACTGATCAAAACCGATGGCGCCAATGGCGCATCTACCAAGTCCAGTATATCTTTCGGGGGTTTTTGGTATTCTAGGTTTTCTTGGGAGAATCCAATACATCCGATAAAGAGCACTAGGAGTAAAAAAGATTTTTTCATGATAGTGGTTTTTAAGTGACTTAGGAATAAATGTAACTATAAAGAGAAGCTTTTTGAATGTTTCCAGCTTTTCTAAAAAAATGCTATTTTCAAAAGCACGTAACAGGTACATTATTGATAACGCCCCAAGGTAGTCAAAAACACAATTTTTTTGTTTTATCGGTTTGTTAAAAAATCCTAATAGTTTTTGCTCAAATTATGTACGAACAATCAAAACCCCATATTGGTAGTCGATTCTACTTAATATCCTATATTTACATTATATAACCAAGTACCGATAATATCTCAAACGCCCATCCCGAAAAGCCGATTAAAAAACTAAATTAAAGAGTTATGTACAATTCAAAAATAATAGGATTAGGATACTATGTACCGGACAATGTCGTGACCAACGACGACCTCTCTAAAGTAATGGATACAAATGATACTTGGATACAAGAGCGCACAGGAATAAAAGAGCGTAGACATGTGGTCAAAGGCGAGGATACTACTACTACCATGGGAGTAAAGGCTGCAAAAATAGCTATTGAAAGAGCTGGCTTGGATAAGGACGATATAGATTTCATCATATTCGCGACCTTAAGCCCAGATTATTATTTTCCTGGCCCCGGTGTTTTGGTACAACGGGATTTGGGCATAAAAACTGTTGGTGCTTTGGATATTAGAAACCAATGCTCGGGATTCGTATATGCAGTTTCAGTTGCCGACCAATACATTAAAAGCGGTATGTATAAAAATATTCTTGTTATTGGCTCCGAACTACATTCACATGGTTTGGATATGACTACAAGGGGCAGGGGCGTTTCCGTGATTTTTGGCGATGGGGCCGGTGCGGCGGTATTGAGCAGGGAAGAAGATACTTCCAAAGGAATTTTGTCCACACACTTGCATTCAGAAGGGCAACATGCCGAAGAACTTTCACTCATTGCCCCTGGAATGGGAAAACGTTGGGTAACGGATATTATAGATGAAAACGACCCCAATGACGAATCCTATTTTCCGTATATGAACGGGCAGTTTGTTTTTAAGAACGCGGTAGTTCGTTTTAGCGAGGTCATTATGGAAGGTTTAGAGGCAAACCATCTACAGTCAACGGATATTGATATGCTGGTGCCACATCAGGCCAACCTGCGCATTTCGCAGTTTATACAAAAAAAGTTTGGGTTAAGCGACGATCAAGTGTTCAACAATATTATGAACTATGGCAACACCACAGCAGCATCAATACCGATAGCACTGACTGAAGCTTGGGAAAAGGATAAGGTAAAAGAAGGTGATGTTGTAGTATTGGCTGCCTTCGGGAGTGGTTTTACGTGGGGCAGCGTTATCATCAAATGGTAAAAAATCGAAACCCCGGCATGAGCCAGGGTTTCTTTCATTGACAGGCTATATTAAACACTAACCATTAACTATAAATATATAGCACCATCAATGATTGATGTTTTTCAACTTACTAAAGGACGATTTTTTTTCAAAAAAGTTACAGTACTTAACAGAGTTTAACATCGTAATTAACACATGAAAAAAACACTTGTTTTTGGTGCATCCTTAAAATCAGGGCGTTACAGCAATATTGCTATAAAACGTCTGGTAGATAACGATATTCCTACGGTTGCATTTGGTCTAAGAAAAGGGGAAGTTCATGGAGTGCATATTGCTGATCGCCTAGATAGTTTTCAGGATATACACACTGTAACCCTGTATATAAACCCAAAAAGACAGCCGGAATATTATAATCACATCATTAATCTGCAGCCAAATCGGGTCATTTTTAATCCGGGAACAGAGAATCCGCAATTCTACCCGCTTTTAGAAGAAAGCAATATACAAGTCGAAGTTGCATGTACTTTGGTATTATTGGCCACTCATCAATATTAAAAAAATGATTTTAAGGTTTTTGTTACTTCTATCTTACTTTTTGGTGGGTTTTTACGGATTTGGGCAATCCATGAACATGGATTGGGTTTTACATGAAATCGATACCAAGGTCAAAAATATCGATAGCTCAAAATATAAAGATAAACAACGGTTTAAAGTACAAAACTTTCCGATGGACAGTGTTTTTATCTCAGTATACCAAAAAAACAAAAAGTACAGGAAAATATTTTTCGAGGGATATAATGGGGGTTTGAAGACTGAAAAATCATTCTACTCACAAGATGATAATTTGTTTTATACCAAGGAAAAGACATTTATTCCCACTGGTAGGGAATCTTCTCCGGTAAAAATCAATCATTGGGAAGAAACAAACAAAATTCAAAGCTATTTTCAGGAACAAAAATTGGTGCGTCAATTAGACAGTGAAGATGGTGGGCATCCCTTTTCCAGAGAATATTTAGATGCGGAAGGAGAATCCCTGCTCGATGATTACCGGACGCTCATTTTGCTTATCGGGAGTAAGGACTCAAGTAAGGGCAAGCATTAGAAGTGCTGCTAAAATCCCCCCGATGATAGGGCCTACCACTGGAACCCAGGCATACTCCCAATCGTTAATGCCCTTGTTTTTTATGGGTAAAATGGCATGTACGATCCTCGGCCCCAAATCCCTAGCAGGGTTGATCGCATACCCTGTGGTACCCCCCAAGGATAAACCTATTCCCCAAACCAAGAACGCAACTGGTAAAGCACCTAAAGAACCAAGGCCGATCATGGTTTCTGGCTCGGATAGGGTAGCATCGGTAAAGTATAAAACGGTAAAAACCAAAACAAATGTACCCACGATTTCACATAGCAGATTTCTGGGATAATTTCGTATCGCTGGGGTATTACAAAATACCGAGCGTTTGGTTTCACCATCTTCGGTGATATCAAAATGGTCCTTGTGGGTAAGCCAAACCAAAAACGCAGCAATCATGGCCCCAATGAACTGGCCCAATATGTAAGCGGGTACCTTGGCCCATGCAAATTTTCCGGCCACGGCCAGACCTATGCTTACCGCAGGGTTTAAATGGGCGCCGCTGTAGGGTGAGGCTACTACGACACCTACGTAGACGGCAAGGCCCCAGGCCGTACAAATGACTATCCAACCGCTTCCGTGACCTTTGGTGCCCTTAAGAATTACATTGGCCACAACACCGCCACCTAGCAGCAGTAATAAAAACGTGCCTATAATTTCCGCTATAAAAGGAGTCATATGCCTTTATTTTTGTTTCGTCCAATATTCCAACGCATGAATGGCCTTATACCAACCTTTTATGCCTTCCTCAATCGTTTCTCTTTGTTTCTCGGGTTTGAAATGAACATCGGTTTGCCATATTTTTTGTATGTCTTCCAAGCTGTCCCAATATCCCACGGCCAAACCTGCCAAATAAGCCGCACCCATTACGGTTGTTTCGATAACTTTTGGGCGTACGGTCGCCGTGTTCAAAACATCGGATTGAAATTGCATGAGCATGTTGTTTACGGTGGCGCCACCATCAACCCTAAGTTCTTCGATTGAGATACCGGAATCTGCTTCCATCGCTTTCAGTATATCCATGGTTTGGTATGCGATGGATTCCAATGCAGCTCTGGCAATATGGGCATCGGTACTACCTCTCGTCAACCCAAAAATAGTGCCTTGGGCCCTTTGGTTCCAATGTGGTGCCCCGAGCCCTGCGAAAGCAGGGACTAAATATACTCCGTCCGAACTATTTACCGAGCTGGCCAGTTTTTCTACTTCAGCTGATGTTTTTATGATTTTTAGACTATCACGAAGCCATTGCACCACTGCACCCGCAATAAAAATACTGCCTTCCAATGCGTAGGTGGTTTCACCATTGATTTTCCAAGCTACCGTAGTCAACAAATTATTTTTGGATACGATAGGTTTTTTGCCAATGTTCATCAACATAAAACACCCGGTACCATAAGTGTTTTTTACCATGCCTTCGCTGGTACACATTTGTCCGAACAAAGCCGCTTGTTGATCCCCTGCGATTCCCGCAATGGGTATTTTGCTGGCGAAAAAATTGGGGCTGGTATGCCCGTATACCTCACTCGATTGTTTCACTTTGGGAAGCATGCTTTCGGGTATGGTAAGAAGTTCCAACAATTCATCGTCCCATGCCAAGGTATTTATATTGAACAATAAAGTTCTGCAGGCGTTGGTTACATCGGTCACGTGGAGTTCGCCTTTGGTCATATTCCATATCAGCCATGAATCGATAGTACCCATGGCCAATTCCCCGGCCTCGGCCTTTTCTCGAGCACCTTCAACATTGTCCAGAATCCATTTTACCTTCGTGCCCGAAAAATAGGAATCTATGACCAACCCGGTTTTTTCGCGTATCACATCGGTTTTTCCTTTTGATTTTAGTTCATCACAAAAATCGGATGTTCTTTTGTCCTGCCAAACAATGGCGTTGTAAACCGGTTTTCCTGTTTTTTTGTTCCAGACCACCACGGTTTCCCTTTGATTGGTAATGCCTATTGCGGCCAAGTTCTCACTACCCAATCCCTTTTTTGTTGCAGCTTCCGCCGCCATTCCGGCCTGCGTTGACCAGATTTCAATAGGGTCATGTTCTACCCATCCCGGTTTCGGAAAATACTGTGTAAACTCCTTTTGGGCAGTAGAAACAATATTTCCTTTTTTATCAAAAATTACGGCGCGAGAACTGGTGGTTCCTTGATCTAGGGCGAGAATATATTGCTCCATGAAATATATAAATTAGTTTTTCTTGATTAAGTACAGGCCTATAAATGTAAGTAAACCGTTTATAGGAAGCAATTCATACCCTACTTCGTAACCACCCAGTATATTTGGGGGTATGCTACCTATTGTAGCGATAATCACAACAGAGGCCAATGCAATTATCCAAACATATTTGTCCTTTACCTTATGCTTGGTGAAAATACCAAAAGCGAACAGCCCCAATAAAGGCCCGTAAGTATATGTGGCAACGGTTAGCAGCCCGTCAATTACATTCCTATCCAAAACATGTTTAAATATAATGATGACAATAATCAGTAAAACACTCATCCCGACATGCGTTTGCTTACGGAGTTTGTTTTGCTGAATTTCAGCTTTCTTTTCAATATTCATAAAATCTACGCAAAAGGAAGTGGTCAGCGAGGTTAGGGCACTATCGGCACTACTGTACGCTGCTGCGATTAGACCCAACATAAAAGTTATGGCAACGATCATTCCCAATCCGCTGTTCAAGGCTATTTCCGGAAAGAGTAGGTCGGCTTTGGGCTCGCCGTCCATCATGGGCATGGTTATATTGAATTTTGCCGCATATATAAACAATAAGGCACCCAGTAAAAGGAAAACAAAATTTACGACTACCAAAACCAAACTAAAGGACACCATATTTTTTTGGGCATCCTTTAAGCTTTTGCAAGTTAGGTTCTTTTGCATCATGTCCTGGTCTAGCCCGGTCATGCAGATTGTTATGAACATGCCGCCGATAAAGGATTTTATAAAATGATTTCGTGAGAAGAAATCATCGGCAAATAGAATTTTGCCATACTCTTTCAATTCTTCTGAAGCAAAAAATTCCCCAAAGCTCCAGTCAAGTTTTTGATTGATAAAGTAGATGGAAAGCCCAACGGACAATAGCATAAACAACGTTTGTAAAGTATCGGTCCAAACAATCGTCTTGATACCGCCCTTGAACGTGTATATCCAAATCAATAGAATAGATAAGGTTACGGTAACTTCGAACGGAACGTTCCATGCTTCAAAAACGAATTGTTGCAGAACAATGGCCACCAAGAACAAACGGAATGCAGCACCCAATACCCTGGATATAAAAAAGAAGAAAGCCCCGGTTTTATAACTGACCGTTCCAAAGCGGTTTTCCAAATACTGATATATGGAAATTACATTCAATCTGTAATAAATGGGCATCAAAACATAGGCGACAACGAAATACCCTACCAAGTAGCCAAAAACCACTTGCATGTAGCTGAATTGGGAGCCTTCAACCCACCCAGGTACCGAAATAAAGGTAACTCCCGACAGGGAAGCCCCTACCATTCCAAAAGCGACCAAATACCATGGGGATTGCTTGCCTCCCTTGAAAAAATCCGTATTGGTATCGTTTTTTCCAGTAAAATAAGAAATCAATAAAAGTACTGCAAAATACCCTCCGATCAATAGGAGTATGTGGGTGGCGGTCATAGATTGTTCATTTATCTATGCAAAGTACAAAAAGTTGAAATAGTATATCCCTTGGGAAAATTGTTGCTCTATATTTGATACCTCAATATCATTTAATTTAAGATATGTGTTATCATTTGCACGCAAAAGCGACTACACCCCAATGAATGATAAAAAACTTTTACAAAAATGATAAAAAATAGAATGGTATTTGTTTTGTTATTATCGATATGGGCATGCAAAACGGAGAACAGAAACGAAGCAAATGCACAAATACGGCAATCTGCCGCTTCATCTGAAGTTGCAGGTCTTACAACAGCGGAAACGATTATAAGTAATGCGATACAGGCCCATGGCGGTACGCTGTACGATACCGCTCATTATAGTTTTACCTTTAGAAAAAAAGAATATACGTTCAACAATGACAATGGTTATGAATATACCCTTGAGGACAATACCGGAGCTGGCACACTAATAGTGGATGAGCTTAAAAATGGGATTTTCACACGACAGATTGATGGAGAAACGGTTGTGCTAAACCAAAAAGATACGGCAAAATATTCCCAGGCATTAAACTCTGTAATTTATTTCGCTATGCTTCCCTATAAATTAATGGATAAAGCGGTTATAAAAAAATATGTAGGCGAAACCTTTATAAAGAATCAAAAATATGATATCGTAGAAGTTACTTTCAAAGAGAATGGTGGTGGAAACGATTTTGACGATGAGTTTCATTATTGGATCAATAAAGAAACGAAAACAATGGATTACTTGGCTTACAACTATCGGGTAAATGAAGGTGGAGTGCGTTTTAGAAGTGCCTACAACAGGCGTAATGTAAATGGTATCATTTTTCAGGATTACATCAATTGGGAAGCCCCAATAAGGACACCCTTACGGGATTTACCATCACTCTATGAAAAAGGCAGTTTGAAAGAACTTTCGAGAATAGAGACCAAAAACGTTTTAAATTTAAAATAATCGGTTCTTAAAAATTTGTATTTCGTTACCCCAAAGTGTATAAAATCGTAATTTTACCGTTATGGAATTTTCTTCTAAGCTTTTAGAGAATGCGGTATATGAAATGTCACAATTGCCGGGAATCGGCAAAAGAACGGCACTGAGGTTGGTATTGCACCTGCTTAAACAGCCCGATCAACAAACAAAGCGCTTGGCAACCGCATTGCAGCGCCTGCGCGAAGAAATAAAGTTCTGTACCAGCTGTCATAATATTTCGGACGTAGCTCTGTGCGAAATCTGTGCCAATCCCAAAAGGGATGAAAGTGTCATTTGCGTGGTAGAGGATATTAGGGATGTTATGGCCATAGAAAATACGGGGCAATTTACAGGATTGTACCATGTACTCGGGGGTAAAATTTCTCCAATGGAGGGTATAGGTCCGCAAGACCTAACCATTGCATCATTGGTATCGAAGGCCAAAAACGGAGCGGTAAAAGAACTCATTTTCGCATTGAGCTCGACCATGGAAGGCGACACTACCAACTTTTATATCTATAAACAGTTGGAAGGACTGGGTATCAGTACATCTACCATTGCCCGAGGAATTTCGGTCGGGGATGAACTGGAGTATGCAGATGAGGTGACTTTAGGAAGGAGTATACTTAACAGGGTTCCCTTTGAAAATTCGATGAAAATGTCTTAGGGTAATATTTTAACAGATGCAATAAATTTAATAATAGCTTCGTTTTTTTATTATTTTTGCAAAAAATATATTCAAAAAAGCACTTAAGATAACAATATGTCAAAGTTTGAATTAAAATTGCCTCAAATGGGAGAGAGTGTTGCCGAAGCAACATTGACAACTTGGTTAAAAGAGGTGGGCGATACTATTGAGATGGATGAAGCGGTTTTTGAAATCGCTACCGACAAAGTGGACTCTGAAGTTCCCAGTGAAGTGGAAGGTGTATTGGTCGAAAAGCTTTTTGATGTTGATGATGTTATTAAGGTAGGGCAGGCCGTTGCCATAATAGAGGTTTCGGGAGAAGGAGAAACCCCTAGAAAAGAAACCGTTGCGGAAACGGTCACGGTCAATGATGGGGATGTTGCTGCGGTTGCCGAGACGGTCACTGTTGCCAAAGAAACTGTGGAAACACCTACGCATGACTACAGCGGTACGGAACGTTTTTATTCCCCGTTAGTGAAAAATATCGCCAAACAGGAGAATATATCCATAGCAGAATTGGATGCCATTAAAGGAACAGGCAAAGAAGGTAGGGTTACCAAAAACGACATTTTGGCTTATGTGGAGAATAGAAATACCTACGATAAGAAGGAAAAATCCAAAGAACAAAAGCATGTTCAAGAAGAAAGTATGGCAAAATCTGAGTCCACGGTTTCCAAACCGCAACAATCGGCGCAGCCAATCGCCACAGGGGCAGGGGATGAGGTTATAGCAATGTCCCGTATGGGTAAGCTTATTGCCAAGCATATGGTAGAGAGCGTTTCCACTTCGGCACACGTTCAAAGTTTCATAGAGGTAGATGTTACCAATATTGTCAATTGGCGCAATAAGCATAAGGTGGTTTTTGAAAAACAAGAAGGCGAAAAACTCACGTTTACTCCCATTTTTATGGAGGCAGTAGCCAAAGCCTTAAAAAAATACCCAATGATGAATATTTCCGTTGACGGGGATACGGTCATCAAAAAGAAAAATATCAATATTGGTATGGCCGCTGCACTCCCCGATGGTAACCTTATTGTTCCAGTAATCAAAAATGCGGATCAGTTGAACTTGGTGGGCATGGCCAAAGTGGTCAACGACTTGGCCAATCGTTCTCGTAACAACCAGTTGAAACCGGACGAAGTCCAAGGCGGCACCTACACGGTTACCAATGTGGGAACTTTTGGCAGTGTATTCGGTACACCTATTATCAACCAGCCACAAGTAGGTATTTTGGCTTTGGGGGCCATTCGTAAAATTCCATCTGTAATTGAAACCGCAGAAGGCGATTTTATAGGTATACGCAGTAAAATGTACTTGTCACATAGTTATGACCACAGGGTCGTAAACGGTGCTTTGGGCAGTATGTTCACAAAGGCCATAGCCGATTACTTAGAGGCTTGGGATGTAGATAGGGAAATTTAACGGCAAGTTTTTTAATATACCTTGCGTATAATTTCCTCAAAACCATCTAAAACCTATCTTTGCTGAAACCTAACGAATATGGAACTTCAGCTTACCAAACCCATATGTTTTTTTGATCTTGAGACCACAGGCATCAATGTGGCCAAAGACCGCATTGTGGAAATAGCCATTTTAAAGATTTTTCCCAATGGGAACAAAGAAAGCAAGACATGGTTGGTAAATCCCGAAATGTCAATACCGGATGAAGTGGTTGCCGTACATGGTATCTCCAATGAAAAAGTAGCGAACGAGCCTACTTTTAAAGAGCTCTCCAAAGAAATATATCAAATGATAAAGGACAGTGATTTGGGCGGCTTCAATTCCAATCGCTTCGATATTCCCTTATTGGCCGAAGAAATGCTGCGTGCCGAGGTAGATTTTGATATGAAAAGTATGAATTCGGTAGATGTGCAGACGATTTTTCATAAAATGGAAAAAAGAACTTTGGGTGCGGCCTATAAATTCTATTGCGGCAAGGAACTCACTGATGCCCACAGTGCAGAGGCCGATACCAAAGCCACCTATGAGGTGCTGCTTTCCCAACTGGACCGTTACCCCGAATTGGATAATAACATTAAAAAGCTGGCGGAATTTTCGGCCCATAAACGTTTTGCGGATTTTGCCGGTTTCATTATGTATGACGAGGATGATGAGGAGGCCTTTTCTTTTGGCAAGCATAAAGGCAAAAAAGTACATGATGTCCTGGAAAAAGAGCCCGGTTATTTCGGGTGGATGTTAAATGCCGATTTTCCGTTGTACACAAAAAAAGTGCTCACGCAAATCAAATTAAGTAAATTGAACACCAAATTGGGCTAGTGCCGAATTTAGAAACAAATCTATCAATGAAGATTATTTGTATCGGTAGAAATTATACAGATCATATTCAGGAGCTGGAAAATGAAAGGCCAAACGAACCCGTTGTTTTCATAAAGCCAGACTCTGCGGTACTTCCGAAAGAACAGGATTTTTATATTCCGGAGTTTTCCAATCATATACATTATGAGGTTGAGGTATTGGTGAAAATCAAAAAAGTGGGAAAACATATTGATGAACAATTCGCGCACAAGTATTATGATGAAATTGGGTTGGGCATAGATTTTACGGCAAGAGACCTACAGGCAAAGCTTAAAGAAAAGGGATTGCCATGGGAAAAGGCAAAAGGTTTTGATGGTGCCGCGGTCATTGGCAATTGGCTTCCCAAGACCAATTTTAAAGATATAAATGATATTGATTTTTCACTTTCAAAGAATGAAGAAGAGGTTCAAAAGGGAAATACCGCTTTAATGCTCTGGAAGATAGATGAACTCATCGCCTATGTATCAACTTTTTTTATGTTGAAAAAAGGGGATGTTATTTTTACGGGCACGCCCGCCGGTGTTGGCAAAGTACAAACAAATGATTATCTTTCGGGTACACTGGAGGGTAGAGAGCTATTCTCCCTTAAAGTAAAATAAATGATATATAGTCTTGATAAGATAAACGAAATGGCAGAGGGTGATCAAGATTTCATCAACTCTGTCGTATCGGTTTTTTTGGAGGAAGTACCCCAAGATCTGGAAGCGTTGGAAATTGCCATCAAGCAAAAAGATTTTTCCAACATTTATCAATTGGCCCATAAAATAAAGCCCAATGTTGACTTATTGGGTATGGAGCAGACAAGGGCCACCGCTCTTGAAATCGAAACTTTAGGCAAGAGTAAGGCTACCATATCGGAAATAACAGAAAAATTCCCGCTGCTAAAAAAAGATATACACCAAGTGATATCGGAGTTAAAAAAAGACTTTCCCGTTTCGTAAGTCACACATTACTTTTTAATACATCATTTTATGTTTGCAGAAATCATCACGATCGGCGATGAAATACTTATTGGGCAAATTGTGGATACCAATTCGGCTTTTATCTCAAAAGAGCTCAATAAAATCGGTATATCGGTCTATCAAATAACATCTGTACAGGATGATGAAGCCCATATTTTGAATGCTTTACGTGATGCTGAATCAAGGGCTGACATTATACTCCTTACCGGTGGCCTAGGCCCCACAAAGGATGATATTACCAAGCATACGCTTTGCAAATATTTTGATGACGTTTTAATACAGGATAAAAAAGTACTTAAGCACGTAGAGGAGCTTTTTGAAAAGTACATAACAACAAGCACTATCTCCGAAAATAATAGGAAACAGGCGTTGGTTCCTTCAAAATCGGTCGTATTGCACAATGCTTATGGTACCGCACCGGGTATGTGGATAAAAAAGAACAATAAGGCTTTCGTATCGCTGCCGGGCGTTCCCTTTGAGATGAAAAACCTGATTGCCAATGCCGTTTTACCAAAGATAATTTCCGAATTCAAAAGACCATATATTGTACACAAGACCATAATGACGTATGGTTTGGGAGAAAGTGCCATTGCCGAAAAAATCGCCGATTGGGAAGATAATCTGCCTACGTTCATTAAATTGGCATATTTACCCAGTTTGGGAAGGGTACGTTTACGATTAACGGGCAAGGGAACGAACAAAGACCAAATTATCAAAGGTATACAGGCCGAGGCACAAAAGCTGTACCCGCTGATCGGGGACATCATCTATGGGGAAGAAGAGGATGAAACGCTCGAGTTCGTAATAGGTAAGCTACTTGCTGAGCGAAAAATGACCGTGGCAACGGCCGAAAGCTTTACGGGAGGCAAAATAGCGCAGCAGATTACGTCGGTACCTGGGGCATCAGCGTATTTTAAGGGTAGCGTGGTAAGTTATGCTACCGAAACCAAGATACATCTTCTCAAAATACCTGAACAATTGGTAAAACAACATTCTGTAGTAAGCGAAGCCGTCGCCAAAAGCATGGCAGAAAACGCAAAAGAATTGCTCAAAACCGATTTTGCCATAGCTACAACGGGTAATGCCGGGCCTTCAAAAGGAGATTCAGATGCCGATGTAGGAACGGTCTACATAGGTATCGCAACGCCTAAAGGAGTATTCGCCGAAAAATATATTATGGGCAACCATCGGGAGAGAATCGTTCAAAAGTCGGTAAACAAGGCTTTTGAAATGCTGCAAAAAGAAATTTTAAAATTCTAAAAAAGAATTTTGCCTATCCATAAAAATGATATAAATTTGCACCCTGTTTAAAATCACACAAAACGTAAGAAGATGTCAAAAGTTTGTGAGCTTACCGGAAAGAGAGCAATGTTTGGAAACAACGTTTCTTTCTCTATCAATAAAACAAGAAGAAGATTTGATGTAAATCTTTCCAAAAAGCGTTTTTATATCCCTGAAGAGGACAAGTGGATTACTTTGAAAGTATCTGCTAGAGCATTAAAAAGTATCAACAAAAAAGGCATCTCTGCTGTTTTGAAAGAGGCAAGAGCAAAAGGATTGGTAAAGTAATCCTGAAAATTTAGAAATACGATGGCAAAGAAAGGAAACAGAGTTCAGGTAATCTTGGAATGCACGGAGCATAAAGAGTCCGGGCAGCCAGGAACTTCAAGGTACATCACTACCAAGAACAAGAAAAATACTCCGGATAGGATGGAGTTGAAGAAATTCAACCCTATCTTAAAGAGAATGACCGTACACAAAGAAATTAAATAAGTTTCCACCTTTACGGAAGCGACAATAAATTATAAGTCATGGCAAAGAAGACCGTTGCAAGTTTACAAACAAGTTCAAAAAGATTGACAAAGGCCATTAAAATGGTAAAGTCACCCAAAAGTGGTGCGTATACCTTTGTTGAATCGGTTATGGCACCCGAAGCGGTAAATGAGTGGTTGTCCAAAAAATAGGTACAGCTCCCAAACAATATAGTAAAGCTACTTTCATTGAAAGTAGCTTTTTTCGTTTATGCAACTTGTACCATTACAATACTTTCAAACATTGAGTTTTATTGTGTGCATTCGCTATCTTTGAGAAATCCTTTTAACAAAAGATGAGTTTATTTAAAAAAATATTTTCCTCACAGAAAAAAGAAACCTTGGACAAAGGTTTGGAAAAGAGTAAAACCACTTTTTTTTCCAAGTTGAGCAAGGCGGTGGCCGGCAAATCCAAAGTGGATGACGATGTTTTGGATAATTTGGAAGAAGTATTGGTAACCTCCGATGTTGGTGTCAACACTACCTTAAAGATTATTGATAGGATAGAGGCTCGCGTATCCAAAGACAAATACATGGGTACGGATGAGCTGAACACTATCCTCCGTGAAGAAATTGCAGGGTTGCTTTCCGAGACCCATGTGGGTGAAGAGGTCGAATTTGCTATCCCAAATGATAAAAAACCCTACGTAATCATGGTTGTTGGGGTCAATGGCGTAGGTAAGACCACTACCATCGGTAAATTGGCGTATCAGTTCAAAAAACAGGGGTTAAAAGTAGTATTGGGTGCAGCCGATACGTTCAGGGCAGCTGCTATAGATCAGTTGCAGGTTTGGGCAGATAGAGTTGATGTTCCCATCATAAAACAGAACATGGGAAGTGACCCGGCCTCCGTGGCTTTTGACACCTTGAGTTCTGCCGTAAAGCAAGATGCGGATATAGTGATTATTGACACCGCCGGGCGATTGCATAACAAAGTCAATTTAATGAACGAGTTGACCAAGGTAAAACGGGTTATGCAAAAAGTAGTTGATGATACGCCACACGAGGTACTTTTGGTATTGGATGGCTCTACCGGTCAAAATGCCTTTGAACAGGCCAAGGAGTTTACGAAGGCCACCGAAGTAACCTCTTTAGCAGTCACCAAATTGGATGGTACTGCCAAAGGTGGTGTAGTAATCGGTATATCGGACCAATTTCAGATTCCTGTAAAATATATAGGTGTAGGGGAAGGTATTGAGGACTTACAGGTTTTCAATAAATATGAGTTTGTGGATTCTTTTTTTAATATTTCCGGTTGAAAAGATATTTGACCATACTTTTTGTTCTAAACGCGGTCATTTGCATGGCCCAAATAAAATATCCAAAAGCTAGTCCATATTCCAGTATTGTACAAGAAGTAGGACTCACTAAAATTGAGGTAGTATATTCCAGACCTGCCGTTCGCGGTCGAAAAATTTTTGGGGAACTGGTGCCCCATGGTCGTATTTGGCGTGTTGGTGCGAATGCATCTACAAAGATAACGATTTCCGACACCATCACGGTTTCAGGGAATCAGTTGCCTGCTGGCACATATGCATTATATGCCTTTCCCGAAGAAAAAGAGTGGGAGATAGCGTTTCATACCAATATTTCCCATTGGGGCGATGGTAGAACAAAATATAATCCCAATGAAGATGTATTTCGTTTAAAGGTTGTACCGGAGAAAACCATCCATTTTCAAGAAAATTTTCTTATCACTTTTGACAATATCTCCCATGATACCGCTGATATGATTTGGCTTTGGGCAAATACCAAAGTCACGATTCCTGTAATTGTAGATACCAAACGTATGATGGAGGCTGAAATTGAAAAACAACTACAAGTAAATCCAACGGCTCAAACGTACTATGAGGCTGCTCGCTATTATGTAGAACAAGGAGCCAAGCATAAACTGGCGCTACAATATTTGAACAAGGCCATTGCGTTGGGCGGCGACACCTATTATTTTCATAGGGTCAAGTCATTGGCCGAAGCGGCGTTAGGGTATCACGAAACGGCCATTGTTTCCGCAGAAAAGTCGTTACAGCTCGCCAATAAGGAGGGTAAGGACGAATTTGTTCGACTGAACCAGAAAAATATCGATGTCTGGACAAGGAAATTGAAAACTAGAAATTAAGGAGTAAAATAGGAGAACGGGTACGTATTACACGTTCCTGAATATTATAATGAATCACCAAAATTTGAACATGTGAAAAAGCTTATCGGATTGATTGTTTTAATTGTTTTGGCCTCTTGTAAAAATAACAAGCAGCCACAGGAAAAAGAGGTCGTTTTATGGGAGCCTTACAACGATTCTTTAGAAGTGGCTTCCAATGCGGACCATGAAATACGTAGAATGCAATATAAGCTCATACAGTCTAGAGTATTGGACAAGAACGAAATTTTTCTTCCACTTTACGAAGAGGTTTCGAAAATGACCGAAACCGATTATGAAGCCTTAAAACCTCTAATATTCGATAAAACTATTTTTGATTTAAGACAGGCTATTGAGAAAAACAAACTTACTTATGAGCAGTTAACGTTATTTTACCTGTATCGCATTTATACATATGAGTTGGACAATGCTACAACTTTGAATACTATCATCGCCCTAAATGGGGATGTCGTAAACCAAGCACGGCAATTGGACAAATTAAAAGCCGAAGGTAATGCCCCCAGTTTTCATCATCCTATTTATGGTATGCCCATTTTGTTGAAGGATAACATTAATACAAAAGGCATGAAGACTACGGCAGGTTCTATCGCTTTGAAAGACAATGAGGTCGAAGATGCCTTTATTGTTCAAAAGTTGAAAGAAAACGGTGCGTTGATATTAGGTAAGGTAAACCTCAGTGAATGGGCCTACTTTTTATGTAGTGGTTGTCCTGTGGGGTATAGTGCATATGGTGGGCAAACGCTCAATCCATATGGGAGAAGGGTTTTTGAGACAGGGGGTTCCAGTTCGGGCAGTGGCACGGCGATGGCGGCCGAGTATGCCGTTGCCGCTGTAGGTACGGAGACCTCGGGCTCTATTTTGTCGCCCAGCAGCCAAAATTCTGTCGTAGGCCTAAAACCGACCATTGGTTTATTGAGCCGTTCGGGTATTGTACCTATTTCCAGCACCTTGGATACACCGGGACCGATGACCAAAAATGTAACGGACAATGCAATTCTTTTATCCGCTATGGCGGGGCATGACTCTACCGATATGGCATCGATTACGGAACAGTTTCCAGGAATTATATCCGCAGGCCTACATCCGGAGCCTTTCAAAAATATGCGTTTGGGTGCATTCAAGAATTTGATGGAGAGCGACTCAATATATAGATCAACCATAGAAAAGTTGAGGGAGTCAGGCGCTACTATTATAGAATTTACACCACCAGAGGTAAAAATGGACGGGTTTTTGAGTATTCTGAATATTGATATGAAAAATGATCTGCCGGTTTATCTAAAAACACACACAAGCCCAGAAAACGTAAAGATACAGTCCATCGCAGATGCTGTGGCTTTCAATGCTGCGGACTCTTTAACCCGAATACCCTATGGGCAAGCTTTGTTCGAGGGCATTTTGACCGATTCTACCACTACCGAAGGTCTGGAGGAAATTAAGGCAACCTTGGAGAATAACGGACGAACCTTTTTTGATACGGCTATGGATGAACATGGTTTAAACGCCATCCTTTCAATAAATAATTATCATGCGGGCTACGCTGCTGTGGCCAAATACCCTGCACTAACCGTTCCCATGGGGTATAAAACCACAGGGGAACCCATTAGCCTTACGTTTATTGGAAAACAATTTACGGAAGCAGACTTACTGCGAATGGGAAGGGCCTATGAAAAAGCACTTCAAAATAGGAGAAGGCCAAAAGGATATGAATGATTGAAGTTATTCTAAGAGTATACATATTAAAGTTTTTTTAATCAAATAGCGAGTAATGCAAAAGATTTTGATTGTTTACATGGTTTTCTTCAATTTATTTATGGTTTATACTCAAACTACGGATTTGGCGCAACAATGGAAGGATTCTGTCTTGTCGACAGAATATTTTGACATAGTAGAGAACAAGGAAATTGCCCATTTGGATTTTAGTGAATTCGTTTCAACTACAACAAACAAAAATAATACGGCTCTATCTGCTTATACAGGTGTTTTTGGACCCAATTATAGAAGAATTGATTTTCGTTTGACTGCCATCAAAAAAGAAAATATACTTAACGAATATATTGTGGAGGGGAAGAGCAAATTAGGGAACAATATTAGGCCGATAAAAGGAAAGATGACTTTGAATACTGTATTAATGAACAAAAACTTGTTCGGTATGTCGGTGCCCGTTTATGTTTGTTTATTCGACTATGAGTTTTTGGAACCCGGTGATAAGGCCGGTGATGGTAAATTTGAAGGGATTTTTACCGCTATTTTTTATAATGATAAGGGTAAAATCAAATCGTTTCATTCGGAGTCTGGCGATTTTTCGGAATACCGTAATGTATTTGTCGGACAATGGAAACGCTATGATTCCGATACGATAAGGAATTGTATTTTTTCGTTTTACCCTGCGGGCATGTTCAATAGTTTGCCTTACTGTAATGAGCTATATTCGTATGAAGACGGCTTTACCGATTTCACTTATATAAAGGAAAAATATCGGGATTTTGGTTGGCAGGATTATAATGAAGAGTCTAATCATAAATTTAGTTGGTAAGCTTATGCAACTCATAAGCAACCCAAAGGTCAAGGCGGTTTTTGATAACTATCCCAAAATTGTACAAAAACAATTACTGGCATTAAGAGAGCTGGTTCTGGAAACAGCCACTGAAATAGAGGGTATTAAAAAACTAGAAGAAACCCTTAAATGGGGCGAACCAAGCTATCTCGCAAAACATGGTAGTACCATACGTATGGATTGGAAAGCAAAAACCCCAGAACAATTTGCCATATACTTTAAATGTACGTCTAAGCTGGTGCCGACTTTCAAAACTGTCTACGCAAATGTCTTCACGTTCGAGGGCAATAGGACCATTGTTTTTAATGTGAAAGATAAAAAAATTCCCAAACAGGAACTTAAACACTGTATAGCGATGGCGTTGCAATACCATAAAATTAAACACTTGCCGCTCCTGGGAGCGTAGGCATAGTTGTCTTTAATGTTTTGCAATAACGAAGTTTACCCATTCTATGTAGGTGGGCTTTTCACTCCATTTAATTTAAAAATGCAACTGTGCCAAGAATGAATTTTCTTCGCATTATACGATCATACATATGTAAAACATGTAAGAACTTAGTTCATGAGCGTATTTAGATATCCCCAAAGCTCATTATCAAAGCTGGAAGGTCCCAAGGCTGTCTCTCCGGTATCTTCTCCCATACGCACTACCACTAAATTCACACTTGGAACTACATATAACTTTTGGTCGTTTTTTCCCAGACCGGCATAAAGGTCATCAGGAGCATTTGGTATCAGTTCCTCATTAAATACTATTTGTAAACTGGGGACCATGGCACTTTCTTTGCCGTTTAACCACCATAAATAACCGTAAGATTTGTTCAAATCTTGTGATGTGTTTTTCATTTGGGTCAAAAAATCGGTATCGCCCAGAATAACAGTATTCTTCCAAGTCCCGTTATTTAAATTCAATAAACCGAACCGGGCCATACTACGTGCCGTGCTCCAATAGGTATTGTTGTCGGCATTGGGAATCCACCTGCCGTCCATACCAATTTTATTCTTTAACGTATTGGTAAAATAATTTTCAAACGAAGTTTGTGTTGCGTTGGCGACCACATCTTGAATTAAGGTGTAGGGTGCGTTATGATAGCTCCATCGAGTGCCTGCATCGGCCAAATAGGTAAGGCAATCGGGCATTGTACAATCCCAAGTGGTTTCATCCAAACCCGAGGTCATGGTCAGTTGATGCCAAACGGTAATCAATTCCTCCTTTTCTTGTGGGGCGTTCGTCCAACCTTGTCCTAAATAATCGGAACTTTTGGCATCTAGCTCCAAAAAGCCGTTTTCGCTCGCAATACCGGTAATGAAAGCCGTTAGTGTTTTCCCAGCCGAGGCCCAGTACCAAGGGCTGTCCTTTGTGAAATCATCAAAATATCGCTCTATGACTATTTTACCATCTTTAAGGATTATAAAGGCTTTGGTATCATTTTCTTCCAAAAAATTATACAAGGGTTCTTCGGTATTTGAGTTCCAACCTATCGTTTGCAAGGAAGCCGTTTCCCAAGTATCCGAACCTATGGGTGGAAAATATAGTGTGGCCACAGTTGTAGGATTGACTGAATCATCGGTAGTATCTGAACTCTTGGAACAACTCAAAAATAGAAATCCAAGACCAATGTAAAGTAATATATACTGATTTTTCATAATAACGTTTTTTATATATGACGATATACGTGAACAAAGGTTTAACGTAAAAATCAAAGAAATCGTCTGAAATAGAATGTGTTCGGCCTTCAAATTGTATTTTTGCATCCGATTTTGATGCTATGAGAACAAAAACACTTAAAAAGAATAAAATCAATGTGGTTACCTTGGGGTGTAGCAAAAATGTTTATGATTCCGAGGTACTCATGGGGCAATTGAGCGCCAATAAAAAGGATGTTGTACATGAAGGGGAAGGTAACGTTGTTGTCATCAATACCTGTGGGTTCATAGCCAATGCCAAAGAGGAGAGCGTCAATACCATTTTGGAATATGTACAGAAAAAAGAAGCTGGCGAGGTTGATAAGGTTTTTGTTACGGGATGTTTGAGCGAACGCTATAAACCAGACCTGCAAAAAGAAATTCCCGATGTGGATGAATATTTTGGTACAAGTGAGTTGCCAAACCTACTTAAAGCCTTGGGCGCAGACTATAAGCATGAGTTGATTGGGGAGCGTTTGACGACGACACCCAAAAACTATGCATATTTGAAGATAGCTGAAGGATGTGACCGACCTTGTTCGTTTTGTGCAATCCCTTTGATGCGGGGCAAGCACAAAAGCAAGCCTATTGAAGAATTGGTGACCGAGGCCCAAAAACTGGCTGCCAAAGGCGTAAAAGAACTTATCCTTATTGCTCAGGATTTAACCTATTATGGATTAGATCTGTACAAAAAAAGAAATTTGGCCGAGCTTCTTAAACATCTGGTCAAAGTCGAAGGCATCGAGTGGATACGTTTGCACTATGCTTTTCCTACTGGTTTTCCTATGGATGTGCTTGACGTGATGAAAAACGAACCTAAAATCTGTAATTATCTGGACATACCGTTACAACATATATCCGATAGTATATTGAAAAGCATGCGCCGCGGAACAACGCAGGCCAAGACTACGAAATTGCTTCAGGATTTTAGGGACGCCGTTCCCGGAATGACCATACGAACCACTTTGATAGTGGGGTATCCAGGTGAGACCCAACAAGATTTTGAAACGCTACGCAACTGGGTCGAGGAAATGCGTTTTGAGCGTTTGGGGTGTTTCACCTACAGCCACGAGGAAAATACACATGCTTATACCCTGCATGACGACGTGCCAGAAGACATAAAGCAGCAGCGGGCCAACGAAATCATGGAAATTCAATCCCAGATTTCATGGGAATTGAACCAACAGAAAATTGGTAAGACCTTTAAATGTATCATTGACAGAAAAGAAGGAAATTATTTTGTGGGCAGGACCGAATTTGACTCGCCTGATGTTGACAATGAAGTTTTAATAGATGCTGCAAAGCATTATGTAAAGCAAGGCGAGTTCATAGACATAAAAATTACCGAAGCTGCCGATTTTGATTTATACGGTGAACCTGTTTAAAGATGTACATTATAATTACTCCAACTGTTGGCTGCAATAATTTAATTTGGTCATAAGGCAATCTATTTGAAAATATATTGGGTTTTTTGGGTACGGCTTGTGGAAATTTTATGCTGCTAAGAACATCTACCCAGTTCTATGTTACCTTCTTTGGTATTTTTGGTATCGCTCTCTATAAAATTGGTCAATGTCGTCACACAACATTCCTTCTACCCCTAAGCGAAGTTGAGCGGTGAAAAATTTAGGCCAGAAGCCTCGTTACCGATTTATATCCTCGTTAAAGTATGATATTGGAAACCAAATTCTCTACAGTAGCATGGTCATTACCGCCGGCAGGCTCAATGGTAATATTTAAAGATTCCGCCTTATCGATATAACGCAAGGTAACCAGTTCTTTATCCGTAGGGACAATGCCCATGTTTATCATTTCCCCGTCAACATCGGCCCACATTTGATATGTTTTGTCACTTTCGAGTTTTGGTAGACCTTGCGGATTTAAGACAACTTCTTTGGTCGTGTGGTTTACATAGGCGACCGCCCTGCTTTGATCCCCTTTCAATAGCAAGGGAATCACATTAGGGTTGTTGATGACGTTATATTTATTTTGGGTGCTTTTGTAATCTTTCTCGATTAACGCCAAACGGTCTTGAAGATTTAAAGTTTCTTTTTGTAATACCTGCAAATTCTGCTCTGTATCCTGCCATTTTGTGTAAAACCAAAAAGAGCTTAAGCCAAAAAGGGCCGCTAAACTTGCTGCTACGGCCAATCTAGCTGTGAGCACTTTCTTTTTTGTGGTAGGTTTGGATTGAGGCGCGTTGGGGTTTGGGCCTAGTGTATTTTTTAAAGCGATTTTTATTGTTGAAGGCGGCTCTATAGCGTTTTCAAAGGCCATACGCTCAAAATTATCTTCAAGGGCTCTGTATAATTGGGCAAGTTCGGTATCGTTTTCTATGGCGTTTTCAACCATAGAGTGTTGCTCTATTGAGAGTTCTCCCAATAGGTACAGCTGCAATAGCCCCTCTTCTATGATTTTATTTTTATCCATATGCAATTGTTCTACCAACAATCAATAGCAATATTAATGCCGTGGGATAGTTCTCCCTTAATTTTATCAATGCCTGCCGCACGTAAGATTTAAACGTTCCCAGGGGAATTCCCATTTCTTCATGGGCTTCCCTGTGCGTATAACCTTCAAAATAGACTAGTTCAATAGCTTTTTGGTGATGGGGTTCTAAACGTTTTAGCATTCCGTTCAATTCGGGATACTCTTCTTTGATTGCTTCGGTTTGGTTTTTTGTATATACACTTAAATCTTCGGTTTGGATGAATGGCGACGGATTTCTTAGAGAATTTAATGCCGTATTTTTTGCGATGCGGTAGGCCCAGGTATAAAATTTTCCCTTTTCGGGGTTATAGAGATGTATTTTTTGCCAAATTTTCAAAAAAGTATCCTGTAAAACATCTTGAGCCAAATCTTCCCGTTTGCACATTCGGAGGATTACGCCATAAATAGCACCTGAGTATCGGTCATATATAGCATATAGGGCATTTTTATCTCCGCTTTGGAGATTTTGTATCAAAAGCGTATCCGTAGTTTCCATTTCCATCCTTATGTTAAAGATATGATAAAAATCGGCTTGGCTCATCCAAGAAATCAAATCTCGTGTAACTAATTGTGAAACACTAAAATTTAGTAATCATTTAAAAACAAATCATGAAAAAATTAATTTTTATCACCGCTACATTGGCATTGGCTTTTTTTACACAAAACACAAATGCACAAAATTCAAAGGACATCGTAGACATTGCAGCCTCTATGGATGATTTTTCTACTTTAGTGGCCGCAGTAAAAGCTGCTGACTTGGTAGAAACCTTAAAAAGCGATGGCCCGTTTACCGTATTCGCACCGAACAATGCCGCTTTTGACAAATTACCTGAAGGTACGGTTGCAACTTTATTAAAACCGGAAAATAAGGAAACATTGACCGCTATTTTAACCTATCATGTTGTTTCTGGTAAGGTTATGGCCGCAGATGTAGTCAAGGCCATCAACGATAATGGTGGTAGCTTTACGGCTAAAACCGTACAAGGTGGTGAGATTACCATTGCACTATCAGGAAAAGATGTGATGTTGACCGATGAAAAGGGAGGTAAATCCAAAGTCATCGTGACCGATGTATCGGCATCCAACGGGGTTATTCATGCCATCGACAGTGTTGTAATGCCCAAATAATATACTAACATATTATTGTGAAGCATCATGTGAGAACATGATGCTTTTTATTTGGTCAAAAACGAAACTATGCTTTTTTCTGTATCATTTTTAAGGTAAAACCGCCCAACAAGAGAATAATTACGATCATAATGCCCCAAAGCCACCATTTGTTTTCAAAAAGAGGGGCATTTGTAACGATTTCTTTTTTAGGGATAATTTCTTCCTGCCCGAGTGTTAAAGCCGAAATATTTTCAGGTATCGCAAACGTTTGTTCAGTAATATCGTAAACGGGTCTCAGTGCCTGTTTTTTCCCATAAGCCAAATAGTATTGGGCTTGCTCGGTAAAACGGGCGTTAAGATAGTACTGGTACCCCTTTACCGTTACGGTATTGATTTTTAGGGGTTGATTGTCATAATTCTTTATTTTTGCCCTTAGTTTTTTTGCCAATGTACTTCTTAATGTAAATTCACTGTCTTCAATAGAGGTAAGCATGGCATACCCCAAGTTTTTGTAATTGTATATCCATCCCTTTTCTGTTTTTACGCTGTCAAATACATACTGGAACGAGATATTCCTGTAATAATCTATTGTATCGGCGATATCCAATTTCAGATAGCTTACGGGAGCTCTTTGTTTTAAATCGATATCGATGTAGGTCTCCTTGCCCTTTTCGGATACATTGATGTTTTTAACGGGATAATCGGTATATGTGGCTGGAATGGATTCATTGGAAATCAACGATGTCCGTAAAAGTTCGGGTTTATCCTTTGTTTTTATAAAAAGACGAAAATATTGATATTTTGAATCGGGAAAATCAAGCTGGGTAAAACTGTAATCGGTCTGTTGGTTCCGAATGGATAAAATGCGATAGTCTTCCAAAATGGTAAACCACTTGGTTTGGTCTTGACTGCCTTCTAAATTTGCCTTCCAATCAAAATTGGTATTCCCAAAAGAGAATGCTATTTGATTCAATGATGTGCTTATGGGAAATTCATAGGTGTAATAATACCCGTCGTTGGTTGATGTTGTATTGATTAGTTTAAAATTTGCCTCGGCCTCAATTTCTGAAGCTGCCGAATATTTTAGTATGTAGGGCACTTCTAATGTATCGCTTTGTGTAATACCGTAAATACGTATATCGGCCATGTCATCCTTTACACTTTCAAATACATCATCCGGAAGTTGTATTGAATGCCACAGTTCGGAAACACCGTTCAGTTGCATTTTTTTATCATATGTATGCAACTGAGCAACTGCATTGAGGCAAGAGAGTATGGCTATGTAAAAAACCAGTTTATTTTTCGTTCTCATCGGTTATAACATGTTTGTACTTATTGTAAAGAAATGATATGATCAATAATAGAACACCCAGCGAAACAAATACTATGGTCTTGGAAATCGTGTTCAATGATGCGATATCATAAAAGAACAGTTTTACCAAGGTTATAGCAAAAAGTACAATTGCGGCAATACGCAGATATTTTTTGTTTTTCCATATACCTAATGCTATAAGCAGTAGTGAATACATACCCCAAAGAATACTTAGTCCCAGTTTGTAGCCTTGGGTGGCACCAGATAAATCCATCCAAGTTAAGAGCTCGCTACTGGCTATCCATACGATTGATGTGTGCAGTATTATCTCAAAAGGTACTTTAAAATTGATTTTTAAAAAAGGTTGCCGTATCAATTTATAAATAGAAAATAGCAGCAGGGCAAAAAATGCTATGGCCACGTAGCGTAACCATACATTGGAGAAGCCAATATTGTAGTATTCGGCATATTTTTGGTCCACATAAGCCTCCCTTAGCTCACTAAGCGTGTAAAGCCCGTTGGTTAAAAAGAATAAACCAAGCAAAAGGCTAAATACCAAAGTAACGATGCCCAATACCCTACTTTTTAATTTAATGTTGTTTACAAAAGTCACCATGCTAAAGAATACCAAAGTATATATGATTAGCCAAACCTGATCTAAATTGCGTATGTTATAATTGTATTGGTTGGTAGCGTAACCATCAATGGTAGTTTCAATTTTGGAACTTCTGAAGACAATATCCCAGTAGTACTGTATTTCCAGATAAAAAGAATAGTACAGGGTAATCAACAGTATTGCGGGCAAACCAACGTTCATGATCTTGGAAAGTAACGTTTTTGTGGCGGGCCTATGTTTGAGATTCATCCAATTAATGAAACTAAAAGAAAGCACACATACCACAGAGGTCAACATAGTGATATTAAAGAACGGACTCACTACAGGACTACTATCCTTAAACCAATAGCTGCCATAAGTATCTCCCCAATCCTGCATAAGGCTGTACACGGTTAAGAGAACAAGAACATAGGATAAGGTTTCATAAAACCCAACATTCTTGGTGCGGCCGATCCAAAACAATAAAGCAGCTTCCAATGCCCATAATAAAGTGACCCAATTACCATCTAACTGTACCGGAATGGTAATGGTGATGAATGTTAGTACTAGGCCTGATACCAAATAAAACAAATTGCGATCCGCCAATTTTTTCTTGTAGATAATAACACTGGTGATAAAATGAATGATGGCATTGCCGAGCGTGAAAACACCCAATAATTCTTTACCTACGATATCGTCTGATAATAACCCTATCCCTAACCCATAAAATATGAAGGAGTTAAGTAAGATCAATATAATATCAGTTGCTTTGAACTTTTCTAGTTTTATGAATTTATAAGCCAATGAGGTAATATAGAAGAGTACAAAAAAGATAGACAGTACCACCAATGCCAATGTAAAATGCTCTTCATACGTATATGAAAATGCAAACCAAACAAAATAGATGAGCCATGTAAAGCCAAAAGCCGAATAAAACAGTGGTTTCCAATACTTTTTAAAGGAAATGACCAAGATGCCAATGTTTATAATGGTCATGTAGCCAAAAAGAACTGCTGCATTGCCCGATTCGTTACTTAATAAAAAAGGTACGGCATAGGCACCTACCAAGCCGATATGGGCAATAATCTGTTTGTTGTAGTTTAGCGATGCCACAACACCGAATATCGTAAACAAAAGCATGATAGCGAATGCCATGGTCTGCGGGAACAAACCATAAAAGCTATAACCGGCAAAAGTTATAAAATACATAATGGCCAACGCACCGCTGACCAATACTGCGCTGTAGTTCTCATATTTAGCCTTTAGTTTTATACCGAACCCTACCAACCCTATACCTACGAAATATCCTAGAATAATACGTGTCAACGGACTTATGAGATTGTTTTCGATGGAATATTTGGCACCGATAACCACGCCGATAATGGTTATGAGTATACCGATTTTGTTGATAAGATTCTCACCGATAAACTTTTCTAGATTAGATTTTGAA
This sequence comes from Costertonia aggregata, assembly GCF_013402795.1. Classification (GTDB taxonomy): domain Bacteria; phylum Bacteroidota; class Bacteroidia; order Flavobacteriales; family Flavobacteriaceae; genus Costertonia; species Costertonia aggregata. Next base: position 435,954 of record NZ_CP058595.1, on the reverse strand, counting down.
GATGGTTTTTTTGCTTTTTTTGCAAAAGTTTGTTCGGGTGGCGTTGTCTTCTTGACAGGATTTTCAATGGCTTGCACCGGTTTCTCATCCTTTATGGGGACTGTCTTTTCCTGTACAACGGTTTCCTTTATCTCCGGAACAGTTTCTTTTGTTGTCTCAACTTGGTCTATCGGTTTTTGGGTCTGCTCGTTTTTCAAGATTTGAATATCCCGTCGCAGTTCGTTCACTTGAATATTGAAATCTTGCTGTTTTTTGAGTAACAGCTCCAATTTGGCCATAAGTTGTGAAATCTGCTCTTGGTTTTGGTCCATAGGGTTGCTTTAAAATCCGTCCGCCATTTTCATATATGAATATATAAAACGACACTTCATCAAATTTGTTGGAAAGATAGGGTAGTTTTTGGGATGCTAATTCCCTGAATACCGTGTAATTGGAAAATTAGATGTTATTTTTAGGTAAAAACTATTTTTTTCGGTCTATTTCAAGTTGGTGGATTTCTCTCCCCAATTCCGCTAAAAAAGGAAAGCCTATTTCATCGTATTCATAAGCGTCATCGTTGAAAATACCGTCTTTGTTTACCAGAATCGTGGCGGTCAACATAAATTCCACATCGTTTTTGGTATCCTTTACATAGGCGCAGTCCGTAAGTGTACCGTAGGCGTCACCTACTTTGTTATATATTTTTATATGCTCGGGGATATCATTCTTTGTATCGCCATATATGAAGAATTTACAATACCCATCATAATAGGTTTCTGGGTCGTAGCCCATTTTTTTTGGTAGTTTGTGCATAGCTTTATGCACGAATTCGAGTTGATCATCGCGCAAGTTTATTTTTTGGTCCGGTGTAAACTGCTCAGGAAACATTACAGTTTTCAAAAATTGGTGTTGCGTACGTATTGGGTAATGATTTTTGAGGCTAAAGTCAAACGCTTCGTCTACCAGTTCGCCATCTGAGTAAAATCCTTTTCCTTTTTCGGTTCCGTTTAATGTCAATGCTTTTGCCGATGTGTTTATTATTGGGGCGGTTATCGTGGTGGTACTGTCATTTTCATAAATAACCAGAGGTTTCGTGGTTATTTCATCTGCATTTGGTGCGGATAAGCGATGGGAAATACGAATGGGTCCGAAGGCTTTTTCACTTAACTTATCATTGATATAATCCTGTCCCAAAAATTCAAAAAGCCGATTATAGGCCTCATTGTCGCTTACCGCGAAAATTTTTTGGATCTCTGCGGCGAAGGTGGTCTCTACCGTATCGCCCTCAATGTAAAAACGGGTGTTTCTATCCATATGTTCCATTTGGTTCAATTTGGAGAGGGCTAGTAGCGCTACGGGAAATTTCACCGTACTGGCAGGATAAAAATATTGTGACGAATTTACCTGAAATTCAAAATCGGTAAAATGTACCCGCCCCTCTTTCCTGTCTATTTGAGTATATATGATTTGGACTTCATGTTGGCCAATACTGTCCATTACCCGTTTTATCTTAGGGTTATCAGACGACAATACCTGTTGTAGGGGGTTTTTGTGCCCTTTTGCAGTATCACAGGAAATTATCGCTGTAAAAATCACAAAAACGCAAAGGACATAATTTTTCATTTTATATTTATTGAGCTCATTTATTTTTAAAGCGGAATAGCCATAAATCGCTGTTATGGGGAAGTAGTTTCGTGAACTTCGCCTCGATGGGGTTTTAGGGCGTCTCGTACCGTTATCATTTTAGATTCGTTCACCACCATAAAAGCAATACTATGCATGTCACTTAATTTTTTATGGCCAGTGATCTTAACATCCAGGTTTTCCATATCAATATACTCTTTCAGATGTTTTTCATGGTGCTGGGCGGTTTTTTCAGCCGCAGGACCTTTAAAGTCCCAAATCAATTTAATTTTTCTGTTCACAGTGTAACTGATTCTTGGTTTATTGCACTAATGTAGCAAAATATGATTTGTGACGCTAAAAATGTGTTAATCAATCTTTGTATGGTTTGCACACCCTAATCTTATTGTTATTTTTGCCAGATGTCTCTGATAAAAAAATATTACTCAAGTATACTTTTCTTGACACTGTTTGCACTGGTGTTTTCATGTGCCGACAAGGATAATAGGGAAGCCATTGCAAGGGTAGGTGATACGTTTTTGTATAAGGAAGACATAGCACCTTTGTTGAATTCCAAAATATCAAAATCCGACAGTGTCTCGTTCGTGACCAATTACATAAACAATTGGGCGAGTAGACAGCTTCTGCTCTCAAAAGCAAAGATCAACCTCCCCGAGGAAAGGTTGGCAGAGTTTGACAGATTGGTCAACGATTACAGGACAGATTTGTACACAAGGGCCTATAAAGAGGCCTTAGTGCAACAATCGCAGGACACAACGGTGAGCGGCTCTCAATTAAGCGATTTTTACGATGTCCAAAAGGAGAATTTTAGATTAAAGGAAAAATTGGTAAAGATTAGGTTTGTTGAACTGCCTATGCAGTTTTTGAACAAAAATGAGGTCATCTCCAAAATCAAAAGTTTCAAAGCGAAAGATATTGCGTATTTGGACTCGATATCGGTACAATTTCGCAAACTTAACTTTAATGATTCCATTTGGATATCTTCTGCCAGGATTATTGATGAAATACCGCCATTGACCTTTGAAAACGAGGATAAGTACTTAAAAAAATCACAATTTTTTGAATTGCAGGATTCAATAGGGGTATATTTGGCGAAGGTTACCGATGTGCTCAACGTGAACGATATAGCACCACTTTCCTATATCAAACCTACCATAAAAGAAGTACTTTTGAACCGGAGAAGGTTGAAATATACCCGAAAATTGGAAACCGAGATCATTGATGAAGCTATTAAAGAAAAAGAGTTTGAAATATATGAACAGAATGAATAAAATCATTTTAGGACTGGCCCTATTGGTCTCTATGGTTGCTACATCACAAGAAAACGATAGTATCCCCAAGGTCCCTGAGGAACCTGAACTGGAAGCTAGTTTGGATATTGAAAAAGACACCGTTCAAAATTTCAAAAAGATTAAATTGGATGGTGTGGCAGCCGTAGTGGGCGACTATGTGATTTTGGATTCGGATATTGAAAAAACCTATATCGATTTAAAAAGCCAAGGGGTGTCGACCGAAGATATAACAAAATGTAGTCTTTTGGGCAAACTTATGGAAGACCGTTTGTATGCCCATCAAGCAGTGCAAGACAGTCTTTTGGTCTCTGACGATGAAGTAAATGCGAATATTGACAGGCAGCTACAATCTTTCGTTTCCCAAATAGGTTCCATGGAAAAATTATTGAAATTCTATAGAAAGGAAAACGAACAGGAACTACGGGAAGACCTTTTTGAAATAAACAAACTCAGAATGCTTTCTGAAAAAATGCAAGCTTCCGTAGTCAGCGACATTGAAATTACGCCAGAGGAAGTAAGGCAATTTTTCAATAAGATACCAAAGGATGAAAGGCCTGTATTTGGTGCAGAGCTAGAAATATCGCAAATAGTGAAAATCCCCAAGGCGACCGAGGAAGAAAAACAAAAGGTAATCGATAAATTGAATACCATAAAAGCTGATATTCAAGAAAACGATGCTAGTTTTAAGATAAAGGCCATTTTGTATTCAGAAGATGAAGGCTCAAAAGCAAACGGAGGCTTTTATGCCATAAACAAGAATACCGCTTTTGTAAAGGAGTTTATGGATGTGGCGTATAGACTGCAAGAAGGGGAAATATCCGAACCTTTTGAGACCGAATATGGGTACCATATCATGCTTGTCGAAAAAGTTAGGGGTCAGGAGCGTGATATTCGTCACATTATAATTTCTCCCGAAGTGCCCGAAAGTGCCAAAGAGGCTGCAAAGTCTGAGCTAGATAGTATACGGGTCAAGGTAAACAACGGAGATTTTACGTTCGCAGAGGCCGCCTTAAATTTTTCTGACGAGAAAGAGACTAAGTTTGACGGTGGCGTTCTTCGGAACCCGCAAGATTTTAGTGCGCGTTTTGAACTTACAAAAATGGACCCCACACTCTATAATCAAGTACGTAACCTAAAGGATAACGAAATATCATACCCGATAATGGAAGAGGACCCAAGGGGAGGTATCAAATACAAAATCTACAAGATTACCAATAGGTATGATGAGCATGTTGCTGATTTTGCCCAAGATTATTTAAAGATCCAAGAACTGGCCAAAAGGGAAAAACAGTTCAACGCCATTAAGGAATGGATGGACATACATATTGAAGACACCTATATAAGCGTGAACGAGGAGAAAAGAGACTGTGATTTTGCAAACGACTGGGTAAAGGAATAAATACATGTCAGACGTAACCGCCATAAATCAACTTGTAGAAAAACATGTTGCCCTAAAAACTGAAATCGCCAAGGTCATCATAGGTCAAGAAACCGTAATTGATCAGATACTTTTATCGATTTATACCGGTGGCCATTCACTTTTGATAGGCGTACCGGGGTTGGCTAAAACCTTAATGGTAAATACCATAGCCCAAACCCTTGGTCTTGATTTTAAAAGAATTCAGTTTACGCCAGATTTAATGCCAAGTGATATTTTGGGTAGTGAAGTCTTGGACCAAAACAGAAATTTCAAATTCATAAAAGGACCTATTTTCTCCAATATCATTTTAGCCGATGAAATAAACAGGACACCGCCAAAAACCCAAGCGGCACTTTTGGAGGCCATGCAGGAAAGAGCGGTGACCATTGCTGGTCAACAATATAAGTTAGAACTGCCTTATTTTGTTCTGGCTACCCAAAACCCTATTGAACAGGAAGGTACCTATCCTTTGCCAGAAGCACAGTTAGATAGGTTTATGTTCGCTATAGAATTAAAATATCCGTCAGTTGAAGAAGAGATGCAAGTTGTAAAAAACACAACTTCAGATGATGTGGTAACCATAGCCCCTTTGTTCAATGCACAAGAAATTTTAGAGGTACAACATTTGGTGCGTAGAATACCCGTACCCAATAACGTAGTGGAATATGCGGTGAGATTGGTCAACTCAACAAGACCCAATTTGGACACTGCTTCGGACTACGTAAAACAATATATCGATTGGGGCGCAGGGCCACGAGCATCGCAAAATCTTGTCTTGGCCGCAAAGGCACATGCGGCGATACACGGTAAATTTTCTCCGGATATCGATGATGTGAAAGCCATAGCCATGGGCATACTTCGACATCGAATCATAAAAAACTACAAAGCGGAAGCGGAAGGAATTTCCGAAGAGCAGATAGTGGACCATCTTCTTTAAATAGATTTAGGGCATGTACAAAAGATAAAATTGTACATTAGTAATCCCATGTATTTCTTTTAGATGATGAGAAATTCCGATACGTTTTTTGTGAATCGGTGAATTTAGGCGTAATCCCTGTTCAAAAATTTTATTTGCCCCTAGTATTTTCTTAATTTTACAGAATTGCAATAACCTAAAATAATTCAATAATGGCATTTGATATCGATATGATAAAGAAGGTATATGCCAACATGGCCGAGCGTGTTGATAAGGCGCGCGAAGTAGTTGGAAAGCCTTTGACCCTTTCAGAGAAAATTTTGTATTCCCACCTTTGGGACGGTAATCCTACCAAAGCGTTCACAAGAGGCAAGGATTATGTTGATTTTGCTCCGGATCGTATCGCATGTCAAGATGCTACGGCGCAAATGGCCCTACTACAGTTCATGCAAGCGGGCAAACCTAAAGTTGCGGTGCCTACCACTGTGCATTGTGACCATTTGATACAAGCCAAAAGCGGTGCGGAAGCAGATTTAAAATCGGCAAACAGCACGAGTGCAGAGGTTTTTGATTTTTTGGAGTCGGTTTCCAATAAATACGGAATCGGTTTTTGGAAACCCGGTGCAGGTATCATACACCAAGTAGTATTGGAAAATTATGCATTTCCCGGCGGTATGATGATAGGAACCGATTCGCATACTGTAAATGCAGGTGGTTTGGGGATGGTAGCCATTGGAGTAGGAGGGGCAGATGCCGTGGATGTTATGGCAGGCATGGCCTGGGAACTCAAATTCCCTAAACTGATCGGGGTGAAATTGACCGGTACCATTTCTGGATGGACCGCACCTAAAGACGTTATTCTCAAAGTTGCCGAAATTCTTACCGTAAAAGGTGGTACGGGCGCTATCGTAGAATATTTTGGACCCGGTGCCATAGCATTATCTTGTACAGGTAAGGGAACTATTTGTAACATGGGCGCTGAAATAGGTGCTACGACGTCTACTTTTGGGTATGACGAATCAATGGAACGCTATTTACGTGCAACGGACAGGGCCGATGTGGCCGATGCCGCCAATACGGTAAAAGAATATTTAACGGCAGATGCAGAGGTGTATGCCAATCCAGAGCAGTATTTTGATCAAGTAATAGAAATCAATCTATCCGAACTGGGGCCTTTGTTGAACGGGCCGTTCACCCCAGACCTTTCTACCGAAGTTGGTAGCGATATGACCGAGAAGGCCAAAACCAATGATTGGCCTATGCAGGTAGAGTGGAGTCTTATAGGTTCCTGTACAAATTCATCTTATGAAGACTTGTCAAGGGCTTCCTCTATTGCACAACAAGCATTGGACAAAGGACTGAAAATGAAAGCGGAACTGGGTATAAATCCCGGATCGGAGCAGGTACGCTATACTGCAGAACGTGATGGAATATTGGACACTTTTGAAAAATTGGGTGCCAAAATATTTACCAATGCATGCGGGCCATGCATTGGGCAATGGGCGAGATATAGTGATCCTAAAAACGCTCCCAAAAACAGTATTGTACATTCTTTCAACAGAAATTTTGCAAAACGAGCCGATGGTAATCCCAATACACATGCCTTTGTAGCATCGCCTGAAATCACCGCTGCAATAGCTTTTTCGGGCCGATTGGACTTTAATCCCATTACCGACGCACTAATCAATGAGAATGGTGAAGAAGTCAAGTTTGATGAGCCTACGGGATGGGAACTGCCCCCAAAAGGTTTTGCCGTCGAGGATGCTGGCTATCTGGCACCAAAAGAAGACGGTTCAAGTGTTGAGGTAAAAGTAGCTTCCGATTCAGAAAGGTTACAGTTGTTGGAGCCTTTTGTACCTATGAAACCTGAGCAGCTACAAGGCGTAAAATTATTGATAAAAGCCTTTGGTAAGTGTACGACCGATCATATCTCAATGGCTGGTCCGTGGTTACGTTTCCGCGGTCATTTGGACAATATTGCGAACAACACTCTAATAGGTGCCGTAAATGCGTTCAACAAAAAGACCAATTTTGTAAAAAACCAGTTGACGGGAGAGTATGAAGGTGTTCCCGATACACAAAGAGCTTATAAAGCCGCTGGTATAAAATCCATTGTAGTGGGCGACCATAATTATGGAGAGGGTTCTTCTCGTGAACATGCTGCGATGCAACCAAGACACTTGGGAGTAGCTGCTGTTTTGGTAAAGTCTTTTGCCCGTATTCATGAAACCAATCTAAAAAAACAGGGCATGTTGGGCTTAACATTCGCAAATGAGGACGATTATGATCTTATTCAAGAGGATGATACCTTCAATTTTGTTGATATTGCCGATTTTGCCCCAGACACGCCTTTGACCATAGAAGTTGTTCATGCCGATGGAAGCAAGGACACTATAAAGGCAAACCATACGTATAATGCTGCCCAAATAGGATGGTTTAATGAAGGTTCTGCCTTAAACGTGATTAAAAGGGAGAACGCCGCATAATTAAATCCAAAATTATATATAAAAACTCCCGCATAGTATTTGGGAGTTTTTTAGCTTTATAGCAACACATCATTCTAAATGAAAAAACAGACAGTTTATACGCTTTTAATCATAGCCTTTGTACTTTCTTTTTTTGTCACACCTTTGGGCGATTATAGTAAAATTCTTCTGAATAGATGGTTTGCTACTTCCCCTACCATAATAAAGCTGGAAAACAGGGGAAAACTTGCCAATTATAATTGGGAGCTTAAAGATGCCGAATGGAATTTTTTTAATTTTGACCAATCACAAGGCTCCGTGGTATTTATTTCATTCTGGACCTCATGGCATTTGCCCTCAAAAGCTCAGTTAAAAGATATACAAGCCTTATTTGACGAATATAAGGGAAAGGTTGATTTTTACATTATTACCAATGAGGAGCGGTTGCCCGTAGAGGAGTTTATGGCCAAGAATGGGTATGATTTTCCCGTAACCTATCAAGTCATAGGCAATCCAAGTCCCATTGAAATCTTAAAACCGCCTGGTTCATATATTATCGATAAGAACGGTTATATAGCAGTACATCAAACGGCCATTGCGGACTGGGACAATGATACCGTTAGGACGTTGCTCGATAATCTGATTTCGGCAGAATAAATCTCAAAAAATACAGATGTCTCAAATAACTACGATAACCTTTTTTAGATACTCCGGGTTTTCGAATAAGTTATGGGCGTTTGGGATGATGCAGTTTGCACATAAAGCGTTAAAAAAATCTCTGGGACTGCAAACCTATAAGTTAATGGGTAGTGGTAAGGAGGGTTTTAATCCTTTTCCGGATTGGTCGGTGTACGCTTTACTTCAAATTTGGGAAGATGAAGCTGCTGCAAATACTTTTTTTGAACATTCCAATCTAATGAAACGTTACCGGCATAAAAGCTGTGAAAGGTGGACGCTTTTTATGAAAAATATAAAAGCAGATGGAAAATGGGCCGGGAGCAACCCCTTCGAGAAAAGCACTTCCTTAGATGGGCAAAATCCATATATAGCCGTAATAACAAGGGCCACCATAAAGCCAAAGCTATTTTTCAAGTTTTGGAGATACGTTCCCGTTTCACAACAACCTCTTTCCCGAAACAAAGGGTTGGTTTATACAAAAGGCATTGGGGAAGTACCATTTTTACAGATGGCAACGTTCAGCTTATGGCAAAATACGGAGTCTTTGATGTCATTTGCCTATAAGAGCAAGGAACACCAAGTCGCCATTAAAAAAACAAGGGCATTGGATTGGTACAAAGAAGAGCTCTTCTCTAGGTTTCAACCTTACAGATCCATTGGAAAATGGCAGGGTAAGAATCCGTTACCAATGGTATCATCTTAAAAATAAAAATACATGAAGAACACGAGTTGCGCCAAGTATAAGTGTGTTGCAAACAACCTCTCACCCCGTATCTTGAAAGCTTTTAAGATTATTTGAAAAAGCAGGGCCAAACCGAACCAAGCTATGTAATTTTCCAAGGGAGCTATACCTCCTTCAAATTTCCAAAAATCAAATATGGGCGCACTATGTTCCATAAAAAAATCGAGCAACACCATCAATATTGCTGCCAAGAGTATTTTCAACCAATCTTGTAGCGAACTATAATTTAAAATACTGGCCGTAATATAGGTCAGCAGGGCCCAGTATGTTCCGATGAGATAAGGTACGCCATCCAATTTTGGGCCAAAGTTGCTCCCATATTCGTAATTGCCAAATAAGACACCATAATTAACGCCCAACCATTCGGCAAACATTCCGCCCGAAAAAAAAATGGCAAATGCCAATATTTTTTTTATGTTATCAACCGGGTAAGTGATGATAAAAAGAAACAAACAGAGGCTTAAGTTTAAAGGGGTTTTTTCAATAAACCAATCTAAATTTCCCAAAGTGATCCCTACAATTGCAGAAATGTGGAAAAGCCATACGATACCTATGGACAAAGATATTTTATGCTTCTGTAAAAAATCAGTCATCAAAAGTAGGTTTTGGAACTAGGTCAGATACAATTTTTGCTGATAAAAGACAAAGGGGAATACCACCACCAGGATGTACTGATCCACCACAGAAATATAAATTTTTTATGGCATTTGAAAAATTGGGATGCCTTAAGAATGCGGCAAATTTATCGTTGCTCGCAGCGCCATAAAGTGCTCCCCGGTATGAACTTGTGTTACTCTCGATACCGACCGGGGTGAGAATATGTTCGTACGTTATCAGAGATTCCACATCAACTTTAAGGATTCGGTTGATTTTTGAAATGATGTGGGTCTTCGCCTGATTTTTTAATTGCTCCCAGTCTTGTCCGTAATTTCCAGGCGCATTTATCATAACAAACCAATTCTCATGATTTTTTGGGGCATCTTGGGGCTCTTCTTTACTCGTAATATTAATATATACCGTTGGGTCATGATACAAGTTTTTATCCTCAAAAATTGCTTGAAACTCATCTTTATAAGCATCGCTGAAGAGTATATTGTGCAAATCAAGTTCGGGAAACTCCTTGGAAATTCCCCAATAAAAAATAAGTGCAGAACTTGAGCGCTCTTGGGCCAATACTTTCTTGGGGTGTTTTTCATCTTGCAATAGTTTTTTATAGGTCGGAAAAACATCCATATTGGAAACGACCATATCTGCACGATAATCGGCCTTATTAGAAACTACTCCCGTAGCAACACCGTTGATGATATTGATTTTTTTGACCTGCTCTTCAAAGTTAAACTTTACGCCTTGTGAGAGAGCCAATTCAAATAAGCTCATGCTAATGCGATGCATGCCACCTTTCGGAAAAAAAGTACCGTAATGCATTTCCAAATGTGGAATCATTGACATTATCCCCGGGGTTTTGTAGGGCGAGGAACCATTATATGTGGCATATCTATTGAACAGCTGAACAAGTTTTGGGTTTTTAAAGCGTGACTTATTAACAGTGTTCAGTGATGTACTTACATCTAAACTGGTAATATTCAGGATTGCTTTTACAGTTTTAAGCGATAGATATGTTTTTGCTTTATGTAATGATTTTTCAAGAAAAAGGGTATTGGTCAAGTCATATTTTTTCTTGTTCTTGTTTATGTACTGGGATAAATTTTTAGTGGGTTCATCAAAAGTATTGGAAGCATTTTTTATAAAATCATCCAAATTTGAAGTAACCGAAAAACGAGTACCGTCTTCCCAAAAATAATTACAAATGACTTTTTTTTCCTTGTATTCAAAATAATCGGAAGGGTTTACTCCATATAAATCAAAAAGTTCGGTAACCAAGTGTGGCATGGTAAACAAAGAGGGCCCCAAATCAAACCGGTACCCGTTCTCTTTTATCGCATGAAGCTTGCCTCCAGCATACCGGTTTTTTTCGAGTACGGTAACTTCGTAACCCTTTTTACGAAGCCGCAATGCAGTAGCAATGCCACCAATTCCGGCACCAATGACTATGGCATGCGACATGTTTATTTTTTAAAGTACTTGAACGGTACGAAGAGCATACCAAAACATTCCCCATCTTCTTTTCCTAAATGTTTATGGTGTATTTTATGGGCACGCCGTACACCTTTGGCATACCAGTTATTGGCATTTCTAAATATTTTAAACCTTTGGTGTATAAAAATATCGTGCACCAAAAAGTAAGCTGCACCATAGGCCATGATTCCAAAACCAATAGGGTAAGCATACCAATACCCGTTACTGCCAAAATAAAAACAGCTCATGCTAACAATGGCATAAAAAATGAAAAAGGCATCATTTCTTTCGAACCACGAGTCATGATCTTTATGATGATGGTCTTTGTGGAGACTCCATAGAAATCCGTGCATGATATATTTATGGGTAAACCATGCCATAAACTCCATAATCGAAAAAGTCCCTAGAAAAATAAGTATCCAAAAGAATATTTTCATTTTTAAACTAGCTGTAATTTATAATTTACATACGATTTTGCCAATAGGCCGAACTTTTGATAGTTGGGTACGCGAATACGAGCGTTTTTAATTTCTAAAGGCGGTGTTTTTTGTAATTTCTTCAGCAGCTTATAATAATACTTATAGGCTGTGTAAACACCAAATTTGGCTTCATTGGGTAATTGCACAATACCTGAATAGCCCATTTCAAAGTCTGCCTTTATTTCATTTACGATACGTTGTTTTGAATCTTCGTCCAACTCCATCAAATTCGTATTCGGGAAATAACTTCGGTTCAAATCTTCGAAGTCCGCCTTCAAGTCCCTTAAGAAATTCACTTTTTGAAAAGCGGAACCCAAGGCCATGGCGGATTCTTTTAATGATTCATATTTTTCATTGTCTCCTTTTACAAACACCTTAAGGCACATTAAACCCACAACGTCGGCAGATCCATAAATGTATTCTTTATACTCTTCTGTGGTAATGTAGTCACTTTTATGTAGGTCCATACGCATACTTTTCATGAACGATGCTACCAAATCATGAGGAATGCCATACTTATGGTAGGTGTGCTGAAAAGAGTTTAGAATGGGGTTAAGGCTAATTTTGTCTTTTAATGCATCGTATAGGCTGGTTTCAAATTTATTGAACAAGGCCTCTTTTTCATATTCGTGAAATGTATCTACGATCTCGTCGGCAAAACGAACAAAGCCGTATATGTTATATATATCGCTTCGTATTGAACTTGCCAGCATTTTAGTGGCCAAGGCAAAAGAGGTGCTATAAGATTCTGTCACGATCTTACTGCAATTGTAGGAGACGTTGTCAAATAATTGTTTCATAGGCTAAACTTGATGGTTCTTAGCAATCAACTCAGAGACAAGTTTTCCCGAAATCAATGCAGGTGGTACACCTGGGCCGGGAACGGTCAATTGTCCTGTAAAAAAAAGGTTTTTCACCTTTTTGCTCTTTAGTTTAGGTCTAAGGAACGCCGTTTGTAATAATGTATTCGCCATACCGTATGCATTGCCCTTGTAAGAGTTGTAATCCTCAACAAAATCGTTCACACAGAAGGACTCTTTAAATATAATATTATTTTTCACATTTTGTGAGGTACGCTGTTCAAATCGGTCAATAATAATATCAAAATACTGCTTTCTCAACTCGGGCGTATCTTCAAGGTCAGGAGCAATGGGAACCAAAAAAAAGCCGGTCTCACAATTTTTGGGAGCCATACTCGTATCGGTGACCGATGGAAAATTCACATAAAACAAAGGATTTTTGGGCCATTTAGGGGTATCATAAATTTCTTCGGCATGGCGTTCAAAATCGGTATCAAAAAATAGGTTGTGATGCTCTATATTCTGTAGCTTTTTATCAAACCCAACATAAAACAAAAGGGACGATGGCGCAAATGTTTTTTTGTCCCAATATTCGGGAGAATATTGCCTGTATTCTTTATCGAGCAATGTTTCCGAATGATGATAGTCTGCACCGCTCAGTACTACATCGGCAAATATTGTTTTACCCTGAACCACAATTGCCGTTGCCTTTCCATTTTCTACCGTTATTTTATCAACAGGGGTGTCTACATGTATTTTCACGCCAAGCTCCGCGGCCAAACTTTGCATGGCCAATACAATTTGGTACATCCCCCCTTTTGGGTGCCAAGTACCCAAACCAAAATCGGCATAGTTCATAAAACTGTAAAACGAAGGTGTTTTGTTCGGTTTGGCTCCCAGGAAGAGTACTGGGAATTCCAATGTGGAGACCAGTTTTGGGTTTTTGAACTTTTTTCTTACCTCGCCACTTATGGTCTTAAAAAATTGATCTACACGGGCAGCGGTCTCGGGGGTAACCAACTCTAGTGGGGATAGTCCCGGCCTTAAGACTACTTTATTTATGGCGATTTCATAATTTTCCTGGGCCTTGTGTATAAATTTTCGCAAATGTTTTGAACTTCCTCGTTCTATACGTTCAAACTCATCACATATTTTATCCATTTGGTCGCCTATGGTAATGACTTCATCAGAAAAGATGATTTTGTAGGCAGGACTTAATTTATCCAATTGATAGTAATCAGATGTTTTTTTTCCAAAATCCCCAAAAAATTTATCAAAAATATCGGGCATCCAATACCAACTAGGGCCCATATCAAAAGTAAAGCCCTCTTTTTTTAACTGTCTTGCCCTACCACCAACGGTGTGGTTTTTTTCATAAATGGACACATCATAACCTGATTTTGCCAAATAGCAAGAAGCCGATAATGCAGAAAAACCCGAACCTATTATTACTATTTTTTTATTCATTTGGGATGTAAAAGAGGATAAAGAAATGCTTAAAGTTCATTCACTACTTGCTGAATCGAATTGAACGTCTTCATGTTGTGCGGAAGAATTTTATCGGATAAATGCTGAATCTGATAACCCAAAACCCATAACTTTGAATTGCCGTTGTCAACTACTTCCTTAATAAATTCCTTAATGTATTTGTCCAATTTATCTTTAGAGGGCTCTACGGTAAAATAAGATACAAAATATAGATTATCATAATATTTTCGTAAATCCTGTAGACTTTTAATGGGTACCGTTTGTCCAAGATATATTGATTTGTACCCTCTGAGTACAATTTCGTAGTTAAGAAAAAGCAGGCCTATTTCATGTATTTCGTTTTCGGGCAAGAAAAGTACAAATATTTTATCCTTTTTGGTAGGCTCTATGATTTGTAGCTTTTCTGTATTGATAAATATTTTTTGTTTGATCAGATTGGTAATAAAATGTTCATGGGACGGACTAATGGTGTCAGTTTGCCATAAAAGGCCTAACTCATTTAGGAGTGGGATAAAGACATCCTTAAAAATTTCCCTAAAGGATTTATCTGCCAAAAGGCTATTGTAAGTGCTAAAAAACAAGGATTGGTCAAAATTTATCATGGCTAATTTAAAAGCATTTATCGCATGATTCTTGACACTGTTTTTGGCGACTATTTCGCGTACCATCAAGGGAATTTCGTTCTCGGGTATCCGGGCAATTTTAGAAATTTTATAACCGTTGTTATACAAAAGTGTAATATTCAAAAGTTTTTGAAGGCTGCTAAGACTGTACGTTCTTATGTTGGTACTTGTTCTTTCTGGTGATAAGAGATTATATCTTTTCTCCCATATACGTATGGTATGGGCCTTTATTCCTGAAAGGTTCTCCAAATCACGAATACTAAAAAACTTTTTAACGTTGTTCATCTTTTTCTAAAAACAGTTAAACAAATTTACGATTTAAATTTTTGTGAAGTCAAAATCTAACGTTAAAATTTGTGGAAGACGTTTTTGTGCGCTTTCTTCCCATCATATTGAATTCTGTTGTGTTTGAAATGGCATTGAAAGAAATAAAAAGAGCCCTCATAATATTATGAAGGCTCTGTGCCCACGACTGGAGTCGAACCAGCACGTCCCTAAGAACACTACCCCCTCAAGGTAGCGCGTCTACCAATTCCGCCACGTGGGCAATGTTTTGAAATTGGCACATACAAAAAAAGTTAAGCAAAATACTTAACTTTTGGTGACCTGGCTGGGGCTCGAACCCAGGACCCTCTCCTTAAAAGGGAGATGCTCTACCAACTGAGCTACCAGGTCATAATTCAAGTGCAAAGATTTCTCGTTTGCGGGTGCAAATATAAGTCCTATAATTTATTTAACAAGGCAATTTTTAGATAAATTTGTTTTTTTTTAGGATTGTTGGTTTTGTTTCAATTTTACCAAATAATGTATCATGAAAATAGTGTTGGTCGGTTACATGGGCAGTGGAAAAAGTACGGTTGCTAAATTATTGGCCAATGCTATGAAATTGAAGTTTTTAGATTTAGATAACTACATAGAACAGCGATTAGGCTCTAAAATCCCCATAATTTTTAAAGAACGGGGAGAGCTGTTTTTCAGAAAGAAAGAACATGAATATCTAAAGTGTATTTTGGATAATGAAAATGACCTTGTTCTTTCGGTTGGGGGCGGAACCCCTTGTTATGCAGGTAATATGGATAGTATTATTGAAAAGGCAGATGCGGTATTCTATTTAAAAGTAAGCTTGCCCGTTTTGGTACAGCGCTTGTCCAAAGAAAAAGAAAACAGGCCGTTGATCAAAAATATTCCTGACGAAGATTTACCAGAGTTTATCGGAAAACATTTGTTTGAAAGAAGTTTTTACTACTCACAAGCTACATACAAAGTGCTTTGCGATAAAAAAGAACCAAAAACCATTGTTGACGAAATACAGTCTCTATTCATCTAGGTACACGGCATCGTTTTTGGCCTTAAAATCTACAATAACATGCTCCTGCAGTGAGGTGGAAAGTGAGATGCCTTTATAATCGGCCTTCACAGGATACTTTTTGTGGTTTCTATTGACCAAAACGGCGGTTTTTAATTGCTTTAACGGAGTTTGTAGAAAATGATGCACACCATAAATCAATGTAGTACCGGAATTGAGCACATCGTCGACCAATACCACTGACTTATGGGCATAATTTTCAGAAGTGATCGATGTTTCTACACCGCTTTGTAAAGGATTTTTTTTATCCATACTAACCTTACACAACACGATTTCTGACTTTGTTATTGTCATCAATACATTTTGTATTTTTTTTGCAAATTTAAGTCCACCACCATCAATACCGGCCAATATTATCTCTTTCTCGCCCACGTTGGCCTCAAAAATTTGATAGGCGATACGGTTGGTCTTATGCTGAATCTGTATATGGTTCAATATTTTGTTTTGCATGCTATATGATGTTATCATACCAAAGATAAATAAACCGGACATCATTTTACATCAGGAAAATTTATCTTCGTCTTTTATGGGATTGGGTGTGGGTTCATCCAAATAATCATCAATATCCCTACGGTCTTTTTTGGTAGGCCTGCCAGTACCCTTTTTTCTGTAATAGTCTTTTGAGTACTGTAGTAATTCATTGTTTTCAAATGCACTTGCGGGAGTGGTATCCTTTCTATAGATATCAACCAATTTAGCGCCGACCCTACTTTTTGGAGTGTCCAATACCGTAAACTCATAGTTGATTTGATTTTTTCTGACCATGACTTTATCGGCAGGGTATACTTCCCTTGCGGGTTTGACCACATGACCGTTTACCTTTACATGCCCTTTTTTACAGGCCTCGGTCGCAATATTACGGGTCTTGAAACAGCGTATGCTCCATAAGTATTTATCTATTCGCATAGGTTTTGCAAATCTTTGTTAAGGTCTTCAACAAAAATAAGGGAAAATTGTATCTTGCCGACCTTAATAAAGAGAAGATGAAATTGAACAAGTTTTTTGTTTTTACTTTACTGACTGTTATGATATGGTCCTGTAATAATGATGACGATGGCCCTAATAATGAAAGTGTTCCTCCGAGGTCGCTCAGCGAAGTTGCAGCAGAAAACGATGCTGAGATACAAGATTTTTTAAGAACCCATTTTTATAATTACGAAGAGTTTGAGACCCCGCCAGAAGATTTTGATTTTAAAATTAGAATAGACACAATAGCGGGTGCTAATTCTAATAAGGAAGCACTGATAAATCAAGTGGAGGTCAAAACCATAAAAGTTTCGGCTTTTGAGTTTCTATTGGAAGGAGAACAGGACGTTGAACATAAATATTATTATTTGGAGGCAAGACCAGGAGAAGGACTTAAACCAACCATAGCTGATTCTACATTCGTTAGATATCAAGGTTCTTTATTGAATGGCGATGTATTTGATGATCGAAATACAGGTGTTTGGTGGGACAATCCTGGCTTTCAATTTCCTGGTGAGGGTTTTAATAAAGACTTTAGAGGTGTTGCCGAAGGTGTGGTCAATACTGCTGCTGGAACTAATATTATAGATAATAGTGATGGTACATTTCAAATCGATGGTTATGGAGTTGGAATGATAATAATACCATCTGGTTTGTCAACTTTTAATGGGAATAGACCGCCTATTTCTGCATATAGTCCTTTGATATTCAAATTTGATGTTTTGACTATAGTTGAAAACACTGACCATGATAACGATGGCATACCTTCTATCTTAGAAGATTTGGATAGTGATGGTTTTTTACCCAATGATAATTCTGACGGTGATACGATTGCAAATTTTCAAGATGCCGATGACGATAATGATGGCACACCAACCAGAGAAGAAATAACTATAAATGCGGACGGTACTATCACTTTTCCGGATACTGATGGTGATGGTATAGAAGATTATTTGGATAGTGATTCCTAAGGCCAACGATGTAAAATAAAAAAACCGAGCAATGTTCATATTGCTCGGTTTTTTTATTCATCCATCCGTATTATAATTTGAGCGATAGCCCAAAAATAATCTGTGACGGTCTTGAATCTACCCTACCCGAAATGTCGGTAACGTTGTTTCCGATAAAATTGGCTTCGTTTTCAGAGAAGCCTCTTTCGTAGCGTACATCTACACCAATATTTCCTAAGCTTACCGCTACACCAAATTGTGCACCAACGGTAAAATCGTTTTGTACATCATTCACTTCCAGGCCTTCTAAATCGTTATTAAGGGTATATTGAAAAGCCGGGCCTGCAAAAACACTCAACGGGCCAATAATTTTATATCCCAGTAGTACAGGTAGGTCCAACTTTGAAATATCATAGTCATTGGTTGTACCATCTATATCATAGCTACTTTTGGTCTTTGTATAGATAAGCTCTGGGCGTAGATAAATTTTAGGAAAATCAAGCTTGCCGAAAAAACCGATATGATACCCTACTTTTCCATCAGAGCCAGAAATTAGGTCTTCGCCGGCATCCTGTACCTGTCTAAAATTCAAATCACCATTTTGGTTGTAGTTAAGACCGGCCTTTATACCAAATCCCGAATCTTTTTGTGCAAATGCCGTAATACTCAACAAAGCAATAACAGCGGTAAGAAGTGTTTTTTTCATTTGTTCCATTTTAAGGTTATAGATTACTCCAATGAAACGACAACGGCAAAAACCTTTTGTTACGATTTTGACCGATATTATTTCACAAAGTGTTCTTTTGAGGATAAAAAGCGTCAAAAATGATGCCGATTAGCCTTTTCTTTTCAACACCTTTAAAACGGCTTGTTCAATGGCTTTATTGTTTAACCCGTATTTCTCCATCAACTGGTCCGGGGTGCCACTTTCACCAAAAGTATCGCGGGTGGCAACGAATTCTTGAGGCGTGGGATGCTGCGTAGCAAGTAATCCAGAGATACTTTCGCCCAAACCACCTAAATAATTATGTTCTTCGGCAGTTACGACACAACCTGTTTTTTTAACAGACTTTAACACGGCTTCCGCATCCAGAGGTTTTATGGTGTGGATATTTATGACCTCAGCAGAAACACCTTGATTTTCTAAAGTTTCTGCAGCTTTTAAAGCTTCCCAAACCAAATGTCCTGTAGCGATTATGGTAACATCTTTTCCTTCGTTCAATAGCAGTGCTTTACCAATTTCAAACTTTTGGTCGGTGGGGGTAAAGTTAGCTACTTTGGGTCTTCCAAAACGTAAATACACTGGGCCGTGATGTTTGGCTATGGCGATGGTCGCCGCTTTGGTCTGGTTATAGTCACAGGGGTTTATAACGGTCATACCGGGCAACATTTTCATTAATCCGATATCTTCCAGTATTTGGTGTGTAGCACCATCCTCGCCCAAAGTGATACCGGCATGCGAGGCACATATTTTCACATTTTTGTCAGAATACGCAATTGATTGCCGTATTTGGTCATAGACCCTGCCTGTGGAAAAGTTGGCGAACGTTCCCGTAAACGGTATTTTACCACCAATGGTCAAACCCGCGGCTATTCCCATCATATTGGCTTCGGCAATCCCTACTTGAAAGAAACGCTCAGGATTTTCATCGATAAAATCCTGCATTTTTAGGGAACCTATCAAATCGGCACAAAGAGCGACCACATTTGGGTTTGTTCTCCCCAATTCGGTCAGCCCTGCACCAAATCCGCTTCTTGTATCATTTTTTCCTTGGTCTGTATATGTATTCATCGAATCGATATTTTGATATCATTCTCGCAAAGGCGAAAATTTTTAATTTCTAAAAATTTCTTTTAAGAGTTGGTTTAACGACTAATAGTCTCCCAAAGTTTCGGCATTTTGTGATAATGCATTCTCTAGTTGCTCATCGTTTGGTGCTTTACCATGCCAAGCGTGGGTGTGCATCATAAAATCAACGCCGTGCCCCATTATGGTATGCAAAAGCACACATACCGGTTTACCCTTTCCGGTTCTTTGTTTGGCATCGGCCATTCCGTTGAGAACAGCTTCTATATTGTTACCATTTTTTATTTCCATCACGTCCCAACCAAAAGCCTCAAATTTAACTTTTAGGTCTCCCATGGGCATTACGGTATCGGTAGAACCATCTATTTGTTGTCCGTTCAAATCAATGGTACAAATAAGATTATCCACCTTTTTTCCGGCAGCGTACATAATGGCCTCCCAATTTTGACCTTCCTGTAATTCTCCGTCACCGTGCAGTGAGTAAATGAGATGGCTGTCCTTGTTGAGCTTTTTGGCTTGGGCCGCACCAATGGCGACCGACATGCCCTGACCTAGAGAGCCGGATGCTATGCGAACGCCCGGGAGGCCCTCATGGGTTGTAGGGTGCCCTTGTAAACGGGAATCTATTAATCTAAATGTGTTCAATTCTTCGATAGGAAAGTATCCTTTTCTGGCCAAAACACTGTAGAAAACCGGGGAAATATGACCGTTGGACAAAAAGAAAAGGTCTTCTCCAATTCCATTCATGTCAAAACCATCTTTCAACTCCATCATTTCATTGTAGAGTACAACAAAGAATTCCGTACAGCCCAAAGAACCCCCGGGATGCCCTGAATTTACCTTGTGTACCATTCGTAAAATATCTCTTCTTACCTGTGTCGCAAGATTTTCTAATTCCATAATATTGGCCATAGTTCTTTTACTTTTTAGCAGGTCTAAAAGTAGTGGCAATCTTTTGGGTATACAAGGCTATTTATCATATTTTATCAACGGCCTAAAAGGCTTGTTCAACTTTAATTTATCGTTAAGAAGGTAATGCTGGGGAGTTGACTATATTTGCGACCTTAATATCATAGTATTTGAAATTTACCTTACAACATACCGACCCTAAGAGCAAGGCCCGTGCCGGGGAGATGATAACGGACCATGGCAAGATAGAGACACCTATTTTTATGCCCGTGGGTACAGTAGCATCGGTCAAAGGGGTACATCAAAGAGAATTAAAGGACGAAATAAATCCCGACATCATTTTGGGAAATACATACCATCTTTTTCTCAGGCCTAAAACACCCATTTTAAAACAGGCTGGCGGACTTCATAAGTTCATGGGTTGGGACAGGAATATTCTTACGGATAGTGGTGGATATCAAGTGTATTCCCTGTCTGGAAACCGGAAAATCAAAGAAGAAGGGGTAAAGTTCAAATCGCATATCGACGGCTCTATGCACATGTTCACCCCCGAAAACGTAATGGAAATTCAACGTGTCATAGGCGCGGACATCATAATGGCCTTTGATGAATGTACCCCTTACCCATGCGAATATAACTATGCAAAACGTTCTATGCACATGACGCATAGGTGGTTAGAGCGTTGTATCGCCCACTTGAAAAAGGTGCCGTTCGCATACGATTATGCCCAGACTTTTTTCCCCATAGTACAAGGTTCAACATACAAAGATTTACGAAGACAATCAGCTGAATATATTGCCGGGGTAGGGGCCGAAGGTAATGCCATAGGGGGATTATCGGTAGGGGAACCGGCAGAAGAGATGTATGCCATGACCGATGTGGTCTGCGAAGTATTGCCAGAAGATAAACCCAGGTACCTCATGGGAGTGGGAACACCCATAAACATATTGGAAAATATAGCCCTGGGCATTGATATGTTCGATTGTGTAATGCCTACCCGAAATGCAAGAAACGGCATGCTTTTTACAGCTCACGGTACCATCAACATAAAAAACAAAAAGTGGGAAGATGATTTCTCCCCCTTGGATGAAATGGGTATCACTTTTGTGGATTTGGAATATTCAAAAGCTTATCTAAGGCATCTTTTTGCGGCAAATGAATATTTGGGCAAACAAATAGCGACCATACATAACCTCGGTTTTTATCTTTGGTTGACCCGAACGGCAAGAAAACATATTTTAGCTGGGGATTTTAGGGAGTGGAAGGATGCTATGGTAAAACAAATGGACAAAAGATTGTAGTTTGACAATTCTTGACAAGTACATATTAAAACGATATCTGGTCACCTTCTCGGTAATGCTTTTGCTTTTTATCCCGATAGGGATAATGGCGAATTTGGCGGAGCAAGTGGGCCGTATGATCGATAATGAAGCCCCGCTTAATGAAATCGTATATTATTATGCTTGTTTTACGGTATATATAGGTAGTCTTTTGTTTCCTATTTTTTTATTTCTTTCCATCATTTTTTTTACCTCAAAGTTGGCCGGTAATACAGAAATTGTTGCGATACTGAGCTCAGGGGTTTCTTATGGTAGGTTTTTACGTCCATATCTTATAGGTGCCACTATAATTGCCACAATTATGTTTTTCATGGGAATGTTCTTGGTGCCAAGGGCCAGCGAGGGTTATAATGCCTTTAGGTATGAATATCTCAAAAAGGGGAAGGCGGACAGGGTTACCAGCAATATATTCAATCAATTGAATGAAAATGACTATTTGTATGTAAGTAGCTTTGATCCGGCACGGCAAATAGGGTATAATTTTACCTTGGAACACTTTAATGGGGATCAGTTGGAGTACAAGATTTCTGCTGCAAACATAAGATGGGTCGAAAAAGACAGTACCTACAGGCTTACTTCATACCATAAACGTACTTTGGAAAACAATCAGGAAATCGTAGAAACAAAAAGACGTTTGGATACCATATTCAATTTCAAGATTGATGACCTTACCCCGGTATCTTATATAGCCGAGACCAAGAACATTTTTGAGTTGAACGATTTTATTGATGCGCAAAGAAAAAAAGGGGCTTCCAATATAAACACCTATGTTTTGGTAAAATATAAAAGATGGGCTTTGCCAATATCTGCCTTTATTTTGACCGTTATTGCCGTTGCCGTGTCCTCGGTAAAGCGAAGAGGCGGTATGGGAATAAATTTGGCTTTTGGGATAGGTATCGCATTTATTTATATATTTTTTGATAAGGTATTCGGTACTTTGGCCGAACAATCGGGTTTCCCACCATTGTGGGCCGTGGTAATACCTAATTTGTTTTTTGGTATTTTGGGCGTTTATTTATTAAAGAATGCCAAACGATAAGCTCAAGAATTACCTTCATCTTCATCTTATAGTTTTTATTTGGGGCTTCACGGCCTTATTGGGCAAACTTATTTCCATAGCTGCCCTACCTTTGGTTTGGTATCGTATGTTATTGGCATCTTTAATCATAGGTGTTTATCTGTGGATAAAAAAAGTATCGCTAAAGGTAGGGGTCAAAACCCTATGTACAATGATTTTCGTTGGTATCGTCATAGCTTTGCACTGGGTCACTTTTTTTATGGCCATAAAGGTTTCCAATGTTTCAATAGCATTGGCCACAATGTCTACCGGTGCTTTTTTTACGGCGTTTTTGGAGCCGGTATTATACAAAAGGAAGATCATTTGGTATGAAATATGTTTTGGAATATTGGTAATCGTTGGCCTGTATATCATCTTTCAGGTGGAGACAGAATATTTGCATGGCATTATTCTAGCGTTGGTTTCCTCTTTTTTAGCTGCAATTTTTTCTTTGATGAACGGTAAACTCGTCAAACATCAAAAACCATCTATTATTTCGTTTTATGAGCTTTTTGGTGGAGTCGTTTTCCTGACCATATATCTGCTGGGTATGCAGAGCTTTACGACAGATTTTTTTAGTTTGGCCCATACAGATTGGATCTATATTTTCATTTTGGCATCGGCATGCACGGCATATGCGTTTATCGCATCGGTAAAAGTAATGCGTTTTATCAGCCCCTATACCGTAATGCTAACGGTAAATTTGGAACCCATATACGGTATGTTATTGGCTTTTATTGTTTTGGGTGAGTCAGAAAAAATGACCCCACTTTTTTATTTGGGTGGGTTGCTTATATTGCTTACCGTGGTGGCCAATGGCGTCCTTAAGAACAAATTGAGACAAAAACAAACGTGAAGCTATACCCATAAAGTTTTATATTTGTAAGCTGATAAAAACTAAACCTAAATTTTTCATGGAGTATTTGGATTTTGAATTGCCTATAAAGGAATTGGAAGACCAGTTGGACAAGTGTATGGTCATTGGGGAAGAAAGTGATGTAGATGTTTCCGAGACTTGTAAGCAAATTGAAAAAAAACTGGCAGAAACCAGAAAGGAGATATATAAAAACCTTACCGCATGGCAACGTGTGCAACTTTCTAGACACCCGAACAGGCCCTACACGCTAGACTATATCAATGCGATATGTGGCGATACGTTCTTAGAACTTCATGGCGATAGAAGTGTCAAGGACGATAAGGCCATGATCGGTGGGCTGGGAAAAATCGGTGATCAAAGTTATATGTTCGTTGGCCAACAAAAAGGATATAACACAAAGACCCGACAATATCGAAATTTCGGAATGGCGAATCCCGAAGGCTATAGAAAAGCCTTGCGTCTAATGAAGTCGGCCGAAAAGTTCAATATACCAGTAGTCTGTTTAATCGACACTCCGGGAGCTTACCCGGGTATTGAGGCCGAGGAGCGTGGCCAAGGCGAGGCCATTGCCAGAAATATATTGGAAATGACACGCCTAAAAGTACCTATCATCGTTGTAATCATAGGCGAAGGTGCTTCAGGAGGGGCATTGGGAATAGGTGTTGGTGATAAAGTTTTGATGTTGGAAAATACCTGGTACTCCGTAATCTCGCCTGAATCCTGTTCGTCTATCCTTTGGAGAAGCTGGGAGTATAAAGAGATTGCAGCCGAAGCTTTAAAACTTACGGCTACCGATATGAAAAGATTAAAAATAATAGATGAAATCGTACGCGAACCGGCAGGTGGTGCGCATAGCAACCGTGAGAAAACATTTGAGACCGTAAAAAACAAAATTTCTTCCCATTACGAAGAACTAAAAAAGTTATCCCCAAAAGAATTGGTCAATACCCGAATGGAAAAATATGCCAATATGGGAGTTTTTAACGGATGATACTGATTTTTATCTAGTTCAGAAAAACCGAGGTGTACGTACTTCGGTTTTTTTCGTGTTATGAACACAATTTCGTAACTTATCAACACCATTAATGTTAATGAATGGTGGATATCCTAAAGCCACCTTTTAAAGTTAACTTAATGTTAATTGCATACTTTCGTTGCTATGGAGAAACCCAGCCCTATTATTGGACGTAAAATAGATACATCAGCCATTATCAACTTGGAGAGGGGTAAAATACCGCCTCAAGCTGTTGATTTAGAAGAAGTTGTGTTAGGCGCAATGATGATAGACAAAAAGGGGGTAGATGAAGTAATAGATATCTTACATCCTGATGTTTTCTATAAAGATTCACATCGGTTTATCTATGAAGCTATATTCAAATTATTTGAAACTTCCGAACCGGTAGATTTATTAACCGTTTCTACCCAGTTAAAGAAAGATGGCCGTTTGGAGGGCGTAGGTGGTGATTTTTACCTTATTAAGCTCACGCAAAAAGTGGCTTCTTCGGCCCATATCGAGTTTCACGCCAGGATTATATTGCAAAAGTATATTCAGCGCAGTCTAATAAAAATATCCAACGAAATTATTGAGGATGCCTATGATGACGGTACCGATGTTTTTGACCTTCTGGATCACGCCGAATCCAAGTTGTACGACGTTACGCAGGGTAATTTAAAACGCTCTGCAGAAACGGCACAAAATCTGGTAATCCAAGCCAAAAAACGTATCGAGGAAATCGCCAATAAAGAAGGTTTGAGTGGTATACCTTCCGGATTTGACAAATTGGACAAGTTAACATCGGGCTGGCAACCTAGTGATTTGGTCATTGTAGCAGCAAGACCCGGTATGGGTAAAACGGCCCTCACGCTCTCGATGGCCAGGAACATAGCGGTAAATTCTGAAATACCGGTTGCCTTCTTTTCGCTCGAAATGTCATCTGTACAGCTGATAACGCGATTGATATCTTCCGAGACTGGACTTTCCTCAGAGAAGTTGAGGACAGGTAGGTTGGAAAAGCACGAATGGGAACAGTTAAACGTAAAGGTGAAAACCTTGGAAAAGGCACCATTGTTTATTGATGATACTCCTTCATTATCCATTTTTGACCTGCGTGCAAAAGCGAGACGACTGGCCTCCCAGCACGGTATTAAAATGATAATTATCGATTATTTGCAGTTAATGACCGCAGGTGGAAGCCAAAAAGGAGGAAACAGGGAGCAGGAAATTTCTACCATATCTAGAAACTTAAAGGCTTTGGCGAAAGAATTGAATGTGCCCGTAATCGCACTTTCCCAATTGTCTAGGGCGGTTGAGACCCGTGGCGGCAGTAAAAGACCCATATTGTCCGATTTAAGGGAATCCGGGGCCATTGAGCAAGATGCGGATATCGTATCTTTTATTTATCGTCCCGAATATTATAAAATAGATGAATGGGATGACGAGGAAAGAACACCCACCCAAGGTCAGGCCGAATTTATAGTGGCAAAACACAGGAACGGTGGTTTGGATAATATCAGGTTAAAGTTTATCGGTAACCTTGGTAAGTTTGATAATTTGGATGATTTTGATTCTCCTTTTGAATTTCAATCCAAAATGAACGGGGGTGATGACAACCCTTTCCTTACCAAAAACCTTCCCGATGCCAATGAGGCTTTTGGCAGCTCTATGAACGACGGTCTTAATTCGGATGACGATAACGACGTGCCCTTTTAGGGGGGTATAGTACTATTTGCTTAGGTTGTTAAGTTTTTAATTTTAATAACCTTTAACTCATCTCAAAATACTTCACGGTTATTTTTCGTTTATCTTTGGGTAAGTGACTCAATGGTATACTATGAAAAAAAGTCTTTTTTCTCTTTTTCTTTTTCTGTTTTCTTTATCAACATATGCCTCTTCCATCTTGATTCCTATGGATTCGGAAAGTCAAAAAAACCATTTAAAGGCATATGGTATTACCTACTGGGTTTTGGCCAAACAACAAAAAGTACAGTGGTTGTTGAATTACCGCGGTGGCTCCTTTTTACTCCCCGATGGGGAAAATATTCGTAAAGAATGTCAAATACGAGGTGTTTCCTTCGAAATTTTGTCAGATGGTCAAGCACAAAATATTTTAGATGAAATTGGCAGTCCATCCAAAAATCAGGAAGCCGTAATTCTCGAAAAAGCTCCTAAAGTTGCCGTATACTCTCCAAAGGGGAATCAACCTTGGGACGATGCCGTGACCATGGTTTTGACCTATGCGGAAATACCCTACGTTACGGTATACGACGAAGAGGTATTGGGCGATAAATTGGCTTTGTATGATTGGCTACATTTGCATCACGAAGATTTTACTGGGCAATATGGCAAGTTTTACGGGGCATACCGTGCAGCACCCTGGTACATCGAAGGAAAGCAGCAAGCGGAAGCTTTGGCGACTAAACTGGGCTATGACAAGGTCTCGAAGGAGAAAAGTGCAGTAGCTGAAAAAATTAGAAAATATGTGATAGGTGGTGGATTTATGTTTGCCATGTGTTCGGCCACGGATAGTTTTGACATTGCACTGTCCGCCGAAGGAGTGGATATTTGTGAACCCATGTTCGATGGGGACCCATCCGATGCCAATTATCAAAGTCGTTTGGATTTTAAGAGGACATTCGCATTTACCAATTTTACATTGGAGCGCAATCCCTTGCGATACGAATTTTCTTCAATTGACATGACCAACAAAAGGAACAATGTCCCCAAAGAGTCGGATTATTTTTCTTTGATGGATTTTTCTGCCAAATGGGACCCGGTCCCTACCATGTTGTGCCAAAACCATACGACTTTGGTCAAAGGATTTATGGGGCAAACGACATCATTTACAAGAAACGAGATAAAGCCTACCGTTATGGTATTGGGGGAAAATAAATTGAATAGTGAAGCCCGGTACATTCACGGTATCAAAGGCAAAGGTTTTTTTACATTCTACGGTGGTCATGATCCAGAAGACTATCAACATAGGGTGGGCGACCCAAAAACGGAATTGGAATTACACCCTAATTCACCCGGCTATCGTTTAATATTGAACAATGTACTGTTTCCTGCGGCCAGAAAAAAGAAACAGAAGACTTAAGAATAAATTTAAAGTTTGTTCAATAACTTTTCCAAAATGTGTTCCACTCCAAAATCATCATTGCTTTTTGTGGTATACTTGGCCGCCTTTTTAACATTGGGGTGTGCATTGGCCATAGCAAAACTATAATCCGATAATGCCAACATTTCCAAATCATTGTTGTAATCTCCGAAAACCATAATTTCATCAGATGCAATATCGTGGTCATTCATCACTTTTTGAAGTGCATACCCCTTGTTGGCATTGGGGCTTGAAACATCTACCCAGTTTTGACCTGAAATTTTGACCTTTAAATCGTTTTCAAAATGTTTTACAGCGGGGTAAATGTATTTTTCCGAGCTTTCAAAATGATAAACGGCGATTTTAAGAATCTCCTTCTCAAAACCCTTCAAATCCGATAGGATATCAAATTCCGTATAATACTCTTTTAATTTATCCAGAAAAAGGGGAGAGTTTTGCAGTACATAAGCATTGTCCTTGCTACATAGCACGGGGTGTACATTGGGTACATCCTCCAAGACCTTCAAAACTTCATTTTTCTTACTGTTGGATAAGGGTGTTGAAACGATTTCAGAACCGTTTTTCATGGCGAACCCACCATTTTCGGCTATAACTATAATATCTTGCTTTATAGGTTTTAATTTGTCTATAATGCTATTGTACTGCCTGCCACTGGCAGCTACAAATATGATTTTGTTTTCCTTTAGTTTCTCGAACAATTCAAAAAACCTAGAGCTTACCTCGTGATTGGAATTTAATAGTGTACCATCCATATCGGTGACCACCATCCTTATTTTCGATAAATCCATGATTTACATTTTGAAAGGCACAAAGGTATTTGTTAAGGTTTGAATATAACCTTAGTTTTATATTAAATTGATGTGAATACTATGCAGCTGTTTCAGAAAAAAATAAAATTACCCGCTTACAAGAGGGGTTTTCATTTAATCACCAAAATAGTGATCGATACCATGCCCGAAAT
Organism: Costertonia aggregata; assembly: GCF_013402795.1. GTDB lineage: Bacteria > Bacteroidota > Bacteroidia > Flavobacteriales > Flavobacteriaceae > Costertonia > Costertonia aggregata. The sequence continues at coordinate 407,004 of NZ_CP058595.1, read as the reverse complement.
AAAAAATATTTCTATTGGAATGGTTCAGGTGTTTATAAAACACACTTCGGCAAGTTTAACGATAAACGAAAATGCAGACCCAACGGTACGTGACGATTTTGAAAGTCATTTTAATCAAATGGTACCCGAGAATGCACCCTATTTCGTACATACCTACGAAGGGCCCGATGATATGCCGGCACATATAAAAACCTCGTTATTGGGAGCATCTGTTCAAATTCCGATTACGAATGGAAAATTGAACTTAGGTTTATGGCAGGGTATTTACCTATGCGAGCATAGAAATAACGCCATGGGAAGAAACCTTATTGTTACAGGTCATGGTATATAAAAAATCCGGTTCATTTGAACCGGATTTTGCAGTGAGATATATTTTGGATTTATTTTACTTTTTCGATGATGGCTTTAAAAGCATCAGGATGATTCATGGCCAAATCTGCTAAAACCTTGCGGTTTAAGTCTACATTATTGGCCTTTAGTTTACCCATAAATTGTGAGTAGGACATCCCGTGCATTCTTGCACCGGCATTGATACGTGTTATCCAAAGGGCACGAAAGTTCCTCTTTTTGTTCCTACGGTCTCTGTAAGCGTATAACATTGCTTTTTCAACCGCATTCTTGGCTACTGTCCAAACATTTTTACGTCTTCCAAAGTAACCTTTGGCTTGCTTCATGACTTTTTTTCTACGAGCTCTTGAAGCAACTGAATTTACTGATCTTGGCATGATTTTTAATTTTTTGTAGCAGGCGGGCCATAGTGGCCACTTGATTAATCACTCGAATATTTTATAAAACTTGTGATTTGCCCAACTCCAGGGTTAATGTTAATTTACCGCAATTACTGTTTACTTTAAACGTAATTGTTCTTTAATACTGTTTACATCCGCATCGTGTACCAATGTTGAATGTGTTAGTGCAAGCTTGCGCTTTTTTGACTTCTTCGTTAAGATGTGGCTCTTAAAAGCATGCTTTCTTTTGATTTTACCGGTCCCAGTCAGCTTAAATCGCTTTTTGGCACTGGATTTTGTTTTCTGTTTAGGCATTTTCTCCTCTCTTTATATATTAATCTCACTTTATACCGATCCGAAATTTTTAGGGTTTCAAATATCTAATCGATATGCATTTAACTTGTTTTCAATTTAAACGCCACTTACCATTTTGTAAGTAGCGTTTGATATTTTTGTTGAACAATTTGTTAGTTACTTTTTGGTTTTGGGAGCAATGAACATTGTCATTCGCTTTCCCTCCAACCTTGGCATTTGTTCTACTTTGCCAATTTCTTCAAGTTCAGATGCCAATCTTAAGAGTAAAATCTCTCCTTGGTCTTTGTATACTATCGAGCGTCCTTTAAAAAAAACATATGCTTTAAGTTTGGCACCGTCTTTCAAAAATTTTTCGGCGTGCCTTTTTTTGAACTCATAATCATGGTCATCGGTCTGCGGACCAAATCTGATTTCTTTTACTACGACTTTGGACGCCTTGGCCTTCATGACCTTTTCGCGCTTTTTTTGTTCGTACAAGAACTTCTTATAATCTATGATCTTACATACCGGAGGCTTTGCTTTGGGTGAAATTTCCACCAAATCCAAACCTAATTCATCGGATAAATCCAAGGCCTTTCGTATGGGATATATACCTACTTCTACATTATCTCCTACCAACCTTACTTCTGGCGCAAGAATTTTTTCGTTGATATTGTGCGGGTTTTTGTTCTCCCTTCTAGGTTGGGGCCTAAATCTTTTTCGTATTGCTATGACGTATACTTTTTAGTTAAACTTAATTTTTAAAACGACTTTAAGGTACTATTTATTTCTTTAGTTACCAAGCCCGAAAACTCTTCAATGGTCAGGGCGCCTAAATCCTCACCGCCATGTTTTCGTATTGAGATGGTCTCGTTTTTCTCCTCATTCTCGCCCACGATAAGCATAAATGGTATTTTATTCATTTCTGCTTCCCTGATTTTTTTACCTACCGTCTCATTCCTTTTATCAAGGAGGGCGCGAATTTCGTTATTTTCTAATGAATTTAAAACTTTTTCGGCATATTTTTCATGCTTTTCGCTAACAGGTAGCAGAATAGCCTGGTCGGGTATGAGCCATAATGGAAAATTTCCACCGGTATGTTCCAATAAAAGTGCCACGAATCGTTCCATACTTCCAAAAGGTGCCCGATGAATCATTATGGGTCTATGTAATTCGTTATCACTTCCTTTGTAGGTCAAATCAAAGCGTTCTGGCAAAGTGTAGTCTACTTGAATGGTTCCCAATTGCCACTGTCTGCCAAGTGCATCTTTGACCATAAAATCCAATTTTGGGCCATAGAAAGCCGCTTCGCCTTCTTCTATCACAAAATCAAGTCCTTTATCCTTGGCAGCATTAATGATTGCATTTTCTGCTTTTTCCCAGTTTTCGACAGTACCTATATATTTTTCGGGAGTTTTTGGGTCTCTTACCGAAACTTGCGCCGTAAAGTTTTCAAATCCTAGCGAGCCTAGTACATATAAGGACAAGTCTATAACGTTCATGAACTCTTGGTCTACTTGGTCTGGTGTGCAAAAAATATGTGCATCGTCCTGAGTGAAACCTCTAACCCGTGTCAGTCCATGAAGTTCACCGCTTTGTTCATATCTATAAACAGTACCAAACTCAGCATACCTTTTGGGAAGCTCGCGATAACTAAAAGGTCTTGAATTGTATATTTCGCAATGATGCGGACAGTTCATTGGCTTCAGTAAAAATTCTTCATCTTCTTTAGGCGTGTGTATGGGTTGAAAACTATCGGCGCCATATTTTTCGTAGTGGCCCGACGTAACATATAATTCCTTCTGTCCAATATGTGGGGTTACCACCATTTCATATCCTGCCTTTTTTTGTGCCTTTTTCAAGAATTGCTCCAAACGCTCGCGAAGCGCTGCACCTTTGGGCAACCATAAGGGAAGACCTTGACCTACTTTTTGGGAAAACGTAAAAAGTTCAAGCTCCTTTCCTAATTTCCTATGATCCCGCTTCTTTGCTTCTTCGAGTAGTTCAAGATACTCGGTCAATTCTTTTTGTTTGGGAAAAGAGATTCCGTAAATGCGGGTAAGTTGGGGATTGTTCTCATCTCCCCTCCAATAGGCACCGGCTACACTCAATATTTTAATGGCCTTTACGATACCTGTATTGGGTATATGGCCGCCCCGGCATAAATCCGTAAACGTATCATGGTCACAAAATGTAATGGTACCATCCTCTAAATCTTCTATAAGCTCTACCTTATATTGGTTTCCCTGATTTTTATATAATGATAGTGCTTCTTGCTTTGAGGCGGAACGCATCTTGAAATCGTGTTTCCCCCGGGCAATTTCCAAAGCCTTTTTTTCAATTTCGGGAAAGTCTTTTTCGGATATGGTTTTATCGCCAAGGTCTACATCATAGTAAAAGCCATTTTCAATTGCAGGTCCAATCGTTAATTTAATTCCTGGGTATAATTCCTCTAATGCTTGGGCCACTATATGTGAAGTCGAATGCCAAAAAGCTTTCTTGCCTTCATCGTTGCTCCAAGTGTATAGTACCAACGAACCATCTTCATTAATTTCAGTATTGGTTTCGACTACGGTATCATTGAATTTTGCTGAAATAACATTTCTGGCAAAACCTTCACTAATGCCTTTGGCAATATCCATAGGGGTGCTACCGGCTTTGTGCTCTTTTATGCTTCCATCCGGTAATGTAATTTTAATTGTACACATTATTTTTGACAATAAGTTCGCAAAGATAGCATCTTGCCCCCACGCTTACAATATATAAGAGTACAGTTTTTGAAACGATGGCAATAAATTTTGGTATTATTCCAATTTTGTTGGGGCATATTTAATTGTAATATAATATGTTGGACTCATAATTCGAATAATCTTTAAAAAAAAGTCCATTTTGATTTGTCGATTGAAAAAAACCATATTACATTTGCACCCGCTTTAGGGATGGCGATCGAACGTTTCGGTTCCATTTCGAGAGGCGCGTCCCCACGGGGGCGATCGGGGTTCCTTTATGGGATTCCTTTGATTAGGGTTCATTGACATATTGGGTACAGTAAAGAAGAAGATAGACCGATGATCGACAACGGTCGGAGAGGGCCCGGGATGTTTTCGTGTTGTGAAGTTATTTGAGATACAACGATGAAGAGTTTGATCCTGGCTCAGGATGAACGCTAGCGGCAGGCCTAACACATGCAAGTCGAGGGGCAGCATTCTGTGCTTGCACAGAGATGGCGACCGGCGCACGGGTGCGGAACGCGTATGGAACCTGCCTTCGCCAGGGGAATAGCCCAGGGAAACTTGGATTAATGCCCCGTGGCACGGTCCCCCGGCATCGGGGGTCCGTTAAAGCTACGGCGGGCGAAGATGGCCATGCGTACCATTAGCTTGATGGTAGGGTAACGGCCTACCATGGCCACGATGGTTAGGGGCCCTGAGAGGGGGATCCCCCACACTGGTACTGAGACACGGACCAGACTCCTACGGGAGGCAGCAGTGAGGAATATTGGACAATGGGCGAGGGCCTGATCCAGCCATGCCGCGTGCAGGAAGAATGCCCTATGGGTAGTAAACTGCTTTTGTACGGGAAGAAACCCGCCTACGCGTAGGCGGCTGACGGTACCGTAAGAATAAGGACCGGCTAACTCCGTGCCAGCAGCCGCGGTAATACGGAGGGTCCGAGCGTTATCCGGAATCATTGGGTTTAAAGGGTCCGTAGGCGGGCCTGTAAGTCAGGGGTGAAAGTCTGCCGCTCAACGGTAGGACGGCCTTTGATACTGCAGGTCTTGAATTATATCGAAGTGGGCGGAATATGTAGTGTAGCGGTGAAATGCATAGATATTACATAGAACACCGATCGCGAAGGCAGCTCACTAGGTATGTATTGACGCTGATGGACGAAAGCGTGGGTAGCGAACAGGATTAGATACCCTGGTAGTCCACGCCGTAAACGATGGACACTAGCTGTCGGGCCTTCGGGTTCGGCGGCCAAGCGAAAGTGATAAGTGTCCCACCTGGGGAGTACGTTCGCAAGAATGAAACTCAAAGGAATTGACGGGGGCCCGCACAAGCGGTGGAGCATGTGGTTTAATTCGATGATACGCGAGGAACCTTACCAGGGCTTAAATGCATTATGACAGGGGTGGAGACACCTTTTCCTTCGGGCATTTTGCAAGGTGCTGCATGGTTGTCGTCAGCTCGTGCCGTGAGGTGTCAGGTTAAGTCCTATAACGAGCGCAACCCCTACCGTTAGTTGCCAGCATGTAAAGATGGGGACTCTAACGGGACTGCCGGTGCAAACCGCGAGGAAGGTGGGGACGACGTCAAATCATCACGGCCCTTACGTCCTGGGCCACACACGTGCTACAATGGCCGGTACAGCGGGAAGCCACGCAGCGATGCGGAGCGGATCCACAAAACCGGTCACAGTTCGGATCGGGGTCTGCAACTCGACCCCGTGAAGCTGGAATCGCTAGTAATCGGATATCAGCCATGATCCGGTGAATACGTTCCCGGGCCTTGTACACACCGCCCGTCAAGCCATGGAAGCCGGGGGTACCTGAAGTCCGTCACCGCAAGGAGCGGCCTAGGGTAAGACCGGTAACTAGGGCTAAGTCGTAACAAGGTAGCCGTACCGGAAGGTGCGGCTGGAACACCTCCTTTCTAGAGAAACGGCGCGATATGCGATGGGCCCCTCCGGTCCCGTTGTCTCCATTGGTCCGATCCTTCTCAAGCTGTACCCATTATCACGATATACAGGGCATGGGTCTCGGGCCGGTGTCCGAAGCAGTCTCATAGCTCAGCTGGTTAGAGCGCTACACTGATAATGTAGAGGTCGGCAGTTCGAGTCTGCCTGAGACTACAAAGCGGCGAAAGCTGCCGGTCAAGGGTCATGGAGTTAAGGTTTTTTTACACTTACCCGATTGACGAAAAAGTTCATTGAGAATAAAGTATTGAAAGGAAATTCTAGAAGTTGAGTAGTAGTTGGAAGTACTGACTACTGACTACTATGTACTAACTACTAGTATATGGGGGATTAGCTCAGCTGGCTAGAGCGCCTGCCTTGCACGCAGGAGGTCATCGGTTCGACTCCGATATTCTCCACAGGGCGTTGCCCTGGGACAATCCATTTTATCCCGGGCCATCGCAAAAGGGGAGTTGCTGATATCTAACCGTCAGTGGCGACCCGCCACAACGTTCATTGACATATTGGGACGGTATGGTACCATATCCTTTAGGGGATGGGTACCGTACGATCATATTTACATATGACAAAACAATAGAGGAAACGAGAGGCGCCGTACCTTCGGGTACAGGTGCGACAAGCAAGAGAAGGGCGTATGGGGGATGCCTAGGCTCTCAGAGGCGACGAAGGACGCGATAAGCTGCGAAAATCCGCGGGGAGGTGCACATGACCTTTGATCCGCGGGTGTCCGAATGGGGCAACCCACTATATTGAAGATATAGTATCCCGCAAGGGAGGCGAACCCGGTGAACTGAAACATCTAAGTAGCCGGAGGAGGAGAAAACAATAGTGATTCCGAGAGTAGCGGCGAGCGAAATCGGATTAGTCCAAACCATCGGTGTCACGGCACCGATGGGGTTGTAGGACCACGTGATTCGAGGAGCGATGAACTAGAACGCTTTGGAAAGAGCGGCCATAGACGGTGATAGCCCGGTATAGGCAAAGACCTTTTGGATAGTGGTATCCTGAGTAGCGCGGGGCACGTGAAACCCTGTGTGAACCCGGCGGGACCATCCGCCAAGACTAAATACTCCTGAGAGACCGATAGTGGACCAGTACCGTGAGGGAAAGGTGAAAAGAACCGTGAACAACGGAGTGAAATAGATCCTGAAACCATACGCCTACAAGCGGTCGGAGCCCATATGGGTGACGGCGTGCCTTTTGCATAATGAGCCTACGAGTTACTTTTACCGGCAAGGTTAAGCCCTTCAGGGGCGGAGCCGCAGCGAAAGCGAGTCTTAACAGGGCGCCTTAGTCGGTAGTAGTAGACGCGAAACCGTGCGATCTACCCATGGGCAGGTTGAAGCTGTGGTAACACACAGTGGAGGACCGAACCCGTTGACGTTGAAAAGTCTTGGGATGACCTGTGGGTAGGGGTGAAAGGCCAATCAAGCTCGGAAATAGCTCGTACTCCCCGAAATGCATTTAGGTGCAGCGTGTAGATAGTTTCATAGAGGTAGAGCTACTGATTGGATGCGGGGGCTTCACCGCCTACCAATTCCTGACAAACTCCGAATGCTATGAAACGTTTCTGCGCAGTGAGGGCATGGGTGCTAAGGTCCATGTCCGAGAGGGAAAGAACCCGGACCATCGGCTAAGGTCCCCAAATATATGCTAAGTTGACAAAACGCGGTGGAACTGCATTGACAGCCAGGATGTTGGCTTGGAAGCAGCCATTCATTTAAAGAGTGCGTAACAGCTCACTGGTCGAGCGGTTCCGCATGGATAATGATCGGGCATAAGCATATTACCGAAGCCATGGCCTTGTATTCATACAAGGGGTAGGGGAGCATTGTAACGGCGCCGAAGGCGGACCTGCGAGGGCCGCTGGAGCGGTTACAAACGAAAATGTAGGCATAAGTAACGATAATGCGGGCGAGAAACCCGCACGCCGAAAGACCAAGGTTTCCCCAGCTATGCTAATCAGCTGGGGGTCAGTCGGGACCTAACGCGGACCCGAAGGGGGAAGTGGATGGACAACGGGTCAACATTCCCGTACCCGCATAGTGACGAAAGCGACGGAGGCGAGAGGTTGGTGCGTGCAGACGGAATCGCACGTTGAAGGGAGCGGCAACGCCCCGATAGTACGCCGAGGCCACGGCCAAGGCGATAATCCAGCGTATCGACTTCCAAGAAAAGCGAACTATGCGGCCCGTACCGTAAACCGACACAGGTGGTCGGGATGAGCATTCTAAGGCGCTCGAGAGATTCATGGTCAAGGAACTAGGCAAAATAGACCCGTAACTTCGGGAGAAGGGTCGCCCCCCTTTGGGGGGCCGCAGTGAAGAGGTCCAGGCGACTGTTTATCAAAAACACAGGGCTCTGCCAATTCGAGAGAAGACGTATAGGGCCTGACACCTGCCCGGTGCCGGAAGGTTAAGGGGAGATGTAAATCCTTCGGGAGGACGCATCGAACTGAAGCCCCGGTAAACGGCGGCCGTAACTATAACGGTCCTAAGGTAGCGAAATTCCTTGTCGGGTAAGTTCCGACCTGCACGAATGGTGCAACGATCTGGACACTGTCTCGACCATGAGCTCGGTGAAATTGTAGTATCGGTGAAGATGCCGGTTACCCGCAGTGGGACGAAAAGACCCCGTGCACCTTTACTATAGCTTCGTATTGACCTTGGGCAACCGATGTGTAGGATAGCTGGGAGGATTCGAAGCGGCGTCGCCAGGCGCCGTGGATCCGTTGTTGAAATACCAGCCTTCGTTTGTCTAGGGCCTAACCCTTTCATAAGGGGACAGTGCGTGGTGGGTAGTTTGACTGGGGTGGTCGCCTCCAAAAGAGTAACGGAGGCTTCTAAAGGTGCCCTCAATACGGTTGGCAATCGTGTGCAGAGTGCAATGGCACAAGGGCGCTTGACTGCGAGACATACAGGTCGAACAGGTAGGAAACTAGAGCATAGTGATCCGGTGGTTCCGCATGGAAGGGCCATCGCTCAAAGGATAAAAGGTACGCCGGGGATAACAGGCTGATCTCCCCCAAGAGCTCACATCGACGGGGGGGTTTGGCACCTCGATGTCGGCTCGTCACATCCTGGGGCTGGAGAAGGTCCCAAGGGTTGGGCTGTTCGCCCATTAAAGTGGCACGCGAGCTGGGTTCAGAACGTCGTGAGACAGTTCGGTCTCTATCTACTGCGGGCGTTAGATATCTGAGTGGCGCTGGCCCTAGTACGAGAGGACCGGGCCGGACCGACCTCTGGTGCACCGGTTGTCCTGCCAAGGGCATCGCCGGGTAGCTAAGTCGGGACGGGATAAGCGCTGAAAGCATATAAGCGCGAAACCCGCCACGAGATGGGATATCTTTAAAGGGCCGTGGGAGACTACCACGTCGATAGGCCATAGGTGCAAGGGCGGCAACGTCCGTAGCCGAGTGGTACTAATTGCCCGTAAGCTTGCGCCCCGTGCGCCCCTCGAACACTTCTATTGCGCATTGCCATGTGTACGTACGAGACGTACGGCGATACCGTCCCATTATTATGTCACGCTTCGGCTACGCACGGCATCCGCCGTACGGTAGGGGAGCATTAAAAAACCGCCCTTTTCGCATTTTCCCTTCGGGGGGAAACGAAGGGGAGCAAAACTTAGGTGGCCATGGCGGCGGGGCCCACCCCTTTCCATTCCGAACAGGGAAGTTAAGCCCGCCAGCGCCGATGGTACTGCTATACCAAGTGGGAGAGTAGGGAGCCGCCTTCCTCGAAGGCCCTTCACGATTCGTGAAGGGCCTTTTTTTATGGGGAACCTTTATGGGGCATGTATGGCGCTACATTTGCAATATATGAAAAGATTCAGCAAACTTTTTAGCTATTCTTTTTAGTATATTTAGCAAAAACCATGTTATGATTAAAAAATCTTTACTTCTTTTATTCTTATCCATTACAGTCGTCACATCTTCTCAAGACAATAAGATCAAAGTATTGGTTGGGGGAACTCTTATTGATGGATATGGATCAGAACCAATTAAAAATAGCGTAGTACTTATTGAGGGTAAAAAAATAAAATCTGTTGGAACCATAGATAATATGTTAATTCCTGAAAATGCTGAAGTTATTTCTACAGAGGGTATGACAGTATTACCTGGCCTATGGGATATGCATGTACACACCATGATAAATGGTCATGCCGACTATAGCTATTGGGACAAAACATACCCACCATTGTTCAAGGATGTGATTATGCCAGCTTCAGCCCATCAGTTATTGATGGCCGGGGTTACGAGTGCTCGTGATTTAGGTGCTCCTTTAGAAGAAAGTATAGCCGTACGCGACGCAATCAACAACGGAGATATTCCTGGTGCAACTCTATATGTATCAGGGCCTTTTATACAGCACAAACCTTATCCGGGAACGGAAGATTTTAGATGGGGGGTATATGGAGCCGAAGATGGTAAAAAGAAAATTCGTAAACTGGCGAAAGCAGGTGTGGATGTTATCAAATTAATAGATCAAGATCAAATGACCATGGAAGAGCTTAGGGCCATTGTGGACGAGGCACATAAAAATGGTTTAAAAGTAGTGGCCCATGGCCATAGGCCAGAAGAAATCAGAAGAGGTCTAATGGTAGATGTTGATTGTTTTGAGCATACCGGACTATCATCTGCTCCTCAATATCCGGATGATATCATGCAAATGATTTCGGAGCGAACCGCCGATATGAGCAAAGGTCCGTTATTCTGGTGCCCAACCGTTGAAGGACTTTATAATTATGAATATACACGTGATAATCCCGAAAAGCTGGACAATGATTCTTGGCATAGAGGTTTACCGGATACGGTAATAACCGATATTAAAAATAGTATTAAACATCCTGACCGTTTGCCTTATTTTCAATTAACACCTATTAGAAAGCCTACTTTGCAAACAAAAATCAAACAATTGTTGGATGCAGGTGTAGTACTATTAATAGGTACAGATAGTGGTATACCCTTGAAGTTTCATAGCCAATCTACATGGAATGAGTTGGATATTTGGGTCAATGAGTTCGGAATAGACCCCATGTATGCCATACGAGCTGCTACATATTGGCCATCTTTATGGATGGGTGTTTCCGATGAAGTTGGTACAATAACCCCGGGAAAATATGCTGATATTATAGCAGTTGAGGGTGATGTACTACGATATATTAGTTTGTTGCAGAACGTAGACATGATAATAAAACATGGTAAACGGTACAAATAATTCCCCCACCGAGTTGGTAGAAAAAAAATCGTCTTATCACCAAGAAGAAAGATTAAACTCATTATCACATGCCTTGGGTATTTTATTGGGAATCATAGGTCTTTATTTCCTATTGGATAAGCATGCGCCTAAAAGTCCCTATGCTACTTTAAGCATCTTGATTTACGGTGTCTCTGTAATCTTATTGTTCACGGCATCTACCTTATATCATTCGGTTTCCAATGTTAAATTGAAAAGAAAGCTTAGGGTTTTAGATCATATTAGTATCTATTTTTTAATCGCGGGCACCTACACTCCGGTAGCTTTGATTACTTTGGTGAACGGGAACGGATGGTCTATCTTTTACACGGTATGGGGTATTGCGGCCATAGGTACCTTGCTCAAACTTTTTTTCACGGGAAAATACGAATATATCTCTCTATTACTCTACCTGATCATGGGCTGGTTGATCGTACTGGATTTTAGGAGCTTATTGGAACAAACTACTTCTTTGGGGATGCAATTACTTATGTTAGGAGGTGCTTTCTATACCATAGGGATTGTGTTCTATGCCATTCGAAAAATTCCATACAACCATTTAATCTGGCATTTTTTTGTTTTGGGAGGGGCTATTTCACATTACTTTCTGATATTATTGGCAGTCATTTAGTTAAAATGAAAAGAATTGAAGGGGGTGCCACTATCACTTGTAGATTTCATTTTACTTATTACGGTATTGGAAAAGCTGTTGTGATCCCTATTATTTTTGATAATTAAATCCAAGTATTGCTCATACGATGTAATATTATCAAAAGAAGTAAGATGCACCTGTTCAAAGTCAAACCCTTGATTTTGCGCCACAGTATATAAGGACAAATCCTTCATCTCCTCGGGTATTTCTGGAAGAGTAATCACATCTGCAGATTGACTGTCAAACAAAACTGTCATTATATAATCGCCACCCAAACCATCAGCCGGACTTAACCTGATTCGTCCCAAAGAATGATCTCCCCCTGATTTTGATATTGTAATATCATTGCCCGACTGTTGATAATCTAATGACCAATTAGGTATTGAGTAATTACTCGCCGGTAGCCCTTTTCGGTTAGTTAAGTACGTATCTAGTACAAGTTGATGTGAATAAGAATCAAAATTTGTATTATAATGAAACTCGTATACTCCACCGAAAATGAGCTCTGGGCTTCCTCTATAAATTTCATGAAAAATATCATTCTGACTATCATTTGAAGTTTCGAATCCTAGGATTTGTAGTTGATTATTAACCACAGAACTAACTCCACTTACATTAAATGATGAGCTTGCTATATCCGCATCCGTAATAAAATCATTTAAGTCAATGGTTTGGCCATCGATCAAAGGTTCGGAGAGTCGATAATGGGCATAGGGGAAATTTTCCAAATTATTACTGTAGAGATAATAATTTGAGGAAGAATTGTTTGTATCATTAAGACTAATGGTTTCAAAATTGCCCGATTGTTCAAAATTAAAATGGCTAAAAGTATAGTCTATGCCATGACCTGCAATATATTCTTCATTAACAAACCCAGTTACCGGAATAGTAGCAGTAGTTAATACGGAACGACGTCTGGGTAAATTGAAATTTATTTCCGACAAATTATCTCTTGTAATTCCCTGAATATTGGTTATCCTATTAAATGAATCAGAGAAAGAATTGTCATCTGCTAAAAATGTAAGCATAAACTTTTTGTCAAAATCAAATTCAGTCGGTGCATGTAACCGAATCAAGTCATCCTGTAAGGCAACTGATTTAGTAACTATTGGAGTCCCGTCCATTTCTGATGCAAAAACCCAAAAACTAGTCCAACTAGAGCTTAAAAACCCTTCAGGTATGGATACCTTGATGAGAAGCCTTAAAATACTATTATTTATATTAAATGACGTTTCATTACCTAATTCATCTATGGCAATAAAAGTAAACATTGAGTCGCCAACGGGATATGTTTCGGGATTAAACTCGAAATTTGTATTTCCAAGGTCTTCAAAAAACTGTATTTGTTCTCCCCTTAACTTCACTTCCAAAGATGCTATCTCTGAGAATTCGTCGGTGACTTGTGGGTTTAAGGAGATAAGCTCATCCAAGATTTGGCCATCTTCCAAGTTCTCCAAACTAATCTCAGGCCCTGTATTATCGGAAATAAAATTCACTTCAAAAACTGATAGATTATCTGCGGAATCCATAGCCTCTATCTTAAAAATATTGTCACCATCATCTAAATTCAGCGTATTGATATTGGCCACGAAATTACCATCGGTAACCTCCGATAAGAGTTCTCCGTTGAGAAACGTTTTTACGGAGCTGAGCACTTCATTGTCCATAACTTCAAAAACCACAGGGTTGGTATCTCCATTGATTGTGGTTCCTTCTTGCAACGAAACTCCCATAATCGATGGCATTTCGTTGTCTATGTTTATCGTTTGTTGGGTAGAAGTAACATTTCCGGCCATGTCGGTTGCAGAGACCTTTAGAATAAAATCCTTAAACTTATCGGTACTGACCACTTTTGAATCGAACGAGGAAACATCAATAATGATTTGATAGGGAGCTGTGGTATCCTCTCCTACCTTCTGTTCATCTATAAAAGCTTCAATTTTTGCTATACCGCCTGCGTCCTTGGCATCTACATTAATTTCTATTCGATTGCTTACTACAATAGGCCCTGAAGTGGTATTGTTGGGAAAACCGGCAATGGATATTGAAACGGTAGGAGCTATGACGTCAGGTTCTTCCGGATTATCGGAGCTATTGGAACAGGAATTAAAAATATATAATAAAGCAATCAGAAATAGGAAGGTAGGCTTGTGCATGGTATTAAAAGTGTGGTTTGGACTACAAATATATACGGAGATATCCATAGAACATAAAAAAATCTACGAATTAACTTTTAAAAAGTTCAAGTACATTATATTACATTCCGATTCCAAATCATACTTAAAGTATATAAGCAATAACGATTCCTAAAACAATAACCAATAATTTCCTTAGATTAAATTTATGCCCTTCGGAACTTTCAAATAAAATAACGGTTGAAATATGAAGGAAGACCCCTATGACCAATGCATTTATTGATGTTGCATACTTTAAAAGAAAAGGAACATTGTCCGCTAGAAGGGTTCCCAATGGTGTCATAAACGAAAACATCAATATAAAAAAAACAACATATTGTATTTTTAATTTTGAGGCAAGTAAAAATATGGACAAGATAATGGCAATCGGAATTTTATGTATTAAAATGCCATAAATAATCGTATCGTTGGTAAGGGCGGGAAAGCCTTCTAGTAAGGAATGTAGGCTTAAACTTATAAACAATAGCCAAGGAAAAACCGAATTACCACTGGTCAGATGTACATGGCCATGTTCGGCACCTTTAGAAAAAAACTCCAAAAAAATCTGAAGTAAAATACCCAGCATAATAAATATACCTACGATTTTAGGGTCTGAATTCTCGTAAACCTCGGGTAGCATCTCAAAAATGGTAAGTGCCAATAAAAAGGCCCCACTAAAGGCCAACAGCAATTTAAAATGCTCTTTTTTCTTAGGCCTGGTGATTAAAACAAAAATAAAACTCAAAACCACCCCAAGAATGGGCAAAATATAAATCATCAAGTATGGGTTAGGTAGTTGTATAATCTTAGGATTTATATCCTTGGCTTCAAAATTAACGTATTTTTGCGGTACGTTAAAAGCAGCTTATGGGTAATAATTTTAAAATGATCGCCAAAACCCTTTTCGGTTTTGAGGAAATATTGGCCAAAGAATTACGTAACCTTGGTGCAGGGCATGTAAAAGAAGGTGTAAGACATGTATCTTTTGAAGGCGATACCGGTTTTATGTACAAGGCCAACCTCTGCTTGCGAACTGCCATAAAAATCATAAAGCCCATACATTCTTTTCCGGTTAGGGATGATAAAGATTTATATCGAAAGATTTATTATATGGATTGGAAGGATTACCTAACAGTTGATGAAACTTTTGCCATTGACACCACGGTGAGTTCCGATATTTTTACACATTCTCTTTATGTTTCACAAAAAACCAAGGACGCCATAGTAGATAAGTTTCGCGATACCGATGGTCGAAGGCCCAACGTAGACATTAAGCAACCTGATTTGCGAATCAACATCCACATACATAACAATACCTGTAATGTTTCTTTGGATAGCTCTGGATCTTCATTACACCATCGCGGTTATAGAACGGCAACGAATATTGCCCCAATCAATGAGGTTTTGGCTGCGGGGCTTTTATTGTTGAGCGGTTGGGACGGCCAGTGCGATTTTTTAGACCCTATGTGCGGCAGTGGTACAATGCTTACCGAAGCCGCCATGATTGCCTGTAATATTCCTGTCAACATTAACCGAAAAGGTTTTGCCTTTGAAAAATGGCATGATTTTGACGAAGAATTATATGAAAAAATCGTAGAGGCCAGTTTAAAAAAGACAAGGGAGTTTCATCATAAAATAACAGGGTTTGATAAGGCTCCTTCAGCGATACGAAAAGCCCAGGATAATATAGAAAACGCAAACTTGGCTGAGTATATAACTGTTAAACATGAGAATTTTTTTAAGACTAAAAAGCAATCCAACGGTCAGTTGCATATGTGCTTTAACCCACCCTACGGGGAAAGATTGGATATTGAGATGGAAGATTTTTATAGCAATATAGGGGATACCTTAAAAAGAAATTATCCGGGTACTAATGCATGGTTCATTACCTCCAATCTAGGTGCCCTAAAATGTGTAGGATTGCGACCTTCAAGAAAAATAAAGGTGTTTAATAGTCATTTGGAATCCCGTTTGGTTAAGTATGAAATATATGAGGGCAGTAAAAAGGCAAAATATAATAAAGAGTCCCAGACATGACATTAAAATACAAAGCACTATTGTATAATTTTTTAGGATTTGCCCTTATTTTTTTGATTGTGAGATTTGGGTTATCCTATTTCTTTGGTTTAGGGCGTATATACCTTGTATTGATTTCAGCTATTGTAGCTACGCTACTTGCTCCAAAATTTGTGGTTGTCAAATCTGATATTAAAGAAAAGTTGATGATGAAATGGATTTTTATAAAAGGAATCAAGGAAATTTAATTGATACTCTCCTTAGGTTCTTTCTTCTTTTTTTCTTTTTTGTACAAGGGTAAAAAGTATGAGATGGAATAATTATAGTTTGCTCCAAATCTGCTATTGTCCGTTACCTTATTAAAACTGGGTATCCATAAATTGTTTACCCCTTTTTCTTGGGTGACCAATATGCCCAAACGTACACTGGCTCCAATATAGATGTTCGCAAAAAGTTCAACTTTGGCTCCGAACAACAATTCTATCCAAGATGCGGTCAACCCATCAAAATCAATAGGTTCGGCAGAACCCACGGGAAAATCATCGTTCCAATACCTATTGCTATCGTAATACCTAAAATTGTTCAAGGTTTGATTATATCTACTTATAGCATATCTGGCACCCACAAAAACCGAATTGTTCTCACCGTACCAATTTTTGTACGTATTATAATCTACCCCCACTTTTAAATAGCTCCCCGAGGTGGTATAGTCATAAAGATCCCTGCCCTCTATTACACTTTCGGTTTGTGTTTTCTTTTCATTGCCCAATTCGGCCGCAAGAAAAAGTTTTTCGTTAAGGCGATAATCCCCAACAATCTCAAAGCCTTGATAATCGTCGTTTAATGAAGTCAATAGCAATTTACTAAGATCTATTCCCGCCCTTAGACCATATTCTTGTTTGTATACAATGGTATCTTTGGGCTGTAGGTCAATAGGTTTGTTTTGGGATTGGGAATATCCCGATACGACAAGGAAAACCAGGCAACTACTAATGAAATATCTTAACATGGGTTCTGCTTTGGTCTTCAACTAAATTTGTATCGATTTCTACTCTACCGATCCAGTTTTCATCATCGCCGGTCAAGGTAAAATCTAGATTTTCGTAGATGGCTATAAATCCGCATGCACGGGAAACAAACTTTTCCTTTACCGTATAATTAAATGTCAAGGTATCTAAATTACCGGTTTCTACGCCATCGTCATTATCGGCCGAATCATTTATAAAAACAAAACTGACCGATGTTACAGTCGGGTCTAACGGAATTACAATACTTTCCAAATCGGTACGTTCCTGGGCAGGCGGGTCGTTAAATGTAGGTATAGGGGTTTTTCCCACGCCTATTACCCTAATACTGGGTACGACCTTGGGCGTTTCATTTTCAGTATCTTCAAAATCCAAAAAATCAATAACCAAAAGTGGCGTATCACCATCAACGCAGATATCATCTTTTTCACATGCCGAAAAAGCGATGACCACCAATAAAAAAAATATACGATATCTTAATTTTTTCATTGCGTTATAACTTTTCCAAAAGTACAACATTTTCAACATGGTGGGTTTGGGGAAACATATCTACGGGCTGTACTTTTTTGATTTTGTACATATGCTTCATTAGTGCCAGATCACGTGCTTGAGTTGCGCTGTTACAGCTTACATAAACCACTTTTTTGGCGCCAATATCAAGTATTTGTCGTACCACATCTTTATGCATGCCATCTCTAGGCGGATCCGTAATGATTACATCTGGCGTTCCATTTTCTGCGATGAACTGTGTATTGAAAACATTTTTCATATCGCCCGCAAAAAAATCAACGTTATCAATCCTATTTCTTTTGGCATTGGCTTTTGCATCTAAAATAGCTTCTGGAACAGATTCTATACCCACCACTTTTTTTGCCTTTTTGGATATGAATTGAGCAATGGTGCCCGTACCCGTATACAGGTCATAAACCAGTTCGTCCCCATTTAAATTGGCGAAGTTCCTGGTTATTTTATACAGTTCATAGGCTTGATCGGAATTGGTCTGGTAAAATGATTTTGCGTTTATTGTGAATCGCAAGCCTTCCATTTGCTCAAAAATATGATCGCGACCTGCATGGCAGATTATTTCTTGATCGTATATGGTATCATTTTGTTTTTTATTGATGACGTAGAGCAGTGAAGTGATTTCCGGAAATTTTTCTGCCAAATGATTCAGTAATAAATTTCTTTTGGCGGTATCATCCTCAAAAAACTGGACCAGTACCATAATCTCACCAGTTGATGAAGTACGGATCATTAAGGTGCGAAGCATACCGTGTTGATGTCTCGGATTAAAAAAAGTAAGCCCGTTTTTAGTTGCAAAATCCTTGGTCTCCAGGCGAATGGCATTGGAAGGGTCTTGTTGCAGATGACATTTTTTTATATCCAGAATTTTATCCCACATCCCGGGAATATGAAATCCTAAGGCATTTTTATCGGTAAATACGGTATCGGACTGTAATTCTTCCAAAGTCAACCATCGGGTGTCCGAAAACGAAAATTCCATCTTATTGCGGTAGAAGTATTGTTTTTTTGAGCCTAAAATAGGTGAGATTTTAGGCAGTTCCAGATGACCGATACGTTTCAGATTATTCTCTACCTCTTTTTGTTTGTAAAAGAGCTGATGCTCATAACCCATATCCTGCCATTTGCACCCACCACAGGTGCCAAAATGTTGACATTTAGGTTCAACGCGTTTATCGGATAAGGAATGAAATGTTGTCGCAACGCCTTCAAAATAGGCTTTTCTTTTTTTAGTGGTCTGCACATCAACCACGTCACCGGGCACCGTATTGGTCAAAAAGATAACCCTACCGTCGGGAGCTTTACCAATGGTTTTGCCTTTTGCGCCGGCATCTACCACTTCTACATTTTCAAAAACCTGTCGCCTTTTCTTTTTTCGCATGGGCAAATGTAACAATAGCGTTGCTTTTATTGGTTTAACTTTAATGGGAATAACACTTTTTTAAGGAAAAATTTGAACCTTTTTGTTTTTTGCGCCTCTTAGGTATAGAGCAGTATTATGAATGATACCAATAAAATATTTGATGGGCTGTTAGTGTTACAGTATCGTTCCGGTGATAGAAGGGCTATGGGATTGTTGGTGCGGAAATACCATAAAAGGTTATGTAACCATGCCTTTTTTTATACAAATGACATTCATGCTTCAAAAGATATTGTTCAAGATTGTTGGGGTGTAATCATTAATAAATTAAACGGATTAAGAAACCCTAACCTTTTTGGAAGTTGGGCATTTAAAATCGTTATTCATAAATCATTGGATTATGTTGAAAAGCAAAAAAAGGAATTAAACAGGCTTCACGAATATCATAAAAGTAAAATCACGGGCGATAGTGCAAAAGACAATAAGGATAATTTGACAAAACTTTATAGTATGATAAAAACTCTGCCTAAAGAACAACAAATCGTATTACGTCTGTTTTATACTGAAAACTATACCTTGAAAGAGATTGCCGATATTTTAAAGATTTCAATCGGCACGGTTAAATCAAGGCTTTTTTATGCAAGGGAAAAATTAAAATCAATCGTAAAATACAAGTGATGAAAAAAGAAAGCGAAAAAATAGATGAACTTATCAAAGAAACATTGAGTCTGGAAGAGGCAAAGTTTTATGAAGATTTGGGCGAGCAGAATCTGATGGAAAAATTTGGTCAGGTACATAAAGTGAAAACAGGTTGGTTGGCCACGGTAATGACCATAGTGAATATAATAATTTTCTTGATATTTGTTTTTTGTGCCATAAGGTTCTTCAATACCGAAATAACGAACGAACTGATTAAATGGGCCTGTGCAGGTTTCCTATGCATGATTTTCATGAGTATGATCAAGTTATATATATGGATGCAAATGGACAAAAACGATATTTTAAGGGAACTCAAGCGGCTGGAATTTCAGCTATCCATATTATCCCACCAAAAAGATAAAGTAGATGATTAAGTAAAATATTTAGTAATTTTACGATTCTACTAAGGATGATTTCTCTCCTACGCTGAATTTTCGATACTTCGAAGGGAAAAAGGTACAGAAGGAATGGTTATTTTATTTTAATTAAAACTATATTAAAATGGCTGTTTTAGAACAAATGACATCGCAGCAAGCAATTGAATTAGAGAATAAGTACGGTGCACATAATTATCACCCGTTACCCGTTGTTTTGAGTAGGGGAGAAGGGGTTTATGTGTGGGACGTTGAAGGAAAAAAATACTATGATTTCCTTTCAGCCTATTCGGCAGTGAACCAAGGGCATTGCCACCCAAAAATCGTAAGTGCTATGGTTAACCAAGCCGAAACACTCACGTTGACATCCAGGGCGTTTTATAACGATATGTTGGGCAGGTTTGAAAAGTATGCTACCGAAACCTTTCACTTTGACAAACTTTTGCCCATGAACACTGGGGCCGAAGCTGTGGAGACAGCTCTGAAAATATGTCGTAAATGGGCTTATGAGAAAAAAGGTATTTCAGAAAATGAGGCACAGATCATAGTTTGTGAAAATAATTTTCACGGGCGTACCACTACCATTATCTCATTTTCGAACGATCCCGTTGCTCGAAAGAACTTTGGACCATTTACAAAAGGATTCATCAAAATAGAATACGATAACCTAAATGCTTTAAAAGAAGCTTTGGAGTGCAATGCCAATATAGCTGGATTCTTGGTTGAACCCATACAGGGCGAGGCCGGAGTTTATGTTCCATCCGAAGGGTATCTAAAAGCTGCGCGGGAGCTTTGTGAAAAACATAACGTTCTTTTTATAGCCGATGAAGTACAAACAGGTATTGCCCGTACAGGTAGGCTTTTGGCCACTTGTGGGAATTGTTCCTGTACCGATAAGCACTGTAGTGGCGTGCCAGAAGTAAAACCGGATATTTTGATTTTAGGAAAAGCATTGTCCGGCGGTGCATACCCTGTATCCGCTGTTTTGGCAAATAACGACATTATGAATGTCATAAAACCTGGAAACCACGGTAGTACCTTTGGTGGGAACCCGGTCGCAGCGGCAGTGGGCATGGCCGCTCTTGAAGTTATAAAAAATGAGGAATTGGCAGAAAACGCATATCAATTGGGGAAACTTTTTCGTTCAGAGCTTGAAAAGTTTATACTTGGTTGTGACTTGGTATCCAGCGTTCGGGGAAAGGGACTTTTAAATGCCATCCTTATCAATGATACCGAAGAGAGTTCCACAGCTTGGGATATTTGCATGGCCCTTAAAGCAAATGGCTTATTGGCAAAACCTACGCATGGTAATATTATTCGCTTTGCACCGCCTTTGGTAATGACCAAAGAGCAGTTGTTGGATTGTGTTTCTATCATCAAGAAAACACTGACCGAGTTTTCTAAATAAGAACATTAATTTATGCGTAAAGGCTCAGATGTCTTCACATCCGAGCCTTTTTCTTCTACCTATTTAATTTATTTACAATTCTTCTTTTGATTCTATGGCCATTTCACAGCCGTAGGTATCCATGAAGAAATTATCCAGATCATCAGCCTTTAAAGCTAGATTTTTTATGTTTTCTTTTATGGTATCCACATGATCCGTGAAAATATCGGATAAATGTGTTCTGTACGATAAATAGATGTTGTTTTGATGAATGCCCAAATAATAGGGCTCTACATTTTTCTCTAGGATATAGGTCATTAAACCCTCTAAATTTTGCTTAGGCAATTTGTTCAATGGCGATGTTGCCACCAAATAATCCCTTTTGAAAACAAATATCCTAACCAAGGCACTGCCCTGATGAAATTCCCAAAAATCCCTGCCAGCTCTTCCCAGCACTGGATTCATACCAAGTTCCGTAAGTGCATTTTCCACAAAATTGGCAAAGTGGCTTTTCTCG
Source organism: Costertonia aggregata (assembly GCF_013402795.1). Classification (GTDB taxonomy): domain Bacteria; phylum Bacteroidota; class Bacteroidia; order Flavobacteriales; family Flavobacteriaceae; genus Costertonia; species Costertonia aggregata. The sequence goes on along the minus strand of NZ_CP058595.1, from coordinate 385,321 downwards.
AATTCTTCCCAGTAGGAAATATCCATGTCATTACCGCAATTAGTACAGAATTCAGCTTCTTCTTCGGTATACGAATCGCATGAGTTGCATTTTACCCGGTACGCATTATCGATATATGTGAAATCACTTATTTCTTTGAAAAGGTCCGAATGCTTTATTCCAAAACCCACGTTATCTGCCTCGGTGAATTTGGATGTGGTCACCCCTACCAAAACACCTGCTTCGTTGAGCATGGGGCCTCCCGAGTTTCCTGGGTTAACGGCAGCATCGGTCTGTATGTACTGTTTTCCCCCCATAGGTTGGCTGATAGACGATACAATACCTTCGGTAATGGTATAGGGCATTCCGAATGGGTATCCGTTTATGAATACTTTTTGGGTATTGCTGATTAGGACATCTTCTTGCAACGAGATATCGGTTTGCGTATTTTCAAATCCGTCAATATGCAAAAAAGCCAAATCAACTTCTGGATTCACCATGACCACATTGGCCACATGCCTATCTTTTTTATAATCTTCAACTGCGACCACTTTTTCTCCTTTAATGACGTGGTAGTTGGTAATAACGTGATTATGGCCACTAACGGTAAAACCACTTCCGGTACCCGATGCCGTTATAATCTTAAAAACTGATTTTCTTATATTTTCCATTGTTTTTGCCTCTGTTTGATTAACCGAATAGTTTTGCGAACAATCCTTTTTTAGAACCACTTTTACTGGATGTTTTTGTATTACCGTCCAAAAAGCCGTAATAGGTTTTTAAGAGTTTGGGAGCGGCTATGTGCAGCTCTTTCCCCGATACCTCTTCCAAAACATCATATATGGCGTTTTTATGCACTTCCTCAACATTAAAATTGTACAAAATGTGAAGGAACGAATATTGTAAATAATAACATAGCATAAGATTGTCCCTATCTTTCACATATTTGGCTACATTACGCTCCATATTTTTTGCATCGTCTTGGAGAATTTGGGTAGAACTCCGCCACTTTAGGGAAACAAAAGCCTCGGCATGGTAAATATCCTTCATGTACTCATCCTTGGTCTTTGCACATAATTTTTGCATAAAGTTGTTGCCCTTATCTATTCTATGGTTAAAATCGATCTTACCGTTGAACAAATTGTGTACGTACTCCTGCAACTTGGTTCTTAGATTACCGTGTACGTAGGGCATGTTCACTATTTTGAGTATGGAAATTACCGTAATGTCCCATTGAAAGGCATCCCATCTTTTTTCCTTAAAAAAGGCCACATACTCTTTCCATTCAGTTAAAATGGTATTGATCTGTTGCCAGACTTTTTCTTTTTCCTCTTCAGAAAGAGGGGTGACATTGGGCTCTTGATAAAAGCCAGCTTTATATTTTTCTACAAACTCATCGTCATAATCATCAGCATAAACACAAATTTCACGTAGTACATCATAAATTTTGTAAGGTTGAGCCAAGGTAACTGGCATTTCGTATTCAAACCAAAGTGTATCGTTCCTCAAACGTATTTGGGCCAATGTCAACGGGTTGAAATTTATCTCGCCGATTTTTCTAAACAGGGCCACCTTGTTGGTATTCTCTGTTATTTTAAGAAAAGGGGCTTTTACTAAAAATTTGTCATTGGTTACTTTTACATGTATTTGTGCCGAACCTTGCCCTTGATCGATTTCAATGTTACCATTGGTCTCTTTTCCCCACAATAAACTTGGGTTCATGTAGTTAATGGTCTCAATGATGGTTTTCCGGTGGTCTTTGGCATCATAGGCGTCCATCGCCTTATCCCAGTGGGAAACATCGGTTCTTGGTTCATCCTTACTTTTAATGGGTCTTTTAAATGTGGGTACTACGTTTTTCATGCGTGGTCGTTATTACATTGGAATACAAATAGAAAACGGGTAGTTTTCATATTTATTTTTTTCTTTGATGTACAAATATAAATAGGATGCGAAGTTTGTTGTAAATCGGTTTTCAGTGTATTTTGTATCCCTGAAAAATGGGACTTTGGTTTATTGGACCCATTTTTCCTGAAGCTCTAAATTCATAACATCGGCATCCCAGCTAGCCTTTGTTCCTATGGGGAAAGTAAAGTTTTCGGGAACATGCCCAAAACTCATACCGTATGCGGCAGGTATGCCCAAAGGGGCGATTCTGTCCAGAAGTACTTCTTTTAATGTAAACGATTTTGGGTTGGAACTCGAATTGCAACCGGCACATACGCCAAAAACTATACCTGCCGCATTTTTAAAGGTAGGGCCTTCGATCAATTGGGTAAGCATACGGTCTATGCGGTATGGGGCTTCTTCTACATCTTCAAGACAAACTATTTTATCGGTAAAATCTATTTCGTGCGGCGTGCCGATCAGTGCATTTATCAAAGTAAGGCTACCACCGATCAAAATTCCCGATGCGCTACCGCTTGTAATCGTATAACGCTCGTATTCCGGATTTTTTTTATCCTCAATGGCTTCCATATCCACGTTTTCTATCAAAAGGTCGCTTTTGGAATTCATAACAACCTTTTTTAATTGTTTCAATGTGTATGGGTTCTCAAGGGTACTACCAACTGGGCCGTGAAAGGTGACCAGACCCGTTTTTTGATATATCCCGTTTAATAATACGGTTATATCGCTGAAGCCTATCAATAGTTTTGGGTTGGCCCTTATATTTTCATAATCTATCATCTGCATAATGCGTGTGCATCCGTACCCGCCTCTAGCACATAAAATAGCATCAATCTTTGGGTTTGCGAACATTTCATTCAAGTCTTTTGCCCTTTCTGCATCGGTATTGCTGAAATATCCAAAATTACCGACGATGCTATCGGTATGAAAGGGGATGAACCCCATAGCTTTCAGTATGCTTTTTGCCTCTTTAAGGGTTTCGTTTTGTATGGCATAGCCGGGAGCGATCAGACCAATGGTATCTCCTTTCCGTAAACGTTTGGGAAGTATTTTGGAGTTGACCAATGATGGTTGTTTTTCAGGATAGGCTATGTTCGGTAGTAACGTGGAAGCTGAAAATAGTGCGGTTATGTTTAAAAATGACCTTCTTGAGAACATACGATTGTTTTAGATATAAGAGGAATTACGGAGGTTTCCTAAATTTAAAGCCTTCTTGATAACGGTCAAAATAAAAATATGGATAATTAAAAAATCTCGGTAAATCCTAACAAAAAAGAGCCACTTATAAAGTGGCTCTTTTTACGAAATCTTAATGGTTTTATGGTTTGGATTCGCCGCTAGACTTACTTCTTTTCAATTGGCGTTGGATTTTTTTAATTGCGGACTCAATAGATTTTTCGGGTTCTATAATGTTATATTCCCCCCAAAAATCGGGATCGGAGAAACCAATGGCCTCATCTCCCAGTATTATACTTGATTTCAGCCTTTGTTTGTATTTGGGCAGTTGGTTGGTTACGTTCTTTTCCCAATCGGTTATTGCCATTTCGCACGACATGCTATATACCGAATTGAACAATCGTTTGTCCCAATCGATCTTAAACTCTAAAAGTACGTTGCTATAACCGTAATACCATTTACCGTTTTTTTCCCTGTAGTCAACGCGATAAGCGACTTCATTTGGATATACCTCTGCATTGCTAGGTTTTCTTCTAACAAATAATTTGGCAGCTTCCCTTTTATCGGTAATGTTCAAGGAGTAAATAGCACTGGTGAGTATTTTATCCTTTGCATTGATAAAGAGTTTTCCTTGGTACAATTGGTTGAGAATATTTTTCTTTTGTTTGAAATTTACAATATATACCAACTGATTGTTGACTCTGGTAGAACCGGCAAAATTAAAGTTATAGTCCGAAATGGATTCTGTAGTAAAAATATACTCCGGATATTTCATGATATCAATAAACAAAGTGTTGAAAGGGCCACCTTGCAATTTAAAGGCCAAAGTGTCCAATTTACTATAGTCCGTGCTTTTTCTTGCTTTATAGAGTTCAACGGCATCCCTACGTTTAGAGGTGTATGGCGTTTTGTAGATATTCACTACAGCCTCTGACAACGAAACATTTTTTCTTCTCTTTTTTATGGTCTCCCTATAAAATGCGGTCATTACGGTAGCATCTTCAAAATAGTTTTCCCCTTTTTTCTTCAAGGTTTCCCTTACCAACTGTTCTGCATTGTTGGGAACGGCCAAATCTACTTCCGACAGTTCCGTAACAAAAACATCCAGATAAATCTCGTTGTCTTCTTCGGTAAAAGAGGATAACGGGAGTGTCTTGGTCTTGTAGCCTAAAAAAGAAACAACAATATTGCCTTCGGTAACATCACTGGGAATTTTTAAAGCAAATTCCCCTTCAGTATTGGTTACCGTACTAATGTTTGAGCCTTCGAGGGTCAATGTTGCGAAAATCAACGGTTTTTTTGTAGCGCTATCCATTATTTCCCCTTTGAATTGATTAAAGGAGTTGTCCTGCATTGTTTGTTCTTGCTGAAATAAGCTAGCGGCTCTCAGATTTGTTGTACCAATCATACATACAAGTATGAACGTGGCGATATAAATTGAATTTTTCATTTGATGATTTTTAATATAGTAAGTTAATGATTTTTAGGGATATACGCATGTTAAAAATTTCAAAACAATACAGGCCTACATTAAATTTCCCTATTGTTGATCAATATTGTCTTTATGTACTTTTGCAGACGATGATACCATTGTATTGATTTCGTTCATTTCGGCTTGGGTGAGATACCGCCATTTTCCTATGGGAATATCTAGGGTTACGTTCATAATCCTTACCCGCTTTAATTTTATGACCCTATAGTCCAGGTACTCGCACATACGACGTATTTGCCTATTAAGGCCTTGTGTAAGAATAATTTTAAATTGATAGGTGCTCAATTTTTCTACTTTACACTTTCGGGTAATAGTATCCAAAATGGGTACACCATTTCCCATTTTTTTGATAAACGCCTCAGTAATAGGTTTGTTCACGGTGACCATATATTCTTTTTCATGATTGTTGCGGGCCCTAAGTATCTTATTTACGATATCCCCATCGTTGGTCAAAAAGATAAGGCCCTCACTAGGTTTGTCCAATCGGCCTATCGGAAAAATACGCTTGGGAAAATTTATATAGTCTATGATATTGTCCTTTTCAACTTTGGTATCGGTCGTGCAAACGATACCGATAGGCTTATTGAAAGCAATATAAACGGGTTTTTCTTTTGGTGGGGAAATAAGCTCGGTATCTACCCTGACTTCATCACCTTCGGTAATTTTTGTTCCCATTTCCGGAACTTTACCGTTGATGGTGATCCTGCCTTGTTCAATGAGTTTGTCAGCTGCCCTTCTGGAACAATAGCCCACTTCGCTCAAATATTTGTTTATCCTGGTAGGCTGCATATTTTAATTGAATTTCTGGAACACATTATCCAATAATAAATTATTCCTCCTCCGAAGTTTCTGTGACACCATTTTCTTCCTCTGCCTCTTTGTTGAGGTTATGTTGCATGATGTTTAGTTTTTTTAATTTCTCTTTCCAAGTGGCGAGTGATGCTTTATGGCTATTCACCCGCTTGACGACATCCTGTACCAAGGGATTGTCCTCGGAGGCATTTGAAAAAAACTGGAGATTGGTCTCCAACTGTCTTATTTCGTTTTTGCTTTCATCAATCTTTCTTCTGATAAAGGTGCGCTCATTGGCTATGGCACGTTCATCTTCAGCATTCGAAAGCTGTTGTATTTTATTACCGTATTTTAAGAGTTCGGATTCTTGCCTACCCATATCCAATTTTTTGAAAATGGCATCTAAAATCTTATTGAACTTAACATTGATATGTTTTTTATTGAAGGGGACCCTACCATACTCTTTCCATTCTTCAATAAATGCCTTGATGGCTTTAATATCCTCATCTCTTTTGCCACTCAGTTGAAATGCTTTTAGCTTATCTAAACAAGCCGCTTTCTTTTCAAAATTTTCAAATTCTTCTTTATTGGCCTCGTTCTTTTGGCTGTGTAACCTATCAAAATAATGATTACAGGCATCTTTGAACTGTTTCCAGATTTTATCGGAATATTTTCTGGGGACATGTCCTATTTTTTTCCATTCGCTCTGTATGCGTTTCATTTCGGGAGTGGCCACATCCCAATCCTCACTATCTTTTAAGGCTAAGGCCTTGTCCAGTAAAGCGCGTTTTTTGTCTAGATTTTCACTTTGGTCCTTTTTAATATTTTTATAGTAGGCATTTTTATTCCGGTTAAAATTACGCACGGCATCCTTAAAGGAAGCCCAGGTCTTCTCGTTTACTTTTTGGGGTACTTTGCCTGCCTTGAAAAAGGAATCCCGTAAAGCTTCCACTTCTTTAATTTGTGACTGTATACCTTTATGGTTATCGGCGACATTATCGGCGATTGTTTGAATGGATGTTATAATTTCGTTCTTCTTCTCCAGGTTTTTCCCATAAACTTTATCCTGTTCCTTATAATAATCTTGCCTTCTTTGGTGCATTACCTTGGTAGCCTTGCTAAAACGCTCCCAAATTTCTTCCCTGTGCTCCTTGCCAACGGGACCAATATCCTCTTTCCAGATTTTATGTAAGGTCTGTAGTTCTTGAAAGGCTTTGTTCAAATCCGGTTCGTTGGCCAGCGACTCTGTACGTTCCACGATCTTGAGCTTTTCTTCCAAGTTGTGCTTAAAGTCTAAATCACGCAGTTCCCTATTTAAATGTAAAAAATCATAAAAAATTTCTACGTGGTGATGGTATGTTCGCCATACATCGTTATAATTGTTGCGTGGTATAGGGCCTGCATTTCGCCATCGTTCCTGCACATCTTTAAAATGCTTGTAGGTGGTGTTCATATCCTCCTCCATACTTACAAGGCCCTTTAGTTCCTCAATAAGTTCCAAGCGTTTTGTTAAATTTGATTTTAGGTTTTGTTCTAGGCTCTTGTAGTATTGGTTTCTTTTTTCTCGGTAATCGGAGTAAACTTCATTAAACTGTCTTTTGGCCACTGAGTTATATCTGAAATCTATCTCGTTGCCACCATTGGCGATGAACTCTTCTTTTTTGTGCTCCAAAAACTCCTGGAACTTTAGATCAAACTCGTACTTGATGCCGTCTACATGTTTTTTTATGGCTTGCACCTTTTCGTTACGTACCAAACGCTGCAATTCCCCGACCAAATTTTCCATGGACATGGAGTGGTAGTCCAAAATGGGAATTTGGTGCCTGTGATGATTATCGGTATCTTCAGCATCCTCGGCGTTGGATTCATTGATTTCTTCGAGAACGTCTTTGTCCGTTTCTGTACTATCATCGGTCACGTTCTCGGAAGCTTCCGATTGGCTCGTATCTTTGGTATCGTTTTTGGATTCGTTGATTTCTTCCGATACCTCACAGTCAATTTTAACCGTCTCGTTTGCTTTTTCTTCTCCAGCTTTTTCAGTGGTCTCCGCCTTATGGTTTTCTTGTTCTGGTTTTACTTTTTCAGATTCAAGCTTTTCTTCCGATTTTGGGGTAACATCGGTCGAGTCCTTATTTTCATTTTCAAGATTCTCCTGTATTTTGTCTTTATCTTCCAACATAGCTCTGGGTATGGGTTAAGGTCGTGCCAAATAGCACTCTAAGTTACTAACAACGGTAGTAATGGCAAAACTAATGAAGTTTCTTTTTGAATATGGGTTTGTACATTAAGGAATACATTAATGAACAGGGCTATGAATTCCAGATTTCCCAGGCTTTTTCGGCTTGTAGTTGCAACATTCTAAACCCATTACAGATGGTCGCCCCTTTTTCTTCTCCGGCCAAGAGAAAAGCTGTTTTTTCCGGATTGTAAATTAAATCGAATAAAAGGTGTGTACTTCGAATGTATTTATATGGAATCGATGGTTTTTCGGACACTTTGGGAAACGTGCCCAAAGGGCTACAATTCACCAAGACCGTATATTCTTTCAAAATGGCTTCATTAAGGTTGTCATAGGAAAATTGATGCTTTTCGGGGCTCCGCGATACAAACGTATAATCAATACCCAATTCGTCAAAAACAAAGGCAATGGCCTTAGAAGCCCCACCTGTGCCCAGAATCAAAGCTTTTTTGTGATGTTTTTTTAAAAAGGGTTCTATGGATTTTTGAAACCCAAAAGCATCGGTATTATATCCTACCAACCTATTTTCAACTACTTTTATGGTGTTTACCGCCCCTATGGTGCTTGCTTTTTCATCCAGTTCAGATAAAAACGGAATAATTTCTTCTTTATAGGGTATGGTCACATTAAACCCCTTAATGTTTTTGTTGGCAGCAATGACTTCTTTAAATTCATCAATTTCCTGAAAATCAAAATTTTCGTAGGAATGATCTTCCAATCCCATTTTTTGAAATTTTTCGGTAAAATACCCCTTTGAAAACGAATAGGATATATTTTTACCTATGAGCCCGAACCTAATGTTATTTTTTTCTGTGTTTTCCATACCAATCCAATACCAATAAAACGGCGATACCTAAAATAATAAAGAGTGCTGCCCACCAAGTTTCTGAATGTGTGACATCGGGAAAGTAGCGTTGATAGTTCGTGATAATTTCCTTCCCGTTGGAATCCAAAAGTGTGTTTCCGGCAGCATCGGTTTTGAACACTGCTTTTTTCCAAGGCCAAACCACCCCTAAAGAACCCGTGATAAAACCAATGATAACGGCCGTTGTAATATGCTTGTAATGTTTTAGCACATACCCTAGAATATGGGAAAGTGTTACCAGGCCCGATGCCGAACCCAAAGTAAAGACCGACAATATAGTAAGGGTGTTCAATCGCTCCTTATTTTGGATAAAACTAAAATCGCCCCTAATAGTTTCGGCAAAAGTGTCGTACAGTGCGTTTACCGAATCTACCAGCAAAAGCACGTAATTACCTATAAGAATCAAAATAAAAGAGCCCGAGAGCCCAGGCAATGTCATGCCCGAAACGCTTATCATACCACAAAAAAAGATAAAAATAAGGTTGTCGTTCTCTTTGGCCGGATTCAAAAAACTAATTGAGATTCCGATAATCAAACCTATGATTCCCGCAGGTATCGTCTTTTTGTTCCAATACTTAAAATCTTTGGAAATGTAGTAAATGGAACCGATGATCATACCAAAAAAAGCAGACCAAACATACAGCTCATTACGTTCTAAAAAAAAGTCAAGAAGCTTGGATACGCTAAAATAACTTACGAGCATACCAAAGATGAGCAAGGTCAAAAAAGGACCGTTTACATATCTATAAAAACTTCTGAACCTGCCATTGGCCAAAAGTTTAAAAGCTTTACCGTTTATTTTTTGTAACGAATAAATGAACTCTTCGTAAAATCCGCCAACAAATGCCACGATACCGCCAGAAACACCAGGTACTTTATTGGCCGCTCCCATACACAGCCCCTTGATGACCAAAAAAAATTTATCCATGAACGTTCGTGGATGGTGCATAGGGAAAGTTTATTTTTTCGTAGCTAACTTTTCTAATGCAAAAATAAGCGAAAAACCTAGGATGGCTAGCAGGATGGCAAATACAAGCTGATTCTCTCCCTGAAAGGTGAAAGGGGAAATATTTTCATCAATGATAATGATTTTTTCGCTAATGTTTTTTGTTTCCAAAACCCTTTTCCAAGGCCATATTTTATTAAGTGAACCCAATATAAAGCCGGTCAAAAGAGCCAAGGTCAAATTTTTGTGATGGGTAAACATCCATTTCAACAAACGTGCAAAACTCAATAAACCAAAAATAGCCCCGAGGCCTACTATGATGATATTTTTTATATCCAATTCGTGCACAGAATCTATAATGGTTTTGTATGAACCAAGGATTACAAGGATAAACGCACCTGATATACCGGGGAGAATCATGGCACAGACGGCCAAGGCGCCCGAAAGAAACAAAAAGGGCAGACCGGTCGTATTTTCATTTGGGGGAAGGGTCGTAAGAAAGTAAGCGGTTATTGTGCCGATAATCAAAATAACAATCGTTCCGACATTCCATTTTGATATCTCCTTGCCTACAAATAATATACTGGCACTCACCAAACCAAAAAAGAAAGACCATAATAAAATAGGCTCATTCTCAAGCAGCCACTTTACAACACCTATCAATAATACGATACTGATAAAAATTCCTGTAAAAAGTGCCAACAAAAAGTTTCCGTTAAGTTGTTTCCATGCCTCCTGTATTCCGTCTCTTTTTAATGTTTTGAAAAGAGAGATGTCTATGTTGTTGATAGATGTGATGAGTTCCTCATAAATACCGGAAATAAATGCAATAGTACCACCGGAAACCCCCGGCACAACGTCCGCTGCACCCATGGCCATTCCCTTAAGCGTAATAAAAATATATTGAAGAAGGTTGCGTTTTCCCATGATACGTATAGATATAGACTATGGCTTCGCTTTTCGAAACGTGGGACAAAAGTAGCTTTTTTATCTGGAAGCTTTTTGGGAATTGGTTATGATGTTCACTACCCATTCGGTACTATAATACCGGGGATATTCTACTTCTAAAACAGTTTTGCCCTCTGGACTGTTTTGTAGTGCATTCAGTAAATGTTTTTTTGCCTGTGAAAACTTGTTCAATGCCAAAAATGCCCCTACCAATCTATATTCAATTTCGGTGCTTTCGGGATAAAATTCCAGTCCCTGTTTTAAGATTTGTACAACGGATTCAAAATCATTGTTCTCACGAACCACCTGCGACCACTGTATCCAAGTATCCATTTCATAATTTCCCAAATCAACAGCCTGTTTGTAGGCAAAATCGGCTTCGTGAAAATTCTTTAATGCTTGGTATGTTCTAGCGCATTTTTTCCAATATAAAGGATTTTCACCATCAATGTTAATCGCTTTGTTTATGTAATATAACGCCCGCTCATACTTTCCTTTTTTAAAGTAAAAATCGGTTATGGCCAACCAGCCTTTATCCAATAACGGATCTTCGTGCACGGTCTGATAATAATAATATTGGGCCATATCATCATTTTGCAGCTTTTCATGACATTTACCTATTCGCAGATAGGCATGGGACGTTGGATCTTCTATGCTAATGGTAGTTTCATAACTTTCTATGGCTTCATTGTATTTGCCCATTTTTTCGAGAACCTTGCCTTTCTCAAAATAAGCTCCCAAGAAGGAATCGTCCGAAATAATTGCAAAATCAAAGGAAGCCAAGGCCTCTTTGTACATTTTTTTTGAGAAGTACTGTTTCCCCAATTGGTGCCATGCTACTTCACAATACGGGTTTCTTTCCAAATATTCATTTAAGTATGTGATGGCACCATCAAAATCCTCCAAGAATTCGAAGCAATAAATGACGTTGTAAAGTGATGAATAATCTTGATTGTCAAAGTTCACGCATTTCATGAAGCTTTCCTTGGCCAGATTGAAATTGTCCATAAACAAGTACTCCATTCCCAATAGAGAATAGATGTCCAAACTGTTTTCTGAAAGCTCCAAGGCCTTTTTCAAAAGGGTAACGGCAGCATCGTGATTATCTTTTTTTGAGTATATGTTGGCACGCTGTATATAGATTTCCTCATTGTGGCTATCTAAAAGTTGAAGCTCGTCCAAATACTTTTCGGCTACATCCAATTTGTCCTCAAATACCAAAACCTCTACATCCAATAGTTTTAGGTCGGTACTATCGGGATGTTGTTGTAGCCCAATTCGAATCGCTTTTTTGGCAAGCCCTATTTTTCCATTGTTCAAGTAGTAATGTATTATATCCTCAAAATCTTCAGCATCAAAAAAGTAGACATCATCGGTCTTGAGCATAGATTCAAACTTGGTAATCGGCTGGCCTGGTTTTTCGTTTGGGTCTAACGCCATAGGCAGAAATTTTATTAAACTGTATAATTAAAAATAGTCTATTCAGTTTTTGATTATATAAGATTTGGTCTTTATTATTAACAAATTAGTTAACATGATTATTGTCGTAGGCTGTCAAAATATTCATTATGATGGCACAACCTTTCTCAATTTCGGCAATGGATATGGTCAAAGGAGGAGAAATTCTAACCGCTTTGGGTTCAAACAGTAACCAAAAAAGAATAAGTCCCTTTTTTGCACTGGTAAGCACAAGGTGATTGGCCATCTCTGGATTTTCCATAATCAGCGCCAACATCAACCCCTTTCCTCTAATTGCCTTGATATACTTGTGTTTTAACAGCTTTCTGAATATTTTCTCTTTTTCCAAAGCCTCGATTATAAGGCTTGTTTGGGTAATTTCCTCTAAAGTGGCAAGGCTTGCCGCAGCTATGACCGGGTTGCCCCCAAAGGTGGTTATGTGACCGAGTTTTGGACCATCTTGTAACGATTTCATCATTTCTTTCGATGAGGTAAAGGCCCCAACGGGAAGACCGGATGCCATTCCCTTGCCCATAACCAAAATATCGGGAATACAATCATAGTGCTCAAAGGCGAATATTTTTCCCGTTCTGCCAAAACCTGGTTGTATTTCATCCAAAATCAATAGGGCACCGACCTCGTCACAACGTTCACGTACTTTTTTTAGATACTCGTTTTTTGGTGCTATAAAGCCCGCACCGCCTTGTATGGTTTCCAAAATGACCGCTGCTGTTTTTTCGGTTATTTTCTGTAAGTCTATTTCCGCATTAAAATGGATGAAGGCAATATTGGGAATCAAAGGCCTAAAAACACTTTTTCTTTCCTCATAGCCCATCACGCTCAAGCTGCCCATAGTACTCCCATGATACGCGTGATGGGCAGAAACGATTTGACTTCGCCCTGTAACCCTTCTGGCCAATTTTAAGGCACCTTCTATAGCCTCGGTACCTGAATTCACAAGATACGTGGTCTCCAAAGGTTCAGGCAGGAGCGATGCCAAAAGTTTCGTGAATGCAACAGCGGGTTCTTGTACATACTCGCCATACACCATAACGTGCATATATTTTTCCGTTTGTTTTTTTACGGCATCCACTATTTTGGGATGGCAATGGCCTAAACTGCAGGCAGAAACCCCGGCTACAAAATCCAAATGGGCTTTTCCGGTAGAATCATATATATAGCTGCCTTTGGCATAGGAAACTTCCATGGCCAGAGGATATGGCGTGGTCTGGGCCTGATATCTAAAAAAATCCCGTATCATAGTTATTGGATTTTTTTTGGGGCACCAACTTTCTTTGGTTTTGTTACTTTTGGCCGGGACGGTGGAATATTGTTTATGGGATCACCTTCGTTTTTGCGGCGTTCCTCTTCCTCTGCGTCAATGTCAATAGGGTTATCTATGCCACGTATAATAGGTAATACGATGTTATTGTCATCCTCATCAAAAATATCCTCTTTTGAATAAATACGTTCGTCGCCACGCCAAATAAAACCTTTGAGTTTTCTACTGTTCTCGGGAAGGTCGGCTTCTGGAAAAATATCCCCATCCGGATTCACATAAAAAGTAATGTCCTCTATATCGTTATTGGCCATAATGAGCCTGATCTTGCTACAAATGGTCTTATTGATGCCAATAAGCTCCTCATCGTCGTTATACATGTAGTATATGACTTCTGTATTCTTGACCAAATCGATAAGCTTAAGTTCATTATCGTAAAATTTTCCGAACAAATCTTTCCCCTTTGCTTGGTTGTACCCGGTATTGCTTATCGTATCCAAGGATATGATGAATGCATTGTTCAGCACTTTGAGTGAATCTAATTTTTCTGTTTCCAGGTTGGATAATAAATAAATGCTATCTCCTGTCATTTGGTTGTCGACGTTCCATAAAATAGGATTCTTTATAAGTTGTGTAATACCAGTTTTTTCCTCTGAGTGGATGGAATCACATTTTCCACTAAGGTCGGTCTTATAGAATTTCGCGTTGCGAAATGCCCTTAGAATACGTTCCTCGGGCTTTCCGGTAACCATTAAAGTATCACCGTGTATGTAGATAGAGTCCTGTTCTACCTCATTTATGGCGACCGCACGTTTTGTGGCAAAGACGGAATCTTTTGCTTTGAACACTTCAGCATAGTGCGCTCGGATTACCCCTTTGTTTATGGTATCGGTTACTGTTATGTTATTTGTGGCAGATGCAAATTCCCTTGCTTTATCAAAATAGACACTATCACCCTCAATGATGCGATTGTTGTAATTTATTTTGGTGTTTTTAATACCATAACCGCTTTCTATTTTCGTATCATAAAATCCACGTTCGCAATATATTTTATATGTTTTTCCGGTAATGGTAGAAGGGCCGTACATATAGGCGTTTTTTGAACTAGTGTAATAGTCCAATTGTTCGGAATCCATTATATAGTCCGGATTGTCAATATGCACACTATCCAAAAATTGATATTTTTTGGTTTCCATGTAGTATCTGCCAATTTCGCTGGTCAAGGTATTGGCAGAATCTACCACGGTTCCAAAATCTTGATAGTAGGCTTCTTGTTTTTCCCTATCAAATCGCAGTGTATCGGTTTTTAGCGTCATTTGGGTATTGTTCAAAATAACGTCTTCCCAGGCTTTTGCCAATTTAATGTCCCCTTCATAATCTATTTTGCCACTGGTCATCTGTACGGAATCCCCTTGTTTTAACAGAATGTTACCAATCGCTTTCAGTCTATTTTCCGTTTGATAAAAAATGGCGACATCGCACCAAAGGTCAGCACCTTGATGCTCAAACTGGACTTGCCGCTCGTCTTTGCTAAAAATTACAGCACCGGGATATTTGGCCTCGTCTTTGGTAAAGTTGGCCCCATAAACAATATTGATCTGTTTTTGCTCTTGGGGTTTTTCTTGCCCTATTCCCGAAACATAGACCAGTAAACTGAGGAAAATTGAAATAGACTTGTACAATCAACTGAATTTTGACCAAAAATAGGATTTTTTGGCGCAGCGGCTTACAGGTTTAGTATAGTTTTATAAGTCTCTTGGTGCAAGGTGGTACGAGTTGGCAAGGAAAAAAACCGCTTTATGCGGCTTTTTTATCTGTGTATGGTCTGTGTTCTATCCGGGCCTACTGAAACAATTTTTATGGGCACTTCCAGTTCTTTTTCCAAAAAACCAATATAGTCATGCAGTGTGTCGGGCAATTCCTCGGGCTTGTCCATTTTGGTCAAGTCTTTCTCCCAGCCTTTCAATTCAGTATAGATCGGAGTTACGTTCTCAGCTTCGATATTGTATGGGAGATGGGTGATTTTTTCGCCTTTGTAATTGTATGCGGTACAAACCTTTATTTTTTTGAAGCCGCTTAAAACATCGGCCTTCATCATCATTAGTTCGGTGACACCGTTTATTTGCACGGCATATTTTAGTGCTACCAGATCCAACCAACCGCAGCGCCTTGGTCTTCCCGTTGTTGCACCAAATTCATTGCCAACTCGGCCCATAGTCTCGCCATCTTGGTCGAACAATTCGGTAGGGAAGGGCCCACTGCCCACACGAGTGGTGTATGCCTTAAAAATACCCTTTACACCACCAATTTTGTTTGGGGCAACCCCCAGGCCCGTGCATGCTCCCGCAGCTGTGGTATTGGATGAGGTTACAAACGGATAGGTTCCAAAATCAATATCGAGCAAAGAACCTTGTGCCCCTTCGGCCAATATTTTTTTTCCTTCTTTTTGAGCTTGGAACAAATATTCCTCACTATCAATAAAAGTCAATTCTTTTAGTTCTTCTACAGATTCAAAAAAAGCGGTTTCCAGTTCAGCAAGGTCATATTGGATATCCACATTGTAGAAGCCTATCATGGCTTCGTGTTTATTGGCCAAGTTCCTATATTTTTCTTTCCAGTCGTTTAGTTCCAGATCGCCTACACGCATACCGTTTCTTCCGGTTTTATCCATATAGGTGGGGCCTATGCCTTTAAGTGTGGAACCGATCTTGGCTTTCCCCTTTGCGGTTTCGGAAGCGGCATCCAACAACCTATGCGTTGGTAAGATCAAATGTGCTTTTCGCGAGATAAGAAGCTTTGACTTTATATCGATATCAAATTTTTTAAGGCCATCCAGCTCTTTCTTGAAGATTACGGGGTCGATCACAACACCGTTCCCAACAATATTCATGGCATTTTTATGAAAAATCCCTGATGGGATGGTATGTAGAACATGTTTTATCCCATCAAACTCCAAAGTATGGCCTGCGTTTGGCCCTCCTTGAAATCTTGCAATTATGTCATAATCCGTGGTAAGTACATCAACGATTTTTCCTTTTCCTTCGTCGCCCCATTGTAATCCTAGTAGTAAGTCTACTGCCATGTAAAAATTTGGTTAGTTGTTCGTATTCTCCTCTTTATTTCGAGTACCGTAAAAATATAGTGAGTGGTTGTTTATTTTGATGTCAAACACCTCTTCGATGGTTTTTTTAATAGATTGGATCCGAGGATCACAAAATTCTACTACCTCGCCTGTATCTGTTAGTATTACATGATCATGCTGCCTATCAAAATACGATTTTTCGTATTGCGCCTGGTTTTTTCCGAATTGATGTTTGCGTACCAGTTTACAATCCAATAAAAGTTCAATAGTATTGTATAAAGTTGCTCGGCTAACTCTGTAATTTTTATTTTTCATGTTAATGTAGAGCGACTCAATGTCAAAGTGCTCGTCACTATCATAAATTTCTTGGAGTATGGCGTAGCGTTCGGGTGTTTTTCTATGCCCGTTATCCTCAAGAAAGGATGTGAAAACGCTTTTTACGATTTCTTGGTCTTTGTTATCAGCCATAAAATTTGCTTAATGTACAAAGGTACATTAAAATTTAAATTCTTATGACCTTATCAATACCATTAATACGTTTTAGATTGTCCGTTAAACGTTTGATAATTGATTTGTTTTTTACCAAAACGGTTATATGGCCCGTGAACGTGCCACCGTCTGTACTAAAGTTTAGATTGCGCATATTTACGTGCATGTTGTCAGAGATAAGTGCCGTAATCTCGTTTACCAGCCCTAGGTTATCTATGCCCGTTAATTTTATCTCAACTTTGAATTCCTCTTGGGAAGAATCTATCCATTTGGCACTTATGATCCTATATGCGTAGTTGGATTGCAGGGAGATGGCGTTGGGGCAGTTCTTTTTATGGACTTTTATGCCTTCGTTCACACTAACGAAACCAAACACCTCGTCACCGGGTATGGGATTACAGCATTGTGAAAGGGTATAATTTAACTTTTCCTCCTCCTTGCCAAAAACGAGTAAATCATATTTTGAGGTAATCTCCTCTTTCTCGATTTCTTCCTGTACCGGTTTTCTTCTTATCTTGTTTTTGAAGAAACTGATAAAAGCGTTGTTGTACGTTGCGGCGAATTCCTTGATCTGTGCATTATCTATGGCGCCAATACCGACCCTATAAAACAAGTCTAAACTGGTCTTGAGCTTAAAAAAGGCGACCATTTTGTTTACCGAATCCTCGTTGAGCGTTATCTTTTGTGATTTCAGTTTTCTTCTTAGGACTTCTTTGCCCTCCATACCTACGAGCTTTTTTTCTTCCCGTAGAGAGGATTTTATTTTTGCCCTGGCCCTCGCCGTTGTGGTATAATCCAACCAACTTTGGTTGGGTTTTGCGTTGTCTGACGTAATGATCTCTACTTGATCACCGCTATTTAACGTTGTATTTAAGGGAACAAGCTTGTTGTTTACTTTGGCCCCTCGGGTATGTAGCCCCACCTCGGTATGAATGTGAAAGGCAAAATCTAAAGGTGTCGCCCCTTTGGGCAAGGATTTTAATTCACCTTGCGGTGTAAAAACAAATATCTCCTTGGAATATAGATTTAGCTTGAATTCCTCAACAAAGTCAACGGCATTGGTATTGGCGTTTTCCAAGGCTTCCTGCAGGCGATTCAACCACTGTTCGATACCCTGTTCTTTTTGTTCGCCATGTTTGTATTTAAAGTGTGCAGCATAGCCCTTTTCGGCAATTTCATGCATGCGCTCGCTGCGTATCTGTACTTCAACCCAATTGCCCTCGGGGCCCATTACGGTAATGTGCAATGCTTCGTAGCCGGTGGATTTTGGTGAGGAGATCCAATCCCGAAGCCTGACCGGATTGGGCGTAAAATGATCGGTTACGATGGAATATATTTTCCAGGCGAGGAACTTTTCGTTTTGTTTGTCTGATTTGTAGATGATACGGATAGCGAACTTATCATAGATTTCATCAAAGGGAACGTTTTGCATTTTCATTTTTCTACGTATAGAAAAGATAGATTTCATTCGTCCCTTTATCTCATAATTGAGTCCTTCTTTATCCAAGGAGTTCTTGATTACATCGGTAAAATCCTCTATGTATGCTTGCTGATCTTCTTTTTTTGCCTCTATTTTACTTAAAATGTCATTGTAAACATCGGGCTCGGTATATTTTAAGCTTAAATCCTCTAACTCGGTCTTGATATTGTATAGACCGATCCTATGTGCCAAAGGAGCATATATGTAAAGGGTTTCGGAAGCTATTTTCACCTGTTTGTGCTCAGGCATCGAGTCCATTGTGAGCATATTATGATATCGATCCGCAATCTTGATAATGATTACCCTAACATCGTCGTTCAAGGTCAATAACATCTTTCTGAAATTCTCTGCCTGTTGGGATATGTTCATATCCTTTTTCAGATGGGCGATTTTGGTAAGTCCGTCAACAATACGGGCCACGGTTTCGCCGAATATTCGCTCAATATCGTCCAAGGTATATTCCGTATCCTCAACGACATCATGAAGTAGGGCAGAGGCTATGGAAACCGCATCGAGGCCTATTTCGGAAGCTACGATTTTCGCTACGGCGATAGGATGAAATATATAGGCCTCGCCAGATTTTCTACGTTGATCCTTGTGAGCATCAACGGCCACGTCAAAAGCCGAGCGTATCATTTGCTTATCATCATCGGTAAGCGTTTGATAGCTGATACGCAGCAACTCTTTATATTGCTTCGCAATTTGCTTGTTTTCTTTTTCTATAGCGGCTTGGGTCATCTTAATCTAAAATAACACAATCTTTATAGCTGTACAACAAAAATTATGCCTTTAAATTCTTTATTCTGTCGGTTAGCGGCGGGTGAGAATAATGCATAAAAACATAGGCGGGATGTGGTGTGAGATTGCTTAGGCTATTTTTTGAAAGCTTTTTTAATGATGTGATCAACGGTACGGCCCCATACGTATTTTTCGCATAATCATCTGCTTGGTATTCAAATTTTCGCGAAAGATGGTTCATAATAAGTCCGGTGATTTCAGATATGGGGCTATATAAAATTCCGAAACCTACCAATGCGGCATGAAAACTAGGCTGGGATACACCAATGGACAAAGAAACTTCGGGATTATTTATAAAAATGGATAAAATGAAAAGTGTTAGCCCCATCAGCAAAACGGAAGCGGTAAGGTTAAAAACAATATGTCTTCTTTTATAATGCCCTACTTCATGCGCCAATACGGCCACTATTTCCTCTTCATCCAAATCATTGATAAGGGTGTCATATAAAGTAACCCTTTTTTCTTTTCCAAAACCGGAGAAGTAGGCATTAGCCTTGGTCGAACGTTTGGAACCATCTATGACAATAATCTTGTTGAGCTCAAAACCCACTTTTTGCGCATAGGTTTCAATTTTTGATTTTAAGCTGCCCTCTTCCAAGGGGGTTTGTTTGTTGAACAAGGGTACGATGAGCTTACTGTAAAATAAGTTCATGAAAACTGTAAACAGGGCTACCAATCCCCAAGCATATATCCAAAAACTGCTACCGGCCCACTGAAAAAACCC
Source organism: Costertonia aggregata (assembly GCF_013402795.1). GTDB lineage: Bacteria > Bacteroidota > Bacteroidia > Flavobacteriales > Flavobacteriaceae > Costertonia > Costertonia aggregata. Next base: position 365,666 of record NZ_CP058595.1, on the reverse strand, counting down.
GATAATTAAAGCCAAAATACCACCACCGACTATAGCAAGCATGACCCAACCTTTTAGCTTATCCAAAAAAAACAGGCTTTTGGTGGTCTTGTTGAAGCCAAATTTTTCCTCGATAACAAAAGTGGAATAATACGAAAAAGGGGTGGTGAGTACATCGCTCCCGATCAAGATAATGCCAAAGAACAAAAGGGCCATTACTGTGGTATTATCTGTTAAGCTCCTAACAATTTGGTCTATCCATTCAAAACCGCCAAAAACCAGAAAGGCCAAGGTAAGCAGTAAAGAAAACGTTGAGGTCAATAATCCAAATTGATAGCGTGTTCTTTTGTACTCTTGTGATCTTGCATAGGCTTCATCATCAAAAACATCGCTCACATCCTCTGGTACGGGGTCTTTATATTTTTTGGCATTGAGAAATTCCAAAACGGTTTCCAAGATAAATTGGACAATAAGGATGGTGATTATCAAGTAAAATAACTGGTTCAAAGGTATGTTGGTTTTAAAATTTTACGGGTTTACATCTTCATCAACTATCAGCTCAGAACCCTCGTTGTCGTTTTGCTTCAAAGATAAGTATTGCAGCGGATACCGATACGTTCATGGAATCTATTTCGCCTTGCATTGGGATAATGATATTTTGAGTGGAATTATCCAACCATTCGCCCGACAGTCCCGTAGCTTCCGTACCCACGATAATTGCCGATGCTTCTTTGAAATCGGTGTCGACATAACTTTTGGAAGCGGTCAGCGCGGCACAGTATATGTTCATATTCTTTTTTTTCAGGTAGCTGATAACCTCCGTCGTATTTCCCGTAGCAATGGTATTGGTAAATAAGCATCCTACACTGGAACGTATGATATTTGGGTTGTACATGTCCGTTTTGGGATTGGCGATAATTACCGCATCTATATTTGCCGCATCGGCTGTACGCAATAATGCACCGATATTTCCTGGTTTTTCAGGGGCTTCTGCAACGAGTACCAAAGGTTTTTTGTTTTTGAGATTTGTATGTTCAAGTTTATGTTCTTTTGATTTGGCAATGGCCAAAACGCCTTCGGTAGTTTCCCTATATGCCAATTTTTGATATATCTCTTTGGTAATCGAGACGATTTTGGGTGAAACGGTATACTTGTCCAGCAGTTTGTTTATTTCTTTTTCCGACACCAAATCTTCTTGAAATACAATAGTCTCTATTTCATAATTTCCCTTAAGGCACAACTGTAACTCTCGAAGGCCTTCCAATACAAATGCACCGGATTTTTTACGCTCCCTTGATTTTTCCTTCAACAGAACAATTTTCTTGATCAGGGTATTTTGTAAGCTGCTGATTTGCTTTATTTCGTTCATATGGGCAAATGTAAATAAAACTGAATTTGCCCGACCAATAGGTAAACCTAAAACAAAGAATAATGAAACAGCTTTTATCCCTATTGGCCTTAATGGCCCTCTTGGCCTGTAAGCAGAACGTTAAAGAGCCGAAAACAGAGCAAAAAGAGGAAGTAACACAAACTAAAGTGATTGCCAAAAACTACCCCGAAGCCTTGCAAAAGGTTTTTGAAACACATGGTGGACTCAAAAATTGGAAGGAAAAAAGAACATTGAGCTACACCATGCCAAAACCATCCGGTGATGAGGTGCAGACGATTGACTTGTATAGCAGAAAAGAAAGGATTGAAACGCCCCAAATAGCCATGGGTTTTGACGGTACCAATGTTTGGTTATTGGATGAGAAAGCCACATATAAAGGCGACCCGTTATTCTACCGAAATCTCATGTTCTACTTTTATGCCATGCCCTTTGTATTGGCAGATGATGGGATAAATTACGGTGAAACCGAGCCTTTGGAGTATGATGGCAAATCGTACCCAGGCATTCGTATTGACTACGATAGTGGCGTGGGAACTTCTCCCAAAGATGAATATTATTTGCATTACGACCCGGAGACCTACCAAATGGCATGGTTGGGCTATACGGTCACCTATCGCAGCGGGGAAAAATCGGATAACGTAAAATGGATTCGTTACAATGATTGGATGAACATTGATGATTTGGTTTTACCCAAGGCTTTGATTTGGCACGATTATGAAGGCAAAAAAATCAAGGAAGCTCGTGAACCGTTGCCTTTTGAAAATGTTATCTTGGGTTCGGCTCCCAAACCTGAGGGTTTCTACAATATGCCAAAAAATGCAAAAGTGGTGACCAAGCAGTAAATAAAAATACCCGTTGTGTATTTTGAAAGAATATAATGTCGATAGGTCTGTTCGAGTGATTTTGAGGAACGAAAAATCGTACTTCGGCTCAGCTTAGCAGAACTATAAGTAACAATTTGATTAAAATTTTTATTCTCGATACAAATTCTTGTTCATTTCAATCATAATATTGACAGAATTTCATCAAAATGCACAACGGTTTACCGCATATACTATCGTAATCAATTACAAGACCAAAAGGTATGATAGTAGTTGAATTTATGGTTTTTTAGTCACTCTTTTTGTTCATTGAATCCGTAAATGGTAGTTTGCATACCGGCGATTTTCCATTCGCCGTTTATTTTTTCCATCAACCGTGTTTCACGTTTTAGGCCCCGTAGTGAGTCCTGTTGCTCATAGATTACCCAAGCACCTGCCCCATAAAGGCGCACATCAATTTTGTCCAATACTTTTGGAACGGGTTCAGGTTCGGGATGTTCCTTGATGAATGTTTTGACAAACTGACTTATTTCGTCCCAACCTACCGATTCGGAGAATTTATTTTCTGCAAAATCAATATATGTTTTGGTTATATCCGAATCATGAACCCACTTTTCTTGCCAGCTTTCATAATCTCTTTGAAAAGCAGCTTTGGTTTCGTCGTTCAAGGTTTTTAGAATAGCCTTTTTTTCAAGTTCCGTATTTACGGGTGGCGTAGTTGCATCCGTTGTTTTTTGTTCTTTTACCTCTTGGCAACCCATAATAAATAAAAGGATTGTAAGAGCAAGAACTATCCGCTTTAAATATCTCATATTCTTGTTTTTATCGTGTAACAAATTTTTATAGTCTATCGTTGGTTTTTACGAATCCTATTGTTGTTAGGAAGCATCATCTTAAAAATTGCGATGATTTTTCATATGCATTATCATTTACTTTTTCCTCTCAATTCGCTGATAATATCTGTATTTACCCAATAAATATCCTCATTACTCGTGTAGAACAAGAACTTTCCATCTAAAGTAACGAAAGGACATAACTCATGATTTTTGGTATTTATCGTTTCGCCCATGTTCATTGATTTAGTCCATGCCCCATTTGCATCTTTAAAGCTTATGTACAAATCTCCCCTTCCAAAACCATTGGCTCGGGTAGAACAAAAAATAATGTAATTTTCTTCGGGGTCTATAAATACATCAGCTTCATAATCTTTGGTATTGATTGAACTTCCCAAGCCAACCGCTTTCTGAAATTGTTCATCCACGAATTTCGAATAGTAGATATCTTGGTCATGATTTTTTCTTTCAGCAGGAGCATTCCTACTGGATGAAAAATACATTGTACCATCTTTTGTAAACGAAATATAATATTCATTACCATCAGAATTAATATTTGGTCCTGTATGTATGGGTTGTGACCATACGTTATTATTTTTTTCAACGAACCAGATGTCAATATCATCTTTTACTTCGGATGTCCCATCCAAAGCCCTATTGGATATAAAATATAGTCTTTTTTCATCTGGTGATAGAAAAGGGTCATTATAACCGTAGCGATCATGGGACAAAATGGTTTTTGGTTTAGACCAAGTACCCTCGGTAAGCTTTGAATACCTGATTTCATTTTTTCCATTGACATCCACACCAAAATAGAACTCTGTATTATTTGCGTTAAAAACCGAACCAAATTCATATTCTTCGGTCGAAATAAAGTTAGGCGCAAACATTTTTGGTATTCGGCCCGGCGTTGATTGTCCCATAAACAAACCCTCTGCCTCAATTTTGCGAACCCCATTTTCATCCGCTCCGTTTGCCAAAAGGTAATTAGAAATGGTTGTAGCTTTAATTCGTTGAGAAATTTCCAAAGAAGAACTTCCTCTATCGTTTTTACTGTTGATATTGATATCGTTATTGATCAGTCTCTTTATAAATGCGGTATCTTTTTTAAGTACGGCTATTTCCAATAGCGATGCTCCATATTTATTTTTCCAATCACTATTCCGCTGTGATTGTACCAGCTTGTCAAAATATTCTTCATTGCTATATTGTGCTGCAATATGCATTGGAGTTTTATTTTGATTGTCTTCCCCATTTACATCTACTCCTCTTTGTATTAGGAAATCAAATACTTTTTCTTTTTTACATGCAACGGCCCAGTGCAACAGTGATCTTCCACGGTGATCTTTTACATTGATAACGGTATTTGAGAGCATGCTGTCCAATCTAATAAGGTTGCCTTGGCAGGCCGTTCTATGAATGTTCTGTGCGGTCACCTTTAAGGCTATGACCAAAAAAATGATGATGTATGTTATTTTTTTCATTTTCTAAATCTCAGACTATAGTTTAATTACAAAAGATACATAAGCAAATTCATATATGAATTTTACTTACGTTCTTGACATAGCTTTTTTAGGCCCCTTGTTTAAGGACAGAAGCTTAACGTCAATTAACCACATGTGATACTATTTTCTTGGTAGGTTTTATCATTACTGTTTTTTTGGCCAAATGGTTTCAAATCGTTCACAAACGACCAATATTTTTTCCGTGGGTTCATTCCCGCCTTGTTTCATAGTGTTTGCAAAAAAGTCCCAGTGCGCTTTTTTCCATTTTTTTAGCGGTTCAATGTTCGTTCCCATATCCATTGCAGCATATTCTTTGGAAATTTGATTGAACGGAATGGTATCTACCTTTGTGATTTTGATTATCGCTTGTGCTGTGCCATCAAAATTGGTTATAATACTCTTTGTCCCGGCTTTTGGTAAATCGGCATTTGCCTCCTTATACCAAAGGTATAATCCCGAAGAAGCTTTCTTTTTTCCTTTCATGACCAAGTCTGCCAGCCGATTTGCATCTTCTTTATTGTCATGAAAATACCAGGATTCCGGCAATTCATCTTTTTTGAACTCAGGGTGTACCTGGGTAAAATCGCCCCACATATCGTAGACGGTTTCATCGATTTCTTCGTCAGATTTTGTTTCGTTTCTACAACCGATGACAACTAGAAATAGGATAATGATAAGCTGTTTCATATTGTTTTGGTTTGCGCGTTATCGGTTGCTTTCTTTCATGTATTCGGTTATTTAGTTAATATTAAACTTTTGGGCGTAAATCAAGTTTAAAATCAGTAACGATATTGAGAAGTATAAAGAGGCAATACTTTGCTTAGGAACTTTGTCACAATGCGTTTTTTTATTCAATCTTATCATTTTGTTATGTTCTTTTAACACCAAAATCATATGGGCTGTCCACAATTCGCTTAATTATCGCAACTTGTCCACAATGCCACATTGTATGCTTTATATTCCAATCAATGGCCTCAAATTTGGTTGTAGCAATCGGATGTGGGACTTTAGTCGGTTCAACAGCTTTTTGTAGATCATTCTGGGACAATGATTTAATTATGCCTAAAGATTGTTCTTGCATATATTTCAAATCCTGCATCAGTTTTTTTGGATTGGTCTTTCCAACCATATTTGCAGCAGAGGTGTCATAGTTACACATTTCTGTGTATGCACGTAAATTCAGTTTTTCAATCAACTCGGGAATATGCCCTACGGTGGTCATAATTGTGTGATAATAAATACTGACAATTTGGTGACCAATCTGCCAGCTCAAATTAGAGCCAATACCCTCTGCTAGGATGTCCCACTTCTCATACGGGATAGGCACAATCAGCTTATTCGTCCATTCAAATGCATTTTTTGTCTGCTTGCTTAGGATTTCAGCTACATTCATTTTTCCTGTTTTAGGATGAGTTGCAACACAATTACATAAATTAAAGTTAGCCATTTACACATGCAAAGGCCAAATTAAGCTTAGTGCAGAGATAAGGAAACATATGGTTTCCGTCTCTTGAAGTAGCTAAAGCCTATTTTTTTCTTTTTTCTTGTCTAAGGCTAAATACATAAGATTTAGTGATATCATGAATATACAAAGACCTTTGGTTTTCGTCCTAAAACCCGAATTGCGTTTAGGTTTTACTGTACTCAGTTTTTTATTAACTCACCCATGAGCTTATTTCCCTTTCAACCTCCCATTTCCCATTTACAAGTCGATAGACACGTGTAATACCACCACCGCATAATCTTCCACAAATACTTCCAAATCCAACTATTGCCTTATCAAAATTTTCGTTGAAAATAGGTTTAGAAAAAGAATAATATCCGTTAGGTCAGTCAATCAGTAATGATTCCCAAATTGAACTGTCTGACGAAGAAATTTTGTATATATCAAACTCTTTCTCCGTTATAATATTCCAACTAGATAATATATCATCAGATATCTTAAAATGGGTGAATAGCTCGATTTGGTCATTCAAATGCAATGTGTCTTTTATATCTAAGTTTTTTTTGGCAAACCCTTTTAAGCTACCGGAACGGGGTAATATAAGTTTCGATTTTTCAGAAATACATTTGCAATTTAAATCTATATAGTCATCTTTCTTGTTGGATAAAATTTCTAAAATCAAATCGCTAGTGAGCTTTTTGTCGTTAAAATTGTCACTAGGCCTTACTTTATTTTTGCAACAGCAAAATATTAGTAACAGTATTATTGTAATTCCCTTTTTCATTTTGTCAAATTACTTACAACGGTCTAATGTATGATTTCGTTGCGTGTTTAAGCATTAAAGTTCTTAAATAGGCTTTAAATAGCAATGAATTATACACATTGATGGCAAATCGTTTTTATTTGATTCGGTTTACTATTTCGTTCGGAATGCTCAATTTTAAGACTTTTAAATAATTCTTATTCGCATCTTTTTCTAAAAATTTCCAAGTTTTTCCATTGTCATTACTAATTGCTATCTGTTCTCCTCCAGAAGTATTTGAATCCAATCCCTTTTTAACTTTTAGATAAGTAACAATCGAGTAGAGTTTAAAATCATTGTTTTCCGCAATTTTATTAATTTCTCCTACTTCAAATTCATACTCAACACCATTCACTGACATTTCTTTTAAAGCGTCAATCGATTCTTTAAAGACAGATTTCACTTCTTCAATACTATATTCTTGAGGATATTGACTTTTCATAAATTCAAAAAGGTCAGGATAGCAATATGTAATAGCTTTTTCTGAATTTCCGTTTAGAAAGGCTGTCAAATACTCATCGATTTGAGTTTTTATATTTTGAATATTATCGGAATTGTTTTCGGTCAAGTCGGAGTTTTTATTTTCCAATTCAGCGACACTCAGTGTTTCCGTAATTTGAATTTCATCAATTATTTTTTTTGTTTCATTGTTCTTTTTACAAGATGAAATTAAAATCATAATGACTAATAGAAGCGTGATGTTTTTCATTTCATTTATTTTTTTTAAAAATTGAAGCGATTAAAGCAATCAATCCAATGATAAGTGAAAGGACAAAAGCGAATAAATATCTTTTACTTTCAAATTCAATTATTTTCGAGCAACTATTCAATGATAGGAACATTGAAAATGCGAGAAATTTGATTAATGTACGGTTCATTTTAAATATTTGCTAACAACACGCTAAATACACCACTACATTTAGCTTATTATAATATTATTTTTATGCAAATGTTTTATTCCCCTTCGTACTTTTTTGAATAGCGTTTCCAGAGTTGGGTCTGGTGGGTTTCCAATGAGATGTCTCTACCATCAATAAAGGCATGGGTCAATTGGTTGCCACGCATGTCCAAGGCATCGCCTTTGGAGACAAAAAAGGTAGCACTTTTCCCTACCGCCAAAGTACCGTAATCGGCATCTATCCCTAATATTTTGGCTGTGTTCCCGGTAATCAACTGCAAGGCTTTTTCCTTATCCAAACCTTGTCCGGCCACTTGGCCTGCATAAAAGGGAAGGTTACGTGTTTGAAAGTTTGAGGCAGAGCCGTTTTGTAATCCGACTAAAAGTCCGGCATCCATCAATAGTTTTGGAAGCTTGTAGGGCAGGTCATAATCATCATCCTCAAAACTGGGGCGGTTGTGGGTAAACTGAACCAATACGGGGATATTCTGTTTTTTTAGGAAGTCGGTAATCTTGTAGGCATGATAACCACCAACAAGCACAACCTCTTTTGCCCCTGCGTTTTTGACCGTATTTATAGCATCTATGATTTCTTTTTCCCCATCGGCATACACGTATAGTTTTTGGGTACCATCAAAAATGCCCTGCATGGCGGCAAAAGGTAGGTTTTTTTCTGGTGCGGTCGCTTTCCCGTAGGACAATGCGTTGTTCATAAAGGTCTTTACTTCGCCAACTTGGTCGGTATAGTCCTTATTGGGTAGAAACCCTCTTGGTTCGCCCATCCACCAGCGGCCCCTACGAAAGGTTCCCGGCCAATTTAGGTGAATGCCATCATCGGTCTTTATCGCCGCATCTTCCCAGTTCCAGGCATCGAACTGTACAATAGAGGAGGTACCGGATATGAGACCGCCCTTTGGGGTTATTTGTGCCAATAACACACCGTTGGGCCGCATACTTTCTACCACCTTGGATTCCGCATTGTAGGCAATAATGCTCCGCACATGTGGAATCAACCCACCTATTTCATCTTGATCGTTACTGGCACGCACCGCGTTCACTTCAACCAATCCCAAACTTTTGGCAGGGGCTATAAATCCCGGATATATATGTTTTCCCGATGCGTTTACCACTTTTCCTTTGGCCGTGACATTAGCGCCTAATGCGGTGATTTTACCATTTTCAAAAACTATGCTGGCGTTTTCCATAATACTACCGTCACCTACATGGGCGGTGACCCCGGTTATGGTAATGGCTTCTTTTTGTTTCGCTGCCGGAGTCTGTTGTGCCCACGTGGTAAAGCTTAGCAGTATAACGGCTATTATGGTATATTTTAAATTTTTCATGAGTATTGGTTTTATTTTATTCCTGCCCTGTTGCCGAACTCGTTTTGGTAAAGGCGGGAATTCATTTTCTTATTTTATTTCTTATGGGCAACTTGGTATTTTGCGAACGTTCTGGATACAATATATCGTTCCTCAAAATCACACCAACTTACATTTAGATACTGTATTCATTTATAATGCATATCAGATTGATGATCTTACTTTTTAGAGGCTTTCGCAATGCATGCTTTCTTTTTTGTTCTGTTGCGGTTTTTGCGTTTTACCGCCGCCGTTTTTTTCCTGTAACATCATATTGATAAGCTTGTTGCGTTCTTTTTTAATGGTTTCCCGTTGTTTTTTGTCCTTTTCGAGGTCAAAATATACGGTTCCGTCAATAATCGTTTTTTCGGCCTTTGTGTAGATAGACATGGGATGGCCGTTCCATAAAACCAAATCGGCATCCTTCCCTTCCTTAATACTCCCTGTACGATTATCCAAATGCAATAGTTTTGCAGGGTTGATGGTTATCATCTTCCAAGCTTCCAATTCGGACATGCCACCATATTTTACGGTTTTGGCGGCTTCTTGGTTCAATCTTCGTATCATTTCATCGTCATCGCTATTAATGGCCACCGTAACGCCTTGTTTTTGCATGATGGCGGCATTGTAGGGAATGGCATCGTTTACCTCATATTTGTAGGCCCACCAGTCGCTAAAAGTGCCTGCTCCTGCACCGTGTTCGGCCATTTTATCAGCTACTTTGTAACCTTCCAGTATGTGCGTAAACGTATTTAGGGTAAAACCGAACTTTTCGGCAACCTTCATCATCATATTGATTTCACTTTGTACATAGGAGTGACAGCTGATAAAACGTTCCCCGTTCAATATTTCGGCCAAGGTTTCCATTTCCTCATCGTAGCGATAGGCTTTTCCGCTTTTCTTTTTTGTATCGTACTCTTTGGCTCGTTGAAAATAATCAACAAACACCTGTTCCACCCCCATACGGGTTTGGGGGAACCTGCTAAAACTTTGCCAGTTGCTCTGTTTTACATTTTCACCCAAAGCGAATTTGATAAACTTGGGGGAGTTGTCATAAATCATATTTTTGGCACTTTCTCCCCACTTTAATTTTAAAATTGCGGACTGGCCGCCGATCGGGTTGGCAGAACCGTGCAACAACTGTAAGGAAGTTACGCCGCCGCCCAGAGCTTGGTAAATGGCAACATCTTCCGGATCTACGACATCTTCCATTTTGACCTCTGCCGAAGAGTTGTGTCCCGCTTCATTGATGGCCACGCCCGCAATATGGCTGTGTTCGTCAATGATACCTGCGGTCAAATGTTTGCCCGTGGCATCAATTACGGTGGCACTACCTGCGTTTAAGTCCTTCCCGATTTTGGCAATCTTTCCATTTTTTACCAAAACATCGGTATTCTCCAATATACCGGCCGCTTCGCTCGTCCATACCGTAGCATTCTTGAACAACATGTTTTGGGCCTTGGGTACTGAAGTATAGCCATAGCCTATATTGGGATAGGTAACAGGCACCATTTCCGGAACGGCCATTTCATCTTTTTCCTTCTCCTCTTCTGAAAAACCCTTGGTTTTTTTGGCCGTGAAGGTAGATTCTTTCCCGTTGGGTAAAATCAATCTTCCACTCAGATTATCGGTATCAGTAAGTATGCGCCCGGTCATTCTATGTAATTCGTCGCCTTCATCCGTCGAGAAAGACACATCTAACCAATCGTCGCCATATGCAATTTTGGATTTTAGGCTCACCGTGTCTTTTTTGACGGCAACTTTGGGTTTGTTTATCTCTCCCGTAATTGAAATTGCATAATCAACGCCACCGATGGAAAGGTCATACTCTCCGCGGATATCTTTTTGGTTCATATCACTTATGATGTTCTTGGTGCCTTGCACCCAGTTTTCATAAAGTGTGGTGTTTTTTTCAAAGATATCTCCCGAAGTAATCAAAAAATTCGCCAATTTCCCCTGTTGCAATGACCCCATGTTCGATGATTTCCCTAAAATTTGTGCCGGTACCGTAGTTAGCGCTTCCAAGGCTTTTGTTTTGGGAAGGCCATACGCTATGGCTTTCATCAGCTTTTCCTTGAATTTTTCAGGTGACTTTAAATCATGCAAGGTAAAAGAGAAAACCACACCGTTTTCCGCTAAGACTTTTGGGTTTGATGGGGCTTGGTTCCAGTGCCGCATATCCGAAAGGTTTACATACCCTGCTTCATACGGATTGGATACATCGTAAGCATCCGGAAAATTGAGCGGTAAGATAAATCGGGCGTTCGTGGCTTTTATATCGGCAATGTTTTCATATTCATCGCCACCGCCCAAAATAGTGTACTGTATGCCGAAAGTATCCCCGATGCCATCCGCACGCAACACGTTGCCTTTGTTGTTGGCCGCGAATATTTGGGTCAGGTTTTTGTTGGCGTTCAACGCTTCCAGAGAGCGGTCTTTAGTAGCTATGTTACCTTTGGCATACCAATCTGCATCATAATACATTTGTCGCAATAGCGCCATGGCACCCATCAAAGAGGTAGGGTAGGACTGTCTGCTGGTCACACTTTTCTCAAACGACAGATACTGCGCTGATTTATCGTCCAAAATTCTGTCCGCATCGTTTCCTTTTCCGTTCAAAGCCACCAAAATACCGCTTCCCCGAGCAATACCGTCCTGAATGTGCGAGTTTACCACACCAAAACCGGCTTCTCGCAAGGCCTTTGCCTTTTTATCGTCGTATTTGAATTTGGTAATGGCATCGTTTTCGGGCATAATGTGGTCGTTCCAGTAAAAACCGTCCCTAGTGGCCTCATATTGGGGCGACCTTCCACTTCCTTCTGCCTTTTTTGGTTCTTCAACTCCAAAACCTGAAAAAACATCGATAAAAGAGGGATAAATATGTTTTCCATCCAAATTAACGATTACGGTATTTTTAGGTACGGAAACCGATTTGCCGACCTGTACCACTTTCCCGTTTTGAATCAATAGTGTGCCACCATCGATTATTTGCGTGGGTGTTACATAAATCTTAGCGTTCGTAAAGGCCGTGTAATTGTTGTTCTTCGATTTTACGCCATCGTTTTTTGGGAAGTAATCCTGTGCAAACAATGAAACACTGCACATTAGCATAGCTAATGTAAAAAGTCTGAATTTCATATCGAATAGGTGTTAGTCAATTAGTCTGTTCTAAAGATAAAATATGCTAAGGGATTATGAAGAACTTCCTCTCTTTTTTAACAATAAATCGAAAGGGGTTTTTAAAAGATTTTGACAGGTCTATAAAGGATGTTTTTTATGATAGGCCACCAAAAGTGACACGATACGGCTGTAACTTTTTATACCGTCCGATTGGTTATTGATTTTTAGGAAAGAACTGAAAATGGATTTGAAAATGGGCTCGAAAGGATTTTCGTAAGCTGCCCAAAAGTCGTTCAATTCCTGATAATTTGCCAACACGCCTTTATTCAGTTTAACGATCAACGTGTCAAAAAGCGGTTCGTTCTTTCGTTTGATATCACTAAGGCAATAGCTCAGGGCATAGGCATAGGCAGAATATTTAAAATAGATGTCGGGGTTGTTCGCAGTAACCAGATACCCTATAAAATTGGTTTCGTTCTCAGCGGAATACCCGGTTTGATGCCCAATTTCATGTGCACTTACCACAGGATACCTAAACTTGGGGATACGCCCGTTTACCTGAGCCTCGTTCGTGAACGGATTCAAGTAGCCGCCGTACCCGGCATAGGTCAAGGGTACACTGAATATAGATTTTTTGATGCTCGGTGTCTCATACCTGAGGAATGGATAAGTAGTGCTGATGCCCTGGTATCCCTGCAAGGTTTTTTTGAAAATTTCTTTTTTGGAATAGGGTATTTCAACCGATTTTGTACTGTCGGAAGTGATTTGAAATTGCACAGTATTGGTTTTTGTAATCAATTCTTCTACAAATTGGACAAGCTCTGCCTCTGTGTTTGTATCACTGATATCAAATTTTTCGGCAATGGGTTTGCGGTAGTAATTAAGACCCCAAAGTAAGTGAAAGGTAAAATAGGCGACCGAAAGTACCATTATCATATTTCTGAGGAAAACCTTAGGATGTTTACGAATACGCCTACGTCTCGTAAATACGTATCGTACGGCCAAAACAATAAGCAAGGCATACACAACATCCCCCACCGAAAAAGGCACCCAACCAAAAAGTGCACGGAAGAATTTAGCGATAATTGGATATACACCCCGACTGTAATGGTTTTCAACGATTTCGGTATAACTGCCCAACCATTTCACCAAAATAATCTGGGGTATCAGGGATAGTGCAATACCGTTTCGTAGTTTGTTATCCATTCGTTCAAAAATAACCAAATAAGCGATGAAGTTGTGTTTTGATATGTATTTTTGAAAAAAAACAACTCTGTTATGAACGAAGCCATACGAAAACTTATGCCCAAAGCGATTTGGAATAAATTTGCGGATCTAAACGCAGTACCCCGACCCTCTAAAAAAGAGGAACGTGTGATATCTTTTGTAATGGATTTCGGAAAAAAACTAGGTCTTGAAACAATTACCGATACCGTAGGTAACGTCATCATCCGAAAACCTGCCACCAAGGGTATGGAGCATAAAAAGATGATTACCCTGCAGTCCCATTTGGATATGGTGCACCAAAAAAACAATGATACCGTTTTTGATTTTGACACGCAAGGTATCGAAATGTTCGTGCAGGATGACTGGGTCAAGGCCAAAGGTACGACCTTGGGTGCCGACAACGGAATGGGAGTGGCCGCCATTATGGCGTTATTGGAAAGCACGGCTATTGCACACCCACCATTGGAAGCGCTCTTCACGATTGATGAAGAAACTGGAATGACCGGTGCAATGGGCTTGAAGGGTGGAGTTCTCAAAGGGGAAATTTTATTGAATTTGGATACTGAAGAAGATGATGAAATCGATATTGGTTGTGCAGGAGGTGTGGATGTGACCGCTTTCAGAAATTATAACGAAAAGGATGCCCCAAGAGGGGTAGTGGCATACTCGTTAATCGTAAATGGATTACAGGGCGGGCATAGCGGTATGCAGATTCACGAAGGTCTTGGAAATGCCAATAAAATAATGAACCGCTTGTTACATCATGGCAATGAGTGTTTCAATATACGTATCTCTGAAATTAATGGAGGTAGTTTACGAAATGCCATACCACGGGAAAGTGTTGCTTTATTGGTCGTAGATAAATCACATTCGGCTTCGTTTGAGAATAAGATTCGCGATTTGGCATCCATAATTCAAAGGGAATTGGCCATTACCGAGCCAAATCTGAAAATTACTTTGACGTCTGCCAAAGTTCCAAAAAAAGTCATGGGCCTAGGTGCCCAAGATAAACTGCTAAAAGCCATTTATGCCGCACATAATGGTGTTTACGCCATGAGTGCCGCTATGGAAGACCTGGTCGAGACATCCAACAATATAGCGAAGGTTACCGTTGGTCAAGGAAAAATAAAGATCAGCTGCCTGACCCGCTCCTCGGTCAACTCGGCTAAGATGGATTTGGCACAAGCCTTAAAATCAGTTTTTGAACTTGCCAACTGCACCGTAACTTTTGATGGCGAGTACCCAGGTTGGAATCCTGATCCGAATTCCGAAATTCTTGAAATTTTAAAGGAACAATATGAAACCTTGTTCGGAACACGACCTAACGTAGTGGCGTGTCATGCAGGTTTGGAATGTGGTATTTTGGGGCAAAATTATCCTGATATGGATATGATAAGTTTTGGGCCTACCATCAAAGGGGCGCACTCACCCGATGAGCGAGTGAGTATCGCATCTGTTCAGAAATTCTGGAAATTTTTAGTGGCTATTTTACAAAATACCCCATAAAAACGATATTTACAATGCCTAAAAGATGGTATGGCATATTAGGTTCGATCAGTGTCGCCATAGGTGCTATTTTGTCTTATTATGACTATACTATGATAGGGTTTCCAGATGGTCACTTAACGGAATTTGACAGGTTTTTCAAAAGTTTTTTGTTCCCAGTTTATATAGGTTTAAATGTACTATTTGGCGTATTGTTTTTAAATGCCCTTTTTCTAAAAAAGAAAAGTAGACTTACATTTTTTCTGTATTTGATATTGTCTACGATATTTCTAGCGGCAACATATTATTTTTCTATAACATTGGAAAACGGACAAGGGGGATAGATACTATGATACACCCCAAAATAATCGTAATTCATAGTATGTGCCTAGTTGAACTTTGGATTTTTCGCTCTCATTTCTTCCCTAACCATGGTACCGCTCTGGGTAAGGTCTTCGCTGCCCCAACCCCCTAGGGTACTGGTATTTGGTTTAAGGGCAGCTGAATTTTCCTCTTTATCGGCAACGGACCAGTTGCACCAGGATATTTTGTTTTCATCCAAAAAAGTCCACCAAGTAGTAGCTTCCTCAACATCAATGACCCCATTGCCCGATGCTTCGGTAACACCAAATTCGGTAACAAAAATCGGGATTTTTGCATTTAATGCCGTTTGTGCGATATTTCGTAAATCTTGCTTGTGTGTTGAAGCATAGTAGTGAAGGGTGTAAGCGACATTGTCGTCATCTATAGTATTTCCAATGACATCGTCGACACGTTGCGACCATGTTCTGGTGCCACAAATTACAAGATTGGTATTCCCTTCTGCCCTTATCGCGGCAATTACCTGCTCATGGTAGGGTTTAAGATCGTTTTTCCAAGAAACGTTTATCGGCTCATTATAGGGCTCAAAAATAACGTTGGGGACATCCTTGTATTTTTTTGCGACTTCGCTAAAAAATGCTTTAGCTTCTTCTACTTTATCCAAGGAAAAATGACTGTGCCAATCTATAATGACGTATATCCCCGCTTCAATAGCGGCATCTACAACGGTAAATACCCTTTGTTTGTTTTCCTCGGGATTGGTAATGTACCCGCCATCATCCTCTACGGCCATGGCCGCTCTTACAATGGTGGCTTGCCAATCGTTTTTTAACCATTTTACGGTTTCGGGTGTATAATATTTCCCTATCCACTGGCTCCAAAAAAAAGACATACCCCTCAGCTGTAGGGGCTCGTTGTTTTTATCAACGATTTTACCATCCAAAACTTTGAGTTGACCGTGTTCGGCGACTATTGATGTTGTATCGTCACTATTATTGTTGTCATCGCCTTCATTTACGTCATCCTTTTTTTCTTCGGCAACCTCTTCGGTTTCTAATGGTACAGCTTCAGAATTACAGTTTGTAAAAACTGCCAATACCAATAACAAAGCGTAATTAAGAAAAATAGTTTTCATTTTTAAAACATTAGGGCTTATTGTGTTAACGGTATTTTTCCAAAAAATATTATTCCACTATCCCAACAAGCTCTAAATCAAAGACTAAACTTGAACCGCCGGGAATCGGCCCGTAATCCCTATCGCCATAACCAAGATGCGAGGGAAAAAACAAACGCACCTTATCACCAACGTTCATGCTCAACAGACCTTCCCTGAAACCGGCCGCCAGTCGCGCCTCGGGACTGTATAGCATTTCCTCGGGTTCATAGCCGAGCGCTTGCTCTCGGTTCCAATCGTAGGTGCCATAACTTTCGGCAACAGCTTTCATATTGCTGTAAAACAAAGTACCATCTTCCAAATAGCCGGCGTAAAAAACTTTGACTTTTTGCCCTATCTTAGGTTTCTCACCTTCCCCTTTTTTAAGTGTAAGTATTTGAAGTCCCGAGGCTAATGTTTCCGCTTTTTCCTTTTGCGTGGGTATTTCGGCTACAAAATCGGCTTTCATTTTTTTTACAGCTGCTTTTTTCTCGGCTTTTTCCTTTTCGATTTTTGCAAGTCGCTCTTCCTCGTTGGCAAAATACTCGGTCATAATCTCTACGGCATCGAATTTTTTGGCAGATTTTCCATTCCTGATAATTTCAACCGTATTCATTTTAACCTCTTCTACCGGTTTGTTCCCGGCAGCTACTTTCACATTGGCAATGGAGTCGACTATATTCATACCTTCAACAACTTCTCCAAAAACAGTATGTTTGCCATCAAGCCATGGGGTGGCCTTATGGGTGATAAAGAATTGGCTGCCGTTTGTGGTTGGCCCCGAATTGGCCATAGATAGAATTCCCGCTCCTTTGTGCTTTAACGAATCATTGAACTCATCTATAAACTTATAACCGGGATTGCCTCTTCCCGTTCCCGTTGGATCACCGCCTTGAATCATAAAATCTTTCATGACCCTGTGGAATATGAGCCCGTCATAATATTTTTTATCCTTGAATTCCTCGCTCACGAAAGGGCTTTTCCCTTCGGCCAAGGATACAAAATTAGCCACGGTAATAGGTGTTTTTTCATATTCCAGTTTTACTACAATATCACCTTTGTTGGTTTGTATATCCGCAAAAAGGCCATCACCCAGATCGGCATATTTACTGCTTTTACAACTGGACAATACCATTGCCGTTACCGCAATCAGAATATATACTTTCTTCATTTTATTATCAATTTAATTTTTGAACGTTAACTGAATCTTTATCTATTTTAAAAATTTTTATAGTCGATTTTATCGGAATATTGGTGCCTATTTTTTTACCATCACCATGATAGCCAAAAGCAAGCGAAGAAGGATAAAGAAATGTAGCTGTTTCGCCTTCTTTTAATAATTTTACACTGTTGCGTAGCCCCGGAAACAGTTCTTGTTTATCAACTTTGTATTTTACTATGCCAATATCCTCAAAGGAATATATAGTGTCGTTTTCCAAACTCAACACCGCATACGTCATGGTTACCAAATCGTCGGTTTGGGGAACATAATCTGTTGTTTTGTTTTTTTGTGTATAATGATACCAAGAACCACTCGCACTATTTTGGTAGGTATTGGCACTGTCCATCGCTATCAACTTTTGTATATACGCTTCTTCTTTGGCCAAAAGACTTTTGTTACGTTCAGCGGACGCTTTGTAAAAATTCCCTGATTTTACCTTAATGGGTTTTCTGGGTTCCGGACCGCCACAGGATACCAAGCCAATACAAAGCAATATAATAAACAGATACTTTTTCATACAGCTATATTTTGTCATCTGTTAAAAAAAGCCTACCAAAAAATGCTGAACGTGTGAAACTGTAACGTTCTGGCAGTAAAAGATTTAGAGAGTATCTTGTTAGGTGGTTTTTAATTTTTTTTTGTGTTCGTTTCATGCTGTAAGCTGGTCTTTGTAGTTTTCGAGGACTGTTTCAAAATATGCCGTGGTCTCTTGAAGTGATTGTTCACTTTTACCACCTGCAGCATTGGTATGCCCGCCACCATCAAAATATTTTCGTGCAAATTCGTTTACCGAAAAGCTCCCTTGGGAGCGAAACGAGATTTTTATGATACCTTCCTCGGCATTTTCAATGAAAATAACCGCAAATTGTATACCCTCCAAGGTCAAGCCATAGTTTACAAAACCTTCGGTATCGCCTTTTTTGAAATTGTACTTATCAAGTTCTGCTTGGCTCAGGGTAATATAGGCTGTGCTGTATGCTTCCAATATTTTCATATTGCCAAGAGCACAACCCAAAAGGTGCAGTCGGCTGGGGCTGTTCGTATCAAAAACCCTGTTGTGAATAGCTGTATTGTCCGCACCTTTATCTATTAAATCGGCTACAACCTTGTGGGTGCGGCTTGTGGTCGATGAAAATTTGAAAGATCCCGTATCGGTCATAATTCCGGTATATAGGCAGTTTGCCATGTCCGTATCAATTTTTTCCACATCGTTGAGCGACTCCATAAAATTGTAGACCATTTCACAGGTAGAACTCATGGTCACATCGGAATACATGATTTGGGCATAGCCCGACGGGGCCTGGTGATGGTCTATCATCACAAATATTGCCTGTGAAGCTTCCAAAAGAGGTTCCATTTGGCCAATGCGCCCCAAATGATTAAAATCCAACGTAAAAATAACGCTGGCCTCTTCAATGTATTTTTTAGCTTGTATGGATTGTTTTTCAAAAATTAGGATTTCCTCGTTTTTGGGCATCCATTTCAGAAATTTGGGAAAGTCGTTCGGTGCTATGATCGTTGCTTCATGACCTTTCTTTTTTAAATAATGCCACAGTGCCAAAGTTGAACCTATGGCATCGCCATCAGGATTTTTATGTGGGACAACAACAATTTTTTGGGGTGCGGAAAGTAACTGTTTTACCGCATTTACATCCTCTAAATTCATGCGCGCAAAGATACAATTTTATAACATAGGGCTATTGTTTAATATTCTATTTTTACCAGTGCAAAAATATATCAAAAATGAAAAAAGTATACCTTGTCCTAGTACTGTACCTCTTATTGTTTTCCTGTACATCCCGTAAAACCAGTACAACTTTAAAACCGACCAAAGCGGATTTTACCATTGCTTTTGGCTCTTGCAATAAAACAAACTTGGCCAACGAAGTATGGGACGATGTGCTGGCTGCCCATCCCGATGTTTGGATTTGGGGCGGAGACAATATTTATGCCGATACTGATAATATGGGTACATTAAGATATATGTATGCACAGCAAGACAGTGTTCCAGGGTATGCAAAGGTCAAATCGCAAATACCCGTAATAGGCACATGGGACGATCATGATTATGGACTCAATGATGGGGGAGTGGAATTTAGTGCGAAAAAGGAAAGTCAACAAGAATTTATGGATTTTATGGATGTACCCCAAAATAGCCCGAGAAGGCAGCAAGAAGGCGTGTACACCAGTCACGATTACGATATGGTCAACGGTAAAGTCAGGATTATTGTTCTGGATACCCGATATTTTAGAACTTCACTTACACCGGATACTGATACCAAAAAAAGAAATAAGCCCAATAGGTATGGGGAAGGGACTATTTTAGGTGAAAAGCAATGGAAATGGTTGAAAAATGAGTTGAAAGCCTCTGACGCGGACTTTAACGTGCTGGTGACAAGTATTCAGTTTTTGTCCAACGAGCATGGTTTTGAATGTTGGGGCAATTTTCCCCACGAAGTGGATAAAATGAAAAAAACCATAAAAGAATCAGGGGCAAAAGGAGTCTTGTTCTTATCGGGAGACCGGCATATATCTGAATTTTCAAGGGATAAAACTGTGGGACTTTCCTATCCGCTCATTGATTTTACTAGCAGTGGGCTTACACATGCCTATCGAGGTTTTTCGGGCGAGCCCAACCCGTTTCGTGTCGGGGAGGTCATCGCTACCGAAAGTTTTGGAGTAGTAGGTTTTAATTTTGCGGACAAAGTGGCCCATATGAAAATCATCGGCGTAAATGGCGATATTTTAGGGGAGCTGCAACAAAGCTATTAAATCTTGCAGCTTAGTGAATAAAACGTATTTTTGCACAAAATTTTAAACATGGTTACAAATAGAACTTTTACAATGATTAAGCCAGATGCCGTTGAGAACGGCCATATAGGGGCTATTTTGGAAAAAATAACTTCCGCAGGCTTTAAAATCGTTGCTATGAAATATACCCAATTGAGCAAAAGGGATGCTCAAGAATTTTATGCCATTCATAAGGAGCGTCCATTCTTTGGGGAATTGGTACAATTTATGACACGTGGTCCCATTGTTTCGGCCATTTTGGAAAAAGACAATGCTGTTGAGGATTTTAGGGCACTGATAGGTGCAACAAATCCTGAAGAGGCTGCCGAGGGTACCATTCGCAAATTATTTGCCAAGGATATAGGTGAGAATGCGGTACATGGTTCGGACAGCGATGAGAACGCAGCAATCGAAGGTGCTTTTCATTTTTCCGGAAGGGAAATATATTAGGTTTGGAATATCATATAAAAATGCCGTATCGCTATATTGCGATACGGCATTTTTATTATATTGAATACTGAGCATCCAGGTCATCCAAAATTAAATTCAATTGATAGGGTTTATCAAAAAACATAAAAAGTATAATGGATAAGCTATCTTAAAATCAATTTTTTTATCAGTTCCTTTCCCAATTCCTCATTCAGCATCGCAATGATTTTAGACCTTCCCAAGCTAAGTTCCTCACGCAATACCGATGATGAAAGCGAAACATGTAAGGTGTCGTTTTTTAACTCCACGGCAGTGGTATAGTTGTTTACCCCATTGCCCATCAAGTCTGCCCATGCTTGGCGTGCATCAACCTTGTCAATGCCTTTTTGGAGTTTGTTTTTTTGGATAAACTCCTGCAGAGCATCGCTCATGGGCAAATTTGTATTGTTGCGTTTTGCCATTAGTCCGTCACTTGTATAGGTGTAAATCTTTTGTATTTGTACATGACGCCGTCCTCTGTTCGTACAGAAAAATCATTCTTCGATACAGAGACCAATTGTTCGCTCCACTCGTTCAAACCGTTTTTATAGTGAATCAAAAAAACCGCGTCTTTTTCGGTAATGGAAAATGCAGCGGCATCGTCCGACGTTTTGTACGTACCATCAAATTTTGGCTGTACTTTTTTTCTGAAACCTTTGTTTTTATCTATTTTGATATAATCTATGGTCGCATTTACTTTGTAATCTTTAGTATCTCCATTGGGGAAAGTAACTTCCTCGATTTCCCAATACCCGTTCAGGTTTTGTAAATCTGCCGATGCTACCTTTTCGTTGCAAGCGATACATGACCACATAATTACCAATAAAACCAAAGCCTTCTGCATGCTATAATTTAAATATTTTATATGATTGGTGTATAGTTTTGACCACATTTTCTGTGCGTTCGGCGTGGGTGTCACTTATAAAGATTTGCCCAAAATTAGCATCGTCTACCAAAGTTACGATATGTGCGACCCTATTTTCATCCAACTTATCAAAAATATCGTCCAAAAGTAGAATGGGAATTGTTTGCGCCTGTTTTTTGATAAAATTGAACTGTGCCAATTTTAATGCTACCAAAAACGATTTTTGTTGCCCTTGACTTCCAAACTTTTTTATGGGGTGCCCCTGAATCTGAAAACTTAAATCATCTTTATGAACACCTACGCTGGTATATTGCAAGGCCCTATCCTTTTCGATTGTATTTTTTAACAGTACACTAAGGTCACACTCCAATAATCTGCTATCGTAATGCAAAGAGACCTCTTCACTTTTGCCAGATATGGCCGCATATTGCTCCTTAAAAATTGGAATAAACGCTTCAAGGAAGATTTTTCTTTTTAGGAATATATCGGTGCCATATGTATGTAATTGCTCGTTATAAACTTCTAGTGTATCCACATCAAAAGTACGGTTGGCGGCAAAATATTTCAAAAGCGAATTTCGCTGTAGCAGTACTTTGTTGTATTTGATGAGGGTTTGGAGATAAGCTTTGTCCGACTGGGAAATAACGCCGTCAATAAATTTACGACGGGTGTCGCTCCCCTCTACGATTAAATCCCTATCGGCGGGGGATATGATTACCAAGGGTAAAAACCCGATATGGTCAGAAAAGCGTTCATATGGTTTTCCGTTTCGTTTTATGATTTTTTTGTTGCCCCGCTTTAGACTACAAATAATTTTTTCCTCCCGCTCATTTTTTTCAAACTCGCCATCTATCACGAAGAAATCTTGCTCATGTTTTATATTTTGTGTGGCGACAGGGTTAAAGTAGCTTTTCCCAAAGGAAAGATGGTATATGGCATCGAGAATATTGGTCTTTCCTATTCCGTTTTTACCTACAAAGCAGTTTATTTTAGTATCGAATTCAAAATTTCGTGCGTCAAAGTTTTTATAGTTGATGAGGGATAACTTCTTTAAATGCATTCCGTATCGTCGGGATTTTATTTTCTATCATTAGCGAACGTGCAAAATATCGAAAAATAACGAATAAATACCCTTAGGTTTTGGATAAAAACTTTATTTTTGCGCGACCAATAAAAGAATACGATGGCGACATACAAAAAGAGAGGCTATAAACCAAAGAACAAAGTTGAAGAGCAACAGCTTGATGCGGAAAACAGCACAACAGCAGAGGTTTTTAGTACTTTGGACGAAGGGGCTTCCAAGACCGAGGAATGGGTTTCCAAAAACCAAAATTATATTCTTGGTGTAATTGGTGTAATAGCTGTTGGGGTTTTGGGTTATTTGGCCTATAATCAATTTGTCATAAAGCCCAAACAGGCAGATGCCGCAAACCAAATGTATTACCCGCAACAATACTTTGACCAAGCCTTGACCAATACAACGGAGAAGGATTCATTGTATACCTTGGCATTGGAAGGTGCAGAAGGTAAATATGGTTTTTTGGACATTATAAGTGAATATAGTGGTACCAAAGCGGCAAATATCGCTACCTACTCTGCCGGAATGGCATATTTGGATATGCAACAGTATGAAAAGGCCATAGAATATTTAGAAAGCTTTTCTTCTGACGAGGCCATGCTAGGTGCTTTGGCCAAAGGTGGATTGGGTGATGCGTTCATGCAATTGAACCAGCCTAAAGAGGCCTTGGATTATTACGAAAAAGCGATAGCACACTCAGATAATGATTTTACCGCTCCCAAATTTCTGTACAAAGCAGGTGTTACGGCTATGGAGCTAAATCAAAATGAAAAGGCCCTGGGATATTTTCAAAAGATAAAGGACGAATATTCAAAGTCTTCCGAAGCCAATACCATTGACGTGTTCATCGCAATGGCCAAAAACGGAAAATAGTGGCGACCGCTAACAAAAATTTATCGGTCTATGATAAGGCAACAATCCCAAATGCGAGAAATTTTCGATTTGGGATTGTTGTTTCCGAATGGAACCATGAAATTACCGAAGCACTTTATGATGGCGCACAAGAGGCCCTTTTGGACTGTGGTGCCGATGAGGCAAATATTATTCGTTGGAACGTGCCTGGAAGTTTTGAACTTACCTACGGTGCCAAAAAAATGATCACTTCACGAAATGTAGATGCCGTTATCGCCATAGGTAGTGTAATACAAGGGGAGACCAAACATTTTGATTTTGTGTGCAATGCAACCGCACAAGGTATAAAAGATTTGAACGTACACTTTGACACCCCAGTTATTTTTTGTGTTTTGACCGATGACACAATGCAACAAGCCATTGACCGCAGTGGTGGAAAACATGGCAACAAGGGCACCGAAGCGGCCATAGCTGCCATTAAAATGGCCGCTTTGGGCAAGTAAGTCTAGTGCTGCTATAGCCTATTTATCCACTTATATTTCATTTTGTACTGTTAACAAATTTTAGGAATCCTTTTGGGTGCTGCTTTTTGATTTTAAGTAACTTTGAGATATGGGCATTTTAAGTAAAATAACGAAATTACGTAGGAACAGAAAGTTTGAATACAGTCCAAGATACTTTGATGATAAAGGAAAAGGGAATCCTTTTAAGCTTGAGCATAAATTTGATGAATACAGGACCACGGTCGGCAGTAATAGGGGGCTTAAAACAAAATTTAACAATGTCCTGCAGGATACCAAAAGAAAGGGAGACCGTAATCTAAAAATAAGGATGGTAGTTATATTGTCTATTTTAATTTTGATTTGCCTATATCTATTGGATTTTGACCTCTCAATTTTCTTCTCCTAAATAATGGCAGATATTATAAGACTCTTACCGGACCATGTGGCCAATCAAATTGCTGCTGGCGAAGTGGTGCAAAGACCGGCTTCGGTAGTGAAAGAGCTATTGGAGAACGCCATTGATGCTGGTTCGTCATTGATAAAACTCATAGTTAAGGACGGTGGCAAGACCTTGATACAGGTCGTAGATGATGGTATAGGTATGACCGATACCGACGCCCGTCTTAGTTTTGAGCGCCATGCTACATCGAAAATAACAAATGCGGAGGATTTGTTCAATCTGTCCACAAAAGGCTTTCGTGGCGAGGCACTAGCCTCTATCGCCGCTATCGCCCATCTAGAAATGCACACGAAACCTGAAAATCTTGAAGTGGGCACACATATAAAAATCGAAGGGAGCGAGGTCGTATTTCAAGAAGTATCGGTAACCCCAAAGGGGACTTCTATAGCAGTAAAAAACTTATTTTTCAATATTCCGGCACGTAGAAATTTTTTAAAATCGGATCAGGTAGAGCTTCGCCATATCATTGATGAATTTCATAGGGTCGCTTTGGCGCATCCGTCTATTGCTTTCAATTTGTACAATAATGGGAGTGAATTGTTCAACCTGCCAAAATCAAACCTTAGGCAACGTTTGGTCAACGTATTCGGTAACAAGACCAATCCAAAATTGGTTCCCGTAGAAGAAGGTACACAAGTTGTCAACATAAAAGGGTTCGTCTGTAAGCCCGAATTCGCCAAAAAGAGTAGGGGCGAACAGTTCTTTTTTGTGAACAATCGCTTTATAAAAAGTCCGTATTTGCACCATGCCGTGGTTTCTGCATTTGAAGGGTTGATAAAGACAGATACACATCCGGGTTATTTTTTATATTTGGAAGTAAATCCCTCGTCGATAGATATCAACATACATCCTACAAAGACCGAAATAAAGTTTGATGACGAGCATACATTATATGCCATTTTACGATCTACGATCAAACACAGTTTGGGGCAATTTAGCGTAGTACCCGCGCTGGATTTTGAAAAAGACCAAAATTTGGAAACGCCTTATGCCTATCAAGGCAAAGTAGCGACACTTCCAAGGGTAACGGTAAACGCAGGGTTTAACCCCTTTGTGGAGAAACAACAAAAATCGGTACACCATGCAAACCACAGCACAAAAAGTTCAAAAGGATGGGAAAGTATGTATGTTGGCCTACGGTCCGAAGTCGAAAAAAATGAAAATCTAGAGGGTATTCAATTTGAATCTGACACTATCACGGGCTCTATTTTTAAAGGGAAAGAAGCTCATACCGAATCATCTGCCACAACGATACAATTACGTAGAAAATATATTTTGACTACTATTAAGTCGGGTATCGTGGTAATTGACCAAAGTAGGGCCCATCAACGCGTACTGTACGAAAATTTTTTAAAGCATAGTACATTAAAAGAGGCGGTTAGTCAACAATTGTTGTTTCCGTTATCACTTTCATTTTCAAAGTCGGATATTCGGATACTGAATGAAATAAAAGAAAGTTTATCCGTTTTGGGTTTCGTTATCGAGACCAAAGAAGAGGATGCCGTTAAGGTCAAAGGGGTGCCAATACTGGTTCCGGAGAGCGAGGTGGGGATAGTATTGGATCAATTGATTTCAGATTACCAAGATGAGGTAGAGGGGAACAGTTTTTCGTATACCGATATGGTGGCCAAGACCCTATGTAAAACACTTTCGGTCAAAACCGGGGAAGTTTTGGACGGCACATCGCAGTTGGCATTGGTGAACGATTTGTTCGCCTGTAAGGAACCCATGGTGAGCCCCTTCAACAAACCCATACATATTACCATTTCTGAAAACGATATAGATAAAAAATTTATTTAGATGGGGAGAATAAGTGATGCTATAAAGCACCTGTTAATCGTTAATATACTATTTTTTGCCGCAACCGCACTGTACGGTGACCAAATGTACGAGTGGTTCTCGTTATGGTTTCCAAAAAACGAAAATTTCGGATGGTGGCAGATAGTTTCGCACATGTTTATGCACGGTGGGCTCATGCATATAGTTTTCAATATGTACGCCCTTTGGGCTTTTGGCACACCTTTAGAACGAATGTGGGGCAGGAACAAATTTTTGTTTTTTTATTTTTCGGCCGGACTAGGAGCGGCATTGATACATACCGGGGTCAATTATTATTATTTTAACGCAGGGCTTGACGCATTGGCAAATTCCGGAATCTCTCAAACCCAAATCATAGAAATCATATCTAGCGGACGGTATATGCCAGATTGGTACAATATTGCTTCACAAAGCACGATCGATAATTTTTTGAGTGCTTATAATACACCGGCAGTTGGGGCATCTGGGGCCATTTATGGTATTTTGGTAGCTTTTGGCATGTCTTACCCCAATAGTGAACTTTTCTTGATATTTTTGCCAGTACCCATAAAGGCAAAGTACTTTATTCCGGTGCTTATAGGTCTTGATCTGTTTTCTGGCGTAACGGGATATTCTATTTTTGGCAGTGGTATTGCCCATTTTGCCCATATTGGTGGAGCCTTGTTCGGATTTATTATGATGTGGTATTGGAAAAAAAACCAGTTTAACGGTAATCGATGGAATTGAAATGACAGGAGGAGGTATAAGATATCAAATATCAAGATTGAACATTGCGGAGAAAATCATCGCCATAAATGTCGCAATCTTTATTTTAGCGGGTCTTTTGAAGGCCTTGTTGGGATTATATCCCAACGCTATAGTTCAGTGGTTTGAGTTGCCCAAAGATTTTATGGGTTATATATCCCAACCTTGGTCCTTGGTAACGTATTCATTTTTTCATGGGGGTTTCGGGCATATTTTTTGGAATATGATTATGCTCTATTTTACGGGAAGAATATTTCTAAATTTATTCGATACCCGAAAGTTCATAAACGTATATTTTTTGGGCGTTATTTTCGGAGGGCTTTTGTTTTTGTTCGGTTATAATGTTTTCCCCACGCTTTTAGGAAAAAATACCGCTCTGATCGGTGCCTCGGCAGGCGTATCTGCCGTTCTTATCTTTATTTGTGCCTATATTCCCAATCAAGAGGTCCGGGTTATCTTTTTTAATGTCAAACTTTGGTATTTGGGAGCGTTTTTTATTCTTGTGGATTTGATCCAGATTGGGTACAACTCAAACGTAGGTGGCCGTTTGGCCCACATTGGTGGTGCGATTCTCGGATATGTTTATGCGCGACAATTGTTGAAAGGGACTGATATTGGCACAGGATTTTCCAACTTTTTGGATGGTTTGGGCAATCTTTTCAAAAAGCGTGAAAAGAAAGCTCCAATGAAAACGGTATACCGTAAAACCAAAACGGCATCAAAAAAATCAGTTGATTACAAAAAAGAAAACCACCAACGCAAAATCGATGCTATTTTGGATAAAATAAGCAAGTCCGGTTACGAAAGCCTCTCCAAGGCAGAAAAGGATTTTTTGTTCAAGGCGGGTAAAGAAGATTGATTGCTTTGAGAAACCTATCAACTTTCAATAAACTGGTTTTGACATTGAACCTTTTTTTTTCGGTATCGTTGCTGATTTCTTTTTTTGCGCCTCATTTATCCGTGACTGATTATCCATTTCTTTCTTTTTTTGCCTTATCGGTACCTTTTTTGTTTTTGGTCAATATGCTGTTTTCGATATACTGGTTATTTTTCAATATCAAATTTTGTTTGATTGCCGTATTGGTATTGGGAATAGGTTTTTTTGTGATGGAGCCTTTTTTCAAACTTGATATCTCAAAGAAAATCGATGATACAGCCGGGCTCAAGATTATGGGGTACAATGTTCAAGAGTTTCGTTATTCACGGGAAAGGAGCAGTAGGCTCATGAATTTCGTGGCGTCCCAAGCCCCTGATGTGATAGGTATTCAGGAGTTTTCGATGGAAGGTACCGATGAATTTGAAAAAAACTACCCTTACAGCTTTAGAACCGTTGGTGGCAGAGCTAAAAGTGTGCAGGCTATATTTTCCAAATACCCGATAATTTCAAAAGAGCACATAAAATTCCCCAATACGGCAAATAGCGCATTGGCGGCCGATATTGTCTACGAAGGCGACACCATACGAGTATATGTGGTTCATTTGCAATCTCTGCGCATAAGACCCGGTATGGTAAAGAGAGAAAGATCTGACCACTTGTATTCGAGACTAATAAAATCTTTTGCCAAACAAGAAGAACAATGCGCCATCCTAAAAAATCACATGGCCCGGAGTACTTATAAAACCGTAATATGCGGCGATTTTAACAATACACAATATTCCCATGTCTACAAAACCATAAAAGGTGATATGCAGGATACGTTTTTGAAAAAAGGCTCAGGTTTTGGTCGCACCATAAATTTTTGGCGGTTTCCTTTGAGGATAGATTTTATTTTTGTGGATAAGTCATTTCAAGTGAAAACACATCAAAATTTTGATGTGGGATTTTCCGATCATTTTCCCGTTATGACCACGCTCAATTTAGTCGATCAATAAACAATCCGTAACATCTGCCAAAATATGTATCAATAAGGCGATACCTACGATACGGGTCTTTTTGATTATGGTCAAGAAAATATATACTGCCATCGCCCAATAACTATGCAGCGGATGAAAATTTATACTGCAACGGTCGGCGTCAAAAATAGGACTGGCCAATAGATGGTCTATATCAATCAATATACCTGCCCATAGGATACATAATATCCTAAATCGATTTTCCTTGAAAAATACAAAGGCTATGAGAACGGGAACTAAGAAATGAATACCGTAATGAAGAAAAAACCTAAGCATTCGTGAGGTTTAGATTTTGATTTTTGAGATAAGACAGTGCATTGGTACCTTCATTGAAAAGCAAGTCCAAAATACTTAGATTGTACAGAAAACCATGTTTTTCCTCAAAAACGTGGTTGTATTTTTCTTGGTCAAATTTGATTTTTAATTTGGCGTTTACCAAAAAACGAGCGTCTTTTATAGTGGTATCAAGTTGATGCTCATAAACCATGGTTTTTTTTGTAGGGGTTTCAATTTGAAGGCATGCGCAAATAGTTGCTATGGTCTTTAGGTTAAAATCCAATAAAAATTTTTGGTCTTCCCGAAAAAGAGGCTCCAACTCATCTTCGTAAAATTCAAAAAAGGGTGAGGTTCGGTAAGCTGTTTGTAGCGTACGCCAATGCTGTCTTTGCCAAGAATACGTATTGTCTAACCTAACATCTTTATACTTTTGCCTTCCTTGTGACCCTCCAACATGTTTTATGGGAAGAGTAAGCATATGGCGTCCCCTGTCCGTAGCTATGTAACAACGATTGCGATAGGTTTGTTTTTGAAAGTTATCCGCTGTTTCCCATATAACCTCGTTCTGTGCAATAGCACTGAATATGGCTATATTCGGAAAATAGCAAGGGTGTAATACTATTTGCAAAGCAAAAAGGGTGTTTTGGGTATCAAATTCGTGACTTGGCTTTTTTCTTTTTCCAGAAATAGTTGCCTACAAAATAAGCGGCCAATAGTATGAGAAAATATTTGAAATACGATACAGGTTCGCCATCGCCATTTACAGTGGTAAATACCCTGTCCCATCTGACCTTGATATCGCCTTCGCCCGCAACTAAATTCTCGACACTCATCCAAATAAAAATGGGGGTTCCCACAATATGGTTTTCAGGAACATACCCCCAGAATTTACTGTCTTCGGATCGGTGATGGTTATCGCCCATCATCCAATAGTAATTTTGCTTAAAAGTGTAGGTGTCAGCTACCTGCCCGTTAATGCTAATCTGGTTGCCCGAAACACTGATGGTATTGTTTTCATAATCCTTTATAATTTTCTTGTAGTAAGGAAGTACCCTTAGGTTAAGCGGTACTGTTACTCCTTTTTGCGGAATGTATATGGGGCCAAAGTTATCTTCCGTACCAGGATGTGCCGCACTTTGTGGAAAAACACGGGTATCGGGTCTGGTAAAGGTGAATTTTTCTACAGATATTATGCCGGCTTTTCCTGTATAATTATTTGCTTCATCCCCTGTCATATTGAAAAGAATCATGTTGGTTTCCTCTTTTCCGTCCAAATATGCCTTGACTTTATCATTTATAAAACCGCCCATGTAATATATTCTGGTGGAATCTTCCTTGATTTTGTTCAATTGCATTCTGTCCAAAAGTTCATCGGCTCTATCTTTGGATAAAGTGTTCTTTGCGATACTGATAACATTACCCGCAAAATTTTCCCTGCCCAATAAAGAGATTACGCTGTTATCAATCTGCCCTTGGGTAGTGACTACGTAAGAAGTTTGGCGTTTTGCCCTCTCCGAGAACACGAACTTATTGCCATTCACATAAATATCACCGTTTTTGATGGCCAGGGAGTCGCCCGGTAACCCAACACAGCGTTTTACGTAATTTGATTTTTTGTCAATCGGTTTTTGAACACCTTTTGCCCTTTTAAAAAAACGTACCACCGTATCGGCCGGCCAACTGAATACCACAATATCGTTACGATCAACCTTGGTTATGGCCGGTAATCGCATATAGGGTAGCTGTAATTTGTTCAACCATGACTTTTCCGCTGTAGTTGGGTCAACGTCGGCAATATAGGAACGTATGCCCAATCCGGGAATGGTATCGTGAACCATGGGTGCGGCAAGAGTAGTCATGGGTAGACGCGCCCCGTAATGAAACTTGCTTACGAATAAAAAATCCCCTACCAACAAAGTTTTCTCCAAAGAGCCGGTGGGAATAACATAGGGCTGAATAAAATAGGTATGCACAAAAGTCGCTGCCACTATGGCAAATATGATCGAGCTTACCCATTCGCCCAAAGCTGATTTGGGATTGAGGTCACGTTCTTTATTATACTGTACATCTTGGGTGTAGTTTATGTAGTAGATGTAGAGGCCCAACGTTAAAATGACCAACCAAGTATCCAAAAGGCTATTCTTGCCAAAACTACGAATGGTCTCTACCCAAACTACGGGAAACATTAAAAGGTTAATGATGGGCAGGAACAATAAGAACACCCACCATTTGGGTCTTTTTATGATTTTCATCAAAATTATGGCATTGTATATCGGGATTGCTGCTTCCCAAGCTTTTCTACCAGCTTTTACATACAATTTCCAAGTTCCCAGAAAATGAATAATCTGTATGATCAATATAAAAACAATCCACTGTGTACCGTTCATACTGTAATTTTGTGTTTAGACTGCCGTCCTTGATTTTTGTTACGTTAATTAACCTATGTTTAACACGTCTTTCATGGTAAAGATTCCGGTTCTGCCGATAATCCATTCAGCGGCCACGATTGCGCCAAGTGCAAAGCCTTCGCGACCATGGGCCTTGTGTTTTATTTTGATGTCATCAACAGCACTGTGATAAGTTACGCTGTGTGTTCCGGGAACATTGCCTTCCCGTTTTGAGGTAATGGGTATTTTTTTTGGCTCGTTTCCCATCGTCCATCCTTCATAATCCAAATTTTTGGTAACACCTTCGGCCAACGTTATGGCGGTGCCACTAGGGGCATCTAACTTTTGGGTATGGTGTATTTCTTCCATATGAACCGTATATTGTTCCAAACCTTGCATCATTTTGGATAGATACTCGTTCAACTCAAAAAAAATATTTACACCTAAGCTAAAGTTGGAAGCGTAGATAAAGGCACCTTTGTTTTCTTTACAAACGGCAATGGCCTCGTCATACTGCTGTAACCAACCCGTAGTACCCGATATTACGGGAATATTTTTCTTAAAGCAATTGGTGATATTCCCAAAAGCTGCGTCGGGAGTACTAAAATCTATGGCAACATCAATTTGGGAATAATCGATTTCTGTTGTGTCCAAATCAATTTTGGCAACGATATTATGGTTTCTGCTTTTGGCGATTTCCTCTATCATTTTACCCATTTTACCATAACCGAACAAAGCTATTCTCATCTCTAAAATTTTATGGTAAGTGCCATGCCGTAGTTGGGATTGGCGGTTACAGGGTTGTATTCCAAATAGGGTTTAAAATCCATACTTAATTTGTCATCTACATTAAACTGCTTTAAGTGGGAATCAACGTTGGCATCTATAATGTTGAGCCCGTACAGCGCAATAGTTATTAGCAAAGCCAAATCCCTGTCCCGCTGAAACCTCTCTTGAAAATCTTGAAGGTCATCATTGTCTATATCAGGTTCTGTAGGTATCCGATCATCATTGGGATTAAGGTCATAAAATTCATCGGTAGTGAACCCTGCACGCCTACTTTTAAAGGCATCCCTAACATCATTATATTGCTGGTTATTGTAAATATAAGCGTATGCACCAGTACCTATGGCGGCATATACAATGGGCACTTTCCAATACCGTTTGTTGTAAATTTGTCCCAAACCGGGAAAAATAGCGGAATAAAAGGCAGCTTTACTAGGTGCCAAAGGGTTGATTTTTTTCTTTTCTACGAATACGGAATCCTTCAAGATGATAACGCCCTGCTCGTTTAGACCTTGTTGAACGGAATCCAAAGCCTTTTCGTTTTTTTCTTCCTGTGCAATACCAGCATTGGAAAAAAATAGAAGCATACAAACTAAAAGGATGATTTTATTCACTCGTAAGCAGCTTTTTTAACCTTTTTAACTCCTCTTCGGAATGAAAAGGGATAACAATCTTGCCCTTACCGTTCGATGCGGTTTGGATGTCAACTTTTACCGAAAGGTAATCTGTTATTTTCTTTTTGGTCTTTTCAATGTATTCTGGAGTTTCCTTGGTTTTGGTAATCGCTTTTTTGTTCGGGCTCTCCGCCTCGTGATATGATTTTACCGCACGCTCCGTATCCCTTACCGAAAGGTTTTCACCAACTATTCTTTCATACAGATCAATCTGGTCTTCCTTTTTATCGATGTTTACCAAGGCCCTGCCATGGCCCATGCTCACAAAACCATCCCTTATCCCGGTCTGTATAATGGGATCTAACCTTAACAATCTCAAATAATTGGTAATGGTAGATCGTTTTTTGCCTACCCTATCGCTCATTTTTTCTTGTGTGAGGTTTATTTCGTCTATCAATCTTTGATAGGACAACGCTATCTCAATTGGGTCCAAGTCTTGCCGTTGGATGTTTTCTACCAACGCCATTTCCAAGGACTCTTGGTCATTGGCAATCCGGATATAGGCGGGGATGGTTTCCAGACCGATTAACTTTGAGGCCCTGAACCTTCTTTCTCCCGATACCAATTGATATTTGTTGAAATCCAATTTTCGTACCGTTATGGGTTGGATAACGCCCAACTCTTTTATAGAGGTCGCCAACTCTTGAAGCGCCTCGTCATTGAAATTGGAACGTGGCTGAAACGGATTCACCTCAATGGAATCCAAATCCAATTCCACAATATTTCCGACCACTTTGTCCGCATTTTTGTCCGTTGCGGAATTTATATCGTTCTCGGGATCTTTCAATAAAGCTGAAAGCCCTCTTCCCAGTGCTTGTTTTTTTGTTGCCTTCGCCATTACACTTTCTCCTTGTTCTTTTTCAATAATTCGTTGGCCATGTTCAAGTAATTGGCAGCTCCCTTGCTGCTGGCATCATACTTGATGATGCTTTCACCATAGCTAGGCGCCTCGCTCAGTCTCACATTACGTTGTATAATGGTGTCAAAAACCATATCGGAAAAGTGCTTTTTGACTTCTTCAACAACTTGATTGGATAGGCGTAACCTAGAATCGAACATGGTGAGTAGCATACCCTCAATATCCAAATCGGGATTGTGAATTTTTTGTACGCTTTTTATGGTATTCAATAACTTTCCCAGACCTTCTAACGCAAAATATTCGCACTGTATGGGAATTATGACCGAGTCTGCCGCGGTCAGTGCATTTAAGGTCAATAAACCCAATGACGGCGCACAATCTATCAAAATGTAGTCATAGTCGTTCTTGAGTGCGGTTATGGCCTTTTTCATCATATACTCCCTTTGCTCCTTGTCTACCAATTCAATTTCAATGGCCACAAGGTCTATATGGGAGGGTATCAAATCTACGTTTGGCGAATCTGTTTTTATAATAGTCTCTGCGGCAGATTTGGTATGCTCCAAAAGTTGGTAGGTTCCCAATTCAACGGAATCTACATCAATACCAAGACCTGAAGTCGCATTGGCCTGTGGGTCGGCATCTATAAGTAAAACTTTTTTTTCCAACACCCCGAGAGAGGCAGCAAGGTTTACCGTGGTGGTGGTTTTACCAACACCACCTTTTTGATTTGCGATAGCAATTATCTTGCCCATTATATAGTAAGTTAAGGGGTAAAAATACAATTATTTACGGTGCCAAAAAATGTAATTTGTTAACACTAAGTGAATAAGTAAAACTCTTGCTGTTAAAGAGCGTTAAAGTTTTAATAAAGAGCTATTTATAATCTTTTGTTGAAACCGTTCAACGAACAAGAACGGAATTTTTTGATTTGAAGCTATTGCTCTTCTTCGTCTTGCTTTTTTATACTATCGGCATACTCTATAAGATAAATTTCCTCATTTTTCTTTTTGAGATAGTATTGTTCACGTGCGAACTTTTCCAACTCCTTGGGGTCGGATAGTTTTTTTATTATTTTTTTGTCCTTGCTTATTTCTTCTTTTAAGAACTTTTGCGTTTTTTCAAGCTTTTTTATCTCTTTTCTCAGTTCCATGTGAATCAACAACGAATTTGTATCAAAGAAAACCATCCAAACGACAAACGCCGTCAATACCAAGATATAGGCGTTGGTCAAAAGCCTGAACCATTTGTTTTTCTTAAGGTTTTTGATGCCCATGTTACGTCAATTTCTCATTGATTATGGTACGTACAATATCAACGGCAACCGTATTGTATTTGTTGTTGGGGATAATGATATCGGCAAACTCTTTTGAGGGTTCAATGAACTGGTTATGCATGGGTTTTATGGTAGATTGATATTTTTCCAAGGTCTCGTCCAAATTCCACCCTCGCTCGTTTACATCTCTTTTTAATCTTCTGATGAGCCGTTCATCTGAATCGGCATGTACGAATATCTTGATATCGAACATATCCCTGATTTTAGCATTCGTCAAAATCAGGATGCCTTCAACGATCAATACTTGACTCGGGTAGGTAGGTATGGTTTTTTCAGTTCGGTTGCATTCCAAAAAAGAATATACCGGTTGTTGTATGGGTTTCCCCGATTTTAGAATGCTCAAATGTTCTTCCAATAAATCAAAGTCAATTGATTTTGGATGGTCAAAGTTGGTTTTTCTACGCTCGTCCAATGATAGGTGCGAAAGGTCGTTGTAGTATGAGTCTTGGGAAATAACGCCTACTTCACCATCGGGCAGTTCATCTATAATTTGATTTACAACTGTGGTTTTACCGCATCCTGTACCACCGGCAATTCCGATTATAAGCATATCGCATTGTTTGGTTCAAAAATACGGATTTGAACTTCATTTTTGTGAAAATCCCAAAATTGAACTTTTTATAACATTGGTTACCTATGGTATGGTTACTTTTGCCAGATGCAAAACGAACAGGTAAAACCAAATTTTGAATTTGTAGCCTTAATGGCCGCTTTGATGTCCATCGTTGCCTTGGCGATAGATGCCTTGTTGCCCGCTATTTCTGATATTGGGATTGCCATAGACAGTCAAGACCCTACCGATAACCAAATGCTGATTACCATGATTTTTTTAGGCCTTGGGGTGGGGCAGTTGTTTTTTGGTCCGCTGTCGGATAGTTATGGGCGAAAGCCTATGGTGTATTTGGGTTTTGTCGTTTTTATTCTTTCCAGTTTAATATGTGTTTTTGCGCCTTCCCTAGAAATTATGCTCATTGGCCGAATATTACAGGGGATAGGACTTTCGGCGGCACGTACCATTGCGATTTCCATTATTCGGGATACGTATAAAGGCGATTATATGGCAAAGATTATGTCGTTCGTCGTTGCGTTTTTTATACTCGTTCCGGTAGTGGCCCCGGCCATAGGAAAACTTATTCTCGATTTTGCCGGGTGGCAAGCTATTTTTTATTTTCAGATATTCTTTGGTTTGGTGGTTACCCTTTGGTTTTGGAAACGACAGCCCGAAACGTTGAAGCCAGAATATAAGATTCCGTTTTCTGCGAACATTTTCACAAATGGTCTAAAGGAGTTGTTGCGGTACAGGGAAACCATTGCCTGCACGATTGTATCGGGTTTTATAACGGGTGCTTTTTTGGTATACTTGAGTACGGCACAGCATATTTTTGAAAATCAATACGGTCTAAAAGAATCGTTCCCCTATATTTTTGCCGCTTTGGCATTATCAATAGGTCTTTCCACCTTTTTAAACGGTACGCTGGTACTTCGGTTTGGTATGCGTAAATTGGCTTTTATCGCTTTGTCGACTTTTACGGGTCTGGCATTTTTGTATGTGCTCTTTTTCTGGAACTCCAACAATCCCGATGTCATCGTCCTGGTGGCATTTATGTCCGTTACTTTTTTCTGCTTGGGCTTTATTTGGGGAAATATGCGTTCTATCGCGATGGAGCCCATAGGTCATATTGCAGGTATAGGTGCTGCCATAACTGGTTTTATTTCCACACTTTTTTCTATTCCTATTGCTACTTTTATCGGGGAATTTGTTGATGATACCGTACTGCCCCTTTTTGCGGGATTAGCGGTTTGCGGACTACTTTCGCTTCTCTTATTTTCTGTCTTTAGAAAACCGGCTTCAGAAGTGGTTTTAGATACATAGCAACTGACTAAAGTTTACTCTTTCTTTAAAAAATTATGGTATATAAAAATAAGGAGCAAGGCGGTAGCCCAATATATAGGCGATAAAAGTAGCAGGTGCCAAAAAAACCAAGCAATAGTAAGGCCTATTTTGTTTAAGATAAAATCAAAACTCCAAAGCTCTTTAAAAGGCGCTAGAGTATCAATATAAAATCCCCAAAGCATGAAAATGGCATAAGGTATAAGTAAGTACTTAAATATGCGAAATGCAAGCTTTAGAGATTTTTTCATAGTATGTAATATCCATAAGTATTGATTATAAGGAATTATCCATAATTTCTTTTACCACTTCTGGATTTAATAACGTACTGGTATCCCCTAGATTTGCGGTGTCCTTACTTGCTATCTTACGAAGTATTCTTCGCATGATCTTACCACTTCTGGTTTTAGGAAGCCCTGGTACAAATTGAATTTTGTCGAGCTTCGCTATAGGACCTATTTGTTCGGTTATTTGCTGGTTGATTTCCTTTTTTAGATTTTCCCTATCTCGGGTCTCACCGACCTCTTTTAAAATTACATATCCATAAAGTGCATTCCCCTTTACATCATGCGGAAAGCCAACGATAGCACTTTCTGCAACCGCTGGGTGCTCATTGATAGAATCCTCTATGGGTGCAGTGCCTAAATTATGACCCGAAACGATAATGACATCATCTACACGCCCCGTAATCCGGTAATACCCCACGGCATCACGCAAAGCGCCGTCACCCGTAAAATATTTGTTTTCGTATGCCGAAAAATAAGTATCCCTATATCTATCGTGATTGCCCCAAATCGTGCGTGCCATTGAAGGCCAAGGGAATTTGATGCACAAGCGGCCATCAACTTGATTTCCCTTGATTTCCTGCGCATTTTCATCCATCAAAGCGGGTTGAATACCAATAAACGGTAGTGTAGCATAGGTAGGGGTAGTTGGTGTCACATAGGGGATTGGGGTAATCATGATTCCGCCGGTTTCGGTTTGCCACCAAGTATCCACGATAGGACTATGTTTTTTACCTATGTTGTTATTGTACCAATGCCAAGCTTCCTCATTTATGGGTTCCCCAACAGATCCCAAAACCTTTAAGCTAGATAAGTCGTATTTTTCAACAAAATCGAGATTTTCTTTTGCTAATGCCCTAATTGCCGTTGGTGCCGTGTAAAACTGATTTACTTTATGTTTTTCTACTACTTCCCAAAACCGACCAAAATCGGGGTAGGAGGGTACCCCTTCGAACATTACGGTAGTTGCCCCGTTGGCCAAAGGCCCATAAACGATGTACGAATGTCCAGTAATCCAACCGATATCGGCCGTACACCAATACACATCTTCTTCGCGATATTGAAATACATTTTTGAACGTATAGGCCGTGTACACCATATAACCGGCGGAGGTATGCACCATTCCTTTTGGTTTTCCGGTAGAACCCGATGTGTACAGAATAAAAAGGGGGTCTTCGGCATCCATTATTTCGGCTACAAAATCGGCATAGGCGGCGTCTAAAAGCGGCTGCAACCATTTATCCCGACCTTCTTTCATATGAATTTCACTATTGATACGTTTTGCGACCAAAACCGTATCAACTCCCGGGCAGTCTTCCAAGGCATTGTCCACAATACCCTTTAAGTCGATAGTTTTTGCACCGCGGTAAGAACCATCCGACGTGATGACCATTTTACAATCGGAGTCGTTGATACGTGTCGACAATGCATTTGCGGAAAAACCTGCAAATACTACGGAATGTATGGCCCCGATACGGGCACAGGCCAAAACCGATACTGCCAACTCGGGAACCATAGGTAAATAAATGCATACTCTATCCCCTCTATTTATCCCATTTTCTTTGAGAACATTTGCCATACGGCATACTCTTTCATGTAACTGGCGATAGGTAATATGCTGTGCTTCTTCCGTTGGATCATTGGGTTCAAAAAGTATGGCCGTTTTGTCGCCCCGTGTGGGCAAGTGCCTATCCAAACAGTTTTCAGTAATATTGAGTTTGGCACCTTCGAACCATTTTACCTCGGGCTTTTTAAAATCCCAGCTCAGAACGGTATCCCATTTTTTTCGCCATACGAAATGTTCCTCTGCAATTTCTTCCCAGAAGGCTTCGGGATTGCGAACGGATTTTCGGTATACTTGATAATATTCCTCTAAGTGCTTTATGTGATAGTTGCTCATATGCTAAAAATATACTATAAAAATAAGAAGAAATTTAATGTTCCGATGCTTCTCCCGCTCCATTTGGAATTCTGATATCCTCAACGATTTCTTGTACATTGGATGGTGGCTCGGCCGTAAACTGCATAATGAGTATCGCGACCATAAAATTGGCCAACATGGCTATTGACCCGAAACCTTCGGGAGAAATTCCCCACCACCAATCGGCCTGGGTTCCTCCGCCAAACCATCCAAATTTGAACTTGAGCATATAAAATAACATCACAGCGATACCAACCACCATTCCTGCGATTGCTCCCTCTTTATTCATTTTTTTATAGAATATGCCCAAAACGATTGCCGGAAAAAATGAAGCTGCGGCCAAGCCAAAGGCCAATGCTACGGTAGCCGCTACAAATCCAGGGGGATTTATACCAAAATACCCAGCAATGATAACGGCTACAGTGGCTGCCAGTCTGGCGGCCCATAGCTCCCCTTTTTCGGATATGTTGGGTTTGAACACTTTTTTTATCAAATCATGGGAAACCGAGGATGAGATGACCAACAATAGACCAG
Organism: Costertonia aggregata; assembly: GCF_013402795.1. Taxonomy (GTDB): domain Bacteria; phylum Bacteroidota; class Bacteroidia; order Flavobacteriales; family Flavobacteriaceae; genus Costertonia; species Costertonia aggregata. The sequence goes on along the minus strand of NZ_CP058595.1, from coordinate 325,689 downwards.
CTGCAGTAGAAAGGGCGGCAGCCAAACCACCAGCGGCAACCAAAGCGATTACCCAAGCAGGTAGATCGGCAATTTCAGGATTGGCCAAAACCATAATGTCCCTATCAACGGTCAGTTCGTTTTTTTCCTCATCGGCTACATATTGAATTTTACCATCATTGTTTTTATCCTGAAAAACAATAAGCTTGGTTTTTTCCCATTTCGAAAACCATTCCGGCATATCGGTATATTTTTTTTCACTTACGGTATTTATCATATTGGTGCGGGCGAAAACCGCTACGGCTGGTGCCGTAGTGTACAGAATGGCAATAAGAAGCAAGGCCAACCCAGCGGATTTTCGTGCATCCTTAACCCGTTTTACCGTAAAAAACCGAACAATTACATGGGGAAGGCCAGCAGTGCCTACCATTAATGCCAGGGTAATAGTAAAAACGTCTAGTACGGATTTTTGTCCACTGGTATATTCGCTAAAGCCTAGTTCTGTGGAAAGGCCATCCAGCTTTTCCAATAGATAGGTTCCCGAACCATCATTTAAAGTAGAGCCCATTCCCAGCTGCGGAACTGGATTTCCCGTCATTTGGATGGATATGAAAATAGCCGGTACCATAAAGGCGAAAATCAACACACAATATTGAGCTACTTGGGTATACGTGATACCTTTCATTCCCCCCAGAACGGCATAAAATAATACAATGACCATACCTATGACCACACCTGTATCGATATCGACTTCCAAAAAACGGGAAAATACCAAGCCGACCCCTCGCATTTGTCCGGCAACATAAGTAAAAGAAACGATCAATGCGCAAACGACCGCAACGATACGTGCCGTTTTGGAATAATAACGATCACCTATAAAATCTGGCACTGTAAATTTTCCGAATTTCCTGAGATAGGGTGCCAATAAAAGGGCGAGGAGCACGTAACCTCCCGTCCACCCCATTAAATATACCGAGCCGTCATAACCTGCAAAAGAAATGATACCCGCCATTGAAATGAATGATGCGGCCGACATCCAATCAGCAGCAGTTGCCATTCCGTTGGCCAAAGGGGAAACGCCCCCACCAGCCACATAAAATTCTTTGGTTGAACCCGCTCTGGACCATATGGCTATGCCTATATATAGGGCAAAGGTTATCCCCACTAAAATGTACGTCCAGGTTTGAACACTCATGGTTGGTTGGTTTTCATTCTTTGTAACCTTTACTCTTCATCATACCCATATTTTTTATCCAGTTTGTTCATTAGTCTTACATACACAAAAATAAGGAGTACAAATATGTAAATCGAACCTTGCTGCGCAAACCAAAAACCAAGTTTGAAACCACCTAGTTTTACGGTATCCAACACATCTTTGAAGAGTATGCCTGCGCCATAGGAGACCAAAAACCATATGAGTAGCAGCAAAATAAGATATCTTACATTTTCTTTCCAATAGGCCGTGGCCTTTCTTTGTTTTTCGGACATTTTGGATATTTGGTTTCTAAGATAGTGATTTGGCCCAAACATTTAATTGGGAATATAAATTACCCCGCTAGAAGAATCTCTTTTCGCCCCGGTAACTGAGCTGAGCACATTTATTTCTTTTTCCAAACGCAAGACTCCCATTAAGGCGAAGACCAATGCTTCCTTAAATTCTATCATAATTTTTGACGGTACATGAACTTTTATGCTATCCCCCAATTTGTGCTGTAAGGTTTCAATCAAAAAATCATTTAGACCACCGCCCCCAGTGACTAAAAGTATGCCTTTGTCCGTATTGAGGTTCAGGCTTATCTGCTGCGCAACTTTTTCAGAGATATGGTGCACGGCGGTATGTAATAAATTTTCTACCGAATCTTTTGTACTATCAACAATAGGTGCAACCTCTTCTACAAACCATTCATAGCCTATTGATTTAGGAAAAGGCAATGCATAATATTTTAGATTGTTCAAGGCCTTTAACATATCGACGTTAACGCTTCCCGTTCTTGCCATTCCTCCGCCCTTATCATAAGCTAAGTCAATCTTTCGGGTAATATGGTTTAAAATCATGTTCGCAAGACCAATGTCATAAGCGATACGTTTGCCTTTTGCCTCAAATGAGATATTGCTTATACCTCCTAAATTGAGGCAAAAATCATAAGTACCGAAGAAAATTTGGTCACCTATGGGTACCAAAGGTGCACCTTGGCCGCCAAGTGCAACATCGTTAGACCTAAAATCGCATATGGTCATGATTTCGCATGTATTGGCTAAATGTTGGCCCGAACCTATCTGAAAAGTCAATCCGTTTTGAGGTTGGTGATGGGTTGTATGCCCATGACTAGCTACAAAGTCTACCTCTAAACTATTTTCAGTAATAAAAGTATTTACCTGCTCACCCAACCATACACCATAGGTATTATGAAGCTGTAATAAATCATCTGCTTTCAAAAAAATGGAATCCTTGAGCTCAAGTTGCATTTCTTCGCTGTAGGCAATGCTCTTGGTTTTCTTTATTTCAAATTCCCATTTATCCTTTTTTTTCCAAATATGGCAATAGCAGAGATCAAGCCCATCTAGTGAAGTGCCCGACATCATGCTTACGATTTTATATATTTTCATTTTATTGCGCGACATATATCATAGATAAAGGTTGATGATTGGTATTTACAATTTCCTTTACTTCGAGGATATTTAAATTGCTTTCTGCAAAAACCTTGGTCCAGTCCTCAAAAGTACGGGCAAACCAGGAATGGCCCTCATGAAAATTCCCGGGTAGGCCTTTCCAGGAATCGGTAAACCATTGCGAGCGATACCCTTTGCCGTTTTGCATTATAAAAGCAGGGTGCAAAGTTTGTACGATAATATAGCTTTTTGTTCGCATATGCTCTTTTGTTTTTGTAAAAAGCGATGTCATGCCTTTTTCTTGATATAGACAGAAGTTGAATACCGTTGCGTCATAAGGACTTTCCGGAATTGATTTACCATCTATGATATCTTCATAGCTCATGTGGTAATACGATTCGTTTCCCTTTTTTTGAGCTTCTGATATTAATTTTTTGGTACTGTCGATTCCGACAGCTTCTTTTCCCATAGCGGTCAACTTTCGGGTAAGCCACCCTTCACCACAACCACAATCCAAGATACGGAAAGCATTTAATCCCGACAGCGTTTCAACTATGGCTTTATTGGTAAATTGCCTCGACGGTATTGCATTGGATATAATTATCCGGTTCCACTCTTCCGCATTTTTGTCCCAAGAAGCTTGAATTTTTGTAGTCATTTTAAGTGATATTTTTAAATGTTTACCGGTAATTTACCGACCGCCTTTAGATTGCCTAAAAAGTGTTGTACGGCCACATCTTGAAATACCTTAAAATTTTGATAGACTATAACAACCGCAACAGCATTATCTATATTGATATGTTTTAGTACATATGGATTCCCAAAAAGGTAAAGTACCACATTTTTGGTACGTAAAAGGTTGCTTATAAAGATGATTTCTTGCTGCAAAAAGCCAAATGTATTCGTGGGTTTACTTTGAGGCGGTGTCAATAATAACAATACACTTTTCTCATTGGCCACTTCCGATTTGATAATTTCCAAACGCTTTATACTATCGGAATTATCCTCATCGGAATTTCTTTTCAGGGTTAAGGTACAAAAGTTGGTTTTTCTAAAATCGGCTATTTTAGCTTCATCGCCTTTGTAAAGTGTTATACTTTTTTCCGCTATTCTTCTATTAAGGTCACTGCTGTCAGTCAGTTCTGAACTTGAATTTGTTCTCAGGGCTTTTGTTTTTAAACTCCAAATTCTTTCAAAACTTTCTTCAATTTGTGCTTCGGTTGCGTTTTGCAAAATAGTTTCAATGCCTTCCCTAACATTTTCTGCAAAACAAAGTACGTCATTCCCAGCATCAAAGGCCAACCACTCCAGCTCACCCTTAATAGGGAAATCTTTTGAGACCGCATGCATGTTCAAGGCATCGGATATCACAACACCATCGTATCCCATCTGATCTCTAAGAACACCTTTGATGATATCCTTGGAAACACTGGACGAAACGGTAGCGCCATTTGCTAAGGCCGGTACGGATAGATGGCCAATCATAATTGAATCTATACCTTCTTCAATCAATTTTTGAAAGGGATATAGTTCGTTTAGAACAAGTTCTTGTTTGGGTTTATCGATTAAGGGAAGGTCTAAATGCGAGTCGGTCGCTGTATCCCCATGGCCAGGAAAGTGTTTGATACTCGTGAGGACTCCCTCACTTTGTGTTCCCCTTACAAAAGCGGATGCTTTTTTGGCTACTTTTACTTTATCGGCCCCAAAAGAGCGATATCCTATCACGGGATTATTAGGATTGCTATTAAGGTCAACACATGGGGCTAAATTCCAGTGTACTCCCGCAGCCTTACAATCTTTTGCGATATGTTGGCCAATTTTAAAAATTAAATTTTCATTGTCTTTCAACGCTCCCAATGTTATGGCGTAGGGATATTGTGGCGTGTTTTCAATGCGCATTGAGAGCCCCCATTCTGCATCAATAGCAATCAAAAGTGGGTATTTGGCCACTTTTTGATAACGTTGTATCAGTTTTTGCAGCGTTTCGAAACTGTCTTCGTTTTTAACGATTTTCTTTTTCCCTTCAAAATTGGTAGCGGCACTGGCGCGACTGTGAAAAAAGCACAGACTACCTACATGATGTTCTTTGATGAGCTTTTCTATCTCAAGTATTTCTTCTTCGGTATCATTTATAAAGGCAGCAGGCATAAAGAGTTGACCCGCCTTTTCTTTTGGGGACAATCTTTTTTTTGCCTCTATGTACTTTAGGATATCAACCATTGGTATTTTTTGATTTTTTTCCAAAATCAGCTGGATACTTGATGAATTTCATCAAGAATATAGCAGGTAAAGCAGCAATGACCACCCATATAAAAAAACCGCCATAGCCTAGCCATTCCTGCATGTAACCGCTTATCATTCCCGGTAGCATCATTCCCAGTGCCATGAAGCCCGTGGCTATTGCGTAATGTGAGGTTTTTGATTTGCCTTCGGCCACATAAATGAGATACATTAAAAAAGCGGCAAAGCCAAAGCCATAACCAAACTTCTCAAAAACCACGGTGGCTGTGACCGCTATAATGTTCGTGGTTTTGGTCAGCGCTAAAATAGCGTAAAGGATGTTGGGCACGTTGAGCGATAAAATCATGGGAAACATCCATTTTTTGAGTCCATCCCTAGAAATAAGGATACCACCAAGAATTCCGCCGATGGAGAGCATGACGACCCCGACCGTTCCGAATATAGTACCCAATTGCTCCGTTGAGTACCCAAGACCACCTTTTTCGGGTTTATCCAACAAAAATGGGGCGGCCATTTTGACCAATTGCGATTCTCCCAAGCGATAGGTTAAAATAAAAGCCAGCGCAATCCCAATATGTGGCTTTTCAAAAAAAGATTTGAATACCTCCAAAAAGCCTTTAGGTTTTTCTTGTGCTATGGCAAGGGAAGATTCGTATTTGGGAGTAGCGAAAAAATTGGAAACCGTCAACAACAACATCAAAAATGCGGCCGCTGTCATTGTAATGCTCCATGCTTTGGTGTTGTCGCCATATTTGTTTTCCAGAAATCCGGCAAGGACAACGATCAACCCTTCCCCGGTCACCATAGCGAGGCGATAAAACGTACTTCGCATGCCCACAAAAAAAGATTGCTTTTTCTCCGTCAATCCCAACATATAGTAACCATCCGAAGCGATGTCATTGGTAGCCGACGCAAAGGCGGCCATCCAAAAACAAGCTAGGGTAGTGGTAAAGAACATATTTGTGGGCAAGGTTAGGCCAACGCCCAAAAGGGCAATGGCAATTAAAAGCTGCATGGCCAAAAACCATTTGCGTTTGGTACTTTTTAAATCTACAAACGGGCTCCATAACGGTTTTAGCACCCATGGCAGATAAAGTAGGCTGGTGTATAGCCCTATATCTTCATTGCTTACCCCAAGTTTTTTGTACATGATTACCGAAACGGTGACCACTAAAACGTAGGGCAGTCCTTGCGTAAAGTACAGTATGGGCACCCACGCCCACGCTCCTTTATCTTTTTGAATCATTTGGCTTGTTTAACGGCTATTAGTATTGGTTTGCTTTCCCTTCCAAATTTATCCAAAAAAGTTATGGCTATCTGTTTCTTTCTTTTAATATGATTTTTATAAATCGAAAAGGAATCGGTACCGTTCAAGAGCTTTTTTAAGATTAATTTGTTCATGGGATAATTGGGCAATATTTCTTTTTCCGCTTCATAAATCAAGGCATATCCCTGGTTTTCCAAAGTACTGAAGTTAAATTGAACACTATCCTTAATTTTAATTTGTGAAAGATATTCAATAGCATTATCTTTTTTTTGCTGGTGTAATGGGGAAACAGGCGGTAGTGCTTTCTGCTGGTAAAAATGCCTTTTTAGTAGTCGCGTCACATCCTTATTTTTCTGCATCAAACTTTTGGCGCTAAAAAAAATATTTCCTGCTACCTGATTGTTGTTTCGGGCCAGTTTAATCTGATTTGGTATTTCTTTTTTCTTTTTCCAAGCTTTGTCGCTATTGTTTCTGATTTTATAGGTGCCATTACCAATGTATAAATTGGTATTATCACTGTTTTCGGCCCACCAGTTTACAATGGTTTTATGTGACGCCACCGGTAGGTGCATGCTCCAATAGGCTTGTGGTGCCAAATAGTCTATCCAACCTTTTTTCATCCATAACAACGGGTCTGCATATAAGTCTTCGTATGTGGTTTGGCCTGCCTTGGTATCAGAACCCTTTGGGTCTGTTGATATATTTTTCCAAACCCCGAACGGACTAATGCCAAACTGCACCCAAGGCTTTTCCGATTTAATGACCTTGTGTATGTTTTTCACCAAAGAGTCTACGTTGCTTCGTCGCCAATCTTCCAAAGCTAGGTCGGGATGGGCGTATTTCTGGTAAGCAATTGAATCTCCAAATATCTCACCTTTTATTTTGTAGGGATAAAAATAATCATCAAAATGTATGGCATCTATATCGTAGCCCTGCACAACTTCTCGCATTATCGAAACCAATTTGTCTCTTACTTGTGGTAAACCCGGATTGTAATAGTACTTTTTACCGTATTTTAACATCCATTCGGGGTGTTGGTTATAATCATGTTCGGGGCTCAAACTATCCGTTTTCAAATCAAAAGTAGCGCGATAGGGGTTGAGCCAGGCATGAAACTCCATTCCCCGTTTGTGGGTCTCATGTATCATCCATTCCAATATATCTATACCTGTATTGGGTGCTTTGCCCTCTTCCCCGGTGAGATATCTGGACCATGGGGCATGTTGCGAATCGTAAAATGCATCTCCCGCAGTACGTATTTGTACAATAGCTGCATTGAAATTTAAGTTTTCGTAAAAATCGAGAATTTTTAAATAATCTGCTTTCTGCTTTTCTACTGGGTCCTTTGCATTTTTTGGCCAATCGATATTAACGACCGTGGCTACCCAAAATCCACGAAATTCCGTTTTTGGTTGCGGAACGGATTTATAAGGGGAACATGAAAACAGCAAGCTAGCTACAACAAACAGTAGTACGTTTTTCATTTATTCAAGTATAATTAGCGGGCAAAAAAATAAAAGGCCTATCATCCAAAGTTTACATGTAGGCCTTTTAAAACTAAACTAAACAAATATTATAATTGCGGATCATCAGGCGTATTTGGATTGCTGTTACGCTCCAAATCGGGATAAGGGTAAAAGTTTCTGTTGCGCTCTTCTGTGTAAATCATCGCCGCTCCGCTTGGTTCGGGCCTGTTAAAACGTCTACTATCTTCCAAACTCAATCCTGTTAAAAATAATTCCGCCCTTCTGTTTTGATACACTTCGTCCAATAAAGCTTCTACGGTAGCGGCCCCTGAGTAAGCTCCTATATTTGCATTCACTCCCAATGGGTCATCATTATCTGTTCTAACCTCGTTGATCGCTTGTGTTGCAGCTGCTATATCTGGAGAGCTTTTTCTCAAATTGGCTTCTGCAATTATCAAATTCATTTCATCGGGAATATACAAGGGTATTGATCCTGTACTTTCTACGAAGAACCCTAGAAGATCCTCTATGGGTAACCCATTTTGATTGTTCTCATCCAATGACGCCAAGTAAAATGATAGTCTACCATCGGCAGGATCAAAAACAAATTCTGCGGGCAGGCCAAAATTATCCCTTGGCTTAAAATTTGAAATACCATTAAGGAAAACCCTATTGTAAATTGGATTTAAGTTAATGTTGTCGTAAGTAAAAACAGATGTAGAATTTGAATCTACATTATTGGCATCGCTTATAGCTTGATCATAATTGCCAGCAAAAAGGTTGTAACGAGCCAACATGGCATTAATCGTATTAAGAACGTCTATGTTTCCTAGCGTAACTGCATTTTCAAATTCTGAAGAAACCGGGTTTGCCGATAACGCAGATTTACCTTCGTTCAACAAATCTATCGCTACTTGAAAAGCTTGAAGCCTTGGGGTGAAAGTTGCATCATTATTATTGCTGGTTTGAGTTATAACTTGCTCATAATTTTGTGCCAAACTACCGATTGCCATAGCTTTGAACAATTTTGAATAAGCAATCAAACCACTTCGCGTACCAGCTGCCAATTCAACATTGTCAACATTACTTTCTATATCCTCGGCTATCTTCATTACCCTTAACATCGTTGTCCATAATCCCTGAACATTAGAATTAAAGTTTGGTAAACCTGATCCGCCATCTTCTAACTCTATCATATTCAGAAAAGTCGTGGTAATACCACCTTCTCGTGTCGTTATAGCAGGGGTTTCTATTATCCATCTTAATCCAGTAGTTGAATATAGTTGCTGCATCCCCACGGTAGCTGCCAATATTCCTTCTCTGGAAGAAAACGTTTGCTCTGCCGTAGCGGCATTAGGATTGTCAAAATCGGTTTCGCAGGAATTTATCAGAAGGGCTAGAGCCCCTAAAGTAAATACCAAACTATATTTTTTGAATATATTTTTCATTTCTTTTCTTTTTTAGATTAAAAGCTTACGTTAACCCCAAATTGATATGTTCTAGGGATTGGAACACCTGCAAAATCAAAACCTCTAACGCCATTACTTTGTCCTGCCGTATTTATTTCGGGATCCCAACCACTGTAGCTGTCCCAAGAAATAAGATTTCTGCCTACTAGACTTAGTCTAATGTTATCTACCGATTTAAAAGGTGATCTAATATTATAATTGATAGCAAGCTCCCTTAATTTTACAAACGAACCGTCTTCGACAAATTCCTCAAATATATTTGCTTGTGCCTGTCCTAGATTTTTTAGCCTATTGCCGGCAATTTCTTGACCATAATTGAAACCACCTCCAAATAGTCTGTTGTCCAATAAACGCCTATTCCAGTTGAAGATATCAAACCCTTGCACGGCATCCAATTGTATTCTAAAGCTAAAATCCTTGTAGGTGAACTCATTTATTAAAGATCCAAACCAATCTGGATTGGGGTCCCCGATTACCTTACTCAAAGTAGAACCAACAGGTTGACCATCAGCATCTCTGCCAATCTCTCCAGTATCTGGGTTACCTCTTTCTGATTGTGGATATCCAGCTGCATCTAACAATAAAGACCCGTCATTATTTCTAGCATAATATTGTCTGTAGAAAACACCTAAGGGTTCTCCCTCTATTACAAAATTCGTAGAAAAACTACCGCCTAGTGCAAATTGTCCTCCACCAGCAACATTGGTTACCGTATTTTCATTTTTAGAGTAGGTAGCGGTAACCTCCCAAGAAAAATCCTTGGTTTTTACAGGAGTTCCCCTTAACAGTAATTCCAAACCTTCATTTTCTAAATTTCCGATGTTTTCAAGTCGGGTTCCAAAACCTGTAGATGGTGCCAATTCTCTAGGCAAAAGTAAATCAGTCACATCTTGTTTGTAGTAGGTAAATTCCAATCCCAGTCTATTATTGAACAAACCTGCATCAAAGCCAAACTCTATTTCATCTTGACGTTCAGGTGCGATATTCAAATCTCCTTGACTAGTACTCGGAGTTAAACTGGGTAGACCATTGATTGCATCTGGGCTTAGTACGGTAAATCTTTGATAAGCCGAAAGCGCAGTCAAATTACCTGCTTGCCCCCAAGAACCTCTAATCTTAAATACGTTAAACGTATCACCAAAGGTATTTTTCCAGAAATCTTCTTCAGAAAGTATGTATGATAAGCTTGCTTTCGCATATAATTGATTTCTTTCGTTTTCTCCAAAAGTAGAAGCACCATCTACCCTTAAAGCCCCATTTATATAAAGTTTGTTTTTGTAGCCGAAAGACTGTTGTACGAATGACCCCCAATAGGATATTTGTGATCTACTTTCTCCCTGAGCCAGAACACTACCACTTTCTGCGGTTTCCACAATGGGTGGAAGACCATCAGCAGTTATTCCAATTCTATCGAACTCTTCATACTGCCAAGAACCACCAAGTGTCGTTGTAGAATTTATATCATCGGTAATAGGTGTCTTGTATGTTAAATTCAGGTCACTATTGTACTGAAAGTTATTGATATCTGAACGTCTGGCAAATCCGTTAGGATTTGTAGAAGTATTGTTTAAAGGAATAAACGCTGTTGCAGATTGGTTAAAATAATCTATACCTAGCGTGTAGTTTGCAGACAATTTATCCGTTATTTTGGCATTTAAACCAACACTTGTTATGAACCTATTTACTTTTTGGCCAAAATCAAACCTGTTTACTGCTTCTAGCGGATTTGTTCTTGGAACCAACAAAGAAGTTACAGGATAGACTCCAGATTCATCTGGAAAAGGATTAACCGAGTTGTCACTGAATAAAAAGCCTGTGATGGCACCATAGGCAGAGTTAATACCTCCGTTAGGAATATCATTGCTGGTACTTCTTACATAATTAAATCCTCCCGTAATATCTAGCCAATCGAAAGCTTTTTGAGTAATATTGGCCTTGAAGCCTATTCTATTGAAATTTGAATTAACGATTATGCCTTCATTGTCCAAATGTGAAGCAGACAGGTAATAGGTTGTTTTTTCATTACCACCACTTACTGATAAATTATTCTCAAGCCCGAACCCAGATCCGAAAAATGAATCCTGTAAATTAAATCTTGTTACCGGTACCGTTTCCAGATTATCTCTATCAGCTGGGTCTACCCATGCTAGAGGAGTATCGTTATATCTGATTTGTTTTCTCAGTTCATTTACCCTAACATTGGTAGAAAAACTAAATTTTGGTTCGCCAGATTTCCCTTTTTTCGTAAAAATCTGTACAACACCATTACTGGCCCTTGACCCGTAAATAGCAGCAGCTGCTGCACCTTTGATAATTTCTATGCGTTCCACATCGTTAGGATTAATATCTGCCAACCTATTTTGGGCATTGCCACCTAAATCAATTAATTGATTACTGGAGTTGCTTATCAGGATGCCATCTACTATGTATAAAGGATCAGAATTACCTGTAATGGTTGCAGGTCCCCTTAATCGTATACTTATACCCCCTGCTGGATCTCCAGAGTTTTGTTGAACCAATGCCCCTGTAATTTTACCAGAAATAGCTTGGTCAACAGCAGTGGCACCATTATTTACCAAATCTTCTGCTTTTACAGATGAAATCGCATTACCGAGCGTCCTCTTGTTAACGCCAATAGTGTTTCCTGTAACAACTACTTCATCCAAACTAAGTAAATCTTCTTGTAGCGAAATATCGTTCACCACATCATTCGAAGCTCCAAGGGATATTGGGATTTTTTTCGTAGAGTAGCCTAGATAACTAGCGACCAGAATATACTCGCCAGGTTCTAAGTTTGCCCTAAAGGAGTAGTTGCCATCAAAATCGGTAACGGTGCCTGTTGTAGTGTTTTCAATAAAAATAGATGCTCCCGCAACGGGTATCCCACTGCTTTGGTCCGTTACATTTCCCGAAAAGGAATACGGTGTCGTTTGTCCGGAAGTTAAGTTGCTAACTGCTAAAAATAATAATAACAATAGTGAATGGTGCAACTTCTTCCCAATTAGATTAATTTTTTTCATAGAGTCGAAAGTTTGATTAAAAGTAAAATGAGTCAGTATATTAAAAATCCAATTTTGGATTAGTATAATACACTGATAAAAATATGCAAAATATTGCAACAATAATTATTTTTGCAAATTATTTATGCAATTATTTATCAAATAAGTATGTATTTGAAATTATTTGCAATATTTTGCGTTTTATAACTAGCCATTATCAATATCATGTTAAAAGAAGAAAGACATCAGATTATCCTAAACGAGGTACGTATCCATAACAGGGTTTTACTGACCGATATCGCAGATCTTTTGAATGTTTCCGCAGATACCATACGTAGGGATATCAAAGTATTGCATGATGACAAAAAGTTAAAAAAAGTACATGGTGGGGCCATATCCTTAGGGTTCAATAACTACAATGGTGTAGTGAACAATATTTATTCTCTGGATAAAAAGACCCAAATCGCCAAAAAAGCGATACAACTCTTAAAGGATGGTCAAGTAGTCTTAATCAGCGGGGGCACCACCAATGTGGAAATCGCCAAGTTGATACCACCTCGCTTAAAATTGACCTGCTTTACACCTAGTCTGCAAGTCGCCATCCAAATGTTGAACAAACCCCATATTGAAACCATTTTCATCGGCGGAAAGCTCTCCAACAATTCCCAAATAACCGTTGGGGGCGTGGCCATTAGCATGTTGTCACAGATAAAAAGCGATATTTGTTTTCTTGGTACCAATAGTATAGACCTAGAGGAAGGTATAACGGAATTTGACTGGGAAATCGTTCAAATAAAAAAGGCGATGATCAAGGCCTCCAAGAAAATCGTATCTCCCTCCATTTCCGAAAAGCTGAATTCCGTGCAACGATACAAAATCTGTCAGATTGAAGATATTGATATCTTGATTACCGAATTGGAACCTTCCGATGAAAAATTGCGAAAATTCGCGAACAAAAAAATTACGATACTTTAAAGGAAACGTAAACCAATCCGTTGGTTTATCCAGGCCTTAGCCTTAAGCTTGGTCAAATTTGTAACGCACAAAAGCTTCCATGGCCGCATAATCGGAAAGTCCGAGTGCTCTGTACTTTTGCGCGGTATCCCTATTGCGTTCTTCGGCGCGCATCCAAAATTCCCTTGAGTCGTCTCCTTGAAACATGACCCCGTCCTTTTGGGATTGATGACAAAAAATCGCATATCTTTTTTTGAGTACTTGGTCGGGACTCATGGGGACTGCCATTTCTATTTCATTGATATCCCATTCGTGCCATGCGCCGCGATACAACCAAAGCCAGCAGTCTTTCATAAATTTTTCTGACTGCAAGCGTTTCATGGCCCCAAGGACGGCATCCAAACATACTTTATGGGTACCGTGGGGGTCGGCCAAATCACCGGCAGCATAGATTTGATGGGGTTTTACCTTTATAATGATATCCATCATTATTTCGATATCTTCTTCGGACAGGTTGTTCTTTTTTATGGTCCCTGTCTCATAGAAAGGTAGGTCCAAGAAATACACATTTTCATCCTTTAGGCCAACATAACGTGTAGCTGCATAAGATTCCCCCCTTCTTATGTTACCTTTAAGTTTGCGTACTTCTATAGTGTCAAAACTACTTTCCTTTTTCGCCTTTATGGAATCTATGATGGTCTGGGCTTCTGTTGAAGGGTTGATTCTTTTTGATATCTCAGCATATCTCAGGGCATCGGTATCGGAAACGGCGATATTTCCCGATGTTTGGTATACTACATGCACTTCATGCCCTTGTTCTACCAATCTATCAAATGTACCGCCCATTGATATTACATCATCATCCGGATGTGGGCTAAAAATGATAACTCGCTTTTTGGCGGGTTCCGCTCTTTCAGGTCGGTTGGTGTCATCGGCGTTGGGTTTACCTCCCGGCCAACCGGTTATGGTATGTTGCAACCTGTTGAACATTTTTATGTTGAGGTCATATGAATCTTGCTGTGCCAATAGGCCGGACATACCGTTATCGTTATAGTCTTTATCCGTAAGGCTTAAAATAGATTTACCCGTTTCTCCACATAGCCAAACAACCGCTTTTGCGGTAAGGTTTTTTGTCCATTCCAGCGATTCGTCTACCAGCCAAGGAGTTTTGTTCCTTGTAAGTTCGCTGCCCGCACCCGTATCTAATACAAAGGTGCAATTCTTATGCTGTTGTAGATAAGTTGCAGGTACGTGTGAGGATATTTCACCTTCTACCGTTTTTTTGATAATTTCTGCTTTGTTCTGTCCCCAACCCAACAACACTATTCTTTTCGCACTTCTGACGGTTGCGATACCCATGGTAATGGCTTTTCTTGGTACATGGTCTATACCTAAAAAGGACGGTGCTGCATCAACTCTTGTAATGTGGTCCAAGGTTATGACCCTTGTTCCCGAATTGTAGTGCGATCCTGGTTCGTTAAAGCCAATATGGCCCGTTCTGCCTATACCTAAAAGTTGAAAATCCAGACCTCCAAATTCGCGTATCCTTTTTTCATAGGCCAAACAATATTCCAACACTTGGTCGCCGGTTATGGTACCATCGGGGATATGAACGTTTTCTTTTGGAATATCTATATGGTTGAACAAATGTTCGTGCATAAAATACCAATAGCTCTGCCTGTTATCTTTTTCCATAGGTAAATATTCGTCCAAATTAAAAGTGACAACATTGGAAAAACTCAACCCTTCCTCTTTGTGCATTCTTACCAGTTCCTCATATACCCGTATAGGTGAGGAGCCAGTGGCAAGACCCAATACGCAGGTTTTATCGGCTTTCTGTTTTTTGCGTATGAGCGTTGCGATCTCTTCTGCGACTTTGATGGATGCGGTATTGGAGTCATCGAAGATTACATTGTGAATTTTCTCAAATCTTGTTTCTTCGAACTGACCAACAGGTTTAAAGCCAATATCGTTTTTTGATTTTTGGGTCGCTGGTAACAAGGTCGCTGGTATCGTCATGGTTTTGATGAATTTTTAAGTAGGCAAATATATGCATAAAAATCATATTTTGCAGTTTTTTGCTATATATTTTGCAGCTTAATGCTTTTTTTAAAGATTATTTAAATATTTTGAAACATTAAAGCGGTAATAAATGGCATTATCTTATAATTGTTATCTTTGTTATCTTGAATTGATTTTTTAAGTTTGAATATGTTAAAGGAAGAACGACAGCAAACTATCCTGAATGAAGTAGAGTTACATAATAGGATTTTGTTGACCGATATTGCCGAAACGCTGGATGTGTCAATAGACACTATTCGTAGAGATGTTAAGGAGTTGGATGCTGATAATAGACTGCGTAAGGTTCACGGTGGAGCCATATCCTTGGGATTTATTTCAAGTAACACCCGAAACAATAATGTATACAAGCTTGAAGAAAAGAGCAAGATTGCCGAAAAGGCCGTTAAACTTTTAAAAGCGGGTTCAGTAATTTTTTTGGATGGCGGTACCACTTGTCTGGAATTGGCGCGGTCAATCCCTCCGAACTTGGGCCTGACTTGCTTTACGCATAGTATTCCGGTAGTGATGGAATTGCTGCACAAGTCAAACGTAACCGTTATATTGGTGGGTGGTCAAGTGTCAAAAGAGTCCCAAATTGCCATTGGGGCCAATGCGATACACAACTTATCGGAAATCAGGGTAGATTACAGTTTTATAGGAACGGGTTACGTTGATTCTTTTTATGGACTTACCGAATTTGACTGGGATATCGTACAAGTAAAAAAAGCAATCATAAAATGCTCCAAAAAAACGGTACTTTTGTCGATATCCGAAAAGTTAAATTCCCAACATCGATATAAAAGCTGTGATATCAATGCGATCAACACCATGATAACCGAATTGGAACCAGAGAACCAACTCTTAAATTCTTTCAGAAACCACGATATTAGATTATTATAATCCACTATGTCATATAAGAAAATTACAGAAACACCTTCGCTTCACGATAATTTGGAACAGATGGATACCACATCCATGCTGACCAAAATAAATGAAGAAGACCAAAAAGTCGCTAATGCCGTAGCTGAGGTTATTCCGCAAATTACCAAGCTTGTAGATGCTTTAGCGGAAAGGTTCAGCAAAGGTGGTCGTCTCTTCTACATAGGTGCGGGAACCAGTGGAAGATTGGGCATATTGGATGCCTCGGAAATTCCGCCTACTTTCGGAATGCCCCATGAAAGGGTTGTAGGCTTGATTGCCGGTGGGGATACCGCTATACGAAAAGCAGTGGAAAATGCCGAAGATGACAAGTTACAAGCCTGGAAAGATTTAATGGAGTACGATATCAATTCGGATGATGTAGTAGTTGGGATAGCTGCCTCAGGTACTACGCCTTATGTTTTGGGAGGTTTGGCCGATGCAAAAAAAAATGGGCTCCTTACGGGGGGCATAACCAACAATCCAGGGTCGCCTTTGGCAAAACTTGCCGATATAACGATGGCCATAAATGTAGGCCCCGAGTTTGTAACGGGTAGCACTCGTATGAAAAGTGGCACATCACAAAAATTGGTGCTCAACATGATATCTACCGCTTTGATGATTAAAATAGGTAGGGTAAAAGGCAACAAAATGGTAAATATGCAACTGACCAATACAAAACTCGTTGATCGTGGTACCCGTTACCTAATGGAAGGGTTGCACGTAGATTATAATGAAGCCGAACGGCTTTTAATCAAGCATGGCTCGGTCAAAAAGGCCTTGGACGCCGAGAAAAAATAAAGAACCCCAAGCACATTTGTGGAACAACTTGAAAGTCCACCGTATTACATTTTGTGGATAAACTTTTGAACATTCAAAATTTGGTTGTGGAATGTTATTGCTTTATCACTTTTTTTACGGTTTCCACGGTTATCAAAGTTTCTGTGGTATTGTCCCAACTATTCAGGATAAAATTCATGATATCGGTAATTTCTGGATCCGTCAATCCAGATGGTTTCATGACCTTATCATAAGTGACACCGTTGACCATGATTTCTCCCTTGAGCCCATATTTAATACCTCTTATGCTTTTATCGATATTGTTCAATAAATAATCCGATTGGGCCAAAGGCGGAATACGCTTCCCTTTTCCCGTACCATTTTTACCATGGCAGACGACACAGTTTTTTCTATATAATTTTGATCCCCTGTCCATGCTTTTAAGTAGTATATCGTCTTGGAAATAATGTATTGAGAATAAAAAGAACAACGCAAAAAACAGGAGTGAAATTCTCATACAGGATGCTAATAAAAAATGGAACGATAGTATGATCTATTGATTTTCAGGTATCAATTTATAAATTCCTTTACCTTCGACCGCTACATAAATATAACCATCAGGGCCTTGTTTTACATTACGAACACGCCCAAAACCATCCAATAGTTTTTGCCTATCCGTTACTTTTTCACCATTCATGACCAGTAGTTCCAAATATTGAAACGACAAAGAACCGACCAAGAGATTTCCCTTCCATTCTGGATATTTATCGGAGTTTACGAATGTCATTCCACTAGGGGCTATGGATGGTACCCAATAATGAACGGGTTGCTCCATACCTTCCCTTGAGGTTTCGTCGGTAATTGGTGTTCCGCTATAGTTTACGCCATAGGTGATGACCGGCCAACCAAAATTTGCAGCCTTTTTTATAATATTGATTTCATCACCACCCTTGGGGCCATGTTCGTGAACCCAAATTGCTCCGGTGTAGGGATTTTTCATCATACCCTGTGGATTTCTGTGTCCGTAACTGAATATGGCTTCTTTGGCATTTGTTTCATTGGCAAAGGGATTGTCTTGAGGAATACTGCCATCAGCATTTATTCTATAAATTTTACCACCATCCCTTGTGATATCCTGCGGATTTACAGCACGATTTCCACGGTCCCCTATCGAAAAGTATAGGTAACCCTCATCATCAAATTCTATTCTAGAACCAAAATGTTGCCCTTTGGTGGTATTGGGAGATGCTTTGTATAGCAGTTGCTTTTCCACTAATGTGTTGCCGTTCAACTTAGCCCGCATAATTGCTGTATGTCCCCCTTTTTCATCGCCTTCCTCTGATGAATAAGATAGGTATAACCAACCATTGTTGACATAATCGGGATGCGTTTCTATGTCTAAAAGCCCACCTTGACCTCTTGTGTATACTTCGGGAACATTTGAGACCAATGTCTTTTTTCCATCTTTAAAATGTATGAGTTCGCCCGCTTTTTCGGTAATCAAAAGACTACCGTCCGGTAAGAAGGCCATACCCCACGGAATTTGTAGATTATCAATAAACAACTCGGCAGAAAATGATGTTTCCGAAGGCGTATTTATTTCATTTTTGGCTTCCTGACCGCAAGAAACGGTTAGCATTACAACGAAAATATGGGTGAGAACGATACTTTTTTTCATAATCCGACGTTAAAATAAAAGTTTAAGGTAACCCTAGGGTTAAAGATAAATAGAAAAATATAAGTTTAAATAATTACGCTATAGAATATTTAGGTCCCCAAATCTAAACTGTTCTTGCCCCAAATACGCTTAACCTATGCTCCCAAAAAAAACAAGGCATTATTTGTATGCCCTTCTATTGATAGCTATATCAATAGTATGTACATCGGCTATAGCTAATACATCGGTTTACGGAATAATCACTGAAGTCACTTCAGGTATCGAAGCTACATTGGCTTCCATTGATTTTTCAATGGATAAAAAGGAAACCAATGAAAAATTCGATGGTATCGATGGTATTGCAAACACAACCGCAAAAACCTCAAATGCTTTTGCCCCTCCGATGTTTATGACGATTATCCAAGGAGCGGATGAAGAAGTGGTGTGCCCGAACGATGGCAGTACCTTGGCAAAATTCTTTCTTTGTGGTACCAGTGATATACGTACACTCTCTTTGAGCCAAAGCGGTGGTTCTTACCGATGGGAAAAGTTGGATGCCGGTAGTTGTACGGCTTCGGTACAGGATGATTGTCCAAATGCCAACCCTTCATGTACATGGAATTTGGTCAGTACCTCACCCACGTACAACCTTGATTCTTCGGGTGAATTTAGGGTTAGGATAGGTTCCGGACAGTTTTTTTATTTTAAATCTACCTTGAACCCCTTGGACCCTCAATTAATAAAGGAGGACATTGTTTGTGGTAATCCGGGAAGGGTTGAAATCACGAATGTCCCCGCGGGATATGAATACAGTCTGGATGGTACTACCTACCAAGATGATCCGTTTTTTGACATTACTACGCCTGGTGATTACCAGGTTTTTGTGCGTTTGAGAAATGTTTCGGCTAGTGCCTGTGTCTTCCCATCCAATACGGTAAATGTAGCAAGTTTGGATATAAGTGCCGAGGTCAATGTAAATGATATTCTTTGTAGCGGTGAATTGGGAAGTATTGATGTGTCTGTATTTAATGTACCGGGTTTTTATACCTATAGATTGATAAAAAACGGTATAACCGTTGATACCTTTGGACCTAACGGTTCTGATGCTTACTCGTTTTTAAATGTAAGTCCCGGAACATATACGATTCGCGTTGAAACCAATAAATGTTCTGAGTTGATTACTTTGGATGTTGGTGGTAATCCCATAGAAATTGGTGCGGGCATAACACCTTTGGCCGCATCGGCAACAGCATCGGACAGTTTTGGATGTGGGGCGACATCGGTTGCCGTAAACTTGGAGACTTCCGGGGGATCGGCACCATATCGTTTTAGTCTAGATGGGGGAGCAACTTTTAGCACGACATACACAGCTACAACAACATTTAATGTTAGTACTCCAGGGAATTATCCTATAGTTATCGAAGATGCCAATGGCTGTAGAAGAAATGCTGCGGTAGATGTAGAGGACATTCCCGAGCCTACCTATGGTATTGTAACCGATGATGGAAACTGCGGTGGAGCCAATGATGGTAGCGTCACTTTTAATGTAAGTAATACTAATGGATACAATATAACGTACAGTATCAATGGTGGATCTTCCTTTCAGGTAAGTAACGTATTCAGTAATCTGGCACCCAACACTTATAATGTGGTGATTCGCTATCAACAAGGCGCTTTCTCCTGTGATATTGTGGATACGGCTACAGTGGGTACGGTTTCGACCATTACAAGTACGGCAAGTTCAACAGCCCCTACTTGTCTTAACGAGACGGGTGGACAAATCATTATCAATGCCCCTTCTGGTGGTACGGCACCCTACGAATTTAGTATAGGGGCCGGATTTGGTCCTGGAAGCACTTTCTCAAACTTAGGAGTAGGTAGCTATACACCTTTGATTCGTGATGCCAATGGATGTGTACAACCTTTGACACCCATTGTGTTTGATCCCTTGGATAAACCAACCGATTTGGATTTCGCCATATCCACAGTTGATTGTGCTACCGGTACCGCAACGGTTACGGTCACATCAACAGGAGGTACTGGTTTGCCAGCCGATTACGATTATGAGATAATAGCACCTGGGGCAAGTGCCGTAAACAACGGCGATAATACTGTTTTTCCAGGATTGGGACTGGGAACTTACACGTTTAGGGTCACCGATGGTGCAGGATGTTCTTACGACGAAAACTTTGCGATTACCGATATAAGTTCTATTTCAGCAAGGGCGCAGCAGACCAGGGTTGTAACCTGTTTTGGCGGCAATGATGGTGAAGGTAGGTTTTTAATTGATGGATTCAATACTACGTATAGTTGGAGTATAGATGGCGGACCGGTCACGACCGGTGAGTCTAGCGGTATCATTCCTTTGACTGGCTTGACAGCTGGCACGTATACTATTACTGTTGAGGATGAAGAGACCAATTGTCCCTCGAATGCTACCTTGACGATAGAAGAGCCATCCGCTGCATTGACAATCGATAATTTGGTAGTGACCGATATGAATTGCCAAAATGGAAATATAGGTAGCGTAAGGGTAGAGACCAGTGGCGGCTGGGGCGGTAATCGATATACATTGGACCAACCTGCACCCGCACCGGATAGAGGACCTAGAAACGGAAGAACGTTTACCAACCTTTCTACCGAGGGTCTATATACTGTAACAGTTGAAGATACCAACGGTTGTACGGTCACCGGTTCTTTTACATTGACCGCATTGGAAGCTCCAGTGCTTACATTGAATACAACTGCTTCCGACCTTTGCTATGATAATAATAATGCAGCTACCTTGGTCGTAAATGAACCTACTACTGGAGTAGGGCCATTTAGATATAGTATAAACGGCGGAGCTTTTTCTGCCCCCACTACAGGCGATTTTTCATTTTCAGGTCTAACACCCAATACATATACGATCGAAGTTAGGGATTCCCAAGATTGCTCCGACACGTTAACCCAGATTGTCCAACCGGAGATAAGAGGTACGGCCACCATCATTCGGGAACTTACATGTGCTGGGCCCGATGCGCAAATAAGGGTTGTTGTCAATGATGGGTATCCCTCTGGGGGCAACTACGATCATTATGAAGTGCGATTTGATACCGCACCCTTGACCGCACAACCTTACAGTAGTTCTAACTTTACATTTACGGGAAATACTTTTGTTTACAATGTTCCTGCTGCTTTGGTAACTACAGATACTAATTTTCAGTTTCAAATATTCGATAGCCAAGGATGTCCCACCGAAACCAATGTAGTGACTTTATCCCCGACCGAGGTAATCGCTGGCGCCGCTGTAGGTTCTGATACGGTATGTGGTGATTTAACTAGTGGAACGGTAACGGTAAATGCAGACACAACACAGGGTGTTGCACCTTATGAATTCAGTAACGATGGCGGACTTACTTATAGTACCCAAAATGTATTCTCCGGATATGCGCCGGGAACGTATGCCGATTTTAGGGTTAGGGATAGTAGAGGCTGTGAAAGCCCCATATTATCAGCTACAATAAATCCAAGTACCGCTGTAGATGCCACGGTTGTTCCGAATAATGCTATCTGTACCGGAGCGACAACTTTTGGATCAATAGACGTTACCAATGTAACGAACGGAACAGCGGATTTTACCTATACTTTATTGGATGTAAATGGCACTTTGGTTACATCAATAGGCCCTACCTCCAGTACAGCTGTTAACTTCCCGAATATTGCACAAGGCACATATACGGTAGTCACTACGGATGCTTCTGGTTGTGAGGACAGGGATGTGGTGACCATTGATCAAAATCAACTTACTTTGACACCTTTGGATTTCCCTACTGTTGCTTGTAATGATCCTGCTTTCACGTACAGGGTACAAGCTGCTGGAGGAACTGCACCATACGAATTTAGATTGGTGGGCAGTCCTTTAGGATATGTACTGGCCAATGTAAATGGTACGGATATACACGATTTTGTAGGTCAAGTCGAATTTGGTGTCACCTACTTTGTGGAGGTTAGAGATGCCAATGGATGCGAATATATTCAAGAAATACCACCCATTACCGGTCCATCTACCATCAATGTAAATGCATCGGCAAATACACTTTCGTGTGCTTCCAACGGGGCTGGGGTTATCGATTATACGATAACAGGGATTGCAAGTCCTGCAAACATTACTATCCGATTGGAAAATACAAATACCGGTGCCGTAGTTAACACAGCTGGGCCATTGACCGGAGTGACCATACCTTATTCGGATTCGTTTACAGGATTGTCGGCCGGTAATTATCAAGTAATAGTTACTGATGATGATACTACCTGTAACGATGGTACCTTGGTTTCTATCATTGAGGAGGGCCCTGCTTTGGTTGTTACAAACAATGAGCCAGCCTTATGTCCCACGGTTTCAGGAGCTGGGAGAAATGCATTTGTAACGGTTAGTGGCAACGGTGGTGCACCAGGTTATACTTATGCTTATGTTCTTAGTACCGATCCTGAACCAGCTTTGGCAGCGTATACAACCCAGACTATTTATGAAATATCAGGGCCATACCCGGAAACGTATAATTTTTATATTCAAGATGCCAATGGTTGTATCAGTTTTACACCTGTTACGGTAACCGAGGCACCTGGAGTTCCTACACCAACTGTTGATGTTGTCAACCAATGTACGGCGGTAAGTAACTATACGGTGAATGTTACCTCACCATTAAATAGTGCTTCTACGGCCCCGGAAGATGTTTTCCAATATGATATCGGTGGCGGTTTTCAGGACAGCCCCAATTTCACGGTACCCAATCCCGGTTCGTATACCATTACGGTACGTGATGGTAACGGTTGTACCAATACGGTAGTTGCCGAGGTTTTTGATTTCTTTGCGATTTCTGCAGATGCGACCTCATTACCTACCTGTAATGCTGGAGATGGAGAAATAACGGTAAATACAACGGGCGGTAGTGGAAATTTTGAGTTTCAATTGCGTAGTGAGGTCATTGCTACGGGAATTACAACCGATATAGGTACGCCGCAAACCTCCAATAGTTTTACGGGCTTGAATCCTAATCCGGTAGGGGAGCGATATAATATATTGGTTACAGATTTATCTTCCAATACCTTACCGTTATGTACAGCGGTGGCCACAGTGGAAGTTACTACAGTAGTCTCTCCGCAAATTACGGCAGCCCCTATGGACGATATTTCATGTAACGGTGCCAATGATGGCTCTATCACGGTAGAGTTGGCTGCAGGCACCGATACTGATACACCATTGTCCTATTTCTTATACGATAGTGGTGGTTTGGTGGCAGGACCGCAGACTTCTGCGACTTTTGATAATTTAGGACCTGAAACGTATGAGGTTGAGGTAATTTCCAACCGAGGTTGTGTTTCCAATAGATTTGCCGTCGGAACTATAGCCGAGCCTTCTGTTCTTCAAATGAATACCGTTAATACGGAGTTTACCTGTGATCCATCCAGTAACCGATTTAGCACTGCTACGATAACCGTTTTTACCGATACCAATGGCGATGGTTCCGGTACGGATACAGGTACAGCTCCATATAGTTATAGTATAAATGATGGTACCGCTGCTTTTGATGGTACCAATTTCCAGACCTCCAATACTTTTGAAATTATTGATAATGGGGCTGACCAAACTATAATTGTTACCGTGAGAGATCAAAACGGGTGTGAGCAAACCAGTAATGTTTTGTTACGGGTACCAACCGATTTGACTTTTACGCTTAATGTAAATCCGATTACTTGTGACCCAGTGGATGGTACTACGGCAAACCCGGGCTCCGTTGAGGTCATTGTAAATCAAGGAACAGGGGATTACGATGTAGAATTGTTGCCTTTAGGCTCCGGCCCGGTGCTTCAAATTAGAGGTGGTGACAGAATCAATTACCCTATTGATACTTCTGGGGACTACATATTTGCAGTTACTGAGGTAGGAGGTTGTTCCTACATTACGAATATCGTCAACGTACCGGAATATAATACAATCGATGCCGTTATAGCAGAAACCAGGCCGGTAACCTGCTTTAATGGCAGGGATGGTGAAATAAGCATAACAATAAACAATTATACGGGAGCTTATGATTATGAAGTGTTTACAAGGGATAATGCAGGGGTCGAAACTACTACTGGAGTAACCGGTTCTTTTGATACGACAGCACCTATAAATACCCCGGAAATCATCGGAGGGTTACCAGCGGGTAATCTTATAGTCAGGATAGATGCGCAGGACACACCTTTTTGTGATACGTTCAGTAATGTGGAAACGGTAAGAGGGCCGGATAGGCCACTGACGGTTACTCCGGTTCAAACATCGGATGTAACATGTGCAAACCCTGGGCTCGGTGAGATTACCTTGACCGGTGATGGTGGATGGGGCGCGTATGAATTTCAGGTAATAGCATCGGATGGTACTATAGTTCAGGATTTTCCTGATACCAACAACATTGTCTCAGGCTTGGATGCGGATACCTTCACGATAAACGTTAGGGACGCTTTAGGCTGTACGGAAACAAATTCAATAGTCCTAAATCCACCTACGGCCATATCGGCAGATATTCAGATAGTAAATCCGTTACAATGTAACAATGATAATGATGGTAGTATAGAAGTTTTTAACGTTGTCGGTGGTCAAGGAGCCGGTAATTATCTATACCAATTAAATAGAATTACAGAAGGTACGGTCAGTGGTCTACAAACAACAACTACATTTGCCAACTTATCCGCAGGAGAGTATAGCATATCTGTCTTTGATGGTTGGGATTGTGAGTTCACTACATCTTCGGTTACTATTCAAGATCCGGAAATTATCATTCCTGAGCTAATAGAATTAAATCCACCGGGTTGTGGTGACCTAGGCTTGATGGAGCTATCGGTCTCCAATCCAGAACTTGGCGTTAGCTACTTCTTTAGAAGGTCAGGTACTACGGATGCCTTCGTGCCGTTCAGCACGACCGACCCTTTAGCCACATCGGTTCAGATTTCCGCTGATATTACAGTAGATCCGGGACCCTTTATATACGATGTACAAAACTCCAATGGTTGTCCATCGGAATCGTCAAACCAAATTTCCCTAGATCCGGCCGCACCATTGGTTGTAGCGTTGGATTTAACGAACGCCACTATAAACTGTGCAGGTGAGGCAACCGGTATTATACGTTCAGAAGCTTTTGGAGGTATAGGAAACTATATTTACACATTAGTGAATAATGATTTGGGAAGTGCTGCCAACGGTGGGGTTCCAAATATGCCGATTGTAGGTGATATTGTACCTAACGGTGGGCCACAATCATCTGGTATTTTCAGAAATTTAGGACCGGGAAGTTATTGGGTCTTTGCCCAAAGCGGTGGTTGTATCGCAATTTCAGACCCGATAGTTATAGAGCCTAAGGAACCATTGGTACTTGAATATTTGGAGGCTGTACCCGTTTCATGTAACGGAGAAACAGACGGTCAAATCATCATTGAGGCAAGTGGGGGAACCGGGGTTATACGATATTCCATCTCCGATACCTTGAGTGAATTTTTCGAAGGAGACGATCCATCAAACCCCAATAGAAAAACATTTTCGAACTTGTCACCTAGACCTTCTGGTTATGAAATCATTATTCAAGATGAACTTGGTTGTACTATAACCCAGACCGTACCAATCCTTGAACCTCAGGAATTGGTAGCAGGTATAGTCGACTCTACACCAGAAATATGCCTTGGAGAAGAAAATGGCACGGTAACGTTGCAAGTTAGTGGTGGTACCGCCCCTTATTTTACCAGTGTCAATACAAATGATGATGCAGATTTTGTGAGGAACGATAGTATGTTTTTTGACAGTTTGAGAGGAGGCGAGACTTATGTTATTTTCGTAAGGGACTCTCGAGGTTGTGAAACAAACGTAGTAGTTCCCATAGAAATAGGAATAGATTTGGTGCCCGAGTTTGATGTACAATATGGGTGTGATGGCATATTTCCAAATAGTACGGTAACGGTCAGCGTAGTAGATACTAGTTTAATGCCCGACGTGCTTTATGCCTTGGATCCGGTGGATCCTACAGATGCCATAACCGCACAAGCTGATACACAGCGAACATGGGGAGATTTATCACCCGGAATGCATACGGTTTATGTGTATCATCAAAGAGGTTGTGCACAATTTGTAGAATTTGAGATCGATGCCTACGATCCTTTGACTTTGACCGCCGAACAAACAGGTCCGAATGAACTGACCGCTACTGCTGAAGGCGGTTTTGGAGAGTATGAATTTTTCTTTCAAGGCGAAAGCACAGGAGATATAAATACATACAACTTAAACGAAGATGATAATGTCACCATAAGGGTAATCGATGCTAGAGGTTGTGAAGCTACGATTCAAATACCGTTTAATTTTACGGGTATGTTGGACATTCCCAATTTCTTTACCCCCGATGGCGATAACAACAATGATGAATGGTTTCCTAGAAATAGGGAGTTCTTTCCCAATATTGAAGTCAAAATCTATGATAGGTACGGTAGGGTAGTCGCTATTCTAGACCAAATTACATCTTGGGACGGTACCTACGAAGGGTCAGAAGTACCCACAGGTGATTACTGGTATGTTGTAAATGCGAATGACCAGGATAAACAGCAGTATGTTGGCCATTTTACCTTGTATAGATAGATTATGTTTAACGTTAAATGTCACTGATAAAAAGGAGCCAAATATTTGGCTCCTTTTTGTTTTCAGCTTTTAGTAGCTTTTTTTAAGTATTGTACTATATTTGCAATCCGAAAATACATTTTCGGGGTGTAGCGTAGCCCGGTTATCGCGCCGCGTTTGGGACGCGGAGGTCGCAGGTTCGAATCCTGCCACCCCGACAAAAAGTCAAACGTTCTTTGTTTGGCTTTTTATTTTAATAGTTTCGGGATGTAGCTTAGTCCGGTTAAAGTGCACGGCTGGGGGCCGTGAGATCGGAGGTTCGAATCCTCTCATCCCGACGATAAATCCAACCATTTTTATGGTTGGATTTTTTGTGAAATATAGTTTTCACTACAATACTTCATAAGCCTTTTTGTAACTTTCTATTCTTTCGCAATTTTATCGTTTATAATAAGTTCAAAACATCTCGAAAATTGCGAGTGAATATTAAAATTCAAACTTTGTTTGACACATCAAAACAAAACTTTAAACAAATTATTTAGAAACTTTTCAAATAAAGTAAAAAGTCATATTTATTTTGTTAAATATATGTTATATCCCTATTTTCAGTACTTTAAATTTAAATATCCAATAATTTATGGCTAACGTACTATGGTTACAAGGAGGCGCATGCAGTGGCAACACAATGTCCTTTCTAAATGCCGAAGAACCAACCGTGGTGGAGCTCATCACCGATTTCGGATTAAACATTTTATGGCACCCAACAACAGGTTTACAGATTGGGGATCAAGTTCAAGACCTTTTAAAAGATATTCTCGATGGAAAAGTGCAGATGGATATCCTTGTTTTTGAAGGTTCGATAATTCAAGGCCCAGACAATACGGGTACGATGAATTTATTCGCTGACCGTCCCATGAAGGACTGGATCAAAGAACTTTCAGAGGTTGCAGGCTATGTCGTCGCTATTGGCGATTGCGCAACCTGGGGAGGTATACCTGCGGTTCCGCCGAACCCTAGTGAATCTACTGGAATGCAATTCTTGAAAAAGAATAAAGGCGGTTTCCTCGGGCCAAACTATGTATCTAAAGGTGGCTTGCCGGTAATCAATATTCCTGGATGTCCTGCGCACCCTGATTGGATAACACAAATACTTGTAGCCATTTCCGTGGGAAGAATCGGTGACGTACAAATCGATGATTACCATAGACCTAAAACATTCTTCACGGACTTCGTGCAAACGGGTTGTACGAACGTAGTCAATTTTGCACAGAAAGTAGATGGTGGCTTCGGAACTCGTGGTGGATGCTTATTCTACGAAGTAGGATGCAGAGGCCCCATGACACGTGCAAGTTGTAATAATATATTATGGAATAGACAATCCAGTAAAACAAGAGCGAATCATCCATGCTTAGGCTGCACTGAACCTGGCTTTCCCCATCACGACCTTAAAAAAGGAAGTGTATTGAAAACGATGAAAACCTTGGGAGTCTTTCCAAAAGAAGTACCAGAGGGAAGAAGCAAGCTTGCGTATTACATGGAAGCAGGTTTCCAAAAAATCTTGCCAACCAATAAAAGGGTACAGGAAACTTCTAAATAAAAGAACCAAAAAAAAAGAAAATGTCAGTTACAGAATTAAATATATCCCCTGTAGGTCGCGTTGAAGGCGATTTGGATGTGAAGGTCTATATCGACAACGGTAAAGTCACTCGCGCCCATACGCAAGCAGCAATGTTTAGGGGTTTTGAGAAAATCATGGCAGGCAAGGATCCCCAATCAGGACTCATTGTTACGCCTAGAATTTGTGGAATTTGCGGAGGTTCCCACTTATATTGTGCTTCATCCGCATTGGATACGGCCTGGGGAACCAAGTTGACGCCCAACGCACTTTTGTTAAGAGCGATTGGTCAAGCTTCGGAAACCCTTCAGAGTATACCAAGATGGTACTACGCTATTTTCGCTACGGATTTAGCCAATAAAAAGTATGCCGATAAACCTTTATATAAGGAAGTTGTAAAACGCTGGTCAGCGTATGTTGGGGAAACCTTTCAGATTGGTTTGACCGCAAGCGGATTGCCTGTTCAGATTTATGCCTTATTCGGTGGTCAATGGCCACATTCAAGTTATATGGTACCTGGTGGTGTGATGTGTGCTCCAACCCTAAAGGACATTACTAGAGCACATGCGATTTTGGCACAGTTCAAAAATGATTGGCTTGAACCTGTTTGGTTGGGCTGCTCTATTGAGCGCTACATGGAAATCAAGACATGGGACGATATGTTGGCTTGGGTCGAAGAAAACGAATCACAACGAAATAGTGATTTAGGATTATTGATTCGAGCTGGACTTGAATTCGGATTGGACAAATTCGGACAAGGTGTTGGAAAGTTTTTGGCAACAGGAACCTATTTGCACAAAGACATGTACAACAACCCAACGATTGAAGGAAGAAATGCAGCTTTGATTTCATCTAGTGGATTCTTCGATAGCGAAAACTATCACGAATTTGACCACATGAAAGTAAGTGAGCATGTAAAGCATTCTTGGTATGGTAACCAAGAAGACGGACTTCACCCATGGGATGAGCCGCTTCCGACCCCAATGAAATCACAAACATTACATGATAGTGATTTTGACAATCAATATAGTTGGTCAAAAGCGCCTCGCTATGACGGTCATGCTGCGGAAGCCGGACCCTTAGCACGTGTAATTATGAATGCTAATCCGAATAATAAAGAACACCAAATCAGAGACCCATTATTTGGGGATATCATCAAAAAACTAGGGCCAAGTGTATTCACGAGGGTATTGGCCAGAGTTCATGAAGCGCCAAGAATCTACAAATTCATTGAGCAGTGGTTATCTGAAATTGATTTGGACGGCGAGTTTTATGTAAAACCTGTAGAAAAAGACGGAAAAGGTTTCGGTGCAACTGAAGCTGCCCGTGGCGCGTTGGCGCACTGGATAGAAATCAAAGATGGTGTTATCAAAAACTATCAAGTAATGGCTCCGACGACATGGAATGTTGGTCCGCAAGATGGTAATGATAATCCCGGACCGATTGAAACAGCACTTTTGGGTACGACAATCGAAGACCCATTAGACCCTGTAGAAGTAGGTATCGTTGCCCGTTCTTTTGATTCATGCTTGGTATGTACAGTACATGCCCATGATGCACAAAGTGGTGCGGAGTTATCAAGATTTAAACTATAACTTCTGACATATAGTTGTAAAAGGACTTTCCTGAGGGCAACCTCGGGAAAGTTTTTTAATTTAACTGGAAATTAAAAAGATATGAAGACGGCAATAATGGGATTTGGAAATCCGGTGCGAAGTGATGATGCGGTGGGCATTTATGTAATTGAACAACTGCGGGAAAAACTTCCAGAATCAGAAAATATTAGCATTTTCGATATGGGTACTGCGGCTTTCGAAGTACTTTTCGGATTAAAAGGACATGATAGAATAATTTTAGCCGATGCGGTTTTGAATAGCAATGAACCCGTTGGCACATTATTTAAGGTCCCAGCAGAAGAAGTTATGAAAGCCCCTCAAGATGACCCTTTGGTTTTTCTCCATGGAATGAAATGGGACCAAGCATTGTCCTATACCAAGAAAATATTACAGGATGATTATCCTGATGATATTCAAGTGTATTTGGTGGCAATCGAAAACACCAAATTAGAAGTAGATTTGAGCGATGTAGTGAAGGAAGCGGGAGACAAAGTGGTACAGCATATCTTAGAAGATTTAAATCTGTCGATACCTACGTGAGTGCAAAAATCACCCTGAAGACCTCCCATATTTACTTGGATAATGAATTGATTGAACCCATTTTCGGAAACATTCATTATGCCTATGTCACCTATGTGGAAGAACAAGGAAAAATTTTGATCACTCCCGT
This sequence comes from Costertonia aggregata, assembly GCF_013402795.1. Taxonomy (GTDB): domain Bacteria; phylum Bacteroidota; class Bacteroidia; order Flavobacteriales; family Flavobacteriaceae; genus Costertonia; species Costertonia aggregata. Next base: position 294,767 of record NZ_CP058595.1, on the reverse strand, counting down.
TTCAAGTCAGTGGTTTGTTAAAATGTATAAACCTACCCAGTTTTTATTAAAATCGCGTAACTTGAAAGGTGATAAAACACTCGCTATTCGGGAAATACTTATTGATAACGATTTAAATATGACCGATAGAGAATTGGAATATGAAATCATTGAAAAAACGAATTTGATAAAAGTGGCTATTTAGAATTTACTAATGACGAAACAAAAAAACGATTGGCTTTTAGATGCTGAAGTTCAGTACAAGGTTACTCCTATCAAAGGCCGTTGGGAAGTTTCGCTTATATTTATCAACACCAAAGACCCGAACCAAGTCTTAATTCAGACCATAGGTGATTATCGCTCGGAGCGACTAGCCGAAATTTATGGTAGAAGCATGCAGCAAACTGCAGCAAAAGACCCAAGAGGCAACCAAAAAGTAGACAAAGATGCTTACGATATTAACATCAACTAGCGCCCATAAAAAGGTTCAAGAAGCCATTGCGTCAGTAGACCGATTGGACGAATTGGTCAGCATAACCGAAGATTCTGAAGCGATAAATGACTTGAAAACCTTAGTTGTGGATGCAGATGAGATTTCAATTCCCTTGGATTGGTATGATATGGAACCGCCCTATGCTTTTCCAACTACACCATTTAATAAAGAAAATCTACTAGCACTGGTATTCTATAAACTAGGGAATCAGCAGAAATCGTTTGAATTTGTTTCGGAAGAATATCCGATATATCATCACCTTTTGATTGCTACCCATTTACAATTTGGATATGAGATTTCACCAGGCATGGTAGATTTCTGCTATAATACTTTACCACATAACCATGCGATTTTAAATTATTATGGGGTTGTTGAAAATCCATTGAATCATAAGGAGCTCAAGAGTCTTTTCTCCCATGCTATTGAAAAAGCCGAAAATGATGAGATAAAAGTATTTTCAGCAAAACACTATTTGAATTTACTTTTAGATGCTGGAGAATTAGATACTGCCAAAGCCTTAGCAGAAGAACAGGCTGCAATTGCTATTTCTGAGGATGCCAAAAATGCTTTGAACACCCATTTAGCGGGAATCCTTATGGCGCAATTACAAGTGCCTTATAGTACTGAGAAGTTGGACGAAGTTCTTGACCTGCAGCTACAATCCATCGCACACTTTGAAGCAAAAAATCAAAAAATACAGGCTGGAATGGTATTGGTCGATGCTGCTGAAGTGGCCAATTTTAAAGAAGATTTTATCACATCTAAAGAATTGATTAACAGAGCTATTCAATACTTTAAGCAAGAAGACATTCCTGAATTTTTAGGAGAGGCGGGATTCAAAAAAGCAATCCTATTATATACTTGGTCCAAAAATGGTAGTCCGCAGTATTACAAGGCTGCCATCAATGCTTTTCAGGATGTACTAAAAGTATTTAAACGTGATACGCATCCGCAGAAATTTGCCGATGTACATCATAATTTGGCATTGATTTATTCTGAAATTCCCGTTGGGGCAGAAGAAAAACCAATGTGGACGGCCTTTTGCGCATCTTCCTTTAAAGAAGTGTTGTCATTCTACACTAAAGAAGAATATCCTTATGAGAATGCCATGGCGAGTCATAACTATGCGACCGCTTTGATGCATTTTCCTCCAGCAAAAATTCATGATAATTTGGAAAAGGCGTCAGGTTTATTTGAAGAAGCCCTTGAAATACGAACGGCGAGTGCTTATCCTTTTGAGCGTGCCTTGACCCTTATGAATCAGTTGGAATTAGGCTGGCTTACGCATAATGAAACTAGCGAAGAAGAGTTGAAAAAATACGAAGAGATGAAGGCAAAAGCCGAGGAAATAAAAACCTTGGTAACCGATGCCAGTTTAATAGAACAGGCGGACAAACATCTTCAAGAATTGGAAAAAGTAAAAAGTTTAATCTAATGCACGAAACCTCCATCGTAAATAGCATCATGCGAACCCTCGAGCAAGAGTTTGAGGCGGAAAAGTTGAATAAAATGAAAGCTATTCATTTGAAGGTCGGTATTCTTTCAAATATCGAACCTCGGCTTTTATATAATGCTTATGAAGCATCTCAAATGATGAGTCCACAGTATCACCATGTTCAGCTCAAAATAGAAATGACTGACTTAAAAATACAATGTGAAGTTTGCAACCATATTACGGATGTGAAGAACTATCGCTTCATATGTGATAATTGCGAACGACCCAGCAAAAATGTGATTCAAGGCGAAGAAATGCTTATTCACAAAGTAGAATTTGACGACTAGAAGAAAAATTGATTCAAAGAAGAAAAGACTATGGTAGAGAAATCAACAAAAGCAGCACGTGGAACCGTACAGTGCGAAAACACGAATATCAACTTGCTCAAGGCAAATGATTTTGTGGCAGATATTATTAAGAAGGAAATGGCTAAAACTGACACACTCCTTATAAATATTACGTCTTCTGCAGGTAGTGGTAAAACGACCCTAATGCAGAAAACAGCTGAAAAACTAAAGGATAAAATCAAAATCGCCGTGATGGTCGGAGACTTAGAAACCGAACGTGACGCAGACCGTATTCGTGAAACTGGTATTCAGGCTTTACAAATTGTAACCGGTGGCATTTGCCATCTAGAAGCACAAATGATACATCAGGTTTTGGACCAGTTCGATTTGGAAAATATCGACTTGTTATTTATCGAGAATGTCGGGAATCTAGTGTGTCCTTCTTCCTTCGATTTGGGTGAAGATTACCGTGTGACTCTTATGGCGACCACCGAAGGCGATGACAAACCAAAGAAATATCCCAAGATGTTCTTGACTAGTGATATGATGTTGGTTTCCAAAGCAGATTTACTACCCTATGTTCCGTTTTCTGTGGAAGCAGTTACTAAAGATGCCCGCGAAGTCAATCATGAATTGGAGGTGATTCAAATTTCCGCATTATCTGATGAGGGAGTTGATGAATGGTGTGATTGGTTGCTTGAAAAAATCCAACAGAAGAAAGGATAGCAATACCTATGTTGCAAACCTTTGAAATTACAATTTCTGGACAGGTTCAAGGGGTGGGCTTCCGCCCCTTTGTGTATGGTTTAGCGAAACAATTTCAACTCAAAGGTTCCGTTTGCAACAATCAGGATGGGGTTTTAATTCACATTAATACCTCCGAGGATAAAGCAAAGGTTTTTTTGGGACAACTGCTCGACAATGCTCCCGAGATATCGATTATTCAATCACATTCTATTTCAGAAATTTCGTTTCAGGAATATGATGATTTTAAGATTATTTCTTCGGACACCAATCATCAAATCGATATTCCCTTAACCCCTGATTTTGCGATTTGCGAATCTTGCAAGGAAGAAATCAGAGACAGAAAGAACAGACGATTTGGTTATGCTTTCACTACTTGCACAAACTGCGGACCAAGATATGCGGTGACAGCAAAGTTCCCTTTTGAGCGAGCAAACACCACGGTTTCTGCCTTTGCAATGTGTGATTCGTGCCAAACGGAATACACCAACCCTGATGACAGGCGATTTCATTCGCAAACCAATAGCTGTGCAGATTGCGGAATTCAGCTTCAACTTGTTGATACCGATAGTAGGCAGCTCAATCAAACCCAAAGTAATATCCTAAAAAAAACTGCGGCCTTACTTTCAGGAGGAAGCATAATAGCCATTAAAAACACCAATGGCTATTTACTATGCTGCGATGCGAATAATAAGGAAACAATCGAACGATTACGAAAACAAAAACAACGCCCAGCGAAACCTTTTGCCCTACTCTATCCGTCTCTAGAGAGAATCAAAAATGATTTTCAGGTAAGCATTCTAGAGGAAAAAGCTCTTACTTCTTCGGTTGCCCCAATTGTCATTTTAAATCCGAAAGCGATTATTGCCGATTTAGAACAAGAAAGTATCGCGTCTAAATTAAATCAACTTGGGGTTATGTTGCCATCTTCAGCTTTATTAACACTTTTGATGGATGAATTGCAAATTCCCATTATAGCAACAAGTGGAAATATTCATGGCTCTCCCATTATTTCAGAGAAAGACAATGCCATTGAAAAGCTAACCGGAGTGGCAGATTATTTCTTGCATCACGATTTAGCTATTTCTTTTCCTCAAGATGACTCGGTAGTTCGTTTTGCAAGGGAACATCAAATTGCCCTGAGACGCTCACGCGGACTTGCTCCAAATTACCTAAGCAGTAATAGAGCAAACAATGAGAAAGTACTGGCGATGGGTGCGCATTTAAAAAGCACTTTCACGTTTACGCCCAACTCCCATACGTATGTGAGTCCGTATTTTGGAAATTTGGATAGCTACGATGTTTCAGGGCGTTTTCAGGAGAGCATCGACAAATACAGTAACCTTTTTGATACAAGACCTGAAACCATTTTAATTGATAAACATCCCCAATATCAAAGTAGCATATTGGGAAAAGAACTTTCAGAGCAATGGAAAACAAAACTCATAGCAATTCAACATCACAAAGCTCATTTTGCAAGTGTTTTAGGGGAACATCAGCTCTTCGATTCCGAGGAAAAAATATTAGGTATTATTTGGGATGGCACCGGATACGGAGAAGACAACGCCATTTGGGGTGGTGAGTTTTTCTCTTATGCCAATTACAAAATGGAGCGATTAACTCATTTCGAATATGTAGATTGGATTGCTGCGGACAAAATGGCTAAAGAGCCACGACTGTCCTTACTCAGTATGCTTCCTGAAACCGAAAAACATATGGCAAAGACCAAGTTTTCAGAAACCGAATGGAAGATATATAACAAGATGTTAGTGAATAATTCGCTAAAAACTTCTTCCGTGGGTAGACTGTTTGATGCGGTTACATCTCTCCTACTTGATATTGATACCACTTCCTATGAAGGTGAAGCAGCAATGCTTTTAGAGAATCAAGCGAGAAACTATAAAGGCACTGATTACATTGATTTTCTATTTGGGGTAGATTATCAGAAGGTCCCGATAAAAATAATTACCCAGAACATTCAAAAAGCGATTTTTAAAGGGTATTCAAAAGCACGAATTGCAAATAGCTTTATTTACACTTTGGCTTTGGCCATTATCAAGGTGGCTGAGCAAAATAATTTTAGCCGTATTGCATGCAGCGGAGGAGTGTTTCAAAATGCTGTTTTGGTCGAAAAACTGCTTCAAATGGCTGAAAAGAAAGGGTTTGAATTAAAATTTAATCGTATATTGTCTAGTAACGACGAGAACATTTCCATAGGTCAATTATGGTATCATCAACATATTAAAAATTGAATTATGTGTTTAGCAATTCCAGGAAAAATCAAGAGTATTGAAATACAATATGGTGGCATGGTGCGCATGGCAAAGGTTTCGTTTGGTGGCATTACCAAAGAAGCAAGTTTGGAGATGTTGCCCGATGCTGACGTGGATGACTACGTTCTCGTGCATGTTGGTGTTGCTATTAGCAAAGTCAATGAAGAAGAAGCGCAAAAAACGTTTAAATATCTTGAAGAGATTGGTGAATTGGGCGAACTGGAAGATGTAGATGAGTATTTACCTAAATCAGAATAGCTATGAAGTACATGTCAGAGTATCGCGACCCAGAGTTGGCGAAAAAATATTTGGAGGAAATCAAAAATACAGTCTCCCGACCATGGTCGATTATGGAAGTTTGTGGCGGTCAAACGCACAGTTTGGTAAAGAATGGTATTATTGAGATGCTACCTGACAAAGTCACCATGATTCACGGACCCGGTTGTCCGGTTTGTGTGACACCACTGAACTTAATTGATAAAGCGGTTTATTTGGCGGTGGAAAAAGGCGTTATCCTTTGTTCTTTTGGAGATATGCTACGTGTACCTGGTTCTCAAAAAAGTCTTTTGGAAGCCAAGGCTGAAGGTGCCGATGTTCGTATTTTATATTCTCCTTTGGAAGCTGTAAAAATTGCTGAGGACAATCCTCATAAAGAGGTTGTTTTCTTTGCCGTTGGTTTTGAAACTACGGCTCCGGCCAATGCCTTATCCGTTGTACATGCACATCGTAGAGGTGTAAAAAATTATTCTATCTTAGCATCTCATGTTTTGGTACCTCCTGCGATAAAAGCCGTAATTGATGATGAGGAAAGTAAGATAGATGGATTTTTAGCCGCAGGCCACGTTTGCACCATCATGGGAAATACGGAATATCACCCCTTGTCAGCAGCATATAAAGTACCAATTGTAGTCACTGGTTTTGAACCTTTGGATGTTTTGCAAGGCATCTTAATGGTGATAAGACAGCTTGAGCAAAGTAAATCTGAAGTTGAAAACCAGTATGCGAGAATAGTCCGTGAAGAAGGAAACCCTGATGCCCAGAAAGTAATTGATGAAGTATTTGAGGTACGAAATCAGATGTGGCGGGGCATTGGCGAAATTCCTGAAAGTGGATACGCCGTTCGCGAAAAGTATGCGGACTTTGATGCCACTAAAAAATATAATGTCACCATTGAAGAAGCACCTGAAAACCCAGATTGTATTTCGGGTCAGATTATGAAAGGAATTAAAAAGCCTTTTGAATGCTCTCAATTTGGTAAAACCTGTAAACCTACAAATCCACTTGGTGCGCCCATGGTCAGTAGTGAAGGGGCTTGTGCAGCCTACTATCACTTTTCTGGACTCGTGGAAGCCTAATCAGAAGAATGTCCGAAAACAAAAAAATACGCATGCAGCTGCAATGCCCCATGCCCAAACTTGACTTTGATGTCATCACTTTAGGTCATGGCAGCGGCGGAGTACTCACCAATAAACTTTTAGACAGTGGCGTTTTTGACCTGTTAAGCAACGATATTCTTGATGAACGTCATGACGGTGCTTTTCTGGAGTTACATGGCAAAACTGCTTTTTCTACGGATAGCTTTTTGGTATCTCCCATCTTCTTTCCTGGCGGAAATATTGGCGAGCTAGCCGTTAACGGAACCGTCAATGACTTGGCGATGTGTGGTGCTAATCCCAAATACCTTTCTTTGAGTTTCATCATTGAAGAAGGACTTCCGGTTAAAGAGTTTTGGGATATTCTTGTAGCTGTCAAATTTGCCTGCCAAAAAGCTGGTGTACAAATCGTAACAGGCGATACCAAAGTGGTTGAAAAGGGAAAAGGCGATAAAATTTTCGTGAATACCTCAGGAGTTGGACCAATTCATCCCAAGGCAAAAATCAGTGCTAAGAACATCGCAGTTGGCGATAAAATTATTATCAGCGGGAATGTAGCATCTCACGGCATGGCAATTATGTCCGTTCGTGAAGGTTTAGAATTTGATTCGGAAATCCAAAGTGATACCACCAATCTCAATCATACCATACTAAGTTTGATTGAGCAATTTGGGGAAAACATTCATCTTTTAACCGACCCAACGCGTGGTGGTGTTGCAACGGTTCTCAAAGAAATTGCCCAATCTTCGGAAATAGGAATTGACTTATTTCAAAAGGATTTCCCGATGGATGAACAAGTAGCAAGTGCCTGTGAGTTATTAGGTTTAGACCCTTTGTATGTGGCTAATGAAGGTTTATTTCTTGCCTTTGTATCCGAATCGGAAGCTGATTCGGTTTTAGCAACTTTACATGAAGATGAAAATGGCAAAAATGCCCGTATTATTGGAACCGTTGTTGCCGAACATCCGAAACAAGTAATCATGGAAAGTGCCATTGGAGGCAAACGTGTCATTAGTATGTTACCTGGGGAACAATTACCTAGAATCTGTTAGCATGAATTTTGAAACCCTCGGTCCCCACGTCACCGATTCTTATGTTTTTAAAGGTTCTCAAAAGATGCCTTTCTTGGCACCACGCGGAGTTTTCGTAGCAAAAAACCATCTCTTTGTTTCCGATACAGGTCGTAATCGTGTTTTTATTTGGAGGAATTTACCCGCAGCTGAATACCAAAAACCCGATGTTGTTTTAGGGCAATCAGATGTTTTGGAAACAGGACGGAATTCAGGGGGAATGGTTACCGCCAATAGTTTGCACTACCCTTCTGGAATATGGAGTGATGGAAAAATTTTGATTGTCGGTGATGCTTGGAATCATCGCGTTTTGATTTGGCATTCGTTACCAACAAAAAACGGGCAAGCAGCCGATGTAGTTTTAGGGCAACCTGATTTTGAATCGAACCAACCCAATGTGGATGGAATCGGTAATGACCCTTCAGCACATACTTTGAACTGGCCCTACGGGGTTTTCTCTGATGGAAAATGTCTCTGGATAGCAGATACAGGAAATCGCAGGATATTGTTTTACAATACTATTCCCAAATCTAATTTTGCAACGGCGGATGAAGTCATTGGAAAGTCTAATTTTACAACACGAGATTACGAGAATAACGAACCTATTTGGCCGTATTCTATAAAGGTAAATTCCAAAAAGCAAATGGTGGTTGCTGACACTCAGTTCTACAGAAATCTCATATGGAACAATGTGGAAGAAGCCTTTTCAAAACCCGCCGACACCATCATCGGGCAAACCGATTTTGATGCTTGTGGTCAGAATCAATTCGGATTATTTCCTTCGTCAAAATCATTAAATTGGACGTATGACGCCTGTTTTTACAAAGATGGATTACTAGTAAACGACACTGGAAATAGCAGAATACTTTGGTTTGATAAAGTTCCCAAAGACCATAATGCAGAAGCCACTGCGGTCATCGGCAAGAGAGATTTCAAAACCGGAAGCGAAAATAAAGAGACCCTACATGGCACTTCGAGCTCCTTGTATTGGCCTTTTTCGGTTACCACAGACGAAAATAAACTCATCATCGCCGACACCGGAAATCATCGTGTCGTTATTACCGAATTGAATTTTTAGAGACTCAAGTACAACCAATATATCCCAATGGTAATGGCAAAAATTCCGCCAGAGAGACGTACCGTTCTGAAAAGAGATTTATTATTTTGATTCTTAGAGAAGTTTGCAACTTTTCCCAAGAGGAAGGTGTAAATCGTCATGGCCAAAACCGTTCCAAAACCGAATCCTAAAATATATTGAATGCTGTCTAGTTGATTTTCAAATCCTAAAACAGGAAGTAATAGGATAAAATGTGCAATTCCCGCTAGGCCATGTAGAATGCCAATACCAAAAGAGGACCACTGGTTTTGTTTGATTTTCTTCTCATGTATATGCGAGTGTTGTAACTTGTTTTTGTCATGCTCATGTTCATGCACATGAATATAAGGTTTTTCTCCATCATGCACATGCGGATGTGTGTGATTTTTGCTTTTGTAAAAGATACTGAACAATGCCCAAAGGCCAATAGCAATTAGAACAACCCCAACTAACTGCTCACTATGTTCCGAAATTTTTTCTAATGGAATATATTCCCTGAATAAAAGAAAAAGCAGCCCGATAAGAAGCATTCCCGTCAAATGACCAAAACCCCATAATAGGCCAATTTTCCAAACTTTACGCCTAGTCTCAATCGCCAAGGGAGTAACTGCGGCCAAATGATCCGGGCCAGAAACCACATGTATGATAGAAGCCGCTATTCCGGCAAATAAAGGAAAGTTTATCATTTATTTTTACATGAGAACAATTTAGTGAATTCTTGTAGATTTGGTTTAGATAATTTCAAATAAAATCGATTTTATATTATGTGGCCAAGAATATTCATGGTTGTATAAAAAAGTATTTTAAAAGGGTATTTTTTAGTAGTTCAATTTCAAAATAACATCGGTTTTCGATTGGATATTAAGACGCTTTATTCAATAGCCTTCGGGATTTTAAACCTTTAATGGATTCTAAATAGTGCTTGATTTCTTTTTTAGCTATAGGAAATAAAAAGAATAAACCTATCATATTCGGAAAAACCAATGCCAATATCATTGCATCGGAAAATTTTATCACGGCATCCAAAGTGACTGCAGCTCCCAAAATAGTAAACATCAAAAAAATGATTTTATAGGTTAAATCACTTTGCTTGCTTCGGCCAAATAGAAATTTCCATGCTTGAAGGCCATAATAAGACCATGACAGGATGGTGGAAAACGCAAAGAGTATTACTGCGATAGCTAACACATACGAAGAACCTGGAATAGCGGTATCAAAGGCCATAGATGTAATGTTTACCCCACCGATTCTGCTTCCGTCTGGCATTAGGGCCTGACCGTTAACAACGTCTCCATAAACAAAAACACCATCCATATTGAACATAATGATGACTATGGCGGTCATGGTGCAAATGACCACGGTATCGATAAAGGGTTCCAATAACCCCACTAAACCCTCGGATGCCGCATACTTGGTATTGACTGCGGAATGTGCTATCGCAGCAGAGCCTGCACCAGCTTCATTGGAAAACGCTGCCCTTCTAAAGCCTTGTACCATAACACCGATAAAACCACCTGTAATGGTAGCTCTAGGTGTAAATGCTTCTGTACATATCAATGAAAATGCATCATCAATATATTGGTAATTGGAGCATATGATGAACAATGCCGTACCTACGTAAAGTACGGCCATACAGGGCACTATCTTTTCCGTAACCTTTGCAATACGCTTTATGCCACCTATGATCACTATTCCAACAAAAACGGCAAATATCAGGCCTACTAGGCTTCCCGAGGCCGGGCCATCCAATCCAAAACGTTCAATTATCTGAGACGCCGCTTGATTGGTCTGGAATGCGTTTCCACCACCAAAGGATGCGCCAACACACAACACTGCAAAGACAATTGCCAATACTTTTCCCGTTTTTTGAAACCCTAACTCCATTAATCCTCGGGACAAATAGTACATGGGACCGCCAAATACGTTTCCCTGAGTATCAATATCCCTATACTTTACCCCAAGCGTACATTCTACGAATTTCGAGGACATTCCCAACAGCCCGGCAATAATCATCCAAAATGTGGCTCCAGGGCCACCGATGGATATCGCTACCGCCACCATGGCGATATTTCCCAATCCTACAGTTCCGGAAACTGCGGTCGCCAATGCCTGAAAATGGTTCACTTCTCCATGATGACTCTCATCATTGACATTGTCAACTATTACGCCATTAATTTTTGAGAGATTTTTATTTGTGGCTATATGTGGTTTTTCCAATTCATCATATTTGCCGCGAACCACTTGTATGGCGGTGATAAAGTGTCTGATATTCAAAAAACGAAAGTGAACGGTAAAAAATATTGCTCCCGCCAATAAAAGAATCAGCACAATGGGTATGCCAAAACCTAAAATGTTTATTTCGGTAAAAATCAGGTTTTCCCACCAAATGGCTATGGGCATAAACGCATCGTTTATTTGTTCGTCCAAGCCTTTTGTTTGGGCATTTGTTGGTAGGGTTATGAATAAGGTAGAAAATGTGAATACTCTCAATTTTGCTGTCATGGTAGAATGGTTTAGACCCCAAAATGCAGGAAGAATCAACTTTTAATCAACAAAGTCGGAAAAAATATGAAAACGTCAGTAAAAGTATTACTGACAAAATTGTATTAGGATAAGTGTTTACAGTGAAATATTATCTGCCGGCACGGCCAAACGAATTTTTCGTTCACGTTTTTCCGACATTTCAAAAAGTAGGTTTTTAAGTGGTAGCATGTGATGCTCTTTAGTCCAATTGCCTTTTCCAAAAATCCCGTCCAATAGAGCCAATAATAAACGTTTTACCTCATTATAATCTTGAATATCATATACCCTTTGTGATTTGGAAAAGTTTTTTGGCTTAATTTCCAACCAACTGTCTTCGGACAATTTTTTGTTTTCGGCAAACTTGTACAATAACTTATAGGCGTTGGGCGTGAGTTTGATTTTTTGCTCTTCTTTTCCGGATATTCCTTTGATAACAACGAAAAAATGCTGTTTCCCCTTGTTTTTTTGTCGTTTCAAATTCAATTTAAAATACTGGACAGGCGGTAATATATTTTCCGATAATTCTTTTACCCAGCTTAGTGCCAAAGCAAAAAATATCATAATTAGACATGTTTTGAAAATTGCGGAAAAAAGGTTTTGGTTTACGGGAGCCTCCATCAATTTGTAGCATTGTGCTATCAAGGTTATGGTTATGCAGGCCATGGAAAGCCATGCCAGTAATTTCAACCTTCTTTTCGCAAAGGATTCCCAAAGTACTATGCCTAAAAATATCAAGGTAAGAAAGGCATAATATACATCCAGCTCACTTATTATGGTTATTGTCCTACCCGATATCATTTTATTTACGGTGGGCAGGAACGAAAACAAAAACGGTAACCCTACAATAATTTTCCAGTGTTTTGATTTAATGATAGGCTCAATGGTTTTAGGTAAAAACCGGAACCACGGCAATGCCAAAAGGATGAACAAGCTATTGAAGAGAGATAAAAGACTGCGCCATCCTTCCAACAAAAACGGCCGGGCCGGTTGTATTTTGGCAAAGTAAACCTCTGCAAGTCCGGAAAAGCTCCAACACAAAACAGAAAGGGCTAACCAAACCTGTCCAAAATCGTTTTGTTTTTGACCAATATGCCACCAAATGGATAAAAGAGACACAAAAGCGAAAAGGCATACCGCAAACTGCCACCAGCCATAAAAGGTCAATATTTCTTTGTTTTGTTGAAGTAGTGGTACTATAAATAAAAGCATGAAATAGATTCTGCGATGTACCAAATATAACTAAAATGATATACCGTTAGGATTATGATTTCTGTGTAAATCTAATTCATGGTATCAAAATGAAGAGGTACGTTTTTTTGGACATAACTTTTTGGCAGTAAACCCATTGCCTCTTTAACATCAGTAACGGGAAGTTTACAGGTATTGTCCCTACATACATAGATATACGTATCGCTCTCATCATAACGATCTTGAAAAAGTGGTAAATCACTTTCTTTGGTACTGCCCACTTTGAGCGTATTGGGTATGTTGTTCCTACCAAGTTCCTTGAGTTTGGAAGCGGCCTCGTTACCGACTATGGCCACTTCATAATAGGGATACGTGGTATTGAGAAACAAACTGTTCCAATTTGCATATGCATACGGATTCTCTTGAAGATTTGGCAACACTGTAGAAAGCATAGTTTTTGCCTTTTTTATCTGATGCATGTCATAATTTATATGCCCTAGCTTAAACAGGTTTTTTGCCATGACCGAATTTGGGGAAGGAATCACGCCGTCATCTGTTTTGATGAGTTTGGAAATAAGTTCCTCGCCTTCGTTATAGGTATATAGGCCCGAAGCTTCGTCAGTAAAGTTCTTCGCAATGGTCTGGGTAAGTTTTTTTGCGAATTCCAGATGCTTTTCGTTCATGCTTACGCTGTATAATGTAATACAGGCGTCTGCCAAAAAGCTATAATCTTCCAAAAACCCATTTATGAACTTGCTATCTTTTTTATGGGAGTGGCCCAATTTTTCGTTTACATAGCTTTTGGATTCTATAAATGTTAGAATAGAAAGAGCATTATTCAGGTATGTTTCATTCCCAAGAGCGGTGTAAGCCTCTACATACCCTTTTATCAAAAGGGCGTTCCATGAGGTTATAATCTTATCGTCGGTTCTTGGGCGAACCCTTTTTTGTTTGGCATTGCCCAGTTTTTCCCTCCATATTTTCTGTTTTGATCGTAGTTCGTTCAACGTTATATGATGTTCCGATGTAAAGGACGTATCATTGTTTAATTTGTGCAAAACGTATTTCCCATCTTCCCAAACAGCATCTTTTGCAATGGTGTAGTAGGATGCAAAAAGGGGAAAATCACCTCCCAAGACCGATTTTAATTCGTCTTTGGTCCAAACATAATATTTACCTTCTTCGCCTTCGATATCTGCATCCAAAGCGGCAAAATATCCACCTTCGGGATTTTTCATCTCACGTTCTAAAAATGCGATTGTTCCGAGTACAACTTCTTTATATGTTTCTTTTTTGAATGTTTTGTATGCCTTGGCATATAAATAGATCAGTTGCGCGTTATCGTAGAGCATTTTTTCAAAATGGGGAACTTTCCATTCAGGGTCTGTGCTATATCTAAAAAAACCGCCACCTATATGGTCGTAAACCCCACCCATAACCATTTTATCCAGAGTGAGTTCCACATGCGCCAGCACAGCTTCATCACGGGATAATAGTGCATAATCCAATAGGAAATCCAAATTTACGGGCAACATAAACTTTTCGTTTCTCTTATCGCCTCCCCATGTAGTATCCCAAGAAGATTTCCACGTTTCTACACTTTGAGCTAATGCATCTTTAGTCAACCGTTCAAAATCGGCCGATGGTTGAATGATATTTACCTCTTGGATGCCTTTGGCTACCATATCGGAATATTCTTCCGCTTTAATGGGATTCTCGTTATATAATTTGCTGATTTTGGTCAATACCTTTTGCCATTGTTCCTTGGTGTGATAGGTTCCACCATAAAGCGGTTTTCCATTCGGGAGGGTTATTACGTTCAGCGGCCAGCCGCCGTCTCCTTGCATTAGTTGAACGGCGGTCATATAAATTTGGTCTACATCCGGACGTTCTTCGCGGTCTACCTTTATGTTGATGAAATTTTCGTTCATCAATTCAGCAATGGTATCGTTTTCAAAAGTTTCTTCTTCCATAACATGGCACCAATGGCATGAAGAATATCCAATACTGACCAATACCAATTTATTTTCTTTTTTGGCTTCATCCAAAGCTTCTTGGCTCCAAGGTCGCCAATCTACTGGGTTATGGGCGTGTTGTAACAGATAGGGGCTGGTTTCATCAATAAGTGCGTTTGTGTATTTATGGTCAATATCCATTTGCTTTTTGTCATTTTTCTTACATGTTGAAAAAAATAACAGCATTGTGAACCCCAGCCCTAAAGCTCTAAACAAATACATTAAGTTTCCTGTACCTTGCATAAAGCTAAAGTAGGGAATTTGTTCGGCACGCATAAAAATTTATATATTATATGATAGAATAAAAATACTTTTCTAGTTTTAAAAAATATATGTACCGAATGATAAAAATAAAATTTTTAAGGTATTCTTTTCTGGTAATCTTTTTGTGTTTATCCTGTAAAGAAGAAAGCAAAAAAAAAGCTGATAAACCCCTAATGGAGCCTAAGAGAGAAGCAAAAGCAACGGAACGTGAAATAGTTAAAGATATACCTGAAGATATACAGCCACCGGAGAATATGGTTTGGATTCCTGGTGCACAATTTGCCCAAGGTGCGGTACCACAGGATAAATTGGCCATGTCGCACGAGAGACCAAGCATACAGGTTATCGTGGATGGTTTTTTTATGGACGTTACCGAAGTCACCAACGCCGACTTCAAAAAATTCGTGGACGAAACAAACTATGTTACCGTTGCCGAAAGGGCCATAGATTGGGAAGAAATGAAAAAACAAGTTCCAAAGGGTACTCCAAAACCACATGATAGCATTATGCAACCTGGCTCTTTGACTTTTAAAAAAGCAAATTCGACACTTCCCAACTTATATGATTTTTCGCAATGGTGGCAATGGACCATTGGGGCGAACTGGAAGCATCCCAACGGGCCCAAAAGCTCAATAAAGGGGATGGATGATTACCCAGTGGTACATATAGCCTATGAAGATGCCATGGCCTATTGTAAATGGGCGGGAAAGCGTTTGCCTACCGAAGCGGAATGGGAAATTGCAGCTAGGGGAAACCAAAAGAATACTGTTTATACATGGGGGGAAGATGCATCCAATTTGAATGCAAAAGCGAATACCTGGGAAGGCGAATTTCCAGTATCCAACATACGATTGGACGGTCATGAGGGCAGAGCTCCCGTGAAATCATATCCTCCGAACGATTTTGGGCTATACGACATGGCAGGCAATGTTTGGGAATGGACTAACGATTGGTACAACACTGATTATTACAAGCAAATGGCGGCAACTAAAGATACGATGATTAACCCCAGCGGTGCTTCAAACGCATATAATGCCGACAACCCCTATGCTAAGGAAAAAGTGATGAAGGGCGGTTCATTCTTATGCAATGCATCTTATTGCGCCAGTTACCGGGTGTCCGCACGAATGGCTACAAGTATGGATTCATCTTTGGAGCATTTGGGTTTTAGGACCGTAATGACACCAGAAATGATAAGGGTCCGTAACAAAAAATAGCTAGGTAACTTAGGTTACCCGTAATGCAACCAATTTTTCTATTTTTACCCTAAAATACATTTCAACTGAAATGAAGCGAAGGAGTTTTGTGAAAAAATCGGTCATGACATCTATGGCCACAGTCTTGGGTTCGGAAATTGTCTTTGGTACAAAGTTGCCCAACGGGTATATTCCTTTAGGTATGCAAGATGTAGACCCCTTTATATTGTTTCAAAAAGACAAGAGGATGACAGTCCTGAATTCCAAACCATGGAATATAGAGGCCAAAGCCCATTTATTGGATGATAAGATTACGCCGAACAAATACATGTTCATCCGTAACAATGGACTTATCCCCGAAAATATGGATGTAAGGGGTTGGACCTTGACCATTGACGGGGAATCGGCAAAACAGAACAAGACCTACACGTTCAAAGAACTGAAATCGAAATTTGAGCACCATTCCTATCAACTGACTTTAGAATGTGGTGGAAACGGTAGGAGCGAATTCGACCCTCCGGCAAAAGGCAACCAATGGACGGTAGGCGCAGTTTCCTGTGCTCAATGGACCGGCATTAGGCTAAAAGACGTTCTACAGGATGTTGGTATCAAAGATGATGCAGTTTATATCGGGTACCATGCGGCAGATATACATTTAAGTAGGGACCCCAAAAAAGAGGCGATTTCGCGAGGTGTTCCAATAACCAAGGCACTGCAAGATGAAACTTTATTGGCATTTCAGATGAACGGCGAGGATATCCCATTGGCACACGGTTACCCTTTGCGATTGGTGGCAGGTGGTTGGCCGGCATCGGTTTCGGGAAAATGGATTGAAAGAATCAGTATTCGGAACAAGGTGCATGATGGCGCTAAAATGATGGGGTCGGCCTATCGTGTTCCATGTAATCCCGTTGCCCCGGGAGAAAAAGTAAATGATCAGGATATGTGCATCATAGAATCTATGCCGGTAAAATCCCTCATTACATATCCAAAGACGGGTGCCATGCTCAAAAAGGGCGAAGAATTAAGAATACGTGGTCATGCTTGGGCGGGCGAATTAGAGGTCGCCAAAACGGAGTACTCCATTGATTTTGGTTCAACTTGGCGCGATTGCCTTCTTGATAAACCTGTAAACCGATTGGCTTGGCAACATTTTTCAGCAGCGATATCGTTCCCAAAAAAAGGGTATTACGAAGTATGGGCAAGGGCAACAGATAGCCAAAGGGTAAGTCAGCCTATGTTGCTGCCGGGCTGGAACCCAAAAGGATATCTAAACAATGCATGCCATAGAATAGCGGTTAAAATAGTATAATGGGGATTGAACAAAAGCAGGGAAAAACCATTCGGGGCATGTATCGTACAATTATTGTCATCAGTACCTTGATTATTATAATTGCTATCATCGGATTATATTTTTTCAACAATGAAGAATCAAATTCGAATGATGAAAGTTATGTTGATATTTCCGACCAAAATAGGGACAAGATTGAAAACGGTATTCATTTAAGAACCGGCCTGATAGCCAATAAAGGATTAACGACCGTCATAAATAACTGCACTAGCTGCCATTCGGCCGAGCTCATTATACAAAATAGATTGACCAGAGATGGGTGGGCACAAACAATCGATTGGATGCAGGAAACCCAAAACTTGTGGGATTTGGGGGAGAACGAAGAAATTATCATTGATTATTTGGTCACGAATTACCCAATACGGAAAAAGGGCAGAAGATCGGTTTTGAAAAACGTTGAGTGGTACACCTTAAACAAGTAGGTTATGAATAAATATTGGGAAGCCTTTATTGAAGCTTTTCTTAAAAATTTGCAATGGACCTGGGATTCAATACTATTTCAAGTGCCATGGTATCTCAACTATTTTTGGGGCCTTATCCTTATTTCTCTGTTGGTATGGTCATTGGAGGTTTTGTTCCCTTGGCGAAAGAACCAATCCATCTTTAGAAATGACTTCTGGTTGGATGGCTTTTATATGTTCTTCAATTTTTTCATGTTTTCCATAGCCATTAGCGGATTTTATAAATTGATGCAAATAGGTTTTTCGGAAATGGGTATTTCCGACCAAACCTTTGCCCTTATCGACCTTTCCAAAACGTTTGTTTTTATACAGCTCATCGTATTTTTTATTGTGCTCGATTTTGTCCAGTGGTTTACCCATATTCTATTGCACAAATATGCATTCCTATGGCGTTTTCATAAAATACATCATTCGGTAAAAGAAATGGGTTTTGCGGCACATTTGCGATACCACTGGATGGAAAATATTTTTTATAAGCCTTTAAAGACGTTAGGGGTCATGGTTTTGGGCGGTTTTGAGCCAGAACAAGCCTATATTGTACACTTCTTTGCAATCGCCATTGGTCATTTTAACCATTCAAACATCAAGCTGACATGGGGTCCGTTAAAATACCTGTTCAATAATCCTGTAATGCATTTATACCATCATGCCTATGATCTACCCAAAGGCAGGTTCGGGGTGAATTTCGGTATTAGCCTAAGCGTTTGGGACTATATGTTCAACACTCACCATGTTCCCGAGGATAGCGGTACTATAAAATTGGGTTTTCCCGGCGATACCAAAGTGCCCAAAACCTTTTTTGGCCAAATAGGGTTCGGTTTTGGAAGCTCCAAAAAAGAAGCCTGATACAATTTGTAAAATCACATACTGTTAATAACTTTGATGTAAGGTTTTTGCCAAAAAACCTACTTTTATACCCTAGTTAAATTTATACTATGTCAAATACAATAGAGCGTGTTAAATTATTGATTATAGGTTCGGGTCCTGCTGGATATACAGCAGCCATTTATGCAGCCAGGGCAGATTTAAAACCCTTGTTATATACCGGAATGGAGCCTGGGGGCCAATTGACCACGACTACCGAAGTGGATAACTTTCCCGGATATCCAGAGGGTATAGACGGCCCTACTATGATGGTACAGTTGCAACAACAGGCCGAAAGGTTCGGTACGGAGGTCAGGATTGGTATGGCCACTGCCGTAGAATTCAGTACAGAGCATGGTGGTATTCATAAGATTACCATTGATAACGATACAATTATCGAGGCGGAAACCGTAATTATATCCACAGGGGCATCTGCTAAATATTTGAACATCCCAAGTGAGCAAAGACTTCGTGGAGGCGGAGTTTCTGCCTGTGCGGTTTGTGATGGCTTTTTTTATAAGGGACAAGATGTCGCCATAGTCGGAGCTGGGGATACAGCAGCCGAAGAGGCTTCATATTTGGCCAATATATGCAATAAGGTGACCATGTTGGTACGCAAGGATCACATGAGGGCTTCAAAAGCAATGCAGCATAGGGTAAACAGCCTTAAAAACATTGAGGTCAAATACAATACCGAAGTTGATGAGGTTTTGGGTGATCAAGTGGTCGAAGGTCTGCGTATGGTAAATAACCAAACGGGAGAAAAAGAAGAAATCGCCATTACCGGTATTTTTATAGCAATAGGGCACAAACCCAATACTGACATTTTTAAAGGTCAGTTGGACATGGATGAAACCGGTTATTTAATAACGCAAGGAAAATCTACCAAAACCAATATTCCAGGTGTTTTTGCCAGTGGCGATGCACAGGACAAAGAATACAGACAGGCAGTTACCGCTGCGGGTTCAGGGTGTATGGCCGCTTTGGACGCTGAACGTTATTTAGCTACGGTAGGCTCTATAGACGAAGCTGTTGCGGATCAATATAATATCTAGAGAGAATTCAGATTATAAACAAAAAAGCGCCGCATTATGCGGCGCTTTTTTTGTGATAGTATAGGTCAATCGATACGTTTATAGTTTTCGGAATTTATCCGGTTACCCTCATCGTCCAAAAATATTTGGCTAAAACTGTTTTTTTTCAGTTCAAGTTCCATATTCCATTCCATATCGGTATTGGCTACTTTTTGCATTGAAGCTGACATATACTCCAATTTTTCGGTCAGTGTATTGTCCTCAATTGTATAGGAGCCGTAACCAAACCATTCTACGGAGTCGCTTGGAACGTATCGCGTCCACATTACTTTACCATTATAGAACATTTTGATTTGCCTATAACCTTCACTGGTCGCTAGGGTGTCGGATATTTCTCCATCAATGTAATTGTAGAAACTAACAAGTTCCCAAGTACCTTCTATTGATGGCGGTGTTTCTAAAGCACTATCGGTTTTTGAGAAATTTGTTGCGGATACTAACATAAGCATAAGTATAACCAAAGCGAGTAGTTTTTTCATATTTGTAGATTTTAGTGTTAGGGATTGAATACCAAAAAGTTACGTATTTTTTGGTTGAATTGCAACTATTATTTAACATTGCTTATGTAGTTTGGTGATTAAAACCAAGGTAAGATTAGTCTTATATTTTACGGTTTTACCATAATTATAAGAACAACAAAATATACGATAAACGCAATATTTGGTTAAGTTGATGAGTATTAAGCAGTATTATTTTGAAAACTTATAAATATCACAAAACTATCACGAATTGTTTGTTTTTATATCATTTTTTTAAGACTTTAGATTTACTACTTAAAACCAAACATATATGAAAAAAGCGTATTTAATTATGCTGTTACTGCTCTTCTCAGGGTATAGTATGGCGCAGAACATCACGGGTAAGGTTACTGACAAAGACAATGTGCCCTTACCTGGTGTGACTATTTTAAAGGTAGGTACCAATTCGGGTACCACCTCAGATTTTGACGGCAATTTTTCTATCAATGCGGAACAAGGGGATGTACTTCGGTTTTCCTACATAGGGATGTTGTCCCAAGATGTTACGATAGGTACTGAAAGTAGCCTTTCAATTACGATGCAGGAAGATTCACAAGTGTTAGATGAAGTTGTAGTGACGGCATTTGGTGTGGAGCAGAAGCAAAAATCCCTTGGATATTCCTTGACGCAAGTCAAAGCTGAGGATGTTAATTTAATCGGACAGGCAAATCCTATTGAAACGCTACAAGGTAGAGTAGCTGGTGTTCAGATCAATAGGACTTCTGGCTCAGCCGGTGGTGGTGTAGACATTTTGATTCGTGGGGTAACTTCCGTCAATCCAAACAGGAATAATCAACCTTTGATCATTGTAGATGGTATTGCACTGAACAACGATACTTTTTCTGGGGAAGTTAGGCCAAGTGCAGGGTCTAACTCGCCCAATAGTGCTGAACAGTTCGCCTTTTCGAACAGAGCGGGGGATATAAACCCAGAAGACATTGAAACTTTTAGTGTTTTGAAGGGTGCCGCCGCTACAGCTTTATACGGGGTGAGAGCCTCTAACGGAGCTATCGTAATCACTACAAAAAGAGGAAAACAAGGTAAAGCAAAAATGAACTTTACGGCATCAACGACTTTTAGGGATGTGCGAACTACTCCAGAATTACAAACCACATACAGAGAAGGGTTTGTAGGTGCTCCGAGATTGCTCTATGATCCAAATTCAGAAACAGGATTCAATAGGGTGCAAAACGGTACCGTTTTTTGGTCATGGGGCCCAAGATATTCTGATGATTCTTTTACCTTGGAAGATGGTACTGTTGTTGATTTGTCGAACGATCAGTTTTATAGTCCTTATGAAATTTTTAAGACAGGATTTAATTCCCAAGTAAATTTGAGTTTAAGCGGTGCCAACGAAAAATTGGATTATTTCTTCTCTATGGGAAATAATAACGAAGAGGGTGTTTTGCCGAATACCGACTTTGAAAAAACCACGTTTAGGTTAAACAGTGGTTATCAAGTAACCGAAAAATTCAAAATCAATACTTCTATTGCCTACACAAAATCTGGTGGAAGAAGAGCTAATGGTGGGGATAAATCCGTAATGAGTGCATTGTCCTTTTTCTCCGGTACTTTCCCTATTAACGATTTTAGAAATCCCGATGGTAGTGAAAGAGATTATTCTTTTGGAATTATAGATAACCCCCGTTACTTGATGGAAACAAGTAGCCTTGTCGACAATGTAAACCGATGGGTCGGGAACACAACTTTAAATTGGAACCCCAAGGAATGGTTAAATGTTACATATGCCGCACAAATTGATAACTATTCAGATAAAAGAAATCGATTTGTTGGAGCAGATCTGGATGGTGGATCTCAAGTAGGTGGTTTTATCCTTAATCAAAATATAAATTTTACGGCCCTGGAATCAAACTTATTGGTAGCTATGAATAAAGATTGGTCCGATGACTTTTCAACAGACTTGACTTTGGGACACCAAATTTCCGATACAAAACGTGATTATGACGAGGCCAGGGGAGAAAGGCTAAATGTCCCCGGAATAAACGAGTTGGGCAATACGACCAATTTCTTTATCAACAACGACCTTAACCGTCTTCGAAATACTGGTGTTTTTGGAGAGCTAAAACTTGGCTATAAAGACAAACTTTTCTTGACGTTAACCGGTAGAAACGATTGGTTGTCTACTTTGCCCAAAGACAATAGATCTTTCTTTTATCCATCAATAAGTTTGGCTTATGATGTCTCCGGCCTGTTCGGGGACAATGATGTCTTTACTTTTGGAAAATTAAGAGCTTCATGGGCCGAAGTCGGTAAAGGTCCTGGGTTTGGCGATGTTGGACAATTCTTTATCGTTGATGATGATTTTCCATTTGCAGGAGCAGGTGGTTTTAGAAGAAGTACCAGGTTTGGGGACTTGAATATTGTACCCGAGAGAAACCAATCTACTGAATTTGGAGCTGATTTACGGTTTATGAAAGATCGTATACGAGTAGATTATGCATATT
Source organism: Costertonia aggregata (assembly GCF_013402795.1). Lineage (GTDB taxonomy): Bacteria > Bacteroidota > Bacteroidia > Flavobacteriales > Flavobacteriaceae > Costertonia > Costertonia aggregata. Next base: position 272,018 of record NZ_CP058595.1, on the reverse strand, counting down.
TCAATACAAGGGTCAAAGATCAAATTTTTACCGTAGGAACAGCCTTTTCATCTGGTTTATCGGGGATTACAAGAAATGCGGGTGATTTTAAAGTGTTTGGCCATGAATTGCTGGTTAGCGCGGATATCATACAAAAACCGGATTTAAAATGGGAACTTATCTTAAACTGGTCCACCAGCGAAGGCGAAGTACTTGAAATTCCTGATGATATTGAATCCATAGTATTTGCTGATTCTGGTTTTGCTGGGGTCACTTCAGAGATAAGGGCAGGCGATAAAATGGGAACGTTATACGGATGGAAGTGGCGCTATGAAAACGGTCAACGTTATATAGATGAAAATGGAAAGCCCGAAATAGATTTTACCGAACGACAGAAAGTAGGTAACGCCTTTCCGGATTTTATTTCATCTTTGGGAAGTAACTTCAAATGGAAAGGTCTAGGATTCAACTTTTTGGTAGAATACAAAAAGGGTGGAGACCTTTATGACTCGGGTAGAAGGAACTCTATAAGAAACGGTATTCTTAAGATAACTGAATTTAGAGATCAGACTACAGTTCTTGAGGGTGTTATGGACGATGGAAATGGTGGCTTTATTCCAAATACTACAGAAACTCTAATAGACCAAAATTATTACAGAAGTTCAACAGATTATAACAGGGCCTCGGAAATTTTGGTACAGGATGCCTCTTGGGTCAAAATAAGAAATGTAGGGTTTTCCTATGATTTTGGAGGTAAATTGTTGAACAATCTAAACCTTTCGCGTCTAAGTCTATCGGTCAATGCGAATAATATTCTTTTATGGACTCCTTTCGAAGGTTACGACCCCGAGGGGAATCAATACAGCGCAGGCAGCAATGTATATGGTTTTGCCGGTCTAAGTGTTCCCATTGCGGAAAGCTATTCATTTGGTATAAATGTAGGATTTTAAAAAAAGTAATTATGAAAAAAAAATATTTAAAAAGCGTAATGGTCACGGCCATCGTGGTTTTATTTGCGGCATGTAGTGATGATTACTATGATGTGAATACACCTTCAAATACTGCAACGGTTGATGAATTGCGCATGCAGGATTTAATGGGCCCAGTCATTCTAAGTACAATGCAAGGTCAACGTTCGGCCGAACTCGCCTTTGGAAACTATGTCCAAAATTTTGTTAGTACAGGTGGGGGAGCAATTGGGCAAACGACGGCAAGTGGCCTTTGGTCTCAAGTATATCTAAATGTATTGCCAAATGTGAAAATCATAAAAGATAAGGCTATTGAAAGCAATGCTCCACATATTGGCGCAGTCGCAGATATTTTGACAGCCATAAATATTGGTATAGCTACAGATACATGGGACAATATTCCTTTCAGCGAGGCCAGTGAAGGCCCCGATAATAATTTTCCCACATTTGATACGCAAGAATCTGTGTATGACCAAATATTTGCCGTTCTAGATAATGCTATTGCAGCTCTTGAAGCTCCCGATAATTCTAGTTTTACCCTAGGGGACTCTGATTTGGTATATGGTGGCGATATGGAAAAATGGTTGCGCACTGCTTACACTATCAAGGCGAGATATCAACTACATTTAGTCAATAAGGGCATAATACCTGCTAGTGATGTTCTCACAACTTTGGAAGGTGCTTATACCTCTACAGAGGATGATTTTCAGGTATTCTTTGATGAACGAAACATAAATCCGTGGTATTCAGCTGAAGTATTGGCCAGAGCCACTGGAAACCTAAGTAACGATATAGCAAGCCAGTTGGTAAGCTCAATGAACGGTGATAATTATCCTTTTGAAGGTGGAGTGATAACAATTGACCCAAGGTTGCCCCTATTTGCCGAGAATGGAGGTGAGGACGAATACAAAGGATTTGTAAGTGGTAGCGCAGGTCTAGCCCCAGATGGTTCGGAAGCCAACTCTAGATTTAGAACAGATGGGTATTATACGAGTATAGATTCTCCCTTGATGTTAATAAGTTATGCCGAAGCAAAATTCATAGAGGCAGAAGCGGCCTTTCTTGCCAATGGCGGGACTACTACGAGTGTAGGGTCAAATACTGTAGCATATACTGCGTATTTGGAAGGTATACAAGCGAGTATGGACATGTATGGTGTTGATGGAACCGATTACCTGGCCGATGGGGCCATAGCTGTGGGCGAGGCTGGTTTGATGTTAAATCATATTATGAAAGAAAAGTATATACATAATTTCCTAAATCCTGAGACTTTTGTTGATTTTAGACGCTATGATTTTTCCGATGAGGTATTTGTTGGACTTCAGATACGGCAGGAAGAAGCCAGTGATGATAGTGATTTCTTTGGGCAATGGTTTAGAAGGGCCGAATATCCGGCTTCCGAATTAAATAGAAACGAAGCAAATGTTTTGGCCAATCAAGAACTTCCGATAGTTCCTGTTTGGTGGGATAGAGACTGATTGTAATCTTATATGAAGACTACTTTAAGAGGGTATTCAAATGTCTGCATAGATATTGAATATCCTCTTTTTTATGTGCAGCCGATATCACGATTCTGCTCATTACCGTAGAATCCTCATTTGGGTATTTGAAATTGGTAACGATTATGCCGTTTTCTTCAAGTTTTTCGGTCAGGGTCATATCGGAAAAACTAAAAGCAGGATGGTTCTTCATATGCGTAAATTGATTGATATCCGATACTGTATCCGTAAAAAACTTTATATTACCCTTCAATGTTTTTCTATTTTTTTGATAAAGTTTCTCACTTTGAAAAAAAGTGGCCAAACCAGAGGGGGATGCGGGACTGGCGCCACCAAAAAAAGGGGTATCCATCAATACTGAAATTCTATGTGCCGTACCAAAAATACCACCGGCCTGTATGCCAAAACCTTTGCCCAATGAACTGGACACGATCAATTCTTTAGGACTCAATTTTTTAATCGTTTTGTAAACACCGCCACCATTATCCCCTACAATACCGATACCATGTGAATCGTCAACGACTAAAATAACCTTGTTCAAGGGTAAGAGTTGTAAGCCTTTAAAATTAGGATAGTTGTTTCCCGAAAAATCTATGGAATCCAAAAAGACTACCGGAACCGATGCCTCCTTGGATTCTAAATGTTCGCATACTTCATCGGCTAACTGACCAAATGTTGCATAGGGCTCTAATTTGGTTTGGAAAAGGGCAGAATGTGTGTTGGGCGCATAAAAAAAACGATAGTTTGATGTACTTAAATATTGAGAAATAAACTGACCTGCCAAGTAACCAGAAGACATGGTCAAACAAGCTTCAGCGCCAACAATTTTAGCCAAATGCTCTTCCGCTTTTTTAAAAATGGGCAATTGTACATTGGATTTTCGGGAAGCCCCGTAATTTGTACCGTACCGTTTTAGGTTTTCGATAAATATATTCTGGAAGGCTACATTGGTCTGTAATCCTAAATAAGCAGTACCCCCAAAGTAAAGGTATTTGGTATTGTTGAGAACAATTTCTCTGCCAGGAAAACATTCTACGTAATGCTTCATGCAATAAGGTTTACGCCACTACCGCCCAAAGTGGGAAATCTTAGTGTACCATCATCTTTTATGGTAACACCCGTTGCAATATCTTCTTTTAACAACATGGCACCGTCCATATCCACAAAATCCAGTTGGGGCACTAATTGCGCTATGGCAGATATGCCTACGGTAGATTCGGTCATACAGCCCACCATCACTTTTAGCCCCAATTCCTTTCCTTTTCTTATCATTCTCAAGGCGGGCGTAAGTCCGCCACATTTGGTCAATTTTATATTGATGCCATTGTAATACAATGCACATTTTTCAACATCGGTCTCTACTATACAACTTTCGTCAGCTATTACCGGGAGTACACTGTCTTGCATTACTTTTTTCATACCTTCCCAATCATCTGCCTTCAATGGTTGCTCCAAGAACTCAACCCCCAAAGCCTTTAGTAAAGGTGCATTATGTACGGTTTCTTGAGCGGTCCAAGCACAATTGGCATCTATCCTAAAAATGGCATCGGTATGTTTTCTTAGCTCCCTTACAATAGCTACATCATCCTCAGTGCCTAATTTTATTTTATAAATGGGCCACGGGGTTTCTTTCATTTTTCGCACCATTTTTTCGATAGATGCAATCCCAATGGTATAGTTCGTTATCGGGTAATTTTTGGTATTTGTACCCCATATCTCGTACAATGGTTTATCAAGTAGCTTTCCATACAGATCATGTGCCGCTAAATCCAAAGCGCAAATAGCGAAATGGGTCAGTTCCTTTTCCACTAAAAAATGATGGAATTTTTCGGGTGTTTTGAAGTCAAAATCATTTATTTCGTCTTCGATAACTTTTATTTCGGCCATCATACTTTCTACGGTAATCTTATAGTATGGGTTAGCGGTTGCTTCCCCATATCCTGTTTTACCGTTGAATATAAGGCTAACGATAAGGGTGTCTTGAAAATCATGGGACTCCCGCGATATGCTAAAGGTGTGTTTGAGCGGGAGAACGTATTTTTTAAGGCGTATCTGCATGTATAAAATGATTTATACTAATATAAAGAAACCAAAACGGGTAATAAACTAAAAACCCACCTAAATTTAGATGGGTTTAATCGGTATTTGGTTGTTTGGATATGTTAGTATTTATGCACACTCCCTGAAACCGATTTCTTGGTCTCTACATTGGGTTCGCCCAAATAGGAGATGCTACCACCGCTACTGGCGTCGGCTGTTAAGGATTTGGACACGTGTATTTTTATGTTGCCACCACTACTGGCATCGGCCCTACAGGTTTTTACCTCTAATTCCTTTGCATTTATGTTGCCACCGCTGCTTACGTCAACTTCAGCCTTATCCGCGGTTCCCGATACACTAAGGTTGGCTCCGCTACTAGCTTCTATATCAACTTCACTGGCGATAAATTCGGCGTTTAAAATGGCCCCACTGCTGCCGTCAACTTCCAGGTTGTTTGATTTGATCGTATTTTCTGAGGTCAACTGAGCTCCGCTTGATGCTTTGATGGCAGTTATATCAGGTAAGGAAACGTATACTTTTTTGGTGGCGTTCCCTATGTTTTCAATAGCATGTACTTTTAATCTACCGTCCCTTATATCGGTTCCGATGAGGTCTATGATGTTTTCATCGGCCTCTACTTCAATGTTAAAATCTTTGGCCTGTGTTACGTAGACCTGTAGACCTTCCGAAGCTGTGATAATGGTAAATTCATCGGTAATTTCCCGGGTCTCGTTTACTACGACCCCGTTTCCTTTTTTACCGTTGCCAAAGTTGATGTCAAATGCGCAGGACGATAAAAATACCGCGATGATAAGTCCGATTGCAATTCTTGCTAGTGTTGTCATGATTTTGTTGTTTTAGATTGTTTTTCGTTGATGTAAAATTGTTGTTTTTATTGCTTTGATACTATTCTTTTGGAGCGAACTGTTGATTGTTTGTGATGAACTGTTTTAAATAGTGTCGTTTTCCTTAGCTTTTATTTTAACACCATCTTCATTCAACTTCATTTTAAAGGACTCGCCATTGTCCTTAACATCAATATCGATTCCGTTTTCATCGATTATGATTTTCCCCTTTTCCCCGTTATCGTTGATGTTGATATCTATACCATTTTGATTGATGCGTATACGGTTATCCCCATCATTTTCATCGTATTCCAATACTTTTTCAGGGCATTCTTGGCATTTTAGTTCCCCGTCCAGTCCCATCATCCATGTGAATTCCTGTATTTCACAACCGTCCGCTCCACGGTCGTTATCACTTTGTACTTTCCAGCAGCGTAGATTACCGTTGTTATAATTCAATAAGGTTCCAGCGGGTATGTATAGCGATACGTAAGCTTCTTGGTCATGAAAACCATTTTCCTTACCGGTACTCAGATATTCATCCAAATAAATGGTATTGCCGTCAACACTGTAGGTATAGTTGATGTTTTTAGCCGTTGTCCTAGCTTCTTCAAAGGAAGGGCCATCGGCATCTTTTCTGATCTCTAACCTAAAAATCGAATCTTTTGACTTTTTTAATCGCACCCGTATATCTTTGGACAATAAGACTTCTTCCCCCTTTTCGTCATAGGTCAAAATCATGTCCCCTATGTGCATATTGCCCCTACCTTCACTATCTGTCGTGACCATGGTTATGTTTACGGGAACATCCCCATTTGGGATAAACAGTTCATGTTTTTCGGTGAAACTACCATCGTAGGCGTGTGCCGCAGCCTGTCTTACGCCAAACACAATGAGCATGATTACCGAGATCAACCATAGCCCCAATAAGGAAAACTTGGCAATATTACCGATAGATTTTAAGTTGGTCACTAGGATTTTCAAACCCAAATACAACAGGAAGAAAAAAGGAATACCTACGGCGAAGAAACCCAATAGCGATACGATCCAAGCGGGTATGTTACTGGCATCCATAATATTATAAAAATCTATTCCCGGTATATGCACTGCACCGGCAATACCCACGGTCAATAGTGCCACAAATAGGCCTATTATGGCCGAGGCCCCGATAATAATCAACAAGATACCTATGAACTTACCGAATATTTTAAAGAGAAACATGATAATATCCCCTAGGGTGTCAAAAAATGTTTTACCAGAACTTTTCACTTGGTTGCCTACCTTCTGGTAATCCACACTTTTTACTTTGTCTGCAACCTCGTCAAAACCCTCTTTTACCTTTCGCTCGATATTACTGATGTTGATATCTTCCCCGCGCATGTCCAACTTTTGGGAAGTAGTCGCCGCTTCGGGAATCAAGATCCATAACAGCCCATAAAGTAAAATAAAGCCACCACCGGACCCTATGGTCAATATAATCCATAAAAGTCGTACCCATATGGGGTCAATACCCAAATAGTGTCCCAACCCCGATGAAACACCGGCCACGTACTTTTGTTCGGTATCACGATATAGTTTTTTGGTGCCCGGTGTTTGATTGGCTGTGGTTCTACTTTTGGGTTCATCCTCAAAAATATCCTCATCTACCATATAATCTTCCGGTTGTCCCATTATGGTAATCACCTCGTCTACCTCTTTATGGGTTATGACCTGCCTTTCGTTTTCCAGCTTTTCTGTAAAAAGTTCGGCTATACGGGCTTCGATATCGGCCAATATTTCGTCGCTGCCCGGTGTGTTGGCGAAAGAACGTTTTACCGACTCCAGATACCTTCGCATTTTGTTGAACGCATCTTCATCAATATGAAAGAGTATATTGGCGAGATTTATATTTACTGTCTTGTTCATTTGTATATTTTTTATGACCTGTAGATGTTAAGGCCTTATGTTTTTAGTTGATTGTTAACTGTTTTTTGTGACTATATTGGTCGCATTTCTAAGTTCGTCCCAGGTAGAATCCAGTTCCTTTAAAAATAATTTTCCGGTTTCCGTTAATGTGTAATATTTTCTTGGTGGTCCCGATGTTGATTCTTCCCATCTATAATTTAAGAGCCCGGCGTTTTTCAACCTTGTGAGTAGAGGATAAATAGTACCTTCCACGACCAGCATTTTCGCATCTTTTAGGGTTTCTAGAATTTCAGAGGCATATTTGTCCTTACCGTTTAGGATAGACAATATGCAGTACTCCAAAACCCCTTTGCGCATTTGTGCTTTTGTATTTTCTACATTCATAATTTCCTTTTGTTTTTTATGCAGCCCCGGCTTTTGACGGGATTGCTCCTTCCTTTCTGCTATCGTCCGCATGGTTTGACTTTTCGTTTTTTGATTAATGAATAAACATTTTTACCTTGATTAATGATTACCTAAAACTTGTTTAGGATAGATTGATTGATAATTAAACTCCCAAAGGTGTGATGAGTACCTTAGATTATTTTGGTTTGTATTGGTGATCGTAACTTAACTCTCGCTTTACCTTCCATGTATTGTTCTCTTTTATCCACACATGGGTAAATTTGGCGATATCTCCTTTTTGATATTCTTTATTGGCGTCCAAAAACTCAAACCTATGCACCCCATGTTGAATGGCACCATATAATGCTCCTTTATTATACAAAGGATATACTCTTAGACTACCCTCTAATAAAATACGCTTGGCAGGTTGTGGTTGTTGCGCATCCATTTTTGCGCAGTTTTCTTTCATAGGCTTTAAAAAACTTTCCCTTCCTATGGTCATACCGCCCTTGTCATGATAAAACTCAAAGTCTTCGGTAAAAATTTTTTCCAGAACATCGGTATTACAAGTATTGAATGCCGCATTGAACAAAATACTATCGTACTGTTTTAAGGTTCGATAGAGCTCCGAATCCTCGGCAACTTGTGCAGATAAGGCATTCGTTGAAAAAATGATTACAATGATTACCAATATGTTTTTGAACATACCCATTACTTTATAAAATTGATGGTTATGGGATATTTAAAAGTTTGCCCCTCGTTGGTACGTATGGTCGCCAAAATGGTATACACCATATTGATAACGAATAGGACCCCTTGTAAAAGCCCACTGATACCCAATGGCAATAACCAAGTGCCGAACCTAAAGTCATCGCTGTCAAAATTGATGTTAAGGTTGTTGAAGTTGTTGATGCGATTAAAGCCAAAGTGGTCCAAATCAAAAATATTCGGAAAAAATCCGATGAAAAAGGGAATACTGATAATACCCAGTACTATAGAGTAGAGTAGTAGGCTTATCTGAAAATTTAAAGCTTGCTTTCCGTTATGGTCAACAAATTCATATTGTTTTTTGTTGGCGCTCCATAAAACTAACGGAATGATAAAATTCCCAAAGGGGATAAAGAACTTGGAGAAAGTTGAGGCGTGGATTATGGCCGATAAATTTCTTTCGTGCTTTGTTAATGATTCTGTCATGGCTCGTTCGTTGATTTTGATTGTTCGTTATTGTGTTAAAACAAATTATATAGATAACCTAATAACTTCTTATGCAAATATATATCTAAAATAAGGTACTATGCAACACATAGTACTCAAAATTAACAAATAATTAACAATTAAACCTTCATTTATTTTCAATACTTTTATAGAAAATAAACTCTCTTATGGCAACTACTACGGGCAAGTTCAATACATTTACTTTTTTTAAACTGCCTTCGGCATGGTGGTGTGGTGTGCGATTAAAACATTTGGACAAAACCAGGGCAATCGTTACCGTAAAACATAGATGGATCAATCAAAACCCTTTTAAATCCATGTTTTGGGCCGTGCAAGGCATGGCCGCGGAACTCAGTACTGGAGCTATGGTTATTGACCAAATCAGAAACAGTGGTAAACATATCTCTATGTTGGTGGCCAATAATAATGCAAGCTTTACCAAAAAAGCAACGGGCAAAATAACCTTTACGTGTGAAGATGGGCATTTGATAGGTGATGCCATAGATAAAACGATTGCCACAGGCGAAGGGCAGACGTTTTGGATGAAATCCGTTGGTGTGAATGTTGATGGGGTAGTGGTATCTACTTTCAATTTTGAGTGGACGGTACGGGTAAAGAAAAAGTAGGTTAATAATAATTGGTTTTGAGTAATTGGTACGTCAATTTTCGTCTTTCATATTTTGGTTTATAAATTAATGACGTAGAAAAGCTACAATAAACTCCTACACATCATATCAAAATCTACCGTGTAACAAATTCTAAGAACCATCTACTAACAAGGAAAATTATAAAAAATGAACGCACACGAAGTAGATTATCAAATTTTTGGGGAAGAAATGCAATATGTAGAAATAGAGCTTGACCCACAAGAAGCTGTAGTGGCCGAGGCGGGCAGCTTTATGATGATGGACAGTGATATTAAAATGGATACCATCTTTGGAGATGGTTCCAACCAAGACAGCAGTGTTCTGGGTAAAATATTTTCGGCCGGTAAGCGCATGCTGACCGGAGAGAGTCTTTTTATGACCGCTTTTTTAAATATAGGTCAAGGAAAAAAACAAGTCAGTTTTGCATCACCCTATCCCGGTAAGATTTTAGCTATTGATTTATCGGAGACTTCCGGAAAATTCATTTGCCAAAAAGATGCTTTTTTATGTGCGGCCAAGGGTGTATCGGTTGGTATCGAATTCTCAAAAAAATTAGGTCGTGGCCTGTTTGGCGGTGAGGGCTTTATTATGCAAAAATTAGAGGGTGACGGTATGGCATTTGTACATGCGGGCGGTACCTTGGCTAAAAAGGTTTTGGCACCTGGAGAGATCTTAAAAGTAGACACGGGTTGTATTGTGGGGTTTACCAAAGATGTAGATTACGATATTGAATTCGTGGGAGGTATAAAAAACACGGTTTTTGGTGGGGAAGGTTTATTTTTTGCAACCTTAAGGGGCCCAGGTACGGTTTATATCCAGTCCCTACCGTTTAGCAGATTGGCCGGTCGTGTTTTGGCGGCTATCCCAAGAGGTGGTAAAGATAAGGGTGAAGGTAGTATTTTGGGTGGCTTGGGTGATATTATTGGCGGAGATAGGGGATTTTAGCAGTTGAACTCGGTTAAAATTCAAAAACAAAAAGTTATTTTTAAGTCTTCAACGCAAAACCTTGAACTGCTGGATGAATTTTCAAAATCAAATCAATTTCCTAAAAAACCTTCAAAAGAACAACAACAAAGAATGGATGGATGCCAATCGGAAGTGGTACAAGGAAGTCCGAGATGATTTTATAGCCTGGTTGAACGAAATGAACGCTAAATTGGCCGAAATTGATGACGAATACTATGATACGCCAGGGAAAAAAGGTATCAATCGCATCAATAATAATTTGATGTTTCATCCAAACAAACCTGTTTATAAAGACCATTTTGGAGCTGGACTGGATAAACGTCCCGGTACGGGTGACTTTTATGTAGAGATTGGTATTGAACGCTCTATGTTGGCGGGTGGACTTTGGAGGCCAGACCCTAAAAGACTTCGTAGTATTCGCGATGCCATTGATTATGATGGAGAGAAATTGCAGAAAATCCTGAATAAAAAATCTTTTAAGAAAACTTTTGGAGGCTTGTACGAAGACGTAAAATTGACCAATGCACCAAAAGGCTTTTCAAACGACCATCCACATATAAGCTTATTGCGAAACAAAACCTTTGCCGTTGCCACCGAATTTTCCACCGAAGAAACGAGTAAAAATAATTTTGATGAAAAACTGATTGCAGTTTACAAAGAAATGCTCCCCTTTAGACGCTATTTGAACAAAGCCGTAACGGTATAATATTTTTAAGAGGTTGAAAAACAAGTATATAAAAAATATTAAAAAAGAAGTTTTATCAAATAATTGGTATACGCTCAATAAATTCACATTTGACTATCAAAAAGATGACGGCAGCTGGGAAACCCAGCAACGAGAGGCCTACGATCGGGGTAACGGTGCAGCCATTCTTTTGTATAATGTTGAACAACGAACGGTAGTGCTGACCCGGCAATTTAGAATGCCAACTTTTGTAAACGGCAATGATGATGGAATGATGATCGAAGTTTGCGCTGGACTTCTAGACGGTGATAATCCCGAAGATTGTATTAAAAAAGAAGTAGAGGAGGAGACAGGCTATAAAGTCGATCACGTAAAAAAAGTCTTTGAATCCTACATGTCACCGGGTTCGGTTACCGAAATCCTTCATTTTTTTATCGGCAGGTATGAACCGCACATGAAAATAGGTAAGGGTGGCGGTGCAGATGACGAGACCGAAAACATAGAGGTTTTGGAGTATGCTTTTAAAGATGCATTGAAAATGGTTTCAACAGGCGAGATTATAGATGCCAAAACCATTATGCTATTGCAATATGCGGCCTTGATGAAGGTATTCAGCTAAATCAATACCTATCTCTAAGCAACTCAAAAATATACTGCATATGCTTCTTTATTTCTAAAGTTGGTTGCCGGTAGTGATTGTTCATAAAACTAAAAACCAAGGTCTTTCCGGACTTCGTAACAAGATAACCGCTTAAATTGTAGGTATTGCCCATACCACCCGATTTTGCATGTATATAGGATGGTGAGTTGTTTGCTTGTTCGCTTTTTACCAGTTGGTTATAGGTATTAAAATACTTGAAAAGCTCTTCTCTAGGAGTTTCTTCAAGAAGTTTACCGAGTACTTGAACCATTGACTCTGGCGTAAATAGATTGTAACGGGACAAACCCGAACCATCTACCCAACGGGGCACTTGTTTTAGATCAGAAAGGGCGTTTTGCAACATAAAATCCCGGACTTTGGATATACTCAACGTGTCGGAAAGGGTTGAAGATGACAAAACCAATAGCTGTTCCGCAAGAAAATTATCACTTTCATGCATCATTCTTCTTAAAACGGTATCTGTAGGGGTACTGTAAAAAGTCGATTTTTTCCCTTTGGGCATAGAGGATATCAAGTTTATTTTTTTACCCAAAACATTTTTGAGCATTTTTTTGGTCAATATCGTGTCCGTTTTAAAGGGAATCTCTATGGTATCATTTGATGTTGGTGGATAATAGAATATATTTTTGTTTTCTTCCCGCGCTTTGGTATAGCGTAATTCTACAACGTTTTCTTTAAATACAGTCGGCCGTACCGTTAGGGATTCGTTTTTGAAAATAGTTGCTACATTACCGTACATGGGTAGTGAACCTCTTTCGGGTTGGTAATAATAGGTATAATCCTCCCAAGCCCATCCCGGCCCAAACTTACTTTCATTAAAATTTGTTGCACAAAATGAAACGTTTTCAAATCCGTTTAAAAAATCCAACGTTTTACGATTGTCAAAATAGGTATGTAAAAAGGTAGGGTCACCGGTTCCTTCAATAAAAAGGGTATCGTTTTTTACTATATATTTTAGGCCGGGAATGGTATCGCCCAAAAGTTCCAATGCAGTATACAGGGTAAAAATTTTGGTATTGCTGGCAGGGATAAAATATTTTTGATGATTTTTACGGTAAATGGTATCCTGTGTATATGGATTCAAAACCAAAAAGCCAGTAAACTGATTTTCAAAAAGACTTTGGGCGAGTACGGTCTTCGTTTTTTTTTGAATCGTTTTTTTACTGCTCGTACAACTTATTATCATAGATAGTAGCAAAAAAATATAAAACGTTTTGACCATTTGTAACGTAAAATTGGGTTTAACATGAAATTACCGAATTTTTAACAGATATGGAGCAATAACGAATATAGTTTTTTGTTTAACTTTATAGAGTAGAAAGCAATAAATATTAACCAATTTATTAAACATTTTTGATAATTATGGCTAGAGCTATGTTGGAGTATACAAAAACCGTTCTCCAAAAAGTTAGTTTTGACGCAAAGCTTTTTAGTAAAGAATTACAAAAAGCCATTTCAAGGTTATTACCTTATGAAATTGAAGAATTAAAACTTTGGTTAAAGCAATTTATAACTGATAAACCGGAGTTGGAACAAACCTTAATCTATTTAAAAACATAAAAAAAGCCACTGTACAGTGGCTTTTTTTTATACCATATTATTTAAACTACCAATTGTCATATATTTCATTTTGCTTATAATTCAGCTCAAACAACCACATAGTATCAGGAGAAATGACACTTAATTTTGACATTGTGCTATTTATTGAGCGGGCTAATGATTTTTACGTCATGAAAGGCGATGGCTCCCCTAACAATACTGGAAATCACGTCTCTGAGCGCCTCGGTTATCTGTATTTTAAGTTCACTTTTATGGTAAATCAAACTTACTTCGCGTGCCGGGGAAGGGTTATTGAAATGTCTCAGGTTTTTCTTTTTGGAATCATCAAGTTCCAACGTATTTAGATAAGGTAACAAAGTCATTCCCAAATCTTCGTCCGCCAAATTTACGAGGGTTTCAAAGCTTCCGCTTTGCAATTGAAAATGTTCGGTTTTCATATCCTTGGGCATATTGCATAAATTAATGACGCCATCCCTAAAACAGTGCCCATCTTTCAACAATAAAATATCGCTGATTTCCAAATCTGAGGGATTCAGCTTTTCTGCCTTTGAAAGTCTATGGTTTTTGGGCACATACCCTACAAAAGGTTCATAGTACAAGGGTCGCTCTTTAATAAATTCAATTTCCAATGGTGTAGCGGCTATAGCGGCATCTAAATGCCCATCTTGTATATTTCTGATCAAACTATCGGTATTCTGTTCCTTGATGATCAAATTAACTTTCGGGTATTTTTGAATAAAAGCCTTTAGGAACATTGGCAACAAAGTAGGCATAACGGTCGGGATGATGCCAAGGGTAAATTCTCCGCCTATGTACCCTTTCTCTTGGTCAACGATATCTTTGATACGGTTGGCCTCGTTCACGATATTTTTGGCTTGTGCCACTATTTTTTTTCCCACCTCGGTTATGGAAATGGGCTTTTTTCCGCGATCAAAAATGAGAACATCCAGTTCATCCTCTAGCTTTTGCACTTGCATACTTAACGTAGGCTGTGTGACAAAACTTTTTTCGGCAGCCAAGGTAAAGTTTTGATATTCGGCAACGGCTAAAACATATTGTAATTGAGTTATGGTCATACGTAGGTATTGATAGTATAAAATTATCCGTTATGCATTTTGATGAAAACCCATTAATTCGAATGGATTTTTACGATTGAAATGGTGTACAATTTAAATCTCTTCAACTTATATATCGACACCATAATCTTTTAAAATACACATTGGGTTAAAATTATAAAAACTATCAGTAAAATCGATATAAAAATGAACTGTTATTCTATAATCTTATGATACGGATATTTGATAAAATAGAAAAAGCCTACAAATTCCAATGGATTTCATAGGCTGTGATGCCATATATTGTTCTGCTTTCAGAACCTAACGGAAATCGATTTGTCCGCATCGGTTACTTCAAATTTTGTACCTTCAAAAGTTGGAGGTCCCATGGTCATGTCATTACCGCTCATGCTGTAATTTTCTTTCGGCATACCGTTTGCTTCAAAATCCATTCTTTTGTTCTCGTTCTCGTCGTGCAAGATCATAATCGCATAAGTACCAGGAACTACATTTTCAAAAGTAAAGGTCATTTCACCTTTTTTGGCAGCTTTCTCCAAATCGGTCACTCCTGCACCTTTCATAAAGGTATCCGCAGTATGTAAAGATGCCATTACGTTACCATTTTCATTAAGTACGTTTTCAATGGTCAATGTAACGGTTATGCCTTCAGCATCTTGTGCGGTGGCGATCATTCCTGTAAATACTAATCCTAAAATAAGTCCTAAAGTCTTCATATTGTTTTTATTTATATCCTGTGTTTGTTACAGCAATTGTTAATGATGGCCCAAAAATGCAACGGTCCTCGCAATGTTGAAAATTGGTACGACCCAATTGTTGATTTTGTACGCTGAATTGTAATTTCAACCGTTTTTGTTACTTTTAATGGTAAATACACCGTTATGAAAATACAGCTAGGTTTTCTTCTGACTTTTTTGTTCTTTCATACAACAGTCATTTATTCGCAAATCTCTTATAGTCCCAATAATACAATTAGAAATACCATCAGAAAAGAAATATGGAAAGAGCTTAAGTTAAAAACACCCCAAAAACAAAAATTTCTGCTAGGCCTGGTTTTCAATTCCAATGAACCGTTTGTAAAATATGAAAAAGCGGCAAAGCAACGCGGATGGGAACCTTATGAAATAGCCACCGCAGCGGCGTTCTTTAGAGTGGTATGCTCAGAAGTAGTGCAGGGCGAGGATTATACCGAAACGCAATACAAACAAATCTATGAACAGTTCAAGAAAGATTTTTCTAGAGACAATATCGATTCAAAACGTACCGATATTTTTAAACAAAGAAAATATGATGCTTTGATTTTAAAAGCCTTTTGGGTGGCCAGTATGTTTGAGTTGGCCAAGAAAAATAGTCCCGAGATACAAAAATTGGCCGAGCAATTGCTTCAGGAAAATCCCTTGGTAGATTCCAATTCAATACAAATACAAGAAGAAGTTGATGCGTTTGAAGATGCATCGCCAACGGTATCAGCACCAAATACCCAATCCCCACCATTGGCCGATGCTTTATCAAAAATCGAGGATGTGATTTTGAGAACGGTAACTTCATATGGGTTAAACGGTGTATACATAAATAATGAGGTAAACATACTTTATAAAAATGGAGATGTTTTTACCAACCCATTTAAACCTTTGGAATCATTTGATATAGCTGCATCAAAAAAGAAAAATCCAAAAAAATGGGACCGGTGGGCAAAGAAGGGAAATACGCTATACGTCACCAGAAGTAAAAATGGAAAAACCTATGATTGGAAAAAGTTTTTTCCGTTGAGGAAAGCGTCTAAAGGTTTTACGTTAAACGGTAAATTCAATACGAGCGATCCCTTTGGGGGAGCTACGGTCATAAATGTCAGTACGGTTGTTTTTGATGATAAAGGACGATTTGCATGGGTAACCGTAAAGGGCGGTAGTACTAATTGGAAATCTATTTATAGTAAAAGTACTTCTGCCGGAAGATATGAGATCAACACCTATACCATTACCTTGAAATACAATAATGGTAAGGCCGAATCTCTTTTCTTTGGCCTATACCCAAAGGATAATGAGCATTTTATCATAGGCAGCAGCCATTTTGTTCCGGTACAAAAATAATATTCCAACAATTCGGTACTAAAAAATTACAGTTCGGTATACTTCATTATAGCGCGCTGTACTTAAATAACATCTTTGTTTCGTCAATCAATAAAAAAGTAATGATGAAACAGTTATTTATATTTTATATCGCATGCTTTACAACTTTTACGTATGCACAGACTATCATTAGCGGTCAAGTAGTGGATAAGGCAAATATTCCCATTGTAAGGGCAAATGTCTACTTAGAGGGTACATATGACGGGGCCTCTACTGATGATAACGGGAAATTTAGTTTTGAAACATCGGAAACCGGAACGCAAAACCTAATAGTTTCCATGATGTCATTTGAAACTTATCTACAGGCGGGCGATGTCACTTATTTGCAAAATATGAAAATTACCTTACGCGAGGCGATAAATCAATTAAACGGGGTAACGCTAACGGCAGGCAGTTTTCAAGCAGGGGATAATTCAAAAGTATCAGTCTTAAAACCTTTGGATATCGTTACCACGGCAGGAGCTGCAGGCGATTTTATAGGAGCTTTGCAGACTTTGCCCGGTACTTCAAATGTGAGTGAAGACGGTCGGCTTTTCGTTAGAGGGGGCCAGGCAGGGGAGACACAACAGTTTGTTGACGGTCTCCGTGTTTTTCAACCCTTTAACGCAACTGCCAACAATATTCCCACTAGAGGTCGTTTGTCACCCTTCCTATTTAAAGGGATTACCTTTAGCACGGGAGGATATTCTGCTGAATACGGGCAAGCACTCTCAGGCGTATTATTATTGAACACTATTGACGAACCAGATCAAGAAAAGACCGAAATATCCGTTTTATCGGTAGGAGGAGGTTTGGGCAGAACAGAAATTTGGGGAAACAAGTCGCTCAGCGTCAACGCACAGTATATCAATTTTGCACCGTATCAATGGCTCATTCCCAACGAACAAGGTGCACGCTGGAACAAACCCTACGAATCTATTTCCGGAGAGACGGTTTTTAGGAGCAAAACGGACAATAGCATCTTTAAATTCTATACAGGTTTTAATCAAGCCAATCTAGATTTAGATCAAGAGGATATCAATTTTGATGATTTCGTAAATTTTAGATTAAAGAACAGCAATCTTTATGCGAACAGTTCTTACAAACATTTTTTTGACAAGGAATGGACGATGACCGCTGGCGCCAGTATTTCTTCCGATAGAAATGATATCGGTGTTCAGGCCAATACTATTGATGCCAATGAAACCGCAGGCCATTTAAAGGTTAAACTAAAGAAGAACTTCAACAACCGGTTTCAATTGAATATGGGGGCAGAACATTTTATAACGGATTATCAAGAGAATTTTATCGCTCCCGATGGATTCACCTTTGATTCCGGCTTTCAGGATAATTTAAGTTCGGGTTTTGCAGAAGCGGATGTGTTTTTCAGCAACAAATTCGCCATGAAACTAGGTGTACGTGGCGAATATTCTAGCTTTTTAGAGGAATCCAACATAGCACCACGGGTATCTTTGGCTTATAAAAGCAGTAAAAACGGACAGTTTTCCTTAGCCTATGGGGATTTTTACCAGAACCCTTTGACTGAATCTTTAAAATTTGACCAAAGCTTGAGTTTTGAAAAGGCTTCACATTACATTTTGAATTACCGTTACTTATCTGATGGAAAAACCTTTATTGCGGAAGCCTACCATAAAGAGTATGATAACCTCGTGAAGTTTGATACCGAAATGCCACAATTCAATTCTGAATTCAATAACCTAGGGAACGGTTATGCCACAGGTATCGATATTTTTTGGCGTGACAACAAGAGTATAAAAAACCTGGATTATTGGGCATCGTATTCTTATTTGAATACAAAGCGTGATTTTCGAAACTTTAGGGAAAGCGCTACCCCGAATTTTGCTCCGGCACATAGTTTGTCTTTGGTAACAAAGTATTGGGTAGAAGATTGGCGTTCGCAAATCGGGGTTTCTTACAATTATGGCTCTGGCAGGCCGTATGACAATCCGAACACGCCCGAATTCTTGGCGGAGAAAACAAGACCGTTCAATAGCCTTAACTTGAACTGGGCCTATTTGATTTCACAGCAAAAAATACTGTTCTTTTCAGTGACCAATGTTACCGGCTTTAAAAATGTGAACGGCTATCAGTACGCCAATACACCAAATATGGACGGTGTTTTTGAACGCCGTGCGATACGACCAACTGCCGATGCATTCTTCGTGGTAGGGTTCTTTTGGACCATAAGTGCCGACAAAAAAAGCAATCAATTGGATAATCTGTAATAAAATTAAAATAGTATCGTGATCAAGTCGCTCTTTTGGAGCGGCTTTTTTATTGCAGCCTTATGTAATCTATCTCCAATTTAAAATCTTCCGCTTTTTTATTTCCTATCAAAAATGCGATTTCCGCCAAGGCTCTGCCATCATAATTAGGTATATCCAGAATGTTGCCTCGAAAGGCAGGGTACATATCGGAGAACTTTACGGTTATGGTTTGCCAATCACCATTGGTCTCAATTTTTGAAATATAGGAATGTCTCTGATAGCGTTGGGATTTTGCCCTAAACTGATAATTTTTCCTATCGCCCCTTAATTTGATTTCGAATCTGGAATATGGTTCGGTAGAAAGTGTTTTTATCGGATACCGTATCGATGAGAATCCGCCATTGTTTTCTAAAGATACGTATCCACTAAATTCACCGTGACCTTTCTTGTTCAATTTAAAACTACCTTGGGATAGACCGCCCATAACACCATCATTTACTACTACCCACTTACTGATATCAGAATCTCGGGAAAAGTCAAATAAAGAGATGTTGTTCATAAGTAGAAATATTAAAATGATTTTGATGGGTAAATGCATATGATTTTCACTTTAACAAAAAAAGCGTGAAATAATTGAGTATAAAGGTATGACTATTGATTTATTTTTTCGGAATAGTTATTGTATTCCCTAGATAGACCATTAATTATATTCATATGAAAAAGATACTCCTAGCTCTAGAGCTTCTCCTCATACTGTCCTGTAGTACGGAAAACACATCAATTTTGGATATTGACACCAAAGTCTCAAACAATATGGAAAAATCGGAACAAATCGTTGATGACGTACCCAACTTGGGCAATAGGAGCAAACAAGCTATTCTCGCGTATTTTGATGCTCTTATTACCAATAAGCAGATTATCGTAGGGCAACATTGCGGTGATGGCCCCGATGCAACGGCATCGTATTATGAAGATTATGTTGACCGTTTGGCTGATGAAACGGGTAGGACCGTTGGTATTATAGGTGCGGATTTTGGTTTTTTTCCTAGTACGGATTACCCTGTTGATACTTTAATAGAACATTGGAAATCGGGAGGATTGGTCACGGTAAGTTGGCATGCGGACAATCCCTTTTTAGATGGGTATGATGTATACTGCAACACTGTAGAGAACAAAGAAAAAATACATTTAAAAACCCTATTGCGTGGGGCGAACAAAACCAATAAGGCCTGGATAAATTACAGGACGGAACTGGATAATATGGCCGGAGCATTGCAGCAACTTCGGGATGCGGGAGTCACGGTAATTTGGCGACCTTTTCATGAAATGAACGGAGACTTTTTTTGGTGGGGCATCAACGCATACAACAATCAACAGACCAATTCGGGGGATTTTAAGGCACTTTGGATCGATCTTTACAACACATTGACCTATGAATATGGCTTGGACAATCTTATTTGGACCTACTCGGTAATTCCAAAGACCAGCTGGAATGCCGGGGTGACCGAATTTTATCCCGGGTCGGATTATGTGGATTTAGTCGGTATGGATTATTATGGCCAAAACCCCGATTTTCCCGATTATGAAAAACTAAAAACATTGGGTAAGACCATTGTTATGAGCGAATGTGGGCCATCTGAAAACAGTTATGGAAATTGGGATACGATGCATTTGGCCCATGCCTTAAAAGGCAAAGCTGCTTATTTTTTACAATGGCATAGTTGGGACGGGGCCAAGGTTGCCCTGAAAGACAATCATAATACGATTGAAATGATGAACAGCCCTGCTGTAATTACAAAAGAAGAGATAACGGTTCCAAAAGATTTTTGATGACCTTGTTCAACTTTTCATTTCATTTGCAATGGCATTGCTTCCCGGATTATTGGTTTCTTCCAATTCTGATATAATTTTGGCATGGTCCTGTTCTCGACCTTGTGAAAGTTTATACGTAGCCTGAATATCGTCGATAGAAATTTGAAAACCCACAACACCTTTTATCTGTCTCATGGTTTTGGATGACATATCGCTCAATGAGATTGGGTTTTTGGAATTCTGTTCATATTTGGCCACAAGTTTGTGCATCGACTTTAAAACTTCGTCTTCTTCCAATATTTTGAGTTTGCCATAAATATGTACCGCTATATAGTTCCAAGTTGGTACTTCTTCGGCTTTGTACCATGAGGATGATATGTAGCTATGCGGCCCATTGAAAATACAGAGCACTTGATCGGTTTCATTAAAATGTTTCCATTGTGGATTGGCTTTGGCGATATGGCTTACCAAAATATCGTTTCCGTGTTCATCGGTGTCAAGCTCCAAGGGAATATGGGTAGCCCAAGGTTTTCCGTTTACCTGATTTATTAAAATGCCAAAACTGTTGTGTCTTAAAAAGTCTTTTACTTGGCTTAAATCTTCGTTTTTGTAATGATCGGGAACGTACATAGGGTTATTTATTGATAATCAAATTTTAAAAGAACTGGTAGATGATCGGATATGTATTTATTGTTTTCCATACGGTCATCAATATGTATATAAGATTTTACCTGTAGGTTCTTCGTAAATATATAATCAATACGTTGGTCCAAAACCCTATCTGCATCAAAACCGTTAAACGTGCCTATTGGGCCATAAAAAGCGTTTCCAACAAATTTCATACCGTCTGTAAATGTTTCTTGTAGCTTTTGTATTGGTTTTTCTCCGGGCATCAAGTTAAGGTCGCCCATTAAAATTATGGGATGATTTTTACTATTCAATTCATTTATTTTTTTGATGATTAGGCTAACCGATTTTTCTCGTGCAATTTCCCCAACATGGTCAAAGTGCGTGTTAAAGACAAATAGTTTTTGATCATCCGCTATACTTTTGAAAAGGCCATACGTGCAGATACGTTCCATTGAAGCGTCCCAACCTACCGAAATCGTGTCAGGAGTGTCCGATAACCAAAACGTTTCGCTTTTGATAAGCTCAAACAGTGAAGTGTCATAAAAAATGGGTGAAAATTCCCCTTTCAATTTTCCATCGTCCCTACCAACACCAATATATTCATAAGAGGCAAGATTATCATCCAAATATTTCAATTGTTTGTGAAGCACTTCCTGCATACCAATAAATTTAGGGCCATAATGACGTATTAAACTTACCATGGCCTCTTTGCGGCCGTCCCAATTATTTACGGTATCCTGTACGTTATCGTATTTGATATTGTAGGACATCACACCTATTTCTTGAGCTGCGATAGGATGTAAAAAAAACATCACGAGCAGAAACAAAAATGTAGCGGTTTTCTTCAAAATATAGGATTGTAATTGATTTAATTTCTTCATCAAGTTAGCGATTTTGGTTTATATTTTAAACCGGGAATTATAAGGATGTTCACATCGAATATAACATTTACAAACTGTCTTGATGACCTGTTGTGTATTTTGATGAAATTCTTCTTCTTGATATAATTTTTCATTCTTTTGAATCATAAAAATCCACCCGAACTGAATACTTACCTCAATATTTATAATAGGTTTGTGGCACATATAAAATGTTACGTAAACTAATTATAATTGTTTTACATGCAGATTTTATCGATTTAGCGTGAAACTGCTCAGGAAATTATCTCACCATCAATTTTTTCTTCTATGATACTGCCTTCTCTAATGTATACGTAATATGAATGGTTTTCGTCATCGAGCGATACCGATTTTTCAACTTTTCCATCGATAAAATGAATAGCGGAGCGATCGTCACACGCATATCCGTCAGTTAAACTTCCTTCCAAAATGTTGTTGTGATATAAGGGCCGCCTTGATTTTTCTGAATTGTAATGTGGGCAATGGCTTTTATCGATAAAGCGCATCCCCTCTACGATACTTAATTCCTTAGGTCGGGAATCGGTTGTACCACCATTGAACCAGCATAGGGAACCTGCACTGCCACCGCCCATCACCACACCGTTGCCATAAGCATTCTTCAACAATAGGTCAATGCCCTGGGCTTTCCATATGGCCAACATATTTAAAGTATTGCCGCCACCTACCACGATAACATCCATAGCGTTGATAATCTCGGCAAATGTTTGTTTATGGTCATAGGAATTTACCCAAACTTTGAGCACATGTGGGGCAACATCTATTTGAGAACATACCCCATAAAACTTTTCGATATAAGCATCATCATCTCCACTGGCTGTTGGTAAAAAACAAATATTGGGTGTTTTTTTACCGGTAATCCGTGCCATATGGTTTAAGAAAGGTTTTGTGTGACGGCCACTACCATACACGAATAGTTGTTTTTTCGCCATAGACTAAAATTTGTTATGGTTACGTAAAAGAAAGGATTTTATTCACTACTCTTTTGGGAATTGTTTCGGCTACCGCTGTTCCTGTTACTGTTTTTTTTTCCGCGGTAATTTGAATTTCCGGAGCGATTTCTATTACGGTTTTTACTTCTATTTTGGTTTCTGGGTTTTTGTGATTGCTTTTGGGGCTCTCTTTGTTGGTCCGTATCATCTTCGTCAATGAATTGATGCTCGGGCATTCTAGGCACCTCTTGCCTTATCAATTTTTCAATATCCTTTAAATAGGGCCGTTCTTCCTTATCGCAAAATGATAGCGCTATACCGCTGGCACTTGCCCTGCCCGTGCGCCCTATACGGTGCACATAAGTTTCTGGCACGTTGGGCAAATCAAAATTGATGACCAAGGAAAGTTCTTCTACGTCAATACCACGTGCAGCGATATCGGTGGCTACCAACACCTTTAATTTACCATCCTTAAAATCACCCAAGGCCTTTTGACGGGCCGTTTGGGATTTGTTGCCGTGAATGGCAGCAGACCTAATATCGGCCTGGGCCAATTTTTTCACTATTTTGTTTGCGCCGTGCTTGGTTCTTGAGAATACCAAAACCGAGTCGGTGGGCTTTTCCTTAAGCAGATGTACCAACAGTTTGGGTTTGTTTTTTTTACTTACAAAATATACACCTTGCGTTACTTTTTCGGCTGTGGCCTGTTGTGGCTTAATGGTGACCTGTTCAAAATCCCCTAGAATGGAACGGGAAAGTTCTACAATGGCCTTGGGCATCGTTGCTGAGAAAAACAGCGATTGCCGATTTGCCGGTAATTTGGCGATGATTTTTTTGATGTCGTGTATAAAACCCATATCGAGCATTTGATCAGCTTCGTCCAACACGGCGTATTCAACATCACGTAGAGAAATGAAACCTTGGTTCATCAAATCTAAAAGTCGCCCGGGCGTAGCGATTAAAATATCGATGCCATTACGCAATATATCTACTTGCTTTCCTTGTTTTACCCCACCAAAAATCACGGTGTTTTTTAGTCCCGTATGTTTCCCGTAGGCCGTAAAACTTTCCCCGATCTGAATGGCAAGTTCACGTGTGGGGGTTACTACCAATGCCTTGATGCGTTTTCTGCCTTTCTGATTATTTGGTGATGTATACAAATGATGAAGGATGGGAATCCCAAAAGCTGCCGTTTTTCCAGTTCCTGTTTGGGCAACACCCAACAAGTCTTTTCCTTTTAACAATATGGGTATCGCTTGTCCTTGAATAGGGGTAGGTTGGGTATACCCTTCGGTTTCCAAAGCTTTTAATATGGGTTCGGCTAAACCTAGATCTTTAAATGTCATAATTATTTATAAGCGGCGAAGATAAGGTTAAAGCTGCACTTAAATTGAAAAGCTAGAATCCATTATTTTTTTGTAAGAAATAGATTTCAGTATTTGTAAACAACAATACGATGTGTTTTAACCATGTATTTTTGGGTTTGCACAACATTTATTCTATGCTAGGCGACATATAAGGTAATTTTATGGTAAAGATTTTGGTCAAAAACCACTTTAAATTATAATTAATCAATGCGGATACACTTATCTCTTTTTACTTTTTTTATTTTGATGTTGTGTAATGTTTGCATGGGTCAAGACACTTTTGCCGATGATTTCAACGTGCGTAGCTACACCAACAATGATGGATCTGAAAATTTTTTGGGGGGGTGGGTAGAGACTGGAGAAAATACTAATGCGACAAATGGCCGAATACGCATTGATAACAATGGTACCAATCGTAGGCTTCGCTTTACCAATATGGACGGAAGGTACATTACGAGAAACTTGGACTTATCTGCCTATGCGACCGCAACGCTTACCTTGGATTATGAAAGAACAAACGGTGATGAGACCATTACGGTACAAATGTACAATGGTAGCAACTTCGTTAGCGTTGGGGTACTGTCCGGTACCGGGAGTTTTTCGTACAATTTGAACCCTAACGAAATTAGTGCAAATTCTGCCATACGATTCATTGCTACTGATGGGAATTGGGACGTAAATCAAGAACGTATTTATATTGATAACCTACTTTTCACTGCGCAACTTCCAAACCAACCACCTGTTGTCGCCGGTTCTGGTAGTCAAACCTATTGTCCTGGCGGTTCGGTACCTGTCGCAGAATCTATCAATATTACCGATCCCGACGATACAACAACTACTGCGGTATATATCCAAATTTCCAATGGTTATGTAAACGGAGAGGATTTACTGACCTTGACGGGCAGCCACCCTAATATCACGGCATCATGGGATGCAACTCAGGGAGAGATAACGCTACTGGGACCAGCTGCATATAGCGAATTTGAGACTGCTATACTGGCAACTGAATTTTCTTCGAGCTCTACAAACCCATCTGGAACACGCCAATTTTCCATTACTGTGGGCGAGGCGAATTTCCTGCCCAGTACACAACACTATTACGAGTTTGTGTCAGACCCCGGTATCACTTGGACAGATGCTGAAGCAGCCGCAAGCAATAGAACCTATTTTGGATTGCAAGGGTATTTGGTAACCCTAACATCGCAACAAGAGGCCGATTTTTCGGGCTCTCAAGCCCAAGGTGTTGGTTGGATAGGTGCCAATGATGTAGCCGTAGAAGGCGAATGGCGATGGGTCACTGGACCAGAAGCTGGAACACTGTTTTGGAATGGAGGTGTTGGTGGAACTACAATAACCTATGATTTTTGGAATAACAATGAACCGAACAACTGTTGCGGAGGAGAAGATTATGCCCATATTACCGACAACAGTGTAGGTATACAGGGGTCATGGAACGATTTGCCCAATACAGGTGGGGGTGGTGCCTATGCATCACAGGGGTACGTAGTGGAATACGGGGGAATGACAGGAGATCCGATTTTGAACCTAACGGCCACCACCAGTATAACAATCGATAACACAGGGCCTACTTGGGTAACGGCTACCGGAGCCTTGGATGAAACTTACGAGTGTGCCACAGATGTGCCCGGATTAAGCGCATGCAGCGACCTGCGGACAACATATTTTAACGAACAGCAGTATTCTTGGGGGTTTGGACTACAAAACAATACAGGTTCGGTAGTTGATTCTTGGGAAGTACAGATAACTAATGCCGATTATCAATTAGATCCAACACAGTTGTCAAATCAATCAGCATTTGATTATTCGGAAATCGATAATGGTGACGGTACTTTTGATTTGATTTTAACGGGAACAAGCTCTATCCCTGCTTTTGGGGGAATACCTGGGGGAAATATACAATGGTCAGGGGTAAATTTTGGTTTCAATCCAAGTTCCGATGGTATATCTATCCTTTGTGGTGCCGTAACATTTACCCCGCCAGTGGCTACTGACGATTGCGGAGCAGTAACAGTGACCCAAATTAGCGATGTAATAACAACCTTTAATTCCCAGAATGATTACGTTAGGGTAATTACCTATCAGGCTATCGATAGCAGTGGCAATACAAGTGTACCTTTTACCAAAACCATAACCGTAAACGATAGTACCGATCCAACAGCATCAAACCCACCAAACATGAATGTATTTTGTTCTGATGATATACCTTTACCTGACGTCACCGTGGTAGATGATGAAGCTGATAACTGCTCGGGCCAGTTAACGGTTATGCATATTGGTGACATTTCTGATGGAGGTTCCAATCCTGAGACCATAACAAGAACGTATCGTATCAGCGACTTGGCCGGGAACAGTACTGATGTTACCCAAAGCATTATCGTTTCCGATTTTTTGGTCACCACCCAACCTTCAAACGTATCGACCATAGCAGGCACGAGCATAAGTTTTTCAGTTGTGGCTGATAATGTTGATATATGGCAATGGCAGGTCAGCACAAATAGTGGCGCAACATTTACCGATATTACAGATGGTGCCGATTATTCCGGAGCACAAACCAGTACCCTTACGTTGAGTGATACTGCTGTTGATATTTCCAAAAACGGATTTATGTATCGTGTCTTGGTGTCCAATTCATCTTCATCGTGTACGGCCGTTGCCTCTGATAATGCCTCGTTGACCGTAGCAGTAGGTAGCGTTATCACCAATAGGAGGATTACCTATAGAGTAAAAAAAGAGTAAGTTTATAAACCATGGGCCGCAGCCTCGGCACACCGCTCGCCATCCATCGCGGCAGAAACGATGCCACCTGCATAACCACCACCCTCGCCACATGGAAAAAGACCCTTGATTTGTGGGTGTTCCAATTGCTTATTTCTGGGAATGGTGACCGGTGATGAGGTTCTTGATTCAACCCCTACAATATTGGCTTCAGAAGTATAATAACCGTTCATTTTTTTACCGAATTCAGCAAACCCCTGTCGTAGTCGGCTACCTATTGATTTTGGTAATAAAGAGTGTAAGGGGGCGGCATTGAGTCCAGGCTGGTAAGAGGTAGTATTGAGATTGGTCGATAGTTTTCCTTCCACAAAATCTGTCAATCGTTGTGAGGGGGCCGTTTGGCTACGCCCACCGGAGGTAAAGGCCAATCGTTCCAAGTATTTTTGATATTCCAACCCTTTCAGCGCTCCAAACTTTTCATATTTTGAAATATCGCTCTCCACGTTTATCTCTACCACGATACCTGAATTCGCATATAGATTGTTTCGTTTGGAAGGCGACATGCCGTTTACGACTACCTCGCCGGGAGCGGTTGCAGCGGGAACGATAAATCCGCCGGGACACATACAAAACGAATAGACACCCCTGCCTTTTACTTGATGCACCAGGCTGTAGGCTGCCGCAGGAAGCAATTCGTTACGCTCGCCCTTGCAATGGTATTGAATGGAATCTATTATGTGCTGCGGATGCTCGACCCGTACCCCCATGGCGAAAGATTTGGCCTTTATATGAATGTTCTTTTTGTCCAATAGATAAAAAATATCTCTGGCTGAATGTCCGGTTGCAAGAATAACCCGTTTTACCGATATTTCGTTCGAATGGTTCAAAATAATGGATTTTAACCGATTGTTTTCTATGACAAAATCCGTCACTTTGGTGTTAAAATGAATCTCGCCACCAAACTTTATGATCGTTTCCCGAATATTTTGAACGATTTTGGGTAGTTTGTTCGTCCCTATGTGTGGATGTGCGTCTACCAAAATCTGTTCCGTCGCCCCGTGATGTACCAAACTTTCAAACACTCGTCGTACATCACCTCTTTTTAGACTACGTGTATATAGTTTTCCGTCTGAATAGGTTCCCGCACCGCCTTCGCCAAAGCAATAATTGGAATCTTCGTTTACGATATGGTCTTGGTTTATGGCCTTTAGGTCTCGACGTCTTTGCTGTACATTTTTACCACGTTCCAGAACAATGGGTCTATACCCTAGTTCCAAACAGCGTAATGCCGCCCACATGCCTGCCGGACCAAAACCTATGATGTGCACGGGTTTTGCACTGGAAACATCTTTATAATCAAAGGTATACGTGCTTTTAGGTGGTATGGGTTCATTGATATATACACTGAGCTTATAGCTAAAATAGATAGTAGGCTTGCGTGCGTCGATAGATTTACGAAGTACTTTCAGGTGAAAATCGGTTTCTGAAACCCCCAGGTGTTCGGCGACCTTCTTTATTAGGCTTCCGGATTGAGCTTCTTCTTTTAATGATAACCGAAGTTGAATATTCCTGATCATTGGACAAAATTACTGCAATTCAGTAGCCAAAATCAACAACTCGGTATTTCTTTTTTCAAATAGAGATGCATAAACTTCAATTTTACACTGTTGAATCTTAAAAATATATAAAATGAAAAATTTAGTGCTAGTAGTGTTTTTTCTATCAACCATTAGCATTTCGGCCCAAGACCAATACACCAAGGGTATGCAAAAAGCATTCGGTTTTTGGCAGGAAGGCAATCTGGCAGAGGCTGCCAATATGTTCGAGCGTATTTCCAATGCCGAGATGGATAATTGGCTGCCCTATTATTATGTGTCCTCTATAAATACTATATTATCTTTTGGTGAAAAGGACAAAGAAAAATTGACTCAGCAGTTAACAAAGGCTCAGGAATTTTTGGATGTTGCTAAGGGCATATCGCCCAATAATCCCGAAATATTGGTACAACAGGCCATGATACATACCGCATGGATAGCTTTTGACGGCGCGACATATGGCATGTCACTCTCTGGAAAAGTGGCCGCATTATACCAAAAAGCGTTGGAACTGGCGCCGGACAATCCCCGTGTTGTTTTTTCCAAAGCGGAATGGGATATGGGTTCTGCAAAATATTTTGGTCAGGATACCTCGCCCTATTGCAAGGATGTGGAACGTTCCTTGGAACTTTTTGCTACCTTTAAAGCAGCGTCTGATTTTCACCCTAATTGGGGCGAGGACAGGGCAAAAGAAATAGCTGAAAATTGTAATTAATGGGCAAGAATAGATTTTTTAAGGAGATTATCAAGGCCGTTTTGGTGGGTACATTGATTTTCTTTGGATTTGTAATCTATTACTATTTCGAAAACGGCACTACGTATAAGTATATCATCGGGGATATGTGGCGAGAGTATTATGAAAATATGATATTCTCGGTCATTCTTTATATGGTCAACGCTTTTTGGTTCTTTTACCTGGTAAGAAAATACAACTATTACATATACACATCAAGGCGAATGACCATTGCCGTAACGGGTAATATTGTGGTTTCATGCATAGGTGTCTTCGTCTCTAGGTTTATCATATTGGTAGGGTTTTATAATAGGTCCATAATCCAATTTTTATCCAATGAAAAATGGAGTTCCTATGTACAACCTATGATTATCGCTCTTGGGGTATCCCTTATTTTTTATGCCATTTGGTATTACAGGTATAGGCAAGAGAATAAAGTAAAAGAGCAAAAAGTAATCGCTAGTACGGCTTCGGCAAAATTTGATGCGCTTAAAAACCAATTAGACCCCCATTTTCTCTTTAATAGTCTAAACGTGCTTACGAGCCTCATCGAAGAAGACCCGTACCAGGCACAAAAATTCACTACCTCACTTTCCAAAGTATATAGATACGTATTGGAACAGAAGAATAAGGATTTGGTATCGGTAGACGAAGAACTGCAATTCGCAAGAACATATGTACGACTTTTAAAAATGCGTTTTGAGGATAGTATTGTCTTTGATATTCCTGATGCTTCAAAAAACCCTGATGCTAAAATTGTTCCCTTATCCCTTCAATTGTTGTTGGAGAATGCAGTGAAGCATAATATCGTTACCTCTAAGAAGCCTTTGCAAATAAAGGTTGAAGAAATTGATGATATGCTCGTTATCAGCAACAACATACAAGAGAAACAAGTCGTAAAAAAGAGTACGGGCGTGGGATTGCAAAATATTAAGCAGCGTTATGGCATTTTGACAAATAAAGAGGTACTGATAGAAAAGACCGCCTCACACTTTAATGTGTTTTTGCCCATGCTTTTCAAAAGAGTATCGGTAGTGGAGACGCAAGAATCTTACATTGAGGATAAGCGTTATGAAAAGGCAAAGGAACGGGTAGAGGCCATAAAGGGTTTTTATGGCAATTTGACGTCGTATTGCATCGTAATACCCATATTGGCATATATCAACTATCGTACAACCAGTTTTCCCTGGGCTATTTTTCCGGCTTTGGGTTGGGGCTTTGGACTTTTTGGGCATGGGTTACAAGCCTTTGGGTACAACCCCCTGTTTGGTAGAAAATGGGAGGAAAAAACAATAAAAAAATACATGGAGGACGAGAATTTTTAAGCTTTCATTTTTTTTAATGAGGTCAAAATAACAATTCATCCACGATAAATTACAATTGAGTATTTCATTTTTTAAATCAAGACTTTTCTTATTGAAATTTGATATATCAAAAAGAATAAAGGATTAATAAAAAAAGCATAAAATGGAAATTCAAGATTTAAGCAACAACAGAAAATATCAAAAAGCGAAAGAAAAAGTAGAGGCCATAAAAGGCTTTTATGGGAACCTACTGGCTTACTGCATCGTAATACCTATTTTGGCCCTAGTAAACTATGTCACAACCAATTTTCCATGGGTAATATTTCCCGCCCTGGGCTGGGGTTTTGGACTTGCCATGCACGGTTTTGGTGCATATGGGTACAGCCCTTTCTTTGGTAAGGCCTGGGAAGAGCGTAAAATAAAAGAGTTCATGCAAAAGTCGTAACCCCAAAACTAGAAATTATGGAGAACAAAGATCAAAATAATAAATACTTTAGGGCAAAAGAAAGGGTGGCCGACCTAAAAAAGTTTTATGGCAAAATAACCTCTGGTTTAATCGCCATAGGAATTACGGGTGGTATTAACTATTACCTTAATGAATGGGAATACCCATGGTTTTTATGGGTGGTTTTTGGGGTAAGCATAGGTTTGATTTTTAGGGCCATAAAGCTTTTTAGTTTAAACCCGTTCATGGGCAAGGATTGGGAAGAGCGCAAAATCAAGGAGTTTATGAAAAAAGACGAAAAACAAGAACGATGGAACTAGAAGAGACAAACAGAACGAACAAAATGTTGCGTGCCAAAAAACACGTTGATGAGCTAAAAGGGTTTTACATACACCTATTGGTATATATTTTGGTAAATATTTTCATCACCACCGTTACCGTTATTGCCAGAATCAATGGTGGTGAAAGTTTTGGGGAGGCTTTTTTTAGTTTTGCCTCTTTTTCAACCGCTATTTTTTGGGGTATTGGTCTCGCTTTTCATGCTGCTAAAGTATATAACTACAGTCCGTTTTTTAGTAAGGATTGGGAGAAGCGCCAAATACAGAAGTATATTGAGAAAGATAAAAAAGAATCAGAAAAGTATAGCCGATAACAAATGAAAAGTAAAAGATCTACAAAATATGAACGGGCCAAACTTAAGGTAACCAGAATAAGGGGTTTTTATAATCATTTGGCCGTATATATAGTCGTCAATATCGCATTACTCTTTCTTAGGAAGCAGGTAACCACAACCATATTGAGTGAAGAAGCTTTGGGAGACACTGGATTTGTGCACTGGTTAAATTGGAATATATTCGGCACACCCATCATATGGGGACTGTTTCTTTTGCTTCATGCTATAAAAGTATTTGAATGGACTCCGTTTTTTAACAGCAACTGGGAGGAACGTCAGATACAGAAACATATGAAAAACAATCAACTCTAAATTTCACATGTGCTAAGCATTGTACATACCACTAGATATAGAATTAAAGAAACAAACCCAACCAAGCATGAAAACCATAATTATAGAAGACGAAAAACCAGCCGCCAGAAGATTGAACAGAATGTTGAATGAGCTTGATGTAGAGGTGTCCACAATGCTGCATTCGGTTGAAGAAGCCGTGGATTGGTTTCAGAAAAATGAACATCCTGATTTGATTTTTTTGGACATTCAGCTTTCAGACGGACTTTCCTTTGAAATTTTTGACGTCATAGAGGTACATAGTGCCATTATTTTCACCACGGCCTTTGACGAATATGCCCTACAAGCCTTTAAGTTGAACAGTATCGATTATTTGTTAAAACCAATTGACGATGAAGAATTGGAAAGTGCGGTAAAAAAATATCGTGAAAGGTTTCAAACCGAACCAAAATCACAAAAATTGGCATTGGATTTTGAGGATATCAAAAAGTTGTTGACAAACCCTTTGGAGCGAGAATACAAAAAAAGGTTTACCGCAAAGGTAGGGCAGCACCTCAAGATCATAAACGCCGATGAGGTAGAGTGCTTTTACAGTGAAAATAAAGGAACCTATGCGGCCACTTTAGACGGTAGAAATTATCTGTTGGACACTACTTTGGAAAATTTGGAAAATGAGCTGGAGCCAAAAATGTTTTTTCGTACCAGCCGTAAATTTTACGTGAACATCAATCATATTAAAGATATCGTTTCCTACACGAATTCAAGGCTTCAAATTAAGCTAAATCGATTTTCTGAGCAAGAAATCATAGTAAGTAGGGAAAGAGTAAAAGATTTTAAGTTATGGTTAGAGTAAGTTTATATAAAAACCTGAATAGTAATATATTGACTACGACTATAGATTTTCCTTATACTGGCTTTTTACCGTTTTTTAGTCTTTATTTTCAATGCGATTGTCGTCAAAAGAAGATGGCAATAATTTAGGTATCAATTTAATAAAAATCGGTAACAAAACAGCACCTCCCGGTAAAATGAAAATTGCCAAAGAGGGTATGCTTTTGAAAATATCGACCAATTGGTTCTGCACTTTTTTTTTCTCTTCCTTGGTCAAATCACGTACTGTTGATTTAGATAAAAGGGATACTAATTCAGCGCTTTCCGAAAGTTCTTTTTGAAGCCTTTTACTGTTTCTTAAAATTAATTTGTTTACCACTTTTGACATGCTATCGTAAAACTGAACGGCCAAATTATTGTCTTTTAAAAATGGCATTTCCGTGGCATTCTTGTCAAAGAAAACAGTGATTTCTTCCAGAGACTTGGATATTTGGTGCTTATCAAAACCCAAGTCCTTTCCAATACCGAATATGAATTCAGACTCGGTGTATTCCAAAGAGTTGTCTTCCCATACGGTCAAACAGGCCATGTCCAATAGATACCTATTTTCCCAAACCGAAGTGTTTTGAAGTAGCTTTTCGCGATAGGAACCATCAAAATTTTGTGTGTCGGTATCGATGTATGTCAAAGAGGAAGCAAATAACTGTGCTAATTTCTCGTCATTCTTGTTCTTTTCCTTGGAATTTAAAGCATGATAGGTAATGTTGATCGCAAAATATTCCAGTTTTTGAGCGTGTAAGCGAATATATTTCGGCTTTTTAAGGTATCTCTTGAACAATAGTACATCAATAAAGAGCAAAGAATTGGTTATAATGCTATTAAAAGTTTTACTGATTACATTATCTTCTAGATACACTCTGGAATCGATCAACTTTTCCAACTGGTCAGAAGTTTTCTTGCCAGTGAATATCTTGGTTAAAAAGGATAGTTGATGGATATCCAAATCTTTATAGAACCCTAAAATTTTTTCCAGAAATACGGTAAATTCGGTTTCTTCTTCCTCGAACCTAAAGGTATAATACAATGCGGTCAACAAGTTGACCTTGGCTTTTTCATCTTCTGACAGCGCAAGTCTCGAATCAATAAAATCGGGTATCTTAATATTGATACCGTACACAAAACCAGTTTTTTTAAGCGTTTCGTACAGATCTTCAAAATCTTGGAAGCACTTTGGGCCATCTTTGGTCAAATGACCAAACTTATTTATCCAACCAGAGGCGGATGGGTTCATAGGTGGGTAATTTAAAAAATCGAAATTAATATAAATAATAAGAATTTTCTTCTCATACCTTCTTTTTAGAGCCGATTTGAATTTTGTTAACATATTTTTAACATTTAAAACAGAACCTGCCGATTTCAACTGCGTAAGTACAGTTGATTCTAATCTAAAAACAATCATATGAAAAGAACAAAAATTTATTTAGGACTGGTCTTCGCAGCAATAGCGGGTATTATCCTTGTGGCTGCGGACCATATAGATGCTCCCACCTCTAGGGGAACTTCCGCTGACGTGGCGGATTTCTATGCTTTTGAACCAACTTTGGGTTCGGACAATACCACCTTTGTAGTAGACTTACAATCCAATGTTTTACCAGATTTGGCCTACGGTACATTTGACGAAAACGTACTTACCGAAATCAATATCGATTTGGATGGGGATTTAGTCGAGGATGTTATTATACAAGCAATCCCAAGGAACGGGAGAATGTATTTTTTTGGCCCTGTGGCTCCCTCTCAAACAGGGTTGAACAGTCAAGTCATGGTAGGTTCACCTTTAGGTGACGTAGAGATTTCCGGTAGTACCGCTACCACCGAAACCACAAATTCTGGTGTTCAACTTTTTGCGGGCCCAAGACAGGATGCTTTCTTTTTTGATTTTTTTCAATTTAATGCGGTGATAGGCGGTATGGCACCGGGAGGCTTTAAAACCGCGGATGAAGCCGAGGATACTTTTGATGGTGCCAATACGATGTCGATCGCCGTTGAAATTCCCAATAGCATGTTGGGAACGCCAAATAGCCAAAACGCTTTAGGGGTCACTGTATACAAAACATGGGTAACCACTAACGTAAAACAATAATTTCTAAAAACAGAACTGTCATGAAACCATATAATTTTAAATACACACTTTTATTGCTTTGTACAATTGTTTTTGTAGTGGGATGCGAAAAG
Organism: Costertonia aggregata; assembly: GCF_013402795.1. GTDB lineage: Bacteria > Bacteroidota > Bacteroidia > Flavobacteriales > Flavobacteriaceae > Costertonia > Costertonia aggregata. The sequence goes on along the minus strand of NZ_CP058595.1, from coordinate 236,757 downwards.
GATGATACGCCAAATACTATGATGCCAGAGGAAAACCTCGATTTTTCCGGAACATACACACAAGTTGATTTTATGGGTCGCCCTGGTATCAATACCGTGTTAAGTGCCGATGATGCCACAAAGGATATGCACAATGTTTCGATTCCATCAGAAATGGCGGCAGCTTTTCAGGCACCTTTTGAGGCAAGGTTGGAAGCATACCATGATGTTTATGCCAATTTACTGGGGCTTGATCCAATGGCCGTAAATTATGAGACCAATATTCTTGGATTAGACGCTGCGAGTTTAACAGGGTACTTGGCTGCTGATGTATTGGAAGTTGCTCCAAACGCACCCACAACGTATTTTGATCCGGGAACGGACAACGATATGGACGGAAGAATTCTGGTACCTGATGGTGATGAGGTGGCTCTTACGGGAAGAAAGTTGACCGACGATATTATCGATGTTTCTTTGATTCTTCTTTTTGGAGGGGCAGAAGGCAATCGCTTTAGTGGTCAAGATACCGATATGGATGGTACTGCCGATTTACCTAGACTTACATCAGACGGGGTAGGGTTAACGGCTACGATTTCAACAACATTCCCATATTTGGCAGCCCCTGAATAGTAGTTTCCAAAAAATATTTTAGCCCTCGGCAATGGGAAAATTGCTATGAAAAAGGGATAAGGGGGAGCGTTGTGCTCTCCCTTTTATTGATCAATACACCATTAAAATCACAAAATGATGAAATATACTTTGATATTATTATCTGCGCTCGTACTCTTTGGTTCTTGTGAGCAAGAATTCAAGAAGAAGGTCACCGATAAAAAAGATTATGATAAATTTTTGGATACAGAACCCATACAAACGACATCAAAGAATTTTGAGCTTTGGAACTCAAAAATACGTCAAGATAGCATGCAGCTTACCAGTTTTGGAGTGGTTGCGGGAGAATACCATAGATATTTTGAAGGTTCGGGAGATATTGCATACCTAAAAATGGCAGAACAGGCTTTAAAAAGGGCAGTGGACATTGCCGCAATAGGAAGGTCAGGTTATTATAGGGCTTTGGCCAGAAATTACATATCACAGCATAGGTTTAAAGAAGCTTTGGAATGGGCAAATGCTGCAAGAGCTATTGGCAGTGGTAAAAAAGGATCCCAAAATCTTTTGTTCGATGTGCATATGGAGTTGGGAAATTATACAAAAGCCCAAAAATATTTGGACAGTACTAAAAACATGTCAGATTTTGACTATTTGATAAGATTGGCAAAGTGGAACGACCATAAAGGCGATTTGGATACCACGATAAAACTTATGGAGAAGGCTACAAAAATTGCGGAAAATTCAAAAAATGAATCATTGTTGTTATGGTCATATACCAATTTAGGCGATTATTACGGTCATGCCGGTAGAATCAACGATTCGTATAGGCATTATTTAAAAGCATTGGGGCTAGATGCTAAAAATGGCTATGCAAAAAAAGGTATAGCATGGATTGTTTTTTCCCACGAGAAAAATCCGATTGAAGCTTTGCGTATCATGAATGCTGTTACCAAAACACATAAAACACCGGACTATTATCTTTTAAAATCGGAGATTGCGGCGTATATGAACAATGATACTGAACGTCTTTTCAATTTGGACATGTACTACAAATTAGTTGATGATGCCCGGTATGGTAGCATGTACAACATGTACAATATTTCTCTTCTTTTGGATGATACAAGGCTGTACACCAAAGCTCTGGAGCTTTCAAGAAAAGAAGTGAACAATAGGTCTACGCCGGAGGCCTATAGCTATCTTGCATACAGTTATTTTAAAAATGGAAATATAAAAGATGCTAAAAAAATAGTGGATGAACATATTGCCGGCCAGACCTTTGAACCGGGTATCTTACTTCAAATCGCTCAAATATATAAAGCCTCGGGAGAGAAAAGCAAAGTTCAGGAAATCAAAAAAGAGTTGCAGGGGGCCGTTTATGAATTGGGACCGTCTAGCAAAGAAATTATTAGGATTCTCTAGGTTCTTCATATTAATGGAGTGGATCATCGTATCATGTTTAGTTGGTAAACCCTATCGTTAGGCAGATTATAGGTTGTTTTACTAATCTTAAAGCCATAGGATTATAAATCATGGCTTTACGTATTTTCATTTTTTATGATATTTATTTGTAAGAAATTAGTTACTTTTTATATATTAGTTCTTTGGATGTTTATTAAAAGTATAATCGGGGATTCCCATATGAAGTAGAGTCTTTATGGAAATAAATTATATACTTTTTGCAATTTGGGCGGTAGTGATGGTTGTTTTAATATTCAAGCTATTGAAAGCTAGGTGGGATTTACATAAATCAATGAAGTCTAAAGGTGACAAATCCCACTCATGTTAATTTCCTCAGGAGTACGGGAATTAAGAGCAAATCAAAAATGAGGGCCGTTAATAGTGTTATGCTTATTAAGAGCCCTATCGTTACACTTGGTTTATGTACCGAAAACAGTAGTACCAAAAAGCCAAAGAACAATAACAGCGTAGTAATTACCAAAGCTCTCCCGGTTTTTTTGAAAGTTTCTTCCAAAGCCTTTTCCCGGGTCACCCCATTACCGATATGTATTTTATAATTGCTTAAAAAATGAATGGTATCATCAACCGCTATACCAAAAACTATGGCAAAAACTACTGAAATTGATGCCTCTAACGGAATTTGCAAAAAGCCCAATAGGGCTGCGGCAAACAATAAAGGTACTATGTTGGGCAGTATGGATATGAATAATAATTTTAAATTTCTGAAGAGAAACACCATCAATATTCCTATTATGATGGTAGCCAGTATGAGCCCCTCTATCAGACTATCCCTTATATAAAATGCGTTTTTATCCAGCAAAAGACCTTTACCGGTCAATTTGAAATCAACTATTGCTGTATTAGTGTTGGTAGCTATAAATTCATTAAGATTTTTATAGACGGTCGCGAGACTATCTGTACCAATATCCAATACAGAAGTTTTAATGCGTGCTTTGGTTTTAGTGTTATTTATATATTTGGCCAATCTTTTTCGTGCCAGTTTTTTTATTTCGGTATTGTATGTGTCGAAAGTCGTCCGGGTCTTCGGTAGCGTAAAGTAAGCCACTTTGTTCAAATTATTGGCCATGTGCAATGATTTGTAGAACAATGTGACGGAACGTACATTTTGAATGGCATCTATTTTGTCAAGTTCTTTTTCTATTTTATCGATTTCCCTAACGACCTCAAAATCGGTAACCTTATGGTTTTCCTTTGTGATGACCGCAATTTCCAAAGGCCTAAAACCAGCATATTTTTTTTGAAAAAAGTCAAAATCGCTTGCTATTTTGCTCCCCTCGGGTAAACTTTCCTTAAACTGATAGTTTGTATTTACCTGAAATGCGCCCCAAATGCAGATACCTATGAAAATTGCACTGCCGATCAGTATAAGTTTTGGCCTTAGCATCGTAAAACGATTGACCGAAAGTAAATATGCATCCCATTTTTTTAGGTCTCTTTTTTTAGATAGCAGATATTGCTTTTTTGTTGTGAGCAATAGCGAAGTGGTCAAAACAATGACCGTACCATAGGCGACAAGTACCCCTAATGCCGAATTTACCCCAAAATCGGCAATACTGCTGGATTTTGATGTGAGCAAGGATGCAAAACCTACGGCGGTGGTGACCGATGTCAACAACGTGGATGCTCCTACGGTCCTTAGCGTATTTATCATTGCATTTGTCTTGGTGTCACCGCTTATCAGTTTTCCCAAATAATGGTCCATAATATGCACAACGTCCGATGTACCAACTATTAACATCAAAATTGGATAAAATGCGGCCATGGCGTTGAGCTCTTTCCCCAAAACCGAAAGCAATCCCAAAAAGAGCAAAAGTGCCACGATAATAGACGATGTGGCTATAAGAACAACAATAGGTTTTCTATAGATAAAAATGAGTATCAAAATAACCAATAAGGATGAGGCGATTGAAGTTGTGATAAGCTCCTGTTTCTGCATTTGTACCAAAGCTTCATAAAAATAAGTCCTGCCCAAAAGGTGGTAATCGTTCAGATGATTGTTGTCCAAACTTTTCCTAAGGGCGCCCAGTAATTCCACTGACTGGGCATAGTCCAGAGCATCATCGGTTTCCAATGCCAATACCAAAGAAGTTGCCTCGCTATCTATGAGTGTGTTCAAGAACAGGCCATCCTCCCTTATTTTCGCCCAATCCGTTTTATAGCGACTTACATCGTTTATGTGTATAACAGGAAGTTTTGTATAGCCAAAAGAGGTTTTGAGCGGGTAGGAAAGTGTTGTCAAAGATTGGCTATCGCTTACAAAAGGTATCTTTTTGGCATCTAGCGATAGCTGGTGGAATCTCTTCAGAAAATCTTTCTCAAAGACCGATGAATCGCTTACCACGGCAATCAACAAAAAATTATCATCGGTGCCGAACTCTTTACTAAATTCTTGATAGAAAAGTAAATCTTCATCCCCCTCTGGAAAAAACTGGCTAAAATCAAACGAAAATTTCAATTGGTGCAGCGCAAAGGCGGAAAGAATCCCCAATATCAAAAAAATACAAATACCTATTTTTCCAAAACCTAAGAATCTGTTCATAAAAGGGAATGTAAATTGATAATCTATTTTAGATATATGCCTAAAAATTTACGCTATCGAAAAAACTATGTTAACTTGTGCATGTTGGTGTTAACAAAGATACGTACCACTTATACTTTATGGCATATAAAATACCGAAACTACTTTATGCAATCATATATTTTATATCGCTCTCGGCGATATCGCAAAAACAGCCCCAAGACTCGACAAAAAATTTAAAACTGTCCGCTTTTCCCGTTGCTTTTTACACACCTGAGACACAATTTGGATTTGGCGGTGTAGGTATTGCCACGTTTAGGTTGAAGAACGAGACTTTGCAGACCAGACCATCTTCTTTTCAATTGGCGTTTAGTTACACTACCCGTAATCAGATTTTGGTTTTTGCACCTTTTGAAGTGTACAAAGATGATGAACGATGGCGTTTTTTGGGTGAATTGGGCTTTTATAAATTCATTTATAATTTTTATGGTCTTGGCACTGATTCTAAATTGGAAGACGAGGAGTTTTACGAAGTTACTTTCCCCAGGGTACGTTTGTCAGCTTTGCGCGAAATTTACCCAAATATCTCGGTCGGGGCCACTTATTCGTTAGATTCATATAGCGATCTAAGTATTGAGGAAGGTGGTATTTTAGAGGCGACCGATGTTCCTGGAAAACGTGATGGAACTATATCCAACATTGGCTTCACGGCTTTATATGATTCACGGGACGATATCTTTTTCCCGACCAAAGGTTTTTTTATTCAAACCAATTACGCGGTTTCCTCCAAGTTGCTGGGTGCTACCTTTGCCTATTCCAAATTTGAGTTGGATAATCGCTTTTACCAAAAAGTAGGCAAAAACCAAGTAGTTGCGGCCAACCTGTTTTTGGCCAATAGCAGTGAGAATACCCCTTTTTACGACCTGTATTATTTAGGTACGAATAGGACTAGGGGTTTTAACAATAGACGATTTCAGGATAATGCCGAGTTGAGTTTTGCATTGGAGTACCGTTTTCCGATAGCGGGCAGGTTCGGCGCGGCGGCTTTTGGTTCAACGGGCACGGTCGCCCCTAACCTGGGTCAAACATTTTCCTCTGCCTATAAAAATTCAGGTGGTATTGGTTTAAGGTACATTATAAACAAAAGGGACGGTGTTCGTCTGCGCGTTGATTATGGCGTATCTGGCGAGGGAAGTAATTTTTATTTCACCATAAAAGAAGCTTTTTGAAGAAAGCCTATAAGTCTATCCAATTATCAAGCTCTAACGTCCAGTCGTAGTTTTTATAAGTGATATCTATTTTTTTAGTGGTAGGTATAATGTCAAATTCCTTTAAAATATCCTTTACTCCGCTTTTACATCCAAAATCGCCCCTAAACCAATTAAACAGTGAGGTAACGGCGACCTCTCGGGTACCGGCATTATATTCCGATGTTTTTTGTAAATACAAATCGGTGCCTTTGTTCAATTGTTCCTCCAAGCGTTCTGGCTCGTAAATGGCCACAGGTGGGCAATCTTTGGCACCGCAGTTCAACGCAAAATGAATGCGATAGTCGCGTTTGTCGACACGCAGTTTTCGTTCAAACTTGTTGGGGAACCATTTTCGTATTAACCCAAGTCCTAAAGGCCATTGCGATTTACGAATGATACCATGCTCTATTTTTGAAAATGCGACCATTCTACCGGCAATGGGTATTTGCTCTCTCTCGAAAAAGGTTCGCCTATCATCGTACAGTTCGGGATTTTTTGCGAGAATCACTTGTATGTAGGCATTGTATATATTTATCCAAAAGGCCAGTTTTTCATCATCTGTACGTAAACTGTTCTCTAAGGTTTCAAGGGTCGTGCCGGCCAGGGTTTCCCGTATCTGCTCGGTACTTTTTTCTTCTTTGATGTTTTTTATAAACTCTTCGGATAGTCTATTAAAATCTATTTTTTTTTGGGCGGTGGCAATTGTACTGGATAACAGGATTATAAAAACGGACAGCGAGATACATTTTAAGGAAAATTCTTTCATTGGTTTTGTTTAAGAGTCGTAATATTGTTACTTACGTAAAAAACAATTTATGGTTTGGTCGTAAATGGAATAAAACCTTTCGGGCAAATTTACGTAGATAGATGATATAGGAGTGGATGTAATCTACACATAATATATATTGCTACTAAAAACTTTGGATTTTTTTATGATAACCATCATCATACCTGCGCACAACGAGAGAGAAAATTTGCTAAAACTTGTGCACTATATTGATAATCCGGTCGTTGCAAGTAATGCCGAGGTGATCATATCGATTTCTTGTGATACGACCGATGGTTCGGAAAATATAAAAGTCCCACCCTATATAAAACTTATCAAATGTGATGGTAGAGGTAGGGCGACCCAGATGAATAGGGCGGCAGGTATGGCCAAAGGTAACGTACTTGTTTTTTTGCATGCCGATGTACAACCTCCAAAATCGTTTCTGTTGGACATTGAAAAAACTATGGATGGCGGATTTGAAGCCGGGTTTTTCTCATATCGATTTGATAAAGAAAGCTTTTTCCTAAAAATAAATGCTTCCTTTACCGCCAAAGATGGAATTTTTACAGGAGGGGGCGATCAATGCCTTTTTATTCAAAAAACACTTTTTGAAGCATTGGGAAAGTTTGACGAAAACCAGGTGGTAATGGAAGACTTTGAATTTTTTCAACGAATGAAAAAAAATCGTATTAAATACAAAATCATAAAGAACGACTTAGTTGTATCCGCTCGAAAATATGAAAACAACTCTTACATACGGGTAAACCTCTCTAACCTCCTTTTGGTGGTTCTCTTTAAAATGGGATATCCTGCACGTAAATTGAAATCATTGCACGATTGTTTGATTCGTACACCGTATCGGAATAATACACAACCGTCTTAATGGGAAAAGTCATTAATGGTATTCAGCAAATAGGTATAGGTGTTGCCCATGCCAAAGAAGTCTTTAATTGGTACCGAAAACATTTGGGTTTTGATATACTGGTGTTCGAGGACGAATCCAAGGCCGATTTAATGACGCGGTATACTGCTGGGAATATTGAGGATAGGTATGCTATTTTGGCCATGAACATGGTTGGTGGTGGTGGGTTGGAAATATGGCAATTCAAGAGCAGAACCCCGCAAGCTTCTAAAAATGAATTTCAGTTGGGCGATTTAGGTATCAACGTAATGAAGTTACGTACCAAGAATTTGGGAAAAACCCATGAAAGATTCAAAAGAATATCGCTTGGCAATTTAACCGAGGTTTATTTTGATTCCTATTTTTTCTTCACAGATCCTTGGGGCAATTGGGTACAGATAGTACAGGATGATTACTGTTTTTTTAGTTCAAAGTCTAGTTCCGGTGGCGTTTTAGGAGCTATTATCGGTGTCTCTGATATAGGCGATTCCTTGTCATTTTATCAAAAGGTCCTAGGCTATACTGTTATTGTGTCCGATACGACCGATACATTTACGGAATTTTCAAAAATCTCAGGTGGTCACAGACCCTTTAGAAAGGTGGTGTTAACACATGAAAATAGAAAATTTGGTGGCTTTGGCGAGTTGTACGGACCTTCACAGATTGAGCTGGTCCAAGTTTTGGAAAGAAGTCCCAACACCATATACGAAAATCGCCTATGGGGCGATTTGGGATATATCCATTTATGTTTTGACATCAGTGGTTTAAATGCCCTAAAAGATGAAACGGATAAATTGGGGTATCACTTTAAGGTAGATAGTGCCGATAGTTTTGATATGGGCGATGCGGCGGGTCGTTTTGCCTATATGGAAGACCCCGACGGTACTTTGATAGAGCTGGTCGAAACCCATAAGGTTCCCATTTTTAAAAGACTCGGAATCCATATCAATCTAAAAAAAAGAAACCCTTTTAAACCTTTGCCAAAATGGGTGGTAGGGGCTTTGCGAATGCATAGGCGCACGGTAGATATATAATCGTATGTCACCGTTGTTCATTTTAATGTTATTCTGGCAATTGGAGTATATTTTTTGGTTGAAATAAATAAAAATCCGCATCGGAGAATAAGAACTTAAGGTAAAAAATGCTCTGGCTAGTTCTGTAGAGTTGAAATCCGTTTTTTGTTCTTTAAAATCACATGAATTGGCATATCACTACTACATTGTTTGATGATATATTCGATTTTGAATTTTGTACCAGTTCAACTGACTAGAAGAATAACAACTCATGTAAACGTATATTGGATAAGCTTTCAACGGCCTACGATGTTGGCGCAAAACACAGCTATTCATCCCATAGCTGATATTTGCTCAAAAAGGACAATAGCTTTTTCTCAAGGTTATTCAGCTTTTTCGATTATGAAGAAACGGCTCCCAAAGTATACAATTGCTCTAAATTGGGAGATTCGCTACCCCCTGCAGGCTCTAACGTAATACCAAAAGCTTCGGATTGGTTGGGATTGTTCAATGCGAAAATTCTGTTTTCGTCCTCGGTAAAGTCGTCTAAAAGGCCAATGCTGGTTGGTGTAAGCGGATTAAGTTGTAATGACCAAACCTGATACACCATGCCTTGCGGGGGTTCGGGAAGCCCTTGGGCGTCAATGAGCAGTTTTTGCTCTTTGTTGTTCCAGTAGGCTTTTGCGTATGATGCTGGGGAGACCGCTTGCCCTTCTAGGGGAACAACGGTAATATTTTTATTTCTAATGGTGGCGAGCAATGCTTTTGATTTTTCCAAAGAAACTTTTGAATCCATGATTTCCTGCTCCAAAGCTTTGTTCTGTTTTTCAATACTTAGCATGTTGGATTTTAATTCTTGGTTTTGCATATACATCCAAAAAAGACCAACGGCCAGCAATACCGATGCGGCCCAACCCACGTACCAAGACCAATTGATGTCTTTTTTCTTCAGTGGGACTACTTTGGTCTCTTCTTCTAGGGCTATTTTATCCTTCACGATATCAAATCCGTGTGGTAATCCTGGTGAGGCCTTTTCGGATAATTTAAGGATAGATGCTTCTATTGCCTCGATTTCTTTAAGGATTTCGGGATGTTTTTGGGCATACTCGTATACTTCCAGATTTTCTTTATCTGAAAGTGTACCGGCTACGTATAGCTCTAATATTCCTGACGCTATGTAAGTTTTACTATCCATATCATAGCTTCATATTTTCCCTTAATTGGGAAATACAGCTTCTGTTCCTGGTTTTTACGGTACCTATCGGAATTTCAAGCTCCTCGGCAACTTCCTTTTGGGTATACCCCTTAAAATAAATTAGATCTATGATTTGAATACATTTTTCCTTAAGGTTTTTTACCAATTTTTTTAGTCCGGCGGCATCAAAATTTCTAGGTTCATCTTCACTACTTTCCACGATACCTACGAAATGATCTGTAGAAAGGTTCTTCTTTTCGTTTTTATACGACCTAGAACGTATTTTATCGATAGCGGCATTGCGGGCTATGTTCAATACCCAAGTAAAAAAGCGTCCCTTAGAGGGGTTATACGTTTCCGCATTGTTCCAAATCTTGACAAAAACATCTTGACATATTTCCTGTGCCAATACATCGTTCTTTACTATGGTATTGATTGCTCCACATATATTTTCGGCGTACATGGCATGTAACCGTTCAAATGCGGCCATGTCTTTTTTCCGAAAATTTTTTACCAATACCTCTAGTTGCATAAACGCAGTAGTTAGCGTACCGTGAAAATAAAAAAAAGCCGCTGGTAAAACGGCTTTTTTTTGGAATCAATTCTATTTTTATTGGATAATGCCCGTACAGCTTACCCTTTTACCGGCCGCACCGCTGGGTTGTGATGTGTAGTCATCTACACCTTCGTGTACGATTACGGCTTTACCCACAATGTTTTTGCTCTCATCCTCACACCCGATGCACCATTCATCCGTAGCGAACTCAATGGTGGCATTACCGTCTGCATCTGCTGGAAAATTTCCGATATCGCCTTTATGATAGCCTTCTTCTGCTCCCCATTTACCGTGCGGTTGAGCTGTTGGGTTCCAGTGGCCTCCTGTAGATTTCCCGTCGGCGGAAGAGCAGTCCGCTTTTTCGTGTATGTGTATGGCGTGTTCGCCCTCTGTTAATCCGGATAAGGAGGCCATCATCATTACCTTGCCGTCTTCTTCTTTGAAAGTTACCTCACCGGTTACCTTACTATCGCTTTTCGGCTGCATGGTAAATTTGATGGTCTCGGCCATTACCTCTTCTTTTGTCTCTTTAGCAGTTTCCTCTATTTCCTCTTTGGCTTCCTCTGCTTCTTTTTTCACTTCTTTACAGCTGAATGAAGCGGTCAGTATCAAACCAAGTGCCAGTGTTTGTATTCTTTTCATTTTGATTTTTGTTTTTTAGTTATTTTCTAAAGTTAAACAATATTCGAAGGTTTGTCAAACGCTATTCAATCAGATTTTAACAATATCCGATTGTCCCTTAACCCTCTTTTGAGATTTTCGCATAGGATCAGGGATTTATCAATTCGGGTCTGGGAGTTTTTATATCTTGAAATGGCATAGATCAATCCTCTTTTTTTACCATCGGTAAACGATTCGAATATTTCATGAGCATCATAATCGCTCAAAAGTACGGCATCAAGTTCTTCCGGCATTTCAACCCCATACTTAGAGGTGTCCTCGAAAAATTGAAGCTTAAAATAGTCATTGGGAAAAATGCCCAGTTCTTTTTGATATCGTTTGCCGAACATCATGTAATGCTGCCCGTTTCTTTTTTGTATCGCTGCATGAAACTCTAATTCCTTTCCTTGAAAGCTGGCTTTTGCTTTTACCCTCTTCAACTTTTTTTCTAGAAAAGGCTTTACGATTTTCTCTGGTAATAGCAGCGAATAATAGCTTCCCGTAATCGATATTTCAAAAGCTGGGCTTTTCACTATGTGATCAACTTTGTAATTACTTGTGTTTTACTATGTAAAGTTCGGTGTACGGGGCATTTATCGGCGATTTGTAGTATCCGCTCAATCTGTTTTTCATCTATATTCCCTGTTAATTTTATTTCCCTGTTGAAGGTATCTATTTTAGCGTTATCGGATTCGCAATCCATACAATCTTCTGCGTGCGATTTGTCATACGATGTATGTACCTGTACATTTTCAACAGGCCAACCTTTACGTTTCGCATACATTTGAATGGTCATTGCCGTGCAGGCTGACAGTCCTGCGGAAACCAACTCGTAGGGCGAAGGGCCGTAATCATTACCGCCCACATCAACGGGTTCGTCCGCTGTCAAAAAATGCCTTCCCACCTTCATCGGGGTTGTAAAGCCATCTTCACCATCCAAACTTGCTACAACTTGGTGTTTGGTCTTTAGAGTGTTTTCCGAAGGGATATCAACGTAACGCTGTGACCACCCGGCAATTACTTTTCCAACGTATTGGGAATCTTTTTTATCCATTAAAAGATGATCGGCACCATCCAAGGAGACAAAACTTTTGGGATGATGTGCCGCCACATAAATTTCCTCGGCATTTTTTATCCCTACGGTATCATCTTGTGGCGAATGTAACAAGAGTAAAGGCTTTCGCAATTTTTTAGCTACCGTTGTAAGGGGTTTGTTTTCCAAATCGTCCAAAAACTGTTTTTTTATGGTAAAGTCCCTGCCACTTAAATTAACGACCGCTTTCCCATTCGCCTCTATTTCGGCGATACCACTTTTTAGTAAATGTTGCACGTGAACCGGGTTTGAAGGTGCCCCGATAGTAGCAACCGCTTTAACGGATGGTATTTCCGCCGCAGCAAATATAGATGCTGCCCCACCGAGCGAGTGCCCTATAAGTAATGTAGGGGCTTTATAATGATTTCCCAGATAACGGGCCGCTGCCACTAAATCGGAAACATTGCCCGAAAAATTAGTATCCGCAAAATCACCTTCACTTTCCCCCAGCCCCGTAAAGTCAAAACGTAACACGGCGAAACCGTTGGCGGTCAATGCCTTTCCAATATTTTTAATGGCCAACAGATTTTTATTACAGGTAAAACAATGGGCAAAAATGGCATAATTATGGGGGTGTTGATCTACAGGCATTTCTAGCCTGCCCACCAATGTCTGGCCTTCAGCATTTTTAAACGTTATCTTTTGAAGATTCATGATCGCATATCTATTTCTTCTTACGTAGGTCGGGATTATAGAAAAATCCTATCTGTAATCTATCAAAGTTTATGGCATTAAAATGATTTTTCAGATACCCTAACTGTATATTACTGTTTTCTGTGATGTGAACCCCGGCCGCAGCGTACAAACGGTTTTGGTCAAATGCCCGATCTTGAAGGTTTATGAAAATCTCATCATAAAAATTCAGGAAAAAAGTATTGGTCAACGGTAATGTAAGTTGCAGTCTGTACCGCGCCCTATGGTCCGTCCTTTTATCAAAGAATGGGCTGTTGGGATTTTCAACCTCGATAAAACGCTGTTCCAAGCGATATCTATGCTCAAAATTGAACTCACCTACCTTGTTGGTCAATATAAATTGTTGAAAAATACGATGTTCCGATATATTGTTTATTAGGTTTTCATTGCCTTCAAAACTGGGGTCGGTATCTATATAGGCATACCCTAAGGTGGCAATAGCATTTTTATTGATATGAAAGTTCGCCCCCGTGCGTAACAAGAGTTGGTTAAAATTGCTCACGGTCTCATAGTATCTAAATTGGGCCTCGGAATGTATGCTCCATTTTTCCGATATTTTGTTCATACCAAAATACATAAGCCACGCACCCCATTCATCCTCTCCCGTGTCTTGAGCATTGGCCGATATGGTAAAAAACACTAATAATGACAAAAGTAATCTCTTCATTAAATTATTTATTTATGACAGAATCTTTTTTTAGATATTGTTTTGAACGATCGTATTATAGTTGTCCAGTGATTTTAGATATCGCTTTCAATACTTTTACCATCTTTAATCGGGGTGCCCTTATCGCCTTTTAAATGCACGTCCAAAAACTCCAAAACCTTGCTATAGGCTTCGATTTGATTTTCTTTTTTCACAAAACCGTGTCCTTCATCCTCAAAAAGAACATATTCTACTGGAACACCGTTTTTTCGAACACCCGCCACAATTTCGTCCGACTCAACCTGTAAGACCCTTGGGTCTTTGGCGCCTTGTAACACTATAAGGGGTTTGGTCACTTTATCCGTATGAAAAAGTGGGGAAATTTTCTTTAAACGAACGGAATCTGCACTATTGGGGTCACCCAGCTCTAGATATAAAGCTTCTTTTTGGGCCTCCCACCATGGTGGAATACTTCTTAAGGTTCGTATCCAATTGGTAACGCCAAATAGGTTTACACCTACATCAAATTCTTCCGGGGCATAGGTTAAAGCGGCCATCGTCATATAACCACCGTACGAACCGCCTATTATCCCTATTTTTTCAGCATTAATTTCGGGTTGTTTCGCCAACCAATTTTTACCCTCGATACAATCTTTTAAATCCTTGTCACCATGGTTTAGGTCATCCATTTTATAAAAGGTTTTCCCATAGCCACTGCTTCCCCTGTTGTTAACGGCCAAAACCGCATACCCGTGATTTACCATATATTGGATAAAAGAACTAAACCCTTGCCGGGATTGACCACCGGGACCGCCATGTACCCATACGAGTGCAGGAACTTTTGATGTTGTGGTGGCTTGGTGTGGCTTGTAATATATTGCCGGGATTTCCAACCCGTCAAAAGATTCATATCTGATTACCTCGGCATTTACCAAATCCTGAGGCTGAATTTCATTGTTCAGCACATCGGTCAATTTGGTCTGCTCTTTTGTTTCTAGGTTAAACACATATAGGTTGGAAGGTGTATGCGAACCACCTGCATAAAAACGCATTGATTTTTCATCACGGGAAAAGCCTACGTTGGTAATATCCATATTTTCAAGATTTGGCAATTCAATATTTTCCCCGGAAGCCACATCCATTACTTCAATCGTATTTTTAGCATCTTCATTAATATAAGTTACCCTGTATTTACCATTTTCCGTAAAATAGCTACCCATAATATCCCAGTTTTTGGCCATTACCTTTTCGCTGGTCTTATCGGCAATATTATATTTCATTAATTGGGCAAACTCACTGCCATCATCTGTGGTGTAGTAAAGGTATTTACCATCGGGCGAGTAATCCTCGGGGCTGTTCGCGCTTTGATTTGTATTTATTTTTGTTAAGGATTTATCTTCCATGTTGTACAAAAACAAATCGGCATCGTTCGTATTGATAGGTTTTATGAGAGATAGGTATTTTTTGTCTTTGGATAGCACGCCAATAAAATAGCCATCTTCGTTTTTGTATAGCATTTTTGGGGTAAAGGTAGCTATGTCCATTTCATACAAATCAGTATATCTGGCATCTCTTTTATTGGATGTAAACAGAAATCCTTTTTTGTCGTCCGTCCAGCCTGAAAAACCGGCCCTAGCCCCTTCAAAAGGAGTCAAATCTCTTTGACTGCCATCCATGTCCCTTAGGTAAATATGATATATTTCGTCTCCGTTTCCATCCATTCGAAACAAGATACGTTCGTCATTGGGAAAATAAGACGTCGCAAATACCGATGAACTATCAGATTGGGTCAACGGCGTTATTTCCCCACCTGATGTAGGTACTGTATACATATTGTAAATACCCGATCGGTTACTTGATATCAGCATTTTTGATTTATCAGGCGAAAAGCTACCACCGCCAATGGCTTCATTGTCCATCATTTGTTCAATTGTGTAGGTTTTTAGGTTTTCCGCCACTGTAGGTTCTTTGGGCTTCTCTTCTTTACAGCCCCATATTAGGGCAATTGCAAAAAATGTAACGAGTTGTTTCATAATTCTTGTTTTAGATTGATGTTTTTATTTTTACGGTCGCATAGTAAAGGTCTTGGTAGCTTTGAACGGGGAAACTTCCAATTTTTCTATTTCTTCCCGGTAGGCTTTCCATGTATCGTTGAAAAAAACATTGGTCTTTTCCAGAGCACTTTTTAATTCCTGTTCGGCATATCGTATCAAATCTTTTTCGGTCTTGGTAATGCCGTTTTGCCGGGTTCCCGTGTAGTAGCCGGCATTACCGATACGTTGCATTACCGTTATCTCGGGATTACGTGTAATACCCTGTCGCTTATCCTCTTTACCAATATATAAAGCAATGACGGAATCAATTTGTTTTACAATATCCTTCGAAGCTTTGATTTGTTCCTTAAATTTCTCTTTGTCCATATCTTTCAGTTCCTTTTGATACTTATGGGCCACATTTTTGCTTTCAACCAATTGTTTTACGGCATTTGCGGCTATTTGTGTCATATCTTGAATCTTTTTCCCGGTTTCGTACACTTCGTTTACAGAAGCTGTATTTACATTTAGTCTTGGATCCGGTTTCACGGTTACCGTAGTTTCGTCAGTTATCTCCCCAAAGCTCATCTTAATTATGTACGTTCCTGGTCTTACGTCAATGCCACCGGGTTCGTTCTTGCGCTTTGAAATTTTTCGGGAAGGCCTGTCTGGCCCTTTTTCGTCCATCCCCCAGTAAATTCTGTGAAAACCTGCCTTTTCCGGGGTCTTGTATTTTAAGGTACGGATCAATCTGTCGCCGTCATAAAAATCAAACTGTACGGAATCTTTCTTTTGTACGCCTGTCAATTCTTTTTTATCATCGGTATCTCCAGAGGTCCCGTCTTTTTCGGAACCCGTATTTTCATCTTCGTTCCCATCGTTCTTTTCGGGTTTGTCAGCTTTCTTTTTACCCTCTTTCAAATAATAGGTAATCATGGCGCCTGCTTTTTTGTTTTCGGCATTGTAAAGTGCATCGGCACCGAACCTGCTTCCTGTAGGTTGTTGATATGCGGCTTGGTAAGCAGTTGGCGGAGTGAATAGTTTCGCTTCCTTGGCTAGAATTGACTTGTCCGAGGCGATAGCCCGTAAGGGGCGAATGTCATCCAACACCCACGCGGCACGGCCAAAAGTTCCTATGACCAAATCATGCTCTCGGGGTTGGATCACCAAATCTTTTGTGGAAACCGTAGGGAAACCTTCCGTCCATTTTTGCCAAGTTGTGGCGGCGTCAAAAGAAATGTACAGGCCATCGTCGGTGCCCAAGAACAACAAATTAGGGTTTTCAATATCCTCGACAATGCTCAGCGTGTAACTTTGAATATCATTGCCATCTACGATACGCTCCCAAGTTTTCCCATAATTTTTGGTACGGTAGGCATATGGTGTATAATTAAACCTGCGGTAATCATTGGCAACCAACAAGGCCTCTCCCTTATTTTTGTTGGATGCCTTTATTTGGGTCACCCAACTTCCTTTGGGCAGACCTTTTATGTTTTGGGTAACCTCAATCCAATCGGCACCCCCGTTTTGTGTGTAATGTACTCGACCGTCATCCGAAGCTGTCCATAGCATATCCTTCTCCAAGGTAGATGGTTCGATTACCAAAAGTGTACAATGGTTTTCCGCTCCGGTAGCATCCATGGTCAAGCCACCACTTTCGCTCTGTTTTTGTTTTTCGGGATCGTTGGTGGTCAAATCGGGGGAAATAACGTTCCAAGTGAGTCCCTTATCCGTACTTTTATGTACAAATTGGCTTCCAAAATACACTGTGCTATTATCAAATGGGTCTTGGCCTATGGCCGCGTTCCAATTGAATCGCAGTTTGGTTTTTGCATCGGGCGGGGTAGGGCGAACAATGTAATTATTGCCGGTTTTCCAGTCATATCTGGATACAAAACCTTGTTGGCTCATGGCATAACCGTATTGTGAATCGTCCCTATCGGGTACCACATCAAAACCATCGCCAAAGGCGATTTCCTGCCAATAGCTGTTACGAATACCCTGGGCTTTCCATACATAGGCGGGACCTCTCCAAGAACCATTGTCCTGCATACCGCCATAAACATTGTAAGGATACTCGTTGTCCACATTAATGTGATAAAATTGTGCAACGGGAAGGTTTCCTATAAATCGCCATGATTTACCACCGTCACGGGTAATGTTAAGCCCCCCATCATTTCCGTTGAGCATAAAATCGCCATTTTCGGGATGAATCCACCAGGCATGGTGGTCAGGGTGTACACCATTGTCAACATTGTAAGCGGGCATCAGCTCGGTGAAATTTTTACCTCCGTCTTGTGACACGTTTACATAGGTAAAGACGGAATAGACCCTATTTTCATTCTGTGGGTCTACGTAGATTTCCGAATAGTAAAAAGGTCTGTTGCCGATATCCGATTTGTCGTTGATTTTTTTCCATTTGAACCCACCATCCTCAGACTTGTAAAGGGCATTTTTTTTAGCCTCTACCAAGGCATACACAATATTTGGTTTTCCAGCAGCAATGGCGATACCTATTCTGCCTAGATCCCCTTTGGGCAAACCGTCCTCATCCGATAGTTTTTTCCAGGTTGTACCCCCGTCATGCGTCATGTACAACCCGCTACCGGCACCCCCTGATTTAAAAAACCACGGGTCGCGCTTATGTTCCCACATTGCGGCGATGAGTTTATTGGGGTTTGTCGGGTCCATGACCAAATCGGCAACCCCTGTTTTATTGTTTACAAAAAGTATTTTTTCCCAAGTTTCGCCGCCATCGGTAGTTTTGAACACGCCACGTTCGGGATGCTCGCCCCATGGCGAGCCTATGGCCCCAACGTAAACCGTGTTCGGGTTCATTGGGTCTATTTTAATACGATGGATGTGCCGTGTCTTTTCCAGTCCCATAGCTTTCCATGTTTTGCCACCGTCCAAAGATTTATACACACCATAACCGCCATTTAAGCTATTTCTCGGGTTGCCTTCTCCAGTACCCACCCAAATCACGGATGGATTGGATTGCTGTACGGCGACCGCCCCGACAGAAGCCGTGAGCTCCTTATCAAAAATGGGCTCCCATGTAATACCGGCAGAGGTAGACTTCCATAATCCGCCTGATGCCGTACCCACGTACATGACATCCGGGTCATCTACCACCACGTCAATTGCGGTTACCCTACCGCTCATACCGCCAGGACCTATATTTCTTGGTTTTAAATCTTGGACCAGATTCATTTTAAATTCTTGTGCGCAAAGGGAAACCGATGCAAAAAGCACCGTAAGGAAAAGTAATTTTTGTTTCATGTTATCGGTAAGTTAATTTGTCGCTTAAAGATACCAAAAACCAATAGAGGAATTCTTAAAGGAACGTTAAGACGGTTAAAGTCGTGTTGCTGTACTTTGACCTGAAAGATTACTTTTTTTCAAAAATCCCAAAGAGTTCATTGCCCTGCCGTGGCGAAATGGAATTGTAACAACGCTCAAAGGTTTTGATGGTAAAATAGGGCTTTAAATAATTAAGATATTCTTCTTTGCTGCCCCCAAATGGACGCTTTTCCATATCGCCCGTAAGGGGAATATCAAACCAAACACCTACTAATTTCCCCTTGGGCTTTAAGAGTTTGGCTATATGTTCGGCGTAGACGTTTCGGTTTTTATGGGTCGGGACGAAAGAGCAGAAAAAGGTTTGTTCAAGAATGAGGTCGTACTTCCCCCGGTGTTGAAAAAAATCGGTTAAGAGTAATTGGTCTTGCGGGAAATCGGGATTTCGTTCTTTAAAGGCTTGCAAGGGCATTTTGGAAATATCCATCACAAAGGTATTGGTAAAACCTTGCTCCCATAAATATTCCGCTTCGTAGGCATTGCCCGCTCCGGGAATTAGGAGGGTTAATTTTTTATCGGTCAGCTGATCTATATACTCTTTTATGGGAGTAGATGCATAACCAATATCCCAACCTGTATTTTGATCTTGGTATCTTTGGGTCCAATATTTTTCTAACGAGTTTTTATTCATTTTCGTTATTAAGTTGTGTAAATTAATAACTTAAACAGAATTTAATTACTTGTTGTATTTAAAATTATCATACTAAATATTAAAAATAAATAAAATGAAAAGAATACATTTTTTTGTATTGGTTATTACGATGTTACTTCCTATACTTTCAAATGCCCAAGAGAGGTCTAAACAGGATAGAGCTAGAAGTATTGTAAGTGCTGTAAATAGAAAAGACGCTAAGATGTACGTTGACAATTTTAGCGAAAATGTAAAAGTATACATGTATGGCGAAGATGGTAGTTTTGTATTAAAAGTTGATGGAATTGAAGCGTTATACAATAATCGGGCAGAACATCTAAAAAATCATCCGGAAGTTCGAAATGAGATACAACATTTAGCTGAAATTGACAACAGGCTTATCATGCATGACAAGGTTTGGCTTACCCCTGATAGAAAAGAAGGAAGTTCAGTTGTGGAAATTTTCACTTTTGATGAAGAGGGTAAAATTGAACGAGTTGACGTAATACAACAGAAAAACCTTTTCAGCCAAGAAAAATAGAAGGATAAAGTTCGAGGCTCAAAACCTACTTATTTGGAACTGACAAGATTTTTTAGAGAGCACATGGAAAAAACGAATCAAAAACATTGAATTTATCAAATTAGAGAATCTAGTACCATATTAAAAAATATGGCTTGTTCATGAAGTCTGTTGTATCTTTTGAAATAAACCATCAAAATAAGCAAACACAAAACAAAAAACTCTGACTTGCAGTCCGGACGGAAACTTAAAATTTCTCCAATACGCTTTGTATAGGTCACGGTGTATGAAAAGATGCGTGTATTTCAGTAAGACTGGACATTAAGCATTTTCAAGTGCCGATACTGATTGTTTTGTACATGTCGTTGTTTTTTATTGTTTTGGATACTTATTTTTCCAAGGTCAGCAGCAACTTGATCATTTTCCGGAACAGTTCCCTTTTCCATTTCAATAAATACTTTTGCCATCGTTGATATGAGTGGCTGTAGGACTTATTTTATTGATATCCGTTACCGGTAGGGGTAAAAATCAATATGGGGGTTATGCCTGTTTTTCGTGAGATGTTTCAATTTTGAATTGCAGTATTCAGCAATTCGTTCAGTTTATCCTTATTGATAATTGTGTTCCCTTTGACGACGGTATGTATCGATTTCGTGTTGGCAATATCCTCTAACGGATTGGCATCCAACAGTACCAAATCGCTTATTTTACCTACGCTCAATATGCCGTAATCGGCATCTTGCTTTAGAAAATCGGCCCCATTGGGTGCGGAGGCCCGCAGGGCATCCAAAGGTGAAATACCATTGGCAACCATTTGCTTTAATTCCTCGTGCAATGAAACTCCCGGATAAGTATACGAATTGAACGCTCCGCTGTCCGAGCCCGCTAAGAGTCCAACCTCCGAATCGTTTAGCGATTTGGCCAATTTTCCAAAAAATGCGTCTAAGTTTTTACGGTCGGCACGTACTTTTTTGGAAGCGTTCAACGCACCATTTATTCGACCTTGGTATGTTTTGATTATGCCTTTGCCCATGTACTTTAAATAGGGGTCATCGGTATGGTCCGTTTCATCCAAATAGCTCAGTATTTTTCCAATATGCAAAGTAGGTACCACATAAACCTTGTTTTCTTTTAATTTCGTGAACGTACGTTGTGCGGTACTATCGGCATAACTTTTCATCAATAAGGGCATGGCCTGCCAAAAACCAATTTCTTTATTTTTAAGCTTAGCGGTAACACGCTTTTCATCGGCAGCGCAGCCTTTCATTACATAGTATAAGTGCTCTATGGCATCTATGCCGGCATCAACGGTTTCGTCCAAAGTAACGGTAAATGGCATGTGCCCAGAGGTTATCAGGCCTCTCGTTTCAGCTGCTTGGATGGTTTTAAGGTAGTTTTCCCCTGAAATGCGACTATCGTATAGTTTAACATAATCGGAAGGAATTCTTTGTAAAACATCCAATGCGTTTTCTATGTCCAACTCGTTTTCTACTTCCAAAGAACCGGCCCATGTGGCTGCGGGACCATCTATTTTAGGCCCAGAGGTAAAAATATTGGGGCCTATCAGGCTTCCTTTGGCGATTTCGGCTTTCCATTGCATTAGGGATGCGGTCAAGTCGCCACCCGCATCACGTACCGTGGTTACTCCGTTGGCGATGTACAATTTCAAGAAGTTTTTATTGGCACTTATCAGAGAATCGCCACCACGAAAGTGTACGTGATTGTCCCAAAAACCAGGAAGTACATATTTGCCGGTAGCATCGATTGTTTGGTTTGTATCGTACAAAAATGAATCATCCTTACGTTCAATTCTTTTTATGCGCCCATTGGAAATAAAAATATCCTCTACGCTTATTTTACCTGTCTCCAGATCAATAATATTTCCGTTGGCAATGACAAGGTCAAATTTATCTCTCACCGGTTCATGGCATCCAAAACATAACAAGAGCAATAGGCAAAGCGTTTTTTGCATTTTAGGATAGAATTTATGTTAATGAAAGATAATAAGAATTACCGATTGATAAACCTGCGTAGGCCTATAAAGACAAAAATGAAGACGGAGTACGCTATAAAAAAGGGAATGATATACTGTTCAAAACCCAACACCAACATAAGTCCTATGATCAACAATTGAAAACCCAGTCCAAAAGTCGATACCACGGTCATAAACCAGTTGGGTAAATTTTCGCTTTCAACGGCCCGCCTGTCCAGCCTATAAATGATACGATCAAAAGCACCGTAAAGAACGCTGTATATGCCAAAAAGAATGTTTACGTTTCGTTGCTTCTCACCGCTCATTGCTATGGGCGTCTCATTTTCAAAAACACGGCTGGTAGTATCGCCATCAAACTTATTTCTTAAAATCACATAGTAATAATTGTAAAGTGTACCCTGTAACTGCAGTCCAAAAAAGGCCAACAAAGTATAAAGCAGGGAACCATTGGTAATATGCCAAATCGTTATGAGTATAAGGAGGTTCAAGATGATATCCGAAACAGAATCCAGATACCTACCTGTGTACGAAGGCGTATTTTTCACTCGCGCCAACTCACCGTCGGCAGCATCCAATATCGATTTTAAAATCAAGAAAAAAGCAGTGGCCCAATACTGATGGTTTAAAATACAGATAATGGCCAAAAGACCAGAAATTATAAAGCCTACGGTAACATGAATAGGGGTGAGCGACGTGTTTTTGAGTGAGTTGGCGATGGCTTTTGCAACAGGCCTACCGTAATCCGATAGGTCCAAAAACTGATTTTCTTTGGGTAATTTTGACATTGATACCATCCATCAAAACGGAAAACCAATAACGGAAACACGCTGGCTTGGTACACCATTTTAAAGACTTAACACAAAAGTACTATTAAATTTACAATTTGGTAAAATACATTGTGATTCGTTTTTTGCCGTTTAGAATAAAACGCCTCACAAACTTATTTGTACAGTTCAAACAGATCTTGTTATCTTACCAAAATATGAAACAGAAAGCCACTTGGTATTATCTAGCCCTTTTAATTTTGGCAGGGGAAGCCGTATTTATTCTTCCTTTTGTATTGCCGAGAATTTTTAGGCCTACCGTGTTGGATGTTTTTGCGTTGGACAATGTTCAATTGGGACTTTGCTTTTCGGTATATGGTATCGTAGCTATCCCTTCGTATCTGTTTGGTGGCCCTTTGGCCGATAAATATCCACCAAGAAAACTGATAGCTATCGCACTTTGGATGACCGCTTTGGGCGGGCTGGTCTTTGCCCGTTTTCCTAGCTACACAACCTTAAGGTTTTTATACGGGTATTGGGGCTTTACGACGATTTTCTTGTTTTGGGCACCCATGATAAAAGCAGCTAGGGTCTGGGGCGGTGATACGTCTCAGGGTAAGGCCTTTGGCCTTTTGGATGGGGGAAGGGGCTTGACCGGTGCCCTTTTTGGCTTGTTGGGCGTTTTTATTTTTTCGCTTTTTATTACGGATAGCTTGAACGTAGCTAAAATGTCAGACAGAAAGGAGGCTTTTACCTACGTTATTTATTGCTCGGCTCTTATCATATCGATTATAGGTATTTTGGTTTGGTTTTTTATGAAATCCAATATTGATGAAAAAGAGATTCAACTACAAAAAATTTCGGTCAAGGAAATAGGCACCGTATTGAAAATACCGGCGGTTTGGTTGTTGATGGTTATTATTCTTTGTGCCTATGTGGGGTATAAAATAACCGACGTATTATCGCTATATGCCAAGGAGGTGATGTTATACAGCGAGGTTGAATCTGCCCAAGTGGGTACGTTTTTACAATTTTTACGGCCTGTTACCGGTATTTTGGTCGGTTTGCTGGTTGATCGTTTCAGAATTTCTTTTTGGTTGTTTTCGAGTTTTGTCTTGTGTGTTTTGGGCGGTATACTTTTTACTTCGGGATTCATAGCACCATCAACGACCGCCCTGTTTTTTCTTTCGGTAATTGTTGTAGCTGCCGGGGTGTATGCTGCTAGGGCATTATATTTTAGTGTTATGCGTGAAGGGAAAATTCCTTTGGTGCTCACGGGAACGGCCGTAGGATTAATTTCATTGGTGGGTTATACTCCGGATATCTTTGCGGGACCCGCCTATGGGTATCTATTGGATTCAAACCCCGGGGAGCCTGGCCATCAAAATGTATTCTGGATGTTGACGGCGTTCTCCTTTGTGGGTAGCATTGCTTCTTTGCTGTATTGGCGATTGCATTTAAATACTGAAAAAAAAAGTTAGGGACAACTTAGGGTTTGCTAGCGTTGCGTTCTCGATTTAATATTTGCTTCGCACAACCTTATGATTTCGGCGATACGTTTTCGTCTGGTTTCGTCTCTTTTGGCTTGGTTTAACCAATACAGATAACTTTTACGCTGTCCACGGGTAAAGCTATTGTAGTTTTTTAAGGCTTTTGTGTGTTTATCAAAGGCTTTTTGCAAGTCTTCTGGAACAACCCCGTTTTCCACATCGTCCAGGGCGACCCATGAACCGTTTTCTTTTGCGATTTTGATAGATGCCAGTCCGCTTTCATGCATCAATCCCTCTTGTAAAAGTTCTTTTATGTGTTGCTTGTTTACCTTGCTCCAAACACTTTTTGGTTTTCTTGGGCAAAAATATTGCCTTCGTTTACCGTCGCCGAGACTTTTTACGGTGCTATCTATCCAACCGTAGCATAAGGCTACCCTTACCGCTTCTTCCCAACGCATACTGTCCTTTTCGTGGGCAATGGTGTAAAAAATCAGATATATTCCGTCACACACGTGATGGTTTTCATCAAGCCATGCCCTAAATTCAGCGGCATTCTTGAAATATATTTCGGGTCTATTCTTCATATTTATAACTTTTGCATATGGCGTAACCTTTTGGAAGTATTCAATTTAGCATAAAAATAATCAACGTGAACATGTAAAGTAATGTTGATGACTTCAAAATTGTTATTTGTCGAATTTTGTGGATATTCTTGAGCAATTGTCCTTAATTTTAAAGGAACTTTATCTTTATTTTCATGAATAACACAAAATTTACAGTACTAATAAGCAATATGCAGTTTCTAAGAGTTTTCTTAGGAGTGGTATTGTTTGTATTTTTTAGCGTTTTTTATGCATGTCAGCAAAACCCTTCAACAAAGGAAAAAGTTATTGCAAAGGCTGATTTGGCGGGTATTCCCGATAAAATAGATTTCACTTTTGACGTAAAACCGATTTTGTCCGACCGCTGTTTTATTTGTCATGGGCCGGATAAGAATGCGATCGAAGGCAATCTTTCATTACATACCGCCGAAGATGCTTATAAGGCATTGGGCGAAAATAAAGACCGTTATGCCATAGTTCCCAAAAAACCAGAGGAAAGCGAAGTTGTAAACCGTATATATCACGACGACCCTAATATAATCATGCCGCCGCCCGAGTCAAATTTAACTTTGACGCCTAAAGAAAAGGCCATTTTGGAAAAATGGATCGCACAAGGAGCTGAATATAAAGAACACTGGGCATTTATCCCGCCAGAACCGCAATTGGTTCCAAAAGTCAAGGACACGGCTTGGGGAGTAAATGAAATTGACCGATTTGTTTACAAAAAAATGAAATTACAAGGCTTACGGCCTTCAGAGCAGGCAAAGAAAGAAAAACTGATACGAAGGGTTTTCTTTGATTTAACGGGACTCCCGCCAAATCCTGAACAGATTGATGCCTTTGTAAATAATTCTTCCGATGCAGCATATGAACAGATTGTGGATTCATTGCTGAACACTACCGATTATGCCGAGCACATGGCGGCAGAATGGATGGATATTGCCCGATATGCCGATACCCATGGGTATCAAGATGATTTTGAGCGCACCATGTGGCCTTGGAGGGATTGGGTCATTCATGCTTTTAACAAAAATATGCCCTATGATGAGTTTGTTACCTATCAACTGGCCGGTGACCTCCTCCCTGATTCCAATTTGGAAAAAATACTGGCTACGGGCTTTAACCGTAACCATAAAATCACCTTTGAAGGTGGTGTTATTCCCGAGGAATATCATGTGGAATATGTTGAGGACAGGCTTCAGACATTCGGTACAACGTTTTTGGGACTTACGTTGGAGTGTGCCCGTTGTCACGACCACAAATATGACCCGGTAAGCCAAAAAGAACATTTTGAACTTTTCAGTTTCTTTAACAACAATAAAGAGAAACAGGTCGTGCCCCTGCCGGATGAGACCCCCGAACCCTACATTACCATTACCGAAAAAGAAGCTAATGGGGTGTTGAGTTTTATCAATTTGCAGAAATCCGAAAAAAAGGAGATTCCTGTAATGGTAATGTATGAGCGGGAAGAAAAAAGACCTGCCTTTATTTTGAACAGAGGGGTCTACGACCAACCTACCGACCAGGTGTATCCCAATACGCCCAGTTCTGTATTGGACTTTCCCGAAAATTATTCAAAGGACAGGTTAGGGCTTTCAAAGTGGTTGTTCAATGCGGACAATCCGCTTACGGCACGGGTTTCCGTAAACCGATTATGGCAGCGCATGTTCGGTACGGGCTTGGTAAGCACTTCATATGATTTCGGAAATCAAGGGGCTTTGCCATCGCATCCGGAACTATTGGATTATTTGGCACTCAAATATCAGGATCAAGGATGGGATACCAAAAAAATGCTGAAATACATTGCTATGTCGGCTACCTACAGGCAAAGTTCTGTAATTGACCCGGTAATACTCGAAAAAGACCCGGAAAACAGATGGTTGGCCAGGGCACCGCGAATGCGACTTACCGCCGAAATGATCAGGGACCAGGCTTTGCAGATAAGTGGGCTACTTGTTAAAGAAGTTGGCGGGCCAAGTGTAAAACCGTATCAACCTGCCGGTATTTGGGAAGAAACCACAGGTGGCGGGGGTGGTAGTACGGCAAGATACGTTCAAGGTACGGGCGAAGACCTCTATCGCAAAAGTTTGTATACTTTTTGGAAAAGAACCGTACCCCCACCAAGTATGATGACATTTGATACGTCTTCTAGGGATTTGTGCTCCGTAAAACGACAGGAGACCAATACGCCCTTGCAGGCATTGGTATTGTTGAACGATCCACAGCTTATTGAAGCGTCCAGGGCCTTGGCGACAAACACAATCCAAAAATATCCACAAAAACTGGACAAACAGATTGCCTATGTCTTTCAAAAAGCAACGTCGCGTTTGCCCGATGACCAGGAAATGGAAATGTTGATGCAACATTACAACGATATGATGTCTAAAATTGATAGCGGTGCGGTCAATGCATCGGAATATATTGAAATAGGCGATTTTAGGGCAGATGAAAAAATTTCCGAAAAACAATTGGCTTCCCTTTCATTGGTGGCACACACTGTTTTAAACTTGGACGAAACCATTACAAGAGGATAATTATGAGTGAAAAGAAAATTTTAGAGGAACGCTCGCTGTTGTTAAACAGAAGGTCCTTTTTAGGAAAAGCGGCCTTGGGTGCGGGTTCATTGGCACTAGGTTCGTTGATGGGATGCGAGTTTTTTAGCAAGGATAAAAACGGATTGATTACATCAACCTCCAGTTTTGGGAGCAACAAAGGTATTTTAGACTCGCTGCACCATGCTTCAAAGGCAAAAAGGGTAATCTATCTATTTCAAAGTGGCGGTCCGTCACAATTGGAACTGTTCGATTATAAACCTACACTTATCAAGAGAAGGGGAGAGGAGTTGCCCGAATCCATTCGTAACGGTCAACGACTTACCGGGATGACTTCAGGTCAGGATAGCTTTCCTTTGGCGGGCTCCGTATTCGATTTCAAACAATATGGCAGTAACGGTACATGGATCAGTGACCTATTGCCTTACACGGCCAAAATGGTTGATGAGCTGTGTATCGTAAAATCAATGTACACCGAGGCCATAAACCATGACCCTGCGGTTACTTTCTTTCAAACAGGCTCTCAACAACCGGGAAGGCCCAGCATGGGTTCTTGGCTTAGTTACGGGTTGGGCAGTGAAAATAAAAACCTTCCCGCATTTACAGTGTTGTTGTCCAGAGGCTCGGGAAGACCTAACGGACAACCGCTATATACAAGATTATGGGGGAACGGATTTTTACATTCCCTACACCAGGGAGTTCAATTTAGGGCGGCAAAAGATCCTGTACTCTATTTGAACGACCCCAAAGGCATCACCAAAGAAAGTAAAAGGGCCATCTTGGATAAACTGGCACAGCTCAACGATAAGCAATACGACGAATTTGGTGATCCAGAAATTCAAAGTAGAATTTCCCAATATGAAATGGCCTACAAAATGCAGACTTCGGTTCCAGATGT
The DNA here is from genome assembly GCF_013402795.1 of Costertonia aggregata. GTDB lineage: Bacteria > Bacteroidota > Bacteroidia > Flavobacteriales > Flavobacteriaceae > Costertonia > Costertonia aggregata. The sequence continues at coordinate 208,553 of NZ_CP058595.1, read as the reverse complement.
CATGAGTACCGACAATGAGCCGGATTATATCTACAAAATGTATGGGGCCGATGCCAAAATCCCAGGCACCTATGCCGCAAATTGTTTATTGGCAAGAAGGCTGGCCGAGCAAGATGTTCGTTTTATCCAATTGTATCACATGGGTTGGGATCAGCATGATAACCTGCCCGGGGCAATCGAAAAACAGGCAAAAGATGTGGATCAGGCATCCGCAGCCTTGGTTGCCGATCTAAAACAGCGTGGATTGTTGGAAGATACCCTGATCATATGGGGCGGGGAATTCGGAAGGACCAATTATTCTCAAGGCCAGCTTACCGATACCAACTATGGTCGTGATCATCACCCAAGGTGCTTTACGATGTGGATGGCCGGGGGTGGCATAAAACCCGGTGTGGTTTATGGGGAGACCGATGAGTTTGGATACAACATTGTAAAAGACCCTGTACACGTTCATGATTTTCAGGCTACAATGCTACATTTATTGGGAATTGACCATGAGAAGCTTACCTATAAATACCAAGGGAGAAGATTCCGTTTGACCGATGTGGAGGGTCACGTTCTAAATGATCTGTTGGTTTAATGGATAGAAGAAACTTTGTCAAAAATACTAGTGTTTTATCATTAGGTATGATCAGCGGAATGTCTCGAGCAAACAGTTTTGTACAATATAAAGATGCTATTATAGGCCATAATTCGCATCAGTATAAAATTGACCTGCAGTGGGGTGCCCTGAATTCCAATTTTTACCCGGTCAATGACTGCCATGAAATGGTGCAGGATTCTAAAGGCAGAATTATTTTGTTGACCAATCATACCAAAAATAATATCATTGTTTACGACCGTTCGGGAAAACTGTTAGAAGTTTGGGGTACGGATTATCCCGGTGCACACGGGCTAACCTTACATGTGGAAAATGGGGAAGATGTTCTATACATCGCCGATAACAATCGTCACGAGGTCATAAAAACCACGATTCAAGGCAAGGTAATGCAGGTTTTTCCCTATCCTAAAGCGTCGGGTAAGTATGATGCCAAAGATAAATATATACCCACAGAAACCGCTATTGCTCCTAATGGCGATGTGTATATTGCTGATGGGTATGGCGAGCAATATATTATGCATTACAACGCAAAAGGGGAATTGTTGAATGTTTTTGGTGGAAGGGGAGAAGAAAATCATTTGTTCAATAATGCCCATGGTATTTGTTTGGATACACGGGATGCCTCTAACCCTTCTTTGTTGATAACGGCACGCCAACAGAATAAGTTAAAGCGTTTTAGCCTCCAAGGCGAATACATCAGTACCATAGATTTACCGGGCGCATTTATTTGTAGACCGGTCATTCACGACAAAAATGTATACCTGGCCACTATTTGGTCGGGTGATGGTTCTGAAGGTACGGGATTTGTTAGCATTTTGAACGAAAACGATACATTGGTTTCCGCTCCAGGCGGTTGTGAGCCAACCTATAAAGACGGAATTTTGAGCCCCATGTATCAAACGCTAAAAGTTTTTCATCACCCACATGATGTTTGTGTTGATGATGATGAAAACCTATACGTTGCCCAATGGAATTCAGGTAAAACATATCCCATCAAACTATATCGAGTATAATGGCGCAAAGGTTGTCTTACATATTGGCGCTTATGCTATTGGTAGTATGCTGCAAGAAAACTGAGAAACCAGTGCTGGCTTCGGTTGAAACTTTTGAATTGTCTCCGCCGCGTATGGTGGTCGATTCTTTATTGTTCCATACATCCGCACAAATAACCGCTGACTTTGGATTGGCCGATGCTGAAATTAGATACACGACCGATGGTGGCGAAGTGACCAAAGCATCATTGGTATACACAAATCCGCTTCAAATAGATAGATCGGCCGAATATTCTTTTCGTGTTTTTCATCCCCAACATAAGGCTAGCACCCAAGTACTCACCAAATTGGTACAGGTTAAAAACACCATCGCCGATATTGATATGGCGATCACGCCCCAGGCCCATCCCAATTACAGGGGTAATGGTAGCAGAACCTTGGTAGATTTACAAAAGGGCACTACACAATTTAGGTCGGGCAAGCAGTGGTTGGGGTTTCAATCCGAAAAAATCGCCATAGACCTGGATTTTAAAAAGCAACAATCGCTATCAAAGGTAATTTTGAGTACGCTTAGGGACCATAATGCATGGATATTTTCTCCAGTATCAATTAGCGTTATCGCTGATACCAAAGAAATAGGCTCAGTGTACTTTGATACACCCAAAGAGGCACAACCTACTCAAATGCAGTTTTTGGACATCCCTGTTACAGTAGGAAATTACAGTGCCATTACCATTGAAATCAATGTAATGGAAGCGATTCCCGAGTGGCATCAAGGCAAGGGAACCCTGCCATTCTTTTTTATAGATGAAATTTTAGTAGAGTAACATATGACATACTTAATGATAAATATTGGCAATTTTCATCCGGTTTTGGTACATCTACCGATAGGAATACTCATTTTTGCCTTTATTTTGGAAATTTACCAACGCTTAAAACCAGATCAAAATATTGGCGGGGTCATTAAACTGGCTATCGGTTTTGGCGTTTTGAGCGCATTGGCATCCATAGGTACGGGACTTTTACTGGAATCTAACGGAGCATATGACGAAGAATTGCTTTTTAGGCATAAATGGATGGCCATAAGCCTAACTGCCGTCACCATTATTTTATTTTTCGCAAAAGAGGCAAAACAAGCGGTATTGGCAAAATTGTATTTTCCGCTTTTTATCCTGGCCAATGTTATGTTGACACTTGCGGGGCATTGGGGCGGTAGCATGACCCACGGCGAGGATTTTTTAACGAAGGATACCTCAAAGGCCAAAAAATCAATTGAAGATGTGGACAAGGCCTTGGTCTACAATGATATTGTACAGCCCATTTTCGATGCAAAATGTGTAAGTTGTCACAATACGAAAAAAACCGAAGGGAAACTATTGCTGACCTCTCAAGCTGAAATTCTTAAAGGAGGCGATTCGGGAAGTATTTTGGATTCAACGGAGACCCGGCCGCCGATGTTGGTACATCGTATAGCCTTGCCCATGGAAGATGAAGAGCATATGCCGCCTAAAGGTAAAGTGCAGTTGACCCCAAACGAGGTGGCACTTTTGAATTGGTGGATAGCAAACAACAACTGTTTTGATTGTATTACGGCCGATTTGGAACGCAATAAAAGAGTACAGGGCTTTTTGAACGATTTGGAGGAAGATACCTCTACCAGGGCAGTTTTGGCCAGACAATTGGAACCTGCTCCCGATGTTTGGTTGAATACCGTTTTGGCCAATGGGATTTCCATATTATCCTTAAAGGAAGAAAGCCCCTTGTACATGGTCAACCTTTCCAACAAAAAAACTTTGAGCAAGAACAGTTTTGAACTGTTGAACGATTATGCGGAGAATATTGTTGAAATGAATTTGGGCAACTCTAATTTTCATGATTCGCTCGCTACGGAAATACGTTCCTTTAAAAATCTGACAAAATTGCAATTGCATAATACCGGGATAACGGATGAAGCCTTGGAATTTACTGAAGACCTCACATTGTTGGAATCGCTCAACTTGTATGGTACGCAAGTGACGAATACCGTAATGGATAGGTTACGGCAACTCCCCAACTTGACCGATTTGTACATTTGGCAGACCAGTATCACCAACGATGCGATACATACGTTCAAAACTGATAAAGTTGCAACCACGGTACATGAGATTGATGATGATATTTTTGGAGAGACCGAGCTGCTCCCACCCACGATCATAGCCGATTCCTACTTTATCATGGATTCGCTGACCGTAGAAATGAGTTATCCGTTCGAAGACACCCAAATGTTCTACACGCTAGATGGTTCGGTTCCCGATACCACCTCATTGGTGTATACGCAGCCTATAGTTTTAAAGGACAGGGCTACCATAAAAGCAATAACCTACAAAACGGGATGGGGTAAAAGTGATGTGGTTTCCTCGGATTTTAAGAAGAGTACCTTAAACTACGACAAAGTGGCGTTGAACAAGCTGCCCAATGAAAAATATGCGGCGCAGGGCGGCACAACATTGGTAGACCTAAAACGGGGCAGTAATAATTTTGTGGATGGTAATTGGTTGGGGTACGAAGGCACGCATTTTAATGCCACGTTCGCTCTTGCTGAAAAACAGGACATCAGTTCGGTATCGGTAGGTGCGCTCTCCGTGCCCGGGAGTTGGATTTTCTTTCCCGTAGGGTTCAAGGTTTCGGTTTCCGACGATGGCAAACGGTTTACACACTTACATACCGTTGATTTGGGACCTTTGCCACCTACCTCTACGATATCTTCTAAGTTTTTTGATATCGAATTTCCCAAAACTACGGCCAAATATGTTCGTGTTGAGGTAAAAAGTGTTCTTGAAAACCCATCATGGCATCAAAATCCGGGCGGTAAGAGCTGGCTTTTTGTAGATGAAATCGTAATCAATTAATCGCAATAATTTTAATTTTTTGCTTCCTTTCGATGTAGAAGTAGCGCTAACCCAGATGCGAATACAACACAGCTGATCAACATTAAAATTCCGTTATTCCAGATAAAGTATGATAGTCCAACGAATGGTCCACCTATTAGGACCATAAGAGAACTCAAAGGATTGGTCTTTATAAAATTTAAGGCGTGTATGGTTATGTAGCCTTTCTTATTTTATTCCAAAGCGAAATCCATAAGATTTAGCGACATCTTAAATATACACTGCCTCTAGATTATGCCCTAAAGTCAGCATTACCTTCAGGTTTTGTATTCGTAAATCTTATGCTGTTCTGCTTTTAATCCACGAATGTTTCTTTGATAACATCCTTACAATTTTGAATTTCGGATTTTGTTAATCGGTCAAACTTTTTTATTATCCGTGATTTATCAATTGTCCGAATTTGGTCGATGGCGACCATCCCCTTTTTATTATTATGCCCCACTTGAATTCTGGTCGGATACTTTTTTAAATTAGTTGTCATAGGGGCAACAACAATCGTATTTAAAAATCGGTTTATTTCATTAGGTGATAATATTACACATGGTCGTGTTTTCTTAATTTCACTACCGATTGTAGGGTCAAGATTTACGAGTATTATGGAATATTGTTTTAATTCCATTCTTCAAAGTTTTCATCTTCGAAGACATCGTTGAACAATAGACGGTCATCATTGTTTTCGCGCATTTTTTCGAATGCTTTGTCCCAATTTTTTCTAGGGCTATCTATTGGTTTCAGGATTATTTGTCCTTTTTCCAAAATCATTTCGACCTTATCCTTAATATTGTATTTTTCAAGTATCGTTTTGCTTAGACGCAAACCTTTAGAATTTCCGATTTTTATGATTGCAGCTTCCATAACTTTATGTTGTAGTTACAAAGTTATTACATTTATTTATTTCTGCAAGTTTTTTGGTATTAATGACAATGATAAGACTACGGGAAATGAGGCAGGCAGGGAAACTTTATGTTCCGGTTTAGGCACTAAGCTAAAGCCTTTGGTTTTGCTTTTTCTTTTTTATTCCAAAGCGAAATCCATAAGATTTAGTGACTTCATAAATGTACACTGCCTCTCGATTATGCCCTAAAGTCAGCATTACGTTTAGCATCTATGAAAAAGCAGCCTGTCGAGTATCTTTAAGATCCGTTAAAATCAAAAGATATGGAAACACAACAAACTGCAAGACCTAAGTTATTCATTGGTATCGACATACACAAACGTAGCTGGAAGGTCCACTGTGCTACCGACCTTAGTTCCGGCAGGACTTTTTCAATGTCGCCCGAGCCTGAACTGCTTCTAAACTATGTTGAGAAGTATTATCCCGATTACGATGTTACAACAGCTTATGAAGCTGGCTGTTGCGGTTACCATGCCCATCGTTGCCTCGAGGGTTATGGTTGGCGTTCTTTGGTGGTGAACCCTGCGGATATTTTCAGGAGAGGTAAGGAACGCCATACCAAGACCGATAGGATAGATGCACAGCTCATAGCCAGGGAGCTTAAAGATGGTCGTTTGGAGAGCATACAAGTGCCCGACCCCAAGCGGGAACAATTGCGAAGTCTCTTTAGAAGGCGTAACGATCTGGTCAAGGATATGCGCCAGGTCAAGAGTTATATCAAGATGCAGTTGTTGTATTACGGGATAACGGTACCGGAGGAGTTCGACAATGACCATTGGAGCCATAGGTTCCGTACTTGGTTGGACACGTTGGTCTTCGATTACGAACCGTGCAATATTGTACTTGCGAGCCGTATGCGCAGTTTCAGGTTTATCGACAAGGAGTTCAGGGATGTATCGACGAGCCTTCGCAAGTACACCAAGCAATATTATAAGAAGGACTTTGAGTTATTGAAGAGTATTCCCGGGATAGGGGGCATAGTCGCCAGTGGTATTTTAAGTGAGCTGGGCGACCTGCGCCGTTTCAAGAACATCAAGCACTTGGCAGGTTATGTGGGCATGGCCCCTGGGGTTTACCAGAGTGGCGACACTTTCCGCAATACGGGTATCACCATGCGTGCTCACCGCTTGATGAGGAGTTACTTTATAGAAGCGTCTTGGCAAGCTATTCGAACCGATCCCGTGATGCAGGGGTATTATAGAAAACACCGGGGCAAGAACGTTAAATCGATTATAGTGAAGGTAGCTAGAAAACTACTGAGCAGAACCCTTGCAGTAATAAAGACGGAGACTCCCTATCAAATAGGGGTCATAGAATAAATATAAATTGATAACAAAGCTCAACAAGAAGTAACATAGTCCAGATCACAGAACAATGTGGGTGAAGATCGGCTTTTAAGATCTATCACATCGGTTAGCAAGTGACCGGACTGATTAACTTATGATCATACAGATGCCGGTGAAGACCAAAAGGTCTATCACATATAGGATGCGGAGCAAGTTATATTAAAAGAAAAAAAGGGTGGTTTAAGATTAAACAACATATTAATTATCTTTGAGACACTGGACTATGGCTTTTCATAGGAGCCATTGTTGGCAATAGTTATTTTTCCGTCCTGAGTTTATTCAACCTCCTTTTTACACCACATTTAGGGTTTAAAGCGATAGCCTTGTTCCAGTATTCAATTGTTTTGTTCATTTCTCCAGAAAGCTCGTAAAACTCTCCTATTTCCCTGTAAATCATATCCAGTCCTGAACGGTTATCTTGTTTCTCCGTAATTTCTATTAAAGCATTTAAATAATTTTCGTCCGTTAGTTTGATTTCTTTGGGTAGACCATAAAAGTAGGATAGGATGTCGTCGGCGTTGCCTTTATTAATTATTTGATTATAATAGCTTTCTGAATTGGTTTGATTTCCCTCAAAGTCGATTTCGTATTTAAAATTTTTGTTATCTACAAAAACTATTCGTTTTTAACTAGAGATTATTTTAGCTTTTACGAACGAAGTAGGTCTGTCTAATTTGGCTATTAAGTTGCGGTTTGGAATGTCAAAAAGGAATATTTTGTCTCCATCTTCGTTGTCCGAATTATGGGTTTCAACAAGAGCTATTTTAGAGTCTAAACTGATAGAGCTATTACCTAAATTGGCTTTAGTTTTAATTGAAATAAGTTCTTCGCCGAAGCTGTCGAAAATTTTAAAACAGCCACTTAATTCAGTCCAATTCAACCAGTCGCAACAAATCACAATTCCGTCATTACTCACTTTGCAATCATTGGGACGTTCCATTATTTTTTGAAATAGTATCTCTCCATTTCATATTAATGCTAATTTTCCGCTTACCCACAAATCTTTGTCCAAATGACCACCAGAAAAATGAAGGACATAAAGTCCATTAGGTGATTTTTCGTTTAAACCTACAAATCCTGTTAGATTATATAATTCCCAGTTCAATTTTTCTATTTGGTCAAATGGCATACAACGGTCTTGTGTATGAAACGTGGCGTGTAAAAGACACTGACTTTTGGGATTAACACAGAGCCGAATTTTTATGTTTTGTTTTTATTTTAAAAGCCAAATTTAAAAAGTTTAGGCCTTTCTAAAAATTTACAAAAACTATATTTTCCACAATTTTTATATAGATTTTCAAGAAATTTTTGTTAAATTTTATTAAAATCCAATCAATATTAAAGATATTTTTAATTGCAAGGGTTTACAATTCTATTTGCATAGTTCACAGCCTCCTGCTCGAAAAAATTACATTTACCACCTTCTTCAATGGCATAAGCTATAAAAAACAAAGGACCATTTAAATCAAAGTAGATATACTTGGATGTATTCTTATAAAATTTTGAATTTCTTTTCCAATTTGCATCAAGTTTAACGGCAAAAGCATTGCCACCAACTTTGCGATCATATTGTTGTATATGGGCTACCTCTTCTGCAAATACTTTATAAAACAAGTCTCCTTGAATATCGGACTGCATCCCTATTGAGCTTACTTGACCAGTTGCTCTTCCCGATCCAAGTGCATTTTCAAACCTTCCATCGGATTCAAAGAAAAGTACTCCCGACTTTAAAGAGGTATTTAAATCAAATCTACTCCCACTACCGACCACTGCAATACCATAAATAGACGATGTAAAAAGTCTAGCATTAAATCTTTTTTGGTATGGAAAATATTCAAGTCTCGCAGCATACAAATTAAAATGTAAACGTTCAAACATTCTGTTGTTTTCTGCAGCATTTTGAACTATTGAACTACCAATTGCATTCACGAATCTCGCAGGCCAAGCATATGAAATATTTTGTTTTGACTCAATTAGATGAGACATAGAAAGTCCAACATGACTGACTGTTCCTCCGATAGCTCCTTTATAAAACCCGTTAATAAAGGTCTTGAAATTAGTTTCATCAGCTTTTTTATTGATAAGACTCCCAACACCTCCAAATAAAGCATTTACACCTACATTGTATAATGCCATTTTTGTTCTTTGAGTTTTAAAGTTATCTGGTTGAGCATTTAAATGAAAAGTGCTACAAATCAAAAAACTACAAACAATTACTTTTCTTATCCTTACTACAGTCATATTTTATATTGATTTTTTTCGTTTTTTTAATTTTAAAATATTTGCGTTTTTTAAAATGTTTACTATTTATGCTAAGTATAATAAGTAGCGGATTTGTTTATGCTGATTTTAGTTTAAACCAGGATAGGCTTGAGAAACCAAACTTAAAATCCTACTTTCAAACGTCTTTTATTGTATAAAATATAGGTGTGATTATTTTTCATCCGGTCGAATCCAGTCTGCATTTCGAACTAATAATATATATTGGGCATAGTCTGTAGTAGATGTATCATCTAAGATATCATAAGCCTCCCAAATAGTTATCAGTTTTTTCACTTTAGTTCCTCTTGTAGAATTTAAGTAAGGAGAACCCTTGGCACTCAAATTAATTAAACTTATGGTATTAGGTTTTGATACCTTTTTATAATCTGCTATGCCTTTTATGTACATAAACAGCCTATTGTCCTGTGAGTACTTAAATCTCGTAAACGCTTTGCCCTTGTCTTGCATAAACTTTGGCAACGATTTACTATCTACCGTTAGTTTTGAGTCTACATACAGGGTGTTTAAACTAACCATTTTATTAGTGTATAATAATGTAGTATCTTTTTTTACTAGTCCTGCAAAAGTGTTATCATACGCCTGTAGGGTGTGAGAAAAACCAAAACCGCCGTAAATATTCTTATTTTCCCATTGGTCTTGTGCATACAATCGTTTAAAGTTTTGATACATAAATGTATCCCTATTTCTTATTTTTTTATAATTAGAGAGATTATACTCTATGTTGTTTAATAAATTTAAAGTGTTGCTATCAAAACGTTGTTTCTCTTTTTCTATAATGCTATTGAGTCTCTCTTTAGACCATATTATTAAGGAGTTCTGCTCACTATGAATCCCTTTATGATATTTCTCCGGAAGTTTTTCTTTTAATAATCTTCGGATGAGTTCAAAGTCTGCAATCCTATCAATGCCAACAAGCTTAAATTTTGAGCTCTTAGGAAGTTGGGTGTGGTATGTTCTCATTTTCAACCATTTATTTCTGTATTGCTCTGATACACTTCCTATATATACGGGCCATTTTTTCAGTATATTTTTAAGTGTAATTGAATTAGACCCATTTATATATTCTTGTAAATAATAGCCTTGAGCGACATCCATTTCGGCTAAATAAATATCAACTTTTATTTTTTCGTTGAGTTGCGTAAATAGTGCAAAGTCTATTCTTGGGGATGTTTCAACTTCATGTACTTCACCAACTAGAAAGAGTTTGTTTTTATAAAAAGTATTATCTAATGAATTAAACTGAAGCGAATCTGCCATTTTAACTACTTCTGTATGTTCTTTTAAATAATTTACATATTTGCTTGAAGAACAACATGTAAGCAGTGTTATTAAAATTATCAAGATAAAAATGTTACAAGTTTTCATTTGTTTGTTTTTAAGTTCTCAACAAAGAGAATACAAAAAAACAAGAGCAAAAAAGGAGTGTGACCAGCCTGAAGTTTTTGGGTTGAAATTGAATTTTTTGGGCTGATTTTGACGATGTAGGGACGAATTTGAAAGCCTTTTATTGGCACCGCCAAAGAGTATAACACCCCTGGGCTTGCCCAAAAATTAAAATTCCGTTTCGCATTAATGGCTAGTGTGCTAGCACTGAGGTAGTTTACTTAAGGCTTTATAGTAAACTTGGGAGATTGGGATAGTTTCTTCTGTTGGAGAGATTTTTATATAACGCTTTCTAGCATTTCCTTCTACAGATTTGAGATAATCTAGATTTACCAGATAAGAACGGTGTACTTGCCAAGCTTTTGGTAATTGTTTCATAATATTTGATAGTGTACTACGAAATGTTTCTTGTTGCATACCATTTTCAGTATTGTAGTAAACGTCTACGTAATTTTGCTGTGCTTTTGCAAAAATAAAATCTGCTTCAGAAATGGTTAAGGTTTCAGATTTATTGTTCCCAACAATTGTTATGGCATTCGTTTTTTTAGTACCGCTCTTATCGTACAATGGAATCTCTATCAACCCATATTTAGAGCGTAAGTACAACCATAAAGGAACTGCTATGGGTGTAAATGGTAACCCAAATGATTTGACAAAATCAAATATTGATTTATAAGTAAACGAAGTCAAACCGCTAACTACGTAAAAATGATAAAAAAAAGTGAAAAGGAATATTACGAATAGTGTCGCTATAATGTAAAAAAACTCATTTACGATATACCAACGGTTGGTTTGAATTTTGTAAAAGTAATTTTCAAGCGGATGAACGAGTAATACCGGAATTATTATACAAGGTGCATAACCCGAAATAATTAAATATTTGTATGCGAAAATATTACTATTATCAAAGGGTTCCAAGGTCATTAACAAGATTGGAACCAATGCACCTAACACTAGTGCAATCAAAAAAGTATGTTTCCAATTTTTAGTATAGGAAATTGTTTTGTTAAATGAGATCATTATTTTTTGCGTCTAAAAAAGCTTAATTTAAGTATCTTAGATTATAACAACACGTTATTACTATATATATTATTGGCTACGGGTATTTGCATGTTTTAGCACTTAATTTTTACGTTATATACCCAGCGAAAATCTGCATCGAGTTTTTCAAGTAGGCAATTGCCAAGCAATTAATTGTACACCGTGTTGGCTGTGGTTTTTATTTTTTTAAAATATTCAAAATGTCAGCGACTAAATATGCTCCACAAACTCCAATTCCGAAAAGTCCGTGAATCGCTTTTCCATTCGGCAATATTTCGGTCAGGCAGAAATAAATAATTACAATACAAACAGGATAAAATATAATTCGGGTTAAAATTTTCTTTAGAGTCCACTCATTTTCTTTTGGTATTTCTTGTCTTGGCAGGTTTTTGAATTTTTCAGGATATTTTTTTCTTTCAATATTTTCAATGGCCACTTTTAATTCCTCGGTCATTATTTTTTTCTCGTGAATTGTTGCTTTTCGCATAATAAGAAACAAAAAAAGTGCTGTTACCAAAATGAATAGTGAAAGAGCGAGTCCTTCTTTTAGTTCATTTCCAAATAGGGGAAGAATGGCAAAAAGTCCAAGCGCAACGAACGTTAATAGGTTGATAAATTTTCCAAACGGATTTAATTCCTTAGAAATTCCTTTAAGTCGATTTTCGGAATCGAACTTTAAGTGAAAAATGGGATATCCGCCTCTTAGCCAATAAGATGAAGTCCATAGAAGAATTTCACTTTTCCGTATTTCTCCACTATACTTTAAAGTGTTGTAAAAGAACGCATCATTGAAATGGGTTCCAAGTGTGCTTTTTTTGTTTTCTAGCACCAATTCCTCAATGTCTGTTTTTTCAATCACTAATTTTTTTAAATTACAGCCAACAATTGTATATAGTTACCAGTAACTATATTCCCCTTATAACCGTATAGATTCAATATAATAATCAGCGTCTATTTCTAGCAGCTTAGGTGTTTTGGTAATAAGTGTACTGGTATTCCATTCAGTGGTTGGGTGTATGTCATGTGCTTCCCCATCAATCAATAGTTGTATAGGCATGCTAAAATCCTTTACGACATTGGTATAGCGGTATTCCAATTTTCCCGGTGATAGTTTATATTCCAAAACAGGAATCATTGTAGTGCGTAAGTATTGGTCAAATACTTTGGATAAATCTATCCCCGACTTTTCGGAAAGGTAATTTTCTATTTGCTTTGTGGTGACGGTCTGGTGATAGAATTCTTTGTTCAATCCCCTTAAGATGTCACGCCATTTTTCATCATCGTTTACCAATTGGCGAATGGTATGTAACATGTTGGCGCCCTTGTAGTACATATCGCCGCTACCTTCGTGGTTTACGTCATACCGCCCAATAATGGGTCTGTCGTTTTGGATATTGGCACGGGTACCGATAACGTATTCGGCCGAGGCTTCCTTACCGTAATAATAGTCCAAGAACAGATTTTCGGAATAGGCCGTAAACCCTTCGTGAATCCACATATCCGCAATATCCTTATAGGTAATGTTATTGGCGAACCATTCGTGCCCCGCTTCGTGTATAATGATAAAGTCAAACTTTAGGCCCCAACCGGTTCCCGACAAATCACGACCCAAATAGCCCTGTTTGTATTTATTGCCATAGGTGATAGAGCTTTGATGTTCCATACCCAGATACGGCACTTCTACCAGTTTAAAGCTATCCTCATAAAAGGGGTAGGGGCCAAACCAATGTTCAAAGGCCTTCATCATTTTTGGGGCATCGGTAAAATGTTTTTTGGCTTTTTCCAAATTGTCCTTCAACACATAATACTCCATATCCAAGGTACCTTTTTCACCTTCGTACTTTTCCCCAAAATACACATAGTCCCCAATATTTACGTTAACACCATAATTATTGATGGGGTTGGATACGAACCACTCATAGTTCTTAAAATCGCCATACTCATAATCGTAAACACTTCGCAATCGCCCGTTGGACACTGCCATAAGGTCTTTGGGTACATCTATGGCTATTCGCATACTATCCACTTCATCGTACATATGGTCCTTGTTGGGCCACCAGACACTAGCGCCCAGACCTTGGCAGGACGTTGCGACAAAATGCTTGCCGTTGTTGTCTTTTTTCCAAGAAAAACCCCCATCCCAAGGTGCGCGAACCGCTTCTTTGGGGTGACCGGAATATTGAACATACAGCTCGTTGTATTCGCCCGGCACCTGTTTCTTTTTTAAGCGTATGAAATGGGCCGCACCGACCGATTCAAAATCCAATGCTTGTTGGTCTTGTGACACGGCCGTAATTTTCAATGGTTCCTGTAAATCGATTTGAATAACATCGTGTTCTTCCAAAACCTTGTATCGTATGATGTTGTACCCTGCCAGAAACTTTTTGTCCGGCTGCACCTTAATATTCAGATTATAGTAATTAAGGTCCCACCAGGCACGTTCGGGAGTAATACTGCCACGTAGCGTATCCTGTTTTGTGAATTGTTGTTTTTCTTGCAGTAATTGTGCCTGTGAAGCAACAGAAAAACAGAGTATTGCGCTAAGAAAAAATATGGTTTTGTTCATATTAGGCTTTTTTGAATTCTTCATTGTGGGTACGTCAATGTATGGATAGGGTTACCTAAATATACCGTTAGGGAAGACCACCGGGCTCTCGAAACCATCTTCGCTTACCGATGAAATTCCAAAAAAGTAATTATCAATTACGATGCCATGCAATGTAAATTCAGTTACGTCGCCTACATACCTACTATTGTCCCATGTAGGCGAGGTGGTATCTCTCCAATATATTTTGTAACCTGCGGCACCGTCAACCTTGCTCCATTTGAATTTTGCGGAAGGTTCAACAATGCCTCCTATCTCAACTTTTTCCGGTGCGGGCGGTGCCCACGCCAGTGAGGCCATGTTTATGGCATTCACGGCCGTTAATTTTTTGGCGTAAGCAAAGTTTACGTGCTCCAGAACATCGCCATAGGCAATGCCGTCTTCATCGCGAATATCCTGATGTTGTTGGGTGTAATTTTCGTGCGCTTCCATAATGCGTATTCCCGCATAGCCGGCATCGTTGAAAGGCCTATGGTGACCGCCACGACCAAAACGGTCTAGCCTGTAGATCATCATGGGATTCATTTCGGGCATATAGGTTTTAGTGGTTTTATGCACATACCGTGCCAATTGGCGGGAGATTCCGTCTACCTCGCCCCCGTAAAAGCGCCTGGCCTTTCTTTGTTGTTCCGTTTCGGTAGCGGGTATGGGTTCGGAGAATATCCTAAAATCGGTATTGCTGATAATACCGTCCACCCCCTTTATATTTCCTATCATGTCATTATTGAAAATACCGATGATATCCCATCCATCCGCTTTCATTTTTTTTACCAGGCCTTGACCGCCAAAAAGTCCTTGTTCCTCGCCGGAAAGCCCCAAGTAAATAATACTACTGTCAAACTTGTATTTAGAAAGTACACGTGCAGCTTCAATGGTGCCGGCCATACCACTTGCGTTATCATTGGCGCCTGGGGAATCATCGGTAAAATTGTTGGGGTCGCTTACCCGGGAGTCGATATCACCGCTCATGATGATATATCGATTAGGGTATTTTGTGCCCTTTTGAACGGCTACCACGTTCACTACATACACATCTTTCACGATGCGGGGATTGGTTCCCTTTTTTACAAGATCTTTCTGAAAAGACACCTCTAAACAATTATCACAAGCATTGGAAATTTTATCGAATTCACTTTTGATCCATCGTCTTGCGGCCCCAATCCCTCGAGTTTGTGAAACGGTATCACTTAGCGTATGGCGTGTGCCGAAATTGGCTAGTTGGGTAACATCGGTCTTTATGCGTTCTGCCGAGACCGCATCAATAATATCATAAATACGCTGATCGGTTTGGGCAAAAGAAATAGAACTAATAACGATCAATAAAAATAGGAGTAATTGTTTTTTCATCTTAATTTATATTATAATTTTTGTTGAACCAAGCACCATGAAAATAGCAAAGAGGGCCCAACAGCATGTAAATCATACCTGGTAAAGCCCATTTAATGCCGAGTTGTGTCTTTGCCAGGATAATCGATACAAACGATACGAATATGTATATGGTGAAATGCCTGGCATAAAAAAGTAAGTCAGTATTGAAATCGGTTTTTTTGGTTTTGACAAAAGATACGTAGTACATAAGCGATAAACACAAAAAAATAAGAAAAAAGCCTAAGCTATAGAGCTGAAACAAGGATGATATTTCCTTGATGGATAGCCTTTGGAGACCAGTCATTGAATTGATGAGCGATTTCAACGGAAAAACATAATAGAGCACTACGAACAAAAGTATGGCATTGAGTGCTATTATTGCCCCATCTACATATTGCGTTCTCCTAAAAAAATTGTAGTGCAACCACCATAGCGCGACCAATACAAAAAAGCTGACCCCAAAACCTATAAAGGCCAACCAATCTATCTTTATGACCGAGTTGCTTTCTTCCATTCCCACCGATACTACCAACAAAGTAGCGGCAAAGGCAAAAACGGCATCGCTAAAGGCTTCTATCCTACTGATATTATGCAGATATTTCACAACTTTAAATGTATTAAAAATTAATCGGTTTTACGACTTGATAACTGCCAAACCCCAAATAGTGGGCCTATGGCCAAAACCATAAAAATATATTCGGGACTTATCTCATTTGAAAGAAAGGACAACAGCTGAATACTGCCTATGGTTATGGCAAAACCGATACAGTTGACCAATGTCAATCCTGTTCCTTTTAATTCCGCTGGTGCAGAGCTAGCCACTAAATTGGAAAACTGGGGAGAATCTGCGGTCACTGCCATGCCCCAAACATACCATACGCCCAAGAACACCACAGGATACGAACTGAACAATACAGGCGATACCAAACATAAAAACCCAGAAGCCAATAAGGCCACAAATGCCACAGTATAGCTACCGAAACGTATGGACAATATACCGCCCAGTGCACATGAGATACCCCCAAGCATAATGATTATACCTGTCCATAGAAAAACCTCCAAAGTGTTTCCTGTCAAGGTATTGAACGTTTGTATGGCCAACGGGGTAAATGCCCAAAAGGCATATAGTTCCCACATATGGCCAAAATATCCAAAGGCCGCCTTTCTGAAATTGACAATTTTGAAAAGCTTTGGTCCCGATTGTAATTGGAGTTTGGTACTAGGTCTTCTAAATGGGCCGTTGGGTACTAGCACTACCATTAGCAGACCACCCATTATCGTAAATCCCGTGGTGATTTTTATGACCATATCGGGATTTCTTCCAAATGCTGTTCCGTTAATGAGGTAAGGAAACGCTGTTCCCAAGACCAATGCACCTACCAAATACCCCAAGGCTTTACCCAGGCCTTTTTCATAATAATCCGCAGCGATTTTCATGCCCACGGGATAAATTCCCGCCAAAAAGAACCCTGTGCCGAATCTGGCCAAAAGTAAGCTCCATTTTCCGATATGTTCTGACAACAGGCTAAGATTGCAGAGTGCCGCCAAAATAGCACAAATCATAAATACTACCGATGGGGAAAAGCGATCTGCAATCATAAAAAGTGCGAATACCAAGGTGCCGCTTATAAAGCCTAGTTGAACGGAGGCGAGTACATACGCCATAATCTCGATGCCCAGACCTGTTTTAACGGTAAGTTCATCGATAATGGCGTTTCCGGCAAACCATGGCGAGGTACAGGCGAATTGCGATAGAATGATTATGGGAAGAATATGGTTTTTTTGCTTCAAACTTATCTTACGAAAGTGACCTTGGCAATTTTACCATTTTTTACTTCATAAATGGCTACGGCTCCAAAATTATTTTTGTTTGCCGTTATATATTCTTCATCAATCACTTTATTGCCTATCACGATTCGGTTTTTGATTTCGCAGTTTAAATCGGGAGTGGTATCAAAAAAACCGGCATAACGCTTTCGCATTTCTTGAATTCCCTTATATCTAAGTGTATTGGGAAAATCGTAAACCTCTACGTCAGGAGTGTAGGTGCCCAAGAATGCCTCTATATTTCTTGCATTGTAGGCATCCAATTGTTCTTGAACAATATTCTCGGGCGATGTCTCCGCCACAAAGGCTAATCGGCTGGCATCTTTATTAACGGCCAATCGGGTAATGTTGTTGATGTTCTTGTCCGTAAATTTTTGTAAGAGGCTCCAATCCTTATCTGTTTTTGGATTGAACTTTAAAAGATTTTTTCCACGCCCGGCAATCAATGTACCGTTGGGTAGCCAGCAAACATCTTCAATTTTGCCGAGGCTTATGATTCTTTTTGTTGCTCCGGTTATGGGATTCAACGATTTCAATTCCCAATTATCGTTATTCTCTTTGCTTACATAGCTCACAAGTTTTGAATTGGGTATTTTTTGTAAAGACCTTCCTACGTTCTTTTGCTCGGTTTTGGGCCAAGTATCCGCTATGTAATGCGTGACCAAATCCATTCGGTCTCCCTTGAGCACTGTTGCCACCAACATATCAGAAGTATACCATACGTGATATCCAATTTTTTCGTTTTTCAATAATACTTTGGATGTGCCATTGGTGATGTCGTATTCATAAAGTCTCTGCAATCCGTTTAAATCTAATCGTATGGCCGATATCGCCTCGCTTTCGGGAATGCGCAAGGGTGAATATTCACTTCCTGTAGGGGTATCGGTAATCCAAGAGGTAGTACTGCCATCTTGAATGTTGAATTTTAGGATATCGGTCTGTCCGTCTCGTGTAGATGCAAATAAAACGGTGTTGTTATCATAAAACGAGGGTTGATTGTCATACCCTTGATTATTGGATATATTTCTAGGGTTGGTCAATTTTATTTTTCCGTCTTCGGTTTCGATGTTAAAGGTATACACTTCAGTATCCGGTTGGGCAAAAAGTATGGTGCATGCAAAAAAAGCGGATAGGGCAATCAGTCTTTTCATATTCGATGTGTTGTTATTAGGTAAATCGTTTTAAGAGGTCACGAACGTTTTTGATGCTGTCCACATAGTATTTTGCCTGCGTTTTTTGCCTGCCTACTTTAATGGTAACCGCACTTTCGGGCAATTCTTGAAACATAAACTCATCTGTCCAGTCATCACCAATGGCAAATACAAAATCATATGCGTCCTCGGCATATATACGCATGGCGGCCCGTCCTTTGTTCACATTACTGCTTTTAATTTCCATAACCTTGTTCCCGTTCAACACACTTAAATCGTCATTGGCGATAAGGCTGGTCAGCACGGTATTGAGTTCTGTGGCCCTTTTTTGCCCAAAATCGGGATCGGTATTGCGATAATGCCAAGCGAGGGAATAATTTTTTTCTTCGATAAAACTACCTGGTGTACGGTCTACAAAGGACTCCAACACGGGATGAATTTTTTCCATCCAATCTTTCTTTACATTTTCAAGCATACGAAACTCCTCGCCGTTTTGTGAAATCCACACGCCATGCTCCACGATCATATTGTATTTTTTGGGTAAGAACCATTTGGTAAAGGTTTCTTTGTCCCTACCGCTGATCAGGTACATATCGGTATTCTCCCTATTGGAAATTTGATCCAACAGTTCGTACAATTCCGCATCGGGACTCGCTTTTTGCGGGTCGTTGTGAAAACCGGCCAAAGTACCATCGTAATCAATGAACAATAAACGTTTATTTGATTTTCCAAAGTCTTTGGTAATGGTATTCATTAAATCTACCGAAAGCTTTCTTGATACGTAGGTTGTGTTGCCTTCTTTTTGGTTGCGCAAAGAAGTCATAAAATCATTGGCCCATTTTTCAACGTTATAGCGTTCCAGTCTTTTTTGCAAAATGCTGTTCCGGTTTTGCTGTTCAGCCTTGGGCATTGTAATGGCCTGATTCAATGCGTCGGCAATCTGTTCAAAATTATTGGGATTTATAAGTATGGATTCGTTCATTTCATTGGCCGAGCCCGCCATTTCACTCAAGATCAATACACCGGTTTTATCCGTTCTTGTCGCAATATATTCTTTGGCGACCAAATTCATACCATCACGTATGGGCGTTAGCCAAGCTATATCGCAGGTAGTGTATAAATCTATAAGGTTTTCAAAGGGCATGGATCTATAAAAATACCAAATAGGTGTCCAGCTTACGGTAGAAAGCTCACCATTGATACGGCCCACCAGTTCATCGATTTCTTTTTTCAACAATTGATATTGCGGTACATTGGAACGTGATGGCACCGCCAAAATAATCAAACGTACTTTCTCTTTGTATTGCGGATATTTATTCAAGAAATACTCGAAGGCATTTAATCGCTTGGCGATACCCTTGGAATAGTCCAAACGATCAATGGACAAAAAGAACTTGGCATCGGGTGTGGACTTTTTATGTGTATCCAATCTTTTCTGCAGTTCGGATTTTTGTTCTTCGGAACGCTGGGCATGCTCCTTTGCGGCATCACTGAACTTTTTATAATCGATGCCCATGGGAAAAGAATCTACCTTAATGGTCCTATCGTCTAGATATATGTCATTAAAACTTACATCCAACCCCAACAGCCTACGTACCGAACTTAAAAAATGACGCTCGTAATCATAGGTGTGAAACCCGATAAGGTCCGCCCCTAAAAGTCCAGACAACACTTCTTTACGCCAAGGCATAGTACGGAAAATTTCGTAAGATGGGAAAGGGATGTGCAGAAAGAAACCAATGGAAATATCGGGCCGTTTTTCCCGTACCATCTGTGGTACCAACATTAATTGGTAATCGTGTACCCATATGGTATCGTCATCTGTCGCTTTTTCCAAAATGGCGTCCGCGAATTTTTGATTTACTTTTTTATAGATGTCCCAGCTGGCCAGTTCAAATTCCGAATACTCTAAAAAATAATGGAACAAAGGCCAAATGGTACGATTGCTAAAACCATAATAAAACCCATCTACTTCTGCCGAAGTCAGTTTTACCTTTGAAGAACCATGTTCGGCCAGGGCCTCATCTATCTTTGGAGCAAGCTCTTGGGGTATCTCTTCATCGGTCAGCCCGCTCCAACCGATCCAAAGGCTATCTCCGCCAGAATGTACCGATTTCATACCGGTAGCTAGCCCACCAACACTCGGTATTGCGGTAATGCTTTCGTTGCTAATCTGTAATTGTACAGGTAGTCTATTTGAGATTATGATAGTTTTGCCCATAAATAAGGGGTTTTGTTTTGATTTAAACTTAATTTCTCTCAATTTCGGGAAAAAGAAGGGCAATAACAATTCAACGCCCGAATGAATCAAGATTTTTATTGAATGGATAATTTAGATTACGGAATTATAGGAAATTGCAGAAGTGCGGCATTAATATCAAAAACGGGTGCAATGGATTGGTGTTGTTTGCCCGAATTTGATTCTTCTTCGGTCTTTGCAAAATTATTGGACGACAAAAAGGGGGGGAGTTTTGAAGTCTTGGTCGATGACAGCTATACCATTAAGCAGCGTTACAAAAAACATACGGCCATTTTGATCACCCACTTTTCCGATGGGGAAAATGCGTTCGAAATAAGGGATTTTATGCCCCGCTACCGTAAAGAGGGTGGTGGTTATAATTCTCCGCCAGAAGTGGTTCGTTATTTTAAATACATCGCAGGAAAGCCCAAATTTAAAATACTGTACAATCCAAAATTAGAATATGCGGCCAGTAAGACGGAGACCTATGTAAAAAAGAATTTTGTCGTAAGCCTTACCCATGGCGACAAATTCGACACTTGTTTTTTATATACCTCGTTCAACAAAAATGCCGTAGTGGAAGGCCGTGAGATAGAACTGGATAACGATGGCTATTTTCTTTTGGGCTATAACGAAAAAATATTCAAGCCCACGGTACGCAAAATATATACAGAGCTGGAGCGTACCAAGGTGTACTGGTTGAACTGGAGCAGTAAAACCCCAAATTACAACAAGTACAACAATCAAATCAGCCGTAGTGCCATCACATTAAAACTATTGAGTTACGATAAAACAGGAGCCGTATTGGCCGCGGCCACTACGTCTTTGCCAGAGACCATAGGGGAGGTACGTAATTGGGACTATCGTTTTTGTTGGATACGTGATGCTTCTATGGCCATTAAGGTCATAGGGGAATTGGGGCATAGGAACGTGGCCAAAAGATATTTACAGTTTATTGTAGACCTTATTCCCGACAAGGACGAAAAACTTCAGATCATGTACGGCATCAATAAAGAGAAAAAGTTGACCGAACAAACATTGGGGCATTTAAAAGGGTACAAGGGCTCAAGTCCAGTACGCATCGGCAATGCCGCCTACAAACAAAAGCAGAACGATATTTATGGTATTTTGATGGATGTTATCTGCGAACAGCTTACCCACTACAGTAATGATATCGAAAATGGTGAGGAGCTTTGGGGCATTACCAAGGGTATTGTATGGATCGTTGCCAAACACTGGAAAGAGGCCGATAAGGGAATATGGGAATTCAGGAGCGAGGACCGTCATTTTACTTTCTCAAAAGTCTTATGTTGGGTGGCGATAGATAGGGCCATCAAAGTGGCGAGAATTCTTCATAAGACCCGAAAATTGGAAAAATGGACGCAGTTGGAGCAGGAAATAAAGAACGATATCCATGAAAATGCATGGAACCCAAAAGTCAATGCCTTTACACAATCGTATAGCTCCCCACATTTGGACGCTTCCGTTTTATTGATGGAGTCCTATGGTTTTATTCACGCCAAGGACCCAAAATTTGTAAGCACGGTAAAAGCGATTGAAAAAGAACTGAGTAATGACGGTTTGTTATATCGCTATAAGAACGAAGACGATTTTGGACTACCTTCATCATCTTTTACCATCTGTACCTTTTGGTTTATCAATGCCCTGTTCAAAATAGGGGAGGAAGAAAAAGCAACAAAACAGTTTGATAGGTTACTTTCCTACAGTAATCATCTTGGGTTGTTCAGTGAGGATATCGATTTTAAGACCAAGCGCCTGCTGGGGAACTTTCCGCAGGCCTATTCCCATTTGGCATTAATTGAATGCGCCATAAACTTCTCAAGAAAAGAAACCGAGGAAAAGGTGCTGGAGTCCATGCGATAGTATACACTTATATTTTGGAAATAACGCAAATAGGTCCAATTCTTGTAGTTGAGTATACCTATCGCTTTTTATGTGTTCAATACTCTACATACACTATTTTACTCTTCCTTATAAACACATCGATTTAAAATAATGGCTAACATAATTTGACTCGAATACCAGGTTACGCACTTAAAACGTTAATCTGATCAATATTTAATGTTAAACATGTTAAAATTTGATTAAATCCAAATCTTTGGGGAACTTTTTGATGCTATAAAATGTCTACATAGTAGTATAGGTCAACAGATTTATTTTGGTCATAATATACACAAAAAATGAAAGTAATTCCCCTGTATACTGATGAGACCATCCTCATTCGCAAGGCATTGTCCGCCAACAAAGCGGCACAGCGGGGACTCTATGACAAATATGCACCAATTATGTTGGCGGTCTGCAGGCGGTATGTACGCGATAAGCATTATGCCGAAGATGTAATGATACAAGGTTTTTACAAAGTATTTCTACAATTACATACGTTTAGGGGCAAGGGTAGTTTTGAAGGTTGGGTCAAGCGTATAATGATACATGAAGCCTTGAACTTTATTAAAAAGAACCGCCCATTGGTGTTTTATAAAAACCTGGCTGATCGTGAAAGTTTTTGTAGCCCCAATATCTCATTAAAGGCAGATGCCGAGTATTTATTACGGATAATTGATGAATTGCCCATGGGGTACCGATTTGTTTTTATGCTCCATGCCGTTGAGGGATACAAACATATTGAAATAGCCAAGGTAATGCAGATTTCTGAAAACACTTCAAAATCAAAGCTTTCGAAAGCACGAAAAATTCTCAGGAAGAAATTAGAACTACAAAGAAAAAAAAGTGAAGCACTCTAATTTGGATACATACGCTAAAAAAACTTTTGACAAGCTTACGCTTGATCCGAAAAAAGAATCTTGGGATGTACTCTGTGCGAAAATGGAAACATTCAAGAAAAAACGGCGCAAAAAAGCTTTTTACACCAAAATAGCCATGATTATTTGTATGGTGCTTCTTTGCCATGGGTATTTGGATAATAAAATTTGGGAGAGCCGAAAAACAGTGTCAATGGTTTTTGAGGGGGCTGTCGGCGTTACTGATACCGAATTGCTTAGTACGATTAGGGATGATAAAATGAAAAAGGACATCACTGCAAACAAACCCATTTCAATCCCAATAAAAAAGCAAGTATTTGAACCTGTTGAAAAGAAACGTTTTATTGGTAAAGAACGTATTCAAACCAATAATGACAACAGTAGTTTAACTGTAAAAACGAAGAAACAAGGGACGCTACTTGACAAGTTCAAAAGTCCTGAAAAGGTTACAGACGTTGAATTGGATGCTTTATTGCTAAAGGCAAAACAATTAAACGAGCGGGAAGATAATCTTCTAAGAGTTCAACAATTACAGGTTGAAAGAATGCTCGTAAATGCCGAGAAAGAGATAAACCGTTCAAAGAAAGGTAACTTTTACAAACAGATAAAAAAGGGTTACACAAAACTTAAAGCCGTTATGGCTAATTAGTTTTAGAAAAAATAACCGTGTAATGTAAAAAAGGTATTATGATGCGTATTCTATTTTTTGCTGTGCTTTTTATGCTCATATCACAAATAAGCAGTGCCCAACAAAATGAAAGGGAGCAGACCATTTCTTTATTGCGGCAACAGATTAAAAGTATAGAAAAAGAAGAAAAGGAAGCGTTACGAAAACAGGTAGAGGATATAAACAGCCTTTTGGAAAATGGGGTGCTAGATGTTGAAGCCGCCAATAATCTGAAATTAAAGGCTGCACAAGAGCGCAGCAGGCGCATTACAGATAGAAAATCGGTGTTATTGAAAACGATTGCCTTTTTGGAAAAATCGGAAGAGAACCAAAAGTCAGATAATGTTGAGATTTTTTTAGATGTGGATACATACAGTAAAGAAAATGAAGGAATTCAAATGAGTCTTACCAATATAAGTACGAACACTCCAAACAATACCTCACCTGTTCAAAAAACACAACAAGATCAACAGAACGTTATCGTTAAAAACCCAACGACCCTTGACCTTGTTTTCGCCACCGGACTTAACAATACCATAAGCGACGGTATCTCTTGGCAAGATATTGAAGACGAGCTCGATTATGAATTTTACAGCTCTCGTTTTTTGGAAATAGGTTTGGCCTTAAAAACACCACTCTTTAAAAAAAATGGTATACGGTTAAAATATGGCCTATCCTTACAATGGAACGAACTTGAATCAAATGGCAACAGATTTTTTGGTGTAACCGATAATCAAACGGCACTACAGGAGTTTCCTTCGTTGTTACGGGAATCCAATTTTGTGATGACCAATTTAGTGGTACCGGTACAATTGGAGTTTGGCCCTACTAAAAAGAAACGTAACCATAAAAACACGTACTACTCGTCTAGCAACCAGTTTAAAATAGGTGTTGGGGGTTATGTAGGCATTAACTTAAGGACCCGTCAGCGGTTGGAGTACACTTCGATTGCAGGTCAGCGCAGGTTTTACGTTGCTGAGGTCATAGATGATTATCAAGTGAACAACCAAATTTATGGGCTAAGCGGTTATGTGGGTATCGGTGCTTTTTCGCTTTACGGAAAGTATGATTTGAATTCCATTTTTGAAAATGGCGTAAAAGATGAACAGTTCGTATCGGTAGGTATTCGGCTAGATCTGTAAATATATTCTGAGTAAAATTTAACAAAAGGTTATTTAAAAACCGATAAAAATCTGTTTTTGTGTATTTGAACTAATTTAAATGTTTATGAGATGAAAAAAATTATAGTAATATTCAGTTTATTGTTTTGTGGTGCCTTAATCGCTCAGCAGAACGCTTCAAAAAATGATATCATCATGACCGCAAACGGTGAGTTGCTGCAGGTAAAGGTGACTAAAGTGACCGAAAACGTCATTAGCTTTAATTATCCCGGGGAAACCGTCATTAATGAGATAAAATCCGATGGAGTTGAAAAAATAGTCTTTGCCAGCGGAAGAACACAAAATTTTGGTGGTACCAAGAGTACTGATGGATCGACAAACAAAAATTTAACGGTAGAGAATACTTTACCTCCAAAAAATGAGATTCCGGTATTGCCCAGTTATGAGGAAAACTCGGTGGCCATAGTACCTTTGGACTTCAAACGCAATGGATCTTATGAAAAAACCTTGGCGAGCAATGCAACTGAATATACCGTTGGTTTAATATCGGGCAAAGCAAAAACCAAAGGCTTAAAAGTGTTGGAAATGGACAAAGCCATTGAAAAATTGGTAAACGCCGGTGTAAATTATAGCAAACTCAGGCAAGCTTCCCCAGATGCATTACGGAAGATTTTTGGAACGGAATTTATCCTATATCTATCCATAGATGAAAATGAAAAAAATAGTGCTACACCATCAGATTTTATGGCAGATGCCGCAAATGACAACAGTCAACTTGAGCGTATGATAAACCTAAGGTTGTACCAGGTAGATAATGATGTGGAAACCTTTGAAGTAGATTTTTCCGAAAACGTATTTCTAAATAAAAATTCTGGACAACGTCTAGCTACCAGTGGTAAATGGAAATCTTCTTTGCGGTATTTGACGGAACAATTGTTCGCCTCCAATGTTTTGACCGAGTAAAATCTAGTTTTGATTTGTTTACACGACATGGTCAGGCTGTAGTTAATCGCGCCTTCTATTTTGTGATAGGAGTGCCTATAATCTTGGTGTAAGCTATGGTATTCTAACGGTAAGCACGTCTGAAATGTGCTTTTAAATCAATCCATCGGCGATGTTTTTTATTTTTTCTAAAAGCGATTTCAAATGTTTTTCTGTGGTAAACGGATTCATTATAGTGCATCGCAAATAATGAACTCCCCGTAATTTGGTCTGCACGATATAGTATTCCCCATCTTCCAGTAAAATTCGACGGATTTTTTCATTCAAGGTATTTGCGGTATCTATATCAAGTGTCGGCTTTACAAATCGAAAACAAACAATATTGGAAACCGGTTTTGTGGCTATTTCAAAATACGGATCATTTTCAACGATATTGCCAAAAAGATGTCCCATGTCATAAAGGTGGGTAACGTACGCCTCAAAAATGTCCTCACCATAAAATTTGAGCATGGCGTACCAATGAATACTCATCATGGTTTTGGTGCATTCGAAGGTTTTCTTGCCAGAATTGTACCAATCTTCATGGTCATATTGCGTGAGCAGATAATCTGCTTTTTGACTAAATGTAGCTGTAGCGTTTTTACCGTCCTTAAAAAGCAGGGCAGTGGTTATAGTGGGCATCATCATCATTTTGTGTCCGTCTATAACTACAGAATCTGCTTTGTCGATACCTTCCAAGGTATGCTTGTGTTTTTTGGAAAAAATAGCAGCTCCGCCGTGGGCGCCATCTACATGAAACCATAAATCCTTTTTTTTGGCAAAATCGTTTATCTCGGTCAAATTATCATAGATTCCCGTTGCGGTCGATGGTGCGCTTCCCACAATGGCAAATATTTTTATTCCTTTGTCGGTGATCTTTTGAAAGGCCTCCTCTAAAAGCAAAGTGTTCATTTGAAAGCCTTCGGTAGCAGGAATTTTAATAATTCCTTTTTCTCCCAACCCCATAATTTTTGCGGCACGATCAACACAGTAATGGGCCTCTTCCGAAACTATGATTCCGAGATTTTCAGAATGCCCTTCATTCCAAATATCATCTGCAATTATGGCTTTTCGTGCGCTCAAAAGAGCCGTTAAATTGGCCAATGTTCCGCCTGATGTCAAAAAGCCACTGGATTTTTTTTCAAAACCAATTTTTTCACATAGCCAATCCGTGATCACTCTCTCAATTGCCGAAGGTGCCATACCCATTTCGTAAACTGCCATGCCGTTGTTCAGCAAAGCGCTGATCATCCCTGTCAAAGCGGTAATTGGAGCTGTAGGACTCACTTGATGTCCAATATATTTTGGGTGGTGCACATACGTGGTACGCTGGGTAATTTGCGAAAACAAGGTGTTTTTGTTTCCGTTTTGAAGAAAATCGTTCCAAAATTCAAGCTCAGTATCCGGTTCGTTCCACTGAATGGCTTTACGTGACTTTTCTTGAAGCTTGTCTTCTAAATGGTCGGCCAGCTCGTCAACAAGTTGATGTCCACGTTTTCTAAAATCATCTGTGGCATATGCCTTTTTAAGAATAGATTTATCCATACTTTATTGACTATGTGTTTTTTATGTATTTTTAAGAAAAAGTATACAGTAGCTCCACTAAGCACACAAAATAGGAATAAAATGGAAACAAACGATAGAAGAAATTGGTTAAAACAAGTTGGCCTAGGTATTGCAGGTTTTGGGTTGGCGAGTATGAATGGGTATGGTTCTGAAACTATTTTACCAGAATACAAAAACCATAACAATGTTCCTATTTTGTTGGGGTCCAATGAAAACCCGTACGGGCCATCTGAATTGGCAAAAAAAGCAATACTCGAAAGTTTGAGTAAAAACAATCGCTATGGCATGAATATTACCATGCAACTGGCAGAAAGTCTGGCCAAAAAAAATGGCCTATCTAAAAACAATATCCTCATGTCCCCAGGTTCATCGGCGATATTGGATTTGGTCGCGCAATTTGCTTCGCTACAGAAAGGAAATTTCATAACAGCTGAGCCCACTTTTAATTATTGGGGGTCGGCAGCTGAGGCTTTGGGCTTGAACAAGATTTCTATTCCCCTAACGCGGGATAAACAACATGATTTGGATGCCATGTTCGCAGCCATAGATACTAACACACAGTTGGTTTATGTTTGCAATCCCAATAACCCAACGGGAACTTTATGTGACGAATCAGAGCTTAGGTCTTTTGTAAAAAAAGCGACCGAAAAGACATTGGTTTTATTGGACGAAGCTTATTTGGAATTTACCGATCAAAATTCTTTGAGTGATATGTTGACCTCAAATCAGAACCTGATTATAACCAAAACGTTTTCTAAAATATATGGACTTGCAGGGGCTAGGGTAGGTTATGCCTTGGCAAACGAAAACTTAATGCGCAAGATTAAGAAACTAAGAACTTGGTCGGGTATAGGTATAGGTGTGGTATCATCCTCAGCTGCTTTAGCCACCTTATATGATGTTGATTTTACGGAACGTACCCGTATGTTGAATCAAAAGGCAAGAGCGTACACTATCAAGCAACTTGAACAATTGAATATTAAATGCATCCCTTCTTACACCAATTTTATTTATTTTTCCTTGGCGGATTATACACATGATTTTTTTGATAAGCTTAAAAAAGCTAACATAACAGGAACCCGAGTTTATGAGGAAGATGGTCAATGGTCAAGAATATCAATTGGAACTATGGAAGAAATGAAATATTTCATAAGAGCACTAGGCTGAAACACTGTTAGAAATTATTTTATTTTCTGACGGTTCAAAAAATGAACGCTGAATTGAAACGTATTTCAGGTATAAAAAAACCACTCTTTTATGAGTGTTTTTTCCTTCTGTGTTAAAACCGAATTTTTTCAATCCGAATTAGTCAAAGGTGTACCCGTTATCAACAGCTACTTTGTCCGCAATTTGTGTACGTAAAGCCACTATGTTGGGGTAATTGGTGTATTTTGTAAAACGTTTTAGTCCCATTAACATCATTCTTTGTTCATCTCCTTCGGCGAAGGAAACTATGGCTTCCCTACCTTTTTTCATTACTATTTCCACGGCCTCATAAAGATATAGCTTGGACATCGCTATTTGTGTAGCTTGAGCTTCCTCACCAAAACGTTTTGCATTTTTCTCTGTTCTAAGGATAGTACTTTCGGCCATATAGACTTCGATAAGAATGTCAGATGCTGCAAGCATCAATTGTTGGTGCTTTTCCAGTTCAGGGCCAAACTTTTGCACTGCGGAACCGGCAACCATTAAGAACACTTTCTTTAATCGTTTGATCAAATCTTTTTCTTCTGCAAACAGTTTAGAAAAATCAGGAGTGTCAAAGGAAGGAATTCCCATTAATTCTTCTCCTACCGCTGTTGCCGGACCTAATAGGTCAACATGACCTTTCATGGCTTTTTTGACCAACATGCCCACGGCCAACATTCTATTGATTTCGTTGGTGCCTTCATAAATACGAGCTATTCGTGAATCCCTCCATGCAGATTCCATTGGGGTATCTGCGCTAAAGCCCATACCCCCGAAAATTTGTATACCTTCATCCGAAGTTATTTGACAATCCTCAGAAACGGCGACTTTGAGTATGGAGCATTCTATGGCATATTCCTCAACACCTTTTAATTCTGCATCTTGGTGTGAATTGCCTTCCGATTCACGAATGGCTATTCTATCTTCGATATTTTTTGCGGCTCTATAGCAAGCGGACTCGCCAACGTATGCATTTGTGGCCATCGTTGCAATTTTAGCCTTAATGGCACCAAAATTTATGATGGGGGTCTTAAATTGAACACGCTCATTGGCATATTTTACAGCCTCGTTCACCACTCTTCTTTGCGCTTCCAAACAAGCTGCCGCTAATTTGATACGACCTACATTTAAAGCATTCATAGCTATTTTGAATCCGTTGCCCCTTTCAGATAGCATATTTTCTACGGGTACCTTGGTATCGTTGAAGAATACTTGGCGGGTAGAGGAGGAGTGGATACCTAATTTTTTCTCTTCATCGCCCAATGAAATTCCATTTTCAGGGTCGTTTTCAACAATAAATCCGGTAATGTTTTTATCATCTTCAATTCGTGCAAATACTATGAACACGTTACAGAAGCCTGCATTGGAAATCCACATTTTTTGCCCGGTAATACTGTAATATGTACCGTCTTCTGACAATACAGCTTTCGTTTTTCCCGAATTTGCATCTGAACCCGCCCCAGGTTCTGTCAAGCAATAGGCACCAAACCATTCGCCCGAAGCCAATTTTGGCACATATTTTTGCTTTTGTTCCTCGGTGCCGTAAAGTGTAATGGGCATGGTCCCAATTCCGGTATGAGCGCCAAAAGCTGTACTAAAAGAGCCTGTTGCTCCAGAAATATAGTCGCAGACCAACATAGTGGAGACAAATCCCATTCCCATACCGCCGTAAGATTCCGGTACCGCTACGCTCAAGAGCCCAAGCTCACCAGCCTTGCGCATGGTTTCCTCAGTGTAGGCATAGTCTTTCTTTTCAAACCGTTCCCAATGTGCCCAAAGTTCTCTATCTACAAATTCTTTGGTACTCTCGCGCATCATGCGCTGTTCTTCGTTTAAATCTTCCAAAGTGAAAACGTCTTCACAATTGGTTTCTTTGACTAGGAATTGGCCTCCTCGTAGTAAGTCGTTTTTTTGTATTGTTTCTGTGCTCATGTTTTTGAGGTTTAAGAATCAAGAGACAAGAATCAAGATTATTTATTTAATCCACCTTGAAATCCTGAAATCATTTTTTGTAATTGTTGTATTTTATTTTCTAGGGATTTGAACTTTTCTTTTTCGATGTATCCTTGTCTGTTAGCTATTATAAGTTGGGTTTCCCATTCAAATGCGGAACCTAAACTATCCTCAATATATTTATTGAAATGTTTATCAGTTGTTTTGCTGGTACCTTCGGCAATATTTGAAGGAATAGATACAGAACATCGCATAAGTTGAGACACTAGATTAAATTTTTCAGAACGGGGAAAAGCATCTATTAGCCTATAAGTTTCATCAACCAAGCTCATCCCTTCTTCCCAAACCTTAAGTTTTTTAAAATTATGACGTCCCATTTTCAAGTCTTGCTTCTTTGCTCTTGTTTCTTTCCTCTATGATAGAAACTCATAAATTCCAGCAGCTCCCTGTCCTGTTCCTACACACATGGTAACCATACCATATTTACCCTGCATGTTACGCTTTCGCATTTCATCAAATAATTGAACGGAAAGTTTAGCTCCTGTACAGCCCAAAGGATGACCTAAGGCAATGGCTCCGCCGTTTACATTTACAATGTCTTGATTTAACCCTAATTCTCTTATTACGGCCAAGGATTGAGAAGCAAAGGCCTCGTTCAATTCAATCAACTCAACATCTTCCTGTTTTAATCCAGCTTGTTTTAATGCCTTAGGTACGGCAGCCACAGGACCAATCCCCATAATTCTTGGGGGTACACCGGCAGCGGCATAATTGACTAAACGTGCAATGGGTTCTAAATTCAATTCTTTGACCATTTCTTCGCTCATTACCATCACAAACGCAGCACCATCGCTCATTTGAGAAGAATTCCCCGCTGTAACACTTCCACCCGCTGCAAAAACAGGGCGCAATTTGTTCAACACTTCTACCGAAGTACCTTTTCTGGGTCCTTCATCTTTGGTCACCGTATATTTTTTGGTTGCTTTTTTACCATTGGCATCAATATAGGTCTGCTCTACTTCAATAGGTGCAATTTGGTCCTGAAACCTATCTTCTGCTTGCGCTTTCAATGCTTTCATGTGCGAATTATATGCAAATTCGTCTTGGTCTTCCCTAGAAACTTTATATTCATTGGCAACTGCTTCTGCCGTATTTCCCATGCCCCAGTAATAGTCCTCATGACCTTCACTTACCAAATCGTAGTTGAGTTCGGTCTTGTATCCCGTCATCGGAACAGAACTCATGCTTTCCGCTCCGCCGGCAATAATACAATCTGCCATTCCAGCTTGAATCTTGGCCGTAGCAATTCCTATAGTTTCAATTCCCGAGGAGCAAAATCGGTTTACGGTTACTCCAGGTACATCAACGATATCCAATCCCATCAATGAAATCAATCGGGCCATATTCAGTCCTTGAGAACCTTCTGGCATGGCATTCCCCACAATAACATCGTCAATTCGTTTTTTATCGAAATTTGGGAGCTCCTTCATCATATATTCGATGGTCTCCGCGGCCAATTCATCTGTTCGCTTAAAACGAAAAACTCCTTTAGGTGCTTTTCCTACGGCTGTTCTATAGCCTTTTACTATGTATGCAGTTCTCATTTTCTAATTTCTTAAAGGTTTTCCCGTTTTCAACATGTGCTGAATACGCTCCAATGTTTTTCTTTCGGTACAAAGTGATAAAAAAGCTTCGCGTTCCAGATCCAACAAATATTGTTCATTGACCAATGTTGGTTCGGATAAATCCCCACCAGCCATGACATATGCCAATTTATTGGCAATTTTCTTGTCGTGCTCACTAATGTAGTGACTTGCTTCCATAGAATCGGTGCCTACCAAGAACATTCCAAGTGCCTGCTTCCCTAGAACTTTGATATCCTTTCGTTTTACAGGTTGCGTATATCCGGCTTCCGCCATTAATTTCGCATGGGCTTTGGCTGTTGCTATTTGACGGTCTTTATTTACGACTACAACATCCTTTCCATGTTGCAGAATGCCTAAATCATAGGCTTCATAGGCCGATGTGGAAACCTTTGCCATCCCGATGGTCAAGAAATATTCTTGCAAAACGTTCAATTCTACATCACCTTTTCTAAAGGAATCTTGGGCCCTTAAGGCAAATTCTTTGGAACCGCCACCGCCAGGAATTACCCCGACACCAAATTCTACCAAACCAATGTAAGTTTCCGCAGCAGCGACTACTTTATCAGCATGTAGCGAAAGTTCGCAGCCACCTCCGAGTGTCATGCCATGTGGAGCCGATACCGTGGGTATGGCCGAATATCGCATACGCATCATAGTATCCTGAAACATTTTAATGGCCATGTTCAACTCATCGTATTCTTGCTCCACCGCCATCATGAATATCATCCCGATATTTGCTCCTACGGAGAAGTTGGCTGCTTGATTTCCTACGACCAGTCCTTGAAAATCTTTTTCTGCCAGATCAATGGCTTTGTTCAATCCGGCCAAGACATCCCCGCCAATCGTATTCATTTTGGATTGGAATTCCACATTTAGGATTCCATCGCCTAAATCCTCTACAACAACACCGCTATTTTTAAAGACTTCTTTTGATTTTCTAATATTGTCCAAAATGATGAAGGCGTCCTGTCCAGGAATCTTTACCATTTCTTTCTTTGGAATATCATAGAAATAGGTCGCACCGTCCTTTACACTATAGAAGGAATCGATTCCAGCTGCTTTCATATCCGCCACCCAAGAGGCCGCTTCTTGATTTTCAGCAGCTATAAATTCCAGACCTTTATCCAATCCTACGGCATCCCAAATCTGAAACGGGCCATGCTCCCAGCCAAAACCGGCTTTCATAGCGTCATCAATCTTATATAATTCGTCAGTGATTTCAGGAATTCGATGCGATACGTAAGCGAATAACTGACCAAAGCTCTTTCTATAAAATTCTCCAGCTTTGTCTTTTCCTCCCGTTAAAACAGAAAATCTATCCACTACTTTATCTATGGTCTTCGTCAATTCCAAAGTGGCGAACTTCGCACTCTTTTTTGACCGATACTCCATGGTATCCAAGTCCAGCGTCAAGATTTCGGTTTTGCCTTTGGCGTCTTTGGATTTTTTGTAGAAGCCTTGCCCGGTTTTGCTTCCCAGCCACTTATTTTCCATCATGGTGGAAATAAAATCCGGTAACGAAAACAAGGCATGACGCTCATCATCCTTACAATTTTCCGCAATACCATTGGCTACATGCACCAAGGTATCCAACCCAACTACATCGACCGTTCTAAAAGTGGCCGATTTTGGCCGACCGATAACGGGACCTGTCAATTTATCAACTTCTTCAACGGTCATCCCCATTTCCTTGACCATATGAAAAAGGCTCTGAATACTGAATATACCGATACGGTTTCCGATGAAAGCAGGAGTATCTTTGGCAACTACTGAAGTTTTTCCAAGAAACTGCTCCCCATACCCGTTTAGAAAATCCAGTACTTCTGATGAGGTTTTTGGGCCTGGAATAATTTCAAAAAGTTTTAAATAACGTGCTGGATTGAAGAAATGCGTACCACAGAAATGCTTTTGGAAATCATCGCTTCGCCCTTCGGACATGAATTTTATAGGAATCCCTGATGTATTAGAAGTAATCAAAGTTCCCGGTGTTCTATGTTTTTCAAGATTTTCAAACACTTTTTGTTTAATGTCCAAGCGTTCAACGACAACCTCGATTATCCAATCAACTTCAGAAACCTTTACTGTATCGTCTTCCAAATTACCCGTTGTAATTCTGTCGGCGAATTTCTGGTGGTAAATTGGTGAGGGTTTCGATTTTAATGCTGTGGCCAACGAATCGTTTACCAACCTATTTCTTACAATAGTGTCATCTAAAGATAGGCCTTTGGCTTTTTCTTTATCGGTAAGTTCTCTGGGAACAATATCCAAGAGTAGTACCTCTACGCCAATGTTGGCAAAATGGCATGCGATACCGCTACCCATGATACCTGAACCGATTACCGCTACTTTTTTAATATGCTTGTTCATTATGGTAAACTGCTATTATGAATGATTTGATATGTCTTTTATATATACTTTTTTATCGGATATAAGCTTATTGATAGTCTCTGTCACCTCAAAAAAATGATTTAATTTCTCCTCTGGAACATGTTTTTTGATAACCTCGTTAAAGCGCAACACCACATCTTTGGAGTCTTTTCTTTTTTCGAGGCCAAAATTGGTCAAATGAATCAACACGCCTCTGCCATCTGAGGGATTAGGTCGCCTTTCAATCAAACCTTTTTCTTCCATACTTTTTAAAATCCTGGAAAGGCTCGTAGCTTCCATGCCCATTTTAGGTCCTAAAGCGGTAGATGGTGTACCAGTTTTTGGATCTATGCTCAATAAGGTAAAGCCTACGGCCATGGTGGTCTCAAATTGTTTAGCTTCTTCATTATACATACGAGCTACTGCTTGCCAAGTGGCACGAAGAGCATAATCAATCGTAATTTCCTTCATAGGATCTTAATTGCAATCAAATATATTAAAAATTTATTATGCGTGCATAATAAATGTATGTAAAGTTTTTTAAATCTTGATTATAAAGAAAAGTAAATGTTCAGGTGTTTATTTGCTCTCTGTTTATGATTTCAGCTCCTATTTTTGTACTGAAGATAGATGGGATTACCGCTAAGTGGTAAATGATGGGTACCAAAAATGTGATAGTATTTTCATGATCGCTCATAATATGATAAATACATTTCCCAACATAAAGCCTTTGTTGCCCGACCAAGAAAGTTTATTGCCAAAATTATTTTTTGTATTTGAACAGTTTCAGATAGTATATTTTTTAACACCAATCTATAATTCTATTCAGGATAACAATTTTTTTAAAAAATTAATGTTGGTAGATATCATTATAAAGGCCGATATATTTTTCCTTTATGATTTTGCGGCGCAATTTCATCGTTGGCGTTAGATGACCATCGGAGATACTCCAGATATCTGGAGTCAATCTAAAAGCTTTCACTTTTTCCCATTTGGCAAAATTCTCATTGGCAAGGTCAACTTCTTCTTGAAATTGTTGCAACACTTTTTCGTTCAATATGATATCGGAATTTTCGCTTATGGTGATATTGTTGTCCTTAGCCCATTCAAAAAGATAGTCGAAATCCGGTTGAATCAATGCCGCGGGCATTTTTTCACCTTCTCCTACAACCATTAGTTGCTCGATAAAGCGAGACTGTTTAAATCGGTTTTCCAATAACTGTGGGGCAACATATTTACCGCCCGATGTCTTGAACATCTCTTTTTTACGATCGGTAATTTTTAGAAAACCGTCTGCATCTATTTCTCCGATGTCTCCAGTATGAAAATAGCCATTGATGATGACTTCGGCAGTTTTTTCGGGGTCTTTGTAGTAGCCCATCATCACTTGTGGGCCTTTGATACAGATTTCCCCGTCCTCGGCTATTTTGACTTCGGTATCCGCTATTGGCTTACCAACCGTACCTATTCTAAAACCACCGTTACGCATATCGTTAACGGAAACCACGGGAGAAGTCTCCGTGAGTCCGTAGCCTTCCATTAGGCCAAATTCAGCTGCATTAAATATGCGTGCCAAACGTGGTTGTAAAGCAGCGCTTCCTGAGGCGATGGTGGATAAATTGCCACCAAGGCCTTCTTTCCACTTACTAAATATCAATTTACGTGCAATGGCCAATTTCTGCTCGTACCACCAGCCGTTTTTGCCATAGGGCTCATATTTTAGCCCCACCTCTACGGCCCAAAAGAAAAGTTTCTTTTTTATACCTGTCAATGCATGGCCTTTGGCAATAATTTTGTCATAGACTTTTTCCAGTAGCCTTGGCACTGCCGTCATAACGTGCGGCGCTACTTCCTTTAAATTATCACTTATGGTCTCCAATGATTCCGCATAGTAAATACTTGTTCCGGTATATTGATACAAATAAATGAGCATACGCTCGTATACATGGCAGAGCGGAAGAAAACTAAGGGCATCCGCACTTCCGTTTTCAACAGGAATTCTAGGTTCACTGTTTATGGCATTACTTACCAAATTTTCATGCGACAGCATAACCCCTTTGGGTCTTCCCGTTGTGCCGGAAGTGTAGATCAGAGTGGCCAGGTCTTTGGGCGTAACCTTAGCCTTAAGCTGTTCAACCTCTTCTTGGTTGCCGGTATCTTCCCCTTTTTTCAGCACTTCTGACCAATGGTGACAATTCTTTAGCTCATCAAAGGAATATACATCTTTTAATTTTTTTAATTTACCACTAATAGCGAGTATCTTATCCAACACTTCTTGGCACGATACAAAACAGTATTTCGCCTCTGAATGATTCAGAACATACTCGTAGTCATCTTCTGATATGGTAGGGTAAATAGGCACGTTTTGGGCACCAATCTGTAAGATGCCAATGTCGCAGATATTCCATTCGGTACGGTTGTTCATTGATATGATGGCCACTTTGTCGTTGGGTTTTACGCCCATTCGCAAAAGAGCCCTGCTCAAAGCATTGGCCTGATCTAGATATTGCTTGGTAGATGTTGCAACCCACTTTCCCTTATATTTGGTTACAAGAGCTTTATCAAGATTATATTTTTCTAACTGATAATATGGAAAATCAAAAAGTCGGGTTACGTTTTGCATACTAGATTTCTAAATGGATATTGCAAAATAGGGAAAGAACGTGGGATTTTAAAATGGTAATCATAAATAACAAAGATTAATTTGTCGATTTTTTAATTTCTATCAATAAATTTTGACGTTACATAAAATTTGGTGTTGTTTATAATTGTGCAAGTGCTGTTTGGCTAAGTTTTGATATATCACCTTTGTATTTTCATTACTTTACTGTTAATATTGAAAATATGGTAAATATGAAGAAAGTTATATTGATTTGTTTGGCGTTATTTACATTGGTGTCATGCTCTAAAGAGCGGCCCAAAATTCCGGTCTATGCCTGGACAGGAGGCCCGGGAAACGATAGTGACGAGGAATTACTGATCAAGTTCAAGGACTTCAAAGACAAGGGAATAGATGGATTGATGTACAATGGCGGGCATAATCCCGAAACTTATAAAAGAGTAGGAGCCTTGGTAAAACAAGCAGGTATGCAATTTCATGCATGGATACCTACGATGGTACAAGGGGAGAACCCTAAAATTTCCAAAGACCTATACGCCCATAACCGAAATGGGGAATCGGCCTTCGACAAACCTGCGTATGTGGATTATTATAAGTTTTTATGCCCGAACAAAGAAGGTACCTATAATTTTTTGGCTGATTTATACGGAAACGTAGCCGCAGTTGAACATATAGATGGTATACATTTGGACTACATACGCTTTCCCGATGTTATCTTGGCAGAAGGCCTTTGGGATAAATACGGTTTGGTAATGGATAAGGAATATCCCGAGTACGATTATTGTTATTGTGATACATGTACATCGGATTTCAATGGGAAAACCGGAATCGATATTACCGAAGTTGATGATGCTTCACAGATACAGGAATGGAAACAGTACCGGTATGACCTGATAACAAATATGGTATCACGTTTGGCAAAAGTGGTGCATGGTAAAGACAAAGTCATAAACGCTGCGGTATTCCCTGGCCCGACCATTGCAAAAAAACTTGTACGCCAAGAGTGGGATAAATGGGATTTGGATGCGGTATACCCTATGAACTATAATGATTTTTATGTAAAAGGCCCTGAATGGGTAGGAGAGATGGTTACAGAAGAGGTAAATGCGGTAAACGGCTCAAAACCAATTTATAGTGGATTGTTTATTTGCCCCAACTCCGAAGATAAGACCAAAGAGAACGACCCGGAAAACCATGGGTTATTACCTTCAGAAATTGAAACAGCTATACGGACTTCAATGGAAAATGGCGCTACTGGCATTTGCCTTTTTACTCCCGAACGCATGCAAACGGAGCATTGGGAAGCGTTTGAAAAGGCCATTTACAAAGAGTATGAAAAAAACCAATAAAGCTAAATATGCAATTTCATACCTTCATGGCTGGCTTTAAAACCAAGTTTTTCGTAGAATTTGAGGGCTTCCGGTCGTTTTTTATCGGTAGTTAGCTGTACAACATGGGCATTCCTTTCTTTGGCTGCCTTTATCGCCCATTCAAATAATTGTTGGCCTATGCCTTGGTTGCGATAGCTTTCGTGAACCCGTACCGCTTCAATTTGTGCACGTAGACCGCCTTGGTAGGTCAAATATTGAATAAAGGATAATTGCAACGTTCCTATAACTTGTCGCTTGGCCGTCTCGAGCACTATTAACTCTTGGTTAGGGTCGGTAACTATATTATCAAAAGCGTCATAATATTTTTTTGGTAACGGATCTTGATAATCTTCACGTAGTTTGCCCAGTTTATCATCGGCTATCAAACCAACGATGGCAGGTATATCATTCCTAGTTGCCGGGCGAATCTTCATTTTTCTTTGCGAGCTGTTATATCAAATTGTGTAATTGCTTTTATAGGATTCCCTTTTGAGGTAACACCTTCTAAAATTACCTTGTAGGTTGATGGTATATCTGACGCATAAAAGGATATTTTTGCCATACCGTTTTCATCCAACGTTATATTGGGCCTCCAACACAAAGTGTCTCTATAATCAGGTTCATCAAGGGTATTCTCTTTGATATCGTATTTTGGCTCATAAAATTTTTTTGGTTTATTAAGCCCTTGGTGTGAAAAATGTATACTATTACTTTTATCACCATTATTGGCATCAAAAGATTCTTCGCTGCCATCTCTCGTGTAAATCGCTATTATACCATTTGCCGCTCTAGACCCATAAATAGCAGCCCTAGGGCCTTTTATGATATCTATAAAATCAATATCAATAGCCAATAAGAAAGGGTCGTCAAATATAGGTGTGCCGTTCAAAAGCAGTAATACTTTGTTATTTGTACTACCCGACAATGAACCCGAACCTCTCAGAAAAGCACCGTTTCCTCGAATTGACAAGCCGGGTATTCTTCCTTGCAATGCTAGTATTGGATCAATATTTGGAAAGTCTCTCCTCAACTCTTCAAAATCAACAGTATGGGAAGGCACATTATATAATGCAAACCTTCTTTTAAGTTCATATTTGGTCTTTTTTTTATTCTTTTGGGCATTGCCTGTATATTCTTTCAGTTGTATGATATTGTTAGAATAAAAGAATTTGTTACTGTTGTTTTCGGCTCTTTCCAGTAGTGATGTAAAATCGTCAAAAACAAACTTCTTTCTTATGATTTGGTTATGCATCTCACTTCTAATTTTAGGAGACTCCAATGAATCTAATTCAATAACATAACTAAAATCCTTTTCATTTTTTTTCTTTGGTGCACTTTGACCATATTGTGCGGCAGTAAGTAAAACCGTTGTTGTATCGGTAAAAGTAAGATTGCTAAAAACAAAATTACCTAGTGTATCTGTTTTGATTTTGTCTTGCCCCATTTCCTCTTTATTTTTATAGAATAAAGATACTTCTGCATTAATCTGTTTGTTGGAATGGTATTGATATTTGACTTTGCCCTTAATGCTTATGTCGTTTTCGGGTAAAAATGTAACAGCGGGTTTGGTTTTCACTTCATACTTATCAACAAGGTATTGGCGCCAA
The DNA here is from genome assembly GCF_013402795.1 of Costertonia aggregata. Classification (GTDB taxonomy): domain Bacteria; phylum Bacteroidota; class Bacteroidia; order Flavobacteriales; family Flavobacteriaceae; genus Costertonia; species Costertonia aggregata. The sequence continues at coordinate 168,029 of NZ_CP058595.1, read as the reverse complement.
CCTTGTGTCATCATTAATAAATCTAGGTGTTGCTTTCGGTCGGAACCGTTTGAATAAAAGTAATAACCTGGTTGTTCAATTTTGCCACGCAATTGTGAATTCAATAATAAAAAGGTTTTTATATCTGTACTGTATTGTGGGGCGGTTACGGCTTTGTCAACCACTGCTAACGACATATTCACAGTTTCGTCTGTATCATAATATGGTTTCATATCGATTTCCAAATTGATCAGATTTCTCGACACATTTTTATTTTCAGATGCTGAAACAATAGATTGGGTGTTTTTATTCCCATTGTCATGAAATAAAAGTCGTTCAGCTAAGGGTTTATTTTGATTATCCATAAGGGTTAGCTGTACAATACCTTCTTTGAATATATCTTTCGTTATTCTTACAATGGCTGAAGAGCTTTTTTTGTCTGTATTGATTTTGGTCTCAAAAATTATATTCTGTTTTTGTTTACCGATTATTTTAAAGTTGTTGATTTCCCTTTTCAAAGATGACCTGATATCTAATCTGTAATTTTCCCTATCATCTACAAGGGTCATGAGAATACCATTATTAAGGGCCTTGGGCAGAAAAAAAGATTTTCCCAAATCTATATCTGAAATAGTGGCCCAGTAGGTTTTTCCGCTTTTTGGAATAAAATAGAACTTCCCCATGCCTAGATATGAGGTATTAAACTCAATAATTTTTGTGCCAGTTTCATCTATAATTTCCCCAGAGACCGGTATTCCTTTTCCATTAGAATCTATGGCTTTGAAGGCAACATGATTTAAAAAACCGTTGACCATATGCCCTCCTTCGGGGAAAAACTGAATATCGATGTTTTGTTTATTTGAAGTAGATATATTTTTGTTTATAGTAACATCAACAGTATCGGGCTTTGAATTATTTTTATACTTGTTTTTTAACGTATTGCTGGTATTCACGAAAACATTTTTTCTAAAAAAAATACTATCATCAAAATTTCTCATGTAGTTGGTATAGGCACGTAAAGTGTATACACCTTTTTTTGCACGAACAGGTATTTTGAAATTGCCATGATCGTTACTTTCAACACTCTTAAAAGTTTTTTTCTCCAATATTTTAAAATTTGGACCAATGAGTTCAACATAAACTATTTGACTGGGCGTTAGCGGCCTATTGGTAATGCCATTTACCAAATATATTTTAAACCAAATATCTTCTCCGGCAGTGAAAAAGGTTTTGTTGATATGAAGGTATATTTTCTCGGTATGTATTGTATGGTTTGTCTTCTGAGAATTTACATATACTGAGAATAATAAAAACAAAAGTAGTATTGGTTTTATTGACCTGTAAGTTTTGTTTTCATTGTAGTTGACCATCTTTTATAAAGATACCACAGAATCAAGAAATTACCTAACCTCAGTTTTGTTGGAAATACGATATTTCGTATTTTGAATATATTACCCCTTTTTTGTTTCCACCCACTCCTTGGCATTAACAAAGGCTTGTAGCCAAGGCGAAACTTTATCGCTTTGATTGTCTTTTGGGTAGTGTGCCCAATTCCAAGGAAAAATAGAACGCTCCATATGTGGCATGGTCACTAAGTGGCGGCCAGTTTTATCACAGAGCATAGCGGTGTTAAAATCACTACCGTTGGGATTGGCGGGATAGTTTTCATACCCATATTTTGCAACGATGTTATATTTGTCTTCAGAGTGGGGGAGACTGAACTTGCCCTCGCCATGGGATATCCAAACGCCTAAGGTGCTTCCTTCTAAAGATGAGAGCATCACAGAGTTGTTTTTCTGAATTTTGACCGAAGTAAAATTACTTTCATGCTTACCGGAATCATTGTACGTCATCTTTCCATGCGTTTCGTGTTCGGGATTAAGAAGGTCCAATTCCATGAACAATTGGCAACCATTGCAAATTCCAACGGAAAGCGTGTCGGGTCTTGCAAAAAAGTCCATAATGGCCTTATTCGCCTTTTCATTGTATTTTATGGCTCCTGCCCAGCCTTTGGCGCTTCCAAGTACATCGGAGTTGGAGAATCCGCCAACGGCACCCAAAAACTGAATGTCCTCCAAGGTTTCACGCCCCGAAATTAGATCCGTCATATGAACGTCTTTAACATCAAACCCTGCCAAATACATAGCATTGGCCATTTCACGTTCGGAATTACTGCCTTTTTCACGGAGAATAGCTGCTTTTGGCTTCTCGACTCCGCTCGAAGCGACAGGCAGTTTTCCTGTAAATTGACTTGGGAATTCATATCGCAACCCCTGCTCCTTGTAATTATCGAATCGGACTTTTGCCAACCCATTTGCAGTTTGCTTATTGTCCAACAAGTATGAAGTCTTGAACCAAGTATCTCGTAGCGAAGAAATATTCAAGCCCATTTCCATACCGCCGTTCTTGATAGTCAATTCCGCCACGGATGTAACTTTTCCTATTTTTTTGAAATCGATATTCGCGGCTATTAGTATTTGCTCTATGGATGCATCTTTCGCCTGAAAAACAATGCCCGCGTTCTCGGAAAACAAGAGTTTGATCGTGTCAGATTCGCCCAAACTAGAGAGGTCCAGTTCCGCTCCTAAATCTACATCGGCAAAACAAAGTTCCAATAAAGTTGTAATTAGCCCTCCTGAGGCTATATCATGTCCTGCAATGATTTGCCCTTTTTTTATCAAAGTTTGAATTGAATTGAAAACAGATTCAAAGTACGTTTCATCTTTTATAGTTGGGGCTTCACTACCAATGGCATTTCTAATTTGGGCAAATGAAGAACCTCCGAGTTTATAATTGTCTTTGGAAAGGTTGATGTAATAGATGTTTCCCCCGTCTTTCTGCAATACAGGTTCAACCACTTGGGTGATATCATTACAATTTGCGGCAGCGGAGATTACCACTGTTCCTGGTGATATTACATCACCATCTTTGTATTTTTGTTTCATGGAAAGGGAATCCTTTCCCGTTGGCACGTTAACGCCAAGTGCAATTGAAAAATCTGAAACTGCTTGAACCGCTTCGTAGAGTCTGGCATCTTCTCCTTCGTTCTTACAGGGCCACATCCAGTTGGCGGAAAGGGAAACCGATTTCAAACCGTTTTTTAGCGGTGCCCAGACAATGTTGGTCAAGGCTTCGGCGATACTGTTTTTACTTCCAGCGGAGGGGTCAATAAGGCCTGAAATGGGGGAATGGCCAATACTGGTGGCAACCCCTTCTTTTCCTTTAAAATCGAGTGCCATTACGCCTATATTGTTCAAAGGCAACTGTAAGGGCCCGGCACATTGTTGTTTGGCTACCCGGCCACCTACACATCTATCGACTTTGTTCGTCAACCAATCTTTGCAGGCTACAGCTTCCAATTGCAAAACCTGCTCCAGATAATCATGAAAGAATTCCAACGAATATTCAGCCTCGGCATAGCTTCTTTTGACCGTGTTATCGTTCAACATGGTTTTTGGGGAGCTGCCAAATATGTCCGATAGATTTACATCCATTGGTTTCTCTCCAGTGGTCTTAGATTCAAAGGTAAAACGGTCGTCATCGGTAACATCGCCTACTTCATATATAGGGGAACGTTCCCGTTTAGCAATTCTGCCCAACAGTTCAGCCTCGTCTTTTCCAATGACCAAGCCCATACGTTCCTGTGATTCGTTTCCTATAATTTCCTTGGCGGAGAGCGTGGGGTCGCCTACGGGTAGTTTGTCCAAATCTATTTTGCCACCGGTTTCTTCTACCAATTCCGAGAGACAGTTGAGATGTCCGCCAGCACCATGGTCATGAATGGACACAATGGGATTCTTATCACTTTCTACCATACCACGAATGGCGTTAGCGGCTCTTTTCTGCATTTCAGGATTTGAACGCTGTACGGCATTCAATTCGATTGCTGCACTGAATTCTCCCGTATCGGCACTGGAAACAGCTGCGCCACCCATGCCGATACGGTAATTATCACCCCCTAAGATGACGATTTTATCGCCTTTTTTGGGTTGGTCCTTTAAAGCTTGTTCCGCTTTAGCATAGCCAATACCCCCCGCTTGCATAATAACTTTGTCATAACCTAGTCGCCTAGGTATCTCGGCTTTGCCCGGTGCGATTTTTTCTTGGTGCTCAAAGGTCAGCACAGAGCCGCAAATCAAAGGTTGCCCGAATTTGTTCCCAAAGTCCGATGCCCCGTTGGATGCTTTTATAAGAATATCCATTGGCGTTTGATATAACCATGGCCGTTCTTTCATACCTTGTTCCCAAGGCCTATCCTTTTCCAGTCTTGATAAAGCGGTCATGTAGACAGCTGTACCTGCCAAGGGCAATGAGCCTTTTCCACCGGCGAGCCTATCGCGTATTTCGCCCCCTGAACCCGTGGCGGCACCGTTAAAGGGTTCTACTGTTGTCGGAAAATTATGTGTTTCCGCTTTCAAGGAAATAACCGATTCAAATTCCTTTTCTGTGTAAAAGTCGGGTTTATCGGCACTTTTTGGGGCAAACTGTATTACTTTGGGGCCTTTTATAAAGGCGACATTGTCCTTATATGCCGAAACAATATCGTTCGGGTTTTCCTGGGAAGTTTTTTTGATAAGCTTAAAAAGGGATGATGGCATTTCTTTGCCATCGATCACAAAAGTGCCGTTAAAGATTTTATGGCGGCAATGCTCAGAGTTTACCTGACTAAAGCCAAACACTTCGGAATCGGTAAGTTTTCTCCCCATTTTTTTGGACAACCCCTGCAAATAGTCTGCCTCTTCATCACTAAGGGCCAAACCTTCCTGTTGATTATAGGATGCTATATCGTCAATATTTAAGATGGCTTCCGGAGTAATATCAACGTCAAAAATACCTTGCTGCAACCCGTTGAATTTTTGGAAAAGCATAGGGTCAAAATCGCTAGGCTCTCTTTGTGATGCATGAAACTCCTCGATACGAATAATCCCTCTTATCCCCATGTTTTGGGTAATTTCTGTAGCATTGGTACTCCATGGGGTTATCATTGCCGAACGTGGCCCAACAAAAATGGCGTCTAGAGACGCCGCTTGTATTTTAGGTTGGTTGCCGAAAAGCCATGTGAGCTTGTCTGTATCTTCTGCAGAAAGATCTTGGTCTGTTTGTACTGCAAAAACTTTGGTGTTTACGTCTCCAAAAAAGTAAATCATTGCCCCAGTGGATTGTTAGGTTTAATAAAGCACAAATTTAGTTTATTAATGCCTTTTTTTAAATAGGGCCGATGAATTATTATGTTTAAAAATTAACAGATCGTTGATTACTTCACTTTCTCTAACAAGGCCATGTAAAATCCATCAAACCCACTTTTTGAAGCATAGATTTTATTTTCTTTTACCAAGGTGAACTCTTTTCCCTCATCAGATGATAAAAAGGACTTTACCTGATCGTTGTTCTCCTGGGGAAGAATAGAGCAGGTAGCATAGACCATTTTACCACCTGGTTTTACGATTTTACTGTAGTTGCGTATGATTTCTTTTTGGGTCTTGGTAATTCTTTCAAGAAAATCTGGCTGCATTTTCCATTTGGTGTCCGGATTTCTTCGAATAACACCTAGTCCGGTGCAAGGGGCGTCTATCAAAACCCTGTCTGCTGTGCCGTACAGTTTTTTGAACACTTTTGTAGAACTGATTTCCCTAGGCTCAATATTGTGTGCGCCATTTCTTCTTGCACGTCTTTTCAGCTCTTTTAATTTACTGTTGTAAATGTCCAAAGCGATCAATTGCCCCTTATTTTCCATGAGAGCCGCCATATGAAGCGATTTTCCTCCCGCTCCGGCACAAGTATCCACCACTCTTTGCCCTGGTTCTACGTCTAAAAATGCTGCGACTAATTGGGACGAGGCATCCTGTACCTCAAAAAAGCCTTTTTTGAAGGACTCCGTTACAAAAACGTTCGCCCTTTCCGGTAGACTCAAAGCCAAAGGATATCCTTTAATGGGTTCTACAACAATACCTTCATCCAGTAATACCCTTCGTAGTTTTTCTTTGGTGATCTTTAAAGTGTTGGTGCGAAGAATGACCTCTGCCGGCTCGTTAAGCTTTGCGATTTCGGCAGTCCATAGCTTAGCGCCTAACGACTTTTCGCAGAGCTCATCTATCCAGTCCGGTACGGCTTCCCTAAACTTTCTTATTTTTGAAAGTTCATCAAATTTCCCCTTGATACGTCTTTCGGGAGTGGGTTCCAGTTGTTTCCAATCGGGCAATGTTATTCCTTTTAAAACGGCCCAAACCGCCCACATTCGAAATAGGTCGGGTCTGCTGTATGGGGCTTTAACTTCTGCTATTTCGGTATATAATCTTTTGTATCGTACCATTTCATAGGTGGTTTCGGCAATAAAGCCTCGATCTCGTGAGCCCCATCTTTTATCGAACTTTAATACTTTTTGAACGACCTTGTCGGCATACTCCCCTTCATTAAATATCAAATTGAGTGCGTCTATAACGGCAAAAACCAAATTTCTGTGCAGTTTCATATATATAATGCTCCTAAAATTAAGGGTGCAAAGGTATTGTTTTAGAAGTGATTCCGTTTATTTTTGGGAAAATTTGTACCTATGCGATACTTCACTGTTATAATGATTTTGAGTTTAATGGTTTCCTGTAGCCCTGCCATCGAAAAAAAGCCATTTGCGTCGGTTGACATTGATGTACTTTATCAAGACTCATTGAGTATTCGCGCCATTGAAATTATGGGTAACAGCCTTGCTTTTGCAGCGAATAAGGGAACATTTGGCACTATCGATTTAAAAACCGGAAAGGTCAGGGCCAATATTGAAAAATACCATACCAGTATTCCTGAATTTAGGGCTATAGCACATACACCTACAGATTTTTTTATGCTCTCTGTGGCCAATCCCGCATTGTTATACAAAACAGGCGAGAGCGGTACAATGAAATTGGTATATATGGAGGAGAGCGATGCGGTTTTTTACGATGCGATGACTTTTTGGAACGATAGAGAAGGTATAGCCGTTGGCGACAGTATGAACGGTTGTATGAGTATCATCATAACACGTGACGGAGGCAGCACATGGGCCAAATTACCTTGCTCCAGATTGCCTGAAGGTATACAGGGGGAAGGTGCCTTTGCGGCCAGTAACACAAATATCAAAACGATTGGGAATAACACTTGGATAGGAACTACACAGCGAACGCTGTACTCCAAGGATAAGGGAAAAACCTGGAAGGCTTTTGATACGCCGATTCAAACCGAAGAGCCCACCCAAGGGATTTACTCCATTGATTTTTATAACGATAAGATAGGTGTAGTCATAGGTGGGGATTACACCAAACCTGAGAACACTATCGCCAATAAGGCAATTACCAAAGATGGCGGTAAAACATGGCGATTATTGGCCAATGGCAAAGCGCCAGGTTATAAAAGCTGCATTCGGTTTGTGCCCAATTCCAATGCTAAAGGCATAGTCGCTGTTGGTTTTACTGGAATCGTGTATTCCAGCAATATGGGGTACACATGGCAAGAGCTTTCCAACGAACCGTTTTATACAATTCGATTTCAAAACGACTCCGTTGCGTATGCTGCGGGAAAAAATAGAATCGCTAAATTGACTTTTAAGCCATAGGTGCATTCATTGTAAAATCAGTTTCCTCCCTTATTTTTTCGATATTGTTTGATCAACCTTCTTTTAAAGTCCTCTTCTGTTTTCATAAGAAGAATGGTTTTCTTTGCAGAAATAATGCCTTGCATTGTATTGATAAAGGATTTTTGCTCTTTGTGCTTGTTTTCCTGAAGCTGGTTGAATTTCTCGACAAGATCTTTTGCTTCTCTTTCCGTTATGCTATCCAGATTCTTTAACTTGGAACGTATTTCCATTCTTTCTGTTTTACGAAACGCATCCATTTTCTCCTCATGCGTATTGTAAACGGGCCAAAAGGCTTGGGCCTCCTTGCTGCCCAAATCCAAACGTTCAGTAATAAAGGCTACTTTAAGGGATTTTATTTTTTCCCTATTGGGCCTATTTTGGGCAAAAGATAGGGTTGTGGTCAATAAAAACAGGTATAAAAACAACTTACTCATTTTCAATCATATTAAGTTCTTCAAAATCATCAATATTTTCGTTCAAATATTCTAAAATATGATTCTCTTGAATTTGGTTTTGGATAATATCGCTTACCTCTAACTCATCTACAGGAATCATTTCTGCGATTTCGTAGGGAGACAGATCAAGTTCATGGGTGTCAAAATACGCTTCGATATCCGAATCGGCCAAATCTGTAAATGCAATGTTTTTATCGGTATTCATGTTCAATCCCAATACAAGAAGCATCATTGCCGCTATGGATGCTATTGCGATATAGTATTTTTTGAAGGGATGTAGTTGAACAACCTTGGTTTCGTTCTTCAACTTTTGGCCTATGTCGTTCCCTAGATTTTCAAAATAACCCTCGGGAACTTGAAATCCGTCATTTTTTGGAACGTTTGGTTCCTCTTGGACTAATTTATCCATCAAACGGGCCTGAAAACTATCAAAATAGCCTTTAGGTGTTTTGAACGGATTTTTTTTATCGATATTATTCATTCCAGTACTTTGACCATCAATGGTTCAAATAGTTTAGTTTTCTTTTAAATATCCCTCTATTTTTTTTACTGCTAAATGATAGGAAGCTTTTAAACCACCGACCGAAGTTTCCAAAATCTCGGATATTTCTTCATATTTCAATTCTTGATAGTATTTCATGTTGAAAACCAATTTCTGTTTTTCGGGAAGCGTTGCTATCGCTTTTTGAAGTTCTAATTGGATGGTATCGCCTTCAAAGTAGACATCGGCCTGTAGGTTGTTTACCATTCGCTCTTGATGATCTATATGGCTCACCCCAAGTTTTTTGGATTTTTGTTTTAAAAAACTCAGGGATTCGTTGGTCGCAATGCGATACATCCATGAGAAAAGCCTGCTCTCGCCCTTGAAGCTATTGATGTTCTTATATATTTTTATAAACGTGTTTTGCAATATATCATCGGTGTCGTTATGGTTCAAAACAATCCTGCGGATATGCCAGTACAAACGTTCTTTATAAGTGTTTACAAGCACTTCAAAAGCCTTTGCTTGGGTATCCTTGGACTTTAATTCTTGAATGAGGGTTTCCTCTGAAAACAATCCTATTTATTGTTTGATTTAACATTAAGACCATTAAATTACAAAAAGGTTTAATGTGATAAGGTTTATGGGCCTTTAAGCGCCCAAAGACTGCATTTCGACCAATTTTTTATAGGTGCCGTTTTTCGAAAGCAGTTTGGTATGAGATCCTTGCTCAACGATTTCACCTTTTTGTAGCACAACGATATTGTCCGCATTTTGTATGGTCGAAAGTCGGTGCGCAATAACGATTGAGGTTCTGTTTCGCATCATTTTTTCCAATGCGTCCTGTACCAAACGTTCGCTTTCGGTATCCAAGGCAGAGGTGGCTTCATCTAAAATCATGATGGGCGGATTTTTTAAAACTGCACGTGCAATCGATAGTCGCTGCTTTTGACCACCACTCAACTTATTGCCGCTATCGCCAATATTCGTATCGTAACCATCGGGTAATTGCATAATAAAATCATGGGCATTGGCTATTTTAGCTGCTTCGACAATTTCATCATCCGTTGCATTTTCTTTTCCCAGCCCAATGTTGTTTTTAACGGTATCGTTGAACAAGATCGAATCTTGGGTTACCAATCCCATAAGGCCACGCAGTGACTTTTTGGTCAGGTCTTTTATGTTGATACCATCTATTTTTATGGTACCCATGTTCACATCGTAAAAACGGGTAACCAAATTGGCAATGGTGCTTTTTCCACTACCGGATTGGCCCACCAAGGCAACGGTACTGCCTTTGGGTACTTGTAAATTAAAGTCTTTGAGTACGTATTCATCCTCGTATTTAAACGAAATTTTTTCCAAAGAGACACTCTTGTCAAACGTTGTTTTCTCAACAGCGTTTTCAATCTCTGAAATGGGATTCTCGGTTTCCAGGATTTCAAGAACCCGCTCAGCGGCTGCATTCCCTTTTTTAACACCATATGAAGCTTTGCTGATGGCTTTTGCAGGGGTCAGAATATTATAGGCCAAACCCATGTAGGCGATAAAAAGCTCTGGCTTTAATGTTTTTTCAACAAGAACCATGTTGCCACCGTACCAGAGAATCACCCCAATAGCGGCTATTCCAAAAAACTCACTGGTGGGCGAGGCCAAGTTTTGTCGGTTCAGCAGACTGTTGGAAAAATTATAAAATCGTTTTGTGGATTTTTGGAAGGTATTGGAAAACCTTGATTCTGCATTAAACGCCTTAATTACCCGTAAACCACCTAGTGTTTCTTCTAAAATTGATAAAAAATACCCTTGCTCTTTTTGAACTTTGTCTGATTTGCGTTTGAGCGATTTTCCTATGAGAGATATTAAAAATCCGGATATGGGCAAAAACAAAAACACGAACAGCGTAAGTTTAGGACTTATGGAAAGCATGGCTATTATGGTAAAGACGATTGTGAGCGGCTCCCTGATGATAAGTTCTAAAATCGATAAAAATGAATGTTGTATTTCAAGCACGTCGGATGTTATTCTGGCAATGGTATCTCCCTTTCTTTTTTCCGAGTAGTAGGATATCGGCAGCTCTACCGTTTTTTCATAGAGCTCATTTCTTAAGTCCTTCAATACCCCGTTCCTCAGGAACGTGATAAAGTACATGGCCAAATAGCTGAACAGGTTTTTCAAAAAAAACATGGAAATAACAAGGATGACCATAAAAAAAAGTGCGTCGTCATAGGAACCATCTTCTGTTTTTTGGGTTACAAAAAAGTTCAGATATTCCATTAAATACTCTTTTCCTTCAGAAATACCTTTCCAAATAGGCTCTTTGTAAACAGGTTCTGTTTGTTTGAACAAAACGGAAAGCATGGGGAACAATGATATCATTGCCAATGTCGCAAAAAGCGCATAACATATATTGGCAATAATATTTAGTATTGCAAATGCCTTGTAAGGTCTTGCAAAACGGATAATCTTCTTGAAATAGTTCATTAATCCAAATTAAGCTCGCTGAGGATGCTTTTGATTTTTGCATCTAGTTGAGTGGATACCTGATCGTAATTTTCAGCTTTATTTAAAGTAGTGTTCGTGCTGATATAAAACTTCACTTTGGGCTCAGTGCCACTGGGCCTTGCGGCAATACGTGTACCGTCTTCGGTTTCATATATCAACACATTGGATTTTGGGATATCAATGGATTTTTCCTCGCCTGTCAATACATTCTTCGCAATAGATGTATTGTAGTCCTCGATCCATTTTACTTTAGAGCCACCCACCGAGGCCACGGGATTATCTTTAAAATCTTTGAGCATTTGTTTGATTTCTTCCGCACCGCTCATTCCCTTTTTGGTTATGGACACCAAATATTCTTTGTAAAAACCGTATTCAACATAACAATCTATTAAATCTTTGTAGAAAGAGCTTCCGTTGGCTTTCGCCTGTGCGGCTATTTCACAAGCAAGCAATGTTGAAGTGACGGCATCTTTGTCACGAACAAAATCACCTACCATATAACCAAAGCTTTCCTCACCGCCACCTATGAACTGCGAATCGGGAAAATCCTTTATCATTTTACCTATCCATTTAAAGCCGGTAAGGGCGGTCTTGAATTCTACCGCATATGCTTTGGCCATGGCTTCCATCATAGGCGTGGAGACAATTGTGGTCGCTATGAACTCATTGCCGCTGAATCCCTTTTGCTTTTGTTTTTCCAATAAAAACTTGGTCATGAGCACCATGGCTTGGTTACCGTTTACGATTTCCATCTTTCCTTCAAGGTTACGTACTGCTATACCTAGACGATCGCTATCGGGATCCGTACCTACGACCATATCGGCACCCGTTTCTTCAGCCTTTTTAATGGCCATTGATAATGCCTCGGGCTCTTCGGGGTTGGGTGATTGTACGGTGGGGAAATTTCCGTCCGGTGTGGCCTGTTCCCCAATTACGGTTACGTTTTTATATCCGGCACGCCGTAATACTTCCGGAATGGCGGTTATAGATGTGCCGTGTAGCGAAGTAAAAACAATTTTGAAGTTGTCCTTGCCATCGGCACCAAAATTACCGTTCGCTACCGATGCTTCGATAAAGGCCTCATCAACTTCTTTATCGATTACTTTAATCAAATCTACATTGGCGTTAAATTTTATATCCTCAAAGGAAAGCGAATTTATTTCAGTGATAATCTCCCCATCTTGCGGCGGTACTATCTGTCCGCCATCGGTCCAATACACTTTATACCCATTGTATTCCGGTGGGTTATGTGATGCCGTTAAAACAATTCCCGCATGACAGTTTAGGTGACGAACCGCAAATGATAGTTCGGGTGTGGTACGCAACTCCGAAAATAAGCACACTTGAATGCCATTGGCAGAAAAAACCTCTGCTACTGTTCTCGCCAAGGTGTCACTGTTATGGCGACAATCAAAAGCAATGACAACTTTGATTTCTTCTCCCGAATATACTTTGTTCAGATAATTACTGAGGCCTTGGGTGCTTTTTCCCAAAGTATACTTGTTTATTCGGTTTGTACCAACGCCCATAATGCCTCGCATGCCACCGGTACCAAATTCCATGTTTTTATAGAAGCGGTCTTTGAGTTCTTCGGTATCGGTATTGATCAAATGCTGAATCTCTTTTTTTACGGCAGGGTCAAAAAAATCCGTAAGCCAACTTTTAGCGGTATCAAGGATGTTATCCATCAACTATAATTTTAAATATCAATTAAATTTACGAAGAATATTGGGTTTGTCCGGTTTCGGTATTTATTTCTTGTGATATTCTATACCGAGGTTCATTTTTTTTGGAACGTATCATGATTTCTCCCAAGAACCCTGCTAAAAACAGTTGTGTCCCTATCACCATAGAAGTGAGTGCGATGTAAAACTGGGGCCTGTCTGTAATCAATCTCCCAAACCGATTGATAAACAGTTTATCCATACCCAAATACAATGCTAAGCCAAAGCCTATTATGAACATTAAAACACCCAGGGCACCGAATAAATGCATAGGCCGCTTTCCAAATTTGGACACGAACCATATGGTCAGCAGATCCAAAAAACCGTTAATAAACCTTTCCATGCCAAATTTTGTTTTGCCATACTTACGGGCCTGGTGTTGTACTACTTTTTCGCCTATCTTGTGAAAGCCTGCGTTCTTGGCCAACACAGGGATATATCTGTGCATTTCGCCAGATACCTCAATGGTTTTTGCCACTTTTTTATCAAATGCCTTCAGTCCGCAATTAAAGTCATGTAGTTTTACGCCCGAAGTTTTCCGTGCGGCCCAATTGAACAACTTGGATGGCATATTTTTGGACAGAACGGAATCGTAACGTTTCTTTTTCCACCCGGAAATTAAATCAAACCCCTTTTTTTCAATAAGATCGTACAATTCTGGAATTTCCTCGGGGTTGTCCTGCAAATCGGCATCCATGGTAATGATAACATCGCCCTTAGCTGTCTTGAAACCGGCATGCAAGGCCTGTGATTTTCCGAAGTTACGGTGAAATCGAATTCCTTTTACGTTGGGGTTTGCTTGTGAGAGCTCTGTAATAACGTTCCATGAATCGTCTGTACTACCATCATCAATAAACAGAATCTCGTACGAAAAATGATTGGATTGCATCACCGATACAATCCAATCGTGGAGTTCTTTAAGGGATTCTTCTTCGTTAAGTAAAGGTATTACTACCGATATGTTCATATTGTACCACTGAAAACTTTTTCAAAAGTACAAATTAGTTGATGTTTTCCGTTCTTTTGAGAATCAAACCTGTTATCAATGATAAAATAAGCCCTAGGACTACACTGAATATCAACCCGAACGCAGTTTGCATTCCGGGAGAGGAAAACTTTTTGACCATTTCCATTTGGGCATCAATTTGTTCGCCAGTAAGATTGGTCGTTTCCTCAAGTGTTTCTCTTTGAAAGGTCATGGCCTTCGTCAACATATCGGGATCTATGACATTTGCCATTACCTGATTGAATGCAATACCGATAATACCACCGATTAGGCAGACGCCCACTCCTATTTTCATCGCCTGTCCCAAAGATAAAAAACCATTATTGGCTTTTTTAAACTGTAACATAGCAAGTACTATTGCAACGGTTGTTAAGACAATTGAAACTAGACCGACCATCCAACCACCTTGATAGTGCATATCCAATGAAAAAAGCATTAAAGCGAATACAATGCTTACACCACCCAATAAAACCCCAAAATTAAGGGCGTATTTACCGGTTTTAGGTTGATTTTCTTCCATGATTATTTAGTTTTAAGGTTATTGCCCAGTTAGTTGACAAAACATTGGTTTTGTTACAAAATATAGGTGCAATTTTTCTAAAAATACACAGGTTCGTTTTTTTTAGTGTTTTTTGAGTTGATTAAATTGTATAGTTGCAAGAAATTATTAAATTTGCAGGCTTAAATTCAAGTACCTGTTGGAATGGGTGCGCTAAAATAAAAGTAATGAAAAAAGATATACATCCAGATAATTACAGATTGGTAGCTTTTAAAGACATGTCAAACGACGATGTTTTTATCACCAAATCTACTGCAAATACCAAAGAGACTTTAGAGTTTGATGGTGTTGAATATCCTTTGATAAAATTGGAAATTTCAAGAACTTCCCATCCTTTTTACACTGGTAAATCCAAATTAATAGATACGGCCGGGCGTATAGATAAGTTTAAGAGCAAATATCAAAAATTTAAAAAGCCAGCTCCTGCAAAAGAGGCCGAGGCTAAAAAAGAAGAATAATTTTCTTCGTGAATGTTTGAAAAGTTATGCGCCCCTGATGAAAGTCCGGGGCGTTATTTTTTAACTTTAGTCCTAAAACTATTTTGATGAATTATATTCTTTCCGATGGTGATGTTCGTGAGGCACTACTGCCTTTTACGTTCACCCGGCCCGTATGTGAAATACGAATTGGTATTATGACGATTCGGGAAAAATGGGAAAAACATCTAAATGCATCCATCAGCTTTAAAACTGAAGAGTATCTTTCTGAAAAGTTCCCTATAAAAGTCGGGGTAAAGAATATAGTCATTAATTCATCTTATTTGCCTACTAAACAATTGGCTGAATCCGTAAGCGCACTACAGGACAATGAAGCCATTGCAGTAGATGGTAAGGTAGTGGCTTATTATACCGAAAGCCCAAAAAGTGATTTTGAGATTTCAGGGTACAACGTTAAAGAGCACAAAGAAGAATCAATTTTGACCCTATGTAAAACTTGGGATATCTTTTCTAAAAACGGAGAGGCATTAAAGGCCGATTTTGATTTTATTACCGCAAATAGAAAAAGTGCCTCGATATCCGGCACCAATCATTTGATTTGTCCTGAAAATATTTTTTTGGAAGAAGGCGCTAAAGTCGAGTACAGTATTTTAAATGCGACCGAAGGGCCAATTTACATTGGTAAAGATGCCGAAATATGGGAAGGTAGTTTAATACGTGGCAGTTTGGCTTTGTGCAATAACGCTATCATCAAAATGGGCGGAAAACTGTATGGCCCAACTACCATTGGGCCGCACAGTAAAGTATGCGGAGAGGTAAGCAATACGGTTATTTTTGGCTACTCGAGCAAAGGTCATGAGGGGTATTTAGGCAATGCCGTTTTGGGGGAATGGTGCAATATTGGAGCAGATTCCAACAACTCTAACCTTAAAAATAACTATGCAAAGGTGCGTTTATGGAATTACGCCACCGAAAAATTTGAACAAACGGGGCTACAATTTTGTGGTTTAATGATGGGAGACCATAGTAAAACGGCAATCAACACCATGTTCAACACGGGAACGGTCATTGGTGTAAATTCAAACATATATGTTCCCGGTTTTCCACGTAATTTTGTACCAAGTTTTAGTTGGGGTGGAGCATCCGGTTTTACAACTTACACCACTAATAAAGCTTTTGACGCCGCTAGAGTGATGATGGCCAGAAGGGGAGTGAAGTTTGATGAAAAAGAGGCCCATATTCTGGAGCATGTTTTTGAAATCACCAAAAAATGGAGAAGTTATTAATATTGGTAAACCTACTACATTGAAAAAAAAGGTCGCATTCTACACGCTGGGCTGTAAGCTTAATTTTTCGGAAACCTCTACGATAGCACGACAGGTTCAGGATGAAGGTTTTGAACGTGTGGATTTTTCCCAATATGCCGATATGTACGTTATAAATACATGTTCGGTGACCGAGAATGCCGATAAGCGATTCAAAACCATAGTAAAACAGGCCCAAAAGGTAAACCCCGATGCTTTTGTTGCAGCCATTGGTTGTTATGCACAATTAAAGCCAGAAGAATTAGTGGCGGTAGACGGTGTAGATTTAGTTTTGGGCGCTACCGAGAAGTTTAACCTTAAGGAATATGTGAACGATGTATTCAATCACCCCACCAAAATCAGAGGCGGCGGAGAAGTACATTCCTGTGAAATCCAAGAAGCCGATTTTTATGTGGGCAGTTACGCTATTGGTGATAGAACCCGCGCCTTTTTAAAAGTGCAGGACGGGTGTGATTATAAATGCACATATTGTACAATCCCACTGGCAAGGGGCATATCTAGGAGCGATACTTTGGAGAACGTTCTCAAGAATGCCGCTGAAATATCCGCGCAGGGTATAAAAGAGATTGTTCTTACCGGAGTCAATATCGGGGATTACGGAAAAGGTGAGTTTGGCAATAAAAAACACGAACATACATTTTTGGACCTAGTAAGGGCTTTGGACAAGGTAGATGGTATACAGAGGCTTCGTATTTCGTCCATCGAACCCAACTTGCTCAAAAATGAAACTATTGATTTCGTATCCCAAAGCAACTCCTTTGTCCCCCATTTTCATATTCCCTTGCAAAGTGGCTCGGATGACATTTTAAAATTGATGAAGCGCAGGTACATGAGCGATCTTTATGTAGATAGGGTAAAACGTATCAAGGAAACCATGCCACATGCGTGTATAGGTGTTGATGTCATTGTTGGTTTTCCCGGCGAGACCGACGAGCATTTTTTGGAAACCTATTATTTTTTGAATGCTCTTGATATTTCTTATTTGCATGTATTTACGTATTCTGAACGTGATAATACCAAAGCTGCTTCAATGAAAAATCCCGTTCCCAAAAATATTCGCAGCAAACGTAGCAAAATGCTTCGGGGACTATCCGTAAAAAAGAGAAGGGCTTTTTATGAAAGCCAGCTAGGTAGCAAAAGAACCGTACTGTTCGAGAGCGAAAACAAAGAGGGTTACATTCATGGGTTTACCGAGAATTACGTCAAAGTCAAGGCACCTTGGAATCCAGAATTGGTGAATACCTTGAACCAGGTGGAACTAACTAAAATTGATGAAGATGGTCTGGTGCGGTTTGAATTCGTGAAAAAGCCGGTCGAAGCGTAAGGGCTTTGATAATGATCGGTCATAAAAAAGCCTCTCGAAGAAGAGAGGCTCTGTTTTTGTTAGATTCTAATACCCACGGGCAACATCTCTTTGTATTGCCTGTTTTTTCTTAAAAATCCTGCAATTTGTGGACTGGTGGGTACAACCCTAAGATTTTTGTCCTGTATTTCATGAAGAACAGCTTTGATAAAACCTTCTTTAAAACCTTCGTCCGTAATTTCTTCGGGGATAACGAGCTTGGTCAAGAAAACTTTACGTTCTTGTGAAGAATACTCGATCTTGGCTAAATGTCCATCAACCTTAGTTTCAAATTGGCGCAAGAAACTATTGTCCTTAATTACTACTTCATTCATATAGTTTGATTTAAATTGGTCCTAGACAAAAAAATTACGATGTTTTGATCGTAATTCCACGCTTTGAAAGCCTGAAGGAATAATATCAGTATGTACTGATATATTTAACATTCAGATAACAAAAGTAGCAAAAAAATACCTAATTTCCTATTCTTTAATACCACTTGATATTTATGCCGAATGTAAAAATTCATGTTTACTTTATGCCCGGTATGGCAGCTAACACCAGTATATTTGAGCATATAAACCTACCTACGGAACAATTTGAAACTCATTTTTTGGACTGGACCATACCAAAAAGGGGTATTGGCATTGAGCAATACGCCGAAGAAATGTGTAAGAACATCGTTCATGAAAACCCTGTGCTTATTGGTGTTTCTTTTGGTGGTATTCTTGTACAGGAAATGGCGAAATTGATTCCTGTTCGTAAGCTTATTATTGTGTCTAGCATAAAAACCAAAACCGAACTGCCCAAACGCATGTTATTTGCGAGATATACCAAAGTTCACAAACTTTTGCCTACGGGGATTGTCAATAATGTTGAATTGTTGGCGAAGTATGCCTTTGGGGAAACAGTTACCAAACGTTTACGGCTTTATGAAAAATATTTGTCCATTCGCGATAAATACTACATAGATTGGTGCATTGATCAATTGGTAAACTGGAAACAAACAAAATACCCGAAAAATCTGGTACATATACAAGGTGAGCAAGATGCTGTTTTTCCAATAAATAATATCGAAGCCTGTACAAAGGTTAAAAAAGGCACGCATACCATGATAATTCATAGGGCCAAATGGTTTAATGAGCATCTGCCCACAATTATTTTGGAATAAGCGAGTTGTAATAGTAACTTTGGATAACGTTTAAAGAAAATAAGATGAAGGTTTTAAAGAATATTTTAATGATTTTGGGTGTTTTTTTTGTGGTAAGTACGTTGATATTTGCCGTACAGGAAACCACAGTTGAACCAGATGCTCAAAAAGATGTTGTAAAGAACGATGTTGATAAAAACGTTTCCGAAGGATACAAAATTTCTGCGATTGATATACCAGAGGATTTAAATTTTGCCGGAGAAATAGTTCCACAAGAAGACCCTGAAATTATGGAACGGGTAGATAGGGAATTTTTGGTCAACACCTATTGGCAATCCAATGCCCTTTTATTGATGAAGCGTGCGAACAAATATTTTCCCATTATAGAACCCATTTTGGCTAAAAATGGAATTCCCGATGATTTTAAGTATTTGGCAGTTGCTGAAAGCGGACTTACCAATGTGGTCTCACCTGCGGGAGCTACAGGTTTTTGGCAGATTATGAAGGGTACAGGTCGCGAATATGGGCTAGAGGTCAATGATAATGTAGATGAACGCTACCATCTTGAAAAGTCTACCGAAGTAGCTTGTAAATATTTGAACAAATGGAAAAAGCGATATGGTAATTGGACCTTGACTGCTGCGGCTTACAATGCTGGTCCCGGAGCCATAAACAAATACCTTGGCATACAAAAAGTAGACAATTACTATGATCTTTTACTGGGTCAGGAGACGGGTAGATATGTTTTCCGCATCATGGCGATAAAAGAAATCTTGTCCAACCCCGAAAAATATGGTTTCGATATTCAAAAGGATGATATGTACTCTGCCGTTCCAACGTTCAAGGTAGAAATAGATGAACCCATAACCAGTTTTACTGATTTTGCACAGCAGTACGAAATTAATTACAAGATCCTTAAGCGCCACAATCCTTGGCTACGCGAACCGCATTTGAATAATAGCTCTAGAAAAAAGTATACTATTGAAATCCCGAATAAAGGCTATTACAGAGAATCAAAATGATTTGCCCGGTTTGTTTAAGAGAAGGTAGATCATATGTTGATATGTTGTATAATGAAAATGTTTTTAACGCCTAAATCTTTTTCATTTGCTGTTTCATCATTTTGATCTGTTCGGTAAGCATATTGTTTTTGTCCAATTTACTGGCTTCGCTTAAAAGCATGGTCGCTTCCCTTTTTCTTCTTTTTTGCATGGCTATTCCTGCAAGGCTCAATTTGGCCATGGCAACGTCATAGTCCATGGTGAGCCCTAATTTTAAAGCTTTTTTGAAATATTTTTCGGCTTGGGTCAGGTTTTTTTGCGAAAAAATGATACCGTGTAGGTAATTGTAATAGCCCTGTTGTTTTTTTATCAAGGCCGCTTGGGGATTTTTGATTTTGGACAACCATTTTTGCGTACCGTCCATATCTTGTTTGCGCATACGTAAAAACGCCAAAAGAATAATCTCGTTCCTAAAGTACAGGAAGATAAATATCAGCGAAAGAAAAATCAAAGCTATCCCGTTTCCAATATTTTCTTCAATAAATTGATACACTGCGTAACCAATAATAAAGGCCGCTATAATCAGTTTAAAATTTTTATTGAACATGTTTTATCGATTAATTAATTCGTAGGTGATTTTTGAATCTATAGTTGTGGGTATTTCTTGATCACCCATTTGGGCCATGGTCGAAACACCTTTGGAAGTTCCGCTTACGACCATACTTTTCACAAAACCGGAAGCTAAATTCGTTACTATTGATGTGTTTTGGGAACCACTGAGTTTCATGGTCGTTGCAGGTTCGGTAACATCCATGGTTATTGTAGCAACTCCGGAAATTTTAGCGTTTTCCCCAGTAAGTTCATCTAAAGTCCATGTGTTTTCGGCTTTCAGCTTTCCCGAGTAAACGTTTTTCCAAGAATCCCCTTCCTTGATTTCTTTTTCAGGATATATAAATGTCATTTGCTCGTAGCTATTGGACAAGGCTTCGGAGCCAAATTCTTTTTCCAGGGATTTCTTCATCATATTCAAAGAGAATTCATCTTCGAGTCCGGAAGCTTTCGCCATCTTATTGACCAAGCTGTCGCCTCCTTTTACATTTAGGATATCCCCTGTTTTGGAAAGTGCTATTTGTACAGGAATGTCCAATAGGCTATTGAATATTTTGGATTGCATATCGCCTTCTTTTACTTCTTTGGCATTAACGTTCATAAGTTCCCCCTGAATGCTCGAAGTCATTTTAAGGTTCAAGTCCTTAAAAGTTAGCGAAATGGTATATCCATTTTCGTTGACCTGGGTAACCATAAAAGCTAAAATCCCGTTTATATCGTTGGTAATGGTATGGGCCGCACCATCAAGCTCTTGTGTAATGATCTGTTGGGCATTTTGCTTTATTTCAAAAACATCACTCTCTTTTAGATTATACTGTAGCACCGTTTGTCCAAAGCCGAAGAATGAACAAAGTAGTAATATGGTAAACTGAAAAAAATATTTCATGGTATTCTATGGGATTGCGATTAGGCGATGCAAAAGTAATAAAACTAAGGCGAATTATAAGACGTGCAGTATATCAATGCTACTGGAAAAATATATAAATTATCTCAACACTTTTCATTTGAAATATCGCCATCGGCAAACAGTAAAAACTTTACAATTATTTTTGGCATTGAATTTGGCAAAGCAAAAACTCTTTGTATATTTGCGCCCAGTTTTACATAACCTGTTCATAGGTTATTCTATTGGACAAAAAGAACGTATTAAATATATAGGCGATGAGTAAAAGAACATTTCAACCATCTAAAAGGAAAAGAAAAAACAAGCACGGTTTCCGTGAACGTATGGCTTCCGTAAATGGAAGAAAAGTTCTTGCCAGAAGAAGAGCTAAAGGTAGAAAAAAACTTACCGTATCCTCTGAGCCACGTCACAAAAAATAATGACTGTAGATAACTTTTTAATAAAGGTGCTGCTTTTTTAAGTTCAGCACCTTTTTTTTGTCCTAATTTTGAGAAATTTTGTAAACGAGAAACGTTATTTAGAATGCCGAAAAGAAAAGATTTAAACTCGATTTTGATTATTGGCTCAGGTCCTATTGTAATTGGGCAGGCCTGTGAATTTGATTATGCTGGTTCCCAGTCTTTACGTTCTTTGCGCGAAGATGGTATAGAGACTATTCTCATCAATAGTAATCCCGCCACTATTATGACAGACCCCTCAATGGCCGACCATGTATATTTAAAGCCATTGAATACAAAATCGATTATAGAAATCTTGAAGGAGCATCCGCAGATCGATGCCGTATTACCAACAATGGGTGGTCAAACGGCATTGAACCTATGTATTGAGGCAGATAAAAAAGGAATTTGGGAGGATTTCGGCGTACAAATGATCGGTGTTGATATCGATGCCATAAATATCACCGAAGACCGTGAAAAGTTTCGTGAACTCATGCTCAAAATAGGTGTGGGTATGGCACCACAAGCCACGGCGACTTCTTTTCTAAAAGGGAAAGAGATAGCCCAGGAATTTGGTTTTCCATTGGTCATAAGAGCGTCGTATACATTGGGCGGTGCCGGTGCCTCGATAGTGCACAAGCCTGAGGATTTTGATGCCCTGCTCAGCCATGGGTTGGAAATCTCTCCCATTCACGAAGTAATGATCGATAAGGCCCTGATGGGTTGGAAGGAATATGAACTGGAACTATTACGCGATAAAAACGATAATGTAGTCATCATCTGTGCCATAGAGAATATGGACCCGATGGGCATTCACACAGGAGATTCCATAACGGTGGCACCAGCGATGACCTTGTCCGATAAAACGTACCAAAAAATGCGTGATATGGCCATTCACATGATGCGTAGTATCGGTGATTTTGAAGGGGGCTGTAATGTACAGTTTGCTGTGAGTCCAGATGAGAATGAGGATATTATAGCTATAGAGATAAATCCAAGGGTCTCCAGGTCTTCAGCGCTTGCTTCAAAAGCAACGGGTTACCCTATAGCCAAGGTCGCTACGAAACTGGCCATAGGTTATTCCCTCGACGAGTTGGAAAATCAGATTACAAAATCGACATCGGCACTTTTTGAGCCTATGCTGGATTACGTTATCGTAAAAATACCGCGATGGAACTTTGACAAGTTCGAAGGTTCGGACCGTACTTTGGGCTTGCAGATGAAGGCCGTGGGCGAAGTTATGGGTATTGGGCGGTCATTCCAAGAAGCATTGCACAAAGCCACGCAGTCATTGGAAATCAAACGAAACGGTTTAGGGGCAGACGGCAAGGGATATAAGGACTATGACCAAATCATCAGCAAGTTGACCATTCCCAGTTGGGACAGGGTTTTTGTGATTTACGATGCCATACAAATGGGAATTCCACTGAGCAGGATTTTCGAGATTACGAAAATCGATATGTGGTTCTTAAAACAGTATGAAGAATTGTACCATTTGGAAAAGGAAATCTCCAAATACACCATCGCCAGCCTTACCAAAGATTTATTGCTCGAAGCCAAACAAAAAGGCTTCGCCGATAGGCAGATAGCCCATATGTTGGATTGTTATGAAAGTGAAGTGTACAACAAGCGAACTGAGCTGAATATAAACCGAGTCTATAAATTGGTGGACACTTGCGCTGCTGAGTTCAAGGCGATGACTCCCTATTATTATTCCACTTTTGAAGCTGAAATTGAAAAACCGGACGGAACGCGCTACGTCGAAAACGATAGTGTGGTCACTGATAAAAAGAAAATTGTTGTTCTGGGTTCTGGCCCCAACCGAATAGGGCAAGGTATTGAATTTGATTATTGTTGTGTACACGGGGTTCTGGCAGCGGCAGAGTGCGGGTACGAAACCATTATGATCAACTGTAACCCTGAAACGGTTTCGACCGATTTCGATACGGCGGACAAGCTATATTTTGAACCCGTTTTTTGGGAGCACATCTATGATATTATCCGTCATGAAAAACCGGAAGGTGTGATTGTTCAATTGGGCGGGCAAACAGCCTTGAAACTAGCCGAAAAATTATCCAAATACGGTATCAAAATTATTGGTACCAGTTTTGAATCATTGGATTTGGCAGAAGATAGGGGTAGTTTTTCGGAACTGTTGAAAGAAAACGATATTCCTTTTCCACGCTTTGGAGTGGCCGAAACCGCAGATGAGGCCCTACAACTGGCAGACGAGTTAGATTTTCCCCTTTTGGTGAGACCTTCTTATGTTTTGGGTGGCCAAGGGATGAAAATCGTTATCAATAAGGAAGAGTTGGAAGAGCATGTAGTTGACCTTCTTCGTAAAATACCGAACAATAAACTATTGTTGGACCATTACTTGGACGGTGCCATCGAAGCTGAGGCCGATGCCATTTGCGATGGTAAAGATGTATACATTATCGGCATAATGGAACACATAGAGCCATGCGGTATTCATTCCGGGGATTCCAATGCCACTTTGCCTCCTTTTAATCTGGGAGAATTCGTGATGCAACAAATTAAGGACCATACCAAAAAAATTGCTTTGGCTTTAAATACTGTAGGTCTTATCAATATTCAGTTTGCCATTAAAGATGACATGGTATATATCATTGAGGCCAATCCAAGGGCATCACGTACTGTACCATTTATAGCAAAAGCCTACAAGGAGCCTTATGTAAATTATGCCACAAAGGTAATGTTGGGTGAAAAGAAGGTGAAAGATTTTGATTTTAAACCAGAACTGGATGGTTACGCCATAAAACAACCTGTATTTTCATTCAATAAATTCCCGAACGTAAACAAGAACTTGGGTCCTGAAATGAAAAGTACCGGGGAGAGCATATTATTTATAGATAGTTTAAAAGATGATGATTTTTACAATCTATATGCACGTAGAAAGATGTATTTGAGCAAGTAGTCAAGACTCATCTGAAAATTAGAACAGCCTCCTGAATATTCGGAGGCTTTTTTTATAATTTATACTAATCTAAACTCTTACAAAAACATAACCTCGTCGTGTTTTTCTATAGTGTTTTCCGTTCCAGAAATAGTATCGTTTGCCCTTTACCCTAACAATTTTATAATTTGCCGGTCTATTCTTTACTATGGTAACGTTGGCAGGTACAGATGTTACTACTCGTCTGGCACAAGATGAAAAACCGCACATAAGAACAATCATAAGAAAAACAAGTAACTTTTTCATAATCTAAATTTTATGTTTTTGATTGGACTATGAAAAATTGAAATGGTTTAATTAAACCAAACGGCATAGCGTTTTCTACGTAATTCCAAAGCCAAGGTTTTCTCCATTTTTAAAGCTTCAGCCCTTGTGGGCATGGGCAAAATATGGTTATATAGGCTTCCCCTCAGGTAAAGTCCATATTTTTTAACAATGTTTGACGAAAGATTATGCCCCTTTTTGCTTAATGTTCCTTTTTTGTGCTGCTTAAAACGTTCAACAGGTGTTTTACTGGTCATGCCCACGTATAAACATTCCAAAACACCATTAAACTGGGGGTTGACCTCTCTGAATTTTCTATGCTCTGTAAATACTTTTTTTGAAAGCTCTACGACGTATACTCGATATTGGGTTTTAGACATCAAGTTGTAATCTAATTAGTGAAATAAAAAAGAGAAGCATGTAGAAACATGATATATAGGATAATGTAATTTAATTAGCCAAAATGCGATTAAGGGGACTTGTATAGATTATAGATTATCAAAGTGCTTTTCATTCAAAATCTTCATTCAATATTTCGTAATCATATAGATAAAACCGCTTAGAGGGTTCGCTAAATGTCCAATACTCATCTATGTTATATATATTTTTACCGTCGGTATCTTGTTTAAAGATTTTCAAGACTTCATTGGATTCACTTACAATGTAAATGGAGTCAAATTCAATCAAAGACGGTTCTAGAAAGCCTCCCGTTGTTGACATACCTTCTCTAAACAAAAGCGTTTCATCAGACGTAATTCGTATGGTCTCACTTGTCCCGGTAGATGTCACAAATTGTATCGATAGGTTTTGCGATGTTGAATTTTTGATATTGGCATCCATAGAGGATACAGGGTCACAACTTACCAATATAAAAACAATAGGTATGATCAATATAGCTTTTTTCATTTCACGTTTCTTTTAGTGATAACAATCTGATTGTAAAAAAACCCTAACAGTTAATAGTTATTTTATTGTTAAATACGAAAAGCGAACATTAAATCATCTTTGATGTATCCTACGAATACGAATCATTGCAAATGACTTTTTGAATTGATCATTCCCACTCCGTATGAAAAATACCCTCTCTATCCATACGTTCATAGGTATGCGAGCCAAAATAGTCGCGCTGCGCCTGTATCACATTTAAGGGCAATCGGGTAGAGGTATAGGCATCAAAATACGTGAGGGAGTTTGACAGTCCCGGTAACGGAATTCCGTTGACCGCGCCATAAGAAACCAATTTACGGGCGGCGTTGACCGTACTCTGCACTTTTTCAACAAATGTCGGGGAAAGCAGTAAATTGGGTAAATTATTGTCTGCTTGAAAGGCTTGTGCAATATCGGCCAATAACCCGGCACGAATAATACAACCGGCACGCCATATTTTAGCAATAACGGCAATGTCAAGTTCGTAACCATATTCTTTTGAGGCATCAGCCAACTGGTGCAAACCCTGGGCATAGGTTATGATAAAGGAAAAATATAGGGATTCTTCGGCCAGTCTTTCTAATTTTTCCTTGTCCATACATTCAACGGTTGGACGTTCGTACAGTTGGTCCGCCGTAATGCGTTCTTGTTTCAATGCCGATATTTCTCGCATACTTACGGCAATATCGATAGATGGAACAGGTATACCTAAATCCATGGCATTTTGGCTGGTCCATTTGCCTGTACCCTTTTGTTTGGCCTTGTCCAAAATCTTATCCACCAATCTACCATCGCCCAAATCATCTTTTTGTTGAAAAATCTTAGAGGTTATTTCTACCAAAAAGGATTGTAAACGCCCAGCGTTCCATTTGGCATACGTAGCATGCAGCTCATCATTGGTCAAATTACCTCCTTTTTTTAGTACGTCATAAATTTCGGAAGTCAATTGCATCAAGCCGTATTCAATACCGTTATGTACCATTTTCACGTAATTTCCGGCAGATTTTGGACCTAAGTAGGCTACACAGGGCTCCCCTTCATATTTTGCCGAAACAGCTTCAAAGATTGGTTTTACATGCCGGTAGGCTTCCCTATTGCCGCCAGGCATGATGCTAGGCCCTTTTCGTGCACCTTTGGCACCACCGGAAACGCCCGCACCAAAAAAATTGATTCCTTTTTTGGACAAATAGGCTTCGCGCCTGTCGGTATCGGTATAAAAAGAATTTCCACCATCAATGATAATATCGCCCTCGTCCAAATTGGGGAGTAGGTTTTCGATAACGATGTCCACCACTTTTCCTGCAGGGACCAATAGCATTATCTTTCTTGGGGTTGAGAGTGCATCCAAAAAGATTTTGGCATCGGTGGTCGCGTTCACTTTTTTGGGATTCCCGCCTTCTTTGATCAAGGCATCTACTTTTTCCGTATCCAAATCATTTCCAAAAGCTGTAAACCCATTATCCGCGACATTAAGAATAAAATTACGGCCCATAACGCCCAATCCTACTAATCCAAAATCGTATTTATGCTCCATATTTGTTTCTTGTTTTTATATTACCGTACAAAAGACTTTTTAATCTATTTGTTTGCTATGGTTGAACGAATCAAAACCGGTTCGATCAAAAATAAACGAAATTATTCAGATGGGTGATTAACTTACGGTAAACTCATTGCTATTGCCTTTTCTTTTCGATACATTTAGCTTTCGAAAAGCCATTAAGAATGTCGAATTCAAAAAAGGCACATTCGTTCCATATAATTGAATAAATGTATCTGTCAATGGATTTAAGATTCAAGAAATAAATAACCTATGAACAAGACAGAAAATCAGATGCTTATAATTTTTGGGGCATCCGGAGATTTAACGGCCCGAAAATTGATCCCAGCTATTTTTGATTTGGCCAAGGGTGGACATCTCCCCGAAAATTTCGTGGTACTGGGTGCCAGTCGCAGTGATTGGACCGACGATGAGTTTCGTAAAAACGTGGTCACTGAAAGCAAACATTTAGCAAACCATGTTGATGGCCCAACAAAAAAAGTGATGCAGGATTTCTGTGACCGCCTTTTTTATCACGAATTGAGCTCCGATCAAGACTCTGACTACAGTCCATTAAAAAAACGTATTGATGCCCTCGATAACGAATATGGAACAGGAGGGAACTTTATTTTTTATCTATCTACGCCACCATCTGCCTATGAGCCTATTGCCAAAAGCTTGTACGAACAAGGATTGCATGCTGAGACCAACGGTTGGCGTAGGCTCATTGTGGAAAAACCTTTTGGATACAGTCTCAAAACGGCCAAAGCATTGAACCAAGCCCTGCAACAATACTTCAAGGAACCACAAATATTTAGAATAGACCATTATTTGGGTAAAGAAACAGTGCAAAATTTACTGGTGACCCGTTTTGCCAACAGTATTTTTGAACCCTTATGGAATAGAAATTATATACATCATGTAGAGATTACCAATGCTGAAAGTGGCGGAGTGGAAAAGCGAGGGGGGTATTATGACAAGTCTGGAGCGTTGCGAGATATGTTCCAAAGCCATTTGCTGCAAATTGTAGCTTTTATCATTATGGAACCCCCTTTGAACGCAAACGCAGAAGAAATACGCAACGAAAAATTAAAGGCATTGAAATCCCTAAGAATCATGAACGATGAGGAAACGCTTCATAAAAATACGATTAGGGCACAATACATTTCTTCAATTATAGATGGTAAAAAAGTAAAGGGATATCGAGAAGAAGAGAATGTTGACCCAAATTCTACAACGGAAACCTTTGCCGCTCTAAAGTTTTTTGTAGATAACTGGCGTTGGGCCGATGTACCTTTTTATGTGCGTACCGCCAAGCGTATGCCGACCAAGGTGACCGAAGTGGTCATACATTTTAAGACACCGCACCATCAAATTTTTAAGGATTCCGGTTTGCAGAACAAGGATAACAAATTGATTATTAGAATTCAGCCTGATGAAGGTATATTGATAAAGTTTGGTGTAAAAGTACCTGGGCAGGGTTTCAAGGTAGAGCGTGCCAACCTAGATTTTTATTATTCAAGTTTGGTTGAAAACAATATAATGGAAGCTTACGAAAGATTATTGTTGGATGCTATGCAGGGCGATGCAACGTTGTATGCCCGTGCCGATGAAGTAGAAGCCGCATGGGAATTCGTAGATCCCATATTGAACTATTGGGCAACATCCGATGCTAAGGTATACGGTTATTCGGCGGGTGTATGGGGCCCTAAAAATGCAGATGACCTCATTGATGGTTTGGGAATGTGGCGTAATCCCAGCAAAAATTTAGCCGATGATGCCGGTTTTTGTGTTATTTGTTAATTGTTAGGTGTTTTGCGAGTATATCAAATATTCGTTTCGCACCGTTATATGATGCGGAGAAAAAAAGTAAAGGATGAATATCGAAATATAGGATTACCGTGAAACATATGATAAAGTTTTAAAAACGCTTAGGAAAAAGCAATATTCAAAAAGTTGAGAGCATGAAAATAAAGGTCTACAAAGACAAAGAACAGGTGGCAGATGAATTTTCAAAATACCTATTTGATTATGCTTCCGAAAGAGATATAACCCATATAGCACTTTCTGGCGGGAGTACCCCAAAAATTGTTTTTGATAAACTGGCTTCTGATTATGCCGACAAAATGGATTGGCAGAAGATTCATTTTTATTGGGGCGATGAGCGTTGCGTGCCACCGACCGACAATGATAGTAATTATAAGATGACCGCCGAGCACCTATTGTCCAAAATTGATATCCCATCAGAAAACATACATCGTATCAAAGGCGAGAAGGTTCCTGTATATGAAGCCGATAGGTATTCAGCTGTATTAAAGGAAAACCTACCCGAAATAAATGCAATACCTCAATTTGATTTGGTGATTTTAGGTATGGGAGACGACGGTCATACCGCCTCTATTTTTCCACATGAAATACATTTATGGGATTCACAACGGTTATGTGAAGTAGCAACACATCCCGATTCTGGCCAAAATAGGGTAAGCATTACCGGCAAGTTGATAAATAACGCCAAAAGCGTTGTATTTTTGGTTACAGGAGCAAGTAAAGCAAGCAAAATCACCGAAATAATAGGAAGGCAAAAAGATTTTGAAAAGTATCCGGCCACTTTGGTCAGACCAACATCGGGCCGTCTGTTATGGTTTTTAGATGATTCAGCGGCCAAAGGAATCGCCTAAATCTCTATCTTAATGTTTTCTTCTTTTAATTCGTGTAGAAATTCATCGATATTAAAATTACTGGAATCGAATTTTGTATCGCGTTGAAAAGCGGCTTCTTTCCTGAATTTACTTCGGCTAAAGCGTCGTACACCTTGTGTGTCGTTGACCAATAGTCCGGGAATTGGTACGTTATTTCCGTTTTCATCTTTGGCTACCATGGTAAAGTAGGACGAATTACAGTGTTTTTTCTTTCCCGTAGTAATATTTTCGGATTCTACGCGAACGCCAACGACCATAGAAGTTCTCCCCGTATAGTTCATTGAGGCTTTTAAGGTGACCAATTCCCCAACTTCAACTGGGTGCAGAAAGTCCACACGATTTACCGAGGCAGTCACACAATATCTTTGTGAGTGTTTTGAGGCACAGGCAAAAGCGATTTGGTCCATCAGGTTTAGTATGTGGCCCCCATGTACCTTGCCTCCAAAATTAGAGTGGGAGGGGAGCATGAGTTCGGTTATGGAAACTCGTGATTCTTTTACGCTTTTATACTTGTTCATTATTTTCTAAAATGTGGGGATTGCTCTGGTTCAACTTTAGTGATAAAATATTTGGTGTCGCCTAACCAAAAGAAGGTAGCGTAACGTTCGGTATAATCTACTTTAACATATTGTCCTTGATATTCCTTGAGCTTTTCTATGACCTCCTTATCCTTGTCCAAAACCGAAAATGAAAATATCTGCGCCCCGGAAATGCCTTGGCTTATTTCACCTTCCCAAGTTTTGGCAACTACACCTTTTCTACTGATTTTTATCAACTCGCCTGAGCGTACTCCCTCACTGTAAGGTACAAAATAGATAAAGGCATAGTACAAAGCCAAAAGGGCGATACACCCGCCAATAAACAAGAACAATATTTTTTTCACTTTCTATGTTTTTTCTGTGCACTGTAATTTAAGGTACATTGCAATAATTAGTAGAGTATTGGATGTTATACGTGCTACATAACCCATATCAAATTCATTCCGATAAGAATATATAGTATCGGTTATTATCAATAAAAAGCACAATGAAATCAGAATTAGGGCAACTTTCATTCTTTTGTTCATTGACTATAGTTTTAGTTTGGGTTCTTCCTCTTCAAAATCATCTTCTTGGGCACGTTTTAAAATAGGCTCCGGAATGGACTTTTTTGCTTTGGCGCCCATTTTTTTTAGTTTTTCTATGCTGGTAATGATGTTTCCACGACCTTCGACCAGTTTGTTCATGGCACCTTTGTATTCATCTTTAGCATCATCCATTTTTTTACCGACTTTGGTCAGGTCGCTGACAAAACCTTCAAATTTATCATAAAGAGCACCTGCTTGGCGGGCAATTTCAATAGCATTGCGTTGCTGCTTTTCATTGTTCCACATGCTATCTATAGTGCGAAGCGTGGCCAATAGCGTAGACGGAGTAACTATGACTATATTTTGCTCAAATGCTTTGTTGTACAGTGAATTATCATTGTTGATGGCAATGGCGAATGCTGGTTCTATTGGGACGAACATCAATACAAAATCAGGACTTTCCATTTCGTACAGATCCTCATACTTTTTTGCCGATAGTTGATCTACGTGTTTTCTTAACGAATTGATATGGTCTTTTAAGAACTTTTCCCGTAGTTCATCTTCTGCGTTGACATAGCGCTCGTAATCGGTTAATGAAACTTTTGAATCAACTATCATTTTTTTACCATCGGGTAGGTTGATGATAACGTCCGGTAAAACACGAGAACCATCTTCACGGGTAAAACTTTGTTGTACGCTATACTCTCTGTCTTTTTCCAAACCGGACTTTTCCAAAACACGTTCCAATACCAATTCACCCCAATTCCCTTGCATTTTACTATCACCTTTTAAGGCTTTAGTAAGGTTCTCGGCCTCTTGGGTAATCTTTAAGTTTTGTGTTTGTAGATTCAGTAGTTGCTCTTTAAGTGCAGAATGAATGCTTATGTTTTCTTTTTGGCTTTCCTCTACCTTTTTTTCGAACAATTGAATCTTTTCGTTCAAAGGCGTAAGAATGTCTTTGATATTTTTTTCGTTTCGCTCAGTAAATTTCAAACTCTTTTCTTCCAGAATTTTATTTGCGAGATTTTCAAACTCTTTGGTGAATTTTTCCTGAAGCTTCTCTACTTCATCTTTTTGTTCCCGATTTTTGAGCTGTAAGTTCTCTAAATCGGCCTGATAGCGTATTATTTGATGACCTAACTGCTCTTTTTCATCCTGTAGGTGTTTTTTGTGCTCCTCGGTATCACTAAGGCGTTGCTCCAAGACCGAAAGGTTGTTATGCAATTGCTGTTCTCGCTCTTCTAAAGCACTTTGGCTGGATTTTGTTTTTAGGCCTTGGATATAGTTTCCCAAAAAAAAGCCTACAGCAAGGCAAATTAGTCCAATGATGATATAAATTAGGGTTTCGTTCATTTTATTTTAAAAGTGATAGGTAAAGATACAAGTTACTTCCGAATACGAAAAGAGCCCGTTTGGGCATCAAAGGCAATGGCATCTTTGGGAAACAAACCTTCAAAGTGTTTATTTTCAATCAATTTGCACGGTTCGTCAAAAGGGTTCTCTTTCCCATTCAAAATCAATATTTTATCACTGAGCTGTATGGTCATTTCTATCTCATGACTGGTAAACAAAATGGTTTTTTGGGTTTTGTTCGCTATAAATTTCAATAATTTCAATATTTGGACTTTGTGGTACAGATCAAGATGTGTGGTAGGTTCATCCAAAAGAATAACATGGGTGTCTTGGGCCAAAGCCCGAGCGATCATGACACGTTGCAGCTGACCATCACTAAGTTCAAAACACCTTTTATTTTTTAAATCTTCTAGCTCCAACAGTTGTATGGATTTATTTATTTGGGTTTTATCCTTTTTGGTAAGGCGACCAATCCAATTCGTGTAGGGTTGTCTGCCCAGTGCTATCAATTCGGTTACGGTCATGTTTTTAGAAGCAACGGGCTCAGTCAATACCACGCTTATTTTTGATGCAAGTTCCAATGTGTTATGATTACCGAGATTTTTTCCATCGATTTTTATCGTCCCCGATATTTTGGATTGAAAATTCCCTAAGGTTCGCAGCAGTGTGGATTTCCCGATACCATTGCCTCCTACGATTGCCGTAAGTTCCCCTTGCAAAAGTGTAAAGTTGATGTTGTCACAAACTGATATTGACCCATACCCTATGCATAAGTCGGTTACTTCTAGCGCGGTATGTTGTTTTTTCGTTTTTATGGTATCTATTTTAAATAATAGGGTTGTTTACATAGATAATCTTGTCAAAATACCATTTTTCGCTTTCGAACCAACAGCCATATGACCACGGGCGCACCTAATATACTTGTTATCGCATTTATGGGCAATACATGTACCGAGCCGGGCAATTGCGCTACCGTATCACATAGCAAAAGTATGATAGCGCCATATATGATAACGGCGGGCACCAATATTTTATGATCCGTTGTGTTAAAAATCTGTCGGGTCAAATGTGGAACGGCAAGACCTATAAAAGCGATTGGCCCTGCAAAAGCGGTAACACTTCCTGCCAATAAGCCGGTGGCGACGATAACAATATATCTGGATTTTTTTAGGTCTATACCCAAACTTTGGGCATAGTTTTCGCCCAATAGATATCCGTTCAAAGATTTGACGGAAAGAATGCTCAAAAATAGACCCATTGCAATGATCACCGATAGTATTCCCAGTTGCCCCCATGAGAGATTGCCCACGCTACCGAACGACCAAAATATGAACTGTTGTAATTTTTCTGCATTGGTGAAGTATGAAAGTACGCTTACTATCGCTGTTGTTATGCTACCGAACATTAGACCAATGATCAATAACGCCATCGTGTCCCTAACTTTTGCGGCTACGGTCAAAACGGCCATAAGCACTAGAAAACTGCCAACACTCGATGCGACGGCCAGCGCAATATCGTCGGCGAATCCAAAAGTAAATATCCCGGAGAAAAGTGAAGTTCCCATAATCAATAAAGCCGCTCCCAAGCTGGCCCCGGAACTTATTCCCAGTACAAAAGGTCCTGCCAAGGGATTTCTAAAAAGGGTTTGCATTAATAAACCACTTAAAGCCAAGCCACTACCTGTTAATATGGCCGTAAGTGCTTTGGGAATTCTATAGTTCCATATAATATATTCGAGGGATGTTTTTTCTAACCGACCACCAAAAATTGACGTTATGGTATCTATGAAATCAATCGATACAGAGCCTAAACCCAGGTTTAAGAAAAGACAGAAGCCCAACACAAATAATAACACGATAAACCGTGTGAGATATGTTTGCTGATTTTTCAACTATTCCAAGGGCTTAAAAAAGAAAAGTGTGTGTTGCGGAAGTATTTCCGGATGCAAAATATGAATGAGGTCTTTCAAAACCAAATCCGGTCGTTGTGGTCCTAGCTCATAGTAGAGTATACCGCCAGTTTCTCCCTTTGTGTTTGCAAAAGTATATACTTTTTTTTGTGTAAATGCATCAAATTGCTGATAATGTTGGCTTGCCTTTTTCATATCGTCATATGTGATAAACTGTGCGGGGGCAATCCAAAAATCGGCCTCTTTTGCCTTTTGTAGCACACTTTCCCAACTTAACGATAGGCTCCCGGTACCGGCAGCCTCTCCCCACAGGTAGTTAACATTGGCATCTTTTAGGAATTGTGCCGCCCAGCTATCCCCACCGGGAAGATACCACACATCTTTGTAAAGGGCACCGCTCATTACGCTTGGTTTTATCTTGGTTTTTTTTGCCAGTTCTTTTACTGAATTATAGGATGCCTCTATTTTTTCAAAAATAACTTCGGCCTCTTTTTCTTTTTCGAAAAACGGAGCGAAGAACTTGATCCATTCGGCCTTGCCCAAGGGGGTCTGTTCAGTCCAATCGCCGTTATATACCACGGGAATATTGGAACGCTGTATAGTTTCATAAGCCTTGTTTTGGGCATTGATGCCAAAACCGATGACGACTTCAGGGGAAAGCGATAGTACCATTTCCGTATTGATGGATTCGTTATTGCCTATTTCTATCAGCTTACCTTCATTTATTTTTTTTCTGGCAGCTTTTGACGATATAAATTTTGTATTGGGAAAACCTACAAGCTTATCCAATACATTTAGTGCTTCCAAAGCGGGTATGTGTGTAGTGGAAGTTACGATTACTTTTTCAACAGGAACGGTAACGATAGCATCATATTCATTTTTGTTTAAGTTTATAAATGCCATTTTCTCCTTGGGAACCAAGGCATAGGTAAATCTATCTTTTGCATTTGGCCATGGTGAGCTTATTTTAAGTGTAGTGAGTCCGTTAGCTTGTTTTTCGATTGAAAATCCCTTTGCGTATTCAATTGAGACCTTATCTACCGTGTTTTCAAAAGGGAGAGACTCCTCTTTTTTCTCTTTACAACAAAACCAGATCAATGATAAAAAGAGAAGCGTAATTTTTTTCAAGATAATGTATTTGGATTATACTTTATCAAAAGTAGTATTATTTAAACTTTGGATTGAAAGATTAAACAAAATGTTTACTTTAGCATTGAATCTTGGTTTTCATCATTTTTTTTTGATGGGATTAAAAGGGAATCCGGTGCGAATCCGGAACTGTTCCCGCAACTGTAAGTTTATGCCAAACCGGTTTGGCACCTCTTTACGGAGGAAATTGTTTCTTCAAAAGCCACTGTTCCGAAAATTTTAGGAATGGGAAGGCAAAATAATTTTAAACAAGTCAGGAGACCTGCCAAATTCAAACAACTATTGTTAAACTTTCGGGATAAAGGTTTAGGATTAATATGTGTTGGGGATGTGTATCCTAAAAATTCATGGCTTCTGTTTTTCGAAGGACTTATATGCACGGTAAACCGTTGTAGGATTATTTTTTTTTGAAGTTAAAGGCCGTATTTTTTAGGACCAGCCAAGGTACATGTATATTCTGGGGTATGGGTGCAGACATACCATTCGCTCGAACAGAGAATTAAAAAATGAACAAAAAACTTTTAGGCTTTAGTGCCATGGTTATGCTATGCACTAAGGTTGTTGCCCAACAGCAACAGCAGGACTCCATGAAACTTCAAGAATTGGACGAAGTAGTGGTAAGTGACTCGCGTTTTGTATTAAAACGCGAAAATTCAGGTAAAACGGTCGTTAAAATAACGGCCCAAGAGTTGGAAAGAAATCAAGGACGGTCAATCGCAGAAATCATCAACACCAAAAGCGGTCTTGAAGTGAACGGAAGCCGAAGCTTCTCCGGTCAAAATATATCGGTGTTTGCCCGTGGTGGGAACAACCGTCAAGTTTTGGTACTGGTCGACGGTATACAGGTATCGGACCCTTCCAACGTAAATGGTCAGTATGATTTACGCTTATTGAACACCTTGCAAATACAGAGTATCGAGATCATTAAAGGAGCGGCCAGTACCCTTTACGGAAATTCCGCAGCTACGGCCGTAATCAACATTACCACGAAAAAGGCTCCTGCGGATGGTGTAGCCATGGAGGTTTTGTCAAGTTTGGGAACCAATCAATCGCAAAACGACCAGAATTATAATATTTCTGATTTTTCAAATACGGTAACGGTAGCGGGAAACACAGGAAAACTGTCTATTTTGGCCTCGGGCGGACATCAATTTACAGACGGACTTTCTGCGGCAATCGGAGAGGAGGCCGATGTTTTTTCCAGAATTGATGGAAACCTAAAGTTAGGGTATGTCTTTTCGGATAGATTCAATGTTACCGCAACGGCCTTCTATAATAAATTGAATACCGATTTTGACAATGGTTTCCCTGTGGAAGACGCCGATTTTAGCTTTAGAAGCGAACAATCCCGTTTTGGTCTGTCAACGGAATATATTTACGAAAAGGGCAGCGTACAGATACATACGGCCTTTAATCAAATAACCCGTGATACCCGGTCAAGTTTTCCCACGGCATTCAATTCAGAATCCTTTATTTTGGATGCATTTAACAAATACATTTTTAACGATAAGTTGTATACCATTATCGGAGTAAACATCATTGACCACAAAACTTTTTTTACCGATGACCAAAGCATCAATACCATTGACCCCTATGGTAATGTGGTTTATGTAAGTGATTTTGGGTTGAACATCAATGCAGGTGTCCGTTTGAACAATCATAGCGAATATGGGAGTAACCTTATATATAATTTCAATCCGTCATACCGTATAAAGATCAATGGTGGTTACATCAAATTTTTGGGTTCCTATGCCACTTCTTTTATTGCTCCCAACCTGTCCCAGTTGTTCGGTCCGTTTGGGGCAAACCCCGATTTGGAACCAGAGGAAAATACCACTGTAGAGGGAGGTATTGAGTATAGACCTTCGGATAAATTTCGCTTGAGTGCTCTTTATTTTGATAGGAAAGAAGAGAATTTTATTGATTTTGTAGGGCCGGGGTATATAAATACGTTGGAGGATAGAAATGCTTCCGGACTGGAGATTGAATTTGTCGGAAGGCTTACCGAAGCATTACAAGTATCTTCCAATTATACATTTACCGAGAGCAAGGATAGAGTGATACTCAGGTTGCCAAAACATAAGATAAATGCTGATATTGCTTATACTTTTAGCGGTAAAACGTATACATCGCTATCGTATCAATACGTTTCTGAACGGTTGGATTTTGGAGAGGTACCTTTGGATGCTTTTAGTCTGTTTGATTTTTATCTAAAGCATGATGTAAACGATACGCTGAATTTCTTTGTATCGGTCAATAATATTTTCAATACCGATTATTTTGAGGTTCTAAACTTTACCACTAGAGGGAGGAATGTTAGACTGGGAATGCGGTTAAAGCTTTAAAACAAACTCGGTTTAAACAAAAAACAGCGGTCATTGGCCGCTGTTTTTTTAATTTACTTTTATTGAATAGTTATATTATTTAGAGGTTTGTCCAAATACATATTATCCTTTATTTGGGTAAACATTTTAGAGTTGGTGATAGTGTTTGCAGGCATTTTAACCGTAAAACTTCTTTTCGCGGTTGCGCCGGAAATTTCTTGTAACGCTCTTGCTAATAAAGGTTCGTTCTCGTCACCAAGTACGCCAAGGTTGGCAATATCTTCTGGTAACTCTATATCTGGAGCCAAACCAGAGGTATAGTCAAAAAAACCATCAGCGTTTTCATTTCTGCCACATAAAGGTTGAATAGCCCAGCTGTTGTTGGGGTTTATATTACTTTCTCTAGATTCTGTATAAACGTAAGGAGCACCTTCTCTATTTGGGTCGTCTACAAAAGTCAAAGAAAATTCATTTTTCCCTCTTGTTGTAGTCCCTATATGAATTACATCAACATAAGGAGCAAGACCGTTCATCACTAATTCACTAGC
The DNA here is from genome assembly GCF_013402795.1 of Costertonia aggregata. Lineage (GTDB taxonomy): Bacteria > Bacteroidota > Bacteroidia > Flavobacteriales > Flavobacteriaceae > Costertonia > Costertonia aggregata. Next base: position 129,765 of record NZ_CP058595.1, on the reverse strand, counting down.
AGAAGCAGAACCGCGCGTAGCCAAAACATATACTTTAGAAAGGTTTAGTGTGTTTATAGGTGTACCATCACCTGTAGTATCTGCAAAAAAATCTTCTAATTGTGCTGCGCCAAATGCAGCTTGTATTTTGGGATTCCAACGCTGTCTTATGTACAAATCATTTGTTCTCGTACCGTAAACCATGCTAGCTAATAAACGAGATGAATTAACAGAACCGCCAGGATTATAACGCATATCCAAAACAAGCTCGCTTACATTGGCAGCTCTCAGTTCCCCAAAGGCATTGTTTAGCTCTTCGTCAAAGTTGCTCGTAAACCTATTGTACATTAAATAACCGACTTTTATGCCATTGACATCTAATGTTTTGGTCAAAAAAACAGGATTTTCAACCAAGTTTTCTTGTTTGTTCAATGTTATTTCATTTCCCGTATCCGTAATCGTATTATCGATAATTGTAGAAATATCTATGGTATACGTATCTAGGTCGAATAACTCATAATTGTTATTACTTGCATTTGCCCTGTCTTGAAATAATTGTTGTCCGTTTACGGTTTTGAAGATATCTCCTCTTTTTACCCCTTTTGCGTCGGCATCTGAACCAGGTACAACATATTGCACAAAACCGAACACATCGTTACCAGAACCAAAGCGTGATAGTCCAAACTCCATACCATTGCTTTTAGAAACTCCTGCGAAGTTGTTTACCAATTCTTTGTAGTCATCGTTAAAAAAACTGAATCTGTCTTCTGTAAATAAGAGTTTTTTAAAAAAATCTTCTGGATTATCCTCTGACCTCAAAAAATTGGTATAATCCTCGTCGTTATTAAAACGTGTATCTGCTAAATCGGTAACATCCGCTTGCCAAAAATACCATAGGTTCATAGCTTTCCACATAAAATCTTGGACTTCTACATTTGCCTGTGGCTGGGGATCAGGCCCTCCTGGCTCAGGAATTCCATTGTCATCATCTTTATTACATCCAATCCATAACAGCGCTATGGTAATCAAAATCAAATATCTTTTCATCTTTTCCATTTTATTTTTTTTTAGTGCATATATAATTTGTCAATAACACCACGATAGGCATCGAGTATAGATGCGGCATATTGCATAGCTATTTCTTATTCAATATTTTAAATTAGAACTTCAATTATCGTTCCAAACATAAGTCTTTTAATAGTTACGTATGGTTCCAGTCTTTAGTTCACATTCTCCCAATTTACTTACATACGGGATAAAAAAAAAGAAATTGTAACAAAATTCGTTATACTTCGTCTTGCTTATGTAAACGGATATGTAATTAGTTTACAAAACAACCACCAAAATGAATCAAAGTGAGTTTTTAAATGTGGTAATGCCTTTTAAGGACAAGTTGTACCGAATGGCAAAGCGGCTATTGGTTTCCGCAGAGGAGGCAGAGGATGCCACCCAGGAAATACTGTTAAAGCTTTGGTCCAAGAACAAAAAGATAAGTGAGTATAAAAGTGTTGAAGCCTTTGCAATGACCATGACCAAGAATTTTTGTCTAGATCGTTTAAAATCAAAACAGGCCAGTAACCTAAAGTTGGTACATAGCAACTATACAAATGAGGACAGCTCTTTACAAACACAAGTTGAGGCAAAAGACAGTGTAAGTTGGGTAGAAAAAATAATGGACGAATTGCCCGAACAGCAAAAAATGGTACTGCAATTACGGGATGTTGAAGAATATGATTTTGAAGAAATATCCGAGTTGTTGCATATGAAACCAACGGCCGTACGGGTAGCCTTATCAAGGGCAAGAAAATTAGTAAGGGAAAAATTAATACAAAAACATAGCTATGGAATTGGATAACATAGAAAAATTATTGGAAAAATACTTTGAGTCTACCACAACAGTGGCCGAAGAAAAAACATTGCGCGACTACTTTTCACAAGAAAATGTAGCAACGCACTTAAGGCAATATGCGCCAATGTTCAATTATTTTTCCAAAGCCAAAGAAGAAACATTTACAAGACAAGTACCCTTAAGACCCAGAAGAAGTAATTTTTACAAGTGGGGTTCCGTTGCTGCCGTAGCAGTTTTGGCCATTGGCATATATTTTGGTAAAGAATACCAAGATGAAAAACAATTGGAAAGGGAAAAAGCCGAATATGCCTACAATGAAACCAAAAAGGCATTGAACCTTTTAGCCGAAAATTTTGGTCGCGGTACAGAGAAGGTGGCCTATTTAAAAGAGTTTGAAGAAACAAAACAAAAAATTTACAAGCATAATTAAAATGAAAAAAACCATGAAAAAGTATAGTACAATATTCGTTTTGGCACTATTGCCGTTGGTAGGCATTGCACAATCTTTATTTGACAAATATGAAGATTTGGACAATGTGACCGCTGTGGTCGTGAACAAAAGTATGTTCAACCTTTTGAGCAAGATAGATGTTGAGGTAGATGATCCGGAAGCCAAGGATTTTATGGACATCGCCCAAAGTGTAAACAGCCTAAAGGTGTTTACCACCGAAGACAAATCGATTGGTCTTGACATGAAGGCATCGGTCGCCAAGTATCTAAAATCAGCTTCTTTGGAAGAATTGATGCGTATCAAAGACAAAGATGCCAATGTAAAGTTTTACATAAAAAGCGGTAAGGACGATGACCACGTTAGTGAACTTTTGATGTTCGTAACCGGAATGAAGTCCGATGTTGAGGTCAATGGCCGAAAGTTTGAAACGGTTTTGTTGTCCTTGACCGGGGATATTGACTTGAATAAAATCAATTCATTGACCAAAAAAATGAATCTTCCGGACGAATTGAACAAAGCCGGGAATAAAAACCGATAATCGGTTTGTAGATACAAACATTTGAATCAATTATAAATTTTAAAGAATATTCATCAATCATTAAAAATCAACAGTCATGAAAAATTTTAAAAAAATCACTGCAATAGTAGCAATGGCCATTTTCCCCATGTTCGGATTCTCGCAATCTATGTTCGATAAGTATGAGGAAATGGACAATGTGGGGTCGGTCATAGTGAATAAGGGTATGATAGATCTTGTCGCCAAAGTTAGTGCTATGTCCGATGACAAAGAAGCACAGGAATTCATGGAAATGGCCCAGGGCTTAAAGGGCATCAAAGTTTTTATCACCGAGGATAAAGCGGTATCGGTAGATATGGGCGCAACGGTACGTAAATATTTGAACTCCTCGAAGTTGGAAGAATTAATGCGCGTAAAGGATAAAGACGTAAACGTTAAGTTTTACATTAAAAACGGTAAAAAGAAAGATCATGTGAGTGAACTTTTGATGTTCGTATCTGGAATGAAGGATTTGGATGTGGACATGAACGGCAGAAAGTTCGAAACCGTTTTGGTCTCTATGACCGGCGATATAGATCTGAATAAAATCGGTTCATTGACCAAAAAAATGAACCTGCCCAACGATTTGAACAAGGCTGGTAAAGGAGAATAATAGTTTTATGTACAGTAACAATATTCAATCTTTCGAGATTGCAAATGCACCTTATATTTGATAAAAACCATAGTTAATGAAAAAATATACAACCTCAATAATAATTGTAGTGATATTGCTACTATCATCATGCTCGTCGACCCAAAGTTTACAGGAGTATTATGTGGATAATCAGGAAAATCCAAATTTTATATCATTGGATGTACCTGCAAGCATTCTAAACTTAGAGGAGACCAATTTGACCGATGTGCAAAAAGAAGCCATTGGTTCGTTGAAGAAACTGAACATATTGGCCTTCAAGAAAAGCCAGGAAAATGTTGCCGAATTTAAGGTGGAACAGGCCAACGTAAAAAAAATCTTGAAGAACGATAAGTTTGTAGAGCTTATGAAACTAAATTCAAGTTATGGCAAAGGGGTAATAAAGTATTTAGGCGATGAGGATGCCATAGATGAAGTTATCGTGTACGGCAGTAGTGATGAAAAGGGTTTCATGTTGATTCGGGTCTTAGGCGACAATATGAATCCAGCCCATTTGGTACAGCTTATGAACGCTTTACAAAAATCGGACTATAAAGGCGAAGGCTTAGGTGAACTTGGTGACTTCTTAAAAGGTTAGAATACAATTTAAATGTTACAAACCCCCAAAACATTCAACGTTTTGGGGGTTTATTTGTTAATGCCATAAAATAATAACAAATTTTATGTGACTTTATGCTTAATTTAAGTGTCATATAATATAATACTAACCTTAAAATTATATCACATTATGGAAGATGCACAAAAATGGATTGACAAAGGAATCGATTTTATAGTTGAATTCGGGCCAAGACTGCTCGGGGCCATCTTGATCTATATTATTGGTTCATGGATCATAAAAAAACTAATGAAACTCCTAAGGAAGGGGATGAGCAGTCAAGAATACGATAAGTCTCTTCAAAAATTTCTTTTGAGTTTAGCCAAATGGGGACTTACCATTTTTTTGGTCATAACCGTCATTTCAACATTAGGTGTTGAAACTACAAGTTTGGCAGCGGTAATAGCAGCTGCGGGCTTGGCCATAGGTTTGGCACTGCAAGGTTCTTTATCCAATTTTGCAGGGGGTGTTTTGATTATCATCTTCAAACCCTATAAAATCGGAGATTTGATAGAGGCTCAAGGTGTATTGGGCTCTGTGAAGGAAATAGAAATTTTCACCACCAAATTGATAACGCCACAAAACAAGTTGGCCATTGTACCTAATGGGGCCATGGCCAACGGTAATATCATAAATTACACTGCCGAGGGTAAAATGCGGGTTGACACCGTTGTGGGGGTTGATTACGGTTCGGACATCAAAAAGACGAAAGAAGTTCTGCTTGAAATGTTGAAAGCCAACCCAAAGGTATTACAAGATCCGGCACCAACGGTCAATGTGGAAGCATTGGCGGATAGCTCGGTAAATTTGGCAGTCCGTCCTTTCTGTAAACCAGAAGATTATTGGGATGTTTTTTTTGCTACCGTTGAAGGCAGTAAGGAAGCTTTGGATAAGGCCGGTATAGAAATCCCCTACCCACACGAGGTACAGATCAATAAGTGAAATTGAGCTTATTGTCATTTCCGTAAAGGTAAGCTGACCTTTACGGAAATGACTTTGCTAAACCCCTGTATAATTGCTAGGGGTAATTTGCTTTAATTCTGTTTTTATGCTTTCTGAAACCTCTAAAGTATTTATAAAATTGGCGATGGATTGCTGGTTTATTCTCTCATTGGTACGTGTAAGGCCCTTTAAGGCTTCGTATGGATTGGGATAACCTTCCCGCCTTAAAATAGTCTGTATGGCCTCAGCGACCACGGCCCAATTATTCTCAAGATCTGTTTCAAACTTTTCTTTGTTCAGCAAAAGTTTGTTTAAACCTTTTAGCGTAGATAAAAAAGCAATTACGGTATGGGCAAAAGGTACACCAACGTTCCTGAGTACCGTACTATCGGTCAAATCTCTCTGTAAACGCGACACGGGCAATTTTGCCGATAAATGCTCAAAAAGGGCATTGGCGATACCTAAATTACCTTCGGAATTTTCAAAATCGATAGGGTTTACTTTGTGCGGCATGGCCGAGGAGCCCACTTCCCCTTGTTTTATTTTCTGTTTAAAATAGTCCATCGAAACATAGGTCCAAAAATCCCTATTTAGATCCAAGATAATGGTATTTATTCTTTTTAATGTATCGAACAGAGCGGCCATATGGTCATAGTGTTCAATTTGAGTTGTGGGAAAGGAGTGGTGCAGCCCTAATTTCTCCTGTACGAATTTTTGACCGAAGGCTTTCCAGTCAATCTGTGGATATGCTACTTTATGTGCGTTATAATTACCGGTAGCCCCACCAAATTTTGCCGCGCTGGGAATATCGTTCAGTAAATTGAACTGTTCCTTCAACCGTTCAACAAATACGGCAATTTCCTTACCTAAGCGGGTAGGGGACGCCGGTTGGCCATGGGTTCTTGCCAACATGGGTATTTCTGACCATTCAGCAGACAGTTCCTTTAATTTTTCAAGTAATTCAAAATACTGTGGCACGTATACTTCGTTCATCGCTTCTTTGATAGAAAGGGGTATGGCCGTGTTGTTTATATCCTGTGAAGTCAACCCAAAATGGATAAATTCTTTGTGTGCCGACAGTCCCAATCGGTCAAAGGCGGATTTGATAAAATATTCGACCGCTTTTACATCGTGGTTGGTAGTTTTTTCAATCTCCTTGATTTCCTGTGCGTCTTTTGCATCAAAATTCATGTAAATTTCCCGCAATAAAGAAAATTTAGAAGTATCAAAATCAGATAGTTGCGGTAATGGTATTTCGCAGAGTGCGATAAAGTATTCAATTTCTACCCTTACCCTATATTTAATGAGAGCTTCTTCAGAAAAATAGGGGGCTAGGTTTTCTATTTTATTTCTATACCGCCCATCAATGGGAGAAATGGCATTTAACGCAGTTAAAGACATAATACTAGGGATTGGTTGAATTTTAAAAAGGCAAAGATACCTATAAGCGATAGAGTTTGAAAGTTTGTTTTTTGTGAGGTGGCACAAATCTATTCCAGTTTTTTCAAAACCATTCTCGCTCTGGCCTTGTATGCTGCGCTGCCCGTATGGTAATTCTGTTCCAGTATCAACCTTAGTTCTGGGTGTATCCAATCAAACACTTCTCCTAATTTTAAAAGGGTCGTCATGGCATATGCCTTTGGGGCTACTTTAAAATTCCCTATTAACCAGTCAAAACAAGCTGCGGTAATTTTTTCCAAATGTTTTATTGTTAACTCTTCTTGGGCTGTAATTTTGTTTTTTGAAAAGTGATTTAGGACCAATTCTTCGCAGATTTTCGCAACCGGTCGTACAGAAGATTCTAAATGTAGCTTATTTATGTTGTTCATAAAGAAATCAAGATGGGGGAAAATCAAAGACAGTTTTTGCTTTGTTACAAACTCCAACACCCATGCTGCTTTGCATGAAATGGGATTATCTTCTTCAAAGGCAATCTGAATAAGGGGTTTTAACAGTTGGGGTTGCTCCAAAACCCTTTTGGACATGTTCAATCGCTTTTCCCTCGTAGCATCCACATAGTTCAATGTTCTGAACAGTTCTTCTTTTGTCATGGGCTGGCCTGGTTTTCTTTGGATATAAGTTTTTCGACCAGGTCAGGTACTGTCTTTGCAGCGGTATTTGGGATGATAGTAATATTTTTATAGTCGGAAGTGGTTACGCTGGGTTTGGGGTCAATAAAATAGATAGGTGTATTTGGTTTGACATAATGTACCAAACTTGCCGCTGGGTAAACCTGCATTGAGGTTCCTATTATAATCAGGATATCGCTATTGCTGGTGATATATGCCGCTTTTTCCAATAAGGGCACTTCTTCACCAAACCAGACAATGTGTGGTCGTAGTTGATGTCCTTTAGGGCAGGTGTCTCCTTGAACAAGGTCTTTTTTCCAATCAACTACAAAATCTTCATCTTTGGTGCTCCTAACCTTTAAAAGTTCGCCATGTAAATGAATAACGTCTGAGCTTCCGGCACTTTCGTGAAGGTTGTCTACATTTTGGGTGATAATGGTAACTTCAAAATAATCTTCCAGATATTTTAATGCTTTGTGTGCCTCATTGGGTAAGACTTCCAATAGTTGCCTTCGCCTTTGATTGTAAAAATCTAGTACAAGTTTTGGGTTTCTTGCAAAACCTTGGGGAGAGGCTACTTCCATGACATCATGCCCTTCCCAAAGTCCATCAGCATCCCTAAAGGTCTTGATGCCACTTTCGGCACTGATGCCCGCACCGGTCAAAACAGTTATCTTTTTTCTCATAAGTGTCGTATGAACTTTATAAAAATAGAGTTTTTATTATATTCGGTTTATGAAGCAGCATCAACTTTTAGCCTATTTGGAAGAATTTATATCCGAGGAACGAAGGGAGCGATTTATTGAGATTCTTGAAAAACGCACCAAATATATCACGGTTGCCATTGAGGATGTATACCAGTTGCACAATACAAGTGCGGTTATACGAAGCTGTGAGGTTTTTGGGGTACAGGAGGCCCATGTTGTTGAAAATAGATTTGGAAAAAGGTTGGACAAAAATATCGCCATGGGCGCCCAGCAATGGGTAGATGTATACCGATACCAAACCACAGCCGATTGTATTGCCACTTTAAGAAATAACGGCTACAAGATCATTGCCACAACGCCACTCGATAATTCGGCGGCACTGAGCGATTTTGAAATCAATGATAAAGTTGCTTTATTCTTTGGAACGGAAAGGGATGGTCTTAGCGACACCGTAATGCAGCAAGCAGATGGGTTTTTAAGAATACCGATGAAAGGATTTACAGAGAGTTTGAATATATCTGTGGCTGCCGCTATCATCTTACAAAATCTTAGCGAAAAATTAGCGAAAACCGATTTACCATGGCATTTGTCCAATGCTGAGAAATTAGAGAAAAGGCTAGATTGGACAAAGAAATCTATTAAAAGTATCGAGGAAATTCTGACACGATATCATCAACTTCATTAATTTTTAATTACATTGTAGCTACAACCAACTAATTGATTAACAAATGTATACGCTACTCTACATCATACCGGGTATTGCCCTGTTGGTAAGCCTACTTGCCATAATAGCCCCAAAATCATACGATGTAAGCCGAGATATCGAAATTTCCAAGCCAAAAGATGAAGTGTTCAATTATCTGAAATACTTGAAAAATATGGATGAATGGTCGCCGTGGGCCAAGAAAGACCCGAACATGAACAAAAAACTCATAGGAATAGATGGTGAAGTGGGGGCTATCAGCTATTGGAACGGTAATAAAGATGTTGGTGAAGGTGAGCAGGAAATAAAAAATATAGTAGAGGGTGATCGTATCGAAAGCGAACTTCGGTTTTTGAAGCCTTGGAAATCCATATCGGATTGCTATACAAAAGTTGAAGATGTACCTAACGGAAAAACCAAGGTAATTTGGGGTTTTACCGGTGAGAATAAGTTCCCGATGAATATTGTGATGCTGTTTATGAGTATGGATAAAATGGTAGGGAAAGATTTTGAGGAAGGTCTTTCTACCTTAAAAACAACCTTGGAAAGTAGGGAATGACATGGAAAACAATATGGTGGGCTGGTTCGAGATTCCCGTAACGGATATGGAACGGGCGAAAAAGTTCTATGAGTCTGTTTTTGAAATTTCAATCGCTATTCATGAACTGGGTGATTTTATCATGGGTTGGTTTCCTATGTTTCCCGGTAAATCCGGAGCTACGGGTTCGTTGGTACAGCATGCGATGTATATGCCCAGTAGCACCCATGGCCCTTTGATCTATTTTTCCTGCGAGAATGTAGTGAACGAATTAAATAGGGTTGAGAATGCTGGCGGCACCATACTTCAAAAAAAGAAAGAAATTGGTGATGGTCATGGCTTTATGGGAATGATAAAAGACAGCGAAGGCAATAGGGTTGCCCTATATTCTCAAAAATAATTTATTCCACCACTTCTAAAAGGGCTATATCAAAATCATTTTCAAGCAACACTTTTCCATTTTTAACTACAATTTCGGTTTCAGAGTATGTATCGTATAGTTTTGTACCATCACCGAAAAAGCCTTTGACCCAAAGTGATTTTTTTCCTTTGGGTAGATCAAGACCAATGACAACTTTATCTGTATAGCCACCATTTGTGTAACTCCTACTGAAAACATAGGGTGTTTTGCCCAGTCTTTTATGTTTTCCTGCACCAACTGCGGGATGGTCGTTTCTAAACCGACCTAGTTTTCGCCAATGGTTCAGTATTTTTTGTGTAGAGGACAAACTATCGATTTCCGACCAATTCATGAACGAACGCAATGTGGCATCACCTTCGGCTGCGTCGATGGTCAAATCCCTTGCACTTTCATCGCCATAGTAAATTTGCGAAGCTCCCGGGGTCAACAATAAAATATTTGCAGATTTGATGGGCATTTTTCTTTCTTTGTCAAAAGGATTGCCATCATCATGTGAGGTCAAGTAGTTGACCGTACCCTTACCGTTTAGTTTACCATGTAGGATATCGTTGTATTTTTTAAATATACTTTCATAATCTTTTGAAGCATCATGTTTTAGTTCAAAATTGATGAGGCTCTTAAAGCCATAATCAAAATAGTCTACCTTTTTATCTCCAAAATCATATTCCCTACCGCTAGATATGCCGTAATTGTACACTTCCCCCACCATGTAAAACGGAGTGCTGTCCAAAACTTGATCTGGATGCTTCTTCTTCCATGTACTAAAAGCATGTGATGCTTCTTTATAGAGTTCTCCCCAAGCTTTTTCATCGGTATGTTTAACAGTGTCTACCCTAAACCCGTCAATGCCTAGATCGTTCACATAATCCGTAAGCCATTTTATGATGTAAAATCTCGGAGCCCTTGGATATCCGGTACGTTCAAAAAACAATTGTAGTTCATCCAACTCTTGGCTAAGGCGACCCTCATTCTTCCATTTGGCAAGCAGGGCATCGGGGAGTTCCACAGCTTCATCGGACTCTGTATAAATGTCCGGTAAATTATCTACCAAAGTACATTTTGTAGTATTTTCATAGGTCGTGAATTGACAGGTCGGTTCGGTGCGAACCCATTCTTTTGGCCAAACGGGGTCGGTATCGGTAACAGGGCCGGTATGGTTTATAACCACATCCATTAAGATTCGGATTCCATTTTTATGGGCTGTTTTGACCATGGTTTCCAGTTCTTTTTTTGTTCCAAAATTGGGGTCAATTGCAGTCCAATCTTTCGTCCAATACCCGTGGTAACCGTATGTATTGCCAGTCCCCTCATTGGTTGAGCCGTGTATTTGCTCAACTACTGGTGTAAACCAAATGGCATTTATACCTAAATCGGAAAAATAGCCATCGTTTATTTTATTGGTTATACCTTGTATATCTCCACCTTTGAACCCTCTTAGAACCGCTGTTGAGTCTGTTCGCCGAAAATTAATGTCGTTTTCCGGATTACCGTTGTTAAAACGATCTGTTAACAAAAAGTAAATATTGGCACCCTCCCAAAAAAATGGACTTCCAGACTTTTTTTCGGTCGGTTTCGTTATATTGTTTTTTTGGGATTCATTCTTTTTTTCATCGATTCCCTTACATGAAAGAAGAAGTAAAGCAGTTACTAAAAAAGCATAACATTTATTCATGGAATATAGCTTTATATAAGATTGGGGAAATACGTAGATAGTACTCTCACCTATTTTTTCTAAAGCTATAAAATGATACTTGAAATAGAAAATTTTATTTTCTCCGGTTCAAGACCTTAAATTCTTCATAACAACTACTGATAGCATCAAGAATTTGTAAGTCGTTGGCCGTTAGTATAAAAGATTTGGAGTAGTTGCAGTTTGTGAGTATATCGTCAATATCAATTTTTTCAACTTGTAGCAACTCGGTCAAAGTCTCCCTATCAAATTTAGAGGCCAACAAATTTCGGATTTCATCATCCTCTTTCATTTTACGAAGTTTACGCATTTGATTGGGCTTTTTGCCAAATAGGTTTCGTAACAAATCTGCCGGATTTAATATTGCACCCAAAACTTTTGTGACCGCGCTCGGATTTTTGTTTCCTGCTTCATAGGCAACGCCTAGGCCCGAAATGCTGTACTGATATGCCGTATTTACAGGAAGATTTTTTGAATCTATCTCTAAATAGCCCGTAAGTTGAAACGGTTTTACGATGACCTCTTCCAAAGCGTATGCAAGTTCGGTAAGTGTGATTTTAGTGTCCTTGAACTTGAACATATCATTGGTGACACGAATTTTCTGTGATTTAAAGCCTAAATAGGAAAAATACAGTGTATCGTTGACCGATGCTGTAATGGTAAACTCCCCTTTATCATTGGTTATGGTACCTTTTACTTTATTAAGATTTAGAACATGCACACTTTCCAACGGTTCTTCGGTCTGGGCATTTACTATTATTGCCTGTAAAGGTTCGCCCTCTTCTATTTCCTGTGAAAAACCTAAAGCACAAACAATCGATAAAAAAAGTGTAAAAAGTAATCTCATAAACACGTATTCCTTAACAGAACGCTAAACAAAACAAAAAAATACGCATTTGCGTATTTTTTTGTAAAGAATTAACTAATAAAATCCATCCCTTTTTTTGCTTCTTCGCTTTCCGGAGCTTTTTTCGCTGCCAGAGAAGCTTCGGCTCCTTCGTTTTCCTTGTCCGCCTTTGTCCCTGTTACGACTTCGCCCTCTATCTCGGCCTTTTCCGCCGCCACTTCCGCCACGTCTGCCACCTCCGCCGGGGTTTTTGGAGACTTCAACGTTCACGAACCTACCATTATCCTTGAATTCTGTAAAGGTCGACAGAATTTTTTCTGTTGCTTCGGCATCGGTATTGAAGAACGAAAAGCTTTCTTTGACATCAACTTTGAACACATCTTCTTTTCCTAGCCCTACAGTGTCACGGATAAAATCTTTGAGCGACATCCAGTCATAACCATCTTTTTCCCCTACATTTATAAAATAACGAACCGAGCCATTGGTCGGCATAGCCGCGCCACGCTGTCCTTTTTCGCCTCGCTCGCCTGAACCGGCAGAATTTAGGTCTGCGGTTTTGTTATAATAGTTCGAAAAACGTGTAAATTCTACCGATACTATTTTTTTAATGAGCTCATCACGGTCTATACCGTCTAAGACATCATTAATCGCAGGTAGATAATTTTCTACATCCTTATTTATTTCGGTATCCTTTATCTTGTTCGCTAGATGATATAGTTGTATCTCACAAATCTCGATACCGGTAGGAATTTTGTTTGCGATAAAGTCTTGCTGTATCTTCTTTTCTATGGCATGTATCTTACGCATTTCGCTACGGGTAACAATGACCATTGAAATACCCGATTTTCCGGCTCTTCCCGTACGGCCACTCCTATGCGTATAAGTTTCTATCTCATCGGGCAGTTGATAGTTGATTACATGAGTAATATCATCTACGTCGATACCTCGTGCGGCAACATCTGTCGCTACCAACATCTGTATTTGTTTCTTACGAAAGGCGTTCATCACCAAATCTCTTTGGTTTTGGCTCAAATCCCCATGAAGTGCCCCGGCATTATAGCCATCTTCTATCAATTTTTCCGCTACTCTTTGCGTATCGCGTTTAGTTCTACAGAACACAACCGAGAAAATGTCCGGATTTGCATCTGCCAATCTTTTGAGTGCAGGGTAACGGTCGCGGCCGCCGACCACATAATATTCATGCTGCACGGTTGATGTACCGGCATTTTTTGCCCCAACGGTGATTTCCTGTGGGTTGTGCATAAATTTCTTGGCGATAACCGATACTTCTTTGGGCATGGTCGCCGAAAATAACCATGTAGATTTTTCTTTGGGCGTGCCCGAAAGGATATCCTTTATATCTTCGTAGAAGCCCATGTTCAACATTTCATCGGCCTCATCCAAAATACAATAATCTATCTTGGAGATATCAACGAGACCACGGCCGATCATATCTTTCATACGGCCTGGGGTAGCTACAACTATCTGTGCACCGCGTTTTATTTGCCTGGCTTGCTCGGTAATGCTCGCTCCGCCGTAAATCGCTACGGTGTTCAATCCCTTTACATATTTTGAATATGCTTGCATTTCATTGGTGATCTGCAAACAGAGTTCTCGGGTAGGGGAGAGTATCAAGCCTTGCGTGGTTTTACTTGAACTGTCTATTTTTTGGATTAGGGGAAAACCAAAGGCTGCGGTTTTTCCTGTTCCCGTTTGGGCTAGTGCGACCAGATCGGTTTCATCTTTCAATAAAATCGGGATTGCTTTTTCCTGTACTTCCGATGGGGTTTCAAAACCCATATCGGCAACAGCATCCAGTAGAGCTTTGTCTAGCCCTAGTGCTTCAAATTTTGTCATAATATGTTATACTTAATCGCGAATATGTGTGTTGCATAGAGCGATTATCGTGTATAACCTATTTAGACTCAGCGCAACACCTGCCATACCGGCGGCGTTAAAATTAAGCGGCAAAGATACATTTATTTATTGATTAATCGGTTTTTGTAGAAAATCAATCAATTTTTGTATGGCTATGCCCCTGTGGCTTATTTTGTTTTTAATCCCCAAAGGGAGTTCGGCAAAGGTTTTGCGATACCCATTAGGTTTAAAAATGGGATCGTAGCCAAATCCGCCTTTACCCATTTTATTATGAACGATTTCCCCTTCTACGGTACCTTCAAAGATAAATTGCTCTTTGTTTAGGTTAAGCGCAATGACTGTCTTAAACCTAGCTGTTCTATCATTTTTATGTTGAAGTTTTTTTAATAGCTTTAGCATATTGTCATCGGGTTTTTTTTGCTCGCCCGCATATCTGGCCGAATAAACACCTGGTTCACCGTTCAATACATCTACCAGTAATCCTGTATCATCTGCAAAGCAGGGGAAATTATAGGTTTTGGCTATATAATGGGCCTTTATTTTAGCGTTTTCCTCCAAAGTACCGCCGGTTTCCTGAATTTCTTCTGTACAACCAATATCTGCTAGCGATACCAGTTCTATGTGTTTTGGAACCATTTTCTTGACTTCTTCAAACTTATTTTGGTTATGTGTGGCAAATACAAGTTTCATAAAATGAAAAAAAACGTTTATATCAAATTGAAATCAAAAGTATTAATTTTAGGGCACAGCTATCAATCGAAAATATGGAGTTAAAACTACCACCTGTATTTATTTTTTTCTTTTATGCATTCACGATGTACCTACTGGCGGAATATTTGCCTTTTGGTTACTTTGATTTTTTCGGAAGAAATTACCTGACTAAAATTTTATTGGCTTTTGCTGTAATCATTGTATTTGCATCCCTAATACAGTTTTTTAGGAACAATACGACCGTAGACCCAAGAAAGCCCTCGAAATCTTCCAAACTGATAACCAATGGTGTTTATGCATATTCTCGAAATCCCATGTATTTGGGTATGTTATTGTCACTGTTGGCCTTTGGGGCATGGCTGGGCAATGCTTTCAATGTTTTATTGGCAGCTGGCTTCGTAGCTTATATGAACAGATACCAGATCATACCTGAGGAGCGGGCATTGCTCAACACATTCGGTAAGTCGTATAGTCAATATCTCACTACCGTAAGAAGATGGTTTTAATATATAACTCATTTCGCTAATATTGTCAATGTATCAGCTTTAAAGCTTATAATAATAAATATTAGCAAATTAACTAATATTTTAATATATTAGCACTTTGACTAATAAATATGGTGGCAATAATCACAGGGGATATCATTAATTCTGGTAACTATCCAGATTCAAAATGGTTAGGAGGTTTAAAGGAGTACCTTTCCACTTTAGGAGATTCCCCAGAAGATTGGGAAATATACAGGGGAGATGAATTTCAATTAAGAATAAAACGTGAACTGGCCTTAAAAGCTGCGATTTACATAAAAGCCTTGTTGAAAAGCATAAAAGGTCTGGATGTTCGTATGGGAATAGGTCTTGGTGTAGAAACTTATAGTGGTATGCGTGTAGCAGAATCCAATGGCCCGGCATACCACCGTTCCGGTAGAACTTTTGAGTCCCTAAAAGAAGATAAGGTAAACATAACCATTGCTACGGGCAGCGGGTTTTACGACGATACTCTTAACCTTATGCTAAAGTTGGCCTTGGATTTTATGGATGATTGGAGCCCGGTTTCTGCAGAAATTGTTGCCTTGGTGTTAGATAACCCCGACGCTTCGCAAACAGCGATTGCCAAACAGCTTAACATTCAACAGTCTGCGGTTAGTCAACGTCAAAAAAGGGCGCGTTTAGATTTGGTACATGATTTATTGGGGTATTATGCTAAAATCTTAAAAGAAATATAGTAATGGTGATGTTTACCAAACTTTTATTGGCCCATTTAATAGGTGATTTTTTATTACAGCCCAACCGATGGGTCATTCACAAAGAGGCCAATAGGGCAGCTTCCAAATATTTGTACTATCATGTACTGCTCCATTTTTTGGTTACGATGATATTGTTGTGGGACTTAAGTTACTGGAATATTGCTTTGGTAATAGCGGTATCCCATTACGTTATAGACTTGGCCAAATTATATACCACACCTTTATTCAAATTAAAAAGTATTCCTTTTTTTATTGACCAAGCGCTACACCTTGTTGTTCTTTATGTTTGTGCGTATTATGAAAATTTACCGGAACATACCATTGCCTTGTTTGAAAAGTTGGATTGGCCATTGGCTACGGCCTTGATATTTGTGACCTTCCCAGCTGCAATAATAATGGGTAAGCTTTTGGAGGCTATGTCCGATAAGATTGAACTGGACCATAAGTCATTGCCCAATGCAGGAAAATATATTGGCATTATTGAACGGTTGTTCGTGTTGATGTTCATTATCTTAGACCGATGGGAAGCCATAGGTCTATTAATCGCGGCAAAATCGGTTTTCCGCTTTAATGACTTGAAAGAAAGTAATAACCGAAAGCTGACGGAATATATACTTATAGGAACCTTGTTGAGTTTTGGCTTGGCAATTATTGCCGGGGTCGTTTATATTAATGTTAGATGATACGATTAAATTTTATTTTCCGGTCTTTCAAAAGCATACTTACCAAACCACATTATGATATCGACATTTTTTGGCCCACTAAAAAATGATATCCTCATTAATATTGATATAAATATAATTGGGATAACTTTTAGTTGAATTCTCAGACCGTTAATGGAATAAATTTTTAATTTTAGAGCTTAATTTTTTTGAATAGTATTTACAGGATGGGCAGAAAATACGTGTTTGATTTTGATAGTACATTGACCCGAGTGGAGGCGCTTGATGTATTGGCCGAAATGACTCTTGAGGGCAAACCCGATAAAGATGAGGTTATTAAAGAAATACAAAAAATCACGAATCTTGGCATAGATGGGGATATTTCGTTTACCGAATCACTTGAACGGCGAATAAAACTTCTGAATGCCCACAAAGACCACTTGGACGATTTGGTAGGGGAACTGCGTCAAAAAATTTCAAAATCCATATCGTCCAACAAAGAATTCTTCGAAAAGTTCTCAGATGATATTTATGTGATTTCCTGTGGATTTAAGGAATTTATCGACCCCATCGTAAAAGAGTACAATATTCCATCAGATAGGGTATATGCCAATACCTTTGAGTTTGACGATGAAGGAAATATCGTGGGATTCGACGAATCAAACGTGCTCTCACAACACAACGGAAAGATTGAATGCCTTAAACAGATGGATCTCGACGGGGAGGTTCAGGTAATAGGTGATGGCTACAGTGATTACGTAATGCGAGAAGCAGGCATTGCGGATAAATTCTTTGCATATACCGAAAACATACATAGGGATAAAGCGGCAAACAATGCAGATTACGTAACTCCCAATTTAGATGAGTTTTTGTATGTAAACGATTTGCCTAGAAATATATCATATCCAAAAAACAGGATAAAGATTTTATTATTGGAGAATGTACACACGGCTGCGTTTGAAAACCTGTCCGAAGATGGTTTTTCTGTAGAATTGGTGACACATAGCCTACCGGAAGAAGAACTTATAGAAAAAATAAAGGACGTTCATGTCCTTGGCATACGGTCAAAAACCCATGTGACGCGAAAAGTGCTTGATTCGGCGAACAAACTATTGGTGGTCGGCGCTTTTTGTATCGGTACTACCCAGATAGATCTGGAACATGCGAAAAAAAGGGGAGTGGTGGTATTCAATGCGCCGTACAGCAACACACGTTCGGTAGTAGAATTGGCCATTGGGCAAATCATTATGTTGATGCGAAGCGTTTTCGCCAGAAGTACCGAAATACATAATGGGCAATGGCAAAAGACCGCTGCTGGTTCCCGAGAGGTACGTGGTAAAAATTTGGGAATTGTTGGTTACGGGAATATAGGCAAACAATTGTCCGTTTTGGCAGAAGCCATTGGAATGCGAGTGTATTATTACGATGTCGAGGATAGGTTGGCGTTGGGAAATGCAATAAAATGCAATACGCTTGAAGATTTATTGAATGTTTCCGATGTGGTCACTTTGCACATTGATGACAACAAAGCCAATAAAAATTTTATAGGGGAACGAGAAATAAATCAGATGAAAACCGGTGCCATGTTAATAAATCTTTCCCGAGGTTTCGTGGTCGATATAGATGCCTTGGCCACTGCTTTGGAGAGTGGTAAAATCGCTGGTGCCGCGGTAGACGTATATCCCGAGGAACCTAGAAGCAATGGGAGTTTCGAGACTAAATTGCAGGGGTTCCCGAATGTGATTTTGACACCGCATGTTGGCGGTAGTACCGAAGAGGCGCAACGTGATATTGCAGACTTCGTACCCAATAAAATTATGGACTATATCAACTCTGGCAACACGGTTGATGCGGTAAACTTCCCAAATATTCGCTTACCCAAACAATCCAATGCACATCGTTTTTTGCACATTCACAAGAATGTCCCGGGAATTATGGCCAAGATCAATGAGGTATTGGCCAAATATGAGATGAATATTTCCGGTCAATATCTTTCGACCGATAGCGAAGTTGGTTATGTAATCACAGATTTGGATAAGGAATACAACAAAGACGTGATAAAGGCCTTGAAGAAGGTCGAGAATACGATCAGGTTTAGGGTTCTTTATTAAATATCTGTATTGATAGGTTTAAACGCCTATCGATGATGGTAGGGCTCGTTTTTCAATATTGTAAAAGCTCTGTATACTTGTTCCACGGTAAATAGCCTTACCATTTGATGGGAAAAGGTCATTTTGGACAAACTTAGTTTTCCTTGCGCTTTTTGGTAAAGCCTTTCGTTAAAACCGTAAGGTCCACCAATAACGAATACTAATTGTTTAATGCCTGAATTCATTTTCTTTTGCAGATATTTTGAAAACTCTATCGATGAATATTGCTTTCCATTTTCATCTAGAAGGATCAAAACGTCTGTAGGTAATAATTTTTTAAGTATGAGTTCCCCCTCTTTTTCCTTTTGCTGCGCCTCTGAAAGATTTTTTACATTTTTTATATCGGGGATAATATCCAAATCAAACCTAACATAGTGCTTTAATCTGTTTTCATATTCCAAAACCAGTTCTCGTAACGCTTTGCTATCGGTTTTGCCAATGGCGAGAAGTTTAATAGTCATGCTCCAAAGTTAAATGATTTTCTATATTGGGATTTGTTTTTCTTAATTTAGCACTGTTTAAAAAACGAGCAATGATATCCAAGGCGCAATTTGATTTTGAAATAGAAAATATCATTAAAAATGCCATTAGGGAGGATGTGGGCGATGGCGATCATAGCTCATTGGCCTGTATTCCAGTATCGGCTTCGGGAAAGGCAAAATTATTGGTAAAAGACGAAGGTATAGTGGCCGGAATAGATTTTGCAAAAAAGGTTTTTGAGAATGTAGATAAAAATCTAAAAACCGAAGTGCTCATAAAAGACGGCTCCCATGTAAAATACGGTGATATCGCGTTTTATGTTGAAGGCAGTTCCCAAAGTATCTTAAAAGCGGAACGATTGGTGTTGAACGCAATGCAGCGTATGAGTGCCATCGCCACAAAGACAAACACATTTGTTGCCTTGCTCGAGGGTACGGGAACAAAAGTATTGGATACCCGTAAGACCACACCGGGAATACGGGCTCTGGAAAAATGGGCGGTAAAGATAGGGGGGGGTGAAAATCATAGATTCGCTCTGTACGATATGATAATGCTCAAGGACAACCATATTGATTTTGCCGGTGGTATTACCAAGGCTATTGATAAGACCAAGGCGTATTTAAATAAAACAAAGCGAGATTTAAAGATCATCGTTGAGGCGAGAAATCTAGATGAAATCGAGGAAATATTGAAGTCAGATGGCGTGTACAGAATTTTGATAGATAATTTCAGCTACCAGGATACCCGGACCGCGGTAAAAATGATAGGTAATAAATGCCTAACGGAATCCTCGGGCGGTATCAATGAAGAAACGATACGCAAATATGCCGAATGTGGTGTTGATTATATCTCCTCGGGTGCTTTGACACATTCCGTTCATAATATGGATTTAAGCTTAAAAGCAGTTTAAATGTCGGTTGAGATCGAGGAAAAACTGGCAAAAATACCTGTTGTGAACAAAGTGGTATTGCTATTGAAAAAAGTGAAACTATCTGCTTTTGAAGGTCTTTCCCTTTACGATTTGATAGAAATGTATATCGTGGGTATTTTTCAGGGAGCACTCTCTACTAGGGCAAGTGCTATTGCCTTTAGTCTATTTATGGCGCTTTTTCCGTTGCTTATTTTTATGGTGACATTGGTGCCGTTTTTGGTCTCGTACATAAGCGTTGGCAATGCCAATTTTGATGTAGAATTTCAATCCTTTTTAGAATCGTTCCTGCCATCTGCCACGGGTGAGTACTTTGGGGATATTTTTCAGCAAATAAAAGATCAAAAAAGGGGTGGACTCCTATCATCGGCATTTATACTTTCCATTTTTTTGATCGCCAATGGGGTCAATTCTATTTTTGGTGGTTTTGAGACTTCGTATCATATAGAATTGACCCGTAATTTTTTTAAACAATATCTTTTTGCACTAATGGTAGGCCTAATATTGGGTGTTCTTATCATTATCGGCTTTGTGGCCTATATCTATTTTGAATTTTATGTATTGGGATATCTTAATGATTTTGCAGCTAGGCAGGGCGGTTATATGCTCGGGGAAGATGATATTATTGGTGTACAGATCGCGAAGCTGTTATTCTTTATCATTCTTTCTTATTTTACCACCGCTACACTATATTATTTTGGGACGCGAGAAGGGAAACAGGCCAAATTCTTTTCTATTGGTGCTTTGATGACAACCATTTTGTTTTTGACAACTTCGTATCTGTTTGGTATTTACGTAGATAAGTTCGCGCGATACAACGAGCTTTACGGGGCTTTAGGAGGATTACTTATTTTAATGGTGTATATATGGTTAAATTCCAATATATTGCTGCTTGGGTTTGAGCTCAATGCTTCTTTAAATTACCTACGAAAAAACTATAGAAAGAATGGGAGTAATGAGTAAAATATTATGGGGCATAATTATCGTGATGTCTTTTCAGTTTTCAAACGGTCAAAGCGTTTTTGGCAAATGGAAGACCATTGATGATAGAACTGGTAAACCTAAGGGAATCATCAAAATCTATAAAAAAGATGGATTGATGTACGGTAAAGTGCTTGAAATTTTGGAAAAGGGCAAGGAAAACGCAAAATGTACCAAGTGTAAGGGAGAATTAAAAAATAAACCCATAAAAGGCCTTACCATCATCAAAAAAGCCGAAGAAAACGAAGATGGCGAATGGAAAGGGAAATATCTGTTTGACCCTGAACAGGCCATGACCTTTAGGTGCAAAATTTGGTTAAACCCGGATAATCCTAACGAACTCAAAGTTCGCGGTTACCTTGCGTTTATCTATCGTACCCAGACATGGTTACGTGTTGAGGAATAGAAGGTGATGAGAAAATGCAATATTTTGTTAATGTAATACTGCCCATACCTTTAGAAAAACTCTTTACTTATAGTGTTTCTGAATCGGAAGCTGGTATTTTACTGCCGGGAATACGGGTTGCTGTTCCCTTTGGCAAATCAAAGATATATACGGGATTGGTACACGAGGTGCACAATAGGCCGCCGACCGTTTATGAGGCCAAGGAAATACATCAAATCTTGGATGATATACCCTTGGTCACCAAAATACAGCTACAACATTGGCAGTGGATTGCCGATTACTACATGTGTACTATCGGAGAGGTTTTTCGTACTGCTGTGCCCAGTGCTTTTTTGTTGGAAAGTGAAACGCTTATTTTAAGAAATAAGACTGCTGAAATTGATGAGTCCGATTTAAAGGATGATGAGTTTTTGGTTTTCGAAGCACTTGAGCACCAGCCGGTTTTAAGGGTTCAAGAGATAAGTGCGATTATTGACCGAAAAAACGTACTCCCCGTTTTGGAAAGATTGATGCATAAAAAAATCATCAACCTAAAGGAAGAGGTATATGAGCAGTACAAGCCAAAGCTTATTCGCTATGTTCAGCTTGGTGCTGAGTACAATACGGAAGAGGCATTAGAAGCACTATTGAAAACACTTTCGAGAGCTCCCAAGCAAAGTCAGGTTATTTTATCATTGTTTCAATTACAGGCAGTAACAAAAAAACCGGTCAAAGTAACCGATTTGGAAACGGAGAGCGGTGCATCAAAAGCCATTATAAAGTCATTGATTGATAAAAATATCCTTGATGAATATTTGATACGAACGGATAGGGTAAACTATGAGCCTACTATCAATACTTCTGATATAAAGGCATTGAACGAATATCAGCAAAATGCGTTGCAGGATATTCAGAAAAATTTTTCGGAGAACAAACCTACACTTTTGCATGGTATTACTTCATCCGGCAAAACAGAAGTATATGTAAAGCTGATAGAGGATTGTATAGGTTCGGGAAAACAGGCTTTGTACCTATTGCCCGAAATTGCCCTAACAGCGCAGTTAATTGGTCGTTTACAAGAGTATTTCGGGGAAAAAGTATCGGTATACCATTCAAAATATAGTATTCATGAAAGAGTAGAGGTATGGAACAACGTACTGCAAAACAGACCCAAAGCACAAATAATTCTTGGGGCACGTTCCGCCTTGTTCATGCCGTTTACCGATTTGGGGTTGATAATAGTTGATGAGGAGCATGAATCTTCCTTTAAACAGTATGATCCCGCACCACGCTACCACGCTAGGGATGCTGCCATAATATTATCAAATATGTTTGGCGGTAATGTCTTGTTGGGTTCGGCGACACCGAGCGTGGAGAGCTTCTATAACGTTTCCCAGGATAAATATGGGTATGCAAGTATAGATAGAAGATACGGTAATGTGCTGCTACCGGATATGGAGCTGGTGGGCATTAAGGAACAGACCCGTAAAAAAAGAATGAAAGGTCATTTTTCCGAACGTTTGTTACAAGAAATAACCGAGGCATTGCATATTGGGGAACAAATAATTCTATTTCAAAACCGAAGGGGTTTTGCACCAATTGTTGAATGTACAACTTGTGGCCATTCGCCACAGTGCCCCAATTGTGATGTAAGTCTTACTTTTCATCAGTATAAAAACCAATTGCGATGCCATTACTGCGGTCACCATACCGCGGTACAGCAAAGCTGTATGGCATGCGGTAGCCCTACTTTAGATACGAAAGGTTTTGGGACCGAGCAAGTTCAACAAGAGCTGCAAAAACTATATCCCGATGTAAATGTCGGCAGAATGGATTTGGACACTACACGGGGTAAGCACGGGTATGAAAAAATAATAACATCGTTTGAAAATCAGGAATTGGATATTTTGGTCGGTACTCAAATGTTGACCAAGGGGTTGGATTTTAGAAATGTGGGCTTGGTAGGTATCATGAATGCGGATACTCTACTGAATTTTCCGGATTACAGGGCCCATGAACGCAGTTTTCAATTGCTGACACAAGTCGCCGGCAGGGCAGGGCGTACGCAAAAAAGGGGTAAGGTCATTATACAAAGTTATAATCCATATCATCAAATCTTAAAGCAGGTCACTACCAGCGATTATGTTGGGATGTATAATGAGCAACTATATGAACGCGAACAATACAAATATCCACCTATCAATAGGATAATCAAAGTGACTTTTAAGCATAAGGATTATAATAAATTGAATGAAGCGGCAGAATGGTTCACAAAATCGTTACGAAATATCTTTAGGGAGAATGTACTGGGGCCGGAATACCCACCAGTAGCAAGAATACGAAATCAGTATCTAAAACATGTATTGGTGAAAATCCCAAAAACACAATCGCTAAAAAAGACAAAACAAGGCATCAAGCGTATAGAAGCTTCATTTAATGCTATCTCTGCCTATAGAAGTGTTCGTGTTATCTACAATGTAGACCATATCTAAAAAAAACCGCTTTTTGAGCGGTTTTTTTAGATATATATCCTTGTATATTTTTTAAACATTGCTCAACGCTTCCGCTAGCTCTGTTTTTTTATTTCTACTTAACGGGATAGATCTACCGCTAACTTCAACGTTTTTACTGTTGAATTTTTCTACCTTCTCCAAATTCACGATATAGGATTTGTGGATTCTCAAGAATTTTTCCTCAGGTAATTGTTTCTCAAAGGATTTCATGGTAGAGAGAATAACGATGTTCGCTTCATCGGTGACCAATTTTATGTAGTCGCCAAGGGCTTCTATCCATTTTATGTCATTAAGGATAACCTTTCTCTTTTTAAGATTACTTTTAACGAAGATGTGCTCTTCGTCCTCATTGACATTATGCATTTGCTCGTACTTTTGAACCGCTCTCTTAACAGAGGCATCAAAACGGGCTAGAGTTATGGGTTTGTGTAGATAATCCGTTACATCATAGTCGAATGCCTTTAGGGCATAATCCGGTTTTCCGGTGATTAGGATTACCTGTGGGCGGTTTTCCAAAGATTCCAACAGGTCAAATCCGCTAATGATAGGCATTTCAACATCAAGAAAGATCAAATCTATCTCATTGTTCTTGATACCGTTCTTAGCTTCAATGGCATTGCTGTACTCCGCTACCAAAGCGAGGTGTGGATGATTGTTCACCAACTTTGCAACTGCCATTCGCTGCATGGATGAATCATCTACAATAATACTACGTAATTTCATAGGGTTGATTTGTGGGGTTAAATCATCGGCAAATTACTGAATTTTCACTTTTAAGTGCAACAAAAGATGTAAACATGGTATATTTTGTTGTGTAAACAGTAATATATACGATAAAAGTTTAGGTTAAGTTCATTTTGTTGATAACATTTGAAAGTATAACGAAGAAATTTCTGTTTTCTTGTGAATAGAAATAAATATTCTTACTTTTGCGCTCCTAAAAATATATATTAATATGAATCATTACGAAACTGTTTTCATTTTGAATCCCGTTCTATCTGACACCCAGATAGAGGAAACAGTTAAGAAATTTGAGGATTTCTTAATTAACAATGGCGCTAAAATGGTAGCCAAAGAAAATTGGGGGCTGAAAAAATTGGCTTACCCGATACAGCATAAGAAAAGTGGTTTTTACCACTTGTTCGAATTTTCCGGTCCCGGTGAGATTGTTGCACCTTATGAGCAAGAGTTCAAGAGGGATGAGCGTGTCATGCGTTTCCTAACGGTAAAACTGGATAAGCACGCTATTGAGTGGGCAGAAAAAAGAAGAACAAGGTTAAAAACTAAAGCATAAACACTATGTCATCTATAGAACAACAGGCTAAAAGCAAAAAAGATGGGGAAATCAGGTATTTGACCCCATTGAATATTGAAACCAATACGCAAAAGAAATATTGCAGGTTCAAAAAATCCGGTATTAAGTATATCGACTACAAAGACCCTGATTTTTTGATGAAATTGGTAAACGAGCAAGGCAAGCTTCTACCTAGAAGACTTACCGGTACCTCTATGAAATATCAAAGAAAAGTGGCCCAAGCTGTAAAAAGGGCACGTCATATAGCACTAATGCCTTATGTTGGCGATTTACTAAAATAAGAAAGCTACTATCATGGAACTTATACTAAAGGAAGACGTACAGAACTTAGGCTTTAAAGACGACCTGGTAACTGTAAAGAACGGATATGGTAGAAACTACCTTATACCTAACGGATTGGCAGCTATGGCTACATCTTCTGCAAAAAAAGTACTTGCGGAAAATTTGAAGCAAAAAGCGCATAAAGAGAAGAAAATCGTTGACGATGCCAACAAGGTAGCCGAGGCTTTAAAACAGTTGGAGGTCAAGATAACGGCTAAGGTCGGTGCTGGTGATAAATTGTTCGGTTCTATCGGCACGGCAGATTTGGCCGATGCATTGGCCAAGGAAGGTCATGAAATAGATAGAAAATACATCAGTATTCAAGGAGGCACCGTTAAAAGAACCGGGCCGTACAACGCTCAGATAAGATTGCACCGGGACGTAATAGTCGATTTCCCTTTTGAAGTGATTGCTGAGCAAAAGTAAACGTATCAATTTGAATATAGCACAGGACCGCTTAGTTATACTAGGCGGTTTTTTTATGAATATATTATGAAGTATGAAAGACTTACAAAACAGCAATTGGAGGAGTTACGACCAGAATTTATAAATTTCTTGGCAACACAGTCCATAACGGCCGATGAGTGGAGAAAATTAAAAAAGGATAAACCACAAGTAGCCGAGGAAGAGCTAGATGTATTCAGTGATTTGATATGGGAAGGGGTTTTGACCAAAGTATCGTACTTGGAAAATATTTCGGCACGGCAAATGCACCTTTTTTATCTCACTGATAAAGAGATGAAATTACTATCCGTCAAAATAATGAATCCAGATATCGATTTAACGACCAAAGTGGGCTTCAACTGGTTCAAAAAAAACTGGCAATCAGATTTTGTGGAATACCTCACGGCTTCCAAAGCGTATACCGAGGATAAAAACCTTGATAAGTTTAATCTTATCAAACAAGGAGCGGTAATTACAAAAGGTGACCTGTATCGCTGGTTTGATAATATCATCGGATAAACCGATATTTGTTTTCATTTTTGGATATCCCGAACAAAGTCACAGGGGTATTGGTACATCAATTCATATAAATGGCACAAAAACCAAGTATACCCAAGGGTACAAGAGATTTCTCACCTTCAGAGGTCGTAAAGCGAAACTATATTTTCGACACTGTAAAAAGGCATTTCAAAACCTTTGGTTTTCAACCCATTGAAACCCCTTCTTTTGAAAATTCCGATACTTTATTGGGAAAGTACGGTGATGAAGGCGATAGGCTTATCTTTAAGATATTAGATTCGGGAGATTACTTATCTAAAATTAAAAGAATAGTGTCTGATACTGATTTTTTTGTGTCCTTTCAAAAGGAAGTAATCGAAAAGTTAAAGCCTAAAATTGATTCATTAAATATTGATGTTGATAAGTTTTCTGATAATGCTGAGTATAGAAATAACTTGTTAGATGACTTGATAAGTAAAAAAGAAATTTTAAAAAATGTAGTTGATGTATATGCTAAAGAGAAAAACTCTTTTGTTGATTTTCTAAATGATAAAGAAACTGCTTTTTTTATCGCATCTAAATCTCTTAAGCTCTATATTGAAATTTTGATTAGAACAAAGAGTATTGCTTTTCATAAGATGGATCTATTTATAGAGCAAATCATAAATGAGAAAGCAAAATCTCAAATTTATGATGGGATTAAATCAAATAAAGCAAGTAAATACTTGTCAGAAAAAGCCCTACGTTACGATCTAACGGTACCCTTTGCACGCTATGTGGTCATGCACCAAAATGAAATAGATTTTCCCTTTAAACGATATCAAATTCAACCGGTTTGGCGAGCAGATAGGCCACAAAAAGGTCGTTTTCGTGAGTTTTACCAATGTGATGCAGATGTTGTAGGTTCTACCTCCTTGCTGCAAGAAGTTGAACTTGTGCAATTGTATGATTCCGTTTTTACAGATTTAAAACTGGAAGGCGTCAACATAAAACTGAACAATCGTAAAATCTTGGCGGGGATAGCTGAAGTGATCGGTGCCAAACATCTGCTCATAGACTTTACGGTGGCTTTGGACAAATTGGATAAAATAGGTCCTGAAAAAGTAAAACAGGAAATGTTGAATAGGGGGCTTTCCAAGGATGCCATCGCCAAAGTAGAACCCTTATTTAGTATATCGGGAACCAATTCCGAACAACTTAATGTTTTGGAAAACCTATTGAAAGATTCCGAAGAAGGTACAAAAGGTGTTTCAGAATTACGCTTCATCGTAGACACTATCAATGAACTAGGGCTGCAATCGGCCCAATTATCCATAGATGTAACTCTGGCAAGAGGACTCAATTATTACACCGGCGCCATTTTTGAAGTTGCTGCGCCCAAAGGTGTACAGATAGGTTCTATTGGTGGTGGTGGCCGTTATGATGATCTTACCGGTATTTTTGGATTAAAAGATGTAAGCGGGGTAGGTATTTCCTTTGGACTCGACCGAATTTATTTGGTAATCGAAGAACTGAACCTATTTCCACAAACAATCGACAAATCCTTGGATGTACTTTGTCTTAATTACGGCGAAAAAGAAGCTCTCGCTTCTTTGAGGTTGATAACTACCTTGCGAAAATGTGGTATAAAGGCCGATTTATATCCTGCCGGCACCAAAATTCAAAAACAATTCAAGTATGCTGACAAACGCAATGTGCCTTACGTAATCATAATCGGGGAAGAGGAATTGAAAAACAACTCTTTCGCGGTAAAGAATATGAAAAGTGGCGAACAAAAAACTTATGATTTAACGAGTCCGGACGAATTCATTGATTTAATCAAATAGAAATTTTACATTTAGAAAATAGTGTCATCATACTGTAATTGGATTCAATATAAAACACCCGTGTAGAGCACGGGTGTTTTTATAAAGTATATTGACAATAAACAATAAGTTCTTTTCGGTTTTATTGTCATATCAATTATGAAAATCATATTAAAGATTTAAGGCTACTCAAAATAACTGAATGTTTCACCCTCCTTTATGGTAAGCAAGGTTTCATAAATCAATCGGATAACATTTTCGACATCATCTTTATGAACCGTTTCAACGGTCGTGTGCATGTAGCGTAACGGTAATGATATCAAAGCAGATGCAACACCGCCATTGCTGTAGGCAAAAGCATCGGTATCGGTACCAGTCATTCTTGATGCCGCCATGCGCTGAAAAGGAATTTTATTGGTCTCGGCAGTCTCTAAAATACGCTCACGCAGTTTATTTTGAACGGCAGGAGCATAAGAAATAACAGGGCCAGCACCCATTTCTGTATGCCCTTGGGTCTTTTTATCTATCATTGGTGTGGTCGTGTCGTGGCAAACATCGGTAACTATGGCAATATTGGGCTTAATGGTCTGTGTAATCATTTCTGCGCCACGCAAGCCGATTTCCTCTTGAACCGAATTGGTAATGTAAAGGCCAAAAGGCAGTTTCTTTTTGTTCTCATGTAGCAGCCGGGCCACTTCAGCGATCATAAAACCGCCAGCACGATTATCTATCGCCCTACAAACAAATTTATCCTTGTTCAAAATGTGAAATTCATCGGGGTAGGTAATGACGCATCCAACATGAACGCCCATTTTCTTTACTTCTTCTGCATCCTTTGCACCTATATCAATAAAAATATTGTCCAATTTGGGCGGTTCTTCCTTTCCGCTTTTCCTGGTATGTATGGCGGGCCAACCAAAAACGCCCTTCACGATTCCTTTTTTTGTGTGTATGTTTACCCATTTTGAGGGGGCTATCTGGTGGTCGCTTCCACCATTGCGTATAACATATAAAAGACCATTGTCTGTTATGTAATTAACATACCAAGAAATCTCGTCGGAATGCCCCTCAATGACCACTTTGAATTTTGCATCGGGGTTTACTACCCCTACAGCCGTACCGTAAGTGTCCGTAATAAAAGTATCAACATAGGGCTTCAGATAGTCCATCCATAACTTTTGCCCTTCCCATTCATATCCAGTTGGCGATGCATTGTTTAAATAGTTGCCTAAAAAATCAATTGACTTTTTAGTGAGAATCTTCTTTGTCTTCATTTACGTATGTTTTATAAACAAACTTAACAATATTCACTTTTATTTAATAGTAACATCAAATGTTTATATATAATTTTGACAAGGTTTTCGCCGTTCAAAAAGCATGATAAAAAAAATAGCATTAATACCACTTTTCTTTTTTTGCCATGGTATATGGTCTCAAGTAGAGGAACAACCTTTAGACTCTGTTCAGGAACGGTACATAATGGTAGAGGGGGATTCTATTTTTCAGACCTCTATCCCTTTGGATGATGTCTATGTTTTTAGCAAATTAAAATTTGATACCTATAAAGAAAAACTCAGGTACTATATTTTAAGAAGAAAAACGATAAAGGTTTACCCTTATGCCAAATTAGCGGCAGATCGGTTGGTAGAGCTCAACGATAGTTTAAAGCTTATCAAGAAAAAGCGAAAACGAAAAAAATATACCAAAAAAGTACAGAAATACATTGAGGAAGAATTTTCTGAGGAATTAAAAAAACTCACTCGAACAGAAGGCCAAATATTGGTCAAATTAATTTATAGGCAAACCGGAAAAACCGCTTTTGACCTAGTAAAAGAGCTTCGTAGTGGCTGGCGCGCCTTTTGGTACAACACCACTGCGAAAATGTTCAAGATAAGTATCAAAGAAGAGTTTCATCCAGATGCGGTGCATGAAGATTATCTTATAGAAGATATATTGCAAAGAGCTTTTGCAGAAGGCAGGCTTGAAAAACAAAATACCGCTCTTGACTATGATTATGCATCCCTTACCAATAAGTGGAATACGAAAACCAAACCAAAATAGTAACGGTTATGGCGTAACCACCTTGTAAAATGCCTTTGCAAGTTGGTCGGGCTTTCCACTATATCCAACAGTTCCTGGTGGGATGCCGTTGCAATCCCTTACGCAAAATCGTTTTTACAGGCTAAAACAGTTGTAAAAACAATAAAAATATCTTAAATTTAAGACCACTTTTTATTTAAGCAAATTGTAAAAAACTCGTTTATAGGGTTTTGCAAAATCAGATTAAAAAAAAGTGAAATTCGTGCTAAGAAATGTTTTTTATTTTAAAAAACCATATTACATTTGCACCCGCTTTAGGGATGGCGATCGAACGTTTCGGTTCCATTTCGAGAGGCGCGTCCCTACGGGGGCGATCGGGGTTCCTTTATGGGATTCCTTTGATTAGGGTTCATTGACATATTGGGTACAGTAAAGAAGAAGATAGACCGATGATCGACAACGGTCGGAGAGGGCCCGGGATGTTTTCGTGTTGTGAAGTTATTTGAGATACAACGATGAAGAGTTTGATCCTGGCTCAGGATGAACGCTAGCGGCAGGCCTAACACATGCAAGTCGAGGGGCAGCATTCTGTGCTTGCACAGAGATGGCGACCGGCGCACGGGTGCGGAACGCGTATGGAACCTGCCTTCGCCAGGGGAATAGCCCAGGGAAACTTGGATTAATGCCCCGTGGCACGGTCCCCCGGCATCGGGGGTCCGTTAAAGCTACGGCGGGCGAAGATGGCCATGCGTACCATTAGCTTGATGGTAGGGTAACGGCCTACCATGGCCACGATGGTTAGGGGCCCTGAGAGGGGGATCCCCCACACTGGTACTGAGACACGGACCAGACTCCTACGGGAGGCAGCAGTGAGGAATATTGGACAATGGGCGAGGGCCTGATCCAGCCATGCCGCGTGCAGGAAGAATGCCCTATGGGTAGTAAACTGCTTTTGTACGGGAAGAAACCCGCCTACGCGTAGGCGGCTGACGGTACCGTAAGAATAAGGACCGGCTAACTCCGTGCCAGCAGCCGCGGTAATACGGAGGGTCCGAGCGTTATCCGGAATCATTGGGTTTAAAGGGTCCGTAGGCGGGCCTGTAAGTCAGGGGTGAAAGTCTGCCGCTCAACGGTAGGACGGCCTTTGATACTGCAGGTCTTGAATTATATCGAAGTGGGCGGAATATGTAGTGTAGCGGTGAAATGCATAGATATTACATAGAACACCGATCGCGAAGGCAGCTCACTAGGTATGTATTGACGCTGATGGACGAAAGCGTGGGTAGCGAACAGGATTAGATACCCTGGTAGTCCACGCCGTAAACGATGGACACTAGCTGTCGGGCCTTCGGGTTCGGCGGCCAAGCGAAAGTGATAAGTGTCCCACCTGGGGAGTACGTTCGCAAGAATGAAACTCAAAGGAATTGACGGGGGCCCGCACAAGCGGTGGAGCATGTGGTTTAATTCGATGATACGCGAGGAACCTTACCAGGGCTTAAATGCATTATGACAGGGGTGGAGACACCTTTTCCTTCGGGCATTTTGCAAGGTGCTGCATGGTTGTCGTCAGCTCGTGCCGTGAGGTGTCAGGTTAAGTCCTATAACGAGCGCAACCCCTACCGTTAGTTGCCAGCATGTAAAGATGGGGACTCTAACGGGACTGCCGGTGCAAACCGCGAGGAAGGTGGGGACGACGTCAAATCATCACGGCCCTTACGTCCTGGGCCACACACGTGCTACAATGGCCGGTACAGCGGGAAGCCACGCAGCGATGCGGAGCGGATCCACAAAACCGGTCACAGTTCGGATCGGGGTCTGCAACTCGACCCCGTGAAGCTGGAATCGCTAGTAATCGGATATCAGCCATGATCCGGTGAATACGTTCCCGGGCCTTGTACACACCGCCCGTCAA